>NZ_CP053073.1:0-2400000 GCF_013003985.1 Usitatibacter palustris | reverse complement strand
TGTCGTCGCGCAGGTCCGTCATGCCCATGCGGTCATAACCCTGGACCATCACGTCGAGCGCCTGGCGGCGCAGCGGCGCGTTGGGGTAGCGAATGAGGATGTCCTGGGCGCGATTGACCGCCGCGAGGTAGGCGCCGCGCTTGATGTAGTACTCGGCGACATGGAGTTCGTGGCGAGCGACCGCATCGACGAGATAGATCATCCGCGCGCGGGAATCCGGGGCGTAGCGGCTGTCGGGGAAGCGCGTGACCAGTTCCTTGAAGACTTCGAACGATTCGCGCGCGGCCTTCGGGTCGCGGTCGGCGAGGTCCTGGCTCACCCAGCGCGCCAGAAGGCCGAGATCCTCCTTGAAGTTCGCGAGACCCTTCAGGTAGAGCGCGTAATCCACGTTGACGTGGTTGGGATGCTGCTTGATGAAGCGGTCAGCCGCCGAGATGCACTGCGCGGTCTCGTTCTCGCGGTAGTACGCGTAGGCGATCTCGATCTGCGCCTGCTGGGCATACCGGCCGAACGGGAACTTGGACTCGAGCTGCTCGAAGATCTGGATCGCGGCCTTGTTGTTGCCGCTGTCGAGCTCTTCCTTGGCGGCCTTGTAGTAGTCCGCCGGGGTCCATTCCTTCTTCGCCTCGGGCGTCTTGCCGAACCAGCCCTGGATGGTGGTGCAGCCACCGAGCGCGACCGCGATGGCGAACACCGCCAATGCCATTACACTTCGTTTCATGGTGAATCCTGCCTCCGGAAGCCGAAATTATAACCCGCCCGAACCCCCCGCCCGCCGCGTCAACCTGACGATTCCCCTCGACCTCGCCGGGCTGCGGCTCGACCAGGCCCTCGCGAAGCTGCTGCCCGAAGTCTCGCGCAGCCGCCTGGCGAAGCTGATCGAGGACGGGCACGTGCTCGTCGACGGCGAAAGCGCGGCGGTGCGCACGAAAGTCCGCAGCGGCGAGAAAGTGGAAGTGGCCCTTGTGCCGCGTCCGGAGGAGGCCGCGTTCCGGCCCGAGGCCATCGCGCTACCCATCGTCCACGAGGACGACCACGTCCTTGTCATCGACAAGCCCGCGGGCCTGGTGGTTCACCCGGGAACGGGAAACTGGGCGGGCACGATGCTCAATGCGCTCCTGCACCATGCCCCGGGGCTCAAGCACCTGCCGCGCGCGGGCATCGTGCATCGTCTCGACAAGGAAACCAGCGGATTGCTCGTGGTGGCCAAGGACGAGGCCACGCAGCTCGATCTCGTTCGCCAGCTCCAGGAACGCACCGTGAAGCGCACGTATGTCGCACTCGCGCGCGGGCGCATCGCCGCCGGCGGCACGGTGGACAAGCCGATCGGTCGGCATCCGACGAAGCGAACGCGCATGGCGGTGGTTGCGAACGGCAAGGAAGCCGTGACCCACTACCGCGTGAAGGAAGCGTTCGCGGCGCACACGCTGCTCGAATGCGACCTCGAAACCGGCCGCACGCACCAGATTCGCGTGCACCTCGCCGCGATCGGCCATCCGCTCGAAGGCGATCCGGAGTACGGCGGGAAAGGCGAGCGCATCTTCCAGCGCCAGGCGCTGCATGCGTGGAAGCTCGCATTCAAGCACCCGTCCACCGGCAAGCTCGTGAAGTTCGAATCGCCGATGCCCGAGGACTTTCTCGCGCTCCTCACGGGACTTCGCAAGGTATGAGCCTGCCCCGCGACTGGATCGTGCCCGAGTGGCCCGCACCCGCGAACGTGCGCGCCTTCGTCACCACGCGCGCGGGCGGCGTGAGCGAGGGCGAGTACGGGACGATGAACCTCGGCCTTTCGAGCGGCGATGACCGCGAGCGCGTTTCGCGCAATCGCCTTACCGTCGTCGGCCATTTGCCCGAGATGCCGCAATGGCTCGCCCAGCATCACGGCGTGACCACCGTGCGGCTGGAGAATCTGGGCGCCGAGGAGGTGCCGCGCGCCGATGCGGCGATCACCGCGATTCCTGGCCGGGTCTGCGCCGTGCTCACGGCCGATTGCATGCCGCTCCTGCTGTGCAACGACACCGGTACGCAGGTCGCGGTCGTCCACGCGGGCTGGCGGGGGATGGCGGCGGGGGTGATCGAGTCGGCCGTCGCGGCGATGGGGATTGACACGTCGCGTATGCTGGCCTGGATGGGTCCGACGATCGGGCCCGGGGCGTTCGAGGTGGGTCCCGAGGTGCGCGAGGCGTTCATGGCGGTCGAGGCCAGGGCCGCGGAAGCTTTCGCGCCACACGTGCCGGGCAAGTATCTTGCGGATCTCTACACGCTGGCGCGGCAGCGGCTGGGCCGCTGCGGTGTCACCCAGGTCTTCGGCGGTGGTTTCTGCACGTTCACCGAGCGCGAGCGGTTTTTCTCGTACCGGCGCGTGAAGGAAAGCGGGCGCCTGGGCAGTTTCATCTGGATGGCGAACTAGAAGAACAATGACGACTCTCGCGTGGATTCTGCTGGCCTGCCTTGCGGGCGGCGCGCTCTCACTGGGCATCGCCGCGCTTGTGGCCTTCCGCGTGCAGGCGCGCTGGATTCCCACGCTGGTGAGTTATGCGGTCGGCGCGCTGCTCGGTGCGGTGTTCCTCGACATGATCCCGCACATCTTCCAGGCCAACCCCAACCCGGGCCGGTCTGCCGCGATGATCCTCGCAGGCATCCTCGTGTTCTTCATCCTCGAGAAGCTGCTGCTCTGGCGCCACCATCACCATCACGGCGAAGAGATCGAAGGCGGCCACGACCACGGCCATGACAACGACCAGGGCCGCTCGGGCTGGATGATCGTCGCGGGCGACTCCTTCCACAACTTCACCGACGGCGTCATCATCGCCGGCGCTTTCATCGCCGACATTCGCCTGGGCGTGATCACGGCGCTCGCGATCCTCGCCCACGAGATCCCGCAGGAGATCGGCGACTTCCTCATCCTGCTGCACTCGGGCTTTTCGAAGAAGAAGGCGCTGCTGCTCAACGTGGTCTCCAGCCTGGCGACGGTGCTTGGGGCCCTCATTGCCTACTTCGCGCTCGCCGGCGCGCGCAACTGGGTTCCCGACCTGCTCGCGATCGCCGCGGCCAGCATGATCTACGTCGCGGTGGCCGACCTCATCCCGGGTCTGCACAAGCGCGCGGCGTTGCGCGAGACGCTCGGGCAGGTGTCCTTCATCGGCCTGGGCATCGCCACTATCTGGATCATCCACGAAGGGCTGGGTTAAAGTGCCCCATGGCTCGCCGCACCCCGCCCACCGTTGATCCCGAGCAGCTCGGCGACCTGATCCGCCAGTCGCAGGAGAAGATGGCGCAGCCGCCGCTGCCCGAGCAGAGCACCACGCAGCAGGTGATGGCGGGCTTCGCCGGCGCGTACAAGGCGTGGCTCGATGCCCTCTCCGCGCACCCCGACAAGATGGTCGACCTGCAGAGCCGCTACATGCAGGAGCAGATGAACCTCTGGGCGAACGCGATGCAGGGGAGCAAGGCCGAAGGCGCGGCCGAGACCGACAAGCGCTTCACCGCGCCGGAGTGGAGCGAGCTCCCGGTATTCCGCTATTTCCGCGATTCCTACCTCGCCGCCTCGAAGACCCTCATGCAGGCGGTCGAGACCGCGGAGCTCGATGCCGCGACCAAGCAGCGCATGCGCTTCTTCATGCGCCAGTACCTGGATGCCGCGGCGCCCTCGAATTACCTGCTCACGAATCCCGAGGCGCTCCGCGCCGCGATCGACAGCCGCGGCGAGACGCTGCAGGAGGGCATGAAGAACCTCCTCGCCGATCTCGAGAAGGGCCGCATCTCGATGACCGACGAGAAGGCCTTCGAGGTCGGCAAGAACGTCGGCGTCTCGACCGGCGCCGTGGTCTTCGAGAACGAGCTGATGCAGCTCATCCAGTACACGCCGCTCACGCCGAAGGTGCACGAGCTGCCGCTGGTGATGGTGCCGCCCTGCATCAACAAGTTCTACATCATGGACCTGCAGCCGGCCAATTCGCTCGTGCGCTACGCCGTCGAACAGGGTCATACCGTGTTCATGGTGTCCTGGCGCAACGTGAAGCAGGCGCAGGACAAGCTCACGTGGGACGACTACGTGGAGAAGGGCGTGATCGCGGCACTCGAGGAAGCGCGCCGTATCTGCGGCACGAAGGAAGTGAATGCGCTGGGCTTCTGCATCGGCGGCACCCTGGTCGGGTGCGCGCTCGCCGTGCTGGAAAAGAAGGGCAAGAATTTCGTTCCTTGCGTCACGCTGCTCACCACGCTCCTCGACTTCACCGAGGTCGGCGAGATTCGCGTCTACATCGACAAGAACTTCGTCGAGAAGCGCGAGAAGCAGTTGAAGGAGGGCGGCCTGGTGGCGGGCAACGAGCTCGCCGGCGCATTCTCGAGCCTGCGCGCCAACGACCTCGTGTGGAATTACGTCGTCAACAATTACCTCAAGGGCAAGGCGCCGCCCGCATTCGATCTCCTCTTCTGGAACTCGGACGCGACCAATCTGCCCGGCCCGATGTACGCGTACTACCTGCGCAACACCTACCAGGACAACAAGCTCGCCAAGCCCGACGCGCTGAAGATGTGCGGCGTGCCCGTGAGCCTGAAGCGCGTGAAGATCCCCGCGTTCGTCTTCGCCGCGCGCGAAGACCACATCGTTCCCTGGAAGGGCGGCTACGCGAGCGCGAGAACGCTCGGCGGGCCCGTGACGTTCGTGCTCGGCGCGAGCGGGCACATCGCCGGCACCATCAACCCGCCCGTGCACAAGAAGCGCAGCCACTGGGTGGGAAGCAGCAAGCTCGACGCCGATCCGCAGAAGTGGCTCGACAAGGCAAAGGAGGTCCCGGGAAGCTGGTGGACGCCGTGGACCAAATGGCTCAAGCCCCAGGCCGGAAAGCTCGTGCCCGCCCGCACGAAGCTCGGCGGCGGAAAGAGGAAACCGATCGAACCCGCACCGGGACGGTACGTAAAAGAACGGGCGGAAACATAAAAAAGCAGGTCCTTCGAGGCGAATAAGCCTCTCAGGATGACAGTTTAGGAGGATGAAAAATGGCACAAAGAATTGCACTGGTCACCGGCGGCATGGGGGGCCTCGGCGAGGCGATCTGCATGAAGCTCGCCGGCATGGGCATCAAGGTGTGCGTCACCTATTCGCCCGGCAACAAGAAGTACACGGAGTGGCTGAAGGACATGGCCGCCCGCGACTACAAGTTCGAGGCCTTCGCCTGCGACGTCGCGGATTTCGATTCGTGCCAGAAGATGGTCGCCGAGGTGAACGGGAAGGTCGGCCCGATCGACATCCTGATCAACAACGCGGGCATCACGCGCGACATGACCTTCAAGAAGATGACGAAGGTCGACTGGGACGCGGTGATGTCCACGAACCTCGACAGCGTCTTCAACGTGACCAAGCCCGTCGTCGACGGCATGGTCGAGCGCGGCTGGGGGCGGGTGATCAACGTCTCGAGCGTGAACGGGCAGAAGGGCGCCTTCGGCCAGACGAACTACTCCGCGGCCAAGGCGGGCATGCACGGCTTCACCAAGGCGCTCGCGCTCGAAGTCGCCAAGAAGGGCGTGACCGTGAACACCATCTCGCCCGGCTACATCGGCACGCAGATGGTGATCGCGATCCCGAAGGAAGTGCTCGACACGAAGATCATTCCGCAGATTCCGGTGGGACGCCTCGGCAAGCCCGAGGAAGTCGCGGGCCTGTGCGCCTACCTGGCTTCCGACGAAGCCGCGTTCCTCACGGGAGCGAACATCGCCATCAACGGCGGCCAGCACATGCAGTGAGGCAGGGCGCCGCGCCCGGCGCCCTTTCTTTGCCTCATTCGCTCCGCGCTAGGCAGCGGCCAACGCCGCGGCGAGGACTTCGAAGCCCGCGAGCACCCAGCCGGGCCCGCGATCGCGCACGCGATTGAAGCGCAGCTCGAAGCGGCGATTGCCCACGCCCGCGGCGAGCGTATTGCGGGACGCGAACTCGCGCTCGGAAACCAGCCACGCGTCATGCCGCCCGCTCGCGTCGCTGCCGGGGATGAAGGCGAGTTTCTCGGTCGCCTCGCGCCCGCGGCTCACCTCGGGCGAGGTGAGGTCCACGAGGTGGGCTTCCGACGACAGGCGGCTCAGGCCCACGCAGATGCGCGTGCTGCCCGGCGTCGGCGTCGGCGAACGGCGCGCCACCTTGCAGATCTCGAGCGCGCGGCCGTCGTCGAATCGCAGCGCGACGAGGTCGCCCACGAGGAAGTGGCCCAGGTTGTCCTGCTCGCCCTCGATGCCGAAGCCGGTCGCGCTCTCGTTGGTCACGTGCACCTTGCGCTGTCCGCGTTCGAAGACGCTTTCGATCGGGTGATCGACGGCGCGCGCCGTGCGGGCCACGGGCTCGCCATCGAGCGCGGCGAGCGTGAGTTCAGCCGGCGCGACGATCGGCGGCGCCGGTGCAGCGAAACCGCGTTGCACGATCTCGCCCAGGCCCACGAGCAACTCGGCTTCATAGTCCCGCGGCGCGCGTTCGGCACGGCCCGCATGCGAGGTCGCCACGCCCTTGAGTCCGCGGCGCGCGAGCTCCAGGACGGCGACGTACTCTTCAACGCCGAAGCGCGATGCGACACCCTTATCGGGCACGACACGGCCCTGGTGGAACTCGGCGACGATGGCGGCGTAGGCCATGCGGATCGGGGCGACGGCGAGGTAACGGCTCGGTCCGGCGACGTGACGAACGCCCGGGCGCAGGCCCACGTTCGAGTCGAGGTCGGCCCGGAACGCGCCACCGGACGGCGGTTCGTCGGTACCGGCGAGAACCGGCGTCCACATCCACATCCATTGGTCGAGGATCTCGAGCTGCTTGAAGCCGAACGCACCGCTCGCGAAACGCGCGAGGAGCAGCGCGCGGAAATAGAGCGCCTCGACGCTGCACTGCACGGCACCTTCTTCGCGTCCGACGGACACCGGGGTCGCATGGAAGCCGCCGGCCATCGCGGCAAGCAGCATGGCGTGGAACTTCCGGAAGGCGCGCGGGGGGATGACGTTCACCACGCCGTCCCACTTGGCCGCGTTGCCCAGGTGCAGGAGCGCGCGCGCCATCATGTCGTGCGAACGCGCACCCGAGGGATCGCTCTTGTGAAGCGATTCCCACACGCGGTAGCCCACGGTTCCCAACCCATCGCTCGCGCTGCGCAGCCAACGAGCCGCGTCGTACTCCTCGGAGGTCCAGGCGAGCGAGGACCCCAGCAGGCGCGCGTGGTCCTCGTGCGAGAGCGAGCGAAGCCGCTCCTCGAGGTCGGTGAAACGCTCGACCACGTCGGCGGGCGGATTCGCAGTGGTGTTGCGCAGGTCCGCGAGACGCTCGCGAAAGTCCTCGCGGGCGGCATCCTTGAAGCTGAGGCTCGGAATCGATGTCATGACACGGCTCCTTGTTGTCGTTCGTCGCGCATCGCCTGGTGGAACTCGGTGGCGAGTACTTCGTTCGTCAGGTCCCACGAAGCGTGGATCCAGTTGGGCGTGTGCGGCCACGGTCCGTAGTGCTCGTGCGGCCGGTCCGCATTCCGGCCCGAAGCGAAGAGCACGTTCCCGGGTGCGAGGGCTCTGCCGAGCCGCGCGATGTCTTCCCACTCGCGGCTTTCCGGATTCGCGTCCCTGAACTGGCGGGCGAGCATCACGTAGCGGTCGGCATCGCGCCGCAGGTACGTGATCTCGAGTCGCTCGAGCTCGAGCGGCCGCGGTGACGGGGCCAGGCTGATCGCAAGCTGGAGCAGCTCCTGCGCGTCGTCGTAGCGGTCCTCCTCGAAGAGCAGGCGCGCGATGGTGACGATGCCCTCCGTGTCCGCGAATGCAGCCGCGGATGGGACCGTGCCCGGGAAGCGCGCGGCGATGTAGCGGTCGCGCAGTTGCGTGCGCATCCCGTCGCCCTTGGCTGCGGCGGCGGCCGGTGCAGCCGCAGCCGCAACGCGTGGCGCGGGAGGGGCCACGGTGGGAGCCGCCGCGACGGGCGCCTTCGCCTGGAACTGCAGGGGCGCGGCCTTGGGCTGCGCCTTGGCCGGGGCCTTCACGCGAGGCTGCGGGCGCGCGGCCGGCTTGGCCGATGAAACTTCCTGGCGACCGTGCTCGCGGTACAGCGACCAGACGAGGAGGCCCATGGTGACGAGGAGGATCAGGTGTTGCATGGCCGTACTCCTTATGAAGTTTTCGGTACGGTCCAAGGATGGCGGCGCCAGGCATTCGGGAACATGGGGGATTCCCCCCTTTGGGGATGGGTGCTTCCCCCTGTCGGCGCCGGGCAGGCCGTGGCGGCAGTTTTGCGGCATGCTGTGCGCATGCAAAAGGCCAACGGAATGCCCGCTGCGAGCGAAGCGATGGTGCGCGGCATTCTCGACTCGCTCGATTCGCGCATCGCGGTTCTTGACGGCCAGGGGCGCATCGTCGCGGTGAATCCGGCGTGGGAGCGATTCGACGACGTGCGGATCGCCAAGGGCTTCGCACCCGCGCACGTGGGCGACAACTACCTGGAGCTGCTCGACGACCTCGCGCGCGCCGGCCAGCCGGGATTTCCGGAGGCGGCGAGCGCGGCGCGCCGCATGATCGCGCGCGAGGCGCCCTTCGCGGCGGTGGACTATCGGATCGACGCGCCCGGCGGCGTTCGCTGGTTCGTTGCGCGCATCACGCCGATGGAAGGCATGGGCGGCGCGGTCGTGGTCGCCCACGAGGATGTCACCGCGCGGGTGCTCGCGCGCGAGGCGGTGGACGACGCGAACCGGCGCCTCAAGGCGCTCTCCGGCAAGGTGCTCTCCATCCAGGAGGAGGAGAGGCGGGCCCTCTCGCGCGAACTGCACGACGACGTGGGCCAGAGCCTCGCAGCCCTCGGCATCGCGCTGCACCGCACCGCGCTCGGCAAGCCCGGCGGCCTCGGGCAGGAACAATGCGCTCGCCTCGTGGAGGAGGTGTTCGCGAAGATCCGCACGATGTCGCAGGAGCTCCGGCCCCCGCAGCTCGAACAGCTCGGCCTTTCCGATGCGCTGCGCTGGCTTGCGAAGCGTCATTCGGAGGCGACCGGTGTTCGCATCGCATGCGACTTCGCACACGCGGGGACGGAGCGCGTCAGCCCTGACGCCGAGATCACCTGCTACCGCATCGCGCAGGAAGCGATCAGCAATGCCACGCGGCACGCGCGCCCGCGCTCGATCGCGCTCGCTCTGCGGCGAACGAAGGGCCTGCTCGAGTTGGTCGTGAGCGACGACGGCGCGGGATTCGATATGTCCGCCGTGCGCGCCCGCGGGCTCCAGGGCGCGAGCCTGGGGCTCACGGGCATGGAGGAGCGCGCGGAGCTCGTGGGCGGGCGAGTGGAGTTCAAGAGCGCCGCGGGTGAAGGCACGACGGTGACGGCGCGCTTTCCCCTGGAGGCCGCATGAGCGCGCTGCGAATCCTCCTGTGCGACGACCATGGGCTCGTCCGCGCGGGCATTCGCGCGCTGGTCGAGGACATTCCCGGCGTGAGCGTCGTCGCCGAAGCCGACAACGGCCGTCAGGCGGTCGCGCTCGCGGCCGAGCACCGGCCGAACATCGTGATCATGGACATCGTCATGCGCGAGCTCAACGGCATCGACGCGACGGCACAGATCCTCGCGGCCAATTCCGATATCCGCGTGCTCATCCTGTCGATGCACACGACCGACGACTTCGTGCTCCGGGCGCTTCGCGCAGGCGCCTCGGGCTACCTCGTCAAGGAATCACTGCCGGTGGAGCTGCAGCTCGCGGTCGAGGCGATCGCGCGCGGCGAGACCTACCTGAGCCCGCGCGTGTCGAAGGTCGTGGTGTCGGGGCTGCGGGAGGGTGCGACCGCGCGAGAACCGTCGGAGCTCGATGCGCTGAGCCCCCGGCAACGCGAGGTGCTGCAGCTCATGGCCGAGGGCAAGAGCACCAAGGAAATCGCCTTCGACCTTTCGCTCAGCGTGAAGACCGTGGAGAACCACCGCGCGGCGCTGATGGAGCGCCTGGGCATCCACGATGTGGCGGGCCTCGTGGTGTTCGCCGTGCGCCACGGCCTCATCGAGGTCCGTGGCCCTGACGGCTAGATAGTCTCTCTTACTTCGGCTGGAACTCCGGCACGCCCGCCTGCCAGAACAGGAACGAATAGACATCCGCGGTCTGCTTCTGGCGCTGCGCCTTCGTGTCGCCGATGCCGTGGCCGCTGTCGAAGTCGAGGTTGAGCAGCACGGGCTTGCCCGAGCTCGTGGCCGCGAGTAGTTGCGCGGCCATCTTCGAGGAGTGCCACACCGTCACACGCGGATCGTTCACGCCGTGCGGCAGCATCACCGCGGGATAGCGCGTGCCCGGCTTCACGTGGTGGTAGCTGCTCATCTCGTAGAGCGCCTTGAAGCCTTCCTCCGTCTTCACCGTGCCGAACTCGGGCACGTTGAGCACGCCGTTGGCCTCGGTCTCGAAACGCACGGCGTCGAGCGTACCCACGGCGGGAATCGCCGCGGCGAAGAGGTCAGGGCGTTCGGTGAGCGCGCGGCCGATCAGGATGCCGCCGGCGCTGCCACCGAGGATGCCGAGCTTCGTGTTGGACGTGTACTTCTGCGCGATGAGGTACTCGGCGCACGCGATGAAGTCCTTCCACGTGTTGGGCTTGGTCGCCTTGAAGCCGCCGAGGTGCCAGTCCTTGCCGTAGACGCCGCTGCCGCGAACGTTCGCGACGGCATACACGCCGCCCTTCTCGAGCCATGCGAGGCGGCGCGGCGTGAAGCCGGGTTCCTCGGTGATGCCGTAGGCGCCGTAGCCGTAGAGCAGCGTCGGGTTGTTGCCATCGAGCTTCACGTCCTTGCGATGGATGATCGACAGCGGCACGAGCGCGCCGTCGTGGCTCTTGACCCTCACCTCCGTGGCGACGAGGTCGGTGGGCGCGCCGAACTTGCCCAGCGGCTGCAGCCCGGTGTTCGTGGCCTTGCCTTTTCCATCGACCGCGTAGATCTCGAATGCGCGCGTCCAGGACGACAGGCCGACCACGGCGCCGTCCACGTTGGGCGATGCCGCCATCAGGCTCGCCGCGCCCTCGATCGGGAAGGTGACTTCGGTGGCTTCCTTCTTGCCCCACGGCATGCGCTTCAGGCGCTTCACCGCTCCGTCGCGCGACTCGTAGTAGAGCGCGTCCTTCGCGGCGCCGATGTCGAAGATCACCTGGTCGGAGGCGGGGACGATCGTCTCGGCGGTCTTGAGGTCGGGCTTCGCGAGGCTCGTGCGCACGATGGCGTAGCGCGGGCTCGTCGCGTGCGTCATGAGGTAGATGCTGTCGTCCTTTACCGCGAAGTTCGTCACCTTGTCGGCGACGGTGCAGATCTTCACCCAGGGCGTGCCCGGGTGTCCCAGGCTCGCGAGCGGCGCGACATAGAGGTTCATTTCGCGCTCGACGTCGGCCACGACCATCGCCACGGCGTACTTCGAGCCGGGCGCGACCACGACGGTGGCCTGCTCGGCGGGCTTCACCGGTACGCGCGGCGAGATGCCGGGGCCGAGGATCCGGATGCCCTTGTCGTCGGGCTGGCCGACGGTGTGCATCCACAGTTCCGAGTTGAGGTACTTGTCCTTTTCCTGCGCGCCCGGTGCGGGCTTCTGCAGGCGCAGGAAGAAGAACGTCTTGCCGTTAGGATTCCACGCGATGCCCGCGTACTCGCCCGCGATCGAGGCGCGGTCGATCGGCTCGCCGATGCGCTTGCGCGTGGCGGTCTCGATCACATAGAGGCTCGCATCTTCCGAGCCCGATGCGGAGACGCCAACCGCGACGTGCCTGCCGTCGTGCGACGGGAAGAAATAGTTGATCGCGTGGGGCTTGCCCGTTTCCTTCTGCCAGTCATCCGGATCCACGAGCAGCGACTCGGCGCCGTCGCTCTTGCGCACGAACAGCTTCAAGGTGTTGTCCTTCGCCCCGCGCCGCGTGAAGAAGAGCGTGCCGCCGCCGACTCGCTTGAGGCCGCCGATCGCCGAATCCCTCGCATCCTCGAGCTCGGCGACGCGCGCGAACAGGTTCGCGTAGCCGGGCAGGGCCTTCAAGGTCTTCGAGGCATTTTCCGAGTGCGCCTTCATCCAGGCGAGCACGTCGGCGTTCTTCGTATCCTCGAGTGCACGGTACGGATCGTTCACGACCGTGCCGAAGAACGTCTCGGGAACATTCTTCACGGGGAAGACGGGCAGCGTCTGGGCGTGGGCGGCGACTCCGGCGAAGGCGAGGGCCGCGGCGATGCAATGGAAGCGAGACATGGGACTCCCGGGTAGACCTTGAGAAGCGCGGGAGTCTAGCAGCAATGGGGACTGTCCCCATTGGTGGTTTGTAACAGAAGCTCTAGGCGTACATATGCAGGCCGCCGTTAACGGAGAGGTTGGTGCCGGTGATGTAGGCCGCCTTGTCGGAGGCGAGGAAGGCGACGGAATCGGCGACCTCGTCGGGCATCGCCATCCGGCCCGCGGGGATCTGCGCGATGATCTGCTCGCGAACGTCTTCGCGGATCGCCATCACCATGTCGGTCTGTACGTAGCCGGGTGAAACCGCATTCACCGTCACGCCCTTCTTCACGACTTCCTGTGCGAGCGACTTCGTGAAGCCGAGAATCCCCGCCTTGGCCGCCGCGTAGTTGCACTGCCCGAACTGCCCGCGGATCGCATTCACCGACGAGATGTTCACGACCCGGCCCCAGCCGCGCTCGCACATCCCTTCGATCACGTGGCGCGTCACGTTGAAGACGCTCGTGAGGTTGGTGTCGATCACCTGGTGCCAATGCTCGGGCGTCATCTTGCGGAAGGTGGTGTCGCGCGTGATGCCCGCGCAGTTCACCAGCACCGAGACCGGGCCGTGGTCGGCCTGGATCTGGCGGGCCATCGAGCCCATCGTCTCGAAGTCGGTGACGTCGCCGAAGGCGAGGGCGACGCTCGTGTTGTCCAGCCCCGCGGCTGCCATGGCGCGCTTCCACGCCTCTTCGGTACCGGGGATCGCATAGTTCGCGACGACGAACAGGCCGTCGGCCGCGAGCTTGCGGCAGATGGCGGTACCGATGCCACCGACACCTCCGGTGACGAGCGCGACTCTCTTGGTCGTTTTCATTTCATGCGCCTTTCAAAAAAAAACCCAGGCACGAGGCCTGGGTTTGAACCTTTATCCAAATCTTGGGGACTTGCGATAAAGGAGGAGGAGACTTGAATTCGGTGCGCGGATTATTTCCTCTTCTTCGCGCGAGTGGTCTTGCGGACCGCGGCAGTGGCCTTCACGGCGGTGCCGACGGTGGTGGTCGCGGCTTGCTGCAGGCCGGCAATGCGTTCCCCGGCGAGCTTCGCGAACTCCGACTGCGTTTCGGCGGCGACTTCGAACAGGGTGCGCGAGTAGCCGGCGAAGCGCTCCATCGCGGACTCAACGGCGAGCGCACGCATGGCGAGCAGCTCCTGCACATCCTTGGCGGCGGCAACGGTCTGCGCGCTGTTCGTGGCCTGGGCGATGGATTCCTTCGCGAACCCGACCTGCAGCGCGATCATGCGCTCGGCGCTGGCGAGCGAGAGCTTCGAGAGGCGCGTGGCGGATTCCACCGCGGCGCGGCTGAATTCGGTATAGGGCGTGTTCACGGGCAGCTTCTCCAGTCGGTTCGTTTCGTCGCGGATCCCGGCACTTTCAGCGCCGTGGTATCGATACGGATGGTGCGCCGCAACAATTTCATTCTAGGAATGGGAGGCCCCCCTGTCAAGCCATAAATGGTGCGCTGCATCAGGGTCCGTGCCATGCGCTGCCGCAATCGCTCAAACTGTAATAAAATGAAGCACTTGGATTGCCACATCGCCGGTCGCATGCGCTTCCGCACAAGCGCGAATTGATGTAGCGCAGCATCCCAGAGGAAAAAACCCATGGCCTCTCCCCGGATCATCAAGAAGTACCCCAATCGCCGTCTCTACGACACCGAGACCTCGGCCTACATCACGCTGGCCGAAGTGAAGGATCTCGTCCTGGCGTACCGCGAGTTCCTGGTGCAGGACGCGAAGACGGGCGAAGACCTCACGCGCGCGATCCTGCTGCAGATCATCCTCGAGGAGGAATCGGGCGGCGTGCCGATGTTCTCCACGGGGATGCTCGCCAACATCATTCGCTACTACGGCCATTCGATGCAGGGCCTCATGGGCTCCTACCTCGAGCGCTCGATCCACACGTTCCACGAGGCGCAGAAGCGCTTCCAGGAGCAGGCGACCTCGCTCTACGGCGAAGTGCCGAAAGCGCCCACCGAAGCGTGGAGCCAGATCATGTCCGGTACGCCGCCGATTCCCGCGGCGATGGGCGGCTATCTCGAGAAGGGCGCTCAGGCCGTGATCGACATGCAGGAAGAACTGCGCCGCCAGGCGCTGAAGCTCTTCTCCGGGTTCCCGTACGCGAACGCCGGCGAAGAAGCGGCGGCTGCCGCGGCGAAGGCTCCGGCGGCGAAGCCCGCCCGTGCGGCGGCAGCGAAGAAACCCCGCGCGAAGAAGAAGTGAAGAGCGCGCCCCGGGTCGGCTTCGTTTCGCTCGGCTGCCCGAAGGCGCTGGTCGATTCCGAGCAGATCCTCACCCAGCTGCGCGCCGAAGGCTACGAGATCGCGCCGACGTACGAGGGCTCCGACCTCGTCGTCGTGAACACCTGCGGCTTCATCGATTCCGCGGTCGAGGAATCGCTCGAGGCGATTGGCGAAGCGCTCGCGGAAAACGGCAAGGTCATCGTGACGGGCTGCCTGGGTGCGAAGGGCACGATCGTTCGCGACACCTTCCCGAACCTGCTGGCCGTCACCGGTCCGCACGCGCGCGACGAAGTGATGACCGCGGTGCACGCGCATCTACCCAAGCCGCACGATCCGTTCGTGGACCTCGTGCCGCCGGCCGGCGTGAAGCTCACGCCGCGCCACTACGCGTACCTCAAGATTTCCGAAGGCTGCAATCACCGCTGCACGTTCTGCATCATTCCCTCGATGCGCGGCGATCTCGTGAGCCGCCCCGTGGGCGACGTGCTCACGGAAGCCGAAGCGCTCGCGAAGAGTGGCGTGAAGGAGTTGCTCGTGATCTCGCAGGACACGAGCGCGTACGGCGTGGACGTGAAGTACCGCACCGGCTTCTGGGGCGGCAAGCCCGTGCGCACGCGCATGACGGAGCTGTGCCAGGCGCTCGCGACGCTGGGCATCTGGGTGCGCCTGCACTACGTGTATCCCTATCCGCACGTCGACGAGGTGATCCCCCTCATGGCCGACGGCAAGATCCTTCCCTATCTCGACGTGCCTTTCCAGCACGCGAGCCCGAGGATCCTCAAGCTCATGAAGCGTCCTGCATCCTCCGAGAAAAACCTGGAGAGGATCCACGCGTGGCGCGAAGCCTGTCCGGAGATCACGCTGCGCTCCACGTTCATCGTGGGGTTCCCCGGCGAGACCGAAGCGGAATTCGAGGAGCTGCTCGCGTTCCTGCGCGAGGCGCGGCTCGATCGCGTCGGTTGCTTTGCGTATTCGCCCGTCGAGGGCGCGCGCGCCAACGATCTTCCCGACCCGGTGCCCGAGGCGCTGCGCGAAGAGCGCCGCGCGCGGTTCATGGAAGTGCAGGGCGAGATCAGCCGCCAGCGCCTGGCCGAGAAGGTCGGCCGCACGCTCGACGTGCTGGTCGATTCAGTCGAAGGGGCCGTCGCCTACGCGCGGAGCAGCGCGGATGCTCCGGAGATCGACGGGATCGTGCAGGTGAAGGGCGCCAAGGGCGCGAAGCCCGGCGATTTCCTGCGCGTGAAAGTGACTCGGGCCTCCGAACACGACCTGGAGGCCCGGGCGGTCTCGGGCTGAAAAGCAGATCCCTCGGGACCTCGGGATGACGACACCTCAGACGACGGGAGTCGTCTTCGGCGTCATCATTTCTTCGGGCGTGTCATCTTGCCGTCGACGATCTCGACTTCGTCGCCCACCTTCCAGCTCGGCTTTTCCTTGAAGTTGAAGTAGCGGTCCTTGCTGCCTTCCTGCATCTTGATGACGACCTGGTAGCTCGTCGTCGACTTCTGGTTCTTCTCCACCTGGTGGCCCGCATAGGCGCCGGCGCCTGCGCCGACGACCGTGGCCGCCGTGTTGCCGCGTCCGCTACCGACCTGATGGCCGAGCACGCCGCCGAGCACGCCGCCGACAACGGCGCCCGCACCCGAGCCTTCTCCTTCCTTCTTGATCTCCTTGACGTCGGTGATCGTTCCGCAGTTCTTGCAGCCGGCGAGGGCGTCGGGCGCCAGCGACACGGCGAAGGCGAGGGAGGCGAGGGCAGCGAAAGTCTTTTTCATGGTGGGTCTCCGGTCTATTCGGATTTCAACTGCGGGAAAAGTATCACATCGCGGATCGACGGGCTGTCGGTGAACAGCATCGCGAGGCGGTCGATGCCGATGCCTTCGCCGGCGGTCGGCGGCAGGCCGTACTCGAGCGCGCGGACGTAGTCAGCGTCGTAGTACATCGCTTCCTCGTCACCCGCGTCCTTGGCCTTCGCCTGCGCGTTGAAGCGCGCCGCCTGGTCCTCGGGATCGTTCAGCTCCGAGAAGCCGTTGGCCATTTCGCGGCCGGTGATTATGAGCTCGAAGCGATCGGTGACCGCCGGGTTCGCGTCGTTCGCTCGCGCGAGCGGCGAGACGTCGGTCGGGTGCGCGACGATGAACGTGGGCTGGATGAGCTTCGATTCGGTCGTCGCTTCGAAGAGCTTCAGCTGCAGGAGACCGAGGCCATCGGTTTCGAACACCTTCGCATCGTGCTTCTTCAGCGCGGCGCGCAGGTACTCGGGCTTCGCGAGGTCGGCGGCCGAGTGCTCCGGGTTGTACTTGGCGATCGCCTCGGCCATCGTGAGGCGGTCGAACTTCTTCGCGAGGTCGATCGTCTCGCCCTGGTACGAAAGGGTCGTCGTGCCAAGGACCTTCGCGGCGCACTCTCGCAGCAGTTCCTCGGTGAGGTCCATCAGGTAGTGGTAGTCCCGGTAGGCCTCGTAGAACTCGAGCATCGTGAACTCGGGGTTGTGCCGGGTCGAGATGCCTTCGTTGCGGAAGTTGCGGTTGATCTCGAAGACCTTCTCGAGGCCGCCGACGACGAGGCGCTTGAGGTACAGCTCCGGCGCGATGCGCAGGTACAACTGCATGTCGAGCGCGTTGTGGTGCGTGACGAAGGGCTTGGCCGCGGCGCCGCCCGGGATGGGCTGCATCATCGGCGTCTCGACCTCGAGGTAGCCGCGGTCGACGAAGAACTGGCGGATCGACTGCACGAGCTTCGAGCGCTTCACGAAGACTTCGCGCGACTCCGGATTGACGATGAGGTCCACGTACCGCTGGCGATAGCGGCTCTCCATGTCGGTGAGGCCGTGGAACTTCTCGGGCAGCGGGCGCAGGGCCTTCGAGAGGAGCCGCAGCTTCGTCACCTGGATCGTGAGCTCGCCCGTGCGCGTCCGGAAGAGCGTGCCTTCCGCGCCGAGGATGTCACCCAGATCCCAATGCTTGAACGCGTCGTGCGTCTCGACCCCGGTCACGTCGTTGGTGACGTAGATCTGGATGCGCCCGCTCATGTCCTGCAGCGTGGCGAACGAAGCCTTGCCCATCACGCGCTTGAGAAGCATGCGGCCGGCAATCTTCGCCACGGGCTTCTCGACTTCGAGGACTTCCTTGGCCTTGTCGCAGTGCTCGCGCTGGAGATCCGCGGCGAGGTGGTCGCGGCGATAGTCGTTCGGGAACGCCTGGCCGCCTTCGCGCACCTTGGCGAGCTTGGCGCGGCGCTCCGCGACGATCTGGTTTTCGTCCTGCGGCGGCGGCGCGGCGTTGTTCTCGTTCTTGTCGGTCATTGCGCTGCAACCTTTCCGCGGGCGAAGTCCATGATCATGCGCACGGCGAGGTAGAGCCGCGGCTCGATGCTGTCGATGAAGATGTACTCGGCGTCGTTCGAGTGGGCGCCGAAGCCCCGCAGGCCGAAGCCTTCGACCACCGAGTTCTTCGTGCGCAGCGCGGCGAAGGCGGCGTCCGTCCCGCCGCCGGTGCTCACGGTCGCGACGTTGAGGTTCTTGCCGAGTTCCTTGTAGACCTGCTGAGCGTGGTTCGCGAAGGCGATCGAAGCCGGCGGCGCTTCGAGCGGCGGACGGCGGCGGTCGAAGACCACTTCGACTTTCGCGTCGGCAATGAGCTGGGTCTTCGCCTTCTCGCGGATCTTCGTTTCGATGCCCTCGAAATCCGAAACCTTGAGCACGCGAATGTCGGCCATGGCTTCGGCCTCGGCGGGAATCACGTTGCGGTTCGTGCCCGACTTGGAGGTCGTCCAGTTCATCTTCAGGCCGGTCGCCGGATCCGAGAAATCCTTCATCTGCAGGATCTGGTGCGAGAGCTCATAGAGTGCGTTGACGCCGCGCTCGGGCGCGGAACCCGCGTGCGACGCCTTGCCCTTCACCTTGATGGTGACGCCGGCAATGCCGGCCGTGGCGAGGCGCACCTGGTCGAGCGTGGCACCGCCGCCGCCTTCGAACGACATGGTCGCGTCGTGCTCGGCGCCGAGCCTGGTGATCAGTGCGCGGTGGCCTGGCGAGCTGATTTCCTCGTCGCCGTTGATGAGCACGGTGAGCGTGCCGTATTCTTCGAAGCCGGTGTCCTTGAGGATGCGGATCGCATGCAGGATCAGCGCGATGCCCTGCTTGTCGTCGGCGATGCCCAGTCCGTAGGCCTTGTCGCCGTCGATGCGGAACGGCTGCTTCTCGCCCATGCCCTTGATGTACACGGTGTCCATGTGCGCAATCATCAGGAGCTTCTTCGTGCCCTTGCCCTTGAACGTGGCACGAACCGCCTTGCCGATCTGCTCGGGCGTGTCTTCCATGCGATACACGTCGGCGGGTGCGACGAGCTCGACCTGCCCCCCGAGCGCTTTCAGGCGTTCGGCGATCAACGCGGCAATGCGATCGAGCCCCTCGATGTCACGGCTTCCCGACTCGATGGCGGTCAGGTCCTTCAGCGTGTCGAGGAAGGGCTGCTTGTGGGCGCGAACCTGCGCGAGGACCGGTTCGACGGGCTGCGCGAAGGCGGCGCAGCAGGCGAGGGTGGTGGCAACCGCGAGGGCACGAAGAGCGTGGTTCATTCCTAAACTCCCTGTTTCAGCGAGAGACTGATGAAATCGTCGAGGTCCCCGTCGAGCACGGACTGGGTATTGCCCACCTCGTGGTTGGTGCGAAGGTCCTTGATGCGCGACTGGTCGAGCACGTAGCTGCGAATCTGGTGGCCCCAACCGATGTCGGTCTTGGCGTCCTCCATCTTCTGCTTGGCTTCGTTCTGCTTGCGCAGCTCCAGCTCGTAGAGCTTGGCCTTGAGCATCGTGAAGGCCTCGGCGCGGTTGCGATGCTGCGAGCGGTCGTTCTGCGAGGCAACGACGATGTTGGTCGGCAAGTGCGTGATGCGGACCGCGGAATCCGTCTTGTTGACGTGCTGGCCGCCCGCACCCGACGCGCGATACGTGTCGATGCGGAGATCCGCGGGATTGATCTCGACTTCGATCGTCTCATCGACTTCCGGATACACGAACACGCTCGCGAACGATGTGTGGCGGCGCGCGTTGGAATCGAAGGGGCTCTTCCTTACGAGGCGGTGCACGCCGTTCTCGGTGCGCAGATACCCATAAGCGTAAGGCCCGGTGATCTTGATCGACGCGCTCTTCAGGCCCGCGACTTCACCGTCGCTCTCCTCGAGCACTTCCGTCTTGAAGCCCTTCTTGTCGCAGTACTTGAGGTACATGCGAAGCAGCATCGAGCACCAGTCCTGCGCTTCCGTGCCGCCCTGGCCCGCGTTGATGTCCATGAAGCAGGGGTTCGGGTCCATCGGGTTGGAGAACATGCGGCGGAACTCGAGATCCTCGACGAGCTTCTGCGCGGCCTGTGCATCACCGCGCACGCCAACGAGGGTCGCGTCATCGGCCTCGGATTTCGCGAGCGCAAACAGCTCGGACGAATCCTTGAGGGTCGTGTCGATTTTTTCGAGGGTGCCGACGGTGTCTTCGAGGGCCCGGCGTTCCTTGCCGAGATCCTGCGCCCGCTTGGCGTCGTTCCACACCGCGGGGTCTTCGAGGGCCTTGCCGACTTCTACGAGCCGTGACTTCTTGGTGTCGTAGTCAAAGGTACCTCCGGAGCTCAGCCGCGCGCGCGGCCAGGTCCTGGAGGCTGTTCTCGATCTGATTGAGCTGGTCCGATTCCATAGCCCGCAATTATAAGGTGCCGGACCCGTTATTCCCAATGCTGGCGGGGGACCTGCCGCTACACGAGCGTGAGCGGCAGGTCCCCAGGGTCAGAAGATCGCCTTGAACTGCACGCCGTACGTGCGCGGCTCGTTGATCATGCCGGTCAGGTTGTTGAAGTCGATGCCGCCGATGACCTGGATCTCGTTGGTGATGTTGCGACCGAAGGCCGCGACCTCGTACTTGCCGTGGTCCCAGCGGTATCCCACGCGCAGGCCCCCTTCCGTGAGCGGCTTGCCCGTGAACTCGACCGACTCGTACAGGAAGAAGTTGATCTTCGAGCGATACGCCCAGTCGGTGTAGATGTAGGCCTCGCCGTTGGCCAGCGGGATACCGTAGCGCAGCGTGAAGTTGTAGACGTTCTTCGGCGCATTGGGCAGCGGGTTGCCGTCGATTGACACCGTGGAACCGTTGGTGGGATCGAGCACGGTGCAGCCGCCGCCGCACGGGGCGATGCGCAGGTTCGGGTCGCGGATCTCCGTCTTGTTGTAGCTGCCGCTCAGCGTGACCAGCAGGTTCTCGGCGAGGATCGCCTGGAAGTCGATTTCCGCGCCGCGGCCCTCCGTCTTCGCCGCGTTGATCAGGGTGTTGAAGTTGGTCGCGCCGCCGACCGCGGTGAGCTGCTGGTTCTTCACCTCGTAGCTGAAGGCGGTCAGGGCGAGTCGCGCACGCTTGTTCCAGAAGTCGCCCTTGATGCCGCCTTCGAACGAGTCGACGGTTTCGGAGCCGGCCACCGAAAGCGTGTCGCCGAAGAGCAGGCGCCCCTGGATGCTCGGGGCGCGGAAGCCACGGGCGTAGCGCGCGTAGAGGTTCACATCCTTGTTGAGGGCATAGGACACGCTCAGGTCACCCGAGGTGTCGTTGTCGCTGGGGCTTGCCGTGAGCACGCCCGTCGCACCCCCGCCAATCGGCGATTGCGTGCGCTGCGCGGAGAAGTCCTTCTCGTCCTTCGTGTAGCGCACGCCCCCGCGCACACTCCACCCTCCGCCCAGGACCATGTTGGCCGAACCGTAGAGCGCCCAGGCCGTGTTCTCCTGCTTCTGCCACGCGTAGCCGTTCTGGACGCCGCCGGCGAGCGTGTCGTAGTTGAAGCTGTCGATGTTCACGTCTTCATTGAAGTAATACGCGCCCACGAGCCAGCTGAACGCTCCGCCGGTGCGGGACTCGAGGCGAAACTCCTGCGTGAGCTGCTTGTGCTTGGGCATTCCGTCGGCGGATTCCGCCGGGAACGGGATGAAGCCCGGGCCCATGGGCGGCGCGAAGGAGGCCCCGAAGCCGCCGTCGATGTCGCCCCGGCTGAAGGAATCGAGTTTCTCGTACCCGGTGATCGAGGTCAGCGCCATCGAGCCCCAGTCCCACTTGAGACGGAGGTTGCCGCCGAAGGAGTCGAGGTTCTGCTCGTTGCGGCCGTCGATCGAGATCTTTTCCTCGTCGAAGCCCGGGACGAGGTTGTTGGTGCCCGGCTGGATGATGTTGGCGCGGAAGAGACGCGCCGTGCCCTCGAGCTTGCGCCCGTGGAGGTTGAAGAGCGCGCTGAAAGACTTGTCGGGCGCGTAGAGGAATTGCGCGCGCAGGGCGTTGTCGTCGTAGCCCTCGAGCTTGCTGTTCTTCGGGTTCGGGGCCGTGTTGTCGACCCAGTCGTCGCGGTGTTGCACCTGCATCGACAGGCGCACCGCCATCTGGGCATTGATCGGCGCGTTGATCGCACCCTCGAGGTTCGCTGCCGAGAACGAGCCCAGGCCGAGGTTCACGTAGGACTCCGCGAGCTGGCTGGGCTTGACGGAATCGAACTTCACGACGCCGGCGGGCGAGTTGCGCCCGAAGAGCGTTCCCTGCGGCCCGCGCACGACCTCGATCTGCTCGACGTCGAACATCGGGAAGCCCTTGAGCAGCGGGCTTTCCTGCACGACGTCATCGAGCACCAGCGAGACGGGCTGCGAGGCGTTGAGGTCGAAGTCCGAGTTGCCGAAGCCGCGGATGTAGAAGCGCGGGAATGCGCGGCCGAACGAGGACTCGATGTTGAGGCTGGGCGCCCGGCCCGCGAGCATGCGCACGTCCTGGCCGCCGGAGTTGAGCGCGTCCAGGAGTTCGCCCTTGATCGCGGTGACCGAGTTGGGGACGTCCTTGATGTTTTCGGACCGTCGCTCGGCGGTTACCGTGACGGTCTCCAGCTGCGTCTTGTCGGCCGGCGGCTTGTCGGCTTGCTGCGCCCAGGCGGGAGCGGCGAGCGCGGCGAGGACGGCAAGGTAGATCGGAGAGGGTTTGGCAGGCGATTTCGGCATGGCTGTCTCCCAGGGGGCTGCTCGATTTATTGGATGCTGCGATCGGAATCTGCGAAAAGCAGTTTGCATCAAACGAGGATTTTGGTGGACGCGTTTTTGGAGAGGCCGAGGGACGCACCATGAACGGGCGCGTTCACACCATTTCCGGGCATCGCCATCAGCCGTCACCTGCACGCGCGTCCTCGCAGTGCTCGAGCGTGAGCTGCAGCGTTTCCGCGCCCTGGTACTCGTTCACGTCGAGGCGGTAGACCGCGGTGATGGCTGCGGGCAGCGGGTCGGCGGAGCCGAAGCGCATCGCGGAGAAACGGTGCTTGCCCTGGACGAGCGTGAGCTTGGCGTGCTTCTCGGCGACGACGCGCTGGGCGGCCACTTCGAATCGCCCGACGAAGCGCGGATCGGGAAAACCCTGTCCCCAGGGAACCTCGCGCAGCAGCTTCGCGAGCTCCAGCGTGTTCTCGTCCGCGGCAAGCTCGCCGTCGGTCTCGATGCGGCGCTCGAGATCGGAGACGGACAGCAGTTCGCGCGCCACGGATTCGAAGGCCGTGCGGAATCGTTCGAGGGAGCCGGCGGCGAGTGTCACGCCCGCGGCCGCCGCATGCCCGCCGAAGCGCTCGAGCAGTCCCGCGTTGCGCTTGTCGACGAGGTCGAGCGCGTCGCGCAGGTGAAATCCCGCGATCGAGCGGCCGGAACCGCGCAGCGTTCCTTCGCCATCGGCGGCGAACGCGAACACGGGGCGATGGAAGCGGTCCTTGATGCGCGAGGCGAGGATGCCCACGACGCCCGCATGCCAGTCGGGATGATGGATGCTCAGCGTGAAGCCATCGGTCTCGGGAATGTCCGCGAGCATGGCCAGGGCGGACTCCTGCATGTCGCCCTCGACCACGCGGCGTTCGCGATTGAGCCGGTCGAGCTCCGTGGCGAGTTGCCTCGCGCGCACTGGATCGTCGGTGATCAGGCACTCGATGCCGACCGACATGTCGTCCATGCGCCCGGCGGCGTTGAGGCGGGGGCCGGCGACGAAGCCCAGGTCGTAGGTGGCCGCACGCCACGTGGGGCGGCCCGCGACTTCGAACAGCGCGCGAATGCCCGGACAGGCCTTGCCCGCTCGAATGCGCGCGAGGCCCTGCGACACGAGGATCCGGTTGTTGGCATCGAGCTTCACGACGTCGGCGACGGTGCCCAGCGCCACGATGTCGAGGAGGTTCGCGAGATTGGGAGGAGGAGTGCCGGCGAATGCGCCGCGGCGCCGGAGCTCGGCGCGCAACGCGAGCATCACGTAGAAGATCACGCCCACGCCCGCGAGGTTCTTGCTGGGGAATCCACACCCCGCCTGGTTCGGATTCACGATGCACGTTGCCGCGGGGCGCTGGTCGCCGGGCAGGTGATGGTCCGTCACGAGCACGCGAATGCCGAGCTTCGTCGCTTCCTCCACACCTGCGACGGCGGCGATGCCGTTGTCGACGGTGATGATGAGATCGGGCTTGCGCTCCGCGGCTTCGCGCACGACTTCGGGCGTGAGTCCGTAGCCGTGGCGGAAGCGATGCGGAACGATGTAGTCGACCTTCGCTCCGAGCGCTCGCAGCGCACGAACGGCGACCGCGCAGGCGGTGGCGCCATCGGCGTCGTAGTCGGCGACGACCAGCAGCTTCTCGCCCTTCGCGATGCCATCGGCGAGCAATGTCGCCGCTTCGTCGATGTGCGCGAGCCGGTCGGGCGGGGTCAGCGCATCGAAGGTGGATGCGAGCTCGGCGTATTCGCGCACGCCGCGGGCCGCGAACAAGGGGGCGAGGCGCTTGTCGCAGCCGGCGGCCACGAGCAGTGCTCGAGCCGCTTCATCGACGGAGCGCGTGACGATCTCAGGCATGGGCACCCAGCGGCTTGCGGGCCGTGAAGAAGCGCCAACGCGCGCCGGGGGAGATGGTCGCGACTTTCACGGCGTCATCGACGGGCAGCACGAGCCTCACCCCACCGAAATTCGCCGCGGCCTGCCCGAGGTCGGCAAACCAGTGCGCATCGAGCTCCCGCGCAGCGTCGTGCCACGCGGTGAGATTGGCCGCGCGCCGCGGACGCGTGAGCGCATCGAGCACGACCAGCGTGTCTTCGTTCGCGGTCACGTCGCGCAAGGCGGCAAGGCTCGCGGGTACCGCATGCAACTCGGATCCTGCCAGCGCCGCCAGACCGCGGGCAAACGGTGCATCCGCATGAATGTGGCGGAAACGGCGTTGCACGTTAGCCGGCGTTTCACCCACGCCCCAGAACCACACGCTGTTCACGGAGGGCTGGCCCGCGCGCTCGCGGCGAGCGTTGGCTTCATGGTTGGAGAGAACCATCTGCGCCTCGGTGATCGCCGAGCGCCAGTTGAAGGTTCCGCTGCCTTCGGGCAGCAACCCGAAGATGTTGCGGCCGATCGCTTCGTGAAGCGGGGTGGTTTTCGGCGCCTGGCGTGAGTCGATGCAGACATACCAGCGATCGGGTGCGGGCGCGATGAACGTGAAGGCGTCGTTGCGAAACAGCGCCTGCAGGGCGGCGACGAAATCGCGGGCCTCGTGCGCGCCGATATCGAGGACCGAGGCGTCGTGCAGCGCGACGGCGTCGCGATTGATGCGCAGGTGCACGGGGTCGGCGTGCATCCAGGTGCCTTCGCGCGGACCCGCATCCCCCGCGAGCGCAATGGCCGCGTGCGGCACTTCGCCGGCAAGGCCATGCTCGGCGGCGAGCCAGGCATCGCCCCCGCGGGCGGGAACGCGCGCGAGCGTGGAGCGCGCGAGCCATTTCTCGATGCCGGGCAGGCGCAGCCCGCGCATTTCGGCGGGGGCGTCGGGCGGGGAGAGCAGGTCGGGAACGAGGAGCGTGAGCGGCAAAGGTTGAACTCGTGCGCGGGGCGGTGTCGGATACGTCGTTGCTGGCCGATTATCGTGGATAATCCAGCGAAACAAACGAGCCCCACACTTGCAGCCTTTCGAGCTCCTCGTCGGCTGGCGCTACACCCGCGCCAAGCGACGCAACCATTTCATCTCCTTCATCTCGCTCGCCTCGATGCTCGGCATCGCGCTGGGCATCACCGCGCTCATCACGGTGATGTCGGTGATGAACGGCTTCGAGAAGGAAGTGCGCGCGCGCATCCTCGGCGTGGCCTCGCATGTCCAGATCGCCGGCGGCGATCGCGGCCTCGAAGGCTGGAGCGACATCGCCGCGGAGACGAAGAAGAATCCCGAAGTCGTCGGTGCAGCGCCCTACGTGATGGGGCAGGGGCTTCTCACGACGGGCCAGTCGGTGCGCGGGGTCGTCGTGCGCGGCATCGATCCCGCGCTCGAGGGCGAAGTGGCCGACATCGGCGGAAAGATGATGGCGGGCAGCCTCGCGGCCCTGAAGCCGGGCGAGTTCGGCATCGTCCTGGGCGTGGGGCTGTCGCGTTCGCTGCGCGCGCTCGTGGGCGACAAGGTGACCGTGATCGCGCCGCAGGGGCAGGTCACGCCCGCCGGCCTCATCCCGCGCCTCAAGCAATTCACGGTGGTCGGCATCTTCCGGGTGGACCACCACGAGTTCGACAACGGCCTCGCGATGATCCACCTCGCCGACGCGCAGGTGCTCTACCGGCTCGAGGATCGCGTGAGCGGCGTGCGCCTGAAGTTGAAGGACCTCTACAAGGCCCCCGAGGTCACGCGGGGACTCGCCAGGAGCATCAAGGTCGAGGCCTACCTCACGGACTGGACGCAGCAAAACGCGAACTACTTCCGTGCCATCCAGATCGAGAAGCGGATGATGTTCATCATCCTCACGCTCATCATCGCGGTCGCGGCCTTCAACCTGGTGTCGACGCTGGTGATGGTGGTCACGGACAAGCATCCGGACATCGCGATCCTGCGCACGCTCGGTGCCTCGCCCGGGGAAATCATGCGCATCTTCGTCGTGCAGGGAACCCTCATCGGCGTGGTCGGGACATTCCTGGGTGTGGCCGGCGGCATCGCGCTCGCACTCAACGTGGATACCGTCGTGCCGGCGATCGAGCGGCTGTTCCACTTCCAGATCCTCTCCTCGGAGGTGTACTACATCACCGAGCTGCCCTCGGACCTGCATTGGCAGGATGTCTGGAGCGTGGCCGTCGTCTCGCTGCTGCTTGCATTCGCCGCGACGCTCTATCCGAGCTGGCGCGCGTCCCGCGTGAATCCGGCCGAGGCCCTGCGCTATGAATGACGCCGCGATCGTCGTCGCCTGCCAGGGGATCGCCAAGACCTACGGGCTGGGTGCGGTCGCCGTGCCCGTGCTCACCGCCGTGGATCTCGAGGTGCGCCGCGGCGAGTCGATCGCGATCGTCGGTGCGTCGGGTTCGGGCAAGAGCACGTTTCTCCATATCCTCGGCGGCCTCGACCACCCGACGGCCGGCCGCGTGCAGTTGCTCGGCCAGGACATCGCGCGGGCCAGCGCGACCGAGCAGGGCCGCATGCGCAACAAGGCGCTGGGCTTCGTCTACCAGTTCCATCATTTGCTCCCGGAATTCAGCGCGCTGGAGAACGTGGCCATGCCGCTCGCCATCCGGCGCATGCCCAGCCGGGAGGCCCTCGAACGCGCCCGCGCCATGCTGGCCGAGGTGGGCCTGTCCCACCGGGTCGAGCACCGGCCCGGGGAGCTTTCGGGAGGGGAACGCCAGCGGGTGGCCGTCGCCCGGGCCCTGGTGACGGAGCCGGCCTGCGTCCTGGCCGACGAGCCGACCGGCAACCTCGACCGCGAGAACGCCGAGCACGTCTTCGACCTCATCCTCCGGCTCAACGAGCGCCACGGCGCGGCCCTGATCATGGTCACCCACGACCCGGTCCTGGCCGCCCGCATGCAAAGGCGCCTGCGCCTGACCGACGGGCGGCTCGCCAGCGCCTGAAACGGCGCGGGAGTACAATCCCGCGCATGAGGGACACCAAGCAAACCCACTCCCACCGGGGCTTCACGGCGATCCTGCTTTCCGTGGTTGCGCTCGGTATCGGTACCCAGCTCATCGAGCGGTCGCGCGACCGCGACCGCCAGATGCTCGAGTACGAGCGCCTGTCGATCGACCGCGAGCGCATGGACCGCGAAATGGCCCTCCAGGAGATGCGTTACCTGGATTCCCAGGAACAGCGCCGCGAGGCCCGGGTGCTGCAGCCCTACGCCGGCGACGAATACCGGCGGGCGCGCGAGCGCGCCGAGACGGAGCGCTGGCAGGACAAGGTGGAAGCGCAAGTCCGGTCCGCCGAGCGCGAGAACCGGGCGTTTGCGTTGCAAGCCCACTACGCGCAGCGCAATGCCGAAATCCAGGACCGGCAGCAGGCCCAACGCGATCGCCAGATCGCCCAGGCGGAAGTCGACCGGCAGAACCGCTGGGTGGCGCAGCGCGAGTATGAGGAAGAGCGCGCGCGGCACGACCGCTACTACCGCCTGCAGGCCGAGGACTCCCAGAAACGGTTCGAGCGCTCGCGCGATGAGTTCCTGCGCCAGCGGGCGCACGGCATGTAACGCATGCAAGACCACTACCAGGCTCTCGGGATCCCTCGCGGCGCGAGCGCCCAGCTCGTGAAGATCGCCTTCGAGGGCAAGATGAAAGCCCTGGACGATCCGCGCTTCCCCATGACGGCCGCACAACGCCGCGAAGAGGAACGTGTGCTCAAGGAAGCCCACGTGACCCTGACCGTGGACGCCAAGCGGGTCATCTACGACGAAAAGCTCGATGCCTGGCTCGCCGGCGGTGGCGGCAAGGAGCCCACGGGGGGCAAGTGGCGCAACTCGAACGTCGTCTTTGCCTCGATCCTCGTCGGCGTCGTGGCCATCGGCCTGGGTGGCCTGATGGTCGAGCGTTCGCGCGAGAAGGACAAGCTGCGCATCGAGCAGGAGCGCCTCTCGCTCGAGCGTGACCGCATGGAAAAGCAGGTGGCGCTCGAAGAGGAGCGCTTCAAGGATTCGCAGGCCCGCCGTGACGCGTCGGCCGAGGAGCAGCGCCAGCGCAACGAGCAATATCGCGTCCAGCGCGAGCGCGCCGAGTACGACCGGTGGCGCAACGCCACCGATGCGCAGCAACGCCATGCCGACCGTCCGCAACCGGTAGATTCGCGGTCCGCCTACGACCAGCGCTACGCCGAAGAGCGCGCGCGCCGCCAGGAGGCCGAGGACCGCGCGGCCGCGCAGCGCGAAGTCGAGCGCCAGAAGCAGTACCTTCGCCAGAAGGAGTACGACGAGGAACGCGCGCGCATCGACCGCCACAACCGCGCCCAGCAGGACGACTACGAGCGCCGCATGCGCCAGGCCATGGAAGAGGCCCGCGCCCGCCAGGCTTCGCAGCGCTAGCGGGCTTCAGGCCGCGCGTTTGCGCGAGCCGGCCGGCTTCTTCTTCGCAAGACTCTCCTTGAGCAATGCCATCAGGTCGACCACGTTGCTGGCCGCCGCGGGCTGATCGCCTTTGGGCTCGGCGACTTCCGCGACCTGCCCCTTCGCGACTTTCTTCTTCACCAGCGCGAGGATGTCGGCGCGGAACCGGTCCTTGTACTTCTCGGGCTTCCACGGCTCGGTCATGTCCTTCACAAGCTGCGCGGCCATCTTGAGCTCGTTGGGTCGCAGCGACGGCCGGGCCGTGGGCAGGCCCAGGCCGGTGGCTTCGCGCATCTCGCTCGCCCACCGCAGCGTGATCATCATCAGCGCATTGCCTTCGACCCGCAGCATCGCGAGGTGCTGCTTGGTGTGGAGCACGACGTAGGCGATCCCGACCTTGTCTTCCTTGCGCAGCGTTTCCCGCAGCAGCGAATAGACCTTCTCGCCGCGCTTGTCGGGTGCCAGGAAGTAGGGCGTGTCGAACCAGGCCGGGCCGACGGCGTCGGTCTCGACGAACGCGACGATGTCGATCGTCTGGGTGGCCTTCACGTTGGCCGACTTGATTTCCTTGTCGGAGATGACGACGTACTGACCTTTCGCGTGTTCGAGGCCCTTCACGATCTTTTCGCGCGGCACCTCGCGGCCGGTGGACTTGTTCACGCGCTTGTAGCCCACGGGCGAGAGGTCGCGCTCGTCGAGCCAGTCAAAGTCCAGGCCTTCGCTCGTCGCGGCCGGATAGACGCCGACCGGCACGTGGACGAGCCCGAATGTGATGGCACCTTTCCAGATCGCGCGAGGCATGAAGGTTGGTCCGCGTCAGGCCCGCGCGGGTTCCGCGGAACGCCGGCGCGACGCTTTGTAGTTCCGGGCCTTCGGCTTGCGCGGCTTTGCAGATTCTTCCGCGATCGCCAGCGCGTTCATCAGCAAGGCCTCGTCGGCGCTCAGGCCGGGGTGGCGCTTGCGCCGGGCCGGCAGGCGCGGCACCCAGTCCGCCGGTACGAGCACGGAGGGGTGGATGTAGCTCTTGCGGCAGATCGTGGGCGTGTTGCCGAGCAACGCCGAGGCCCGTTCGATCGCACCGGTGAGCGCTGCGCGGGCAAGCGGGTCGGGCGCGCGCGCGAGGGCGCACGCGGCGCACACGCTGCCGATCCAGGTCCGGAAGACCTTGGCGGTGATCTCGGCACCGGAGATGTCGCGCAGGTATTCGTTCACGTCGTCGGAGCCGATCGAGCGGCGCACGCCGGATTCATCGACGTATTGGAAGAGCTCATAGCCGGGCAGGTCGCGGCACCGGCGCACGAGTTGCGCGAGGCGCGGATCGTCGATCGCGATGCGGTGCGCCTTGCCGCCTTTGCCGCGGAAGTCGAACTCGATGCGCGGCCCGCGAACCTTCACGTGCTTGTTGCGAAACGTGGTGAGGCCGAAGGAATCATTCGCGCGCACGTACTTCTCGCTGCCTACGCGGATCGCGGTGCGCTCGAGCAACTGCACGAGGATCGCAAGCACCTTCTCGCGGGGCATTCCGTCGCGCGCGAGATCGGCGCGAACCTGCGCGCGGATGGCGGGGAGCGCCTCGCCGAATTCGCGCAGGTGGCTGAACTTGCCGGCCTCGCGCTCGGCGCGATAGTGCGGGTGATAGCGATACTGCTTGCGTCCGCGGGCATCGCGGCCCGTGGCCTGCAGGTGGCCGCGCTCGTCGGGGCTGATCCAGACATCGGTCCACGCCGGAGGGATCGCGAGCGAGCGGATGCGCAGGATCGCCTCGGCATCGCGGACGGCACGGCCGCGGGAATCGCGGTAGGCAAAGCGCTCCCCGCGCCGGATACGCGCGTAGCCGGGCTGTGCGTCGCTCGAAAAGCGCAACGGCGTTGAAGGCGTCGTCATCGGATCTCCAGTTCGTCGGGCCAGCGCTGCAAGCTCCATGCCCGCGTATGTCGGAGCCTTGGCGACACCATGTCGCGCGGTCGGCCGACAGCCGTGTGCCGCGAATCGCGCGAAGAAGGTGGGACCGAGTGCGTACCTCGACAAGGAGCGACCATGGCCCGATACGGCAAGAAGGCGGCGGAAAAAGTTGAAATGGCGATGCACGAGCGCAAGAAAGGAACGCTGCGCAGCGGCCGTTCCGGCAAGAAGGTGACGAGCCGCAAGCAGGCCATTGCGATCGGTCTCTCGGAGGCGAGGGCGGCGGGAGGAAAAGTCCCCCCGCCGAAGAAGCGCCCCAGGAAGTAGCTAGCCGCGCAGCGGCCGGCCGCCGTCCTTGGGAGGCATCGAGGGGCGCAGCCCTTCCGGTGCCTCCGCGATGGCCTTTTCCATTTCCGCCGTGAGCTCTTCCTTGCGTGCGGCGAGCTTCACGCCGATCGCCTTCGTGTCCATCGTGGACTTGCGAAGCTTCGGGAACATGTCGGTGTGCTCTTCCTCGACGTGATGGTCGATCTGCTCGGCGAGCACCAGGAATTTCGCGCAGGTCATCGCATCGTAGGCGCTGGACGCCTCGATCTGCGCGATCAGGTCCTTCGCGCCCGCATGCTCGACGTCGGCCTCGTTCATCAGGTCCTCTTCATCGGGCAGGACCGCACGGGCGGCGGGATAGAGGATTTCCTCCTCGATCTGCGTGTGGACCTTGAGGGCCGAGCACACGGCGTCCATCAAGGCTTGCTTCAGGTCCTCGGTGCCTTCCTCGTCGGATTCCTGGAGCTTCTTGAACTCCTCGAAGAGCTCCTTCACTTCCGCGTGGTCGGCTTTCAGCAACTCGATCGCATCGGGGGTGGCTGGGTGGGCGCGGGCCATGGCTTCCTCCTGTTGTGTGGGAAGCATCACTGTGGGGACGCGACTCGCCTGCGCCCATCGGACGCGCGCGAAGCCGCGTGTCGGCGCCGCCTGACAGTTACTTCGGGACGTCCGCGGCCTTCAGCCGAAGGATCGCACCCGTTTCCGGGTGCGGCGCTTCCGCTTCGCTGCCGATGCCGAAGTAGAAGTCCCCGTTGAGGATCGCGAACGAGCGCGCGAAGCCCTTGTTCGCGAAGCTGAACACGGGCTTGAACGTGGTTCCGTCGGTCGAGGCGAACACCCGGTTCCTGCGGCCGCCGTATTCCTCGTCCGAAGTCACGACGTACAGCTTGCCGCCATCGACCACCGCGTGATGAAACCACCGGCCCGGCACGTTGGCCCGCCGCGCGGTCTTGCAGTCCTTGGTGGCAAAGAAGCCGTCCGACTTCCAGTTGTGGTCGATCGGCGCGTACGCGGCGAAGTAGTAGGCCTCGCCGTTGAACTGCACGGGCTTGGCCGCGAAGAGGTAGGGCGTCGTGAGGCCCGGGAAGAGCTTCGAGTCGATCCACTGCACGCCCTTCGAAGTCACCATGAAGGCATCGGTCTTCCTCGGCGCGGAGCTGCCGAAGATGCCACCGATCACGGCGTTCACGTTCTTGTAGTTGGGGTTGATGTGGAACGACACGCACACTCCGGCGGGCGTGTGCAGGAACGTGCGCGCGCGTGCGCCGATGGCCTCGACGAGGGGATACGTCACCCACGAGCTGCCGTTGTTGGCGGAGACGGCCACGGCCGCGGTGGTGGGTGTCGCGATCGCGGCGAAGAGGAACTTGTTCCCGAAGGCCTTGCTGTCGACGGAGCCCAGCGTCGTGGCCTGCGCCTCGGTGCGCTCGGTGATGTCGTACATGTGGATGGTGTTGGCTACCGTGCGCACTTCCTGCCACGCATCACCGGACTTGCGATAGAAGTTGCCCTTCCGCCAGTCCTCGCGCGGATCGTGGCCCGGGATCATCAGGGTGCTGCCCGCGATGCGGAAGGCGTCGATCTGCTCGTCGTTGACCTGCCACTCGGAACCGAACTTGTTCGCAGCCGGATCGAAGTACGTGACATCCACGGGTCCCGCGTTCGGGTCCGGGCCTTCGTTGTTGCTGTTGCCGCTGCCGATGTAGATCTTGTTGCGGAACGCCTTCATGTCCCAGGGGTTGCGCGCGTAGATCTTGTTGGCGAAGCGGGTGTTGTTGGCGATGCCGAGCTTCTCGAGCTTCGGTGTCACGTCACCGGCCACGGGCGGCGGCGCGCCATGGCCCGCTGCGAAGATCTCCTTGGCGGCATTCACGCCCCAGGGCTGGCCCTTGGGATCGACGGCGATGCTCTCGAGGACGCCGTCGCGCTTGATCCAGTTGTTGTTGCGGGCCCACTGGTACACGCCGCCATCGGTCCCGGCGTAGTACATCGAGCCGTCGGCGCCCATGCTGATGTCGCGGGCGGCACCCGGGACCTTCACGAAGATGGGGAAGGGTCCGGAGGGCATGATGTAGATCTCGCCGGTCAGGTTCACGACGATGGGCTGGCCCTTCGGGTCGACCGCGATGCGCACGGCGCTGCCGGGCACCTTGTCCCAGTTGTTCTTGGCGGGATTGAAGCGATAGATGCCGTAGCCGCCCGGTTCCTTGTTGGTGCCGATCACCCACACCACGCCGTTGGCGCCCACGCCGATGTCCCACGCGGCGCCGGGCATCTTTTCCCAGCTGTTTGCCTTGGCATTCCAGCGAAAGATCGCGCCCTCGCTGTTGGTGACCCACGGGCCGTCGGGACCCACGCTGATGCGCGTGGCGCCGCCCGGGATCTTCGTCCAGTTCTCGCCGTCGAGCCGATAGATGCCGAAGCCGCCGGGCACCGGATCCGTGCCGATGACCCAGACGTCTCCCTTGGGTCCGATGCCGATGTCATTGCCGCTGCCGGGCATCTTTCCCCAGTTGAGGGGCTGCGCGCAGAGGGTGGTGACGGCGAGGAGAGCGGCGAAGGCGAGCAGGAGGCGTCGGTACATGAAGGATCCTTTCCCCAGGGCGAGGAGGGCCCATCGTGGGGCCTCGGCGACCCCGCGTCCATTCACCGAACGTCCCGGGATGAAAGTCTCAGTACTCGACAGCGACGGGATCGAGCGAACGCCAGAGATACCAGGTCGCGACCGTGCTGTAGGGGCGCCAGGGGGCGCCGATCTCGCGCATTTCGTCGCGCGTGAGGGGATCGCCGCCGTTGTAGAGCTTTTCCATCGCGCGTTGGAGTCCCAGGTCGCCAACAGGCAGCACGTCGGGACGCATCAAATGGAAGAGCAGGAACATCTCGGCGCTCCAGCGGCCGATGCCCTTCACGCGCACGAGATCCTCGATGATCTTTTCGTCACCCATGCGCGGCCACCGACGCGGGTTGAGGAGGCCCGCGTGGAAGTGATGCGCGAGGTCCTTCACGTAGACCGCCTTCGCGCGCGAGAGGCCACAGGTGCGCAACGCTTCGTCCGCGTGGATCACGACGAGCTCCGGCGTGACGGTACCCACCGAGGCCGCGAACCGGTCCCACACGCTCTGCGCCGCCTTCACGGAGATCTGCTGGCCGACGATCGAGCGCGCCAGCGTCTGGAACGCATCGCCTCGCGAGCGCAGGCTCGCATCCGGGTGCGCCTTCATGATCTTGCGCAGGACCTTGTCGCGCTTGGCGAGCGCGAGCTTGGCTTCCGTCCAGTAGCGCGGCGTGGTCACGCGGCGGCGTCGCGTTTGTTTCGAACTTTCCAGCGGCGGCGCCACGCCCAGGTGACGATCACGCGCCACAGCACGCGCGTGGCGAAGTAGCCGACGACCGCGAACAGCACGGCCTGGATGGCCAGACCGATGATCAGCGTGTCGCCCATCGAGGCAAGCCAGCGCACGAGACCCGGAAAGAGGTCGACCATGCCCGCCCAGCTCCACTCGATCTCGTGGGGCATGGCGAGCGGCGTGCTGTCACCGGTGACGACGCGGCCGATGTTGTACGCGAGGATGTACAGCGGCACGAACGTGAAGGGGTTCGTGTAGAGCGTCGTGAAGATCGCCGCGGGGATGTTGGCGCGCAGCGGAATCGCGATGAGTACTGCGAGCAGCATCTGCACCGGTCCGGGAATGAGGCCGGTGACCAACCCGATCGACACGCCCAGCGCCACGGCCTGGCGATGCATGTGCCACAGGCGCGGATGGGTCAAGAGCGGCGCGCACCACCGAAGCCATTTCGAGTCGCGGATGGTGTCGGGATCGGGAAGCCACTTGCTGAGTTTTTGTTTGAGCATGTCGTCGGCGGATGGCGCAGCCGCGTTGGGATTCTACCGTGCGACTCCTGGCTCTCGGCTTCGTTCTCGGCGCAGCCCTGTTGCAGCGGGAATTCGTGCTTCCGCACTGGAACGCGCTGTTGCTGGCGGGTGCGCCATTGCTGGCAACGTGCGTGGTCCGATCGCTGACCGCGCGTAGGGCTTTGCTGCTTGTCGCGGGCGTGCTGATCGGGTACGGCTACGCCGCGTGGCGCGCCGAGACTCGTGTTGCCGAAGCGTTGCCGTTCGCGTGGGAAGGGCGTGACATCGAGGTGACCGGCGTGATCGCGGGGTTGCCGCAGCCGGGCGATCGCGCGGTGCGCTTCACCTTCGCCGTCGAGGAGGTTCATTCCGAAGGCGCGACGGTGCCGCGCCTCGTGTCATTGGGTTGGTACGCGGAGGAGGGCGGGTTGCCCGCGGTCGTGGCCGGCGAGCGGTGGCGCTTCACCGTGCGGCTCAAGCGCCCGCGCGGTCTCGGGAATCGCCATGGCTTCGACTTCGAGGCCTGGGCGCTCGAACGCGGCATTCGTGCGACGGGCTACGTGCGCGCAAAGCCGCGCGCTCAACGGTTGGATGCCCGCGTCGATGGATGGCCGCAGACCCTGCATCGCTGGCGCGGCGAGATCCGCGAGTCGATGCGCACGCGCCTCGAGGATCGCCGCTTCGCGGGCGTGCTCGTCGCCCTCGTGATCGGCGACCAGGACGCGATCGATCCGGATGACTGGCGCACGTTCTGGCGGACCGGCGTCGGGCACCTCGTGAGCATCTCGGGGCTGCACATCACGATGCTCGGCGGCCTTGCGTATGCACTCGTCGCGTTCCTCTGGGTGCAAGTACCGCGCTTGCCGTTGTGGCTGCCGGCGCGCAAGGCCGGCGTGATCGCCTCGGTGCTCGCGGCCGTGGCGTACTCGCTGCTCGCGGGCTACGGGCTGCCCGCCCAGCGCACCTGCGTGATGCTCGCGGCGATCGCGGCCTGCGTCCTCGCGAATCGCCACGGATCGCCATCGCGCGTGCTCGCCTTCGCCGCGATCTGCGTGGTCGCCATCGATCCCTGGGCCGCGCTCGCACCCGGCTTCTGGCTGTCGTTCGGCGCGGTGGCCGCGATCTTCTACGTGCTCTCGTTGCGCACGGGAACGCCGGGTCGATTGCGCGGCGCCGCGCTCGAGCAACTGGCGGTCACGGTCGCGATGTTGCCGATGCTCATCGCGCTCTTCCAGGAGGTGTCGCTGGTTTCGCCGCTCGCCAACGCGCTCGCCATTCCCGTGGTGACGTTTGCCGTCGTGCCCGTGGCGCTCGCGGGCGCGTTCCTTGATTCCACGATCCTGCTCGCCTCCGCCCACGCGCTCTTCGCGGCGCTGATGGTTCCGCTCGAGGCGCTCGCGTCGTGGCCCGGCGCGGTCCTTGAAAGCCATGCACCGCAACCGTGGACGGTCGCCGCGGCGCTCGTGGGATGCGCCTGGCTGCTGGCACCACGGGGCATCCCCTTGCGTTCGCTCGGCGCCGTTTGGATGGTGCCGTTGTTCGCGGTCGTTCCGCCCGGCCCGTCAGCGGGGGAAGCGTGGGTGGACGTTCTCGATGTAGGGCACGGCCTCGCGATCGTCGTGCGCACCGCCACGCACGCGCTCGCCTATGACGCCGGTCCGGCATGGAGCGCAGGCTCCGATTCAGGCGGTCGCATCGTCATTCCGTTCCTTCGGGGCGAGGGCGTGAGGCGGCTCGATGCGCTCGCGATCTCGCATGACGACGACGATCACTATGGTGGAGCGCGAGCCGTCGCGGATGCGCGCGCGCCTTCGTGGCTTCTCTCGCCGCTCGCGGCCGGCGATGCGCTGCACCGTCGCGTCGGCATCTCGCGCATTTGTGAAGCAGGGCTGCGTTGGACGTGGGACGGGGTGGACTTCGAGGTGATGCATCCGGCGGCCGGCAGCAATGCGCGGCGCGAGAACGACCGCAGCTGCGTGCTTCGCGTAGCCACACGCGGCGCTTCGATGCTGCTCACGGGTGACATCGAGGCGAGGAGCGAAGTGGAGATGGTGGCCCGGTTCGGCGCGCGGCTTGCATCGGACGTGCTGCTCGTTCCGCACCATGGCTCGAAGACATCCTCGTCTTCGGCATTCCTCGATACGGTGCAGCCCGCCGACGCCGTGGTTTCGCTCGGCTACCGCAATCGCTTCCGGCATCCGCATCCCGCGGTGGTCGCGCGCTACCGCGAGCGGGGGATCACCTTGCATCGCACCGACGAGCGCGGCGCCCTTCGGGTGACGTTGCCCGCAACATCCCGCGACTTTCGGCCCATTCTCGAACGCGGGGCCCCAATGCGATACTGGCGCGACCAACAAGAAAGGGAAATCCCATGACTGACCGACCGGAGCGCCGTCGGGTATTGAAGGCCCTGGGCATCGCCGCGGCCTGGCCGCTGGTGGCAGCCCCCGCCGTTGCCGCGGAAACGTATCGCCCCGCCACGCCGAAGCTGACGGCCGGCCCGCAGTATCCCAAGATCTTCCCGACCGATTCCGATTGGGACATGACGCGCGTCGCCGGCCGCGATAACCCGGCCACCGGCGTGGTCACGGACATCACCGGGACGGTGATGAATCGCAAGAGCCAGCCGCAGGCGGGGCTTCGCCTCGAGTTCTGGCAATCCGACGCCGACGGGATCTACCTCAACACCGGCGCCACGGGCGGCGACGCCAACTTCCAGGGTTTCGCCGCGGTCACGACGGACGCGGATGGCCGCTACAAGTTGCGCACGATCAAGCCGGTTCCGTACCCCGGCCGCACGGCGCATATCCACTTCCTCGTGAAGGACGACGGGAAGGAAGTATTGGCCTCTGAAATGTTCGTCTATGGCATGCCGGGCAACGACGGCGACGGGCTGTATCGCAGCCTCGGTGCCAACGCGGAGCTCGTCACCGTGAAGCTCACCGATGCGCCCAAGGATTCCGGCGCGAAGCTCCGCGGTACGTTCGACATCGTTATCCCTCGGAAAGACTAGTTCGCTTTCTTCCCGCGACCTCCGCCATCGATGGGTGGGGGTCGACCCGGGGGAGCCCACTACGTCGGGAAAAGGATCGATCTCGCTACTTCATATGTCGCTCGAGATTCCTTGCGCAACGTGGTTCTGCAGCGATCGGTCACGCCCCCTCTCGCCCCCCACCCATCGCTGTCGAAGGTCGCGGGAGGCTTGTGGCATCACCGCTCCGGTGAGCCCCGTAGATAATTTGACGAGGCAGGCGGTGGCTGGTGCCGCCCTCGTTGATGAACGACGATCGTCGCAGTGGCGCTGCACTCTCAAAATTCGATCAGCGCCGCCACAGTCCCTGCATGCATTGGCGAAGGTTCCGGCGCTGAGGCATCGACGAAGGGTTGATCACGAGAGGCCCCCCACCGCTCGCTGAAGGATCGCCGGTGCGCCAGGAATTTCGAGCGCAAGTTTGGGTAGCGAGATCGGCGGCGTTTGATGGAAAGGATGGGGCCGGCTCGGGATCAACCCTTCGTCGATGCCGCGGTGCTGCCTTAGTCCTGCGGCATCCGCCGCAGATCAAGGGTCGTGGGAAACCGTGGATTACGCGCTTCCACGTTGACCGTCATCGGCCCCGGTGTATGTCCCGTCGCATGGAACCGCGCGACACGACGCGCCTCGGCTTCGAGGGCGTTCACGGGGAAGGTGTCGTAGCTGCGGCCGCCCTGGTGGACGACGTGGTAGGTGCAGCCCCCGATCGAGCGCTCGTGACGCAGGTCGACGAAGTCGAACACGAGTGGCGCATGCAGGCCGATCGTCGGATGGAGCGCCGAGGGTGGCGCCCACGCGCGGAAGCGAACGCCTGCGACAAACTCTCCGGGGCGGCCCGTCGGCGTCATCGGCACGAGGCGTCCGTTGCAGGCCACCGCGTAGCGCGTGTCGTTCAATCGCGTGGCCTTCACCTGCATTCGCTCGATCGATGAATCGACGTAGCGCGACGTTCCTGTCTGCACGACTTCCTCGCCGAGCACGTGCCAGGGTTCGATCGCCTGGCGAAGCTCGAGCGTCATGCCTTCGTACGTTGCCGAGCCGAAGCGCGGGAAGCGGAATTCGAGGAAGGGCGCGAACCACGCGTGCTTGAAGGGATAGCCCGCGCGCTCGAGGTCGGCGATCACGAGCCCCAGATCCTGCGCCACGAAGTGCGGGAGCATGAATTCGTCGTGGAGCCGCGTGCCCCAGTGCACGAGCCGCTCGTCGTAGGGCGTCTTCCAGAACCGCGCGATGAGCGCGCGCAGGAGGAGCATCTGCAGCAGGCTCATCTGCCAGTGCGGCGGCATTTCGAAGGCGCGGAACTCGAGCAATCCCAATCGCCCCGTCGCGCTGCCCGGTGCGTAGAGCTTGTCGATCGAGAACTCGGCGCGGTGCGTGTTGCCGGTGAGGTCGACGAGGAAGTTGCGCAGCAGGCGGTCGACGAGCCACGGCTTCTCGTTGGGCTTGCCGATCTCGAACGTCGCGGCCATCTGTTCGAACGCGATCTCCAGCTCGTAGAGCGCGTCGTCGCGCGCTTCGTCCACGCGCGGGCTCTGGCTCGTGGGGCCGACGAACGCTCCGGAGAACAGGTACGAGAGCGACGGATGGTTCTGCCAGAAGCTGATCAGCGAGCGCAGGAGATCCGGGCGGCGAAGCAGCGGGCTGTCCGCGGCGGTGGCGCCGCCGAGCGTCACGTGATTGCCGCCGCCCGTTCCCGTGTGGCGGCCGTCGAGCATGAACTTCTCGGTGCCCAGGCGGCAGAGGCGCGCTTCTTCGTACAGCACGCTCACGCGTTCCTTCAGCTCGTCCCAGCCCGAGGACGGATGGATGTTCACTTCGATGACGCCCGGATCGGGCGTGACGGCGAAGCGCGCGAGGCGCGGGTCATCGGGCGGCGGGTAACCCTCGAGGCGGATGGGGCGGCCGATCGCCTGCGAGGTGTCCTCGATCGCACCGATCAGCGCGATGAAGTCCTCGAGATTGGTGACGGGCGGAAGGAACACATTCAGCACGCCGTTGCGCGGTTCGACGCACAGGGCGGTACGCACGACCATGCGCGCGGCGGCTGCCTTCTTGCGAGCATCGGCGCTGACCGGCGCGGCCTTCGCCTTCACGCGCTTGCCGAGCGCATCACGACGCTCGAAGGGATCGCTGGCGATCGCCTCCGCCGATTCGTCGGGCAGCTTCTCGGGAAGCGAGCCGAGCGGCAGCCGGTAGCCGAGCGATGAATCGCCTTCGAGCGCGAAGACATGGCCGCGACGCAACGGCCACGGCGAGGATTCCCAGGTGGTCGGCGCGGAAGCCTTGGCGCGCGGATGCGCACGCAGCGGCAGGACGTAGCCGACGGGCTTGCCGAGGCTGCCGGCGAGCTGAGCGCGCAGCTTGTCGCGCATCTTCACGTCGGCAAGGTCGTGCGTGAGCGGGTCGATGTTGAGGGGAAGCTCGGACTCGTCGCGCAGGACCTTCCACGGGTCGTCGTAGGCCGGAAGCACGTAATCGGTGGCGAGGCCGAGCGCGCCGGCGAGCTCGGTCGCGAAGCGCCGCGCGTCCTCCCCGGTAGCGGGAGTTGCCGAAACCTCGGTGCTCGAATCCCAGAGCGGTTCGCCGTCGCGTCGCCAGAGGCAGGTCAGCGCCCAGCGCGGCAGCGGCTCGCCGGGATACCACTTGCCCTGGCCGAAGTGCACGACGCCTCCCGGGGCGAAGCGATCGCGCAGCCGGCCCACCAGCTTGGTCGCGAGCTCGAGCTTCTTCTCCGAGTGCGCGGTGAAGTTCCACTCGGGTCCTTCCATGTCGTCGATCGAGACGAACGTGGGCTCGCCGCCGAGCGTGAGGCGAACGTCGGCCGCCTTCAGCTCGCGATCGACGGACTGGCCCAGCGCATCGATCGCCTTCCACTGCGCTTCGGTGTACGGCTTGGTGACGCGCGGGTCTTCGTGCAGGCGCGTGACCGACATCTCGAAATCGAGCGTGGCGTTGCAGACGTCGGTGAATCCGCTCACCGGTGCAGCAGATGAAGGCAGCGCGGTACACGCGAGCGGGATGTGACCCTCGCCCGTGAGCAGCCCCGAGGTGGGGTCGAGGCCGACCCAGCCCGCGCCCGGAACGTAGGCCTCGCACCAGGCATGCAGGTCCGTGAAGTCTTTCGTCGTTCCCGCGGGGCCGTCGAGCGGCTTCACGTCGGCGACGAGCTGGATGAGGTAGCCCGAGGCGAAGCGCGCCGCGAGACCGAGGCGGCGAAGGATCTGCACGAGCAGCCACGCGGAGTCGCGACACGAGCCTTCGCAGCGTTCGAGGGTGAGCTCGGGTGGCTGGATGCCCGGCTCCATGCGAATGAGGTAGCGAACATCGGCGGCAAGCCGCGCGTTGATCGCGACGAGGAAATCGACGGTGGTGGGCGAGCTTGCGAGGATCTCCTTGCGCGCTCTTTCGACCCAGGCGGTCACGCGTGGCGTGGGCGGCTCGACCTCGAGGTAGGGGGCGAGCTCACGCTCGTTCTCCGGCGTGTATGCGAACGGGAAAGTATCCGCGCGCGGGTCGACGAAGAAGTCGAACGGGTTCACGACCGTCATGTTGGCCACGAGGTCGACCGTCACCTCGAGCTCTCGCGACTTCTCGGGGAAGACCAGGCGCGCGAGCCAGTTCCCGTAGGGATCCTGCTGCCAGTTGAGGAAGTGCTTCTCGGGCTTCACCGTGAGCGAGTAGCTCTCGATGGGCGTGCGCGCGTGCGCCGCGGGACGCAAACGGACTTCGTGGGGCGACAGCCCCACGAGTCGGTCGAACACGTATCGGGTGCGGTGGTGGAGGGCGACCTTGATGGTCACCCTAGGGATTTCCCGGGATCAATGGACCAGCGGGATCGCGGCCACCGTCTCGTAGCGGAGGATCGCGCGGATCTTGTTCTCGATCTGCATGTAGCGCGCGGCCTTCTTGGCGCCGAGCACCTTCTGCGCCTTGATGAAGTACTCCGCGCGGATCTTGGCTTCCTTCGACTCGGCCGCGAGGATCTGGTCCACGAGGCGCTTGGCGTTGGCGTCGGTGATCGCGTTCTCCATGCCCACGTAGTCGATCACGGCGCGATTGATCTCGCTTTGCGGGCCGGCGAGCTCCTTCTGGAACGCGTCGTAGACCGGCCAGAACTTGACCGACTCCGCGCCCGTGAGCCCGAGGTTGCGCTCGACAATGCCCTTCTTGTCCGACTGGATCTTCATGCGCAGTTCTTCGGGCTTGGCGAATTGCGCGGCTTTGTCGGGCGCGGCGGCGGGAGCGGGGGGCGGCGCCTTCTTGTCCTGGGCAGCGGCGGGGAGGGCCGCGAGCATCGCGGCGGCAAGTACGGTGGTCAGGGTCTTGTTCATGGTTTCTCCGGGAGGATGGTTTTCTTATTCGAGCCAGTCGGGATCGGGCAGCTCGGCGAAGACCCGCCGAAGTCCGCCGCCCCAACGCGAGCGAAGCATCGTGAAGTAGGGATCGCCTTCACGGATGCGCTGTTGCAATCCGACGCGCAGGCTGTCGCGCGGGTACCAGAGCATGTCGATGGGCAGGCCCACCGAGATGTTCGATTTCATCGTCGAGTCGAAGGAGATCAGCACGCACTTGGCCGCTTCCTTCTGCGGCGTGGAGGGCGTCACCACGCGGTCGAGGATGGGCTTGCCGTACTTCGATTCGCCGAGCTGGAAATAGGGCGTGTCGCCCAGCGCCTCGATGAAGTTGCCCTGGGCGTAGACGTGGAAGAGGCGCGTGGCCTCCCCCTTGATCTGGCCGCCCACGATGAGGCTCGCTCCCGCATCGACGTTGCCCTGCGTGAGGAACGTGCCGTCGCGCCGCTGCATTTCGCGCAGGGCTTCGCCCACGATGGCCGCGGCGTCGTACATCGAATCGACGTTCCAGATCGTCGTCTCGCCCTCCTCGGCATTCTTGTGGCGGTCGAGGAGGTTGATGACACCCTGCGTGATTCCCAGGTTGCCCGAGGAAAGGACGACGATGAGGCGATCCTCGTTCTTTTCGTAGACGCGCATCTTCGAGAACGTGGCGATCTGGTCCACGCCCGCGTTGGTGCGCGAGTCGGAGGCGAAGATCATTCCGGAGTCGAGCCGGACGGCAACGCAGTAGGTCATGGTGCCCCTATTATTCCATGAGCCGTCATTCGACCACGCTGGGGGCGAAGAAGCTCTTCTGCACGCCGTTGGAGAGCTGCTGCGTCGACTTGAGGAACGCGGTGAGGTACTCGTGCAGCCCCTGCGCGAAGATCTCGGAGATCTTGCCGTACTGGAGTGCGGCGAGCAGCTCGCCGGCGCGGTGCAGCGTTTCCTCGGCCTGCGCGTTCTTCAGGAACTGGAGCGTGTCGTGGGTCTGCCGGATGCAGAAGTGGAGGCTGCGCGGGATGTCGGCGCGCAGGATCAGCAGCTCGGCGAGCTTGATCGGCGTGATCACGTCGCGGTAGGCCTTGCGATAGGCCTCGAAGGCCGAGACCGAGCGCAGCACTGCGGACCACTGGTAGTAGTCGACGGCGCCGCCCACGTCCTTCACGCTGGGCAACAGGATGTGATATTTCACGTCCAGGATGCGCGCGGTGTTGTCGGAGCGCTCGAGGTGTGTGCCGAGGCGCGCGAAGTGATAGGCCTCGTCGCGCCGCATCGTGCCGAAGGTCACGCCGCGAAAGAGGTGGCTGCGGTCCTTCACCCATTCGAAGAAGGTCGAGACCCCGCGCTGGGTCATCTTCTCCTCGTCCATCTGCTGCATCTCCAGCCACGTGGTGTTGAGCACTTCCCACATCTCGGAGGTGATCGAGCCGCGCACGGCGCGTGCGTTCTCGCGAGCGGTGCGCGCGCAGGCGTAGATGGACGACGGATTCTCCGGATCGAACGCCATGAAGTGCAGGACTTCGCGGGCGCACACGACGTTGTGCCGGCCCGAGAACGGAAACAGCGTGCCGGTGATGTTGAGCGGCGCGAACCACTCCTGGTCCTGCAGGCGCTGCTCCTTGACCAGCATCGACATTCGCCACGTGACGTCGAGCACGCGCGCGGTGTTCTCCGCCCGCTCGACGTACCGGGACATCCAGTAGAGATTCGACGCTACGCGCGAAAGCATCATGGGAGATTGAGTCTTTGGAACGCCGATGAACGCCGATAAGAGCACGCCGATTGCCGCCGAGAGATCATGAGGGTTGGCAACGAGTGTCGCGACCGTGTGCATGGACTCAGCGCTACCCCCATTGCCTTATCCGCGGCAATCGGCGTGCTCTTATCGGCGTTCATCGGCGTTTCCAAAGCCGTAGTCATTTAGTCCACCACCCAGGTGTCTTTCACGCCGCCGCCCTGCGAAGAATTCACCACCAGCGAGCCCTCGCGCAATGCGACGCGCGTGAGGCCCCCGGGCGCGAGCCGCACCTGGCTGCCGGTGAGGACGTAGGGGCGAAGGTCGATGTGGCGGTCGCAAAGCTTGTCGCCGCAGAAGGTGGGCACCAGCGAGAGCGAGAGCGTGGGCTGCGCGATGAACCGTTCGGGGGCGTCGAGGATGCGCTGGCGATAGCGCTCGCGCTCGTCGCTCGAGGCCGTGGGGCCGACCAGCATGCCGTAGCCCCCGGAGCCCTGCGCTTCCTTCACCACGAGCTCGGCCAGGTGGTCGAGGACGTATTTCAGGTCGTCCTCCTTGCGCAGGGTGTAGGTCGGCACGTTCTCGAGGATGGGTTCCTCGCCGAGGTAGAAACGGATCATCTCCGGGACGTACGGGTACATGGACTTGTCGTCCGCCACCCCGGTGCCGATCGCGTTGGCCAGTGCCACGCGCCCGGCGCGATAGGCGCTGAGCAGGCCGGGCACGCCCAGCATCGAGTCCGGGCGGAAGGCCTGGGGATCGAGGAAGTCGTCGTCGATCCGGCGGTAGATCACGTCCACCCGCTGGGGGCCCTGCGTCGTGCGCATGAAGACGGTGTTGTTCTGGACGAAGAGGTCCTGCCCCTCGACCAGCTCGACACCCATCTGCTGGGCGAGGAAGGCGTGCTCGAAGTACGCACTGTTGTAGTGCCCCGGCGTGAGCAGGACGATCGTGGCCTCTTCGCCCTGGGGGGCGAGCTCGCGCAGGGTCTCGAGCAGCAGGTCCGGGTAGTGGTCGACCGGGCGGATGTGCTGGCGCGCGAAGAGCTCGGGGAAGAGCCGCATCATCATCTTGCGGTTCTCGAGCATGTACGACACGCCCGACGGGGTGCGCAGGTTGTCCTCGAGCACGTAGTACTTCCCGTCCGAATGCCGGACGATGTCGATGCCGGCCACGTGGGCATAGATGCCGCCGGGGACGTGGACGCCGATCATTTCCTCGCGGAACTGCGGGTTGCCCGCGATCTGTTCATAGGGGATGCGGCCGGCCCTCACGATGTCCTGCCCGTGGTAGACGTCGGCGAGGAAGCGGTTGAGGGCAGTGATCCGCTGGCTGATGCCGCGGGCGAGGTGGTCCCAGTCCTTGCCGGGCAGGACATGGGGCACGAGGTCGAAGGGAATCAGCCGTTCGGTGCCCGAGGCCTCGCCATAGACGGCGAAGGTGATCCCCACCCTGTGGAAGAGGAGGTCGGCCGCATGCCGGTTCTGCGCGATGCGCTCGGGCGGCGTTTCCTTCAGCCAGTCGGCGAACGCGGCGTAGTGGGGGCGGACCGTTCGGTCGCCCTGGAACATCTCGTTATAAAGAATGGGAGGCGGCATTGAGTGGGCTCGCTCGCTGAGGAGCAAGCGCCGTGCCACCAGAATACGCGAATAGAAAGGCCGGCCGACGTTTTCACGCCGGCCGGCAAAGACAACCGCGGTCCGGATTCAGGGCCGCGCAGCCCTGGCTCCGGGGAGGGTCGCGGTTGGATTCAACGGATCAGGCCGTTCCTATCTGGACCTCGGCCTCCGACGGTTCGTCCGGATTCGCGGCCGAGATGCCCTGATGCTCGCGGCTCCAGCTCTTGTGCTCGGACGTACCGCCGTGCTCGCCCACGAAGAAGGCGGACTCCGGGCCGGTCACCACCGAGCCGCACCCGTTGGCGAGCACCATCCCCACGACCAACGAGTACACCGGGACTTGCGGAAATTGCGTGCGCATACGGGACTCCAATTCTTGTACCTCCCATGGAACGGACCTTAGCGTTCGCGGCCCTCGGGGCTCGACGGAGAATCCGACATCGCCGGTAGGGGAAATCGGCGGGGAACCGTCTCAGGATTCGGCGGGTCCATGGTCTAGAATTCACGTTCCCGATGCTCACCTCGACCGCCACGACCGGGGCGAGTGCCTTCGAAGCCGAGCTCCAGAAGCGCTTCGGACCGCAGTTCGCCGATCTCCCCGTGCGTTGCCTGCATTTCGCGCAGGCCGCGTGCCAGGCCACGTCCCGTCCGGACGCGTTTGACCGCGCCCTCGGTGTGGCCGGGCTGCTGCTCGTGCAGGGGGCGGATCCGGAGACGGTGGCCGCGGCGATCGTGAGCCAGGCGATTCCCGAGGCCGATCTCGATCTCGATGCGATCCAGGCCAACTTCGGCGCCGAGCTCGCGTCGCTGCTGCGCGGGCTTTCGCGCGCGGGGCGCATCGAGACGCTCAACTCCAAGGGCGTGGACATCGAACAGCTTCGCAAGATGCTGCTCGCCATTGCCGAGGACGTCCGGGTGGTGCTCATCAAGCTCGCCGAGCGCGTGGTGTACCTGCGTTCGATCACCAAGGCCGACGACGCGCTGCGCCGCGCCGCGGGCAAGCAGACGCTCGCGCTCTTCGCGCCGCTCGCCAATCGCCTCGGCGTCTCGGAGATGAAGTGGGAGCTCGAGGACTACGCGTTCCGCTTCCAGGAACCCGACGTCTACAAGAAGATCGCCCAGCTCCTCGACGAGAAGCGCAACGACCGCGAGGCCTACATCCAGCGCGTGATCGCCACGCTGCGCCAGGAGCTCGATGCGCTGGGCATCCAGGCCACGATCCAGGGGCGGCCCAAGCACATCTATTCGATCTGGCGAAAGATGGGCGGCAAGAACGTGGGCTTCGAGCAGCTCTACGACATCCGCGCCGTGCGCGTGATCGTGCCGAGCATCCGCGAGTGCTACACGGTGCTGGGCATCGTGCACGACCTGTGGACGCCGGTCGAAGGCGAGTTCGACGACTACATCGCGAGCCCGAAGGCGAACAACTACCGTTCGCTGCACACCGCCGTGGTCGGCCCCGAGGGGCAGACGCTCGAGGTCCAGGTGCGCACGGAGGAAATGCACCAGCATTCCGAACACGGCGTGGCCGCGCACTGGCGCTACAAGGAAGGCGGCCGCGCGGATCGCAAGTTCGACACGAAGATCGCGTGGCTGCGGCAGGTGCTCGCGTGGAAGAGCGAGCTCGCGGGCGGCGCCGATCGCGAGCGCGCGAGCCTCTTCGAAGACACGATCTATGTCCTCACACCGCAAGGAAAGGTCGTCGATCTTCCCGCGGGCTCCACGCCGCTCGACTTCGCGTATCACGTGCACACCGACCTCGGCCACCGCTGCCGCGGCGCGAAGGTCGATGGCCACATGGTCCCGCTCGACTACCACCTGCGAAATGCGCAGACGGTGGAGATCATGTCCACCAAGCAGGGCGGGCCGTCGCGCGATTGGCTCTCGCCGCAGCTGGGTTACCTCGCGAGCCCGCGCGCGCTCGCGAAGGTGCGCCAGTGGTTCCGGCACGAGGATTTCGAGAAGGACGCCGCCGAGGGACGCACCGCGCTGGAAAAGGAATTGCAGCGGCTGGGCTCGACGGGCTTCGCGCACGATCGCGTGGCCGGTGGCTGCGGCTTCGACAAGCTCGAGGAATTCCTCGCGGCCCTCGGCCGCGGTGAGGTGACCTCGCGGCAGATCGAGATCGCCGTGCGCGGCGAAGCGCCGGTCGCACCCGCCGGGCCGATCGTTCCCATCACGCCGGCCGCATCTTCCGGCCGTACGTCGTCGGGCGTGCTGGTGCTGGGCGTGAACAACATCGCGACACTGATGGCGAAGTGCTGCAAGCCGGTGCCGCCTGATCCGATCATCGGGTTCATCACGCGCACGCGCGGCGTGATGGTCCATCGCCAGGACTGCACGAACATCACGGGACTACGCGAAGACCAGCGCGACCGCCTGATGCCGGCGGAGTGGGGCAAGACCGGTGATGCGCCGTTCTCGGCCGATTTCGAGGTCGTCGCGAAGGACCGGCAAGGCCTGCTGCGCGACATCTCCGACGCCATTTCCCGCGAGCGCATCAACGTCACGGGCGTGAACACGCTGTCGCGTGGCGCGCACGCCTACATGCGATTTACCCTGCAGGTCAGTTCCTCGGATTCCATCCAGCGCGTGCTTCGCGCGGTGAAAGACGTGCCTGGCGTCGACACCGCTCGCCGTCTGTAGCGCTGCGCGAAACTTCCCCAGTACTTCGTCGTCTACTCCGTATCACACAGAGCGAGTCGACGCGCGTGCGTCGGCCGATACCTACAATTCGACGGCATGAAGAGGAAGACAAAATGAAAACCACCTGGTTGGGCGCCGCGATTGCCGCGGCGATGCTGCAATCGTCCTTCGCGCTGGCGCAGCCCGCGCGCGGCGAGGCGATCATCTACGAAGGCGCGAACTTCAGCGGGCGCAGCATCGCGCTCCGGAACGACACCGCGAACTTCGAGAACATCGGGTTCAACGACCGCGCCGCATCGGTCTACGTGGTGAGCGGCGTGTGGGAGTTCTGCAACGACGCTTACTACCGCGATTCATGCCGCACGTTCCGGCCGGGCGAGTACGGTGATCTCGGTGCGCTCACCAATCGCGTCTCGTCCGGGCGATTGCTTAACGTCGGCCAGCCGGGCTGGGGTCCGAGCGGCGGGCCTCGCACCGATCCGGGCAATGAATGGTGGAACGCGGGGCGCGGCGACGTGCAGCTCTTCGATCGCCAGGACTTCCAGGGCTTCCTCGCGAACCTCACGAACACAGCGCCGAACTTCGAGCCGCTGGGCTACAACGACAAGGTGGCTTCGCTGATCGTGCGCCGCGGCACGTGGGAGTTCTGTTCCGACGCGAACTTCCGCGGGCGTTGCCAGACGTTCGGGCCGGGTGAGTATCGGCGCATCACGGGCGGGCAGGACGATGCGTTCTCCTCGGCGCGGCCGGTTAGCCTGGGCGGCGCCACCACGCGATCGACCCCCGAGCGCGGCGCGATCCAGGTCTTCGACCATCAGGACTTCTCGGGCCGCATGATGCGCCTGGGCGACGATGCGCCGAACCTCGAGAACACGGGTCTTAACGATCGCATCGAATCGCTGATCGTCGAGCGTGGCCGCTGGCGCCTTTGCAGCGACGCGTACGAGCGCGGATCGTGCCGTGAGTTCGGTCCCGGCCGCTATCCGGTGCTGCCCCCGAACCTGCGTTCGAAGATTTCCTCGCTGACGCTGCAGTAACGAGGGCGGGGTCCCTTCGGGGTAAGATGCGCGGGTCCTTTTCGCTCGCGCATCTCCCCGACCCCGTGACCCTTCCCAAGATCGTCCTCAAGCCAGGGCGCGAGAAATCGCTGCGCCATCTCCATCCGTGGGTCTTCTCGGGCGCAATCGAACGCGTCGATGGCCATCCCGACTCGGGCGATACCGTCGAAATCGTCGCGCGTGACGGCGCATTCCTCGCGCGCGGCGCCTATTCGCCGCAGTCACAGATCAGCGCGCGCGCCTGGACGTTCGATCCGGCGCAGCAGATCGATGAAGCCTTCCTGGGCCAGCGGCTCAAGGAAGCGATCGAGCGGCGTTCGCGCCTGTTCGATGCCAACCACGACTCGGGTCGGCTGGTGCATTCGGAATCCGATGGCCTGCCCGGGCTCATCGTCGATCGCTACGGCGATGCGCTGGTGATCCAGATTCTCTCCGCGGGTGCCGAGCGGTGGCGGAAGCTCTGGCCCGCCGCGCTGCAGGAGCTCACGCAGGCCAAGGTGATCCACGAGCGCAGCGATGCGGAAGTGCGCGAGCTCGAGGGCCTCCCGGTTCGCAACGGCACGCTGGTCGGAACACTGAAAGGCCTCGTTCCCATCATCGAAGGCGGATTGCGCTACGAGGTGGACGTGGTCACCGGCCAGAAGACCGGGTTCTTCCTCGACCAGCGCGACAACCGCGCGCTCGCCGCCACTTACGCGCGCGATGCGCAGGTCCTCAACGCATTCAGCTACACAGGCGGCTTCACGGTCGCAGCCCTCAAGGGCGGCGCGAAGCACGTGTTGTCGATCGATACCTCGACGGATGCGCTGGCCCTCGGGCAACGCCACGTCGCTGCGAATGCGCTGGATGCCACGCGCGCCGAATGGTCGTCCGCCGATGTTTTCGCGCACTTTCGCAAGCTGCGCGACCAGGGCAAGTACTTCGACCTCGTGATCCTCGATCCGCCGAAGTTCGCTCCGACCGAGAAGCACGTGCCGCGCGCGGCGCGAGCCTACAAGGACATCAATCTCTGGGCAATGAAGATGCTCGCACCGGGTGGACGGCTCATGACGTTCTCCTGTTCGGGTGCCGTGCATCCGGAGCTCTTCCAGAAGATCGTCGCGGGTGCCGCGGCCGATGCGCGTGTCGATCTCATCATCGAGCAGCGCCTCTCGGGTTCGGCAGACCATCCGGTGTCGATTCACTTCCCCGAAGGCGAGTACCTCAAGGGCCTGCTGCTTCGTAGGAAGTAGGTCTACTTGAACAGCATGAAGAAGCGGCGCGCGAGCAGCTTGTTCTCGCGCACCGCCTGGACCGCGTCCGCGTGCTGGTCGAAGGCCCATTCGGTGAGCAGAGTCGCGGGGGTAGCCGGGGCCAGCTGCTGGTGCGCCGCGGTTTCACTGCCTTCGTAGGCGACCCGCATTCCGTTCTTCTTCGCGAGGTGCAGCATCGCCTGGTTCTCGGCGAGGCAGTGCACGAAGACGCTTTCCACGCCGAGATTGCGCAGACGCACGATCGCGCGTTCGAAGAGCGCGCCGCCGATGCCCTTGCCGCGCTGACCCTGGGTCACGGACAGCCCCAGCTCGGCCGAACCGGTGGCGAAGGCGACATGCACGACGCCCAGCAACTCGAGTTCGTCATCACGCACGCCGAACACCTCATCGCGCTCGAAGTCGATGCGGTCGATGTAATCGAGGATCGCCCCGTCCTGCAGCGCCGAGCCGAAGCGCAGGCGCCGATCGTCGTGGCCGAGCGCGAGGAAATGGCGGCGCAGGGCAGGCCGGTCGGAGGCGTCGAGGTGGTGGGTCGGTGGTGTTACGCGGGCCATGGCAGTGGGTCCTGGGCCTGGAAAGCTTGCCACGGTTGTCCGGAGAGGGGGAAACGGCTAGAATTCGCCTTCGATTTCAGGCGCGTAGCTCAGTTGGTTAGAGCACCACCTTGACATGGTGGGGGTCGTTGGTTCGAGTCCAATCGCGCCTACCAACGATTTCAGGAAGGCCGTCCTCCGGGACGGCCTTTTTGTTTGCGGCGCCGGAAGAGATGCAGTCGCCAACCGGCGAGCGCGACCAGCACGATTGCGCCGACGATGAGCGCGACTTCCTCGAGGTCGTGCGCGTGAACGGGCGGTGCGTCATGCCCCGGATGCGCGATGGCGATCGCCGTCCAGAAGGTCGTGGCGAGGGTGAGCGGGATGCGGCTCCATTGCATGGATAGTCTCCGGCCGTTCATGCGGTGCGGCGCTTCGCTTCCGGGGCGAGCAGGCCCTGGGTCTCGATGAAGCGCACGACCACGTCGAGGTTGTGGTTGGTCTTGAGGTTCGTGAAGACGAAGGGGCGGTCGCCGCGCATCTTCTTCGCGTCGCGATCCATCACTTCGAGCGACGCGCCCACGTAGGGCGCGAGGTCGATCTTGTTGATGACGAGAAGATCCGACTTCGTGATGCCCGGCCCGCCCTTGCGCGGGATCTTGTCGCCGGCGGCCACGTCGATCACGTAGAGCGTGAGGTCGGAGAGCTCGGGGCTGAAGGTCGCCGCGAGGTTGTCGCCGCCGCTTTCGATGAGGATGAGCTCGAGCGCCGGGAATGCGCGATTGAGGCGCGCCACCGCTTCGAGGTTGATCGACGCGTCCTCGCGGATGGCCGTGTGCGGGCAGCCCCCGGTTTCCACGCCCAGGATGCGTTCGGGCGGAAGCGCCTCGTTGCGCACGAGGAATTGCGCATCCTCGGCGGTGTAGATGTCGTTGGTGACGGCGGCGATCTCGTAGCGGTCGCGGAAGGCCTTGCACAGGGCGAGTGTCAGCGCGGTCTTGCCCGAGCCGACCGGGCCGCCGATGCCGACGCGCAATGCGGAACGATTCATGGTGCGGTTCTCATGAGCGGAAGAGGCGCGAGTATTGCGTTTCGTGGCGCGCGGACAGCAGTGCCATGCGCGGGAGCGACGGGGCCATCGCGTCCTCATCGAGATCCAGCGCTTCGGTGACGAGCGTGTCGATGTGGTCGCCGAGATCGAGGAGGGCGCGCTGCGCGTCCGTCTGCCCGAGCGGCACGCATTTCACCGCAGCCATCACGGCATTCTCCATCCACGACCAGAGGTAGGCCGAGAGCGCTTCGCGCACGGGAAGCTTCCACGCGGCGACGAAGAATGCGAAGGCCGTCGGGAATACGGGTTCCTCGATCGCCTCGAGTTCTTCATGGCGCGGTATCTCGAGCTGTGCGGCGAGGCGCGCGAGGGAATAGCCCATCTGCACTGTCTCCGCGCGCAGCTCCGCGCTTTCGCGGCTCGCGAGGAAGCGCGCGTTGATCATGGCGGCATCAGGACCGCCCTGCCATGCTGCGATGAGCTTCGCGAGCAACGGGAGCTCCCAGCGCGCGAGCGAAAGTGCAGCGACGTCGTTGATCCATTGCTGGGCACTGGCGCGATCGTGAACGACACCCGCTTCGACGGCGGATTCGAGTCCCTGCGAATAGCTGTAGGCGCCTACGGGCAGCGCGGGGCTGGCGAGCTGCAGCAGGCGCGCGAGGGGAAGGGCGGCGGCCTTAGCCATCCTTCTTCCCGAAATGGTGGATGCGCGCGGGATGAGGGGGCGGACCATCCTCGTGGTGGCCGTGCCCATGGTCGTGATCGTGATTGCAACCGGGACCGTGCACGTGGCCATGGTCGTGATCGTGATCATGATCGTGGTCATGATCATGGTCGTGCTCATGATCGTGATCGTCGTGCGCACCTGAATAGGCCCCGGCCTCGGGCTCGAACGGCGCTTCCATCGAAGTCACCGTGGCGCCCAGGCCCACCAGCATGTCCTCGAGGACGTGATCGGCGGCGATGCGCAGGTAGCCGTCACCGACTTCGACGGGCACGTGGCGATTGCCGAGGTGGTAGGCGGCGCGGGCGAGGTCGCGCGGTGATGCACAGGTCACGTGCAGGACCTCTTCGGCGCTGGAGATCACCTCGATGAGGCGCCCGTCGTTCGTGGCGACGATGTCGCCCCCGCGCAGCACGTCGCCGCGCGGCAGCATGATCGCGACTTCCTCGCCGCTTTCGAGCTTCGCGCGCTGCCGTGTGATCGTGCGGCGATCGAAGGGCAGCGCGAGCTTGCCTGCAATGGGGGCTCCGCGGACGAACACGCGAGTGCGGATCTCGACCATCAGAAGAGGAAGTAGCGCTGTGCCATGGGAAGGACCTTCGCCGGTTCGCAGGTGAGGACCTCGCCGTCGGCCTTCACGACGTAGGTCTCCGGATCGACCTCGATCTTCGGCTGCCAGGTGTTGTGGATCATGTCCTTCTTGCCGACCTTGCGGATGTCGCGCACGGCTTCGAGCGGACGATGCAGGCCGAGCGCCTGGACTTCCGGATTCTTGAGGCCGGCCTGGGAGACGAACGTGACCGAGGTGCGCAAGCCGCCCGCGAACGCGCCGAACATCGGGCGATAGTGCACGGGCTGCGGCGTGGGGATCGACGCGTTGGGGTCGCCCATCGCAGCCGCCGCGATCATTCCGCCCTTGAGGATGAGGAACGGCTTCACGCCGAAGAATGCGGGCTTCCAGATCACGAGGTCGGCGATCTTCCCGGCCTCGATGGAGCCGACCGCATGCGAGATGCCGTGCGCGATCGCGGGGTTGATCGTGTATTTCGCGATGAATCGTTTCACGCGGGCGTTGTCGTGCGTCTTCGGGTCGCCCTTCATTGCGCCGCGCTGGATCTTCATCTTGTGCGCGGTCTGCCACGTGCGGATGATCACTTCGCCCACGCGGCCCATCGCTTGCGAGTCCGAGGACATCATCGAGAACGCGCCGAGATCATGGAGGATGTCTTCCGCGGCGATCGTCTCGCGGCGGATGCGTGATTCGGCGAACGCGACGTCCTCGGCGATCGCGGGGTCGAGGTGGTGGCACACCATCAGCATGTCGAGATGCTCGGCGATGGTGTTGGCCGTGTAGGGCATCGTCGGATTCGTGGAGGAGGGCAGCACGTTGGGCTCGCCACACACGCGGATGATGTCGGGTGCGTGACCGCCGCCCGCGCCTTCGGTGTGGAACGTCGCGATCGAGCGGCCCTTCATCGCGGCGACGGACGCTTCGACGAATCCCGACTCGTTCAGCGTGTCCGTGTGAATCGCGACCTGCACGTCCATCTCGTCGGCGACGGTGAGGCAGCAGTCGATCGCGGCGGGCGTCGTGCCCCAGTCTTCGTGAAGCTTGAGTCCGATCGCGCCGGCTTTCACCTGCTCGCGAAGCGGTGCGGGTTGCGAGGCGTTGCCCTTGCCGAGGAAGCCGAGGTTCATCGGAAACGCGTCGGCGGCCAGAAGCATCGAGTGCATGTGCCACGGACCAGGTGTGCAGGTCGTCGCGAACGTTCCAGTGGCGGGACCCGTGCCACCGCCCAGCATCGTGGTGACGCCCGACATCAGCGCTTCGTCGATCTGCTGCGGGCAGATGAAATGGATGTGGCTATCGATGCCGCCTGCGGTGACGATCATGCCTTCGCCCGCGATCGCTTCCGTGCCCGCGCCGATCGGAATCGTGATGCCGGGCTGGATGTCGGGATTGCCCGCCTTGCCGATCTTCCAGATGCGCCCGCCCTTGAGCCCGATGTCGGCCTTGACGATGCCCCAGTGATCGACGATGAGCGCGTTGGTGATGACGGTGTCGGCGACGTCCTTCGACAGGCGCTGGCTCTGGCCCATGCCGTCGCGAATCACCTTGCCGCCGCCGAACTTCACTTCCTCGCCGTGGATCGTGAAGTCCTTCTCGACTTCGATCCACAACTCCGTGTCCGCAAGCCGCACGCGATCGCCGGTCGTGGGACCGAACATCTCGGCATAGGCCTGGCGCGAGATCTTGGTCATCGCTTCTACAGTTTTCCCATGATCTTGCCCTGGAAACCGAAGACCTTGCGATCGCCGGCGAGGGCCACGAGTTGCACGGCGCGCGTCTGGCCGGGCTCGAAGCGCACCGCCGTACCGGCAGCGATGTCGAGCCGGAAGCCGCGAGCCTTCGCGCGATCGAACTTCAGCGCGTCGTTCACTTCGAAGAAATGATAGTGCGAGCCCACCTGCACGGGACGATCGCCGGTGTTGGTGACCTCGAGCTTCACCTTCTCGCGGCCCTTGTTGATCTCGATGTCGCCCGATGCGACTTTCATTTCGCCGGGAATCATGGGATCGGGTTGTGCACGGTCACGAGCTTGGTGCCATCGGGAAAGGTGGCCTCGACCTGGATGTCGGGAATCATCTCGGGCACGCCCTCCATCACGTCTTCGCGCTTGAGGAGCGTCGCGCCCCAGCCCATCAGCTCGGAGACGGTCTTGCCGTCGCGCGCGCCTTCCATGATGGCCGCGGAGATGAACGCAACGGCTTCGGGATAGTTGAGCTTCAGTCCGCGCGCGCGGCGACGCTCCGCGAGCAGACCGGCGGTGAAGATGAGGAGCTTGTCCTTCTCGCGAGGGGTTAATTCCATAGTGAGTTCGGCGAGGGCGCGATAGTAATGGACGAGGGCGTCATCTCAGGTTCGCCAGATGCGCGGCTCGATGGCCTCGCGTTGCAGGATCGCGGGACGCAGCACGGTCCACAGCCGCGTGAACCATTCTCGGGCGGCATCGCTGCGAGTGCCGAGGTAGCGGGCGACGACCACGCCGGGCAGGCGCGTGATCGCGCCTTCGCCATGCACGGGCGGGGTGATGTCGCGGCATTGCGTGACGAGCGCGGCATCCAGGCCTTCGGCCGCGGCAACGAAGGTCGCGCTCACCGGCGAGCCCGCAAGCCCGGCGGGCGAATCGCGCATCGCGCCGTCCGCCGCGACCCGCAGGCGGTCGATGAAGATCGGCTTGCCGTCGCGTTCGATCTCGGTGGTTGCCATCATCTCGCCCCGGTCGAAGCGCTCGCCCGAGCCGGTGCGGCCGAGGCAAAGGATCTCCCAGCCGAGGTAGCGCGCGGTGCCGGTGAGCGAGACGAGCGTGGTCATGGCCGCGAGCGCTCCGGAAAAGATGATGGTTTCCTGTGGCAGCCATTCGAGCGCGGCATCGTTCGCCACTCGCCAGCGAATGTCGCTCGAGGCGCGCGCACCGGCCGAGCGATACCACTTCGCGGCGCCTGGCGTGGTGAGCAGGGCGTGGGCTTTCTCGCCGACGTTGGCGTGGAGGTGCAGCTCGTCGCCCCCGGCGATTCCGGCGGGTGGATGGACGATGATCCCGTGGCAGATCGCGTCGCCTTCGGGGTAGAGGGGCTTCTGGAAGACGAGCGGGCCGTCGTGGCGCCGCGAGGCGAGGACCGTGCGCTCGGCACGGCGCTCGAACTCGAGGGCGAGCTCCGCGCGCCAGGGCGCTGCAAGGACGGGTTCCGCGAGCAACATGACGCGATCATACCGCCAGCAGTTCGCGCACCTTGTCGCGTTCCATGTCCGCGCCGGCGCCGCGCTTCAGGAACTCGCCGCGCTCCATGACCAGGTAGTGATCCGCGAGCGAGCGCGCGAAATCGTAGTACTGCTCGCAAAGCAGGATCGAGATCGGCTCGCGCGTGGAGACCGTGCCGTCGGCCGCGGGGCGTCCGGCGAGCACGCGAATGGCCCGCTCGATGTCCTTGATGATCGACGGCTGGATGCCTTCGGTCGGTTCGTCGAGGATCAGGAGCTTCGGGTTCGAGGCGATCGCGCGCCCGATCGCAAGTTGCTGCTGCTGGCCGCCTGAAAGGTCGCCGCCGCGGCGATTGAGCATCTTGCGCAGCACGGGAAAGAGCTCGAACACGAGCTCGGGCACGCGCGCGCTGCGCGGCTGCGTCGCGAGGCCCATGCGCAGGTTCTCCTCGACCGTCAGCCGCGAAAAGATCTCGCGCCCCTGCGGTACGTAGCCGATGCCGGCGCGTGCGCGGTCCTCGGGCTTCGTGTGCGCGAGGTCCACGCCATTGAAGGTGAGCGTGCCCGTCTTCGCGGGCACGACACCCATCAGCGTGCGCAGGAGCGTGGTCTTGCCCACGCCGTTGCGTCCGAGCAGGCACGTCACCTGGCCCGCGGGCACCTCGAACGAGAGGTCGCGCAGGATGTGGCTGCCGCCGTAGTACTGGTTGAGGTTGGAGACGGTGAGCATGGCTATCGGCCCAGGTAGACCTCGATCACGCGCGGGTCACTTTGTACTGTGTCGAGGGTTCCTTCGGCGAGGACGCTGCCTTCGTGGAGCACCGTGACCTTCTTGGCGATGCGCGCGATGAAGCTCATGTCGTGCTCCACGACGACGAGCGAGTGCTGTCCCGCGAGCGAGAGGAAGAGCTCCGCGGTGCGCTCGGTTTCGTCGTCGCTCATCCCCGCGACCGGTTCGTCGAGGAGGAGAAGCTTCGGCTCCTGCATCAGCAGCATGCCGATCTCCAGCCACTGCTTCTGCCCGTGCGAGAGTTCGCCCGCGACGCGCTTGGCATTGTCGGCGAGGCGGATCTGGCCCAGCGTCGCGGCGATGCGATCGCCTTCCTCGCTGGAAAGCTTCGCGAAGAGGGTCTTTCTCACGCGCTTGTCGGCTTTCATCGAGATCTCGAGGTTCTCGAAGACCGTGTGGCGCTCGAAGATGGTGGGCTTCTGGAACTTGCGGCCGATGCCCGCGTGCGCGATCTGCGCTTCGGTGAGTTTCGTGAGGTCGATCGTCTGGCCGAAGAACGCGGTACCCGCATCGGGGCGCGTCTTGCCGGTGATCACGTCCATCATCGTGGTCTTGCCCGCGCCGTTCGGACCGATGATGCATCGGAGCTCGCCCGCGTCGATCGCGAGCGAAAGATTGTTCAGGGCCTTGAAGCCATCGAAGCTCACGGAGATGCCGTCGAGATAAAGGACAACGCCGTGCGCGAGGTCGAGCTGGCTCGAATCGATCGGGCGCGAGTAGCCCCCGGCAGGTTCCCGGACGACAGGCTTGGCCGGCGGCCACCACGGCCAGGGACGCGGCGCGTCGTGCGGATGGGCGATGACGGGCTCTTCGAGCTTCACGTTGCTTTGCCCTTGCGGAAGCGCTCGATGAGACCGACGACACCTTGCGGCAGGAACAACGTCACGAGAATGAACAGGAGACCCAGCAGGTAAAGCCAGAACTCCGGGAAGTACTGTGTGAACACGCTCTTGCCGCCGTTCACGAGGAAGGCCCCGACGATCGGTCCCGCGAGCGTGCCCCGGCCACCGACCGCGACCCAGATCGCGATCTCGATCGAGTTCGCGGGCGACATTTCGCTGGGATTGATGATGCCGACCTGCGGCACGTAGAGCGCGCCGGCGATGGCGCACAGCACGGCGGAGAGCGTCCACACGAAGAGCTTGTAGTGCACGGTGTCGTAGCCGCAGAACATCACGCGCGCTTCGGCGTCGCGGATGGCGGCGAGCACGCGTCCGTAGCGGGAGGTCACGATGAAGCGCGCGAGCAGCAGCGTTCCGATGAGTGCCGCGCCGGTGATCGCGAAGAGCGCCATGCGCGTCTCGGGCGTGGTGATCGGGATGTCGAGGATGCGCTTGAAGTCGGTGAAGCCGTTGTTGCCGCCGAAGCCCGTGTTGTTGCGGAAGAAGAGCAGCATCGCGGCGAAGGTGAGCGCCTGCGTGATGATCGAGAAGTACACGCCCTTCACACGCGAGCGGAACGCGAAGTAGCCGAACACGTAGGCAATCAGCGCCGGCACGACGAGCACGAGCAGGGCGGCCCACCAGAAGTGCTCGGTGTTCCACCACTGCCAGGGGAATTCCTTCCAGTCGAGGAACACCATGAAGTCGGGCATGTTCACGCGGTACTGGCCGTCGGCGCCGATCTGCCTCATCAGGTACATGCCGAACGCATAGCCGCCGAGCGCGAAGAAGAGACCGTGGCCGAGCGAGAGGATGCCCGCGTAGCCCCAGATCAGGTCCATCGCGACCGCGACGATCGCGTAGCACATGATCTTGCCGATGAGCGTGACCCAGAACGCCGAGAGGTGGAACGCGCTCGTCGGAGGCACGATGAGGTTCAGCAGCGGAAACACGATGAACACCACCGCGGCGCACGCCGTGAGGATCGTCCACCCGCGCGGGCCGAAGAAGCGCGTCACGATTCCACCGCGCGTCCCTTCATCGCGAAGAGGCCCTGCGGCCGCTTCTGGATGAAGAGAATGATGAACACCAGCACGACGATCTTCGCGATCACCGCGCCTGCCCAGGTTTCGAGCAGCTTGTTCATGACGCCCAGGCCCAGGGCCGCGAGCACCGTTCCCGCGAGCTGGCCCACGCCGCCGAGCACCACGACGAGGAAGGAATCGACGATGTACGACTGGCCGAGGTCGGGACCGACGTTGCCGATCTGCGAGAGCGCGCAGCCGGCGAGCCCGGCGAGGCCCGAGCCCAGGCCGAACGCCCACATGTCCACGCGAGCGGTGCGCACGCCCACGCAGGCGGCCATCGCGCGGTTCTGCGTGACCGCGCGAACGAACAGGCCCACTCGAGTGCGCGCGAGGATGAGCCCGATGCCCACGAGCACGGCGCCGGCGAAGGCGATGATCACGATTCGGCTCCACGGCAGCACCACGCCGGTCATGACCTCGAAGCCGCCCGACATCCACGTGGGATTCTCGACCTGCACGTTCTGCGCGCCGAAGATCGTGCGGACCGCCTGGATGAGCATGAGCGAGATGCCCCAGGTCGCGAGCAGCGTCTCGAGCGGACGCCCGTAGAGGAAACGCACGACGGTGCGCTCGAGCGCCATGCCCACCGCCATGGAGACGACGAAGGCCGCGGGGATGGCGACGAGCAGGTAGGCGTCGAATGCGCCAGGCAGATGGGCGCGGAACAGGTTCTGCACAACGTACGTCGTGTACGCGCCGATCATGATCAGCTCGCCGTGGGCCATGTTGATCACGCCCATCAGTCCATAGGTGATCGCGAGGCCGAGTGCGGCGAGCAGAAGGATCGAGCCCAGCGAGATGCCGGCGAACAGGAGGCCCGCGCGTTCGGCCCAGGCGAGGCGGCCCTGGACTTCCTTGAGGGCGCGCGCGCCCTCGGCCTTCACTTCGGGATCAGGATCGTCCTTCAATTCGCCGAGCAGGCCGCGTGCGGTCGGGCTGTTCGCCTCCCCGAGCTTGCGGATGGCGGCGATGCGTTCGGCCTTGTCGGTGGAGCGGATGCCCAGCGAGGCCGCGATCGCCTCGAGCATCGGTTTGATCTCGGGATCTTTCTCGGCGGCGAGCGCCTTCTTTACCGCCGGCAGCATGGCCGCCTCCGCGCCGCCCGAGAGTTCCTTGGCAGCGGCAAGGCGGGTGTCGCGGTCCGAATCGGTCAGGCGCAGGGCGGCTATCGCGCCGTCGATCACGCGGCGCAAGCGATTGTTCACCGTGACTTCGACGCTCTTGCCGTCGACGGTGACGGAGCCCTCGCCGAGGGCTTGCAGGAATTCGATGTCCTTGGGCTCACCCGCTGCGACGATCTGCGCGATGGCGGTGACCTTCTCGTCGTTGTCGCCGGCGGCGATGCGCTTGGCGATCGCGGGGTCGACGGCGTGCGCGGGCCACGCAAACGCGGCGCACACGACCATGAAGCCCATCAACAGGATGCGCATGGAGCTTTCCAGGGGGAGCGGTCAGAAGCCCGGGCGGCGTACTTTGCGCCGCCCGGTGCGAGCATCGTTACTTCTTCGGTGCGGCGGGCGGTGCCATGACCGTCTTGCCTTCCGGTTCGTCCTTCTTCTTGTCGTTGCCGGCGATGAACGGGCTCCACGGAGCCGCCTTCACCGGGCCGGGCGTCTTCCACACGACGTTGAACTGGCCGTCGGCCTTGATCTCGCCGATGAACACCGCCTTGTGCAGGTGGTGGTTCTTCTCGTCCATCTTCGACGTGATGCCCGAGGGAGCCTTGAACGTCTGGCCGGCCATCGCCGCGATCACCTTGTCGGTGTCGAAGCTCTTGGCCTTCTCGACAGCCTGCTTCCACATGTAGACGCCGATGTAGGTCGCTTCCATCGGGTCATTCGTGAGGGGCTTGTCCGCGCCGGGCAGCTTCTTCGCCTTGGCGTACGCGGCCCATTTCTTCTTGAACGAATCGTTCTCCGCGCCCTTGATCGACATGAAGTAGTTCCATGCCGCGAGGTGGCCGACGAGGGGCTTCGTGTCGACGCCGCGCAGCTCCTCCTCACCCACGGAGAACGCGACGACCGGAACGTCGGTCGCCTTCAGGCCCTGGTTGCCCAGTTCCTTGTAGAACGGCACGTTGGAGTCGCCGTTGATCGTCGAGACCACCGCGGTCTTCTTGCCTTCGGAAGCGAACTTCTTGATCTTCGCGATGATCGTCTGGTAGTCGGAGTGCCCGAACGGCGTGTACTCCTCCATGATGTCGGCCTCGGCCACACCCTTGCTCTTCAGGAACGCGCGCAGGATCTTGTTCGTCGTGCGCGGATACACGTAGTCCGTCCCGAGCAGCACCCAGCGCTTGGCACCGCCGCCGTCCTTGCTCATCAGGTACTCGACCGCCGGGATGGCCTGCTGGTTGGGGGCGGCACCCGTGTAGAAGACGTTCTTCGAGAGCTCTTCACCTTCGTATTGCACGGGGTAGAAGAGCAGGCCGTTCAGTTCCTCGAACACCGGCAGCACGCTCTTCCGGGACACCGACGTCCAGCAACCGAACACGACGACGGCCTTGTCCTGCGAGATCAGCTGGCGCGCCTTCTCGGCGAACAGCGGCCAGTTCGAGGCCGGATCCACCACCGTGGCCTCGATCTTCTTGCCCATCACGCCACCCTTGGCGTTGATCTCTTCGATCGCCATGAGCGCGACGTCCTTGAGGACGGTCTCGCTGATGGCCATCGTTCCGGAAAGCGAATGCAGCACCCCGACCTTCACGGTGCCGCCCGATTGGGCGTGTGCGGTGCCCCAGGTCGCCGTCGCGGCCAAGGCGACGGAGACGATCGTGCGTAGGAACTTGCGGCGAAGCATGTGTTTTCCCCTTTGAGTGGTGATGGAACTGCCGCTTCGCATTGAGCAGCATTCATGCCAGCGGTTTCGGGCGGGGATATGGCGATGTGGAGCCCACATTTGCCGGGATGCACCTAAACGGTGCCGGGTCGCGCGAGATTTTGGTGCGCCCTGAGGGAGGCGCGCTGCCGAAAAGAAGGCTTTGGCGGGGGATCAGTCGGTCGTTGTCGCGACGCCGTGGGCGCGTGCGGTGCGCTCGTGAAGGTCGCGAAGAGTGACGAGCTCGAGTTGCGTGGGCGGTGCGATGGCCTCCACCTTCGAGGCGATCTTCAGGTCCCAACCGGTCGCGGCCTTCGCCTGCTCGATGGTCACGCCCGGATGCAGCGCCGCGAGCGTGAGCTCCTTCGACACGGGATCCGGCACGAGGACGCCGAGGTCGGAGATGACTGCCGTCGGCCCTGCGCCACGCGCGCCGGATTTCTCGCGCGAATCGCCGCCGGTGAGGTGCCCGACCGAGGTGAGGAAGTCGACCTTCTCCACGAAGGTCCTCAGGTTCTGCTTGATGATGATCCAGGTCTCTTTCGCGTTCGAGGCGATCTCCGGCGCGCCGCCCGCGCCGGGAAGGCGCACCTTCGGCTTCGCGTAGTCCGTGCCGATGATGGTGGAGTTGAGGTTGCCGAAGCGATCGACCTGCGCGGCACCCAGGAAGCCCACGTCGATGCGTCCGCCCTGGACCCAGTAGCGGAAGATTTCCGGAACGGAGACCACCGTGTCGGCGTATTCAGCGAGCTCGCCGTCGCCGATGGAAAGCGGCAGCACATCGGGCTTCGCGCCGATCGTTCCCGATTCGTAGATGAGCACGACGTCGGGCGCGTGCATGAGTCGCGCGAGATTGGCGGCGGCCGAGGGCAGGCCGATGCCGACGAAGCACACGGTGCCGTTCTTCAGCCGCCGCGATGCCTCGATGGTCATGATTTCCGCGGGGGTATAGCCCGGGTGGCTCAGCGAGAAGCTCATCGGATCCCCGCGTAGGTCAGGAACTGCGCGTGATTGGGGGTGCTCATCACGTTCGCCTTCATCCATTCGACGAAGCGCTCGCGCTCACGCGAGATCACTTCCCATTCCCTGCAGAAGGCGTTGTCGCGTTCGTAGTAACCGTGTGCGTAGCTCGGGTGCGCGCCCATCGGCACCTCGCACACCGCGGCGAGTGTCCAGTGAGGCAGCACGCAGGCGTTCATCGGCGCCTCGAGGTTGTCGACGATCTCCTCGACCGTCGCGATCGCGACCTTCGCGGCCAGCACCGCTTCCTTCTGGATGCCGGTGATGCCGTGCACGAGCACGTTGCCCTTTCGGTCGGCCTTCTGCGCGTGGATCACCGTGACGTCCGGATTGATCGCCGGCGTGGCGGCGAGCACCTCGCCGGTGAACGGGCACGTGATCGATTTGATGTCGGGGTTGTGCTTTGGGAGATCCGAGCCCACGTAGCCGCGCAGCACAGAGAAGGGCAACCCGGAAGCGCCCGCCTGGTAGCGCCCGGCCATGTCTGCGTGACTGTGCTCGGCGATCGTCACCGCGTTGGGCCAGCCGTTCTGGATCGCGTCGCGGAAGCGGTGCAGCGATCCCACGCCCGGGTTGCCGCCCCACGAGAACACGAGGTGCTTTGCGCAGCCCATGCCGATCATCTGGTCGTAGACGATGTCGGGGGTCATGCGAATGAGCGTGAGCTCGCGGCGCTTCTGCCGGATGATCTCGTGCCCGGCCGCGGTGGGAATGAGGTGCGTGAAGCCCTCGAGTGCCAGCGACTGGCCATCCTTCACGAAGCGGCGGATGGCGTCGGAGAGGGACATGATGTTTGAAGTCATGGCGCGGATTATCCACCGACTTCTGAGGTAAAATTGTCCCAACAAAGGCTGAAAGGGCCGCCATGGTTATGAGACCGCCGACTACGTCGTTCACGAGGCTTCCCGGATAGGGCGGGCGCGGACCTTTTCATCTCGAAAAGCGCGGCTCGCCGCGCTTTTCCACTTTTTGAGCGGGAGAAACACATGGTTGCCATCACGCTGCCGGACGGTTCGGTCCGGAAATTCGATGACCCGGTCTCGGTGGCCGACGTTGCCGCCTCGATCGGTCCCGGACTCGCGAAGGCCGCCCTCGGCGGCAAGGTCGACGGCAAGCTCGTCGACACGTCGTTTCGCATCGACCAGGACGCGAAGCTCGCGATCGTCACGGACAAGGATCCAGACGGCCTCGACCTCATTCGCCACTCGACGGCGCATTTGCTCGCCTACGCGGTGAAGGAACTCTTTCCCGACGCGCAGGTGACGATCGGCCCGGTGATCGAGAACGGCTTCTACTACGACTTCTCGTACAAGCGTCCCTTCACGCCCGAGGATCTCGCGGCGATCGAGAAGCGCATGGCGGAGATCTCGAAGAAGGACATTCCGGTCCATCGCGAGGAGTGGAAACGCGACGAGGCCGTGAAGTTCTTCCATTCGATCGGCGAGAAGTACAAGGCCGAGATCATCGCGTCGATCCCGTCGGAGGAGGGCATCAGCCTCTACCGCGAGGGCGACTTCATCGACCTTTGCCGCGGCCCGCACGTGCCGTCCACGGGCAAGCTCAAAGTCTTCAAGCTCATGAAGGTCGCGGGCGCGTATTGGCGCGGCGACCATCGCAACGAGATGCTCCAGCGCATCTACGGAACGGCCTGGGCGAAGAAGGAAGACCAGGACGCGTATCTGCACATGCTCGAGGAAGCGGAGAAGCGCGACCACCGCCGCATCGGCACGCAGCTCGACCTCTTCCACCTGCAGGACGAAGCGCCGGGCATGGTGTTCTGGCATCCCAAGGGCTGGGCGGTCTGGCAACAGGTCGAGCAGTACATGCGCCGCGTGTATCAGGACAACGGCTACCAGGAGATCCGCTGCCCGCAGATCCTCTCGCGCTCGCTCTGGGAGAAGAGCGGCCACTGGGAGAACTACAAGGACAACATGTTCACGACGGAGTCCGAGAAGCACGACTTCGCCGTGAAGCCGATGAACTGTCCGGGCCACGTGCAGGTATTCAACAAGGGCGTGCGCAGCTATCGCGAGCTGCCGCTTCGCTACGGCGAGTTCGGCGCGTGCCACCGCAACGAGCCCTCGGGCGCGCTGCACGGGATCATGCGCGTGCGCGGATTCACGCAGGACGACGGCCACATCTTCTGCACGGAAGAGCAGATCCTCCCCGAGTGCGTCGAATACACGGCGCTGCTGCAGCGGGTCTACGCCGACTTCGGTTTCAAGGACATCATCTATAAGGTCGCGACGCGGCCCGTGAAGCGCGTGGGACAGGACGCGCAGTGGGACATCGCCGAAGAGGCGCTGATGGAGTCGCTGCGCCGCTCGGGCTGCGCCTTCGAAGTGTCGCCCGGGGAGGGCGCGTTCTATGGCCCGAAGATCGAGTATTCGCTCAAGGATGCGATCGGGCGGGTCTGGCAGCTCGGGACGATGCAGGTGGACTTCAACATGCCCGGCGCTTTCGGGGCCGAGTACGTGGCCGAGGACAATTCCCGCAAGGTTCCGGTGATGCTCCACCGGGCCATCGTCGGGTCCTTCGAGCGTTTCATCGGGATCCTGCTGGAAAGCTACGCGGGCGCGCTGCCGCTTTGGCTGGCCCCCGTTCAAGTGGTCGTGATGAACGTCACGGACCGCCAGGAAGCCTATGTTCGCGAGGTCGAAGCCGCCCTGAAGGCGGCTGGAATCCGGGTCGATTCCGATTTGCGAAACGAGAAAATAACGTATAAAATACGGGAACATAGCATTCAAAAGCTTCCTTACCAGCTGGTTCTCGGCGACAAGGAAGTGGCAGCGAAGACGGTCTCGGCGAGAACGCGGTCAGGTGAAAACCTGGCGCCGGTTCCCCTCGAGGCCTTTATTTCGCGTTTGAAAAGCGAAGTCGCTGACAGAACGTAGCGGGGTCTTAGCGCCCGGGTCGCCACCAACGGACCCCGGCACATCATTCAATTTTCGAGGGTTAAGCGAATAGCTCAGGACAAAGCAATACGCGTCAACGGCGAGATCTCCGCCACCGAAATCCGGTTGGTCGGGGTCGACAACGAGCCGCTGGGGATCATGAACATCATGGATGCCCTGAAGCTCGCGGAAGAAAAGGACATCGATCTCGTCGAGATCGCGCCCACCGCCAAGCCGCCTGTGTGCCGCTTGATGGATTTCGGCAAGTTCAAGTACGCCGAGAGCAAGCGGGCCCACCAGGCGAAGTTGAAGCAGAAGCAGATCCAGGTGAAGGAAGTGAAGTTCCGGCCTGGCACGGATGACGGGGACTACAAGATCAAGGTCCGTAACCTCATCCGGTTCCTGACCGAAGGCGACAAGACGAAAGTCACGTTGCGCTTCCGGGGCCGCGAGATGGCCCACCAGGAACTCGGCATGCAGCTGTTGAAGCGGGTCGAGGCCGACCTCAAGGAAGTCGGGGTCGTCGAGCAGTGGCCCAAGCTGGAAGGGCGCCAGATGATTATGATTCTCGGGCCGAAAAAGAAACACTGATCGGCCCGGATGCAGCGGGAACGTCGTTGGAACGGACAGCAAAGCTGCCGTTCAACTCCGGCGAGCAGTGCCAACAAGGTGTCTGCAGGTTTTTAAAGAGCGGATTGGTTTCCGCCACCTGAAGCGCCAACGTAGTGAAAAAAGGAGGGCTTTCATGCCCAAGATGAAGACCAAGAGTGGCGCGGCCAAGCGCTTCCGGGTCCGCGGTAGCGGCTCGGTGAAGCGCACGATGGCCGGCAAGCGCCACATCCTCACCAAGCGAACCACCAAATCGAAGCGCCAGCTTCGCGGCACGACGGGGGTCCACAAGACCAACGCCGCGCACGTGAAGGCGATGCTTCCCTACGCCTAAGGAGCCGACATGCCTCGCGTAAAACGTGGCGTCACGGCCAAGGCCCGCCACAAGAAAGTCCTCGCCAAGGCCAAGGGTTTCCGCGGCCGCCGCGGTAACGTCTACCGGATCGCCAAGGAAGCGGTGATGAAGGCGGGGCAATACGCCTACCGCGACCGCCGCAACAAGAAGCGTGATTTCCGTGGTCTGTGGATCGCGCGCATCAACGCTGCAGTCCGTGAAGCCGGCATGACGTACAGCCGCTTCATGGCCGGACTCAAGAAGGGCGCGATCGAGATCGATCGCAAAGTCCTCGCCGACCTCGCCGTGCGTGACAAACCCGCGTTTGGACGCATCGTCGAACAGGCGAAAGCGAGCCTCGGTGCCTGAAGCGACGTAAAACAGAAAGGGGCTCGCAAGAGCCCCTTTTTTATTTCCGGATTTCTTTCACTTGCTTGAGATGTCACAACTAGAACAAATCCAGGCAGACGCCGCCCGCGACATCTCGGCCACGACGAACCTCGTCGAGCTCGATCTGGCCAAGTCGCGCATCCTCGGCAAGTCGGGCGCGCTCACCGAATTGCTGAAGGGACTCGGCAAGCTTCCCGCCGACGAGAAACCCAAGGCGGGTGCGGCGATCAACGCGGTGAAGGTGAAGGTCGAGGCGCTCATCAACGAGCGGCGCGACGCGATCCTCGCGAAGGAACTCGAAGGCAAGCTCGCCGCCGAAGCGATCGACGTCACGCTGCCGGGCCGGCGCCAGGCGCTGGGCGGATTGCATCCGATCGCGCGCGCGCAGGAGCTCGTGGAATCGCTCTTCGCCTCGATGGGCTTCGCGGTGGCCGACGGTCCCGAGATCGAGGACGACGACTACAACTTCACGAAGCTCAACATGTTCCCGAACCATCCTTCGCGGAGCATGCAGGACACGTTCTACATCGAAGGCTCGAATCGCGTGCTGCGCACGCAGACTTCGCCCGTGCAGATTCGCTACATGGAGGCCCACAAGCCGCCGGTGCGCATCATCAGCCCGGGGCGCGTGTACCGCGTCGACCATGACGCCACGCACTCGCCGATGTTCCACCAGATCGAAGGCCTGTGGGTCGACGAGGGCGTGAGCCTCGCCGACCTCAAGGGCACGCTGCGCCAATTCCTGCGCGGCTTCTTCGAGCGGGACGAGATCGACGTGCGCTTCCGGCCGTCGTATTTCCCGTTCGTGGAGCCCGGTGTCGAGATCGACATGGAGTGGGAACGCTCCTCGGGGGGCGAGGTGAAGTACCTCGAGCTCGGCGGCGCGGGCGTCGTTCACCCGCAAGTGCTGCGCAACGTGGGCATCGATCCCGAGAAGTACTCGGGGTTCGCGTTCGGCCTGGGACTCGATCGCCTTGCGATGATCAAGTACGGCGTCGATGACCTGCGCCTGTTCTTCGAGAACGATCTCAAGTTCCTGAGGCAGTTCCGATGAAAGTCTCTCTCAAGTGGCTGCGCGAACTGGTCGACGTGAAACTGCCCGTCGACGAACTCGCGCACGCGCTCACGATGGGTGGCCTCGAGGTCGAGGAGATCACGCCGGTCGCCGCCGCGTTCGACAAGGTCGTCGTCGCGCACGTGAAATCCGTCGTGCCGCACCCGAACGCCGACAAGCTGCGCGTGACCGAAGTGGACGCCGGGACTGGCGCACCCCTCACCATTGTCTGCGGCGCACCCAATGTCGCCGTGGGCCAAAAGGTTCCCTGTGCGCTCATCGGTGCCAAGCTCGGCGATCTGCAGATCAAGCAGGCGAAGCTTCGCGGCGTCGATTCGAGCGGCATGCTCTGCTCGGCGCGCGAACTGGGCCTTTCGCAGGACCACGAAGGACTGCTCATCCTCGATGCCGATGCGCCCGTGGGCCAGGACATCCGCGCGCACCTCGAGCTCGATGACGTCTATCTCACGCTGAAGCTCACACCCAACCGCGGCGACTGCCTCTCGATGCTGGGCATCGCGCGCGACGTGGCGGCGATCACCGGCGCGAAGCTCATGCCGCCGAAGGTCGAGGCCGTCGCGACCTCGATCACCGACACGCGCGCCGTTCGACTGAGCGAGCCCGTCGCGTGCGCGCGCTACACGGGCCGGGTGATCCGCGGAATCAACCCGAACGCGAAGACGCCGGCCTGGATGGTGCGTCGTCTCGAGCGCGCGGGCCTACGCGCGATTCGTCCCCTCGTCGACATCACCAACTACGTGATGCTCGAGCGCGGCCAGCCGATGCACGCGTTCGACGACGCCAAGCTCAAGGGCGCCATCGATGTGCGCTTCGTCAAGCCGGGCGAAAAGCTGCAGCTCCTGAACGAGCAGTGGGTCGAGCATCGCCCGCAGCTTCTCGCGATCGCCGATGAATCGGGCGCGGTCGCGCTCGGTGGCGTCATGGGCGGCCACGCGACGATGGTGGGCGAGGGCACGACCGACGTGTTCTTCGAGGCTGCGTACTTTGACGCCGAAGCCGTTCAGGGCCGCTCGCGCGACCTGCAGCTCACGAGCGATGCGGCCTATCGCTATGAGCGCGGCGTGGACTTCAACGCGCAGCGCCCCGCACAGGAACGCGCCGCGCAGTTGATCCTCCAGATCTGTGGCGGCAAGGCCGGACCCATCACCGAAACGGTCGGCACGCTCCCGAAGCGCGAAGCCGTCCGCGTTCGCCCCGCGCGTGCCCGTGTGCTGCTGGGCTACGACATTCCCGACGCGAAGATGGCCGAAAGCCTGGTTCGCCTCGCCTGCGAGGTGCAAGGGGCCGAGCCGCTGAAGGTGACGGCGCCCTCCTGGCGCTTCGACCTCGCGATCGAGGAAGACTTCATCGAGGAGATCGCGCGCATCCACGGCTTCGAGCACATTCCGGCCGTGGCGCCGCGCTCGACCCTGCCGATGCTTCCGGTCCGCGAGGGTTCGCGCAACCGTTTCGACCTGCGCCGCGCTGCTGCCGCGCACGGCTACCAGGAAGTCATCAACTACAGCTTCGTCGCCGAGGAATGGGAACGCGACTTCGCCGGCAACGACAAGCCCGTGCGCCTCGCCAACCCCATCGCCAGCACGATGGGCGTGATGCGCTCGACGCTGCTCGGCGGCCTGGTCGCAAGCCTTGCCTCGAACCTCAACCGCGGTGAAGCACACGTGCGCCTCTTCGAGATCGGCCGCTGCTTCGAGGGCCAGGCCGCGGACCTCGCGGTGCAGCCCGAGCGCATGGCGGGTCTCGCGTACGGCGCCCGGATGCCGGAGCAGTGGGGCGACAAGGGCGAGCGCGTTGATTTCTTCGATGCCAAGGGCGACCTGCAGTCGATCGCGGGCACGCTCGCGCTGGAATTTACCGCCGGAACGCATCCGGCCTGCCATCCGGGGCGCTGCGCCGTGGTCCGCCTCGCCGGCCGCGAAATCGGCATCGTCGGCGAGCTTCATCCGCGCCTGCAGCAGCGCTACGACCTTCCGTTTGCGCCCGTCGTCTTCGAGATCCTGACCGGGCCGCTCCTGGAAGGGTGTCCTACAAGGTTTTCCGGGGTGTCGCGGATGCCCGCCGTACGCCGGGATCTATCGTTTACCGTCGGCAATCAGGTACCCTCCGGAGCGATCCTGGAAGCGGTCCGAAAGGCCGTTCCCCCCCTTGTCAGGGAGGTCGAAATCTTCGATCTGTACGAGGGAAAGGGCGTCGACGCGGGGAGAAAAAGCCTTGCGTTTCGTATAGTTATGCAGGATACTGACAGGACTTTGACAGATTCCGAGGTGGAGGCGATGGTGACCTCCATACGCAATCAAATCATCGAACAATTCAAAGCCCAGCCGCGCACGTGAAAGACAAAGTCACCCTCACCAAGGCCGAGCTGGCCGACCTGATGTTCGAAAAGGTCGGCTTGAACAAGCGCGAGGCCAAGGACATGGTCGAGTCCTTCTTCGAGGAAATCCGGATCGCCCTTGAACGGGGCGAGATGGTGAAGCTCTCGGGTTTCGGCAACTTCCAGCTCCGGAAGAAGCCGCAGCGCCCGGGACGCAACCCGAAGACCGGTGAAGAGATTCCCATCACGGCAAGGCGCGTTGTCACTTTTCACGCAAGCCAAAAGTTGAAGAGCCTGGTGGAGAAGTCCTTCAATGGCCACGGAGAACCTGGCGACGACTGATTTGCCGGCGATCCCCGCAAAGCGCTACTTCACGATCGGCGAAGTCAGCGAGTTGTGTGGGGTGAAGCCGCATGTGCTGCGCTATTGGGAGCAGGAGTTCACACAACTCAAGCCCCTGAAGCGGCGCGGCAACCGCCGCTATTACCAGCACCACGAAGTGCTCCTCATTCGCCGCATCCGCGAGCTGCTCTACGAGCATGGCTTCACGATCAACGGCGCGCGCAACCGCCTCGAGGAGCCGGTCCTGACGACCGCCCCCGCGACGCACCAGCCGCGCACGATGACCGTTCCCCAGCCCATCTCGCCCGCGAACATCCGCAAGGAACTCAAGAGCATCCTCAAGATGCTCGAGCCCTGATCGCCGAAGCACTTTCTCCCTTCGAAGTAGGGCGTGGAGAGGGTATAATTTCGGTCTCGGTCGGGGCGTAGCGCAGCTTGGTAGCGCACCTGCATGGGGTGCAGGGGGTCGGAGGTTCGAATCCTCTCGCCCCGACCAATTCCCAATTCGATACTGCCTTGCGCTGACGCAATGTTGGCGCAGTTGTAGCTCGTAGCATCGAAGGTCTGATGAAGACGCCAATGCACTCGCGCTGGGCCGGCCGAATCCTGGCAGTGGCGATGGCGTGCGCGTGCGCTTCGGCGTCCTTCGCGGCCGAGCCCGTGAAGACGATTCGACTGCTCGACGAGGTTCGGGCGCAGTGGGCGACCGCCCAGCCTGCGCGCATCTTCACCGCGCGCAAGATCCTGACGGGCGATCCCTCGCATCCCGAGGCAACCGCCGTCGCGGTCGGCGGAGGGCTCGTGCTCGCGCTGGGATCGCTCGAGTCGGTCACGGCATCTCTGGGCGACTTTCCCTACGACATCGACGGGCGTTTCGAAGGCAAGGTGATCGTGCCCGGATTCATCGACGCGAACGCCGATCCCGTCTTCGCTGCGATCGCTTTCGGCTCCGAAGTCATCGCCGCCGACGACTGGAAGATTCCGGGCCGTGGCGCACGCGTTGCACGGACACCCGAGCAATACCTGGAGCGGATTCGCGAAGCCGCGGCGGAGCCGGCGGCGCGCAACGAGACGCTCTTCACCTGGGGATACGACGCACGCTCGCACGGTGCGTTGGGACGCGAGGCGCTCGACAAGGCTTCGCCGCAGCGCGCGGTGGTCGTCTGGAGCCGGACCGGCGACGCATTGATTCTCAACAGCGCCGCCATCGACAAGTACGCGGTCTCCGGCGACATTCCCTCCGATGCGCGATTCACGGGCGTCGCACAGGAGACAGCCCTGCGCTTCATCGGGCGGGACCTCTTCTCGCCGCGGCAGTTCGCCCGCGGCCTGCACGCGCTGCGAGAGTGGCTGCCGGCCCACGGGATCACCACCCTTGCGCAACGCGGGGCACTGCCGCGCTTCGCGCCCCAGGCGGTGATCCACGAGGCGCTCGACGACCCGCTCACGACTTTCAGGACCTATTTCATCGCCGACGGCACGGCGATCTTTCGCGAAGCGACCGTCGCCGAGGAGAACGTGCTCCTGCGCACGCAGCGCTTCTGGACCTATGGGCGCGGGCGCGTCGAATGGCCGCTGCAGCAGGTGGCGCTGCTCGCAGGGAACGCCGCCGACTTCGACAAGGCCTTTCGCCTCTATTGGCGCGCCGAGTACCAGCTCCACATCCGTGCGGGCACCGTCGCCGAGAGCGAGCTTGCATTGCGCATCCTTCGGGCGCGGCAGGCCGCGGACCCGCGCCCGCAACACCGAACGACGGTTGCGCTTCCCGCCGATGCGCCGCCCGCGATCGCCGATGAGCTCGGCCGCCTCGGTGCTGTCGTCAGCGCGCGCGTGCAAGGAATTCCCGAGCGCCCGCTTGCCGCGTCGAAGGGCCTCGCCTCGATCACGAGCACGCCGGCGCATGCGATCCAGCGCGAGAACTACATCGGAAGCATCAAGGCCGGCAGCTACGCCGACTTCGCGATCCTCGAAAGCGAGCCCCCCGCGGGAGTAACGCTGCCCGTCGACCACCTCGGCATCTGGGGAACGGTGCTTGGCGGGCGGCCGCAGCCCGCCGCGCGGAAATAGCCGGTTCAGTCCCGCACGATCAGCCTGGCTGCCTCCGCGATGGTCGCGACGAGGCGATCGCACGCGAGGGTCTCGGGGCGCTGGCCCTCGGTATAGCCGTAGGGCACGCACCATACGGGGCAACCGGCCGCGCGCGCGGCCAGCACGTCATTGGCGGAATCGCCGATCATCAGCGTGGCGGCGGCCGGGCTGCCCATCTGGCGGCACGCGGCGAGCAGCATGTCTCCCGCGGGCTTGCGCGTGATGCCGTCGTCACCCGCGACGACGGAGGCCATCATCGAGTCGATACCCGCGTGCTCGAGCAGCTTCACGGTGAACTGCCGCGGCTTGTTGGTGACGACAGCGAGCGGCAGGCCTTCGTCGCGCAGGATCCGCAGCCCATCGAGCGCACCGGGAAACAGCACCGCCTTCGTGGCCACCAGGGCCGCGTAGTGATGCTCGAAGCGATGCACGGCGTCATCGAGCCCATCGCGACTTGCGCCCTGGCGCTCGAGCGCGCGCTCCACGAGCGAGCGAACGCCGCGGCCGACGAGGCTTTCGACGACGGTCGGGGGCACTTCGGCGATGCGCAGCTCGACGAATGCGAGAGCGAGCGCGGCATGGATTTCGCCCACCGTGTCCATGAGCGTTCCATCGAGATCGAAGATGACCGCCTGGAAGGAATTGGTAAGATTCACGGTAGATACCTAGAAAACAAAGAGGAGAAACAAGATGCATCCCTTCAAGCTCGCCCCGTTGGCGCTCGCCATCGTATCAAGCGCGGCGTTCGCGGACACGATCACCGTCGTCACCTCGTTCCCCAAGGAACTCACCACCGCGTACAAGGCGGCCTACGAAAAGAAGTTTCCGCAGGACAAGGTGGAGATCCTGAACAAGGGCACGTCGGCGGGCATCGCGTTCGTGCGCGAGCAGGCGGCGGGCAGCCGGCCGGAGATCTTCTGGGTTTCGGCACCCGATGCATTCGAGGTCCTCGCCAGCGAGAAGCTCCTGCAGAAGGTCGACGTTCCCGCCAGTGGAATTCCGGCGAAGGTCGGCGACTACCCGATCAACGATCCCGAGGGCATGTACCGCGGCCAGGCGCTCGCGGGCTACGGGATGATGTGGAACACCCGGTACATGCAGGCGAACAAGCTTCCGGCCCCGAAAGAGTGGGCGGACCTGATGAAGCCCGTGTATCACGGCCACGTCGCGACCTCGTCGCCTTCGCGCTCCGGCACCACGCACCTCACGTTCGAGACGATCCTGCAGGGTGAGGGCTGGGACAAGGGCTGGAACCAGATCCTGCAGATCTCGGGCAACTGCGCCTCGATCACCGAGCGCAGCTTCGGCGTTCCCGACGGCGTGCAGAACGGCCAGTTCGGCATCGGCCTGGTGATCGACTTCTTCGGGCTGGCCGCGAAGGCCTCGGGCTTCCCCACGGAGTTCGCGTATCCGTCCGTCACCGCGATCGTGCCGGCCAACATCGGACTCGTGGCCGGCGCCAAGAGCCCGGAGGCCGGCAAGCGCTTCCTGCAGTTCACGCTCTCGGATGAAGGCCAGCAACTCCTGCTCGACCCGAAGATCTCGCGCCTGCCGGTGCTGCCCGCGACCTACGCGAAGGCGCCCAAGGGCTACCCGAATCCCTTCGACGGCTCGATCAATGCCAAGGTGAAGTTCGATTCGAATCTTTCGGAGTCGCGCTACTACGTCGTGTCCTCGCTCTTCGACCAGGTGATCACGTTCCGCCACAAGGAACTCGTCGCGGCGACGAAGGCGATCCAGGACGCGGAGAAGCGCCTTGCCGGCAAGGCGAGCCCGCAACTCGAGGAAGCGAAGAAGCTCGCGTGGTCGGTCCCGGTCTCGGCCCAGCAGGCCCAGGACAAGGAGCTCCTCGCGGTCTTCAAGGCGAAGAAGGGCGATGACGCGGCCGTGAAGCGCAAGACGCAGATCGAGGAGGAGTGGAGCACGAAGGCCAAGGCGAACTACGTCAAGGCCGCCGAGCTCGCGAACGCCGCTAAATGATTCCCGCGGTCGCGCTCGCGATCGCGGCGTTCCTCGTCGTCTTCCTGGTCGTTCCGGTCGGGGCCGTCTTCTACACGGCGTTCTCGACCGGCTCGGGAGGCTTCACCCTCACGCACTTCGCGTCGTTCTTCCAGATCTCGCTCATGCGCGAGTCCTTCTGGAACAGCCTGTACGTCGCGGGAATGTCGGTGGTCTTCTCGACGCTGATCGCCGTGCCGCTCGCGTATTTCACGGTGCGCTTCCGCTTTCGCGGGGCGCTGCTCATCCAGACGCTGGGCGTGCTGCCGCTGATCATGCCGCCGTTCGTGGGCGCGGTGGCGATGCAGCTCATCTTCGGCCGCTCGGGCTCCGTGAACCTGCTCCTGCAGGAGCACTTCGGCTTCACGATTCCGGTGATGCAGGGCCTCACCGGCGTGATCTTCGTCGAGACCCTGCATTACTTCCCGTTCATCCTGCTCAACCTCGTCGCGGCGCTGCAGAACATCGACGGCGCGATGGAGGAATCAGCGCAGAACCTGGGCGCCTCGGGCTTGCGGCTCTTTCGCAGGATCGTTTTCCCGCTGGCGATGCCCGGCTACGTCGCCGGCGCGTCCCTGGTGTTCGTGAAGGTCTTCGACGACCTCGGAACGCCGCTCGTGCTCGGCACGACCAACATGCTCGCGCCCCAGGCCTACCTGCGGGTGACGTCGGTCGGCGTGGAGGACCCGATCGGCTACGTGATCAGCGTGATCATGATCGCGTTCTCGGTGGCCGCGCTGTGGATGTCCGCACGCATCCTCAAGGGCCGCGACTACTCCACGCTGCAGCGCGGCGGCACCTCGCTCCAGCGGCGCACGCTCACGCCGTGGCAGACGGCTTTCGCATACTTCTGGATCGCGATCGTGCTGCTCGTCGTGCTCGCGCCCCACATCGGCATCCTGCTCATGTCTTTCTCGAAGGTGTGGAGCTTCAGCGTGCTGCCCGAAGGGTTCACGCTCGAGCATTACAAGACCGTGCTCGTGCAGTCGCCGCACATGATCGGCAACACGCTGCTCTACTGCGGGCTCGCGGCATTCATCGACGTGATCGTGGGAACCGCGATCGCCTACATCATCCTGCGCACGAAGGTGCCCGGCCGGCAGGCGCTCGACTGGGTTGCCGCCGCGCCGCTGGCGATTCCGGGCATCGTCCTCGGGATCGGCTACCTGCGCACGTTCAAGGGTCTCGAGATGCCGTTCACGCAGACGGCGTTCGCGGCCACGTGGATCGCGCTGATGATCGCGCTCGCCGTGCGGCGGCTGCCTTACGCCGTGCGCGCCTGCATGGCCGCGCTCACGCAATTGCACGTGTCGCTCGAGGAGGCCGCGGAGAACCTCGGTGCAACGAAGGCAAGCACGGTGCGGCGCGTGGTCGTGCCGTTGATGGCCGGTGGAATCCTCGCGGGCTTCGTCACGAGTTTCATCACGGCGGCCGTCGAGCTCGCGGCGACCCTCGTGTTGTCGACATCGGCAGACCAGGCGCCGATGTCGTACGGTATCTATCTCTACATGCAGAGCATCGCCGGGCGCGGGCCAGGCGCGGCGTTGAGCGTCCTTGCCGTCGTGATCGTCGGCCTTGGCACGTACGCGTCCTACCGCTTCACGAATCGGGGTGACACATGGAAGCAGTGAGCGTCGAGGCTCGCAACATCGAGTTGTCGTACGGCACGACGAAAGTGCTGCGCGACATCTCGCTCACGGTCTTGCCGGGCGAGTTCTTCGCACTGTTGGGTCCTTCGGGGTCCGGGAAGTCCACGCTGCTCAGGCTCATCGCGGGCTTCAACCAGCACCAGGCGGGGCAGCTCCTCGTGGGCGGCCGCGATGTCACCGGCGTGCCGCCGTGGAAGCGCAACGTCGGCATGGTGTTCCAGAACTACGCGCTGTGGCCGCACATGACGGTCGCGAAGAACGTCGCCTTCGGTCTCGAGGAGCGCAAGCTTCCGCGCGACGAGATCCGCAAGCGGGTCGATGCCGCGCTCGCCCTCGTGGGCCTCTCCGAATACCGCGACCGTCGTCCCAACCAGCTGTCGGGCGGTCAGCAGCAGCGCGTGGCGCTCGCACGCACGATCGCCGTCGAGCCCCAGGTGCTGCTCCTCGACGAGCCGCTCTCGAACCTCGATGCGAAGCTGCGCGTGCAGATGCGTCATGAGCTTCGCCGCCTGCACGACCAGCTCGGCATCACGACGATCTTCGTGACGCACGACCAGGAAGAGGCCCTCACCATGTGCGACCGCATCGCGGTCATGGACCAGGGGGTCATCCAGCAGATCGGCACGCCCGAGGAGCTCTTCGACCGCCCGGTGAACCGGTTCGTCGCGCAATTCGTCGGATCGGTGAATCTCGTCGAAGGTGCGATCCGGCGCGAGGCCGGGCGCAGCGTCTTCGCTTCGGCGTTGGGCGATCGCCCGCTGCCGGGGGCCATGGATGACAGGGAAGGGCGCGTCGAACTCGCCTTCCGTCCGCACGCCGTCATCGTCCACGACGAGGCGACGGCGAATCCGGATGCCCTGGAGCTCGAAGGCGTGATCGAGACCGGCGAATTCCTCGGCGAGTTCGTGCGCTACGAGATTCGCGTCGGGGAGTCGCGCATCATCGCCGACCAGCCGCACCTGCAGGGTTCCACGCGCATCGAGAAGGGGAAGATCGTGCGCCTTTCCATCCCGCGTTCCGAGATTCGCCTGATCTGATCGTCATGATGCGCATCGCGGGCCTCGTCGTGGCGCTGGCGGTTCCGGCGATGGCCGCGGCGCAGGTGTTCCGGTTGACCGACGGCAACGTGCAGAAGCGTGCGAACGGTGCGCTCGCCCTCATGGGCTTCACGCTCATCCCGGACGTCACCACGGGATCGCTCGCCATCAGCAGCGCGCCCACGCAGAATCCCGATTTCCAGCAGACCACGCTCGGCGGCGGCGACACGGTCCACAAGCGTCTGTACCTCGAGGGCACGGTCGGCACCAGCCGATACGACCCGACGTTCGTCGCCAGCGATGGCGTCGAGCAGCGTGACGTGTCCGTGAAATGGCGGAGCGTCTCGGCCACCGGGGGGATCGGCTACGACTTTCCCATTGCCCAGCACCTCGTGATCCGGCCCGTCCTGAATGTTTCGATCGGCCGCGTCGAGAGCGAGGCGGCGGGGTCGGTGCGCATCGCGTCGGTGCGCGCAGGCGAAGACGTCGCGTTCGCGCAGGACGGACGCCTGGACGTCTACGGGGTGGGTGGCGCGGTGATGCTCGACTACGAGGACTACCAGCCACGGCGCGAGATCGATGCGGAGCTGCGCTTCACCGCGATCCCGCTGCGCAGCTACGGCGACACGGACTCGGTGGTGAAGGGCACGTCGCACGCGAACAGCATCAGCTTCTGGACGCGCTGGCGTGCCCCGACCGGGGCCGTGATGCTCGATCGCCCCCTGCGCTACGTGCTCGAATACGCGCATACGAGCTTCGTCGGAAGCCTCGATGGCGTGCTCGGCTTCAACCACCTCAACTCGTTCGGCGTCGGCCTCGAGCTCGACACGAGCCGGCTCGACACCTACGTCACCCGCGCCCGCGCCGTGATGCGCTACGTCGTCGGGCAGAACGTCGAGGGGTGGTCGCTCGGGCTGGCCGTCAGCTTCTGATCACTTTTCCCGGTCGGCGGTCGCCCAGCTGCCCTTCTCCCACGGCGGTTGCGGGCCCGTTTCCTGCGAGCACTCCGACTTGAGTCCCGCCTCGTCCATGACGAGGTTCACGAGCTTCAGCGTGCCGAACGTCAGGATCGCGCCACCGATGGACCCGAATTTCCTCTCCATATCGGTCTGCGCCGCAGCCGCCCCGCGTTCGAAGATGCGTCCCCAGCGGCCCTTGATGCCCATCCAGGCCTGGGGCGCGATGGTGTACGGCGGCTTCGCCTTGACGTCGGCCTCGAGGAAATTCACGGCCATGAGATAAGGCCCGGCGCCCGCGCGCGTATCGAGGACCTTTCCGCCGGCCTGCGCATCGTTGAGGAGCCGGAACTCGATGACCCCGGCCTTCACCTCGTGCGAGTAGTAGCGCGCGGGCTGGAAGTACGCCGCGTGGCCGTTGAGCGAAGAGTAGAAGCGCACTCTTCCGGCGCTCGTCGATTGCACCGCCGGATACCAGGCGCCGCCATCGTGCTGCGAGAGGTAGGTCTCGATCATGTTGCCCGTGCGGTTGTCGACCGCGACGGTGATGTGCTCCCAGTCGCCTTCGTGCTGCCCGCACGGCGCCATGCTGTGGTCGCCCATGCTGTCGTAGGTGCCTTTCCAATTGAGGTTCTTGAAATAGGCAGTTCCGGCACCGTTGTACGCATAGAGGAACCAATACTGCAGTTCCGTCCGTGAGGCGCCGACTTTCGCGTTGACGTAGACGCGCGCCGCCCCGAGGTTTCCGGGCTTGGCCGGGTCCGTCGGATTCTTCAGCGCGAGTCCGTTGCCCACCGGAGACGTGACCGCGAGATACGACTCGACCGAAGTCGGGAAGTAAGTCTCCTTCGGATGGAAGGAGACGACGGGCGCGTAGGTGCGCATCCATTCCTCCACCTTGGCCTGCGCCGGAACGCCGGGCGGGTTGTAGCGAAGCACGCCGTCGGCAAGCACCTTCTGCGGCGCGGCGGGCGCCGCGTAATTTCCCTGGGCGAGGAAGAAGGTTTGCGCCGGAACGCTCGCATGCGGGTTCGCGAACGCTTTCCAGCCCCAGACGCTCACGTCCTGCTTGCCGCCGGACTTCTTGTCATTCCACACGTCCATGTAGCCGCGGCTCACTGCCTTGACGAGATCGGCCCGCACGCAGCGATAGATCTGCGCCATGAGGGGCGGAAGCGCGTGCCCGATGACGTTCACGTCGCCCAGGCCCGTGTATCCATTGGGGCAATTCGCCCGCCAGAGCGAGCCGTCCTGCTTGGCGCCGGTGCCGACGTCCTTGTAGATCAGCGTGAATCCGGTCGGCGGCGCGAGCGCGTTCGGAACCGAGGCACTGAACGCGCAGGCTTCGCCGGTGGGCGCGCCGCCGCCCTGGGCATGGTCGCCCAGCGTAAACCCCGTGGAGGGACGGAAGAACGAGACGTCTCGCGATGCGCCGCTGCCGCGATCGGTCCACAGCGATGCCCAGGCCGTGGGTGAGCAGACGATTTCGCCGGCCGCGAGGGCGGAGCACGGAGCGAGCAGGGTGGCGACCGCAAGCGCGATCAGGCGAGGACGTGTCACGGGTGCTCCCGAGGTGAACTGGGTGCCGCCACGGTAGAGCGCGCACGCGTGCCGCGCAATGGGACCTACGACCCGGATTTTCGCGATCCGGGCCGCGACAAACGTCTCGGACCGGTGCGCCGCCTTACTTGGCTCTCGTGCACATCGCGAAGGTCTTGAAGAGATCATCGCCGGCGGCACGCGCCTTGAGGTCGTCCATCTTGCGCGCCTCGTACCCGCCCTTGATCTCCTGGCCGTTGGCCGTGCTCAGCGCGAGCTTGTTGCCTTCGCGCTTGTAGCGCACGAAGAACCACTTCGCGCCGGGCGCGACCTCGAGCACGTTGAGCACGATGACCGAATCGACCTTCGTGCCGTGGACGCGGTAGCGCGAGGTCTTGTCGCCATCCACCCAGTTCGCATCGAGCGTCCACTGGTCGATGTTGCGCAGGGTGAGCGTGGCCTTGTCCTGGGGACGAAGCGGCGGATCCGGGACGCAGGTCCAGGAACCGAGGACGCTGATGTCATAGGGCACCGTTCCGGGGGCCGAGAGCGGCTTGGTCGCTTCGAAGCAGCCGGTCAGCGTGAGGGCGACCGCGAGGCAGGTGAGGCGCAGGACATGAACTCGTTTCATCTTCCGTTCTCCCAGTTGGGGATACTGCGTCGTCCATCAGGTCCAGCTCAGCACGACTTTGCCTGACTTGCCCGATCCCATCGTCTCGAATCCCTCGAGGTAATCCTTCACGTCGAAGCGGTGCGTGATCATCGGCGAGAGATCGAGCCCGCCCTGGAGCATCGCGATCATCTTGTACCACGTCTCATACATCTCGCGGCCGTAGATGCCCTTGATGGTGAGGCCCTTGAAGATCACCTTCGTCCAGTCGATCGCGGTCTCGCCCGGCGGGATGCCGAGCATCGCGATCTTGCCGCCGTGGTTCATCGTGTCGAGCATCTGGCGGAAAGCCGAGGCGACGCCGGACATCTCCAGGCCCACGTCGAAGCCCTCGACCATTCCGAGCGTCTTCATCACGTCCGGGAGCGACTCGCGTTCGACGTTCACCGTGCGGCTCGCGCCCATCGTCTTCGCGAGCGAGAGGCGGTAGTCGTTCATGTCGGTGATCACGATGTGCCGCGCGCCCACGTGCCGGCAGATCGCCGCGGCCATGATGCCGATGGGGCCGGCGCCGGTGATGAGGACGTCTTCACCCACGAGGTCGAAGGAGAGGGCGGTGTGCGCCGCGTTGCCGAACGGATCGAGGATGGAGGCGATCTCGTCGGGGATGTCGTCGGGAATCGGAAACGCGTTCTCCGCGGGAATCACGAGGTAGTCGGCGAAGGCGCCCGGGCGAGTCACGCCCACGCCTTGCGTGTTGCGGCACAGATGCCGACGGCCGGCGCGGCAATTCCTGCAATGGCCGCACACGAGATGGCCTTCGCCGGACACGCGCTGGCCGATCGTGAGGCCGCGCACTTCGGTGCCGATCGCATCGACCGTACCCACGTACTCGTGGCCCACCGTCATCGGCACCGGCACGGTCTTCTGCGACCAGTCGTCCCACTTGTAGATGTGCATGTCGGTGCCGCAGATCGCGGTCTTGCGAATGCGGATGCGCACGTCGTTGTGCCCGACCTCGGGCTTCGGGGAATCCGTCATCCAGATTCCGGGTTCGCGCTTCGTCTTCGCCAGCGTTCTCACTTGATGACTCCCAGTTCGCGGCCGACCTTTGCAAATGCGACCACGGCGCTTTCGATATGTTCCGGCTCGTGCGCCGCGGACATCTGCGTGCGGATGCGCGCTTGCCCCTTGGGCACGACCGGGAAGGAAAAGCCGATCACGTAGATGCCTTCGGCGAGCAGCCGGTCGGCCATCGCCTTCGCGAGCGGCGCGTCACCCAGCATGACAGGAATGATCGGATGGCCCGCACCCGCGAGCTTGAAGCCCAGCGCCGTCATGTCCTTGCGGAAATGCGCGGCGTTCTTCGCGAGCTTCGTCCGCAGCGCGTCGCCCTGTTCGAGGAGCTCGAGCACCTTGAGTGATGCGCCCGCGATCGCCGGCATCAGCGTGTTCGAGAAGAGGTAGGGGCGCGAGCGGTTGCGCAGCCACGCGATCACGTCGCGCGGGCCCGCGGTATAGCCGCCCGAGGCGCCACCGAGCGCCTTGCCGAGCGTGCCGGTAAGGATGTCCACCCGGCCCATCACGCCGCAATGCTCGTGCGTGCCTCGACCCTTGGCGCCGACGAAGCCCACGGCATGCGAGTCGTCGACCATCACCATCGCCTGGTACTTGTCGGCGAGGTCGCAGATCGCCTTCAGGTTCGCGAGGATGCCGTCCATCGAGAACACACCGTCGGTCGCGATCATCTTGAAGCGGGCACCTTCCGCATCGGCGGACTTGAGCTGCGCCTCGAGATCGGCCATGTCGTTGTTGGCGTAGCGGAAGCGCTTCGCTTTCGACAGCCGCACGCCGTCGATGATCGAGGCGTGGTTGAGCGCATCCGAGATCACGGCGTCTTCCTCGCCGAGCAGCGTCTCGAAGAGCCCGCCGTTCGCATCGAAGCACGAGCCGTAGAGGATGGCATCCTCGGTCCCGAGGAATTGCGCGAGCTTCGCCTCGAGCTCGCGGTGCACGGTCTGCGTGCCGCAGATGAAGCGCACCGAGGCCATCCCGTACCCGTGCTCGTCGAGCGTGCTTTTCGCCGCCGCGACCAGGGCCGAATGGTTCGCGAGGCCCAGGTAATTGTTGGCGCAGAAGTTGAGCACGTGGGCACCACCCGTGACCTCGATCCGGGCCGATTGCGGGGAGGCGATCACACGTTCGTGCTTGTACAGTCCCTGCGTCTCCAGGGCCGCCAGTTGCTCGCGGATGTGGGTGAGATAGTTCGTTTGCATGGGTCGCATTATCCCGTACAATTCGCGCCATCCGACCGGGAGAGAGCCTCGAATCTGGGGCCGCCGAAGGGGTAGCACCCGCAAACTCTCAGGCAAAAGGACCGATCGGAACCGGGAAGAATTACCCGGACTCTGGAGAGCGGCGACACATTCGCCCACCGAAGGGGCTAGCGCAGCGCGGCAGGGTTCGCACTGTGTAATCTCTCAGGTACCGAGGACAGAGGGGTCAAAATTAATGGGGTCTGACCCCATTACTTTTGGCCCCTTGTCTTTTTTACCGATCGATCCGGAGAGAACTTGCGCAAATCCACTGTCCTGAACCTGCTGCACCGCGCCGCGGGCGCCCGCATGGTCGATTTCGGCGGGTGGGACATGCCCGTCAACTACGGCTCCCAGATCGAGGAGCACCACGCCGTGCGCCGCGATTGCGGCATGTTCGATGTCTCCCACATGCAGGTCGTGGACATCGAGGGCACCGGCGCCCGCGCCTTCCTGCGCCACGCGCTCGCCAACAACGTCGACAAGCTCCAGGCGCCGGGCAAGGCGCTCTACTCATGCCTGCTCAACGAGTCGGGCGGCGTGATCGACGATCTCATCGTCTATTTCTTCCGCGAGGATTTCTTTCGCCTCGTCGTGAACGCGGGCACGGCCGACAAGGACATCCAGTGGCTGGAAAGCCTGGCGCACCGCACCCAGTCGTCGGTGCACATCACGCCGCAGCGCGATCGCGCGCTCATCGCGGTGCAGGGCCCGCGTGCACGCGAGACCGCATGGCGCGCCTTCGCGGGGCTGCAGGAAGCCACCGAGATGCTCAAGCCATTCAACGCCGCGCTGGCACTCGGAATGATGGTCGCGCGCACCGGCTATACCGGCGAGGACGGTTTCGAGATCGTGCTCGCGCAGGACAAGGCCGAAGCGGCGTGGAGGGCCCTGGCCGCGGCCGGCGCCAAGCCGTGCGGACTCGGCGCGCGCGACACGCTGCGCCTCGAAGCCGGCATGAATCTCTACGGCCAGGACATGGATGAAGGCGTGTCGCCGCTGGATGCGGGACTCGCCTGGACCGTGGACCTCGCGAGCCCGCGCGATTTCGTCGGCAAGGCCGCGCTCACGGAGCAGGGCCAGAAGCATCAATTCCTCGGCCTCTCGCTGCTCGATGCGGGCGGCGTGCTGCGCGCGCACCAGCGCGTGGTCGCCGATGGCGGCGAAGGCGAGATCACCAGCGGCACGTTCTCGCCCACGCTCGAAAAATCGATCGCGCTCGCGCGCCTGCCGCACGGCCTCAAGCCGGGCGATGCCGTGCAGGTGATCGTCCGCGACAAGCAACTCGCTGCGAAGGTCGTGAAGCCGCCCTTCGTGCGCCATGGCAAAGCCCTCGTCTGACCCTCACCCCGACCCTCTCCCAAGGGAGAGGGCGAACCAGGAGACCGACATGAACATCCCCAAGGACCTGCGATACACCGATTCCCACGAGTGGCTGAAGCGCGAAGCCGATGGCGCGATCTCGGTGGGCATCACCGACCACGCCCAGGAGCAGCTCGGCGACATCGTCTTCATCGAGGCACCCAAGGCCGGTCGCAAGGTTTCGGCCGGTGAAGCCGTCGGTGTCGTCGAGAGCGTGAAGGCTGCCTCCGACATCTACGCACCGATCGCCGGCGAGATCGTCGGCGCCAACGCCGAGCTCGCGAAGGCGCCCGAAGCCGTGAACACGGCGCCCTACGCCTCGTGGATGTTCCGCATCAAGCCCGACAACGCGGGCGACGTCGACAAGCTCCTCGATGCCGCCGCCTACCAGAAGGTCGCCTCCGAATAATGGATACCCACGCCAAGGCGCCGGCGCAAAGCCTCGCGCAACTCGAGGATCACGGTGCGTTCGAGCGCCGCCACATCGGCCCGGACGCGGTCGACGAAGCGCAGATGCTGGGCCTGCTGGGCTACGGCACGCGCGCGGCGCTGATCGATGCGGTGGTCCCACCCGCGATTCGTCGCAAGAAGCCGATGCAATTGCGCACCGCGCTGAACGAAGCCGAGGCCCTCGCGGAGATCCGCCGCCTCGCCGCGAAGAACCAGGTGTTCCGCTCGTTCATCGGCCAGGGTTACTACGGCACGCACACGCCGGGCGTGATCCTTCGCAACATCCTCGAGAACCCCGCCTGGTACACCGCGTACACGCCGTACCAGCCGGAGATCTCGCAGGGCCGCCTGGAAGCGCTGCTCAACTTCCAGACGATGGTCACCGACCTCACGGGCATGGCGATCGCGAATGCGTCGATGCTCGACGAGGCGACCGCCGCGGCCGAGGCGATGACGCTGTGCCTGCGCTCGACGACGCTCGAGACCAAGGTCTTCGCGGTGGCGGACGATGTCTTCCCGCAGACGCTCGACGTGATCCTCACGCGCGCGAAGCCGCTCGGCATCGAGGTGCAGGTGTTGCCCTCCGCGAAGCTCGCGGAAGCGAATGCCTTTGCGGTGCTCGTGCAATACCCCGGCGTCGATGGCGAGACGCGCGATTTCCACGGACTCGCGGCGAACGTGCATGCGCGCGGCGGCCTCGTGATCGCGGCCGCGGACCTTCTTGCGCTCACGCTGATTACGTCTCCGGGCGAGTGGGGCGCGGACGTGGCCGTCGGCTCCGCCCAGCGCTTCGGCGTGCCGATGGGCTTCGGCGGCCCGCACGCGGGCTACATGGCCACGCGCGACGAACTGAAGCGCAGCATGCCCGGGCGCCTCGTGGGCGTGACGGTCGATGCGCGTGGACAACGCGCCTATCGCCTGGCCCTCCAGACGCGCGAGCAGCACATCCGCCGCGAGAAGGCGACTTCGAACATCTGCACGGCGCAGGTGCTGCTGGCGGTGATGGCCTCGATGTACGCGGTCTACCACGGCCCGCAGGGCCTCGCGCACATCGCCCATCGCGTGCATCGCCTTACCGCGATCCTCAAGGCGGGCCTCGTGAAGCTGGGCTTCACCGTGCCGACCACGAATTTCTTCGACACGCTCACCATCGCGACCGGCGACAAGACCAAATCAATCGTCGCGCGCGCCGAAGCGGCGGGCGTGAACCTGCGCATGGCCGGCGTATCGCTCGGCATCTCGCTCGACGAGACCACGACGCGCACGGATGTGGAAAGCCTCTGGGCGATCTTCGCCGGTTCCGCGGCGTCGTTCTCGGTGGCCGATCTCGACTCGACCGCGCTCGACAAGCTCGATGCGTCGATCGCGCGCAAGTCCGAATACCTCACGCATCCGGTCTTCAACCGCTACCACTCCGAGACGGAAATGCTGCGTTACCTGCGCAGCCTCGCCGACAAGGATCTCGCGCTCGACCGCTCGATGATCCCGCTGGGCTCGTGCACGATGAAGTTGAACGCCACGAGCGAGATGATCCCGGTCACCTGGCCCGAGTTCGGCGCGATCCATCCCTTCGCGCCGGTGAGCCAGTGGCAGGGCTATAGCGAGCTCGTGACGAGCCTCGAGCGGATGCTGTGCGAAGCCACCGGCTATGCCGCGGTGTCGCTGCAGCCCAACGCGGGCTCGCAGGGCGAATACGCGGGGCTGCTCATCATCAAGGCGTGGCACGAAAGCCGCGGGGAAGGGCATCGCAACGTGTGCCTCATCCCCAGCTCCGCGCACGGAACCAATCCGGCTTCCGCGCAGATGGTCGGCATGCAGGTCGTGGTCGTGGCCTGTGATGCGCAGGGCAACGTGGACCTCGCGGACCTTCGCAAGAAGGCCGAGGCGCATGCCCAGGACCTCGCGGCGATCATGGTGACCTATCCCTCGACGCACGGCGTGTTCGAGGCGGGCATCACGGAGATCTGCGAAGTCGTGCACAAGTTTGGCGGCCAGGTGTACGTCGACGGCGCCAACATGAACGCGATGGTCGGCCTCACCGCGCCCGGGCAGTTCGGCGGCGACGTCTCGCACCTGAACCTGCACAAGACGTTCTGCATTCCGCACGGCGGTGGCGGCCCGGGTGTGGGTCCGGTCGCGGTCGGGGCGCATCTCGCGAAGTTCCTGCCGGGCCATCGCCATCTCGCACGGTCTCCCGATGCGATCGGCGCGGTCTCGGCCGCACCTTTCGGCAGCGCGTCGATCCTCCCGATCTCGTGGATGTACGTCGCGATGATGGGCGGCGAGGGCCTCACGCGAGCGAGCGAGGTGGCGATCCTCAACGCGAACTACATCGCCAAGCGTCTCGGGCCGCACTACCCGGTGCTCTACTCGGGTCCCGGCGGCCTCGTCGCGCACGAATGCATCCTCGACCTGCGGCCGCTCAAGGAAACGTCGGGCATCTCGGTCGAGGACGTCGCCAAGCGCCTCATCGACTACGGCTTCCACGCGCCGACGATGTCGTTCCCGGTCGCCGGCACGCTGATGGTCGAACCCACCGAAAGTGAATCCAAGGCCGAGCTCGATCGCTTCTGCGAAGCGATGATCGCCATTCGCGAGGAGATCCGCGCGGTGGAAGAGGGCGCGATGGACCGCGAGGACAATCCGCTCAAGCACTCGCCGCACACGGCCGAAGCGGTTCTTGCCGACGACTGGTCGCACAAGTACTCGCGCGAGCGCGCCGCGTATCCGCTGGCGAGCCTGCGCGCCGCGAAGTACTGGTCACCCGTGGCGCGGGCCGACAACGTTTACGGCGATCGCAACCTGTTCTGCTCCTGCGTGCCGATCACCGAGTGATCAGCGAACGCTGAACGGCGCTGCGTAGGGCCGGCCGAAAACCACGCCGGCCGCCACGGTTTGCACCGGGCGGATGTGAACCTTGCCGGCGCGCTTGTTGTTGCGCGTGTCGACGAACTCCACGGGCCCGTCGACCACCTCGAGGATCGAGACGTCGCCGGGCGCGCCCACCTGCAGGGTGCCCAGCTTCGGGAGCTTCCCGATCGAGCGCGCTGCGTTCACCGTGGCCATGCCCACGACCTGCTCGAGCGTGAATCCCATGTTCAGGAACTTGCTCATGACCCACGTGAGATAGGGCATGCCCGGCGTGTTGCCCGAGAAGACGTGGATGTCCGACGAGATCGTGTCGGGCGTGGCGCCCTGCGCGATGGCCGCCTCGGCGATGGTGTAGTCGAAGCTGCCGCCTCCGTGGCCGACATCGAAGACGACGCCGCGCTTCTTCGCTTCGAGTGCGGCGGGCAGGAGCTTTCCATCCTGGACGATGTTGGTGAACTTGCCGGCGATGTTGGGCGCGCCGGAGTAGCAGTGCGTGAGGATGTCGCGCGGGCGCAGCAAGTCCAGGATCTGCGACATGAGCTCGGGCGTTTCGACGCCCCCGATGTGGCACATCACCTTGGCGCCGGCCACGCCGGAGAGCTCGCAGCCGCGAATGGCGCGCTTGAGCGGCTCGAGGCCGTGCTTCGCGATCACGTTCTCGCTCATGCGCACCTTGATGCCGATGACGAGGTCCGCGTTCTCGGCCACCGTGCGCGCGGCATCCTCCGCCCGAGCGTAGTCGATGTTGTAGAGCTCGGGCACCGGGAATCCTGCGAGCCCGATGTTGGCGATGTGAACGAAGGCGTACAGCCGCGTGCGAGTGCTGCCGACGATATAGCGCCGGAACGCGGCGAAGTTGTTCGCGCCGGCATCTCCTGCGGAGACCGCGGTCGCGCTGCCCTGGAAGGGGACCAACTCGTCAGCCGGAATGCCGATCGCCGAGCCGTAGGGAAAGACATGCGCATGCAGGTCGACGAGGCCGGGCGTCACGAGGCGTCCGCCCGCCTGGATCACGCGAAGCGCGCGCGCGACCGGAATATCCGCGTCGACCGCTTCGACGATGCCGTTTCGGATGCCGACATCGCGAACGGCGCGCAGGTTCTGGCTGGGGTCGAGCACCTCGCCGCCCTTGATCACGAGATCGAACTTGTCGTTCGGTCCCATCGCCGCGCGGACGGCCGAGGGCAGAGCGAGCCAGGCGCCGGCAGCAGCAGCCGCACGAATGAGGTTGCGCCGCGAAAGCGGTCTGTTCATGGTCGTCCTTCCGAGGGTTCCGACGCCGGGAGTATGGACCGATTACTCACGAGATGTTGACGCGCTCCCGCTCGCGAGCCTGCGCGGCAAGGGCGTCGAGGGATCGCCTCATGCGAGCTGCGTCGCATCACCGTCGTGATGCGTGCCCCTCACGATCTGGAAAAGGGCCGGCGGCACGGTCTGATCGTCAACCTCTCTACCGTTGAAGGCGCTTCGGCCCTCAACTTGTCTCGACCGTGCCGAAACCCCGGCCTTTTCCAGATCGCTCGGCTCGCTCGAAAATCGGCGATCCCTCGACGCCCTTGCCGCGCCTTACCCTGGCATCGCGATCGTCGTGGCTGACCGAGCGCCGCCGCTTCGACATGCAGGATGGTCGAAGGTGTCGATGCCGCGCGGCGAGGACTGTCTGAGCGTGCAAGGAGATGCGGCGCAGCTTGCACGGGCGGCCGGGCAAAGGCGGCCTTCCTCGCCGCAACTCCGCAGTCACCAGATGTTGACGCGCTCCCCCTCGACCCGCAGCGTCCTCGCCGGGTCGCACGAGAAGGCCCGCGCGAACTCGGGCATGTTCGTGACGACACCCTGCACGCGGAAGCGCGGCGGCGAATGCGAGTCGGTCTGCAGCAGCAGCCTTTCCTGCTCGGGGCGGTAGCGGCTGCGCCAGATCTGCGCGAAGGAAATGAAGAAGCGCTGCTCCTGGGTGTAGCCGTCGATCTTCGGCGTGGGATTGGCCTGCAGCGCGCGTTGCAGCGCGACGTATGCGATCTTGGCGCCGCCGATGTCGGAGATGTTCTCGCCCAGCGTGAGCTTGCCGTTCACGTTCGTGTTCTCGACGCCCACGTACCTGCCGTACTGCTCCTCGACCTTGCGCGCGCGGTCGCCGTAGCGCTTCGCATCTTCCGCGGTCCACCAGTCGCGCAGGTTGCCCTGCGCATCGAAGCGGCGGCCGCGGTCGTCGAAGCCATGCGTGATCTCGTGGCCGATCACCATGCCGATGCCGCCATAGTTCACGGCGTCGTCGGCCTTCGCGTCGAAGAAGGGCGGCTGCAGGATCCCGGCCGGAAAGACGATCTCGTTCAGGCGCGCGTTGTAGAACGCGTTCACGATCTGCGGCGCGGTGAGCCACTCGCCGCGGTCGACGGGCTTTCCGAGCAGGGCGACCTGGCGCCGCGTGTGGAAGGCGTTGGCACGCAGCCAGTTCTCCACGAACGGATAAGGCCCCACGTCGGCGTCCGCGTAGTCGCGCCACTGGTCGGGATAGCCCACCTTCGCCTTGATCGCCGAGAGCTTTTCGAGTGCTCGCGCGCGCGTGTCATCGCTCATCCAGTCGAGACCCTCGAGGCGCTCGCCGAGGGCCGCTTTCAGGTTCTCGATGAGTGCGAGCGCCTTGGCCTTCGCTTCCGGGGGGAAGGCGTTCTCGACATAGAGGAGCCCGAGCGCCTGGGCCATCGGCTCGCCGCCGGTGCGCCCGTTGATCACCTCGAGTACCTTCGCCGGACGCTCGAGCGGCGTACGCGTGCCCTTGAGCACCGTTTCGTTGAAACGGAAGTCGGCGTCCTCGAAATCGCGGCTGAGCTTTCCGGCCGTTGCGTTGAGCAGGTGCCAGCGCATGTAGGCGCGCCACTCGGGCAGCGGCCGCTCGGCGGTGAGCCGCGCGAAGGCCTTCATGAAGTCGGGCTGCGCGAGGTTCACGTCCTTCAGGTCGCGCACGCCCAGCGCGGTGAAGTAGTCGGCCCAGGCGAACTGCGGCGCGGACTCCGCGAGCTGCGCCACGGTCGTCTTGTTGTAGGTGCGATCGACGTCGCGGCGTTCGATGTTGTTCATCGAGGCATGCGCCAGCGCGAGCTCGAGCGTGAAGGCGAGCTCGGCATTGCGCGCGGCGAATTCGGGCGAGTCCCCGGCGAGCGCGAACAGCCGCTCGATGTGGGTGCGATAGGCCGTGCGCCACTGCTTCGAGCGTTCGTCGTTGTTGAAGTAGTAGTCGCGATCGGGAAGCCCGAGGCCGCCCTGGCCGATCTCCGCGAGGTACGTCGCCGAATCCTTCGCGTCCTGCCGGACGCTGAACGAGAAACCGGCGTTGATGCCCGAGATGCGCAGCATGACCAGCGCCTGGCGCAGGCTCGCCGCGTCCTGGGCCGCCTCGATCCGTGCGAAGTACGGCGCCAGGGGCTTGAGGCCCGCCGCGACGATGGCCTCGCGATCCATGCCGCTCGCGAAGTACTCCACGGCCTTGCGTTGCGCCGAGCCCGCGCGCGGCGGGTACTTCATCGCATTGGCGAGGATCCTTTCCAGCGTGCGCTCGTTGCGTTCGCGAACCACCGAGAAGGTGCCCCAGGTGGAGCGATCGTCGGGCATCGGCGTGGTATCGAGCCAGCGGCGGTTGGCGAACTGGTAGAAGTCCGTGCAGGGGCCTACGTCGCGGGCGAGGCCGTCGATGTCGAGCGCGGCGCCCAGGGCGCTGCCGCAGGCGAGGAGGAGGGCCGCGGCGAGCGGACGTCGGAAGCGGTCGGTCATGGATTAGCCCGATGTTTGGAGTCCGACCGATTCTAACGGCAAGGCGGCAGGTATAATTTGACGAAAAGTGCGAGCGCAAAGGCGCTTGTTTCCCCCGCCCCCCGAAATGCGCATCCTCCTCTCGAACGACGACGGCTACTACGCTCCGGGCCTCGCCGCGCTCGCCGAGGGCCTCGCAAGCCTCGGCACCGTCACCGTCGTGGCCCCCGAGCGCGACCGCAGCGGCGCCTCCAACTCGCTCACGCTGGACCGTCCGCTTTCCGTGCGCCGCGCGCACAGCGGCTTCTGGTACGTGAACGGTACGCCCACCGACTGCGTCCACCTGGCGGTCACGGGTTTCCTCGATTTCGAGCCCGACATCGTGGTCTCCGGGATCAACACGGGCGCCAACATGGGCGACGACACGCTCTATTCGGGCACGGTCGCCGCCGCCACCGAAGGCTATTTGCTGGGCATTCCCTCCGTGGCGGTCTCCCTCGTCGGCACGAAGTTCGAGAACTTCGCCACGGCGGCCAAGGTGGCCCGCGGGCTCGTCGAGCGCCTGGCCGCCGCGCCCTTCGGCTCGCCCATCCTCCTCAACGTGAACGTGCCCGACGTCCCCTACGAGGCCCTGAAGGGCGTGCAGGTCACGCGCCTCGGGCGCCGCCACAAGGCGCAGCCGGTCGTGAAGGGTACGAGCCCGCGCGGCGAGACGATCTACTGGGTCGGTCCGGCCGGCGCCGCACGCGAGGCCGGTCCGGGGACGGATTTCCACGCACTCGAACACGGCGCCGTGTCGGTCACGCCCCTGCAGGTGGACCTCACGCATGCCGACCAGCTTCCCGCGTTGCGCGAATGGATGGATTGGATGACGAAGTGAACGCGCGCAGCGGTATCGGCATGACCAGCGAGCGCACGAAGATGCGCATGATCGAGCAGCTTCGCAAGGACGGCATCACCGATGAACGCGTGCTGGGTGCGATGGCGGAGCTGCCGCGCCACGCCTTCGTCGAAGAAGGCATCGCCTCGCGCGCCTACGAGGACACGCCGCTGCCCATCGGCCACGGCCAGACGATCTCCAGCCCCTTCATCGTCGCGTTGATGACCCAGCTGCTGCTCGAGAACCGCACGCCCGCGAAAGTCCTCGAGATCGGCACCGGCTGCGGCTACCAGACGGCGGTCCTCGCGCGCCTCGTGAAGGAGGTCTACACGCTCGAGCGCATCGCACCGCTGATGGACAAGGCGCGCGGCCACCTTCGCGACCTGCGCTTCTACAACGTGCGCTTCAAGCATGCCGATGGCCATGCGGGCTACGCAGTCGGCGGGCCGTACGAGGGCATCCTCTCCGCGGCCTCGGCGAGCCACATTCCGCCCGCGCTCAAGGAACAGCTCGCGGTGGGCGGACGCCTGGTCCTGCCCGTGGGCACCGACGACCAGTGGCTCTACGTGATCGACCGCACCGAGAAGGGCTTCACCGAGATCAAGCGCGAGGCCGTCCGCTTCGTGCCGCTCGTGCCGGGGCTCGGCTGAAAGTGAACTTACCGGCCGCGGGCTTATCCTTCCTACACATGAAAAAAACCAAGATCCTCACGGCGCTCGCCATCCTCGCTCTCGCGGGATGCGCATCACGGCAACCCGCACCCGTCACCGAGCGCGCTCCGCCCCCGGCGCCGGTCGTCGAAGCGCCACCGCCCGCGCCCGAGAAGCCGCTCCCCAAGCCCATTCCCACGCATACGGTCAAGCGCGGCGAGACGCTCGTCGGCATCGCGCTGCAGTACGGCCTCGATTACCGCGAGCTGGCGGCCTGGAACAACATCACCAATGTGAACGTGATCAGCGTCGGGCGCGTGCTCGTGCTGGGCGCAGCGGGTGATCCGGGCACCATGGCGGGCCCGATCGGCACGGTGACCACGCCGCTCGCACTGCCCGGCACGCCGATCGAAGCGCGTCCGCTCGCGAATACGCCGCAGCTCAAGGTCGAGCCGCGCGGCCAGAAGGTTCCCTACTCGGACAAGGCACTGGCGCAGTTCAGCACGCCCGAGCTCACCACGCCCGGTGCGCCTGCGGTTCCCGCGCCTTCACCCGCCCCGGTCGCGCCGGCGCCGCCGCCCGCATCGATCACGCCCGAACCCGAAAAGCCCGCGCCGCCGCCGGCCGCGACCGCTGCGGAAGAAATCGAGTGGGTCTGGCCCGTGAAGGGGAAGGTGCTGGCGCCCTTTACCGATTCGACCAAGGGCATGGACATCGCCGGCAAGAAGGGCACGCCGGTGGTCGCCGCGTCCGCGGGGCGCGTCGTGTACGCCGGTGCGGGCCTGCGCGGTTACGGGAAGCTCGTCATCATCAAGCACAACAACACGTGGCTCTCGGCCTACGCGCACAACGATGCGATCGTGGTGAAGGAGCAGCAGGACGTGAAGAAGGGCCAGAAGATCGCCGAGATGGGCTCGTCCGACGCCGACCAGGTGAAGCTGCACTTCGAAGTGCGCAAGCAGGGCAAGCCCGTCGACCCGCAGAAGGTCCTACCGGCGCAGTAGCGCAGCGAGCTCGCTGAACGCCGGCGCCCAGTCGCCGGCCGCGCTCGGTCGAAACACGCGCGAGCCGTGAAACCACGGCGATTCCGTAGCACCGGTCATCCAGCGCCATTCTGGCGGATTGGGCACGAGCACGCGCTGCGTCTTTCCGAGCCCGGCGAGCAGGTGCGTGTTCGCGTTGCTCGGCCCCACGTAGTCGTCGACGAGCGAGAGCAGGGCGAGCATGTCCTCCAGGTCCTCGTTCCACGGGGAGAAGTCGTGGACGCGCGTACCTAACGCGGCCTCCATCGCTTCGCGCGTTCCCGATTCGGGTCTTCGCTGGATGCCGATCCACGTCGCACTCGTGCCGCGAAGCGCTGCACCCAGTCCGGCGATCGGGAATGTCTTCACCTGGCCGCGCGCCGTTCCTGTTGGCGCGACACCGGCACGCCAGGTGAGCGCGATCCAGGGATGGGGGCCCGTGGCTTCGAGGCGTTCTCTCATCGCGCTCACGCGTTCCGGCAGCGGCGAGAGCGGCAATGCCGCGGGGAGCGTGGCGACATCGTTAGCCGAGAGCAGCCACGGCAAATCGCCCACGAAGAGGGGTTCGAGATCGTCGAGGCGCGCGTTCTCGGGCGCGAGGCCGAGATCGAACAAGCCGGTTCGCGCGAGCATCCCGTGCAACCTCGTATCGCCGCGGAATGCGAGCCGTGCGCCGCGCTTCGCGAGCTCCGGTGCGAAGCGAAGGAAGAACACCACGTCGCCGACACCCTGTTCGCTGACGAGCGCGAAGCGGCGGCCGTCGAGGTTCGCGGGGAGGCGCGCTGCGTTCGCTGCCGGTGTCGCGCCAAAGCCGCGCGCGACGTGGCGCCAGCGATACGCGTCCCACGCCTCGGCGAAGCGGCCGAGTGCGAGCAGCAGGCGTCCGAGATTCTGGTGAGCCTGCGCGAAGGTGGGGGAGAGCGCGATCGCTTCGCGGTACGCGGCCTCGGCCGCTTTCCATTGCAACGCATCCTCGAGCGCGAGGCCCAGGTTGTTGCGCGCTTCATACCAGGAGGGATCGACCGCGAGCGCGCGCTCGAAGCCCGCGATCGCCTCCTGCGTGCGTCCCTGTTGGCCCAGCAGCAGCGCGAGGTTGTTGTGGAAGTCGGGAACGTTCGCGTCCGCGGCGATCGAGGCCCGCATCAGTTCCTCGGCCCTGCGCGGGTCATCACGATGCCACGCGATCATCCCGAGGTAATGGGTGGCGACTGCATGGCCGGGCGCGACCTCGAGCACCTGGCGATAGAGGCGTTCGGCGTCCTTGATGCGTCCTTGCTGGTGCGCGGCGAGCGCCTGCGGAATGAGTGACTGCGGATCGGGCGTCGAGGATGCCGCGCCATCGAGCTTGCCGTGGCACTCCTTGAAGCGAAGGCCGCTGCCGCAGGGGCAGGGGTCGTTGCGGCGCGCGGTCGCCATCAGGCCACGCGGAAGGCGCGCACGCGCTGGCGCAGCTCGCGCAGCTCCTCGCGCGTCGCGCCGCCCCCGTAGCGCGCCTGCACGTAGCTGTGCGTGATCGCCTCGGCCTGCGGCGCGAGCTCCGGGCGCGCGGCCGAGACGCGCGCGAGATAATCGAGCGGGCCTTCGTGGGGCGCGCGCGCAAGGCCCGAGGCCGCGAGCTTCGCGCAGTAGCGGCGCCACGCGGTGAGCGACGCTTCGCCGCGCCGCGGCATGTCGCGCAGCAGCAGCCCCAATCCGATCGCGATGCCCACGACCAACGTGCCGGCCACCAGCCAGAGCAGCAGGCTGCGCCAGTCGGCCGATCCCAGCCCGAAGCGCGAGAAAAGCTGGCGCTGGCGGTCCGTGTTGTAGCCCACGATCCACTGATCCCACTGGCTGTTGAGCATGTGCCAGCCGTAGCGCAGGCTCGAGAGCACGCCGAGCTTGTCGGCCGCGAGGAACGAGGAGAAGGCGCCGATCGGGCCGAGCGCTGCGTTCACGCCGCCTTCGACGCGCAGGGGCGACACGGCCGCGGTCGGATCGAGCCGTACCCAGCCGCGATCGTCGAGCCAGATCTCGGTCCATGCATGGGCATCGGCCTGCCGCACGATGAGCTCGTTGTTGAACGGATTGATCTCGCCGCCCTGGTAGCCGGTCACGACCCGCGAGGGAACGCCCGCGGCGCGCATCAGCAACGCGAAGGCGCCCGCGTAGTGCTCGCAGAACCCGCGCTTGGTCGTGAAGAGGAACTCGTCGTACGGATCGCGATCTCCCAGCAGCGGCGGCTCGAGCGTGTAGGTGAACTCGCGATTGAAGTACTGGAACGCGCGGTTCACGAGCGCGGCCTTGTCGGGCGTCTCCGCGGCCCACTGCCGGCCCAGTGCCACGGTGCGCGGGTTGCGCGTTTCATCGAAGCGCAGCGCGAAGTCGCGCAGCATCGGCGGCAGGCGCGAGCCCAGGCGGTAGTCCAGGTACGACGTCATGTCGTAGCGAATGCGCGCGTCGATGGGTCGCACCGAATGGAGCCGCTGGTCGAAGCGCACGGCAACACCGGGGGGCAAAGAGCCGGGCACGTCGAGCGCGAACACCCAGTGCTTGCCGTGCGGCTCCATCGTGATCGAGTAGCGCACGGGACGCGCGGTGCGCGGATAGTCGAGATTTCCCGCGGGCGAGAACTCGGGCATTTTCCACGTGCGTCCATCGAAGGACCAGAGCACGGGCCCACGCCAGTAGAGCGTCTCGAAGGGCGGGATCTTCTCCTCGAACTGGACGCGGAACGCGAGCGCCTCGGACTGGATGAGCTGCGAGATGGTGCCGGGCGTCATCGAATCCGAAAGTCCCGACAGTCCCGCGCGTGCATCCTGCGGAAGCGCCCACAGCGGACCCTGCACGCGAGGGAACAGCAGGAAGAGGACCGCCATCAGCGGCAGCGCCTGCGCGAGCAGCGCGGCGGCGGGTACCAGCCGCTCGCGGATCGTCGGCGGCCGCGCGGTGCGATGGAACCCCACGAGGGTCGCGACGAACAGCCACACGCAGGCGAGCAGATAGATCCCGAGCGGGATCGACTGCGAGAACAGGAAGTTCGTCATGACCAGGAAGAAGCCCAGGTACACGCACAGCACGACTTCGCGCTGGGTGCGCATCTCGAGCAGCTTCATCGCGACCATCACGATGAGCAGCGTCACGCCCGCGTCGCGTCCGAGGAGGCGGCCGTAGCTGAGGAAGATCGCGGCGGAAGCGCCGAGCGTGATTGCGATCACCAGCCAGCGCGGCGGGAAGCGCAGCGCCGACCAGGCGATCCACCCGCGCCACCCTACGGCGCAGGCGCAGAAGGCCGCGACCCACAGGGGTGCCCGCTCCATGTGCGGCGCCACCACGAACGTCATCGCGGCCAGCAGCCACATGACGTTGCGCATGTCGAGCGTGGGCGCGACGACGACGGCGTTCATTGCGGTCGGGGATCGCCGAACAGGGCCAGCGCTTCGAGGCAGTGCGCGCGGTGCGCGTCACCGCGCCCCGGCGCGATCGACGTGCCGGGCAGGCGCAGCCCGTAGCTCTGCCCGAGCCGCTCCGACTCCATCACCCAGTGCGCGAGCGCCGAGAGGCGCGCTTCGGCATCGTTGGCGCGCGTTTGCTCCCAGTCGAGCCACAGCTCGCTCGACGCCGTGGCGTTGAATTCCTTGGTGAGCAGGTCCTGCCCGCGCGCGAGCGCCTTCCAGGCGATCTGTCGCGGTGGATCGCCGGGGCGATAGGGGCGCAGGAGGTTGAATTCGTCATCGCCCGGGATGGGAATGCCTTCCTCCGATTCATTGCGCGAGTGCATCGGCGGCAGGCCCGCGAGCGGATCGGGGCGCGGATAGACGATCACGCTCTGCCCGAAGTCGAAGTACGACCACGCGTGGAAGAAGCCGACCGGATAGCGCGTGAAGATCTCGACGCGGCCGCAATCGAGGCGACCGCGGCGACGCGCGGGCACGGTGAGGTGCACGCCCGCGAGGTTGCCCGTCTCGACGTCGACGACCTCGGCCTCGTCGCCGCGGCGCCGCATGGCCACCGCGAAGCGCGCGCGCGACGGCGTTTCCACGCTCACGCCGAAGCGCGCCATCTCGCCGGCGAACACCGGATCGCTGCGCCCGGGACGAAGCTTGAGGTGGGCGAGGTTGCGCCACGTGTGCAGCATCGCGACACCGCCCATCGCAGCGAGGAGGAACGTGAGCAGGAAGCCCAGGGACAAGGTGTAGTTGATCGACGCGATGAGCAGCAGCATCAGCGTGAAGGCGAACACATAGCCCTGGCGCGTGGGGAGGATGAAGATGCGCCGCTGGACGAGCGTGACGGGCGCGACTTCGGGCACCCGCGCCCGGAAGATCCAGTCCGAGACGGACTGGCGAAGATTGGCGAGCGTCACGGAATCGCGACGCTGGTCACCAGGTCCTTCGCCGCATCGAATCCGCCCTTGACGGCGTCGGAGCTGCCATGGAGCCGGTGGCCCACGACGGAGGGCAGGATCGCCTGCACGTCCTCGGGGAGCACCTGGCGGCGGCCCTGCATGAGCGCCCAGGCCTGCGCGGCACGCAGCACCGCGAGCCCGGCGCGAGGGGACAGGCCCTGCGTGTAGCGCGGCGAATGGCGCGTGTGGCTGATGAGCGCCTGGACGTAGTCGAGCAACGCGTCCGAGACCTGCATCGCCGGCACTGCGCGCTGGATCTCCATGAGTTGGTCGCGGGTCATCGCGGGCTTGAGGTGCGCGATGATGTCGCGGCGCTCCTCGCCGCGCAGCAGTTCGCGCTCGGCCTTCGCATCCGGGTAGCCGAGCTGGATGCGCATGAGGAAGCGATCGAGCTGCGATTCAGGAAGCGGGAACGTTCCGACCTGGTGGAGCGGGTTCTGCGTGGCAATCACGAAGAACGGCTCGGGCAGCATCCGGGTCTCGCCCTCGGCCGTAACCTGGTGCTCTTCCATCGCTTCGAGCAGCGCGCTCTGTGCCTTCGGGCTCGCGCGGTTGATTTCGTCGGCGAGGATGATCTGCGCAAAGATGGGGCCCGGATGAAAACGGAACGTGGAGCTTTCGCGGTCGAAGATGGATACGCCGATCACGTCGGCGGGCAGGAGGTCGGAGGTGAACTGGATGCGCTGGTAATCGAGGCCCAGCAGGCGCGCGAGCGCGTGCGAAAGCGTGGTCTTGCCCACGCCCGGGACATCCTCGATGAGCAAGTGGCCGCGCGCGAGGATGCAGGCCATCGCAAGGCGGATCTGTCGCTCCTTGCCGAGAATGACGCGCCCGGCCTGGGCGATCACGTCCTCGATGGGATTGGCGAGCTTGCGCGGATCTTCGACGAGCATGGAATAAGGGAACCCTGTCAGCGGTTTACGGGTCGATCACCTGTATGGATTCGAGAATACAATATCCTGACCTCCCCGGAGACCGCACCATGCTTCGCCTGATCCTCGCTGCCACGCTTCTCGCCATCGCCACCGGTGCACGCGCGCAAGCCGTTCCGACGATCAACTACACCGACCTGTGGTGGAACCCGAGCGAATCGGGGCAGGGCCTGAGCCTGTCGCAGAGCACCACGTCGAACCAGCTCTTCGCCCTCTGGTACACCTACGATCCGCGTGTCGCCGAAACCGATACCGCCACCGCCGGCGACTTCAAGCCGATGTGGCTGTCGATGCCCTCGGGCACCTGGACCACGCCGACGCAGTTCACGGGCGCGGTCTACGCCACGGTGGGCACGCCGTTCGCGCTCGCCTGGAACACGAACAACTACGCCGTGCAGCAGGTGGGCACCTTCACGTTCACCTTCACCAGCGCCGATGCGGCAACCTTCAGTTACAACATCGCGCCGCCCGCGGGCCTGCCCGCCGGCAATCCCGCGGCGAACCTGCCGACGTTCTCAGGATCGCGTTCGATCCAGCGCCTGTCGTTCTGACACGGACGCATGACGGCGTCCGCGCTCCTCACGCACCCCGACTGCGTCCGCCATGAGATGGGCGCGCATCATCCGGAATCTCCGGAGCGGCTGAAGGCGATCCTCCGCGCGATCGAATCCGCGGGGCTGGCACCTCTCCTGCAGGTCCATGAAGCCCCCGAAGCCACGCGCGAGCAGTTGCTGCGCGTGCATGCCCCCGAGCACGTGGACCTCATCTTCGATTCCGCTCCGCAGGCGTCCTACGCCTATCTCGATCCCGACACGTCGATGAATCCGCATTCGCTCTCGGCGGCGCTGCGCGCGGCCGGTGCGGTGGTGCGCGCAGTCGACCTCGTGATGGAAGGCAAGGCGCGCAATGCGTTTTGCGCGGTGCGCCCGCCGGGCCACCACGCCACGCCCGACCGGCCGATGGGCTTTTGCATCTTCAACAATGTCGCGGTCGGCGCCATGCACGCGCTCGAAGCGCACGGCCTGGAGCGCGTGGCCGTGCTCGATTTCGACGTGCACCACGGCAACGGCACGGAGGATGCATTCCACGAAGACCCGCGCGTGATGATGTGCTCGACCTTCCAGCACCCGTACTACCCGTACTGCGGCTCGGATTCCAGCAACGAGCACATCATCAACGTGCCGCTTGCGGCGATGACCGGCGGGGAAGGGTTTCGCGAGGCCGTCGAGAAATTCTGGCTGCCCGCGCTCGATCGCTTCTCGCCCCAGATGGTCTTCGTCTCGGCCGGGTTCGATGCCCATCGCGAAGATCCGCTCGCGTACCTCGAGTTCGAGGACGAGGACTATCGCTGGGTCACCGAGAAGCTCGTCGAAGTGGCCGATGCGCATGCGAATGGGCGCGTCGTCTCCACGCTCGAAGGCGGCTACAACACGGTGGCTTTGGGTCGCTGCGTGGTCGAGCACCTCGAGGTGCTCACCGCCTGACGTTCTCCCTCTCCCTTGGGAGAGGCCTACTGCCCAGGCGTTCCCGTGTTCCCTTGTTGCTGCGGTTGCGGGATGAGGCCGAGGAGGGCCCAGTTCCGCGTGTCGATCGCGTTGCGAATGATCTGGCGGTAGCGCAGCGCCTGCTGGTGGCTCCAGGGCGAGGCCATGAAGTTCTGGTAGAGCTCTTCGAAGCTGGTGGCCGAGCAGTAGCCGCCGAATGCGCAGGCGTTCAGGTGCTCGCGCACGAAGCTCGAGCAATCGGTGCCGAGGTCGCACGCCACGATCGAGAACGCGCCGAGGAAGGCCGAGGGTTCGGGCACTTCACCGTTCGGGCCGATGCGCAGGCGCGCCGCCATTTCGGACGACGACAGGTACTGGCCGACGATCAGCATGGCTTCGGGGTCCTGCGATTCAAGCAGCTCGATGATGCGGCTTACGTCGTCACCGGCGCGCTGCGGCTGTGGGTTGCCGTTGTTGCTGCCGCCGACGTTGTTCTTCGGACCTTCGGCCACGACCATGCGCGCTTGCGCGCGGGCATCGCCCTGGCGGGCGGCGGCGGCGTAGAGATCCTCGATCTCCCGGGGCGAAATCTTGGTGCCCTGGAAGCGGGCGCAGCGCTGCGTGCTGTCCTGGAGGTCGTAGGACGAGATCCGGCGGGCGTTCAGGGGATCGTTCGGGGGGAGGGTGGCAATGAACTGGCGGCGCTGCTTGGCGCTGTAGGCCACCAGGTCTTCGCTCACGTTCATGGCGAACTGGCATTCCTCGAGGGCCTTGGCCAGGTGATAGCGTTCGTCGCCAGTCAGCGACACCTTGCGGGAGGCGAGGCCGTCGGCATAGGCGCGAAGGTCGCGGGTGGCGCGGAACTCCACGGCGGCGGCCGAGGGGCGATAGGTCTGGGGAGGGACTGCGGCGGTGAACTGGGCCTTCGGGCGGGGCTCGGGATTGGCGGGCTGGACGCTCGAATCACCCGCCGGGGAGGCGGTCGCCGAGACGGTATGACCCGCCCTGTCTTCGCGCGCGGCGGAGACGAAACCTGTGTACTTGCTCGCAATGAGCAGGCCGTAGGCGACGAGCGAAACCAGGCCGATGGCCGTCAGGCGATTCATGGAACTGGAGTCTCAGGCAAAAAGGGCTGTCTCGTCAACTAGTTGTGTAGGATTTTACTCAAAAAGGATTGAGCGCGTTCGGACCGGGTCGTGCCGAAGAAATCCGCCTTGCTGCAATCCTCCACGATCTGGCCCTTGTCCATGAAGATTACCCGGTGCGCGACCGTCTTGGCGAAGCCCATTTCGTGGGTCACGCACATCATGGTCATGCCCTCCCGGGCGAGCTCCACCATGACATCGAGCACCTCGTTGATCATCTCCGGGTCGAGCGCCGAGGTCGGTTCGTCGAAGAGCATCGCGATGGGGTCCATCGAGAGCGCCCGCGCGATCGCCACGCGCTGCTGCTGGCCGCCGGAGAGTTGACCGGGGAATTTGTGCGCGTGCGCCTTGAGGCCCACGCGGTCGAGATACTTGAGGCCGTGCTCGTCGGCCTGGTCGCGCGTGCGCCCGAGCACCTTCATCTGGCCGATCGTGAGGTTCGCCTGCACGCTCATGTGCGGGAAGAGCTCGAAGTTCTGGAAGACCATGCCGATGCGCGAGCGCAGTTTCGGCAAGTCGGTCTTCGGATCGCCCACCGAGACTCCGTCGACGGTGATCGTGCCCTTCTGGAACGGCTCGAGCGCGTTGACGCACTTGATCAGCGTGGACTTGCCCGACCCCGAGGGGCCGCAGACCACGATGACCTGGCCTTTCTCGACGCTGGTCGAGCAGTCGGTCAGCACCTGGAAGGTGCCGTACCACTTGTTGACGTCTTTGATGTCGATCATCGCCATGCGGAGGTGTCCTATCGAGCGATCGAATAGCGTGCCTGGATGCGCTTCACGAGCCAGGATGCGCCGAAGCAGATGATGAAGAACACCAGCGCGACGAACAGGTACAGCTCGACGATGCGCCCGGTGATCTGTCCACCCTTGGAGGCCGCGCCGAGGAAATCCTTCAGGCCCACGACGTACACGAGCGAGGTGTCCTGGAACAGGATGATCGCCTGCGTGAGCATGATCGGCACCATGTTGCGGAAAGCCTGCGGCAGCACGACGAAACCCATCGCCTGCCAGTAGTTCATCCCGAGGGCGTAGGCGGCCCACGGCTGGCCGCGCGGGATCGACTGGATGCCCGCACGGATGATCTCGGAGTAGTAGGCGGCCTCGACCAGGATGAACGCGACGATCGCCGAGGTGAACGGCCCGACGGCCTCGCCCTGCTGGCCGGTGAACTTGGACACCAGCATCGGCGTGAGGAAGTAGAACCAGAAGATCGCCATGATGAACGGGATCGCGCGGATCAGGTTCACGAACCCCGCGGCGGGGTAGGAGAGGATCTTCCAGCTCGACAGGCGCGCGAGGGCGAGCAGCGTACCGAAGAAGATGCCGCCGGCGAGCGCGATGCCGAAGAGCTTGAGCGACAGGACCATCCCGTCCCACAGGACCTCGCGGCTCTTCCAGATGACGCTCCAGTCGAAGTCGAGCACTAGTGTCCGCCTGCCTGTGAGATGTACCCCGGCACCGCGACGCGGTTTTCCAGGAGGCGCATCGCGTAGATCACCGTGAGCGTGATCGCTATGTAGATGAGCGTGGCGGCGGTGAAGGCCTCGAACGTCTTGAACGTGTATTCGGAAATCTGGCGGCTTTGCGCGGTGAGCTCGATCACGCCGATGGTGAGCGCCGTCGAGGAGTTCTTGAAGATCGTGAGGAACTCGCTCGTGATCGGCGGGATGATGATGCGGTAGGCCATCGGCAACAACACGAACCGGTAAACCTGCGGGAGCGTGAAGCCCATCGCGAGGCCGGCGTTCGTCTGTCCTTGGGGGAGCGAAAGGATGCCCGCGCGCACCTGCTCGGCGACGCGCGAAGCGGTATAGAGCCCCAGGCACAGCACGGCCGCGGTGAACTCCCACATGCTGAACTGCGCGAAGGGGAGCTCGACGAAATTGGGGAGGTCCTGCTTGAGCCAGTCACCCCAGGCCTTGGGGAGAACCTCTGGCATCACGAAGTACCACAGGAACATCTGCACGAGCAGCGGGATGTTCCGGAACAACTCGACGTACGCGGTGGCGATCGCCCTCGGGATCCGGAGCGGGGTCGTGCGAAGCACCCCGACCACGGATCCCAGCGTGAAGGCGATCACCCAGGCGAAGATGGAGACGAGCAGCGTCCACATCAGACCCGAGCCCAGCCACCCCAGATACGTCATCCCCCCCGAGGGAGCCTGCTCGAGGAAGACTCTCCAATCCATCGATTACTCGGGCAGCGCGTTGATCTGGATCGCAGCCTTCAGGAGCGGGCTCATCGGCACGCCCATGGCTTCGCCGGAGGGCAGCTTGTCCTGGAACCACTTCTTGTAGATCTTCTCGATGTCGCCGGAAGCGAAGAGCTTGCCGATCGCGCGGCGCACGACGACACCGAAATCGTCATCGTTTTTGCGGAACATCATCCCGTACGGGTCGTACGACAGGTAGTCGCCCACCACTTCGTAGTCCTTCGGGTTCTTCGCCTTGGCGATGAGGCCGTAGAGGAGGATGTCATCCATCGAGAAAGCGACCGCGCGGCCCGATTCCACCGTGAGGAAGCTCTCGGCGTGGTCCTTGGCGTTCAGGAACTTGATGTTGAGGTTGTCCTTGTCGGAGAGCGCCTTGATCGTGCGCTCGTTGGTCGTGCCCTGCGTGACCACGACGGTCTTGTTCTTCAGGTCCTTGTACGTCTTGACCTTCGCCGACTTCTTCACCAGGAGCTTGGTGCCCGTGATGAAGGTGACCGGCGCGAACGCGACCTGCTTCTGGCGCGTGAGGTTGTTGGTGGTCGAACCGCACTCGATGTCGATCGTGCCGTTGGCCATCAGCGGAATGCGGGTCTGCGACGTGACGGGGTTGTACTTCACCGTGAGCGTCGTGAGGCCGAGCTCTTTCTTCACTTCCTCGACCACGGCCGCACAGATGTCCATCGAATAGCCGATGGGCTGCTGCTTGTCGTCGAGGTACGAGAACGGGATCGAGGTTTCACGGTGACCGATGGTGATCGTGCCGGTGTCCTTGATCTTCTTGAGGGTGCCGGTCAGGTCTTGTGCGGCCACCGGTGCGGCGAGCACGCAAAGGGCGAGCGCCGCGAACGCGGTTTTGGATTTGCGAAGCATGGGGGGATTCCTCCTCTGGTTGACGACCTAGAATACGTCCTGCCCATTTGGGAGACAATAGCGGCCTCTCCGGTTTAGCCCTTTTCCCCATGCATTTTCCCTCTCACGAGCAGAAGCAGGCCATCCTCGAGAAGGTCCTGCGATTGGCAGACCAGCGTCTTTCCGGTGCGGCGGCCCAGGAGGCGCGCACCTTCATCGCGCACTACTTCGACCAGGCCGACGTCGAGGATCTCGCGAGCCGCACGGTTGAAGACCTGTACGGCGCTGCACTTGCGCACCTGGGTTTCGCGCGTCGATTCGCGAGCGGCATGCCGAAGCTGCGCGTGTACAACCCGCGGCTCGAGGAACACGGCTGGACGAGCCCGCACACGGTGATCGAGATCGTGAACGACGACATGCCGTTCCTCGTCGATTCCGTGGGCATGGAAATCAACCACCTGGGCTACACCCAGCACCTGCTGCTGCATCCGATCCTCCGTGCGAAGCGCGATAACGAAGGAGAGCTGCAAGCAATTGCCGCGCCCGCGGGCGAAGGCCAGGCCGAATCGCTGATCCACGTCGAGGTCGATCGCGAAACCGATCCCGAGCGCCTGAAGGCCATCGGGATGCACTTGCAGTCCGTGCTCGCCGATGTGCGGGCCGCGGTCCAGGACTGGAAGGCGATGAGCGCGCACATGGACGCGATCGTGCTGGGGCTCGCGAAGCCGCCCGTGACCGTGGATGCCGCCGAGGCCGCGGAAATCCGCGACTTCCTCGCGTGGGCCGCCGATCACCATTTCACCTTCCTCGGGTATCGCGAATACCAGCTGACCACGGTCGATGGGCAGGACCAGTTGAAGATCGTGCCGCGCAGCGGCCTGGGAGTGCTGCGCGAGCCCAAGCTGGGCGGCCTCTCGCAGAGCTTTGCCGAGTTGCCCGCGGCGCTGCGCGCGCTCGCGCGCGAGCCGAGGCTGCTCGTGCTCACCAAGGCCAACACGCGCGCGACCGTGCACCGCCCCGGCTACCTCGACTACATCGGGATCAAGCAATTCGATGCCGCCGGCCGCGTCGTGGGCGAACGGCGCTTCGTGGGCCTCTACACCTCTTCGGCGTACCAGGAGGATCCGAGCTGGATTCCGCTGCTCCGCCGCAAGGTGGCAAAAGTGATTGCGCAGGCGGGCTTCCCCGAGGGGAGCCACGCGTACAAGAATCTCCTCACGGTACTGCACGACTATCCGCGCGACGAGCTGATCCAGGTCGACGACGCGACGTTGTCGGAAACCGCGCTGGGCATCCTGCGACTGGGCGACCGGCGCCGCACGCGCGTCTTCGTGCGCCGCGATCTGTTCGGCCGCTTCTTCTCGTGCATGATTTTCCTGCCGCGCGAGAACTACAACACCGACGTGCGGGTGAAGATCCAAGAGATCCTCAAGCGCCACCTCGGAGGCGCCACGGCGGAGTTCACCGTGCAGCTCTCCGACGCGGTGCTCGCGCGCATCCACATGCTCGTGCGCACGTCGCCGAAGGAAACCCCGGCCTACGACGTGCGTGCGATCGAAGCCGAGATCGTGCTCGCGACGCGTCGCTGGGACGATGACCTCAAGTTCGCGCTCACCGCCGCGCTGGGCGAGGACCGCATGGTCGGCATGCTTCGCACCTATGCCAACGCGTTCCCGGTCGCCTATCGCGAAGCGGTTGCCCCGCGCGCGGCCGTGCGCGACATCCAGTTCATGGAGACGCTCAAGTCCAACGAGGACTTCGCGCTCAACCTGTACCGCCCGCAGGGCGCGGACGACCGCACGTTGCGGCTGCGGATCTTCCGCATGGGCAAGCCCATTCCCCTTTCCGCGAGCCTGCCGGTGCTCGAGCACATGGGCCTCGAGACGCTCGACGAAGTGAGCTACGAAGTCGAGCGCCAGGGCGCGGCCGGCACGGTGTACCTGCATGACTTCGGCATGCGCAGCGACCGGCCGATCGCCGACGTGGCCGCGATCAAGGCGCTGACCGAAGAAGCACTCGCGCGCGTGAGCCGCGGCGACATCGAGGACGACGGCTTCAACCGGCTCACACCGGGCGCGGCCATCGCACCGGACGATGTCGTGGTGCTCCGGGCGTATGCGAAGTACCTCAAGCAATCGGGCTTCACGTTCAGCCAGGACTACATCGAGAAGACGCTCGCGGCCCACGCGGGCATCACGACGAAGCTGGTCGCGCTCTTCCACGCGCGTTTCGATCCCGCGGGTACGGCGAATCGCGAAGAGGCCCAGCAGAAGCTGCACACGCAGATCAAGGAAGCGCTCAATGATGTTGCGAACCTCGACGAGGACCGCATCCTGCACCGGTTCCTGTACGTCATTGGGGCGACGCTGCGCACCAACCACTGGGTGAAGGGCGCGAACGGCCGCAGGAAGCATTACCTCTCGCTGAAGATCGAGTCGGCGAAAGTTCCGGAGCTCCCCGAGCCGCGCCCGCTCTTCGAAGTGTTCGTGTATTCGCCGCGCGTCGAAGCGATCCACCTTCGCGGCGGCAAGGTCGCGCGCGGGGGATTGCGCTGGTCGGACCGGCCCGAGGATTTCCGCACGGAAGTGCTCGGCCTGATGAAGGCGCAGATGGTGAAGAACGCGGTGATCGTTCCCGTGGGCTCGAAGGGCGGCTTCGTCGTGAAGAAGGGCCCGCCGCCGTCGGACCGCGAGGCATGGCTGAAGGAAGGCGTGTCCTGCTACAAGAATTTCCTTCGCGGCCTGCTCGACATCACCGACAACCGCGTGGCGGGGAAGATCGTCCCGCCCAAGGATGTCGTGCGCCATGACCCGGACGATCCGTACCTCGTGGTCGCCGCCGACAAGGGAACCGCGACGTTCTCGGATATCGCCAACGGCGTTTCCGCGGAGTACGGCTTCTGGCTTGCGGATGCGTTCGCTTCCGGTGGCAGCGCCGGCTACGACCACAAGAAGATGGGCATCACCGCGAAGGGCGCGTGGGAAAGCGTGATGCGCCACTTCCGCGAGATGGGCATCGACACGCAATCGCAGGACTTCTCGGTGGCCGGCATCGGCGATATGTCGGGCGACGTATTCGGCAACGGCATGCTGCTCTCGCGCCGCATCAACCTCGTGGCGGCGTTCGACCATCGACACATCTTCCTCGACCCGTCACCGGACCCGGAGGCGAGCTTCAAGGAACGCGAGCGGATGTTCGTGTTGCCGCGCTCGTCGTGGGAAGACTACGACAAGAAGCTCATTTCGAAGGGCGGCGGGATCTTCCCGCGCTCGGCGAAGTCGATCCCGATCTCGCCGCAGGTGAAGGCCGTGCTCGGGATCACCGAGGACAGCCTCGCGCCGCAGGAGCTCATGAAGGCGATCCTCAAGGCGCCCGTCGATCTTCTTTATAACGGTGGCATCGGTACCTACGTGAAGGCGGCGAGCCAGGCGAACACCGAGGCGGGCGATCGCGCCAACGATGCGATCCGCGTGAATGGCGGCGATCTGCGCTGCAAGGTGGTGGGCGAGGGCGGCAACCTCGGCTTCACGCAGCTCGGGCGCGTGGAGTACGCGCTGAAGGGTGGACGCATCTGCACGGACGCGATCGACAACTCCGCGGGCGTGGACTGCTCCGACCACGAGGTGAACATCAAGATCCTGCTGGGCCAGGTGGTGGCCGAAGGCGGGCTCGATGAAGCGAAGCGCAACGTCCTGCTCGCGCAGATGACCGATGAAGTGGGCGATCTCGTTCTCGCCGACAACTATTACCAGACGCAGTCGCTCGCGGTCTCCGGCGTGCGCGGCGAGAAGCTCCTCGACGGGCAGGCGGCATTCATCCGCGCGCTCGAGAAGGCCGGCCAGCTCAACCGCGCGGTCGAATACCTGCCGTCGGACGACGAAATCGCCGAACGCCGCGCCGACAAGGTCGGCCTCACATCGCCCGAGCGCGCGGTGCTGCTCGCGTACTCGAAGATGGTGCTCTTCGAGGAGCTCTGCCAGTCGCCGATCGTCGACGACCCGTACGTTGCGAAGGCGCTGATGGACTATTTCCCCACGCCGCTGCGCGAGAAGTACCCGGAGGCGATCGCCAAGCACGCGCTGCGCCGCGAGATCATCGCGACCGTCGTGGCCAACACGATGATCAATCGCACGGGCTCGATCTTCGTGCACCGCATGCAGGACGAGACGGGTGCGAGCTCCGAGGAAGTCGTGCGCTCGTTCATCCTCGTGCGCGACATCTTCGGGCTCGAGTCGCTATGGAGCGAGATCGATTCCCTCGACAACCGGGTCCCGGCTTCGCTGCAGAGCGAGATGCTGATCGACGTGGGCCGCCTGCTGCTGCGCGGCACGTTGTGGTTCCTGCGCCGCCGCCGCGAGAAGCTGCCGATCGCGGAAGTCCTCGAGATCTTCTGGCCCGGCCTCGCCGCGCTGCAGGCAAAGCTGCCGGCGGTCCTGTCGTCGGGCGATCGCGTCGCGTGGGAAGGCTACGTCGCGCGCCTCTCGAAGAGTGGAGTGCCCGAGCCGCTCGCCAAGCGCCTCGCCGCGCTCGAATCGCTGTACGCGGCGCTCGATGTGACGGAAGTCGCGATCGAGCAGAAGAAGGGCGTGGACACCATCGCCACGCTCTACTTTTCGCTCGTCGGTGAGCTGGAGCTTCGCTGGTTCGGCGAGCGCATCACGGCACTTCCGACCGACACGCCGTGGCAGGCCCTCGCGCGCAATGCCTTGCGCGATGACCTCTCCGGCCAGCAACGCGCACTCACGCAAGCGGTGGCGAAGCTCTCGCCGCAGGCTGGGGATGCGGCCGCGATGCTCGCGGCCTGGAAAACTCGCTATGCCCCGGCGCTCACCCGCCTCAAGGGCATGACCGATGAAGTGAAGCGCGCCGGCTCGACGGACCTCGCGGTCCTCTCGGTGTTGCTGCGCGAATTGAGAGGGCTCGCCTGACCATGGCGGTGCAGAAGGATTACTACGAAGTTCTCGGCATTCCGCGCAACGCGAAGCTCACCGATGTGCATCGCGCGTACAACCGCTGGGTCGCGGAGTTCAAGAAGGAGACGACGCCGCCCGATCCGCGTCGCGAATCGCTGCTGAAGGAGGCGCTCGAGGTCCTCTCGGACGACGACCGCCGCGACGCGTACGACAAGGAGCTCGCAGCGGCGAATCGTGCGGCCACGACGAAGAAGGCCCTCACGCCCGCCGGAGTCGCGGGTGGGCTTGTCGCCCTCGCGGCCGTTGGCGGCATCGCGTTCTTCCTCACGCGCCCGAGCGGCCCGCCGCCGCAGAAGGCGCGCGGCACCGAGGAGATCCGGACCGCCATGCAAGGCGCGGTCTCGCCGCTCGTGAGCTTCGACATGTCGGGCAAGACCACGCCGATGGGCCTTGCGTTCGTGATCGAGGACAAGGTCATGGTCGCCAACTGCCAGGCGCTCGCGCCCGGCGCGCAATTGGCCGTGAGCACCGGCACGAAACAGGTGCCTGCGCGTGTGACGCAGACCGACGAAGCGCTCGGCCTTTGCAAGCTGCTCACGGATGGCTATGTGGGCGAGCCGGTCGCGGTCAACTCCACGCCGCCCGCCGTCGGGGCGAAGGTCTTCGGCGCGACGCTCGGCGCGAAGGGCGAGATCGGATTCAAGGAAGCGGCCGTCACGAAGGTCGTGGATGAAGGCGGCGGCAAGGCGATCGAGTCGTCGATGCCGACGCAGCCGGGCGGCTATGGCGCGCCGTTGCTCGATGCGCAGGGCAAGGTCGTCGCCGTCGCGACGCTCAAGCCCGATGGAACGCAGCTCTACCGCGTCGTTCCCGCCGGATGGCTCGCGGAAAACCGCCCGAAGATCGAGGAGGCGCGGCCGTACCAGGGTTCGGGCGGCGGCGGAACCAGCGCGCGCGCCGAGTCGGACACCACACCGGCGCGGGCAGTCGCGCGCCAGGCCGGTGCAGGCGGCGGAGGCGGTGAGGCCGAGGGCGAGGGGGAAGGCTGCAACACCTGCGACATCTACAACTCGCCGGACATCAAGGCGTCGCGCGACAAGGCCTGGGCCGAGATCGAGGCCATGCCGCCCGGCCCGCAGCGGGACAAGCGCGCGGAGCTCCAGCGCTCGTCCGATGAAGACATGAAGGCCTACGCGAAGCGCGCGCAGAAAATGATCAAGACGAAATAGCTGGCCGACTGAACATGCCCGCCCTCATCGATTACTACGAAGTCCTCGGCATTCCGCGCAACGCGAAGCTCACCGATGTGCATCGCGCCTACAACCGTTGGGTCGCGGAGTTCAAGAAGGACACCACGCCACCGGACCCGCGGCGCGAAGCGTTGCTGAAGGAGGCGCTCGAGGTTCTCTCGGACGACGACCGCCGCGACGCGTACGACAAGGAGTTCGCCGCGGCCAATCGTGCGGCGACCGCGAAGAAGGTCATCACGCCCGGCGCGGTCGTTGCCGGCCTGGTGGCGGTCACGGCCGTTGGCGCCATCGCCTTCGTCGTTACGCGCCCGAGTGGCCCTGCAGTTCCGAAGGCGCGCGGCACCGAAGAAATCCGCCAAGCCGTCCAGGGCGCGGTCTCCCCGCTCGTGGCCTTCGACATGTCGGGCAAGACCACGCCGATGGGGGTGGCCTTCGTGATCGAGGACAAGGTCATGGTCGCGAACTGCCAGGCGCTCGCGCCGGGCGCGCAGCTTGCGGTGAGCACGGGCACGAAGCAGGTGCCCGCGCGCGTCACGGTCGCCGACGAGAAGCTCGGGCTGTGCAAACTCCTCACCGATGGCTACGTGGGCGAACCGCTTTCGGTGAATTCCACGCCGCCTGCGGTCGGCGCCAAGGTGTTCGGTACGACGGTCGGCCCGAAAGGCGAGATCGGCTTCAAGGAAGCGGCCGTGACGAAGGTCGTGGATGAGGGCGATAGCAAGGCGATCGAGTCGTCGATGCCGACGCAGCCTGGTGGCTATGGCGCTCCGTTGCTCGATGCGGGCGGCAAGGTTATCGCGGTCGCAACGCTCAAGCCCGATGGAACGCAGCTCTACCGCGTCGTTCCGCCCGGTTGGCTCGCGGAGAATCGTCCGCGCCCCGCCGAACCGCCGCCTCCGCCGCCCGCGGAGCCCGCACCCGACACCACGGGTTCGCCCGCAATGAAAGGTCCGGGCGTGCCGATCAAGAAGAGGATCGAAGAGGACGCCGACAAGCGCCTCAAGGACATGGACAAGCAGATCGACTCCGCGAAGTAGCCGCGGCTAGTCGACGACCAGGGCCGCGAGCACGTTGCGGCCTTCCCCCAGCAGGATGTTGTACGTGCGGCACGCGGCCTTGGTGTCCATCACCTCGACGCCGATGCGCGCCGAATGCAGGGGCGCGAGGACCGCCGGATCCGGAAACGCGAAGGCCGAGCCCGAACCCAGGAGCACGATCTCGGGCTTCATGGCCGCGATCAGCGCGACCTGCTCGCGCGTGAGTGCGCCGATCGACGCCACGCCCCAATCGGGAACGATGTTCTCGCCCGTCACCACCAGGCTCCGGGTCGCGCGCTGGCCGCTGACTTCGACATAGCCATCGCCGTATCCGGTGAAGGTGTTGCGGCCGTCGGCCGCTTCCTGTTCGAACTTCATGGCCGGAATGATAAAGCCTCGGGGACGGCCGGGGCGCGCCTGCTAGAATCAAGCTCCCTTTTTTACCGCATTCGCCTCGACGAGCAGCGCCATGTCCCCGGAATTCCCGCGCATCAAACGCCTCCCCCCGTACGTCTTCAACATCACCAACGAGCTGAAGATGGCCGCCCGCCGCGCGGGTGAAGACGTGATCGACCTGTCGATGGGCAATCCCGACGGCCCCACGCCGCGGCACATCGTCGACAAGCTCGTGGAAGTCGCGCAGCGCGAGGACACGCACGGCTACTCGGTCTCGAAGGGGATTCCCCGTTTGAGAAGGGCCATCTGCCAGTGGTACAAGCGCCGCTGGAACGTGGACCTCGACATGGATACCGAGGCGATCGTCACGATCGGCTCCAAGGAGGGCCTCGCGCACCTGATGCTCGCGACCCTCGACCGCGGCGACACGGTGCTCGTTCCGAACCCCAGCTACCCGATCCACATCTACGGCGCGGTGATCGCCGGCGCGGACATCCGCTCGGTGCGCATGACGCCGGGCGTGGATTTCATCGAGGAAGCCGAACGCGCGATCCGCGAGCTCTTCCCGAAGCCCAAGATGATGATCATCGGCTTCCCGTCGAACCCGACCGCGAAGTGCGTCGAGCTCGAGTTCTTCGAGCGTGTGATCGCGCTCGCGAAGCAGCACAACATCTTCGTCGTCCACGATCTCGCCTACGCCGACATCACGTTCGACGGCTGGAAGGCGCCCTCGATCATGCAGGTGCCCGGCGCGCGCGATGTCGCCGTCGAGTTCTTCACGATGTCGAAGAGCTACAACATGGCGGGCTGGCGGATCGGCTTCATGGTCGGCAACAAGGACCTTGTCCACGCGCTCGCCCGCATCAAGAGCTACCACGACTACGGCACCTTCACCCCGCTGCAGGTCGCGGCGATCGCCGCCCTCGAGGGCCCGCAGGAATGCGTCGAGGAGATCCGCGCGAAGTACCAGGCGCGCCGCGACGTCATGGTGAAGGGCCTGCACGAAGCGGGCTGGATGGTCGAGAACCCCAAGGCCTCGATGTACGTCTGGGCGAAGATCCCCGAGGTCTACGCGAAGATGGGCTCGATCGAGTTCGCGAAGAAGCTCCTCAGGGACGCGAAGATCGCGGTGGCGCCGGGCATCGGTTTCGGTGACTACGGCGACGACCACGTTCGCATCGCGTTGATCGAGAACGAGGCACGCACGCGGCAGGCGGTAAGAGGGATCAAGGAGATGTTCCGGAAGGATGGATTGCTTTAGCTTCACTGTCATCCTGAGGGCCTCCGCAGGAGCCCGAAGGACCTGCTTTACAGCGAAAGCGCGGCGCTAGCGCTCCAAAGCAGGTCCTTCGGTCGCTACGCTCCCTCAGGATGACAATACTTTTTAGGACGCGCTCGTAGATGAAACCCATGCAAGTCGGCCTGTTGGGCCTCGGTACCGTCGGTGGCGGCACCGTGGACGTGCTGCGCCGCAACCGCGAGGAGATCGCCCGCCGCGCCGGCCGCGACATCGTCGTGAAGGTGGCGAGCGCTCGGGACCTCAAGAAGCAGCGCACGACAAACCTGGAAGGCATCGAGCTCATTGCCGATCCCGCGGCGATCATCGCGCGCCCCGACATCGACATCGTGGTCGAGCTGATCGGCGGCGACACGATCGCGCGCGAGCTCGTCCTCAAGGCGATCGACAACGGCAAGCATGTCGTCACCGCCAACAAGGCGCTGCTCGCCAAGCACGGCACCGAGATCTTCCTCGCGGCCCAGAAGAAGGGCGTGATGGTGGCGTTCGAAGGCGCGGTCGCCGGCGGCATCCCGATCATCAAGGCGATTCGCGAGGGCCTCAGCGCGAATCGCATCGAGTGGATCGCCGGAATCATCAACGGCACGTGCAACTACATCCTCTCGGAGATGCGCGACAAGGGCCTGCCCTTCGACATGGTGCTCGCCGAGGCGCAGCGCCTGGGCTACGCGGAAGCCGATCCGGCTTTCGACATCGAGGGCATCGATGCCGCGCACAAGCTCACGATCCTTTCGGCGATCGCCTTCGGCATCCCGATGCAGTTCGACAAGGTCTACACCGAAGGCATCGCAAAGCTCACCGCGATCGACATCAAGTACGCCGAAGGCCTGGGGTATCGGATAAAACTCCTGGGCATCACGCGGCGCACGGACAAGGGCATCGAGCTTCGCGTGCATCCGACGCTGATTCCCGCGCGCCGGCTGATCGCCAACGTGGAAGGCGTGATGAACGCCGTGCTGGTGAAGGGCGATGCCGTGGGCGCGTCCCTCTACTACGGTCGTGGCGCTGGCGCAGAAGCGACCGCCAGCGCGGTCGTGGCCGATCTCGTCGACGTCACGCGCATGGCAACCGCCGATCCCGAGCATCGCGTGCCGCACCTCGCATTCCAGCCCGATCGTCTTTCCGACGCGCCGATCCTCGGCATCGAGCAGGTGACCACGGCGTCGTACCTGCGGCTGCGCGCCTACGATCGCCCCGGCGTGCTCGCCGACGTGACGCGCATCTGCGCCGACAACGACATCTCCATCGACGCGATCTTCCAGAAGGAAGCGGGCGAGGGTGAAGACCAGGTGGACGTGGTCATCCTCACGCACGCCGCGCCCGAGAAGAACGTCAACGCCGCGATCCGCCGCATCGAGGCTCTGCCGACGATTCCATCGCCGGTGGTGCGCATCCGCCTCGAGGAGCTGCTGTGAATAAATGGGGTCAGACTCCACTTAATTTAATTCTGGGGGTAAGTCGGATCAGCCCCGACTTATCCCCAGAATTAAATTAAGTGGAGTCTGACCCCATTTATTGACCATGAAATACGTCAGCACTCGCGGGCATGCCGCGAATCAGTCGTTCACCGACATCCTGCTCGAGGGGCTTGCTCCCGACGGCGGACTGTCCGTGCCCGAGCAGTGGCCGCGCGTCATGCCCGTGAAGCTCGAGGCGATGCGCGACTTGCCCTATCCGCGCCTCGCATTCGAGATCGTTCGCTTCTTCGCGGACGACTTCCCGGGTGCCGCGCTCAAGAGCGCCTGCGAGAAGACCTACACGAAGGAGATCTTCGGTTCGCCCGAGATCACGCCGCTGCGCACGCTCGAACCCAACCTGCACATCCTCGGACTGTCGAACGGCCCGACGCTCGCGTTCAAGGACATCGCGCTGCAACTGATCGGCAACCTCTTCGAGCACGAGCTCGCCGCGCAGGATCGCAACCTCAACGTCGTGGGGGCCACGAGCGGCGACACCGGCTCCGCGGCCGAGCACGCGCTCAAGGGCAAGCCGCGCGTGAACGTCTTCATGCTCTCGCCGCAGGGGCGCATGAGCCCGTTCCAGCGCGCGCAGATGTTCTCGCTGCAGGAAGCCAACATCCACAACATCGCGGTCGAAGGTGTCTTCGACGAGTGCCAGGACGTGGTGAAGGCGATCAACGCCGATGCGGGCTTCAAGGAAGAGCACGCGATCGGCGCGGTGAACTCCATCAACTGGGCGCGCGTCGTGGCCCAGGTGGTCTACTACTTCAAGGGCTACTTCGCGGCCACGAGCTCGAACGACGAGCAGGTGAGCTTCGCCGTGCCCTCCGGAAACTTCGGCAACATCTTCGCGGGCTACGTCGCGAAGAAGATGGGCCTGCCGATCCGCCGGCTCGTGCTCGCCACCAACGAGAACGACGTCCTCGACGAATTCTTCCGCACGGGGCGCTACCGTCCGCGCAAGGCTGCCGAGACGCAGGAAACCTCGAGCCCGTCGATGGATATCTCGAAGGCGTCCAACTTCGAGCGCTTCATCTGGGACATCGTGGACGGCGACGGCGACAAGGTCGCGTGGCTCTGGGAGCAGGTCGCGCAGAAGGGCGGCTTCGATCTTTCCACCGACCGCGCCTGGGAGAAGGTCGAGGAAGACTCGGGCTTCGTCTCCGGCCGCAGCCTTCACGAAGACCGCGTCGAGACCATCCGCCTCGTGAAGAAGAAGTACAACCAGGTCATCGACCCGCACACCGCCGACGGCGTGAAGGTGGCACTCCGCCAGCGGGAACCCCGCTACCCGATGATCTGCCTGGAGACGGCGCTGCCGGTGAAGTTCGACGCCACGATCGTCGAAGCACTCGGCGAGCACGCGCCGCGCCCGCCGCAATTCGAAGGCCTCGAGAAACTCCCCCAGCGCTTCACCACCATGAAGCCCGACCCCGAAGCGCTGAAGGACTACATCCGGTCAAACCATTGAAAAAGGGGACAGTCCCCTTTTCGGAAATGGGGACTGTCCCCTTTTTCCCAGGATCAGGTCTTGCAGATCTTCTTGTTGTAGGCCTTCACGATCGGCGCGATGCCGGTCGGATCGAGCGAGTAGAAGTCGAAGTCCTGGCCCGTCGCGGCGTTGGCCATGTTCTCGATCTGCGACTCGCTGGCGCTCTTGAACTGCGACTTGAGCACCTTGACCACTTCCTGCCGGTTCACCATCTTCACGGCCTTGCTCTTGATCATCGCCTTGGCCGCGGCGATGAAGGCCGTCTTGCCGCCGGAGGTCATGCTCTTGAAGGCGAACGAAGCGCCACCGGTCTGGACTTCCATCGCGATCGTGATCACGAGATCCATCACCGACATCGTCTGCTCGAGCATCGCCGCCGCGCACTCCGGGAGATTGGCCGCGCATCCCAGGCCGCATTCCACCGGCGCTGATTTCGGGCACTGGCGCCAGCACACCGGGCCCCAGCCCGCGCTGCCCTTCCACTTGCATTCGTTGTAGCAGAGCCCGGCGGTGTTTTCCTTGCCGCTGTCGCAGGCCGTGGGGATGGTCCCCGCGCCGCGCGTCTGCGTGGGCTTGGTGCAGGTGGCCCCCGTGTCCGTGAAGCCGCTCGGGCAGCTCGGCGAGCAGATGCAGCAGCCGACGTTCTTAAAGCCCGATGCGCACTTGGGATAGGCCATTGCGCCGTTCATTTCGCAGCCCTGCGAGTGATCCTTGCCGCACCGGCTGAGCATTCCGCTGCTGCTGGTCCCGTCGGTGATCTTCCAGGCGTAGCCCGTGCCGCGCCCGTACGGCGCGGGTTTGGTGCAGCCCACGCCATGGTCGCTGTATCCGGCGGGGCAGTTCTTCCAGCAGACGGGGCCCGCCTGGCCGTAGCCCGACGGGCAACCGGAGTAGCACAGGCCGGCGTTGTTTTCCTTGCCGCTGCCGCATCCGGTGGGAATGGTGCCTGCGCCGCGTGGTTCGGTTTCCTTCCAGCAGAACTCGGCGGCGGCATTGAAGCTGAGGCCGGCAAGCGCGAGGAGCAGCCCCGCGATCGTGCCGATCGTGCGTGCGCGTGACGTCATTTTTGTTCTCCCCTGTTGAAGCCGTGAATCTAGAGGAACACGAGCCACGCGACAAGCAGGGTGAGGAGGAGACCGCCGATGGCCGCGCTGAAGATCACGGTGAGCACGCGCCCGTCGGCGGCGCGCTGGGCTTCGAGGTCGGTCGCGGGAATTGCGCGACTCCGGGCACGCTCGCGAAAGGCCATGAACATGACGCCGCCCATCAGCGTGCAAAACGCAACGAAGACGAAGAACAGCTTACAGCCCAGCGTCATGGCGCTTCAATAATCGTAGTTCGGGTCCTTCGGCGGCTTGCCGTCGTAGACCATGCTGCGCCGGCGCTGCAGCCACGCGTCGCGCACGAACGTGTAGCTGTCGCCTTCCGTGAGGGTGGCTTGCTCGAGGATGCTCCCGGCCTTCAGCAGGTTCGCGCGCGAGCGCACGACGTCCACGCCGAGCAGGATCCAGCCCGTGGCCTCGTCGTCGATGTAGCGGCCCCAGAAATACTGCGGGTCGATGTAGCGAGCCGGTGCATCGCGCGCGGTGGACGGGCCGAGCAGGGGAATCACGAAGTACGGCCCCGAGGGCACGCCCCACCAGCCCAGCGTCTGGCCGAAGTCCTCGTTGTGCTTCTCGAGGCCCATCGGGGTCGCCACATCCCAGAAACCGAAGATGCCGATCACGGAATTCACCGCGAGGCGGCCAAGATCGGACGCGCCTTCCTTCACCTTGCCCTGCAGGATGTTGTTGAGCCCGGTGCCGAGGTCCTGGAGGTTCCCGTAGAAGTTGTTCACGCCCGTTTGCACGAAGGTCGGCGTCACCTTCTGGTATCCCGTCGCGATCGGCTTGAGGATCGCCTTGTCCACGCCGTCGTTGAACTCGTGAACGGGACGGTTGTACGCCTCCCACGGGTCGCGGGGATCGCGCTCACCGGGCAGGGACGCGCAGCCGGAGGCCACGACGAGGAGGAGGGCTGCGAGCAGTGGGCGCATGGGGATCACGGGTGGTGGAATCGAAGGGAGAAGTCGGTGGCCTCGACGTCCTTGGTGAGGGAGCCGACGGAGATGCGGTGCACGCCCGTTTCCGCGATGGCGCGCACGTTGCCGAGGTTCACGCCGCCCGAGGCTTCGAGCTCGGCGCGCGAGCCCGTGAGCTTCACCGCGGCGCGCAGCGAATCGAGGCCGAAGTTGTCGAGCAGGACGAGCTTCGCGCCGGCGTTGAGCGCTTCCTCGAGTTGATTGAGGTTCTCGACCTCGATCTCGAGCAGCGTGCCGCGCGGCGTGTCGTGGATGGCCTTCTCGAGTGCCGCGCGAATGCTGCCGGCCGCGGCGATGTGGTTTTCCTTGATGAGCACGCCGTCGTGAAGGCCGATGCGGTGGTTCATCCCGCCGCCGGCGCGCACGGCGTACTTCTGCGCGATGCGCAGGCCCGGCAAGGTCTTCCGCGTATCGAGGATGCGCGCGTTCGTGCCGGCGACCGCATCGACATAGCGGCGCGTGCGGGTTGCCACGCCCGAAAGCAGCTGCAGGAAGTTGAGCGCGGTGCGTTCGCCCGTCAGGAGCGCTCGCGAATCGCCGTCGATCTCGCAAAGCGTGCCGTTGGCGACGATCGCCTGGCCGTCTTCGGCATGCCAGAAGACCTCCGCATCCGTGTCGAGCTCCTGGAAGGTGCGGTTGAACCAGCCCGTGCCGCACAGGACCGCATCCTGGCGCGTGATCAGCCGGGCCTTCGAGCGCCGGCCTTCGGGCACGAGGGCCGCCGTGAGGTCGCCCGCGCCTACGTCTTCGGCGAGCGCGCGAGTGACGTCGGCGGTAATTGTTTCTTCAAGGGCGTGGAAGGGATCGGACATCGGAGGCAGCGCGAGCGGAAATGGCGTTACGAGAATAACACCCGCTAAGTCCCCGCGCGGCGGCGCGCGAGCAGCGCGAGATTCTTCTCGATGCCCGGATGCCCCGGCACCACCGCGAGCGCACGGCGAAGCAGAACTTCGGCCTCGGCGAAGTTCCCGACGTTGATGTGCGCGAGCCCCGAAAGGTTGAGAGCGTTCACCTCACCGGGCTGCGTTTCGAGCACGGGTGCCAGCGTTTCGATCGCGGCTGCGAACTCTCCGCGCAGGACTTGCTCGCGCCCCCGGTGGATCCGCGCCGGCGGCAGGTCGTCCAACTCGGCGGCGAGATCGCGCCACTTGTCGCGGATGTAGCCCAGCGCGCGCTGCACCCGCGCGTCGTCACGGTTCCCACCCTCGCCGGTGCCCGAGTCCCCATCCATCACGTAGTAGCGCGACACGGGATCGGGCCGGTAGCGCAGCTTCGCGTGCCGGGCGCACTGCACGAAGAATTCGAGGTCCTCAAGGATGTCGAGCGATTCGTCGAAGCGCACGCCTTTGTCCAGCAGCCCGCGGCGAAACATCACCGCACCCAGCTGGAAGAAGCCCGTCGTGAGCTGCTCCCAGTCGTGCCAGGGACCGCCATATAAATAGAGGGGATTGCCCTGGGGATCCACGGCTTGGGAGCGGGCATGGACGAACTGCGCGGCCGGGTCGGCGTCGAATTCCGAGAGCAGGGTGCGGAACTGGTGGGGCATCAGCTCATCGTCGTCGTCCAGGAACGCGATGTATTCCCCGGAGGCGGCGTCGAGCCCGGCATTGCCGGCCTGGGGTCGCGTCAGGCGCCCGCCGTCCGAGGCCACGACCAGGCGGGTACCGAAGGGGCCGGTCTTCGGGGCGACGGGCTTGTGGGCGCGGCCGCAGGCGGCCACGACCAGCACCTCGGCATCGATGCCTGGCGCATCCTGGGAGGCGACGGAGGCCAGGGCCCGGGAGAGGGCGGGGCGGTCCATGCTCCGGATAATCAGCGAGACGGTCGACATCGCAGGGTCTTGAAAACGTGGGGGAATAACCCCAGCTATCAGGTAGCGATCCAAGGATAACAAAGCCATGAGACTCGACAAACTGACGACCAAGTTCCAGCAGGCGCTCGCCGATGCCCAGAGCCTCGCGCTCGCCAACGACGCGGGCTTCATCGAGCCCCTGCACCTGCTCTCCACGCTGCTCGACCAGCAGGACGGGGGCACCTCGTCGCTCCTGTCCCGCGCCGGCGTGAACGTGGCTGCGCTCGAAGCCGGCCTTTCTGCCGCGATCGCCAAGCTGCCCAAGGTCGAAGGGCAGGGCGGCGAGATCTCCGTCTCCCGCGACCTCGGGAACCTGCTCAACCTCACCGACAAGGAAGCCACCAAGCGCGGCGACCAGTTCGTCTCGTCGGAGCTCTTCCTGTTGGCGGCGGTGGGCGACAAGGGCGACTTGGGGCGCCTGCTCAAGCAGCACGGCGCGAATGCCGCGGCGCTGGGCAAGGCCATTGAAGCGGTGCGCGGCGGGGCGGGCGTGAATTCCGCGGAAGCCGAAGGCGGCCGCGAGTCGCTGAAGAAATACACCATCGACGTCACCGAGCGCGCCCGCCACGGGAAGCTCGATCCGGTCATCGGCCGCGACGAGGAAATCCGCCGCGTGATCCAGGTCCTGCAGCGGCGTACCAAGAACAACCCGGTCCTGATCGGCGAGCCCGGCGTGGGCAAGACCGCCATCGTCGAGGGACTCGCACAGCGCATCGTGAATGACGAAGTGCCTGAGGGACTTCGCGGCAAGCGTGTGCTGTCGCTCGACATGGGCCTGCTGCTCGCCGGTGCGAAGTATCGCGGCGAATTCGAGGAGCGGTTGAAGAATGTCCTGAAGGAGCTTTCGCAGGACGAAGGCCAGACCATCGTCTTCATCGACGAGCTTCACACCATGGTCGGCGCGGGCAAGGCTGAAGGCGCCATGGATGCCGGCAACATGTTGAAGCCCGCCCTTGCGCGCGGCGAATTGCATTGCGTCGGCGCGACCACGCTCGACGAATACCGCAAATACATCGAGAAGGACGCCGCGCTCGAGCGCCGCTTCCAGAAGGTGCTCGTGGACGAGCCCGGCGTGGAAGACACCGTCGCGATCCTTCGCGGCCTCAAGGAGAAGTACGAAGTCCACCACGGCGTGAACATCACCGACCCGGCCATCGTCGCCGCGGCCGAGCTTTCGCATCGCTACATCACGGATCGTTTCCTGCCCGACAAGGCGATCGACCTCATCGACGAGGCAGCTTCGCGCATCAAGATGGAGATCGATTCCAAGCCCGAGGTGATGGACCGGCTCGACCGGCGCCTCATCCAGCTGAAGATCGAGCGCGAAGCGGTGAAGAAGGAAAAGGACGACGCTTCGAAGAAGCGCCTGGGCCTCATCGAGGACGAGATCAAGCGCCTCGACATCGAGTACGCCGACTTCGACGAGGAGTTGAAGGCGGAGAAGGCGCGCGTGCATGGCACGACGCACGTGAAGGAAGAGATCGAGAAGGCCAAGCTCGAGATGGAAGAGGCGCGCCGCAAGGGCGATTACGCCAAGATGTCCGAGATCCAATACGGCCGCATCCCCGAGCTGGAGAAAAAGGCGAAGGCTGCCGAGGCCGCGACGAAGGACGGCGGCGGCAAGATGCGGCTGCTGCGCACCGAAGTCGGCGTGGAGGAAATCGCCGAGGTCGTCGCACGCGCCACGGGCATTCCCGTTTCCAAGATGCTCCAGGGCGAGCGCGGCAAGCTCCTGCAGATGGAAGACAAGCTCCACCAGCGCGTGGTCGGCCAGGACGAAGCCGTCCGCCTCGTCTCCGAAGCGATCCGCCGTTCACGCGCGGGTCTCTCGGATCCGAAGCGGCCTTACGGTTCGTTCCTGTTCCTCGGCCCGACGGGTGTGGGCAAGACCGAGCTTTGCAAGGCGCTCGCGGAATTCCTCTTCGATTCGGAAGACGCGCTCGTGCGCATCGACATGTCCGAGTACATGGAGAAGCACTCCGTGTCGCGCCTGATCGGCGCGCCTCCGGGGTACGTCGGCTATGAAGAAGGCGGCCACCTCACCGAGATCGTTCGCCGCAAGCCCTACTGCGTGATCCTGCTCGACGAAGTCGAGAAGGCGCACCCGGACGTGTTCAACGTGCTTCTGCAAGTGCTCGACGACGGCCGCATGACCGACGGGCAGGGCCGCACGGTGAACTTCAAGAACACCGTGATCGTGATGACCTCGAACCTCGGCTCACAGATGATCCAGTCGATGTCCGGCCAGGACTACCAGGTCGTGAAGCTCGCCGTGATGGGCGAGGTGAAGTCGCAGTTCCGCCCCGAGTTTGTGAACCGCATCGACGAGATCGTTGTGTTTCATGCGCTTGATGAAGCGAACATTGCGAGCATCGCTCGGGTGCAACTCAAGGAGCTCGAGAAGCGCGTGCGGGCGATGGAGATGGAGATTGAAATTACTGATTCGGCTGTCGCGGAGCTCGCGAAGGCTGGGTTCGATCCTGTCTACGGCGCGCGGCCGCTGAAGAGGGCGATCCAGCAGCAGATCGAGAACCCGCTGTCGAAGGCGATCCTGGAAGGGAAGTTCGGGCCCAAGGACACCATCCGCGTGGATGCGAAGGGTGGGGTGTTCAGCTTTGAGAAGGGTGGGTTGAAGCGGGCGGCTTGAGAAGGTACATGAGGCGACGCACCGCCCCTCGGCCTTGAGTTAGAAACGGATCGCGAGCGATGGCAGTCAATAAGAATCAACATTTTGTTCCGCGTGTGTATCTGCGATCGTTCGCGGTGCCGGAGTGCAACGGCGCCGCGATTAATCTCTTTAACATCGATCGCGGGAAGTGCATATTTCGCGCGCCAACCAAGAGTCAGTGTTCCGGCGACTACTTCTATGGCAAGGATCCGGAGCTTGAGGTAGCTATACAAGCGCTTGAGGGGGAATACGGTCGTGTAAGCGAGCGGGTTCAGGCTCGCGGTCACATGCCGGGCTTGGATGATCTTCGCGTTCTTAGGCTTTTCTGGCTGCTGCAGCACCTTCGCACAGAAGCGGCCTCGCAAAGGGCTGTAGAGATGTCGGACATGTCGCAAATCGGCATAGACGATCCTCGATACAAGCTCGGAATCAAGGATGCCGTGCAGATGGCAATGAGGAACTTCGCCGACGCGATGGGCGCAATCGATGACTTGAAGGTGTGTCTTGTCCGCAATACATCTGACGTTCGATTCGTGACATCCGATGATCCGGCGATCCTAACGAATCGATGGCATCTCCAGCGGTCGACCCCGCGCATATGGTCTTTCGGCATTCACTCTGCTGGCACGCTCGCAATACTCCCTCTGACGCCAGAGCTTCTCTTTCTGGCGTACGACAGTGATGTCTACCAGGTTCCCGCCAGCGACCGCGGCCGCGTGACCGTACGCAGAGAGGGCGATGTGGAGGCGCTGAACCAGCATCAGTTCCTAAATTGTCGGGCAAACATATTCTTTCGCGATACGGGTGACGCTGACCCGATTGCGGCGAGATTCGCGGAGGTATCAGGGCGACGTCCGGCGGCGCGTCATGTCCTCCACTATGCTGTCAAGGACAAAGTCGAGCACGGATCCACGCGCTATCGAGTTGTCGAACACCCTCCGGCGGATGCCAACGAAGAGGCGCTCTTACACATTCAAGTCGTACATGCCGAGCCCGGCGCCTGGCCGTCGATCCTGCAAAGACGCCACAAGGGGGTGGTGTACACCAATGGCTCGGGCGCTGGGTTTGTCCGCAAACTGAAGGTTCGCGTCGATGCGTCGCCGCCATGTCGGAAGACGCCGGCTTACTAGCGCAGCGCCTAGACGTCCGTCGCTTGTACTTCGCTTACTAGTCGAATTGAAGGGACGCAATCCTCAGCTTCCCGCGCTAACATTGCCCCCGCAGGAACAACCTGGGCCGATCGATCAGGCGCCCACGCAGGGGAGCGATGGCAAACGCAAGCAAGAAGGACCAGCGCGGGGCGAACGGCTCGGGCGCTAACCTCGGATTCGAAGCGAAGCTGTGGGCCGCGGCGGACGCGCTCCGCAACAACATGGATGCCGCGGAGTACAAGCACGTCGTCCTCGGGCTGATATTCCTCAAATACATCTCGGACGCCTTCGAGGACAAGCACGACGATCTGGTGGCCCACAAGAAGCAGGGCGCCGATCCCGAGGACCCGGACGAGTACCGTGCTGCTGGCATCTTCTGGGTGCCGCCGGAGGCGCGGTGGAAGTACCTGAAGTCGATGGCGCCGCAGTCCACGATCGGCGAGCTCGTGGACAACGCGATGACCGCCATCGAGCGCGACAACCCCACGCTCAAAGGCGTGCTGCCCAAGGACTACGCGCGCCCCGGCCTCGACAAGCAGCGCCTCGGCCAGATCATCAACCTGGTGAGCGACATCGCGCTCGGTTCCGCCGCCGACCGCTCGAAGGACACGCTCGGCCGCGTCTACGAGTACTTCCTCGCACGTTTTGCCAGCGCGGAGGGCAAGAGCGGCGGCCAGTTCTATACACCCTCGCACGTGGTACGCGTACTGGTTGAGATGCTCGCGCCGTACAAAGGTCGCGTCTACGATCCGTGCTGCGGGTCGGGAGGCATGTTCATACAGAGTGAGAAGTTCATCGAGGCCCACGCGGGCAAACTGGGTGACATTTCCATCTACGGCCAGGAATCCAACTACACGACGTGGCGGCTGGCCAAGATGAACCTCGCCATTCGCGGCATCGACGCACAGATCGGGCACGGCGACACTTTCCACGCACACAAGCATCCGGACCTCAAGGCCGACTACGTCTTGGCCAATCCGCCCTTCAACGATAGCGACTGGCGCGGCGAACTGCTGAAGGACGACAAGCGTTGGGTCTACGGCGTGCCCCCCGCGGGCAACGCGAACTTTGCTTGGGTGCAGCATTTCATCCACCACCTCGCGCCCACTGGGCTCGCAGGCTTCGTGCTCGCCAACGGCTCAATGTCGGCGAACCAGTCTGGCGAGGGCGAGATTCGCAAGGCCATCATCGAGGCCGACCTCGTGGACTGCATGGTGGCGCTGCCGGGACAGCTCTTCTATTCAACGCAGATCCCTGTATGCCTCTGGTTCCTTGCTCGCAACAAGAGGAACGGCCGCTTTCGCGATCGACGGGGCGAGACGCTGTTCATCGACGCACGCAAGCTGGGCACGATGGCCGATCGCACGCACCGCGAACTGCTCGATGCAGATATCGCGAGAATCGCGGGCATCTACCACGCCTGGCGCGGTGACAAGGATGCGGGGGTGTACGCCGACATGGCCGGCTTCTGCAAGCGTGCCACGCTGGAGGAGATTCGCAAGCACGGTCACGTGATCACGCCTGGTCGCTACGTCGGTGCCGAGGCCGCCGAGGACGATGGCGAGCAGTTCGAGGAGAAGATGAGGCGGCTAAGCGCGACGTTGCGCGAGCAGCAAGGCGAGGCTGCAAAGCTCGATCATTCGATTGCCGCTACCTTAAAGGAGCTTGGGTATGGCGGGTGAGTGGGAGCCGGTGCTCGTAGGCGAAATTGCGGAATCGGTTTCCGATACGCATCTTCGTGCTCAGGCGAAACTTGTGTTCCTGAATACGTCCGATGTGCTGTTGGGAAAGGTCCTTCACCGGACCTATTCAGATGTACGCAACTGGCCTGGACAGGCGAAGAAATCTATTTGTCGCGACGACATACTTTTCAGCGAGATTCGCCCGGCAAATGGTCGTTGGGCATTTATCGATTTCAATGCTGAGGACTTTGTCGTGTCGACGAAGCTCATGGTTATCCGACCAAGGACCAACCGTGTGGTCCCTCGCTTCTTGTACCACTTCCTTACTAGCGCAAAGACGACCGGGTGGCTTCAGCACTTGGCCGAATCGCGCTCTGGGACATTTCCGCAGATCACGTTTGATCAGGTTGCCGAGCTAGAACTCGAACTCCCACCCCTTGGGGCGCAAGAGGGGATCGCCAAGTTCTTGGACTGTATTGACAGCAAGATCGAGGTGAGCCGGCGCATGAACGAGACGCTGGAAGCAATGGCGCGGGCGCTCTTCAAGTCGTGGTTTGTGGACTTCGATCCGGTTCGCGCCAAAGCCGAAGGTCGCAACCCCAATCTGCCCACGCCTCTCGCGGCTCTCTTTCCGGATTCCTTCGAAGGTTCGCCGCTGGGCGAGATTCCGATGGGATGGGGGGTTAGGACTATCGGAGATCTCGCGGACATCGTGGGCGGGAGCACGCCGAGCACCACTGAGCCGACCTATTGGGACGGCGGCACTTGTGCATGGGCAACGCCCAAGGACCTTGCTGGTCTGTCGGTGCCTGTTTTGCTTGATACGGAAAGGCGAATCACGGGTGCTGGTCTTGCTCAAATAGGTTCTGGACTGCTTCCCAAGGGAACGGTGCTCTTGTCCTCGCGCGCCCCGATCGGGTACTTGGCAATCGCCGAGGTCCCTGTCGCCGTCAACCAAGGCTTTGTCGCGATGAGGCCGAAGGCCGAGATTTCAAACCTCTTCCTGCTGTTCTGGGCGAGCGTCGCGCACGACGAGATCGTAAGCCGCGCGAACGGCTCCACTTTTCTAGAGATAAGCAAGGCGAATTTTCGGCCAATCCCGATAGTTAAGCCCTCGCCTGGCGTAATGCAAGCGTTCGAGCACCTCGCCAGACCTATGTATGAGCGCATCGTCGAGTGCGCACGCGAATCACGAATGCTCACGGCTCTGCGCGACGCGCTGCTGCCCAAGCTCATCTCGGGCGAGTTGCGGCTAACCGAAGTGGCTGCTGTCTCGTCATGAGCAGTTTGCGCATGGTTGAGCGGGAGTGCCTTGAGGAACTATTCGGGATGGGTAGTGGCTACGTCATGGATTTCTCTAACCGCACCTTCAGCGAGTTCTTTCGCGAGAGCGCGCGGGTTGACATTTACGACGATAAATACTCAAAGAACGGTGATTCGAAGGCGCGCCGGCTCCGCGCATTTATTGAAATGGAATCCGATGCCGTCGTTGGGAAGAGCATTGCGGATCTGCTTGAGTATTGGCGCTACAAGGCCCAGCAGCCCTCCGCAAAGGAGCAGGCACTCGCCCAGCGAGCTGGTGACTTGGTTGAAAGACTGCTCGGAAAGCCGATGCAAAGGAGGGATTCTGCGGAGGAGTTCCTCAAGCAAGATTTTGGCGCGTTTTCGCTGCAGAAGGTTCAGGTCACCGGCGCGCTGGTTCCTATTCTTGAGGCTAGAGTTGCCGAGGCAATTCGTTGCCTGAAGGCGGATTCACCACTGGCCGTAATCTTTCACTGCGGAAGCATTCTCGAAGGCCTATTGCTTGGCGTGGCTAGTGCGAACCCACGAGACTTCAATCAAGCCCAGGCCAGTCCAAAGGACAAGTCCGGAGTCGTGAAACCACTTTACGAATGGAGTCTTGCGAGCTTCATCGATGTGGCTTGCGAGCTCGGATACTTGAAACTGGACGTGAAGAAATTCAGCCACGCTTTGAGGGATTTCAGGAACTACATTCACCCCTACGAGCAGATGAGTTCTGGATTCAAGCCGGACAGGCACACCGCTGAGATTTGTTTGCAAGTGCTGAAGGCAGCCGTTGCTTCGCTTGGCGGAGAGAGAAAGCAGTAACTCCGGTCTGCGCCGAGCGCGTGGCTAAACCTTGACAGTTATGAATAACTGTCTATTATTTGCCACATGCCCCCCCGCAGCAATCGAGAACGAACCCTCCAGCTAGCACGCCGTGCGCGCGGAGTTACGCCTCGCGAGCTCACAGAGCAGGGGATCCATCGGCAAGTCCTGACTCGACTCGTAGAGCAGGGGCAAATCGAGCGTATTGCTCGAGGGGTCTACCGACTGCCAGAGCAGCCCGTCTCGGAGAACCATGGCCTTGCTCTAGCTGCGGCCGCAGTCCCGCAGGGAGTTATCTGCCTCCTTTCGGCGCTCCAGTACCACGGCATCGGTACGCAACTTCCCTCAGAAGTTTGGTTGGCACTAGACCGCCGGGCGTGGCGGCCGAAGCTCGCATACCCGCCGCTTCGAATCTTTCGATATACGGGAGAGGCGCTGACTGCCGGTGCCCAGACGCATCGGATTGAGGGCCGGCTGGTAAAGATCTACGGGCCGGCGAAGACCGTGGCGGACTGCTTCAAGTACCGCAACAAGATCGGCTTGGACGTGGCGATGGAGGCGCTGCGCGAGGGATGGAGGGCGCGTCGCTTCACAATGGACGAACTCGACCGTTACGCGGCCATCTGTCGCGTGCAGAAAGTGATGCGACCTTACCTTGAGGCGCTTTCTGCATGAGCGGCGAGCGCGACGGCCTCGCCCGATCGGTACAGGTGCGCCTTGCGCGGCACGCCAAGGAGATCGGTGTCGATCCGAACTTGGTGCTGACGCGTTACGGCGTGGAGCGGTTTCTCTACCGCCTTTCGCGCTCGCCGCATGCAGAGCGCTTCGTGCTCAAAGGGGCGCTTCTCCTCCTGGTTTGGCTGGGAGAGAACCTTCGGCCAACGCGCGATGCAGATCTACTCGGCTTCGGAGACATGGCCGACGACGAGCTTCTGAAAATCTTCTGGGAAGTTTGCGATTTCGCGGTTGAGCCGGACGCTGCAACGTTTGACGCGGGGTCGGCGAAGGTAGAGCCCATCCGCGAGGGCGATGCGTACGGCGGCAGGCGCATAGTTCTGCAGGGTCGGATTGGGACTGCCCGCGTGAGCGTCCAGGTGGACATCGGAATCGGCGATGCCGTGACGCCTGAGCCGCAGTGGCTCGAGTACCCAAGTCTCCTCGGATTCCCAAGCCCAAGGCTTCGGGCTTACCCGCGGGAAACGGTTGTCGCCGAGAAGGTGCATGCGATGGTCGTGCTAGGGACACGCAACAGTCGAAAGAAGGACTACTTCGATGTGCGAGCGCTGCTGCGTGAGGATGAGCTGGACGAAACGCTACTCGTGAACGCGATCGCCGCCACTTTTGCGCGGCGCCGCACGGAGCTGCCCGAGGGAATCCCGGTAGGCCTGAGCGACGTGTTCTCCAATGATCCGACGCACCAGGCGCAATGGCGAGCTTTCCTCGCCAAGAATCGCCTGGAGGGCCCCGAACTTGCGGATGTGGTGAATGAAATTCGCGAGCACCTCAAACCAGTGCTCGAGAGGGCACGCGGGCAGAAGGTCACTGAATGACCAAGTTCACCGAGTCCGTCGTCGAGGAAGCTGCGCTCGGGTGGCTGGAGGGTCTCGGCTACTCCGTGCTGCACGGCCCGGACATCGCCGCCGGCGAGCCTGCTGCGGAGCGCATAGATTCGAACTTCCGCGATGTGTTGCTCGAAGGGAGACTTCGCGGGGCGCTTAGGCGTCTGAACCCCGAACTTCCGAGCGGGGCCGTTGAAGACGCCTTCCGCAAGCTCACCCGCATCGATGCGCCCTCGCTTGTAGAGCGCAACCGCGCGGTCCACCGCATGCTGGTGGATGGCGTGACCGTCGAATACCGGCGCAAGGATGGCTCAATCGGCGGAGCGCAGGCCCGTGTCATCGACTTCGCGGCGGCCACCACCAACGACTGGCTCGCGGTGAATCAGTTCACCGTGTGCGAAGGGCAGCACACGCGGCGGCCGGACCTAATCATCTTCGTGAACGGCCTGCCGCTCGCGGTGATCGAGCTCAAGAACCCGGCCGACGAGAACGCCACAATATGGTCGGCGTTCCAGCAACTACAGACCTATCAAGCCCAGATTCCGGCGCTCTTTGCGACCAACGCCGTGCTGCTGGCTTCCGACGGCGTGCAGGCGCGCATCGGCTCACTCGGCGCCGGCAAGGAATGGTTCAAGCCGTGGCGTACCGTGACAGGGCAGGCGGATGCGCCCGCCCACCAGGCGGAGCTCCAGGTGATGCTCGAAGGCGTCTTCGAGCAACAGCGCTTCCTCGACCTCTTGCGCTACTTCATCGTCTTCGAGGATGCAGGCAGTGGAAAGCTCGTAAAGAAGTTGGCGGGCTACCACCAGTTCCATGCCGTGAATGTCGCCGTCGAGGAGACGCTGCGTGCCGCGAAGAGCGTGGCCGCCGAGCCACCCGGAAATTACGAGACGCGCCAACCGGGCGGTGAGCCGGGCGATCGCCGCGTTGGCGTCGTGTGGCATACGCAGGGCGCGGGCAAGAGCTTGACGATGGCCTTCTACGCCGGCCGTGTCATCCTGCATCCGGCGATGGCGAACCCCACGCTCGTAGTGCTCACCGACCGAAACGATCTCGACAACCAGCTCTTCGGCACCTTCGCGCTCTGCCGCGACCTCCTGCGCCAACCTCCTGTGCAAGCTGCCGACCGCGCGGACCTCCGCGCGAAGCTGGCAGTGGCATCGGGTGGCGTGGTGTTCACGACGATCCAGAAATTCTTCCCGGAAGAGAGGGGCGATCGTCACCCCGTTCTCTCCGACCGACGCAACATCGTCGTCATGGCCGACGAGGCGCACCGCAGCCAGTACGACTTCATCGATGGCTTCGCGCGCCACATGCGCGATGCGCTGCCCTTCGCTTCGTTCGTCGGCTTCACGGGAACGCCGATCGAAAAGGCTGATGCCAACACGCGCGCGGTGTTCGGCGACTACATCAGCGTCTACGACATCCAGCGCGCGGTGGTCGATGGCGCGACGGTTCCGATCTACTACGAGAGCCGGCTGGCGAAACTCGCCCTCAAGGACTCCGAGCGTCCGACGATCGACTCCGAGTTCGAGGAGGCGACCGAAGGCGAGGAGGTCGAGCGCAAGGAGAAGTTGAAAAGCCGTTGGGCGCAGCTGGAAGCCGTGGTGGGCTCCCAGGGTCGCATCAAGCTTGTCGCCCGCGACCTGGTCGAACACTTCGAGACCCGCCTCACGACGATGGAAGGCAAGGCGATGATCGTGGTGATGAGCCGCCGCATCGCCGTGGAGCTGTACCGCGAACTGGTGGCCCTGCGGCCCGCGTGGCATGGCGATGATGATGGTGAGGGTGAGCTCAAGGTGATCATGACCGGTTCTGCCTCGGATCCTCTCGACTGGCAAGGCCACATCCGCAACAAGCAACGACGCGACGTCTTGGCCGACCGCTTCCGCAAGGCCACCGATCCCTTCCGCATCGTGATCGTCCGCGACATGTGGCTCACGGGGTTCGACGCGCCCAGCCTGCACACGATGTACGTGGACAAACCGATGCGCGGCCACGGCCTGATGCAGGCCATCGCGCGCGTGAACCGTGTGTTCAAGGACAAACCCGGCGGACTGGTTGTGGACTACCTCGGCCTTGCCGACGAGCTCAAGCAGGCATTAGCCACGTACACGGAGGCGGGCGGAACCGGCAAGACGGCCCTCGACCAGGCAGAGGCGGTTGCGGTCATGCTGGAGAAATACGAGGTGACCTGCGGCCTGTTCCATGGTTTCGACCGGTCGCCTTGGATCGCCGGCACGCCCCAAGCCCGGCTCTCCCTGTTGCCGGCCGCGCAGGAACACATCCTGGCCCAGAAGGAAGGCAAGGACCGTCTGCTGCAGTGTGTGACCGACCTTTCCAAGGCGTTCGCGCTATCCGTACCGCACTCTGAGGCGATGCGCATTCGAGATGACGTCGGCTTCTTCCAGGCCGTGCGTGCGGTGCTAGCGAAGAACCTCACGGGCGAGCGCAAGACGAACGAGGATCTCGACCACGCCATTCGTCAGATCATCTCGAAGGCGATGGTGTCCGATGAAGTCGTCGACATCTTTGCGGCGGCGGGTCTCAAGAGGCCGGATATCTCGATCCTGTCGGACGACTTCCTTGCCGAGGTGCGCGGCATGCCGCAGCGCAATCTGGCTGTCGAGCTGCTGGAGAAACTCCTCAAGGGTGAGATCAGGACGCGAAGCAAGCGCAACATCGTCCAGGCGCGGTCATTCTCCGAAATGCTGGAACAGGCGCTACGCAAGTACCAGAACCGCGCTATCGAAACCGCCAAGGTCATCGAGGAGCTGATCCAGCTCGCGAAAGATATGCGCAAGGCCTCCGAACGCGGTGATCAGCTCGGCCTCACCGATGATGAGGTCGCGTTCTACGACGCGCTCGAAGCCAACGACAGCGCCGTGAAAGTGCTGGGCGACGAGAACCTGCGAATCATCGCGCGCGAGTTGGTAACGACGCTCCGGGCGAACGTGACGATCGACTGGACGGTGCGCGAGAACGTTCGCGCGCAACTCCGTGTGCTGGTGAAGCGCATCTTGCGCAAGTACGGCTACCCGCCTGACAAGCAGGAGAAGGCGACACAGACGGTGCTGGAGCAGGCGGAGCTGCTCTCAAGCGGTTGGGCGACCGCGTGATGCCGGGTCGCGCGCATACCGTCCCGGCGCCTGCCCCACATGCCTGCTGAACGCCGTACTAAACGTACTCGCCGACCCATACCCAACCCTTTCCGCAACCTCCCCAATCCCCAGATCCTCCCGCCGTAGCAGCTCCTTCGCGATCGCCATTCGCCACGCGAGCAGATACTCCATCGGCGCCATCCCCACCGCCTTCGTGAACCTGTCGTAAAACGCAGAACGCGAAAGCGCCGCTTTCTTCGCGAGCTGTTCCACCGTCCACGCTTTGGCAGGCTCACCATGCATGTGCCGTATCGCCGCGGCGAGCCGCGAATCCGCCAACCCATGCAGTAGCCCAGGCGGAGCATCCTCACTCGGCGTCGAGCGCAGCGCCTCAATCAGCAACGTCTCAATCAACCGCGCCAGCACAAGCTCCCGCCCAGGCCGTTCATCCTTGGACTCCTCGTTCACCAACCGCACCAGCGTCAGCATCCGCTCGACACCGCGCAGTTGAATCAACGGCGGCAGCAGCGACACCAGCAGCGCCGCATCTTCCGAATCGAAAATGAAGTAACCCCCGAGCATGCGCACGTCGGGCTTCCCCCCCTTCGTGCCATAGCGGACCTCGGTGTCAGGGGAGGGTGCGGTCTTCGGGTCGACGCGCTTGGGCGTGTAGGGCTCGAAGCCGGAGATGGTGAAGCTGGGCGTGGTCGGGAGGAACACGAAGTCGCCGGACTCGAGCGTCGTGGGTTTCATTCCGCCCAGCGTGAGCTGGCAGCGCCCCTCGAGCACGGCGCAGAAGCTGGGATACCCGAAGTCGGAGTAGTGCACGCCCCAGCGGCCCGCGCCGCTGATGGCCTTCGAGTACACGGTGCGCGGCCGCAGCAGCGCGATGACTTCCGAGAGGGGATCGCTCATGGCTTCTTCGCCGGGATGATCTGCACCTGCACCGGACGTTTCGCCGCCGCCTCGGCCGCTTCGGTCTTCGCCTTCCGCAGATGCACGTCGAGGATCCAGATGATCACCGCGCACGCGGCGATGCCCAGCACCGCGGCCACCGCCCACTTGGAGATGGTGGCGCCCCAGCGTCGCGGCGGGTCGTAGCTCTTGCCCACGACGGCGTCGAGCTCCTGCTGGATCTTGTCTTTGGGCCGCATCGCCGGACGTTCGCCAATGAAATTGGGACGACCGATTGTAGGGCGTCCGATCGCGGATGGCTATCGTGGCGCCTTCGATCACCTCTCAAGGAACCGCCATGCCGATCAAGACCGTCCTCGTGGGTGCGAGCGCCTTCATCCCGCTCGTCCTCGGAAGCCTGCACCTGCTCTACACCTACTGGGGGCCGAAGCTCCTGCCGCGGGATCCCGCTGTCGTCGATGCCATGAAGGCCACGACGATGGTGATCACCCGCGAGACGACGGTGTGGAATGCGTGGATCGGGTTCAATGCGACGCACAGCATGTCGCTGATCCTGTTCGGCCTGGTGTACGGGTACCTCGCGGTCGCCCGGCCGGACGTGCTGCTCGGCTCGGCGTTCCTGCAGGGCGTGGGGCTCGTGACGCTGGTCGCGTTCGCTGTCTTGTCGAAGAACAACTTCTTCAGCGTCCCGCTCGCAGGTATTTCCATCGCCCTGGCGCTGTATGCCCTCGGGCTCGTCGCCGGACACCAACAATGAACTAGGATCGGGAAACCTATTGCTCCGATCGGGCGTCCTACCCCCATGAGAACGAACTTCCTGTCAGTACTCGTAGCAAGCATCGCGCTGCTCGTGGGCGGTTGTGCCGGCATGCCCGGCCGCGACCCGGTCCAGGTCACTGTCGCCGACATCGAGTCGCTGCCGTCGGAGGGCATGGAGCTTCGCATGCTGGTGAAGCTTCGCGTGCAGAACCCCAACGATCTGCCGATCGAGTACGACGGGGTTTACCTGAGGCTCGAAGTCCAGGGCAGCACGTTCGCGAGCGGCGTGAGCGACGCTCGAGGCACCATTCCGCGCTTCAGCGAGGCCATCGTGAGCATCCCCCTCACGGCATCCACGCTGCGCCTGGTGCAGTCGGCGCTCGGCATGTTCGCGGGCGGCCAGGCGCCGGAGAAGATCACCTATCGAATGGAGGGCAAGCTGAACGGGCCGATGTTCGGGTCCACGAGCTTCCAGTCGCAGGGCGAGCTCAAGCTGCCGGCGAACCTGCGTCAGTAGGACGAATACAAACAAAATACGGACAGTTCGTTGTAGAACGTCCTGAGCAGGGCGGTTATCGTGGCGTCCATCAACCACGCACCCACGGAGACCGCCATGAAGACCGTCCTCATCACCGGTTGCTCGTCCGGCTACGGCCTCGAGACCGCCCGCTACTTCCTCTGGCACGGCTGGAACGTCGTCGCCACCATGCGCACGCCGAAGGAGGGGATTCTTCCCGCGTCCGACCGCCTGCGCATCCTTCCCCTCGACGTCACCGACCCGAAGAGCATCGCCGCCGCACTCGAAGCCGCAGGCCCCATCGATGTGCTCGTGAACAACGCGGGCATCGGATTGTTCGGCGCTTTCGAGGCGACGCCGATGGACACGATTCGCGAAGTCTTCGAGACCAACACGTTCGGGACGATGGCTATGACGCGCGGCGTCATACCCCAGATGCGGGAGCGCGGCGCCGGCGTGATCATCAACGTCACCTCCAGCGCCACCCTCGCACCGTTCCCGCTGGTCGCCGCGTACACCGCGAGCAAGACCGCGATCCAGGGGTTCACCGCCTCGCTCGCGCACGAGGCCGCCGAGTTCGGCATCCGCGTGAAGCTGGTCGAGCCGGGCTACGGTCCGAACACGAACTTCACGGCCAACTCGGGCGATCGCATGAACGGCCTCATCACCGAGCCGTACGCGCCGTTCGCGCAGCGCATCTTCGCGGGGTTCGCGAATCCGGGCGCGGTGACGACAGCGGAGGACGTTGCGGAGGTGGTCTTCAGGGCGGCGAACGATACGTCGCGGCAGTTGCGCTTCGCGGCCGGCGCCGATGCCGTAGCGCTCGCAGCGTGAGACGCGCTTTACGGACTCGCGGCGGGCACTCTCGCGGCGGCGAAGGTTCCGTTGGCGTAGCAGGAGCCGTCCGTCATCGTGCGCGTGAATCCGCCACCGAGCCCGCCCGCGCCTACATGCTCGAAGGCCACGAACCAGTTGCGGGCGGTGCCCTCGTGCGCCGACGAGAAATTCAGCCGGGCGAGCTTGCCTAGCTGCGCGAGTTGAACGGGTTCCCGCACGCCGAGTACCGCGCCGTCCACGTCCGTTCGCGATACAAGGAGTCCGCCGTCCGCCGCGCGCTCGAACGTCCAGGTTTCATCGATCGTCAGTCGCAGGCTGCACGCTGAAATGAACGTGTTCATGCTGACGCGGTATCGCCCCACCAGCGGCAGCGGGGCCGTCTCGAAGCGCCGAAGCACCTTCGTGACGCTCTGGGCGCCGATGCGATAGGTCAGCGTCGCGGTGGTCCCGGAGATAGTGCTGAGGGTCGCATCGCCGATGGATGTGAGGGTGACGCCGGCCGCATTGAAGGGCTGCGTGAACGGCGTTCCCTGCGTCGCGTAGATCGTGCCCCTGTAGCCCGACGGAGGCGGCGGAGGATCCGGTACGGGTTCGGGGATCGGCAAGGGGCTCATCTCGGGCATCACGTACCACTGCGCGAGCCCTCGGCCCTGTGCGTCGCGCGCCTCGCTCGAGTAGACGAACAGGATCGCGAAGAGGCCAAAGCTTCCGTGGCTCACGGAGAGTCCCCAACCGGATTCGACCGGGTCCCAATACTGGTCGCCGAGATAGCCCGGTTCCGAGATGAGCGGAAAATCCCGGGTGGCCGAGAAGCTGCCCCGCATCGTGCAACCGCCGATCGGGGAATCCTCGATGAAGGCGAACGTGCCGTTCAGGGCGTAGCCCGTGAGGCTGTCGAGCACGAGCGTCCAGCTACCGCGCGCGGGCGACGACGGCTCGGCGAACGAGGCGGTGGCCGCGTTGCCGTGCTGCGTGTACTGGAGCGGGCGCGGCGTGCTGGGGTTCTCCCCGTAACGCGCCCGCGAGAACTCGTAGCCCGTGGCCGTGCGCGTGATCCGCCAGATCTCGCGGTCGGGGGCTGTTTGACCGTTGCACGACGTCGTCTCGCTCGCGGCGAGTCGCACGGAGTACGCCCCATCGATCGGGAGTGCCACCACGTCCATCCGCTGGATCGTCTTCTCGATCGTCGTGCCGTCCACGCTGTAGCGCAGTTGCGCGCGTCCGTCGAGCAGCGGCGTGATCGTCGCCTGGCCGCGCTGCTGCACAAGCGTCGAGGCCGGATTGAAAGTCGTGCCGATCGGCGAGCCGTTCGTGGAATAGAGCGCGCCGGAATACACCGGGGCCGCTCCCTCGCCACGTTTCATCTCGGGCATCACGAACCACTGCGCGCGGCCCGTTTCGGAATAGACGAACAGGAGGCCGAAGAGCACGCGCTCGTCGTGCTGGGTGAGGTAGAGACCCCAGCCGCTTTCTGCCGGGATCCACCAGTGATCGCTGAGGTTCGTGGGGGGCGGCACGGCGAGCGTCGCGGCCCAGGCTGCGGGTGCGGCCAGGACGGCGATCGCGATGGCGAGACTGCCCGCAATTCGCAGGCAGGCGGCGTGAAGAAATCTCATGACCCAGTCTCTCGCGTCAGTCACTTTCATTCAACAGAATATTCTGCACACGGCCGTGATGCGTGAGCCGTTACCATGGCGGCACTCATGGTCCACGCGTGCAAACAGATCGCCCTGGCCCTGCTGTTGACGGTGGCAGTGGGGTCGGCGCATGGGCTCGGGCCTGCGGGAGGCAATCGCATCTGCCGCTTCGCCCTGAATGCCACCGAGCCGGTCTGCGAGTCGTCCGACGCGCTGTTCAACCAGGGCGCGCAGGATTCCGACACGTGGGCGATCGTGGATGTCCTCGTGTGGCCGACCCGGGCCTGGATCGCATCGCACGGCGGGTGGGAGCCTGCGATGGCGCGGCTTCGTGCCGGGACGACCCATGCGAACCGCATCTACGCGCAGTCGGATACCCGCGTCCAACTTCGATTCGACCTGGTGCGTGACTCCGCGTGGGAGCCCACGAAGCCTGCGGATGTCGACCACCCGGACATGCGCAACATCTCGACGGTGAGGGGTGGTGACCTGCTGCTGGTCGTGGCGGATGTGAACGAAAGCCTGAACGAGATCGGCTGCAAGGCGAATCAGTGCGGATTCGCGAACTCGCCGCGCTTCCTCGACACCGCGAACATGTGGGCCTTCAATAACCGGAGCTTTGCGTTCGTGTTCGATGCGCCGGGCGTGTACCGGTCGACGAACGCGGCGGGGCAAACGATCTTCGCCAACATCGCCTCATTGGGCATGCTGATGGCGCACGAGCTGGGCCACCTCATGGGGCTCACCCACGGGGACGGGGTTGGCGGTCCGAGCTTTGGCCGGTTTCCCTATTCGGGCGGCTTCATCGCGACGGCGAACAACTCGAACATCGGCGACGCGATGATCGGGTTCCCGCCGGGGTCCTTCTTCAGCAATCCCCGGCTCCAGTGCCCGAACGGCGTTCCTTGCGGCAATCCCGCCACGGCGGACGCCGCTCGTTCCATCAAGGAAACGCGCTTCGAGCTCGCGGCCATTTCCCCGACGACGTGGCGCGCGCGAGGCTTCGGCGCCGGACTGTGGTTCAACCCGCGCGAACCCGGCCAGGGCTGGTCGATCACGCAGCAGGGCGAGACGATCTTCGCGATCTGGTTCACGCACGACACGAGCGGAAAACCGCTGTGGCTGGTGGGTCCCGATCTCAGGCTGCGTCCCGACGAGGGCTTTCACGGACGGATCTACCGGGTGAAGCAGGGCCTGCCGCTCGACCAGGCCACGGGGCGTCCCGCGATCCTCGATCCCTCCGACGTCGTCGATATCGGCAATGCCGTGCTGAGCTTCAACTCGCCGGACTGGGCGCAGATCTCGCTCGACATCGTGCTCGATGGGCGGCCGATCCGGATCGCGAACGGGCTTTCGCGCATGCGGTTCACTTCGCAGTCGCAGACCTGCGGGCTATCCGACAATCCGCCGGGCGATTTCGCGGCCGCGTGGAACCGGGCGTCCGAGGCAGGCTGGGGCCTGTTCGCGTCCCATGAAGCGGACATCATGTTCGCCGTGATCATGACCTACGACCGGGCGCGTGCTCCGATGTGGCGCTCGGCGTCGTCACTCGTGCGCCAGCCCGACGGAAGCTACAAGGGCGATCTCTTCAAGACGACGGGCGTTGCCCTCGACGCCGTCGGAGGGCCGCTCTTCCGGCCGCTCGATGCGACGAACAACAGCGCCGAGACCATCAACAGCGCCTTCGTCGGCGCGCCCAGCAAGGTGGGGGAATTGATCCTGAGCTTCACGGACACGAACACGGGACGCATGATCTATCGGGATGACGCGATCGCGGTCGACAAGCCGATGGATCGCTACATCTTCTCGTCACGCGCGGCCGGTTGCCGGTAATGGCAAAATTCGAGGCATGAAGATCCTCATTACGGGCACCAGCGGCCATCTCGGAGAAGCGCTGGTCCGCACCCTGCGCGACAAGTCCCATGAAATCATCGGCCTGGATGTGAAGCCGGGCCCTTTCACCGGCCACGTCGGCTCCATCGCCGACCGAGCCTTCGTGCATGAGCGCATGAGCGGTGTGGAGGCCGTGCTGCATGCGGCCACGCTGCACAAGCCGCACGTCGCCACGCACACGCGGCAGGACTTCATCGACACCAACATCACGGGAACGTCGAATCTTCTTGAAGAAGCTGCCGCCGCGGGCGTGAAGGCGTTCGTCTTCACGAGCACCACCAGCACGTTCGGCCGCGCGATGAACCCGGCGCCCGGCGCGCCTTCGGTGTGGGTGGATGAAGAGCTGCGCCCGCAACCGAAGAACATCTACGGCGTGACCAAGGTCGCCGCCGAGGATCTCTGCGAGCTCTTCCATGCTCGCGAGAAGATCCCGTGCGTCATCCTCAAGACCTCGCGCTTCTTCCCCGAGATCGATGACGACGCCGACACGCGCCGCCGCTTCGATGACGCCAACGTGAAGGTGAACGAGTTCCTCCATCGCCGCGTCGAGATCCAGGACGTGGTCGATGCGCACGAGGTCGCGATCGAGCGCGCAGCCGCCGTGGGCTTCGGGCGCTACATCATCAGCGCCACCACGCCGTTCCAGCCCGACGACCTCGAGGAGCTCTCTCGCGACGCGCCCGCCGTCCTTGCACGCTACGTTCCCGAGTACGTGGAGGAATTCGCGCGCCGCGGCTGGTCGATGTTCCCGAGCCTCGATCGCGTCTACAGCAACGAGCGCGCGCGCCGCGAGCTGGGGTGGAAGCCGCATTACGATTTCGCGCGCGTGGTCGCGTTGCTGCGGGCGAACGAGAGCTTCCTCAGCCCGCTCGCGCGCAGCATCGGCAAGAAGGGCTACCACGAGCAGGAATTCACCGACGGCCCATTCCCCGTGGCTTGTTGATTCCGTGCCGCGCAACATCGAGATCAAGGCGAGGGTGATCGATCCCGCCGCCACTGAGCGGCGCGCGCGCGCCATCGCCACCGAGGGACCGACGGACCTCGTGCAGGACGACACCTTCTTCGCCGCCGCGCACGGGCGATTGAAGCTGCGCGAGTTTGCCGATGGCCGGGGCGAGCTCATCCACTACACGCGCGCCGACGACGCGGGGCCGAAGGCGAGCGACTACGTGCTCACACCGGTGCCCGATCCCGCTGGGCTTCGCGAGAGCCTCGCACGCGCCGTCGGTGTCATCGGGCGCGTGCGCAAGCGCCGCCGCCTCTACATTGTCGATCGCACGCGCGTGCACCTGGATGCGGTGGAAGGCCTCGGTGATTTCATCGAGCTGGAGGTCGTGCTTGCCGAAGGCGAGACGCTCGAGGCCGGCCACGCCGTCGCCGAAAGCCTCATGGCTTCGCTCGGCATCGAACGCGCGCAACTGCTGCAGGGCGCGTATCTGGACTTACTGGCCAATAAAGGGAGTACGAAGTGAAACGCCTCTGTGTTTTTTCCGGTTCGAGCTTCGGCGCGAACGCCGCCTACGAAGAAGGCGCGAAGGCGCTGGGGCGTGAACTCGCAAAGCGCGGCATCGGCGTGGTCTACGGCGGAGGCTCGGTGGGCCTCATGGGCGTGATGGCCGACGCGGCGCTCCTGGCCGACGGCGAAGTCATCGGCGTCATCCCCGAGGTGTTGATGGGGAAAGAGGTCGACCACAAGGGCCTCGCGAAGATGCACGTCGTGAAGTCGATGCACGAGAGGAAGGCGCTGATGGCGGAGCTTTCCGACGGCTTCATCGCGCTGCCCGGCGGATGGGGCACGTTCGAGGAGCTCTTCGAGGTGCTCACGTGGTCGCAGCTAGGTCTCCACCGCAAGCCCTGCGGCATCCTCAACGCCGGCGGTTACTACGACAAGCTGCTCGAGTTTCTCGACCACGCGGTCTCCGAGGCGTTCGTGCGACGCGAGAACGCGCAGATGTACGTGGTGGGCGTTTCGCCCGGCGATCTCATCGACCGCATGGCCGAGTGGGATCCGCCGACCGTCACGAAGTGGATCACGCGCTCGCAAACCTGAGGTTTGCATCCGCCTCCGCGGAAGCATAGATTCAGTCGAATCAAGCGGCCCGCACGAGAGGCCGTCCCGACCATCAACCTTTGGAGGAGTGACCCCATGGTTTCGATCACGGTCAATGGGCAGCCGCTGTCGTTCGATGGCGACCCCGAAATGCCCCTGCTCTGGTATCTCCGCGACGTCCTGCAGATGACCGGCACGAAGTTCGGCTGCGGCATGGCCCTGTGCGGCGCTTGCACCGTGCATGTCGATGGCGCCGCGATTCGCGCCTGCCTCACGCCGATCGGCACGGTCGCCGGCAAGAAGATCACGACGATCGAGGGACTCGATCCGAATGGCAAGCACCCGTTGCAAGTTGCGTGGCGCGACCAGGGTGTGCCGCAATGCGGCTACTGCCAGTCGGGTCAGATCATGCAGGCGGCCGCACTGCTCGCAGCGAACAAGTCACCGTCGAGCACGGACATCGACAACGCGATGGCCGGCAACCTCTGCCGATGCGGCACGTATCCGCGCATCAAGGCTGCGATCGAACAAGTCGCGAAGAAGGGAGCCTGACCATGGACACTTTCGTTACGCGCCGCGATTTCCTCCAGGCGATCGCCGCGACGGGCGGCTTCGCCCTCGCCGGAGGCATCAATGAAGTATTCGCCGCGGATCCGCCGAAGTACGGTGCCGACGGCATGCCCAATGGATGGATCGACAACCCGCTCGTCTTCGTCGCCATCGCGCCCGACGGCATCGTCTCCGTCACCTGCCATCGCGCTGAGATGGGGCAGGGCGTGCGCACCGGTGTGACGATGATCATCGCCGACGAGCTCGAAGCCGACTGGAGCAAGATCCGCGTCGTGCAGGCGCCCGGCGACGAGAAGAAGTACGGCAACCAGGACACGGACGGCTCGCGCACCACGCGCCACTTCTTCACGCCGATGCGCCGGTGTGGCGCGGCAGCGCGCCAGATGCTGGAAGGCGCGGCCGCGGCCAAGTGGGGCGTGCCGGTTTCGGAAGTGAAGGCCGCCAACCACGTGGTGACGCACGCCAAGTCGGGCAAGACGGCGGGCTACGGCGAGCTCGCGGCCGATGCCGCGAAGCAGCCCGTGCCCACGGGCGCCGCGATCAAGCTCAAGGACCCGAAGGACTTCCGCTACATCGGCAAGGGCAAGACGCCCATCGTCGATGGCTTCGACATGACGACGGGCAAGGGCATGTACGCGCAGGACGTCGTGATGCCCGGAATGCTCTTCGCGGTGATCGCGCGCTCGCCGGTGTACGGCGGCAAGGTGAAGTCGTTCGACGCGACCGCCGCGCGCCAGGTGAAGGGTGTGGTGAACGTGGTCGAGATCAAGGGCACCGACATCCCCGCGGCCTTCGCGCCGCTCGCGGGTGTTGCGGTAATCGCCGAGAACACCTGGGCTGCGATCCAGGGCCGCAAGGCGCTGAAGATCGAATGGGACGGCGGCGCGAACGCGTCGTACGACTCCGACAAATATCGCGCCGGCATGGAAGCGGCGGCGGTGAAGCCGGGCAAGGTGATTCGCACGCACGGCGACGTGGACAAGGCGATGGCGGGCGCGGCGAAGACGCTGAAGGCCGACTACTACATCCCGCACCTCGCGCAGGCACCGATGGAGCCGCCCGCGGCCACCGCGGTCGTGAAGGACGGCAAGTGCGAAGTGTGGACGTGTGCGCAGAGTCCGCAGGCGGCACGCAACGACGTCGCCAAGCGCCTCGGGATGAAACCCGAGGACGTGACCATCAACGTGACGCTGCTGGGTGGCGGCTTCGGACGCAAGTCCAAGGCGGATTTCGCCGTCGAAGCGGCGCTGCTCGCGAACGAGATGCCGGGCAAGCCCGTGAAAGTCGTGTGGACGCGCGAGGATGACCTGCACCATTCGTTCTATCACACGGTCTCCGTGGAGCACCTCGAGGCGGGCCTCGACAAGTCGGGCAAGCCCGTCGCGTGGCTGCATCGCAGCGTGGGGCCCACGCTCATGGCGCTCTTCATGCCCGATCCCAAGGTGGAATCCGCGATCGAGATCGGCATGGGGCTCGCGAACGTTCCCTTCGAAGTGCCCAACGTCCGCATCGAGAATCCCGAGGCGGCGGCGCACACGCGCGTGGGCTGGTATCGCGCGGTCTCCAACATTCCGCATGCGTTCGCGGTGCAGTCGATGGTGTGCGAGATGGCGAACGCGGCCGGACGCGATCCCAAGGACTTCCTGCTCGAGCTCATGGGACCCGCGCGCAAGATCGATCCGCGAACACTCAACGACACGTGGAACCACGGTGAGGATCCGTCGCTGTACGTGTACGACGTCGGGCGCCTGCGCAACGTCACCGAGATCGCGGCGAAGGCCTCGGGCTGGGGTGGCAAGTTGCCCAAGGGCCAGGGACGCGGCATCGCGGCGCACTACAGCTTCACCACGTATGTCGCTTCCGTGATCCAGGTCGCGGTGGACGCGAAAGGCGCGCTCACCATCCCGCGCGTGGACATCGTCATCGACTGTGGCGCGCAGGTGAACCCGGAGCGCATCCGCTCGCAGATGGAAGGCGCGGTGATCATGGGCCTCTCCAACGCGATGCTCTCCGAGATCACGTACAAGAACGGGGCCGTCGTGCAGGACAACTTCCACCAGTACGAGATCCTGCGGATGAACATGGCGCCGCGGGCGATCCACGTGCACCTGGTTCCCGGCGACTACTCGAAGCACATGGGCGGCGTGGGCGAACCGGGCGTGCCGCCGATCGCGCCGGCGCTGTGCAACGCGATCTTCGCGGCGACCGGCAAGCGCATTCGCGCGCTTCCGATCAAGGATCAGCTCAAGGCCTGACGAAACGCGCGAGACCGAAGCGCGTGATGTCGTGACGCGTCGTTCCCGTGGTGGCGAGGTCCGCGAGGATCTCGCCGATCACCGGCGCGAACTTGAAGCCGTGGCCCGAGCAGGGTGAGGCGACGATGATGTCCGGCGCGCCCGGCATCCGGTCGATGATGAAGTCCCCGTCCGGGGTCACGGTGTAGAGGCAGGTTTTCGCGGCAGCGAGCCTGCCGTTTGCCGCCGGGATGTGGTCGGCGATCGCGGCGCGGATCATCGCTTCGTCGCCAGCCGATACGGTGCGGTCGTAACCCTCCGGTTCGACGGCCTCGTCGGCGTGGTGATGCTTCGCGATCTTCACGGTCGCGTCGCCGTGCGGCGGAAAGCCGTAGTGGATGCCGTGACGGTTCTCCAGCAGGAAGACCGGGAAGCGGCTGCTCGTGAAGAGCGCGTCGTCGAGCGGCTGGAACCATGCGAGCACCTGGCGCGTGACCCGCAGTTGCACCGGAAGGTCGGGCAACAAGCGCTTCACCCACGCGCCGGCGCATACGATCACCTGGTCGGCTTCGATGACATCCTCACCGATCGCGAGGCGCACGCCCTTGCTGCGTCGCTCGATCGAATCCACACGCGTCCCGATGCGGATTTCCGCGCCGGCGGCTTTCGCGAGTGCGACCTGCGCCTCGATCGCGGCCTCGGCTTCGACGAAGCCGCCGTCGGGCTGCACGACGCCGACGTAGTCGTCCGGAATGCGGAAGGCGGGGAATCGTTCCATCAGCGCGCCCGCCTTCAGCACCTCGTGGGGGAGGTCATGCGTGCGCGACGCGAGCAGCGTGTTGGGAACGACGCTTCCGTCCGGCGGCCCGATCTCCGCGATCCCCGTGAGGTGCAGCAGCTTCCGGCCGCTCGCGGCTTCCAGCTCGGGCCAAAGTTCGTAGGTCCGGCGGAGCAGCGGCACGTACGACGGGTGCTCCATGTAGCCCAGCCGGATGACGCGCGTCCGACCGTGCGAGGAGCCCTTGTCGTGGCCGGGGGCGAAGCGCTCGATGCCCACGACGCGCGCACCCCGACGCGCCAGGGCACTCAGCGCCGCGGTGCCCATCGCGCCGAGCCCCACGATCGCAACGTCATATCCCGGACTCATGCCGCCAATCATGCCGAATCGTCATGTTAATAACCGTGAATAGTTGATTAACACAATTGCTCGCCATCGTTACTTTAAGGAGACCGCACCAGCCGATTTCTCGAATCAAGTCAGTAAGGGAGTACACAAAAATGCATAAGAATATTTCGACGCCCCTGCGGGCGTTGGGCGCGATGTTGCTGGTTTTGGCAGTTTCCGGTTGTGCACTGAATCCCATGCCGCGATGGCAACCCCCCGAGAACCCCTCGGGGGAGTACGACATGGCCTATGCGCGGCGATACGCGGCACGCGCGCACGACGCCTACCAAAAGGCGTTGGACGGCGAAATCGTCGCGGAACGGGCACTCAGCAATGGATTGATAGGCCTGGGCGTGGTGATGGTCGGGCTCGTCGCGTCCAGTGCGCATTCGAGCGCGATCGTCGGCACCGCATTGCTCGGCGGAGCCGGCCTCGCCTACGGCAACTGGAATACCAGCCGCCAGCGGCAGCTTGTCTACACGGTCGCGCGTGAAACCACGATCTGCGCCACGAAGGCAGTAGCCCCTTTCGCGCTCTCACCGGCCGATCGTGAGGCGCTCAACGTTGCCCTCGCCAAGCTGGAGGAGGCAATAGCGCAGACAAGTGGTGCGGCAGCGGCATTGGAGAGCGCCAAGGCTGGGCGAGCCGAGAACGATCCCGCCGCGATAGCCGCCGGCAAGCTGATCGAGAGCGCCAGGACGAGCATTGCCGCGGCCCGCGAGACGCTGGTCAACGGCCGCAAGGCAGCGACGAACGTGCGCCTTGCGGGTGCGCAATTGGTCGCGGCCATCGACCAGATCTCGGCCGCCGCGGACAAAGCCATTCTCGAAACGGTGCCCGACATCAATGCGGTCAAGGGGGTCGTCGCGAGCCTGGGGGCGATGTCTGCGTCCTTTGCGCCTGGCGCGGGGATCGAGGCGGCCATTTCGAATGCTTTCCGGGCTTATTCGCAGAGTGGAGCGCTGGAAGGCGGTGCGGGTGGTGCGCCCACGCCACTCGCTGCGGAAGCGGCCGCCCTGGCCGCCGAACTGACCAAGCTCGCCAATGCCGTGTCCGCCGTGAACAGTCGTGTGGCCGGGATTTCTGCGGACTTCGCCGCGATCCAGGGATGCAGCCTGCAGGTCCAATTTCCGCTTGCCGCTACGCCGTCGTCAGTGTCCATGACGGCGGGGAAGGCGTCGACGTATTCGATCATCCTCGGTGGCGGGACGCCTCCTTTCAGCGTCCGGCAGCAGGGGCCGACCGTGACGGGGCTGACGATCACGTCGCCGATGGCCTTCGACCGCACGATCCATCTCGCGACGACAGCCGAGCTCGCGGCGGTCAGCGGATCGTCGTTGCTCGTGGTGGACGCGGCGAACCCGCCGAAGTCGACGAGCATCGCGCTCAACATCGCGGCAGCGCAGGGCGGGGGCTCGGGAAATCAGCCTGCACCAGTGGCCGATCCCGTCGCGACGCTCCTCCAGAGGATCAAGAAGGCGAAGCCCTTCACGGTCGCATCGACTCCCGTTCTGACCGTCACAGTGACGGCGGCGCAAGTCACCCAGGTGGGGCAAAAGATCAAGGTGCCCGTGACCTGCGCACCTGCTCCCGCGTCCGCGCAGGCCCAGGACGTGTTGTACGCGGCGCTGCTCCAGGGCAAGACGACCGAGGAAACCGTGATTGGCGCGGGCATCCAGGTGCCCCTCGGCACCGTGGTCTTCGAAGGCACGTGCGCTGCTGCCGCGCCGGCGATGACGGGAACATCCCAGAGCGGCACGCTGATGTTGCGCGACGAATCGCTCGTCAAGGCGCAGCTGGGGCTGTGCATGACGGCCAGGGATGCCGATGGCTTTTGGGGTCCTCGGACAAGCGCGGTGCTCGAGCGATGGCGGGAACGGAACAAGTCCGCGGCCAAGCCCGGCTCGCGAATCACCGACGAGGAGCAGGCCACACTCGCCGATCCCAAGCTGGTGGCGCTGTGCAAGCCGGCCGCGTGACGCCCGCGCGGGCGACCCGCGCCATCAGGCGAAGCGATTGGTCCAGGGCGCTCGAGTCCAACTCGCTGCGCAGGGACGAGGAGAAACAGCTATCGGGCCTCGAGGCGTTCTCGCAACTTGAGTTGGCTGAGCAGATGCGCCTCGCGCAGGAGGTCGTCGAGACGCGCAGGCAGGAAATCACGCTTGCGTTTGAGAACGTCGTGATGGTGACTGCCGGTTACAAGCGGGTGAGGGCGACGAAGCGCAAGCGCCAATGGGATCGATCGCCCTGCGTGCTGCTCGTCGTAAGGCGCAAGTGGAAGAGTGGAACAAACAAAGGTTCGCTGCAGCGCGTCCCTCGCTGCCTCCTTGCCTATGCGCAGCGCGGTCGCGAGCGCACCCTGGTTGCCGTTCCGACCGATGTGATTCCCGAGACTGTGTTCTTTGGCCATCGTGCCCAGGCCGGCGCGCCCTCGGGACTCGCCGTGCTTGGAGGGCCGGGAGAGAAAGGAAACGCATGCTGCGCGGTGCGGCTCAACACCGACGGCCGTAGCCACCTGCTCCTGATGAGCTGCCACCACGTGCTGAGTCCGCTGCGCGCGCTCGGCTCACCGCATCCGGATGGCGGCGCTCCGGTCCAGAACCTGCGAAACCGCTGGCCAATCGGGAACGCCATCGCCTTCGGCGGCTACCTTAATGATGCCCCGGGCCTCCTGAGCTTCGATGTGCAGTTCGCCGAAGTGCACGATCGCGTCCAACTGGCGGCCGCCGTGCAAGGGTTGGATCTCTCCGGGATGACGCATATTCGCAACGAGGCGGTCTACCGCAGCCTTCCGCCAACCACGCCATTCCGGATCCTCGCCTCGCCAACGAACAATCCGCATGCGCAAAGCGGTCCACTGCGCGCCGAGTTCCACAGCTTCATTTACAGCCAGGCGATCCTGCAGTACTGGTTCTGGGACGGCAACCAACGCGTGCAGCGCATCCTGACCTTTCCGGAGTTGCTGGCTTTCGAGATCGAGCCCGGCAAGAACACGATGGAAGGCGACAGCGGCTCGGCGATCGTCTGCCCGGGTCCCGACAATCGCATGACGATCGTCGGCATGCACATCGGAGGTGGGACGCGCGCCGGTTCACCGCTCGCGTATTCGTTCGCGATACCCGCCTGGCACTTGTTCGATCCCGCCGCATACGGGCTGCCCCAGCCTTCGAGCATCAATCCCGTTCAAGGATAGGTCGATGCCCAAGCGCCGCATCACGGAACATTTCACGATGGATGAACTGGTCTTCTCGCAGACGGCGCTTCGCCTGGGGATCGACAACACGCCAACGGCCGAAACCCAACGCAATCTGGTGCTCCTTGCGCGATTCCTCGAAGACGTACGCGCTCTTCTCGGCGACAGCCCGCTTGTCATCAGCAGCGGCTACCGCTCCCCGGCGCTCAACCAACGGATTGGCGGTTCGCTCAACAGCGCGCATATGTCGGGGCTCGCGGCGGACTTCACCGTCCCGGCCGCCGGCACGGTCCTGCAAGTGTGCAGGGTGATAGAGCGTTCCGGCCTCGGGTTCGAGCAACTCATCCACGAGTTCGGCGGCTGGGTTCACTTGGCAATTCCCCCCGCGGGCCGTGCGGCCTCGCGTCGCGTGAACTCGATCTTCGCTGGAACGGGCTACATGGCCGGGATCCGGCCGAAACCGACCCCGATCGAGTAAGGGAATCCAATGACCGAGAAAGAACTGAACGCCAAGCTGGCCGAGAACAGCAAGGCACTGAGCGAGGTCAATACCCACCAGGAGGTGTTGCCGCCAGTGGGGCGCGCCGAAACGAAGTGGTGGAGCACCGAACACGCCATGACGATGTGCGCTGCGCTGCTGATCTTCGGCGTGATCGTCCTTTCCATGGCGAGCTATCTCATCAAATCGGGAAAGAAGACCGACTCCGTCATGAAGGTGTTCGGAACCGTCCTGATCGTCACCGTGTCGGTGTTCCTGGTCGTCGCGGGCTATTCGGAATCCCAGATCTCTCCCGTCATCGGCCTCCTGGGCACGATCGCGGGCTACATCCTTGGAAAGGAGGCGAACAATGAACAAAATCCCGTGCGTCGCGGCACTGGCACTGACCTTGACCTTGACCGGCGCGAGCCTGGCGATCGCACAGCAGTCGGGCGCGCCGAGGGGGCCGGTGAATCTGAGAAGCATGGATGACAAGGCAGCTAGCCGCCCGGAGGCGGCGCTCAAGGGCACCTTTGCGGACATGAGTGGCCGCGCCGGCATCGGGAAGGCGGCGCCGGTGTTCACGCTCGTCGAGAGGGACCCCGCCATGCAGCAACTGCAGAGGGAAAAGGACCTGCTGGCCGATCGTGTGTTGCTTCTCGAAGCGAAGATAAAGCTGTTGACCGCGGAGCTGGAGAAGGGAAGGAAGTAGCGTCCCCGCTTAATATGTCGCCAATATCCGGCGACAGGGGCATCAATGCGAGCGAAGGTCCGCGGCACCGAAATCTATTTCGACGTTGAAGGCGCGGGCCTGGTCGCGGACGGCGCGACGCTGCGAGACAAGCCCGTGGCCTTCGCGATCCACGGCGGTCCGGGCAGCGATCACTCGGGCCTGCGCCCTGGCTTCTCGCCGCTGTCGGACCGCATGCAGATCGTCTACTTCGACCATCGCGGTTCGGGCCGCTCCGGGAAAGGCGACAAGTCGAAGTACACGCTGGAAGAAAACATCGACGACATGGAGGCGCTGCGCCAGCATCTCGGCGTGGGGCCGATCGTCTCGATGGGCACGAGCTACGGCGGCATGATGGCGATGGCGCACGCGATCAAGTATCCACAGGCGGTCTCGCACCTCGTCCTGATCGTCACCGCGGCGCACTCGGGGATCATCGAGCGCTCGCGCGAAATCGCCGGCGTTCGTGGCACGCCCGCGCAGAAGAAGTGGGTGGAAGATCTCTACGCGGGCCGGATCGATACCTCCGAGAAGCTCACCACCTTCCACCACGAGATGGGCCCGCTCTACGCGGTGACGTTCGACGAAGCCGCGTCGCTCAAGCGCCAGGCGCTCGCGAAGTACGAGCCCGAGCCGCTCAACCGCGCCTTCGCCCCCGGCGGCTTCATGCGCTCGTTCGACCTGCGCCCGAAGCTCGGCGCCATCCGCGTGCCGACGCTGATCCTCGCCGGCCGCCAGGACTGGATCTGCGCCCCGGAGTTCTCCGAGGAGATCCATCGCCTCATTCCCGGATCGAAGCTCGTGATCTTCGAGAACAGCAGCCACTCGATGCGGCTCGATGAGCCCGAGGGGATGCGACGCGAGATCGCGGCGTTCGTGGGCGTGTGACCGGCCCGGCGATCAGTGCGAAGCGCGCCAGCGTTCGAGATACGGCTGCACGAACATGTACGAACCGGTGAGGAAGAGAAAGAGCAGCGGCAGCAGCGGCGAATAGGTGATCCACGCTGGAGGCGGGCCCTGCGTCATCGCCGCGAAATTGGCGACCACGGTGAGGGTGAACAGCACGGCGACTGCGCGGTGGATCTGTCGAAGCCATTTGCTCCAGTTCATCGAATGCTCCTGGGAAGGGTTGTCGGAGAAGTAGCGGGCGCCGCTCACTGCGGTTTCCGCGCTTCGATCAACTTCCACCCGTTTCCCGAGGGGTCCCGGAAGCTCGCGTCATACGAGCCGTACCGCTTGATGGGTTCCTGCGTGAACTCCACGCCGCGCGCCTTCATCGCCTCGTACGTCGCGGGGCAATCGTCGACCACGAGCACGAGCGGCGGCATCGCGCCCTTGGCGACCAACTCCTCGAACAGCTTCGCGCTCGCGGCGTCGATGGTCGGCGGCGCGGGCTTGAACAGGCCGAGCTGGAAGGACGGCTGCTCCGGATGCTGCACCGTGAGCCAGCGGTAGTCGCCGTTCTTCACGTCCGTGTGGACGCGAAATCCCAACTTCTCGACATAGAAAGCGAGCGCCTCGTCCTGGTCTCGCACGTACACGCCAACGACTCCAACACCTTGACTCATGGGGCCTCCCGTTTTTTCCGAGGCCCCACTCTAGGGACGGCCTCCTGGCGGCGCTTCTCCGAAACTGCGCTCTTGAGATCCGGGCGGTAGGCGGCGCTCACGAAGCAGTGGGGCACCTGTTCCAGCGCGTGGAGCGCGGTCTTCTCGCGGTCGCGCAGTGCCCCCGGGCTCTCGCCGGTTACGTCCCGGAATGTGCGTCCGAACGTGCCCAGGCTCGACCAGCCGGTCTGGAATGCGATCTCGGTGATGGAAAGTTCGGTATCGCGAAGCAGCGCCTTGGCGCGCTCGATCCTGCGCGTGAGCAGATAGCGGTGCGGCGGCGCGCCGAACGCTTCCTTGAATGCGCGCGCGAAGTGGGCCTCGGAGACGTGGCTCACGCGCGCGAGGCGTTCGACGGGCCACTCCTCGTGGGAGGCGGCGTCCATTTTGTCCTTCGCGCGCAGGAGGCGGCGGAGGAGGACCGGGTCCTGGCTCATGCGGCCACTTTACTGCACGGCCGCAGCGGGTAACCTTGCAGCATGCGAACCCTGACCGCCTTCCTCCTCCCGCTGTTCCTCGCCGCCTGCAGCGGCATCCCCCTCATGTCGATGCCCAAACTCATCGCGCTGCAGGGCAACCTCCTCGACGCCAATCCCGCGGAGTTCATGGTGGCGATCCAGGCCGATTCGCGCCTCACGCCGCCGCCCGGGTCTTCTCCGGTGCTGCACCTGGACGTCAAGCCGAAGGAAGAGGGCTCATTCCCGCGCATCCAGAAGATGCTGAAGATGCAGGAGAACGATTGGTCGCCGGCGCTGATGGGCCTGAAGCCCGCCGGGAAGGGGCGCAAGTGGTTCATCTACGCGTTCACGCCCGAATCGGCCGAAGAACTGCGCAAGGTGCAGGCGCAGTTCCGGGCGATCAAGGCTCAGAACAAGGGCGGCAGCCTCCAGCTCGGCATCGCGCAGGAGAATGTCGCCGCGAAGAATCCGGAACTCGGCAACACGAAGTGGGAATCGTGGCTGCAGGTTTCGCGCAAGGACGGATTCTTCGAGCTGTGGTCGGGAACGCTCGGCGAACTGGTCGCGCAGGGCCAGCCACGGTGATTCGCGTGGCATCATCCGGGCCATGCGAAAACCAATCGACATCGAAACTCTCTGGCGCCTCGAGCGCGCCGGAGCCGTCTCACTCTCTCCCGATGGAAGCGCCGCCGTTTGTTCCGTCACGTCCTACAAGATGGAAGACAACAAGGGCCGCACCGCGCTCTGGTTGCTTCCGACTGCGAGTTGCTCGCCGCGTCGCCTGACAACGGGCGGCGAGAAGGATGGAAACCCCGCGTGGTCGCCCCAGGGTGATCGCATCGCCTTCCTCGCCAAGCGCGAGCAGGACGGACGCACGGATGCCGAGCCCCAGCTTTATGTGATCCCGGCCGCTGGTGGCGAGGCCGAGCGCAAGAGCGACTTCGCGCCCGGCATCGACGACTTCAAGTGGATGCCCGACGGCAAGCGCATCGTGTTCGTTTCCTGGGTGTGGCCGGATGCGAAGGGCGCGCGCGAACAGGCGAAGCGGCACAAGAAGTTCACGGATCGCAAGGAAAGCGCGTACGTAACCTCTGAGGCGCACTACCGCCACTGGGACCGCAATCTCCCGATGGGTCGCGTGCCGCACCTGCTGATGCTCGATCTCGCGAGCGGCCGCGTCACCGACCTCTTCGAGGGCACGGGCTACGAGTTGCCGCGCGTGGATACCTGCGCTGCGCATTTCGACATCTCGCCCGATGGCCGGCGCATCGCGTTCGTCCACGATCCGATCGAGCGCAAGCGCGCGGACCACGCATTGGCATTGGCCGAGATCCACATCGCGTCGCGCCGTATCACGCCGCTCACCGATGATCCGCGCTGGAGCTATGACGCGCCGCGTTATGGCCCGGACGGCTCGAGCCTCGCCTGCGTCGCCGCGCACGTGGGACGCCGCCACACGATGCCCAACCGCCTCGCGATCCGGAACGACCACGGACTCTGGCGCATGCCCGGCGCCGGTCGCGACCTCGACGTCGATGCGCCGCTGCGCTGGTCGGGCGACGGTGCGTCGATCCTCTTCACGGCGCAGGAGCGCGGACGCCGTCACCTGTGGCGCCAGGACCTGCGCAAGCGCGCACCGGAAGTGGCGGTGCAGGGCGGCTGGGTGCAAGGCTTCGATATCGCCGGCAGCGGGAGCGACGAGATCATCACGGTCGCGATCGATTGCGCGAGCCACCCCGTTCAGATCCATGCCGTGAAGTCAGGAGCGGCGAAGCGACTCGAGCGCTTCAACTACGAGGTCCTGTCGAACGTCGCAATCGGCGAGACGCGCGAAGTCACCGTGAAGGGCGCGCTCGGTGACGCGGTGCAGATGTTCCTCACCTTCCCGCCGCGGTTCAATGCGAAGCGCAAGCATCCTGTGATGCAGGTGATCCACGGTGGGCCGTACGCGGCCTCCGGCGATACGTGGGGCTATCGCTGGAACACGCACTTGCTCGCGTCGCGCGGGCACGTCCTCGCGTCGGTGAACTACCACGGCTCGAGCGGCTTCGGCCACGCGTTCGCCGACAGCATCATGGGCCGCATGGGGCAGCTCGAATTGCGCGACATCGAAGCCGGCACCGATTGGCTGCTGAAGCAGCGCTGGTGCGACCGCAAGCGGGTCTACGCGGGCGGCGGCAGCTACGGCGGCTTCCTCGTCGCCTGGATGAACGGCCACGTCGCGCCCGGCCGCTATCGCAACTACGTGTGCCACGCGGGCGTGTTCGATCGCGTCGCGACCTTCAGCGCCGATTCATACATCCAGCGTCCCCGGGATCTCGGCGCGCTCTACTGGAAGGATCCGGCGAAGGTCCTGGCGCAAAGCCCGCATACGTTCGCGCACCGCATGCGCACGCCGACGCTCATCCTCCACGGCACCAAGGACTATCGCGTGCCCGATGTAAACGGCCTCGCCTACTACAACACGCTGCTCGCGCAGGGCGTGCCCACGCGCCTCGTGTGGTTCCCCGACGAAAACCACTGGGTCCTCAAGCCGCGCAACTCCCGCCTCTGGTACTCCGAAGTCCTTGATTGGGTAAAGAAATAAAAGGGGACAGTCCCCATTTCGGAAAAGGGGACAGTCCCCTTTTTCGGGGGTTCTACGACCGTGACACGATCGAGGTCGCGCACGACCTGCTCGGCAAGCACCTGGTGCATGTTGATGGGGATGTGAGGCGCGTTGCACGGATCGTGGAGGTGGAGGCGTACCTCGGCCCGCACGATCTCGCGGCGCATTCCTCGAAGGGCCTCACGCCGCGCACACGGGTGATGTTCGGTCCGCCGGGCCACGCCTACGTCTACCTGATCTACGGAATGCACTGGTGCGTGAACGTCGTCACGCAGGAGGAGGGGCATGCGAGCGCGGTGCTGCTGCGTGCGCTCGAGCCGGTACGCAACGTCACGCTGCGCACGCAGGGGCCGGGTCTTCTCACAAAGGCGATGGGGATTGATGGCCGCTTGAACGGCCACGACCTGCTGAGCCGCGACCTTCACATCGTCGATCCCGGCCCCGAGAAGATCTCCATCGTTCGCCGTCCGCGCATTGGCGTGGATTACGCGGGACATTGGGCGAAGCGGCTGCTGCGGTTCTACATTCGTGGAAATGCGTACGTGTCGCGCCCGTGAAATGTCATCCTAAAGAGCGAAGCGGTCAGAAGGACCTCCTGAGCGTGCGAAGGATCTGCTGTTAACCCCCTACAGCAGGTCCTTCGTCGCTTCGCTCCTCAGGATGACAACAGCGAGGCTAGAACCGCTGCAGATCGAACTCCCGCGCCGCGCGCCGGCCCGCCATGATGTCGGTCAGCAACTCCGCGGTCGGTGTCGCGATCGTGAGGCCCACGTGCTGGTGGCCGATGGAGTAGTAGATCGGCGCGCCGGGCACGCGGCCGATCCCCGGTAGGTAATCGGGAAGCACGGGGCGCGAGCCGGTCCACATCGGTCCGTCGGCGGGGCAATCGAAGCCGAGCTTCTTCAGGCGCTCGCGCAGGCGCCGGCCCTTGCTTGGATCCGGCGGCGCATCGGCCCCCGCGAACTCCATGTAACTTGTCGCCCGCAGGCGACCCGTCATCGGCGTGGCGACGATCTTCTCGTTCGAATAGAGAACGGGCGCGTCGACGAGTGCGGCGGCGCCGGGGATCTCGACATGCGAGCCGCGTGCGGCTTCGAGCGGCACCTTGAGCCCGAACGGCGTCAGCAGGGGCGCCGACCACGCGCCCGCGCAGATCACGACGCGATCGGCGCGGATTGTGCCCACGTCGGTGGCGAGCTCGACGCCTTCGCCACGCACATGCATCGCATTCACAGTGGCCTTCTCGAAGGTGGCGCCGTGTTCGATGGCTGCGGTGACGAATGCCCGCACGACTTCCAGTGGATCGAGGACGTGCGCGCAATCGGGAAACCAAAGGCCCGCGGCCGCAGACGCATTCGCAAGCCGCCGTGCGGTCTCGACGATCTCGGGCTCCGCGTTCTCGGTGCGAATCTCCAGCGCCGTCATCGCGGCCGCTTGCGACTTCGCACGCTCGGCTGCGCGTTCGTCGAGCCAGATCTCGTAATGGCCGCTGCGTTTCAGGAGGTCGGAGCGCCCGATCGCAGAGAGCCAGCGTTCGATCGTGTCCGCGCCCGCACGAACGAGGGGTGCAAGCATCGGCGTGTGGAGCTTCTGACGGTAAGCCGCGCGCCTGAAGCGCAGCGCCCAGGGCAGGAATGCCCCGACGTGGCCCAGTCGGATATCGAGTGGCCCGCCGAGCGCATAGAGCTCCCGCCAGAAACTCGTGAGAAGAGCGGGCGAGGGCAGGGGCTCGACGAGTTCCGTCGCAATGTGGCCCGCGTTGCCGAAGCTCGCCCCTCCCGTGCCGGGTTCGGCGCGATCGATGAGCCGCACCGCATGACCCTCGCGGGCGAGCGCGAGCGCCACCGACGCGCCCACGACGCCGGCCCCGACCACCGCAACACTTCCGATTTGACGCTCCATTTGGCTAACGTATACGATATACGCCACGCATTCAACGCCGCTCCGAAAGAAAAACCATGACCACGCCGATCGCCTGCAACTGGGCCGGGGTTTTCCCCGCCGCGACTACGCAGTTCGACACCAACCTTGCGGTGGACATCCCCGCCACGCAAAAGGTCCAGAAGGCGCTCGTCGATGACGGCGTGCACGGCATGATCGTGATGGGCACGGTGGGCGAGAACAATTCGCTCGACGCGCAGGAGAAGCGCACGGTGCTGCGCGCCGCGGTCGAGGCCGTCGGCGGCCGCATTCCGGTGATCGCAGGCGTGTCGGAGTTCACCACGCCGACGGCGGCCGCCTGGGCGCGCGATGCCGAGAAAATCGGCGCGTCGGGACTCATGGTCCTGCCCGCGATGGTCTACGTCCCCACGCCCGCGGAGCTCGAGTACCACTTCCGCACGGTCGCGCAGGCGACGTCGCTGCCGATCATGCTCTACAACAACCCTCCGGCTTATCGAGTGAACATCGACGCGGGCACGCTTTCCCGTCTCGCCGACCAGCCCAACATCGTGGCCGTCAAGGAATCCGCGCCCGATCCGCGCCGCTTCACCGATCTTTACAACACGTTCGGCGATCGCTTCGTGCTCTTCGCGGGCCTCGACGACGTCGCCTTCGAAGGCCTGCTCCTGGGTGCCCGCGGTTGGGTCTCCGGCCTCACGAATGCATTCCCGGTGGAATCGATCGCGTTCTACGACGCGCTCAAGGCCGGCGACCTCGACAAGGCCCGCAAGATCTACCGCTGGTTCATGCCGCTCCTGCACCTCGATGCGGAACACGACCTCGTGCAGTCGATCAAGCTCTCCGAGCAGATCATGGGCCGCGGCTCCGAGCGTGTTCGCCCGCCGCGCCTGCCGCTTGCCGGCGAGCGCCGCAAGCAGGTGACCGCGATGGTCGAACAAGCAGCGAAGACCCGGCCGATATGAACACGCTGCGCGTCATCGATTCGCACACGGGCGGCGAGCCCACGCGCGTCGTCGTCGAAGGCGGGCCGGATCTGGGCACGGGCAGCCTCAAGGAACGCGTGGAAGTCTTCCGCGCGAAGCACGATCGCTATCGCCGGGCCGTGGCAAACGAGCCGCGCGCCTCGGACGTCGTCGTCGGGGCACTCCTCACCGAGCCCGTGGACAAGACCTGCGCCGCGGGCGTCATCTACTTCAACAACGCCGGGTACCTGGGCATGTGCGGCCACGGCACGATTGGCCTGGTCGCAACACTCGCGCACATGAAGCGCATCGGCCCGGGTGAGCACCGTATCGAAACACCGGTGGGTGTCGTCACCGCGACGCTGCACGCGGACGGCAGTGTGAGTGTCGAGAACGTGCCGAGCTACCGTGCCGACACGAAGACCTTCGAAGTCCCGGGTCTCGGCAAGGTCAAGGGCGACATCGCGTGGGGTGGAAACTGGTTCCTGCTCATCGGCGAGCATGGCCAGGACATCGATCTGGCGAACGTGGATCGTCTCACCGACTTCTCGTGGCGCGCGCGCCAGGCCGCGAACGAGCAGGGCTTCCCGAAGGTCGATCACGTCGAACTTTTCGGTCCTGCCACGATGCCCGGAGCCAACGCGCGCAACTTCGTGCTTTGTCCCGGCAAGGCCTACGACCGCTCGCCCTGCGGCACGGGCACGAGTGCCAAGCTCGCGTGCCTCGCCGCGGATGGAAAGCTCGCCGAAGGTGCGGAGTGGGTGCAGGAGAGCCTCATCGGCAGCATCTTCCGCGGCAAATACCGTCGCGCGGGCGACAAGATCATTCCCACTATCACGGGCTCTGCGTGGGTGAACGGCGAAGCGAACCTGATCCTCGACGAGCGCGATCCGTACTGCTGGGGCATCACATGAGCACGCGACTCGAACGCACGATGAGCGGGCAGATCACCGCGATGATCCGCGACCGCATCCTTACGGGTGCATACGCGCCCGGCTCGCCGCTCCTGCAGGACGGCATCGCGGCAGAATTCGGCGTGAGCAAGATTCCCGTGCGGGAGGCGCTCGTGCAACTGCGCGCCGAGGGCCTCGTCGATATCTACGCCCATCGCGGCTTCCAGGTTCGCCCGCTCGTTGCAGCGGAAGTAGAGGAAGTGTTCCGGTTGCGGATGTTGGTCGAGCCCGTCGCGGTAGCCGAAGCATCGAGGCGCGCGGAAGCAGGGGACCGCGAAGCCGCGGCCCGCGCACTCACCGTGCTCGGCGACGCGCTCGCCGGTGACGACCTGCACGCCGTCGGCGATCTCAACTGCGCATTCCATTTGTCCCTCATCGTGCCGCGCCTGCAGCCGGTCGCGGCCGACGTGCTCTTGCGTCTCCACACGCTCTCGCGCCGCTACGTCGCGGTCCATCTCATGCCTGCGGGCCGCGCGAAGCGTGCGTCGAAAGAGCACAAGGCCCTGTTCGCCGCCTGGGCCGCCGGCAAGGCGAAAGAGGCCGAGCGCCTCACCCGCGCCCACATCGAAGAAACCCGCCAAGACCTCGAGAAAGTCCTGCCCACGCCATGAACATCTACCGCAATCGCCGTTCGCGCCTCGCCGAGTCCATTTCCGAAGGCGTGATCATCGTTCCCACGTCGCCCGAGATGGCGCGCAACGCCAACCAGTACTACGAGTTCCGCTGGGACAGCACCTTCTATTACCTCACCGGCTTCAAGGAGCCCGACGCGGTGCTGGTGATCGTTCCGGGCAAGAAGCCGCGCCAGATCCTCTTCTGCCGCGACAAGAACGTCGAGCGCGAGATCTGGGACGGCTTCCGCTACGGGCCGAAGGCCGCGAAGACCGAGTTCGGCTTCGACGAGGCCTATTCGATCGACGAGATTGACGAACGCGTGCCCGAGCTCCTCATCAACTCAGATGTTCTGCACACGCCCATGGCGGTTCATCCGGCCTGGGATGCGCGCGTCGCCAACTGGCTCACGCGCGTGCGCGGCCTCGTGCGCACCGGCATCAACGCGCCCATGGAGGTGCACGACATCCGCGCCCGCGTGGGCGAGATGCGCCTCTTCAAGGACGCCGAGGAAGTGAAGATCATGAAGCGCGCCGCGGACATCTCGAGCGCAGCGCATGTCCGTGCGATGCGCGAAGCGCAGACGGCGAAGTTCGAATACGAGATCGCGGCCGGCCTGGCCCACGAGTTCGGTCGCCACGGCGCAGGCTCGGCCTACGGCTCGATCGTAGGCGCAGGCGCGAACGCCTGCTGCCTCCACTACCGCTCCAACGACGGCCCGCTGAAGAAGGGCGAGCTGCTGCTGATCGACGCGGGCTGCGAGCTCGGCAGCTACGCCTCCGACATCACGCGCACCTTCCCGATCGGCGGGAAATTCTCGCCGGCGCAGCGCGATGTCTATGAAGTCGTCTACGCCGCGCAGAAGGCCGCGATCGCCGCGATCAAGCCCGGCGTCGTCTTCGACACGTACCACGAGGTCGCGAAGAAGGAACTGGTCCGCGGCCTGATCGACTTGAAGCTCTGCAAGGGCAGCGTCGACGAGGTGCTCGAGAAGAAGACCTACGAGCAGTTCTACATGCACAAGGCCGGCCACTGGCTGGGGCTCGATGTCCACGACGCGGGCGAGTACCTGCGCAAGGGGAAGTACCGCAAGTTCGAGCCCGGCATGGTGTTGACCGTCGAGCCCGGCCTCTACATCCGGCCCGCCGCGAATGTCCCGAAGGCGTTCAACAACATCGGCGTCCGGATCGAGGATGACGTGCTCGTCACCAAGAAGGGCTGCGAAGAACTCTCGACCGGTGTTCCCAAGAAGTTGAAGGACGTCGAAGCGGCCTGCCGCGCGTGAACAGGGTCGTCGTCTGGGGCGCCACCATCCTCGCCATCATTCTCGGTGGCTTCATCGGCAAGGCCGTCGTGGGAAAGCTCTTCGGGCGCGGGTCTCCGGAGAACGAGCTTCCGAGGATGGTCGAAGCGGTCAAATCCAAGGCCGGCACGAAGGTCGATGAAGTGACCCGGCTCGACAGTGCGCGCCATGGCCCTGGCAAACGACTCGTCTATGAGTTCACGATCCTGAACGTGGAGACCCCGAAGGATCTCGACCCCGGCGTGGACCTTGCGACTGTGAAGCAAAAGATCCGCACGCAGGCCTGCGCGATCAAGGGAATCCAGACGATCCTCAACCATGAGATCGACGTTCTCTACGAGTACAAGGCGGTCAATGGCGAGTACTTGATGGACGTGGACCTCACGAAGGCGAAATGCGGCCTCTAGCGAGGAATGTGCTGATCTGGGGCACGCCCATCCTGGTGATTGTTGCGGGAGTGTTCTTCTTCGGGGATCACCTGCTGAGGAGCTTCGCTGACGCTTATCTCGGGAAGGATGCTTCGATTGAGTCCCGCCTTCCCAGGATGGTCGAGGCTGCCCGGGAGAAGGTCGGAACGATGGTCGATGCGAACACCCGGCTCGACGGCGTGCGCCAGGGATCGGCCAATCAAATGGTCTACGAGTACACGATCCTGAACGTACCTACGCTGCGGGATCTGAACCCGAGCGCCGATTTGGCCGCGGTCAAGGAAAGGATCCGTGCCAGAGGTTGCGAACACGAGTACGCGAAGTTCATCGTCAGGCACAACGTGAACATGCTCTACGAGTATCGCGCGGTCAATGGCGAGCGCTTGATGGAAGTTGAGCTGACGAAAGCGAACTGCAGGCTCTAGGGCGTCGCGGCGTGGCATGCTACGCGCATGGACGGCTCATCTCCGCAGGACCGCGTTACCCATCGCGCATGCCACTTGTGCGAGGCGCTCTGTGGCCTCGAGATCCGCACGCGGGGTGACCAGGTCGTCGGCGTGCGCGGCGATGTGCAGGATACCTTCAGCCGCGGACACATCTGCCCCAAAGCGGTCGCGCTCATCGATGTCCACCACGATCCGGACCGCCTGACGGAACCAGTCCGGCGCGAAGGCGACCAGTGGGTCCCTATCGGTTGGGATGAAGCGTTCGAGCTCGTGGCCACGCGTTTCGCGGCGATCCAGCGCGAACACGGCGCGAATGCGCTGGGAATCTACCTCGGCAATCCGAACGCGCATCACGTCGGCAGCATCCTGCATGCGCCGGCGATGATCCGCGCGCTGCAGACGCGCAACCGTTTCTCGGCCACGTCCGTCGACCAGCTGCCGCATCACGTGGTGGCGTACGCGATGTACGGGCACTACTTCATGCTGCCGATTCCGGACATCGACCACACGGCGTACTGGTTGATCCTCGGCGCGAACCCGCTCGCATCCAACGGCAGCCTCATGAGCGCGCCCGATGTCGCCAAGCGCCTGAAGGCGGTGGGGGATCGCGGCGGCAAGGTCGTCGTGATCGATCCGGTGCGCACCGAGACGGCGGAAGTCGCGACACGCCACCACTTCATCAAGCCCGGTACCGACGCGGCGTTTCTCATCGCGCTCGTGAACGCGGTGCTCGAGCTCGGGCCGCCGCGCGTCGAGCGCTACGGCGATCAGCTTTCGGGACTCGATACCGCGCTCGAAGCGATTCGCGCATTCGGTGTCGAAGGTGCCGCGGCGCCCACCGGCATCCCCGTCGAAGCCATTCGGACGATTGCCTCCGAGATTCACAGTGCACCGAGCGCGGTTGCCTACGGCCGCATCGGTTTGTCGACGCAGCCCTTCGGCACGACGTGCCAATGGCTCATCCAGATCCTGAATCTCATCACGGGCAATCTGGATCGCGTCGGTGGCGCAATGCCGACGCTTCCCGCGGTTGCGCTCACTGGTCCCGGCACGCGCCCTGGCGGACCGGGAAGCTTCAAGAGCCGCGTCTCGCAGCACCCGGTCTTCAGCGGCGAGTTGCCGGTCGCGGCAATGTCCGAGGAAATCGACACGGCGGGCGAGGGCCGCATCCGCGCGATGCTCACCATCGCCGGCAACCCGGTCTCCTCCACGCCCAACGGCAGGCGCGTCGATCGCGCGCTCGATTCCCTCGAGTTCATGGCGGCGATCGACATCTACGTGAACGAAACCACGCGCCATGCCGACGTGATCCTGCCGCCGGCCTCGATGCTCTCGCACGAGAACTACGACGTCGTCTTCAACGCGCTCGCGATCCGCAACGTCGCACGCCTCAACGCCCCGGTGTTCGCGAAGCCCGAGGGTGCCTTGTACGACTGGGAGATCTACAACGGTCTTGGTGCCGCCTACGCGAAGGCAACGGGCACGGCCTTCAAGGCGATGCCCGCGCCGTCGGTCGTGCTCGATGGCGCGTTGCGTGCGGGACCTTACGGAAAGACGCTTTCGATCGCGGCACTGCAGGCCGCGCCGCATGGCGTGGACCTCGGCGCGCTGGCACCTTCGCTCCTCGAACGCCTGGAGACGCCCGACAAGAAGATCGCCTGCGCTCCGGAGGCATTCGTCGCGGACCTCGCGCGCGTGCGTCGCGAAATCATCGACGCCGCGGCAACGAGCGAACTGCGCCTCGTCGGCCGCCGCCACCTGCGCAGCAACAATTCGTGGATGCACAACGCGCACCGCCTCACGAAGGGTCCGCGGCGCGACCAGCTGTGGATCCATCCGGACGATGCAGCCAAGCGCGGGATCGTCGATGGAAACGAAGTGACGCTCGCCTCGCGCGTGGGCTGCATTCAAGTCACCGCCAAGGTGTGCGACCGCGTGATGCCCGGTGTCGTCTGCCTCCCACACGGCTTCGGCCAGGCGCGCGAAGGCGTGCGCCTCGCGACCGCCACCGCGCTGGCGGGTGCGAGCTACAACGACGTCGCCGACGAAACCGCCCTCGACCCCGTGTCGGGCAACGCGGCACTCAACGCGCTGCCCGTCACGGTGAGCCCCGTCACTTCACGGTGACCTCGACCAGCGCTTCGCCGTTCGCGCACTTCTTGCCGGCCGTCGGGCCTGTCGCGATCTGCGCCGCGGGAATCGAGCGATGCGTGCTCAGCTCGCACGCGGCCTTCAGCGAATCGGTCCAGTTGCACATCAACTTGCCGCTGTCCTCGTAATAGCGGCTCTTCCAGCAGTAGTACGTGCCACTGGCAACGCCCGCGCCGCCACCTCCGGTGTTCGTGGTGATCGGGGCACAGGCGGGAAGAATGGCAAAGGCGAGCAAGGCGGTGCACAGGGAGCGGGTCATGGCGCGTTCTCCAGGCGAAGGGCAGAGGCCCTGAACGCATTGCGCGCGGCGGCGCCGAAGGTTCCAGCGCGCCGCGTTTGCCTGGTTGCGGAGTGTTACGAACCCGAGCCGATTTTCCCCGCATCGGTTGCCTGCGGTGGCGTGCTGGGCTTCCGGAGCAGGAGCGACGGGTTCTCCTTCACCTTCTTCGTGAACTCGGTCACGTCGCCCATGGCTTTCTCGCCATCGGTGAGCAGGCGGTTGGTCTTGTCCTGCAGCGTGCCGAATCTCTCGACGATCCTGGGTAGTTGCTCGAGCGCGGCCGTCAGTCCGCTCTTGGCCGAGATGATCTCGGGGAGTTGGCCGGGGGGCGTGGACGCCGCGAGATTCTTCGTGCCGGGGTCGGCGCCATCGAGCTCGATGTACACGTTGCCGGTGATGCCTTTCCATTTCAGGATCGCGCGAGTGTCGGTATGCACGGGCGCGTCGCGGCGAAGGGCCACGAGCACGACGATCTTGCGCGGGTCTTCCGGGTCGATCGTCATGGCCTTCACCTGGCCCACTTCGAGGCCGCGAAACCGCACCGCGTCGCCGAGTGCCATGCCGCTCACGGATTCCGAGAAGCGGATGCGATAGAGGACATCGTCCTTGTCCCCGCTGCGCGAGAGCCAGATGAATGCGAATGCGATCGCGGCCGAGAAGGCGATGATGAACAGGCCTTCGACGAAGTAGTGCTTATCCGTTTCCATGGGGCGCCTTCCGGGTTCTGTCGTTATGCGTGGCTTTGCGGGCGGTTGCGGCGGCTTCCGCGCGCGGGCCGTGCAGGAATTCGTGGATCCAGGGTTGCTTCGATTCGAGGAGGTTGTCCACGGTGTCGACGACCACGTTGCCGTCGACCAGCATCGCGACGCGGTCGCACACCGTGAAGATGGTCGACAGGTCGTGGGTGATCAGCACCATCGTGATGCCCAGCTCGTCGTTCAACTGCAGGATGAGATCGTCGATGCCACTTGCGGATACTGGGTCGAGCCCTGAGGTCGGTTCGTCGAGGAAGAGGATGCGCGGGTCGAGGGCCAGCGCGCGTGCAAAGGCCGCGCGTTTGACCATACCGCCGGAAAGCTCCGAAGGAAACTTCTTCCCGTGTTCGACGGGAAGGCCGACGAGCTCGAGCTTCTCGGCGGCGATGCGCTCGCACTCCTCGGGCGGGAGCCCCTTGTGAAGGCCGATCGGGAGGGTGATGTTCTGCGCGACGGTGAGCGAGGAGAAGAGCGCACCCTGCTGGAAGAGCACGCCGAGCAGCGCCGCGCGCTCGGCGCCGTTGATAGTGGCGACGGCCTTGCCTTCGAGCAGCACTTCCCCCGCGACGGGCGTATGCAGTCCCGTGAGCGTGCGAAGCAGGACCGACTTGCCGCTGCCCGAGCCGCCCGCGACGCCGAGGATCTCGCCCTCCTGGATATCGAGCGAGAGGTTCTTGTGCACCTCCTGCGCGCCGAAGCGGTTCACGATCCCGCGGGCCGTGGCGATGGGAGTGGCGTTCACAGCCCGACCTTGTCGAAGAAGATGGAGAACAGCGCGTCGAGCACGATCACCAGGAAGATCGACTTCACGACGGCGCGCGTCGTTTCGCGTCCGACGCTGCCCGCGGAGCCGCGCACGCGCAGCCCGTGCATGCAGCCGATGATCGCGATCACGAAGGCGAACACCGGTGCCTTGAGCAGGCCGACGAGGAGGTCGCTGGTATCCACCGCGTTGTGCACGCGGTCCAGGTACTGGAGCGGTGAGACGTGCAGCAGCGACTGGGAAATGAGTGAGCCACCGACGATGCCCATCACGTCGGCGAAGAAGGTGAGCAGCGGCAGCGTGATCATCAGGCCGAGCACGCGCGGCACGACAAGCATTTCCATCGGGTCGATGCCCATCACGGTCAGCGCATCGACTTCCTCGCGCGACTTCATGACGCCGATCTCCGCGGCGAATGCGGCCCCCGAGCGGCCGGCCACCAGGATCGCGGTGATGAGCACACCCATCTCCCGCAGCATGGAGACTGCGACGAGGTCCACGGTCAGGTTCTCGACGCCGAAGCCGCGCAACTGAGCGACACCCTGGTAGGCGATCACCACGCTGATCATGATGGCGAGCAGGCCCACGGTCGGCAGTGCGTTCACGCCGGTCTCGGCCACCTGCCGCGAGATCGCGGAGAGCCGCAGGTAGCGGGGCCGCACGATTGCTTTCGCGGTTGCGTTCACCGCTCGCGCGAGGAAGACCGTCACTTCATAGGCATCGCGCGCCGCGCGATCGCCCGCGCGGCCCAGGCGAATGACGGGATCGCGCCAGCGCGAAGGCGGCGGTGCGGCAGGCGCAGGCGTAGCTACGGCGGTTGTCGACATGGGACAGTCTGTTCCGCCGGCGGCGAAGCATCTGTCGGACAGCGCCGGGCAGGCGCTGTAGGAGACGTCCGACTCCCGGCTAGCGCAGCTTCAGGAGATCCATGACCGCCACGGTCTGCCAGGTGCGGCCGTTGTCATGGGAGAAGGCGCGTTCCCAGCGCGCGGTATCGCGCGTGATGCGCGACCACGTGTGGCGCACGCGCACGGGCCGGCCTTCGTCCACATCCTCACCGAAGAACTCGCCCACACCGTTGCGAAAGGCGCCGGTCGCGGCGGTTTCGAGCATCCCTGTGCGCCGGTTGAGCGAGAAGATCGTCCACCGGCCGGTGTCCGGGTTGTACAGCCGCAGCGTTGCGTCCGCGATGCCCCGGGCCGGGAAGTGAATCTCGTCGATGGTTCCCAGGCCCGCGAGGATCGGACGGACCGTGGCTCGCCCCATCATCTCTTCGCGATCGTTCGGGTGCCGGTTGAGCACCTGCCAGGACCCGACGAGGAAATCGAAATCCCTCGCACCCGCGTGCGCGACGACGGCATTCATGGCGGTCTTCTCTCCGGCAATGGCCTGGTTGTGACAGGTCGCGGCCACCAGGAGGAGCAGGGCGACGGCAAGGCTCAGCAGGCGCAGTTCGTTTTTCATGCGCTCAGGCTAGCGCCGATATAGGGCTATACGCGCCCTAGTTCTCCAATATAGTCACGCTATGCCAAACCCGACCACCCGCGTCCTCGCCGTCCTCGAGCTCCTGCAATCCCATGGCCAGATGGGCGGGGCGGAGCTCGCTCGCCGCGTCGAGGTCGATCGGCGCACGTTGCGCCGCTATATATCGATGCTCGAGGAGATGGGCATCCCCATCACGACCGAACAGGGGCGCTATGGCGGCTATCGCCTCGTGCCCGGCTACAAGCTCCCGCCGATGATGTTCACGGACGAGGAGGCGCAGGCGCTGTCGCTGGGCCTCATCGCCGCGCGCGGCCTGGGCCTCTCGGATTCCGCGCCCGCCATCGAGAGCGTGCAGGCCAAGCTCGACCGGGTGCTGCCGAGCGCGCCGAAGAAGACGATCGCGGCTTTGCGAGAAAGCGTGGCGCTGCAAACCGGGGATTCGCGTACCAACGCCGATGCTCGGTTGCTGCGCGTGCTGAGCGAGACAGCGCAGTCGCGGCGCACGGCGTCGCTGCGCTACGGTGCGGCCGATGGTGCGCAGACTTCGCGCGACTTCGACGTCTACGGCCTCGTCTTTCGCGCCGGACGCTGGTACGTGGTCGGACATTGCCACCTGCGATCGGGCCTGCGCACGCTGCGGCTCGATCGCGTCGCGCATGGCGAGCCCACCGAGCGCACCTTCGTGCGTCCCGAAGGGTTCGATGCCGTCGAGCACCTCACGCGCGCGCTCGCCAACATGCCGGGAAGCGTTTCCGTGGAAGTCGTGTTGCACACCGATCTCGCGACCGCACGCCGCGAGCTCTTCCACGGCCTGGGCTTTCCCGACCAGAGCGGGGATGTCGTGGTGCTGAAGGCGCTCACCGACAACCTCGATTGGTACGCGCGCGAGTTGATGCGCCTGCCGTTTCGCTTCGAGGTCCGCGCGCCCACCGAACTTCGTTCCGCCATCGGCCGCATCGCACGCCGCCTCGCCGAACAGTTCAAATAGAGGGGTCAGACCACTCTATCGTTTGTACCGCGATAGAGTGGTCTGACCCCTCTATTTCACCTACCATCGGCTCGTGGATACCGATCGCCAGACCCTGCTCACGACACTCGACATCCAGATCGTCGAGCGCTCCAAGGAACGCGTCGTCCTCACCATGCCGGTGGGTCCCAAGGTGCACCAGCCCTTCGGCCTGCTGCACGGCGGCGCATCGGTTGCGCTCGCCGAAACCGCGGCCTCGCTCGCGGGCTGGATGAACGTCGACAGTTCGAAGGAAAACGTGGTCGGCATCGAGATCAACGCGAACCACCTGCGCGGCAAGAAGGACGGGGTCGTCACGGCCACCGCCACGCCCGTGCACATCGGCCGCCGCACGCACGTGTGGCAGGTGTCGATCACCGACGAGCAGGGCAAGGGCATCTGCGTTTCGCGCTGCACGCTCGCCGTCGTGCCGAAGGAATGATTCGAATAAAAACGAAATGAGGAGCCCGCCATGTACCGCAAACTCGCTGCACTCTGTCTTCCGCTCGTCCTCGCCGCCTGCGCCAGCACCCCGCAAGTGCCCTCCGCGGTGATGAGCGAGCTCGCCCCAGGCGGCAAGCTTCGCGTCGCCATGAACTACGGAAACATCGTCCTCGCGCAGAAGGATCCCGCCACCGGTGAAGCGCGCGGCATTTCCGCCGACCTCGCGCGCGAGCTCGCAAGGCGCCTCGGCGTGCCGATCGAGTGGCTGAGCTACGACACTGCCGGCAAGGTGGCCGAGGCCGCGAAGTCCGGCGCCTGGGACATCGCGTTCCTCGCGATCGACCCGGCGCGCGCGACCGACGTGGAATTCACGCCGCCCTACGTGATCATCGAAGGCAGCTACCTCGTGCGCACCGATTCACCGTTGAAGCGTATCGACGAATTCGACCAGTCGGGACTGCGAATCGCGGTCGGGCAGCGCACGGCCTACGACCTTTTCCTCACGCGAACCCTGAAGAAATCCACGCTCGTGCGCTCGCCCACGTCGCAAACGGCGATCGACCAGTTCGTGAACGACAAGCTCGAGGCGGCCGCGGGCGTGAAGAAGACGCTGCAGCGCTGGAACGGGCAGAACCCGGGCTATCGCGTGATCGACGGCACCTTTACCGACATCAAGCAGGCCATGGGCGTGCCCAAGGGACGCACGGCGGGAGCCAAGTACCTCACCGATTTCGTCGAGGAAATGAAGGCGTCAGGTTTCGTCGCCAAGGGGCTCGCGGCCAGTGGCCAGACCGAGGCAACCGTCGCGCCGGCCGCAAATTTGGCAAGATAGCGGCGAGGAATCCCATTCGGGACCCAGAGGGGGGCTCAAGAACATGAAAAAGATCGTCCTGGCGATGGTGCTGGCCCTGGTGGCCATGCCCGTCGCTGCCCGCAAGACCTGCGATGACCTGAAGGCCGAGATCGAGGCCAAGATGACCAAGAAGGGCGTGAAGAACCCCACGCTCGAGGCGGTCGCGAACGCCGACGTGAAGGACGGCAAGGTCGTCGGCAGCTGCGACGGCGGCACGAAGAAGCTGGTCTACACCCGAGGCAAGTGACGACCCCTTAGGTCGTCATCCTGAGCGTAAGAAGGAGCTGCTTCTCGCTCCCTCAGGATGACAGCACCGCACGCCGAGAGATCGTGGTGGCAGGTCATGTCAGCCTCCGTTGTCCAATTCCTCGGCGACGAGCGCAAGGGCCCCTTGCAGCATGCGCGTGTAGCGCGCCTTGTCCGCGGCGATCTTCTCCGGCGTCCATTCGTAGAAGCCGCGGCCGGTCTTGATGCCCAGGTGGCCCGCGGCCACGAGATCGCGCAGCACCTTCGCGGGTTCCTTGTTGTCGGCAAGCGTCGGATACATCGTCGCCGCCGCCGAGCAGTGCACGTCGAGCCCCGCGTGATCGCGCTGCAGGATGGGCCCCACCGCGAGATAGCGGAAACCGAAGCTGAAGCGCACCGCGGCGTCGATGTCCTCGGCCGAAGCGACACCTTGCTCGAGCAGGGAATAGGCCTCGCGGCACAGCGCGTGCTGCAGGCGATTGGCGATGAAGCCGGGGAGGTCCTTCTTCACGACGACCGGGCGCTTGCCCAGCGAGCGCAGGTACGCGCAATGCGGTTCTATGAGCGCGGCATCGGTGTCGGGACCGAGCACGACTTCGACGAGCGGCACCGAGTGCGCGGGCATGAACCAATGCTGGCCGAACATGCGCCCGCGCGTGGGCAGCCCCTCGGCGATGCGGCTGATCGGGATGGCGGAGCTGTTGCTGGCGAGCAGCGCATCGGGGCGCGCCAGTGTGACCAGCTCCGCGAAGAGCGCGCGCTTGACCTCGAGCTTCTCGGGAATGGCTTCGATCACCACGTCGATCGACGCCCAGGGCAATCGCGCGAGCGAGTCGTGGATGGCGATCGAGCGGAAGTCCGCGATGCCCAGTTCGGCCGCTGTTTTCGCGAGGTATCCCGGCAAGGCCGTGCGCCGCGCCGCACCGGGCTCGACCAGGTGCGCCGCGCAGCCCGCGCGCGCGAGGGTGAGGGCGATGTCGGCGCCCATCGTTCCGCCGCCAATCACCGCTGTGACATTCTTCATTGCGACATCCTCCTCGCGAGGGATATTACTAGCCCGGATAGAATGGGATCGTGAATCGCCGGATGCAGGGAGCGCTGTGAAACGGGACCAGGATGAAGCGGCACTGCGGGTCCAGGCCCAGCAGGCGGCCCTGTTCGCGCTCCTGAAGAGCGGAATATCAAGCGCTGAACCGGCGCAGGCGTGGCGCGCGCTCACGGAAACGACCGCGAAGACCTTGCGCTGCCACCGGGTATCCGTGTGGCTGTTCACCCGGGGCGACGAGGAGCTCGTCCTACAGGACCTCTACGAACTCCATGCCAATCGTCACGAGTCGGGCGAGCGGCTGGAGTCGGCCGCCTGTCCGGAATACTTCCACGCGCTGCGCTGGAGCCGGGCGATCGTCGCGCCCGATGCGGCCACCGATCCCTACACGCGCGAATTCGCCGGCGACTACATCGCGGCGCACAACATCGTCTCGATGCTCGATTCGGGGATCTGGCAGGGCGGGCGCGCGCGCGGCGCCGTCTGCCTCGAATCCGTGGGCGAACGGCGCTACTGGACACTCGACGAGCAGCAATTCGCATCCTCCATGGCCGATCTCGCGGCCGCCGCCCTCGACCGCGACACGCTCCGGCGAGCGCACGCGCAGCTCGAGGAATCGCGCGAGCTCTTCGAGCGCGCCGTGAACTCGAGCCCCGACTGGATCTCCGTCGTGCGCCTGTCCGACGGCACGATCCTGCACGTCAACGAAGCGTTCGAGCGCGACGCCGGCTACAAGGTCGCCGAGGTGATCGGCAAGACCACGCTCGACATCGGCCTCTGGGTCGATCCGGTGCAGCGCGCGCAGTGGGCCGACAAGGTCACGCGCGAAGGGCTCGTGCGCGACTTCGAGGTGCAGTTCCGCCGCAAGCCCGGCGACGTGCGCACGTTCCACCTTTCGGGCGAACGCATCGACATCCGGGGTGAAGCGTGCGTCGTGACGACCAGCCGCGACGTCACCGAGCGCAAGCGCCAGGAATCGCTCATCTATGCCATCGCGCAAGGCGTCGCGGCGGAGACGGGAGAGTCGTTCTTCCGTTCGCTCGTCGCCCACCTGGGCCGCGCGCTGGAGGCCGACGTCGCCTTCGTGGGCGAGCTCGACCCGGCCAACCGGTTGAAGGTGCGCACGATTGCCGTCCAGGCCGGCGACAAGCCCGGCGCCGATTTCGAGTACGACCTGCACGGTTCTCCCTGCGAGACCGTGATCGGCCGCGGCGTGTGCGCCTATCCGAGCGGCGTCGGGCAACAGTTCCCGCTGGATGTTGCGCTGACGCAGAAGGGCATCGAGGCGTATGTCGGCGCGCCGCTCGTCGATTCGCGCGGGCGCGCCCTCGGGCTCATCTCCGTGCTCTTCAAGCGTCCGCTCGCCGATCCGGCGACCGCCGAGAGCATGCTGCGGATCTTCGCGGTGCGCGCCTCGGGCGAGCTCGAGCGCGGGCACAACGTCGATTCACTGCGGCACCTCGCGATGCACGATGCGCTCACGCAACTTCCGAATCGCATCCGCCTGCGCGAGACGATCGAGCAGGGTCTCGAGCGCGTGGCTTCGCGCGAGGGTCTCGGGGCGCTGCTGCTCGTCGACCTCGATCGCTTCAAGGAAATCAACGACACGCTGGGGCACCCCGTGGGCGACGTGCTGCTCACGAGCGTGGCGCGGCGGCTGTCGACGGAGCTCGGCGGCACGGGGCTTGTTGCCCGCCTGGGCGGTGACGAATTCGCGATCTGGTTCGACCGGTTCGACAACGAGGCGCAGGCCGAAGCGGCCGCCGCGCGCGTGCTCAGCGTGCTGACTGCGCCTTTCGAGGTGGGCACGTATCGCCTCGAGATCGGCGCGAGCATCGGCATTGCATTGGCCCCGCACCACGGCGCCACGGCGAGCGGCCTGCTGCGCTGCGCGGACGTCGCCATGTACTCGGCCAAGCGCCTCGGCGCCGGCTTCGCGGTGTACGACCAGGAGCAGGACCCGTATTCGACCGAGCGGCTCGCGCTGCTCTCGGAGCTCAACAGCGCCGTGCGCCGCAACGAGCTGGTCGTGCATTACCAGCCGCGCGTGCGGCTCGCCGATGGCGCGCTGGTCGGCTTCGAAGCGCTCGTGCGCTGGGAACATCCGCGGCTTGGCCTGCTCCCGCCGGGGCGATTCATTCCGCTCGCGGAGCTTTCCGACGTGATCCGTCCGCTCACGCTCTGCGTGCTCGGGCAGGCGCTCGCACAGCAGCGGGTGTGGGCCTCGAAGGGGACGCCCGTGCGCATGTCGGTGAATCTCTCCGCGCGCCATCTTCTCGATGACGCATGCCCCGAACAGGTCGAGCGACTGCTGAAGACGCACGGCGCCGATCCGAAGATGCTGGAGCTGGAGATCACCGAGAGCGCGCTCATCGCCGATCCCGAGCGGGCGAACGCAACCGTGGCGCGCCTGCGCGCGCTCGGCGTGCAGCTCGCCGTCGACGACTTCGGCACCGGCTACTCGTCGCTCTCGCACCTGAAGCGCCTGCCGCTGCACGCGCTCAAGATCGACGTGTCTTTCGTGAGCCACATGCTCACGCGCCGCGAGGACCGCGTGATCGTGGAATCGACGATCGCGCTCGCGCACAACCTGGGGCTTTCCGTCGTCGCCGAGGGCATCGAGGACGAAGCCACGCTCGCGGCGCTGCGCGCGAGCGGCTGCGACGAAGGGCAGGGGTTCCACGTGGCGCGGCCGATGGATGCCGAGGCGGCCACGCGCTGGATCGCAAAATAAATGGGGTCAGACTCGACTTAATTTAATTCTGTGGATAACTGGGGTTCGGCTCCAGTTATCCACAGAATTAAATTAAGTCGAGTCTGACCCCATTTATTTTGCGACGAAACGCGCAATGACGGTCACGAACGGCGACGACTGTCGCGAGCAGATTCGCTAGAATTTCAGGGCATCCAAAAACCCAGGAGCCCGAAGATGTTTCGCCTCACCTTGAAAGCCGTGGCCGCGACTTTTGCGCTGGCCGCGGGCGCGGGGGCCCATGCCGCCTCCGAGATCGTCCCCTCGCAACCCTCCGCGTTCGATCCCATCAACCTGCGCATCAACGCGGACTCGTGCACGTTCAATCCGTCGACGGTGCGCGTCTCGAAAACCGATGCCGCGATCGTCGTGCGCACGCAACTGAACGCCTGCCTGGTCGCGGGCGAGCCTCGCGTGGTCGACATTCGCGTGGGCACTTATCCTCCGGGCAGCTATCGCGTGGATCTGTTCTTCGGCGACACGCCCACGCCCGCAGAATCGCTGCGCTTCGAAGTCGTGGATCGTCCTGAAGTCGCGGTCTTCCCGCCCCCGATCCGTCCGCTCACGGATTACACCGGCATGTGGTGGAACCCGTTGGAGACCGGATGGGCGTTGTCGCTGCACCAGGGTGCGAGCGGCGGCGTCTTCGGCGAGTTGTTCGTCTACGGCACCAATGGCGAGCCGCAGTGGTTCACGTTCCAGCCCGGCGGCTGGACGAGCTACTCGCGCTGGAACGGCAACGTCTATCGCACGACGGGTCCTTCGTTCCAGGGCCCGGACTACGATCCGCGATTGGTCCTTGTGCAGCCCGTCGGTTCGGCCACGATCGACTTCACGCAGTCGCCGGGCACGGTCGGCCGCGCGACGCTCGAGTACACGATCAACGGCGTGACGAAGACGAAGACGGTCTACCGCTTTCCGCTGTAGCAGCACGACGCGACCTAGGTCTGTGCAAGACCTAGGTCGTGTTCTCGCGGCGTGCGCGCCGCCCTATGCTTCCCCTACGACAAAACAACAAGGGAAGACAGGGAAACCATGAACGCGCACATTGTTCGAAGCGCCGCATTCGCGGCACTCGCTATCTCCACCGCCGCCGCAGCCCTCGAGTGCGAGCAGGATTGCCTCGTGAAGGACGCCAAGTGGGCCAACGCTGTCGTCGCGGGGACCGTGTACGACGGGAAGATCTACCACCAGCCGCCGCAGGCCGCGGGCAATTTCAAGTGGGACCTCGAGCCAGTGCCCCGTGAGGCCGGCTACTACTACCTGCGCGACAACAGCCATGGCCGCTACCTGGTGGCCGGCGATGCGTATGACGGTCGCGTCTACCACCAGTTCCACAACGGGCGCGACAACGCGAAGTGGCGTTTCGAGCCCGTGCCCGGCTCGCCGGGCCAGTACTTCATCAAGGACAAGAAGCACGGCAAGGGACTCGCCGCGGGTGACGCGTTCGTGGACGGCAATGTGTACCACCAGGATCCGACGGGCCGCGCCAACGCCAAGTGGGTTCTCGTGAAGACCGCGGCGCCGGTCGCCGCACCCGTCGCGCCCACGACGCCGCAAGGTCCGTCGGCATGCCCGGCGGGACAACACCCCGACAAGCAGTCGCCGGTCGCGAGGTGCTTGTTCAATGACTTCGTGCCGCACGTGGCGAAGCTCACTTCACCAAACCAGCAGGCGGAGCGAGCCGCGTGGACGAGCTACAACGCCCACGTCGCCAAGTACGACGGCTTCGCGAGCACGTACCGGCGCGAGAAAACCGAAGTGGAAGCGCTGGAGAACAAGATCAACAGCGGCAACTGCGGCCAGTTCGCCTGCCAGACCCAGGACCTGAAGAGCCGTCGCTCGAGCCACGAACAGGCCGCCGATCGGGCCAAGGGCGGTGCGGATGCGATCGTCCCGCTGTGCGAGAAGGCGGAGGCCGACATTCGTGCAGCGCGCGTTCGCGAGGATGCGGCGAAGGAAGAGCACGTGAGCAAGCGCGTTCCGAGCTGCCCGGAGAAGCTGGGCGAGGCGAAGATCAAATGCCCCGAAGGAAAGCACTACCGGATGGGCAAGTGCATCAGCGACAAGTGAGCTGCGGGCGCGTTGCGCCGATTCAGGCTTCGGCCAGGAGCAACGCGCCGCTCGCGAGGTAGACCACGCCCAGCGAGAGGACGGTCCACTTCGTCCAGAGGCGGAAGGACGTGTCGTTCATCTTCTCGAGCACGCTGCGCGAAAGCGTGGTGCCGACGAACGCGAGCACGACCATGGTGGCCGCGATGCCCACGTGCACGTTGCTGCCGGCTGCCGTCGCCGCGATGCCACCGAAGTAGGCGATCTTCACGGTGTGCGACAGGCTCTGCGTGAGGGCCTTGGTCGCGACGACCGCATGCCGCCCCATCGCGGAGCGCACGAAGAAGACATCGAGGATGGGGCCCGAGACGCCGGCGGTGAGGTTCAGGCCCTGGCAGATGAGGCCGCACGCGAAGGAATGCCCGCGCCGCTCGACGTTGAGCTTGAGGCTCTCCGGAAGCGCGAGACCCACGAACGGCGTGAGGCCCAGGATGATGAGCGCCGCGGGCTTGCTCACCAGGATCTGCACGGCCACGAAGAAGGCGAGTGCCACGATCGTTCCGTACGCGTAGCCGCGGAACACGCGCCAATCGACCGATGTTCGCCAGAGCCATGCGCGCCACGCATTGGACGCGAGCTGCGTGATGCCGTGGAGCATCATCGCCGCGGGCACCGGCAGCACCGCGAGCAGGATGCCCATCAGGATCATCCCGCCGGCCATCCCGAGGATGCCCGAGATGAACGAGGTGACCAGCGCCGCGACGGCGAGGATGGAAAAGAGGAGGAGGAAAGGCATGGCGGCACGCCCGAGGCGTGCCGCCATTATCGACTACTGAAGGTCGTTCTGCTTCCGTTGAAATTTGAACGGACGATACAGCAGCGTGAGGAACAAGCCGGACGCGGCGAACGCAACCAGCGGGATCCATCCGCGCGCATCTGCGAACCACGGGAAGAAATACGCGAAGCCGTAGAAGGTCAGGCCGTAGAGCGCGAGACCGGCGACGAGGCCGATCACCGGCGCCGAACGGGGCTTCGCGCCGATCACGATGCGCGAGAGCGCGACGCCGACCAGCGCGCCGGCCGCGAGAACCATCGCGATGGCGATCCCGATCATCGGGAGGTCATAGCTGCCGATCGGATCGAGCGCTTCCGCTCCGAGGAATACCGCCGCCAGTTGGTGGAAGGGTTGCCAGCTCGACGAGCCGTCCACGATCCGGCCGAGCGCGGCCCAGAGGCCGAGCGCCACGAATCCGGCGATCATGCCGGCGGCGACGGAAGGTGCGTAGCGCGGGCGTGGGATGCCGACGTACACGCGCTTGTCGGGCGGTGTGATGAGAAAGTCCTGCAGGGTTGTTCCGGACATGGAGATCCCCTTTGTATGTGGATGAAGGTGATTCCATTGGACGCCGTGCGCTCGCGCGGCCCCATCGCCCCGGGCCTACAGGAATGTAGGACCCGAGCCCGCTGTCGTGTCAGGCAATCGCACCCTCAGCAGCCAGCTGATCGATGGCGGCGTCGTCATAGCCCAGTGAGGCGAGCACTTCGCGCGTGTGTTGCCCGAGCGTAGGCGCGGCGCGCTTCACGCGCCCCGGCGTGACCGAGAATTTGATGGGCAGTCCCAGCGTCTTCATCTTCCCGGCCTTGGCGTGCTCGACCTCGACGACCATCTCGCGCGCCTTCACCTGCGGGTCGTCGAGCATGTCGCCGATGCGATTGATCGGGCCAACAGGAACGCCCGCGGCTTCGAAGGCCGCGATCCACTCAGCCGAGCTGCGTCCGCGCGTGCGCTCGGCAATCAGTTGCGCGAGGGCCACGCGATTGGCGAGGCGATCGGCATTCGTGCGGAAGCGCTCCTCATGCACGAGGTGGCCCAGCTCCGTGACGGCGGCGATGCGTTCCCAGTTCGCCTGGTTCGCGCCACCGATGTTGATCCAGCCGTCGCTCGTCGGGAACGCCTCGTAGGGCGCGGTAAGCAGGTGGGCAGAACCCGCGGGCCCGGGGTTCTCGCCGGTCGCGAGGTACATCGACGAATGCCAGAGCGTCTGCTGGATCGCCGCTTCCATGAGCGAGGTCTCGACGAGCTGGCCCTGCCCGGTGGCGTTGCGCGAATGCAGCGCCGAGACGATGCCCAGCGCCGCGAGGATGCCCGCGTTGATGTCGGCGATCGGCGAGCCGCTCTTCATCGGGCTGCGGCCCGGCTCGCCCGTGATGCTCATGAGGCCCGAGAAACCCTGCGCGATGAGATCGAACCCGCCCTTGTCGGCGTAGGGCCCCGTGCGGCCATAGCCGGAGATCGCGCAGTAGATGAGGCGCGGATAGAGCGCGCGCAGCTGCTCGTAGCCCAGGCCCATTTTCTCGAGCGCGCCGCGGCGGTAGTTCTCGGTGACGACGTCCGCGGTCGCGAGGAGTTTCTTCACGACCTCCACGCCGCCTGGCTTCTTGAGGTTTACCGCGATGCCGCGCTTGTTGCGGTTCAACATCATGAATGCCGCCGATTCGCCGGCGATGCTCGGACGCGAGTAGGCACGCGTGTCGTCGCCGCCGGGGAGCTTCTCGACCTTGATGACTTCGGCGCCCATGTCGGCGAGCAACATGCCGCACGTCGGTCCCGCCATGATCTGCGCGAGCTCGACGACTCGGATTCCGGTGAGCGGTCCGCTCATGGGAGAGTCAAAGGCGGGAACCACAGATGGACACAGATGAACACAGATAAAAGCAGAGTCAAAGGCGGGAACCACAGATGGACACAGATGAACACAGATAAAAGCAAGGTGAGGGTGAGCGCCATCGATGAGGTTGATATTTCGGGAATGCCGCTCTTCCTGCAGCCATCTGTTTTGCCTTTATCTGTGTTCATCTGTGTTCATCTGTGGTTCCCGCCTTTCATTCGCCTTTGAACGAAGGTTTGCGTTTTTCAAGGAACGCCTTGTGGCCTTCCTGGAAATCGTCGGTTCCGAAGCACGCGATGCCCTCGTCGTACTCGTCGTCGGTGAGCGGGGCGGGGCTGCGCAGGCGATGCGCGAATTTCTTGTGCCAGCGCGCGACGAGCGGCGCGCCGTCGGCGATGCGCTGCGCGGTGGCCATCGCCTCGGCTTCCACCTCGCCGTCGGCGACCACGCGCGTGACGAGGCCTTTCGCGAGAGCTTCCTTCGCGTCGAACACGCGGCCTTCGAGCAGGATCTCGAGCGCGGTGGCTTCACCGACGAGGCGCACGAGGCCCTCGATCTCCGGATAGGCCATGGTGAGGCCGAGTTTCGCGATGGGCACGCCGAAGCGGCTCGATTCGCCGCAGATGCGCAGGTCCGCGAGGCCCGCGACTTCGAGGCCGCCGCCCACGCATACGCCGTGGATCATCGCGACCACCGGATGAGGGCACTGGTCGATCGCTTCGATCGCACGGCGCATCACGTCGGCGTAGACCTTGGCCTTCGCGATGGTCGAGCGTTCGGTCGTGAACTCCGTGATGTCGGCGCCGGGCGCGAACGCCTTGGTGCCGGCGCCGCGAAGCACGATGCAGCGCACCCAGGTTTCGTCGGCAAGCGCCTCGAACGATTCGGCGAGGTCGTGCCACATCGCGCGATTGATCGCGTTGAGCTTCTCGGGGCGATTGAGAACCACAACGGCAATCGCGCCTTCGCGTTGCACCAGTACGGGGTTTTCCATGCGGCCAGTTTACAATGACGAGATGCGTATCGATGGTTGTAACGACTGATGGCCGCAACGACCCCCACGACGACACTGCGGCAGGACGCGACGGTCATTTCGCTGGTCGGTTTCGTGCACGGCACGTCGCACTTCTACCACTTCATGTTCCCGGCGCTGTTCCCGTGGCTGATGCCGGCGTTCGGGCTGAACTTCACGCAGGTCGGCCTCACGATGACGGTGTTCTTCGTCGTTTCGGGCATCGGCCAGGCGATGGCGGGTTTCGTGGTCGATCGCTTCGGGGCGCTGCGGGTTCTTTACGGCGGAATCGGTCTGCTCGCGCTGTCGGGCCTTGCGCTTGCAGTGGCGCAGAACCTGCCGATGCTGCTGCTCGCCGCGTTCATCGCGGGTCTTGGCAACAGCGTGTTTCATCCCGCGGACTTCACGCTGCTCAATCGCCGTGTGACACCCACGCGGCTCGGCCACGCGTTCTCGGTCCACGGGCTCTCGGGCAACCTGGGCTGGGCCACGGCGCCCGTCGTACTCGCCACCATCGCGGCGTTCGCAGGCTGGCGCGCCGCGGGTATCGGCGCGGCGCTCGTGGGTCTCACCTCGCTCTTCGTCCTCTATCTCAATCGCAGCGTGTTCGCGGATGTGGCTTCGCCCGCGGGCAGCGCCTCGAAGGAACAGATCGGCAGCACGTTCGCTTTCCTGCGTACGCCGACCGTGTGGTTCTGCTTCGCCTTCTTCCTCATCGTGACGCTTGCCTTCGGCGCGCTGCAGAACTTCGCGCCGTCGATCTTCGAGCGCGTCTATGGCGTCACGCTCACGGTCGCGGCTTCCGCGCTGACGGCTTACCTGCTCGCCAGCGCGGCGGGAACGGCGACCGGTGGCTTCTTCGCGTCTCGCGGCGAGACGCAGGACCGCAACGTCGCCATCGCCTTGTCGGTCGCGGCCATCGCGGCGGCCACGATCGCCTCGGCCGCGCTGCCGGCCGCGGCGCTGCCCGCGCTGATGGCGGTCATGGGCTTTTGCGTCGGGTTCTCCGGCCCTTCGCGCGACATCCTCGTGCGCCGCGCGGCCACCAGCACCTTCGGACAGGGCGCTTTCGGGCGCGTCTACGGTTTCACCTACTCAGGGCTCGACGTCGGCTTCGCCGCCGCGCCGCTGCTCTTCGGCCCGCTGATGGACGCGGGCCGCTACACCCACGTGCTGTGGGGCGCGGCTGCACTGCAACTGCTGGCCATCGGCACCGCGCTCACCGTCGGCACTCGTTCACGTCACAAGGGAGCTTCATGAAAACGTCCGCGCTCGTCATTCCCGCACTTCTCTTCGCCGCCGGTTGCTCGACGATGGCCACGCTCACCGAGCCCACCGGCACGCCCCGGAAGGAAATCATCCAGGCCGTGACGCTCTCGCACGAGCTCATCACCTTCAACGCCGGCACGCCGCAGGTCATCACCGCGAAGAAGCCGCTCGTCGGCCTCGAGGCCGGCGACGAAGTGGTGGGCATCGACTACCGGGTCGCGCGCGGCATGCTCTATGCGCTCACTCGCGCGGGTCGCCTCTACGTCGTCGATCCGGCCACCGGCGGCATGCGCCAGGTGGGCAACGACAAGTTCGCGGTGGCGCTCGACGGCAACGAGTTCGGTTTCGACTTCAACCCCACGGTCGACCGCATCCGCATCGTGAGCGACAACCAGCAGAACATGCGCGCGCATCCGGACACGGGCGCCGTCGTCGACTCGAACGCGGACTACCCGGGCGTGCAGACCGATTACCCGCTTGCCTACGCACCGGGGGACAAGAACCAGCACCTGACGCCGCGCATCATGGGCGCGGGCTACACGTACAACAAGACGAACGACAAGCTCACGACCAACTACGCGATCGACGGCCGCAATGACCTGCTGGTCACGCAAGGCACGAAGGAAGGCGAAACGCCGGTGGTGTCGCCCAACACCGGGCAGCTCTTCACGGTGGGCCAGCTCGGCGTCGGCGAATCGTCGCGCGTGAGCTTCGACATCTCGGACGTGAACAATGCGGCCTACGCCGCGTTCGTGCGCCTGGGCTCGAAGGAGTCGCGCCTCTACTCGATCGACCTCAAGTCGGGTGCGGCGACGTTCCTGGGTACGATCGCCGGGGGCCAGGCGATCCGCGGGATGGCGATCGTTCCGTAATCAACGGTCATCCTGAGGGCCGAAGGCCCGAAGGACCTGCTTTAGGGGTTAACAGTTAAAACCCTAAAGCAGGTCCTTCGTCGCTGCGCTCCTCAGGATGACAGTGCCGCTGTTGCCGGGCAGCCCCGCACGTGGTCGTCCACCATCCCCACCGCCTGCATGTACGCGTACAGGATGGTGGAGCCCACGAACGTGAAGCCGCGCTTCTTCAGGTCCTTCGAGAGCGCGTCGGATTCAGGCGAGCTCGCGGGGACTTCCTTTGACGAGCGCGGCCGATTGACCTTCGGCTTGCCGCCGACGAAGCGCCACACGTAGGCGTCGAAGCTCCCGAATTCCTTCTGCACGGCGAGGAACGCCTTCGCGTTCTTCACGGTGCCTTCCACTTTCAATCGATTGCGCACGATGCCCGGGTCGAGGAGCAGTTTCTCCACGCGCGCGGGCGTGAAGCGCGCGACCTTCACCGGGTCGAAGTCCGCGAACGCGCGCCGGTAGTTCGCGCGCTTGGCGAGGATCGTGGACCAGGAGAGGCCCGCCTGCGCGCCTTCGAGGATCAGGAATTCGAAGAGGACGCGGTCGTCGTGGACGGGCTTGCCCCACTCGCGGTCGTGGTAGGCGATGTAGTCGGCGCTTCCGAGGCACCAGGAGCAGCGTTTGTCGGCCATGGGTTCGGGACGGGCTTGGAGGAAGGTTGCATGAAGGGCCGCTCCACGAAGCGCCACGAAAGCCACGAGAGCGCGAGGAGGAGGGCGAGGTAGACCGGAAAGCCGGCCCAGGAAAGGTCCGGCGCGTACTTGTTCCAGACAAGCAGCAGCGGCAGGTGATAGAGGTACGTCGAGTAGCTCACGCGGCCGACGAAGGCGAGCGGCCCCTGGGCGAGCACGGTGTTCGACGAGTGCGGTGAGCGAACCACGAAGGCATACATCGCGAGGCCGAGCGAGAGCGGCACGACCGCCCACGCGAAGTCGCCGAGGTTCGATCCCGCGGCGTGCGAAACATAGAGGCCCACCAATGCCGCCACGGCGATGGCCTGCCACGCCGCTTCGGCGTGCGTGTAGCTCGTCACCACGCGTCGCATGAGCCACGCGCGGCCGATCATCACGCCGATGGCGAAGTGCGCGAGATACCCCGGGAGCTGCGTCCACAGGAAGTGGCGAATCGTGCTCTCGGGAATCTTCCACGCTTCGCCGAGGCGCATCTCCCAGGCGACGAGGGCTGCCAGGCCGTGGTTCGCCTGGTATCGCCATGCGAGCGCGATCGCCGCAAGGGACGCGGTGGTTCGCCAGGGCCAGCGCACGAAGAGGGGAGCCAGCAATGGCAGCAGCAGGTAGTACTGCGCTTCGAGCGCCAGCGTCCACAGTGCGCCGTTGAGGCTGAGCGACGCGCTCGAGAGCGGCGTCGTGTAGTGCAGGAACGTCACGTGCGCGCCGATGTTGTAGAGCGTGAACCAGAGGTTGCGCATCCAGAACTCGCTGCCGTGCACCAGCGGGATCACGAGCGCGAAGAGAATGAGCAGCTGCACGTAGTACGCCGGCACGATGCGTCGCACGCGTCGGCGGTAGAACTCGCGGGCCGAGGGTGCGGCGCGGCCCTGCATCGCATGGCGAAACCACGGAAGCGTGAGCAGGAACCCGGTGATGAGGAAGAAGAGATCCACGCCGAGGTAACCGTTCGCGACGATGGCCTTGAGCGCGGGCTGGGTGTTCAGCAGGCCGATCCAAGGGTCGTCGAGCCCACCGCGCAGCACGAAGTAATGCATCAGCACGACCCACAGCACCGCCACGCCCCGCAGGCCTTCGATCGCGCCGATGTGTCCGACTTCGGCGCGCACGCTTTCGGTTGTTGGCTCCCCCATGCCTAGAAGGGTACCCGTTCGCGATAGCCGGTGAGCTCGAGATAACCGCGGCCGCGCGCGCCCTGCGCATTCGTGAGAGATATGGCTCCCTCCCAGTAGAGCGTGCCGGTGCTCGCGCGGCCATCGAGCTCCTGGTCGTCCATGAGCGGCTCGAGGCGCCACGACTGGCCGCCGACCTCGAGGTCCATCGCGACCGGATACGTGGTCGATGTGCGCGGCGATTTCCACGTGCGGCGCGGCGTGAAGCGCACGGCCGCGGCATCGAAGTGCTTGAGCGTTCCATCGCGCGCGCGCTGCGTGGCGGTGGCCCAGAGGACGCCGCCATCCTTGCTGCGCATGCGAAAGGCCATGAGCGCGGAACCATCGTCGAGGTTCGCGCCGACCCAGTCCCAGCCGGCCGCGTCCTTGGCGAGCGGCGCGCTCGACCATTCGTGGTCGAGCCACGCCGTGCCCTTCACGGCGAGCACCTGCGTGCCAAGCGTGATCGTCCCGCTCGTCTCGAGCTGTGGCTCGCTGTAGTAGTAGCTCGCTTCCTCGAGGGACACGCCCTTGCGGCTGAAACCACGATCGCCCTGCAGGAGCACCGGCTGCGTGGGCCGCAGCGTGAGGTCCAGCGTGAATCCTTCCGCCGGGATGCGCGTGCGATACGTCTCGCCTTCGCGGCGGAGCATCCAGTCATCGATGACGACGTCGGTGGCTCCGGCGCGCGTCTCGGCAAGACCAAAGCCCGTGCGCGCGGTGCGCTGGTCGTGGCGCAGCTTTCCGTGCGCGGGTTCTGCCACGGCGGCGTGCGCGAACAGGAGCTGCGCGGGCGCGAATCGGCTGGGGCTTGTTTCCGCGGCGGGATTGCGCACGCGAAAGAACGTCACCTGGAAGCCGAGGGGGCCGCGCGGCGATTCCACCTGGCCCGTGACATACCACCACTCGATGCGATGTCCGGGGTGGGCGCCGCCGTCGGCCGCGAGCGTGATCGCGCGGCCGGGAACGACCGGATCGAAGTCGGGCGATGCGGCGGAGTGGCCGGCGAGAAGGAGCAGGAAGCAAGGCAGGGTCCGCAGATAAACGCGGATAAACGCGGATCTAGGCATCGTCTTTCACCGCGAGCACGGCATCGGCTCGAACTGCGGCGCGGGCGCTCCAACGTGCGCCGAGCGCGCACAGCAGGACAACCGCCGCGGCGAGGATCGCGAGACCCGTGAGGGGCCAATGCAACTCGAGATCCCAGTGGAACGACTGGCGGTTCACCACACCGATGAGCACGAGGCTGATGGCGGACCCCGCGGCGAGCCCGAGACCCGCGCCCAGCGCACCGGCCGCAGCGCCCTCGAGTGCGAGCAGGCGAAGTACTTCGCGCCGCGTGAGCCCAAGGTGCCGAAGCACGCCGAACTCGCGCCTGCGCGACCACGCGAGCGCCGCGAAACTGCTCGTCACGCCCGCAAGCGCAATGAAGATCGCCACGGCCTCGAGCGCATAGGTCGCCGCGAAGGTGCGATCGAACGCGGCGAGCGATCGCCGGTGGATCTCGCTCGCCTCGTCGATCACGAGCTCGGAGGCGGGCAGCGCCTGCCGGATCGCGGCGATGGCCGTTGCGGCGGGGTGGCCCGGCGCGAGGCGCAGCGCCATGTCATTGGCCCGGTCGTCGCCCGAGAGCCGGCGGTAGTCCTCGACGTCCATCAGCACCGCGCCCCAGGTGCGCGCGTAGTCGCGAAAACGCCCGGCGACGAGGACCGGAACGCGGCGCCCGGCGATCGGCAACGTGATCGTCGAATCGGTCTTCCAGCCGTGCAGGTCGATCGCCGCCTCGGAGATCCACACGGGAATGGCGGACCCCTCGGGCCGCTTCGCGGGCGAAGCCTGGAACCCGGCGAGCGAGCGTGCATCGACGGGACGCGCGAGCAGGGTCACGGCCGACAGATCGCTGTCGATCACCAGCCGGTCGTAGCGCAACGCTTCCAGGGTCGCGATGCCGGGCAGCGCCGCGACCCGTTGCTGCTCCGCGAACGTGAAGAAGCCCGTGTCACCCTGCGGCGAGGAACGCACGTAGAGATCCGCGCCGATCACGCCCGACAGCCATTGCTCGAGCGAGACGCGGAACGAATGAACCATCACGGCCATCGCGGCGCACAGGGCGGTGCTGACGACGATGCCCGCGACCGCCGCCGAAAGGTGTCCCGGCAGGTGGCGCACCTGGGCGAGTGCGAGCGACACGATCGGCGGATCGCTCGGCCGCAACCGGGCGATGAGCGCGCGGCAAACGGGATCGACGACGAGTACCGCGGCGGCCAGCCACAGCGCGATCGCCGCATAACCCCCCAGGGGCAAGCCGCCAATCGCGGGAAGCGTGAGCAACAGCGCCCCGGCAACGCCAAACGCAGCCGCCCAGCGCAAGGCATGCCGGGCCGCGACGGGAAGGTCGAGCGTGCGATCACGCAGGGCCGTGGCGACATCGAGTCGCGCGACCGCGCGAGCGACCACGAGCGCGCCGGTCATCGCCACGGCCACCCCCGCGATCGCGATCGCGACGAGGGCGATGGGATCGGGTGCGAAGGTCGAATCGATGCCGCGAAAGTAACCGGCGCCGAGGTCGGATCCAAACGTCTCGAGGAGCACGCGGCTCGAGACGAGGCCGAGCAATACCCCGAGCACGCTTCCCGCCACGCCGACCACGAGTCCTTCGATGGCGAGCAACCCCAGCAGGCCGCGGCGCGTGACACCAAGCGCACGCAGCAGCGCGAATTCCTGGCGGCGGCGCGCGGCCTGCAGCGCGAGCGCGGAGAAGACGAGGAAGAGTCCCGTGAGCAGCGAGACGAGCGAGAGCGCCGCGAGGTTCACGCGATAGGCGCGCGTGAGGCTTGCGAGCCGGCCCGGCAGCGACGCGGGCGTCGTGGCCGTGACACCGGGCGGCAGCGAAGCGAGGAGCGCGGCGTGAAACGACGCAACGTCCACGCCGCGCTTCAGCCGCAGTTCCACGCGCGAGAGCTTGCCACCGAGATCGAAGAGGTCCTGGGCCGCCGCGATGTCCATGACGATCGCCGCACCGCCGTCGGCAAGCTGGGGGAGGGTTCCCGCGGCGATCAGCTCCACGTCGCGGCTGCCGGCGCGGACCTTGAACGGCTGGCCCACTTTCGCTTTCGCGCGCACGAAGGCCGCGGGCGTCATCCATGCGTTGCGCTTGTCGAGGTAGTCCACCGCTTCGCTCGCCGTGGCCGCGCCCTGGCGCGCGAGAAACGCCGGCTGCATGCGCGAAGCCTTGAAGATGTCGATGCCCATCACGCGCACGGTCTCGGCCTGGCCGGCGAGCTTCGCCTCCACTTCGACGATGGGGTTGGCGACCTGCACCTCCGCGCGCTTGGCGAGCGCCGGATAGAGCGATTCATCGAAGCCCAGGCGCGGGCCGCGCACGTTGAGATCCGCGGTGCCGCCGAGTGCGCGCGCGGCGCCTTCGATTTCGGCGATCGCGGACGAATGCAGCGTATCGACCGCCGTCCCGAGCGCCACGCCGAGCGCGATCGCCGCCACCGACAGCGCGATGCGGGCGCGGTTGCCCGCCGCGAACCCGCGCAGGAGCTGCGAGGCCACACCCGCGTTCATGCGGGCGAGAGGCGCTGGCCGGAGAGGCGCAGCACGCGGTCGGCGATGGCCGCCGCGCGCGGCGAATGCGTGACGAGGAGGGCCGCGGCGCGCGAGGCCTTCACGCGCTCGCGCAAGGTGTCGAGCACGCGGCCGGCGTTTTCCTCGTCGAGGTTGCCGGTCGGCTCGTCGGCGAGCACGAGGCGCGGATCGTGGATGAGCGCGCGGGCGATCGCGACGCGTTGCGCTTCACCACCCGAAAGCGTTCCCGGGCTGGCATCGATGCGCCCCGCGAGTCCTACCTGGTCGAGGGCCGCACGCGCGCGTTCGTGCCGGACGGCCGGCGCCACGCCGTTGAGGGCGAGCGGCAGGGCGACATTCTCGAGCGCGCTCAGATAGGGCAGGAGGTGAAACGACTGGAAGACGAAGCCCACCGAGCTGCGGCGCCAGAGAGCCAGGCGATCGTCGTCGGAAAAATCGAGCGTGGCCCCTTCCACGCGCACCGTGCCCGCGTCGGGGCGATCGAGGCCCGCGAGGATGTTGAGGAGGGTGGACTTGCCCGAGCCCGATTCGCCGATCACGGCGACCAGCTCGCCCGGAGCGCAATCGAGGTCGAGCGCGTCGAAGAGCCGCGTGGCGGGCCCGTAGGATTTCGCGAGCCCGCGGACTTCGAGCATCAGGACTTCATTGACCGGAGATGTAGTGCTCCAGTTGCTCGATCGTGAAGTCCTGGTCGGCGATGATGTCGCCCACGATGTCGCGGATGGAGACCATGCCGGTCACCCGTCCCTGGTCGACCACGGGCAGGTGGCGGATGTTCTTCTCCGTCATCAGCGCCATGCACTCGCGGGTGTGGGTGCGCGGGCTCACGACCACCACCGTCGTGGTCATGATTTCCTCGACCCGGGTGGTGTTGGAGGAGCGACCCTGGAGGATCACCTTGCGGGTGTAGTCGCGTTCGGAAAAGATGCCGGCGAGGCGATCGCCCGTCATCACGATCGCGGCCCCGATGTTCTCGCGGGCCAGCACCTTGATCGCGTCGAGCACGGTGTCCTCGGGCTTCACCGACACGATGCGGGCGGGTCTGATTCTGAGGAGTTCAGCCACGTTCTTCATCGCGAATCCTCCTTACATGTTGGGGTAGTTCGGCCCTCCGCCACCCTCGGGCGTGACCCAGACGATGTTCTGCCGGGGATCCTTGATGTCGCAGGTCTTGCAGTGCACGCAGTTCTGCGCGTTGATCTGCAACCGGGGCGTGCCGCCTTCCGTGACGATTTCGTACACCCCTGCAGGACAGTAGCGCGTCTCGGGGGCGTCGTAAACCGCCAGGTTTACTTCGATCGGGATGCGCGGGTCCTTCAGGGTGAGGTGGGCGGGCTGGTCCTCCTCGTGGTTCGTATTGGACACGAAGACCGATGACAACCGATCGAACGTCAGCACCCCGTCGGGTTTGGGGTAGGTGATGGGGGTCGCGGACGCCTTCGGGACGAGGGTCTCGTGGTCGGCGAGGTGGTGGGACAGCGTCCACGGTGCCTTGCCCCGGAAGACGACCTGGTCGATCCCGACCATGAGGGTGCCCACGTACAGTCCCTTCACCATCCAGGGTTTGAAATTGCGCGCGCGGTGCAGTTCCCCATGGAGCCAGCTCGCGCGGAAGGCGTCGGGATAGGACGACAGCTCGTCGTTCGCGCGGGACGCCGACAGGGCCGCGAAGGCCGATTCCGCGGCGAGCATTCCGGACTTGATGGCCGCGTGGGTTCCCTTGATGCGGGATGCGTTGAGGAATCCCGCGTCGTCGCCGACGAGGGCCCCACCCGGGAACGTGAGCTTGGGCAGCGATTGCAGTCCGCCGGCGGCAATGGCGCGGGCGCCATAGGAGATGCGCCGTCCGCCTTCGAAGAAGCCGCGGATCGCCGGGTGCGTCTTGTAGCGCTGGAATTCCTCGAACGGGTGCAGGTACGGGTTGGTGTAGCCAAGGCCCACCACGAAGCCCACCGCCACCTGGTTGTTCTCGAGGTGGTAGAGGAATGAGCCGCCGTAGGTATCGCTCTCGAGCGGCCAGCCCGCGGTGTGCACGACGAGGCCGGGCACGTGCTTCTCGGGCTTCACTTCCCACAGTTCCTTGAGGCCGATGCCGTAGACCTGCGGGCCCACGCCGTCGCGCAGCCTGAAGCGCGCTTCGAGTTGCCGGCCGAGGTTGCCGCGGCAGCCTTCGGCGAACACGGTGTACTTCGCGTGCAGCTCCATGCCCTGGGCATAGCGTGCGGTCTTCTCTCCGTGCTTGCCGATGCCCATGTCGCCCGTCGCGACACCGCGCACGCTGCCGTCTTCCGCATAGAGGACTTCGGCCGCGGCGAATCCCGGATAGATCTCCACACCCAGGGCTTCCGCCTGCGTGCCCAGCCAGCGGCAGAGGTTGCCGAGGCTCGCGGTGTAGCAGCCGTGGTTGGTGAAGCAGGCCGGGAGCATCCAGTTGGGCGTCCGGTACGAGCTTTTGTCGGTGAGGAAGAGGAAGCGATCCTCGGTCACCGGCTGGTTGAGCGGAGCGCCGTCTTCCTTCCACTTCGGGAGCAACTCCGTCAGTGCGCGTGGATCGATCACCGCGCCCGAGAGGATGTGCGCGCCGACCTCGGAGCCTTTCTCGACCACGCACACGCTGAAGTCCTTGCCCTGCTCGGCGCAGAGCTGCTTCAGGCGGATCGCGGTCGCCAGGCCCGAGGGACCCGCGCCCACGACGACGACATCGAATTCCATTGCTTCGCGTTCGGCCATGGCTTTACCTAGGAGACTTGAATCCAGTCGTTGAGCACGCGGCGGGCCGCGAGAATGACGTCCGTGGCGGTGAGGCCGGTCGGGCCCGTGCCCTGCGCGACACAGGCGTCGGCGGCGGCGCCGTGCAGGCACACCGCGTAGGCGAGGGCGCGTCCGGGCGCGAGGCCCTGGCAGAGCATCGCACCGATGAGGCCGGCGAGTGCGTCGCCCGTGCCTCCGCTCGCGAGGCCGGGGTTGCCGGTCGCGTTGATGCTCCATTCGCCGTGGGGTGTTGCGCAGACGCTGCCCGCGCCTTTGACGACGACGTGGGCGTTGTATTTCTTCGCGAGCGCCACCGCGGCGCCGATGCGGTCACGTTGCACTTCGGCGATGGTCGAGCGCAGCAGGCGCGCGGCTTCTCCTGGGTGCGGCGTGAGGATCGCGGGAAGCGTGCGAGCCTGGAGTGAAGCCTGGAGGGCGTCCTGCACGGCGATCGCATTGAGCGCGTCGGCATCGAGCACGATCGGTTTTTCCATCTCGATGATCGTGGGCAGCGTCGAGCGCTCGAACGTCGAGCGCGACGTGGCGCTGGGCGAGAGGCCCGCGCCCGGTCCGGCGACGATCACATCGGCTTCGAGCGTGTCATCGACGCTGCGCAGCATGAGTTCGGGCGCGCCCGGGTCGTAGGCGAGCGTTTCGGCGAGCAATCCCACGTAGACCTTGCCGGCGCCGGCGAACAACCCGGCGCGCGCCGCGATGAGTGCCGCGCCCGCCATGCCGCGCGTGCCACCGACGACGCCGAGCGTGCGGAAGGATCCCTTGTGCGAATTGCGGGAGCGCGGCGCGAGCCAGCCCCTCAGCGCGTCCGGTGAGAGGAGGGTGCCGTGGAGTGTTTCGGCCGGCGGCGTGATGCCCAACGTGTCGACGTGGACCTGTCCCGCGTGGTCGAGGCCGTCGCCGGTGTAAAGCCCGGGCTTTGCGGCAAGAAAGGTGATCGTGTGGTCGGCGCGAACGGCGCTGCCGCGAACGGCACCGGTATTCGCATCGAGGCCGCTGGGCACATCGATCGCGAGCACGAGGGCGTTGGCATGATTGATTTGATCGACATGCGTGGCGTAGCGGCCCTGCACGTCGCGCGAGAGCCCGATGCCCAGCAACCCGTCGATGATCAGCGCCGGCTGCAGGCGCTCGGGCCATTCGCGAACGACTTCGCCACCACCCGCGACAAAGCGCGATTTTGCCGCGCGCGCTTCGGTGGCTGCCGGCTCGCCCTTGCCCGCATCGAGCACGGTGACGCGATGGAAGCTCTCGCGCAGGCGATCGGCCGCGACCCACGCATCGCCGCCATTGTTGCCTTCGCCGGCGACGACGAGGATCGCTTCGCCGGTTTCCGCCGCGAGGCCCGAGGCCAGTTCGGCGACGGCGCGGCCCGCGCGTTCCATGAGGGAAACACCGGCCGGCGCTCGCGCCTCGAGCGCGCGGATCTCGCGCGCAAGGTAGAGCGAAGTCACGGTACGAGGGCTACGCGTTGCGTGCCGCGCGTCGTGTCGGTTGGGGGCACGAGCACGGTGTTGCGTGCCTCGGGGAGCGTGTCCGGGTAGTCGCGGCTGTAGTGCAGGCCGCGGCTTTCCTTGCGCGCGAGGGCGCAGCGAACGATGAGATCCGCGGTGGCCACGAGGTTGCGCAGCTCGAGCAGGTCGTTGGTGACGCGGAACGTCGAATAGAACTCGTGGATCTCTTCCTGCAGGAGCTGGATGCGATGGCGCGCGCGCTCCAGGCGCTTGTTCGTGCGTACGATCCCGACGTAGTTCCACATGAAGCGGCGCAGCTCGTCCCACGCGTGCGCGATCACGACTTCCTCATCGGCGTCCGTCACGCGGCTCTCGTCCCAATCGGGAAGCTTCGGAATCTCGACGGGGCCTGCGGCGCTGATGTCGCTCGCGGCCGAGTCGGCGAACACCAGGCACTCGAGGAGCGAATTGGAAGCGAGTCGGTTGGCCCCATGCAATCCGGTGCACGCCACTTCGCCGAGGCCATAGAGACCGGGCAGGGTGGTGCGGCCGCGAAGATCGGTGACCAGGCCCCCGCAGGTGTAGTGCGCCGCCGGAACGACCGGAATCGGTTCCCGGGTGATGTCGATGCCGAAGTCGAGGCAGCGCTGGAGGATGTTGGGAAAATGCTCGCGGAGGAACTCGGCCGGAAGATGCGTGACGTCCAGATGCACGCAATCGAGGCCATGGCGCTTGATCTCGAAGTCGATCGCGCGCGCGACGATGTCGCGGGGCGCGAGTTCCGCGCGTGGATCGTGCCGCGGCATGAAGCGCTCGCCGTTCGGAAGCTTGAGCAATCCGCCTTCGCCGCGCACCGCCTCGGAAATAAGGAACGATTTCGCGTGCGGATGGTAAAGGCACGTCGGATGGAACTGGATGAACTCCATGTTCGCGACGTGGCAGCCCGCGCGCCAGCCCATCGCCACGCCGTCGCCGCTCGCCGTGTCCGGGTTGGTCGTATAGATGTAGACCTTGCCCGCGCCGCCCGTGGCAAGAATCGTGTGGCGCGCGCCGATCGTCTTCACGCGGCCCGCCTGGCGGTCCAGGACGTACGCGCCCCACACCCGGTCGGGAATTCCCGTGCCAAGTCGGCGGCCCGAAATTAAATCGACGGCGATGTGATGTTGCAGCACTTCGATGTTCGGATGCTGTCGAACCCTTCCAACCAGCGTGGTTTGCACCGCGCTGCCCGTGGCGTCGGCGGCATGCACGATGCGGCGGTGGCTGTGGCCACCTTCGCGCGTGAGATGCAGGCCTTCTTCGCCGCCGTCTTCACGCGTGAAAGGAACGCCTTGCGAGACCAGCCATTCGACCGCCCTGCGGCCGCGCTCCACCACGAAGCGCACCGCGGCGTCGTCGCAGAGTCCCGCACCCGCCACGTGCGTGTCGCGCGCGTGATCATCGAGCGAATCCGCGCCGTCGAGCACTGCGGCAATGCCGCCCTGCGCCCAGGACGAAGCGCCATCGAGCAGTTCCTGCTTGGTGACAAGTGCAACCTTGAAATGCGGGGCGAGCTTCAGCGCGGCCGAGAGACCGGCCAGCCCGCTGCCGATGATGAGGACGTCGTATCGGGACACGTCAGGAACGCCGGAGGTGGGGGAAAGACCCCATGCTTCGAGGAACTATTTGCAAGGCACCCCGTCTATTGGCCATGTCAGTTGCGGAAGGCGCCGCCAAAGGAATGAAAAGGCTAGGCTTTATACTACCGCAGCAGGCCTCCAAGCCGTTCGTGGCGAGCCCTGACGCGCATGCCCTGACGGGTGGCGTGACCATACCGAACAGGACAACGCAAAATCAGGGCGGGATGAGCGATCGTGAAATCGACCAACTGCTGGTCGAACGCGCACAGCGAGGCGAAAAGAAGGCTTTCGAGATGCTGGTGGTCAAGTACCAGCGCAAGCTCGAGCGCCTGCTCGCGCGCATTATTCGCGATCCGGCTGAGATCCAGGACGTCGCGCAGGAAGCCTTCATCAAGGCCTATCGTGCCTTGCCGAACTTCCGGGGCGACAGCGCGTTCTATACCTGGCTTTACCGGATCGGCATCAACACCGCGAAGAACTACCTGATCGCGCTGGGTCGCAGGGCACCGACGTCGACCGAGTTCGACAGTGAAGAGGCGGAAGGATTCGACGACGCGGCAGGCCTCAGGGACATCAACACCCCCGAAAGCCAGCTCGCGACGAAACAGATTGCGCAGACAGTGAACGATGCGATCGATGCGTTGCCCGAGGAGCTTCGGACGGCCATCACCCTTCGGGAAATCGAGGGATTGTCCTACGAGGAAATCGCGCAGATCATGAATTGCCCGATCGGAACGGTTCGGTCGCGCATTTTCCGGGCGCGGGAGGCGGTGGCGGAAAAGCTGCGCCCCCAGCTCGGAACGAGCAAGGATCAACGCTGGTGAACAAACAGTAAGCAGGCAAAACGATAATTAAACGGCAGCAGGGCGGCATACGCAGGACAGGAGCGGCACATGAAGCAGAACATTTCGAACTTGATGGACGGCGAGCTGGAATCCCACGAATCCGGGCAAGCCATCCAGGCGTGTTGCAAGGATCCGGACGCGATGCGCGTCTGGGATGAATACCATTTGATCGGCGACGTGATGCGCGGGGATGTACCGCGTGCGCTGCCGTTCACGGGCCGGGTCATATCCGACCTTTCCAAGGAGCCTACGGTGCTCGCGCCCCGGCGCCTGCCGCCGATGGCCAATATCGTGCGCATCAGCCTCGCGGCTGCCGCCTCGGTCGCGACTATTGGCGTCGTGGGCTGGATCGGCTTCCAGCAGGGCGGTATCGGCTCGGCGGGCCCCACCGTGGTTCGTGGCCCGGCGCCCGTCCAGGGCAGCCTCGCCACGGTCGCCGTGAATGAGCCGACGGCAGCGGTCGCGACCAAGGCTGCGGCCACGGGCGCGGTCGTGCAGCCGGCCCCGGACATCCACGACTACCTCGTGGCCCATCGCCAGACCCCGTCTGCCGAGTTCTACCGGCCGGTCGCCGCCAAGGGCCCATGAAGCCGCGACACCTGCTGATCACCCTGGCGGTCGCGGGGTCCCTTCCCGCGATTGCCGCCGACCCGAACACCGATCCCCTCGCGTGGCTGCAGCGGGCCGCCACGGCGGCCAAGTCGAGCACGTATTCGGGCACCTTCGTCCACACGAGCGGCGAGCGCACCCAGACCATGCGGGTCACGCACGTCGTGGTGGGCGGCGATGAGCACGAGCGCATCCAGTCCCTCGACGGTCCGCCCCAGGAGATCGTGCGGCGCAACGACGAGATGTTCTGCTACCTGCCCGACGCCAAGACCGTGCGCCTTGACCGTCGTGTCACCGCGCGATTCTTCCCGTCGATCTTCCGCGCGGCCCCTGAAGCCATCGCGCAGAACTACGACCTCAAGCTCGGCAAGGTCGAGCGCGTCATCGGGTACGAGTGCCAATGGATCCGCCTGGAACCGCGCGATGCGCTGCGCTTCGCCCAGCGCCTGTGCGCGGAGCTCGCCTCGGGCCTCCTGATGCGCGCCAAGACGCTCAACGAGAAGAACCAGGTCATCGAACAGTTCACCTTCACCGAGCTCAAGCTCGGTCCCCAAGTGGCGCGCAGCGACGTGCGCTCCACCTTCTCGGCCCAGATCCGCCAGTGGACGACCGACAAGAGGCCGCTCGAGGAAGCCAAGGGAGCCGATACCGGATGGATGGTCGCCAACCCCCCGGCGGGCTATCGGCAGGTCTCCGAGATGCGCCGCACGTTCCCCGGGCGGGAGCAGCCGGTCTCGCAGATCGTCCTGACCGACGGCCTGGCCAGCATGAGCGTCTTCGTGGAGCCGGCCAACGGCGCGGTGCGGCCCGAGGCGAGCAGCGAGGACGGCACGACCAGCTACTACGTGCGCCCCTCGGGCGACCAGGTCATCACGGTGCTCGGCGAGGTTCCCGCGGCCGCCGTGCAGCAGGCCGGCCGGGGCGTCCAGCGCCGGCCCTGAGTTGATTTACCCCGTTCTACCCCCACCTAGTTCGACGGCAATCCGATAACAGGAAATCTCCCATGACGCACAAACTCCATTCGTTTTTCATGGCATTCGGCCTCATGCTGGGCCTGGCCGCGAGCGGCGTCTCGCAGGCGCAGCAACTGCCCGACTTCGCGGACCTGGTCGAGAAATACGGCCCCGCGGTCGTGAACATCAGCACTTCGGGGCGCCGCAGCCAGGCGCAGCTTCCCCCGGGGCTGAGCGAGGACGATCCCTTCTACGAATTCTTCCGCCGGTTCATTCCGCCGGACCAGCGCCCCGGCCCCGAGGGCCAGGGCCGCAATCCGCGCCAGCCGCAGCAGCCGGGCCAGCCCGCGCAGCCGCGCGGTCCGCTTCGCCCCTTCGGCGTCGGATCGGGCTTCATCATCTCGGCCGACGGCCACATCGTCACCAACGCCCACGTGATCGAGAACGCGGATGAAATCCTCGTTCGCTTCACCGACAAGCGCGAGCTCAAGGCCAAGGTGATCGGCGTCGACAAGCGCAGCGACGTTGCCGTGATCAAGGTCGAGGCGTCGGGCCTGCCGGTCGTGAAGCTCGGCAAGTCCGACAAGACCCGCGTGGGTGAATGGGTGGTCGCGATCGGCTCGCCGTTCGGCTTCGCCAACACCGTCACCGCGGGCATCGTGAGCGCAACGGCTCGCGAGAACCTCTCGGACCAGAACAGCGATGCCGTGCCGTTCATCCAGACCGACGTCGCCGTGAACCCGGGCAACTCGGGCGGTCCGCTGATGAACCTCAAGGGTGAGGTGATCGGCATCAATTCGCAGATCTTCTCGCGCACCGGCAGCTTCGCGGGCATCTCGTTCGCGATTCCCATCGACTTCGCGATGAACGTCGCCACGCAGCTGCAGTCGACGGGCAAGGTGGTCCGCGGCCGCATTGGCGTGCAGATCCAGACCGTCACGAAGGATGTCGCCGAGAGCCTGAGCCTCGCCAAGGCGCAGGGCGCTTCGGTGCAGGCGATCGAGAAGGATTCGCCGGCGGCCAAGGCCGGCCTCGAGGTGGGTGACATCGTCCTCAAGGTCGACAACAAGGTGATCGACGGTTCCCCGGATCTCTCGCGCTACATCCGCCAGGTGAAGCCCGGCACGAAGGTCACGATGAACGTCTGGCGCGCCGGCAAGCCGCGCGACGTCGTCGTCACCGTGGGCGAGCTGCAGGAAGAGGGCGCCGTGAAGACCGCCGCCGCGACCACCAAGCCGGAAGTGAAGACCGGAAAGCTCGGTGTCGCCGTGAGCGAACTCAGCCCCGAGCAGAAGAAGAAGCTCAAGATCACCGTCGGTGTCGCGATCGATGCCTCGGATGGGAACGCGCTCGCCGCGGGCCTGCAGCCGGGGGACGCGATCGTGCGCGTGAACAACACGGAAATCACGAGCGTGAAGATGTTCAACGAGACCGTGGCCAAGCTCGACGCGAAGAAGGCCGTGGCCATCCTCGTGAAGGACGAGAACGGCAGCCGGCTGATCACGTATCGGCCGGACGAGGGTTGAAGCCCAAGCTGACAGTTCTCTCTCGGGAGTACTGCCACCTGTGTCATGAAATGATCGCGGCCCTGCAGCAGTTGCAGGGCCGCTTTTCATTCGAAGTGGAAGTCGTCGACGTGGACCGCCACCCGGCGCTCGAGGCGAAGTGGGGCGACAAGGTCCCGGTGCTCCTGGACGGCGAAATCGAGATCTGCCACTACCACCTCAACGTGGAAGCGCTGGATGCAAGGCTCGCCCGGATGAAGTAGAATGTTGCACTGCAAAAGGCCACGAACCCGTGGCCTTTTGCGCGTTTCACGGGCTCACGCACGCACCATGGATCACATCCGCAACTTCTCCATCATCGCGCACATCGACCACGGCAAATCGACCCTGGCCGACCGCATCATCGAGCGCACCGGCGGCCTTTCCTCGCGGGAGATGGAGTCGCAGGTCCTCGATTCGATGGACCTCGAGCGCGAGCGTGGCATCACGATCAAGGCCCAGACCGCCGCGCTCAGCTACAAGGCCCGCGACGGCCGCGAATACCGCCTGAACCTCATCGATACCCCGGGCCACGTGGACTTCTCCTACGAAGTCTCGCGTTCGCTTTCCGCATGCGAAGGCGCGCTGCTCGTCGTGGACGCTTCGCAGGGCGTGGAAGCCCAGACCGTGGCCAACTGCTACACGGCCACCGAGCTCGGCGTGGATGTGGTGCCGGTCCTGAACAAGATCGATCTTCCGTCCGCGCAGCCCGACCGCGTGATCCAGGAGATCGAGGAAGTGATCGGCATCGATGCCACCGACGCCGTCTTCTGCAGCGCCAAGACGGGCGAGGGCGTGGACGACGTGATCGAGGCCGTGATCGCGCGCATCCCCCCGCCGAAGGGCGATCCCACGGGCCCGCTGAAGGCCCTCATCATCGATTCGTGGTTCGACAACTACGTGGGCGTGGTCATCCTCGTGCGCGTGGTCGACGGCGAACTGAAGCCGAAAGACAACATCCTGCTGATGGCCACGGGCGCCAAGCACCTAGTCGAGCAGGTCGGCGTCTTCACGCCGAAGTCCCTGCAGCGAGACAGCCTCGGCGCGGGCGAGGTGGGCTTCATCATCGCCGGCATCAAGGAACTGAAGGACGCGAAGGTGGGCGACACCGTCACCACCGTCGAGCGCATGGCGGCCGCACCGCTGCCGGGCTTCAAGGAAATCCAGCCCCAGGTGTTCGCGGGCCTCTACCCGGTGGAGTCGAACCGCTACGAGGCGCTGCGCGACGCGCTGCAGAAGCTGCAGCTGAACGACTCGAGCCTGCGCTACGAGCCCGAGACCTCGCAGGCCCTGGGGTTCGGTTTCCGCTGCGGCTTCCTCGGCCTGCTGCACATGGACATCGTGCAGGAGCGCCTCGAGCGCGAGTACGACATGGAGCTCATCACCACGGCCCCGACCGTGGTGTACCAGCTCGCGCTGCGCGACGGCACCGTGATCGAGATCGACAACCCGTCGAAGCTGCCCGACGCGTCGTTCATCGAGGAGATCCGCGAGCCCATCATTCGCGCCACGATCATCATGCCCAACGAGTACGTGGGCCCGGTCATCACGCTGTGCGAAATCAAGCGCGGCACGCAGGTGAACATGCAGTACGCGGGGCGCCAGGTGATCCTCACGTACGACATGCCGTTGAACGAGATCGTGATGGATTTCTTCGACAAGCTGAAGAGCAACTCGCGCGGCTACGCCTCGCTCGACTACGAGTTCCGCAAGTTCCGCGCCGGCGACCTCGTGAAGCTCGACATCCTGATCAACGGCGACAAGGTCGATGCGCTTTCGCTGATCGTGCACCGCGAGACCGCCCGGTACCGCGGCCGCGAGCTCGCCTCGCGCATGCGCACGCTCATCCCGCGCCAGATGTTCGACGTCGCCGTGCAGGCCGCGATCGGCTCGGACGTGGTCGCGCGCGAGAACATCAAGGCCATGCGCAAGAACGTCCTCGCCAAGTGCTACGGCGGCGACATCTCGCGCAAGCGGAAGCTGCTCGAGAAGCAGAAGGCCGGCAAGAAGCGCATGAAGCAGGTCGGCAACGTGGAAATTCCGCAGGAGGCCTTCCTGGCCATCCTGCAGGTTGAGAGCAAGTAGCTCGTGGAGAGCCATTGATGCCCCAAGCAGGACTCGACTGGGAATTGATCGCCATGATCGCCGCCGCAGCCAGCACGGCGATCATCCTCTGGGACTTCGTGCTCGTGCGCGGCGGGAGTGTCCGCACCGATACGCGCAAGGGCATCCTCGAAGTGGCCTGGCCGGTGCTGTTCATCGCCGCCATGGGCCTGTTGCTCAAGGTCACGGATTTCGCCGCCGTCCTGCTGCTCGCGGCGGTGATCACGGGCCTCATCTGGCTGTGGTGGGCGCGTTGGGCGCGCCCGCGGCGCGGCGCGGATGCCGCCGAGCCGATCGTCGTCGACATGGCGCGCGCGTTCTTCCCGGTGATCCTCGTGGTCTTCGTGATCCGCTCGTTCTGGGTCGAGCCGTTCAAGATTCCCTCGGGTTCGATGAAGCCCACGCTGCTCGTGGGCGACTTCATCCTCGTGAACAAGTACACCTACGGCATTCGCCTGCCGGTCATCAACAAGAAGGTGATCGACATCGGCGACGTGAAGCGCGGCGACGTCGTCGTGTTCCGCTACCCCGTCGATCCTTCGGTCGACTACATCAAGCGCGTCGTCGGGATCCCGGGCGACAAGATCGCCTATCGCGGCAAGCGTCTCTCGGTCAACGGCCAGGCCGTGCCGGTGCAGACGACGGGCTACTACACCGACGCGGAGCTCAACTACACGCGCCTGCCCACGTTCCTCGAGAAGCTCGGCGAGAAGAGCCACCGCATGATGGTGATCGCCTCGCAGCCGGTGGTGAACCTCGGTGAGGTCCGGCAGTTTTCCCACCGTGACAATTGCGAATACAATGACGACGGTTTCACGTGCACGGTGCCCGCGGGTCACTACTTCATGATGGGCGACAACCGCGACCAGAGCAGCGACAGCCGCTACTGGGGCTTCGTGCCCGATGACCACATCAAGGGCCGCGCTTTCCTGGTGTGGATGAACTTCGGCAACTTCAAGCGCATCTTCGACAGCATCGAATGATGCGTCCGGTGCGCGGCAGGATCAGGGGAGGCATAAATGCATAAGCAGCGCGGCATCACACTGACGGGCGCGATCCTTGGGATGATCGTGCTCGCCTTCTTTGGCCTCTTCGCGGCCAAGCTCACGCCGGCCTACATCGACTTCTTCGCCGTGAAGAAGATGCTCAACGCGATGGAAGCGCAGGGCGACACCAAGGGCACCGTGCGCGACATCCGCGTTTCCTTCGACCGACGCAACTCGATCGAAGGCGTGCAGGCGGTGCGGGGCGAGGACCTCGAGATCACGAAGGAAGGCGGCGAAGCCGTGATCACCGCCAATTGGAGCGTTCGCATTTCGATGATCTACAACCTGAACGCGTGCCTCGACTTCACGGCGACCACCGCGAAGTAAGCCCCGAGCCGCCGGAGGTCGCCGCACTCGAGCGAGCGCTCGGCCACCGGTTCGGCGATGCGGCGCTCGCCATCCGGGCGCTGACCCACCGCAGCTTCGGTTCGCCCAACAACGAGCGTCTCGAGTTCCTGGGCGACAGCCTGCTCAACTGCGCGGTCGCAACCCTTCTCTACGAACGTTATCCCCAGTTGCCCGAGGGCGATCTCTCGCGGCTGCGCGCGCAGCTCGTGAACCAGGGCTCGCTCTTCGAAGCGGCGCAGCGCCTGGGCCTGGGCGATTGCCTGCGACTGGGCGAGGGCGAGCTGAAGAGCGGCGGGTTTCGCCGTCCGTCCATCCTCGCCGACGCGCTCGAGGCGCTTCTTGGCGCGATCTTCCTCGATGCGGGCTTCGAAGCGGTGCGCGCCGCGGTTGCCCGCCTCATGGAACCGGCGCTCGCCGCCGCCGACCAGAAGCCCGTGCACAAGGATCCCAAGACCGCATTGCAGGAGCACCTGCAGGGGCGCAAGCTTCCCCTGCCGCGCTACACGGTGCAGGTGATCGAAGGCGAGGCCCACGACCAGGCTTTCACGGTCGAATGCCGCGTCGATGACCTTTCGCTCGCGGGCACCGGCAAGGGTCCGAGCCGACGCGCCGCCGAGCAGGCCGCGGCCGCCGAGGTCCTCACGTTGATCGAGCAGCAGGTGCAGGAAAAGCGCGAAGCAAAATCCACAGGAAAGAAGAAATGAGCGCCAAGGAATTCCGCACCGGTACCGTGGCGATCGTCGGCCGCCCCAACGTCGGCAAGTCGACGCTGCTCAACAAGTTCGTGGGAATGCACGTCGCGATCACCTCGCGCAAGGCGCAGACCACGCGCCATCGCATCCACGGCATCCTCACCGACGCGCAGTCGCAGTTCATCTTCGTCGACACGCCCGGGTTCCAGAAGCAGCACGCGAGCGGCTTGAACCGCGTGTTGAATCGCACCGTGACCCAGGTCGCGTCCGAAGTGGACGTCATCGTCTTCGTGGTCGAGGCGTGGAAGCCCGACGAGCGCGACGAGCCCGTGCTGAGCCTCCTGCCCGACGAGGTGCCGGTGATTCTCGCGCTGAACAAGGTCGATCGCATCCGCGACAAGGCGAAGTTCGCGCAGGTGCTTGCCGAATGGAATGCGCGCCGCGATTTCGCGGCACTCGTTCCGGTGAGCGCGGAGAAGGGCACGCAGGTGAAGGCGCTGCTCGATGAGATCCGCCGGTTCCTGCCCGTCGCACCGCCCGTCTACGAAGCCGACGAGTTCACCGACAAGTCCGAGCGCTTCATGGCCGGCGAGTTCGTGCGCGAGCGCCTGTTCCGGTTGCTGGGCGAGGAGCTGCCGTATTCGACCGCCGTCGTGATCGAGAACTTCGAGCAGGAGGGCAACCTCCGGCGCATCGCCGCGACGATCTACGTGGACAAGCCCAACCAGAAGGCGATCGTGATCGGCGAAGGCGGCCAGAGCTTGAAGCGCATCGGCACCGAGGCGCGCCACGCGATGGAAGGGATGTTCGGCGGCAAGGTGCACCTCGAGCTGTGGGTGCGCGTGAAGAGCGGCTGGGCGGACAACGAGGCGATGCTGCGCCAATTCGGCTACGAGTGATGGACCGCGGCTACGTCCTGCACAGCTACCCGTACCGGGAAACCAGCCTCATCCTGCAAGTGTGGACCGAGGCGCATGGGCGCCTGGGCCTCGTCGCCAAGGGCGCGCGTCGCCCGAAGTCCGCCAACCGCAGCCTGCTCGTTCCCTTCCAGCCGTTGTCGCTCGACTGGTTCGGGCGCGGCGAGCTGAAGACCCTCAAGACCGCGGAGCCGGGCGGGCCGGGCCTGCCGCTTGCCGGCGCCGCGTTGCTCGCCGCCTTCTACCTCAATGAGCTTCTGCTCAAGCTCACCCATCGCGACGATCCGCACGAGGCGCTGTTTGCCGCGTACGACGACGCCATTTCCGCGCTGCGCGAGCTTTCGAAGGGTGCGGCCCGCTCCACGCGCCTCGCCCCCGAAGCCGTCGAGCCGGTGCTGCGGCGCTTCGAGGTGCGGATGCTCCGCGAGCTCGGCTATGCGCTCGAGCTTGCACGGGAGGCCGGTACCCACGAGCCCATCGTCGCCGAACGCGAGTACCACTACCTCGTGGAAAGGGGGCCGGTTCCGGCGCCCGAGGGGCGGGAGCCGGGGGCGAATGCGGTAAGATTGCGCGGACTCACGCTTCAACATTTGGAGCGCGGCCAGTTCGACGACCCCGCGACCTGCGCGCAAGCGAAGCACCTCATGCGCCTCATCATCAACCACTTCCTGGACGGCGAAGAGCTCGCCACGCGAAGCCTCGTCCGAGACCTGCAACGCATCGGAGAAGGCGCTTGATCGAGCTCGGCGTCAACATCGACCACATCGCGACGATCCGCCAGGCGCGGCGCACGTACGAGCCCGACCCCGTGTGGGCGGCCGTGGAAGCCCACCTGGGCGGCGCGGATGGCATCACCGTGCATCTTCGCGAGGACCGCCGCCACATCCAGGACGAAGACGTTCGGCGCCTGCGCGAGCTCACGCACATCAAGCTCAATTTCGAGATGGGCGCGACCGACGAGATGGTCGCGATCGCCACGCGCATCAAGCCCGAGATGGCGATGCTCGTGCCCGAAGGCCGCGAGGAGGTCACCACCGAAGGCGGCCTCGACATCGTCTCGCAGGAAAAGCGCGTGAAGAAGCAGGTCGACAAGCTCGCCAAGGCGGGCATCGTCGTGAGCGTGTTCATCGACGCCGATCCCAAGCAGGTCGCCGCGGCTGAACGCGTCGGCGCGCGCGTCTGCGAGATCCACACCGGTCCCTATGCGCACGCGTTCCATTCGAAGGGACGCGACACCGAGAGCCCCGCGGTGGTGAAGGAGCTCGAGAAGATCCGCAAGGCGGGCGAAGCGATCCGCAAGGCGGGCATGCGCTTCAACGCGGGCCACGCGCTCAACTATTTCAACGTTCAGCCCGTCGCCGCGCTCCCGGGCATCCGCGAGCTGCACATCGGGCATGCCATCGTGAGCCGCGCCGTGTTCGTCGGCATGCGCGAAGCGGTGCGCGAGATGAAGGCCCTGATGCGGGAGGCCAAGTGATCCAGGGCCTGGGCACCGACGTGGTCTCGATCGATCGCATCGCGAAGGCGCTCGACCGCTTCGGCGCGCGCTTCGTGAACCGCATCCTCGCGCCCGAAGAGCGGCCGCGCTACGAGCGCACGCTCAAGAAGGCGAGCCACCTCGCCAAGCGCTTCGCGGCGAAGGAAGCTTTCGCCAAGGCGATCGGCACGGGCATCCGCACGCCGTTCACCTGGCATTCGGTGGCTGTCGGGCGCGATCCCAGCGGCAAGCCCAACCTGCAGCCCAACGCCGGCATGGCCCGCTACCTTGCGGGACGCGGCGTGACGGCGTCCCATGTCACGCTGACCGACGACGCGGGTGTCGCGGTCGCAACCGTCATCCTGGAAGGGGAGAAGTCGTGAAGCTTGGTCCGGTCATGGTGGACGTCGCGGGCCTCGAGCTGACGCCCGACGACATCGAGCGCCTGCAGCATCCGCAGGTCGGTGGCGTCATCCTCTTCGCGCGCAATTTCGCAGCCCCGCTGCAACTGATCCAGCTCACGCACTCGATCCGCGAGCTGCGCAAGCCTTCGCTCTTGATCGCGGTCGACCATGAAGGCGGCCGCGTGCAGCGCTTCAAGCACGGTTTCACGGCGATCCCCGCGATGCGCCAGCTCGGCCAGCTCTGGGACCACGATCCGGCGCAGGCGCTCGCCGCCGCGCGCGGCTGCGGCTTCGTGATGGGCAGCGAGCTCCAGGCGCATGGCGTCGATTTCACATTTGCTCCGGTGCTCGATGCGGACCATGGCGAATCGGCCGTGATCGGCGATCGCGCGCTGCACCGGGATCCGAACGTCATCGCGGTGCTGGCCGAGGCGCTGCAAGCGGGCCTGCAGGCCGCGGGCATGGCGAGCGTGGGCAAGCATTTCCCGGGGCACGGCTTCGTGCAGGCCGACTCGCACCTGGAGGTGCCCACCGACTCGCGCACGATGTCGGAGATCGCGCACAGCGATCTCATTCCCTTCCAGCGCCTCGCGCGCTCGGGCATGGGCGGGATGATGCCCGCGCATGTCATCTACACGAAGATCGATTCCAAGCCGGCGGGTTTTTCGAGCGTGTGGCTGCAGAAGATCCTGCGCGAGAAGTTGGGCTTCGAAGGCCTCATCTTCTCGGACGATCTCGCGATGGAGGGAGCGAGCACCGCGGGGGGCATGGTGGCGCGCGCGAATGCAGCGCTCAACGCCGGCTGCGACATGGTCCTCATCTGCAACGATCCCCGAGCGCAGGACACACTGCTCGAAGGTCTCGAGCGGCGCCCGGTTGCGCCCACGCTCGTGCGTCGCCTCGACCGCATGCGCGGCAAGGCCATTTCCACCGCCGCGCTCAAGGCGAGCGCGGCCTACCTGGCGGCGGCCGAGAACCTCGCGCGCGTGCGCCAAGGCTGAAGGCCCGGCGGTGTCCGCGGCCTTCGACAGCGCCGCCTTCGTCGCGACGCTCCCGACCCTTCCCGGGATCTACAAGTTCTTCAATGCCACCGGCGACCTGATCTACGTCGGCAAGGCGAAGGACCTCAAGAAGCGCGTCTCCACGTACTTCCAGAAGGCGCATCCGAGCCCGCGCACCACGCTGATGGTGGCGCAGATCGGCGCGGCCGAGTTTTCGACCACGCGCACCGAAGCCGACGCGTTGCTGCTCGAGAACAACCTCATCAAGAGCCAGCACCCGCGCTACAACGTCCTGTTCCGCGACGACAAGAGCTACGGGTACATCCTCGTCACCGGCCACAGGTATCCGCAGATCCGCTTCTATCGCGGCGTGCAGCAGAAGGGCAACAGCTACTTCGGTCCCTTCCCGAGCTCGTGGGCCGTGCGCGAGACGATCGGTCACCTGCAGAAGATCTTCCGGCTGCGAACGTGCGATGACTCGGTGTTCTCGCACCGCTCGCGTCCGTGCCTTCTCTATCAGATCCATCGCTGCTCGGGCCCGTGCGTCGGGCTGATCGAGGAGGGCGCGTACAAGCATGACGTCGAGCAGGCCCGCCAGTTCCTCGAGGGCAAGGACGAGGTCGTGACCTCCGACCTCATGCGCAAGATGGATACCGCGGCCGTCGAGCTTCGCTACGAGGATGCGGCGCAGTATCGCGATCGCATCCAGATGCTCCAGCGCATCCGCTCCGGGCAGGCGGTGGAGTCCGCCGGCGCGGGTGACGTCGATATCGTCGCCGCCGTCGAGAGCCAGGGCGTGTGGTGTGTCGCGCTCGCGATGGTGCGGGCGGGCCGGCACCTGGGTGACCGCTGCTTCTTCCCGGTCAACGCGTCGGGCAGCGATGCCGCGAGCGTCGTGGAAGCCTTCCTCACGCAGCACTACGTCCAGCAGCCCGTGCCCGCGCGAATCGTTGCCGATACGCTCGAGCTCGAAGATGCCGCCGCGCTCGAAGAGATGCTCGCCGCGCTTTCGGAGCACGCGGTGAAAGTCATCTCGCGGCCCATCGGCGAATCGCGGCTCTGGGTCGAGACCGCGCGGCACAACGCGGCGATCGCGCTGGCGGCGCGCCTTGCCGCGCAGGCCACGCAGGAAGCGCGCGGCCTCGCGCTCCAGGAATTCATGGGCGCCGACGCCCCGATCGCGCGCATCGAGTGCTTCGACATCAGCCACACCATGGGCGAAGCGCCGATCGCTTCGTGCGTCGTGTACGAGAAGGGCGCGATGCAGACCTCGGAGTACCGCCGCTACAACGTGAAGGATGTGGAGCCGGGCGATGACTATGGCGCGATGCGCTATGCGTTGAACGTTCGCTACCGGCCGCTCGCCGAAGGGCAGGGCAAGGTCCCCGACCTCATCCTCATCGATGGCGGCAAGGGGCAGCTCTCGGCCGCGCGCGGCGTCATGGTCGAGCTGGGACTGTCCGACATCCCGATGATGGGTGTGGCCAAGGGCGAGGAGCGCAAGCCCGGACTCGAGCAGCTCTTCATCGCGGGGGAAGAGGAAGCGCGCCGCCTGCCGCCCGAGCATCCGGCGCTGCACCTCATCCAGCAGATCCGCGACGAGGCGCATCGCTTCGCGATCACCGGCCATCGCGCCAAGCGCGGCAAGGCGCGGCGCGCATCGACCCTCGAGGAAATCGATGCCGTCGGGCCGAAGCGCCGCCAGCAGCTCCTGGCCCACTTTGGCGGCCTGCAGGGGGTGATGGCCGCCGGCGTCGAGGATCTCGCACGCGTGGAAGGCATCAGCCGTAAACTCGCGGAGCGAATCTACAACGCGCTCCACTGACGAACCCGAACCCGTGCAGAAACTGACCCTCCCCGACTTCCTCACCTGGCTGAGGATCGTCGCCATTCCGCTTTTCGTGGCGGTGCTGTATTTCCCGGAGGATTGGCTGACGGTACGCCAGGCGAACGTGGTCTCGATGTGGATCTTCATCGCGGCGGCGGTGACCGACTGGGCCGACGGCTATCTCGCCCGCAAGTGGAACCAGGTCACGCCATTCGGGGCATTCCTCGACCCGGTGGCCGACAAGCTGATGGTAGCCGCGGCGCTGATCGTGCTCGCCGAGAAGGGCCTCGTCGACCCGTTCGCCGCCCTCATCATCATCGGCCGGGAGATCACCATCTCCGCGCTACGCGAATGGATGGCGCAGGTGGGCCAGTCGAAGAACGTCGCGGTCAACATTTTCGGCAAGTTGAAGACCATCGCCCAGCTGGTCGCGATCCCGTTCCTGCTATTCGACGGCGTTCTCTTCGGGCTTTTCCACACCAATCCCGTGGGGCGGGTCCTGATCTGGATCGCGGCCCTCATCACGCTCTGGTCGATGGTGGTCTATCTCAAGGCGGCGCTGCGCCCGAACGTGGGCAGTTGAGCCAAGCCCCGGAAAAGGCTATAATTTCGGTTCGTTTTTTTGCGGCAGTAGCTCAGTTGGTAGAGCGCAACCTTGCCAAGGTTGAGGTCGAGAGTTCGAGACTCTTCTGCCGCTCCAGATGACCCGAAGGGGGAAGGGCATGGCCCTTCCCCCTTTTCTTTGCGACTTTTTCGGCCCCGACCGCGCTGACAACCCGGCGGTGCGCGCGCCGCAGAAAGCGCAAGAACATCCCCAAATCCTTCCGTGATCCCGAGCCCTCGATCGGCGAACCTGTCCGTGTTGTTCCCCCAATCGATCAAGGAGCCAGTCATGAACGTACTCAAGCGAATCGCCGTCGCCGCCGCGCTCGCCGCGGCCGTCCTGTCCACGGGTTGTGCCACGACGGGGGATGTCAACGGCAACGGTGGCTTTGCGGTGCACTCGGACGACGACCTCGGGGTCATGTCGCGCGGGGAGTAACCGCCCAGGGTGTATAATTCTGTGGCGATTTGCTACAGAATTTCCGGGGGAAATCGGCCAGGCCGGTTTCCCCCGCTTCGCTTCAAGAGGCTCCGCTTTCGCGGGGCCGCCACCCCGGGCGGGATGGCAGAGTGGTCATGCAGCGGCCTGCAAAGCCGTGTACGGCGGTTCGATTCCGCCTCCTGCCTCCATCCCTTTTTTGGCGACCATGGGAAAGTCACGCACATGATCCGCCACATCTTCATCGCCCCGCTCAAGGACGCGCCCGCGAAATCCGTCGAGCACGTCGAGGCGCTGGAAGAGCAGGGCCTCGAGGGCGATCGCTACGCCGAGGCGCGCAACCGCAAGACTCCGGATTGCCAGGTCACTTTCATCGAGCTCGAGGAGATCGCCGCGTTCACCGCGCAGACGGGTCTCGCCATGGCGCCGGAGAGTCCCCGCCGCAACATCGTTACCGAAGGCGTACGGCTGAACCCGCTGGTGGGAAAGCGCTTCCGGATTGGTGAGGCCCTGTTGGAAGGGCTGGAGCTGTGCGAGCCGTGCGGCAAGTTCATGCGCAACACGCATCGCGAGGCGCTGAAGTTCTTCGTGCATCGCGGCGGCCTGCGCGCCCGCATCGTGACCGGCGGCCAGCTGCGGGTCGGCGACAAGATCCTCGCCGCGGACGAATGAAAAGAGGGCCGTGACTCGCGTCACGGCCCTCGTCTGCTCGCTGCGGGTACTTAGAACTCGTAGCGGAACGTCACCTGCATGGCCCACTGCGATTCGCCCCGCGCCTGGCGCGTGGTGAAATCGTCGGGGTTACGCACGGAGTAGATGTACTTTCCGCTCGCCGGGTCGATACCCACGAAGTTCACGAACGTGCGGATCTGCCCTCCCTGGCCCATGAACGCCATCTCGTCGATGCGGCCCCACTTCTTGTTGAGCAGGTTGCCGAAGTTGAGGATGTCGAACGAGATCACCGTCTTGTGCGTCGACATGAAGCCCGGGAGCTCCTGCGCGAAGCGGAAGTCGATGTTGTTCGTCCACGGCGAGAACGCGCTGTTGCGCTCCACGACCTTGCCGGTGTTCTCCGACAGCGAGCCGTTGGCGCCGACGATGTCCCAGAAGCGCTGTTCCGTCGACCGGTTGGTCGCGGTGTCGCCCAGGAAGATCACCTCGCCCGAACCGAACTCGCGCGGGACGAACAGCAGGTCGTTGCCGAAGATGCCGTCGCCGTTCGCGTCGTTGGCGTAGGTCCAGCTGTACGGCTTGCCGGTGCGTCCCTCGTAGAAGAACCCGACTCGCGACTTGAAGTTCTTGTAGAACGCCTTCTCCCAGGCGAGCGACGCGTTGAACCGGTCCTTCACCAGGTAGGACGAGTTGCTCGCCTCGTTGGCATTGGGATCGAAGCTCGCGCGTGCCTGCCAGTTGGAGTTGGACACCGACGACGTGAGGCCGCTGGCTTCCGTCTGCTCCGTGTACGTGTACGCGAGGGTCCAGCTGACGTCCTGGAATGCCTTGCCGCTCAAGGCGAGCGTCAGGGCCTGCCCCTTGCCTTCGTCCGTCTTCGTCGCCTGCAGCACGTTGTTGAAGTTCGGGTTGGAGAGCGCACGCGTCCGGTTGTCGATGGCGCAGGCGCCGCCGGTCGTGATGCGCGTTCCCGTCGAGCTCCAGCACGCGGGGTTGTAGGCGGCCGCCGTGTAGAAGAGCGGGCGTCCGTCCGTTCCCGTGCGCGTCGGCGCGCCGAGGTTCAGGTGCTGGTAGTAGATGCCGACATCGGTCTTCGTATACAGGTACTCGACCGTCGCGACCATGTCCCACCAGGGCAGCTTGTGCTCGAAGCCGATGTTGAGCTTCCACACCGCGGGCTGCGCCATGTCGGTACTGAGGAAGTCAACGTTGGCCGCGGGCGCGGAACCGGGGAAGCTGGTGATCTGGTTCGCAGGATCCGCTCGGAAGATGCCGCCGGCCGACGGGCACGCGGCGAAGCCGGAGGTGCCGCAACCGACCACGCGCGTGGCCACGCCGGTGTTCGAGTAGATGTTCGAGAGCCACACCGTTGCCGCCGCGCCCTGGAAGAGGCCGAACCCACCGCGCACCTGCGTCGGACGCTCCATGTCGAGCATGTAGTTGAATCCGAAACGCGGCTGGAACAGGGTCTCGCCGTCGATGGTGTGCGTGTTGTCGAGTCCGAAGCCGCCCGAGTTGCGCGCCGTGACCACGCCGCCGGATGTAGCCGTTCCCGGAACCAACGGGGCCGCCGCTGCGTCGTTCTTGAGCGGGCTCTGCGGCATGCGCGGGTTATCGACGCGCACGCCGAACTGCAGCGTGAGCCTCGGGTCCACCTGCCACGTGTCCTGCAGGGCGAAGCCCTCGTTCTTCACGTGGAATGACGCCACGCCATCGTTGATCGACCCGCCGGCATTGACCGGCACCTGCACCAGGTAGCTCGACGGACGGCCGATGCGGTAGTTCTCGAGGATCGCCGCATCCACCTGTGCCGACGTCGCCGTTCCGCAGTTGATGGTGCCGAAGGTGTAGGTATACGTCGCGCTGCTATTCACGCAGCTGAACGTGTAGTTGCCCTTCGTGTCCTGGAGGAAGGCGTTGTAGATCTTGTTGTCGCTGTACTCGACGATGCCCTTGATCTCGTGGGCGCCCATCACGTACGTGGCGCCGACGAAGAGATCGTTGGTCTTGGTGTCGAGGATGTTGAAGTGGCGGCTGCGTTCCGTGCCCGTGGAGAAGGTCCGGGTCCCGGTGTTCACGCCCGCGGGCGCGTTCGCCGGGACTGCTCCGGAGAAGCTGAACACTTGTTGCGGCAGGCTCGCGAAGTTCTCCGGCTCGCTGTGGTAGTCGCGGCTGGAGAGCCGCACCTCGGTCGAGAGGTTCGGCGTCCAGTCGGCGAACCACTGCCCGACCAGCGTGTCGAGCGTCTTGACCTGGTTCCACAGGTTGGAGCTCGCCGCGACCTGCGTGGCCGAGAAGTTCTGGAAGATCGGCTCCGTCTGCTCGGTGCGGGTGAAGCGCAGGTTGGCGCGATGATGGGCGCTGATGTTCCAGTCCACCTTGGCGAGGTAGTCCTTCACGTTGAGGTCGGCGCCGCTGGCGCTGACCGTGCCGAGGTCGATGCCGTACTGGGAGGTGGCCAGCGCCGTGATGGCGGAAATGGCCGCCGGGGAGATGGCCACGATGCCGCCGTTGGCGCTGCCGATCGGCCCGAAGTCGGGCGCATTGCGCGTGCTCTGCAATTCCTCGTAGCCCACGAAGAAGAACAGCTGGTCCTTGATGATCGGGCCGCCGAGGGTGAAGCCGTAGAGCTTTTCCTCGAACTTCGGCGGGTCGGTGTAGGTTTCGGTGGCGCGGTTGTAGCGCTGGCCCGCCATGCTGTCGTCGCGGTAGACGTAGGTCGCGGTGCCGTGGAACTCGTTGGTACCGGACTTCGTGACGGCGTTGATGTTGCCGCCGGTATAGCCGGTCTGCGTGACGTCGTAGTTCGAGACGTTCACCTGCACCGACTCGATCGCGTCGATCGATACCGGCTGCTTCAACGTCGGCATCGTGTTCGCCTCGAGGCCGAACGTGTCGCTGATGTTCACGCCGTCGATGCTGATCTTGTTGTAGCGCGAGTTCTGGCCGGCCACGGAAATCTCGCCGCGCTCCTTGTCGGTCTGCGACACGCGCGGATCCACGCGGGCGTAGTCCTGGAGGTTGCGTTGCTGCGAGGGGAGGGTCGCGAGCTCGGTCTTGCCGATCTGCGTCGTGGTGCCCATGTTGGAGGCGCTGAACTTGTCGTCCCCGGCGCTGGCCGTCACGGTGATCTTTTCCTGCACGGCCACGCCGACGCGCACGTCGACTTCCTTGGTGTCGGCCAGTTGCAGGTAGACGTTTTCACGCGTCTCGGTGACACCGTCCTTGGTGATGGTGAGCGTGTACGGGCCGCCCACGCGCAGGCCGCGTGCCGAGTAGCGTCCCTCGGCATCCGTGACCAGGTTGGCGACGGAGCCTGAATCGACGTGGCGCACCGTGACCGCGGCGCCCTGGATCGGCTTGCCGTCGACCGTGGTGACCTTGCCGGTTACGGCGGAGGTGGTGGTTTGAGCTTGCGAGGAAATGGATGCGGCGCCGAGTGCCAGCGCTACGCAGATTGCGAGCCTGGACATGCGATGGCTTGTGCGAATTTTCATGGTTCTCCCTTTTTGTGTCTGGATCTGCAACGCAACGGAATGCTCCGCCCTGAGGCGATGGGGCCCCGAAGTGGGGCGGCGAAACTAGGGAGGGCCCGTGGCCTCCGAGAATGCCGGCCTACGAATACCTATTTCGAAGGACACTTTCATGACAATACCCCCAGGTTGTTAGCGATTCGCATGCCAAGTCTTTGCAGGGCTAGCGCGTGCCGAAGATGCGGTCGCCCGCATCGCCCAGCCCCGGCACGATGTAGCCGTGGTCGTTCAATTTTTCGTCGAGTGCGGCCACCGTGACGGTCACGTCGGGATGCCGCTCCAGCATCGCGCGCACGCCCTCGGGGGCGGCGAGCAGGCAGACCAGCTTGATGGACGTCACCCCGTGGTCCTTGAGGCGGTTGATCGCCGCCACGGCCGAGTTTCCCGTGGCGAGCATCGGGTCGCACACGATCACCATGCGCTCGGCGATGTCGGAGGGGACCTTGAAGTAGTACTCGACGGGCTCGAGCGTCGAAGGATCGCGGTAGAGCCCGATGTGGCCCACCTTCGCGGCGGGAAGCAGCTCGAGCATGCCGTCCAACATGCCGTTGCCGGCGCGCAGGATCGAGACCAGGCACTGCTGCTTGCCGGCGATCATCGGCGAGCGGAACGTGGCGATCGGCGTGCGAACCTCCACCAGCTCGGTGGGCAGGTCGCGCGTCACTTCGTAGGCGAGCATCTGGCCCACCTCGCGCACGAAGCGCCGGAAGCGCTCGGTGTTCGTCGTCTCATCGCGCATCTGCGTGAGCTTGTGCTGGATCAGCGGATGCAGGATGACCCGCAGGTTCGGGAACTCGTGCTTCATCATCGTGCCCTCGCTTTTCAAAATACGGTCCCGTCGCTCGTCACGTTCACGGGCGGCGTTGCGCCTGCGCGCCGTTCGCCTGCCACCTTGCGTCCTGCCGCCCACGTGCCGCCTTCGAGCATGCGGGCGAGCGGAAATGCCGCGGCTTCCACGCCCAGCGCTTCGCGCACCAGGGGCGCGAGGCGATCGAGCCCCACCACCGTGAGCGCGCGCCATTCGACGACCGCCGGCTCGCCGACTTCCAGCGGCCGTTGGTGAAACGTCGGATCCTTCGCCTGGACGAGGCCCAGGTCGAGCAGCAGGCCGCCATTGCGGTACTCGGGCAAGCCGGTCAGCGAATCGAGGCCGGTGACTTCCAGTCCGCCATCGGCGAGCGGTTCGAGCAGCGAGTAGGCGAGCCATTGGGTCAGCTTGTGGAACGGCACGAAGCCGCCCACCGCCGCGGGATGGGGCCAGCAATCGCCGAGGGCCACGCCATCGAGCACGGTGCGCCCCGGCCACATCGGCCCGAGGGCCTGCAGCAGGGTGGCGAGGATGTCTTCGGCGGTTATGCGCCCACCGACCGCACGCGCCTTCCAGTAGTCGAGCAGATTGCCCAGGCGCGCGGGCGTGCCGAAGAAGACAGGCTGCACGCTCATGAGCTGACCGAGGCGCGACAGCAGCGCGGCGCGGCCTTCAAGCCCGACGAGCGGATTGTCCGCAGTGACCTGGAAGGCGTGCGCGATGTCCGCGGGGCGCAGGGCCTCGAGGGCAGCGGCATCGCTGCGCAGCGGCTGGCCGGCATGCGACGAGAGCTTCCCGCTCGCAAACAAGCCGAGGCTCGCGACACCGAGGCCCTCGGAGCGCGTGAGGGTGCGATCGGCCTCGCGGAATTTCCAGGCGGCACCGGCGCCCGCATCCAGCAGCACACTCGGGATCACGAGGTCGATGGCGGCTCGCGCGCGTTCCTCGGCACGGGCCGGGCCGGCGAGATCGTGGCGCGCGACGAGCGCGCTCCAGCGGTCCACGCCCGCGGCTTCGAAGTGGCGCCAGCGGCTGTGCACCGGCACGCGGAGATCCGGATAGCGCTCGCGGATCACGTCCACCACATACGCGGCCACCGCGGGCAATCGCTCCTCGTGCCACGTGAAGTGCGGCGAGCGGCCCGCCATCACTTCACGCGCCACTTCGCCGCAATGGGCGCGCACCGCACCGGCAGTGAGCAGGCGCGCGGCGGAGGAGGGTTGAGTGGCGTTCACGGGTTTATTTGTCCAGGCTCATTCGTCGAGCGCACGGCCTTTGGGCAGCGTGAGATCTTCGGCGGCGGGCATGTCGCTGGTGAAATAGCCCGCGGCCTTCTTCGCATCCATCTCGACGCGCGCATCCATCGGAATCAATCCATCGGGGATCGGCACGCGCTCCACGACCTCGATGCCGGCTTCCACGAGCGCGCCGTGCTTCATGTCGCTCATCGAGGCCCAGCGGTCGATGCGCGTGATGCCCAGCCAATGAAAGACATCGGGCATCAACTGCTGGAAGCGCATGTCCTGCACGCCCGCGACGCACTCGGTGCGCGCGAAGTAGGTTTCGGCGCGGTCGCCGCCCGGCTGGCGCTTCCTCGCGTTGTAGACCAGGAACTTGGTGACTTCGCCCAGCGCGCGGCCTTCCTTGCGGTTGTAGACCACGAGGCCTACGCCGCCTTGTTGCGCTTCCTCGATGCACACCTCGATGCCGTGCGCGAGGTACGGGCGGCAGGTGCAGATGTCGGAGCCGAAGACGTCCGAGCCATTGCACTCGTCGTGCAGGCGGCAGGCCACGCGCGTGCCGGGCTTGCCCAGTTTCGCGACGTCGCCGAAGAAGTAGAGCGTCATGCCGCCGATCGGAGGCAGGAACACTTTCAGGTCGGGCCGCGTGACGAGCTCGGGGAACATGCCCGCGGTCTGCTCGAACAGCGCACGGCGCAGGCTCGATTCCTTGACCTCGAAGCGGTTCGCGATGCCCGGCAGGTACCAGACCGGATCGATGGCCGCCTTGGTCACGCGCACGTCGCCGTTGTCCGAGAGGATGTTCCCGTCCGGCTGGAGCCGGCCCGCGGCGATCGCGTCCTTCAGCTCGGGCATGTTGATGTGGGCCTTCGTGACGGCGATCGTCGGGCGCGCGTCGATGCCCGCGGCGATGTGCTCGGCGAAGACGCTGGCCACCAGGTGGCCCCACGGGTCGAGCGACACGATCTTGTCCGGGTCCGCCCACTGCGGATGGGGACCGATCGGTTCGGCGGGCGCCGTGTTGGTGAGGTCGGGGCGATGGTCGCGTTGCAGGGCGCCCGAGGCCACGGCGAGCGCGCGATAGACCGCGTAGGCGCCGGCGTGCGAGCCAATCGCATTCCTCTGGCCCACGTCCGTGAGGCTCGCGATGACCGGTCCGCGCTCCGCCGCCGTGGGCTTGCCCCAGTGGATGTCGTGCAGCCGGGCCTGTCCCTGCGCCCCGGGATGCGAGGAGAGGACGATGTGGTCGGAGGATTGGCGGGTCATGGTCGTTTCACTTCACGCGGTTGATGCGCGTATTCGGCGGAGGAGAGCGGTCGCCGGCACCGAGCCAGGCAAGCAGCGCGTCGAGATCCTGGCCGCCGCCCAGCTGCTCGGTGCCGTCCTTGATCGCGGCGAAGCCGTCGCCGCCCTCGGCGAGGAAGCTGTTCACGGTGACGCGGTACTTGCGCTCGGACTCGACCGGCTGTCCCGCGAAGCGCATGTCCGACACGCGCGTGCCGGGTGCGGCATTGTCGGTCCAGGTGTAGGTGAAGCCCTCGGAGGGCTGCAGGAAACGCGGCTCGCCGCTGGCGCCCGGCTTCTGGGACTCGAGCATCGCCTTCAGCTGCGCGCCCGTGAGGCTCATCACCACGAGGCTGTTGCCGAAGGGCTGCATCGTGAACGACTGGCCGAACGTGACGGTGCACGGTGGAGAGGTGCACTCGAAGTTCGCGCGCACGCCACCCGGGTTCATGAAGGCGGCCAGCGAGCCAAGGGCCTTCGTGGCGGCGAGCTGCGCGTCGGCAATGAGGCGGCCGGCCGCGCTGTCGTTTTCGAAGCTGCGAATGATCGGCGCGGTCACGCGGCCCACGGGCCGGTTGGCCTTGGGTGCGACGGCGGTCACGTATTGCGCGACCTTCGCGGCGATCGCGGCATCGGGCTTCGCGTCGCGCAGCACCGCGTTGAACGGCGCGGGAGTCGCGGCGACGAGCTTCTCGCGCTGCGCGGCTTCGGTGCGCTCGTTGAGCACCGGGAGGTTGTAGCTGCGCACCGGGGGCAGCATCGCCCGGGTGCTGCGGTCGAGCTCCACGTCCACCACCGAGATGCCGCGCCCGTACGAGGTGCCCTGGATCAGGAGGCGTCCCCCGATCTCGCAGCGGTAGCCCTGGTGCGTGTGGCCCGAAAAGATCACGCGAATCTCGGGGGCGAGGCGCTGGGCGATGCCGAGCAACGGTCCGTGCGCGTTGGGGCAGGTCGTGTCGTTCCACTCGCCGCGGTTCGCCTGCGTGCCGAGCTCGATGCCTTCGTGGAACACCGCCACCATCGCGCGCACGCCCTTGGCGCGCAGCTCGTCGGCCGCGCGGTTGACCGCATCGGCCTCGTCCTGGAACGTGAGTCCCACGATGCCCGACGGCAACACCATCTGCGGCGTGGTCTTCGTCACCGCGCCGATGAAGCCGACCTTGATGCCGTCGAACTCCTTGATCAGGTAGGGCGCGATCGGGTAGTTGCCCTTCGCGTCCACCACGTTGGCGCCGAGGTACTTGAATTTCGCACCGGCATACGGCGAGGTCCCGCAGCTCACGACGATGTCGTCGGGCTTCGTCGGCGCGCAGCCGCCCTTGATGATGCGCTGCAGCTCCGGCATGCCCGCGTCGAACTCGTGGTTGCCCACCGTGCTCGCGTCCAGGCCGATCTCGCCCAGGATCTCGATCGTGGTCTCGTGCTTGAACAGCGTCGAGGGCAGGGGAGACGCACCGATCAGGTCGCCGCCGGCCAGCATGAAGCTGTAGGGAGCGCCCGCGCGCAGCGAGCGCACGAGGCCGGCGAGGTTGGCCGCACCACCGGCGTTCACGCGGATCTCCGGCGAACCCTTGGCAGCCGTGGGGTCCTGGAGGAACAGGAGGTTGTTGCCCGCTTCCAGGTGCCCGTGGAAATCGTTGATGCCGATGAGGCGTACCGGCACGGGGTCGAGCTGCGCGGCGAAAGCGGTGAATACGCCGAAGGACAACGCGGCGGCGAGGGTGGTGATGCGAATCGTCTTCATGCCTTGGTTCCCTGCGCCAGTTCGGCTGCGGTGGCGTTCCATTCCCAGCGCTTCTGTCCTTCCGTGTTGCGAATCGCGATCGTGAGCGCGCGTTCCGTACGCGGCCCCGTGACCGTGATGAGCGCGAAGTTGCGTTCCGAGAGCAGCGTGCCGGGCACGAGGTCGGGATTGCTCCTCTCGGGGTCGCGGACCGTGGAAAGGCCCGACGTGAGCGGGGACGTGGTGATCTCGTTCAGGGGATAGAGCCCGGTGCGCTGGATCCGATGTTGGGTCGCGAAGTGGCGGTCGCCCGACAGGAAGATCACGCCGGGGATCTTGCGTTCCTCGAGGAAGCGCAGGAAGTCGGCCTGCTCGGCGGGGTACTTCACCCAGCACTCCGCGGTGCTCACCTTGTTGAAGAACTGGCTGCCGCCCGCGATGATCTTGAACGGCGCGCGCGATGCCGTGAGGGCGGCCTTCAGCCACAGCATCTGCTTCGGGCCGTACATCACCTTGTCGGTCGCGCCCTGCGGCCAGCCTTCCGGATAGCGATAGGAGCGGTCGTCGAGCATGAAGATGTCCACGTCGCCCTGGAGGATCTTGCCGTAGAGCCCGTCGGCGGGCGGCGAATACGGCATCGGCCAGTAGCGCAGGAACATCTCGTGCGTCCAGCCCGCGCCGGAGTACGAGAAGTCGCTGTTGTCCGGGCCGAAATCATGGTCGTCCCAGATCGCGACGTGGGGCGTGGCGGTCCACAGCTTCTGCATCGTCGGATGCGAGCGGTAGAAGCGATAGCGGCGGTTGATGCCCTCGCGGCTCGTGTAGTCGGCTTCGCGCGTGTAGATGTTGTCGCCGAGCCAGAGCATGAGGTCGGGCGAGAGCTTCGCGATGTTGTCGAAGATCTCCTCGCCGCCGCCGTAGGGCTTGCCGGGCCGGTCGTACTTGAAATCGTTCATGTACGCGCACGAGCCGGCGACGATGCGCACGGTCGGTGGATCGGTGCGCCACTGCCAGAGCACCTGCGTCTTGAACGTGCCGCGCGCGAGGACGGCTTTCGCCTTGGTCGAGCGCACCGTGTAGTTGTAGCGCTCGCCCGGTTCGAGGCCCGCGACGACGAGCGTCTCGGTGAAATCGGTGCGTGCGTCGAGTTGCACGGCGAGCGTGCTCACGGGTTTGGCCGTGGCGTTGTCGCCCAGGCGCACGTCGATTTCCAGCGAATCGGCGCGCGTTCCTTGCAGCCAGAGGTTGATGCTCAGGTGGTCGGCGAATCCATGCACCACGCGCAGCGGCGGCGGTGCGGCGGGTTGCGCGAGAGCCGGCAGCGACGGCGCGGCGGCAGCGACCAAGGCGAGATCGCTCGCGGCGAAGAGCGCGCGGCGGCGCGAAGGATTCTGCGGACGCTCGGAAGCGGGAGGAAGGTCGGGTCGGCTCATGGGTTCGGGGCGGCGCTCGCGCGCTCGATCAGGACGGGTGGGACGGACGGTTGTACGTCGCCCACGTGAATGATTCGTGTCAGCCGCGCCAGTGCGGCATCTGCGTGCGCTTCGGTGGCGGCGTGGACGACGGCGAGCACGCTGCCGCTTTCCACGCGATCGCCCGGGGCCGCGACCTGCGTGAAGCCCACGCGCGGATCGATCGCGTCGCCGGCGCCGCGCCGGCCGCCGCCCAGTTCGATGACCGCGAGGCCCATTTCACGCGTGGCGATGCTTTGCACGTACCCGGCGGAAGCGGCGTGGAACGTGCGCTGCACGGGTGCGGCAGGAAGATGGCGCTCGGCATGCTCGACGAAATCCGCCGGGCCTCCGAGTGCCGTCACCATGCGCGAGAAGCGCTCGAGCGCGGCCCCACTGGCCAGTGCTTGCCGCACGCGAACGCGCGCAGCTTCCATGTCGGGAGCGAGCTTGCCCATCACGAGCAGCTCGGCCGACAGCGTTTCGGTTACCTCGCCGAAGCGCGGGTCGCATTCCTTGCCCTGCAGATAGCGCACGGCTTCCAGCGTTTCCACGGCATTGCCGCAGGAGCGGCCCAGCACCTGGTTCATGTCGGTGATCCAGGCCGTGCAGGCGAGTCCGGCGCCGGCGGCGACGCGCGCGATGCTGCGGGCCAGCGCCTGCGCGAAGGCGAGATCGTGCGCGAAGGCGCCGTTGCCCACCTTCACGTCGAGCACCAGCGCGTCGAGCCCCGCGGCGAGCTTCTTCGAGAGGATGCTCGCGCTGATGAGCGGGATGGATTCCACGGTGGAGGTCACGTCGCGGATTGCATAGAGGCGGCGGTCCGCGGGGGCCACCTCGGACGAGGCGCCGACGATCGCGCAGCCCGCGGCGCGCAGGACGGATTCCAGTTCATCGCGCGTGACGATCGCGCGGTAGCCCGGGATCGCTTCCAGCTTGTCCAGCGTGCCGCCGGTGTGGCCGAGGCCGCGTCCCGAGATCATCGGCACGACGCCCCCGCAGGCCGCGACGATGGGTGCGAGTGCCAGGCTCACCTTGTCGCCGACGCCGCCGGTCGAATGCTTGTCCACGATCGGCGCGTCGAAGCGCCCCTTCCAGTCGAGCACGACGCCCGAGCGCGTCATGGCGTCGGTGAGGTCGGTGGTCTCGCGGTCGCTGAGGCCGCGCATGAAGATCGCCATCGCCATCGCGCCGACCTGCGCATCGTTCCAGCTGCCGTCGGCCAGGCCGCGCACGAACGCGTCGATGCGCGCGCGGTCGAGCGCGTGCCCATCGCGCTTGTGGCGGATGAGCTCCTGCGCGAGCGTCACGGTCGCGTCGGGCATGGTCAGGTCACTCACCGTAGGGAACCCAGACGTTCTTCACGTGCGTCGCGGCGCGCAGGAACTCGCGCCCTTCGCCCGCATCGCGGTCGAGCCAGTCGCGCGCGTCCCACGAGGCCCACGTGCGCTTCATGTTGCCGGCCGAGGCGAGTTCGATGGCCTTCGCTCCGGCTTGCGTGCCGCAGTACCAGACGGCATCCACGTCGTCGTGCTCGGCGAGCACCTTGGCCAATGCGTCGCGCTCGCCGGTCACGATGTTGACCACGCCCGCGGGGACATCGGAGGTCTCGAGCACCGAGTAGAGGTCGGTCGCGGCCAGCGGGGAGAACTGCGAGGGAATCACGATCGTCGTGTTGCCCATCGCGATCGCGGGTGCGACGAGCGATACGAGGCCTAGCAGCGGGTGATGGTCGTCGCACGCGAGGCCGATCACGCCGATGGGTTCGTTCATGGCGATGGCCACGCCGCGGATCGGCACGCTGTGCACGGCGCCGTCGTACTTGTCCGCCCACGCGCCGTAGGTGAAGAGCCGCGCGATGGAAGCGTCAACCTCTTGCTTTGCGCGCTTGCGGCCGCATTCGGTCATCGCGTCGATGCGCGCTGCGAATTCGCTGGAACGCGCGGAAAGGTTCTCGGCGATGTAGTAGAGAATCTGCGCGCGGTTGTGACCCGTGGCGCGGCCCCAGCCCTTCGCCGCATGCGCCGCTTCGACGGCATTGCGCAGGTCCTTGCGGTTGCCTTCGGGCGATTCACCCACGGCCGCGCCCGAGGGGCTCGTGATGCGCCGCGTGTACGCGCCGTCGGGGCGCGCCTGCTTGCCGCCGATGAAGAGCTTGGGCGTGCGGTCGATGTCGGGCATCTCCGTCACGGCCGCAGCGGGACTCGCCGCCGCCTTCGCTTCCGCGGCCTTCGCGACACGCGCGGGCTTGGAGCTTCTCTTCACGTACTCCCACATGCCTTCGCGTCCGCCCTCGCGGCCGAAGCCCGATTCGCGGTAACCGCCGAAGCCGGCCGCGGCGTCGAAGAGGTTGGTGGAGTTGACCCAGACCACGCCGGCCTTGATCTTCGGCGCGATGTCGAGCGCGAGGTTGATGCTCTCCGTCCACACGCTCGCGGCGAGGCCGAAGGGCGTGTTGTTCGCAAGCGCCACCGATTCTTCGGGTGTGCGGAAGGTCATCGCCACCAGCACGGGTCCGAAGATCTCGATCTGCGCGATGGTGGAGGAGGGTTGCACGCCGGTGAACAGCGTCGGCGGGAAGAACGAACCTTCGGTGGGGCAGGCCCAGCTGGGCTGCCACATCGTCGCGCCTTCATCCACGCCCTGTTGCACGAGGCCACGGATGCGCTCGAGCTGCACCGGCGCCACGATGGCACCCATGTCGATCGCCTTGTCGAGCGGCGAACCCATGCGCAGCTTTTCCATGCGCGCGCGCAGCTTGGCGATGAGGCGCTCGGCGACGCCTTCCTGCACCAGCAGCCGCGATCCCGCGCAGCACACCTGGCCCTGGTTGAACCAGATCGCATCCACGACGCCTTCGACGACGCTGTCGAGATCCGCGTCCTCGTAGACGATGAACGGGCTCTTGCCGCCGAGCTCCAGCGAAAGCTTCTTGCCCGAGCCCGCGGTGGCCTTGCGGATGATGCGGCCCACTTCGGTGGAGCCGGTGAAGGCGATCTTGTCGACGTCCGGGTGATCCACGATCGCGGCACCCGTTTCGCCGTGCCCGTTCACGATGTTGACTACGCCCGCGGGCAGGCGCGCCTCGCGCACGATCTCGGCGAAGGCGAGCGCGGAGAGCGGCGTGAATTCGGCGGGCTTGAGCACGACCGTGTTGCCGCCCGCGAGCGCCGGCGCGATCTTCCACGCGAGCATCAGCAGCGGGAAATTCCAGGGAATGATCTGGCCCACGACGCCGATGGCTTCATGGCCCGCGAATTCGGTATCGAGCAGCTGCGCCCAGCCGGCGTGATGGTAGAAGTGGCGCGCGACGAGCGGGACATCGATGTCGCGCGTCTCGCGAACCGACTTGCCGTTGTCCATCGATTCGAGCACCGCGAGCAGGCGCGAATGCTTCTGCACGCCGCGCGCGAGCGCGTAGAGGTAGCGTGCGCGGGCGTGCGGTGCGAGTGCCTTCCATGCGGGGAGCGCGGCACGCGCCGCAGCGACCGCCGCATCCACGTCGGCCTTCGAGCCGTCGCGGACTTTCGCGAGCAGCTTGCCGGTGGACGGATCGTTCACGTCGAACGTGGTGCCCGGCTCGGTGAAGGCGCCGCCGATGAAATGCCCGAAGCTTCCGCCGTGCTGCGCGAGCCACGCCAGCGCCTCCTTGTTGCTTTCGGGCGCCGGCCCGTATTCCATCGACTCGAAGATCTCTGCGACTTTGGCCATGGCAATCAGGGCATCGGGTGGCGATGCGCTGCCGAGTAGCGTTGCGTGGTGAAGTGCTCCAGTTGCCGCTCGATGTCGGTGAGCAGCGCGGAGGCCCCGAAGCGGAAGAGGTCGGCGCGCAGCCAGCGGTCGCCCAGCTCTTCCTTCATGAGGTACAGGAATTCGAGCGCGGTCTTGGCGGTGCGGATGCCGCCCGCGGGCTTGAAGCCCACCGCGTATCCGGTCTGCTCGAAGTACTCGCGGATCATCCGGCACATGACGAGGCCGAACGGGATCGTCGCGTTGACGCCTTCCTTGCCCGTCGAGGTCTTGATGAAATCGGACCCGGCCTGCATCGCGACCATGCTGGCGCGTGCGACGTTGCCCAGCGTGGCAAGTTCGCCCGTGGCGAGGATGGCCTTCATGTGCGCTTCGCCGCAGGCTTCGCGGAACTGCTTCACTTCGTCGTAGAGCGCTTCCCAGTTACCCGTGAGCACGTGGGCGCGGGTGATGACGATGTCGATTTCCTGTGCACCCGCCGCCACACTCGCGCGGATCTCTTCGATGCGCTGCGCAACGGGCGAGAGTCCCGCGGGGAATCCTGTCGAGACCGCAGCGACCGGAATGCCGGAACCTTCGAGTGCGGCGACCGCCGTGGGGACCAGTGCGTGGTAGACGCAGACGGCGCCGACCTTGATGTCGAGCTTCCCGACGCCGAGTGCTTCCACCAGGTCGGAGCGCAGCGGATTGCGCGCCTTCGCGCACAGTCGCTGCACGTTGCCCGGCGTGTCGTCACCCGACAGCGTGGTGAGGTCCATCAGCGTGATGGCGCGCAACAGCCACGCGGCCTGCCATTCCTTCTTCACCGTGCGGCGCGTGCCCATCGTCGACGCGCGACGCTCGACAGCACTTCGGTTCACGCGCAGCGCGCGCACGACATCGAGGTCGAGCGGCATGCCCGGGTTGCGATCGACCGGGCCCGCGGGAACGGGGCGCGGTGCCACCAGCGTGAGGTTGGGCTTCGCGGTCATGGGGCGATCTCCTTGATGATGTCGGCCAGGAGACGGCTCGCCGTCGCGGTCACGCGCCCGGCCTGCTCGAGCGTGTGCGCGTGGCTGAGGTTCTCCTCCGACATTCCGGCGGCCATGTTGGTCATGAGCGAGATGGCGAGGACCTTCATCCCGGCGCGGCGCGCGAGGATCGTTTCGGGCACGGTGCTCATGCCGACGGCATCGGCGCCGAACTGCTTGAACATGCGGATCTCGGCCACGGTCTCGAACTGAGGACCGAGGCACCACAGGTACACGCCCTGGTGCAGCTCGATCCCCTGGCGGTGGGCGACGGCGAGCGCGGTTTCGCGCAGCCCGCGGTCGTAGGCATCGACCATGTCCACGAACCGGTCGGGGCCGCTCTCGCCCACGAGCGGCGAGCGCTGGGGCAGGTTGATGTGATCGCTGAGGGCCATGAGGCTGCCGGGCGCCATGCGCGCATCCAGGCTGCCAGCGGCGTTGGTGAGGACGAGGGCCTTGCAGCCGAGCTCGCGCAGTGCCAGCAGCGGCACCTTCATCGCCTTCACGTCGCCGTCCTCGTAGGCGTGCTTGCGGCCGCACAACACAGCGACCTCGCGCGTCCCGATGCGACCCAGCAGCACTTCGCCCGCGTGCCCCGCAACGCCCGCATGCGGAAAGCCGTCCAGTTCGGTGTACGGCACATGGAGCGCATCTTCGACATGCGCCGCGAGCCCGCCCCAGCCGGAGCCGAGGACGACCGCAACCTGCGGCTTCGCGCGCGGCGCGCGATCGCGCAGCGTCTCGACGGCAGTCCTGAGCACAGTGCTCATGCGAGGTTCTCCGGGCCGAAGCTGGCAGGCAGCAGCTCGCCCAACGTGAATTGTGCGCGCACGCGCTCGAGGTCGGCGACCAGCACGGGCGTGGCATCGGACGCGAATTCGCGCAGGCGCTGGCGGCATCCTCCGCACGGCGTGACCAGATGCTCGCCTTCGCCGACGACGAGCAGGCCCCGAACCGAGCGGCCGCCTTCGCGCACCATCGTCGCGATGGCGAGCGCCTCCGCGCACATGCCCAGCGGATAGGCCGCGTTCTCCACGTTGCAGCCCGCGTGGATGCGGCCGGATTCATCGAGCACCGCGGCACCGACGCGGAAACGCGAGTAGGGCGCGTGCGCCCGCGCTTGCGCGGCGCGCGCCGCCGTGTGCAGCTGTTCCACTTGCTGGGTCGTGAGCGCCGTCATCTCAATGCTCTTTCACGTAGGGGCGGCCCAGCGCGGCGGGTGCCACGTTGCGTCCGATGAAAGCCGCGAGCAACACGACCGTGAGCAGGTAGGGCAGGGCCTGGATCGCCTGCACCGGCAGCTCGCCCAGGTGCGGGAGCTTCACGCCTTGCAGGCGTACGGCGATGGTGTCGAGGAAACCGAAGAGCAGGCACGCGGCGAGCGCGGGCACCGGCTTCCAGCGGCCAAAGATCATCGCGGCAAGCGCCATGTAGCCGCGGCCGGCGGTCATGTTGGGGCTGAACGCCGCGCTCTGCGCCAGCACCAGGTACGCACCGGCGAGCCCGCACAGCACGCCGTTCAGCGTGAGGGCGAGGTAGCGCAGCCGCGACACGGAGAGGCCGGCCGCATCGACCATGTTCGGGTTCTCGCCCACGGCGCGAAGGCGCAGGCCCAGGCGCGTGCGATAGAGGAAGAACGAGACGCCGGCCACGAGGAGGAGCGCGACGTACACGAGCGCGTTGTGCGCGAACAATCCCTCGCCCACCACCGGGCCCAGGGTCGCGCTCGCTTCGGGCCAGAGCGGACGCAGGCGCACGCCGTCACCCAGCGGCGGCGTTTGCCCGCCCTGCTGGAACCAGGCGATCGCGAGCACCGCGGTGAGGCCGTACGCGATGATGTTGAGCGCCATGCCCGAGACCACCTGGTCGCCGCGGTGGCTGACGGTTGCGAAGCCATGCAGCCACGACATCAGCACGGCGACGCCGCACCCAGCGAGGAGGGCCACGACGGTCGACCCGAAGAGGCTGCCCGTGGCGGCCGCGGCGAACGCGGCGAAAAGCATCTTGCCCTCGAGGCCCAGGTCGATCACGCCCGAGCGTTCCGCCAGCACGCCGGCCAGGGCGCACAGGATGAGCGGTGTGGCCACGCGCAGCGTGGAGGCGAGGAGCGTGCCGGCGAGGATCGCATCCATCACGTAGCCCCGCGCTTTGCGACCGCGGGGATCGCGTGGAGCAAGCGGGAGAGGTATGGCGCGAGCACATAGGCCATCGCGCCGGAGAAGAGGATCACGAAGCCCTGCAGCGTGACCACCATGTCGCGGGTGAACTGGGGCATCTCGAAGCCGACTTCGGCGCCGCCCTGGAAGAGCGCGCCGAAGAGCAGGCTCGCGAGCAGGATGCCGACGGGGTGGTTCCTGCCCATCAACGCGACCGCGATGCCGGTGAAGCCCGCGCCCGCGACGAAGTCGAGCAGCAGGCGGCGGTTCACGCCCGCGATCTCATTCACGCCGACCAGGCCCGCGAGTGCGCCCGAGATGCCCATCGCGATCAGGATCTGGTGCGCGGGCGGAATGCCCGCATATTCGGCGGCGCCCGCGCTCGCGCCCACGGTGCGCAGGCGGTAGCCCGCGCGGGTGCGCCACAGGTACGCGTACACGAGCACGGCTGCCACGAGCGCCAGCAGGAAGCTCAGGTTCAGCGGCGACGACGGCCACTCGATGCCAAACCACGCGAACACTTCCTGCGCATTGGGCAGCGATGCCGAAGGCGCGAACGGCGCGCTCTCCACCGCCATGCTGCCCGGCGCCTTCAGCACGTTCACGAGCAGATAGACCAGCAGCGTGTAGGCGAGGAAGTTGAACATGATCGTGGTGATCACGATGTGGCTGCCGCGATAGGCCTGCAGGTACGCGGGGATCAACGCCCAGGCCGCGCCGAACGCCGCCGCGGCGAGCACCATGACGGGCAGCATCACGGCGGCCGGAAGGTGCGCTCCGAGCCACAGCGCCACGAGGCCCGCTCCCAGTCCACCGAGCGTGGCTTGCCCTTCGGCCCCGATGTTGAAGAGCCCGCCGTGCGCGGCCACCGCGACCGCAAGGCCGGTGAAGATGAACGTGGTCGTGTAGTAGAGCGTGTACGAGAAACCGCGCAGCGTGCCGAAGGCGCCCTTGGCCATCAGCGAGAGGACTTCGCGCGGGTCCTGTCCGACCAATGCCATCACGGCACCCGCGATGAGCAGCGCCGCGGCCAGGTTCACGAGGGGCAGCAGGACGACATCGGCCCAGCGGGGGAGTGCCGGCGCGCTCATGCGAGGGCCTCGGCCTTCGGCGCTTCGGTGTGGGCCATGAGCAGGCCCAGCTCGGCTTCGGTGCACGCCTCGACGGCGCGCTCGCCGGTGATGCGCCCCGAATTCATCACGACCACGCGGTCGGCAAGGGCCAGGATCTCGTCGAGCTCCGACGAGACGAGCAGGATGGCGCAGCCGGCCTCGCGCATCTGGCGCAGCTGGCCGTGGATGAATTCGATCGCGCCGATGTCCACGCCGCGGGTGGGCTGGCCCACGATCAGCACGCGGGGCGCCTGGCCCAGCTCGCGCGCGAGCACGAGCTTCTGCTGGTTGCCCCCGGAGAAGTTCCCGCTGGCGAGCTCGGGCGCGCGCGGGCGCACGTCGAAGCGCTCCATCATCGCGCGCGTGTCTTCGCGCATGCGCCGCCGGCGCAGGAACCCGCCGCCGCTGTAGCAGAGCAATCCCTCGTAGCCGAGGATTCCCGACTCCCACGCGGCGAAGTCGAGCACCATCGCGCGCGCGTGCCGGTCCTCGGGAACGTGCGCGAGGTGCAGGCGGCGTGCCGTGCGGGGCGTGAGCCAGCGCGTGGGGGCGAAGGTTTCGCCGGCGAGGCGCACGCTGCCGGCCTGCGGGACGCGCAGGCCCGAGAGCACTTCGAGCAATTCGCTCTGGCCGTTGCCCGAGACACCCGCCACGCCGACGATCTGCCCGGCGCGCAGCGCGAGGTCGAGGCCATGCAGGCGCGTGACGCCCATGGCATCGACGACCTTCAGGCCGCTCGCCTCGAGCACGACTTCGCCGGGGACCGCGCCCTGGGCGACCGGCCGGCCGATGTTCACCTTGCGGCCCACCATCGATTCGGCGAGCTGCGCGGGGCTGGTATCGCCGATGCTGCATTCGTGCACGACGCGCCCGCCGCGCATCACGGTGACGCGATCGGCGAGCCGCATCACTTCGTCGAGCTTGTGCGTGATGAGGATGATCGTCGTGCCCTGGGAGCGCAGCGCGGAAAGCACGCCGAAGAGGTGCTGCGCCTCCTGGGGCGTGAGCACCGCGGTGGGCTCGTCGAGGATCAACACCTTCGCGCCGCGGAAGAGGACCTTCAGGATCTCGAGGCGCTGGCGGTCGCCGACAGGCAGGTCGCCCACGCGCGCATCGAGGTCCACGCGCAGGCCCGTGGATTCCATCAGCGTCTGCAGGCGCGGCCGGACCATGCGCTCGGCGCGCGCGAGCAGCGCGTGCGGCTCGGCGCCCAGCATCACGTTCTCGAGCGCGGTGAGCGAATCGACCAGCATGAAGTGCTGGTGGACCATCCCCAGGCCCATGGCGATCGCGTCGTGCGTGCTGCGAAGCTGCGCAGGCTTGCCGAAGACCTCGATCGTTCCCGCGTCGGGCGAATGCAGGCCATAGAGCAGCGACATGAGCGTGCTCTTGCCCGCGCCGTTCTCGCCCACGAGCGCATGTACGGTTCCTGACGCGACTTCGAGCGTGACGTCGTCGTTGGCCAGCACCGGGCCGAAGCGCTTGCGAATGCCTGCCATGCGCACCGCGAGCGGCGGGGCGGGGGTGGGGTGGGCGGCGTGGTCGTTCATGCGCCGCGCGCCGGGCCGGTGGATTCGCGAACGATGAGGCGCGGGGCGACGACCGTCTCGCCGGCCCGCTTGGTGCGGCCCGCAAGGCGGTCGATGAGGACCATGGCCGCGGTCTCGCCCATGTTGCGGATGGGAACCCCGACGGTGGTGAGTGCGGGCGAGGTGAAGGCGCCCATTTCGATTCCATCGAAGCCGACCACCGAGAGCGCGCGCGGCACGGCCCAACCTGCTTCGGCCGCGGCGCGCAGGGCGCCGAAGGCGAGCATGTCGTTGGAGGCGAAGATGGCGGTGATCTCGCCTTGCGCCAGGAGCTTGCGGGCCATCTCGTGACCCGACGGCGCGAGGAAGTCGCCTTCCAGCAGCCAGTCTGCTCGGGGCTCGACGCCCGCGCCCTGCAGCGCGAGGCGCCACCCGGCGGCGCGCGCGCGGCTCACCTCGAATGCGGAGGGGCCGGAGATGTGGGCGATGCGACGGTGCCCGAGCTCGAGCAGGTGCTCCATCGCCAGGCGCGCGCCCGCGGCGTGGTCGATCGCGATGTGGTCGACGCGCGCGTTGGGCACCGGCCGGTCGACGATGGCGGTGGGCAGCTTGGTGGCGGCGATGCGCCGCGCGAGCGTCGTGGCGGGTCCCGCGGGTGTCGCGAGAATGACCCCGTCGACGCGGCGGCCGAGCAACGTGTCGAACGAGCGGCCCTGGCGGTCGCGGTCGTCGTCGCCGTTGCACAGGAACACCGAGTAGTTGTTGCGCTCGCATGCATCCTCGATGCCGCGCACGAGCTCCGAGAAGAACGGGTTGATGATGTTGGGCACGATGACGCCGAGGATTCGCGTCTGCGAAGTCTTCAGCGCGCGCGCCACGGCGCTGGGGAAGTAGCCGAGATCGGCGATCGCGCGCTCGACGCGCGTGCGCGCCGCATCGCTCACCGGCCGCGTCCGGTTCACCACGTGCGAGACGGTGGTGAACGAGACGCCCGCTCGCGCGGCCACTTGCTTGATCGTGCTCATGCGATCCGGTGGGGAACTGCGGCGTTCAGTACTTGCAGGTCGGGTCGGCCATGAAGTCGGCGACCTTGATCTTGCCGGCGATGATGTCGGCCTTGGCCTCGTCGGCCTTCTTCTTCACCTCCGGCGCGATGACCTTCTCGTTGTACTGGTCGAGCGCGTAGTCGACGCCGTCTTCCTTGAGGCCCAGGATCTGGAGGCCCGGCTTGTGCGCCTGCAGCGCGTCGTACACGGAAACCTCGACGCGCTTCACCATCGAAGTGAGCATCGTGCCGGGCTGGAGGTAGTTCTGGTTGCTGTCCACGCCGATCGCGAATTTCTTCGCGTCCTTCGCGGCCTGGTAGATACCGAGGCCCGTGCCGCCGGCCGCGGCGAAGATCACGTCCGCGCCACGGGCGAAGTGGGAGCGGGCGAGCTCGCCGCCGCGCGCCGGATCCGACCACGCGGCCCCGGTGGTGCCCACCATGTTCACGAAGATCTCGGCCTTGGGGTTGGCGTACTTCACGCCCTGCTCGTAGCCGCACTGGAATTTGCGGATCAGCGGGATGTCCATGCCGCCGATGAAGCCCACCTTGCCGGTCTTGCTGGTGAGGGCGGCGATCACGCCCACGAGGAAGCTGCCCTCGTGTTCCTTGAAGAGCACCGACTGCACGTTGGGGTGCTTCACGACCATGTCGATGATGGTGAAGCCGACCTTGGGGAATTCCTTCGCGACCTTTTCCACCGCGCCCGCCTGGCTGAAGCCGACGGCGATGATCGGGTTGGCGCCGCGCTCGGCCAGCCGGCGCAGGGCCTGCTCGCGCTGGGTCTCGTTGGCGATCTCGAATTCGAGCACCGGCTTGCCGGTGTCCTTCTTCCACTTCTGCAGCCCGCGGTAGGCCGCCTCGTTGAAGGACTTGTCGAACTTGCCGCCCATGTCGTAGACGATCGCGGGATCGGCCCAGGCGAGCGAACTGGCGGTGACCAGGGCGGCCAGGCCCAGGCGGACAAGGTGTCTCATCGGAAAATCTCCCCAGGCGAGGCGTTGGAAACCTCGAGTCGCGCAAACGTTTGCTACTTTGGCAACGATGTATCAAACTGGCCCAAGAATCAACATGTCCGGTGACAAAAAAACTTCCCGGCTGCCTGTGTGGCCGGCGCTGCCCAAGGTTCTCCTACACGAGCACCTCGACGGCGGGCTGCGGCCCTCCACCCTGCTGGAGCTTTGCGCCGCGCGCGGCGTGCCCGTGCCGGAAACCGACGCCGGCAAGCTCGCCCTCTGGATGCATGCCAACGCCGATTCCGGCAGCCTCGAGCGCTACCTCAAGGGCTTCGCCATCACCGTTGCCGCCATGGCAAGCGAGGCCGCCTGCGAGCGGGTCGCCTTCGAGGCCGCCGAGGATGTCCGGGCCGACGGCTGCGTCCTGGCTGAATTCCGCATGGCCCCGTTGCTGCTCGAACCCTTTGGTTTATCAGGGGAAGCGGTCGTCGAGGCCGTGCTCGCGGGCCTCGCCCGCAGCCGGTTCCGCTGCGGGCTCATCGTCTGCGGCATGCGCACCGACAACCCCGCCGACACCATCCGCAGCGCCCGGCTCGCCGTGAAGTACCGCGACCGCGGCGTGGTCGGCTTCGATCTCGCCGGTGCCGAGAAGTACTACCCCCCGGGCGACCACGCCGAGTCCATGCGCATCGCGCGCGAAGCCGGCGTGAGCCTCACCTGCCACGCCGGGGAATCGGACGGCGGCGAGCGCGTGCTGGAGGCCGCATCCCTGGGGGCGACGCGCATCGGCCACGGCATCCGCATCGTGCGGGGCAGCACGCCGGATGAAACCCGGGCCTGGGTGGAGAAGGCGCTGGAGCTCGACCTGCATTTCGAGGTGTGCCCCAGCAGCAACGTGCACACCGGCGCCGCGGAGTCCCTGGAAAAGCATCCCATCCGCGAGATGGTCGCCGCCGGACTGTCGGTTTCCTGCAACACGGACAATCGCCTCATGTCGCACGTGACGCTCTCCGGGGAAATGGAGGCGCTGCACACGCGCACCGGCTTCTCGATGGCGCAACTGAAGGACCTCGTGCGCTCCGGGGTGAAGCGTTCCTTCCTGCCTCAGGCCGATCGCGCCGCGGCGCTGGCCGAAGTCGAAGCCAACTTCCCCATCACGTAGGCCTGCCGCACCGAACGCTCGTCGCCGAGGATCATCCAGGCGAAGAGGCGCTCCTCGAGCGTGCGCGCCGAGCGCATGCGCCGCTCCATCAGGGGTGTGGCGGCCGGATCGAGCACGATGAAATCCGCCTCGCGCCCGGGCTCGAAGCTGCCGATGCGATCGTCCAGCCGCAGCGCCCGCGCCCCGCCCAGGGTCGCGAGATAGAACGCCCGCAGCGCCGTCAGCGTCTGGCCCTTCTGCTGCGCCACCTTGTAGGCGTCCTGCATCGTCTGCAGCAGGCTGAAGCTGGTGCCGCCGCCCACGTCGGTGGCGAGCGCGAAACGCATGCCGGCCGCATCCGTCGCTTCGATGTCGAAGAGGCCGCTTCCCAGGAACAGGTTGGAGGTCGGGCAGAACGCGGCGGCCGCACCGGTCTCGGCCATGCGCCGGCGATCGGCCGCGTCGAGATGGATGCAGTGGGCGTAGATGGCGCGCTCGCGCAGCAGGCCGAAGCGCTCGTACACGTCGAGATAGCTGCGGGCGCCGGGGAAGAGCTTGGCCACCCAGGCGACCTCGTCGGTGTTCTCGGCGACGTGCGAGTGGATGAAGGCGTTCGGATGGGCGCGCGCCAATTCGCCGGCCAGGCGCAATTGCTCGTCGCTCGAGGTGACCGCGAAGCGCGGCGTGATCGCGTAGTGCAGCCGTCCGTTGCCGTCCCAGCGCTCGATCAGCTCGCGGGCATCGCGGTGGGAGGACTCCGCGGTGTCCCGCAGGGCCTCGGGGCAATGGCGATCCATCATCACCTGGCCCGCACCCAGCCGCATGCCGCGCCGCGCTGCGGCCTCGAAGAAAGCGTCGGCCGAGGTGCGGTGCACGCTCCCAAACACGAGTGCCGTGGTGGTTCCGTGGCGCAGCAACTCGTCGAGGAAGAAGTCGGCCACCTCGGAGGCGTGCGCGTGCTCGGCGAAGCGCGCCTCCTCGGGGAAGATGTGTTGCTCCAGCCAGTTGAGCAGCGTGCCGCCGCCGCTCGCGATGACGTCGGTCTGCGCGTAATGAACATGCGCGTCGATGAAGCCGGGCATCAGCAGCATGCCGCGGTGGTCCGTCACCGGCGTGCCCTTGGGCAGCGCGGCTAGGAGGGGCTCGGCCGGGCCGACGCGAGCCACGTGGCCATTCTCGATGACGAGCAGTCCGTCCTCGATATGCACATGGCTGTCGGCGGGCGATGCGACACCGGGATCGTCCCGGAAGTACAGGATCGTGCCGCGGAAGGCGGTGAGCTCAGCGGCCATCGCGCGCTCCTGCGTCGATCCAGGCGATGAGTTCGGAGCGTTCCGCGTCGGTGAGGCCCGTGAGATTGCCCGGCGGCATCGCGCGGCTCGCGAGTTGCGCGCGCGCGTTGACGGCTTGCGCGGCGAGTTGCGCGGGCGTTTCCAGCACCACGCCCTTGGGCGCGGCCGTGAGGCCCGCGAAGCTCGGCGAGGTCGCGTGGCAGGACACGCAGCGCTCGGCCACGATCGCCTGCGCTCGCGCGGTGGTTATGGTCGAAGCGCCCGACGCCTGGGGACGCAGGCCGTACGCGGTCACGGCGAGCAGGAGTGCGGCTCCGACGAGCGGCCACGGCGACGGTGTGCCTTTGTGCCGCATCACGAACCACACGCGGATCAACGCGCCCGCCACCGAGATCACGATGAGCCAGATCCAGTTGTTCGGCGCGCCGAAGATCCACGCGTAGTGGTTGCTGATCATCGCGAACACCGCGGGCAGCGTGAAGTACGTGTTGTGCACCGAGCGCTGCTTGCCGTGCTGCCCGTACTTGGGATCGACGGGTTGCCCGGCCGCCGCGGCCGTGACCAGCGCCTTCTGCCCCGGGATGATCACGACGAAGACGTTGAGCACCATGATCGTCCCGAGCATCGCGCCGAAATGCAGGAACGCCGCGCGTCCGGGAAAGACCTGGCACAGGCCGAAGGCGGCGGCCGCGGTGAGCACGGCGAGCACGAGGGCCAACGCGCGGTCGTTGCGGGCCAACGGCGAGCGGCACAGGCCCTCGTAGACGACAAAGCCGCCGATGATCCACGCGAGGCTCGCGGCGATCGCGCCCGCGGGACCGAATGAATTCAGCGCGGGATCGACCAGCATCGTCGCGGCCTGCGCGTAGTAGACGACCGCGAGCAGGAAGAGCCCGGAGAGCAGCGTGGTGTACGCCTCCCACTTGAACCAATGCAGCCGCGCGGGAAGGGCGGGCGGGGCCCCGCGATATTTCTGCGAGTGATAGAAGCCGCCGCCGTGCACGGCCCAGAGCTCGCCGCCCACGCCGCGGTCCGAAGCCGCGGGATCGGCCGGCGCCTGCAGGTGGTTGTCGAGCCAGATGAAGTAGAACGACGCGCCGATCCACGCGATGCCCGCGATCACGTGCAGGCTGCGGCCGAGGAGGTTCAGCCACTCCCAGATGTATTGCGCCGTCACGATCGGGATGCCTTGCGAATCGGAAGATCCTCCGCTGCGGCGCGCGCATCGCGCAACTGCAGCAGCTGGGCCGCCACGGCCACGGCGATGGCCGCCGGTTCCTTGCTTGCGATGCCGCCGATGCCGATGGGCATCGTGAGGCGCGCGACGGCCTCGGGCGCGAAGCCGCGTTGCGCGAGGCGCTGGCGGAAGCGCGTGGTCTTGGGCTGCGAGCCGATCACGCCGGCCCAGGCGAAACGGCCGTCTCGCAGGAGCGCCTCGCAAATCGCGAGGTCTTCGTCGTGGCTGTGGGTCATGACGAGTGCCCACGCATCTGCCGGCATGTCGGTCACTTCATCCGCGGGTTCGATCGCGTGCAGGCTGCGGACCGAATCGGGCAGGGCCTCGGGCCACTGTCCCTCGCGGCTATCGACCCACGTGATGCGAAACGGCAGCGGTGCCAGGACATTCACCAGCGCGCGCCCGACGTGGCCTGCACCGAAGAGCCACAGTTGCGTTTCCTCGACGTCGAGGCGTTCGTAGAGCGTGTCGCCGCCGGAGCCCGCGACGACTTGAGCGCGTTCGTGAAGCTCGACGCCTTCGTGCTGCGCTTGCGAGCGCGGGAGGCTGCGCGAGGCGCCGGCGTTCGCCGTCATCGGCGTCGCAAGGACTTCGGCCCCGGCGGTGCGAGCCGCGATCAATTGCCGGATCGCTGCGAGATCGTCCCCGTCGTAGCGTTGGAACCAGAGCTCGACGATGCCGCCGCAACATTGCCCGAGCGCGGCGCCGAGCGGGAAGCGGTCGAGGCGGGCGGCACCGGGCGCGGCGGCAAGCAGGTCGTGCGCGGTGCGCGTGGCGACCAGCTCGAGATGGCCCCCGCCGATGCTGCCCGCTTCGCCGTGCGTCATCACGAGCATCGCGGCGCCGGCCTCGCGCGGCGCCGAACCGCGCACCGTGGCCACCGTGACGCGCACGACGGGCCCATGATCGCGATCGAGTGCATCGTGCAGGGCCTGCAGCCAGTCCCTCATGCCGCCCCCAATGAATCGAGTGCGTCGAGCAGCGCTTCGGGCGTGGCCGGCGCACGCAGGCGCGGGGACTCGCGGCCCGAACCGCAAGCGGCGACGGCGTCGCGCAGCGCGAAGAACACCGACATCCCGAGCATCAACGGCGGCTCGCCCACGGCTTTCGAACGGTGGATCGAATCCTCGACGTTGCTGTTGTCGAGCAGGCGCACATTCGCCTCGGCCGGCCATTCGCGCGCCGTGGGAATCTTGTAGGTCGATGGCGCGTGCGTGGTGATATGGCCCTCGGCGTTCCAGCACAGTTCTTCCGTGGTGAGCCAGCCCATGCCCTGAAGGAAACCGCCTTCGATCTGCCCGAGGTCGATGGCCGGGTTCAGCGAGCGGCCGACGTCGTGCAGGATGTCCACGCGGACCAGGCGGTTCTCGCCGGTGCGGGTGTCGACTTCCACTTCGGAAACCGCCGCGCCGTACGCGAAATAGAAGAAGGGACGCCCGGTGAACTTGTCGCGGTCCCAGTGGATCTTGGGCGTGCGGTAGAAGCCGCTGGAGGAGAGCGACACGCGCTGCTCGTGGCACCTGCGCGCCACCGCGGCGAAATCGAGTGATCGTGTCCCGCCGTGCACGGCCCCATCGGCGAAACGGATCGCACCCACCTCCACGCCCAGTTCCTTCGCCGCCACCTCCGCCATGCGAGTGCGGATCGCGAGCGCGGCGGCTTGCGCGGCCTTCCCGTTGAGGTCGCTCGCCGCGGAAGCCGCAGTGGCCGAGGTGTTGGGTACCTTGCTCGTGTCGGTGGTGCTCGGGCGCACGCGGTCCCGCGGCAGTCCGAACGCCTCGGCGACGACCTGCAGGACCTTCGTGTACAGGCCCTGGCCCATCTCGGTGCCGCCGTGGTTCACCAGAACGGAGCCGTCGGTGTAGACGTGCACCAACGCTCCGGCCTGGTTGAAGAGCGTGGCATTGAAGGAGATCCCGAATTTCACCGGCGTGAACGCGAGCCCGCGCTTCGTCACCGTGTTGGCGCGGTTGTGGCGGGCGACGGCCTCGCGCCGCTCGCGGTACGCGCTGCTCGCCTCCAGTTCCGTGGCGATGCGCGGCATGACGTTATCTTCGATGGTCATGCCGTAGGGCGTCGTGTTGCGCTCGCCGTCGCCATAGAAATTCACGCGGCGCACGTCGAGCGGATCGCGACCGAGCGTGCGCGCGACCTCGTCGATCACGCTTTCGATGACCATCATCCCCTGCGGACCGCCGAAGCCGCGGAAGGCGGTGTTGGAGACCGTGTTCGTCTTGCAGCGGTGCGAGACGATGCGCACGTGCTCGAGGTAGTAGGCGTTGTCCACGTGGCAGACCGCGCGGTCGTTCACGGCCGTCGAAAGGTCCAGCGAGTAGCCGCAGCGCGAGGCCATCATCACGTCGAGCGCAATGATCCGGCCGTCGGCATCGAAGCCCACGTCGTAGTCGGCGAGGAACTCGTGGCGCTTGCCGGTGACGACCATGTCGTCGTCGCGATCGAGGCGGAGCTTCACCGGGCGCTTCGTGCGCCACGCCGCCACCGCAGCGGCGCACGCGATCAACGCGGCCTGGGTCTCCTTGCCGCCGAAGCCGCCGCCCATGCGCCGGCACTGCACGGTCACGTCGTGCGATTTCAGGCCCAGCGCGTGTGCGACGAGGTGCTGCACTTCGCTCGGATGCTGCGTCGAGCTCACCACGAGCATGCCGCCATCCTCCTGCGGCAACGCGAAGGCGACCTGTCCTTCGAGATAGAAGTGATCCTGGCCGCCCAGCGTCATGGTTCCTTGCAGTCGTTGCGGCGCGGATGCGAGGTGCTCGATTGGCTCACCGCGGATGAGCGTTCGCGTGGGTGCCACGAAGCTGCCGGCGGCGAGTGCCTCGCGAATGTCGAAGATCGCGGGCAATTTCTCGTAGCGGACTTCGCCTTTGCGAGCGGCCTTGCGCGCGGCCTCGTGCGAATCGGCCAGCACGAGGAACATCGTCTGCCCGGCGTACTGCACCAGGCCGTCGGCGAGGATCGGATCGTCGTGGATCACCGGCGCGCAGTTGTTCGCACCGGGAATGTCGTTCGCGGTGAGCACCGCGTGCACGCCCGCAGATGCGGCCGCAGCCGCGAGGTCCATCGAGGCGATGCGTCCATGCGCGACGGTCGAGAGGCCGAACGCGCCATGCAACGTGTTCGGCGGCAGCGGGATGTCGTCGGCGTACGGCGCGGCGCCACTCACGTGCAGGTGCGCGCTTTCGTGCGGCAGGCGTTCGCCGACGCTCACGCGCGTTCTCCCGTTTGCGCGAGGAAGCGCTCGAGCAATGCACCGGCCATGCGCAGGCGATAGGCCGCGCTCGCGCGCATGTCGCCGATCGGCTCGAAGTCGCTCGCGAGCGCGGTCACCGCCGCGCGCACCGTGTCGGCGTTCCAGGGCTTGCCGCGCAGCGCGGCTTCCGCGGCAATCGCGCGCTTGGGCGTGGCGGCCATGCCGCCGTAGGCGATGCGCGCCTCGTCCACGTTTGCGCCCTTGAGAGTCATCGCGAAGGCCGCGCACACCGCGGAGATGTCCTGGTCGCGGCGCTTCGAGATCTTGTAGGTAGCCACGAGCCGGTCGGCGCGGGGCAGGGGTACGCGCACCGCACGCACGAACTCGCCCGGCTGCATCGCGTTCTTTCGGTAGGCGAGGTAGAGCGCCTCCATCGGCAGCGTGCGCTCCTGCTCGCCACGGCGCAGGACGACTTCGGCCCCGAGCGCGATCAGCACCGGCATCGAGTCGCCGATGGGCGAGCCGTTGGCGACGTTGCCGCAGAGCGTTCCGGAATTGCGCACGGGTGGCGAACCGAAACGATCGGCCAGCTCGGAGAGCATCGGGTAGCGCGCGACGATCGCGCCGTAGCCGTCGGTGAGGCTCACGGCGGCGCCGATCTCCAGTGCGCCGTCCCTCTCGGAGATGCGTTCGAGATCCGCGACGTCGCCTATATAGATGATGGGTGGCAGCTCGCGCAGTTGCTTCGTGACCCACAGTCCTACATCGGTGCCGCCCGCCAGCAGCAAGGACTCGGGGGCTTCAAGGTAGGCGCGAGCAAGTTCCGCGACGGTGCGTGGCGCGAAGTAACCGGGCATCCGCACGGGGCTTTCGTCCGCCGGGAGCAGGGCGCGCCGCCGTTTGTCGTGCTCGGCGCCCTTGGGCCAATGCTTCGAGGGACCGAGCCCATGCATGTGGCTCGCGGCCTCGAGGATCGGCCGGTAGCCGGTGCAGCGGCAGAGGTTTCCGGAGAGCGCCTCGACGGCCTGCTCCCGCGTGACGTTGTCGCGCTCCAGCCAGAGCGCGAAGAGCGACATCACGAAGCCCGGCGTGCAGAACCCGCACTGCGAGGCGTGCGCATCGACCAGCGCCTGCTGCACGGGGTGAAGCGTGCCGTCGGGCGCGCGCAGGCTCTCGACCGTGACCACTTCCTTGCCGTCCACCGTGGGCACGAAGCGAATGCAGGAATTCACAGCGCGGTAGCGCATGCCCTCGGCGCTCGGCTCGCCGATCACCACCGTGCATGCACCGCAATCACCCTCGGCGCACCCTTCCTTGGTGCCGCAGCGGCCGAGCGGGCCGCGCAGGTATTGCAGCAAGGTGGTGGTGGGGGAGGCGTCGGCAGCCGTGACCACCCTGCCATCCAGGAGGAACTTCGCCGGGCGTGCCATCAGCTGCCGCGATAAGTCGAATAGCTCCAGGGCGACGCAAGCAGCGGCACGTGGTAGCGGCCCGCGGGATCGGCGATGCCGATACGGATCACCACCGTGGAGAGGAACGGGGGATCGGGCAGGACCACGCCCTTGCCGCGGAAGTAGGCCTCGAGGTCGAAGGCAAGCTCGTACTGGCCGGTGCGGAACGTGTCGTTCGCGAGCAGGGGTGCGGCGCAGCGGCCATCGGCATCGGTGACGGTGCGCACGATCGTTTCACGAGTCCCGCCCAGGCGCGCGAGCTCGATCGGGACGCCGGCGGCCGGCACGCCGTGGTAGGTATCCAGCACGTGAGTCGTTAAGATGCCCATGCGGCGAGGATATCGCACGGAGCAGGTTGCATGCCACGGATCAACGACGACGCATCGACATACCCACGGGACCTGATCGGCTACGGCGCCAACCCGCCCCGGGCGGATTGGCCCGGCGGCGCGCGCATCGCGCTGCAGTTCGTCCTCAATTACGAGGAAGGCGCGGAGAACTCGGTGCTGCACGGCGATGCCGCCTCCGAGGTGTTCCTCTCCGAGATCGTCGGCGCGCAGCCCTTCGTCGGCGCGCGCCACATGAACATGGAGTCGCTCTACGAATACGGCAGCCGCGCGGGCGTCTGGCGCCTGCTGCGTCTTTTCCGGGAGCGGAAACTCCCGCTCACCGTGTTCGCGGTCGCGATGGCACTGGAGCGGCATCGCGAGGTGGCGCGTGCATTCGCCGAGGACGGGCACGAGATCGCCTCGCACGGCTGGCGCTGGATCAACTACCACGGCATGCCGGAAGCGGAGGAACGCGAGCACATCGCGCGCGCGGTCGAGGTGATCCGCGAAGTCACGGGCGAGCGTCCGCTGGGCTGGTACACGGGCCGCACGAGCGAGAACACGCGGCGCCTCGTGGCCGAGTACGGCGGTTTCCTCTATGACGCGGATTCGTACGCCGACGACCTTCCGTACTGGGAGATGGCCGCGGGCAAGCCGCAGCTCATCGTCCCGTACACGCTCGACACCAACGACATGCGATTCGCCACGCCGCAGGGCTTCAACACGGGCGAGCAGTTCTTCACCTACCTGCGCGATGCGTTCGATGTGCTCTACGCTGAAGGCGAGACCGCGCCGAAGATGCTCTCGATCGGCCTGCATTGCCGCCTTGCGGGGCGGCCCGCGCGCCTCGCCTCGCTGGCTCGCTTTCTCGACCACGTGCAGAAGCACGAGCGCGTGTGGATCTGCCGGCGCATCGACATCGCGCGCCATTGGATCGCGCGCCATCCCTGGGTGCCGAAGGCGTGAGTGTCGTCGAGGCTCTGAATGGGTTGCCGCGCGAGGCGTTCGTGGCCCGCCTGGCCGCCATCTACGAGCACTCGCCGTGGGTTGCGGAGCGTTCCTTCGAGGCTCGGCCCTTCGCTTCGCTCGAAGCATTGCACGCGGCCATGCAGGGCTCGATGCTCGCGGCGACCGCGGACGAACAGATGGCGCTGATCCGCGCGCATCCGGAATTGGCCGGGCGGCTCGCGGCGGCGCAATTGACGGAGCATTCACGCGCGGAGCAGGCGGGCTCGGGGCTCGATCGCGTGTCTGCGGAAGAGCGCGCGCGCATGCAGGCGCTGAACGACCGCTACCGCGAGAAGTTCGGCTTTCCCTTCATCGTCGCGGTGAAGGGGCTGGGCTGGTCGGGAATCATCGAACGCATGGAAGCGCGGCTTCCCAACACGCGCGAAGCGGAAGTTGCGACGGCGCTGGAGCAAATTGGGCGCATCGCGCGCTTCCGCCTGGAGGCGCTTGCGTCATGAAACCTCGCCTCGACATCGCCTTCGTCTCCGATATCGCGTGCCCCTGGTGCGCGATCGGTCTTGCCTCGCTCGACAAAGCCCTTGCGCGCATCGACGCAGACATCGAAACGACGTTGCGCTTCGAACCTTTCGAGCTGAATCCGGACATGGGCGAGGAGGGTGCCGAAGTCGCGACGTACCTTGCGCGCAAGTACGGCCGCACGCCGGAGCAAGTGGCCCAGGTCCAGGCCCGGATCCGCGAGCACGGTGCGGCGGTGGGTTTCGCGTTCGCGCCTCGCACCCACGTGTGGAACACCTTCAATGCGCACCGGCTGCTGTACTGGGCCGGGCTCGAGGGTCGCGCGCCCGAACTCAAGCGAGCGCTGCTTCGCGCCTATCACGGCGAGGGCCGCAATCCGGGCGCGAAAGACGTTCTCATGGAGCTCGCTGGCGCGGTCGGACTCGATGCGGCCCGGGCAAAGGCGATCCTGGAAGGCGACGAGTTCGCCTCCGAGGTCCGCGATCGGGAACGCTTCTGGCAACAAGCGGGCGTGGGCGGCGTGCCGCTGGTCGTCGTGAACGACAGGCACGCGATCGAAGGGGCCCAGCCGCCGGAGGCCTATGAGCAGGCGCTTCGGCAGATTGCCGCTGCCGTCGCGTGAGACGCTCAGGTGCGGCTATTCATCTTCCGCAGGCGATCGGCCATGACCTTCATGATCTGCAGCGAGAAGTGCGGCATCGCCGAGACCAGGAAGAGGAAGCGCTTCTCGGGAATGGCCAGGAGCCGGCAGGGCGTCTTGGCGATCGCGGTCGCCACCCGCGGCTCCTGGTCGATCAGCGCCATCTCGCCAAACGGCTCGCCGGGCCCGAGGGTCTCGACGACGTTGCCATTGATCGACAGCTCGATCTCGCCTTCGAGCACGACGTACATTTCGGATCCCATGTCGGCTTCCTGGAAGACGACGTGCCCCGCCGGGAAGGTGTCTCCACCGGTCTCGTCGTGGAATAAATCGAGCTTGACGCCCATGTGCCGCCTCTCCTCGTTGGACTTCGTTATGGACGCAGCATAACCATCCCCGCCCTTTGGCTCAAATCCGCCATTTCCCCATGACCCCCGCATGAGCAATTTCGACGAAGCCGCGGCGTTCGCATCGGCACACGAAATCCCCTGGCCGCGCGATCCCGCGGCCGATCCTTCACGTTGGGGCGTCCATCACGGCGACCCGCCCCCGTTCAATCGCCTGCGCGGCCCGGTGCATGTTCGCGGCGGCGTATCCGGGGTCATCCGGGTTCGCGGCGCGGAAGTGTTCTCCTGGGGCGAACCCGATCGCGCCGACCAGACCTACAGTGTCGCGAAGACCTACCTCGCGCTGCTCGCGGGCATGGCGCAGGCGCGCGGATTGCTGGTCGTGGGCGAGCGCGTAAGCGACCGACTACCCGGTATCGGTTTCGATTCCGACCACAACCGCGCGATCACCTGGGAACACCTGCTCACCCAGACCAGCGAATGGCAGGGCGAGTGCTTCGGCATGCCCGACCAGGTCGAACACTTCCGCCGCGTCTCGCACGATCCCAAGCCGCCCGAGGGCAAGAAGGGCGAGCGGCGCGCGCTGCGCGCGCCCGGGACCTACTGGGAATACAACGATGTCCGCATCAACCAGCTCTCGCTCGCGCTGCTGCATTTGTTCAGGCAGCCGTTGCCGGAAGTCTTCCTCGAGAACGTGCTGCGGCCGCTCGGCGGTGGCACGGATTTCCGCTGGGAAGGCTACGAGGATTCCTGGGTGGAGATCGACGGCCGCCGGATGCAATCCGTTCCGGGCGGCACGCACTGGGGCGGCGGGGTGTCGATCAGCGCGCGCGACCAGGCGCGCATCGGCCAGCTATTGCTCGACGGCGGCGTGCATCAGGGCCGGGAGATCATTCCGCGCGAGTGGGTGAAGCGCATGCGTACCCCGTGCGAGACGGCGCGGTTCTACGGCTTCCTCACCTGGCTCAACGTCGACGGACGCATGTTCGCGGATGCGTCGCGCGCGAGCGGGTTCATGTTCGGAGCGGGTGGGCACACGGTGTGGATCGAGCCTGAGCGCGAAGCGGTGGTCGTGGTGCGCTGGCTTGACGGCGCGCACTCGGCGGGCTTCGTGCAGCTCGTGAGTCGCGCCCTCGCGGGCTGATCACTCGGCGCGCAGCGTCTTCCCGCTCGAAAGCTCGATGAGCTTGGGCTCCCATCGCACGATCAGCGAGCTCTCAGGCAAGTCGATGAAGGCCTGCGTCGCGTCGCTCACGGCGCCCTTGCCCCCGCAGCGCACCTCCACCGACTGGCTGCCCGGGATCGGGTCGTGGCGATCGATCCAGCAGCTCGCAATGCCCATGAGGGAATCGGGATCCGACTCGGTGCGGATACTCACGCTCCCTTGCAGGCGCGTCACCGTGTCCGCGACGTGATTCTGCAAGCGATAGGTCACGACCAGCGTCTTGCGTGTGTTGAGGGGGACGCCTTGCTGGGGCTCGCGGCCCATCGCCTCGTCTGCCGTCATGATCTCGCGCCTCAGCACGGTGATCGAGACCGTCTTGCGCAACGGCTCTAGTTTCGCGTCGGCCGCATCGCGACGCGCCTCGGCCCGCTCTTCCTGTGCGGCGAACTTCACGTTCCATTCGCGCTGCAGCTTGATCGCTTCCTTGAACGTGCGCGCGGTGAGCGGCGCATCGGGGTCCGCGAACTTCGGCGGCAGCACGTCGCCCTTGCTTCGCTTGAGATACGCGAGGACGAGATCGCGCTCTTCCGCGGACAGCTTGTCGAGCTGCGGCTGGAGCTTCGGGATGTCGGCAACATCCAGGGGAAGGCGCGTGCTGCGAGGATCGGAGCATGAGCTCAGCAGGAAGCAGGCGGCGAGTGCGAAGGCGATGCGCGGTATCGGGTTCATGGCGCGAAAGCCTATCCGAGTCAGGGCACAATTGCACCCGCGGCAAGCCGCCAGAGCGACGTGACTTCCGCCTTGCGCGCGCCGTACAACGGATCGGCGACGTCCGACGAGCGCGGATGCGTGGGCTTCGCATCGAGATGGCCCACGACGACGAGCCCGGCGGCCGCGATCGACGCGAGCATCTCGTCGTGCGATCGCAGGCCCAGGTGCACCGCGAGGTCCGAGAGGATGAGCCAGCCTTCGCCGCCGGGCGAAAGGTGCGCGGCCAGTCCCTGGAGGAAGCCCTTGAGCATGCGGCTCTCGAAGTCGTAGATCCCGTGCTCGAGCGGCGAGCTCGGGCGCGCGGGCACCCAGGGCGGGTTGCACACGACGAGCGGAGCGCGCCCTTCCGGAAAGAGGTTCGCGAGCACGACTTCGACCGTCGCCGACAATCCAAGGCGTTCGATGTTCTCGCGCGCACAGGCGAGCGCTCGCGGATCGAGGTCGGTGGCGATGACGCGCGCGACGCCGCGGCGCGCGAGCACTGCGGCAAGCACGCCCGTTCCCGTGCCGATGTCGAAGGCGAGCGAGTTGTTCGCGAGGGCCGCGGGCAACGGGGCTTTCATCGCCAGGTCGACGTACTCGCTGCGGACCGGCGCGAACACGCCGTAGTGCGGATGGATCTTCGCGCCGAGTGCCTTCACGTCCACGCCCTTGCGGCGCCATTCGTGCGCGCCGACCACGCCCTGCAGCTCCCGCAACGAAACGACGGAGGGCTCGTCGCCCGGCCCATAGGCTTCAAGGAAAGCTTCGCGATAGTCGGGTGCGCGGCGAAGCGGGGTCGTGTAGTCGGCCTCGAGCGGTACGAGGAGCATGCCCAGCGTTCGCGCGCGTTGCGCGCGCGCCTGGCGCTCTGCGTTGAAGGCATCCATCCGCGATGAAGGTGCCGCGACCTTCTTGCCCTTGCGCGGCGCGCGGTCGAGGCGGTGCGCGATCGCGGTGAGCATCTGCCGCGCGTTGTGGAAGTCTCCGCGCCAGAGCAGTGCCACACCCTGGCCCGCGAGGCCCTGGGCTTCGTCAGCAGTGATGGTGTCGTCGACGACCATGACCTTCGTGGGGGGAGGGGCGCCGCGTTCGGAGCGCCAGCGCGCCGAGCGGGCCTCGCCGCCTTCAGTCCAGCGGATGACGGGTGGCGGCTGCATCTACAACTCGGTGTACTTCTTGTTGGTTCCGCGCGCTTTGTCCGCGGGATACTTCTTTTCGTTCAACACCATCTTCTCGCGGGCGGCGGCAATCGGATCGATGCCAAGTTGGTCGGCGATGCGCACGAGGTAGATGAGCACGTCGGCGATTTCCTCGGCCGCGGCGTTGCGCGCTTGCGGCGTCAACGCGCGGCTCTCGGCCTCGGTGAGCCACTGGAAGACTTCAAGGAGCTCGCCGGATTCCGCGGAGAGCGCCATCGCGAGATTCTTGGGTGAGTGGAACTGCTCCCAGTCGCGGGCCCGTGCGAACGCGCGCACCTGGTCGCGAAGGCCGTCGAGATCCTTGCTCATCTCAGAACTTTTCTCCCCGCCGAAGGTAGCGCCATTGCCCGACCGGGAGCTTCCCGAGCGGCACGGCGCCGGTGCGCACGCGCTTCAATGCCGTGACGACGAGCCCGACCATCTCGCACATGCGGCGGATCTGGCGCTTGCGGCCTTCGCGCAACGCGAAGCGCAGCTGGTCTTCATTGGCCCACGACACCTGCGCAGGCTTCAGCTTCACCCCATCGAGCTCCAAGCCGTGGCGCAGCTTGTTCATGCCCGCTTCATCGAGCGTGCCTTCGACGCGCACGAGGTATTCCTTCTCGACCTCGGAGTCCTGGCCGATGAGGCGCTTGGCCACGCGGCCGTCCTGCGTGAAGACGATGAGGCCGGTGGAATCGATGTCGAGGCGCCCGGCGGGAGCGAGCCCGCGCAGGTGCGTGTGCTGGAACTTGGTGGTGGACGGATCCTCGGCCCAGCGATTCTCGGGCTTGATCAGGACCATCGCGGGCTGGTGGCCGTCCTCGGGCTGGCCGGAGACGTAGCCCATGGGCTTGTTGAGGATGATCGTCACCTGCTCGCTCTGGTGGCGCGAGGCAGTCGGATCGACTTCGATCTTCGCATCGGGCTTCACGCGCAGGCCGAGGGTGGCGACCACGCCATCGACCTTCACCCAGCCGTTCTCGATCCATTCGTCGGCTTCGCGGCGCGAGCACAGGCCCAGCTCGCCCATGCGCTTCGAAAGGCGCGGATCGTCGCTCGACGCCACTTTCACGGGTGCGGGCTGAGTTGCCGGTTTCGCCGGCGCGCGATCGACGCGCGGCCCGCGATCCACACGCGGCCTCGGGGGCCGGGACGCCGGCTTCGCAGCGGGATTCGCCTCCGGCTTGGGTCCACGCGGTCGGGGCGGGCCCGTGGGTTTGCGCTTGGCCGGTGTCGGCGCGGGCTTGGGGGGTTTCTTCGGGAGCTTGAGAGTAGGGCGAGACATGGCTTCTAGCGGGATGCGTCTTTGCTCATCGTACCGGTCAGGCGCCGCTCGTGCAGCAGCAAAAGCACGCCGCTCGCCACGATCACGGCCATGCCGAGGGCCGAAAGCGCGTCCGGGAGCTGGTCGAAGACGAGAAAACCATAGAGCGTCGCCCAGACCATTTGCATGTACGTAAAGGGCGCGATCATCGAGGCCGGGGCGCGAAGGAACGCCGAGGTGAGCGCCCAGTGGCCCAGGCCCGCGAACGCGCCCAGCATCACGAGGAAGATGCCATCGCGAACGGTGAAGGCCGTCGGCGTGGTGCCCGTCACCGGCAGCAGCACGGTCAGCACGAGCGTGCCCATGAGGCCCGAGTAGAAGAGCGTGGTGGCCTGCGAGTCGTTGGGCAGCCGGCGCGTGAGGAGCTGGTAGACCGCGTTCGCGATCGCGGCCAGCACGAGAAACCCGGTGGCTGGATGGAACACCGCGGAGCCCGGCCGCACGAGGATGAGGATCCCGACGAAGCCGCCGACCACCGCGATCCAGCGGGCGCGCGTCGGCTTTTCTCCGAGGATCGGACCCGACAGCGCGATCGCGAACATGGGTGCCAGGAAGGTGATCGCCGATCCTTCCGCGAGCGGCACGTAGCGCAGCGCGCCGAAGAACGAGAGTGTCGCCACCACGAGGCACAGCGAGCGCGCGAGCTGCATGCGCAGGTGGTTCGTCCGCCAGAACGACGGCCCCGCGCGATGCCACGAGATCGGCGTGACGATCAGCATCTGGCCCACGTAGCGTGCCCACACGACGAGGAGCAGGGTGTGATCGCGGACCAGGTACTTGGCGGTCGCGTCGAGGGTGCTGAAGCACAGGCCCGAGAGCAGGATCAGCGGAAGGGCCCGCCGCAGCGGATGGTCGTCCATGCGTTCACAATACGGCATCAGCGACCCCAACCAAGGAGAACCCCATGCACGCTTCGACATTGATCCGGTCCGCGATCCTCGTGAGCCTCCTGGCCTCGCCTTGCGCCTTCGCCGCCTCCGAGTTCGGCAGCGCCAAGGAAGCCCGCGCCATGCTCAAGAAGGCCGTCGCCGAAGTGAAGAAGGACAAGGCCGCGGCCCTCGACAAGTTCAACAAGGGCGAGGCCGGCTTCAAGGACCGGGACCTCTATCCCTTCTGCGCCGACCTCGACGGCAACACGACCGCGCATCCGACGCACAAGGGCAAGGACCTCAAGGTGCTGACCGACAAGAAGGGCAAGGCCTTCGGCCAGGAGATCTTCAAGGTGGCCAAGGAAGGCAAGATCAGCGAGGTCTCGTACATGTGGCCCAAGCCGGGGCAGGCCGAGCCGGTGAAGAAGGTCACGTACGTCACCCGGGTGGGCGACCAGGTCTGCGGAGTGGGCTACTACAAGTAACGATCAGCCCAGGGCTTGCTCGATGTCCGCGAGCAGGTCGTCGAGGTGCTCGACGCCGACCGATAGCCGCACGAGGTCGGCGGGGCAGAGCGTGCCGGGGCCCTCGACGCTCGCGCGATGCTCGGCGAGGCTTTCCACCGATCCCAGCGACGTCGCGCGCTTGAACACCTTCAGGCGGGCGGTGAACGCCTTGGAGGCTTCTTCGCCGTCCTTCACGCGAAGCGAGAGCATTCCGCCAAAGCCGCCGTGCATCTGCCGCGCGGCGACCGCGTGCTGCGGGTGGGAGGCGAGCCCCGGGTAGAGCACGTGCGAGAGCCGCGCGTGCCCTTCGAAGCGCCGCGCAATGGCAAGCGCGTTCGCACACGCGGCGGCAACACGAAGATGCAACGTGCGCATGCCGCGCAAGAGAAGCCATGCTTCGAACGGACCGAGCACCGCGCCGCTGCCACTGCGCAGGTACTTGATGCGCTGCCAGAGTTCGTCGTCGGCCGCGGTGGCGAGCGCGCCCGCGATCACGTCCGAGTGACCGTTCAGGTATTTCGTCGCCGAATGCATGACCAGATGCGCGCCGAGCTCGAGCGGGCGCGTGAGCAGGGGTGTCGCCACGGTGGAATCGACGGCGAGCACGGCGCCCACCTCACGCGCGATCGTGGCCGCGGCGGCGATGTCGGTGATGTCCCAGGTCGGGTTCGCGGGGGTCTCGATCCAGATGAGCCGCGGCTTGAGCGCGCGCGCCTTCGAGGCGAGGTCGTCGATCGCGGCGTTCTCGTAGAACTCGACCTTCAGTCCCCAGGGTGCGGCGGCACGCAACAGCCAGTTGCGAAACGCCCAGTACATGTTGCGCGGCACCAGCGCCACGTCGCCGGGTGCGAGCGCCTGGAAGACGGTGGCCGCCGCGGCCTGGCCGGACGCGAAGAGCAGCGCGGCGTGCGCGTTCTCCAGTTGCGCGAGCAACGCCTCGGCCGTGTCGTAGCTGGGATTGTCCGCGCGCGAGTACACGCGGCCGCCGGGATAGTCGCCCGCGGCACCGCGCTCGTACGTGGTCGAGGCGTGGATCGGCGGAACGATGTCCTTGTAGGGCTCCGAGACACGTCCCGGGCCCTGCGCGGCAAGCGTTTCGGGATGCAGGGGCTTGGTCACACCGGCATGAAATAGAACATCAGGGCGATCACGAGATAGACCGCGATCAGCTGCACGCCCTTGAACCAGTTCGACTTGCCGTCGGCGGCGATGAACGCGCCGATCAGCACCGCCATGAAGAGCGATCCCGTCTCCGCGCGGCTGAACGAAAGCTCGAGGGGCTGGGGCCCGATGAAGTAGCTCGCGATCACCAGCACCGGCGCGATGAAGAGCGCGATCTGGATGCAGCTTCCGAGCGCGATGCCCACCGTGAGGTCCAGCTTGTTCTTGGTCGCCATCGCGATCGCCGAACCCGATTCCGCGGCACCGCCAACAATCGCGAGGAACACGATGCCGATGAAGACTTGCGACATCCCCAGCGCCTTGCCCGTCCCTTCGGCCGCGCCGACGAGGATTTCGCTCATCCATGCGGCGAGCAGCGAGGCGAGCACCAGGCCGCCGATCGCGCGCTGCTTGCTCCAGCGCGGGCCTTCGTGATCGTGGCCACCCGAATCGCTCTTGAATTCCTCCGGGTGGGTCTTGAGCATGAACACGAGGTAGAGCACGTAGGCGGCGAGCAGCACGACCGCGAGGCCGATGTTGAGCATCGCTTCCTCACGCAGCGTTTCATTGGGTGCGAAGAAGCGGCTGAAGGCGCTGGGCATCATGAGGCTCACCGCGGCGATGAGCATCATCGAGCTGTACATGCGTGAAGCGCCGACCTGGTAGGTCTGCGTGTGGAAGCGAAGCCCGCCAAGGAAGAAGGCAACCCCCAAGGCCAGCAGGAGGTTGGCGAGAATCGCACCGGCGATCGAGGCGCGGACCATCTCGACCAGCCCTGCCTTGAGTGCCACCAGCGCGATGATCAGCTCAGGCGCGTTGCCGAACGTCGCGTTGAGCAGGCCCCCGATCGCATCGCCCGTGTAGGTCGCGAGGTGTTCCGTCGACTGAACGATGAGGCGGGCGATCGGCACGATGGCGATCGCGGCGGAGAAGAAGATCCAGGGTGCGGGCGCGCCGGCGTGTTCGAGCCCGAGCGTGATGGGAATGAAAGCGAAGAGCCAGTTGACCGAAGGCTTCAGAACGCGCCACCGAGAGCGAGGTGGAGATTCACCCGTTGCACGAGCCGTTCGCTGCGCACGCGCAGAAGCGATGCCTGCGCGGCATAGAGCGCGAGGTTCTGCTGCATCACGGCGCGCAGGTCCGCGGAGCCCACGCGATAGCGGTCGTTCGCAAGCACTACGGTACGTTCGTATTCGATGACGGCCTGCCGCAGTATCGCCTCGCGCGCATCGAGCGCGAAGCTCGCCGACAGCGCGTTCTCGACTTCGGCGAAGGCGCGCGAGCCGATGCGCGCATATTCCGCGAGCGCCTGTTGCTGCTCGGCGGTTCGGATCTCGACCTGGGATTGCAACTGGCCGCCGAGGAACAACGGGGCCACGATCGAAGCGCCTGCGCTCCAGACCGGGTTGTCCCGCTCCTTGAGCACGAAGAGCTCGCTGGAGACGGACGTCAATGTCGCGGTGAGGGAGATTCGCGGCAGGCGAGCGGCCTTGGCTTCCTGCGTGCGGTAGAACGCGGCGGCCACGCGGCGATCGGCGGCGATCACGTCGGGGCGGCGCTCCAGTAGCTCGGAGGGCATCCCGACCGGAACGACCGCGAGTGGCGTCGAAAGCGTGGAGGGGACGCTGAGAATGGCGGCCGGATAGCGTCCCACCAGGATTTCGAGCGACCGCACCGCCTGCTGGTACGCGTTGTCCAGGTTCTGTACCGCGTCGCGGTAGGTCTGGAGGTTGGCCTGCGCGAGGCGCAAATCATATTCATCGCCGACGCCGACACGCATGCGCTCCTCCGAGAGGAACGTTATGCGGGTCGAGGCCTGCACGGTCTCCTCCGCGAGCTCCTTCAGCATCCTGGCTTCCGTCGCGAGGAACCAGCCCTTGGCAACTTGCGCCGCGATGGACTGCTGGGCGAAGGCGGTGTCGAGCATGGTGGAAACGTATTGGTGCTCGGCCGCGGCGGAACCGGCACGAACGCGGCCCCAGAGGTCGAGCTCCCAGTTCGCGAAAATGCCGCCGCCCTGCAGGCCGCTCGCATCGCCGCCCATCTGCCCGCCGCCGCGCGCGACCGCGTTCACCTGCGGCCAGAGCGTCCCGCTCGCGAGGCGCTGGTACGCCGCGGCCTGCTCGATGCGCGAGGCCGCGACCATCAGGTCCGGGTTGTACGCGATGGCCTCGGCCACGAGGGCATCGAGGGCTGCGTCGTTGAAGGTCGCGAGCCAGCGTTCGGTGACGACGGCCGGCGTTCCGCCCGGCGCGATCCACTGCGGGGGGACCTGCCGGTTGGGCGAGGCCAGGGCGAGCTCCTCGCGATCGGGGGGCGGCGCCAGCGCGCAACCGGCAACGGCCGCGGCCAGCGTGGCCGCGAGGAAGGGACGAAACGCGCGCATCGGGCTCAATGCAGCTTGAGGACGAGGTAGTTCACGTAGGAGCCCACGCGGAGCATCACCTTGCGGATGATGTGGAGCATGTGGAGATGGTCCGTGTAGATCGCGGCCGCGCCGGCCGCGCCCGCGGCCATGAACATCGCGCGGTCCTTCTCGGCGATGTTGAACTTGACCGCGTAGCGGCCCGGCGGCTGCGCGAGCATTCCCGCCATCGGGATGCTTCCGCTCGCCTGCAGCTGGCCCGCGCCCTGCGCCCAGATGACCGAGTCGACCGAGCCCTTGACGACCTTGCCGGGCTGCGTGTTGAGCGTGAACTCCACTTCATTTCCCGGGGCGACCTGGTGGAGCTCGTTCTGCGAATAGAAGGCGATCACCTGGCCCTCCGCTTCGACCAGCGTCATCACCGGATTGAGCGGCAGGCCCGCGACGAAGAAGCCCTTGCGCAGCTGGAGGTTCACCACGTAGCAATCGCACGGCGAGACCGTCGTGGTCTCCGCGAGGAGCCACTTCGCGTTCTCGAGTTGCGCGCGGATCTGCGCAACCTGCGCGAACTCGCCGTTGGCCTTCGCGCCGAGCTTCTGCATCACCTGCTGCTCGCTCGCGAGGGCCTGTGCCTCGGCGGCCTTGGCCTGCGCTTCGGTGCTGCGCACGGCATCCAACTGGCCTTCCAATTCCTTCAAATCCGTTTCGGCGCGTTCGACTTCGAACCGGCTTCCGGCGCCGCTTGCCTGCAGCTCGCGATACTGCGCGACGCGCTTGCGGGCGAGTTCCAGCTTCGCGCTCACTTCGCGCGTGCGGCTGGCCGTCTGCGTGATCACGCCGCGCGTTTCCGCGACCTTGCCCCTGGCGCCCTTGAGGGATTCCTCGATCTCGCGGTTCGAGGCCTGCGCGGTCGCGAGCTGCGCGGTCAGCGTGTTCACGTCGAGCTGGTAGGGCGTGGGATCGACCTTGAAGAGCACTTCGCCCTTCTTGACCAGGCGGTTGCCTTCCTCGACCGGGACTTCGATCACGCGGCCGCGCACCTGCGAGACGATGGGAATCGTGTACTTGTAGACGCGCACATCGGCCGAGGAGGGCGCGAAGACGTTGAGCAGCAGGATCATGCAGGCCAGGCCGACGACCGGGATGATGACGACCGTGACCTTCCAGGGCGTGGTCCAGGGAAGCCACTTCTTCTTGATGAAGATCAGCCAGACGAAGAACGAATAGATACCGAGGAGAATGGCTTCCATTTAGCCTTGCCCCTTCTCGATGGCGGCGGCGGCGCGCGTGGCTTCCTCGGCGCGCAGCTTGATCAGTTCTTCCCGAAGCGTGCGCAGCTTGGGCGGCAGGTTGCCGCGCGCCTCCATCGCGTCGAGCTCTTCGCGCAGGTGGTAGAGATCCTCGCGCACGAGCTTGCCTTCGCGATGCTTCTCGGCCATGTCGTGGAAGTAGTCGTCGTGCTTGTCGGTGCCGTAGGCGGCGCGATAGCCGACGGGTTTGGTGTAGGCCCAGAGCCACGCAAGCGGCCAGAGCAGGCCGCCGAACACGAGCGAGAGCAGGCACAGCGTCGTGATGGCTTCCTTCTGCGGGTGGTGGCGCTTTTCCGCGATGAGCTCGGGCAGGATGTGCACGAGCCAGAACACGACGATCGCCAGGATCGGAACCACGATCAGCACGATCACGGTCAGCACATCGGCGAAAGTGTCGAGCGCTTCGCCCTGGAAGATGGAAGCCTGGGCCGGCGCGGCACCCAGGACGAGGAGGCCGGCGCAGAGGACTCGAAGCGCGGCCGGGCAGGATCTGTGGAGTCGCATGGGCATAGTTTACAACTCCAAAGGTGAAAGGCCGCCCGGGGGCGGCCTTTTTTTGATGCGGGCAGCACGCCCGGCACGAGGCGTTCCGTGCTAGCGGGGCGTGTACACGAAGCGGCTGAAATCAGCAGGACGCGCCGTGCCCGACGTATCGAAGCACAACATTCCGATGAAGGCCCCGGTGAACGAGCCATGCGCGCCGCGACCGCCTTCGTCGGAAATCACGCTCGCATCGAGCACCGGGCCGATCTTCATCCAGCCCTGGCCCGCGTCGTAGTGGAACTGCAGCGTGGCGCGATCGACGTCCGCGGCGAAGGCGATGGGACCGTTACCGGGAACGGGGATCGGTGCGGACAGCGGGAAGGTCATGCGGCCGTCGGGGTATTCGCCCGGGCACGACATCATGGTGAGACAACGGCCGTGCGTTTCGTGCCATGTGACCGCGACGAAATGGAACTTGAAGCGGTTGTAGTAGTAAGTGAGTCCCGCGACCTGCTGGTACGTGACCGGATCGAACGTGACGGCGGTCTCCGCGCGGAAGATGAAGTCTTCCTGCCGGCGTGCGACGAGACTCTGCTCGAACCAGCTGCCCACCGATTCGCGCCCGTGCAATCGCAGCGCCGAGCCCGTGAGCGAGAACAGCCGCTCGGGGTAGGGCGTGCGCAGCCACTGGAACTCCATCGGCAGTTCCTTGCACTTCGCGAAGTCGCGGCGGATCTCGACGTGCGGCTTGGGCATCACCTTCGGATCGGGTGAAGGCACTTCCACCTGGGGCACGACACCGCCACTTTCGAGGTAGAGCCAGTCGTCGTCCTTCCACACCACTTTCTGGATCGCGGTCTCGCGGCCGAGCGGCGAGCGTTGCGTGCCCGGCAGCGGACGGCCGCACAAATGCGTGTGATAGAAGGCGCCATCGGGCGTGTCCACGATCTGCCCGTGCCCCGCGCGCTGCAGCGGCGCATCGAGATTGTCCTTCGACGTGATCGGATGCTCGAGCGGGTGCGTCTCGTACGGCCCGTCGATCTTGCGCGAGCGCGCCATCGTCACCGCGTGGTTGTACGCCGTGCCGCCTTCGGCCGTCGTGAGGTAGTACCAGCCGTTCCTCTTGTAGAGGTGCGGGCCTTCCACGAGTCCGAGCTCGGTGCCGCGATAGATGTTCTTGATCGGGCCCGTGAGCTTGCCGGCTTTCGCATCCCACTCCTGCAGCAGGATGCCGTCGAACGCCGGCGTGCGCGGATTGCCGCCGATCGAAGCCGTGCGGTAGTTCCACACCATGTTCACGAACCACTTCTTCCCGTCGTCATCATGGAAGAGCGAGGGATCGAAGCCCGAGGAGTTCGCGAACATCGGTTCGCTCCACGGTCCCGTGATCGAGGGCGCGGTGACGATGAAGTTGTGCGAGTCCTTGAAGTTGCCGTCGTAGCGCTTCACGTCGGTGTAGACGAGCCAGAACTGGCCGTCGGCATACGACAGGCACGGCGCCCAGATGCCGCACGAGCAGGGGTTGCCGCGCATGTCGAGCTGGGAAGCGCGCGTGAGCGGGCGGCAGACGAGCTCCCAGTTCACGAGGTCCTTCGAATGGTGGATCTGCACGCCCGGATACCACTCGAACGTGGAAACCGCGATGTAGTAGTCGTCGCCGACGCGGCAGATCGAAGGATCGGGATTGAAGCCGGGAAGAATCGGGTTGCGGATCATTTTGGCGTGCGTCCGAGGCTGGGTTGCTTGGGGTCGTACTTCCATCCGGGCACCAGGTACTGCATGGCCATCGCGTCGTCGCGCGCGCCGGTGCCCACCTTCTTGTAGAGCTCATGGGCCGCGCGGATGCGGTCCATGTCGGGCTCGATGCCGAGGCCCGGCTTCTTCGGCACGGCGACCACGCCGCCCTTGATCTGCAGGGGCTCCTTCGTGAGGCGTTCGGTGCCTTCCTGCCAGATCCAGTGCGTGTCGATCGCGGTGATGTTTCCGGGGGCCGCGGCCGCCGCGTGCGTGAACATCGCGAGCGAGATGTCGAAGTGATTGTTCGAGTGCGAGCCCCAGGTGAGGCCCCAGTCGTGGCAGAGATGCGCGAGCCGCACCGAACCCTGCATCGTCCAGAAGTGCGGATCGGCGAGCGGAATGTCGACGGCGCCGAGCAGGTGCGAGTGCGCCATCTGCCGCCAGTCGGTCGCGATCATGTTGGTGGCCGTGGGAACGTTGGTCGCGCGGCGGAATTCCGCCATGACCTCGCGCCCGGAGAATCCGTTCTCGGGACCGCAGGGATCCTCGGCATACGAGAGCACGTGGCCCTGGCCGCGGCACAGCGCGATCGCTTCGGCGAGCGACCAGCAGCCGTTGGGATCGAGCGTGACGCCGGAATCGGGGAAGCGCTTCTTGATGGCGGTGACTGCGGCGATTTCTTCTTCGCCGCGCATCACGCCGGCCTTCAGCTTGAAATGGCGGAAGCCGTAGTGCGCGACGGCCGCTTCGGCCTGGCGAACCATCGCTTCGGGCGTGAGCGCCGTCTCGTGGCGCACCTGGTACCAGCCATCGGCTTTGCCGGTGCCGGCGAGATAAGGAAGATCCGTCTTCGCGCGGTCGCCCAGATAGAAGAGATACGCGAGCATCGCGACCGACTCGCGATGCTGGCCGGTGCCGAGCAGGGCGCAGACCGGAACATCGAGATGCTGGCCGAGGAGATCAAGCAACGCAGCCTCGATCGCGGTGATGACGTTGTCGAGCCTGAGGTTGATTTCGTGGGGCTGCTTGAGCACCGCGGCTTCCGCGGCCGAGGTGACCTGGTGCTGCTGGCCGCTCGCCTTGCCGACGATCGCTTCACGCACGGCGTTGAGCGTGCGGTTGTACTGGCCGACCTCGGTGCCCACCACGACCGCGACCGATTTCTCCAGCGCCTTGAGGATTCCGGTGCTTCCGGGCACCTCGCCAACGCCGATCCGGCCCGCGCTGTCCTTCAGGACCACGACATTGCGCAGGAAGTAGGGCGCGTGGGCGCCGGCCAGGTTGAGGAGGAAGCCATCGGCCCCGGCGACCGGGATGACGAGCATCTCGGTGACCCGGGGGCTTCCGGTATGAGGCGTAGGCGACATCGGAGCGGAGACTTCTCGTTGTATAGGGCCGTTTGCTGCCCTAAGATAGAGGTAGCGTTAGCGCTACCATAAAAAGCATTCTGGAGGAGACATGAACCACAGTCAACGCGGCCGCCGCGCCGTGATCGCATTTGCATGGGCCTTCGCGAGCGCTTTCGCCTTCGCCCAGGACGGCAGCCACTGGGTCGCCTCGTGGGGCACCGCGCAGATGGTCCCGGAAGGCGCGAATGTCCTCGCGCCCGAGCTCTGGCGCGATTCGAGCCTCCGGCAGATCGTGCGCGTGTCGCTCGGCGGGCAACGGGTCCGCGTGCGGCTTTCGAACGCATTCGGCACGACGCCGCTGATCGTCGAAGCCGCGAGCCTTGCGAAGTCCGAAGGACCAGGGAAGGCGGGCATCGACGAGAAGACCGCCCAGGCGCTGACCTTCAATGGCCGCGCGGCCGTGATGATTCCCGCCGGCGCGGAGTACTACAGCGATCCGCTCGCCTTCGAGCACGCCGCCGGCACCGACTTCGCGATCTCGATGTACTTCAAGGGCGAGCCGGTGCGCCAGACGGGGCACCCGGGGTCGCGGACGAACAGTTTCATCACGCGGGGCAATCGCATCAAGGAATCGGGCTGGTCCGAGGTGGTGAAGGTGACCCGCTGGTACAACATCGCCGACATCGAGGTGATGGCGCCGCGCAGTGTGGGCGTCGTCGTGGCGATCGGCGATTCGATCACCGACGGCCATGGAGCCACCACGGACGGCAACGATCGCTGGACCGATGCCCTGGTTGCGCGGCTTGCGCGCGAGAAGGCGCCGGCGATGGGTGTCGTGAACGCGGGTATTGGCGGCGGCCGCATGTTGCGCGATGGCCTCGGACCCAGCGTCACCGCGCGCTTCGACCGTGATGTGATCTCGCGTAGCGGCGTCACGCACGTGATCATCCACATTGGCGTAAACGATCTCGGCGGCCAGCATCGCAACGCGGAGGACTTGCCCGAGGCGCGCGCCAAGTTGCTCGACGACCTGAAGACCGCCTACAGGCAGGTCGCCGATCGCGCCCGCGCACAGAAGGTCTGCGTCATCGGCGCAACCATCACGCCGTACGTGGGCAGCGACTACTACCGCCCCAACGCCGACAACGAAGCCGATCGCCAGGCGCTCAACGCGTGGATCCGCAACTCCGGCACGTTCGATGCCGTCGCGGATTTCGACGCGGCCATTCGCGACCCCGCGCAGCCCGAGCGCATGCACAAGGACTACGACAAGGGCGACGGCCTGCATCAGTCGCCGGCCGGATTCCGTGCGATGGCCGAAGCCATCCCGCTCGCCGCCCTTCGCCCCGGCTGCAAGTGAAGCTGCTCGCGGCGCTCGTGTGCGCGCTGCTCGCGGGTTGCGCGAGCACGCCCTCGCCGATGGTGACGTATCGCAACCCGGTGCTGCCCGGATTCCACGCGGACCCGAGTGTCTGCCGCATGGGCGAGGACTACTACCTCGCGACGAGCAGCTTCGAGTATTTCCCGGGTGTTCCGATCTATCACAGCCGCGATCTCGTTCATTGGCGCCAGGTCGGCCACGCGCTCACGCGCGAGAGCCAGTTGCCGCTCAAGGGCCAGAAGGCCTCGAAGGGCATCTTCGCGCCGACGATCCGCTGCCACGGCGACACGCTCTACATGATCACCAGCAACATCGACAACGGCGGCGACTTCTACGTCCACACGAAGAATCCCGCGGGCGAGTGGTCGGAGCCGGTGTGGATCAAGCAGAAGGAATGGTCGATGGACCCGTCGCTCTTCTTCGACGACGACGGGAAGGTGTACTACACGCGCCATGGGGGAGGGCGCAACGGCGGCGTGTACCAGGCCCAGATCGATATCGCGAGCGGAAAACTTTCGGCCGAGCCGCGCCTCATCTGGCCGGGCACCGGCGGCATCTGGCCCGAGGGTCCGCACCTATATAAGGTGAACGGCTGGTACTACCTGCTGATCTCCGAGGGCGGAACGTCGTACGGGCACATGCTCACGATGGCGCGCTCGAAGTCGCCGTGGGGACCGTTCGAGGCGAATCCCGCGAACCCGATCCTCACACACAAGGCGCGGCCCGACCTTCCGCTGCAGGCCGTTGGCCACGCGGACCTCGTCCAGACGAACGCGGGACATTGGTGGCTCGTGATGCTCGGCGTCCGCCCCGTCGATCGGCATCACCATATCGGGCGCGAAACGCTGCTCAGCCCCGCGGCGTGGGATGAGAACGGCTGGCTGCGCGTGAACAACGGGCAGCCGCTGCAAGTGGAGATGAGTGCCGCGGGATTGCCGCCGCCGGCGCACTGGATGGCCGAACCGCCGCGCGATGATTTCGACAGCCCGAAGCTTGGCGTGAAGTGGGCGCATCTGCGTGGACCCGCGACGGGCCTGTGGTCGTTGACGGAGCGGCCCGGCTACCTGCGGCTCAAGGGTTCGAAGGACACGCTCGAGGATGTCGCCACTCCGGCGTTCGTTGCCCGGCGCCAGGAGCATTTTCGCGTGCGCGCTGCGACCCGCCTCGAGTACACGCCGGCCGCGCCGTCGCACGCGGCGGGGCTGGTGCTTCGCCAGACGGAGTCCGACCACTACGTGCTTCGCGTGACGGGCGCACCCGAGGCGCGCGTCGAGCTGGTGACGCGCGTGAAGAACGTCACGACCATCCTTGCATCGCAACCGTTGCCGGCGGGCGCCGTGACGCTCGAGGTCGAAGCCTTCCCGGATCGCTACGAATTTCGCTACACCGCTGGATCGGGTTCGAAGCAACCCATCGGGCAAGCGCCGACGCAGCCGCTGTCATCGGAAAAGACCGGAGGATTCACGGGTGTCTTCATTGGCATGTATGCGACAGGCGCGGCAGGTGAAGTCGCCAACCCGGCCGACTTCGCCTGGTTCGACTATGAGCCGCTGGAAATCGGCATTCCTTAGCGCGGCGCTGGCGGTTGCACCGGCTCCCGCTTTCGCGCTCGGCGAGGAACCCTTCGTCGCTTTCGAAGCATCCGCGGGGGCGGCTCTCCTCGTCGACGGTGACAAGGTCGCGACACTGGTCACCGACAGCGGCGAGCACGAAGGCGTGGTGCGCGCGGCCGCGGACCTGAAGGCGGACATCGAGCGCGTCACGGGAGCGAAGCCGAACCACCTGCGCGGAGTCAAGGCCTTCGGCCCGCACGCGATCGTGATCGGCACGCTCGGGAAGAGCGGCTTCATCGACGGCCTCGCGCAATCGGGCGCGATCGACGTCTCCGCCATCCGCGGCCAGTGGGAGGGCTTCGTGATCCAGGCGATCAAGTCGCCCTGGAGCAATGAGCCGATCCTCGTCATCGCGGGCAGCGACAAGCGCGGCACCATCTTCGGGATCTACACGCTCTCCGAGCAGATCGGCGTGTCGCCCTGGTACTGGTGGGCCGACGTGCCCCCGGCGCAGCACAAGCGCCTCTACGTTCCCGCCGCAACGCGCGTCGCGGACAAGCCCGTCGTGCAGTACCGCGGCATCTTCCTCAACGACGAGGAACCGGCGCTCACCGGCTGGGCGAAGGAAAAGTACGGCGGCTACAACCACAAGTTCTACACGAAGGTCTTCGAGCTGATCCTGCGGCTGCGCGGCAACTACCTGTGGCCCGCGATGTGGCGCTCGGCATTCTTCGACGACGACGCGCAGAACGGCAAGCTCGCCGACGAGTACGGCATCGTCATGGCGACCTCGCACCACGAGCCGATGATGCGCGCGCACATCGAGTGGCATCGTCATGGCAACGGTCCGTGGGACTACACCCGGAACCAGGACGAGTTGCGCAAGTTCTGGCGCGACGGCGTCAGCAAGACGGCCGACTACGAAAAGGCGATCACGCTGGGCATGCGCGGCGATGGCGATTCGCCGATGGAGAGCGAGGCGAACGTGGCGCTGCTCGAGAAGATCGTCGCCGACCAGCGCGCGATCATCGCCAACGAATACCGCACGGAGCCTTCGAAGGTGCTGCAGGTCTGGGCGCTCTACAAGGAAGTGCAGGAGTACTACGAGAAGGGCATGCGTGTGCCCGACGACGTGCTGCTCCTCTGGTGCGACGACAACTATGGGAACAACCGGCGCCTTCCGACGCCGGCCGAGCGCAAGCGCCCCGGTGGCGCGGGGATCTACTACCACTTCGACTACGTGGGCGGTCCGCGCAGCTACAAGTGGCTCAACGTCACGCCGCTCCCGAAAATTTGGGAGCAGATGCACCTCGCGTGGAAGTACGAGGCCAATCGTCTTTGGATCGTGAACGTGGGCGATCTCAAGCCGATGGAGGTGCCGATCGAGTTCTTCCTCACGTACGCGTGGAATCCTTCGCGCTGGCCGGCCGACCGCCTGCAGGAGTACCTGCGCCTCTGGGCCCAGCGGGAGTTCGGTACCGCGGTGGCCCACGACGTCGCCGACATCGTCGCGAAGTACGCGAAGTACAACGGGCGGCGCAAGCCCGAGGCGCTCGAGCCCTCCACGTACAGCCTGCTTCACTACGGCGAGGCCGAGCGGATCGTGGCCGAGTACAACGCGATCGCCGAGCGCGCAGAGAAGATCCACGCGCTGCTGCCGGCCACGCACCGCGACGCATTCTTCCAGCTCGTGCTCTATCCCGCGCGAGCCGGCGCGACGGTGACCGAGCTCTACGTCACGGCGGCGATGAATCGCCTGCACGCGAACCAGGGCCGCGCGTCGGCCAATGACCTCGCGGCGCGCGCCCGCGAGCTGTTCGCGCTCGATGCCGAGCTCGAGCGCCGCTATCACCAGGACATCGCGGGTGGAAAGTGGAACCACATGATGTCGCAGACCCGCATGGGGTACCTCTACTGGAACGACCCGGTGCGCAACGTCATGCCCGCGGTGCACGACGTCCGGGTATCGAAGGCCGCCGACATGGGCGTGGCGGTCGAGGGCAATGAACACGCGCCACCGCGGTGGGGCCAGCCGCGCCAGGCGCTGCCCGTGCTCGATGCCTACGAGCGCCGGCCGCGCTCCCTTGAAGTCTTCAATCGCGGCGAGGAGCCGTTCGACTATTCCGTCAGCGCGAGCGAGCCGTGGATCACGCTCTCGCGCCGCTCGGGAACGGTGAAACGCGGCGAGCGCATCCTCGTCGGCGCGCGCTGGGACGAGATTCCGCCGGACGCGCAGCCCGCGACGGTCACAGTGACCGGCGCGAATGGCCGCAGGATCACGGTGGACGTGCCGGTGCGCGCGGCTACATCGGGTGCATCGGGTTTCGTCGAGACGCGCGGCGTGGTGTCGATCGAGGCCGAGCACTTCTCGCGCGAGATCGCGCCCGGCGGCCGCAAGTGGCTGCGCATCCCCGATCATGGCCGCACGCTTTCGGCGATGACGACACTCCCGGTCGAATCCGCACCCGAGGGCATGGCGCTCGAGTACGACGTCCACCTCGCGAAGGCCGGCAAGGTGAAGGTCGTCACCACATTCGCGCCGACGCAGAAGTTCCAGCCGGGCGAGGGCTTGCGCTTCGAGGTTGCGATCGGCGACGAGCCGCCGCAGCGCGTGAACATGCACGCCGACGAATCGCGTCCGTACTGGAGCAAGACGGTACTCGACGGTGTGGCGGTCTTCACGACCGAACACTCGGTGCCTCGCGCGGGCGCGAACGTCCTGCGCTTCCGGCCGCTCGACCCGGGCATCGTCCTGCAGAAGATCGTGATCGATGCGGGCGGCCTGCAGCCGAGCTACCTCGGGCCTCCCGAAAGCCCGCGGATCACCGCTCGATGAGACTCCTTGTCATTGGTGGCACGGGCTCCTTCACCGCACGCGTGACCGAGCTCGCGACCCAGCGGGGCCACGAAGTGATGATCGTCACGCGCGGGCGCCGTGCATTTGCCGTGCCGCTCACAGTGCGCGCGTTGGTCGCCGAACGCAGCGAGCTTCGTTCGCACGCGACCGAGCTCGCCGCATTCGCGCCCGAAGCCGTCGTCGATTCGATCTGTTTCGAGCCCGAGCGCGCCGACGACCTGGTCGCGCTGTTTCCCGCGGTCAAGCGCGTCGTGCTGGTGAGCACCGTCGATGTTTATGGAGAGGACGTGGGCGGCATGCCGGTCACCGAGGAACGCGTCCCGGCACCGGTCACGCCCTACGCCACGCAGAAGCTCGCATGCGAGCGCATCGTGCTCGCGGGGCTCGGTGCGCGCGCGACCGTCGTGCGGCCCGAGCACATCCTCGGCCGCACCTACCTCACGGCGAGCCTGTGGGGACGCAGCCCATACGTCGTCGACCGCATTCGCAAGGGCAAGCCCGTGCCCATCATCGACGGCGGCCGCAACCTCATTACGCCCGTCTACGCGCTCGATATCGCTCATTGGGTGCTCGCCACGCTGGAGAACCCGCTCGCCGACGGGGAGGTGTTCAACGTCGTGGGCGGCGAGACGATCACGCTGCGCGCCTACTACGAATGCATCGCGCGCACGCTCGGGACCGAACTACGACTCGTCGCCATTCCTTCGCAGGTGTTCGCGCGCCACGTGCCCGCGCCGACGCAATTCAGCGTGCATCGTCCGTTCAGCTGCGGGAAGGCCATGGGCCGCCTGCGGCACCGGGCCATCGGCACGCCGCAATCGATGCTCGATGAGACGGTCCGCTACATGCTCGAGCGCGGGCTGGTGAAGGATTGCGCGGAGCACCCGATCGACGACCAGGTGGTCGACCTCGCGCTTCGCCACGAGGACGAATGGGGCCGCCTGTTGCACGGTCGCCCGCAATAAAAAAGCCGGCGCACAAGCGCCGGCTTTCCCTGAGCGAAACCGCCTTGGGCGGTCTTACGCCTTGTACGCTCCGCAGGCGAAGATCAGCCCGTCGTGCTTTTCCCAGTACATGCGCTTGGGCTCGATCTTCTTGCTGACCGGGTTGAAGAACGTGAAGTCCTGCCAGCCTTTTTCGGCCTTCTGGGCAGCTTCCATGCGCTCCTTGATGTGGTATTTCCCGTCGCCGTCGCGCAGCTCCATCATGTTCTTGCCGACCATCTTCGGGTTGATGTGCGCGAGCGCCATGGCGTCGGGCGTGTAGACGGTCACGTAGAGGTCGCGGTCGACGAACGGGCCGGGGTTCTTGTTGAAGTCGGCGATGGCCTTTTCCTTGCCGTTTTTCTTGTAGTGGGCGATGGCCTTCTTCACCATGGCCTCCGCGTCGGCGGTGGTGGCGCGCGGGGCGTCCTGCGCGAAAGACGTGAGTGATGCGAACGCGAGGAAGGTGGCGGTGAAAAACGAGATGAATCGATTCATGGGATCTCCGTGATTGGGTCCGTGGGGCGGGCCGTGAAAAGGTATCGCGGCAGCCAGCAGGATCTGTGCGCCGCCATGATAGGACCCATGCCGCGGCCGGAGTGTGAGCGGCGTCACAGAAATGCCCGGGCACTGGTTTACAACCGTAGTCCGGGCGAAATAGGCCGGGAAAGGGGTCTCTATAGAATGGCGGCTGCCGGTCAACCTCCGACCGGGACAAATCAAAAAAAATGAACCTCCGCAACTTCAGCATCGGTACCCGCCTCGCCCTGGGCTTCGGCTCCATCCTGGCGATCATGCTCGCCGCTCTCGTTGCCACGACGTGGTTCGGCGAGCGTTCGCGCCAGTCCTTCGGGCAGGCGCTCGAGTCCGCCCGCGCCAAGGAATCGACGGCCGCCGAGATGCGCACCGTCTCGCTCGCCCAGTCCTCGTCAATGCGCAACATCGCCCTGCATGCCGAGATCAAAGGCATGCAGGCCGACGAGGAGCGCGCGCGCAAGCTCGGCGCCCGCTATGACGAGTTGGTCTCCCAACTCACGCGCCAGCAGCTTTCTGCCGCCGAGCGCGCCATCGTCGACGAGCTCATCCAGGTGGACAAGGCCCTGGACGTTCCCCTCAAGGAGGCGCTCGCCCTGGCCACCGGCTTCCGCCAGGAAGAGTCGGCCAAGGTGATCATGGCGGACATCGACCCGCTGGTGACGCGTTCGCAGGACGGCCTCGAGAGACTCATCAAGCTGCAGAACGACGCCAACCGCGTCACCATCGAGGCGGCGGAATCCGAAGCCGCCCGCGCCCGCAACGGGGTGGTCCTGCTCGCCCTCGCGATGAGCGCGGTCGCGGTCGTGGTGGCCTGGTTCACGACCCGCAGCATCACCGTTCCCCTCGGCGAGTCGGTGGCCATCGCGCGCCGCGTCTCGTCGGGCGACCTCACCGCCAGGATCGAAATCTCGGGCCGCGACGAGCCGGCGCAACTCCAGGCGGCGCTGCGCGACATGAACGCGGGGCTGGGCGAGATGGTTCGCCAGATCCGCGGCGGCGCGGAGTCGATCGCAGTCGGCGCGGGCGAAGTCGCGGAGGGCAACCTGCAGCTCTCCAGCCGCACCGAGGAGCACGCGAGTTCGCTCGAGGAAACGGCCTCGACGCTGGAGGAGTTCACCAGCACGGTGAAGCAGAGCGCGGACAACGCGAAGAAGGCGAGCGAGCTCGCGATGTCCGCCTCGAAGAAGGCGCACGACAGCGGCGAGGCCGTGGCCGGCGTCGTGAAGACGATGCAGGGCGTGAAGTCGTCCTCGTCGCGCATGGCCGAGATCGTCGGCGTGATCGACGGCATCGCGTTCCAGACCAACATCCTCGCCCTCAACGCCGCGGTCGAGGCCGCGCGCGCGGGCGAGCAGGGCCGCGGCTTCGCGGTCGTCGCCTCCGAGGTGCGCACACTCGCGCAGCGCTCCGCCTCGTCGGCCAAGGAGATCCGCTCCCTCATCGACGATTCGGTGAAGGGCGTCGAACAGGGCGCGCGCCAGGTCGAGAGCGCCGGCAGGACCATGGAAGAGCTCGTGACCACCGTCCAGTCCGTGGCGTCGATCATGGGCGAGATCGCCGCGGCGGGCACCGAGCAGAGCTCGGGCATCGAACAGATCAACAAGGCCATCGCGCAGATGGATCACGTGGTGCAGATGAACGCCTCGCTCGTCGAGGAGGCCACCGCCGCGGCATCGAGCATGGCCAGCCAGGCCGGCGAGCTCGCGCGCTCGGTCGCGCGATTCCAGGTCGATGGCGCCTCGGATAGCGCCACCGTCGCGGCCGGGGCAGCGATGATCGCCGCTCCGCGGGCTTCGCGCCTCGCCGCCCGTTCGTCCGCTACGGCGCCACGCACAGCGCTGGCGAAGGCGTCTGAAGGCGACTCGGAGTGGCAGGAATTCTGAGCGTCGTCGCCGCGTAGCCTCGTCGAGTCCCTCTATTTCCGGTTGGGCATCGCGCGAAACGCGTCGGCCATCGCGGTGCGCATCGGCTTCGCCTTGAGCTGCGCGTCGTAGGGGCAGGGCCGCTTGGGCATCCCGTCCGTGCGCGGCTGGCGATCCATGTCCTGGAGCCAGCTCGCGTTGTCCGCGAGGCCCCAGGTCATCACCGTGTGCAGGCGCGGGTAGCTCAGCGTGAGATCGAGGTAGGTCTTCGCGAGCGACGCGACCGCCGCATCGCGCACGGCGATATCGCTCGGGAAGTGGCGATCGTGCACATCGAACTCCGTGATGAGCAGGTCGTAGCCCATGGCCGTGACTTCATCGAGGAACCGGCGCCACTCGCGCACGTGGGAGTCACCCGTCGGCGGCTCGACGCCGTCTTCGGTCGAGCCGATGTGGCTCTGCAGGCCCAGGGCCGTCACCGGTGTTCCGCGCTTGCGGAACTCCGCGAGGAGCTTCAGGACGCCCGCACGGTGCTTCGTGTAGCCCGCGCCCCAGCTCATGTAGTCGTTGTAGACCAGCTCCGCGTGCGGCGCATGCTCCTTCGCGAGCCGGAACATGAGGTCGACCTGGTCCATCGCGCCCAGGCGCTCGGTGAAGACGTTGACGCGCATCTCGCCGGTCTTGGGATCGATCGTCTCGTTCACGACGTCGTAGCTCACGATCGTCTTGCCGAAGTGCTTGCAGACCGTGCTCACGTGCTCGGTGAGCAGTCGCTCGGCTTCCTTCTTGGGCTGCGCCCCGAAGTCGTATTCGTTCACCCACTTGGGCATCCACTTGGGCGGCTGCCAGATGAGCGTGTGGCCGCGCACCAGGATCTTGTTCGCCGTGGCCCACGCGAACATCTCGTCGGCCTGCGCGAAACGGAAGGTGTCCGGGCGCGGGCGCAAGGCCTGCCACTTGGTCTCGTTCTCCGCGACGATCACGCCGCACTCGCGCGCGTTGAGCGCCTGGTAACCCGCGTCGTGGAAGCGCGAGCCCGCGCGCACGCCGCTCGCGGAGATGCCCATCGCATTGCCGAATCGGAGGCCCTTCTTGCGGCCGATCGCATCGAGCGACTCGAAGGGCTCGCTGGCATGTGTCGAGAACGGGAGGAGAGCGCCGGCGCCGGCACCGAGGAGGAGCTTCGAGAAGTCGCGGCGTGAGGTCATGGCGTCTCAGGCAATGGTGAGGGTTGTCTTCTTCAGGTCGCGCGAGTTCGGCCCGACCATCAGGTCGTAGGTGCCGGTCTCGACGACTTCCTTCATCGCGGCGTTCCACAGGGCGAGCGCTCGCGCCTCGAGCTTGATCGACACCGTGCGCTTCTCGCCGGGCTCGAGCGTCACGCGCGCGAAACCCTTGAGCTGCTTCACGGGGCGAGCGACGGAGGCAACCGTCTGCCGGACATAGAGCTGCACCACTTCGTCCCCGGCTCGCTTTCCGGTGTTGTGCACATCGACCTCCACCGTGACGCTGCCCGTCGGTCCAATGCGGTTCGCCGAAAGACGCGGCGTTCCGATCTCGAACCTGGTGTAGCTCAGGCCGAAACCGAAGGGAAAGAGCGGCACGGGCTCGCGCGCGCCGGCGCGAGGCACGGGGCGGGCGTTGTAATAGAAAGGGACCTGCGAGACATCGCGTACGACAGTGACCGGCAGCTTGGCCCCGGGATTCACGTCCCCGAAGAGCGCATCGGCCATCGCCGTGCCGCCTTCCTGCGCGAGGTACCAGCACTCGAGCAGCGCATTGCACTTGGCCACCGCGTTGGGCCAGCTCGGCGGGCGGCCGTTGATCGCGACGATGACCAGGGGCTTGCGCAGCGCGTGCAGCGCATCGACGAGCTCGTTCTGTTCGCCGACAAGATCGAGGCTGGTGCGATCGCCCAGGTGGTTGGTCGCATAGCCCTCGCGGCTGGTTTGCTCGGTGTCGCCGATCGCCAGCAGGATCACATCGGCCGTCTTCGCGACGGCGACCGCTTCCTGGATGAGCTCGCGGTTGCGCTTCGGATCGGCGAGCAGCACCTCGTCCGCGCCGCGGTCTTCACTCTGGGTGATGAACACGCCCTGGGCATGCACGACCTCGGCCTTGCCTGCGAGCTTCGCCTGCACGCCTGCGAGCAGCGAGATTTTCTGCCTGGGTTCGCTCGAGTAGCCCCCCAGCCGCGCGATCGCGGCGTTGGGGCCGATGACGGCCACGCGCTTGTGCGTGCCCGCCGCGAGCGGCAGGAGGCCATCGTTCTTGAGCAAACATATCGACCGATGCGAGGCCTTCAGCGCGAGCGCGCGCGCTTCGGCGTTGCCGGTGATCGTGCGCGCCTCGTCCCACTTCGCGTACGGGTTCTCGAACAACCCGGCGCGGAACTTGAGCGAGAGCATGCGGCCGCAGGCGGCGTCGATCGCGCTTTCGGGCACGCGGCCGGCACGCACGAGCGCGGGGAGGTTGCGGAAGGCGGCGCCATCGGGAAGCTCGCTGTCCACGCCCGCGGCAAGAGTACGCACCGCGGCTTCGGGGAGATCCGGGACGACCTTGTGCAGGCTCTGGAGATGCTCGACCGCGTTGTAGTCGCTGACGACGGCGCCATCGAACTTCCATTCGCCGCGCAGCACGTCGCCGATCAGCCACTTGTTCACGTGCGAGGCGACGCCATCGATCTCGTTATAGGAAGGCATGACCGAGCTGATGCCGGTGCGCGCGACGACTTCGCGGAACGGCGGGAAGAAGCTTTCGCGCAGCTCGCGTTCGCCCACCGGTGCGGGTGCGACGTTGAGGCCGGCGTTGGGTTGCCCGTGGCCGGTCATGTGCTTCAAGGTCGCGAAGACCTTGCCGGGCCCGAGCGTGCGGCCTTCGCCCTGCAATCCGAGCACGGCGGCGACCCCCATCTCGCTGCACAGGTAAGTGTCTTCGCCGAAGGTCTCTTCGATGCGGCCCCAGCGAGGGTCTCGCGCGATGTCGACCACGGGCGAGAGCGCGAGGTGCGAGCCGTGCGCGCGCATCTCGCGGGCGATCGTGCTGCTCACTTCGCGCATCAGCGCGAGATCGAAGCCGCCAGACAGCGCGATCGCCTGCGGGAACATCGTCGCGTCGGGCGCCATGTAGCCGTGCAGGCATTCCTCGTGACACAGCACCGGGATGCCCAGGCGCGTTTTCTCCAGGGCCCAGCGCTGCGTGTCGTTCACGAGGCGCACGATGTCCTCGGGATCACGGTAGCGCTTGTTGGGTATGTTCGGTGCGCCGCGGCGATCCGAGGGTCGCGTCATCTGCCCGAAGCTCGCGGGATAGGCCTTGTCCGCCTTCTCGGGCGAGAAGAAGCCGTTCGCATCGGTGACTTCGGTCTTCGTCATCCACAGCGCGATCATCTGCGCGCATTTTTCTTCCAGCGTCATGCGCGCGAGGAGATCCTTCACGCGCAGCTCGACCGGCAGCGAAGCATTCTTGTAAGCCGGCGGCGCGGCCTGTGCGAGCGCGGTGCCGGGAAGGACCGCCGCCGCACCCGCGTAGGCGGACAAACCGGCGATCGACTTGAGGGCGTTGCGCCGTCCGTTGCGCATCATGTCAGGGCTTCCCGAGGACGGTGAGGGTGGCGGATTGGAGCTGCAGAGAATTCGCGCCGGCCAGCACTTCGAATTCGCCGGGCTCGACGACACGCTGCATCTGTTCGTTCCACAGCGCGAGCGAGCGCGCAGGCAGGGTGAAGCGCACGGTGCGTTGCTCGCCGGGTGCCAGCGTCACGCGCTCGAAGCCGCGCAGCATCTGCACCGGCCGCGTCACGGTACTCAACGTGTCGCGTACATAAAGTTGGACGACCTCGTCGCCGGCGCGGCGGCCGTTGTTGCGGACATCGACGGAGACTTCGACGGACCCGTCGGTGGCCATCGACTTCGCGGACAGGCGCGGTGCGCTGACTTCGAACGTGGAATAGCTGAAGCCCCATCCGAATGCGAAGAGCGGTTCGGTGCTGTCGAACAGATAGCCGCGTCTCGCGGAGGGCTTCCAGTCGTGATACGTCGGCAACTGGCCATCACTGCGCGCGATCGACACCGGAAGTTTCCCGCCGGGATTGATGTCGCCGAGCAGCGCATCGGCAATGGCCTTGCCGCCTTGCGCCCCGAGGCTCCAGGCGCCGACAATCGCGCTCGCCTGCGAGGCCATCTTCACGGTGGCCATCGGCCGCGAGCCGGTCAGGACCACGACGATGGGCTTGCCGCGAGCCGCCGCGGCATCCATCGCGGCGTCAAGATCCTTTGCCGTTGCGTCGCCAAGAACCAGAACAATGTGGGTTGCCTGCGCCGCCGCATCGGCGAGTTTCGTGGCCGCCGTGACTTCAACGCGCCCACGCGCCCCGGTGCGCAACGCGGCCGCAAGGCCACGATCCGCAGTGACGATCGCCACACGACCCTGCGCGAGCGGCAGCACGCCATCGTTCTTGAGAAGCACGATCGCGCGTTGCGCGGCCTTCAGCGCGACCGTGTCGTCGAGTGCCACGGCCTTGCTGCGCAGCGCTGGCTTGTCGAAGAGTCCGGCCTTGAACTTGAGCGTGAGCACGCGGGCGACGGCGGCATCGAGCCGCGCGGCATCCACGTCGCCGGCCTTCAGCGCGGAAAAACCTTCGGAGGCGTCGACGCCGGCATTGAATGCGAGGCGGGCCGCGGAGGTGGGATCAGCGGCGACACCATAAGGAGCCTGGAGATCAGCAACGCCACCGGGCGCCGCCATCACGAGCCCGTTGTACTTCCATTCGTCGCGCAGGATGCCGCGCAGGAGCCAGGCATCCGCGTGCGAAGGAACGGCATCGATTTCACTGCGCGACGCCGTGATGATTGAAAGCCCGCCACGCTGCACGGCCTGCTCGAACGGCGGGAAGAAGAAGTCACGGAGCTCGCGCCGCGAAAGCGGGGCGGGGCTGATCGCTTCGCCCTGCATGGGAACGCCATGTCCCGCGAAGTGGCCCGCGGCCGCAATCACCTTGTCCGCATTCAGAACCGAGCCCATGCCCTGCAGTCCTTCGAGCGCGGCGATGCCCATTTCAGTGACGAGGAACGCGTCTTCTCCAAATGTCTGTTCGATGCGCCCGCGGCGTGGATCGCGCACGACATCGAGGGAAGGCGCCGATACGACGGTGGCTCCGCGCGTGCGTGCCTGGCGCGCGATCGCCGCGTGCACGTCGCGAACCCCTGCGGGGTCCCACGAGGCGGCGAGTGCGATGCCCTGGGGAAAAGGCGTCGCACCTCCCTTCGGAGTGCCGCTCTCGTGGAACAGTGTCGGGATGCCCAGCCGCGAATCGGACTTGCGGGATCCCGATGCAAGGGGGCGGATGCCGCGATGCAGCTCCGCGATCTTTTCCTCGGTGGTCATGCGCGCGAGCAGGTCGGCCACGCGACGCTCGACGCTCACCGAGGACTGCTTGTAGAGCGGACTGGCCGTGACGCTGGCCGGTTGCGATACCGCGCTCGATGAGACTGCGATCAATGCGGCAAATACCGCGGCGCACAGGCGTCGTGCACCGCGAGTAGCCGCGGCGGGGGTCTCAAAGAGGGTTTGTTGTGGCATTCTTGAAAAGAGGTAGCGTTACCACCATTCTGGCACCTTGCCCAATGCTGGGGCAAGATGCACCACATATGAGCCGACAAAAAACCATTCTCCAAACACTCGCTCCGCTGATGCTGGCCCTTCCGCTGAACCCCGCCTGGGGCTTCGAAGAGGAGGGCTACGATCTCTGGCTTCGCTACCGTCCTCTCGAAGGTCCGCCACGCGAGAAGGTCGAGGCCCGTGCCAAGGCCATCGTCGTGCCGAAGAATCCTTCGCTGACGATCCTCGCGGCCGTTGCGGAACTGCATCGCGGTCTTTCGGGGCTCGTGGGACGCGCGCCGGTCCTGGCCGGCGAGGTCGAGGAGGGCGCGGTCGTTCTCGCTACACCCGCTTCGATGCCCGCGATCAAATCGCTCAAGCTCCCGCTCGCGGGACTCGGTGCCGAAGGCTATTTGGTACGAGCTACCAAACTCGATGGCCACAAGGTCACGCTGATCGCCGCGAACTCCGACGTGGGCCTTCTCTACGGCACGTTCGCCTGGCTGCGCGCGGTCCGGACGGGTGCCAATCTCGAGAAGCTCGACGAGCAATCGGCACCGAAGGTTCACCTGCGCATGCTCAACCATTGGGACAACCTCGATCGCACGGTCGAGCGCGGCTACGCGGGCGAGTCCATCTGGGACTGGTGGACGCTTCCCGAGGTGAAGGACCAGCGGTACGTCGACTACGCGCGCGCTACCGCTTCACTCGGCATCAACGGGACGGTGCTCAACAACGTCAACGCGCGGATCGAGATCGTCACCGCGCCGTGGATCGCGAAGGTGAAGGCCGTCGCGGAAGTGCTTCGCCCGTATGGCATCAAGGTCTACCTCGCGGTGCGCTGGTCCACGCCCGTGGAGCTCGGTGACCTCAAGACTGCCGACCCGCTCGATCCCAAGGTCCTTGCGTGGTGGAAGGAACGGGCCGAGGCGATCTACGCGGCGATTCCCGATTTCGGCGGCTTCCTGGTGAAGGCCAATTCCGAGGGCCAGCCCGGGCCGCAGGACTACGAGCGCAGCCATGCCGACGGCGCCAACATGCTGGCCAAAGCTCTTGCACCGCACGGCGGGCTGGTGCTGTGGCGCGCGTTCGTCTACTCGGCGCACGACACCGAGGACCGCCACAAGCAGGCGTACACGGAGTTCAAGGCGCTCGACGGGAAGTTCGCGAAGAACGTGATCGTGCAGGTGAAGAACGGCGCGATCGACTTCCAGCCGCGCGAGCCCTTCCATCCGCTGTTCGGCGCGGTCCCGAAGACCCCGCTCTTCATGGAGTTCCAGATCACGAAGGAGTACCTGGGATTCGCCACGCATCTCGCCTACCTCGGCCCGATGTACGAGGAGGTCCTGCAGGACGACACCCACCAGGGCGGGAAGGGTACGACGGTCGCGAAAGTGATCGACGGGCGCGCGCATGGCTACAAGATCACTGGCGTCGCCGCCGTCGCAAATACCGGCAGCCACCGCACGTGGTGCGGCTCGCATTTCGACCAGGCCAATTGGTATGCCTTCGGTCGCATGGCGTGGGATCCCGAGGCGTCGTCCGAGGCGATCGCGCGCGAGTGGATCGAGCAGACGTTCTCGACCGATCCGCGCGTGGTGAAGGCAATCCTCGCGATCATGATGGAGTCGCGCGAAGCGGTGGTCGACTACATGACGCCGCTCGGGCTGCATCACGTGATGGCGACGGGTCACCACTACGGTCCGGGCCCCTGGGTATCGAACCTGAAGCGCCCCGAGTGGAACCCGGTCTACTACCACCAGGCCGACAAGAACGGCATCGGCTTCGACCGCACAGCCTCGGGCAGCAACGCGGCGTCGCAGTACGCACCTGCGCTGGCGAAACGCTTCTCCGACCCGAAGACCACGCCCGAGAAGTACCTCCTGTGGTTCCACCACCTTCCGTGGGATTACAAGATGCCCTCGGGCCGCACGCTCTGGGAGGAGCTCATCAAGCGCTACGACCGGGGTGTGGATGCGGTGACCGGGTTCCGCGCGCGATGGGACAAGCTCAAGGACGACATCGACGTGCGGCGCCATCGCGAAGTCGCCACCTTCCTCGCGATCCAGGAACGCGAAGCACAGTGGTGGCGCGACGCGTCCATCGCCTATTTCGCTTCCGTCTCGAAGCGGCCGCTGCCGAAGGGAACGATACCGCCGCCGCTGTCCCTCGACGAGTACAAGTCGCTCAGCTTCCCCTACGCGCCGGGCCGCGGGCTGCCTCCCAGGCCGTATTACTGATAGCGCTGCTCGTCCGGACGCACCGAATTGCTGCGGTGCGGCGTGACAACGCCATTTTGTGGGGCCCATACTCGGATGGTCACGCTACCATTGCGCGACATGCGCAGTGAAATGCCACCAGAGAGTGGTTGCTCAAGGCTCGCCCTACAGGAGGAATACATGCAGAAGAATCGCAAGACGTCATCCCGTCGCGCTCTTGCTGGCGGTCGGGTGTTGTTCGCAACCACGGCGCTGGCTGGAATGATTGCGCAGGTCTACGCGCAGACCCCGCCGGCCCAGCCCACGGTGGTCGAATCCGTCGTCGTGACGGGTTACCGCGCCTCCATCGAGTCCGCGACCAAGGACAAGCGCGAAGCCACCGGATTCCGCGATTCGATCTACGCCGAGGACATCGGCAAGTTCCCCGACAGCAACATCGCCGAATCGCTCAACCGCATTCCGGGCGTGCTGGTCTCGCGTGAAATCACGGGCGAGGGCCTCTCCATCTCGGTGCGCGGCCTGGGCACGAGCTTCACCAAGATCCTGCTGAACGGCGCGCCGGTCGCCGTGGCCTCCACGGGCCGCACCGACAACCAGAACACCAACCGCGAAGTCGACCTCGACCTGCTGCCCGCGGACCTCTTCCGCCGGCTCACGGTGTACAAGAGCCCGACCGCGGCGATGATCGAAGGCGGCGCTGCCGGCGTCGTCGACATGCGCACTGCGCGCGCGTTCGACAACCCGGGCCGCTACGCAGCCGTCTCGGTGCAAGGGGTCGAGAGCCAGGTGGCCGACAAGTGGGGCAACCGCGGTTCGGTCGTCCTCAGCAACACGTGGGGCAACGAGTTCGGCATCCTCGGGGGCTTCGCCTGGTCGCAGATGAAGGTGCGCACCACGGGCTTCGAGACGATCGGCTGGACCAACCCGAACCTCTCGGCAACCCAGAGCCTCAGCGCCACGCGCAACAACACGGGCGGCGGCAACTGGACGATTCCGGGCACGGTACCCGCCAACGCGGGCAACGGCCTCACGACCGGCGCCACCGTCGACCAGGCCTTCCTGCTCGCGCGCAACCCCGGCATGAGCATCACGCAGATCGACAACGCGATCATTCCGCGCCTTGGCCGCGAGATGTTCGAGGAGGGCACGAAGGACAAGAACACCGCGGTGCTGAGCGCCGAGTGGCGTCCCAATCGCGACATGTACTTCTACGTCGACGCCACCCAGTCGCGCAAGAAGAACGAGATGGACCGCGTGGACATGAACTGGGTCGGCCGCAACGGCGCGATGATCCCGCTAAACATGCAAGTCGATCGCGAGGATTGCAGCCAGGGTTGCGTCGTGACCCAGGCTACCTACGCCAATGCCCAGTGGTTCCTCGAATTCCGTCCCTATGACGAGGAAGTGACGCTGAAAGGCATCAACCCCGGCATGGAATGGCAGATCGCCAAGAACCTCAAGCTCGATGCGCAGTTGAACTACACCGAGAGCGAGTTCCGCCGCGAGTCGCCGACCGTGCTCCCGATCACCGCCGGCAGCTCCGGCGTGACGGTCAACTACACCAACGGTTCCAGGCCGACGATCGCGACCAACATCGATCTCAACAATCCCGCGAACTTCGTCTGGGATGGCGGCCGGGTGAACCAGCAGATGGAGATCCGCAACACCGAGACCAAGGGTGGCCGGTTCAACCTCACGTGGGGCGATGCGAAGTTCAACGTGAAGGGCGGCATGGCGTACGACGACATCTCCCGCCGCATCGAAGCGTTCGACAACTCGGGTGCATGGCAGGCAGCGACCTGCGGCAACAACCCGAGCGTTTTCCTGCTGGGCCCGAACGGAGCGCCGCCCTGCAATGGCGCGTCTACCCCAGGCGCCAGTGCGGCGGCGCTCTATCCGGGTTATGGCACGGGATACACGGCGGGCGCGGGTTCGCCGGCCTCGATCACGTATCGCGGCTCGCTGATTCCGCTCTCCAACCTGCGTAACTACCTCACGGCCGGCCCCGGCGGCTTCATCACGGTGGATTGGGAGCGCTTCGCGACCGATTCGAACTACGGCACGTTCGTGAACACCGCCCCCAGCGTCGGTTCCTCGAACACGGGTGCCAGCGCCGGTTACATCGCGGAGAAGATCACCGGGGCGTACGTGGAGGTCAACGGCGACTTCAACTTCTTCTCGCTGCCCACGAAGTACAACGCGGGCGTGCGCTACGTGAAGACCGAGCAGACGGTGGGCGGATTCATCTCGATCACCGACCCGCGCAACGTGACGTTCACGCAGAACGGCAGCCGTTATCCGAACATCGATAACGTGGTGAACCTCGAGTCCGACTACAACAACACGCTGCCCTCGGCGTCGATCTCGATGAACCTCGCCAAGGACGTCGTGTTCAAGGCCTCGGCCTCGCGCACGATGACCCGCGCCGACCCCAACGGAATGCGCCCGGGCATCAACTTCAGCTCGCCCTCGGCGGACACCGGCAGCGTCGGCAACCCCGAGCTCGATCCGTACCTGTCCAATAATCTTGATTTGGGCCTCGAGTGGTACACGGGCGCGTCGGGCTATGTGTCGGTGGTGCCGTTCGGCAAGAAGATCAAGGGCTTCACGACCAACGAAAACGTGACCATGCCGTTCAGCGCGCTCGCCCCCCTGGGCGTGACGTACGACACGCTTTCGCCCACGCAGCAGGCGGCGATCAACGCTCGCGGCGGCCCGGGTGCGGCCACGGTCGTGATCACGCGTCCGACGAACGCCGAGGGGTACCTGAAGATCAAGGGCCTGGAGCTTTCGTGGGTGCAGCCGCTCGACCAGTTCCTGCCGGTCAAGGGCCTGGGCTTCAGCGCCAACTACACGCGTATCAAGCAGTCGACCAGCGGTGGCGTGTCGGGCGCTGTGGCCCTGGGTGTCCCGGAGAAGACCTACAACATCACCGGGTACTACGAGAACGACGGCATCATGGTCCGCCTCTCGCAGACGTACCAGGAAGGCAGCCAGGTCGCCACGGCCAACCAGAACGGCATCACGGCCGCGGCGCTGTATTCGGATGACTACAAGCAGCTCGACTTCTCGTCGGCGTTCGACATTCGCGATATCTTCAACCTCGCGAGCCCGTACTGGCCCACGATCACGTTCGATGTCACGAACCTGACCCGTGAGAAGCAGCGCGCGTACTTCCAGTTCGAGAACGCGACCTTCACGGAGTACACGCCGGGCCGCACCTACGTCGTCGGACTGCGCCTGAAGTTCTGACGAGCCTGGCCTGGCAATTGCTAGACGAGGGCGACCGAAGGCGCAATCGGTTGCCCTTGTCGCTTGTGGCGGTTGAAACTAGGGGCTGGACCATCCCGAAAGGAGCAGGGTGAACGCAAGGACTCGACCCGGTCGGCGGCGTAACGTCGCCACCATCGCCGACGTGGCCCAACACGCCGGCGTGTCGCCCATGACCGTCTCTCGCGTCGTCAACGGCGAGAGCAACGTTCGCGCGAGCACGCGCGACCGGGTCAACGCGTCGGTCGCGGCCCTGAACTACATGCCCAACCAGGCGGCCCGCCGCCTCGCGGGCTCGCACATCCTGAGGATCGGGGTCCTTTACAGCAACCCGTCCGCGGGCTACCTGAGCGAGTTCCTCGTGGGCCTGCTCAACAAGGCGAGCCTCATGCACATCCAGCTCGTCGTGGAAAAGTGCGAGGCGGGCGAGCACGAGGAAACCGAGGCGCGCAACCTCATCACCAACGGCATCGACGGGCTGATCCTGCCGCCGCCGCTGTGCGACTCCCAGCCGCTGCTCGATCTCGTTTCCGTGTCCGGGACCCCGGCAGTCGCCGTTTCCAGCGGCCAGCCCGATGCGCGCGTGTGCGCGGTCAGCATCGACGATTTCCGCGCGGCCTATGAAATGACGCGGCACCTCATCGCGCTGGGGCACCAGCGCATCGGATTCATCTCGGGGCATCCGAACCAGACGGCCACGTCGCGCCGCCTCGCGGGCTTCCGCTCGGCGATGCAGCACGCGGGCCTGGATCTGTCCGACGAGCTGCAGGCGCAGGGCATGTTCAACTATCGATCGGGCCTGGATGCGGCCGAGGTGCTGCTGACCCTCGAACCGCGCCCCTCGGCGATCTTCGCGAGCAACGACGACATGGCGGCGGCCACCGTGGCCATCGCCCACCGGCACGGCCTCGATGTCCCCGGCGACGTCACGGTCACCGGTTTCGACGATGCGCCGCTCGCGACCACCATCTGGCCCGAGCTCACGACGGTCCGCCAGCCGATCACCGACATGGCCGGCGCCGCGATGGAGCTGCTCGTGCGCCAGATCAAGGCGACGCGCGCGGGCGAAACCCGCACGTGCGAACACCTCGTGATGGAGTCGTCGCTCATTCGCCGCCAGTCCGATGCCGCGCCACGCCTGCGCCCGCCCGTGAGGATCGTGAGCCAGTCGTGACCTTTCGCTTTCGCCGGTCCGCCATCGCCCTGGCGATCGCCGTTTCGATGGTGGGCGCGACGCGGGCCCAGGAGCCGGAGGCCGAGCTCACGGTCCAGGCGATCAACACCTACGTCGGCAAATCCATCGAGAAATTCAATCTCGAGAATCCCGGCCGCAAGGTCCGCTTCCGCCTCGTTTCCTTCCAGTCGATCCTCGAGAGCCTGCCCGTGCAGCTCGCCTCCGGCCGCGGCCCGGACATCTCGATGGTGGCCGACTGGGGCGGGCTCGCGCGCTACTACCTCGACCTGCGCCCCTACGTCGACAACGCCTATTTCGAACGCGAGTTCCCGCGGATCCTCTCGATGCTGCGCGAGGACGGGAAGGGCGCGGCGATCAACGGCATGTCGGGCGCGCTGACGCTCAACGGCGCGTACGTGAACGTGACGCTCTTCCGGCAGGCGGGGGTCGAGATGCCGAAGGCCGGCGCCACGTGGGACGACTGGGCGAAGGCCACTCGCGAGGTCGCAAAGCGCACGAAGGTCCCGATCGCGATGGAGATGGATCGCTCCGCGCACCGCTTCGCGAGCATCGCGATAAGCTACGGCGCGCAGCTCATCGACGACGACGGCAACTTCGTCGCCGACGAAGGCCTCAAGGCCGCGATGCGCAAATTCGTCGAATGGCACCGCGACGGCACGATGCCCATGGACCTGTGGGGCGCGGTCGGTGGTGCGACGCACCGCGACAACTTCCAGGACTTCATGAACGCCAAGGTGGTGTTCTATTTCGGCGGCTCCTGGCAGCTCGAGCGCATGAACCAGCAGGTGGGCGATCTCTTCGACTGGGTGGTGGTCGACGCGCCGTGCGGGCCGTCGTCGTGCACGCTCATGCCCGGCGGCGGCGCCATGGTCGCGTTCAAGCACACGAAGAACCCGAAGCTTGCCGCGGAAGTGCTGAGTTTCCTCTCGCGCGACGACGTGATGCGCGAATCGCTCTCGCGCGGCGCGAACATTCCGGCGGCCACTTCGCTGGTGAAGAGCGGCGTCGAGTACAACAACGTGTCCGAGCGCGTGAAGGAGGCCCTCGCGGTCTATCGCCGCCAGGTACCCGACGTGCCCGAGCGTGCTTACCGCTTCCAGGGCTGGCGCTTCCAGCGCGCGGCGTTGAATTCGATCACCACGCGCATCAGCCAGGTGCTCAACAACGAGCTGGATGTCGAGAAGGCCGCGGCCTTCATCAAGAAGGATGTCGACCTCGCCATGCTGGCGGTGCGCCAGTGAGCCGCGCCGAGGACAAGGTCTTCGGCATCCTCGGGACCGTCGCCGCGGTTCCCGCGCGCGCGATCGAGCCGGTGATGTCGTGGCTGCAGCGCACGCTCGGCATGAAGAAGCTTCCGTGGGTGTTCCTCGCGCCCAACATCACGATCATCGCGGTGTTCTCGCTGCTGCCCGTCCTGATCAACGTCGTGTACTCGATGACGGGCGGCGAGAGCCTCTATCCCTCGCAGCGGCACTTCGTGGGCCTGTTCAACTACGAGACGCTGCTCTCCTGCGACAACTACCTCGATCCATCGACCTGCACGCGCGACCTCTTCTGGCGCGCGGTCTTCAATTCGCTGGTCTTCGTGCCCACCCAGGTGGCCGTGATGATCGGCGTGGCGCTTGTTACTGCCATCGCGCTCAACCGCCAGATCCGCGCGCGCGGCTTCTTCCGCGGCATCTTCTTCTTCCCGGTGATGCTCTCGCCCGTGGTGGTCGCGATGACCTGGGTGTGGCTGCTGCAGCGCGACGGCGCGCTGAACGGCATCCTGGGGAGCCTCGGGTTCGAGCAGGTGAGCTGGCTCACCGACTCGGCGCGCGCCTTCAAGTGGTCGGTGTTCGTGACCGTGTGGGCGCACATGGGCTTCTACATGGTGATCCTGCTTGCAGGCCTGCAGAGCATTCCCGCGGACATCTACGAAGCCGCCAAGATGGATCGCGCTTCGCCCTGGCGCGTCTTCTACCGGATCACGCTGCCGCTGCTGAAGCCCGTGCTGCTCGTGGTCTTCATCCTCGCGGTGATCCGCTCGGTGCAGACCTTCGACGAGATCTACGTCCTCACGGGCGGTGGTCCCGGGTCGGCCACCAAGCTGATGGTCCACTACATCTTCGAAACCGGATTCGCCGTGATGCCGCGCAACTACGGGCTCGCGGCCGCGGCATCGCTCCTGCTGGGCATCGTGCTGTTCGCGTTCACGGCCCTGCAGATGAAGATCTCGCGAGGAGGGCGCCATGACTGAGGCCGGAGTGACCGCCCCGGTCCCGGTCGGCGCCTTCCTCACGAGGAAGCGCGGCGGCATTCGCGCCGACTGGACCGACTGGCTCACGTACGCGTACCTGAGCCTCGGCGCGGTGGTGATGCTGGCACCCGTGCTTTGGGTCGCGATCTCGTCCTTCAAGAGCGAAGCGAACCTGCTCGAGTTTCCACCGACGCTGGTCCCGGAGTCGTTCGAGTCCGTACAAGTGGACGGCTACAAGCGCCCGCTGACCCTCTTCAAGGTGACGAAGGAAGACGGCTCGGTTGTCACACTCGCCCAGGTGAGCCGCGTCGGGATCGAGGCGACGATGATCGATCCGGCGAAGCCCGAAGCCGGCCGCATGACCGTGCCCATCGAGCGGGCCCAGCCCATTCGCAAGTACCACATCGCTGTCGAGAATTACCGCCAGCTCATCGCCTCGGCGGGCGGGAAGATCGGCTCGTCGATCTACAACACCGTCTTCATCACCGTCGTGGCCACGCTCATCACCCTGGTGATGAACTCGATGGCCGCATTCTCGCTGTCGATCTACCGGTTCCCCGGTTCCAGCGTCGCGCTGATGCTGATCCTCGCGACGCTCATGGTGCCGGCGACCGTCGTCCTCGTTCCCATCTACCTGATCGTCTCGGAGCTCGGCCTCGCGAATACACCCTGGGGGATCATCCTGCCGGTGATCTCGACGCCGACAGGCGTGTTCCTCCTGCGGCAATACATGCTGACGCTCCCCAGCGAGCTCATCGAAGCCGCGCGCATGGATCACGCGAGCGAATGGCGGATCTATTGGAAAGTCGTGCTCCCGCTGTGCACGCCGGCACTCGCGGTGGTCGCGATCTTCTCGATCATGTCGCGCTGGAACGAGTTCCTCCTGCCACTCATCATCCTCACGGAACCGGGCTCGCAGACGCTGCAGCTGGCACTTGCCGGCTACACCGACGAAAACGGCATCCACTACGGGATGCTCCTCGCGATGACCACGCTCACGGCGCTCCCGCTCGCGCTCGCGTTCATCTTCCTGCAGCGCTACATCACCACCGGCATTGCCTCGACCGGAATCAAATGAATAAAGACGCATGGCCAGCCTGACGCTCGAACATATCGACAAGACCTTTGGCACGGTCGAAGTCATCAAGGACGCGAACCTCGAGATCGCCGACGGCGAATTCGTGGTCTTCGTCGGTCCTTCGGGGTGCGGCAAGTCCACGCTGCTGCGGCTCATCGCGGGACTCGAGGAAGCCACGGCGGGTGATATCCGCATTGGCGGCGAGAGTGTGGTGCGCACGGCCGCGGCCGAACGCGGCGTGGCGATGGTCTTCCAGTCCTATGCGCTCTATCCGCACATGACCGTGCGCGAGAACCTGTCCTTCGGGCTCGAGAACATGCGCATGAAGAAGGACGACATCGCGCAGCGCGTGGACCATGCCGCGAAGCTGCTGCAGATCGACAAGCTCCTCGAGCGCAAACCCCGCCAGCTCTCCGGCGGCCAGCGCCAGCGCGTCGCGATCGGCCGCGCGATCACGCGCGACCCGAAGATCTTCCTCTTCGACGAGCCGCTCTCGAACCTCGACGCGGAGCTGCGCGTGCTGATGCGCCTGGAGATCGCGAAGCTCCACAATCGCCTGAAGAACACGATGATCTACGTCACCCACGACCAGGTCGAGGCGATGACGATGGCCGATCGCATCGTCGTCCTGCGCGGGGGCGTGATCGAGCAGGTCGGGAAGCCACTCGAGCTCTACAACAAGCCGCGCAACAAGTTCGTCGCGGGCTTCATCGGTTCGCCGCGCATGAACTTCGTGCCGGCGAAGGTCGCGGGCATCAGCGACGCGCGCTTCGACCTCGATTGCGGCGAGCTGGGCACGCTCACGCTGCCGCGCTCGGGCCTCGCTCTCCAGGAAGGCCAGCCGGTCACGTTCGGTATCCGCCCCGAGGATCTGGTCGTTGCTGACGCTGCGAGCAACGCGTGGACGATCAAGGTCGATGTCCTCGAGCAGCACGGCTCGAATACCTACCTGCATTGCACGCCGCCCGCGGGCACGGGGCTGCTGGTTCACCTCCCGGGCCAGAGCGAACTCAAGGAAGGCGACCGCCTGTACGTGCGGCCGCTCGAAGGGCGCTGGCACGTCTTCGGCCAGGACGAGCAACGACTCGAGCCGGTGGCCTACTGACATGAACACGGTCGGCATCGACGTCGGCACCTCCAGCGTGAAAGTCGCGCTGGTGGGCGAGGACGACCGCGTGATCGCCACCGCGAGCCGTCCGCTCGAGGTGAGCCGGCCCAAACCCGGATTCAGCGAACAGGATCCGCAGCATTGGTGGCAGGCGCTCGTCGAAGGGCTCGACGAGCTGAAGGCTAAGCACCCTTCCGAGCTCGCGGACGTCGTTGCGATCGGTCTTTCGGGACACATGCACGGCGCCACACTGCTCGACGACAAGGGCGAGGTGCTGCGCCCGTGCATCCTGTGGAACGACGTCCGCAGCATGGCGCAATGCGAGGCGCTCACGGCGAAGTGGCCGGGCCTGCATTCGGTGACCGGCAACCTCGCGATGCCGGGCTTCACGGCGCCCAAGCTCATGTGGGTGCGCGAGCACGAGCCCGAGATCTTCAAGCGGGTTGCGAAGGTGCTGCTGCCCAAGGCCTACGTGCGCTATCGGCTGTGTGGCCTCTATATAGAAGAGATGTCGGATGCCTCGGGCACGTCGTGGCTCGATGTCGGCGCGCGCGACTGGTCCAAGGCTGCGCTCGATGCCACCGGCATGCGCCGCGACCAGATGCCCGACCTCGTCGAGGGGGACGCCGTTTCCGGCGAGCTCAATGCCGAGCTCACGCGCCGCTGGGGGTTCAAGCGTGCTCCGGTGATCGCCGGTGGCGCCGGTGACAACGCCGCGGGTGCAGTGGGCCTCGGGGCGATCCACGCAGGCGACGCGTTCGTCTCGCTCGGCACCTCGGGCGTGCTCTGGGCGACGACGGCGGCATTCGCGCCGGCACCGGCCCGCGGCGTTCACGCGTTCTGCCATGCCGTTCCCAATACGTGGCACCAGATGGGCGTCCTGCTTTCCGCGGCGGGAAGCCTTGCCTGGTGGTCGCAGGTTGCAGGCGCTGATGAAGGCAAGCTGCTCGCTGAGATCGATGCCTCGCGGGCTTCGTCCGCGTGCTGGTTCGCGCCGTACCTCAACGGCGAGCGCACGCCGCACAACGATGCCGCCGTTCGTGGCGGCTTCGCGGGACTCGACGGAAGCTGCACGCGCGCGGACATGACGCTCTCCGTACTCGAAGGTGTTGCCTACGCGATGCGCGATGCGCAGGAGGCGCTGGCGAGTGCGGGCACGAAGCTCTCGGAAGCCGACATCATCGGCGGTGGAGCGCGGTCGCCACTCTGGTCGCAGCTCATGGCCGACGTTCTCGGAATTCCACTCCACCAGGTGGCCGAGAGCGAGATCGGCTGCGCCCTGGGCGCGGCACGCCTTGCACGGCTTGCCGCCGGCGAACCGCTCTCGAGCCTCAAGCGGCCCGCGCGCGTTCGCACCTTTGCGCCGCGTGCCGATCGCGTATCCCTGCACACCGCGCGCCATCGCCATTGGCAGGGGTTGTATGCCGCGCTCTCGGGCTGGGCCCGCGCATGAAGAAACCCTCGCGCATGAAGAACCCCCCGTCCTTCTTCCACGGCGTACGCACGCCGAAGTACCGGTGGTACAAGCCGGACAAGAAGGTGCTGGGCCGAACGATGGCGAAGCAGCTGAGGTTCGCCGCGTGCTACTGGCACAGCTTCGTGTGGCAGGGCCAGGATCCGTTCGGGGCCGGGACGTTCCTTCGCCCGTGGCACGCATCGGGCGACGCATTCAAGCTCGCGCGCCTGAAGACCGACACCGCGTTCGAGCTGTTCGAGTTGCTCGGCGTGCCGTACTTCACGATGCACGACCTCGACCTCGCGCCCGAGGGGGCCACGCTGCGCGAGACGAACCTCAACGTGCGGCGCATGGGCGAGGTCGTCCAGCGCAAGATGGAAGCGAGCGGCGTGAAGCTGCTCTGGGGCATGGCCAACCTCACCTCGAATCGCCGCTACATGAGCGGGGCCGCGACCAATCCCGATCCGGAAGTGTTCGCGTATGCGGCCGGGCAGGTGAAGAACGCGCTCGAACTCACGCACGACCTGGGCGGCGAGAACTACGCGCTGTGGGGCGGGCGCGAGGGCTACGAGAGCCTGCTCAACACGGACGTGTCGCGCGAAGTCGAGCAACTGGGGCGCTTCCTGTCGCTGGTGGTGGAGCACAAGCACCGCATCGGCTTTCGCGGCCCGATCCTCATCGAGACCAAGCCCGCGGAGCCGACCAAGCACCAGTATGACTTCGATGTCGCGACGGTCTACGGCCTGCTCGCCCGCTTCGGGCTCGAGAAGGACGTGCGGATCAACATCGAGCAGAACCATTCCATCCTCGCCGGCCACTCCTTCGAGCACGAGATCGCGCTCGCCCGGGCACTGGGCATCTTCGGCTCCGTCGACATGAACCGCGGTGACGAGACGCTCGGCTGGGATACGGTCCTGTTCCCGACCAACCTCCCGCAGGTCGCCCTCGCGATGTACCACGTGTTTCGCGGCGGCGGCTTCACCACGGGCGGCGTGAACTTCGATGCGAAGGTGCGGCGACAGTCGATCGACGCCGACGATCTCGTGGTGGCACACGCGGAGGCGATGGATCTGTGCGCCCGCGCGTTGCTCATCGCGGAGAAGATGATCAACGACGGCGAGCTCGCGAAGCAGGTCGACGCGCGCTACGCCGGCTGGAAGGGCAAGCTGGGCCGGGAGATCCTCGGCCGCAGGAAAACGCTCGCGCAGCTTGCCGCGCATGTCGAGAAGAACGACATCGAGCCGCAACCGCGCTCGGGCCGCCAGGAGCGGCTCGAGGCGCTCGTGAACAGTTACCTCTGAATACTGAAACGGAAATCCCCACCATGAAAAAAGCCCTTCGCTTCTTCGAACAGACCAAGCCCGTCACCTTCAAGTACTACAAGCCCGAGAAGAAGGTCCTCGGCCGTACGATGGAGCAGCAGCTGCGGTTCGCAGCGTGCTACTGGCACAGCTTCGTCTGGCAGGGCCTCGATCCCTTCGGTGGCGACACGTTCCAGCGGCCCTGGCACGCGGTGGGCGGCGACCCGATGAAGCAGGCGGAGATGAAGGCCGATGTCGCCTTCGAAATGTTCCGGCTGCTGGGCATCCCGTTCTTCAGCTTCCACGACCGCGACATCGCCCCCGAAGGCGCGACGCTGCGCGAATCGAACCGCAACGTACGCAAGATCGGCGAGATCTTCGAGAAGAAGATGCGCGCCAACAAGGTGGGCCTCCTGTGGGGCACGGCGAACCTCTTCTCCAACCGGCGCTTCATGTCGGGTGCCGCCACCAATCCGGATCCCGAAGTCTTCGCCTATGCCGCGGCCCAGGTGAAGAACGTCCTCGAGCTCACGCACGAGCTCGGGGGCAAGAACTACGTGCTGTGGGGTGGCCGCGAAGGCTACGAGACGCTGCTCAACACCGACGTGGGCCGCGAGCTCGACCAGCTCGGGCGCTTCCTCTCGCTGGTGGTCGAGCACAAGCACAAGATCGGCTTCAAGGGCATGATCCTCATCGAGCCCAAGCCCGCGGAACCCACGAAGCACCAGTACGACTACGACGTGGCGACCGTGTACGGCTTCCTCAAGCGCTACGGGCTGGAGAAGGAGGTCAAGGTGAACATCGAGCAGAATCACGCGCTCCTCGCCGGCCACTCGTTCGAGCACGAGATCTGCATGGCGCATGCGCTGGGCATCTTCGGCTCGATCGACATGAACCGCGGCGACGACCAGCTCGGCTGGGACACCGACCAGTTTCCGAACAACCTGCCGCAGATGGCGCTCGCGATGTACCACATCCTGCGCGCCGGCGGCTTCAAGAACGGCGGGGGTCTCAACTTCGATGCGAAGGTGCGCCGCCAGTCGATCGATCCGGACGATCTCCTTGCCGCGCACGCCGACGCGATGGACCTGTGTGCCCGTGCGCTGCTGATCGCCGAGAAGATGATCGACGACGGGGAGCTCGCGAAGCAACTCGACGCGCGCTATGCCGGGTGGAAGGGCAAGCTCGGTCGCGAGATCCTGGGCGGCAAGGTGTCGCTCGCGCAGCTTGCGAAGCACGTCGAGAAGAACAACATCGAGCCCCAGCCGCGCTCCGGCCGGCAGGAGAAGCTCGAGGCGCTGGTCAACCGCTACATCTGAGGAGAGAAGCATGAGGGTGGGTTCGTTCGGCGCCGCCGTGGCGCTGCTGGCGGTCGGGTTGCCCGCGTGGCAAACCGCCCATGCCAAGGGTGAGCTGGTGGGCGTGTCCTGGTCCAACTTCCAGGAGGAACGCTGGAAGAAGGACGAAGGCGCTATCCGGGCCGCGGTCGAGGCCGCGGGCGGCAAGTACATCTCGGCGGATGCGCAGGGCTCGAACGAGAAGCAACTCGCGGACGTGGAGGCGCTGATCGCCAAGGGCGCGAAGGCGCTGATCATCCTCGCGCACGACGCGAGCGCGGTGCTTCCCGCGGTCGCGAAGGCGAAAGAAGCGCGCGTTCCGGTGGTCGCCTACGATCGCCTCATCCAGGACAGCGGCGTTCTCTACCTCACGTTCGACAACGTCGAGGTGGGCCGCATGCAGGGGCGCGCCGTGCTCGCCGCCAAGCCCAAGGGCAATTACGTCTTCATCAAGGGTTCGCCGACGGATCCGAACGCGGACTTCCTCAATGCCGGCCAGCGCGAGGTCCTGAAGCCCGCGATCGACAAGGGCGAGATCAAGATCGTGGGCGAGCAGTACACGGAGAACTGGGCGCCGGAAGTCGCGCAGAAGAACATGGAGCAGATCCTCACGAAGAACAACAACAAGGTCGATGCGGTCGTCGCCTCCAATGACGGCACCGCGGGAGGCGTCGTTGCCGCCCTGCGGGCGCAGAACATGGTGGGCGTGCCGGTGTCGGGCCAGGATGGCGACGTCGCGGCGCTCAACCGCGTGGCCAAGGGCGAGCAGACCGTGACGGTGTGGAAGGATGCGCGCGAGCTCGGCAAGGCCGCGGGCACTTTCGCCGTGCAAATGGCGGCGGGCACGAAGCTCGCCGACGTGAAGGGTGCGACGGTCTGGAATGGCGGCAGCAAGAAGCTGCCGATTCCCTCGGTGTTCCTGAAACCGCTGCCGGTGACGCGCGACAACCTCAACGCGGTCATCGACGCCGGATGGGCGACCAAGGCGCAGGTGTGCGCGCGCGTGGAAGCCTCCAAGGCGCCGGCCGCGTGCAAGTAATAAGCTAGTCCCGATGCGAACCTGGCTAGAGCGCGCGGGCTTCGACGCGCGCTTCACCTCCCTGTTGCTCGCGCTCGCGATCATCTGGGGCGCGCTCGCCTTCGCGACCGGCGGCATCTTCGTCACGCCGCGCAACCTGTATAACCTCTCGATCCAGACCTGCGTCACCGCGATCATGGCCTGCGGCATGGTCTACGTGATCGCCGCGCGCCAGATCGACCTGTCGGTGGGCTCGCAGATGGCGTTCACCGGGATGCTCATCGCCATCGCGCAGACTGACTGGCTGGGCGCGGACTCGTCGTGGGGCTGGCTCGGCTCGATCGCGATCGGCATCGCTGCCGGGATGGCGCTCGGCGCCTTCCAGGGCTGGTGGACGGCGTATCGCGCCGTGCCGGCCTTCGTGGTGACGCTCGCCGGATACCTCATGTTCCGCGGCGCCGCGTTCATGGTCGCCGACGGCCAGACGCTCGCACCCCTGGCGACTCCTTATCAACGCCTCGGTGGCGGCGTGAACGGATCGATCGGTCCGCTGTGGAGCTGGCTCCTGGGCTTTGCCGCTTGCGCGTGGGTCGTCGCACAGGCGCTGCAGGCGCGCCGATCGCGGGCTCGCTTCAACGCGACCATGCCACCGGCCTGGGCCACGGGGGTCAAAGTAGCCGTATCGTGCGCCGCGGTGCTGGGCTTCGTCGCGGTGATGAATGCCTATCCGGATCCGGCGAGCACCGCGGACGGCGGTGCAGCGGTGGGGAAGGGGATCGGCCTGCCGGTGCTCATCCTCGTCTTCGTCGCGATCGCGCTCACGATCCTCGCGCAGCGCACGCGCTTCGGCCGATACGTCTTCGCGTACGGAGGCAATCCCGAGGCCGCGCTTCTCTCGGGGCTGCCCACGAAGCGCATCCTGCTCTACGTGTTCGTGCTGATGGGCGCGCTCGCCGCGATCTCGGCCGTGATCACCACCTCGCGCCTCAACGCCGGTACGCACTCGATTGGCCAGATGGCCGAGCTCTACGTGATCGCCGCGGCCGTGATCGGCGGCACCTCTTTGGCGGGCGGGGTGGGCACGATTCCCGGTGCGATCGTCGGCGCCGTCATCATCCAGAGCCTCGACAACGGCATGGTGCTGATGGATGTCTCGAGCGCCAAGCGGCAGATCTTCATCGGCGCGATCCTGATCGCCGCCGTGTGGTTCGACGGCATCTACTCGAAGCGGCAGTCGCAATGAGCCCGGCCCTCGTCGAGATCCGCTCGCTCAGCAAGCACTTCGGCGGCATCCAGGCCGTCGACCACGTGAACGCGTCGCTGCACGAGGGTGAAGTCGTGGGCCTCCTCGGCCACAACGGCGCGGGCAAGAGCACGCTCATCAAGATCCTCTCGGGCGTGTTTTCCCCGGACGAAGGCGAGATCGTGGTCCGCGGCGAAGCGAAGACCTTCGCAAGCCCGCGCGAGGCCCGAGCCGCCGGCATCGAAACCATCCACCAGACGCTCGCACTCGCCGAGAACCTCGACGCGCCGGCGAATCTGTTTCTTGGCCGGGAGCTGCTCACACCGTGGCGCACGCTCGACTCCGACCGCATGGAACACGAGGCGTTGCAGGTGATCACGCGCGTGAATCCGAACTTCCGGGACATGCGCAAGCCCGTGCGCGCGATGTCGGGCGGCCAGCGGCAGACCGTCGCGATCGCCCGGGCGCTGCATTTCAACGCGAAGATCCTCATCATGGACGAGCCGTGCGCCGCGCTCGGCCCGGCGGAAACGCGCATGGTGCTCGACACGATCCTGCGGCTGAAGAAGGAAGGCATCGGCATCTTCCTCATCAGCCACGACATGCACGATGTTTTCGAGGTCTGCGATCGCGTGACGGTGATGAAGAACGGCGCGGTGGTCGATACCGTGAACGTGGCCGACGTGACGCGCGACGAAGTGCTCGCGATGATCATCGCCGGCGAAAAACCGCGCGTCAGCCGCGCAGCCTCCCAGGACCGTCCATAAATGGAATACCGCAAGCTCGGCCGCACCGGCTGGAAGGTCTCGACCGTGAGCTTCGGCGCCTGGGCGATCGGCGGCACGTGGGGCCCGGTGGACGACGCCGAGTCGATGGCCGCCTTGCATCGCGCGCTCGACCTCGGCGTGAATTTCTTCGACACCGCCGACGTGTACGGCGACGGCCGCAGCGAGCGGCTCCTCGCGAGGCTCCGCAAGGAACGCAGCGAACCCTTCCATGTGGCCACCAAGGCCGGCCGCCGTCTCAACCCCCATGTCGCCGAGGGCTACTCGCGCGAGAACCTCACGGCATTCGTCGAACGCAGCCTCCGCAACCTCGGCGTCGAGGCCCTCGATCTGCTGCAGCTGCATTGCCCGCCGACGCAGGTCTACTACATGCCCGAGGTGTTCGGTGTCCTCGACGATCTCGCGGCGGCCGGCAAGGTGCGCTTCTATGGGGTCAGCGTCGAGAAGGTCGAGGAGGCACTGAAGGCGATCGAGTACCCGGGCGTGCAGTCGGTGCAGATCATCTTCAATATCTTCCGGCAGCGGCCCGCGGAGCTGCTGTTCGCCGAAACGAAGCGCCGCGGCGTCGGGGTGCTCGCTCGCCTGCCGCTTTCATCCGGCTTGCTCGCGGGCAAGCTCACGGCCTCGAGCACGTTCGCCGCGGATGACCACCGGCAGTTCAACCGGGGAGGCGCGGGCTTCGATCGCGGCGAGACCTTCTCGGGCCTCGATTACTCGGTGGGGCTGGCTGCGGTCGAGGAGTTGCGTGCCCTGGTGCCCAAGGGCCACACGCTCGCCCAGATGGCCATCACGTGGATCGGCATGCATCCGGCTGTGACGTGCAGCATCCCCGGCTGCAAGCGTCCCGCCCACGTCGAGGAGAACATGGCCGCGGCCGATCTCCCGTTGCTCACGCCCGCGACGATGGACGCCATCGCCTCCATCTATCTGCGCCACGCCAGGCCACTCGTCCACGCCCGCTGGTAGCGGGTGGCTTACGCGCAGACGCGGCGTACGCCTACACCGCACAAGCACGGCAAGTCCTAAGGTGACGCTTATCCCGCCACGTCGGCGGTCCTGTCACGTCTAGGAGGATTCACGATGAACAAGAAACTGGCTTGCGCGCTTGGCGCGACGACGCTCCTGCTCTCCGTGCAGGCTGCGGCGCAGGTGACGTTCTATGAGCACGACAATTTCCGCGGCCGCACCTTCGGCCCGGTCAACAACGTCAGCAACTTCGAGCGGACGGGCTTCAATGACCGCGCCTCCTCGGCCGTTGTCGAACGTGGCCGCTGGGAAGTCTGTTCGGATGCGAATTTCGGCGGCAACTGCGTGGTGCTTCGCCCCGGCAGCTACGACAACCTCGAGCGCATGGGCCTGAATGACCGCGTTTCGTCGGTCCGCAAGGTGAGCGGCAACGCCTCGTCGCGCGCCTATCGCGATTCGCCGGAACCGCTGCCCGTCTACGAGTATCGCCGCCGTCCGAACGAGAAGCTCTATGAAGCGAACGTGACGAAGGTGCGCGCGGTCGTGGGCGACGCCCAGCAGCAACAACGTTGCTGGGTCGAGAAGGAAGAAGTGCGCGCGGACGGTAGCGTCGGCGGCGCGGTGGTTGGCGCGATCCTCGGCGGCGTGCTGGGTCACCAGATCGGCAGCGGCAAGGGTAATGACGCAGCGACCGCGCTCGGCGCGATCGGCGGCGGTGCCCTCGGCTACAACAAGGACCGCATCCGCGGTGGCACGGAAACCCGTGACGTCCAGCGTTGCGAGAATGTCGCCTCGAGCTACCAGCCCCAGTACTACGACGTGACGTACAACTTCCGCAACCGGGAGCACCACGCGCAGCTCGCGGCGCCCCCCGGCCGCACGATCACCGTGAACCAGAACGGTGAACCGCGCGGCTGAGTAGTCGCAACACCGGCAACAACCTGAATGCCTGGAGGGCCTAGCCCTTCAGGCATTTGCTCATGAATGCACGGCGCTCGTCGCCGTGCAGGTCGTTCTTCTTCGCGTCCGCGTTGCAGGTCTTCATCTTGTTCTGCTGAGAACCGGGGCCGTAGGCCGCGAGCTTCTCGCACTTCGCGAGCGCCTTCTCGCGCTCTTCGCCTTTCAGGGCCTTCGCTTCCGTGGTGCATTGCGTCGTGGCCGTCTCCTGCGGCTTCGTGTCGACCGCGGCCGAAGTGGAGAAGGGGATCGCGAGCGCGCAAGCGATGAGGGACGTGACCAGCGTTGCTTTCATGGGATGCCTCCCGGCGTGTGGATGGAGGCGTCATGAAACCGCGATTGCGGTGCGTTGCCGAGCGAGAATCGCTCGGTCGTGCGGGCGATTACGCCGCGTGAATGTTGGTGCCCGGGGCTGGATTCGAACCAGCACGGCCTTGCGGCCTGAGGATTTTCTTACCACTTCGGCTTTAGCCGCCTCCTTGCGGAGTTCGTGGTCTGGAGCACGCCTTCACCCTGGCCTTGCGGCTTTAGGTGCCCGCCGTCTGCTCTCTACACCTTCTCCATGAGGAGCTTGGCTCGGCGTTGGCTCGGGCTCGCGCCCAGGGCTTTCACCGAATTTGACGGGTTCCACTTCCAGCGTTTCCGCTAGAGCGCTCAATCCTTCCTAAGTCCTCTGTGTCTACCGTTTCACCACCCGGGCATCTCGCTCTGCATAGAAAGTATCACGAAGGCTCAGCCAGGACGGCTTGCAGCGCAAGGCTATAGCGCTTCGACCTTAACCAGCCTCGGACGGCATCGGGCGTGACGCCCCGCTCGCGCGCGTAGTGCCTTATCCCACCACAGCGCTCGATGCCAAAAATGATTTCGGCGAGAGGCGGAATGTGGGCATATCTAATGTTGCGCCCTTTGTATGTGGGTGTGAGCGCGTGGCAATTGGGGCAGAGCAAGCGAAGGTTGGCGAACTCGTTGTTCGTTCGATCCCCATCTATGTGGTCGAGCTCCAGCGGAATAGGTTGACCTTGCCATACGGTGTTCCCACACATCTCGCAGCGAGGCTCCAGATACCCAGCGCGAATCAATCGGATACGAAGCTTATTGCTTTGGAAGCTGCTGCCACGTGCGAGGATCTCGACGAGTGGTCGTATGGGTACATGCGGGTTCGGCCTGCCGCGGAGGTGCGCTTGACCCGTCCAATGCGATGTATCCGCATGAAGTGCAAGAATGCGCGCTCCAATGCTCGCGTAGTTGCCGCCACAGGCGCGCAATCCCAGCACTCTTAGCGTCGCCGCGAGCGAGCGTGATGCTTGGACAGCCTGAAGGAGTTGTGCGTCAGTCCAGGTTCGCCTTCGGCCCATAGTGGAGACCCCATAGAGGGAAACGTTGAGCTTCCAACGCCCCTTTTCTCCACGTGGCCTACTGCCAGCGTTCGGGCGACTGCGATCGTTCGAGTGTAGCGGGACGTGCACCACCACGGCGCTGATTGGAACAAATTTGCTTGTACTGTAGGGCTCGTCCGACGGTTTCGTCCGTCGGCGGCCTGTAGGATGGATTGGGTGACCGACCCCACTTTCCTGCAGCGACTGCTCGAGCCCGTCGCGCGCTTTTTCGCGCCCGAGATGCGGGACAAGCTCGCCGACGAGGAACCGCCGCTGCGATCGGAGCTCTTCAGCGCCGACCAGATGGAGCAGCACGGCAAGAACCTCGCGCTCTCCCACCGGCTGGCGACCGGGCGCTCCCGCGACCGCCTCCTGGTGCGCCTTGCCGAGAACGCCGCCGTCCTCGACGAAGTGGGTGAGCTTCTCGTCGAGACCGTGGCCGCGAACGAACGCATCACGCCCGCCGCGGAATGGCTGCTCGACAACTTCTACCTGATCGAAGAGCAGATCCGCACGACCAAGCGGCACTTGCCCAAGGGCTACAGCCTGGAGCTCCCGAAGCTCGCGCGGGGTCCTTCGGCGACGCTGCCGCGCGTCTACGACCTCGCGTTCGAAGCGATCTCCCACGGCGACGGCCGGATCGACGAGGAAAGCCTCTCGCGCTTCGTCGCCGCCTACCAGACCGTGGCCCCGCTCACGATGGGCGAGCTCTGGGCGTTCCCGATCATGCTGCGGCTCGCGTTGATCGAGAACCTGCGCCGGGTCGGTACCCGGATTGCCACCGCGATGAGGGAACGCGAGCGCGCCGGCGCCTGGGCCGACCAGATGCTCGAGGTCGCCGAGCACGATCCCAAGAACCTGATCCTGGTGATCGCGGACATGGCGCGCTCCAATCCGCCGATGGTGAGCGCGTTCGTGGCCGAGCTCGTGCGGCGGCTGCAGGGGCAGAGCGCGGCGCTTGCCTTGCCGCTCACGTGGATCGAGCAGCGCCTGGGCGAATCGGGTTTCTCGATCGAGCAGCTGGTGCAGGTGCAGGCGCAGACCCAGGCAGCGGTGCAGGTCTCGACCAGCAACTCGATCGGCAGCCTGCGGTTGCTCGGGGCCATCGAGTGGCGCAAGTTCTTCGAGTCGACGAGCGTCGTCGAGCAGAAGCTGCGCGAGGATCCCGGTGGCCTCTACGGGCGCATGGACTTCGCCACGCGCGACCGCTATCGCCACGCGGTCGAGGAGATGGCCCGCGGGAGCTCGCTCGGCGAAGGTGACGTCGCGCGCAAGGCGATCCAGCTGGCCTTCGAGGCGGCCAAGGGCGCTGGGGGGACAGGCGATGGCGATGCCGACCGTACCGCGCATGTCGGCTATTACCTGGTCGATCGGGGCCGGCAGAAACTCGAGCAGGCGGCCGGCGTGCGGATCACCGCGGCCGAGGGCCTTCGTCGCGCGACCCGGCGCGTCGCCTTGCTCCCATACCTCGGCGGGATGTTCGCCATCACGGCAGGACTCACGGCGGCGCTGCTTGTGTTCGCCTACGACTATGGAGTGCGCGTCTCCACGCTGCCTGCGCTGGGCGTGCTGCTGCTCATCGCGCTCAGCCAGCTCGCCTCGGGGGTCGTCAATTGGCTGGTGACGCTGGTCGTCAAGCCGAGGGCACTCCCGCGGATGGATTACTCGAGCGCCATTCCGTCGCAGTCGCGCACGCTTGTAGTCGTGCCCACGATGCTGACCTGCCTCGAGGGCATCGACCACCTCGTCGAGGCGCTCGAGGTGCGCTTCCTCGCCAATCGCGATTCGCACCTGCACTTCGGGCTGCTCACGGACTTCCTCGACGCGGCGACCGAGACTTGTATCGAGGACGACCTGCTGCTGTGGCGCGCGAGGAAGGGCATCGAAGACCTGAATGCGAAGTACGGGCACGTCGATCCGGCGACCGGCCAGGTCGCGGCGGACCGGTTCTATCTCTTCCACCGCCCGCGCCGCTGGAACGCGAAAGAAGGCGTGTGGATGGGGGAAGAGCGCAAGCGCGGCAAGCTCGCGGCCCTCAATGCGGTGCTGCGCGGCAACGGGGAAGGGGGGTTCTCGCTCGTCGTCGGTGATACGGAAAAGCTCACCGGCGTGCGCTACGTGATCACCCTCGATACCGATACGCAGTTGCCGCGCGATGCGGCGCGCGAGATGGTCGCCACGATGGCCCATCCGCTCAACCGCGCGCGATTCGAGCAGGGCGGCCTCGTCACCGAGGGCTACGGCATCCTGCAGCCGCGAGTCGCCATCAGCCTGCCGGGCGCGAATCGTTCGCTGTACGCGCGCTTGCACGGCGGCGACACGGGCATCGATCCGTATACGCGCGCGGTGTCGGACGTCTACCAGGATGCGTTCGCCGAAGGTTCGTTCATCGGCAAGGGCATCTACGACGTCGATGCCTTCGAATGCGCGCTCGCGGGGCGCTTCCCGGAGAACCGGATCCTCAGCCATGACCTCATCGAGGGTTGTCACGTGCGCTCGGGCCTGCTGAGCGACGTGCAACTCTACGAGGACTACCCCGCGACCTACGGCGCCGACATCAGCCGCCGGCACCGGTGGGTCCGCGGCGACTGGCAGCTCTTCGGGTGGCTGCGCGCGCAGGTGCGAGGGGCGGGCCCGCGCCACTTCCCCAACCCGCTTTCGTGGCTGTCGCAATGGAAGGTCTTCGACAACCTGCGACGCAGCCTCGTCCCGGCCGCGCTCACCGCGCTGCTCATCCTGGGCTGGACCGTGCTCGGCCACGCGTGGCTGTGGACCCTCGTGGTGATCGGGATCCTCGTGCTGCCTTCAGCCATCGCGCTCTTCGCGGACCTGTTGCGCAAGCCGCGCGACATGCCGCTCCGGCAGCATCTCGAAGCGACCATCGCCTCGGCCGGCCGCCACGGTGCCACGGCCCTGCTCACGCTCGCGTTCCTCCCTTACGAAGCCTCGGTTAATGTCGATGCGATCGTGCGAGCGACGATGCGCATGATGTTCTCGCTTCGCGGCTTGCTCGAGTGGACACCCTCGGCCGTGGTGCGCGATCGCCACGGGTTGCTCACCGCGATCCGGACCCAGTGGGCCGGGCCCGCGCTGGCCATCGTCCTGGGCGTCGTGCTCGAGCGCCTCGCGCCGTACTCGCTGGCCGTCGCCGCACCGGTACTCCTCCTCTGGTTCATCTCGCCGCTCCTCGCCTGGTGGATCAGCCGCCCCGTGGTGCGCCGCAAGCCGCAGCTCGATGGCGAACAACTCGTGTTCCTGCGCAACCTCGCGCGCCGCACGTGGGCATTCTTCGATACCTTCGTCGGCCCCGAGGACAACTGGCTTCCGCCCGACAGCTACCAGGAGCATCCCGGGCCGGTGGTGGCGCATCGAACGTCACCGACGAATATCGGCTTCTCGCTGCTCGCGAATCTCTCGGCCTACGACTTTGGCTACATCCCGGCGGGTCAGCTGCTCGCGCGGACCGCGGGTGCGCTCGAGACGATGGTCGCCATGGAGCGCTTCGAGGGCCACTTCTACAACTGGTACGACACACGCTCGTTGAAGCCCCTGCGGCCCCTCTATGTTTCCGCGGTCGACAGCGGCAACCTGGGCGGGCACCTCATGACCCTCAAGCCCGGACTTCTCGCGCTGGCCGACGATCGGGTCATCGATCGCCGCTGGTTCGAAGGACTGGGCGATACCGCGCGCACGCTTGCAGAGGCTGAACGCGGAGCGGCTACGGTGCCGCTTGGGCGCCTGCAGCGCGCGCTCGAGAGCGCCTACGACGCGCCACCCACCACGCTGGTCGCGGCGCGCGAACGGCTCGATGCGTTGGCGGCGCATGTCGATGAAGTCGCGGCGCTGGTGACGGGCGAAGGCGATGCGCGCGCGTGGGCCGATGCGCTCGTGCGGCAGATTGCGGGATTGCGCGAAGAGCTTGCAACGATCGCGCCCTGGAGCGACACCGAAGGCGGCGCCGAGCGCTGGCCGGGCCGGGATATTCCGACGCTTCGAGAGATCGCGGCCTTCGAGGCCCGTGCGCTCCCGGTCGAGGAGCGGCACGCCACGCAGCGCATGGCGCTCATCGAACGCCTCGCGGCGCAATGCGACGAGCTTGCGCGAATGGAATACGCGTTCCTCTACGACAAGTCGCGGCACTTGCTCGCCATCGGCTACAACGTGGGCGAGCGCAGACTCGACGCGAGCTTCTACGATCTGCTCGCTTCCGAAGCGCGCTTCTCGAGCTTCGTCGCCATCGCGCAGGGGCAGCTCCCGCAGGAGAACTGGTTCGCGCTCGGCCGCCAGCTCACCGCCGCCGGCGGTCGTGGCGTGTTGCTGTCGTGGAGCGGCTCGATGTTCGAGTACCTCATGCCGGTGCTCGTGATGCCCGCGTACGAGAACACGCTGCTCGAGCAGACGGGGCAGGAGATGGTCAAGCGGCAGGTCGCGTACGGCAAGCAGCGCGGCGTGCCGTGGGGCATTTCGGAGAGCGGCTACAACGCCGTGGACTCAGCGCTGAACTACCAGTACCGCGCGTTCGGCGTGCCCGGCCTCGGATTCAAGCGCGGACTCGCCGACGATCTCGTGGTCGCGCCCTATGCGTCGGCGCTCGCGTTGACGGTCGACCCGGAAGAATCGTGCTCGAACCTGCAACGCCTTGCGGGCGACGGGATGGCCGGCCGCTACGGCCTCTTCGAGGCGATCGACTACACGCCCGCGCGCGTGCCTCGCGGCCAGTCGAGCGTGATCGTGCGTTCGTTCATGGCGCACCACCAGGGAATGATCCTGCTGTCGCTCACGCATGTCCTGCTGGGCGCCCCGATGCAGAAGCGCTTCACGTCGGATCCGTTGGTCAAGGCCACGCTGCTGCTCCTGCAGGAGCGCATTCCCAAGGTCATGCCGATCGATTCGCATCCGGCCGATCTCGCCGAGGTGCGTGCCGTCACCGCGGGCACGGACGCACCGGTGCGCGTGTTCGCAACACCCAACACGCCGATCCCCGAGGTGCAGCTGCTCTCGAACGGCCGCTACCACGTGATGGTGACGAACGCCGGCGGCGGCAGCACGCGCTGGCGTGATCTTGCGGTGACGCGCTGGCGCGAGGACGGCACGGCCGACCCGTGGGGCACGTTCTGCTACATCCGCGACGTGGCGACCGGCGACTTCTGGTCGGCTTCGCACCAGCCCACGCTCAAGCAGCCCGAGCACTACGAGGCGATCTTCACCGAGAGCCGCGCGGAGTTCCGCCGGCGCGACAACGACTTCGAGACGCATACGGAGATCGCGGTCTCGCCCGAGGACGACATCGACCTGCGGCGGCTGCACATCACCAATCGCGCGCGGGTGCGCCGCACGATCGAGGTGACGAGCTACGCGGAAGTGGCGCTGGCACCGAGTGCGGCCGATGCGCTGCACCCGGCGTTCTCCAATCTCTTCGTGCAGACCGAGTCGGTGGCGCGCGGGCAGGCGATCCTCAGCACGCGGCGTCCGCGTGCGCGCGACGAGAGCGTCCCGTGGATGCTGCATCTCATGTCCGTTCACGGTGCGGCTTCGCAGGACGTCTCCTGGGAAACGGATCGCATGGCTTTCATCGGCCGGGGCCGTTCGCTTGCCGATCCGATCGCGATGGCGGAAGCCGGGCGGCTTTCAGGCGGGCAGGGCTCGGTGCTCGATCCCATCGTCTCGATTCGCCATCGGATCGTGCTCGACCCGCAGCAGACCGTGACGATCGACCTCACCTCGGGGGTTGCGGAAACGCGCGAGGGGGCCCTGGGCCTCATCGCGAAATACCAGGACCAGCGCCTCGCCGATCGCGTGTTCGATCTCGCCTGGACGCACAGCGGCGTGACGCTGCGGCAGATTAACGCGACGGAATCGGATGCACAGCTCTACTCGCGCCTCGCGGGTTCCGTGATCCACGCGAACGCGACGCTGCGCGCCGAGCCCGGGATCATCGCGAGGAACCGCCGCGCGCAGTCCGGCCTCTGGAGCCACGCGATTTCCGGCGACCTGCCGATCGTCGTCCTGCAGATCGGCGACTCGGACAACATCGACCTCGTGCGCCGCATGGTGCAGGCGCACGCGTACTGGCGGCTGAAGGGCCTCGCGGTCGACCTCGTCATCTGGAATGACGACCGCGGCGGTTATCGCCAGGTCCTCCAGGACCAGATCATGGGTCTCGTTGCGGCGGGCGTGGAAGCGCACGTCATCGACCGCCCCGGCGGCATCTTCGTGCGTCGCGCCGAGCAGATTGCCGACGAGGACCGCATCCTCCTCAATGCCGTGGCGCGCGTGATCATCACCGATCGCCGCGGCAGCCTCGCCGAGCAGGTGATGCGCCGCGGGCCGGCGGAGTCGCGCCTGCCGCGCTTCGCGCCGAGCCGTCCGTACAAGCCCGAAACCGAGACTATTGAACCGCCGTCGCGCGACCTGATCCTCTCCAATGGACTGGGCGGCTTCGCGGCCGACGGTTCCGAATACGTCATCACGATGCGTGCCGGCGACGCGACGCCGGTGCCCTGGGTGAACGTGGTCGCCAATCCCGATTTCGGCACGGTGATCTCGGAGAGCGGCGGCGCTTATACGTGGAGCGAAAACGCGCATGAGTACCGCCTCTCGCCCTGGCACAACGATCCGGTGCGCGACGAGAGTGGCGAGGCGTTGTACCTGCGCGACGAGGAGACCGGTCATTTCTGGTCGCCCACGCCGCTGCCGGCACGCGGCGCGGGTACCTACGTGACACGCCATGGTTTCGGCTACAGCGTCTTCGAGCATCGCGAGGACGGTATCGAGACCGAGCTGTGGGTGTACGTCGCGCTCGATGCGCCGGTGAAGTTCTCCGTGCTCAGGATGCGCAATGTGTCGGGCCGCGCGCGCCGTGTATCGGCGACGGGCTATGTGGAATGGGTCCTTGGCGACCTGCGGCCCAAGACCGCGATGCACGTGGTGACGGAAGTCGACATGAAGAGCGGCGCGCTGTTCGCGCGCAACGCCTACATCACCGAGTTCCCCGGGCGCGTCGCGTTCCTCGATGTCGACGACTCGACGCGCAGCGTGACCGCCGATCGCACGGAATTCCTGGGGCGCAACGGCGAGATGCGCGACCCGGCGGCGATGTCGCGCGCGCGCTTGTCAGGCAAGGTGGGACCGGCGCTCGACCCGTGCGGGGCCATGCAAGTGGTCGTCGATCTCGCGGAGGACGAAGAGCGCGAGATCGTTTTCCGGCTTGGCGTGGGCCGGCACGCGGAGGAAGCGGCCGCACTCGTCCAGCGATATCGCGGTCCGATCGCGGCGCGGGCTGCTTTCGATGCGGTGCGTGCGCAATGGTCGCGGACGCTGGGCGCCGTCCAGATTGAAACGCCCGATCCCGCCATCAACGTGATGGCCAATGGCTGGCTGCTCTACCAGACCGTGGCGAGCCGGCTGTGGGCGCGCAGCGGCTACTACCAATCGGGCGGCGCCTTCGGATTCCGCGACCAGCTGCAGGACACGATGGCGCTCGTGCATGCGGAACCGGCACTGGTTCGCGAGCACCTCGTGCGCAGCGCGGGACGCCAGTTCCTCGAAGGCGACGTGCAGCACTGGTGGCATCCGCCTTCGGGCCGGGGCGTGCGCACGCGTTGCTCCGACGACTACCTCTGGCTGCCGCTCGCGGCCGCGCGCTACGTGAAGGCCACGGGCGACGCCTCCGTCCTCGACGAGGAAGCCGCGTTCCTCGAAGGCCGGCCCGTGAATGCCGGCGACGATTCGTACTACGACCTGCCCAATCGCTCCTCGCAGTCGGCCACGGTCTACGAACACTGCCTGCGCGCGGTCGAGCATGGGCTGCGCTTCGGCGCGCACGGCTTGCCGCTGATGGGATCGGGCGACTGGAACGACGGCATGAACCTGGTCGGGATCAAGGGGACGGGCGAGAGCGTGTGGCTGGGCTTCTTCCTGTGTGCCGTGCTCGAGCAGTTCGCGGAGGTTGCGCGCCTGAGAGGCGACGCAACGTTCGCTGACAAATGCGAGACGCAGCGCGTCGAGCTGCGCCGCAACCTCGATCGGCATGCGTGGGACGGCGAATGGTATCGGCGCGCGTATTTCGACGACGGCACACCGCTGGGTACCGCGTCAGGCACCGAGTGCCGCATCGATTCGGTATCGCAGAGCTGGTCGGTGCTCTCGGGAGCGGGCGAGGCCACGCGGGCCCGTACGGCGATGCTCGCGCTCGATGAACGCCTCGTGCGCCGCGACCATTCGCTCGTGCAACTTCTCGATCCACCCTTCGACAACAAGTCGGGACTCGATCCGGGCTACATCCGCGGCTACGTCCCGGGCGTGCGCGAGAACGGCGGGCAATACACGCATGGTGCGATCTGGGCGGCGATGGCCTTCGCGGCACTGGGCGATCGCGAACGCGCGTGGGAGCTCACGAGCATGATCAATCCGCCCAACCGATCGAGCTCGCCCGAGGCCAGTGCGACCTACAAGGTTGAACCTTATGTGATCTGCGCCGATGTCTACGGCGTGGCGCCGCACACAGGCCGCGGCGGATGGAGCTGGTACACGGGATCGGCGGGCTGGATGTACCGGCTCGTCATCGAGTCACTGCTGGGGATCTCGCGCGAAGGCGACCGGCTGCGGTTCACGCCGTGCCTGCCGCCGGCCTGGAACGCAGCGACGATTCGCTACCGCTTCGGCGCGTCGGTGTACGAGATCGTCGTGGAGCAGGGTGCGGCGGGAAGTGGCGCGACTCGCGTGACACTCGATGGCGCTGCGCAACCGGACAACTCCATTGCGCTGGTCGATGACAACAGCAGCCACCGCGTGGCGGTGGCCGCCGGCTGAGCGTTACGCCATTGCCTTCTCAGGCGTCATCGAGAGGTTCATCCGGTCGATCGCCTTCTTCAGGTTCTCCATCGACGTCGCGAAGCTGATGCGCAGGTAGCCTTCCATGCCGAACGCCGAGCCCGGCACCGCGGCCACCGCGAGGGGTTGCTCCATCAGGTACTCGCACAGCGCGGCGTCGGTCGGGGCCTTCAGCTTGCCGTTCTCGTGCAGGCGACGGATGGCCTCGCGACAATCAGGGAAGACATAGAACGCGCCGGCGGGATTCGCGCAGCGAACGCCCGGAATGCGGTTCAGTCCTTCGTAGACGAACTTTCCGCGCTCCTTGAACGCCGCCACCATCGGCACCATGCACGACTGGTCGCCGTTGAGCGCCGCTTCGGCCGCGTACTGCGAGATCGACGAGGGATTCGACGTGGAGTGCGACTGCACGTTCTCCATCGCGGTGATGAGCTCTTCCGGCCCGCCGCAATAGCCGATGCGCCAGCCGGTCATCGAGTACGCCTTCGAGACGCCGTTGAGCACCACGGTGCGGTTGTAGAGGTCCGGGCACACGTTGAGGATGTTCACGAACTTCGAGCCGTCGAGCAGGATGTGCTCGTACATGTCGTCGGTGGCGATCACGATGCGCGGATGCTTGCGCAGCACGGCGCCCAGCGCTTCGAGGTCCGCCTTCGTGTAGATCGCGCCCGAGGGGTTCGAGGGGCTGTTGATGATCATCATCCGCGTCTTCGGCGTGATCGCGCGCTCGAGCTGGGCGGCCGTGATGCGGAAGCCCTGCTCGATGCCGGCCTGGATGAAGACGGGCGTGGCGTCGGCCATCATCGCCATGTCGGGATACGAAACCCAGTAGGGCGCGGGGATGATCACCTCGTCGCCCTTGTCGAGCAGCGCCATGCACAGGTTGAAGCAGCTCTGCTTGCCGCCGCATGAAACCAGGATCTGCTTCTCGGTGTAGTCCAGGCCGTTGTCGCGCTTGTACTTGGCGATGATGGCTTTCTTGAGCGTGCCGGTGCCGCCGGCGGGCGTGTACTTCGTCAGCCCCTTGTTCATGGCCGCAATGGCCGCATCTTTGATGAATTGCGGCGTGTCGAAGTCCGGTTCCCCGGCACCCAGCCCGATGATGTCCTTGCCCTCGGCTTTCAGCTTGGCCGCCTTGGCGGTCACGGCGAGGGTCGGGGACGGCTTGATGGCGTTGAGGCGGGCGGCGACGAGCGACATGGGTTCTCCGGGCGGGTTGGGACGCTGCTTTTCGACATTTTAACCCGTAGAATCGAGAGTTTCGCCGGACGCGTGATGGAAGTCGTTACCTACCCCAACAGTCCCTTCCGCCTGCACCAGCCGTTCGCTCCCGCGGGCGACCAGCCGCAGGCCATCAAGAAGCTCGTCGAAGGCATCGACGACGGCCTTTCCTGGCAGACGCTGCTGGGCGTGACGGGCTCGGGCAAGACCTTCACGATGGCGCATGTCATCGCGACGACCGGCCGCCCCGCGCTCGTGATGGCGCCCAACAAGACGCTCGCCGCGCAGCTCTACGCGGAGATGCGCGAGTACTTCCCCGAGAACGCGGTCGAGTACTTCGTCTCCTATTACGACTACTACCAGCCCGAGGCGTACGTGCCCTCGCGCGACCTGTTCATCGAGAAGGACTCCTCGATCAACGAGCACATCGAGCAGCTGCGCCTGTCGGCGACGAAGAGCCTGCTCGAACGGCCCGATGTGATCATCGTGGCGACGGTGTCGTGCATCTACGGCATCGGCGACCCCGAGGACTACCAGGACATGCGTCTGCTGCTGCGCGAGAAGGATCCCGTGCCGCAGCGCGGGCTGCTCGCGCGGCTCGCCTCGATGCAGTACTCGCGAAACGACATCGATTTCCGGCGCGGCACGTTCCGCGTGCGCGGCGACACGATCGACATCTTCCCGGCCGAGCACGGCGAGACCGCACTTCGCGTGTCCCTGTTCGACGACGAGATCGAGACGCTCACACTCTTCGACCCTCTCACGGGCGAGCTCCTGCACCGCATCCCGCGCTTCACGCTCTACGCGAAAAGCCACTACGTCACGCCGCGCGACACCGTGCTGCGGGCGATCGAGGCGATCAAGGTGGAGCTGCGCGAGCGCATCGACTATTACCAGCAGAACGGGCGCCTGCTCGAGCTGCAGCGCATCCAGCAGCGCACGCACTTCGATCTCGAGATGCTCCATGAGTTGGGCTTCTGCAAGGGCATCGAGAACTATTCGCGCCATTTGTCGGGCCGTGGCCCGGGCGAACCGCCGCCGACGCTCATCGATTACCTCCCGAACAACGCGCTGATCGTCGTGGACGAATCGCACGTGACGATTCCGCAGGTGGGCGGCATGTTCAAGGGCGACCGGTCGCGCAAGGAAACGCTGGTGGAGTACGGCTTCCGCCTGCCTTCCGCGCTCGACAACCGGCCGCTCAAGTTCGACGAGTTCGAACGCCAGGTGAAGCAGGCCATCTTCGTTTCCGCCACGCCGGCTGATTACGAAGCCAAGCACGCCGGCCAGGTCGTGGAGCAGCTCGTGCGTCCGACGGGCCTTGTCGACCCGCACGTGGAAGTGCGGCCGGCAACGACCCAGGTCGACGACCTGCTGTCGGAAGCGAACAAGCGCATCGCGGTGGGCGAGCGCGTCCTGGTCACGACGCTCACCAAGCGCATGGCCGAGGACCTCACCGAGTACCTCGCAGAGCACGGCATCAAGGTTCGCTACCTGCACTCGGACATCGAGACGGTCGAGCGCGTCGAGATCATCCGCGACCTCCGCAAGGGCATCTTCGACGTGCTCGTCGGTATCAACCTGCTGCGCGAAGGCCTCGACCTGCCCGAGGTGTCGCTGGTCGCCATCCTCGATGCGGACAAGGAAGGCTTCCTGCGCTCGACGCGCTCGCTCGTCCAGACGATCGGCCGCGCCGCGCGGCACATCAACGGCACGGCGATCCTCTACGCGGACAAGATGACCGAGTCGATGAAGTCGGCGATCGGCGAGACCCAGCGGCGCCGCGCGAAGCAGGAGGCGTTCAACATCGAGCACGGCATCGAGCCCAAGAGCGTGTCCAAGCGCATCAAGGACCTGATCGACGGCGTGTACGACCCGGAGGCCGCGAGGGATACGCGCGCAGCCGCTGAAGAGGAAGCGAAGTACGAAGCCCTGGGCGAGAAGCAGCTCGACCAGCGCATCCGCAAGGTGGAGAAGGAAATGCTGGAGGCCGCGAAGAACCTCGAGTTCGAGCGCGCCGCCCAGATGCGAGACGAGCTGAAGAAGCTGCGCGACCGCCTGCTCAACATCGCCGGCGAGGGCTGAGGTGCGATCGATCCTCGTCGTCTGCACCGGCAACATCTGCCGTTCGCCCACGGCTGAAGGTGTCCTTCGCGCCAAGGCGAAGGAACGCGGCCTCGCGGTGCGCGTGGCCTCCGCCGGCACGCTCGACTATCACGTGGGTGAACCGCCTGACCGCCGCTCGATGGCGCACGCGACCCAGCGCGGGTACGACCTCAGCGCGCAGCGCGCGCAGCAAGTGACGCGCGCGCACTTCCAGGAATACGACTACATCCTCGCGATGGACCGCAGCCACCTCCATCAGCTCGAGGCAATGGCGCCCGCGAACGCGCGCGCGAAGCTGGCGATGTTCCTGGAGACAAGCGCGACGTGGAAGGGCGAAGACGTGCCCGATCCCTACTACGGGGGTGCCGCCGGATTCGAGCAAGTGCTCGACATGATCGAGGAGGCCGCCGAAGGCTGGCTCGACCAAATAGAGGGGTCAGACCCCTCTATCGTTGACCGCAACCCGCGATAGAGTGGTCTGACCCCTCTATTTGCGCTTCTCGCACATCAGCGAGAAGACGTTGTCCTCGGAATCCCGGTAGAAGGCCATCCACAGGTCGTGATCCGGCATGGGCGCGACGAGGTGCGGCTTGCCCTCGACCCGCACGCCCTTGGCCACGAGATCGGCATGCGCCGCATCGATGTCGGCGACCTTGTAATAAAGGACGGAAGCCGGATGGCGGAAGCGCTCGTCGGCAGGGACTTCCACGAGCAAGCGGATCGAACCGCATTGGAAGAAGGTGAGGCCCGGCGGCGCGTCGAACAGATGCTTGAGGCCGAGCGTGTCGCGATAGAAGGCCCGCGCACGGTCGAGATCCTTCGCCGCGATCGCGATCTGCCCGACGGATTCAATGGTGGTCATGCGAACTCCCGGTGCGAATCAGGCTACCAACCGCCGCGGCGCACCCACTCCTCGAGCATCGGGATGCGATCCACGCCCCAGAAGGGCTCGCCGTCCACGATGAAGTAGGGTGACCCGAAGACACGAAGTGCCAGCGAAGCGTCGACGATCTGCTTGGTGCGGTCCTTCACGGCCGGGTCCGCGAGCGCAGCCGAGAGCGCCGCGGGATCCACGCCACACTTCGCGGCGATCTCGATGACCGTTTCGGCCAGGCTGATGTCGCGGTCCTCGGCGAAGTACGCGGCGTACAGCGCCTTCGCGAACGGCACGGCAAGGGCCGGATGCTTGTCCTGCAGCCAATAGAACGCGCGCACGCCGGCGATGCTGCTCACCGGAAAAGTGCTGGGGGCCTTGTAGGGCACGCCATGGAAGCGCGCGGTCCGCGAGAAATCCATGATCGAGTAATCCCCCTTGAGGGGGATGCTCGCCATGAGCGGCTGGCCGGTGACCTTCATCACGGCGCCGATGAGCATCGGGCGCCACGTGATGGCGCGCCCGGTGCGTTGCGCGAGGCCATCGACAAGATGGCTCGCGACGTAGCCGTAGGGCGAGGAGAAATCGAAGTAGTAATCGATCGCCGTGCCCTGGGCCATCAGTTCCCCGGCGTCTCCGGTTGCTTTTCGGTCCCGGGTGCGGTCTCGACGAGTTGCAGCGGCTCGCTACCCACCTCGACCGAACGGCGCCGGCGCGGCTTCGTGCGTCGCGGAAGCTCGTCCTCGACGACGGGCGCGGCGACCACCGGAGCGTTGCCACTGGTTTCAACCAGTTGCAGTGCTTCGGCGGCGGCTTGGGCTGCCAGCTGCGCCTCGGTGCGGCGGCGGCGAACGGGGCGTTGCGGTTCCACATCCTCGAGCTGGTCGACGACCACGCGCGGCGCGGGCATCGGCATTCCCACCGAGGAGGCCACGTGGAGCGGCGCGGGTGAGGGCTGCAGCGTGTCCGTTGCCGGCGGCGGGAACGGCGAAGGCGACGGCGTCATCGGAGCCTGCTGCTCTTCGGCGGCAAACAATTCCGCGGAAGCGAATTGCGGCGTCGGGGCATCTTCGTGCGGGTGCTGCTCTTCCTGCACGACGGCGGGCGCGGTGCTGTCGCGATTGTCGCGGTTGTCGCGGATTTCACGGTTCTCGCCGCGATCTCCACCACCCCGGCCGCCACGGCCACGACGGCGACGGCGACCTTCGCCTTCACCTTCGCCACCGACGGTCTCGGCAACGGGGTGCGACTCGAGGCGCGGCGAACCATCGGCCTGCTGGGCCGGGCGCGGTTGCTCCGGACGGGGCTGGCGCGGTTCGCGCGGCTCGCGTTGCTCACGCGGCTCGCGGGCTTCGCGCGGCTCACGCTGTTCACGCGGCTCGCGTTGTTCGCGACCCTCACGCGGCTCACGACCCTCGCGAGGTTCACGCGGCTCGCGCGGAGGACGCGGCGGACGGTCTTCGCGCGGCGCTCCTTCTGCTTGTTCGCCACGCTGCTCGGGAGGACGTTGATCGCGACCCCCGCGCTCCTGTCGATTGCGGCCCTGGCCACCACGGCCACCTTCGCTGCGACCTTCACCGCCGCGGCCTTCGCCACGACGTCCGTCGCGGCGCTGTCCGTTGCCGCCACGGCGGCCGTCCTGGCCACCGCCTTCACGCGGAGGACGCTCCCGCGTTGCGGTTGCCACGGGGGCGACCGGCGCAGGGGCTTCGGCGGGTTTGCGGAACCACCCGAACAGGCGATCGAGCAAGCCACCTTCCGCGCTGGCCGGAGCCGGCGCCTTGGCGACCGGTTGCTGGATCGGCAGCGAGGTCGGCGTGATCGGAGCCGGCTGGTCGGGCGTGATGCCCTTCACCAGCGGTTCGGGTCGCGCGGGCTTGGCGTCCTGGCGCGAGGGCAACTTGTCGTCCTCGTCCTCGGTCGGCACGGTCGCCATCTCGTAGCTGGGGGTCTGCGCATCGAGCAGCGGCGAATCGTGGCGCAGGCGCTCGACGGTGTAGTTCGGGGTCTCGAGGTGCTGGTTGGGGATCAGCAGCAGGTTCACCTTGAGGCGCGTCTCGATCTTGAAGATCTCGCTGCGCTTCTCGTTCAACAGGTACGTCGCGACGTCCACCGGCACCTGCGCGTGGATCGCGGCCGTGCCTTCCTTCATCGCTTCTTCCTGAAGGATGCGCAGGACGTGAAGTGCGGTGGAGGCGGTGTCGCGGATGAAGCCCGTGCCATGGCAGCGCGGGCAGGGCGTGTGCGTGGTCTCTTCCAGCGAAGGCTGCAGGCGCTGGCGCGAGAGCTCGAGCAGGCCGAAGCGCGAGATCTTGCCGATCTGCACGCGGGCGCGGTCGTGCTTGAGCGCGTCGCGCAGGCGGTTTTCCACCTCGCGCTGGTTCTTCGCGCTTTCCATGTCGATGAAGTCGATGACGATCAGGCCACCGAGGTCGCGCAGGCGGAGCTGGCGCGCCACTTCATCGGCGGCTTCGCAGTTCGTGTTGAACGCGGTCTGCTCGATGTCGTGGCCGCGGGTCGCGCGGGCGCTGTTCACGTCCACGGACACGAGGGCTTCCGTGTGGTCGATGACGATCGCGCCGCCCGAGGGCAGCGTCACGTCGCGGCGATACGCGCTTTCGATCTGGTGCTCGATCTGGAAGCGCGAGAAGAGGGGAACGTCGTCCTTGTAGAGCTTCACCTTGTTCACGTTGGCCGGCATCACCGTGCTCATGAACGACAGGGCCTGCTCGTAGATCGCCGCGGTGTCGACGAGGATTTCGCCGATGTCGGGCTGGAAGAGGTCGCGGATGGCGCGGACCACCAGGCTCGACTCGAGGTAGATCAGGCAGGGGCCTTTTTCTTCGTTCGCGGCCTTCTCGATCGCGGTCCACAGCTGGATGAGGTAGTTCAAGTCCCACTGCATCTCTTCGAGGGAACGGCCGATGCCCGCGGTGCGGGCGATCAGGCTCATGCCTTCGACGACTTCGAGCTGGTCCATCACTTCGCGCAGCTCGTTGCGGTCCTCGCCCTCGATGCGGCGCGAGACTCCGCCACCGCGCGGGTTGTTGGGCATCAGGACCAGGTAGCGGCCGGCGAGCGAGATATAGGTGGTCAGGGCCGCGCCTTTGTTGCCGCGCTCGTCCTTGTCCACCTGCACGATCATTTCGTGGCCCACCTTGAGGTGGGTGGCCATCTTCGAGCGGCCGAATTCGCCGTCGTCGTTGGTCATGAACTGCTTGGCGATCTCCTTGAACGGGAGGAAGCCGTGGCGCTCGGCGCCGTAATCGACAAAGACCGCTTCGAGGGAGGGTTCTACGCGGGTGATGACGCCCTTGTAGATGTTGCTCTTGCGTTGCTCTCTTCCGAGGGTCTCGATGTCGAGGTCGATGAGCTTCTGGCCATCGACGATTGCAACCCGGAGCTCTTCAGCCTGGGTCGCATTGAACAGCATGCGTTTCATGTTTACTTTTCTCCCGCGCTCGTACTACACGGAAGAAGGGCCCGGCCAACTGGGTGGGCCCGGGGGACGAATAACTTCAGAAGTCGACTTGGATTTGCGTCACGAGTGATCGCTGAAAGGGGCGAGTTCTGCTTTTTTTCGTCTGGCCCTGACGGCACAAACGTGCGGTCAGGGACCTGAATTCAAAGTGCGTCGAGCGCGTATTTCCTGCAATTCAGCGCTGCCTTGGTATGGCAGGTGAGCGCTGTAAACCCGCTTGGGCGCCGTCTCTGGCTGCCCGCCTAGCCTGGGTGGCCTCATCTTGATGGGGCCAATCCAACAACTACAGGCTTAGAAATCAAACAGATATTAGTATACGCCCCATGCCCAACGAAGGCAAAGCACCGGCCGTGAGCTGGATCGAGGTGGCGGAAGAGGAAGCGGGCCAGCGCCTCGACAACTACCTCCTTTCGCGTCTCAAGGGGGTCCCCAAGAGCCACGTTTATCGCATCGTCCGCAGCGGCGAAGTGCGGGTGAACAGCGGCCGGGTGGAGGCCGCCTATCGGGTCGCCTCGGGCGACCGCATTCGCGTCCCCCCCATCCGCCTGGCCGAACGCGAAGAGACCGAGCGGGCGCCACACCTGAAGCAGCTATCGATCCTCTTCGAAGATGACGCGCTGCTTGCGATCGACAAGCCCTCGGGCCTCGCCGTGCACGGCGGCAGTGGTGTGGCGCACGGGGCGATCGAATCGCTGCGTGCGATGCGGCCCGACGCGAAATTCCTCGAGCTCATTCATCGCCTGGATCGCGAGACCTCGGGCGTCCTGCTGCTCGCGAAGAAGCGCAGCGCCCTGGTCGCGATGCAGGAGATGTGGCGCGAGCGCGACATGGACAAGCGCTACCTCGCTGGCGTCGCGGGCCGCTTCCGCAACGAACGCCAGCACGTGCGTGCTGCGCTCGCCAAGCGCCCGACGACCGACGGCGACCGGCGCGTCTCCGTGTCCGAAGATGGGCAGCCTGCGGAGACCATTCTTCGCCGCATCGAGAGGGGTACTGAATTCAGCCTGCTCGAAGCCGAGTTGCTCACGGGCCGCACGCACCAGATCCGCGTCCACCTCGCGCACCTGGGTCACCCCATCCTCGGCGACGACAAGTACGGCGACTACGCGTTGAACCGCGAGCTGAAGAAGCGCGGCCTGAAGCGCATGTTCCTTCACGCCGCGAAACTTTCCTTCAGCCATCCGCTCACAGGTGCGGCACTCACGCTCTGCGCGCCGCTTCCCTCCGACCTCGAGACTTTCCGCAAGAAATGCATCGCTACGACCTGATCGTGTTCGACTGGGATGGGACGCTCATGGATTCGACGGCGCACATCGCCGGCTGCATCCAGGCCGCGTGCCGCGATCTCTCCGTCGATGTGCCGTGCGACGAGGACGCGCGCTACGTCATCGGCCTCAACATGGCCGATCTGATGCGTCATATCGCGCCATCGCTCGATGCGGCGGGCCGTGCAGCGCTCGCCGAACGCTACAAGCATCACTTCCTCACCGATGAAGAGAGGATCAAGCTCTTCGATGGCGTGAGCGAACTCATCGCCGACCTTTCGGGCCGGGGCCACCAACTCGCCGTGGCCACGGGCAAGTCGCGCCGCGGGCTCGATCGCGCGCTCGATTCGACCGGATTGCGCCCCTACTTTTCGGCCACGCGCTGCGCCGACGAGGGATTCGCCAAGCCGCATCCGGGCATGCTCCTCGCATTGCTCGACACCACGGGCGTCGAGGCCTCGCGGGCCGTCATGATCGGCGACACGACGCATGACCTCGAGCTCGCCGCGAACGCGGGCGTCGACGCCGTTGCGGTCCTCTATGGCGCGCACGAACCGGCGCTGCTCGACACGCGCCCTGCGAAGGCACGCTGCACGAGTGTTGCGGAGTTGCATGCATGGCTGACGACACCGTAGAAGCGCGCGCGATCTGCGCGTCCGATGCGCTTCCCGAAGGCGGGAAGGGGGTTCGTTTCGCGCTTCGACCCGAGGCGGACGAGGAAAAAGGCTTCGCCGTGCGCTTCGATGGCGCGGTGTGCGCATTCGTCAATCGCTGCCCGCATCTGGGCACCGAATTGGACTGGCAACCCGGCGAGTTCTTCGAGGAGGCTGGGTTATACTTGGTGTGTTCGACGCACGGCGCGCTGTTCGAGCCCGCCAGCGGATTTTGCGTATCGGGACCCTGTCACGGTGCCACGCTCGATCCGATCCGCGTCGAGGAACGCAACGGCCAAGTGTTCATTCTCTCCGACGCCTCATGAACGAGCCCCTCCCGCCTCCCTGGGAACGCGCCGTCCTCGAAAAACTTGCCCTCAAGGGTCTCGAGGAAAATCGCCGCGCGCGCCAGTGGTCGCTGCTGATCAAGCTGCTGTGGCTGCTGTTCGCCTTCCTCCTGCTGGCGAACTGGTTCGGGTGGATCGGCCGTCCCGACACTGAGCGCACGACCATCGGCAAGCACACCGCGCTCGTCGAGCTGAAGGGCGTGATCGGCGTCGAAGCGAAGGCCTCCGCCGACAAGATGATCGCGGCGCTCAACAGCGCATTCAAGGATCGCAACACGCAGGGCGTGGTGTTGCGCATCAACAGCCCGGGCGGCAGCCCCGTCCAGGCGGGCTACATCAACGACGAAATCCGCCGGCTGCGCGTGAAGTATCCGGCGATCCCCGTCTACGCCGTCGTGCAGGACCTCTGCGCGTCGGGCGGCTACTACGTTGCCGTCGCCACCGACAAGATCTACGTCGACAAAGCGAGCCTCGTGGGCTCGATCGGCGTGATCATGGGCGGATTCGGATTCACCGGTGCGATGGACAAACTGGGCATCGAGCGACGCACCTACACCGCCGGGACGAACAAGGACTTCCTCGATCCCTTCGCGCCCGAGAATCCGGCGCACAAGGAACACGCGCAGAAGATGCTCGCGGAAATCCACGCGCAGTTCGTGAACGTCGTGAAGCAGGGCCGCGGCAAGCGCCTCCAGGAATCGCCCGAGATCTTCTCGGGCCTCGTGTGGACGGGCGAGCGCAGCGTGGAGCTCGGCCTCGCCGACGCGCTGGGCAGCCTCGACTACGTGGCGCGCGAGGTGGTCAAGGCCGAGCGCATCGTGGATTTCACGCCCGACGAGAACTACTTCGAGGCGCTCTCCAAGCGTTTCGGCACGAGCTTTGGTGAAACGCTGGGCCGCGCGTTGCTTGAATCGGCCACCGGCTCGGGGACCTCATGGCGGTAAACGAGCGGGACGACGCCAGCGCGGGCCGTCCGCAGGTCGAGTACGAGCTGATTCGGGAAGCCTTCGACAAGACCGCCGTCGGACTCACGCTCGTCAACCTGGACGGCGTCTTCCAGCGAGTGAACCGGGCCTTTTGCGAGATCCTCGGCTACACGCGCGAGGAGTTGCTGGGCCGCTCGTTCCGCGATGTCACGCATCCCGACGACATCGCCCGCGACCTGAAGCACCTCGACGAACTTCGCGCCGGCCACGGCGTGCCGCTCTCCGTCGACAAGCGCTACATCCGCAAGGACGGCCGCGAGGTGTGGGTCCGGCGCAGCGTCTCCGTCCTCGGCAAGGAAGGGCCCGGCCGCCTCGTGATCGGTTCCTTCATCGACCTCACGGAGCAGCGCACGAAGGACCGCGCGCTCTACCAGATGAACGCGTTCCTGACCGCCATCGTCGAGAATTCACCGGTCGCGATCTACACCGCGGACCGCGAGGGCAAGATCACGTTCTGGAATCCGGCGGCCGAGCGCACCTTCGGCTTCACGCGCGAACAGGCGATGGGCCGTCGCGCGCCGTTCATTCCCACGTCGCATCGCGAGGAGGGGCAGTCGCTGCGTGAACGCGTGATCGCGGGCGAGGTCCTCACGGGCCTCGAGCTCGAGCGCCAGCGTGCCGACGGCACCATGATCCACATCAACGGCTCGGCCGCACCCCTGCGCGACGAGCACGACAACATCACCGGCTTGCTCGCGTGCTGCATCGATGTCACCGAGGCCACGCTCACCGAGCGGGAGCTCGGCCGGCAGCTCCACTTCACGCGTGCGCTGATCGACGCGATCCCGAGCCCCGTGTACTTCAAGGATCGCGAAGGGCGCTACCAGGTCTACAACCGTGCATGGGACGAGCTGTTCGGCGGCGGGCGCAGCTGGATCGGCAAGACCGTCTTCGACATGTTCGGCGAGCCGAGCGCGAGCCTGCACCACGCACGTGACAAGCTCCTCTACGAGCAACCCGCCTCGACGAGCTACGAAGCGCTCGTCCCCGACACGCGCGGCCTGCCGCACGAGATGCTCTACAACAAGGTGAGCTTCGTCGATCGCAACGGCGAGGTCGCGGGACTCATCGGCGTGATCACCGACGTCACGACGTACAAGGAAGCCGAGCGAGCGCTCGAGGCGAGCGAATCGCGCTTCCGCGTGCTCACCGAGTCGGCGCTGGACCTCATCTCCGTGGTCGCGGAGGACGGAACGATCCGCTACCAGAGCCCCGCGCTCAGGCACCTGATGGGCTACGAGCCCTCCGAAACGGTCGGAGGATCGGTGTTCGAGATGGTTCATCGCGATGACGTGGAACACGTCCGCACCGCCTTCCGCCGCATCATCGAATCCGAGCAGTCACGCGAGCCGGTCGAGTTCCGTGTTCGCCACCGCGACGGCATGTGGCGCACTTTCGAATCGCTCGGCACGAATTGCCTCACGAATCCGCACATCGGCGGCGTTGTGTTCAACTCCCGGGATATCACCGATCGCAAGGTGATCCAGCAGCGCATCCAGCACCTCGCGTACCACGACAACCTCACGGGCCTGCCGAATCGCTCGCTGCTCCAGGACCGCCTCGCGCACTCGATCGCCCGCGCCGAGCGCGGCCACCGCAAGGTCGCGGTGCTCTTCATCGACCTCGACAACTTCAAGAACATCAACGACACACTCGGCCACGATGTCGGCGACGAGTTGCTGCGCCAGGTCTCGCGCAAGCTCTCCGAATGCGTGCGCCTCGAGGACACGATCGCGCGCCAGGGCGGCGATGAGTTCATCGTGCTGCTCGACAGCATCGAGGATGGCCGCGGCGCCTCGATCGTTGCCCAGAAGATCCTCAACTCGCTTCGCCAGCCTTTCCTCCTCGGTGGCACGGAGCAGCACGTGTCGGGTTCGGTGGGCATCGCGGTCTTCCCCGAGGACGGCCGCGACGCGCAGACGCTGATGAAGAACGCCGACACGGCGATGTTCCACGGCAAGGGGCTGGGGAAGAACACGTATCAATACTTCACGGCGCAGATGAACATCGCCGTGAAGCGCCGCATGACGCTCGAATCGGCGCTGCGCCGCGCGGTCATGCAGAAGGATTTCGTCCTTCACTACCAGCCGCAGGTGAACCTCGAGACCGGCGAGATCATCGCGCTCGAGGCCCTGGTGCGCTGGAAGACCGAGGATTCGGGCACGGTAATGCCGGGCGACTTCATTCCGCTCGCCGAGGAAACCGGCCTCATCAACGAAATTGGCGAATGGGTGCTGCGCGAAGGTTGCCGCCAGGCGCGCGAATGGCAGGACCAGGGTCTCGCGCCGCGCCGCATGGCCATCAACCTCTCGGCGCGCCAGTTCAGCGACAAGGCGTTCCTCGACATGGTCACGCGTGTGCTCGCGGACACGCGCCTGGATCCCTCGCTGCTCGAGCTGGAAATCACCGAGAGCCAGGTCATGCGCCAGACCGAGGGCATGATCATGCTGCTCAACCGCCTCTCGGAAATGGGTATCCACCTGGCGATCGACGACTTCGGCACGGGCTACTCGAGCTTGTCGTACCTGAAGCGCCTGCCGATCCAGAAGCTGAAGATCGACCAGAGCTTCATCCGCGACATCACGGTCGACCCCAACGACACCGCGATCGTCGTGGCCATCATCAACATGGCCAAGAGCCTCGACCTCGAGACGATCGCCGAGGGTGTGGAGACGGCGGGGCAGCTCGCACTCCTGCGCTCGAAGGGCTGCCGGATCGGGCAGGGCTTCTACTTCTCCGCACCCGTTCGCGCCGAGCAGATCTATCCGCTGCTGCGGCAGAACAACCTCTACGTCCAGTCGCAGGTCCGCTAGGCGAGCAGCAGGAAGGTCGCCGGGCGCTTGCCGATCGTCGCGGGCTTGCGCCGCCACGCTTCCACCGCCTGCATGCGCACCGACTCCTCGGGTCCTGTCAGGTCGACCGCGATCGCGATACGCGTTCCGGGCCGGCAACTTTCCAGCAGCGACGCGAACAGCGCGTCGTTGCGATAGGGCGTCTCGATGAAGACCTGCGTCTCGCGCTCGCGGGCGGAGCGCTTCTCCAGTTCGAGGATCGCCTTCGTGCGCTCGCTCGCGTCCGCGGGGAGGTACCCCAGGAAGCGGAAGCGCTGCCCCTCGAGTCCCGAGGCCATGAGCGCCAGCACGATGGAAGAGGGGCCCGAGAGCGGGACGACAGCGATGCCTTCGGCGTGCGCCGCAGCGACGAGAAGCGAACCTGGATCGGCAACGGCGGGTACACCGGCCTCCGACAGCAGGCCCACGTCGCGTCCCGCGCGGACGGCTTCGAGCAAATCCGGAACGTCGCGCGCGGCGGTGTGCTCGTTGAGCTCCTTCATCGCCACGTCGCGCATCGGGCCTGGATGACCGCAGGCCGTGAGGAAGCGCCGGGCGCTCTTCGCATCCTCGACGACAAAATCATTCAACGTGCGGATCCGTTCGAGCACGGTGGTCGGCAGCACGCTTTCGACAGGCGCGTCTTCCGAGAGCCACGCGGGAACGAGGTAGAGGCGGCCGGCCATCAGGGGATCTCGAGGCCTTCGGCGCGCAGCATCCCGCAAAGCGCGATGAGCGGCAGGCCGACGAGCGCAGTAGGGTCGTCGCCGGAAAGCCGTTCGAGCAGGCTGATGCCCAGCGCTTCGCTCTTCGCGGCACCGGCACAGTCGAAGGCAGGCTCGCGATCGAGGTAGCGCTCGATTTCGGTGTCGCTGAGCTGGCGGAACGCGACCTCCGTTGTGACCAGGGATTCCACGACGCGAACACGCGCGGCGTTCGCGACGCACAGGCCCGTGTGGAATAGAACCGTCTTGCCCCGCATCGAGCGAAGTTGTTCGCGGGCCTTGTCGTGCGTGCCGGGCTTGCCGATCGCTTGGCCGCCGAGGTCGGCGACCTGGTCCGACCCGATCACCCAGGCGTTCGCAAAGCGGGCGGCACCGGCTTCGGCCTTGGCGCGGCTGAGGCGTCTCGCCGTGTCGATGGGAGCCTCGCCGGGATGGGCGCTCTCGTCGATGTCCGGGGACCAGGTCTGGAAGGGCAGCCCGAGGCGCTCGAGCAGCTCGCGGCGGTACCGGGAGCCGGAGGCCAGGACGAGTAAAAAGTCTTTCAAATCAGCTTGTTATTGACTTAAGTGATCGGGAAGCCTACCATGCGGCGCCATGGCTGACGATTGGATCATCGACCCCACCATGCTGAGCACCAAACCCAAGGTGCTGAGCGGACGGCTGACGCCTGCCGACCTGGATGGGGTGCTCGACCTGGTTGCGGGCCCCGAGGGCGAGTTCGACTACACCGTTTCGGCCTACCTGGATAAGCAGCAACGCAAGGTAGTGTCGTGTATAATCAAGGGCTTCGCTCCGCTTACGTGCCAATCCACGCTCGAGGTTTTCCGGTTCGACGTGGCGATCGAAGACCGGCTGGTGCTGGTGGATGATGAATCCAGCCTGCCGCCGATCGAGATGGAGAGCGAAGACGAGGATTTCGTGGTGGTGGACGGTCCGATCGACGTCCGCGACCTGGTCGAAGACGCGGTGATCCTGGCCCTGCCGATGGTGCCGCGAAAGCCCGGGCTCGAAGACGTCCCCGCCAAGGCGGAGGACGTGCCGAAAAAGGAATCGCCGTTCGCGGTGCTGCGCGCCGTGAAGAAGCCGGATCAACGCTGAACACAGGAGAAGAACCATGGCTGTCCAACAGAACAAGAAGTCGCCGTCGAAGCGCGGCATGCACCGGGCCCACGATTTCCTCGTGAACCCGCCGCTCGCCGTCGAGCCCACCACGGGCGAGACGCACCTCCGGCACCACGTGTCGCCCTCGGGCCACTACCGCGGCAAGAAGGTCATCAAGACCAAGGACTGAGCGCCGGACATCATTGCACCCGTTGCAATGAGGACCGTCATCGCCGTCGATGCGATGGGCGGGGATCACGGCCCCGCGGTCACGATCCCCGCGAGCGTCGACTTCCTCGCGGAGCACCCTGAAGCCGAGCTGCTGCTCGTCGGCCTGCCCGACGTGCTGGCGAAAGAGCTCGCGCGCCACAACCCCGGCCCACGCCTCACGGTCGTGCCTGCGTCGCAGCAGGTCGGCATGGACGAAGACGTGCGCAGTGCCATCCGCACGAAGAAGGATTCCTCGATGCGCGTGGCGATCGACCTCGTGAAGTCGGGTCGCGCGCAGGCCTGCGTGAGCGCGGGCAACACCGGTGCGCTGATGGGCACCGCCAAATTCGTCCTCAAGACACTGCCCGGCATCGACCGGCCCGCCATCTGCGCGGTGCTGCCGACCCGCAAGGGCCAGGTGTATGCGCTCGACCTCGGCGCGAATGCCGATTGCACTTCGGAGCACCTCCTGCAGTTCGCGATTATGGGTGCGTGCCTCGTCGAGGCCGTCGAAGGCAAGGCGCGGCCCACGGTCGGCCTGCTCAACATCGGCTCGGAAGAGATCAAGGGCAACGAAGTCGTGAAGGCCGCCGGCGAGTTGCTGCGCAAGAGCCCCCTCAATTTCTACGGCAACATCGAAGGCAACGACATCTACAAGGGCACGACCGACGTCGTGGTCTGCGATGGCTTCGTCGGCAACGTCGCGTTGAAGACGTCCGAGGGCCTCGCGAAGATGCTGGGCGACTTCCTCAAGGAGGAATACACGCGCTCGATCTTCACGCGCCTGGCCGCCGCGGTGTCCTATGTCGTCATCAAGCGTTTCCGCCGCCGCGTGGATCACCGCTACTACAACGGCGCGGCGCTGCTCGGATTGCGCGGCATCGTCGTGAAGAGCCACGGCTCGGCCGATCGCCTGGCTTTCCGTACGGCGCTTACCCGCGCCGCCTCCGAGGTGAGCCACGGCGTCATCGAGCGCATCGGCGTGGAGATTGCGCGCCTCAACGAGCTCGGGCTCCTGTCGGCGCCTGCGCCGGCGCCGGCCACGGGCGGGGAAGAGGCTGCGGCGTGACTTTTTCGCGGATCACGGGCACCGGCGGTCATCTTCCGGAGAAGGTCCTGACCAATCGCGATCTCGAGTCGATCGTCGAGACCAGCGACCAATGGATCGTCGAGCGCACGGGCATTCGCCAGCGGCACATCGCGGCCGAGGATGAATCGACCAGCGATCTCGCGCTGCACGCGTGCCGGCGCGCGCTCGAAATGGCCGGCCGCAGCGCCGCCGATGTCGACCTCATCATCGTCGCGACTTCCACGCCTGACATGGTGTTCCCGTCGAGTGCCTGCCTGCTGCAGGCGAAGCTCGGCGTCACGCGGGGCGCCGCATTCGACGTGCAGGCCGTTTGCTCGGGCTTTACCTACGCGCTCGCCACGGCCGATCTCTTCATTCGTTCCGGCGCGCATCGCTGCGCGCTCGTCGTCGGTGCCGAGGTCTTCTCGCGCATCCTCGACTGGAAGGACCGCGGCACCTGCGTGCTCTTCGGCGATGGCGCGGGCGCCGTGTTGCTCGAGGCCTCCGACAAGCAGGGCATCATCGCCTCCGAATTGCATGCCGATGGCCGCCACGCCGCCATCCTCAATACGCCGGGCACGGTGAACCGTGGTTCGGTGCTGGGGGACCCCACGCTCAAGATGGACGGCACCGCCGTCTTCCGCCTCGCGGTGCGCGTTCTGGAAGAATCCGCGCGGTCGATCCTCGCGGCCAACAAACTCACGCTCGGCGATCTCGACGCCTACATCGCGCACCAGGCCAACGTGCGCATCATTTCGCACGTCGGCAAGAAGCTCGGCCTCGACAATGCGAAATGCATCGTGACCGTCGACCAGCACGCCAACACCTCTGCCGCGTCCATTCCGCTGGCCCTCGACGTCGCCGTTCGCGACGGACGCGTGAAGCCCGGTCATCTCGTCCTGCTGCAGGGCGTGGGCGGCGGCTTCACCTGGGGCTCGGTGCTCCTTCGCTACTGATATCGCCATGACACTCGCCATCGTCTTCCCCGGCCAGGGCTCGCAATCGCTCGGCATGATGAAAGGGTTCGCGGACCTGCCCATCGTCGAGCAGACGTTCCGCGAGGCCTCCTCGATCCTCGGCATCGACCTCTGGGCGATGGCGAACGACGGGCCCGCCGAAGCGCTCAACCAGACCGTGAACACGCAGCCGCTGATGCTGGTGGCGGGCGTGGCGTGCTGGCGCGCGTGGCGGGAGAAGGGCGGCCCGATGCCGACGTATTTCGCCGGCCACAGCCTCGGCGAGTATTCCGCGTTGGTGGCCTCCGAGTCGCTGCGCTTCGAAGACGCCGTTCCGCTCGTTCGCTTCCGCGCCCAATCGATGCAGGAAGCCGTGCCCGAGGGCATTGGCGGCATCGCCGCGATCCTCGGCCTGGAAGAGGGTGCCGTGCGCGAGGTCTGTGCGTCGGCCGCGCAGGGCGAAGTGCTCGAGCCCGCGAATTTGAACGACCCGAAGCAGATCGTGATTGCCGGCCACCGCGCCGCGGTCGAGCGCGGCATGGTGCTCGCCAAGGAGCGCGGCGCGAAGCGCGCCCTGATGCTCCCGATGAGCGCGCCGTCGCATTGCAGCCTGATGAAGCCCGCGGCAGAACGCGTGCGCGAGCGCCTCGCGGGCATCGAGGTCCGTGCGCCCAAGGTGCCGGTCATCCAGAACCGCCACGTGAAAGCGTCATCGGACCCTGCAACCATTCGCGAAGCGCTGGTCGAGCAGATCTACAGTCCTGTGCGCTGGGTGGAAACCGTGCAATGGTTCTCGTCCCAGGGCGTGACTCGCATCGTCGAGTGCGGACCGGGCAAGGTGCTCACGGGATTGTCGAAACGAATTGCCGCGGACGCCGAATGCGTCGCGGTCACGGATACCGCCGCGCTGGTCGCGGCCATCGGACAGGGATGACAAACATGCTCAACGGACAAGTGGCCCTCGTGACCGGTGCCAGTCGCGGCATCGGTGAGGCGATCCTCGCCACGCTCGTGAAGGCCGGTGCCACGGTGATCGGAACCTCGACGTCGGACAAGGGTGCCGAAGGCATCACCGCGGCGATCAAGGCGCTGGGCGGCAAGGGCGCCGGAAAGGTGCTCGACGTCCGCGACAGTGCGCGCTGTGCCGCGCTCGTGGACGAAATCGGCACTGAATTCGGGCCCGTGGGAATCCTGGTGAACAATGCCGGCGTCACGCGCGACAACCTTCTTGCGCGGATGAAGGACGAAGAGTGGGACGAGATCCAGGCTACCAACCTGAAGAGCGCCTTCGTGCTGTCGCGCGCGGTCCTGCGCGGCATGATGAAGGCGCGCAGCGGACGCATCGTCAACGTGACGAGCGTGGTGGGCCACACCGGCAACCCCGGCCAGGCCAACTACGCGGCCGCGAAGGCGGGCCTGGTAGGATTTTCAAAGTCGCTGGCGCGTGAAATCGGCAGCCGCAACATCACGGTCAACTGTGTCGCGCCCGGATTCATTGAAACCGACATGACCCGCGCGCTCGAAGAGGAACAGGTGAAGAAACTCGTCGCCAACGTTCCCCTCGGCCGACTCGGCCGCGTCGATGACGTGGCACAGGCCGTGCTTTTCCTTTCGTCGCCACAAGCAGGCTACATTACGGGCGCCACGCTGCATGTGAACGGCGGGATGCACATGGATTAATGGTAGAATGTCGCGCTTTTTTGCACTCACAGAATCAAGAACCTGGAGGATGTAGATGGACAACCTTGAAGCCCGCGTCAAGAAGATCGTCGCAGAGCAGCTGGGCGTTGCCGAAGCTGACGTGAAGAACGAATCCTCGTTCGTGGAAGACCTGGGCGCCGACTCCCTGGATAACGTGGAGCTGGTCATGCGCCTCGAGGAAGTTTTCGATTGCGAGATTCCCGACGAGGAAGCCGAGAAGATCACGAACGTCCAGCAGGCTATCGACTACGTCAAGAACCACGTCAAGCAGTAACCCCCCGGGGGCATGGGCCCCCATACCCGCAGTGAGCCAATGAGCAAGCGCAGAGTCGTCGTTACCGGCCTCGGCGTGGTTTCGCCCGTGGGCATCGGCATTGCCACCGCGTGGCCGAACCTGCTGGCCGGCAAGAGCGGCGTGGGCCCCATCACGCGTTTCGACGCGTCGTTGTTGCCCACGCGCATTGCCGCCGAGGTGAAGGATTTCAATTCGTCGGACTGGATGCCTCCGAAGGAGACACGCCGTTCCGACCTCTTCATCCATTTCGGGCTCGCGGGCACCAAGCTCGCGCTCGAGGATGCGGGATTCACGATCACGCCCGAAAATGCTGAACGCGTCGGCGTGAACGTCGGCTCGGGCATCGGGGGACTCCCGATGATCGAGGACAACATCCGCGAGATGATCGCCAAGGGGCCGCGGCGCATCTCTCCGTTCTTCGTGCCCGGGTCGATCATCAACATGGTCGCCGGCATGATCTCCATCCAGTTCGGCGCCAAGGGCCCGAACGTGTCGATGGTGTCGGCGTGCACGACGAGCTCGCATGCGATCGGCGAAGCCGGCCGCATGATCGAGTACGGCGATGCGGACGTCATGATCGCCGGCGGAGCCGAAGCCTGCGTGAACATGTCCGGCGTCGGCGGTTTCTGCTCGTGCAAGGCGCTCTCGGAGCGCAACGACGACCCCACGACCGCCTCGCGTCCGTTCGACAAGGACCGCGATGGCTTCGTGCTCGGCGAAGGCGCGGGGATCATGATCCTCGAGGAATACGAATACGCGAAGAAGCGCGGCGCGCGCATCTATTGCGAGCTCGCCGGCATGGGCATGAGCGCGGATGCGAACCACATCACCGCGCCCAACATGGATGGCCCGAGGCGCGCGATGCTCGCCGCACTGCGCAACGCCGGGCTGAATCCCGACGAGGTGCAGTACGTGAACGCGCACGGCACCTCCACGCCGCTGGGCGATTCGAACGAGACCGCGGCACTGAAGGCCGCGTTCGGGGACCACGCCTACAAGTTCGCGGTGAACTCCACCAAGTCGATGCACGGCCACCTCCTGGGTGCGGCCGGCGGGCTGGAGGCGGTCATCACGGCGCTCGCGGTGCACCACCAGAAGTCGCCGCCCACGATCAACATCGTCACGCCGGATCCGGCCTGCGACCTCGACTACGTGCCCAACACGGCCCGCGACATGAAGATCGACGTCGCGCTCTCCAATTCCTTCGGCTTCGGCGGCACGAACGGCACGCTCGCGTTCCGGCGCCTGTCCTGACCTCGCGACGCTGCGCATGACGGCCGCCGTCCTCGTCAACGGCTCGCCGGATCCGGTGGTGTCGATCCACGATCGCGGCCTCGCCTTTGGCGACGGCGTGTTTCGCACGCTGCTCGTGCGGGCCGGCCGTCCGCTCAACTGGGAACGCCAGTACCGCCGCCTCGTCCACGATTGCGTGGCACTTGCGCTCACGCCGCCGGGCGAACATGCCCTGCTGGGCGAGATCGCGGCCGTCGCGCCCCAGGAAGCCGTGGTGAAGATCACCGTGACGCGCGGTGCCGGCCCCCGGGGCTATGCCATCGCGGGTGGCGAGACACCGACGCGTGTCGTCGCCGCCCATCCCTTGCCCGACTATCCCGAAGCGCTCGCGCGAGAGGGCGTCCACGTGCGCTGGTGCGAGCTGGTGCTGGGCGAGCAGCCGCGTCTGGCCGGCGTGAAGAGCCTCAACCGCCTCGAGAGCGTGTTCGCGCGCAGCGAGTGGGACGATCCGGGAATTCGCGAAGGCTTGCTTTGCGATGCAGCCGGATGCGTAATCGGCGGGACCATGAGCAATGTCTTCATCGTCCTCGCGGGAGCGCTGGCCACCCCGGAGCTTTCGCGCTGCGGCGTGGCGGGCGCGCAGCGCGAGCGAATCATCGATCTGGCCCGTGATGCGGGCGTGAGCTGCGAGGTGCGCGACATCGGCGTCGAAGAGCTCGGGCGCGCCGACGAGGTATTCCTCACCAACAGTCTCATGGGCCTCTGGCCGGTGAGCAAGCTCGATGATCGCGAGTGGACCCGGTTTCCCGTTGCCGATCGCTTCCGCGAGCGGATAGCCGATGACGATTCGCGAGCGGCTTAGCGCGTTCGCGCTTCTCCTGCTCGCGGCAGCAGTCGCCACGGGCGCGTGGATGGTCGCGTTCACCAACATGTCGCTCGACCTGCCGCGCACGCCGTTCGAGTTCACCGTGAAGTCGGGATCGAGCCTGCGCACCGTCGCGCGCACGCTTTCCGACGAGGGCCTGCTTCCCGAGGCCCAGACGTTCTGGATCCTCGGGCGCGTGCTGGGCAAGGACGCCTCCATCCAGGCGGGCACGTACAAGCTCGATCGACCCGTGACGCCGATGGAATTGCTCGAGAAGCTCGCCCGTGGCGACGTCTCCTCGGTCGACATCGCGTTCGTGGAAGGCACCACGTTCCGCCAGTGGGTCGCGCAACTGAAAAAGCATCCCAAGCTCAAGCAGACGCTCGCCGGCAAATCGCTCGCCGAGATTGCCGCGGCCGCAGGTCTTGCCGAGGGATCGCCCGAGGGCTGGTTCTTCCCGGACACGTACAAGTTCGCGCCGGGAAGCAGCGACGTGGAGATCCTGAAGCGCGCGCATGCCGCGATGAAGAAGCGCCTCGCCGATGCGTGGGATGCGCGCCATACGGACCTGCCGCTCGCCACACCCTATGAGGCGCTGATCCTCGCCTCGATCGTCGAAAAGGAAACCGGTGCAGCCGTCGAGCGCACGCTGGTGGCCTCGGTCTTCGTCAACCGCCTTCGCAAGCCCATGCGCCTGCAGACGGACCCGACCGTGATCTACGGCATGGGCGAAGCGTTCGACGGCAACATCCGCAAGAAGGACCTCACCGCGGATACGCCCTGGAATACGTACACGCGCGACGGACTGCCGCCCACGCCGATCGCCATGCCGGGCGCGGCCTCGCTGCGCGCGGCGACGCAACCCGAAAGCACGGAGTTCCTCTACTTCGTGGGCAAGGGCGACGGCACCCACCAGTTCTCGCGCACGCTCGAGGAACACAATCGCGCGGTTGTAAGATACCAACTGAAGCGATAGAGGCTCATGCGCGGAAAATTCATCACGGTGGAGGGCATCGACGGGGCGGGGAAGTCTTCCCACCTCGCGCAACTCGGCCTGATGGTGCGCAAGGGCGGCTTCGAGGAAGTCGTGACGCGCGAGCCGGGCGGAACGCCGCTGGGCGAGAAGCTGCGCGAGATCGTGCTCGACGTGGCGATGGATCCGCGCACCGAAGCGCTCATGATGTTCGCGGCGCGGCGCGAGCACGTCGTGCGCGTCATCGAACCCGCACTCGCTGCCGGCCGCTGGGTGATTTCCGATCGTTTCAGCGATGCGAGCTATGCCTACCAATGTGGTGGACGGGGCTTGCCGAAGGAAGTCTTCGCGGCGCTCGAAACCGTCGTGCATCCCGGCCTGCAGCCCGATGCCACCTTTCTCTTCGATCTCGACCCGGCCGTGGCCGCGCAGCGCAGCCTCGCGCGCAATGGCGCGCCTGACAAATTCGAGCGCGAGCAAGCGGCCTTCGTGCAGCGCGTGCGCGAGGCGTACCTGGAACGGGCGCGCGCGTCGTCGGGGCGCATTCACGTGATCGATGCTGCCGGCACGCTCGAGGAAGTGCGCGAGCGCGTGGTTGTCGCGTTCTCGCGGGCCTTCGCATGACGCCGCTGCCCTGGCATCGCGAATCGCTGCAGCGGCTCCTCGCCGATCGCGCAAGGATCCCGCACGCGCTCCTCGTCCACGGACGCAAGGGCATCGGCAAGGCGGAATTCGCGCGTGCTGCCGCCGCCGCAGTGCTGTGCGAGACGCCGCGCGAAGGCATGGCCTGCATGACCTGTTCCTCGTGCCACTGGCTCTCGCAGGGCAACCACCCCGACTACCGCGAAGTGGTGCCCGAGGTGATGCTCGAGGACGAGCCCGAGAGCGCGGAGAAGGAAGACGCGAAGGACGCGAAGAAGAGCCTGGTGATCAAGGTCGACCAGATCCGCGCCAACGCCGACTTCATTTCGCTGTCGACCCACCGTGCCGGGTTTCGCGTGTTGCTCATCCATCCGGCCGAGACGATGCAGCCCTCGGCCGCCAACGCGCTCCTGAAGACCCTTGAGGAGCCGCCGCCGTCCACGCTGATCATCCTCGTGAGCGACCAGCCCGCCCGCGTGCTTGCGACGATTCGCAGCCGTTGCCGCGCCTATGCACTCGCGCCGCCGCCGCGCGCTGAAGCGCTGGCGTGGCTCAAGGCGCAGGACGTCTCGGATCCCGAAGTCGCGCTCGCGTGCGCCGCGGGTGCTCCGTTGCTCGCGCGTGACCTCGCCCAGCCCGAGGAGGTGGAGCTGCGCCGCCGCGTGATCGGCGAGCTTGCGCGGCCGAGCGGGGCGGACGCCCTGGGCTTCTCGGAGCGCATCGATCGGCCCGCGCTCGATCGCACGGTGTTCTGGATGCAAACCTGGGTGCACGACCTCGTTTGCCTGCGCGCGACCGGCGAGCTTCGCCACCACGTCGACTTCCTGCCCGCCGCGAAAGCGAAGGCGAAGTCGGCGAGCATCGAAGCGCTTTTCGACCTCGATCGCGAATTGCAGTCCGCCCGGCGCCTTGCCGCGCACCCCCTGAATCCACGCCTTATGGCCGAGCACCTGTTGATGTCTTACAATCGAGCCACTTCAGGAAACCGGCCATGAATGACACGGTTAGCGAAAGCGTCGTCGCGCGACCTGGGGTCTTCTCCCTGGTGATTCGCTCGAAGGCCGCGCTCTACGCGGCCTGGATCCCATTGCTTCGCGGCGGCGGCATCTTCCTGCCGAGCAATCGCGAGCATCGCCTGGGCGAGGAAGTGATCGTCCTCCTGTCGCTATTGGACGACCCCGCGAAGATTTCCCTGCAAGGGCACGTCGCGTGGATCAACCCCGCGCACACCGCCGGCAACCGCCCCCAGGGCATCGGCATCCAGCTCGTCGACAGCGAGCAGTGCCGCGACTTCCGCAAGAAGGTGGAAGGCCTCCTCGCTGGCGCGCTGCAGTCCTCACGTCCTACACACACGATCTAGGTTCAGGACGAAACTCCCGCCGACTTCGCGTTGCCTAACGGCGACAGGACGGAGGTGGAACCGTGTTTCTTGCTGCTGGCGTGGGTCAGGTGCTCGAGCGACTGGGAGGCCAGGGCGGCCTGCCGCTGCGGGTCGTGCTCTGGGATGGACGGGAGTTTCCCCTTTCGGATGAGCCGCTCGCCACGGTCCGCGTCAAGCGACCGCAGGCCCTGACGGCCCTCAGCCACCCGACGCTGCTTTCGCTCGCGGAAGCCTACGTTAATGGCGATCTCGACCTCGAAGGCGACCTGGACGCCGCCATCCGCGCCGCGGAGTCGCTTGCGAGAGACGAGGGCGGCCCGCTCTTCGTGCGCGACGGTGCTGCGCCCCGCTCGCATACGCGCGAAGAGGACAGCGCGGCCATCCGCCACCACTATGACGTTGCCAACGGCTTCTACGCGCTGTGGCTCGATCCGCGCATGGTCTATTCGTGCGCCTACTTCCGCACGGAAAGCGATTCCCTCGAGCAGGCGCAGCTCAACAAGCTCGACCATATCTGCCGCAAGCTGAGGCTCGATGCCGACGAGCAGTTCCTCGACATCGGCTGCGGCTGGGGTGCCCTGATCCTCCACGCGGCCAAGAAGTACGGCGCCCGCGCAACCGGCATCACGCTCTCCGAGCAGCAGTTCGAATGGACGCAGCGGCGGATCCGCGAGGAAGGGCTGCAGCACCGCTGCCGCGTGCTGCTCGAGGACTACCGCGACCACCAGTCGCCCGCGCCCTACGACAAGATCGCCAGCGTCGGGATGTTCGAGCACGTCGGCATCGCGAACCTGCCCACCTATTTCGCGACCGTGCGGCGCCTGCTCCGCGAGCGCGGCCTCTTCATGAACCACGGCATCACCTCGTCGAGCTCGGATGGCGTCGCCGTGGGCATGGGCGCAGGGGAGTTCATCGACCGCTACGTGTTCCCCCAGGGCGAGATACCGCACCTGCACCGCGTGGTGCGCGACATGAGCGACCAGGATTTCGAGGTGCACGATGTCGAGTGCCTGCGCCCGCATTACGCCAAGACACTCCGGCACTGGAGCGCCAACTTCGAGCGGCGACTTTCGCAGGCCGTCATGGCCTCGAGCGAGAAGACGGCGCGCGTCTGGCGCCTGTACCTCGCCGGATGTGCCCACGCGTTCGACCAGCGCTGGACCTCGATCCACCAGATCCTCGCCTCGCGGCAGGTCAATCCGGGCCGGACCGAGCTTCCGCTCACGCGCGAGTGGATATATCGCTAGGGAGTGTGCGTCGGGACGGTAAAATGTCCCCCATGCTGGTCGATTCCCACTGCCACCTGGATTTCCCCGAGCTGAAGGCCGATCTCGACGGCGTGCTTTCACGCATGCGCTCGAACGGCGTTTCGCACGCGCTCACCATCAGCACGACGCTCCAGACGTTTCCCGCGGTGCTCGCGGTCGCGAGGTCGAAGGAAAACCTCTGGTGCTCGGCGGGCGTGCACCCGGATGAACTGCGCGACGGCCGCGAGGCAACTACCGCGGAGCTCGTCGCACTGGCCGATGACCCGAAGGTCGTCGCGATCGGCGAGACCGGGCTCGACTATTTCCGAGTCGAAGGCGACACCGAATGGCAGCGCGAACGCTTTCGCGCACACATTCGCGCCGCGCGCGAGACCGGAAAGCCTCTTGTCGTGCACACGCGCGAGTCGGCCGCGGACACCGTTGCCATCCTTCGCGAGGAACGGGCCGCCGAGGTGGGCGGCGTGATGCACTGCTTCACGGAGAGCTGGGAGGTTGCGCAGGCGGCGATCGACTTGGGATTCCTCATCTCCTTCTCCGGAATCGTCACGTTCAAGAACGCCGCGGCCCTCAAGGAAGTGGCGAAGCTTGTCCCGCTCGCGAACATGCTGGTCGAGACGGACTCCCCGTATCTCGCGCCCGTGCCGTTTCGCGGCAAGACGAACGAGCCGGGATTCGTGAAGCACGTCGCCGAGGAGATCGCGCGGCTCAAGGGAGTCTCGTTCGAGGAAGTGGCGCAGCGCACGACCGCCAATTTCTTCTCACTCTTTCGCCACGCCGCGGCCTGAGCGCGACCGGTGGCCGGCGCGCTTCTCCTCTACTGCCGTCCGGGCTTCGAGCGCGAATGCGCCCAGGAGATCACGTCGGCGGCCTCGATCATGGGAGCGGAGGGCTTCGTGAAGGCGAAGCCCGAGAGCGGCTACGCCGTGTTCACGGCCCACCAGGAGCAGATGGGCCGCGACTTGGGCAAGCACATCGACTTCGCGGCGCTCGTGTTCGCGCGCCAGGCGATTCGCAACGCGGAGCTGATCGGCGATCTGGCGACGGGTGATCGCGTCGCCCCCATCCTCGCGGCGGCCCTGCGGCAGGGGCGGCGTTTCCGCGAGCTCGTCCTGGAGATGCCCGACACCAACGATGGCAAGGCGCTCTCGTCGCTCACCAAGCCGCTCGCGCCGCATCTGGGCAAGGCATTGGCGAAGGCCGGAGTGGTCGTGGACGATCCCGAGGCCGAGGACCGGCTTCACGTGTTCTTCATCGGCAGCACCGCGTGCTATGTCGGTGTTGCGGCCTGCGACAACAGCTCGCCCTGGCCGCAGGGAATTCCGCGGCTGCGCATGCCGCGCGGCGCACCGTCGCGCTCGACGCTGAAGCTCGCCGAGGCGATCCATGTATTCCTCGGCGAAACGGAAGCGAAGAAGGCCTTCGTGCCCGGCATGACGGCCATCGACCTGGGCGCATCACCCGGCGGCTGGAGCTGGCAGCTCGCGAGCCGCGGGCTCACGGTCATTGCCGTGGACAACGGCCCGATCGACGAGGCCGTGCTCGCCACGGGCCAGGTGAAGCACCGGCGCACCGACGGCTTTCGCTATCGACCCGAGGAGCCGGTGGACTGGATGGTCTGCGACATGGTCGAGCAGCCCTCGCGCGTCGCGACACTCGCGGCGCAGTGGATCGCCGAGGGCTGGTGCCGCGCGAGCATCTTCAACCTGAAGCTGCCGATGAAGCGCCGTTGGGAAGAGGTGGAGCGCGCGCAGTCGATCGTCGCCGAAGCGCTGGGCACGCAGCCGCATGAATTGCGCATGAAGCAGCTCTATCACGACCGCGAAGAGGTCACGGCCCACCTTGCCGTCGCGCGCCGAAGCCGGTAAACAGGAACCATGAGCCCAGCCCGCATCGTCATCAGCGAATCCATGGACACGCCGGCCGTCGAGCGGCTGCGCGCGCGCTTCGACGTCGACTATCGTCCCGCCCTTGTCGATGACGCCGCGGCGCTCGCCAATGCCGTCGCCGACGTCGATGCGTGGATCGTCCGCAACCGCACGCAGGTCTCGGGCGCGACGCTCGCTGCGGCTCGCAGGCTTCGTGTCGTGGGTCGCCTCGGGGTCGGTCTCGACAACATCGATGTCGAGGCGTGCGAGGCGCGCGCCATCACGGTGATTCCCGCCACCGGCGCCAATGCGGAGTCGGTCGCCGAGTACGTGATCGCCACCGCCATGATGATGCTGCGCGGTGCGGCCTATCGCTCCACCGCCGCCGTGGCCGCCGGCCGCTGGCCGCGGCAGATGCTTGCGCAGGGCCGCGAGCTGAGTGGAAAGGTCCTGGGCCTCGTGGGATTCGGCGGCATCGGCCAGATCACGGCGCGCAAGGCGAACGCCCTGGGCATGCGGGTCATCGCGTGCGACAACGCGGTGGATCCGTCCGCGGCGCTCTGGCGTGAGAATGGCACGAAGCCGGTTTCGCTCGACGCCTTGCTCGCCGAGAGCGATGTTGTTTCGCTGCACGTTCCTCTCACGCCGCAGACCCGCGGCCTTCTCAATGCCGGGCGGCTGGAACTGATGAAGCGCGGAGCGATGCTGGTGAACACGGCGCGCGGCGGCATTGTCGACGAGCTCGCGCTCGCGAAGGCGCTGCACGAAGGGCGCCTGGGGGGTGCCGCGATCGATGTCTTCGACGATGAGCCGCTCAAGGCGGGCAACTCGCTCGTCGATGTTCCCAACCTCATCCTCACGCCGCACATCGCCGGCGTCACGCAGGAAGCCAACGAACGCGTGAGTGCCCTGGTGGCCGACCGCGTTGCCGCCGCGCTCGCGCGCTAGCCTCTAGTCGCGGAAGACCTTGATCAGGTTGCTATAGGAGTCCGTCCACAGGCGCATGTCGGGGCGCGGCACCACGGGCTCGGTGCTTTCGACCATCGCGGGCTTCGCGAGCAGCGCCTTGTTGTGCGTGAGCAGGATCCAATCACTCGTCGTCCCGCCATCCTTGTCGCGCTGGTCGATGAACGCGTACTCGATGCCATGCTTCTCGGCGATGGCGAGCAGCACCGGCTTGAGATCCAGGAAGCGGTTCGACACGTGATAGGCGATCACCCCGTCGGGCTTCATGTGGCGCAGGAACGCGCCCACGGCCTCGTAGGTGATGAGGTGCACCGGGATCGAGTCGCCCGAGAAGGCGTCCACTGCGAGCACGTCGAAATTCTGCGGCGCCTCGCGTTCGAGCTGCAGGCGCGCATCCCCCAGCACGACCTCTACCTTCGCCGGCGTGTCCGAGAGGTAAGTGAAGTAGGTCCGCGCGATGCGCTCGACGGCCGGGTTGATGTCGTAGAAACGGTAGACGTCGTCGGCATCGCCATAGGCGGCGAGCGTGCCCGTTCCCAGGCCGATGACGCCGACCTTGATGGGCTTGCCCTCGAGCGCGAGGATCGCCTTGCCCACGCCCGAGTCGGGCTTGTAGTAGGTCGTCGCGGCACGCTTGTACTTGTCCGCGAGCCACTGTTCGCCGTGGAGAATCGCGCCGTGCACGAGTGAGCGGTATTTCGTCTCCGGGTCGTCGTCGCGCGCCAGCGTTTCCTTCACGCGCATCACGCCGTAGTAGTTGCGCTCGATGTGGATCGTGTCCTGCATGAAGTGGTGCACGCGGTAGACGAGCGCGCCCATCGTGAAGATGGCGGCGGCCGCGAACATCCCGATGATCGGGTACGGGCGCGTGAGGTTGAGCGCGAGCGCGATGTGCGCGACCACGACCAGCGTGATCTCCAGCTCGAGGTAGCCGGGCAGCGTCACGGGCGCGACGATGCCCACGAGCACGCCGCCGACGACGCCGCCGAGCGACACGATGAGGTAGAACAGCGTGAGATGGCGCGGACCCGGGCGGCGCATCGCGAGCTCGCCATGGCAGAACATGCAGATGAAGAAGAGCCCCGCGGTGAACACACCGATCTGCCACAGCAGCTCGAACTGCAGGCTCTTGTCGGCGAGGAACCAGCCCATGACGCAGACGATCCACACCAGGAATCCCAGGTAGACGTCGCGCTTGTACCAGACCCGTCCCTCGAAGCACAGGATGAACGTGAGGAGGTAGATCGCGAGCGGCACGACCCACAGCAGCGGGATCGACGAGACGTTCTGCGTGAGGTGGTTCGAGACCGCGAGCAGCGTGACCGACCCGACGGCGGAAAGGGTGAGCCACAGCGCGATCTGCTTCGCGCCCGGGCGCACTTCTTCGGCAGTGGCGGCAACCTGGCCGCCTTCCACCGTGAGCGGCGGCAGCGTGCGGCTGCGCCACGCGAGCACCCCGCAGACGACGACGAAGGCCGCATAGCCGACGGACCAGTACGTGGATTGGCCGGGAAGCTCGAAGGCCGGTTCGAAGAGCAGCGGGTAGCCGAGCAGCGCCAGCATCGACGCGAAGTTCGAGAGCGCGAACAGGCGATAGGGGCTCGCACCCGGATGTCCTCGCGCGAACCACGCCTGCAACAGCGGGCTGGTCGAGGAGAGCAGGAAGTAGGGCAACCCGATCGTCGTGAACAGGAGCATCAGGATGCGCACGACGGGGTTGTCCTCGCCGCCGGGCTTCCACGCCACGTCCGGGACGATCGGCAGGAACACGAGGCTCGCCACGAGCAGGACGATGTGCAGCTGGTTCTGCCGGGGCGACTTGATTCGCGTGGTGATCCAGTGCGCATAGGAATAGCCCAGCAGCAGCACCAGCTGGAAGAACACCATGCAGGTGGTCCAGACGACGGCGGTCCCGCCATACCACGGCAGGATCTGCTTCGCGAGGATCGGCTGGACCAGGAAGAGCAGGAAAGCGCTCAGGAAAATCGTCGCGGCGTACAGCGGCATGCAGTCGGTTTCGCTGGGAAAAAGGCGGCGGGAAGGCCGGCGGAATATTAGCAGGTCGCCGCTATACTTCGAGTCCTTCTGCGCTTTCCGCCATGCTCGCCTGGATTGTCCGTCTCCAGCTTCTCGTTGAAGTGATCCTGTACGCAGCCGTGGGCCATTGGCTCGTGGCGGCCCGCGGATGGAGCTGGCTGGGTGTGGCTGTCGCGGCCGCGAGCTTCGCGCTCTTGATCCGCCTTGCCATCGTCTGCCTCACGACGACGATCGGCTGGTTCACGCGCACGCCGCGCGACCACGACGACGAGCTCGATCTCGCGGGAACCGTGCGCTACGTGCTCGGCGAATGGCTCGCGATGCTGGCCGACAATTTCCTCTACCTGCCGTTCGAGGGTTTCGCACTGCGGCCCGACCCGCATCCGCCGGGCGAGGGCGTGCCCGTGCTGCTCGTCCACGGCTATTTCTCGAACCGCGGCATCCATCGCGCCATCGTCCATGCATTGGAGGCCGAGGGTGCGAGTCCCATCCTCACCTTCAACTTCCACAAGCCGTTCGCGCCCATCGAGGCTCTCGCCGAGCAGCTCGAGGAAGAAGTGCGCAAAGCCCTGGAGAGCACCGGGGCGCCGCGGCTCGTGCTCGTCTGCCACAGCATGGGCGGGCTGATCGCGCGGGCCTGGATGGCGCGTCACGGCTGCGAGCGCGTGGGCAAGCTCATCACCATCGCGAGCCCGCATCACGGCACCGCGCTCGCGCATTTCGGCATCGGCGCCAACGCCCGGCAGATGCGGCGCGCGAGTACGTTCCTGGAGTCCCTCAGGCACCGTGAAGGCGAGGGCGGGCCCGGCGTGGTCGCGACCTCGATCTACTCGGTGCACGACAATCTGGTCACGCCCCAGGAGACGAGCCGGCTGCCCTGGGCGAAGAACATCGCGGTCACGGGCCTGGGCCACGTGGACATCCTGCTCTCGGCGCGCGTGCACCGGGTGCTGCTCGAGGAGCTGCGCGAGGCGGGCGTCAGCGCGCGCTAGAGAAGCGCCAGCACTTCCTCGGCGTGGTTCGCGACGTTGGGCTTGTCGATCACGTGCGCGATGCGGCCCTTCTCGTCGATCACGAACGTCACGCGGTCGGCCATGCCCGCGGCACTCTTCAGCTTGGCCATGAGCCCGGCGCCGCCGATCGTTCCATAGGCGCGGCCCACGGCCCCGTCGGTGTCGGCGAGCAGCGGGAAGTTCAGCTTGTACTTGCGCGTGAATTTCTCGTGGGAAGCCTCGTCCTGCGTGGACACGCCCAGCACCGCCGCGCCCTTGGCGGCGAGCTCCTGGTTGTGGTCCCGAAGCGAGCACGCCTGCTTGGTGCAGCCGGGCGTGTCGTCCATCGGGTAGAAGTACATCACCAGCTTCTTGCCGCGGTAGTCCTGGAGCGACACGGGCGTGCCGTCGGTGGTCTTCGCGGAGAAGTCGGGCGCCGCGTCGCCGGGCTTGAGTGTCGTGGCCATTTGCGTGAATTCGCTCGTAGAAAAGATTCTCTCGAAAATTTACCAGTGAATGCCCTGGGTGATCTGCGCGAAGGCCATCTGCTCGGGCGTGAGCTCGACCTCCTTGTGTTCGCCGTCCTTCTTCTTTCCCTGCGCTGCGCCCGAATCCGGGAACATCCGGAAGGCGGTGTTGAGGATGATCTGGGTGGCCTTCGGCGCGACGGCGTGCAGGATCTCGCCGAAGATCCCCAGGCGCGTGGCGATCCGCACCGGGCGGTAGACGATGGCCTCGACCACGAGGTCGGCCGCCTGTTCCGGCGTGAGCGTCGGCACGTGGTTGTAGAGCTTGGTCGGGGCAATCATCGGCGTCTTCACGAGGGGCATGTTGATCGTCGTGAAGTGCACGTTGTTGTCGATGAACTCGCTCGCGGCGCAGTCGGAGAACGCATCGAGCGCGGCCTTGGAGGCGACGTAGGCCGAGAAGCGCGGCGCCCGCGTGAGCACGCCGATCGAGGAGATGTTGATGATGTGGCCGCCGTTCTGCGCGACCATCGAGGGCATGAAGCCCATGATCAGGCGCAGGCTCCCGAAGTAGTTGAGCTGCATCGTGCGCTCGAAGTCGTGGAAGCGGTCGTAGCTCGAGGCGATCCCGCGGCGAATCGAACGGCCCGCGTTGTTCACGAGGAAGTCGCAGCGACCGAACTTCTTCAGGACCTGGACCACGAGCTTGTCGCAATCGTCGAGGCTCGAGAGGTCGCAGGAAACGAACGTGGCGTCACCGCCCGCGGCCTTGATGCGCTCCATGACGGGCGCGGCTTTTTCCGGGTCGCGCGCGACGAGCACCATCTTCGCGCCCGCTTCCGCAAGCTTGTACGCCGTGGCCTCGCCGATGCCCGAGGTGCCGCCCGTCACGACCACGACCTTGCCGCGCACCTTGCCGTCGAGCGAGCGGTCGATGAAGAGGTCGGGATCGAGATGGCGTTCCCAGTAGTCCCAGAGGCGCCAGGCGTAATCCTCGAGGCGCGGCACCTCGATGCCCGTGCCCTTGAGCGCCTTCTGCGTCTCGCGGCTGTCGAAGCGAGTCGGGTAGTTCACGAACGTGAACATGTCCTTCGGGATGCCCAGGTCCGAGAGCACCTGCTTCTGGATGCGCCGCACCGGGGCGAGCGACATCACCGAATCCACGACGAAGGAGGGGATGAAGCTGAACATCTTCGCGTTCAGGCGCATCGTCATCTGCGGCGCGTGCGCGGCCTTCGCGAACATGTTGAGGATCTCGCCGATGCGCCACGGTTCCGGATCGGTGAGGTGGAAGCATTCGCCGTCGAGTCCCTTCTTGTGCGCGATGTGGTCGAGCGCGTCGACGACGAAATCCACGGGGACGATGTTGATGCGCCCGCCCTCGATGCCCACGGTCGGCATCCACGGGGGCAGGGCATTCCTCATCTTCTGGATCAGCTTGAAGAAGTAGTACGGCCCGTCGATCTTGTCGATCTCGCCGGTCTTCGAGTGGCCCACGACGATCGCGGGGCGATAGACGCGCCAGGGGCGGCTGCACTCCTTGCGCACGACGCCCTCGGAGTCGTGCTTGGTGCGGAAGTAGGGATGGTCGAGCTCCTCGGCCTCCTCGAACATGTCCTCGCGGAACGTGCCGTCGTAGAGGCCGGCCGCGGCGATCGAGCTCACGTGGTGGAAGCAGCCGGCGGCGACGGCCTCGGCGAACTGCACCGCGTGGCGCGTGCCGTCGATGTTGGACTTCTCCTGGCTCTCCGCATCGGCGGCGAGGTCGTAGATCGCGGCGAGGTGGAAGACGTGCTTCACCTTGCCCTTGAGCTTCGAGAGGTCCGCGGGAGACACGCCCAGGTTGGGCTTCGATAGATCGCCCACGACGGCGACGATCCGCTTCTCGTCGGCGCCCCAGCGGGCGCGCAGCTCGTCGAGCTTCTTGACCGAGCTCTTGCGCACGAGCACGTGGATCGTGCCTCCTCGCTTGACGAGCTTGTCGATGAGGAAACGGCCGATGAAGCCGGTTCCACCGGTCACGAAATAGGTCATGGATTCTCCTCGGAGGTGACGCCTGTTTTGCGGGAAATCATACACGGCGGCAGGGTGCCCGCCGGAGCTGTCGGGGCGGGGCGACGAATAGGGTGTTTGCTCTAAACGTTCTGCGTAACCTGCTAGTCATCGAAGAACCCATACCCACGACACAAGGACGACATCATGGCCCGCAAGACCCGCACCACCCGCAAAGCCCCGATCAAGACGATGAACGCCACCCAGGCGATCGCGATCGCCAAGTCCTCGGCCCGCAAGGCCATCGACGCCGGCATGGTCGCCGCGACCTCGGTTCGCAAGCTCGCCATCGCGCGCGCCAACAAGGCGAAGAACGCCGCGACCGCCAGCGTCGAAGAGGCGAAGACCCGCACCGTCGACGCCGTGAACCAGCTCGAGAAGATGTTCGAGCAGCGCGTCTCGCGCGCCATCGCCAAGCTGGGCGTGCCCACGGCGAAGGACGTTCGCGCCCTCTCGCGCCAGGTCACGCAGCTCCAGGCGAGCGTGAACACGCTGCGCCGCTCGCGCGCCCGCGCCTCGGCGTAACGCTCCAGCAGTAGCCGCATCATCACGGCCCGGCACCGCCTCCCCGCGGGCGCCGGGCCGTTTCCTTTCCGGGCCTGCGCTACCATGCCGGCGATGGCCCAGAAGCGTTCCAGTTCGAATAGTTCTCGCCCGGTTCGCGGCACCCTCGACGGAAACGCGGTGCGCACGCAGCGCACCCGCAACCGCGTGCTTGCCGAAAGCCTGCGCCTCTTCAACGAGCGCGGTGAAACCCACGTCACCACCGGCGTGATCGCCGAGGCGCTCGACATGAGCCCGGGCAATCTGTACTACCACTTCCGCAACAAGGACCAGATCATCGAGGAGCTTTTCGCGCTCTTCGAGGCGCGGATCGCCGTCGAGCCGCGGGTCTCGGGCGGCGGCGCGGCGGCCATGGAAGACCTGTGGCTCTACCTGCACCTGATGCTCGAAGGCATCTGGGAATTCCGTTTCCTGTACCGCAACCTCGATGACCTGCTCGCGCGCAACCGGCGCTTGCGCGAGCCCTTCAATCGCATCATCGACCGCAAGCAGGAGTCGGTGATCGCCCTGTGCGAGGAGCTCGTCCGGGTGCGCGCCATGCGCGCGCAGCCCGAGGAAATTCGCGCGCTCGCCCGCAACGTCCTCGTCGTCGCGACGTACTGGCTCAACTTCCAGGCGGTGCGCGGCAGGCGGGAGGCGGCCGGCGTGGAGGACCTGGGCCTGGGCGCCTACCAGGTGATGGCACTCGTCGCACCGTACCTGCAGGGCGAGGCGCGCGAGCACCTCGACCACCTCAGCAAGAACTACATCGACTAGAGGAGAGAGAAACCATGGCGAAGCCCAAATGGACCGCGTTCCCGCACCCGTCGAAGGATTTCGTCTATGCGGGCGATGCCCTGAAGAAGAACTGGGACGCGCTGCACCAAGGGGACGCGGAGCCTTTCCCGAAGGAGAAGGAGGCGCAGGAGGCGTGGCGCCTCTACCACCAGGGCAGGTTCGCCGAGGCGGTCGAGGTCGGCCTGGACGCGGGCGGGGCCGCGGCGATCGCGGCGCTCAAGGCCCAGGCGATCTACGCGAATGGCGTCGAGCCGAAGGATGCGGCGAAGGTCTCGCTCTTCCAGGACGTCATGTCACGGGCCGAGCAGCTCGCGAAGGAAATCCCCAAGAGCGCCAATGCGCACTACCTCTACGCCTACGCCGCGGGGCGCTACAGCCAGCGCATCTCGGTGGCGAAGGCGCTCGCCCAGGGCTACGGCGGCAAGATCCGCGCCGCGCTCGAGACGGCGCTGAAGCTCGCGCCCAAGCACGCGGAGGCGCACATCGCCATGGGCGCCTGGCACGCGGAGATCCTCGACAAGGTGGGCGCGATGGTCGGCGGCCTCACCTACGGCGCGAAGAAGGACGCGGGCGAGGAGCACTACAAGAAGGCGCTGAAGCTCGCGCCGGCCTCGCCCATCGCCTGCATCGAATATGCCAACGGCCTGGTGATGATGCACGGCAAGAAGATGCTTGAAGAATCAGGGCGCTTCTACGAGAAGGCGGCGGCAATGCGCGCGCGCGATGCCATGGAAAAGCTCGACATCGAGATGGCGAAGGCGGAACTAGAGTGAAAACGCTGTTGCGCCTTCGACACGCTCAGAGGGAGAAAAGGGTGTTTTCCGAGGGAAAACCATTGACAAGATGTTTTGGCCTTGTGCATCCTCTCACCGTCACGCCTGGAGAGGCGAGATTGAGCTGAACTCAACATCACTATCTGATTGGAGGATTCATCAATGGCAGCTAAGAAAGCCAAGAAGCCCGCGAAGAAGCCCGCGGCGAAGAAGCCCGCGGCAAAGAAGCCGGTGAAGAAAGCCGTCGCCAAGAAGCCCGCGGCGAAGAAGGCCCCGGCGAAGAAGCGCAAGCCGAATGCCGCTTTCATGAAGCCGATGTCGACGAGCGCGACGCTCGCCGCCGTGATCGGTTCGGGCGCGATGCCGCGCACCGAAGTGACCAGCAAGCTCTGGGCATACATCAAGAAGAACAACCTTCAGGACAAGACCAACCGCCGCATGATCAATGCCGACGACAAGCTGCGCGAAGTCTTCGGGGGCAAGAAGCAGGTCTCGATGTTCGAGATGACCAAGCTGGTGTCCAAGCACCTCAAGTAAAGCCTGCGCGCCGGGGATTCCCGGTGAACACCGCTACGGGAACGGGCCGGTCGAAAGACCGGCCCGTTTTCATTTCCGCCGGTGGAAGGCCTAGCCGAGGAAGCCCAGGTTCGCGGCCCCGAAGCGCGAGAGGTTCGGGAAGATCGTCGCGAGTTCGCCCGTGCCGACGCCGAACCAGCTCGCGAGGGTCGCGGCGTACTGGTCGACCGACGTCGTCGGAATCCACAGGCCGCCGTTGCCCGTGTCGTCCGGGCCGCCGCGCACGAGCGTGGGGAACGTTCCGTACATCTTTCCGCCCTGCACGGCGCCGCCGACCACGAAGTGATGGTTGCCCCACGCGTGGTCGGAGCCCTTGCCGTTGGACGGGAAGGTGCGGCAGAAGTCCGATGACGTGAAGGACGTCACGAGGTCGGCGCAATTGAGCTCCACCGTCGCGTTGTAGAGCGCCGTGAGGGCCGCGCTCACCTCGCCGAGCAGTTCCGCCTGCCGGCCGAGCTGCTCGTCGCCATGCGTGTCGAAACCGCCCAGGGAGCAGAAGAACACCTGGCGCTTCAGGCCCAGGCTGGCGCGCGCGGAGAGGAGGCGCGCGATCATCTGCATCTGGCTTCCGATGCCGGTGTTGGGGAAGACGGTGGTGAAGGGCGGAACCGCTGCCAGCGCCGAGGCGAGGATCTGCTGGTTCTGGATCGCCCGCGAGATCACGTCCTTCCACGCGCCATCGAAGAGGTTCGCGCTGGGCAGCGCGAGCTGCTCGGTGATCGCCTTGGAGAGGGGATCGGTCGAGGCCGAGCCCTTGTAGAAGTCGAACCCGAACTGGTTGCCGGGCGAGACCTTGAACGACGAGAGCGTTGTGCCCACCCCGAACAGGTTGTTGCCCGCGACGGAAATCAGCGTCGAGCTCGTATTGGTGGTGTTGGCCGCCTTCATGAGGTCGGCGACGCGCCCGCCCCAGCCGCTGCGCGGCGCGCCATCCGAGATCGAGCTCTGCCACTGGGCCTGCTGGTCGCTGTGCGAATACAGGTCCGGCGGAACCGGGACGCTGCGCGCCTGGAGTTGCGCGCGCGTCAACGGCGCGAGCAGGGGGCCGGCGTTGGCCACGATCGCCGCGCGCCCCGCGTTGTAGAGCCCCTGGAGCCCCGTCATCGCCGGGTGCAGCCCGAAGGTGCGCCCCGGCGTGTTGCTCGTCGTGAGGGGCAACAGCGACCCCTGCGCGAGCGCGAGCGCGGGCGTGCGGCCGCTGGCGTACTGCGGATACTCAGTGGCCGAGGTGGGGATCACGGTGTTGTTGCCGTCGTTGCCGCCGAACATGAAGAGGCAGATCAGCGCGCGGTAGTCCTCGCCGGGGGCCTTGAGGACGGGACCGCTCAGGCTCGCGGCCGCGGCAATGCGCTGCAGGTCGGTATAGGCGCCGAGGGCGCCTACACCCAGGCCGGCGGCGCTCAGCTGCTTGAGGAAGTGGCGTCGGGTCGTCATGGGGGCTCCCTTATTTCTGGATCACGTAGTCGGGCGAGAGCGCGACCAGCATCAGAGCCGCCTTCACGCGGTCGGTGATGGTGGCGCCCGAGTCGCCGGTCTTGGTCGCGGGCATGGGCATGGTGCTCAGCGTGATCACCATCGTCGTGCGCAAGGCCTCGGACATCGCGCCGTTCATGAACAGGAGACTCAGGTGGTCGGCCAGCGCACCCGGCGACCCCGCGAGCGCGTTGAGCTGCGTGAGGTCCATGGTGAGCTTGGTATCGCCGCTTCCGTACGAGCCGTTCTTCACCAGCCGGGCGAAGAAGTTGAGCGTTCCCACCATGCTGGTCTCGGTCGTGATCTGGAATTCCGGTGCGACCAGGTTCGCCGCCGACAGCGGTCCGGGCTGCCGGTAGTTGGGCGAGAAGAAGTTGAAGACGCTGGGCGAGAGCAGCGGGCTCTGGTTCAGGCCTTCGTCGGCGCTGTCCAGGTACCAGATCTTGTTGCGCCCGGTGGGGCTCGTGGCGTTGAGGCCTCGCAGGAAGTTCGCGAAGCGGATCACGGGTTCGCGCTGCTTGCCCCAGCCCGCCTCGGTCGCCTTCGCGAGACTGCGAGCCTCGGGGTCGTACAGGACCTCCCTGAGCACCCACAGGAGATTGCCACGCACGCCGCCCGGATCGCGGTTGAACGCCGCGGCGACGCGCGCGATGTACTGCGGGCTCGGGTTCGAGGTGACGAAGCGCTGGATGAGCTGGCGGCCGACGAACGGGCCCACGTTCGGATGGTTGAACAGGGCATCGAGCGCGGCCTTCATGTCCTGCGCGGCAGTCTGGTTCGCGGGCAGCACGATCCCGTCGAAGATCGGCTTCGCGTTCGTGTCGTGCATCGACTCCCACGAGGCCATCGGCTCGAGCCAGTTCTCCTTGGGCGGGTTGAACGTCGAGGGCTTCGAAGTATCGGCGCCGGCGAAATTCCAGCCCGTGAAGGCCGCGGCCATGCCCTTGATCACCGTTTCGTCATAGGTGTTGATGGGCTTGCCGGCGGAGTCGAGGACGCGCGAGCCGTCGATATTCAGCTTGTAGAGGCCGATCGTGAAGAGCTGCATCACCTCGCGCGCGAAGTTCTCGTTCGGGTGCGTTCCCTTCACCGGATCGGCCTTGCGGCTGCCGATCATGTTGAGGTAGTAGCCCATCGCCGGATGCAGGGTCACGTTCTCGAGGAGATTGCGGTAGTTCCCGAAGGCGCCCGCGTTGAGCATGTCCCAGTACGAGGCCATCGCATACGTATCGAGGTCCGGCGCGATGTTGGAGATCACGAAGAGCTCGGAGAGCGCGAAAGCCATGCGCGCGCGCAACTGCCCCGGCTGCCACAGCCACTGCTGCCAGATCGCCTCGTAGGCGCGTTCCTCGTCGGGCTTCTCGCCCGCGGCCTTCCGGTCGTTCACGTATTGCACGAAGCTCGGTGCGACCATCGGGATCTGCTGGTTGAGCCAGGCGTCGAACCCGATCGCCTTGAGGTTCTCGATCTCCGCGATGCTCTTGATCCCGAAGGTGGCCTGGGTGAGGAAGCGCGCGGCGTCCTTTGTCTGGCTGTCGAGAACCGGTGGCGTCCCGACGGTGGTGATGTTGACGACGCTCGACGTCTTCGTACCGCCCCGGTCGTCAGTGGCGACGGCCGTCACGGCATAGCCAGCCTCGCTACTGTTCGGAAACACAAGGCGCCAGGGAGCGGCCGTCGCCTCGCCCATCTTGTAGGGACCCGTGAAGAACTCGACCTTCACGATCGTGCCGTCCGGATCGCTCGCCGCGGCGATCAACTCAAGGTTCGTACCCACCCTGACCACGGCATTGTTCGGCGGCGAGGTGATCGCGACCGTGGGCAGCTTGTTGGTCGTGCTCGTCGGCGGAGGCGGGGGCGCGGTGCCGCCCGTCTTCACTTCCTTGCTCTCCGTGTCCAGCGCGCCGCTGCTGCCGCTGTCGTCGAGCGCGCGAGCCGAGAACGTGTGGTTGCCGGCCGAGAGGCTCGCCACCTTGAATTCCCAGGGGGCGGCCGTGGCCTCGCCGATACGATCGCAGCCTTCGTAGAAGACGACCTTGCTCACGGGCCGGTCGCCTGCCGTCACCGCCGCCCGCAACGTCACCGTAGCGGGTGCGACGAGCGGGCTGGCGGTGGCATTGATGCTCAGGTCAACTTTGGGCGGGCGGATGCCCGGGTCGGTTCCGAACGCGAATCGGCGCACGGGCCGGCTGCGGGTGAAGCCGTTGATCGAGATCGTCAGGCGCGCTTCGTCGCCGTTGATGAATTCGATCGAGATGTTGCCCACCTCGGTGGTCTTCACCTTCGACGCCTCGAAGGCGGCCGTGTAGGGCGAGCCGGTCGTCGTGTAGAGCTTGCCGTTGAATTGGTTGGCTTCGGTGAACGTCCCGCCGGGCATCGTCACCCACAGGGGGCGGCCGGTTTCGTCGTAGGTGTAGAGGACACCAAAGATGTTGTTGCCGTTGTGATTGAGGGTGAGGCCCCAGCCCGATTCGTCGGGGTTCCACCAGATGTCGCTTCGGTCGTTGGGATAGTTCGACGGTGCGTTGCCGAACGAATAGCGCTTCACCTGCTTGGTCGACTGGTACGAACCGATCGTGACCTGCATCGTGGCGCTTTGGTCGTCGGCGCCGAAATCGATTCGCGCCGTGCCCACGCTCGAGACGTTCACCTGCGTCGGGTTGAAGAACGCCGCCCGATACGAAGGCCCCGTCGTTCGATAGAGGCTGCCCACGTACGTGCGGCCGTTGTTCTCGAACTTGCCGTCGGGCATCGACACCCACAGCGGCTTTCCGTCGGCGTCATAGATGTAGAGGAGGCCGAAGATCTTGTCGTGGTGGTGGGAGAGCGCGACACCCCATCCCGATTCGGAGGGGTTCCACCAGATGTCCGTGAAGTTTGCGGCGCGTGCCTGGAGTGATGGCACGACGAGGAGCGCCACCATCGCGAGCAGGCGCAGGCTGCGGCGTGCGGCAAGAAGCCACGCGGCAAAGCGCGTCGGTTGCTGGGTATTCACGGCTATTCTCCCTTGGAAGGCTATTTGAATCCGCCGCGATTACTGCAACTTCAGTGCCATGCCGTCAGTTCATTGTTTTCCAAGGGATTTTTGGAGCGTCGGCGAACCACGACTGTTGCCGGCGAGCGACACCACAAAGCCTGTTTCACACAATGTTGCGATGAAACAGCGACTTGGAATGTCGTCCTACAGCTACGAGCCAAAACAACGACAGGAGAGAGCGATGAAGTCCGTTTCCACGACGCGCGCGCCCGAGGCGCGAGGCCACTATTCACAGGCGATCGTTCACGGAGGGCTCGTCTATGTCGCGGGCCAATTGCCCGTCGTTCCGGGTGAACCGGAGCGCAATCTCGCGGGCTTCGATGAGCAGGTGCGCCAGACGCTCGCCAACGTGATCGCGATCCTCGAAGCCGCGGGCAGTGGCAAGGACCTGATCGTGCGCGCGACGGTTTACCTGGCCGGTGTCGAGCACTGGCCCGCGCTCAACAAGGTGTATGCCGAAGTCCTGGGCGCGCACCGGCCCGCGCGCACCGTCGTTCCGGTGCCCGGGCTGCACTACGGTTATCTCGTCGAGATCGACGCGATCGGCGCGCTCAGAGATTCCTGAAACGCTTCGGCACCTTCGCCGCGGCGGGTGCGGATTCGGCTACCTCGGCCACGGCGGGTGCTTTGTCGGCCTTGGCCTTCTTCGGCCTGGACGCGCGAGCCGGCTTCGCTTCGGACTTGGGCGCGACTTCATCCTCGCCCCAGGCGCTCATCAGCGTGAGCCACATCAGCTTGTCGAATTCGCCGGCGAACCGCGCGACGATCTCGTTGGGGTCGGGCACGAGGCCTTCATCCGTGATCACGCCGAACTGGATGCGTCCGTTGTACGACAGGATCGACACGCCCATTCCGATTCCCCCTGACTGGGGAACCCAGAAGTTCTGTTCGGCAATGCGCCCGCCTGCGAAATAAAGCGGATGCTGCGGGCCCGGCACGTTGGTCATCACCGCGCTCGCGTTCTGGCCCAGCAACTGCACCACTTGCTCCTGGAGGATGCGCGGCCCGTGGCCCACGGCGGTGAGGAGGCCCAGAGCGATGGCCGGCTGGTAGGAGCCTTTCAGGGCGCGCATGCGACGGCGCACCTCGTAGAGCCGCTCGAGCGGATGGTCCATGCCTAGCGGCAGGTCCAGGAAGACGAGGCCGAAGTGGTTGCCGAGACTGTGGCCCTGTCCGGGCGGACGAAGATTGACGGGTACCAGCGCGCGGATCTCCACTCCCTCGACCGGATCGCCGTGCTCCTCGAGGTAATCGCGCAGCGCCCCCGCCGCCATGGCGAGCAACACGTCGTTGATCGAGCAGCCCAGCGCACGTCCGACGATCTTCACTTCCTCGAGCGGCAGGGGATCGGCCCAGGCGCAGCGCTTGCGTGCGGTGAGGGGACCCTTGAAGCGTGTCGGCGAATCGCGCCCCATGAGGGCGAGCTTCGCCACCTCGCCGATGAAATCCACGCCCTTGCGGCTGGCTTCCTGCATCGCATCGGTCGCCATCTGGGGATTCGCCGCGATGGCGCGGCCCTGCTCGAGCAGCCCCTTGCCGATCTGCCCCGCATTTTCCAGCGCACCCGTGACGGGCTTGAGAATCTGTTCCCAGAACTCCGTTTCGCCCCCGGAAGAAGTGGTCTCGATGTCGGCTGCGGGCATGGCGAGGCTGCCCCTGGCGTCGGTGTGCGTCATCGAGAGCATGACCTGGATGAGCGCGATGCCGTCGGCGTAGCAATGGTGAATGCGCAGGATCAGCGCGCTGCCGCCACCGGCGTAGTTGTCGACGAGGTGGAATTGCCAGAGCGGCTTGGTGAAATCCAGGGGCGTGGACGCGAGGTCGCTCACCAGCGCCTCGAGCTCGGCCTTGTCCGCCTTGCCGGGAAGGGCGATGCGATGGACGTGCGAATCGATGTCGAAGTCGGTGTCGTCCTCCCACCAGGCGCCCGAGGAATCCTGCACGGCACGCTGGCGAAAGCGGCGGTAGGCGAGGAAGCGTGCCTCGATGATGCGCCGCACCTTCTTCAGGTTGAGCGCACCATCGAACATCATCACGCCGACGATCATCATGAGGTTCGTCGGGTGCTCCATGCGGAGCCAGGCGGTGTCGACGCCGGAAATTTTTTCTCGGGCCATGCGCGGGAGGCCTCTCGTGAATTGCCGTGAATTGCGACGCGGAGCGGGTTCGGCTAACTTTACACGACGACCTCTACCGGAGCGGGACCGATGTCCGATACCAAGAAGAAGTTCGAAGCCGCGGCCGCCGCGGTCCTGAAGGCCAAGAAGGACCCGGGCAGCGACATGAAGCTGAAGCTCTATGCCCACTACAAGCAGGGTACCGAAGGCGATGTGCAGGGCGACAAGCCCGGATTCACCGATTTCGTGAACCGTGCCAAGTACGAAGCGTGGGCTAAACTGAAGGGCATGTCCGCGGACGACGCACAGAACGCCTATATAAAGCTCGTCGACCGGATCACGCGCGAATAACAAGACTGACCCCGGCGCACCCGGGGCGCGGCGGGGCCGCGCGCAACGCTTCTCTCAGGGAGAACCCCATGAACGGCCCGATACGTTCGGCGCTTTGCGCCGCGGCATTCCTTTTCCTGCTGCATCCCGCCGCTGCGCATGCCGCGCCCGGTGACTTCGACACCGCTTTCGGCAGCACCGGCATCGTGCTCGGTCCGCCCGCGACCTACGCGGGCGAGGGCGTGGCCATCGACCGCAATGAAGGCGTGCTCTTCCTTCGCAAGGTCCTGACCGGGCCGGACGTCGAGACGATCACGCTGATGCGACTCAAGTCCAACGGCAATGTGGACACGACGTTCGGAACAGGAGGCGATGCGGCATTCGGAACGGGCTTCGCGACCAGCATCGCGCTCGACCGGCGGCGCATCCTCGTCGTCGGGAGCTCGTCCGCCGGGAGCCCGACCACCGAAGTCACTGTCCGCCGCTATTCCGAGGAAGGCGTGCCCGACACATCGTTCGGCGTATCCGGGATCGTCACGATCCCCGCGGTGGATCCCTTCGGGATCATCGACGTGCAGGCCCAGGATGATCGCAAGGTGGTCGTCGTCACGTCCACGCGCCCGCCCGGCGGCGCCCCGGGGCAGCAGCGAATCACGCTTTACCGGCTCACGGAAGCCGGTGTGCTCGATGCGACCTTCGGAACGGGAGGCGTGGTCCTGACCGCCATTCCGGGCGGCACGGGCATCGACCGCGGCACGGGCCTGCGCGTGCAGCCCGATGGGCGGATCGTGGTGACGGGTCGCTCGCACCGCGGGGGCACCGACTTCGACGCCGTGTTGTTGCGCTACCTGGCCAACGGCGCGCTCGATCCCACCTTCGCCACCGGTGGAATCCTCGTCGTTCCGTTCGGCGCCGAGCGCGCCTTCGGCCGACGCCTCTACCTCGCACCCGACGGTCGGATCGTCGTGACGGGAACGGTGTTCACGGCTGCGGGCGAGGTGGACCGCGTCGGGACCTTCCGCGTGAATGGCGCGGGCGCTCTCGATGTCGGCTTTGGCTCGGCTGGAGTGAGCACGCTTCCCGTCTCGCCTTTCGGCGCCTCGGTCTTCAACATCGCTCGCCAGCCCGACGACAAGAGCGTGTCCGTCGGATGGCGCGATGTCGCGGATCCTCCGTCCGATTCACAGATCGGGACGGTCTACCGCATCACGGCCTTCGGAACGCTCGATACCTCCTGGGGCGGAGGCGGGCGGATCGACATCCTGGCGCCGGGATTTTCGAGCTCGAACATGAGCTCCGTGGCGATCGACGACCGTGAACGCGTGGTCGTGGTCGGCAGCGTGCGCAATGGGACGGACACGCGCTGGCTCGTGGCGCGCCTCAAGACCGGCCGGATGGAGGAGTGCCGGTAGGAAAACTCGGGGACGCCTTGGCGTCCCCGATTCTTACTTGCGGGCCTTCCGCGTCGCTGCCTTCTTCTTGGCGGGGGCCTTGCGCGACCCGCCCGACAGGGACTTCAGGCTCGCATTCAGCTGCTCGACTTGCTTGGCAAGTGCGTCAATGTCCTTGTTCGTGAGGACACCGAGGCGGCCCAGCGAGCGCGCGACGCGCTCCTCGAACACCTGCTCGAGCTTGTCCCACTTGCCCGCGGCCGTCGCGGCGGTGGCGTCGGCTTGCGCGCGCACGTTCTTGAAGGCCTGGTCGGCCACCGTGCGGGCCTGGCCGCGCAGCGATTGACCGCGCTCGACCAGCAGTTCGAACATCTTGTCGCCTTCACTGCGCGCGCGGGCGAATGCGCCGAGGCCGGCAAGCCAGATCTTCTGGGCGGATTCGGCGACGGATTGCGGGAAACCTTCGGGCGTGGCTCTTGCGGTGCGCTTGCGGGACTTGGTTTTGCTGGCCATAGGGCCTCCTGGTCGTTGTCGGGATCCGCGACACCGCGGACCCAGGGTTATGGAGAAAGTGTAGGCCCGAGCTTTAGAGCCGTCACACTATTATTGGCGCGGGTTAAACTTCGGCACCGCCCAAAGAGCGCGGCTTCGAGAGGAGAGCGATGGAGAAGGTCTGGCTGAAGTCCTACCCGCCAGGGGTTCCCGCGGAGATCGACGTCCGCGAATACGCAAGCATCCGCGACATCTTCGAGAAGAGCTGCGCCAAGTTCGCTTCCCTGCCGGCCTACTCGTGCATGGGCAGGACGATCACGTACGCCGAGCTCGAACGCCAATCCCGCGATTTCGGCGCCTGGCTGCAGGCGCGCGGCCTGGAGAAGGGCGATCGCATCGCGATCATGATGCCCAACGTCCTCCAGTACCCCGTGGCGCTCTTCGGCGCGCTGCGCGCGGGTTTCACGGTGGTGAACTGCAATCCGCTCTATACCCCGCGAGAGCTCGAGCACCAGCTCGTCGACTCGGGCGCCAAGGCGATCGTCATCCTCGAGAACTTCGCCAAGACGCTCGAAGCCGTCCTCCCCAAGACGCCGGTGAAGACGATCGTCACCACGCAGCTGGGCGACATGCATGGCTTCCCGAAGTCGCTGATCATGAATTTCGTGGTGAAGCGAGTGAAGAAGATGGTTCCCGAGTGGAACCTGCCCGGGACCGTGACCTTCCCCGCGGTGCTGTCGGCCGGCGCGGGCCTGAAGCTCGCCGAGCCTCCGCTGAACCACGGCGACATCGCGTTCCTCCAGTACACCGGCGGCACAACGGGTGTCTCGAAGGGCGCGATGCTCACGCACGGCAATATCGTGGCGAACCTGCTCCAGACCTCGGCGTGGTGGGGCGTGGGCCTGCGCGAGGGCAGGGAAATCATCATCACGGCGCTGCCGCTGTATCACATCTTCGCGCTCACCGGAAATTGCCTCACCTTCATGAAGATCGGCGCGCACAACGTGCTGATCACCAATCCACGCGATTTCGCGGGCTTCGTGAAGGAGCTCGGCACCTGGCGCTTCACCTGCTTCACCGGCGTGAATTCGCTATTCAATGCGCTGCTCAACACGCCGGGCTTCGACAAGCTCGACTTCTCCGGCCTGCACATGTCGCTGGGCGGCGGGATGGCCGTGCAGCGCGCGGTGGCCGAACGCTGGAAGCAGGTGACCGGCAAGCCGCTGCTCGAGGCCTACGGCCTGACCGAGACGTCGCCGGGTGCGTGCATCAATCCGATGGTCGATGGCGCGGAGTACAACGGCTACTGCGGGCTGCCGATCTCGTCGACTACCGTCACGATCCGGGACGACGACGGCAAGATCCTCGCGCTCGGGGAGACTGGGGAGATCTGCATCGCCGGACCGCAGGTGATGAAGGGCTACTGGAATCGCCCGGAGGAAACCGCGAAGGTGATGACCTCGGACGGTTCGTTCCGCACCGGCGACATCGGCATCATGAATTCCGAGGGGTTCGTGAAGATCGTCGACCGGAAGAAGGACATGATCCTGGTCTCGGGCTTCAACGTGTATCCGAACGAGGTCGAGGATGTCGTCGCGATGATGCCCGGCGTCCTCGAGGTCTGCGCGGTCGCTACACCCGACGACAAGTCAGGCGAAGTCGTGCGCGCCGTGATCGTCCGCAAGGATCCCGCGCTCACCCGCGACCAGGTGATCGAGCACTGCAAGCAGAACCTCACCGGCTACAAGGTCCCGAAGGTGGTGGAGTTCTGGAAGGAACTGCCGAAGACCAACGTCGGCAAGGTCCTGCGCCGCGAAGTGAAGAACGCGCCGCTCAGAGTCTAGGCGGCGCGCTCGTACACGGGACCGTATTCGCGCAGTGCCGCGCGGATACGCTCCAGCGCCCAGTCGATCTCCTGGCGCTCGATGATGAGCGCCGGCGCGAAGCGCGCCACGGTGCCGTGCGTATCCTTCGAGAGCACGCCGTGCTTGAGCAGCGTCTCCACGAACGCGCGTGCGCTGACCTTCGCCGGGTCGAGCTCGATACCCACCAGCAGGCCCTTGCCACGAACGTCGGTGACGACCGGGCTTGCGATGGTCTTCAGGCGCGCAAGCAGGTAGTCGCCCATCGCCGCGGCGCGGTCGGCGAGCTTCTCTTCCATCAGCACATTGAGCGAGGCGAGCCCGATGGCCGCGCCCAGCGCATTGCCGCCGAAGGTGCTGCCGTGATCGCCGGGCTTGAACACGCCCATCACGTCCTCGCGCGCGAGGAATGCGGAGACCGGCATGAGGCCGCCGCCCAGCGCCTTGCCGAGGATGAGCCCGTCGGGCTTCACGCCTTCATGCTGGATCGCGAGGACCTTGCCGGTGCGGCCAAGGCCGGTCTGCACTTCATCGACGATGAGCAGCACGTTGTTCTCGCGGCAAATGCGCGCGCACTCCGTGAGATAGCCCTCGGGCGGAACGATGATGCCGGCTTCGCCTTGCACGGGCTCGACCAGGAATGCCGCGGTGTTGGGCGTGATCGCTGCGGCGAGCGCCTTCGCGTCGCCGAACGGAACGGCCGGGAACGCGCCCTTGGCGTAGGGACCGAAGTCGTCGCGGTACTGCGCTTCCGACGAGAACCCGACGATGGTCGACGTACGCCCGTGGAAGTTGGCTTCGCAGACGATGATCTCGGCCTTGTCGCGCGGCACCTTCTTGACGATGTAGGCCCACTTGCGCGCGCACTTGATCGCGGTCTCGACGCCTTCGGCGCCCGTGGTCATCGGGAGCGCGCGATCCATGCCCGTGATCTCGCACAGCCGCGCGAGGAAGGGCGGCAACGTATTGCTGTGGAATGCGCGTGAAGTCACCGCGAGGCGCTTGGCCTGCTCGGTGAACACCTGCACGAGTTTGGGATGCCCGTAACCGAAGCTCACCGCCGAATAAGCGGAAAGCATGTCGAGGTAGCGGCGGTCCTGGTCATCCCAGAGCCAGACGCCTTCACCTCGGGTCAGGACGATGGGCAGCGGAGCGTAGTTCGTGGCGCCGTAGCGGCGCTCGAGCGCGATGTAGTCGCTCATGGGGAACCTCACAAAAATCCCGCGCCGCGTTCGCAACACAGCAGGCGGGACAGTCCAAATTATACGCGGGGACCCAGTTGCTTCGCCAACCCGGAGGAAAGGCGCGCGGCCAGTGCGTAGATGGAGAGCTGGGGATTGGCGGCCACGCTGGTGGGAAAGAGCGAGCCGTCGTGGATCGAGAGATTCTCGACCTGGTGGTGCCGTCCGTCTTCATTGACGACGGAGACGCGCGGGTCGTTGCCCATCGCGCAGCCGCCCATCACGTGCGCGCTGACCACGCGGGTGCGCAGCGCGCGCATCGGCAGCGCTTCGATCGCGGCGCGCGCCGCCTGCCACGAGGTGAGCGGTTCGGCTTCCTCGTGCATCGGCATCACGACCTTCGCGCCCGCGGCGAACTGGATCTCGGCCATCGCCAGGAATCCACGGCGCGCGCCTTCCCACAGGTAATCGCCCATCGCGTAGTCGAGCTCACCCGAGCCATCGCCGCGCAGCACGACGCGTCCCCCGGGAGAGGATGGATGGAAGCCGTCGCGCAGCAACGCGATCGCGACATGCAGTCGCGGAAGGTTCGTCATCCACTTCGCGTGCGCCTCGCCGAATCCGGGGAGCGTGATGCCCGCGAGGATCGGATGCACGGGCGCGGCCTCGAGCTTGAAGCCCGCGGGGCCGTCGAGCGGGACCTTGTCGAGGAAGTGATCGGAATAGATCGTCTGCGGCGCGCCTGCGTGGCCTTTCACTTCGTCGGGCATGAGCGCACCCGAGACCACGGTCGGGTGAAGGAACGTGCGCCGGCCGGCGGTGAGATTCGGATCGGGCAGGCGGCTGCGAAGCAGGACCGTCGCCGAACCAATGCCGCCCGCCGCGAGGACGAAATGCCGCGCGCGCAGCCGAATGCGATACGGCGAGACCGTGCCCGATGCGATTCCCACGGCTTCGGCGCGATCGATGCGCTCGCCGTTCATCACGAGCCGTTCCACACGTGCCTGGTGGATCAGCGTCGCGCCCTTCGCGAGCGCGCCCGGAATCGTCGTGACGAGCATCGACTGCTTGGCGTTGGTCGGGCATCCCATGCCGCAGTAGCCGAGGTTCCAGCAGCCCTTCACGTTGCGTGCGATCGCCGCACTCGGGATGCCGAGCTTCTCGCACCCGCGGCGCAGGAGGTCGTTGTTCTCGTTGGGTGCGACGGGCCACGGGGCGATGGCGAGACGCTCCTCCATCTTCACGAACCACGGCGAGAGCCGGGCTTCGTCCAGCGTGGTGAGCCCGTGCGCATCGCGCCAATGCGCGAGCGTGCGCGAGGGCGTGCGGAAGCTCGAGGTCCAGTTGACGGTGGTCGATCCGCCCACGCAGCGACCCTGGAGGATGGTGATGCCCTTGTCCTTCGTCTGGCGGCCCGCGGTCTCCTGGTAGAGCTGCGGATAGGCCTCGCGCTCGCGCATGTTGAAGTCGGTGGAGCTGCGCAACGGGCCTTCCTCGGCGATCACGACCTTGAGGCCGGCATCGGCCAGGACTTCCGCCGTCACGCCACCGCCCGCGCCGCTGCCGATCACGACGACGTCCGCATCCAGTTCGAGATCGCGGTCGAGAGCCGCGGCGTCGATCGCCTTCCAGCCTGACGCGATGCCTTCGCGAATCGGGTCGCGGATCATGGCGCGACCTTCGGCGGGCCCAAGTAGCCGATCGCCGGCCACGAGAGCGGGTTGCCGTACCACGCGCCCTGCGTGAGCTGCGTGAGCGCCTGGTAGCCGGCGCGCAGGAGATCGAAGCGGCTCGTGCGCCAGCGCTGCAGGAATGCGGCGATGTCCTCTGGGGCGGCACCATCCCACGGGGACGCGACTCCGGCCACGACGATGCGCGTGGGCGCGAAGCGAAGCAGGCCCATCAACTGGTCGATCTCGGTTTGCACCGCGGGTGACAACGCGGAGATGGCCCGATCGAACGCTTCGACGACTTCGCGCACGGCCTTCGCGTGAGTGGCGGCGTCCTTCGGGAGCGAGCCCGCGAGGATCACCGGCACGAGCGAATGCAGGAGCATGGCGGTGGGCTCATCGAGCACGCGGTAGTTGTGCGCGGGCGTGGCCGAGCGGCGATTGAGCAAGCCCACCGTCACGAGGACGGCGGCACCGGCGAGGCCCACCTGGAGGAAGCGGCGACGGGAAACCAAGGCTAGCGGAAGAGAAACTTCACCAGCGACTCGAAACGCTTGCCGTAGGGCGGACGGAAGAGTGCGAGGCCGTTGAGGCGCGACTGGTGGAACACGGACTTGAGGTGCGAGAACGTCTCGAAGCCTTCGCGCCCGTGGTAGCGGCCCATGCCGCTAGGCCCGACGCCGCCGAAGGGCAGGTCGTCCTGGGCGATGTGGAGGATCGTCTCGTTCACGGACACGCCGCCCGAAACGGTTTCGGCGAGGACGCGATCGACGTTTCCACCGTCGTGGTCGAAAACGTAGAGTGCCAGCGGGCGCGGCCGTGCGTTCACGAAGGCGATCGCTTCGTCGAGCGACTTGTACGGAATGATCGGCAGCAGCGGACCGAAGATCTCCTCGCGCATCACGGTCATGGTGTCGTTCACGTCGAGAAGCAGGCGGGGCGCGATCTTGCGCGTGGCCTTCAGGTCCTCGCCGGCGGGGTTGAGCTCCACGACGCGCGCGCCCTTTGCCGCGGCATCGTCAACGTAGCCCGCAAGCCGCGCGTGCTGGCGATCGTTCACGATCGAGGTGAAGTCCGGGTTGTCCGCGATGCGCGGGTAAAGCCGCGCGACACTGGCCTTTGCGGCATCGACGAATTCGGCGACGCGTTCCTCGGGCACCAGGACGTAGTCGGGCGCGATGCACGTCTGGCCCGCGTTGAGGCACTTGCCGTAGAGGATGCGATCGGCGGCCTGCGCGACGGAGAAATCGCGGCCGACGATGGCCGGCGACTTGCCGCCGAGCTCGAGCGTCACCGGCGTGAGGTTCTCCGCGGCCGCGCGCATCACGTGGCGCCCGACGGCCGTCGATCCCGTGAAGAGCAAATGGTCGAAGGGCAGGGCACTGAACTCACGCGCGATCTCGGGCCCGCCGTTGACCACCGCGAGCACCGCGGGATCGAAGCGCTGCGCGACGAGCTTCTCGAAGAGCGCGCCCGTGGCCGGGGCGACCTCGGACATCTTCACGAGGACGCGATTGCCCGCGGAAATCGCACTCGCGATCGGACCGATGGCCAGATAGAGCGGGTAGTTCCAGGGCACCACGATGCCCACCACGCCGAGCGGCTGCGCGATGAGGCGCGACCGGCCGGGGAGGAACCAGAGATTCGTCGCGCGCCGGCGCGGCCGCATCCAGGCGCGAAAATGCCGACGTGCATGGCGCAAGGCTTCGATCGAGGGAAAGATCTCGAGGAGCTGGGTCTCGTGAACGGAGCGCCCGCCGAAGTCGGCGTGGATCGCGGCGGCGATCTCCCGTCCGTGCTCCCGGAGAAGCGCTTCGAGGGCGGAAAGGGCGGCGGCGCGCTGTCCGGCGTCGAGCCCCAGCCCTCCCTGGGACAGCGCGCGCTGGCGGGCGAAAAGGGCCTCCAGCGGGGTGGTTTCAGGCGCTTTGGAGGGCGGGACGTCCTTGAGATTCAACTTTAGGTATCTCTATTAAGTGTTTGGTAATAAACGAGCATACGGCTACTACATGTCATCCAATTGATCTGGATTCAAACGCTCGTTTCAATCAGTCGTTAGAATACCGAATAGTGCCTCCCGACACCATCAGCGCCGGCCCGGAAGCCCTGCGCAGCCACCTCGAAACCCTCCGCGACTTGCGGGGCCGCGATGCCTCAGCCGGTCCGCCGCCACGTCTCGCCGAGTTGAAGCGCTGGCAATCGGATCGCCTCGCCCGGACCTATACCGACCTCTCGGCCCAGCCGCGCTACCGGCAGGCCACGACGTTCTTCCTCGAGGACCTCTACGGCCCGAAGGATTTCAGCGCGCGCGATGCCGAGATGCTTCGGATCTATCCACTGCTGGTGCGCACGCTGCCGGCGACTGCGGTGGAGACGGCCTCGCTGGCGATCGAAGTCGATGCGCTTTCCGAATCGCTCGACCGTCGGACCTCCGAGGCGCTGCCGCCGGGGCCCATTCACGAAGCGAGCTACGCCAGGGCCTATCGCGCGGCGAGCACGCCGGCCGAACGCGAGCGGCAGATCGAGCTGATTGCCGCGGTGGGCGAGCGGCTCGATCGCCTCGTGAAGAAGCCGATGGTTTATCGCACGCTGAAGCTCATGCGCACGCCGGCAAGGCTCGCGGGCCTCGCGGACCTGCAGACGTTCCTGGAGAGGGGCTTTGCGTCCTTCCGCGAGATGGATGGCGCGGAGGAATTCCTGGCGACGATCGCCGCGCGCGAACGCGCGATCGCTAAGGCGCTTTTTTCTTCGCAGGTCCCTTTTTCGGCGTAGCTTCCGCGGCCTTTCTAGGCGGCGCGGCTTCCTCTTTCTTCTTCGGCTCGGCCTTCGCGGCAAACAGCGCATCGAGCTCGCCATGCACGGCGCGCTCGATCGAGCCCCTCATCGCCTTCAGCAGGAACCCGAGCGTGATGCTCAGGTGGAGGTCCTTGTCGCCGACTTCGAGCGACCCGGTCACCCCGGATCGCGCGAAGTTCAGCGTGTTGCCGTTCCAGGCGCCCTTCAGGTCGAACTTCTTCGCGAGATGCTCGATCATCTTGTCGGCGGCCGCGCGCGCAGCCTTGAGACCGAGGTCATGCGCGCGACGGACGTCGATGTCGGCCATGTCAGTTGTCGATCTTGGCGCCGGATTCCTTCACGACCTTGCCCCAGCTCTCGATCTCGGAACGCACGAACTTTCCGAACTCCGCCGGGGGCATGCCGCCCGCTTCGCCGCCTTGCTGCGCCCAGATGTTCTTGATGTCCGGATCGGAAAGCTGCTTCACGATCGCCTCGTACATCTTCTGCTGGATGTCCTTGGGCGTGCCCTTGATCGCGAAGATGGCGTACCACGTGGTCACCTTGAAGTCCGGGATGCCCGACTCGCCCATCGTCGGCACATCGGGCAGGAGCGCGTTGCGGTTGGCCGAGGTCACCGCCAGGCCGCGCAGCTTGCCTGCCTTGATCTGCGGACCCGACGTGCTCATCCCGTCGAAGGCGAGGTCGACCACGCCGCCGAGGAGATCGGGCATGAGGGGGCCGGCGCCCTTGTACGGGACGTGGACGAGATTCGTGCCGGTCTTCAGCTTGAAGAGCTCGCCCACCATGTGGTGCGTGGTGCCGTTGCCGGCGGAGCCGAAGTTGAGCTTTCCCGGGTTCGCCTTCGCGTACTTCACGAGGTCGGCGACCGTCTTGAAGTCGTGCTTGGGATGGAGCGAGATCACGTTGGGCACGAAGGCGAGCACCGTGATCGGTTCGAAGTCCTTCTCGAGGCCGGCATACGGGAGCTTCGTGTAGAGCGTTTCGGCGATCGTGTGGTGCACGGCGCCGACGAAGAACGTGTAGCCATCCGCCGGGGCCTTCGATGCGGTGGCCGCGCCGAGCGTGCCGCCCGCGCCGCCGAGATTCTCGATCAGCACGTTCTGGCCGAGCGCCAGCGAGAGCTTGGTTGCCATCGGCCGCGCGAACGCATCCGTGCCGCCGCCGGCCGGGAAGGGGTTGATCCACTTGATCGGACGATTGGGCCAGCCCTGGGCGCTGGCGACACCGATGGCGGCAACCGCCAGGACGACGGCCGCAAGGCCTCGCGCGACAATCCGATTCGACATGAACGTTCTCCCTGGAAGGCTCTTATTGGCAGTCGTACTCTAGCTCGGTATCAGGTGACACGGGGCACCGCTAGTGGCCCTTGCCCATGAGCGTGTCCGGCAGCCAGGTCGCGATGCCGGGCACCAGGCACAGTACGACCATGAAGGCGAGCATGATGAAGACGTAGGGCATGGAGCCGCGCAGGATCGTCCCGAGCGGCACCTCCGGCGCTACGCCTCGCAGGACATAGAGGTTGAGGCCGACGGGTGGCGTGATGAGCCCCACCTCCATGTTGATCGTCAGCATCACCGCGAACCAGATCAGGTCGAAGCCGTTGGCCTCGAGCACGGGCGTCAGGATCGGCATGAGCATCAGGATGATCGCGACCGGCGGCAGGAAGCAGCCGAGGACCAGCAGGAAAATGTTGATCGCGAAGAGCAGCACCCAGCGGTTCATCTTGAGCGCCACCAGCCACTCGGCCGCCGACTGCGAGACGTAGAGCAGCGACATCATGTAGGAGAAGAGCGCGGCGGCCGCGATGATCATGAGGATCATGCTCGACTCGCGCACCGTATCGCGGAAGATCAGCCATTGCTGCCGCGGGCGCCAGGCCCGGTAGATCGTCATCACGAGGATGAGCGCCATGAAGGCGCCCACGCCGGCGATCTCCGAGGGCGTGGCGAGTCCCCCGTACATGAAGTAGGCGATGGCGATGATGATCACCAGGAATGGCCCCACGCGGAACATGCCTTCCATCTTCTCCTTCAGCGTGAAGGTCTCCTCGACGCGCGGCAGGCCGCGGCGTTCCATGAACATCGCGAAGCACGCATAGGCCGAGAAGAGGATCACCAGCAGGATTCCCGGCACCACGCCCGAGAGGAACAGCCGGCCGATCGACGTTTCGGTCGCGATCCCGTAGAGGATCAGCGTGATCGAGGGCGGAATGAGGATGCCCAGCGTGCCGCCGGCGCAGATCGCCCCGGTGGCCAGTGCGGGCGGGATGCCGCGGCGGATCATTTCGGGCACGCCGGCCTTGCCAATGGCCGCGGCGGTGGCGGGCGAGCTGCCGCACACCGCGGAGAACATGCCGCACGCCAGGATGTTGGCAATGATCAGGCCGCCGGGCACTCGCGCGAGCCAGCGATAGAGGGACTCGTAGATATCCTTGCCCGCCGCGGACACGCCGATGGCAGCGCCCAGCAGGACGAAGAGCGGGATGGTGAGCAGCGCGAACGAGTTCAGCTCGTCCATGAATTGCGTGGCAACGACCGCGAGGCTCGCGGGGCCCTTGAAGACCAGGAGGAAGCCGATCGCCACGAGCGCGAGGCCCCACGCGATGGGAAACCCGGAGAACAGCACGATCGTGGTGATGGCCACGATGAGGAGGCCGATCTGCAGCTCGTTCATCGGCTAGGCCCCTTGCCCGGAAATGGCCGTGGGCGCCACGTCCTCGCGGCGCAGCATCTCGGCCACGTATTGCAGCGCAGTGAGCCCCAGGCCCACCGGCATCAACGCGAAAAAAGGCCAGCGCGGCGGATTCCACGACGAGCCGCTGCGCTCGTTGGCGTGCCAGGCGTCGATCGTGAGTTCGAGGCCTTTCCACGCGAGGTAGGTGCACACGGCGAGGCCGAGGACGGCCAGCGTTCGTTCCAGGGCGCGCCGGTGCCCCGTCGAGAGCCACTGCGAGACGAGGTCGACGCCGATGTGGCCCTTGGTCCGCAGGCAGTAGGGCGAGCCAATGAGGACGGTGCCCACGATGAGGTACGTCGCGAGCTCGATTTCCCAGTAGGTCGAGTGCCCGGTCGCCCGCCAGAGCACCATCCAGACGATGATCAGGGTAGCCGCCGCGATGCACGCGGCGGCCACGACGGCGCAGGCGGTCGAGAGCCGATCGACCGCGCGAACGAATCGCGCGGCTCCCGAGCCGCTCATTTGACGGCGGTGATGAGTTTCAGCAGCTCCTTCGCGTCGGCCGACTTCGCCTCGAACTCCGGCCAGGAGGTCTTCTTCGCGAGGTCGATCCAGGCATCGAATTGCGCCTTGGTCAGGGGCTGCACCTTCGCGCCGGCCTTCGTGTAGACGTCGATCATCGTCTTCACCGCCTCATGCTGGTTGGCGGCAAACCACGCGTCGCTCTTGTCGGCGGCTTCCTCGAAGATCTTCTTCTGCGCGGGGGTGAGCTTGTCCCACGAGGCCTTCGACATCAGCAGCGGCTGGAGCAGGAACCACAGCGTGTAGTCACCGCCCACCGTGGCGAACTTCGTCTGCTCGTAGATGCGCATCGTGACGAACGACTCGGCGGAGGTGAGCGTGGAGGTGAGCACGCCCGACTGCAGCGACGGGTAGATCTCCGTCGACGGGATGTTGATCACCGAGGCGCCCGCGGCCTTGAGCATGGTCTCGAACGTCGGATCGGCCGCGCGCATCTTCTCGCCCTTGACTGAATCGGGGCCGGCGATCGGCCGGTCCTTGGAGGCGAAGCCGCCCGGCGTCCACCACCAGGTCACCAGGTGCACGCCGTTCCTCTCCATTACTTCCTGGAGCTTCTTGTGGAAGGGCGTTCCCTTCAGGCGCATGGCGTGCTCGAGCGTGTTGATCGTGCCCGGCATGATCGTGATCGAGACTTCGGGCACCTTGCCGACGGCATACGACATCGGGAACACAGCCATTTCGAGCGTGCCCGACTGCAGCGCGTCGAACTGCGCCGCGGGCTTGATGTTGAGCGAGCTGCCCGGGTAGATGCGGAACTTGAGGCCCGGGTCCTTCTTGTTCACTTCCTCGACGAAGAGGCGCGTGGCCTTGTCGCGCGCGTCCGTGTTGGCCTTGAACTGGTGGGAGATCTTCAATTCCTGCGCGGCAGAAGGCAGCGCGAGGGCGATCGTGGCGAGTGCGCCCGTGAGCAGGGCGAAGGTACGTCGGTTCATGTGTACTCCTCCTAATCGTTATGGTCGTGCAACCTACGCGACGACGTGCCGCGTGTAAATCGTGCGGCGCATCACGCGGCCGCGCGCACGCTCGAGCGCCGGGTCGCTTCCGCCGCGAGGTGCTCCATCGCCGCATCCACCCCGCCTTTCCTGTGGGGCACGCCTGCGACCGCGAGGCCCATCTCCACGCCGGCGAGCGTGCCCGCGAGGGTGAGATCGTTGAAGTCGCCCAGGTGCCCGATGCGGAAGATCTTCCCGGAGAGCTTCGTGAGCCCCGTGCCGAGCGACATGTCGAACTGCTCGAGCACGATCTTGCGGAAGCGGTCGGCATCGTGGCCCGGCGGCATCATCACGGCGGTGAGCGCCGAGCTGTATTCCTCGGGAACGGCGCAAAGAATCTCGAGGCCCCATGCGCGCACGGCTCGGCGCGTCGCTTCGGCGTGACGGTCGTGGCGAGCGAAGACCGCCGCATAGCCTTCTTCCTCGAGCATCTGGATCGCAACCTCGAGGCCATAGAGGAGATTCGTGGCCGGCGTCGAGGGCCAGAAGCCGGTGGCGTTCGACGCGAGGATCTCGCTCCAGTCCCAGTAGGCGCGCGGCATCTTCGATTGCTTGTGTGCGGCGAGCGCTTTCTCGGACACGGCATTGAAGCCCAGGCCCGGCGGCAGCATCAGGCCCTTCTGCGAGCCGCCGACGGTGACGTCCACGCCCCACTCGTCATGCTTGTAGTCGATCGAGGCGAGTGACGAGATCGTGTCCACCATCAGCAACGCCGGGTGCTTCGCGTTGTCGATCGCGCGGCGGATGAGGGGAATGCGGGTCGTCACGCCCGTGGACGTTTCGTTATGCACGACGCACACCGCCTTGATGGCGTGCGACTTGTCTTCGAGAAGGCGACGTTCGATCGCCTCGTGATCAGCGCCGCGGCGCCAGTCGCCCGGAAGGACGTCCACTTCGAGGCCGACCTTCTTTGCAAGCTTCGACCAGAGGGTGGAGAAGTGCCCCGTCTCGGACATCAGCACCTTGTCGCCGGGATTGAGCGCGTTCACGAGCGCGGCTTCCCAGGCTCCGGTGCCCGAGCCCGCATAAATGATGACCGGGTTCTTCGTCTGGAAGACCCGCTTCATGCCCTCGAGGACGGCGAAACCGATCGCCTGGAACTCGGGCCCGCGATGATCGATGGTGGGCCGGTCGATCGCGCGCAACACGCGGTCCGGAACGTTGGTAGGGCCGGGAATCTGGAGGAAATGGCGGCCGGCTCGGTGGGTCATGGCGAATTCCTCGTGCAGGGTGTTGCAGTGAGCGGGGCGGTTTTGTATACAATAAGGACGTGCCGTAGGGGTGTCAATGCTGCGCAGCAGCAGGCTCCGGCCCGTCGCCGGTAAGGTTTGCATACAAAAATGACCGCCGTCCTTCGCATCGCCCCGGTGGCCGCCGAGGCCAATGACACGCTCCAGGAGGAGACCACGCGGCGCCTGCGCGATCTCATCATTCGCGGCGAGCTCAAGGCCGGTGCGCGGCTCAACGAACGCGAGTTGACGGAGCTCCTCGGCATATCGCGAACACCGCTGCGCGAAGCCACGCGGCGTCTTGCTTCCGAAGGGCACGTTCAACTGCTGCCGCATCGTGGCGCGATTGTCGCGCCGATCGACGAGGCGCGCGTTCGCGATGCGCTGCAGGTGATGGGCGCGCTCGAAGCCTATGCGGGCGAGGTCGCGTGCGAGCGCGCGAGCGACGCGGACATCAACGAGATCCGCGCGCTGCACTTCGAGATGCTCGCCGACCGCGCGCGCGAGGACCACCCGTCCTATTTCGCGCGCAACCAGGCGATCCACTTCAAGATCATCGATTGCGCGGGCAACGAAGTGCTCTCGCAGACCTACCGCATGCTCAACGATCGCGTGCGGCGCGTGCGCTACCAGGCGAACGTGAACAGCGAACGCTGGGACCAGGCGATCGCCGAGCACGAGGAGATCCTCGCCGCGCTCATGGCGCGCGACGCGCCGCGCCTCAAGAAACAGCTCGCGCATCACCTGGCCAACAAGCTCGGCGTCGTCTCGCGCGTGCTCGCGAGCCTGAGGGAATCGGCTTGAGCCGAGCGCTCGAGGAGCGCCTGCGCCGCGAATTGGACGGCGAGGTGCACTTCGATGCCGCAACGCGCGGCCGATATTCCACCGACGCCTCGATCTACCAGGTGACGCCGATCGGTGTCGCGATCCCGCGGACCCGCGACGCGGCCGTGGTCGCGCTGCAGGTCGCGATCGAGGAGGGTGTGGCCATCCTGCCCCGCGGCGGCGGCACGTCGCAGTGCGGCCAGACCGTCGGCGAGGCGCTGGTCATCGACGCATCCAAGTTCCTCACGAACGTGATCGAAGTCGACGTCGCAGCCAGGCGCGCCGTGGTCGAGCCGGGTGTGGTTCTCGATCAACTCAACAACGGCCTTCGCGCGAAGGGCCTGTGGTATCCCGTCGATGTCTCGACCGCGGCGCAGGCGACGATCGGCGGCATGACGGGCAACAATTCCTGTGGCTCGCGTTCGCTCGCGTACGGAAACATGGTTGACCGTGTCGCCGCGATCGATGCGTGGCTGCCGACCGGCGAGCGTGGCCGCTTCGGGGTCGATGCCAATGTCGACCACGCGCGCATTCGCCAGATCGCGGCCCAGGCCCGCGCGCTATGGGCCCGCGAACGCGAAGAAATTGCTGCGCGCTTTCCCCCCGTGGCGCGGCGCGTGGCCGGCTACAACCTCGATCGCCTCGCGCCCGAGGGCTTCAATCTCGCGAAGCTCCTGGTCGGCAGCGAAGGCACGCTCGCCTGGAGCGAGAAGATCCACATCGATCTCGCGCCGCTGCCCAGGCACAAGGCGCTCGGCGTCGCGCACTTCCCGCGCTTCTACGACGCGATGGACGCCGCGCAGCACATCGTGAAGCTGGGACCGTGCGCGGTGGAGCTCGTCGATCGCACGATGCTCGAGCTTTCGCGCCGCATTCCCGCATTCGCCGGTACGGTGAAGGGTTTCCTCAAGGGCGAGCCCGACGCGATCCTGCTGGTGGAATTTGCCGGCGAATCGCTGGCGCCGCAGGAAGAGGGCGTGCGCCGCCTCGCCGAACTGATGGCGGACCTGGGTTTTCCGGATTCCGTGGTGCCCATCGTCGATGCCAACGCGCAGAAGGCCGTGTGGGAAGTCCGCAAGGCGGGCCTCAACATCATGATGTCGATGAAGGGAGACGGCAAACCCGTGTCCTTCATCGAGGACTGCGCCGTGCCGCTGCCCCATCTCGCCGAATACACCGCGCAGCTCTCCGACGTCTTTCGCAAGCACGGCACCGAGGGCACGTTCTACGCGCACGCGTCGGTCGGCTGCCTGCATGTGCGCCCGATACTCAACATGAAGGGCGACGGAGCGAAGCGCATGCGCGCGATCGCCGAGGAGGCCGCCGAGCTCGTGCGCCGCTACAAGGGCGCGTACTCGGGCGAGCACGGCGATGGCCTCGTGCGCAGCGAATGGATCGCGCCGTTCTTCGGCCCGCGCCTGACCGCTACGCTCGCCGAGATCAAGGGCTGGTTCGATCCGAAGGGGCTCATGAACCCCGGCAAGATCGTGAATCCGCCGAAGCAGGACGATCGCTCGCTGTTTCGCTACAAGCCCGGGTATGAAACGAAGGTCGTGCCCATCGCCCTCGATTGGAATGCGTGGGGCGGCTTCGGCGGCGCGGTCGAGATGTGCAACAACAACGGACACTGCCGCAAGTTCGACGCGGGCACGATGTGCCCGAGCTATCGCGCCACGCGTTCGGAGAAGGACGTGACGCGCGGGCGCGCGAACACCCTGCGCCTGGCGGTCAGCGGCCAGCTCGGCCGCGAGGGAATCGCCGACGATGCGGTGCATGAAGCGCTTGATCTCTGCGTTTCCTGCAAGGGCTGCAAGCGCGAATGCCCCACGGGCGTGGACATGGCGCGCATGAAGATCGAGCACCTCTTTCACTACAAGCGGCGCCATGGATTCACGCTGCGCGATCGCCTCGTGGCCAACATGCCGCGCCATGCGCGCTGGCATTCGCGCCTGGCACCGCTCGCGCGAGTGGCGACGGCCATGCCGGGTGCCGCGGCCCTGATCGAGTGGGTCGTGGGAATCGACCGGCGCCGCGCGCTGCCTCGCTGGACGAAGCCCTGGCTCCCGAATGCCGCTGCGTCGAAGGGCACGGGCCGCGAAGTCGTTCTCTTCGCCGACACATTCAACAACTGGCAGGAACCGGCGAACCTCGCCGCGGCCGCGAAGGTGCTGGGTGCGGCGGGATTCAATGTCGTCACCGCACAGGTCGCGGGCGAGCGCCCCTTGTGTTGCGGCCGGACGTACCTCGCGACCGGCATGGTCGATGAAGCCCGCGCGGAGGCCCGCCGCACGATCGCCGCGCTCAAGCCCTTCGTCGATCGCGGCACGCCGATCCTGGGGCTCGAACCCTCGTGCCTCTTCACCTTTCGCGACGAGTACCTCGCGCTGCTCCCGGGCGACGCGGATGCCGAGCGGCTCGCGAAGGCGGCGCACCTCGCCGACGAGTTCCTCGCCGCAGAAGTTCGCGAAGGCCGCAGCAAGCTCGCGTGGCGCGAAGGCGCGCAGGCCGGCGACATTCGCGTTCACGGCCATTGCCACCAGAAGGCCTTTGACACATTTTCGGCGACGCTGGAATTGCTCCGGGTCATCCCGGGCGCGAAGGTCGAGCCGATAGAGTCGTCGTGCTGCGGAATGGCCGGCACCTTCGGCTACGAGAAAGGGCATTACGACGTGTCGATGAAGATGGCCGAGCTTTCACTGCTCCCGGCGGTGCGCTCCGCAGGCAACGCGCGCATCGTCGCGGCCGGCACGAGCTGCCGCCACCAGATCGCCGACGGCGCCGGCCGCGAAGCCGCGCACCCGTTCGTCACCCTCGCGGAGTTCCTGTGAACGGCCCCGCGCTGCTGGCCGCGCTCAAACAGGCTCTCGATTTCCGTGCGGCCGGCAATCGCGCCGGCAATGTCACCGTCGGCACGGGCACGCTCGATGCGCGCAAGGTCCACGTGGCCCTGGTCGAGAACCATCTCGCGAGCGGGTCCATCGGCACGCACGAGGCGAAGAAGCTGGTCGCCGTGATGAAGATCGCCGCGATGGAGCGTTCACCGCTGGTCATCTATCTCGACTCGGCGGGCGCCAAGGTCTCCGAAGGTCTCGCCGCCCTGGGCGCATTCCGCCGCGTCTTCCGCGCCGGCCTCGATGCCGCGTGCGCGGGCGTTCCGGTCGCGGTCGTCCTGGGAAAGAATGCCTACGGCGGTTCATCGATGCTCGCGCACCTCGCTTCGGCGCGGCTCTTCAACGCCGACACGCAATTGGCGATGTCGGGTCCGTCCATCCTCGCGGCCGCCGCGGGCATGAGCGCGCTCGACGAAATGTTCAAGACGATGGCGGGACTCGCGCTGACGGCCGAGGCGCGCAGCAAGGCCAACCCCGTCAACCAGCGTCATGCCGACGGCATGGATCTCGCGGATTGGCTGCGAAAGGCGCTCGGCGCGAAGTCCGAAGGCTTCGAGGGCCTGCTCAGGCAGCACAAGGCACGCCACGAACGGCTGCCGGGGCGCGAGCCGCCCGCGGGCGTTCCGCTGATGCGCAAGGATCTCGCGCGCCTGTTTCCCGAGGGCTATGAAGCCGATGAATCCGATGGCCTGGTCACCGGCGTGGGCAAGCGCGAGGGGCGCGAGGAGGCGATCCTCGGCCTCGTGAGCCGCACGCCCGTCGGCGCCGAGCGCGCGTACCGCTTCGCCGAAAGGGCCTGGCGGCTTGTCGCGAAGAAGGCCACGCACGTGCACGTGATCCTCGACTGCGAATCGCACGCGGCGCGCATCGAGGACGAGAAGATCGTCCTGTCCGAATACATCGTCGGGATGAGTTACGCGCTCACGGCGCTGCGCATCTCCGGCGCGCACATCGAAATGACGATTCTCGATCGCGCAGGCGGTGGGGTGTATGTCGCGCTTGCCGCGCCCGCAACCCATGTCAGCGTCGTTTATGGCGCGCACGTGCAAGTCCTCCCGGGGGCAGCGATCGCCGCCATCCTGGGTGAAACCAACGACGCCGAGCCCGACAAGGAAGCGATCGCGAAGGAGGCCATCACGGCCGGTGTCGCCGATGCGCAGCTCAAGCTCGGCATCATAGAAGCGATCTGATGGACGCCAATCTCTACACACTCTTCGAATCCCGTTTTCCCGCCGATCGCTCGGCGCCGCTCCTCCACCTCGATCACGGCCGGGTCCTGACGTATGCCGAGGCCGAAGCGACGAGCGCACGGTATGCATCGTTCTTCGCGGGCCTTGGCCTCGCGCCCGGCGACCGCGTTGCCGTGCAGGTGGAGAAGTCGCCCGAGGCATTGCTGGTCTACCTCGCGTGCCTGCGCGCGGGACTCGTCTACCTTCCGCTGAACTCCGCCTACCAGGCGAAGGAAGTCGCGTACTTCCTCGACAACGCCGAACCCGGTGCCGTCATCACGCAGTCCGCGTCGATTCCGTGGCTGCAACCGCTTGCGGCCGCGCGCGGCATCAAGAACCTCTTCACGCTGACCGCGAACGGGCAGGGGACTTTCGTCCAGGCGACCAAGAGTGCGGCGAGCACGTTCGCAACTGTCCCGCGCGATCCGGACGATCTCGCCGCGATCCTCTACACCTCGGGAACGACGGGCCGCTCGAAGGGCGCGATGATCACGCACCGCAACCTCGGTTCGAATGCCGAGGTGTTGCACAAGGCGTGGGGATTCGGCCCGGCCGATGTGCTGGTGCACATGCTGCCGCTGTTCCACGTCCACGGTCTTTTCGTCGCCTGCCACTGCGTGCTGATGAACGGCACGTCGATGCGCTTCCACGCGAAGTTCGACGCCGACCGCGCGCTCGCGGAGTTCCGCACCTCGACGGTCTTCATGGGCGTGCCGACCTTCTATACGCGGCTGCTCGAATCGCCCGATCTCACGAAGGACGCCTGCGCGAACATGCGCCTCTTCATCTCGGGGTCGGCGCCGCTGCTCGCGGAGACGCACATCGCCTTCGAGGAGCGCACGGGGCAGCGCATCCTCGAGCGCTACGGCATGACCGAAACCGGGATGCTGACCTCCAATCCGCTCGAAGGCGATCGCCGAGCGGGCACGGTGGGCCCGCCGCTGCCGGGCACCGAGGTTCGCGTGATCGACGAAGCCGGCGGCCATTGCGAGCCCGGCGACATCGGCCAGATCGAGGTCCGCGGCCCGAACGTGCTCACCGGCTACTGGCGCCTCCCCGAGAAGAACAAGGAAGAGTTCACGCCCGACGGCTTCTTCAGGACGGGCGACGTCGGCACGTTCTCGCACGACGGCTACCTCTCGATCGTCGGGCGCTCGAAGGATCTCATCATCACTGGCGGCTACAACGTCTATCCGAAGGAAGTGGAAATCGCGCTCGACGAGCTGCCCGGCGTTCACGAATCCGCGGTGGTCGGTGTGCCGCACAAGGATTTCGGCGAAGCGGTCACGGCGATCATCGTCGCGAAGGCCGAAGCGAAACCCAGTGAAGCGGATGTGATTGCGGCACTCAGGGCCCGCCTTGCGAACTTCAAGGTGCCCAAGCGGGTCTACTTCGTTGAGGAGCTTCCCAGGAACGCGATGGGCAAGGTCCAGAAGAACGTGCTGCGCGATCGTTACTCGGGAGGATGACGTGGAAGCCGGTTCCCTGATTCGTCGCGTCGTGAGTTCCCTCACCGGAGCGGCGGCGGGTGTTGTGCGTTCGAAGGAAGAGCGCCAGGCCGATCGTCTCGCGCGGCTGTTGCATATGTTGATCACGGAGCGTGGCGAGGCAACGGGTGCCGCCATGGCGCGACGCGCGGTGACAATGTATTCGGGTCTGGGCGTGGAGGGACGCCGGCGCTTCTTCGATACGCTCGCGCGCGAATTCTCCCCCGATCGCAATGCGGTGCTCGAGGCCGCACAGGCCTGGCATCGCGATCCCACGCCCGCCAACCACGCGCTGCTGCAGCGCTTCGTGGAACCGCCGCGCCAGGAAGTCTTCCGGCGAATGAACATGGCGCCGGGCGGCACCGCGGTGCTCGTCGGCCTGCGTCGCGCGCTGCTCGACGAATTGCGCGATCGCCCGCATCTGGCGATCGTCGACCAGGACCTCACGCACTTGCTCGGCTCCTGGTTCAACCGCGGCTTCCTCGAGCTGAAGCGCATCGACTGGCGTTCGCCCGCGGCCACGCTCGAGAAACTGATTGCGTACGAGGCCGTGCACGAGATCCAGGGCTTTCCCGATCTCAAGCGCCGCCTGGAGAACGACCGCCGCTGCTTCGGCTTCTTCCATCCGGCGCTGGCCGACGAGCCGCTCGTGTTCGTGGAAGTTGCGTTCGTCGATGAGCTGCCCGCGGCGGTCGGTCCCATCCTCGCGCCCGAGAGCACGATCGGCGATCCGCGCCGCGCGAAGTGCGCCGTGTTCTATTCGATCACGAGCTGCCAGGCGGGGATGCGCGGCATCTCGTTCGGCAACTTCCTGATCAAGCAGGTCGCGGCGGATCTGCATGCCGAGCTCCCCAACGTGAAGATCTTCGCAACGCTCTCGCCGGTGCCCGGGTTTCGTGCGTGGCTCAAGCGCAAGGCGTCGGCCGGCGTGCCGCTCGGTGCCGCTGTCCTCGCGGCACTGCGTTCGGATTTGCTCCCGCCCGCCGAAGCGCGTGCACCGCTCGAGAACCTCGCCGCCTGGTACCTCACGCGTGAATGGGATGCAGGGCACGTGCGCGATCCGGTTGCGCGTTTCCACCTGGGCAACGGCGCGCGGCTCGAACGCATCAACTGGCAGGCCGATGCTTCGCACAAGGGCCTCGCGCAATCGTTCGGGCTGATGGTCAATTACGTCTACGACCTCGGCGACGTCGAGAACAACCACGAGACGTACGTGAAGGGTCACAAGGTCGTGCATTCGGACGCCGTGGAACGGGCCGCCCGGGAGGCGCAGGGGGTGGTTGAATCGACCGCGAGCGCCCCCATGTCAACGTCATGATCGTCTACGCCCTCACTTGCAACGCCGGCCACGCCTTCGAAGGCTGGTACGGCTCGGCTGATGCGTTCGAAAAGCTGCGTGATGCAGGCCACCTCGAGTGCCCGGCCTGCGGCTCGAAGCGCGTCGAGAAGCTTCCGTCGGCGCCGTACGTGCACACGCATGGTTCGGCCGCGCCGAGCCCGCCCCCGAGCGAGCCCGATCCCAACGCCGCTGCGATTCGCACCAAGGCGATCGGTGAACTGCGCGCGTTTCTCCTGAAGAACACGGAGGACGTCGGCCGCGAGTTCGCCGAGATCGCCAAGCGCATCCACTACGGCGAGGAAGAGCAGCGCGGCATCCGCGGCAGCGTCACGCCCGACGAAGCGGCCGAGCTGCAGGACGAAGGCGTGGACGCGTTCGCCGTCTCGTCCGACCTTGGACTCGACGAAATCCAGCACTAGCCCGCGCTAGCGCAGGCCCAGCCAGCGCCAGTCGCCTGCGCCCAGCGCGCGCACGATGCCGTCGCGCAATGCGCGTGCCCGCGCGAGCGTTTCCGGCGGCTCGACAATCTCCAGCGCCTGCTCGTAGCTTCCCGCCGAACACGCTTCGGAGAACGCGCACTGCGCGAGCGTGATGCGGCTTTCCGGACCGCACGCGTAACCCAGGTCACACGCCGCGAGCTCCCACGCGATCACCGACACTTTCGCCGCGACATCCTCGCCGCCCAGCCGGACGTCCGTTTCGCCACGCGCGAGGAAGGCCCCGACGTCGCGCACGATGCCCGCGTCCTTCGATGCGAGCAGCCAGGGGATTTCCTCCAGCGCCGATTCCTTTGGTGCGGCGACGTCGCGCATCAGCAGCAGGCGCGCGCGTGCGCGCGGCTCGCCGCCGTCGGCCGCGTAGCGCAACAGCGACAGGACTTCACCGGGGTGGATGCGATGGCCCTCGAATCCGCGGCAGGGAATCGTGAGCGCCTCCGAGGCCGCGAGCGCGGGCCAGGACTGGCTCATCGCGACGAGCTTGAAGGCAGGCGCCTCGGGGATCGCGAGTGAAACGGCGTAGCACTCTTCGAGCGCCTGCGAGACTTCGTAGGCAACGTCGATCGCGGCCAGTTGCTCGCGCCTGGCTTCGACGAAGTCGCGATAGTCGCGCGGCGCCGGTGGGGCTGGCGAGGGGGAGGTGACGCGACCCGCCGAGGCGTGGGGTTCTTGCGGTGCGACGGGCACAACCTGCGCGTCCTGCGTGGCGAAGGGCATCGCCAGCAGGAGTGCTACGAGCAGGCGCTCAGAAAGCGGAAATGCCCGTCTGGGCGCGCCCGAGGATGAGCGCGTGGATGTCGTGGGTGCCTTCGTACGTGTTGACGGCTTCAAGGTTCAGGACATGGCGGATCACATGGAATTCGTCCGCGACGCCGTTACCCCCATGCATGTCCCGTGCCACTCGCGCGATGTCGAGCGCCTTGCCGCAGTTGTTGCGCTTCATGAGCGAGATCATCTCGGGCGTCGCGCGGCCTTCATCCATCAGGCGTCCGAGGCGCAGGGCTGCATGCAGGCCCAGCGTGATCTCGGTGAGCATGTCGGAGAGTTTCTTCTGCACGAGCTGGTTCGCGGCGAGGGGCTTGCCGAACGCCTTGCGATCCATCGTGTACTGGCGCGCGGCGTGCCAGCAGAATTCGGCCGCGCCCATCGTGCCCCACGAAATACCGAAGCGCGCCTTGTTGAGGCAGCCGAACGGCCCCTTGAGGCCCTTCACATTGGGCAGCAGGTTCTCGTCGGGCACGAAGACATCGGCCATCACGACTTCGCCGGTGATCGACGTGCGCAGGCTGAACTTGCCTTCGATCTTCGGCGCGGTGAGGCCCTTCATGCCCTTCTCGAGCACGAAGCCGCGGATGTCGTCCGCATCGTCCTTCGCCCACACGACGAAGATGTCGGCCACCGGTGCGTGGCTGATCCACATCTTCGCGCCGTTCATCTTGTAGCCGCCATCGACCTTCTTCGCGCGCGTCGTCATGCCGCCCGCATCCGACCCGAAGTCGGGTTCGGTGAGTCCGAAGCAGCCGAGCAGCTCGCCGGTCGCGAGCTTCGGGAGCCACTTCTTGCGCTGCTCCTCGGTGCCGTACGCGTGGATCGGGTGCATGACGAGCGAAGACTGCACGCTCATGCCGGAGCGGTAGCCCGAATCGACGCGCTCGATCTCGCGCGCGATGAGGCCGTAGGAGACGTGGTTCACGCCGGCGCAGCCGTAACCGTCGATGGTCGAGCCGAGGAAGCCGAGCGCGCCCATCTCGTGGAAGACGGCGGGGTCGAAGACTTCATGGCGATGGGCGTTGGTGACGCGCGGCAGGAGCTTCTCCTGGCACCAGGCGCGGGCGCTGTCGCGCACCATGCGCTCTTCTTCGGTCAGCAGGTCTTCGAGGAGGAGCGGGTCATCCCACTTGAACGTGGGCTTCATGTCGTTGGGTTTCATTTCGTTCCCGGAGCTTCAGCGGCGGTTTTTCATCAGTGACCCATTGGGCTTTCGTTGATCGTCTTGCGCACGCAGCTGCCGAACGCGCTGCCCTTGAGATCTTGGCATGACTTGAACGCCGCGTTCTCCTTTTCGCAGCGTTGCGCATCTGTTCCGCTGAGCGAGCCGCACTGGAGCGGATTGGCGACGAGGTACTCGCGGTCGCATTCGTGATGGGCTTCGCCCTTCACCATGCCGCACTTGAGAAACATCGTGGAGTGCCTTTCGCAACGCGCCTTGTCGATGCCTTCGAAGCGCGTGCAATCGGACGTGTGCGCGGCAGCGGGCAGGACGAACGCGGTGAGTGCTGCGGCGAGTACCCGCCTCACGAGGCACTTCCCGTGTGCATCTGCGATTGCAGGAAGTTCTGCAGGCCGACCTTCGCGATGAGATCGATCTGCGTCTCGATCCAGTCGATGTGCTCCTCGGTGTCGTCGAGGATCTCCTCGAGGATCTCGCGGGAGACGTAGTCCTTCACCGTTTCGCAGTGCGCAATGGCTTCCTTGAGCGAAACCTGGGAGCCTTGCTCGACGGCGAGGTCGGCGGCGAGCATCTCGGGCGCGTTCTCGCCGATGGAGAGCTTGCCGAGATCCTGGAGGTTGGGCAGGCCGTCGAGCATGAGGATGCGCTCGATCAGCGCGTCCGCGTGCTTCATCTCCTCGATCGACTCGCGGTATTCCACCTCGCCCAGCTTCACGAGGCCCCATTGCTTGTACATGCGCGCGTGGAGGAAGTACTGGTTGACGGCCGTGAGCTCGCGCGTGAGCTGACGATTGAGCAGCTGGATGACCTTCTTGTCGCCCTTCATGGCCGTGGTGCCCTCGCATTTGCGGCGGCCTTGGGCGCGCCCGGGAATTCCTTGCTGATCCACGCATCGAGCATCTTCTTCTCGAAGCGCAGCATGTCGGAGCTCATCGAGTAGTTGCCCATGAGGAACCCGAGGTCGACGAGCTTGCGCTCGCCCTCGCTCACCGTCTTGCCGTCGTCGCCCGTGAGCTTGAACGCGAGGTTCATCCGCGGCGGATAGATGTCCTTCACCAGCCGCGTGCGCCACAGGCCCGAAGCGCCTGCAGGCATGTCGAAGCCACCGGCCATGTCCACGTCGGTGACGGTCACGTCGAGCTTGCTGCCGTCGGGCAGGCGCTTGGCCGCTCGCTCCTCGATGTACTTCTTGAGCTCCCCGAGGATGTGCTCGCGTTCCTTCGCGTTCGGGATGTAGTCGTACTTCACGTCGGTGAATTTGTCGGGATCGACATACGTCACCGTCACGACCGGCGGGGCGGCGAACGCCGCGGTGGCGAGAACGCCGAAAAGGGCCAGGACCAGGTATCGCGTCTTCATGATCACACCTCCGTCCACATGCGCAAGAGGTTATGGTAAACCCCTGTGAGCGAGACAAGGGCGGGATCTCCCGGGTTCGCCTTCGTGAGCCGGATGATCGCCATGTCGAGGTCGAACAGCAGGGCGCGCTGGGCGTCCTCGCGCACCAGGCTCTGGATCCAGAAAAACGAGGCAATGCGGGTACCGCGCGTGATCGGTTCGACGCGGTGCAGGCTGGTTGCCGGGTAGAGGACCATCGAGCCCGCGGCGAGCTTCACCTTCTGCACGCCGTAGGTGTCCTCGATCAGGAGCTCGCCTCCGTCGTACTCCTCGGGTGCTGCCAGGAAGATCGTTGCGGAAATGTCCGTCCGGATGCGAACCCGCGTCGGCCCGTGCGAACGGATCGCCGAGTCGACATGGCTGCCGAAGGTCATTCCTTCCTTGTACCGGTTGAAGAGAGGCGGAAAGACCTGCTTGGGCACCGCCGCCGACATGAAGAGTTGGCTGCGGGAAAGCGCTTCGATGATCTCGTCGCCGAGCTCGCGCGCTTCGGCGCTCTCTTCGGGAATCTGCTCGTTGTACTTTGCCTTCGCGGACTGGTGCCCGGAGGTGACGTTGCCATCGATCCAGCGCGCGGCATCGAGCCGCGCGCGGAACCGCTGGACCTGCTCGGGTGTGAGGACGCCCGGAATCTCAAGAAGCACGGTTGGCTGCCTTTCGGGTAGCGGGCCGTAAAAAGGGGACAGTCCCCATTTCCGAAAAGGGGACTGTCCCCTTTTTTTCCATCAGAACGTGTAGCGGAACGTCACGGTCGTCGCGCGCGGCGAGCCCGGCAGCACGCGATTGGGACTGTTCTGGTAGCCGCCGACATAGTAAGTCTCGTCGCCGACGTTCTGCAGGTTGACGCGGATCTCCCAGTTCGGACGCACGTACGCGGCGGTGAGGTCGAACACCGTGTAGTCGCCGGTCTCGCCCGTGTTGGCGTCGTTCAGCCAGACACCCGAGCTGTAGCGAACGCCGCCACCGACTTCCCAACCGCCGCCGAACTTGTAGACCGTCCAGAGGTTGCCCGCGGAATCGGCCACGCCCAGCGGAGTCTTGCCCTTCACGTTGTCCGGGCCCGAGACGATCTTGCCGTCCATGAGCGCGAGCGATCCGTAGATCTCCCAGTTGGGCAGGACGTGGCCCGCGAGCATGAGCTCGATGCCGTCCACGCGTCTCTTGCCGGCGAGGACCACGGTGTTGCTCGCCGGATCCGTCATGCGGGCGTTGATCTTCTCGTTGCGGAAGAGCGCGCCGCGAAGCTGCATGCCGTTGGCGAAGTCCCAGGTCGCGCCGCCTTCGTAGCTGCGGTTCTCTTCGGGATCGAGGCGCGAGTTCGGATCGGAGAGGTTGGTGCCCGTGCCCCCGTAAACGCCGAGCTCACCCGACGGGTTGTACGAGTTGCCGGCGGCAACGTAATACGACTGCTGGTCCGTCGGCTGGTAGATCACGCCCGCGCGGCCGCTCCACATGTCGTCCTTGCGGCTGAAAGGGCCCGTCGCGATGACGCCGGTCGAATAGGACTCGGTTTGCGCCTTCGCGTCGTACTGCTCCCAGCGCAGGCCGAGGAGCGCCTTCCACTGCGCGGTGAGCTCCATCTGGTCCTGCGCATAGAACGCCACGGAATCGCCCTGCGCCTTGGCGCGGACGTTCGGCGTCTTGGTGTATGTGAGCTGGGTCGACGGATCGGGATTCAGGAACGAGGTCGTCGAGGTCGGCGCTTGCGTGCCGGCCAGGTTCGGGTTCGCGTCGAGGATGTAGTTCCAGCGGTGGAGCCTTTCCCGCGCGAGCTCGAGGCCGCCGAGCACCGTGTGCTTCATGCCACCGGCCGAACCCTTCCAGGTGATGTCCGTCTGGTTGATGAGCACGTCATCGTCGTTGTCGCGCGTGCGGCCGCCGTCGTGGTTGCGCGTCACGCGCAGGAGTTCCAGCGGCGTGTTGGGCGTCACGGGAGCGCCATTCGCGTCAGTGCCCGCGAGCGTCGAAATCGTCGCCTCGACCTGGCGCTCGTACACCGCATAGCGCGTCACGTTGCGCAGCGTCGTGTCCTTGTCGATGCGCCAGTCGATCTTCGCCGTGGCGATATTGGTCTCGTGGTTCGAGAAGTCGTGGTTCTTGTAGCCGTAGTAGTTTTCCGGCGAGATCATCGTCGGCATCTGGAAATTCGTGGTGCCGGTGTACGCGGGCGTCAGCGACGGTTGGCCGTAGTCGGTCACGTCCTCGGTCTTGAGGTAGTAGTACGACAACGTGATGTCCAGCGGGTGGCCGATGCCGAAGCGAATGCTGGGCGCGAGGCCCATGCGCTTCACGTCCTGCGGGTAGCGGTACGCGCCGGAATCCTCGGCGAGTGCCGCGATGCGGAAGGCGTTGTCGTCGCCCATGTTGCCGTTCACGTCGGCGGTGATGCGCTTCGTGTCGAAATCGCCGAGCGTGAGCGCCACTTCGCTCTTGTTCACGAGGCCCGGGGCCTTGGTCGTCTGGTTCACGAGGCCGCCCGCAGAGCCGCGGCCGAACATGAGCGCCGAAGGTCCCTTGAGGACTTCCACCGAATCGGTCGCGAAAAGATCGCGGTTGTACTCGCCGATGTCGCGAACGCCGTCGATGTAGATGTCGCCGCCGGCCGGGAAGCCGCGCAGGTAGAAGACCTGGTTCGCCTGCGTGCCGCCTTCGGCCGCGGCGTAGCTCACGCCGGGGACGTTGCGCAGTGCATCGGTGAGCGACGTCGCGTTCTGCGAGCGGATCACCGACTGGGGAATGATGTTCACGAATTGCGGAATGTCGCGCAGCGGCGTGTCCGTGCGCGTCACCGATTGCGTCGATTCGGTCTTGAAGTCATCCGCATCGCCCTGGACCTTCACTTCCGGAAGGGTCGTTTCCTTCTTCGGATCCTTCGGGGCCGGGGCGGGTGTTTGCGCGTGCACCGCGGTCAGCGGGAGCAGGGCGGCGAAGCCGATGGCGGCGGGCACAAAGCTGCGGCGGACGAGGTCGGCGATGGGGCGAAGCGAGGGTGCGGACTGCGAGGGGGCCAGCTGGGCCTTCATTGGAATTCTCCCGTTAAGTGCCTGATTGCGCTGGCTGGCACGGGCGGGGGAGGCCCCAAGCTGGCTTGCAACGCGGCGGGAAGCGAGCCCGCCGTAAAAGTGACTGCAAATGATAACGGTTCCTGTTTAGCGGGGCAACCTTCCTCGCCTGAAAAGGGCGAAAACGACAACGAGAAGCACGGCCTGGAGGCCCAGCGACTGGCCGTTGGGATGGATTCCCAGCCATCCGATCGTGACGAAATCGACCGGCGTCACCGGGACGAGTCCCGCTTCCTGCAGCGCCGCGACGCCATTGCCGGCAAGGACGACGGCGAGGATCGCGAGCAGGATTCCACTCGCGCCGAAGAAGAGACCGAGGGGAAGACGCAACGAGTAGCGCAGGATCGCCCAGGTGATGGCGGCGAGCGTGATCGCGGCGGCAACGAAGCCGATGCCGATGGCCGCGGGATCGGACGCTTGCGTCCACAACGCCTCGTAGAACAGCACGGTCTCGAAGACTTCGCGGTACACGGCGAGGAACGCCATCAGCGCGAGTCCCCAGGCGGCGCCGGACTTGAGCGAGCCCGCGCCGCGCATGAGGAATCCCTGCCACGCTTGCGCGTGCGATTTGTCGTGCAGCCAGAAGCCCACGTAGAGAAGCATCGCCGCGGCGATCAACGCAGTCACGCCCTCCGTCGTTTCCCTGTCTGCTCCGCTCACGGCAATGAGTTTCGACGCCACGAACCACGTGATGCCGCCCGCGACGAGCGCCGCGATCCACCCGGCATGCAGGTACGGCACGGCTTGCGACTGCCCACCGCGGCGCAGGAACGCGAGCAATGCGACCACGACCAGCACGGCCTCGAGCCCTTCGCGCAGCAGGATCACGAAGCTCGCGGCGGCCGTGGCTGTGGGCGAGAGCGCCGTCCCCGAGATCGCCTTCGCCGCATCCTCGAGCGCGTCGTCGACCTTGGCGGCGAGGACTTCCACGTCCCTGTGCGGGGCGCCCGACTTGAGGAGGTTGCGGTAGTCGATCATCAACGACTCGACTCGCCGCACGAGGCTCGCATCGACCGTGGCGACGGCGGCCTCGACGAGCTCAAATCCTTCGAGGTAAGCCGTGAGTGCCGCTTGCGTTGCCGCGTCGATCTTTCCCTGGCCGTGCAGGGCGAGGCTCTCGGCGAGTCTGTCGCGAGCGAAGGCGATCGGCCCGGGCTTGCCCGCATCGAGCACCGCGGGATTGCGGCGCAGGTAGGCGAGGACATCGATCGCCTCCTTGCCCAGGGACGCGCCCACTTCAGTAGCACTTCGTCCCGCGACAGCGGCGTGCGTGCCCAGCGAGTCATGGAAGCGTTTCGCTTCCCAGAGCATCTTGCCGCGCGCCACTTCGTCGTCGCTGATGCCCCATCCGGCCGCGACATACGCGAGCGCCCAGCGATCGGCCTCGGGGATCTCGTTGAAGGAGCGCATCGCCGTGCCTCCCACGCCGAGCGAGATCGTATTGAAGAGCCCGTGCACGCTGCGCTTTTCCTGCCGCTCGCGCTCATGGAAATTCGAAGGCGCGGGGTCCATGCCTTTCGCCAGCGGCCCGTCGCCCCTGCCGTCGGCGCCATGGCAAGTGGCGCAATGCTGCGCGAAGAGCGCGCGACCTTTTGCGAGGTCCGGCGCGCGCTTCGGCCCCACGACCACGCGATAAGCCGTGACCACGGATTGCCGCAGCGCGACCGCGGCGGCAGATACATCGACCGGTGCCGCCTTCGCATCGATCAGCTTCGCGAGGGCACCCGCCTGCACGACGAGCTTCGACTTGTCGGCGTGGTCGCCAAGCTTCGCGAGGCCGAGCGACACGTTGCCCGCGAACTCGAGCATCTCCTTGTACTCGCCCTCGTCCTTGATCTTCCCGTCCGCAACGGCCTCGGAATAATCGACCGCGATGTAGTCGAGCAGGTGCACGACCTGGGACGCATCCTGGGCACGCAGGGGAAGGGCCGCGAGAAGGCCCAGCGCGAAAGCGAGGGCCGCGAAACCGCGCATCAGCTCAGCCGGAAGCTCACCGGAACGATGGCGTAGCCCTCGACGGGGAGATCGCCGGAGCGGGCAGGGTGGAAGCGCCAGCGGCGAACCGCCGCGACGGCCGCTTCATCGAGACGCGAGAAGCCGGAAGTTTTCTGGACTTCGATCGCCTCGACCGTGCCGCCGGCATTCACGAGCACGCGGAGCATGACGCGACCTTCCTCGCGCGTGCGGCGCGACGCGGGCGGATACGAAGGTGCCGGATTGTTGAGGTACGCCATGTCGAAGCGCGGCGCCTCGACGGGTGGTGCTGGCGAGGGATTGGCCGACACGATCGCGGCCACAGGCTGAGGTGCCGCAGGCTTTTTCTCTTCCATCCGCACCATGAAGACGTTTTCGACGGGCGGCGGCGCGAGCAGGTGGACTTCCGGCTTCACGAGCGGGGGGAGGGGAACAGTGGGGGGCGGCGGCGTCTTCGGACGCGGCGGCTCGGGAATCATCTTCACGATGATCGGATCGCGCTGCATCGCGATCGCCACGTGACGTGCGGTCGCGATGATCGCGAGCGCGGCGACGTGGATGGCCACGATCACCAGAAAGACCGTCGCCCGCGATGTATTGCTAGTCGGGTCGTAGGTCTCGGCCGCGACGGCGCTCAATCGTCACCCGCTCCGCAGGCGGCGGCGCATCCGGCGCCGGCCTTGGTGCAGCGACGAAGAAGCTTGCGGGTATCGGGCGCGCACTTGCCGCAGCAGGACGCGACGCCGAGGTCGCGTTGCAGGTCGCTCAGCGTGCGGCAACCCAGTTGCACGGCGCCTTCGATTTCGCGCTCGGTGACGGCATTGCAGATGCAGATGTACATGGCTGTGTGTCGGGCTGGTTACGAATGAGCTTGCAAACAAGAACGATTCGCAATACGATTGTGCACGAATCAACCCTGATCGGCAACCCCTCGACCTTTATATGACGCCTCCCCGCCAACCCGTCGCGCCCCCCCTGGAAGCCCCCCTCGAGGCGGTCACCACCACGGGCCCGGAAGGCGAGGCCCTGGTCCTCGACAGCGCCCGGATCCTCTCGGGAAGGACGGAGGTCGTCATCCGGCACAACGGACGTCATTACCGGCTCCGCTGCACCCGGCTCGGCAAGCTGATCCTCACTGCCTGATCTCGCCATGTCGCGAAGCGTTCCTGAAGAAGAGTGCGATCCCCAGGTTGCCGACCGCCTGCTGGCGGCCACCATTTACTTGATGAGTTGCCACGCGAGGAACGGCTGCCCGCGGCTCGCGTGCATGGTGGGCCGCCATCTCGAAGCGATCTCGCATCACCCGGCTGCAGGGGCGCTCGTTCGCGACACCTGCCGGCAGCTCGCGGCCGCCTGGGAATCGGTGCGGGTCGCCGATGAGCGGCGGTGCGAGGAGGCGCAGTCGCCCTCGGTCCTCGAGACGCTGCGGCGCATCGTGCACTGATCGTTACCGGGCTCCCGAGGGCGACGCGTTACAATCGCGGCGCTTTTCTACAGGGAGCGCAAGGTGAGCAAACGCATCACGGCAGAAGACCTCTGGAAGATCGAACGCGTGGCGCAGCCCACGCTTTCCCCCGACGGCGCGCAGGCCTGCGTTTCCGTTTCGAGCTTCGACATGAAGGAGAACAAGGGGCGCTCGAGCCTCTGGCTCCTGTCGACCTTCGGTGGCGCCGCACGCCGCCTTACGGAAGCGGGTGAGAAAGACGGCGAGCCACGCTGGTCACCCGACGGCCGCGCGATCGCGTTCGTCGCCAAGCGCGACAAGGATGAAGAGCCGCAGCTCTATGTCATCGCCCCCGATGGCGGTGAGGCGCGCCGCGTCACGAATCTCGCCACGGGTGTGGCCGGGATCAAGTGGTTTCCCGATTCGCGCCGCCTCGCGTTCTTCTCGTGGGTCTGGCCCGACCTGAAGAAGCACGAGGACCAGGCCGCGCGCCTGAAGGAGCGCAAGGAGTCGAAGGTGAAGGCGCATGTCGTCGAGCACGCGTCCTACCGCTTCTGGGATCACTGGCTCTCCGACGGCCGCGTGCCCCACCTGATGACGGTCGATGTCGATAGCGGCAAGGTCGTCGACCTCTTCGTCGGCACCGAGTACGAGCTGCCGCGCGCCGACACCGCCGCGGTCCACTACGACATCGCGCCCGACGGCCGCGAGATCGCCTTCACGCACGACCCGGACCCGGCGAAGAAATTCAACGACGAGTACCACGTCGTGGCGCTCGACCTGCGCAAGCGCAAATTCCGCTCGCTGACGGCGCGCTCGCCGCTCTCGCACGGCAGCCCCTCGTACTCGCCCGACGGCAAGTCGGTCGCGATCCACACGGAGAACCTTCGCCGCTCGCCGGTGGCCGAGGCGCGCATCGCGATCATCAACCGCGCGACAGGGCGGATCACGCACCTGCCGTGGGATTGGGACCGCAACGCGATGGCGCCGCTCGCATGGACGCTCACGAGCGACGCGCTCGTCTTCCATGCCGAGGACAACGCCCGCACGAACCTCTATCGCTGGGAGCTCTCCGCGAAGAAGCCCTCCGTGATCGCGCAGGGCGGCACGGTCAGCGACTTCGACACGCGTTCGGGAATCACGGTCTTCATCCGCAATACGATGAGCACGCCGCCGGCCGCGTTCGCGCTCGATGCCGAAGGGGCCGAGCGCCGGCTGGAGAAGTTCAACGACAAGCTCATGGCGAAGATGAACCTCGGGCGCGTCGAAGACGAGTTCATCCGCGGCTTCCGCGGCGAGCGCGTCCACATGTGGACCGTGTACCCGCCCGACTTCGACCCGAAGAAGAAATATCCGCTGCTCCATAACATCCACGGCGGGCCGCACGCGACGTGGGGCGACAACTTCCACTTCCGATGGAACAACCACGTGTTCGCCGCGCAGGGTTATGTCGTGGTGTGCGTGAATTACCACGGGTCTTCGTCATTCGGCCAGAAGTACGTCGAGTCGATTCGCGGGGAGAAGGGCAAGCGCGAGTTCGCCGACGTCGAGGCGGGCACCGACCACATGCTGAAAAAGGGCTTCATCGACCGCAAGCGCCTGGTCGCCGCGGGCGGCAGCTACGGCGGCTACATGGTCGCGTGGATGAACGGCCACACGGACCGCTACAAGGCCTATGTCTGCCACGCCGGCTGCTTCGACTGGGTGAGCATGTTCGCCGACGACGTCTTCTACTGGCACAACAATTCGCTGGGCGAGTACTACTGGAACGACTTCGACCTCATCGAATCGCAGAACCCGCGAACCTCAGTGAAGAACATGAAGACGCCGACGCTGGTGATGCACGGCGCGCTCGACTACCGCGTGCCCGATGCGCAGGGCCTCTCGTACTACAACACGCTGCAGGCGAAGCGCGTGGCGTCGCGCCTCGTGTTCTTCCCCGACGAGAACCACTGGATCCTGAAGCCGCAGAACTCGCGGCTTTGGTACAAGGAGTTCTTCGCGTGGCTCGCTCGCTACGTGGAGCCGGGCGGGAAAAAGAAATAAGGCAGAAAGAATCCGCAGATAAACGCAGATAAACGCGGATAAAAGCACGGAAGGGTGGGTGCGGTTCATTGCGATCGGTACCGATTCACGCGGCATCGACCCCCACTTTTGCTTTGCTCTTATCCGCGTTTATCTGCGTTTATCTGCGGATTCTGTCTGCCTTGGTCCTTACAACTTCCAGAGCGCCAGGCCGAGGATCACGGCCACGACGCCGGTGATTGCGCTTCGGAGATCCACGAACCACGTGGGCAGCAGCCCCTGGCTGGAGAGCCATTGGTCGGCGGCCCACGTCACCACGAAGATCCCGAGCGCCGTGCCGATCTGCCACGTCGGTGACGGAAGCCACAGCACCGCCCACGCCGCGAGCGAGGGAACGGTCGAGAAGCCCAGCGCGATCGCGCGCGTGCGCTCCGTGCCGACTTCCTCGCGCAGCGCGAGGCCCCACTCGATGCCCCCCAGGAACGAGAGCACGACCGCCGAGTAGGTGACGAGCGCGGCGATGGCCGGCACGCGCACCTGCGCCGTTTCGCCCACGAACAGCGTGACCGTGAGCAGGGCGAAGGGAACCGCACCCGCGAAGGTGAGGAACCAGGCGATGCGCCGGACGATCCGGCTGTCGGGTTTGCGCATGCCTGCGATTATCGCAGGGCGGGCGCGAGGCGTTCGAGAAGTTGCGAAACGGCCGTTTCGTCGTGGTACACGCCAAAGCCGAAGCGCACGCGCCGATCGCGGCGGTCGACGTAGATGCCGGCGTCCGTCACGCGCTTGTGGGTGCCTTCGGCGTCATCGAGATCGAACGCGAGGAAGTTGCCGCGAGCCACGCCGGCAGGCGGCACGAGCGCGGCGACGGGAAGGCGCGGGCTCGCGATCTTCGCCAAGCCCTCGAGAAACTGCTTCTGCAGGGCGTGCGCGTGCGCGTGGATCGTCGCGATCTCGATGCCTTCGCGCTGCATCCAGTCCATGACGGCGTTGAAGCGATAGATCCCGGACGCGTCGAACGTGGAGCCCCAGAAACGGAATGCGGCGTCCTCGTAGGCGATGGCCTTGCCGGGCCCCGCATCGAGCGCACCGAACGCCGCGAACCAACCGGTGTTCTCCGGGCGCAGCGTCGCTCCCGGCGGAACCGAAAGAAAGCACGTGCCTTCGCCCGACATCGCGTACTTGTAGCCGCCCGCCATGTAGAAGGCGCGCTTGTGGATGCGGGTGAGGTCGACGGGCAGCGCGCAGAACGCGTGATAGCCGTCGATGGCGACGATCGCATTCGCCGGCGCGGATTCCACGATGCGCTCGAGGTCGGGCACGACGAAACCGGAGTCGAAGAAGACGTGCGAGAGGAACACGAGGTCCCACGGACCGCTGCGCGCCGCGGCGACGAATCGATCGGTGAACGTGCCCCAGGGATCGCCCGCGATCTCCGTCACCTCGAGGCGGCCGGACTCCTGCAATCGCCGCGTCTGGCGGCGAAAGGAATGGAATTCGTGCGCGGAGGTGAGGACGCGAAGCGGCCGGCTCCCATCCATGCAGGAATAAAGACGGGCAACGAACTCATGCGTGTTGGGTGCGAAGGCGACTTGCTTCGCATCGGAGAGGCGGAGGAGCCGCGCGAGATGCTCCTGCGCGCGCGGCACCACCGTTCCGAAGACTTCTTCCCACTTCTTGTCGGCCCGGGCGGCCGAGTCTTTCCAGTACTGAAGGTGCGCAGCCTCCGTGACGTCGGGCCACGGGTGATGGCTGTGCGCGGCGAAGTGGAGCTTGCCCGGATTCGCCTCGAAGAACCGCGAGAAGTGACTCGCGAGTTTCAATCCTTGAACGCTTCGATCGGGATCGAGAGCTTCACGTCGTCGCTGATCGCGGGAACGCCGTACTTCACGCCGAAGTCGCTGCGCTTGATGACCGTGGTCGCGTCCGCGCCACACATCGGCTTCTTGTTCATCGGGTGGTTGCCGCAGTTGAAGGACTCGACGGTGAGCGTCACGGGCTTGGTCACGCCGCGCAGCGTGAGATCGCCACTCACGGCGACGAGCTTGTCGCCTTCGAACTTGAAGCTGCTCGACTTGAACGTGGCGGTCGGGTTCTTCGCGACGTCGAAGAAGTCGTCGCCGCGCAGGTGATCGGCGAGCTTTGCATCACCGACGGCGATCTGCGACATGTCGATGGAGACATCGGCCGAGCCCTTCTTGCCGGCGCGGTCGATCGTGATCTTGCCCGTGACCTTCGTGAACATGCCGCGCTGCTTGGACATGCCCAGGTGCGTGACCTCGAACGTCGGGAAGGTGTGGCGCGCATCCAGCGAGTAGGTTTCCTGCGCGGCGGCCGGAAGGGCGAACGTGGCCGCGAGGGCCGCGGCAAGGGCAATGGCAAGGCGTTTCATCGAAACTCTCCAGGTGGTTAGACGGGTAGGACGAATTTGTAGCGGACCACGACCTCATCGGCCACGGTGTCCACATCGGCCCATTGCTTCTCGCCGATCTTGAACTGCAGCCGCTTCATCGTGAACTGGCCTTCCACGGTGCGCATGCCCGCGGCCTCGGTCATCGTGAACGGCGTGGTGATGTTCTGAGTGACACCCTTGATCGTGAGTGGGCCCGTGGCCTCGAACTTGTTCGCGCCGGTGGACTTCACCGACGAGGCGACGAATTTCGCCTTGGGAAACTGGGCGGTGTTGAACCAGAGCGGGCGCACCGCCTCGGTTTCGCCTTCGGGCGAGCCCATGTCGATGGACGCGAGATCCACCTCGAACTCCGCCTTCGTGGCCTCGGGCTTCTTCGGGTCGAAGGTGACGGACGCATCGAACTTCTTGAAGCGCCCTTCGACCGGAACGTTCATCTGCTTCGACACGAAGCGGATGAAGCTCTTGTCGGCGGCGACTTTCTGGGGCGCCTGGGCAAGCGCGGGTACGGCGGCCACCGCGAGGGCGGCCAGCAGGGCGAGGGTTCGGTTCATGGCTCCGGGGGACGAGGCGAGGGGACCTTCAGGAAGGGGTACATCCGGGTGAGCACATCGTCTCGGTCGACGAAGTGATGCTTCAGGCCCGCGGCGATGTGGACGACGACGAGCCCCCCGAGCGAATAGACGACGGTCTTGTGCACGAGCTTGAGAACATCCGCGAGCTCCTTGTTCTTCCCGAGCAGATCCGGAATCGGGAACATGCCGAGGTACACGGTCTGGAACCCGTTGGCGGAGCTGAACAGCCAGCCCGAGAGCGGTGCGGCGAAAAACAGCACGTAAAGAAGGACGTGGGAGACATGCGCGGCCTTGAGTTGCCAGTCGGGCATGGTACGGGGCAGGGCCGGCGCCGGATGCGTGAGCCGCCAAAGGAGGCGGAACGTGACCAGCATGAACACCGTAACCCCGATCCACTTGTGCCACGAGAAGTACTTCAACTTCTGCGGGGAGAGCGAAAGCCCCGTCATGTAGAGACCGAAGAGCAGGTTCGCGACAATCAGGGCCGCCACGATGCCGTGGAGCGCGATCGCGGTGCGGGTGTACTGGTTGGGGTTGCGCGCGTCCATCAAGCGGCAGATTCTAGCAAGCATTCAGGAGGAACCATGGGCGCGATGCGCGTCGAGAAGGATACGTTCGGACCGATCGAAGTTCCCGCGGAGCGGCTCTGGGGCGCGCAGACGCAGCGTTCGCTCGAGTTCTTTCGCATTTCCGGCGAGCGCATGCCCCTCGAAGTCATAAGGTCTCTCGTGCAGGTAAAGCGGGCGAGCGCGCTGGTCAACCGCGATTTGAAGCTTCTCGCCGCGGACAAGGCGGACGCGATCGTGAAGGCCGCCGACGAGGTGCTCGAGGGACGCTGGCCCGACGAGTTTCCGCTCGTCGTCTGGCAGACGGGCTCGGGAACGCAGAGCAACATGAACGTGAACGAGGTGCTCGCCAATCGCGCGAGCGAAATCCTGGGTGGCACGCGCGGCGAGGGCCGCAAGGTCCATCCGAACGACGACGTGAATCGCGGCCAGTCGTCCAACGATGTCTTTCCAACGGCGATGAGTGTTGCTGCCGTGGTCGCGGTACGCACGCATCTATTGCCCGCGCTGGAACGCCTCCAGGCCACACTCGCCGCCAAGGCACGGGACTTCGCGCCGATCGTGAAAATAGGCCGCACGCACCTTCAGGATGCAACACCGCTCACGCTCGGCCAGGAGTTCTCCGGCTACGCGGCGCAGCTCGCGCACGGCAAGCGGCACGTCGAAGCCTCGCTCGCGCATCTCTCGGAACTCGCGCTCGGTGGCACGGCGGTCGGCACCGGTCTCAACACGCATCCGGAGTTCGGCGCACGCGTCGCCGCCGAGCTCTCGCGGCTCAACCTGTGCGACTTCGTGACGGCGCCCAACAAGTTCGAGGCGCTCGCGGCGCACGACGCACTCGTCCACGCGCACGGCGCATTGAAGACGGTTGCCGCTTCCCTCATGAAGATCGCCAACGACGTGCGGCTTCTCGCGAGCGGCCCGCGGTCGGGTCTCGCGGAGATCACGATTCCCGAGAACGAACCGGGAAGCTCGATCATGCCGGGCAAGGTCAATCCGACGCAGTGCGAGGCGCTCACGATGGCGTGCGCGCAGGTGATGGGCAACGACGTCGCCATCAACATCGGCGGCGCGCACGGGCATCTCGAGCTCAATGTCTTCAAGCCGCTCATCGCGCACAACTTCCAGCAGAGCGTGCGGTTGCTGGGAGATGCGATGGCGAGCTTCGAGCAGCACTGCGCGCGCGGCATCGAGCCCGATCGCGAGCGGATCAGCGAGTTGCTGGAGAACTCACTGATGCTCGTGACCGCACTCGCGCCGCATATCGGCTACGACAAGGCCGCGCAGATCGCCAAGCAGGCCCATCGCGAAGGCTCGAGCCTCCGCGATGCGGCATTGGCCTCGGGGCATGTCACCGCGGCCCAATTCGACGCCTGGGTCCGTCCCGAGGACATGACCCGGCCCGGCTGAGCGTCAGGTGCAGCCGCGAAGCAGGTAGATAAGGAACAGGATCGGGATCGGCACACCGATCAGCCAAAGCAAGATGTAGCCGATCTTGCCGCCTTGCGTCTTCTGCAGGGCTTCGAGCGTCCGTTCGGAGATCAGGGGCGGCTTGAATCGCATGGTCCGTTCCTAGCTCTTTGCCGACAGGTTGTTGTTCACCGACTTCACGCCTTCGGTGGTCGTCGCGATCTGTACGGCCTTCTCGGCCTGCGACTTCGTATCGACCGTGCCGCTCAGCGTGACCACACCGTTCATCGTGTCGACGTTGACCTGCAGGCCCTTCACGTCCGGATCGGCCAGCATCGCGGACTTCACCTTCGCGGTGGTCGCGGCGTCGCCGGCGAGATTGCCTGCCGTGGAGGAGGGCTCGGCCGGTGCGTTCTTCGTCACGGGCGCCGGCGAGTTCTTGGCGAGCTTGTCCCGGTCGCAGGCGGTGACGCTGGCGCCGACGCCAAGCGCGATGAAGGTGGCGATCGTCGCCGTCATCGAGTTGCGCAGATTCATTTCAATACTCCTTGATGATTGAAGAAGCGCAGCGGGCTCGCGGCCCGCTGCTTTGTTAGCGGGGCTTGCGCGTGCCGGGCGAGGACGGGCCGCCGGGGCTGTCGCCCTCGCCGTCGTTCTCACTGGGCTCGATCGGTTCGCGCTGCTGCTTCTGGCGCTGGCCGTCGTCGCGCTTCGGGTTGCGTTCCTGTTGTTGCTCGTTCGGATCCTGCCGCTGGTCGCGATCCTCTTCCTCGATGTTCGTATCGCGAGGCTTCTGGTCGGGGTTGTCCTGTTTCGGGCGAGACATGTTCGATTCCTTTCGATCGGTGGAAACGGAATTGCTAGATGCGCCCCATCAACAGGAGCACCACGATTACCACGACCACGAGACCCAGCACGCCACTGGGGCCGTAACCCCACGACTTGCTATGCGGCCAGCTCGGGACGGCTCCGATCAACAGGAGCACGAGGATGATCAACAGGATGGTTCCAAGCGTCATGACGTTCTCCTCAAGGTTGAATGGGACAGCAATGAACGCTTCTGCAATGACCGTGCCACTACCGGTTTTCACTCTTGAGGAGCGGCGCCGCGAGCGCGTCGCGCGAACTTGGTACACATCCGTGAGAAAGATTTGCAATGCACGGCGTGCGTTGAAGCGCATAGCCCTGAAAGCGGCCTGGCACGCATCCTGCAGGTTGGTTCGTGTTGCGTTCGCATGCGAGAGGCACACATGAATCGCGAAATCGTCGTCGGGAACTGGCGGCAGCTCAAAGGCAAGATGCTCGAACACTGGGGACACTTCCTCGATGACGGCTTCATCGTCCTCGAGGGTCGCCACGAGCAATGGGCCGGCCAGATGGAGGAAGCGCGGGGTATCGCGCGCCTCGATTCGCAGCGCCGGCACCACGCGTAGGGATGAGATGAAGGAACACATCCCGCACGTGCCCCCTCCGGTCGAACCGCGCCCGCCTGACAGCGAAGCGCGACCCGACCGGCCGCCGCGCGAGCATCCCCGCGATCCGCCGCACGCGCCTCTCGATCCGCGATCGCATCCGCGGCGCGCAGCCCGCCCGCGTTGATCGTTATCCCAACAGGAGAAATCCAGATGGCTACATACAACAGCTCGACCACCACGACCCCGCCGCCGATTCCCGGCTCGGGCGGAGCGCGCATCGTCGGCGGCCAGGACGACACGTCCGGTCCCGGCCCCGAGGTGATGAGCGCATCGACACTCGAAGGCGACTCCGTCGTCAATCGCCAGGGCGAGACGCTCGGCGACATCAGCGAAATCATGATCGACGTGCGCAGCGGTACGGTGGCCTATGCCGTGCTCTCGTGCGGTGGATTCCTCGGCATCGGCGACAAGCTGTTCGCGATCCCGTTTTCCGCGCTGACTCTCGACGCCGAGCGCAAGTGCTTCGTGCTCGACATCAACAAGGAGCGGCTGGAAGCCGCTCCGGGCTTCAACAAGGACCACTGGCCGGCGTTTGCGAACATGGCTTATGCCACCGACCTGCACACCTACTACAACGTGCGCCCGTACTGGCAGCGCCCGGAAAATCTGCAGTAACGCGTGATCAGGGGCGGGCTGCGGTCCGCCCCTGGTAGAGCTGCAGGCGGTTGTAGAGCGTCTTCAGGCAGATCCCCAGCATGTCGGCGGTCTTCTGCTTGTCCCCCCGGAAGTGCGCAAGGGTCGCGAGGATCAAGTCCTTCTGCGCGCTCGCGAGCGTCGTTCCCACCGGAATCGTCAGCGCCTGGCCCGCGGCATGCAGGGTGCTCGTAGCCGGCACGACCTCCACTTCGTCAGGCCCGAGGATGTACGCGCGATGCACGGCGTTGCGAAGCTCGCGCACGTTGCCCGGCCAATCATAGGTATCGAGGATCGGCAGCGACCGGGGCGAGAGCTTCTTGTCGGTCTTCGCGTCGCGATTGAGCTGCGCGACGAAGTGCCGCGCGAGGAGCTCCACGTCGCCTTCGCGATCGCGCAGCGGCGGAACATCGATGGGGAAGACGGCGAGGCGATAGAGAAGATCCTGGCGCAACACGCCACTGCGGACCGCGTGATGCGGATCGCGATTGGTGGCGGCGACGACCCGGACGTTCACCGGAATGTCTTCGCTGCCGCCGACGCGGCGGATGCATTTCTCTTCGAGCGCGCGCAGGAGCACGGCCTGCATCGGCGCGGGCATCTCCGTGATCTCGTCGAGGAAGAGGGTGCCGCCGTCGGCCTGCTCGAAGTAGCCCGCCCGGCGCTGGTGGGCGCCGGTGAAGCTGCCGCGTTCGTGGCCGAAGAGTTCGGCTTCGAGGAGCGAAGCGGGAATGCCGCCGCAGTTGACCGCGACCAGGGGCTTGGTCGTGCGGGGGCTGTTCTCCCACACGCTGCGCGCGACGAGCTCCTTCCCGGTTCCGCTTTCGCCGACGACCAGCACGGTGGCGTCAGACGGCGCGACGTCCTCGATCTGCTTGTACATCTTCCTCATGATCGAAGAGTTACCGATCAGGGGTCCGAATCCTGGAGCATTGTTCTGTTGGCGGTCCATGGCTTTGGAATGAGTGGGGAGCATGGAGGACATCTTTACCGACGACGCTTTCCCCTTATGTCGGACATTTCTTGTAGGCACGTAGGACGGAACCCGACAACATTTGGTCGCGGCATTGGTTAGCCTCGACCTCATGGCACACGTCCTGATCGTCGAAGACGACCCCACCTCGCGCCACGCGCTCACCGAGCTCGTGAAGCTGAACGGGTTCACCGCCGCCTCCGCCGGCAGCATTCGCGAAGCGCGCATCCAGGTCGGTCGCCAACAACCCGACGTGGCCCTCATCGACCTCAAGCTTCCCGACGGTTCCGGCATGGAGCTGCTGGAAGAATTCGAGGACCTGGCGAGCACCCAGGTCGTGCTGATCACCGGCTATGCCAGCGTCGAGACGGCCGTTGCCGCGATGCGACAGGGTGCGGCCGACTACCTCATCAAGCCCGTGGACATGCAGCGGCTGGAAGCCATCCTCGAGCGTGTTTCAAAGACCGGATCACCGCGTGTCGAAATCGGTCGCCTGAAGGAAGAGCTGCAGGCGCACGGGCGGTTCGGCCGCCTTGTCGGACGCTCGCCCGCGATGCTGCGCGCCTACGAACAGATCGCCCGGGTCGCGCCCACCGAGGCCACCGTCTTCATCACCGGCGAAAGCGGAACCGGCAAGGAGGTCGTCGCGCACACGGTGCACGATCTCAGCCTCCGACGTACACAGCCTTTCCTCGCGATCAACTGCGGGGCGATCTCGCCCAACCTCATCGAGAGCGAGATGTTCGGCCACGAGCGCGGCAGCTTCACCGGCGCCGAGCGTCTACACCGCGGCTACTTCGAGCAGGCCCACGGCGGCACGCTGTTCCTGGACGAGATCTCCGAGATGCCGCTCGAGCTGCAGGTGCGCCTCCTGCGCGTGCTCGAGACGCGCACGCTCATGCGCATCGGTACCGCCGTGCCTATCGAGGTGGACGTGCGCATCATCGCCGCGACGAACCGCGACCCCCGGATCGCCGTCGAAGCCGGGCGGCTGCGCCCGGACCTCTATCACCGCCTCAACGTCTTCCCGCTCGTGATTCCGCCGCTGCGCCAACGCGAAGGCGACGTCGCGCTGCTGGCCCGTTCGTTCGTGGCCGAGCTCAACACCGATCGGGGAGGGCACTCCGAGTTGTCCTCCGAATCGCTGGCCACGCTCGAAAGCCACAACTGGCCGGGCAACGTGCGCGAGCTTCGCAACTACATCCACCGCCTCGCGATCCTGGGACGCCTTGACGCGAAGGATCCCGAGCCCTTCGAACCGATGCCCGCCAGCGAAGGCCAGCCCGGTTCGCCCGCGATCGTGCTGCCCGTCGGAACCTCGCTCGCCGCGGCCGACCGCCAGCTCATCATGACCACGCTCGACCACTGCGGCGGCGACAAGCGCCGCGCGGCCGACATGCTCGGTATCTGCGTGAAGACGCTCTACAACCGGTTGAAGGAATACGGAGGCGGACCCTCGCGTCGTTCGCAAGAGGTTTCGCAGTGAGGTGTAAGGCGTTCCGGTATCCGACGCAGGAACTGCACGAGTGCGTTGCCGACGGCGTGCCTCCCCCAGTAGGACATGGGCGGCACGGATGTTGCGGCTCACCTGTTGTCCGATCTCGCGGCACGGCCCGCAACTACTCACAGGAGATGCAAGTGATGGAAAACCAGCAGATTGCCAATTGCCTGAATGAACTCATCGAGGTATCGAAGGACGGCGAGCGCGGGTTCGTGACCTGCGCCGAGGGCGCGAAGGATGCGCAGCTCAAGGCCTACTTCGAGCAGTGCGCGCGTCGTTGTGGAGATGCCGCCCGCGTCCTGGGCGTGGAAGTCGCGCGCCTGGGCGGCAAGCCCGGCACGAGCGGCAGCGCTTCAGCCGCGCTGCACCGCGCCTGGCTCAACGTGAAGACCGCCGTCACCAGCAACGACGATCTCGCGGTGCTCGAGGAATGCGAGCGCGGCGAGGATGTCGCCATCAAGGCCTATGCGAAGTGCCTGCAGGAAAACCTGCCACCCAACGTGCGCACGATCGTCCAGTCTCAGTACCAGGGCGTCGTGCACAACCACGACAAGGTGAAGATGCTGCGCGACGAGCGTCGCCGCAAGTCCGCCTAGGCCAAACCGTTTTTGCGTGGGGTTCGAGGGGCTTTCGCCCCTCGTTTTTTTTGTCCTGCTCGCGCCGCATCAAACCGGCGGCGGGTCGGCCTGGCGCTCCCAGTTGCGATGGCGAGCCAGCGCTGCGATGAACGAGGCCGTCGTGCTCGCGAGCGCCCAGTCCTTCTTGTCCTCCTCGATGCCTGCGGCTGCGAGCAGGGTGGCGCCCGCGCCCAGGCCCGCGATCGGCTTGGCGTGGCGGAACTGGTCCTTCAGGAATTCGAGGGCCTGGCCCAGTGCCGCGAGGGCTTCCGCTCCATCGGCGCCATCGGGAATCACCACGCCGTCGAAGGTCACGGAAGGATTCGTCTCGAGCGTGCTGTCGGGATCGATGGTGCCGCCTACGCTCTTGAATGCCCCCAGTCGCGGCGCCAGCACCTTCACGACGACGCCCGACTTGGCCAGGGCCGCCTTGACTGCGTCAGTCGACCGCGCATCGGTTCCCGGCGCCACGAGCACCGCGACGCACCGACCGCGCACATCCCCGTTGCCCGGTCTCGCGCTCAACGACAGCGCGGGCGAGACCTTCACCTCGGTGCGAGGCGTCGGCGAGACTTGGGGCATCGCCTTGGGAAGTGCCACGCCCAAACCGTAGGCGACCTGCTTCGCAAGATCGTCGGACACATTGCGCAGCATGGACAAGGTGCGCTCGCGGATGGCGGGCACGGTCACCTTCGTGAGCTCGAAGCGGAAACCGCGGACGATATGGGCCTGCTCGTAAGGCTGCTGGCTGTTCCAGAAAAGCGTGGCTTGCGAATAGTGGTCGGCGAACTTCTCGGGCTTGCCGCGAACCTTGTCGCCATCCATCGGCTGCGGAAACGAGCGAAAGCCTGCGGACCCGGCCTGGAAAGGACAGCCGCCGCCCAGTGAATTGGGTTCATACGCGACGCGGCCGCGATGAATCGCCTGGCGGCCGATGCCGTCGCGTTGGTTGTTGTGGGCCTGTGCGAGGGGGGCGTTGATCGGAATCTCGTGGAAGTTGGGGCCCCCCAGGCGCGAGAGCTGCGTGTCGAAATACGAATGGATCCGGCCCGCGAGGAGCGGGTCGTTCGAGAAGTCGATGCCCGGGACGAGGTTCTGCACGCCGAAGGCGACCTGCTCGGTCTCCGCGAAGAAGTTGTCGGGATTGCGATCGAGCACCATGCGCCCCACGGGCGTCACGGGGACCAGCTCTTCGGGTACCAGCTTCGTGGCATCGAGGACGTCGAAGCTGAACTTCTCCGCCTGCGCCTCGGTGAAGACCTGCAGCCCCAGCTCCCATTCGGGGAACACACCGGCTTCGATCGATTCCCAGAGGTCGCGACGCTGGAAATCGGGATCGGCGCCCATGAGCTTCGCGCTTTCATCCCAATCCATCGAGTGCGTTCCGAACACCGGGTTCCAATGGAACTTCACGAATCGCGATTCATCCTTCGCGTTCACCAAGCGGAACGTGTGGACGCCGAAGCCCTGCATCGTCCGGAAGTTGCGGGGCAGGGCGCGGTCGGACATCGCCCACATCAGCATGTGCGTGGACTCGGGCATGAGGGATACGAAGTCCCAGAACGTGTCGTGCGCGCTGGCCGCCTGCGGCATCCCGTTGTGCGGCTCGGGCTTCACGGCATGGACGAGGTCCGGGAACTTCATCGCGTCCTGGATGAAGAACACGGGGATGTTGTTGCCGACGATGTCGAAGTTGCCCTCGTCGGTGTAGAACTTCGTCGCGAAGCCGCGCACGTCGCGCGGCGTGTCGGCCGAGCCACGCTCGCCGGCAACGGTCGAGAAGCGCACGAAGACGGGCGTACGCTTGCCCTTGGCCGAAAGGAAGGAAGCCCGCGTGACCTTCGTCTGCGGTTCGTAGCATTCGAAGTAGCCATGCGCACCCGAGCCGCGCGCATGCACGATGCGCTCGGGAATGCGCTCGTGGTCGAAGTGCGTGATCTTCTCGCGCAGGATGAAGTCTTCGAGCAGCGCCGGCCCACGCAGGCCCGCCTTCAGGGAATTCTGGTTGTCGGCGATGGGCGCGCCGAAGTTGGTCGTCAGCACCTGGCCGCCGCTATCGGTCAGGGAAGGATCAACCTTCGCCGTCGCGCCGGGTTTCTGGCGCGCGCTGCCTTCGCCAAACTCCGCGGGCTTGTTCGAGTTGTAGGGAAATGCCGCGGCAACTGCTTGCGTGGCGGCGGCCTTGCGGGCCGCGGCATCGTTCTTCGGTTTGGGGGACGCACGTCGGGCCATCGTAAGCTCCAGAGTTGTTGAAAGACACTGGAGCCATGCTAGGCACTACCGCTTGCCCGCCCTGTAGGTGCGCCACCTACGCGCGCGTAGGTGCGCACCTCAGTTCGCGATCTACCGCGTGCGTTGCCTCACCACTCGCGCGCCGGCGCTGCCCACCAGCAGCATCAGCAGGATCAGCATCCACTGCGAGAGCGTCGGAACCGCGGTTACCGTGCCGGGTGCGCCGGGCACCCCTGGCCCACCCTGGTCGACGATCGTGCCGTTGGCGGCGAGATCGTCATCACCCAACCCGCCATCTGTGATCGTGAACGTCGCGGTGTTGCCGACGATCGTCGCGGGCAGCGTGTACCAGTGCGGCGCCGTGTTGCTCGCCGTCGGGCCGTACTTCCAATAGCTCGTGCCGGCGGGAAGCGCCGCCGGATACGTGATCGTGAAGATCAACGTCGCACCCGGCGTGCATGCCGTCGTCCTGAAATCGAACAGGCCATGCGGGAAGGTCGTGCTGCCCGGCGCGGTCGGCGGAATCGGGGCCGCCCCTGGAGGTGCGCCGATGAATTGCGGTGTCGCGTAACCGCAGGTCGCGCCGCCGCCGGTGAACGACGCCGTGATTGTTCCCGTCCCGGTTGCAGAAGGACCGCTGTAAGTCGTCATGCCCGGCGCGAACGGCGTGACGCTCGCCGTGGCCGATGCCGGCCCCGTGCCCTGGGAATTCGTCGCGGTGACCGAGCAGTTGTAGAGCGTCCCGTTGGTGAGTCCCGTGACGACGAGCGGTGAAGCAGCGCCGTTCGCGCTGAACGCACCGCAAGTCGCGGTGTAGCCGGTGATCGGCGAACCGCCGTTCGACGCGGGTGCGGTGAAGGCAACCGTCGCCTGTCCGTTGCCCGGTGTGACCGCGCCAATCGTCGGTGCGCCCGGAACGTTCGCGGGTGTCACGGCGATGGTGGCGGACGCCGGCCCCGTGCCAATGGCGTTCGTCGCCGTCACCGAGCAGGTGTACGGCGTGCCGTTGGCCAGACCCGCGACAGTGATGGGGGAGGCTGCGCCGGAATTGCCGAAAGGCCCGGGCGTACAGGTCACCGTGTAAGCCGTGATCGGCGCGCCACCGTTGGACGCGGGCGGCGTGAACGCAATCGTCGCCGTTCCGTTTCCGGGTGTCGCCGTGCCGATGACCGGCGCGCCGGGAAGACCTGCCGCGGTCAGCGTGACGTCATTGCCGCTGCCGGCGTAGCTCACGTAGAACTGGGTAGCGCCGACCGTGAGGATCGACCCCTCGGGCAATCCTGCGAACGTGCCCGTCACCGCATCCGCGCCATCGTTGTTGATGATCGTGAAGACCTGTCCGAGCACCGGCGTGAAGCCCAGCGTCACAGTCAACGTCGCGCCGCCGAGTGCGGCCGTGCCCGTCACCGAGACCTGGTCGTGCTGCGTCCCGGGCGTGGGGCCATTGAGATCGACCTGCAGCGTCGAGCCCGCGGCGAGCGTGAGGTTGCCCGTCCGGAGATTGCCGATGGCCGCACCCGGCGCGAGCGTTCCGCCGCCGGCGACGTTGGTCGCGCCGACGACTCCGCCGCCCGTAAGAACGGCGCCCGAAGCGACCGACACTGGCGAGACGATCGAGCCGTTCACGATGAGGCTGCCGGCCGAAACGTTCGTGGCGCCGCTGTAGGTGCTCGTGCCGGCGAGCAGAAGGCTGCTGGCGCCCGCCTTGGTGAGACCGCCGGGCCCTCCGATCGAGCCGAAGAAAGTCGCCGTGTTGCCGTTGCTGTCGACCGTGCCGCCGGCCGCGCCGAGACTGATCGTGGGTTGCGTGAACGCGATGGCGACATCGTTGATTCGAAGCGTGCCGCCGGTGAACGTCGGCGTGCCGCCGGTGCAGTCCAATGCGGCCGCGGTATTGGCCACGAAGGTCGCGCCCGCGGAGAGCAGCGCCAGGGCATCGGCACTGGAGCAGAGGCCCGGGTAATACGGCGAGAGGCCGGTGGCGTAGGTCGCGCCCGCGACGGCCGTGAGCAGGCCCGTGACGGGATCGACCGAAAAGAGCTGCACGAGGTTCGAGGGGCTGCCCTCGGTCACGTACAAGGATCGCCCGTCGGGGCTGAGGGCCATTCCGGTTGGCGCGTTGCCCGCGATCGGCACGTTGTTCTGGATGACCGTATTGGTCGTGGTGTCGAAGACGTCGATCGCGTTCTGGTTGTTGACGGCCGTGTACATGCGGGTCCCATCGGCGCTGAAAACGGGACTGAAGTTGTTGCCGGAGATCGCGAAGCTTGTCAGGAGGGTGTTGGTGGCGAGATCGATGACGAAGATCTGGGCTGTCGTCGACGGAACGTACGCGCGCGTGCCGTCGGGAGTGACGGCCATGTCCGTAAGCTGGCCGCCGGTATTGATCGTCGCGATGATGGCGTTGGTCGCGGTATCGATGACAGCGACGCTTCCGTTGCTGCCGCCATTGCCCTGGTTGGCGACGATCAGCCGCGATCCGTCAGGCGTGAACTTCAGGAAGCGAGGCATCGTGCCCGCACCCATCGCGATCGTCGCGACCGGTGTCAGCTGCCCGGTCAGCGAATCGGCGTTGAACGCGGACACCGAGTTACCCGTTCCCGCGTTGCTGTTGTTCGCCACGTAAACCCGCTGCCCGTTGGGGCTGATGGCCACCCCGCGCGGCCCATCGCCCGTCGCGTAGGTCTGCACTGCGTTGGTCGCCGTGTTGATGAGTGCCACCTGGTCGGTGCCGACCAGGGCCACGTACGCGAAGGCCTGGTCCCCGCGCATCAAAGCCTGGGCGGGGTTCGTGCCGCCGCCGATGGGAATGGTGGTGGCCGGCCCGAGGGTGCCATCGGCATTCAGGGTGAAGGACGCGACCGAGCCACTGCTGCCGGCGGGGACGTAGAGGCGCAAGCCTTGTTGCGCCAGCGCGCTGGCAGCGGCAAGCGTCAGCATGGCTGCGAGGGTGGCCGTGCGCGCGAACGATCGAATTCTCATGTGCCCTCCCTGGGCATTTTTTTTGACTGCGGGTTCTACTCTGCCTTGATGTTGGCCGCCTTGACGACCTTGCCGTACTTCTCGAGGTCCATCTTCATCTGCGCGGCGAACTGCTCGGGCGTTCCCGGGGTCGCCGTGATGCCGAGTGTAGCGAGTTTTTCGGCGAGCTCGGGCGAGGCGAGGACGGCGTTCAGTTCCTTGTTGAGCTTGTCGATGATCGCGCGCGGCGTCTTCGCGGGCGCGAGGATCCCGACCCACGAGCTTGCCTCGAAATCCGGCACGCCCGATTCGATGAACGTCGGCACGTCGGGCATGGCCGGCACGCGCACGCGGCTGGAAACGGCAATCGGCACGAGGCGTCCGGCCTTCACGTGCGTCGAGGCGCCGGCGACCGCGGTGTAGACCAGGGGAATTTGTCCGCCGAGCGCGTCGGTCATCGCCGCGCCGCCACCTTTATAGGGGATGTGGTTGAGCTTCGATCCCGTCTGCAGGTTGAGGAGCTCGCCCGCGATATGCGGAGTACCGCCGACACCCGAGGTCCCGTAAGGCACGCCTCCGGGCTGCTTCTTCGAGTACTCGATCAGGTCCTTGAGCGTCTTCGCCGGGAACGAGGGATGCGCGACGATGATCAGCACCGCATCGCCGATCTTGCCCACGGGTGCGAGGTCCTTGAGCGAATCGAAGGGGAAGTTCGCGAACACATGCGGGTTGATGACGAGCGTGCCGTCGAAGCCGAGGACCAGCGTGTAGCCATCGGGCGCGGCGTTCACGACACCCTGCGTGCCGATGTTGCCCGACGCACCCGCCTTGTTCTCCACGACGATCGGCTGGCCCAGGCGTTTCGAAAGCGCTTCGGCGACGACGCGCCCGCTCGTGTCGGTCACGCCGCCGGGCGCGAACGGGACGATGAGGCGAATGGGTTTGTCGGGAAAGTCGGCAAAGGCTGCGGTCGAAGCGAGCAGGGCGGCCGTGGCCAGGGTGGCGATGTGGCGGATCATGTTTTCTCCTCTGTTGTCTTTATTCTGCGTGGCGCTTGTCGAATTCCCAGACGTCTGCGAATCCCATCAGCTTCGTGAGCTCGGCGAAATCCTCGAGGGGCACGGCGACACCTGTGGTCGAGCCCGTCGCCTTGAGATGCGAGTAAACGACGCTCATCGCCTTCACGGCGGCGAGCAACGCGGAAACGGGAAAGATCGCGAGGCGGTAGCCGATCGCTTCGAGGTCTGCACGTGAAAGGACGGGCGTGCGTCCCTTCTCGACCATGTTGGCGAGCAGCGGCTGCTCGAAGGTCGCACCGATCTTGCGCATCTCTTCCTCGGACTCGGGCGACTCGATGAAGAGGATGTCCGCACCGGCCTTCGCATACGCTTCACCGCGGCGCAGCGCTTCGTCGAGGCCTAGCGAGGTCCGCGCATCGGTGCGCGCGATGATCAGGAAATCCGGATTGGATCGCGCTTCGACCGCGACGCGGATCTTCTTCACCATGTCGTCCATCGGGATCACGCGCCGCCCGGGCGTGTGGCCGCACTTCTTCGGAAACTCCTGGTCCTCGAGCTGGATCGCGGCCGCACCCGCTTCTTCATAGCCGCGCACGGTGTGGCGCACATTCAGGAGGCCGCCGTAACCGGTGTCGCCATCGGCGATCAGCGGCGCGCCGGCCATCGAGGCCATCGCCTTCACGCGTCCCACCATGTCGGTGTAGGTCGCGAGGCCGGCATCGGGCAGGCCCATGTGTGAAGCCACCGTTCCGAAGCCCGTCATATACAAGGCTTCGAACCCGAAGGTGGCCGCGAGGCGCACCGACACCATGTCGTGGACGCCGGGCGCGATGAGAAGGGACTTCTGCTGGAGACGAGACCGCAGGGTGGACGAAGGCATCAGGTAATCGGCGCGGGATTGAACAGGGCGAGGGCGTTGTGCAGCTTCCACTGCTCGGCCCAGGTCTTCTTGCCGCTCGCGACCTCGAGCATCATGCGGAAGAGCTCCCAGCCCACCTCTTCGATGGTGGCGTTGCCGTCGCTGATGCGCCCGGCGTTGATGTCCATGAGGTCGTGCCAGCGGCGGGCGAGATCGGATCGGGTCGCGACCTTGATCACCGGCACCTCGGCCAATCCATACGGCGTTCCGCGCCCGGTCGTGAAGACATGAAGGTTGATTCCCGCGGCGACCTGCAGCGTTCCGCAGACGAAATCACTCGCGGGCGTGGCGGCATAGACGAGGCCCGCCTTGATGCCGCGATCCTTCAGGCTTTCTCCGGGCGAGAGCACGCCGGTGATGGGTGCTGTGCCGCTCTTGATGATCGAGCCCATGGCCTTCTCGACGATGTTCGAGAGCCCACCTTTCTTGTTGCCCGGCGACGTGTTCGCGCTCCGGTCCGCGCCCCCACGGCCAAGATACGCGTCGTACCAGGCCATCTCGCGGATCATCGCGTCGGCGACTTCCGGTGTGGCCGCGCGTGACGTCAGCTGGTCAATTCCGTCGCGAACCTCCGTGACCTCCGAGAACATCACCGTGGCCCCGACGCGGACGAGCAAGTCGGAGCAATACCCGACCGCGGGATTCGCGGTGACGCCGCTGAAGGCGTCGCTGCCGCCGCACTGCACGCCGACCACGAGTGCGCTCGCGGGAACGGTCACGCGGCGGCGCGCATCGAGCTTCCTGAGATGCACCTCGGCGCTTTCGACGATCGACTGCACCATCGACATGAAGCCCACGTGCTTCGCGTCCTGGAGAACGACCGTGTCGGCGGCCTGCTGCGTGTTGCCCAGTGCAGGCGTGCGTACGTCGACGATCGGGAACGTGCCGGCCGGCAGCAGGCGCTCGGGCTGCAGTTTCTCGCACCCCAGGCTCACCACCATCACTTCGTTGCCAAAGTTCGGGTTCATCGTGATGTTGCGCAGCGTGCGGATCGGTACCTTCGCGTCCGGCGCGTCGATCGCGACGCCGCAACCGTAGACGTGCTCGAGTGCGACGACGTCATCCACGTTCGGATACTTCGGCAGCAGCTGGTCACGGATGCGCTTGACCGCATAGTCGACGACGCCGGAGACGCATTGCACCGTCTGGCTGATCGCGAGGAGGTTGCGCGTACCGACCGTGCCGTCGGCGTTGAGGTAACCCTCGAAGGTGTAGCCCGCGAGTGGCTCGAGGGGAGGGCGCTTCACGGTGGCGATCGGCAGGCCTTCGAGCGATCGCGCCGGTAGCACCTCCAGCGTGGATTCGTTGACCCAGGCGCCGGCGGCAAGGTCCTTGGCCGCGCGGCCGATCACGACGTCGTAGCGGCGAACTTCCGCACCCGCAGGAAGAGCGACGAGTGCCACCTTGTGGCCCTGCGGCACGCGTTCGACGAGCTTCAGGCCCGACGGGAATTCGGTTCCGGCGGGCAGCCCGCCGTCGTTCGCGACGATCGCGACGTTATCGCGATCGTGCATCTTGATGTAGAGCGGTTCCATGAGGCGTTAGGTTACAGCGATTGCGGCCGGTCGCGCGCAGTGGCATGGTGGATCCATGGAATGGATCGCGCCCTATTTCGAGAAGAATGCCGAGCTCGCCGTGTTCCTCGCGATCGGCGTTGGCTACTGGATCGGCAAGTTCAAGATAAAAGGTGTCGGCTTCGGTCCCGTCACCGGCTCGCTCCTCGCGGGCCTCATGATCGGAAGCGTCGTGCATGTACCGGTCTCCGATACGGCGAAGTCGCTTCTCTTCCTTCTGTTCATGTACGGCATCGGCTATTCGGCCGGCCCGGGTTTCCTCCGCGGCATTCGCGACGGTGGCTGGCGCTGGGTGGCGCTGGGCATCGTGATTCCCGTCACGGGCCTGCTCACTGCCTACGCGATGGCGAAGGTCCTCAACCTCGAGATGGGATACGCGGCCGGGATGATGTCGGGCGGCCTCACGGAGTCGCCGGTCATCGGCACCGCGAGCGAAGCGATTCGCGCGCTGCCGATCTCCGACGAAGAGAAGACACGGCTCGTCTCGCAGATCCCGATCGCCGATGCGCTGACCTACATCTTCGGCACGTTCGGCGTGATCTTCTTCTGCTCGTACATCGGCCCCTGGCTGCTGCGGCTCGACCTCAAGGCCGAAGCGCTGAAGGTCGAACAGGATCTCGGGTTCGAGCGCGAGACGGAAGGGGTCTCGTCGGGTTTCCGGATGTTCGAGCTGCGTGCCTACGAGATCGTGCCGCCATCGCCTGCCATCGGGACCACGGTGGAAGAGGCCGAGAAGCGGCTGTCGAGCGTGCGTGTTTTCGTCGAGCGCGTGCGGCGCAACGGCAAGATCATCGAGGTGCGTCCGGATCTCGTGCTGCAGGCCCATGACGTTGTCGCGGTGATCGGCCGGCAGGAGGCGCTGCTCAAGGTGGTCGAGACGCACGTGAAGGAAATCTTCGACCGCGACATTCTTGACGTGCCCACCGCAACATTCGACGTGGTGGTCACCAGCAAGACGCTCAACGGGCGCACGGTTGCCCAGATCCGCGAGGAGTCCGAAGACATCCGCGGCGTGTTTCTCAAGTCAATCAAGCGCGGCGAGGAGCAGATCCCGATCGCTCCGGGAACGCGCATCTTCCGCGGCGACCTCGTGACGCTGCACGGGCTCGAGCCCGCGGTGCGCCGCGTGAGCGAGCGCATCGGCGACGTCCTGCAGGGAGGAGAGGGCACGGACTTCATCGCGCTCGGCCTCGCGATCTGCTTCGGCGCGCTTGCGGGCCTCGTCCTCACGTTCCCCGTAGGCGGCCTGCACATCGCCATGGGCACGAGCGTCGCGGTGCTAATCGTCGGCCTCGGGATGGGTTGGCGCAATTCCGTGCGGCCGACCTTCGCTGTGCTGCCGCACGACGCGATCGAGCTCATGAAGTCGCTGGGCCTCGCCGCGTTCGTCGCGATGATCGGCCTCAAGGCCGGACCCGTGTTCCTTACTGCGTTGAAGGAGATCGGCCTCACCGTGTTCCTCGGCGGCATCGTCGTGACGTTGACGCCGCAGCTTGTGGGACTGGTGGTGGGCCGTTATGTGTTGAAGCTCAATCCGCTGCTGCTGTTGGGGGCGCTTGCCGGCGCGCAGACGATGACGGCCGGCCTTGCGGCGGTCCAGGAGAGGTCAGGCAGTCCCGTGGCCGTGATCGGATACTCGAGCACCGTGGCCTTCGGGCACATCCTCATCTCGATCGGGGGAACGGCCCTGATCTGGATGCTTCACTCGAGCTAAGGCCCCGGAATGCGCGGCTGCTCGAGCGTGAATCGCAGCCGCCATCCTTCGCGCTCCACGCGCAAGCCGCGGTGGCGCACCAGGTACCGGACACCAACCGCCGCCGCAACCAATCCGGCCGCCGCTCCCACCAACAGCGACATCCGGGCGCCGTAGCGATTCGCGACCCATCCCACGAAGGGCGCGCCGAAGAGCGTGCAGCCGTTGAGGATGGCCATGTAGATCGCCATCACGCGCCCGCGCATGTGCGGCTCGGTCCACAGTTGCACGGAACTGTTCGCCGTCACCATGAAAGTCTGCAGCGCCCAGCCCAGGGCGATGAGCGTGATGCCGAAGGCGAGGTAGGTCGGCATCGCGGCCGCCGCGGCGAACAGGACTCCCAACAGCGCGACGCTCGCAAGCAGCAGGATGGCGCGCGGCTTTTCGCGCCGGGCCGAGGCAAGTGCGCCGGCCATCGAGCCGATGGCGAGCATGGAGCTCAACAGGCCGAAGCCGCCCGCACTCGCGCCAAAGACGGTCACGGCCATGCTCGCGATGTAGACGGCGAAGTTCATCACGAACATGGCGACGAGAAAGAGCATCGTCAACACCACCCGGAGATCCTGCCGCCCGCGGATATACCGGAACCCATCCATCAGGCTGCCGTCCTTGCGCATCACGCGCTCGTGCCGGTGCAGGTCCGCAATTCGCAACGAGAGCAAGGCGACGATCACCGCGCTGAAGCTCGCGAAGTTCAGGATGAATACCCAGCCGGTACCCACGCCCGCGATGAGCAGCCCCGCGAGCGCGGGGCCCGCCATGCGCGCCACCTGGTAGGACGTGGAGTTGAGCGCGACCGCGTTGGAGAGGTTGGCGTCGGAGACCAGCTCCGCGACGAAGGTCTGGCGAACCGGCGCATCGATCGCGGTCACGCAACCGAGCATCAGGGCGAAGGCGTAGACGTGCCACAACTCCACCTGCCCGGTCAGCGTGAGCACGCCCAGCCCCAACGCCAGGGCGCTCTGCAATGACTGCGTGACGATGAGTACGCGGCGCCGGTCGAAATGATCGGCGATGTGTCCCGCGAGCGGCAGCAGGATCAGCGACGGACCGAACTGCAGGGCCAGCACGAAGCCCACGGCGGTCGCATCGTGGTGCGTGAGCTCCGTGAACACGATCCAGTCCTGCGCCGTGCGCTGCATCCATGCGCCGATGTTGGACACCAGCGCCCCTGCGGACCAGAGGCGATAGTTGAAGCCGCCGAACGAACGGAAAGTCGTGCGAAGCAAGGGAAGGAAACCGCGTCCTAACGCACCATGGCAGGACGCTTGTTGTCGAACTTCCAGCCGGGGATCAGGTACTGCATCGCCTGCGCATCGTCGCGCGCGCCCAGCCCGTTCTTCATGTAGCACTCGTGCGCCTTCTGCAGCTGCGCCATGTCGAGCTCCACACCCAGGCCCGGCTTCTTCGGCACCTCGAGCATGCCGTTCGCGATCCTGAACGGCTCCTTCGTGATGCGCTGCCCGTCCTGCCAGATCCAGTGCGTGTCGATCGCGGTCACGCGTCCGGGCACGGCCGCGGCGACGTGCGTGAACATCGCGAGCGAGATGTCGAAGTGGTTGTTCGAGTGCGAGCCCCACGTGAGGCCCCACGCATCGCAGGTTTGGCCCACGCGCACCGAGCCCTGCATCGTCCAGAAGTGCGGGTCGGCGAGGGGAATATCGACCGCTTGCAACTGGATCGCGTGCGCGAGCTGGCGCCAGTCCGTCGCGATCATGTTGGTGGCGGTCGGGAGTCCCGTCGCGCGGCGGAACTCCGCCATGGTCTCGCGTCCCGAGAATCCATCTTCCGCGCCGCAGGGATCTTCCGCGTACGCCATCACGCCGCGCAGATCGCGGCACAGGCGAATCGCGTCCTTGAGTAGCCAGCCGCCGTTGGGATCGAGCGTCACGCGCGCGGTGGGGAAGCGGGCGGCGAGGGCCTTGATCGCCTCGACCTCGGCCTCACCGGTGAGCACGCCGCCCTTCAACTTGAAATCGTTGAAGCCGTAGCGCGCGTGAGTGGCCTCGGCAAGACGCACGACGCTCTCCGGCGTCATGGCCTCCTCGTGCCGCAGTCGGAACCAATCGTCCTTTGCATCAGGCTCGCTGCGATACGGAAGATCCGTGCGCGTGCGATCGCCGACGAAGAAGAGGTAGCCAAGCACCTCGACGCGATCGCGCTGGCGGCCTTCACCGAGAAGATCCGCAACCGGCAGGCCGAGATGCTGGCCCAGGAGGTCGAGGAGGGCGGCTTCGATCGCGGTCACGGCGTGGATCGTGGTGCGCAGATCGAACGTCTGCTGGCCGCGGCCACCCGCATCGCGATCGGCGAAACGGCGCCGCACTTCATTCAACACGGCGTTGTAGTGGCCGACGGTCCTGCCGACCACCAGCGCCCGCGCGTCCTCGAGCGTCTGGCGAATTTTTTCGCCGCCTGGAACTTCACCGACACCGGTGTTTCCTGCGCTGTCCTTGAGGATCACGACATTGCGAGTGAAGTAGGGACCGTGCGCGCCCGAGAGATTCATGAGCATGCCGTCGTGCCCGGCGACGGGGACAACTTTCATTTCCGTGACGCGCGGGGCGCCGGTGACTGTGCGTTCGCTGGAGGTGGCGTTCATAGGACTTTCGTTCTGGATGCTCTGAGACTTTAGGCCGATGGTACCCGACGCCCCCTCGTCGCTAGCATCGACGCGCGTCCATGAAACGCACCCGGCGCGTCCGCGCACGGGTCACGCTCCATCAGGGAGACATAGTGATGAAGAAGGGAATCGTATTTGCGGCCTGCGTGCTCGGCCTGGCGGTATCGGCGAGCGCAAGCGCCAATTTCAAGAAGACGTACTGCGGCAACGTGGAGTACGTGGGAAACCCCGGTAACACGTACCCGCACCTTCATTGCGACAAGGATTTCGTCACCTACTCGGACACCAAGACGAAGCACAGGAACCTGGTCGACGGGCAGGGAAGCAAATCCCCGGGATGCAAGCGCGCCAGAGAACTTGTCGCGGAACGTCCCTACGCTCAGATTCCGAACGCTGCCGCGATCGACACCGCCGTCAATCTGTACGTCACCGGCCAGTGCCAATAGCTCCGGCCTGACCGCCCATCGGGGTCTGCGGGTTCGGCCCGCGCCCTGATGGGTTCCTCAGTGGGTTTCGCGACGAATCACAAGGCCCGCCCGCCCGTATCCAAACGGTCGATGCCTGTCGTCCGCATCCAGGTCGTCTTCGTCCTCGTCGTCGTCCGGTTCATGGGCGAGGATATTCCTCGAAAGAAGGTGAGATACATTCCACAAGGTATTGATGGAATAGGGGATATTCGACATGCCGGGCTTTCGTATAGCAAGGGGTGGCGCCAAGGGAGATGCGCGGCGCCACACCAATCTAACGCCCGAGCGCTACCGGCGGATTACACCGGACCGGCCCAGGGATTACACCGGACAGACCAAAGTCGGAGGGGCATTTACCGTTTTCCCTGTCATCCTGCGGACGCGCACGATCCACAACACAAACAGGGAAAACTCAATTGAAGACGAACCGCTATTTCGCACTCGCCGCCGCGGTGTGCGGCGCCCTTGCACTACCTGCCAGCGCCGATTTCGTGGCCAAGGTCATGAACCTGAGCAACGTCGAAGCCAAGGGCATGGTGCAGAACCACCCGCCCGTCATGTGGCTCAAGCGCGGGCAGATCAACGACATCCGCATCGGGGGCAAGTGGCGCCAGGAGATCAAGGGCCCCTATACCGTCAATTTCGAGAATCTGGGAAATGCCGGACATCAGTACTGCGTCTGGAAGGTCGAGATCCTCCCGGGATACTTCAACGCAGAGGGCAACGCCGTGAAGGAGAGCGACCTCAGCCGCGCCTGGTACGTGAAGCTCAAGACCACGCTCGAGCGCAGCGACCCGAGCTTCATCTGCGAGACCAGTGGCCAGTTCCTGGGCCAGGTGAAATCGGCGCAGACCAAGGGAACCTGGAACCATCTCGAGAAAGCCATGACGCCGCAGCCCTTCAGGCCGGCCGAAGACCAGGGCGCGACGATCAACTTCGCGCTGAAGAGCAAGTAGGCGTCGCCATACCCGCCCAATGAAAAGCCCCGCCGAAGCGGGGCTTTTTTTTCGGGCTGTCGTTCGACCTACGCGTACTGCTGGATTCCCGCGATGAGCCAGGCGTCCTTGCGGTCGCCGGCCTTGCGGCGCACGTGCCAGATCTCATCGAAGGATTCGGGGTTCGCGGCGTCGTTCTCCCGGATGAGTCCGGTGAAACGCACGCTCGCGATGTCGAACCCGTCCTCGGTGGCGAAATCGACCAGCTGCGCCTCGACGCTCACGACTTCCGTCTTCTGCGTCGCGGCACCGCGCTCCTTGAACTGCATCGCCACCTCCGCGTACACCTCCGGGGTGGTGAAGTCGCGGATGTCGGCCATGTCACCAGCGTCGTTGGCCGCTTGCAGGCGGATGAACGAGGTCTTGGCCACGCGAAGGAAGGGCTGCAGCTCCACGTCGGGGGGCAGCACGACCGCGGCGCGGGGCTGGGCGGCACCCGAACCCTGCGGAGCACTCGACTGGAAATTCACCGGCTCAACTCGCGCGCCATCCACGGTGCTGCCGATGCCGTTGAAGCGCGGGCGATCACCGCTCGCAGCGCCCGGTGCGCCTGCCATTGCGGGGCTCGCGCCGTTGCCGCGGCCAGCAAAGAGCTTGAAGAGCAGGAAGAGGATGCCGAAGCCGAGCATCACGGCGAGGATCATCCCGATGATCGGGCCCATCTGCGCGCCGAACATCGAGGCCAGCAATACGCCGATGCCAAGGCCGGCCAGCATGCCGCCCCAGCGCTGCATGAAGCTCGGCTTCGCGGCCGCCGCGGCAGCTGCGGGGGCCGGCGTGGGTGAAGCCTGACTGGGAGTTGGCGTGGCGGGCTGTGCGGGCGCGGCTTGGTTCTGGGCCGGCGTCGCCCTCTGCTTGCCCAAGTTGCCTCCGCCGCCAAGCCGCTTGGCTTCCGATTCGGGCGCAGCCAGCCCCAGGGTGAGTGCAACCGCGAGTGCCGAGAGGAGGGTCTTCATTTTTTTGGGTCCCGTGTGTGGAAGGCCGACGATACCACCGGAGCCGTGCGGACAGCCCTGAGTAGAATCACCTATTAGATTACATAATATCAATTATGCGGCCTTTACGCGGGGCCGAATCGCGGCGCCCTCAGCCGCTCACCGGCCGAATACCAAGCCGATGACGTAGCGTCGGCAAATGTTCGTTCCAGAAGGTCTGAATGGGCTCGGCAATGAGGCAAGCGGCCTCGCTCGCCATCCGTTCGCCGCACGCCTGCGCTGCCTTGAGCTGCCAAAATTTGATCGGCGCCACCACGGTATAAAGCGCGCGCGCCAAGATGCCTGCACGCCGGAACCTCGGGCTGTAGCGCTGCTTCGAAACGAATGCCCACACGCCAAGCTCTCCGCTCAGGTCCGTGTCGAAGTCCAGCAGCACGTGGAATGTGTCGTGAAGGACCGCGTACCGGATGGCCAGAATGTCCGCGCCCGCCAATTCGGCCGCCACCGACGGCGACACCACCAGCGGCCTGAGACCTTTGCAATCCATATGATCCGCGTAAGCACGCCCGAACGTTCCAGCGGGAAGTTGCCGCAACGTAGCAAGGTCTATTTGCGGCAGCGGGTCGGCAAGTGCCTTGAGCCTGGCTTCGATCTCAGGATATGCACGCGCGCCAATCGCCGCCGCCTTGTACGCGGCGGCATCACCGACACGACCCGCGCGAAAGGCGCTCACGGCCTTGCCCAGAAGCTTTGGCCGCATCAGCGCGGCTGGCGCTCGGAAGAACGACGAAGGACCACGATGGCGCCGATGGCGAGGCCCAGGCACACGACCGCCGCCAGGATCGACACGTTGCCACGCGTCAGGAAGTCGCTCAGTCCCCGGGGAGCCTCGATCAGGACGATCGCGTCGGTATCCCGCGGCAGTGCACCGACCCGCACTACGCTTCCCGTTGAGGGATCGATCCTGACGAGAAGCGCCGTCGCCGGTGAAGCATGGTTCGTGTTGACCGCATAGATCGTCCCGGACGACGAAAACGTCATCGAATTGATTCCCGCGGCGAAAGGCATCCCCTTGAGTCCCGGACCTTTCGACAATGCTCCCGTGCTGAGATCGAACCCGTCGATCGAGCCGGTAGCCCCCGTGCCGATGACGTAGATGCGATCCTGGGGATCAATCGTGACGGCTCCACGTTCTCCGGGAGGACCCGGCTTTCCCAAGGGCGTGGCCAACCCGGTCGACAAGTCGACCGTCGCCATCTGGTTCGATTCGCGAAGCCAGGCGAAGAGCGTTCCCTTGTGATCGAAGGCAATGTCCGACGCGGCGGCTCCAACCTTGCCCACGATCGCCGCATCGCCACTGGCAAGGTCGATGATGACGAGCGAATTGGGATTCGTGGGCGACCGAGGCGACGTCACACCGTAGAGCCTGCCGGTAGCCGGATCGTCGGCCAGCCCCGCAACGTAGATGGATTCGCCTCCCGGCCCCTTGATCGGCCCGATGGTCTTGGAAGTGGCCGTGAGGGGATCGACTCGGTAAAGGACCGCGGGGGCAGAGTCCGTGACGAGCGTGGGAGTGCTCGTCGCATACATGACCTCGACGCCGAAGGCCTGCGCCGAACTGAACAGGAAAACGGCCGCGATTCTGACGCCTGCTTGCATTTCGGATGACGGGCGGAAGTGAGGATGCATGGTACGCGGAGTCCGGCGGAGACTGCGACGCGATAGGGCGGACCCTGACCTAGTTCAACCGTAGAGTCCCCGGACCTTCACGATTCCGAGGATTCCATGTCGCTCGAAACTCTTCGCAACGCCGGCGCGGCCTTGATCACCGCAGCCATCGCCACCGCATCCCCTGCCCTCGCTCAAGCGCCATCGGCCGAGAAGCCCGGCCGCGGTGATTTCGATTTCCTCGTCGGCCGCTGGAAAACCGAGCAGAAGCGCAACACCACGCCGCTCAAGGATGACGGCGCGTGGGAGTCGTTCACCGCCGAGATCCACATGCAGAAGTTTCCGGGCGGCATCGGCAACTTCGACGTCCTCAACGCCCCGACGTGGCGCCCCGGATACACGGGCCTCGCGATCCGCATCTTCAATGGCGAGACCGGCCTGTGGAGCATCTACTGGCTCAACAACAAGACCGGCGGCATCGACAAGGACACGAACGAGCTGCAGGTCCCCGTCGTTGGCAAGTTCGTGAACGGTGTCGGGATCTTCGAGAACGACGAAGTCTTCCAGGGCACGCCGATCCGCGTGCAGTACCGCTGGGACCGCGTCGATGCCGACAACGTGAAGTGGCAGCAGGCCTTCTCGTTCGACGGCGGGAAGACGTGGAAGGTCAACTGGCACATGACGGGAACGCGCATCAAGAGTTGAGGGCGCGTGCGGCACAATGCCGCCATGACTCCAACAAAACTCAGGATTGTTACCGGAGAAGAGCGCGTCTCGGGGTTGCTCACGTCTCCGCCGAAACCCCAGGCCGCGCTCGTGCTCGCGCACGGTGCCGGCGCAGGCATGGTGCATCCTTTCATGGTCAAGGTTGCCGACGGCCTGGCGACTCGCGGTGTCGCGACAGTGCGCTACCAGTTCCCGTACATGGAGAAGGGCTCGAAGCGGCCCGACACGCCGAGGATCGCGCAGGCGACGGTGCGAGCGGCGGTAGATGAGGCGGTGCAGCGCCTCGGGGACGTGCCACTTTTCGCAGGCGGCAAGTCCTTCGGCGGACGGATGACGTCGCAGGCGCAGTCCGCGCAACCGCTCCGACTGGTTCGCGGACTCGTCTTCCTGGGTTTCCCGCTGCACGCGGCAGGCCAACCTTCGGACGATCGCGGCAAGCACTTGTTGGACGTGAAGGTGCCGATGCTGTTCCTGCAGGGCACGCGCGATTCGCTCGCAGACCTCACGTTGATGAAGCCCTTGGTGAAGAAGCTCGGCGCACGCGCTGCACTCGAGACCTTCGATCACGCCGATCACTCGTTCCACGTCCCGGCGAAATCCGGGCGCAACGATGCGGAAGTGATGGAAGCCCTGCTCGACGCGATGGCCGCGTGGATGACCGCTCAGCGGTGATCCGGCAAGTGCAGGGTTAGCGCGAGGAGCAGCTCTTCGGGCTCCACGGGTTTCGCGAGGCGCGCGATGATGCCGGCCTCGGTCGATTTCGCGAGCGGCACGTCGCCGCCATAGCCCGTGCACATGATGATCGGCAACTTCGGGCGCAGCTTCGTGGCTTCGCGCGCGAGCTCGATGCCCGTCATGCGCGGCATCGTGTGATCGGTGAGGATCAGGTCGAAGTCCCCCGGCTCCGCGGAAAAGAGTGCCAGCGCGCCACGGCCATCGGGCGCGACCGTCACCTTCAATCCCCAGCCTTCGAGGAGGTCACGCATCACCTCGACCACCGCGGGCTCGTCATCGACCACCAGCACGTGGCCCTCGAGGCGCGTCTTCGGCAGGCGGCGCGGCGCGAAGCCGGGCATCGTTTGGTCCATGGCGGCCGCACCGCCTCCCGCAAGCGGCGGCACGAAGACGCGGAAGCGCGTGCCCTGGTCGAGGCCGGTTTCGATGACAACGTGGCCGCCATGCTCATGGACGATTCCGTGCACCGTGGAAAGGCCCATGCCGCTGCCCTTCCCCACTTCCTTCGTCGTGAAGAACGGCTCGAAGATGCGTTCGATCACCGCCGGATCGATGCCCGGTCCCGAATCGGCGACGAAGAGCTCGATGAATTCGCCGGCGAACGGCTGGCGGCAGGAGGCGCAATGCGCCTGGATCGGCCCGGCAAAGAGGACGCCCGCGCGGATCGCGCCGTTCGAGCGCATCGCATCGCGCGCGTTGATGCAGAGGTTGAAGACGACCTGCTCCATCTGCACCGGGTCGATGAGCGCGGGCGGCACGTCGTCGGCGATCTGCGTCGTGTAATCGATCGTCGCCGGAAGTGACGACCGCAGCAACTGTGACGATTGGCGAAGGAGCGAGCCCAGCGCGAACGGCCGCGGCTGGCCGCGACGGCCCCGGCTGTAGGTGAGCATCTGGCCGATGAGGTCACGGGCTTTCTTCGCGGCGAGCATTGCCTGGTCGAGGTAGCGCGTGAGCCGCGCGTCGCCCGCCGTCGTCTCGCGGTCGGTCGCGAGCACGATGTTGCCCATGATGCTCGCGAGGATGTTGTTGAAGTCGTGCGCGATGCCGCCCGTGAGATGGCCGATGGCTTCCATCTTCTGCGCCTGGCGCATGCCTTCCTCGGCGAGCTTGCGCGCCGTGATCTCGCGGCTGAATGCGAGGATGCGCGGCACGCCGTTGATCGCCGTCTTCTTGAGCACGACCTCGTCCCAGTGGAGGCTGCCGTCCTTGTTGCGACGGCGCCATTCGAAGCGCTGCACTTCGCCCGTCTTCGCGCGCTCGACGTGGCGCAGCGCGTTCTCGCCCGTGTACGGGCCCTTGCCCGAGCTCAGGTCGGCGATGGAAACATTCAGCATCTCCTCGCGCGAGTAACCGTAGGCGCTGCAGGCCTTCGCGTTCACGTCGACGATGGCGCCGGTCTCGTAGTCATGCACGAAGATCGCGTCTTCGGTGCTCTCGAAGATGGCGCGGTGGCTCGCTTCCGAGGCGCGCAGGGCTGCTTGCGAGCGCGAGCGCTCGATCTCGGCCGCGGCGCGCACGGCGTAGATCTTCGTCATCGACTCGATCAGCGCCGGGTCCTTCAGCGGCACGGAGGAAAGCAGGCTGATGAGTCCCAGCGACCGGCCCGCGGCATCGACGAGCGGGAAACCCGCGTAGCCCGCGGATCGCAGGCCCGGGAAGAGCGGCTCGCCGCCATATTTCCGCTCGAGACCCGATTCGATCATCAGGAACTCGTGGCCGAACACGTCCGCGCAAGGCGTGTTCGCCAGCGTGTACTCGACGTTATCGACGATCTTGCCGTTGGCGATGACCGCCAGCGTGCGCATGCGGCCCGGCGTGTGCGTGCTGGGCACCGCGATGAAGACGACGTCCACCGCGAGCACAGCCGCCATCGAGCGTACGAGATCCTCGAAGATGCGATCGCCTTCCGCGGTGGAAACCGCGATCGCGGCGCTGCGCAGCGCTTCGTCGGCGTGCTTGCGCGCCGTGATGTCCGTGGAAATGCTGCCGACGGCCACCGCCGTGCCGGAGCGATCGACGATGGGAAACTTCACAGAGAGGTACGTGCGCAGCTCGTCGCCGACCGGCACCGACTCCTCGAACTCGATGGCGTGACCCTCGGAAAGCACGCGCTGGTCGTTCAGGCGCAGCGCCTGCGCCACGGCCGGCGGATAGATGTCCTCGGGCGCGTGGCCGATCACCTCGGCACGCGGCCGCTTGAGCAGCCGCTCGTGCTCGCGATTGATGAACACGTAGCGCCCCGCGACGTCCTTCACGAAGGCGATGACCGGCGTGTGGTCGAGGATCTGCTGGAAGCGCGTCTCGGTTTCGGCGATCGCGTGGTCCGCGCGCTCGAGCACCAGGAGGTCACGCGCGCGCACGAGCAGGCGCCGCCGGCCATCCACGCGAACGAGCTCGATGTGGACGATGGCCTCCGAGGTGCGGCCGTCACCCTTGCGGTAGTGCCAGCGGAACCACTGCGTCTCGCCCGCGAAGGCGCGCTTGAAACGCTCGGTGCCGAGGACGGCCGAAAGCGCGCCGTCGGCCTGCAGGGTGGGCGACCATTCCAGCGGCGAGTGACCGATCAGTTGCTCGCGCGGCAGCTCGTACAGGCGGCAGGTAGCCTCGTTGCAATCCTCGATCGTGTCCGTATAGAAGTAGACCGCCTCCTCCGTTTCACTCATGAGGAAACGGTAGGCCTCGCCATCACGCGTGAGTTCGCGGGGCGTAACGCCTTCGTTGTCGCGATCCATGGGGCGCCAGTCTATTGCGGACCGGGCCGCCTGGCACGGGGAGTTACCCGGCCGAAACCACTGAAACACGGCGGTTACAAACAACCGAATGTCATCCTGAGGAGCGAAGCGACGAAGGATGACAGTTGCTAAGGAACGTACATATACCCCGCGCCGCGCACCGTGCGGATCACGCTTTCGTCGCCGAGCTTCTTGCGCACGCGGGCGATGCGGATGTCGATGGAGCGGTCGAAGGGCTCCCACTCGCGGTTGCGCGTCATCGTGAGGAGCTGGTCGCGCGAGAGCACCTGGTTGGGGTGGTCGGCGAAGGCCCTCAGCAGATCGAACTCCATCGCGGTGAGCGGCACTTCGACACCTTCTGCATCGAGCAACAGGCGGCGCGCGATGTCGAGCTGGCAACGCCCCATCGCGATGCGCGCCGCGCCCACAGGCGCGCCCTGTTTCGGAGCAGCGGCCACGGTCTCCGTGGGAACGGACTTGTTCTGCACGCGGCGCAGCACGCTCTTCAACCGTGCCTTCAGCTCGCGCGGGTCGAAGGGCTTGGCGATGTAGTCGTCCGCGCCCACCTCGAGGCCCACGATGCGGTCGACCACGTCGGAAGCGCCCGTGACCATGATGATTCCAACGTCATATCTTTCGCGCAGATGACGAGCGAGTGTCAGGCCGTCTTCGCCGGGGAGGTTCACGTCGAGGAGCACCACGTCGGGCATGGCGCGCTCGATCGCGGCGCGCATGGCCTCGCCGCCGTCGGCGTGATCCACGGCGAAGCCCTGGTCGGTCAGGTACTCGACCAGGATCTCGCGCACGCCTTCGTCGTCCTCGACGATGAGCACCCTCGCCACGTCCGCCATTGCGCCCTTCCCGTTTAGACAGCGCCCGATTATGCCAAAGGGATTGTCATCCTGAGGGCCGCAGGCCCGAAGGACCTGCTTTAGGGGCTTAACAGTTAAAACCCTAAAGCAGGTCCTTCGTCGCTTCGCTCCTCAGGATGACAGTGGGACTACGTTCCCGATACAAACCGTTTCACGACAGAAAGCGGGAAGTTACGGTCGGGCCGTAGCTTGTGCTCCTCGATTGCATACGAAACAGGAGCACCAGCAATGCACGCAACAGCGCAAAGAACGTCCTTCGCAACGCTTGCCCGCGCCATGGTCGCGGTCGGACTGGCCTGCACGCTCATGCTCGCGGCCGCCGCCGTGCGCAGCGCCGAGTGCTTTCCGAACGCCCTCGAGCGCGCCGACGAGCCCGTCGGCCTCATCGCCCACTGAATCCCGCACCGACTACCCGTCAAGGAACCGCCATGCCCGATACCCACGCCGTGAACGCCGACGACTCCGCGAAGTTCGACCTGTCCGCCCGCTACGCCAAGTGCATCGAAGTCTCCAAGCGCGTTCGCTGGGACATCGAGCGCCACGTGATTCGCGGCCGCGGCTTCGACCTCACGCGCAAGTTCCTGCCCGACGGCCTCACGTTCGCGCCGCGCCTGGAATTCCTGGCGCCCGAAGAACAGCGCTTCTACAGCCAGGTGCAGGGCCGCACGTACGCCAACATGTTCGGGCTGTGCGAGCGCTTCATCAACGCGAAGATGCTCGAGGTGAGCCGCGACCACTGGCTGGGCGACCAGGCGAAGCTCGAGGCCCTCGTGCGCTTCTCCGAGGAAGAGCTCAAGCACCAGGCGCTCTTCCGCCGCATCGAATCGATGATGGCCTCCACGATGCCCGCGGGCTATCGCTTCATCCCGATGCCCGACGACGTCGCCGGCTTCGTGCTGGGCAAGAGCACCTGGTCGGTGCTGGGCCTCACGCTGATGATCGAGCTCTTCACGCAGGTGCACTACCGCGAGAGCCTCGACCGCGATCCGGATCTCTCGGACCTTTACCGCGACGTCTTCCTCTTCCACTGGAAGGAAGAATCGCAGCACGCGATCCTCGACGAGCTCGAGTGGCAGCGCGAGAACGAGAAGCTCGACGCCACCGAACGCGATGCCGCGGTCGACGACCTGATCGAGCTCGCCGCGGCCGTGGACGGCATGGTGCAGGCGCAGGCCGACGAGGACACGCGCTACTTCATCGAATGCGCCGGACGCCCGTTCTCGGTCCACGAAGCGCTGCGCATCAAGGCCGGAATGCTCGAGGCCTATCGCTACCAGTACATCGTCTCGGGCGTGAAGGACGCGCGCTTCAACGCGATCCTCGGCTCGATGATCACCCCGCAGCAGGCGGCGCGCATCGGCCAGGCGCTCGCCCCCATTCTTCAATAACGCAAGGAATCACCATGAACTTCGTCAACATCCCCCTTTCCCTCACCGCGCTCGTCGTCGGGATCGTGCTCGGCCACGCCGCCGCGGCGCCGGTCACGCCGGAGCCGGCCCCTGCGCGGTATTCCGCCGCCGCGTGGTCCGTCGCCCATGCGGCGATCGTCGATAACCGCGACGATCCTGCCGCGCCGGAAATCTCGTCGACGTTCTGATGAAAGCCGAGACCTCAGTGAACGTCACCTGCGAAGACACCGCACGCACCTTGGGCGTGGCACTCGGGGTCTGGGCCATCGCGATCACGAGCGGTACGTTGCACGGCTCGTTCGCAAGGCTCGATCCGGTCGAGCTCGGTGCGGTCGCGCTTTCCGGTTTCGCCTACGCGCTGGTCGTCGTCGGGCTCGATCGTGGCGTTCGTAACTGGCTCGACGCCGTTTCCCCACGCGCGTACCTCACGGTGCTCATCGAAGCCGATGTGTTGATCGCGGTGAGCGCGATGCTCGCGATGGGGCTCGTCGAAGGACCGATCGAACCGGCCCTTGCGCGCTTTCCACTCGCGCTGATCGCTCTCTTCGTGGCGCCCGCGACCGCCGCCGCGCACGTGATCGGCATTGCCCGACTGCTCCGCGCGCCGGCGGTCGTCGCGCCCGCTTACGCCGCCTCGCATTGCGTCAAGGAAGGATGAGCATGGACATCATCAAGTACGCCCGCGTCACCGGCCGCGGCACGCCGTTGCTGTGCCTGCACTCGAGCGGCGCGTCGTCGCGCCAATGGGATCGGCTGGCACTTCGCCTGGCCGACCGCTTCCGCGTGATCGCCGTCGATTTCGGCGGTCATGGCAAGCGGCCCGGCTGGGCGGCGAACGAGGAACCGTCGCTGCAGGTCGAAGCCGAGGCGCTGCGGCCGCTGCTCGCTTCCGCGCCGGAGGGCATGCACGTCGTCGCGCATTCGTATGGCGCGGCGGTGGCATTGAAGCTCGCGCTCGATATGCCCGAGCGCATTCGCAGCCTCGCGGTGTACGAGCCCGTCCTGTTCCGGTTGATCTACGACGGGTTTGTGCACGATCGCGCGGGCGAAGAGGTCGTGGCGGCCGGCACCGCCATCTGCAATACCTTCCACGCGGGCGACGTCGAGGAGTCGGCGTACCAGTTCGTCGATTTCTGGTCGGGCGCCGGCACGTTCGCGCGGCTCGACGACAAGCAGCGCGTGAAGGTGCTCGAGCGCATGTCCGCGGTCGTCGACCACTTCCATGCGCTCTTCAACGACGACACGGCCATCGAGGAATTCAGGACGCTGCGGGTTCCGACGCTGCTCATGAACGGCACGCTGTCACCGGCGTGCGGCCGTTCGATCACGCGACGCCTTGCCCTTGCGCTGCCGAGTGCCTGGCGCCACGAGTTCGCGGGACTCGGCCACCTCGGCCCGATCACGCGGCCCGACGACGTGAACAGCGCGATCGAGCAGTTCCTCGCCGGCGTGACCGCGCGCCACAGCCTGGAACCGGCGAGGTTCGCCTTCGCGGCCTAGCCGCGCGGCCAGAGCCAGGCGAAGACCAGCGCGGTCGCGGCGGCGTAGACGAAGCCGTCGAGGATTTCCTTGAACGCGCTGCGCCACGGCTTGCCCATCCAGATCCCGTTGATCGGGCCGCCGCACGCGTAGGCGAGGAACGTGATCGCGCCGACGATCGTCGTGACCGTCATGAAGCTCGCGTTCTTCGGCAGCGTCCACGCCGCGAGCGCGGCGACGGCGATCGCGATCAGGAGCACCAGGCTGAACCACTGGATCAGCGGCTTCACGATGTTGGGCGGGCCGACGGGCCGCAGCGTGAGGAACCCGACCGGTCCTTCGGTGAACCTCGCGAGGACCTCGGGCTTCGCGCAATCGGCGCCTTCGAGGACGTGCGGGATCACGTAGAGGCCCGGCCTCGCGCCGCCCGCGCGAATCACCGCGCGAACGTCATCCTCGTTGCCCAGCTTGAAGTAGTCGGACTGGTGCCACTTGATGACGGTGTGGATGAGGCTGCTCGCGACGAATACCGCCACCGCGGACAGCAGGATGGGGAGCCAGAGCTGGGTCAGGGTAACCATGGTTGATTGATCCTCCTTTTGTTATGGCCTCGTGGGCCTGCCGAAGATTAGTGGAAATCGTGGCTGGTGGTGGCAAGCCGCCCGAGCAGCGGCGTCATGTCCTCGAAGCGATGGGCGATCACGTGCACCACGAGCCCCTGCTTCTGCACTTCGCCGCTCACGCAAAGGAGCCTCGAAGCCAGCAATTCCTTGCGTTGGCGCTCGGCGATGTGGTTCCAGACGACGAGGTTGATGTAGCCCGTCTCGTCCTCGAGCGTGACGAACATCACGCCGCTCGCGGTCGCTGGCCTTTGCCGGCAGGTGACGATGCCCGAAGTCCTGATGCGCTGGCCGTGCTTCGCGTTGGCAACGTCCTCGGCGGTTTTCAGCTTCATGGCCTTCAACCGGTCGCGCAGGAGTGCGAGCGGATGGCGCCTCAAGGTGAGGCCCAGGGTCGCGTAGTCGGCGATGATTTCCTCGCCTTCGCTGCCGGGAATCAGGGTGGCGGGCTGGCTTTCGGATCCCGCGGGCAAGGCGAGGCGCGTCGGGTTGTCGGCCGAAAGGGTCTCCCAGAGGGCGTCGCGGCGGTGGCCGGCGAGGCTCGCGAGGGCATCGGCGCGGGCGAGCTTGCTCAGATCGAGGCGGTCGAGTCCGGCCCTCAGGGTCAGGTCTTCAACAGAGCTGAAATCCTTTTGTTTTCTGGCTTCTACGATTGATTCCACAGAAGTCACTTTAAGCCCGGAAATCCTCCCCAGTCCCAGCCGGATCGCCGGCTTCCCGCCCGGACCGGGTTCCAGGTGACTGTCGGCCTCGCTCAGCATCACGTCGGCCGGCCGCACTTCGACCCCGTGGCGCTGGACGTCCTGGACAAGCTGCGAGGGCGAGTAGAAGCCGAGCGGCTGGCTATTGAGGAGCGCGCAGGTGAAGGCCGCGGGCTCGTGGTGCTTCAACCAACACGAGACGTAGACCAGCAGCGCGAAGCTCGCGGCGTGCGATTCGGGAAAGCCGTATTCGCCGAAGCCCTGGATCTGCCGGTAGATCTGCTCGGCGTAAGCGGCTTCGTAGCCGTTGCGGAGCATTCCATCGACGAGCTTCTCGCGGAAGGGCTCGATGCCGCCCCGCCTCTTCCATGAAGCCATCGCGCGCCTCAGCTTGTCGGCCTCACCGGGGGTGAAGCCCGCGGCGACCATCGCGAGCTGCATCACCTGCTCCTGGAAGATCGAGACCCCGAGCGTTCGCTCGAGGACACTCTTCACCGCCTCGCTCGCGTAGGTGACGGGCTCCGTGCCTTCGCGGCGCCGGAGATACGGATGCACCATGCCGCCCATGATCGGGCCGGGCCGCACGATCGCGACTTCGATCACGAGGTCGTAGAAGTTCTTGGGCTTGAGGCGCGGCAGCATCGACATCTGCGCGCGGCTCTCGATCTGGAAGACGCCGATCGTGTCGGCGCGCTGGATCATTGCGTAGACGTCGGGATCCTCGGCGGGGATGGAGGACATGCTGAGACCCCCTCCCCCGCCCTCTCCCAAGGGAGAGGGAGAGCGATAACCATTCACGAGGTCGATCGCGCGGCGGATGCACGAAAGCATTCCGAGCCCGAGCACGTCGACCTTGAGCAGGCCCAGCGACTCGAGGTCGTCCTTGTCCCACTGGATGACGGTGCGATCGGCCATCGAGGCGTTCTCGACCGGCACCAGGCGCGAGAGCCGCCGGTTGTCGATCACGAAGCCGCCCGGATGCTGCGAAAGATGGCGCGGAAAGCCGACGAGCTCCTGCGTGAGCTCGATCACGTTCTTCACCACGCGGTTGGAAAGATCGAAGCCCGCTTCGGTGAGCCGCGTCTTCATCGCATCGCGGTCGTCCCACCAGGACATCGACTTCGAAAGCAGATCCACCTGGTCGAGCGAAAGGCCGAGCGCCTTGCCGACATCCCTGAGGGCGCTTCGCGGTTGATAACTGATCACGACCGCGGCGAGTGCGGCCCGCTCACGACCGTACTTCCCATAGATGTACTGGATCACCTCTTCGCGCCGCTGGTGCTCGAAGTCGACGTCGATGTCGGGCGGCTCGTTGCGCTCCTTCGACACGAACCGCTCGAAGAGCACCGACATGCGGCCCGGATCGACCTCGGTGATGCCGAGGCAGTAGCAGACGGCGGAGTTGGCGGCCGATCCCCGGCCCTGGCAGAGAATTTTCTCGCTGCGCGCGAACATCACGATGTCGTTCACCGTGAGGAAGAACGCCTCGTAGCGCATCTCGGCGATGAGCTTCAGTTCGTATTCGATCGTCGCGATGACTTTCTTGGGCGCGCCCTGCGGATAACGGCGGTCGACACCTTCGTAAGTGAGCTTCCTCAGGTGCGTCGTCGGGCTTTGTCCCTTGGGAACGAGCTCCTCCGGATACTCGTACTCGATCTCGTCGAGGGAAAACCGGCAGCGGCTCGCGACATCGAGTGCGGCGGCGAGGTGATGCGCGGGATGAATGCCGGCGATGCGCCCGATGGGTCGCAGGTAGCGCTCCGAGTTGGGCTGCAGCTTGCGGCCGACTTCCGCGAGCGTGCATTTGTGGCGGATCGCGGTCATCACGTCCTGCAGGCGTTTTCGCGAGCGCTGGTGCATGTGGACGTCCCCGGCAGCAAGGCAGCGCATGCCGTGCTTCGCGGCGATCTCCTCGAGTGCGGCCATTCGCGCGACATCGTCCGGCCCGCGCATCAACTCCACTGCGATATACGAAAACAGACCAATGGGGACAGACCCCATTGGTGACTTGTCATCTGGGTTACAGCCCGCCAATGGGGTCTGTCCCCATTGGTCGGGCAGCCAGATGCCGATCAATCCTTCCGGGCCAGGGAGGTCGTCGCGCGTCAACGCGTACTCGCCCTTCTTCGCGGCCCGCCTTCCCTTGGTGATCAGCTCGCAGAGGTTTTCGTAGCCCGCGAGGTTCTCGGCGAGCAGCACGAAGCGCAGGCCGTCGTTGAGGCGAAACTCCGAGCCGATGATGAGCTTCAGTCCCACATCCTTCGCGGCCATGTGCGCGCGTACGACGCCCGCGACGGAACACTCATCGGTGATCGCGAGCGCGGTGTAGCCCAGTTGCACGGCGCGGTGCACCAGCTCCTCGGGGTCGGAGGCACCGCGCAGGAAGCTGTAATTGCTGAGGCAGTGGAGCTCAGCGTAGTTCGGAGTCATGGGCTATCCTTTGCGGCGCCATGTACCGCGCCAGCGCTTTCTACTTTTTCGCCCTCCTGCTGCTGGCGGTGCCCGCCTTCTGGCCTTCCTACCTGTTTCCGAAGCGCTACGAGACCGACTGGCACGTGCATTTGCACGGCATCGCCATGCTCCTGTGGATGCTGATGCTCATCGCACAGGCCGGCCTGGTGCGCATCAAGTCGCTCGCAGCCCACCGCGCGCTCGGAAGGACTTCGTTCGTACTGGTGCCGGTGATCGTGGCTTCCACCTTGCTGCTTGCGCACTACCGCATGCGCTCGGGGCTCAATGACGAGCTGATCTACTTCTTCTATGTCCAGCTCGCGCTGCTCGTGCAGTTCCTCGTCGCCTACGGCCTCGCGATCCTCAATCGCCGCGCGCCGAAGCTGCACATGCGCTTCATGGTGTGCACGGCCCTGGCACTCGTGGATCCGATCCTTGCGCGCATTCTCGCGAACCACTTCGGCGTCGAGCCACCCGTGTTGCAGCTGCTGACCTACGGCGTGATCGACCTGATCCTCTGCGCGCTGATCGTCCACGACCGGATACAGCAGCACTACACGCGCATCTATCCCGCGATGCTCTCCTTGTTCGTCGCAACCCAGGCGCCGACCTTCTTCGTGCTCGGCTCGAAAACGTGGCGCGGATTCACGGAGGCCTTCGCGCGCCTGCCCTTGCCCTGAGGTCACGCGAACACCCCGTGCACGTACCAGGCGTTCGGGGCGCGATGCTCACGGTAGATCCAATAGCGCTCGCCGCCCGGGTTGCTCGCCACGAAGTAATCGCGGCTCACCGGCTCGCCATCCCACCACCCCGCTTCGATCCGCTCCGGCCCCGCCACCAACTCCAGCGCGCCCTGCAGCGCGGGCTTTCCCTCCTGGGTCACCAGCTTCTGCGGCGTATGCATCAGCCACAAAGGACGAATAGAGGGGTCAGACCACTCTATTTGCTTCGCCGAATAGAGTGGTCTGACCCCTCTATTCCGTTCGGGGCGGTGGTCGTCGGCGATGGCGATGCCGAAAACACGATCGGTGCCCAGGCGCGCGGCGAGGCGTTCGAGCAGGCGGTTGCGGTCGAGCGCCATGTCGTCGCGGCCCGGTAGCCAGGCCTTGGTGCGCAGCGCATAGGAAAGGAGACACGCGGCGTGGAGCTCGATCTCCAGCGTGGGCGCGGCAAGACGCGTGCGGCCGAGCTTCTCGCGCACGAGGGCGAGGATGAAATCGGCTTCGCGTTCGGCCGATGCGAATTCGAGCGAGAGTCGGGTCGCTGCCTTGCGCACAGGAGTCAGCGTGATCTCGAGCTGCTGCACGCCCGAACCGCGGCCGCGCAGGAAGCCTTCCATCTGCACGAGCATCCTTTTCAGCGGAAAGAGCAGCGCTTCGGTTGAGGACGTTTCCGCTGCGAGCTCGATCTTCGCGTGGAAAGCCTGCGGCGCGATGTACGGAGGACGCGGATCCGCGCGGCGGCCGAGAAGCTTGTCGAGTGTATCGAGGGCGTCAGGTCCGAAGCGGCGCGACAGGCCTTCACGCGGAAGTGCCAACGCATCGCGCATGCGAAGGACCCCGAGATCAGCGAGGAGGGCCAGCGTGCGTTCGGGCCAATCGAGGAGAAAGAGCGGCAGGCCCGCCACGCGCCCAGGCAATTCTGCGAGATCGAAGCAGGCGCGCATGCGAGTGCCCAGCGCCTCGGCGCGCGCGAAGAGCCGTGCGGCGAGCGGCGTGGGCGCGATGCCCATCGTCACCTGGTAGCCGAGGTCGCGAACACCGCGAAGGATTTCCGCCGTGAGCTTCGCGTGGCCGCCAAACAGACGCAGGCTTCCTTCCACTTCCATCGCGATGCCCTGCGCATCCACGCTCGAGTGCGGCGAGTACTGGCAGGCCCAGCCGGCGAGTCCTTCGAGGGCCGCGACTTCGGCAGATGCATCGCGCGGCAGCACCTTCAATTCATGCGCGAGCGCCTTGGCCGACGCCACCGCCTGCCCCTCGCGGATGCCCGCCCCTCGCGCCGCGGCGTTCGCGCACACGACGAGCGGGCGTTGCGCGGGGCCGTCAGCGATGACGAGCGGCGTGGGCGACACGCAGCCGCGCTCCGCCAACTGCAGCGGCAACGACGGCAACTCGAGGGCGATCCACAACATGGAGCGGAACCGGGGTCGTGAGCGGCGGCCCGCGCCGCTTCGGAATTCGGACTTTCACTTCACCCGCCTCGAGGGCGAGCGCAACGCGAAGATGCGCGGGTGTGGCGAGCGCCGCGGCGGCCGTCGAGCGAAACAGCACCGCGACCGAGCGCCCGGCTTCGGCGGCCATCTGCAGCCGGCGCATCCACGCGTAGTCGGTCGTTCGCGCGCGACGCTCCGGCCAGAAGAGCAGCGCGCCACAGGCGCCGGAACGCAACGTCTGCTCCGCGGCCCAGAGCCCGTCTTCCTGCGAAGCCGGACGCACGACGAGGCAGCGCGAGAGCGGAACGCCGGCCTGTGCAAGCGCGGGCGCATAAGGCAGATGCGGCGGATCGATCCACGCGATGAGCCGATCGTCCTTCGCGGCATGGGCCAGCACGCCGGCGAGCATCTTCACTTCCCCGATGCCCACCGCGTCGTGCAGCACTTCCGAGAGCGAGCCCTCGGGCCAGCCACCGCCGGGCAACTCGCGATCGAGCGCGTCATGCCCCGTGGGATGCGTGACGCGCGGAGCGTTTTCCAGCTCGCTCCCACGCCACACTCCCGCAATGCGGGCACCAATGGGGTCTGTCCCCATTGGTTAATGCGCGCGGGCGCCGAGGTTGCGGATGACGCCCACGCCGATGCCCTCGATGTGCAGGGTGTGGCGCTTCAAATCGAGGTGCAGCGTCTGGAAGTCCTTGTTGGCGGGAATGAGCTCGGCTTTGTCGCCGCGAATCTTCAACCGCTTCACGGTGACGTCGTCACCCAGGCGCGCGACGACCAGCTGACCGCTCTTCGCCGCGTTGGTCTTGTGCACGACGAGCCAGTCGCCATCGAGGATGCCTTCGTCCTTCATCGAGAGGCCCCTCACCTGCAGCAGGTAATCGGCGCGCGGCGAAAAGAGCGAGGGATCGACCGGATAGCGGCCGAGCATGTTCTCGATGGCCATCATCGGACTGCCCGCAGCGACGTTGCCGATGAGCGCAAGCCCCGCCTCCTCCACGACGAGGCGAATGCCGCGCGCTGAATTGGGCACCAGCTCGATCGCACCCTTCTTCGCGAGCGCGGCCAGATGCTTGAAGACGCCGTTGGTCGAAGCGATGCCGAGCATCTTCGAGAGCTCCGGCCGCGACGGTGGAACGCCGGTCTCCGCGATGTGGCGGCGAATGATGTCGAGGATCTCGGCCTGGCGGGCCGTGAGTACGGGGGTTTCCATGAGCAATCTCCCCACAGGTGATAGAACAGGCACTGGTGACAACATTATCACCTATCAGGTCCAGGGTGCAAACAACCCGCTTGCTTATTCATCCTTTTGGGTTAATATAGCCGCCATGGACCTCGACAACACCTTGATCGCCCTCGCCGACACGACCCGGCGCTCCATCCTCGAGCGCCTGTCACAGGGACCGGCCAAGGTGACCGAGCTCGCTGCCCCGTTTCCGATTTCCCTCAACTCGGTGTCCAAGCACATCCGGATCCTGGAACGCGCGGGGCTCGTCCGAAGGACGATCCTCGGCCGCGACCACCTGCTTGCGCTGGAGACCGAACCCCTCGACGACATCACGAAGTGGATGCAGCACCACAGGACGTTCTGGACCCAGCGCCTGGATGCCCTCGAATCGCTGCTCCGCGCAGAAGACGCCGTCGCCAAAGCGAAAGGACCGAAGAAATGAACCCGCACGTCACCGCCGTCGACAACACCACCATTCGCCTCGAGCGCATCCTGCCCGGCCCGATCGAGCGCGTCTGGTCCTACGTCACCGATTCGAAGAAGCGCGGCCAGTGGTTCGCGTCAGGAGAATTCGAGCTCAAGGTGGGCGGCAAGGCCGAGCTCGTCTTCGACCACGACAACCTCTCGGACGAGCGCTACCCGGCCGATGCCCTCAAGCACAAGGGTAAGGTCGTCACCGGCACCGTGGTGCGCTGCGAGCCCCCTCACCTGCTCACGTTCAACTGGGGACCGAATCCGACGGACTCGGAGATCACCTTCGAGCTATCGCACAGCGGCGACAACGTCCTGCTCGCGATCACCCATCGCAACATCCAGACCCGCGACCTCAAGGTGAATTACGCGAGCGGCTGGGACACGCACACCGCCATCCTCGAAGACATCCTCACGGGCACGCCGCGCCGGCCCTTCTGGACCGCGCACCGGGAGCTCGTGAAGTCGTATGAGCAGCGGATCTAGACGCGTCGAGAAGGCCGCCTGAACACGCCGGCCGAGCCGAGCATCACGAGGGCCAGCAGCATCAGCATCCATTCGGAGAGCGTCGGGACTGCAGTCGCAGTTCCCGGCGCGCCCGGCACACCCGGACCCCCCTGGTCGACGATCGTCCCGTTCGCCGCGAGATCGTCGTCGCCCTGCCCGCCGTCCGTGATCGAGAAGGTCACGACGTTGCCCACGATCGTCGCGGGCAGCACGTACCAGTGCGGCGTGGCGTTGCCCGGCTCCGGTCCGTACTTCCAGTATTGAGCCGTTGTCCCCAGCGCACTGGCATACGTGATCGTGAACGCAAGCGTCGCGCCCGGCGTGCAGTTGACCGTCCGAAAATCGAACAGGCCATGCGGGAACGCGATCGCACCCGGAGGCGCGGTCGGCGGAATGGGTGCTGCACCCGGCGGCGGGCCGATGTACTGCGGCGTGGCGAAGGAACAGATCGGTCCGCCTCCCGTGAACTGCGCGGTGATGTTGCCACTGCCGGTTGCAGACGGCCCCGTGAATGTCGTGACGACTCCGGCGCCGTTGTAGAGCACCGAGTTATCGGTGCTGGTGGAGGCAAGATTCGCGTTGCCGCCCACGTCGATGACGCCCGCCGCAGGAATGCTCGCGATCACCGTTCCGTTGCCGGTCATGCCCGACACCGACACGGTGTAGTTCGCACCGCTTCCTGTGATGGCTGCTGCCAGCGTGCCCGCGGCAGTGCTCCCCGCGAAACTGACATCGGTATTGGTGAACCCCGTCACCGGCTCGCTGAACACGACCGTGAAGAGGATCGGCGAAGCCCCGGCGGGATCCGCCTGCGCGCCCGCCTGGTTGATCGTGACCGTCGGCGCAGTGCCGTCGAAGGCGACCGTGTTGTCCGTGCTCGTCGATGCGAGGCTCGTGAACGCGCCGTTCGTGGCGGCGCCAGCCGGAATGCTTGTGACCACGGCGCCGTTGCCCGTCATGCCCGTGACCGAGACGGTGTACGTGGTACCGCTGCCGGTGACGTTGGCCGCGAGCGTGCCGCCCACGGTGCTGCCGGTGAAGCTCACGTCGGTGCCCGTGAAGCCTGTCACCGGCTCGCTGAACGTGACGGTGAAGAGCACCGGCGAAGCATTGGTCGGATCCGCCTGGCCACCGGCCTGGTTGATCGTCACCGAGGGTGCTGCGCCGAAGGTGACGGCGTTGTCGGTGCTGGTCGAGGCGAGGCTCGTGTTGCCCACCGCGTCGGCGGCCGCGCCGGCGGCAATGCTCGCGACGACGGAACCGTTGCCCGACATCCCCGTGACCGAAACCGTGTACGTCGTGCCGCTGCCGCTCACGTTCGCGACGAGCGTTCCACCCACGGTGCTACCCGCGAAGCTCACGCCCGCAGCGGCGAAACCCGTGACGGTCTCGTTGAACGTCACCGTAAAGAGGATCGGCGAGGCCATCGTGGGATCGGCCTGCGCGCCCGCCTGGTTGATCGTGACGGTGGGCGGCGTCTTCTCGATCGTGTACACCTCGCCGGTCGCGTTGCCGTTGCCCACACCCAGGCCCGCCAACGGGAGGAAACCGCCGATGCTGTCGTTGTCGACAAGGTCCAGGCGCAACGTGCCGTCGCCGGTACCGGTGCCGACCGTCACGGTATAGGTCGTGCCCGTGCCGGATAAGCCGGTCACCGATGCGCCGGTGACCGCACCCGTCGTGACGAGCGTGAAGTCGCTCGCATCCACGCCGGTCACGCTCTCCGAGAAGGTCACCGTGTAAGTCACGCTGGCCGCGTTGGTGGGGTTCGTGGCAGCGCGCACGATGCTCGTCACCGTGGGCGGCGTAACCGATGCGAACCGGAGGTCGAGATCGCCATTGTCGAAGTGGCTGATCAGGACATCGAGGCCGCTCAGCTGCAGTGACGGCGTGGAGCCCTTGCTGCCAGCACTCTCGATCGTGCTGAGGCGCCACGTCGGCGTCGCGGACTGGCAGTTGGCCGTGCAGGTGGCGAGCCTGAGGTCGTTGTTCGCGATGTCGTAGTGGGCGATGACCGGCCTGCCCGCGTCGAGTTGCAGCGACGTGAACACGCCCTGGGAACCTGCGCTGTCCACGGTCACGACCTGCCATGTCGGCGTCGCGGACTGGCAGTTGGCGGTGCACGTGGCGAGCTTCAGATCCTGGCTGCCAGTGTTGTAGTAGCTGATGACGGGGTTGCCGCCGTTCAGGACCAACGACGAGTAGGTGCCGACGTTGCCCGGGGCGTCCACGGAAACGAACTGCCAGGTCGGGACCGGCGTCGCGCAGTTGGCGATACAGGTGGCGAGCTCGAGATCCTGGGAGCCGAAGTTCTGGTAGCTGATGACCGGGTTGCCGCCATTGAGCTGCAGCGACGAAACCTGTCCGTTGGCGACGACGTTGACGATGACCCAGGTCGGCGTTGCCGTCGCGCAGTTGGCCGTGCAGGTGGCCATCCTCAGGCCGGCGCCGGCGGTTTCATAGGTGATGACCGGGTTGCCCCCGTTCAAGGACATCGAGGTGAAGTAGCCCGTGTCTCCGGCCGCGTCCACGGTCACGATCTGCCAGGTGGGTACGGCCGACTGGCAATTGGCCGTGCACGTGGCGAGCTTGAGGTCGCCGTTGCTCACGTCTCGATAGCTGATGACCGGATTGCCGGCATTGAGGCGCAGCGAGCTGTGGAGTCCGACACCCCCGACGTCCACGGTCACGATCTGCCAGGTCGGGGTTGCGGACTGGCAGTTGGCCGTACACGTCGCCAGCTTGAGGGTGCCGTTGGTGAGGTCGTGATAGCTGATGACCGGGTTGCCGCCATTGAGCTGCAGCGAGGTGAACGAGCCCACGCTGCCGACGCTGTCCACGATGGAGCCGACGACACCCCCATACGCGGCGAAGGACAAGAAGGCGAGGAAAGACGCGATCGCGGGGATCGCAGTGCGCAGGCGCGGCATCGATTGAGCTCCCTGATTTTTCCGGGAGTCTACACGTGCCGAGTCAGCAGCTGGCACTACCCCACTGGCACATGCTGCGCGCTTCGACTTCCTGCCGCTGCTTGCGGTAGAGGGCGTCGATCTTCGCCTGGGCCAGCCGGTCGCCATCCAGGCGAGCGACGCGCTTGCGCGCTTCCTTGCTCACCTTGCACTCCTTGGTGCTGCAGCGCTCCGATGCGAACGTCGTGGTGGACACAAGGCCAAGGACTGCAGTTGCGAATACAAGGGCAGCGACTTTCAACGGCAAACTCCAGCGTGCGGATCTGGAGCGAATGTAACGCCCGTGACCCGCAAACTGTATGAGTTACGGCACAGCCGGACGCTACAAACGCAATGACGCGCGCCTTTGTACGCCGGCTGAAACCAGCATCACGAGTGCCAGCAGCATCAGCATCCACTCGGAGAGCGTGGGGACTGCCGTGACGGTTCCCGGTGCACCCGGAACACCCGGGCCACCCTGATCGACGATGACACCGTTGGCGACGAGATCATCGTCACCCTGCTGTCCGTCGGTGATCGTGAACGTCGCTGTGCTTCCCGCGATCGTGGCCGGCAGCGTGTACCAGTGCGGCGCGGTGTTGGATGGTGTCGGGCCGTACTTCCAATAGACCGTCCCCGCGGGAAGTGCTGTCGGATACGTGACCGTCATCGTGATCGCGGAACCCGGCGTGCAACCGATGAGCCGGAAGTCGAAGAGGCCGTGCGGGAATGTCGTCGCTCCCGGCGCGCTTCCGTTGGGCGGGCTCGCCGCATGTCCGCTCACCGGAATGAACTGGTTCACCGAATACGAGCACCCTGCTCCGCCACCCGTGAAGGATGCGGTGATGGTGCCGCTGCCCGTCGCCGATGCCGCACTGAAGCTGTTGATCAGGGGCGCAGTGGGCGCCGAAGGTGCGGAGCTCGGGCCATTGCCGGCGCCGTTGGTCGCGAAGACGGTGCAGGTGTAAGGCGTGCCGTTCACGAGGCCCGCGACCGTGAGGGGCGAAGCAGCGCCCGTCGCGGTGATGCCGCCGCAGTTCGCCGTGTAGCCCGTGACGGCCGAGCCGTTCGGAGCTGCCGCGCTGAATGCCACCGCGAGCGAGCCGACACTCGGCGTCACCGCGGTGATCGTGGGCGCACCGGGAATGGTGAACGGCGTGACGCTGGCCGACGGCCCGGACGCAGGTCCGTTACCGGCCGCATTCCTCGCGAGCACGGTGCAGGTGTACGCCGTCCCGTTCGCGAGGCCAGTCACCGTGATCGGCGACGTTGCAGCCGTCGCAGTCGTTCCGCCGCAGTTCGCGGTGTAGTCGAGGATCGGAGAACCGTTGGCGGTGGGTGGCGTGAATACGATCGTCACCTGCGCATTGCCGGGCGTCGCGCTCGTGATCGAAGGCGCGGCAGGATTCGTGAAGGGCGTGACGCTCGCCGAAGCAGCAGATGCAGCGCCGTTCCCCGCGGCGTTCGTCGCGAACACGGTGCACGTGTACGGCGTGCCGTTGGTGAGGCCCGGCACCGTGATGGGTGATGTCGGACCCGATGCGGAGAATGCGCCGCACGTCGCCGTGAAGCTCGTGATCGGCGAGCCGTTGTCGGCACCCGGCGTGAACGAAACCGTGGCCTGGCCATTGCCGGGCACCGCCGTCCCGATCGCCGGCGCACTTGGCGCCGCAGCCACCAGCAGGGTGACGGAGTTGGAACCGTATTGGGCGACCAGCGAGAGGCCCGGAGGTGCGGTGATCGCGGCGAAGGTTCCAGTGACCGAGAGCCCCTGCACGATCGCGAACGTCGTCCCGAGCGCCGGCGTGAAGCTCGAGCTCACCGCGAGCGTCGCGCCACCGAGATTCACCGCGCCGGTCGAGACCACGCGATCGAATTGACCGGCTGCGGTGCCGTTCAGCTCGACGGCATACGTGCTCCCTGCGTTGAACGTGAGCGCGCCGGTCGTCAGCGTGCCCGGTGAAACGCCGGGCGCGAGCGTGCCGCCGCTGTTCACCTGCACCGTGTTGTTGATCGTGCCCGTGCCGCCGAGCGTGGCGCCCGACTCGACCACCGTGGGAGAAACCGTTGTGCCGTTCACGTTGAGGCGGCCGCTGACCACCTGCGTCTGGCCCGTGTAGATGTTCGCGCCCGAGAGCGTCATCGTCCCGGTTCCCATCTTCAGCAACGCGGCCGGTCCCAGGTCGTCCTTGAAGATGCCCGAGAAGGTGGTCGTGGTGTTGTTGGAACCCACGCTCACCGGCCCGTCGCTCCAGAGTGTTCCGCTGCCGGCAAGCGAGCCGAGACTCTGGCTCACGCCGTAGATGAAGAGATTCGAGTTGAGCGTGATCGGGCTCGCCGTGGGAAACCTGCCTTCATACGTGTGCACGTAGTTGATGCCGGAGATCGTCGTCGCGCCCACATAGGTGTGGACCACGCTCGAGCCGAAAATGATGGCCCCGGGGGTCGAGAACGTGACATCGCCAGTTCCCGTGATGGGCGTGTCGATGATGAGGGCGTTGCCCGAGTTGGCCGTGATCGTCGCCGGACCATTCAAGGTGACGCCGGTGCTGAGATAGTCCACGTCGAAACCGGCGCTGTCGACGATCGTCCCGCCGCTCAGCAGGACTATGGGACTGCCCTGGAAGATGGTCGCGGCGGTGTTGGGCGCCATCGTGACGGATTGCAGGCTCACGCCGACCAGGTTGTTGATGGTCGTGGTGGCACCACTGGCGATGACCAGGCTGTCGCCGGTGACCGGCACCAGGTTGGTGTTCCAGTTACCCGCGGTGCCCCATTGATTGTTGACCAGTCCCGTCCACGTGTGGGTGGTCTGGCCAAAGGCGGATGCTGCAAGAAAAGTGAAGCCAGCAACAGCGAGGGTCGAGAATCGCATGGCTACCTCGAAGGACGCCGGATCACGACGACGGAACCCAGCATCACGAGTGCGAGCAGCATCAGCATCCACTCGGAGAGCGTCGGGACTGCCGTTACGGTTCCCGGAGCACCCGGAACACCCGGGCCACCCTGGTCGACGATCGTGCCGTTGGCGAGGAGATCGTCGTCACCCAGTTGCCCATCGGTGATCGTGAAGATCGCCGTGGTGCCCGCGATCGTCGCCGGCAATGTGTACCAGTGCGGCCTGGTGTCCGACGGCGTCGGTCCGTACTTCCAATAGACGGATCCCGCAGGCAGTGCCGCCGGATACGTGACCGTCATCGTGATCGCCGAACCCGGCGTGCAGCCTGTGAGGCGGAAGTCGAACAGCCCGTGCGGGAATGTCGTCGCTCCCGGTGCGGTGCCGTTGGGCGGGCTCGCCGCGTGTCCCGTCAGCGGAATGAACTGGCCCACCGCAAAGGTGCACGCCGCGCCGCCGCCGGTGAAGGACGCGCTGATGGTGCCCGTGCCTGTGGCCGACGCCCCGCTCGCAGTGCTCTGCGCGGGTACCGCAGGCGCCGAAGCGGCGGACGGCGGGCCGTTGCCCGCGCCATTGGTCGCGAACACGGTGCAGGTATACGACGTGCTGTTCGTGAGGCCCGACACCGTGATCGGCGACGTGGTGCCCGTCGCAATCGTGCCGCCGCAGTTGACGGTATATCCGGTGATCGCGGAGCCGTTCGAAGCCGGCGCCGTGAAGGCCACCGTGAGCTGGCCGTTGCCGCGGGTCACTGTCGGGATCGCGGGTGCGCCGGGAATCGTGAACGGCGTGACGCTCGCAGACGCTGCGGACGCGGGACCGTTTCCAACGGCATTCCTTGCGGACGCCGTGCACGTGTAGGGCGTGCCATTCGCGAGGCTGGCCACGACGATCGGCGATCCAGCACCGGTCGCGGTCGTGCCGCCGCAGTTCGCCGTGTAGTCGAGGATCGCAGAGCCGTTCGCGGCGGGCGCGGTGAACGCGACCGACACCTGGCCGTTGCCGGGTGTGGCCGCGCCGATCGCCGGGGCGTTCGGAACCGCCATCGCCGTAACGCTATTGGACGGAAGGGATGCGCCTCCCGAACCCTGCGCGTTGGTTGCCACCACGGTGAATGTGTACGACGTGCCGTACGTCAGGCCCGTGACCACGTGTGTGGTGCTCGTGCTGCCCGCGTTGCTGTCCACGCCGCCCGCGGGGTTGGACACGACCGTGTAGCCGGTAATGGGTGACCCACCGTCCGACGTGGGTGCGGCAAACGTCACGGTGGCCGTCGTTCCGGAGCCCACCGCCGCCGGCGAGAGCGGTTCGGTTGGCTTGCACAAGACCGGCCCGATGATGACGCAGCCGGGCCCGGTAATCGCGACGGTGGCGAAGTCCCCCACGATGCTGTTCGAGTTGAAGGCGACGAGGATCGAGTACTGCTGCCCGGCCGTGAAGGTCATGCCCGTGAAGGTGCCGACGTACGGCGAGGCGGACTGGAGCGACAACACCGCCACGATGAAGCTGCTGAGCGGCGTGGTCGGCGCGGTATTCGACGGGCTGAAGAACCCGTTGAGGAACCAGGTGGTGTTCACGGCAACGCCCGTCGTCGCGGCCGTGGCGGTGTACACGCCCGTCTGCGTCACCTTGAACGGCCACAGGACGTAGTTGTACGGACCGGCGGTATAGCCGGTGAACGACGTCTGCTGGCCGTTTATCGGCCCGTTGATGTTCGTGACCAGCGTCCTGACCTGGCCGGCGGGCCAAGCCTCGTTGACGATGGTGGTGACTGCGTTAGCGTGGAGTGAAAGAAGGGATACCGCGAGTACCGCGAGTGCGCGCGTGAAGCTTTTCATTATTTTGGCTTCTCATGGGGAGATACAGGACCGCGATTTTTTTCTAGGTGTGACGTATTGTGCCCTGCTTTACAATTCGAGCCCAATGCCACGCCAACTATTCCGCCAAGAGGCGATCGACGCCCAACGCGAGAAATACCTCGGCGAGGCGATCATCGCGAGGCCCGTGCCCTTCTGGGTCTTCACGGCGCTTGCCGTCGGCATCGCGATCCTCCTTGTCTCCGTCGCCCTCTGGGGCCAGTACCAGCGGCGCGAACGCGTCGATGGCTTCCTCGCGCTCGACCAGGGTGCGGCGCGCGTGCTCATCTCCGATGCGGGCCGGGTCAATGAGCTGCTGATCAAGGAAGGTGACGTGATCGTCGCCGGTGCCCCGATGGCCAAGGTGTCGATCGAGCGGCTGACCGCTTCGGGCGCTTCTTCAGGCGAGGCGGTCGCGAAGGAAATGGAGTCGCGACGTGCCAGCCTCGAGAAGGAGCAGTCGCAGTGGAAGGAGCTCGGCGACCAGCAGGTCGAGCAGGTTCGCCGCAAGGTGAAGGACCTCGAGAACGAGCTCGTGCAGGTTGACCGTGAGATGAAGCTGCAGGAGACGCGCGTCGCCTCGACCAAGGAACAAGCGAACCGCTACAAATCGCTCGCCGGCGAGAAGTTCGTCTCCGATGTCGCCGCCAAGCAAAAGCAGGATGAAGTCACCGACCAGGAGATCAAGCTCCAGGCGCTGCGTCGCCAGCGCTCGCAGGTCGAGCGCGACCTCGGTGCCGCGAAGATGGAAGAGCCGTCGATTCGCCTGCGCACCCGCACGCAGGCCGACCAGGTGTCGCGGCAGATGAGTGAATTGAAGGAAGGCCTCGCGAACGTGGAAGCGCGGCGCGAGAACGTGATCCGCGCGCCCGTGAGCGGCGTGGTCACGAACATTGCGGTGACGCTGGGTCAGTCGGTAGCGTCCGATGCCACGCTCGCTACCGTGCTCCCCACCGGCAGCGGCCTGCACGTGGAGCTTCTCGTGCCCACGCGCGCCATCGGCTTCGTGCAGAAGGGCCAGGAAGTCGTGCTGCGGTATGAAGCGTTTCCGTTTGAGCGTTTCGGCCAGTACCGCGGGACCATTGCAGACATCGGCCGCAACGTCTGGTCCGCCGGCGAGAAGATCGGCCCCCTCGCCGCCAAGGAACCCGTCTACCGCGTGGACGTGAAGCTCGATCGCCAGGATGTCGCCGCACTCGGGCAGACGTTCGCGCTTCGCCCCGGCATGCTCGTGAACGCGGATCTCCTCCTCGAGAAGAGAACGCTCATCGAGTGGCTGTTCGAGCCCATCCTGCAACTGAAGAGCCGCCTCTGATGGCCTGGTTCCCGAGCCTCTTCAAGCGCCGCGTGCCGGTGATCCTCCAGAGCGAGGCGCCCGAGTGCGGCATCGCCTGCCTCGCGATGATCGCTTCCGCGCATGGGCACCTCACCGATGTCTCATCGATGCGCGTGCGCCTTTCGCCGTCGTTGAAGGGGATCACGCTCAAGCACATCGCGCAGCTCGGTGAAGCGATGGGGCTGTCGTCTCGCGGCGTGCAGGTGTCGCTGGAATCGATCGGCAAGCTGCAGCTGCCCGCGATCCTCCACTGGGACCTCAATCACTTCGTCGTGCTGGTCGAGGTGTCGGGCCGCAACATGGTCGTGCACGACCCGGCTCGCGGCAAACGCGTGCTGACGTTCGACGAAGCGTCCAAGCATTTCACCGGGGTCGCGATGGAGTTCACGCCGACTGCCGCGTTCCAGCAGAAGGACGAGCGCGAGAAGGTGAGCTCGTGGCAACTCCTGAGCGTGGCGTCGGGCTTCAAGGGGACGATCGCGCAGATCGTGCTGCTTTCCTTCGCGCTCGAAGTGTTCGCGATCGCGATGCCCTTCTTCCTGCAGCTCGTGGTGGACCGCGTGCTGGTGGGGCGGGACCGCGATCTCCTCACGGTGCTGGGCCTCGCGTTCGGCGTGCTGGTCGTGATTTCCGTCGCCGTCACCGCCGTGCGCGCCTGGGTGGGCGTGTATCTCTCCACCCACGTGAACATGAAGCTCCTCACCACGCTCTTCGCGCACATGGTGCGGCTGCCGCTCGCGTGGTTCGAGAAGAGGAATATCGGCGACATCGTCTCCAAGTTCAGGAGCGTGGACGCGATCCAGCGGACGCTGACGACGACTTTCGTGGAGACCGCGGTCGATGGCGTGATGGTGATCCTCACCGTCCTCGTGATGAGCTACTACAGCCTCACGATGACGCTTGTGGTCGTGGGCGGCGCCCTCCTCTACGCCGCGGCCCGCTGGACGTTCTTCTACCCGCAGCGGTATGCGACGGATGAACAACTTGCGCATGAAGCCCGCTCGTCCACGCATTTCATCGAGACGCTGCGCGGGATGATGGCGATCAAGCTGAACCTGCGCGAGTCGGAGCGGCGCTCGTCGTACCAGAACCTCGTGGTCGACCAGACGAACGCCGGCGTGCGCGTGCAGAACGTGGGTATCGCCCAGCGCGCGGCGAATGGACTCATCTTCGGGCTGGAAAGCGTGATCGTGATCTGGATCGGAGCGATCGCGGTGATGGACGGCAAGTTCACCGTGGGCATGCTCTACGCATTCATCGGCTTCAAGGTCGTGTTCCTCACGCGGGTCGTGAACCTTGTGGACAAGTGGAACGACTTCCGGATGCTCGATCTGCATGCCGAGCGCATCGCCGACATCGCGCTTGCAGACGAGGAGCATTCGAAGCCCGCACTGCCTGGCGAGACCGCTGCCGGCCCGCTCGTGATCGAAGCGAAGAACGTGGGCTACGCGTACGGGCCCGAGGGCTTCGTCTTCCGCGGGGTGAGCATCAGCGTGCAGCCGGGCGAATCGATCGCGATAGTCGGTCCTTCGGGGTGCGGGAAGACCACGCTGCTGAAGGTCCTGCTCGGCCTGCTGCCGCCCACCGAGGGCGAGGTGCGCGTGAACGGCCGGCTGCTCAGCGATTGGGACATGGCGCAGTACCGCGGCCGCATCGGCGCGGTGATGCAGGACGACCAGCTCTTCGTGGGCACGATCGAGGACAACGTGAGCTTCTTCGACCCCGACCACGACCCGGCGCGGGTGCGCGAGTGCGCGAAGGTCGCGATGATCGACGAGGACATCTCGAAGATGCCCATGGGCTACAACACGATCGTGGGGAGCCTGGGTGCGGCGCTGTCAGGCGGGCAGAAGCAGCGGGTGCTGCTCGCCCGCGCGCTCTACCGGCAGCCGAAGCTGATCTTCCTGGATGAAGCGTTCGACCAGCTCGACCTGCCGCTGGAAGTGGAGATCTCCAAGCACATCGCCGGCACGGGAGTGACGCTGGTGATCGTGAGCCACCGCCCCGACAGCGCGGCGGGCGCGGACCGCGTGGTGCGGCTAGACCGGACCGGTGGGGTAGTTCCGGGTATCTGAACGCAGCGCCGATCGCATGATCCGGCCGAGAACTCGGTTGGCGGAGACCAGCGGGGAAGTTCGGGCCTCAGCGCCAAGGAAAGCATCAAGGTCCGCCTCGTGCGTCTCGTGCAATTCCACCACGAGCCGCAAGAACTCAGCGCAAAGCCGCGGATCGAATTGGCGACCCGAGAGTCCTTCGATCTCCCTAAGCGCTTGCGTGATCGTCCAGGCTTCCTTGTACGGGCGCACGTGGGTCAGCGCGTCGAAGACGTCCGCAAGCGCGGTAATGCGCGCCTCTTCCGGAATCGCCTCGCCCGCAACCCCACGCGGATACCCTTCGCCGTTCCACCATTCGTGGTGATGCTGCGCTATCTCGGCAGCGAGCCGAAATGACCCTCCCTTCTTGGACGGCGGCACGGTCTCGCGGTCCATGCCCGTGAGAACGTCGGTGAGAATCTGCGCTCCCTCAGTTGTGTGGCGACGCATGACATCGAGTTCGGCGGGCGTCAAGCTGGCCTTTTTCAGGAGAACGACGTCAGGCACGGCGAGCTTGCCGATGTCGTGAAGGCGTGCGGCAAGTTCCAAGGTTGCGATCCGCTTCTCGTCATAGCCGATGCGGCGTGCAAGCATGGCGGCCATACGCCCAACGCGAAAGGAATGTTCACCCGTGGAATCGTCACGAAGCTCCGCGAGGACAGCGAGGGTTTCAAGCCGAGATTGAAAACTCTCCCAGCGGATAGCGCCCTCATTGGAATCGCGCAGGCGATCCAAGATCTCGTCAGGTAGGACGGTAAGTTCGTCAGGAGTAACGCTTCCTCGCTTCAGAAACGAACGCCGGAGAGCGTCGACCTGCTGAATCGCGGTCTTTCTCTGCCATTCGGCGAGGTGGGCCAGATACTTCTGGTGATAGTGCTTGGCATCACGATGCCGCCCCGCAAAACTATTGCACAGGACCTCAACCTCTAGGATGTCGCGCAAGGCAGGTTCGCTGTTGCGAACTTCTGCCTTCAGTTTCTCGAGACGAGTCAGGGCAATGTCGGTCCGTTGATCCGCGGCGTCGCACAGAGTCTCGGCGAGTTGGGCCTGTATTTGAGCTGGCCTACTTTTTGCCTTCTCGGCGTACATCGCGGCTAGCGCCACACGCTCGCGCGCAAAAGGTGCGCGCCCCATACGGACAAGAATCTTCGTGTACGTCAGTTCCAAGATGACCCGCTGATATGCCTCGAATTGAGTTCGAGGTTCAGGAGCCAAAGATGCCGCGATTTCGATGTGCTCTAAGGCGGACTCCAGATCAGAGAGGATCAAAGACACTAACGCGATATTGTGATGCGCGGACCTCTTCACGGCCAAGACCGTTGGCTCGTCCCCAGGCAGCGTAGTCACGTACTTGCTGAGCGTGATTGATTCCTCGAGCAAACCCGCCTCGCAACGCGCGGAAGCGAGATTTCCAATCACAACACACTGTCCGACCCGGTCGGATATGCGCTCGGCAATTTCAAGTGCTTTCACGTAGTAGACAGTCGCTTGCGCGATGTCCTTGCAACGGCTTTGAAGTATGCCGAGGAGCATGTATGCGCGACGCAAATGCGACAGAGCCCCTGCATGTAAGGCGATCCCAGCAGCCTTCTCGGCTACCGATATGCCAGCAGCCCATTTGCCTTCCTTGAAGTACCACTCAGCAAAGAGCAAGAGGCAGTCAACACGAAGTTCAGGTGCATTCTCGCCGCCACTTCGCAAGAGCAGGTCCGAAACGACATCAAACCACTCACGATCAGGCCGCTCATTGAGTGTGAGGCGACCTCTCACAGCTTCCACAAGGTCGGACAGTGCTTGGCGAGAGGCGTCGTGATCCGCACCATCTAGTGCGGAAACCAAACCCACTAGACCCAGTTCCTGCGCGCGCTCAACGGTCAGCACAGGACGTCCATGGTTGCGGGGGACTCGAGGTGGGAGTACGCTTGCACAGTCGGTAGAAGCCCTTGTTTTTAATACGTCTTTTTAGATTAGCACAGCTATTCCAAATGCGGTCTGTTAGTACGCAATAAATCTTTCTGTGCGTGCGGCATTTCTCTTGGTAAACCCAAAAAGGAGGGTGTATTCGATGTCTACGAACCAAAAGGCAAACGTGATTCGCGATCTTTCCGAACAAGCTCAAGTGGTGCATGACGAATCGGCTGTGGTGCCGCTGACGAGCGACCAGTTGGACATGGTCGGCGGCGGCGACGTCACCGTTGTGATCGGCTAGTTACACGGCCTCGGACGAGCTCTTGGCCAGCTCGATTGAGGACTCAATCCAAATAGTGCGCGCAAGCTATTTCCATAGGGGACATTGAAATGATCGCGAATCTGACGAATACGATTACGAATGACGACCGTACGACTGCGGACCTCAACGAACTGGGGAGCGAGGTTCAGCCTCTGACGGTGGATGAACTGGCAATGATTGGCGGCGGTGACGTTACCGTCGTGATCGCCTAATCACCATGGGAGCGCAAGCGATGATTCCCGGTGTGGTGAGAGTGATTGACGAACGCATTTCCGCGATAACGGGCCTCAGCGAGCCGATTGTCGAGTTCCAGCCGCTTACCGTGGATGAACTGGCAATGATTGGCGGTGGAGACGTGACGGTAGTGATCGCCTAGTTGTCGACTCGACACCCTGACGTGGCGGGCAGGTCAACCGATGGCCGCTCGCACGTCAGGCGTGTGGACTCCAAGTAGCTCGCCTTAGAATGCGGTCTTGAACAGGATGTCCCCATTAGGGTGGCGTCCCGCAATAGTTCCTTGCGCGCGATAGCCCTCCACATAGAGGTGCAGTCATGCTGCCTAGCCGCCTCGATCAGCCGGACCCGACTGAAGGCTTCCAAGCGCTTCACAGTGGCGACGAACCGACGTTACGTCGTGTACTCGTCGAACTGGCGGTTGAAGCTACCTCACATATGAGGGACGCCGACCAGGCAAAGAGCGGTGCGTGGTTCGAAGAACTCAGCAAGCAGCTCTTATCAATACGTACGGTTGTCGCTCCCGCGCAACGAGTCGATTTGTTGATACTGACGTTCGAGTGGTATTTCAACAAAGGGGAACTCGCCACAGCAGAGACGTTGATGGAGTCAGCAATCGAGCTTTCTCGCAGCTCAGGCGCGGAAGCCTCGCTGCGTCGATCGCTAAACGTGATGGGTGCTTTGCAGACCAAGCAGCTTTGTACTACCAAAGCGATTGCTTCCTTGGGCGAGGCTGCAGAAATCGCACAGCGTACTGGAGACGCCCTCGGCCTCTGTGCCGTTCTTTCGAATCTATCGTCGACCAAGTTTGATATTGGCCTGCTGGATGAGGTCATAGCCCTGAATAGGTTCGTAGTAGCCTCGTGTACGGGACAGCCGATGCGTCAAGCGATAATGTCTGTTGCGTATCACAACATTGCTGCCTCACTCGAGATTCTCGGCGACCTTGAAGGCGCAGCGACAAGCGTTGAACTAGCCAACAAGACTGCGCAGCCTCCCGAAACCTCGTTCTGGATCTGGCAGGCAACCATCCGCCACGCGACAGCAGCGAGGATCTACGTGCGGCTTGCCAGGTTTGACGATGCCCGTCGCGAAGTCGAGGCGGTGCGCGTGCAGGCGCAACGAGCCGAAAGTGCTTCCGCAAGAACTCACTTGGCACTTGCTGAAACACTGTTGTCCACCGCGGAGGGCAAAGGGGGTGGCTTGGAGTTGCTGGCAGGCATGGAAAGCACCATTCCCCACGACCAGCCTATTTATCGCGATTACCTCCAAACCATGAGCCTTTGTCGCAAGCTAAGTGGACAGGAGGGCCGCCCGTACGACGAAGAGCACCTGCGATGCCTATCCGCTTGGCAGCGATCCGTTGCGATTCAACAAGTGGCAGCGCTCCAGCGATCCGTCCGGGCCGGAACTGAAGTTACCCACAATTTGGTTGCTCCCCTCCCCCTTGAAGCTCGTGCAGGACTGATCTCCCGCGCCAAGAATCGCCGACACCGCAAGGAACTTCTCGGCCAAGTCGAATCGCTTGCCACCCTCGCCGAGCTTCGTGAGGTCTCAAGCGGCGAGCATTCAGCCCGTGTCGGCTGGCTGTCGAGGATGCTCGCCAAGAGCATCGGCTACGATGAAAAGCGTGCCGCTGTCCTCGACATGTCCGCCCGACTTCATGACATCGGCAAGCTCGCAGTGCCCGACGTCGTACTGCTGAAGCGCGGGAAGCTCACACCGACCGAGACCGAAATCATCCGCCGGCACGCCCTCGAAGGCTGCACCATGCTCACGGACATCCTTGCATCCGCGGAAAGCATCATGGGTAGCGGGCGATCGAGCGAAGACCAAACCCTGCGCCTCGCCGCAGAGATCGCCCTCCACCACCACGAATGGTGGGACGGATCGGGCTACCCGCGGCGCCTCGAGGGCGAAGCGATCCCCGAGGCCGCCCGCATCGTCGCCATTGCCGACACCTTCGATGAGCTGATCCAGACCCGCCCGTACCACGAGGCCGCGACGATCGACGTGGCGCTCCTCGAGGTCATGGCACTCTCGGGAAAGCAGTTCGATCCGAAGCTCGTGATCGCCTTCAAGGACGTGATCCAGTCCATCCAGGTAGCCGGGGGGGCCGACCTCGACACGCTCAAAGGCGTCACTCGAAAGAACACCTCGACGCTTGCCAAGGCGAACCAGATCATCGAACGCATCCTGAAGTCACCGGAAGCCCAGTACGCCCGGGCCAAGGCCCTCGAACCGGCCAGCACGACCCAACACTGAGCCCCTCCGTGTTTGACCCTCGGGGGTGAAAAACGCTAAAATTCGGGGCTTCGCCATTCCCCGATAGCTCAGCTGGTAGAGCGACGGACTGTTAATCCGCAGGTCCCTGGTTCGAGTCCAGGTCGGGGAGCCAAGAATCCAAGCCTCTGCGCACGCGCAGGGGCTTTTTTCTTTCCAAATCCCGCGGCTCGGTGTCGAATTGGCTCTTCGCCAGACGACTAGGGGTGTCAACACACCCTCGGAGCCCATCATGCGATTCGCCTGCCTCGGCTACTTCGACGAAGCCCAGTGGAACACCCTCTCCCCGGAGACGCAGGAGAGCATGTTCAAGAAGTGCATGGCCTACGATGCGGTCCTGCGCAAGAACGGCCACTACGTCGGTGGCGAAGCGCTGCACAGCGCCAACGAAACCGTCACCCTCAAGATGAAGAACGGCCAGGCCGTCGCCATCGACGGCCCGTACGCCGAGACCAAGGAATACATCGGCGGCATCCTGATGCTCGAAGCCCGCGACATGAAGCACGCGACCGAGCTCATGCTGAAACACCCCGGGGTCGCCATCGGCCCCTTCGAGATCCGCGCCATCGACTCGGAGTTCATGGCCAAGGCCGAAGCGCTCATGGAGGCAGCGAAGTGAAATCGACCGTCAAGCCCGCGACCATCGACGCCTACATCGCCGCATTCCCGGAGCCCGTCCAGGAGCGCCTCGAGAAGATCCGGAAGACCATCGCCAAGGCCGCCCCCGGTGCGACCGAAGCGATCAGCTACCGCATCCCCACGTTCAAGCTCGCGGGCAAGTACCTCGTCTACTTCGCGGGCTTCAGGGAGCACATCGGCGTCTACCCGGTGCACGAGGACACGATCGATGTGCGAGACGAGCTCACGCCCTACCTCTCGGGCAAGGCAACACTCAAGTTCCCGATGGACAAGCCCGTGCCCTACCCGCTCATCGCCAAGGTCGTGAAGGCCAAGGTGAAGGCCGCGACCTCCGCTCCCGCAAAGAAGTCACGCAGCCGAGCGTAAACTTCGGGGCATGACTGCCCGAATCCTTGCCGCCGCCCTCCTCGGCCTTGCGCCGTGGGTAGCACTCGCTGCGCCCAACGCGGCCGAAGGCAAGAAGCTCGTGGAGGCCTCCAAGTGCGAGACCTGCCACCACAACAAGACGCAGGGGGATGCGAAGGCGGTCTACCTGCGCAAGGACCGAAAGGTCACCTCGATGGCACAGCTCAAGACCCAGGTTGCTCGCTGCAACACGGAGCTCAACCTCAGCCTCTTCCCGGAGGACGAGGAGCACATCGTCGTTTTCTTGAACGACACGTACTACAAGTTTGCGGCGCAGTAGCGGTCACCCTTACTAGGTGACGATTCCGCGTCCCCAACGTGGCGGTCTTGGCAAACTGTACCTTCGACGTACCGATGAACCTTGGAGCTTGCAGGACATGATCCGCCTCGACGTAAAGAAAATGACGGAGATGCGAACGGTGCTTGAGCGCCTTCGCACAATTGCCGAGCACATACCCGAGGCTGACCGACCAATCTTTGCCAATTGGATTGACCAGATGATCGAAACAATCCAGGCGCTGGGAATGCCCCTTACGGTCAAGTCCCTTACCAAGGCGAAAGAGATCGTCCTTCGTGGTGAAAAATGGAAAGGCGAACTAAACGTTCCAATGAATGAGTTTCACGGTCGATTCCGGGACGAGATGGAGGGGCGACTGTTCTTCGCTCTCGCACCCGGATTGCAGTCCTACTGGGACCCTGCCTCGCCCTTGTTCGGGCAGGAAGTTCACGACGCTTTTCCGTCTTCGCGCTTCGAGGTGTCTGAGGCCGGCAAGTGTTATGCCTTGGGGCGATACACGGCCTGCGTCATGCACCTAATGCGCGCGCTGGAGACGCCACTTACGCTGCAGGCTCGAGAATTGGGCTACGTCCCGAATCGAGACTCTTGGGGGCCGATACTGGATGAGATCGAGGATTCGATAACGAACCTGAAATCGGCCGACCCTCGGAAGGAGTTTCATTCTGCGGCGGCGACACAGTTCACGTTCATCAAGAACGCATGGCGAGATGCAGCAATGCACCAGCGCGGCAAGTACGAGGGGGATGACGCCGAACCCATACTGGCGGCTGTAAGGGGACTCATGCGCCATCTTGCTAAGCAACTTCACGAGTGAAACCCGAGCGCATCCGTTCGATGCAGCTACACCGGCTCCGCGCGCAGCTTGATTCCTAGGGCGTTCATGACGCGCAAGACAGTCTCGAAGTCTGGGTTCCTATCTCCAGACAGCGCTTTGTAGAGACTCTCGCGCGATAAACCGGCCTCTCGCGCGACTTGGGACATGCCTCTTGCTCGCGCGATGTCACCAAGCGCCTTCGCGACTAGCGCCGCGTCCCCATCCGCCTCCTGAAGGCTAGCTTCGAGATATGCGGCCATCTCTTTTGGCGTGCGCAGATGATCGGCTACATCGTAACGCGTGCTCGTTGTCCTTGGCATGTCGCCTCCGCTGGATACCTTCCTAGTAGGCATGGAAGCCGCCGCTGTACCGTCTTCCTACCTCGAGTTGATAGGCATGCAACTGCTTGATGGTTTCTGGAAATGACAGAATCATCTTTTCGTCGTAGTGCGATCCAAGGTGCGCAATGTCGAGAAGGCTGTTGAAATCGGCACGATGCTTGGAGATGCCACGATCCAGGTTCTTCAGCCTCTTCGACCAATGCCACGCATAAATGTCTGCGCATTGGAGCGGTCGCATTTCTTCTTTCTTTCCGAAGCCAAAGGAACTAGCCCGATAGGCTGCCTTGAGTAGTGGCTCGGCGAATATTGCGGACATGAGTCGATGGGCTTCTCCCTGACTCTGATGTCCATCCTCGAAGAAATACGAAGCGTCACCCTTGAAGTGCGCTTTCTGCATCCACCGCCTGACCGCCATCAGGACGTGCCAGCAGGCGAATGTATACGGACTCCTGTAGTAGCCGTACGTGGGGATCAGATGTGCGAACCGCTTGTCTACGGAAACAGCCACTCCTTGAATCGCGTGCGACTTGATAAGGTCGATCGCCCTAGTCGCGACGTCAATCCGTTGGGCTTTTGATAGGCGCGCGAAAGGGCCATTGCCCGGGTCCGGAGCGCATTGCGACATCCTGAAATAGGGAAGCTGAAATTCACTCAGCATCCTGGACCACTTGAAAGTCATTTCTGCGCATCGATCGCGATCGAAGATGTAGCCCGCGACGCACAGATGCCGAGACTTCCCGTCAGTCCCAGACTCGTCGAAGTAGGCTTCAATGTGCACAGCCAACTGTAGCCTGGCGGATACAGTAGGTCAATCCTGCCGAGCTTCAAACCCATACCATGGCAACACGATTGCCGCGGCCTTCGACTAAACTGCAGCCTGCAAAGTAAACCCGCTCAACGGGGAGGCATTGTGGGACTTTTCGGCGGCGTGCTCGGTAACGCATCCAAGATCGACAGTTCCAGAATCCAGGCAGAGTTTTCTCCGGTCCTGACCGAAGGTGAAGTCGTCGAGCATGCCTACCAGCTCATCCGCGACTACTTCGTGTTCACCAACAGGCGCCTGGTGGTGGTCGACAAGCATGGCATCACCGGCAGCAAGGTCGAGTACCACTCCATCCCGCACAAGGCAATCTCCCACTTCAGCGTGGAGACGGGCGGGGCTTTCGATCTCGATGCCGAGCTGAAGATCAGGATCTCGAGTAATCCCGTCCCGATCCAGAAGACCTTCAACAAAAGCTCAGCATCAACGAGGTGCAGAGCGTCCTCGCGAGCTATGTCCTGAAGTAGTAGTTGTCGCCGCCTTGCCATCCCGCGCCATGATTCCGCCGCAATTCAAATAGTCCTCGTGCACCTTCCTCCCTCATCGTCCACGCTGAGCCCACTCCCTTAGAGGTCCGAAATCCATGTTCCGCAGCTTGTTCGCCGCCGTCGCAGCCCCCCTCCTCCTTGCCGCCGCGCCCGCCTGGGCCGCCAAGGTCGATGCGTTCTCGCCCCAGGGGGAGTCCAAGGGCGTGCGACAGGTGGCCGTGCGCTTCTCGGACCCGATGGTCGCGTTCGGCGACCCGCGGCTCGACGACCCCTTCACCGTGAAGTGCGAAGGCGATCCGGCGGCGCTCAAGGGCAAGGGCCGCTGGGCGGACGCCACGAACTGGGTCTACGACTTCGATGCCGACCTTCCCGCGGGCCAGCGCTGTCGTTTCAGCCTCAAGGTCGGCGCCAAGACTTCGGACAACGTGGCACTCACCGGCAAGCGTGACTTCGATTTCCACACGGGCGGCCCGGCGGTCGTGGTCTCGATGCCGCGCGAAGGCCACACGGCGGTCGACGAAGAGCAGGCCTTCATTCTCCTGTTCGACGGCCCCGTGGATCCGGCGTCGCTGAACCACCTGTGGTGCGAGGCGAAGGGCATCAACGAGCGCATCCCGACCACGCTCCTCACCGACAAGGAAGCGCGCGACATCCTCGCCGCGAACAAGCAGCTCGCCTATCGCTACTACCGCCTCTGGTTCAAGGGTCCGCGCCCGATTCCGATCCACGACTTCCGCCTCGAGGACAAGCGCTTCCAGACGATGCCCCTCGTCGGCGTGCGTTGCTCACGAAAGCTTCCCAACGCCGCGGAGATGTCGGTGGTCGTCGGCGAAGGCGTAAAGACCCGCACGGGCATTCCCCGCGGCGTCGAGCAGCGCCTCGCGTACCAGGTCCGCCCCGCGTTCACGCTCACCTTCCGCTGCCAGAAGGTGAACAAGGACGCGCAGTGCCTGCCCGCCACCCCGATGACGCTCTCCTTCAATTCCCCCGTGCCGCGCGAGCTCGCCTCCAGGGTGTGGTTGAAGTCCGCCAACCGCGTGCAGCGCGGCGAGATCGACCCGAAGGTGAACGTGGTCGATTCGATCCGCTTCGACGGCCCTTTCGCCGAGAGCGCGAACTTCACGATCGAGCTGCCGAAGGACTTCAAGGACGACGCGGGCCGCGTGCCCAGCAACGCCGCGTCCTTCCCGCTCGCCGTGAAGACCGATGTCTACCCGCCGCTCGTGAAGTTCCCGGGGCGCTTCGGCATTCTCGAGGCGGGCAACGCAACGCTCCCGATCACCGTGCGCGGCATCGAGCCCGACATGAAGGGCGTGCAGGTCGATACAACCGCCTCATCGGGCGAACCAATTCCCGGCAAGACGATGCGCGTGGACAACGACGAGGAGCAGATCCTCAAGCGCTTCTTCGCGTACATGAAGCGCACCGAGATCTCGCCGTGGGAAGGTCGCAAGAATTCGCAGACCGGTGACATCACCGCCATCGAGGCGAGCGACAAGTCCACGCCGGTGAAGCTGCCGCGCCCCGCCGCCGGCCGCACGCTCGAGGTGATCGGCATTCCGCTCCCGAAGCCCGGCTTCTATCTCGTCGAGTTCGAAAGCCCGCGCCTGGGCTCGGCGCTGCACGGCGTTCCCGACAAGCCCTACTTCGTCTCCACCAGCGTTCTCGTCACCAACTACGCCGTGCACCTCAAGCACGGCCGCGAGAACTCGCTCGTGTGGGTCACGTCGCTCGCCGACGGCAAGCCCGTGCGCGATGCGAAGGTCACGGTGCGAGATTGCCGCGGCAAGCTCCACTTCGAAGGCAAGACCGACGGCGACGGCATCGCGGTGGCCGGCGACAAGCTGCCGCAGCTGCGTGGCTACCCGCCCTGCCCGCTCATCGCCTTCGCGCGCGTGGGCGAGGACGTCTCCTTCACGTTCTCCAACTGGCGCGAAGGCATCGAGCCGTGGAACTTCGGCATGAACACGGGCTACTGGAAGCAGCGGCCGCTCTCGATCCACACCGTGTTCGACCGCACGCTCTTCCGCGCCGGCGAGACGGTGAGCATGAAGCACATCGCGCGCGTGACCAGCGGCAACGGCTTCAAGATGCCCGCCGCCGACCAGTACCCGAAGATGGCGAGCCTCTTCCACGCGGGCACGGGCCAGAAGGTGGAGCTCCAGGTCAAGTTCGACGCGCAGGGTGTGGCTGAATCGACCTGGGCGATTCCGAAGGAAGCGAAGCTCGGGCAGTACTACCTGCAGTGGGAATATCGCGGGTCCCTCGAATCGAACGCGAACTTCCGCGTGGAGGCTTTCCGCGTGCCGCTCATGCGTGCCAGCCTCGCTGCGCCCAAGGAAGCGCAGATTCGCGCGACCAAGACGAAGGTGGATGCCGCGGTGAATTACCTCGCGGGCGGTCCGGCTTCGAACCTGCCCGTGAAGGTGCGTCACCGCATCGAACCGCGCGGTGTCGGCTTCGCGGAGTACGGCGACTTCATGTTCAACGGCGAAGAGGTCAAGGAAGGCACACGGTCCGGCGCCGATCCGTGGGCGACCTACGATCCGGAATCCGATGACGAGGGCGCGCAGGAGACCGAAGCCGAAGCCGCCGGCCCCATCAGCACCAAGACCTACACGCTCGACGCCGCGGGTACTGCCGCGCTCACTTTCGAAAAACTCCCGGTGAGCCCAAAGCCCGCGAACCTCGTCGTGGAAATGGAATACGCCGATCCCAATGGCGAGCTCCTCTCTACTTCCACGCGTGTCGCGCTGCATCCCTCATCGCTCTACGTCGGCATTCGTCCCGACGGATGGGCGGCGACGAAGGCCGGCGTGAATGCGCAGGTGGTCGTGGTCGATACGTCGGGCAAGCCCGTTGCGGGCCGCCAGGTCGTGGTCGATGTCTTCGAGCGCCAGACGTATTCGAGCCGCCGCCGCGTGCTCGGGGGCTTCTACGCGTACGACTCGATCACGGAAACGAAGAAGATCGGCACGGGCTGCACGGGCACGACCGACGCGCGCGGCCTCATCTTCTGTTCCGCGAAGCCCGGCAAGGGCGGCGAACTGCTGCTGGTCGCGCGCGTGCAGGACGACCAGAAGCGCACGTCCTTCGGCATGACGAGCCTCTGGGTGATCGGCGAGGACGACTGGTGGTTCGACCCTTCGAGCAACGATCGCATGGAGCTCGTGGCCGAGAAGCGCCGCTACGAGCCCGGCGAGAACGCCAAGCTGCAGGTCCGCATGCCCTTCCGCTCGGCCACAGTGTTGGTCACCGTCGAGCGCGAAGGTGTGCTCTCGCACAAGGTCGTGACGCTCCAGGGCAAAGGCCCGGTCGTCGATGTCCCGATGCTCGGGCACTACGGTCCCAACGTTTATGTCTCGGCGCTTGCTGTGCGCGGCCGCGTCGGAGGGGCCGATGCACCCAAGCCCACGGGCCTCGTCGATCTCGCCAAGCCTGCGTACAAGCTCGGCATGACCAACATCAACGTCGGCCGGCGCGAGTACGAGCTGAAGGTGAAGGTCACGCCCGATCGCGAAGTGTTCAAGGTGCGCGAGAAGGCGCGCGTCGCGATCGAGGTGACGGATTCGAGCGGCAAGCCCGCGGCCAATGGCGAGATCGCGCTCGCCGCCGTGGATGAGGGCCTGCTCGAACTCATGAACAACGCGTCCTGGAACATCCTGGACGCGCTGCTGGGTCAACGGCCGCAGGAAGTATCGACCGCGACGGCCCAGGGCCACGTGATCGGCAAGCGACACTTCGGCAAGAAGGCGGTGGCTGCAGGCGGTGGCGGAGGCCGCGAAGGTGCTCGCGAGCTCTTCGACACGCTCCTCCTCTGGAAGGGCCGCGTGCCGCTCGATGCCAACGGGCGCGCGACCGTCGAGATTCCGCTCAACGACTCGCTCACGAGCTTCCGCATCGTCGCCGTGTCGCATTCGGGTGTCGCGAAGTTCGGCGAGGGCCATACGACCATTCGCACGACGCAGGACCTGATGCTCTTCTCGGGCCTGCCGCCGGTCATGCGCGAGCAGGACGACTTCACCGCGATGTTCACGGTGCGCAACACCACCGCGGCGCCACTCGATACGCGTCTCCAATGGACCGTCTACGACCGTGCCGCCGACGACAAGGCTCGCAAGAGCATCGGCACGGGCGAGAGCCGCGTGACGCTCGCCGCGAACGAGTCTCGCATCGTGAGCGCGCCCTACAAGGTCCCGGTGGATGTGCGCAAGCTCCATTGGGAGGTGACGGCCACGACGTCGGGCGGCGCGCGCGACACGCTGCGTGTGGGCCAGGATGTGACACCCGTGCATCCGGTGCGCGTCTACCAGGCAACGCTCGCTCGCATGGACAAGCCCACGATCTTCTATGTGGAGCGTCCGGCCGATGCGATTCCGGGCCGCGGCAGCATCCGCGTGGAGCTGATGGGCACGCTGGTCGGCGACATGGTCGCCGTGCGCGAGTGGTTCAACTACTACCCGTACTCGTGCATGGAGCAGCGCGCGTCGAAGGCAATCGGCCTGCGTGCCGAAAGTCTCTGGCGTGGTGTTGCCGCCTCGCTTCCGAATTACCAGGACCGCGATGGCCTCGTGCGCTACTTCCCCAACGAGATGCTCGAAGGCAGCGACGCGCTCACCGCGTACCTGGTGCAGATCGCTGACGCCGACAAGCGCGAGTGGGAGCCCTCTTCCCTCAATCGCATGCTGAGCGGGCTCGAGGCGTTCGCCACTGGCAAGATCGTCCGGGGCAGCGCACTTCCGACGGCCGATCTCACGGTTCGCAAGCTCGCAGCGATCGAAGCGTTGTCACGTCACGAGCGCGCGAAGCCCGAGATGCTCGATTCCATCGGCATCGACCCGGCGCGCTGGCCCACCTCGGCGCTGATCGACTGGATCGGCATTCTCAAGCGCGTGCCGGTGAAGGACGCCGCCACCAAGCTCGAGCAGGCGCACTCGATCCTGCGCAGCCGCCTCAACTTCCAGGGCACGGTGATGACCTTCTCCACGGAGCGCTCGGACGCGCTGTGGTGGCTGATGGTCTCCACCGACGTGAACGCGAATCGCGCGCTGCTCGCGGTGCTCGAGGAAGGCGCCTGGAAGGAAGACATCGGCCGGCTCGTGCGCGGTGCTCTCTCGCGCCAGTTGCGCGGCGTGTGGAGCACGACAGTCGCCAACGCTTGGGGCACGGTTGCGATGGAGCGCTATGCCGAAGTGTTCGAGAAGGTTCCCGCGACGGGCACGACCGTGGTCTCGTTCTCGCATTCGGACCACAAGATGGAAGTCGGCGCCGATCGCGTGATGAAAGACTTCGCGTGGCCCGCGCAGCGCGAGCGCCTGGCACTCGAGCACAAGGGCGAAGGCAAGCCCTGGGTGATCGTGCAATCGCGTGCGGCACTCCCGCTCAAGCAACCGCTCGAAACCGGCTACAAGATCCGCCGCACGGTGAAAAGCGTCGAGCAGAAGGACCCGTCGGCCTACTCGCGCGGCGACGTCTATCGCGTGACGCTCGAGATCGAGGCGCAGTCGGACATGACGTGGGTCGTCGTCGACGATCCGATTCCCTCGGGGGCCACGATCCTGGGTTCGGGTCTCGGCGGTGATTCAGCCACCCTCACCCGCGGCGAGCGCCGCGAAGGCTGGGCATGGCCCGCGTACATCGAGCGCACCTTCTCGGCCTACCGCGCGTACTACGCGTACGTACCCAAGGGGAAGTTCACGGTGGAGTACACCGCGCGCCTCAACAACGCCGGGCGCTTCGATCTACCGGCCACGCGCGTCGAGGCGATGTACGCGCCGGAGATGCTGGGTGAGACGCCGAACCCGTCGATCGAGGTGAAGCCTTGAAACACGGCGTGATTCTCGGCGTCATGGCCGCGATGTTCGCGTTGCCGCTCGCGGCGACCGCGCTGCCCAAACCGAAGTGTTCCGTCGAGGTGAAGGGCGGTGCCGATCCGGAGAATGCACTGGTCTCGTTCCTCGGGCCGATCTCGCCCGAGCGCGTCGAGACATTCATTCGTGCGATCGATCCGAAGGGCGCGACCAAGCTCGTGATCAACTCCAGTGGCGGCGACGGCGCAGCGGGGCTCAAATTCGGCCGATGGGTCTGGGAGCACAAGCTCGATGTCGAGGTACAGGGCCTCTGCGTTTCCGCCTGCGCCAACTACGTCTTTCCGGCGGGTCAGAAGAAGATCATCTGCCCCGGGTCGCTCGTCCTCTGGCACGGAAGCATGGAGCAGAAGGACGTGCGAGCGCTGGTGAACCAGTACGAAGGCATGCTGCTTCGCATCTATACGGGACCGTCGCCCGTGACCGAGGTCGAGCGCCAATTCCTGGAGGACAAACGCCTGCATTTCAACTCCGCACGCGAGCTCCGCGAGCTGCAGGGGCGGCTCTACGACGACCTCCAGGTCAACGAGTACATCACGCGCCTCGGGCAGGAGCCGGTCGATTTCGGCATCGACATGTGGACCGTGACGCCTCGCGTCATGCAGCGGTTCGGAATCCTGAACGTGGACGCGCCGGAGGGCTACGGGACGCTCGCGTACATGCGCAAGTCGCCCGTCGGCCCGTTTCTGCTCGGGGGCCGTTACCTCACCTTCGATCTCGATAACCAGGAAAGGGTGACCCGTGTTGTTCCGTAGCGTCACCCTCAAGCGATTCGCCTGCGCCACCTTCCTGGGCGTCGCGCTCGCGTCTATCGCGACGGTCCTGTCGTTGGCCATCGCGCCCTATCCGGTCGTGGACCTCGACGCGGTGCGCCTGTCGTGGCGCTCGGCCGATGCGTGGCTGCTCGATCGCCACGGCCAGCCGCTTTCGAAGGTTCGTGTCGATCACAAGAGCCGGCGCGGCGAGTGGGTCGGGATCCGCGACGTGTCGCCATCGCTCATCGAAGCGGTGATCTCCACCGAGGACAAGCGCTTCCGCCAGCACGAAGGCGTGGACTGGCTCGGGATGATGGGCGCGGCCAAGCAGTCGACGCTGGGCGAGCGGCGCGGCGGCAGCACGATCACGATGCAGCTCGCGGCACACCTCAACCCCGAGCTGGAGATGGGCGGCCAGCGCGGCTTCATCGACAAGTGGCGCCAGATGCGCCAGGCGCTCGCGATCGAGCGCATGTGGACGAAGGAACAGGTTCTCGAGGCGTGGCTCAACCTCACGCCTTTCCGCGGCGAGATCGAAGGCGTCGATGCTGCGTCGCGTGCACTCGCGGGAAAGCGCCCTGCGGGACTTGATCGCGGCGAGGCGGCGATTCTCACGGCACTTGTTCGTGCCCCCAACGCGCCGGCAGTCCGCGTTGCGCGCCGCGCGTGCGCGATCTTCGAGAACGATGAGCTCGCGTGTCGCAAGGCCGAGCGCATCGCCTCCGAAGTGCTTGCAGGTCGGCATTTCCGGGTCGGCGTCGAAGGCGACGCGCCGCACGCCGCTCGCCGACTGCTGAAGGAGTCGGGCCAACTCCAGATCTCCTCCCTCGATGCACGCACCCAACGTTTCGCCCGCGATTCGCTCGCACGGCATCTCCGTGAGCTCGAAGGCCGCAACGTGCAGGACGGCGCTGTGGTCGTGCTGGATAACAAGACGGGCGAAGTCCTTGCGTACGTCGGATCGAGCGGCGAGCTTTCGCGCTCCGCCGACGTCGATGGCGCCGCCGCGCGCCGCCAGGCGGGCTCGACCCTCAAGCCCTTCCTCTACGAGCTCGCGATCGAGGAGCGCATGCTGACCGCGGCCTCGATCCTCGATGACTCCCCGCTCGCGATCACCACCGCGGCCGGCCTCTACGTTCCGCAGAACTACGATCGCAGCTTCAAGGGGCCGGTGAGCTTGCGCGTGGCGCTGGCCGGCTCATTGAACGTGCCCGCCGTCCGCACGCTGGGTCTGATCGGCTACCAGCCGTTCCACGCGCGCCTGCGCGCGCTCGGCCTCGACACGCTCGACCGCGACGCCGAGCACTACGGCTACGGCCTGGCCCTCGGCGGCGGCGAAGTGACGCTGCTCCAACTCACCAACGCCTATCGCGCGCTTGCGAATCACGGTGAGTATTCGCCAGTGCGCTTTGCCCGCTCGATGGACGCACTGCCGCACCGCGTCGTCATGGATCCGACCTCTGCATTCATCATCTCCGACGTCCTCGCCGATTCAGGCGCGCGCGCGATCACCTTCGGCCTCGCCAGCCCGCTCTCCACCCGCTACCGCGCGAGCGTGAAGACCGGCACCAGCAAGGACATGCGCGACAACTGGGCCGTGGGCTACACCGAGCACTTCACGGTGGGCGTGTGGGTCGGCAACTTCGCGGGCGATGCGATGCACGACGTCTCCGGCGTCACGGGCGCCGCGCCGGTATGGCGTGACGTGATGGACTTCATGCATGCGAACGGCGTCCCGGGCACGACGAAACCGCCGGAAGGCGTGATCCACGCTTCGGTGCGATTCGCCAACGGCCTCGAGCCGGATCGCGAGGAGTGGTTCGTCGCAGGAACGCAGGCAGCATCGATCACGGCCGTCGCGACACCGGCGGGCAAGCCCCGCCTCGAAGCACCCGCGAACGGCGCGATCTTCGCACTGGATCCGGATATTCCCGGGTCGCGGCAGCGCATCGTGCTGCGCGCTCGTGGCGCTGAACAAGATTCACGCTTCGTGCTGCCCGATGGCCGCAAAGTTGCGGCAGCTCAGCCATTCCTCTGGAATCCGGCGCCGGGCAGGCATCGCGTCGCCTTGGTTGATGGTCGCGGCGCCGAGCTGGATCACGCGAGCTTCGAAGTCCGGAAGTAGCCGTTTGGCTCACTTCTATCCCTGGGGTTATCACCTCGCCCTGGACATGGGCGGACTCTTTTTCGCACTGATCGCCGTGGGCCTCGCGATCGCCGGGATCGCGTCCTTTCGCCGTGCTCGCGCTGCCCTTCCGCTCACGTTGCTGGTCGCGGCTACGCTGCTTGGAAGCGCTGTTGTCCACCTCGGAACCATGGCACCTTCGGCGTCGTGGGCATTCATCTGGGCCGCCTACCAGGAGTCGACAGGTGAGGAACGCCTGGCGCGTGCAGCGGAGATTCGCGAGTTCTGGAGGTACGGAGAGATGCGCGAGTCGGACTGGCTTCGCCTTTCGGAACGTTGGGGTGTCTGTCACGGCATGTGGCCCCAGCCGAATTGTCGCCGTCCCCGTGGCGCCGGCGAAGCACAGGGAATCGTGAGGGAAGCATTGCAGGAAGTTTCCCAAGGACGCCTTGATGTCGAAACCCTTCCGTCTTACGACTAGTGCACTCGGGACGTTAGTCTGATTGCCTTGTGTCTTTAACGTTCGTTATCTTGGCATTTGCCACTCGCGTGGCATCTCGACCATAACGACACAGGGAGGCTTCAATGAAAAACGCATCTCCACGCGCTGCCAGCCTTGCCGGGGCCGTGCTCGCGATCCTCGCCGCTACCCTCGCACCAACCGCCGCGCTTGCCGTCCCACCGGCCAAGGAACCTACGTGCGCGGGAATAAAGGACGCCTACGACGTCCTCGGAATCCAGTGCGGCAAGCAATACGAGAAGATCACCCACAACCCTGGGAATGCCAAGGATCGCCTGGCGAGCTACAAGGCGAGAATTGCGGTCATGGAGATCTTCAGGAAGGCGTACCTCTGCAACGGAATGTTCGGCGCAACATCAAAGCAACAGGAGAAATTCAAGCTCGCGGAGCCCGGTCACCTGCAGGCGATCGCCGCCCTGAATATCAACATGATCAACCAGGGAGATCCGAACGTTCCCGCGGTCTACACGGCCAACGACCTGGACACGGTCAAGATCACCAAGATCAATTGCAAGTAATGCTGGCGGCGAGGTAGCTGGAGGCGAAGCGTCGCGTTGATTCCGGACAACTCCTCACGCCTCATCAGGTATATCAATCGAGGCATGGAGCATCCGTTGAGCAACGCGGCACCAACGCGCAAACGCATCTGGGTCGACCTCCTGGTCTATCCGACCCATACCTTGCCGATTGCGGCGGCGCCGGTGATGGTGGGTGCCGCACTGGCCTCGCATGATCACGTGTTCGCGCCGATGGCTGTCGCGCTCGCTTTCCTGGGCAGCTGGCTCATCCATCTCGCGGGCCTTTTCACCGACACCCACGAGCTGCTGCGCCGGTATCCGCAAGAGGTCGAGCATCCCGATCTCACGAACGCCCTGCGGGACGGCACGCTCACCCTCGGCCAGCTCAAGGTCGCGATCGCCGCTTGCCTCCTGGTGGTGATCCCGGTCGCGGTGTGTTTCCTGGTCGTGGGCGGAGTGAATGCGCTCGCGATCGGCGTCGTGGGCGTGGTCGCAAGCTTCGGGTACTCGGTGAGCGCGCGTCCCTACACGACGCTTGGCATCGCCGAACCCATATTCTTTGCGATGTTCGGGATCGTCGCCATCGCGGGAACCTACTACGCGCAGATCGCGTGGCTCGCGGCCGCGGCCTCGCAGCCCGTGCCCAGCCTGGCGGCACTACCCCCTGCGGCATACCTCGTCGGGCTGCCGGTGGGCGCGCTCGTGACCAACATCCTCCTCATCGACGACCTGGAGGATCGACAGTTCGACACGCGCAAGGGATGGCGCACGGTGGCCGTCTGCTTCGGTCCCGCGGGAAGCCGGCTGCTCTACTGCCTCCTGTCATTGCTTGCCTATCTCGCGCCCCTCGTTCTCTGGGCACTCGGATACACCGCATGGGTCCTGCTTCCCCTCGTCACGTTGCCGCTGGCATTGCGAATCCTGCCGGTCGTCATGACCCACGACGACGAGCCGACCCTCGAGCCGATGACCGCGAAAGCGGCGCTGCTGACGTTCACATACGCCGCGCTGCTGGCGATCGGTATTGCGGCCGGATAAAAATAATGGGGTCTGACCCCATTATTTCTTCAGCGACTCCCGCTCCATCACCAGGTACTGGCCATAGGCGTTGACGCGGTTGGCGGCATCGAACGCGGGAATCTTCGCGAAGCGGCTCCAGTCGGTCTTGGCGTACGCCTCCTCGAAGGGCACGAAGTCCTCCACGGCCTTGCCCATCACGGTACGCATGTAGGTGATGTACTCCCGCGAGAGCGTGAAGTCCTTCGCCGGATCGCGGGAGACTTCGCCGTGGCCCGCCACCATCACGCGCGGTTTGAGCGCGATAAGACGATCCATCATCGCGAGCCACCGTTTGCTGTCGGCCTCGCCCACGAACGGGATGCGGCCGGTGTAGAGGATGTCGCCGCTGAAGAGCAGGCCTTCGGAGGGGACGACGACGATCGTGTCCTCCAGCGAGTGCGCGGGGCCGAGGTGCGCGATGTCGAAGCGGATGCCGCCCATCGTGAAGCTCGTGTCGGCGTCGAGCCAGCGGTCGGCCTTCACGAGCGGCATGTTGTCTTCGACCCAGGGAAAGAGGTCGCGCGCGCGTTGTTCGAGCCGCCGGCCGGCTTCACCGCTCTCGAAGTACTCCTGCGCGCTCACGTGCGCCCAGATCTCCGCGCCCGCGTCCTTGAACGCCTTGAGGCCGTAGAAGTGATCGGCGTGATAGTGCGTGACGATCACCCGCTTCACCGGCTTGTTGGTCACCTTGCGGATCGCCTGCAGCAGCGCGTTGCCCAGCGCGGGCGAGCCGAGCGCATCGATGACAACGACACCTTCGTCAGTCACCACGAAGCCCGCGTTGGAGTTGAAGCCCTCGTTGGCGCTCGAAGCAACGCCCGCTTCACCTTGCACGTAGAACGCGCGCGCCGTCACGGGCACAGGTTTCACGACGGACTTGATGGCGGCGTAGTCAGCGGCGAGCGCGACAAGCGAGACCAGCAACAGGGCCGCGACAACCAACCCTCTCCCCGGCCCTCTCCCAGGGGAGAGGGAGTTCTTACGCGATGCCAGGGTTGCCTTCAACACCGACGAGCTTCGGCTGGTTGAGCTTCACGGAGCTCACGGTCTTCTTGTCGCGCAAGTACGTGGTGACCACGTCCCAGATCGCATCGCCCTTCGCACCCTCCGCGACCGGCGCCCAGCCCGCGACCTTGTAGGTCTTCGCGGCGTCGATGGGTTTGCCGGCGAGGCGCATGTCGCTCACGCGCTTGCCCATCGTCTCGCCCGGCGTGCAGGTGTACGTGAGGCCACCCACGCGCACCATGTCCCCGCCCTGCTGGTAATACGGATCGGGATTGAACAGGTTGTCGCAGACGTCCTCGAGGATGGTCTTGATCATCTCGCCCGAAATGTCGTTCACCGTGACCTGCGGATAGGTGATCGCGGTCCAGTCCATCACGTGCTCGGTGGTGATCGCCTGGCCCGGCAGCAGCGACGTGCCCCAGCGGAAGCCCGGCGAGAACGCGATCTCCGCGCCCTTCACCTTCATCAGCGCATCGAGGATCACCTGGTCCACGGTGCCGTTGAAGTTGCCGCGGCGGTAGAGCAGGCCTTCCGTGGTGGCCACGCGCTCTGAAAGCTTGTGGGTAAACGGCGCGCGTACCTTCTCGATGAGGGACGCCATCGCCTTGTCGGGTTCGAGCTGGCGCGAGAACACCGGCAGCAACCGGTACTTCCACGCGCGCATCCGCCCGTCCTTCACCTCGAGGTCGAGCACGCCCAGGAACTTGCCGTTGCTGCCCGCGTTGGTGACGAGCGTCATGCCGCCGGGGTTCTTCACTTCCACCGGCTGCGGAACGCCATCGTGCGTGTGGCCGCCGAGGATCGCGTCGATGCCCGAAACGCGGCTCGCAAGCTTGAGATCCACGTCCATGCCGTTGTGCGACAGCAGGATCACAACCTTGGCGCCCTTCGCGCGCGCTGCCTCCACATGCTTCTGCAGTTGCGGCTCCTGGATGCCGAACGTCCAGTCGGGCACGAAGTGGCGCGGATTGGCGATGGGCGTGTACGGGAAGGCCTGGCCGATGATCGCGACCGGCACACCGTTCATCTCGCGCATCACGAACGGCTGGAAGACGGGGTCATTGAAGTCCGTCGTCAGCACGTTCTGCGCGACGAAGTCGATGCTGCCCTTGAAGTCCTTTTCGATGACTTCCTTCACGCGCGCCGCGCCGTAGGTGAACTCCCAGTGCGCGGTCATCACGTTCACGCCGAGCAGCTTCGCGGCATCGACCATGTCCTGGCCGTTCGACCAGAGCGCGGTGGCCGAGCCCTGCCACGTATCGCCGCCATCGAGGAGCAGTGCGCCAGGACGCGACGCCTTGAGCCTCTTCACGAGCGTTGCGAGATGCGCGAAGCCGCCGAGCTTGCCGTACGCGCGCGCGGCCTTCTCGAAGTCGAGGAAGGTGAAGGCGTGCGCATTCGAGCCGCCGGGGCTGAAGCCATAAGCCTTGATGAGATGTTCGCCGACGAGGTGTGGCGGCTTACCGTTGGCACCTGCGATACCGATGTTCACGGAGGGCTCGCGGAAGTGAACCGGCATAAGCTGCGCATGACAGTCGGTCATGTGCAGCAGGTTCACGTTTCCGAAAGCGGGGATGTCGTAGAGCTTCTCGCCGTCACCGGCGAGCGCGGCGCGCGAAGCGATCGGCATTCCGGCCGCCGCCGCCATCGCCAGCGCGTGCATGAATTCGCGGCGGTCCATCGCGTCAGAACTCGAGGCTGTCGGCGATCGCCTTGATGCCCGCCGCCGCGCACGCGTCGTCGTTCACGCCACCGGGCGCACCCGACACGCCGATGCCGCCGAGCAGCGCGCCACCGGCTTCGATCGTGCGTCCGCCACCGACGGCCGCAATGTTGGACAGGTGACGAACTCCCGACGATGGCTTGCCCGCCTGCGTATCGCGCTCGAAATCGAGCGTGGAGACGCGAAACGACACGGCGGTGTAGGCCTTCCTCGTCGCCATTTCGACGGTGTGAGGACCGGCGAAGCGATCGCGCAGCAATACCTGCGTAACGCCGGCGCGGTCCGTGACGGCGACCGCGACCTGGAAGCCTTCAGCGCGGCATTTCTCGAGCGCAGCCTTCGCCGCGATGAGCGCGGTCTCCGGCGTGAGCTGCTTCACGCTGAACGTCGCCGCGGGCTGCGCAACGGCGGCAACCGAAGCGAATCCCGCGATGACGAGGAGCGTTCTCACTTGTTGACCGGCGAGCTGGGGTCCATCAACAGGGCGACCACATCCTTGATCTGCTGCTCGGTGAGGATGCCCGAGTGCCCGAACCGCGGCATGCTCGAGCACGGCGTATAGGCCTGCGAGTTGTAGACCTTGCCCCAGGCGTACTTCTGCATCTCGGGCGAGTAGCCGCGGATCTTCGCGAAGTTGTAGAGGCTCGGGCCGATCGTGCCGAAGGAAACCTCGGCTTTCGTCAGCTCATGGCACGCGTAGCAATTGGCCCCGTTGGGATTCGCGGGGTTGTCGCTGAACTGCTTGCCTACGCCCGACTGCGCGATGCGCTCGCCCGACTTCCAGTCGCCCAGCAACTTCCCGTCAGCCGGATACTTGATCAGCGCCTGCTGCGCCTTCTCCAGCTTGTCGGAAACGTCCTTGGGAAGCGGCTTCTGTTCCGAGAGGCTGCAGATGCGCTGCATGTCGTCCTGGTCGAGGCGATCGAGCTTCGCCTGCCCGTTCTCCTTGAACGACGCCTTCATCACTTCGAGCGCCTTCGCGGCCTTCTGCTCCTCGGTCATCATCGAGGCGCAGCCGGCGGCAACCGCGCCCAGCACGCCGAAGCTGACGATCAATGTCTTCTTGTTCATGTCCGGTCTCCGTCAGCGCTTGATGGACGGCGCGTTGAACACGCCGCCGTTGGAGTTCTGCGCGAGGAACATCGTGAGCGCGATCGAGGCATCCGAGGCGAACACGAGCTCCGGGAAGCGCTGCTGGCGGAAGCAATCGAACAGGCGCCACTGGAAGGAACGCAGCTCGCCTTGCGAGACGCGATACGCCGGCCACGACGTGTACGCGCGCTGGGCGTCTTCCTTCTTCGTGAGGTTCGGCAGGTCCTGCAGCCGGATGCGCTGGCTGTCGACGCCGTGGCAGGTGGAGCACGCGAAGTCATGCGGGCCGCCGCGGTGGAAGAAGATCTTCTTCCCGAGCTCGTAGGCTTCGACTTCCTTCGGATGCTTGCCGGCGACGTTCATCGTGACGCCCCGCGATGCCGCGGTGAGGTACGCGACGAGGCCTTCCATGTTGGACTTCTTGCCCGGGCCGCCGAACGGATCCTTGACGGCCTGCTCGCGCGTGAAGCCCTGCAGGGTGACCATGCACGTGACGAGGCGCGATTCGAGGTCCTCGACCTTGTCGGTGTCGGCGAAGTACTTCGGGAGCGATGCGTACGCTCCCTTCACCACGCCTGGCCCGAGGCCCAGGTCGCACTTCTCGAGCGAGGCCTTCTTCGGGCCGCGCGCCTGCTTCCAGAGATCTTCGCCCCGCGCTTCCCAAAGCTCGGCGGGGTTGCCGTCGCCGAGGGCCTGGCGGTAACGCTCGATCTCCTCGACGGTGGTGCGCTGCTGCGCCTGGGCGCTCAACGCGAAAACAAACAGTGCGGCGATCAGGCCGGTTTTCCGGTCCACGATGCTTCCTCCTATCGTTATTGGTGACTGCCCTGCTACGGCTTCAAGTACGCGTAGCCTTCCCTCGCCTGCAGGCGGCTCACTTCCGCCACCCCGGAGGGAACGAGCTTCGCCTCTTCCAGAACGCGCTTCGGGTCGATCTTGTTGCGCTCGAGCGTGAACTTGCAGACCCTGAACTCGACACCCTTCGCGACGAGCTCCTGCACCTGCGCGTCATAGGGCGCGTTGTTCTTGTCCTTCGCGTCCTGCAGGAGGAACTGCACCCCGCCCGCATGCGTGACCACGACGATCTTTGCCGTGGGATCCGCAGTCAGGTGGTTGCGGATGTTGCGGATGGCGCTGGTCGCCTGGTCGCCCGCCTCGTTCACGTGATAGACGACCTTGACCGGATCATTGGGACCCGCGATCGCCGCGTGGGCGGCGGTCGCGAGGACGATGGCTGCGAGGGCGCTACGAAATGGTCGCTTCATCGGTGCGCTTGTCGCCCTTGTTGTCCACCCAGGTCACGACGACCTTGTCGCCGGGCTTTCCGCCCGAGAACTTGAACGACAGGAACGGGTTCTTCGCGACCGCCGGGCCCCACTCGGCCGAGAGGACGGTCTTGCCGTTGTGCGTCGCGGTCACGTTCTGGATGAAGTGAGCCGGGATCGTCGCGCCCTTCGAATCCTTGCGCTGGCCCGTCTCCATCTCGTGGCTCATGAGGATCTTCACTTCCACCTGGTTGCCGGCCATCGCCGCGCGAATCTTCATCGGGTCAGCCATGTCAGCCTCCGCATCCGCCAAGGGTCACTTTGACTTCCTTGGACGTGTAATAGAACTTGCCGTCGGCCTTCACGAGCGCGATCACGTTCGAGGTCTGGCCCATCTTCACGCGCGTCGTGATGCCCGCCTCCGTGCCGTCGGGGATGCCGAAACTCGCCGCGAGCGCGTTGGGGTTCTTCTCGACGAGCAGCGAGATCGATTCCGTCTTCGGGATCTTGCTCGCGATCGAGAACGGCACGACCGCGCCGTTTTCCGCGATGTCCGGCGACGTGATCACGATGTCCTTGCTCTCGGCGGCGCTCGCGCCACCCATCGCCTTCACGGTGTCGTTCAACGACTTGGTTTCGAAAGCGGCCTTGTTCCAGCTCTGGGCCCAGGCACCTGCGCTTTTCAGCAGGCCCATGGCGAGCGCGCCGATCATCGCGGCGCCCTTGAGGGCTGTTCTGCGGTTGGGGTTCATCAACGACTCCTTATCAATCACGAGAACGAACGAAAATTGTAACCCACCGGGACCCTCATTTCCCTTCGGAAAGTAGAGGGGTCAGAACCCTTAACTTTCGCGCGAAAGTTAAGGGTTCTGACCCCTCTACTTTCCGAGGATCCACCGCACCAGTGCCTGCGCATCGGTATCCGCCAAGTCAGGGTTTGCCGGCATCGGAACCGGGCCCCAGACGCCACTGCCCCCGGCCTTGATCTTGGCGATGAGCTTCGCCTCCGCGCCCACCTCGCCCTTGTACTTGGCACCGATTTCCTTCCACGAGGGACCGATGACCCGGTTTTCCGCGTTGTGGCACGCCGTGCAGGCCTTGCTCTTCGCAAGATCGGCCGGTCCCACGACCACCGAAGCAACCTTCGGCAACGCGGGCTTGCCGGTCGTCTCCGCGCCGCGCACGCCGCCCACCGGACGGTTCTGCTCGGCGAGGTTGCCGTGCGCATCGCGTGCGTGTTCGGGCAACGACGAGGCCGGGCCGCTGCTGACCGGGCAATCCTTCATGCAGGCCACGTTACGAACATCGCCCGGGCCTTTTACATTCCATAGCCCGTGATCGCGGCGCATGCCCTTGCGATTCGGGAGCTTCTCCTGGACCTGCGCGATGTTCTCGTTCGAGAGCACGAAGTCGCTGGGAAGGATGTCGCCAAGATTGAGGATGTACGCCACGACCGCGTAGACCTCCTCGGTCGTGAGGGACTTGGGCGCGGTCCACGGCATCGCGCGGTTGATGTAGTCCCAGAGTGTCGAGATCGTCGAGAGCTTCATCAGCGTCGTGCGCGAGACATCGCCCGTGACGAGCGTCTTCACACGGCCGGCTTTCACGTCCTCGGCAGTGGTGCCGCCGACGATCGGCGCGAACCATTCGTTGGATTCGCCGAACGTGCCGTGGCAGGAGGCGCACTTCGATTCCCAGACCACCTGCCCCTTCGCAACACTTCCGGATCCCGCGGGCAATCCCTTGAAGTCGGGGCGAACGTCGATGTCCCACGCGGTGATCTCGGCAGGCGTTGCTGGCCGACCCACGCCGGGATAAGTAGTCTGCGCCGCCGCAGGCAGCGCAAAGACGAATAGCAGCGCGCTAGTAAATCTGGACATTGGAAATCTCGCCCGACTCCGCGACCTTCCACGACTGGATCGCGTTGTTGTGATAGATCGACCGCGTGCCGCGCGTGGCGCGCAGCTGGTTGATCTTCGGCTGCACGTAGCCCGTCTCGTCGATCGCGCGCGACTGCAGCACCGCGGGGCCGCCATTCCAGACCCAGTCGATGTTGAAGCGCGTGAGGCACTTCGTGAGCGTGGGCCCTTCAAGGCGCGCAGTCTTCCAGTTGCGGCCGCCATCGACAGACACATCGACGCGCGTGATCTTCCCGCGGCCGGACCACGCAAGGCCCGTCACGTTGTAGAAACCCTTGTCGAGGAGCGTCTGTCCGCCCGAGGGAGTCGTGATGACCGACTTGCACTCCTGGATCGAAGTGTACTGGCGGTGCGTGCCGTCGGGCATGAGGTCGATGTAGTGCAGCGTCTCGTCCTTCGTGCCCCACGGCTCGTCGCCCACTTCGATGCGCCGCAGCCACTTCACCCACGACACGCCCTGGATGCCGGGGACCACGAGTCGCAGCGGATAGCCGTTCTCGGGCCGCAGCATCTCGCCGTTCATCGCCCACGCGACCATCACGTCGTCGAGCGCGCGGTCCATCGGGATCGTGCGCGTCATCGAGGAGCCGTCCGCGCCTTCGGCCAGGACGAACTTGCCGTTCTTGCGATCGAAGCCGCAGTCGTCGAGCAGCGTGGAAAGCTTCACGCCGGTGAATTCGCAGCACGAGAGCATCCCGTGCGAGTACTGCACCGTCGGCACCGCGACGTTGCCCCACTCCATGCCGGTGTTCGCGCCGCACTCGATGAAGTGCATGCGCGACATCGATGGCAGGCGCATGAGGTCGTCCATCGTGTAGACCTTCGCCTGCTTCACCATCCCCATGACCATGAGGCGGTGTTGGTTCGGATCGATGTCCCACCAGCCCTGGTGATGGCGCTCGAAGTGCAGGCCGTTGGGCGTGATGATTCCGAAGAGGCCTTGCAGCGGGGCGAAGGATACCGATGCCGCGGCGACTCGCGTGAGGCCCGGGCTTTCGCGACGCTGGAGATTCTTCTCGAACTTCGAAGGCTCGCCATAAGCGCGCGCCGCAACCGGCTGGCCCAGGCCCTTCGAGTGTTCGGGCAGCTCGAGGATCGCGGAGTCGCCCTTGTATCCGGGTGGCTGCGCGATCGCGGCTTGCGCGCCGAGCGTGCCGGCGGCAGCAAGGAAGGCATTTCGCAGGAAATCGCGCCGGCCCGACTGCACCGCGGCGATTTCATCCTGGCTGAGGAAGTTCTCGGGGGCCCGGATCAGGCGCCCGGTGGATTCACGCGACATGCGGACCAGTATATCAGTGTTGCCTAATATTGCGATGGGCTAATACATACCTATAATGGCCGCACCCTCTCCATCGCACCCGCCATGCCCACCCGCAAGAAGACATCCGCTGCCAACGAAGACATCTTCGACCTGATCGGCAAGACTGAGAACATCGAACAGGCCAGCGCCGCGATGCAGGCGATGGCGCACCCGCTGCGACTCAAGATCCTCTGCCTCGTCGGCACCGAGGAGCTCTCGGTCCTCGAGATCGTGGATGCGGTGGGCACCTCGCAGAGCAACATCTCCCAGCACCTTGCCGTCCTTCGCGACCAGAACATCCTCGTCGCGCGCAAGGAAGCCCAGAAAGTTTTCTACCGCATCGAGGATCCGCGCATCCTCAAGATGATCTCGCTCACGCGCGAGATTTTCTGCAGCTCCTGAAGACAAACCTGAAGACAAAGAGGTCAACAATGAAACTGAGAACCCTGTTCGTCGTGCTTGCGCTCCCCGCCGCGATCGCGTCGCAAGCGCAAACTCCCGCGCCGTCGCCATCGCAACCCCCCACGCTCCTGAAGATCGAGATCGCGCCCGAGATCGGCGGAGAGGTGATCCTGACATCGCAGGATCAGAAGGTGCATACCTGCTCACCGCCGCTCGTGTGCACGTTCGTGGTGACGGGACCCGCGAAGCTCACGACACGCACCGCCGCAGGCACCAGGTTCACGAACTGGATGGGGCTTTGCACCGGACCCGCGGCCGTCTGTACCGTGAACGAAAGCGGCCGGGTGATCGCCGCCTTCCTGCGCACCACCAACCTGCCCGAGGGCACCTACGTGGAGACGTGCAGCAACATCGGCACGAAACAGAGTGCAGCAGCCGGACTTCCGAAGACGACGCTCGTGGCCGATTGCCGGCGCACCGACAAGTCCGTCAACAAGGGAGCGACGCTGCTGCTGCCCTGCCTGGGGGACATCGCGAACGCCAATGGCGCGCTGACCTGCGTGACCACGCCGCGGCCGCCCGGGAGGTAGTTCGCGGGACCTAGGTCGCATACCGCCGCAGGGGACGTCGCCCCATACTTGCGCAGTCGTTCATATAACAAAGGGAGACAACAATGACCACGCAATGGCGCACGACCCTCGGCCTGCTGCTCGCGGCCACGGCAGCCCAGGCGCAGCTACCGCCCCTTCCGCCGGGAGCGCCCCAGGGAAGCTACGTGTCGACCTGCTCCAACGTGAAGGTGTCCGGCAACACGCTCTCCGCGACTTGCCTGCGTGCGAACCAGACCCCCAATGCGACCACGCTCACGCTGCCCTGCACGAAGGGACTGGTCGAGAACTTGAATGGCGTGCTGACGTGCGTTCCGTACACGCCGCCTCCCCCGTCCCCGCCTCCGCAAGGTGGAATTCGCCCGGCCCCGGCCGGCAGCTACACGCAGACGTGCGTCGGCCCGATCATCAGCTACGACGAAGTGCTCCGCGCACTCTGCGCGAACAAGGCCGGTGTCAAGGCGGTATCCGAGCTGAAGATGCCCTGCAACGGCTCCATCGAGAACCTCGACGGCAAGCTCACGTGCGTCACTGCGAAGGCGCCGACGCCCCCGCCCCCGACGCCTGCGCCGCCGGTCAAGCCGCCGCCGGTCACGCCGCCGCCGGTCACGCCGCCGCCGCCCAAGCCCAAGCAATTCCCGGGCGAGCTCATGCCCACTACAGGCGGCGCGATCCTCCTGCCCGGCGGCTACCCGGCCAAGTGCGTGCCCGAGAAGGCGTGCCAGTTCACGATCGTGGGCGCGGTAGAGCTGCGCGCCGCGGAGCGAGGCGGCTACGTGTTCGACGGCTGGATTGGCGCGTGCGAAGGAAGGAAGGAGCCGTTCTGCGTCCTCGACAAGCCCGCCAAGGTGGGCGCGACCTTCGTCACGAAGAAATCCCTGAACAAGAGTTTCACGGTCGCGCTCCTGCCGACCCAGAACGGAGCGATCTTCGGGCCTGCCGAGTTCAAGACCAAGTGCGTACCCGAGAAGGCGTGCGAAGTCGTGGTCCCGGGCCCCGTGGAGTTGCGAGCCGTGACGCGCCAGGGCTTTCTCTTCGCCGGCTGGGTTGGCGCATGCGAGGCAGTGAAGGAGCCCGTCTGCCTGGTCGACCGGTCCGTCAAGGTGGGCGCGAAGTTTGCCGCGGGAAAGCCGCCGCCCCCGCCCAAGAGCTTCCCGGTCACGCTCCTGCCCGCGGTGAATGGAGTGATCCTCCGGCCAGGGGAGGTCAAGAGCAACTGTGTACCCGAGAAGGGGTGCGAAATCGTGGTCGCGGGCTCCGAGGAGTTGCGAGCCGTGCCGCGCCCGGGCTATGTCTTCAGGAGCTGGGTTGGCGCATGCGAAGACAAGAAGGAGCCCGTCTGCGTCGTCGACCGCCCCGTCAAGGTGGGCGCGAGCTTCGTCTCGACGACGAAACCCAAGTGAGGCAGTAGCGAGCCTCAGGCCTTCATTTGCGCCAGCGATTCGCGGCGGTGTCGTCGCTGGATCTCGCCTCGACCCACCGCTCGCCCTGCGGCGTCGCCTCCTTCTTCCAGAACGGTGCGCGGGTCTTGAGGTAGTCCATGATGAACTCGCACGCGGCGAACGCATCGCCGCGATGCGCGCTCGTCACACCCACGAGCACGATGCGGTCACCGGGTTTCAACGCGCCGACGCGATGAATGACGAGCGTGTCGAGCAACCTCCACCGCTGGTGAGCTTCGCGGCAGATTTCCTCGAGCGCCTTTTCCGTCATGCCCGGGTAGTGCTCGAGCGTCATCGCGCTCACCGACGAGCCGTCGTTGGCATCACGCACGAGGCCGGTGAAGCTCGCGAGCGCGCCGACATCCTTGCGGCCGCCCGTCAGCGCATCGAGCTCGCGGCCCGTGTCGAAGTCGGCCTCCTGGACGCGGACGATCGGCATCGCCTCAGCCTCCGGTGACCGGCGGAAAGAACGCGATCTCGTCACCGGTCTTCAGCGCGGTGGTGGCATTCGCCATCTGCTGGTTCACGGCGATGCGAAAGTTCTTCCCGGGCGCGAAGGCTTCGGACCAGCGCGCATCGCGCGAACGCAGTTGCTCGAGGAGTGCGGCAACCGTGGGAGAACCGGAAGGAAGCGCAACCTGCTCACGTGAGCAGGCAAGGCTCTCGCGCAGGCTGGCGAAGTAAAGGAGCGTGACCACTGGAAGCTACTTGACGATCCCGAGCCGCGCGCGATGCAGACCCAGGTGCTTGATCACGAAGCTCGCGATGGCCTCGGCGTCGTCGATCGAGAACTGCGGCAGCTTGGTCGGAAGCGCTTCATCCGTGGCCACCGCGACAACGTTCGCGTCCTCCGGATGCAGTGTCGGCGAGTTCGCATCCTTGCGATGGACTTCCACCTTGGGGATGTCGGCGTGCTTGTAGCCTTCGACGATCACGAGATCGCACGGCGAGAAGTGCGAGAGCAGCTCGGGCAGCGTGGGCTCCGAGACCGACCGCAGCTCATGCATGAGCGCCCAGCGGCGCGACGAACTGACGAGCACCTCGGTGCAACCGGCCTGACGATGGCGGTGCGAATCCTTGCCCGGCTTGTCCACGTCGAACTCGTGGTGCGCGTGCTTGATGAGCGAGACCTTGAGGCCTTCGCGCACGAAGATCGGGACCAGCTTCTCGATGAGCGTGGTCTTGCCGTTGCCGCTGAATCCCGCGATGCCGATCAGTTTCATTACGCGATGATACCTACTTGAGCCTCTTGATTACGGCATTGGCGAACTGCTTGGTGGTTGCCTTGCCGCCCAGGTCGCCGGTGCGAATGTTGTCCTTGTTGAGCACGGCATCGATCGCGTTGTTGATGCGCTTGGAGATCGCCTCCTCGCCCACGTGGTCGAGCATGAGGTTTGCGGCAAGCAGCAGTGCGAGCGGATTGGCGATGCCCTTGCCCGCGATGTCGGGCGCCGAGCCGTGCACCGCCTCGAAAATCGCCGCGCCGTCGCCGATGTTGGCACCGGGCGCCATGCCCAGGCCGCCGACGAGGCCCGCCAACAGGTCGGACAGGATGTCGCCGAACAGGTTCGTGGTGACGATGACGTCGTACTTCCAGGGATTGAGCACGAGCTCCATCGCGCAGGCATCGACGATGCGGTCGTTGCACTCGATCTTCGGATAGTCCTTCGCGACCATCTTGCCGGTCTCGAGGAAGATGCCGGTGAGCGCCTTCAACACGTTGGCCTTGTGGACCACCGTGACCTTCTTGCGTTTGTGCTTGACCGCGTATTCGAACGCCGCCTCGCAGATGCGTTTGCTGCCCGCGCGCGTGTTGATGCCCGAAGACACCGCCACCGCGTGCGGATCGCCGTCGATGTTGAGGTAATGCTCCCAGGCGACGTACAGGCCCTCGAGGTTCTCGCGGAAGAGAACGATGTCGATGTTCTCGTAGCGACCGCCGGGAACCAGCGTGCGCACGGGCCGGAGGTTGCAGTAGAGGCCGAAGGTCTCGCGCAGCCGCACGTTGATCGAGCGGTAGCCGCCACCGATCGGGGTCGCGAGCGGACCTTTCAGCGCGATCTTGTTCTTCGTGATGCTGTCGAGCAGCGGCTTCGGAGCCGGGTCGCCATGCTTGTCGACGGCCGCAACGCCTCCGAGCTGCTTGTCCCACTTGAATGGTGCGCCCGCCGCATCCAGGATCGCGACCACCGCGGCGCTGATCTCCGGGCCGATGCCGTCGCCGGGAATGAGGGTCGCGGTGATTGCCGCTTTCGTTTTCTTGGCCATGCCAATTCCTTGTCGTGTGCGCTTCAGAACGTCACTACCTGCCGCACCGCCTTGCCTTCGTGCAGCAGGTCGAAACCCTTGTTGATGTCTTCCAGCTTGAGGCGCGCGGTCATCAGCTTGTTCACCGGCATGCGGCCCTGGCGATAGAGCGAGATGTAGCGCGGCAGGTCGCGCGCCGGCACGCAGGTGCCGATGTAGCTTCCCTTGATCGTGCGTTCCTCGGCGACGAGGTTCGTGGCGGGCATCGGCCACGTCGCATTCGGATGCGGCAGGCCCGCGGTGATCGTCGTGCCGCCGCGGCGCGTGATGCGATACGCCGATTCGAACGCCTTCACCGAACCCGCCATCTCGATCGCGAAGTCCACGCCCCCGCCGGTCGCCGCCTTCACCTTGGCGATGAGATCCGGGTCGGCCGCGTTGAAGGTGTGCGTGGCACCCAGTTCGGTCGCGAGCTTGAGTTTTTCGTCGGAGAGATCCACGCAGACGATATCGCGCGCACCCGAGGCCACGGCACCGAGCACCGAGGCGAGACCCACGCCGCCAAGGCCCACGACCGCCACAGAGTTCCCCGCGCGAACTTGCGCGGTGTTCACGACCGCGCCCACGCCGGTAAGGACCGCGCATCCGAACAGTGCGGCTTCGTCGAGCGGCAGCTCCGGATCGATCTTCACGCACGAGCGGCGCGAAACCACCGCGGCCTCGGCAAACGCCGAGCAGCCCATGTGGTGATGAACCATTTGCCCGTCACGGAAGATGCGGCGCTCGCCGGAAAGCAGCGTGCCCGCCGTGTTGGAGATCACCGCGGGTTCACACAGTGCAGGACGGCCTTCGGCACAAGGCGCGCAATGGCCGCAGCTCGGCACGAAGACCAGCACGACGTGATCACCCGTCTTGAGGTCATCGACGCCGGGGCCGAGCGCTTCGACGACACCGGCGGCTTCGTGGCCCAGCGCCATCGGCGTCGGGCGCGGGCGATCGCCATTGATCACCGAAAGGTCGGAGTGGCAAAGGCCCGCCGCACCCATGCGGATGAGGACTTCACCCGGCCCGGGTGGACGCAGCTCGACCTCGGAGATCGTCAGCGGCTTCGATTGGGCGTACGGGAGCGCGGCTCCCATCGTCTCGAGAACGGCGGCGCGAACCTTCATTCGGAATCGTTTCCTTCTGCGTTGGGTTTCACGAGGGTCAGCGACGGCTTGTTCGAATCGAGCTCGACGCGCTCGATCTTCACGAAGCGCTCGGTGATCTTGCGACTCGAGGTCTGCACGTCCTCGACGTCGGTCTTCGCCTGGTTGATGTGCGTGGCGAGCTTGTCCATGCGCGCCTGGAAGCGGTTGAAGTCCGCGGCAAGCTTGCCCAGCTCATCCTTGATGAGGTGGATCTGGCGGCGCTGCTCGACATCCTTGATCACGACGCGCGCGGTGTTCACCACCGCCATCATCGTGGTGGGCGAGACGATCCACACGCGCTTTTGCAGCGCGTAGTCCACGAGGTCGCGATGGCGCGAGTGGATCTCCGCGAAAATCGCTTCCGACGGCACGAACATCACGGCGCCATCCGCGGTCTGCCCCGGGATGATGTATCGCAGCGCAATGTTGTCGACGTGGCGGCGAACATCGCTCTTGAACACGGTGATCGAGACCTTCTCCGCGCCATCGCTGATCATCCGCTCGTAATTCTCGAGCGGGAACTTGGAGTCCACGCACAGCAGCCCCATCGGCTCGGGCAGCTTCAGCACGCAGTCGGCGCGGACACCGCTCGGGAAGGTGTACTGGAAATCGAAGGCGGTGTCGGGAAGCATGTTGCGCACGAGGTCCTCGAGCTGGCGCTCGCCCAGCGCGCCGCGGGCACTCTTGCTCCCCAGCAGGTTCTGCAGGCTGGTGACGTTGGAGGAAAGCGCTTCGAGCTTCTTCTGCGCATCGTCGATCGTCTGCAGCCGCAGCATCACGTTCACGAAGGTGTCGTTCGTGCGCTTGAAGCCCTCATCGAGCCGTTCGCTCACCTTGCCGCCGATCTCGCCCAGGCGGTGATCGACCTTCTCGGCCAGCGCCTTCTCGAACGATAGCAACCCCTCGCGATTACGCTGCAGCTCGTCGGCCACGGCGCGGCGCAGGCGATCGCCCTCCTCGCTCTGGCGCGAGGCAATGCGGTCGGCGGAGGTGTTCAGCCCGGAGTGCAGGTCGGAGAGGACTTCGCGATGGCGGCTTTCCTGCCCGGCGCGAAGGGTGACGGCGAGCCATGCGACCACCGCCACGAGGATGACGACGAGGACGGCTAGAACGACGAGCAGCGACTGGGAGTCCATAGGCGGCATTTTCGCATGCCACCGGGAAGAAACTACGGGTGGGCCTTTTCAATGGCCGCGCATAGCTCCTTGGCGCCGCGCCGGGTCACGTAGCGAACCCCCGAGGTCAGGGTCACGATCGAGCGATCCTCGCCGGCCTTGCTGTCCTTCACCACCTCGATCTGCACGATGTGGTCGATGGCGAGCTGGAGCGTGATGCAGCGCCGCGGCTCGTAGGTCACGATGCGAATTCCTTCCTTGTTTCGCGAATCCGCGGAGAAGTCGTTCTCCACGAGCGAAACGTCCTCGAGAATGAATCTTGTCGCCATGGTGGCGCAAGAATAGGCGCCGGTGGGTGCCCAGTCGGTGCGCTAGCGCACCGAGCCCGGTTTGTTGAGGTCGGTGCGGAATCCGGGCGAGAGATCTCACCAGGCTATTGTGCCCAACGGCGGGCATTGCCGGTCAGCTCGAGGACATGCAGCCCCAGCGAACCGCGATCGACGATGTAGACGTAGCCCCGCTCGTCGACTTCGACATTGTTGGTGAGCGGGCTTCCGTCGGGGATGAAGTACGCAACTTCCGCAGGTTTCTTCGGGTCGCGGATGTCGAGCACGCGCACACCCGCGTTGAAGTACGCGATGAAGACGAGCTTGCGGTAGTAGATAGGTGCGAAGCTCTCGTTGGACGAGTGCGCCCCGAAGCGCCCTTTCGCGCAGAAGCGTTTCTCGTCAGGCGCTTCCCATGTCGAGATCACGGTGGGCTTCGCTTCGGTCGTGACATCCACCAGCCACGCCTTCTGGTGCGCTTCGTTGCAGTGATAGGTCAGCGCCTCGTTCACCACCAGCACGACGTCGCGGCCATCGAGACCGAGGATGGGGAAAGCCGTGTGCGCGCCGTACGAGGGAGAAAAATCGAAGCGGCCCACCTGGGGTGCGAGCAGGTTCGCTTCCGTCGGCTCGCGTGCGCCGTCGAGCAGCTTTTTCCGATCGACGATCTGCAGGACACCGCGCGAATTCGTGCCGTAGCCAAAGTAGATGCGATTGCCTGTCGGTCCGGTCGAGATGGGCCCGTGCAATCCCGTGGGCACGTCGCCACTCGCGCCCGGCTGCTGGCCGACGAGCCCGAAGTTGCGAATGAATTTCGGCTTCGCGGGATCCGAGAGATCGAACACCTGCGTCATGCGCGACGTACGCCAACCCGGAGCACCGGCGACGAGGTACGCGATCCCCGTGTCGCACTCCCACCAGCTCTTGTGCGTGTCGCTGAGGCCCGAGACCACCGTGCTCGCCTTCACGGGCTTCACCGGATTGCGCACATCCCACACTTCATGCGCCGAGTGGCCCAGCGTGCGCAGGAGGTAGCCGTTGCAGAAGCGCGCCATCTGCGCGCCGCCATCGCCGGGAATGTGCGCGACCAGCTTCGGTGCACGCGGATCGGTGACGTCGAGAAGCGACGTGCCGTTCTCTTCATTGACGTTCGTGAGCGGATTTACCGCGCGGCCCGCATGGTGGCCGATGAACGCAATCCAGCGATCGCCCACGCGGTGGATAACGGGCTGGTAGCTCGAGCGCCCCTGCAACGAATGCGCGCCGACGAGCGCCATGTCGCGCGCTTCGTGCGCGGCGGCGGTCAGCGTGCAAACAAGAATGAAAAAGGGCCATGCGCGATGCATGGCCCAGTTTACCGCCCGACCTGCGCGGATCAGTTCAGCGCTTCGTCCTTCGAGTACTTCGTGCCCTTGGCGGTGAGCTCGAGCGCGAGACCGTCGTCGGTGAGCTGATAGAGCCAGATCCCGGGCGATACCGGCATCGCGCCCGCGGCCCCTGCTCCCTGGTCGCCCTTCTTGGCCGATACAGTCGCCTGCGAGCCGAGCTCCCAGCCGGAGTTCACGAACTTGTTGTATGCGTCCGGCGTATCGAACACCCAGACGAGGCGGAACTTCTTCACGCCGAAACCCAGGCCCGCCTGCATCTCCAACATCTTCATGTACGTGACCTTGCCCGCCTTGTCCTTGGCGAGGCCCTGGCCCGAGCCGCCGCCGGCCACGAGGATCTTCATGCCGAAGTTGCTGAACACGGCGTAGCCCGCGGCCTTCTCGATGGCCGCCTTTGCTTTCGGTTCCGTCTTGTACAGGCGCTGCAAAGTGTCGTTCGCCATCTTGTTGCGTTCGGCGCGCTCCGCGTCCTTCTTCTTGTCTTGCGCGTCGGCGATGGGCGACAGGGTAAGCAAGGCAGCACCGAGGAGCAGTGCCATGGACACGATCGGAAGCTGGGCTTTCATGAAGACGTTCATGTGGGGTCCCTTTGCTTGTTGTCTTTATTTGACGGAGTAGCCCTTGCCATCGAGGCACGCGCCGCGCGCCTTCTGGTAGGCGGCTTGCCCGGCCGTGTTCTGCGACGAAGCGGCCGCCTGTTGCTGCTGTGCGGCAGCGTTGTTCTGGCGCCGACTCTGTCCCCGTGCGGCGACAGCACCTGCCGCAGCACCGGTGCTGGCATCGCCGCCGACGACTTCACCGACGACGGCACCACGCGCGGCACCGCGAACTCCGGAGCCCGGCGTCGCGCCCGTGGGCGGCGGCGGTGCAGCGGGTGCGGGCGGCGGATTGGCCGGATCGTACTTGCTCTGGTCCACGGCCCACGTGTGGCAGGCCGCTTCATCCTTCTTCTGCTGCTCGGGCGACTGGCCCTTGGCGGGATAGACGAACGTCTGTGCGGAAGCGGCGGCCGAGAACAGCAAGGTCACCAGGAGCGCTGAGAGTTTGAACATGGGAACTCCTCGTCGGGAAACAAAAAAGGCGCCGGTGACGTGGGTCACGGCGCCTCTATTGTGTCACTAAGCGTGAGGCGTCAGGCGGCCTCGCGCGAAGCGCGCTTGCGCTCGTGTTCCAGCAGGAAGCGCTTGCGAAGGCGGATCGACTTCGGCGTGACTTCCACGAGCTCGTCGTCCTCGATGAACTCGATCGCGGACTCCAGCGTGAGCTGGATGGGCGGCGTGAGCACCACGTTCTCGTCCTTGCCGGCGGCGCGAACGTTGGTGAGCTTCTTGCCCTTCACCGGATTGACGATGAGGTCGTTGTCGCGGCTGTGGATGCCGATGACCATGCCTTCGTAGAGCTTCTCGCCCGGGGAGACGAACATGCGGCCGCGGTCTTCGAGGTTGAAGAGCGCGAAGGCAACCGCTTCACCCGCTTCCGAAGAGATGAGCACGCCGTTGCGACGCGACGGGAGCTCGCCCTTCACCGGCGCATAGCGGTCGAACACGTGGCTCTTGATGCCCGTGCCGCGCGTGAGCGTCATGAATTCCATGTGGAAGCCGATGAGGCCGCGCGAGGGAATGTTGTAGTCGAGGCGGACACGGCCCTTGCCGTCCGGAACCATGTCGGTGAGCTCGCCGCTGCGGCGGCCCAGCTCTTCCATGATCTTGCCCTGGTTCTCCTGGTCGACGTCGACCGTCAGCGTCTCCCACGGCTCCTGGCGCTCGCCGTCAACGTCCTTGGCGACGACGCGCGGCTTGCCGACCGCGAGCTCGTAGCCTTCGCGGCGCATGTTCTCGATGAGGATCGTGAGGTGCAGCTCGCCACGGCCCGAGACGCGGAAGATGTCGGCGTCGCCGGTGTTCTCGACGCGCAGCGCGACGTTGGAGAGCAGCTCCTTGTCGAGGCGGTCGCGGATGTTGCGGCTGGTGACGTACTTGCCCTCGGTGCCGGCGAGCGGCGAGGTGTTCACCTGGAAATTCATCGTGAGCGTCGGCTCGTCCACGCCCACCATCGGCAGGCCTTCCTGCACGAGCGGGTCGGAGAACGTGGTGCCGATCACGAAGTCCTCGATGCCGGTGACCGAGACGATCTCGCCCACGGAGGCCGTGTCGGTCTCGATCTTCTCGAGGCCCTGGAAGGTGTGGATGAGCCCGATCCGGGCTTTGCGCACGAATTTGTCGCCAGCCATGATCGCGACTTCCTGCGCCTTCTTGATCGTGCCGCGGCGAATGCGACCGACGGCGATGCGGCCGAGGAACGTCGAGTAGTCGACGGCGCTGATCTGCAGCTGCAGGCCGCCTTCGGGATCGCCCTTCGGCTCCGGCACGTTCTTCAGCACGCAGTCGAAGAGCGGGCGCATGTCGGTGCCGACCACGCCCTCTTCCATCGTCGCCCAGCCGTTCAAGGCCGAGGCGTAGATCACCGGGAAGTCGAGCTGCTCTTCGGTGGCGCCGAGCTTGTCCATCAGGTCGAAGGTCTGGCTCACGACCCAATCCGGGCGAGCGCCGTCGCGGTCGACCTTGTTGACCACGACGATCGGCTTCAGGCCCTGGGCCAGCGCCTTGCGAGTCACGAAGCGCGTCTGCGGCATCGGCCCTTCGACCGCATCGACCAGCAGCAGCACGCTATCGACCATCGAGAGCACGCGCTCGACTTCGCCACCAAAGTCCGCGTGGCCGGGCGTGTCCACGATGTTGATGTGCACGCCGTGGTAATCCACCGCCGTGTTCTTGGCGAGGATGGTGATGCCGCGTTCCTTCTCGATGTCACCCGAGTCCATCACGCGTTCGGCGATGTGCTGGTGCTTGGCGAACGTACCCGCCTGGTGAAGGAGCTTGTCGACGAGGGTGGTCTTCCCGTGGTCGACGTGGGCAATGATCGCGATGTTGCGAAGGGGGCGGGCCATGATTTGAGGGTAAGGAGCCTGGGTAAAGTTACGACTGCAGTGATTGAACTGACAAAATCTTAATTAACTCAACATTTTAGCATCCCGTCTGCTGCGGCGCATCAACTTTCTTGCGCCCTCAATTGGGGCGGTTGCGCATCCAGTCCGCAGTCTTGAAGAGCGCCCCGGCGAGTTGCAGCCTCAGGAGCTCGTCCACGCCCACCTCCTCCATCGCTCGCGTCATGCACGCCATCCACTGGTCGCGCTCGACTTCGCCGATCGAGAAAGGCAGGTGGCGCGCACGCAGCATCGGATGGCCGAAGGCATCGGTGTAGAGCTGCGGACCTCCGAGCCAACCGGAAAGGAACATGAAGAGGCGCTTACGCGCGTTGTCGAGCGGGCCGGGGTGGGCGCGGCGAAGCTCGGCGTACTCGGCCTCGAGGTCCATCAGGTCGTAGAAGCGATCGACCAGCTCTCGTAGGACAGGCTCGCCACCCATGCGCTCGTAGGGGGTGCGTTCGTCGGTCTGTGCGTTCATGCCGCCATTATCCCGGTGATTCGATCCGTGACATTGCGTTGCAGGGCCTTGCAGGAACTGTCCGGAGCGGCGACCATTTCCCCAGACCTGTCCCTTTGGAGTCGTTCATGAGCCGCCTCTCCCGTATCGCCCTCGCCGCCTTCCTCGTCTCGGGCACTTCCGTATTCGCCCAGACCACCACCCTCGAGCCGGGCAACTGGGCCATCGGCGCGGCCACCATCACCAACGGCCAGTCCGAGCCCAACAAGTTCTACGAGGTTTGCCTGACCGCCGAGCATCTCGCCGACGTCGCGCGCTTCTTCGGGCCGAAGACCAAGCGCGGGCAATCGAATTGCGTGACGGGCCTGCAGCCGGTGAGCGGCAACCCTGCCGACAAGCGCATGCGCTGCGTCGCCGTGAACTACGAGATGGAATACGAATCGAGCGTGCAAACGCCGGATTCGAAGTCGTTCACGATGCGGCAAACCATGGACACCGAGAGCAACGCGGGTAGGGCGACCGTCGTCACGGCCCTGCGTGGCAAGCACACGGGTCCCTGCAAGTCGTAATCCCGCTCCCCTCGCTGCGCTGCTGCTTGCGGTAGCGCCTGCGAGCGCGCAGGAGGCGGCGCCCCCTTCCCTCATCGATCCGGTCGTGGTCACGGCCACGCGCATTCCGCGCGCGGCAGCCACGGTTCCCGCGTCGATCGATGTCCTCGAGGCGGACGCGCTTCATGCCGGCCGACTCCAGGTCAATCTCTCGGAAAGCCTGCAGCGCCTTCCCGGTGTGGTTGCCAACGACCGCCAGAACTACGCGCAGGATCTCCAGATCTCCATTCGCGGCTTCGGTGCGCGTTCCACGTTCGGGGTTCGCGGGCTGCGCATCCTCGTCGATGGCATTCCCGCGACGATGCCCGACGGGCAATCGCAGATCTCGCACGTCGATCTCGGTTCGGCCGAGCGCATCGAAGTGCTTCGCGGTCCGTTCTCCGCGCTCTACGGAAACTCCTCGGGTGGCGTGGTCTCGGTGACGACGAGTCCCGGCCCTCCCGTTCTCGAAGGACACGCCGACGCAATGTTCGGCAGCGACAACCTGCGCCGCTTCGGCGCGCGCATCGGTGATGGCCGCGGCCCCTTCGCCTACAACGCATCGTTTCTTCGCTTCGACACGGACGGTTATCGCGACCACAGCGCGGCGACACGAACGGGCGTCAACGCGCGGCTTCGCATCGAGAGCGGTGCCGCAACGGTCGTGAACATCATCGGCAACGCCGTGGACATGCCCGGCACGCAGGATCCCCTCGGACTTTCGCGCGCGCAGTTCGAAGCCGATCCGCGCTCGGTCGATCCGGCGGCGATCACGTTCAACACCCGGAAGAGCGTCGACCAGCAACAGATCGGACTCGCGCTCGATCACGATTTCGCCAACGGGCATGCGATGCGCGTGACCGCACACGCCGGGCACCGCCGCACGCAGCAGTTCCAGGCGATTCCGGTTGCGCCGCAGCTGAACCCGACGCATCCGGGCGGTGTCATCGATCTCGATCGCGCTTATGGCGGTGTCGACGCGCGCTGGAACTGGAAGGGAAACGTCGGCAATGGATCGCTGTCGATCGTTGCCGGCGTCAACGCCGACCGCCTCGAGGAAGACCGCCGCGGCTTCCAGAATTTCGTGGGCACCGAGCTCGGCGTGCTGGGCGCGCTTCGTCGCGACGAGACCAATCGGGCATCTGAGACGGGCCAGTACGTGCAGGCGGAGTGGAACCCAACCGAACGCTGGACGGTCATCGCCGGTGTGCGCGCGAGCCAGGTCGGCTTTCGTTCGAGCGATCGCTACGTCACCGCGCAAAATCCGGACGACAGCGGCGACGTCGATTACCGCGCGACCACGCCCGTCGGTGGCATTAACTGGCAGGCCACGAAGGCGCTCAGCCTCTACGCGACCGCGGGCCGCGGCTTCGAGACGCCGACGCTGAACGAGATCGCTTATCGCCCCGATGGCCAATCGGGTCCCAATCTCGCGCTCCGTCCCGCGAAGAGCGATCACTTCGAGGCCGGCGCGAAATGGAGCGAGGGACGCTGGCGCGCGACGGCCGCGGCATTTCTCGTCGATACGACTGATGAGATCGTGGTCGCGACGAACTCCGGCGGCCGCTCGACTTTCCGCAACGCGGGGACGACGCGGCGCGAAGGCCTCGAGCTCCTCGCCTCGGGCGAGATCGCGCAGGGCCTCGACCTCTTCGCATCCTGGACGAGCCTGAAAGCCGCCTACCGCGAAGGCTTCATGCCCGGCAATCGGCTTCCCGGCGTGCCGCGCACCTCGGGCTACGCCGAAATCCGGTGGCGTGCGAACGCGAACTTCGAAGCCGCCATCGAGGCGCGGCACGCGGGCGCCATGAAGGTCGATGACGCCAACTCGGACGAAGCGCCTGCGTACACAGTGGCTGCCGTCCGCATTGGCGGCACGTGGCGCAGCGGCGGCCTGGTTGCGCGCGCCTTCGTGCGGGTGGACAACCTCTTCGACCGTCGCTACGCGGGCTCGGTGATCGTGAACGAGGCCAACGCCCGGTACTTCGAGCCCGCCCCCGGGCGCAGCTTCCTGGCGGGCATCAGCGTCGATACCCCTTTCTGATCAGTTGATCGTCCACGTCCGCGTCGCCGGGCTCGCATCCACGTTTCCGGCCGGATCGATCGCGCGCACGCGGAACGTATGGCTGCCCGGGGAAAGTCCCGTGTAGGCCTTCGGGCTCGTGCACGCCGCGAACGATCCATTGTCCATGCGGCATTCGAACGTGCTGCCCGTCTGGTTCGAGCTGAACGTGAAGGTCGCGCTCGTGGACGACACGGTCCCCGATGGCCCGCTGTTGAGGGTCGTGCTCGGCGCCGATGTATCCACCGTCCAGGTGTGCGTGGCGGGCGTCGCGTCCTGTTGTCCCAGTGCATCGGTGGCGCGAACCTGGAAGGTATGGCTTGCCGCCGACAGTCCCGAGTAGCTCTTCGGGCTCGTGCAACTCGAGAACGAGCCGCTGTCGAGCTTGCACTGGAAGGTGCTGCCGGTTTCCGACGACGCGAAGGTAAAGCTCGCGATCGTCTGGTTGGTTGCCGCTGCGGGCGCCACCGTGATCGTGGTCTGCGGCGCGGTGGTGTCGACGGTCCAGGTCCGCGATGCCGGCGTCGGATCGGGATTGCCCGCCGGATCCTTCGCGCGGACCTCGAACGTGTGCGCCCCATCCGCGAGGCCGCTCAGGTTCACCGGCGACGCACAGGTTGCGAACGCCGCGGCGTCGAGACGGCACTCGAAGGTGACGCCCGGCTCCGGTGAGCCGAAGGTGAATGCGGCGGTCGTTTGAGTCACGGTCCCCGTCGGGCCGCCCGACAGCGTGGTTTCGGGTGCGGCGAGGTCCACCGCCCAGCTCCACGTGGCGGGCGAGTTGTCGGGGTTTCCCGCGGCGTCGGTCGCGTAGACCGAGAACGAGTGCCCTCCGCCGGCGAGCCCGCTGTAGCTCTTCGGGCTCGTGCACGCGGCGAACGCCCCGCCATCGAGGCTGCACAGGAATCCGACGCCAGTTTCATTCGCGCTGAACACCAAGGTGGCGTCCGTGTGGAACGTCACCATGTCCGGGCCGCTGCTGATCGTCGTGTTCGGATTCGTCGTATCCACGGACCACGAGCGCAGGGCCGGCGTCGCGTCGACGTTGCCGGCGGCGTCCCGGGCGCGCACCTCGAACATGTGCATGCCTTGAGCGACGGTGCTGTACGCCTTCGGGCTGGTGCACGCGGCGAACGCGGCTGCGTCGAGGCTGCACTCGAAGGTCGCGCCGGACTCGGACGACGAGAACGTGAATGACGCCGTATCCTCGCCGACCGTGCCCGACGGACCCGTCGCGATCGTGGTCTCCGGCGCCACCGTGTCCACCGTCCACGTCCGCGTGGCGGGCGTCGGATCGGGGGAATCGACGCCGTAGGCGTCGCGAATCACGATGCGCACCTGGAACACGTGCTCGCCGCTCGCGAGGTTCGTATACGTGATCGGGTCGCTGCCGCAGGTCGTGAACGGCGCGCCGTCCAGGCTGCACTGCCAGGAGAGGGCCCACCCGCCGCCGTTGCCGGAATAGTCGAACACCGCGGTGGTCTGCGTCGTCGTGCCGCTCGGTCCCGAGGAGATCGACGTATCGGGCTGCGTGTGGCTCCACGTATAGGTGGCCGGCGTCTGGTCGGCGCCCCAGACGTTCGTGGCGCGCACGTTCAACGTGTGCGAGCCATTGGCAAGCGTCCAGCCGTCGAGGAAATGCGGGTTCGAGCAAGGCGCATAGGCCGCGCCGTCGAGTTGGCACTCGAAGGCCGCGGGAGTCCCGTAGCTATGGAAGGCGAAGTTCGGCCGCGCCGCCGAAGTGGGGAACGTCGAGATGACCGTGTCGGCCACAGTGCCCGTCTGCGAGGAGAACGCTCCTTCCACTCCGCCGATGGTCACGACGGTCGTGACGAAGGTCGAGGGCGTTGCGGCGGAGACGTGCCGGGCGCAAATCGTCTGGCCGGCGAGGATCGTCCCCGGCGCCTGCGTGAAGGTCTCGGTACATCCGATCGAGTACTCGCCGTTTGCGACCGTCACCGGCGCCGGCACATCGATTCCGGTGATCGTCACCGGGCCAGAAATCTCCGGCAGGCTCGGCCCCTGTTGGCTCCAACCGCCGAAGTCGAACGCGTTGGGCACGGAATCCGCACCCTCGCTGGAGAAGTCCGTGTCGAACACGAGCCCCGGATACTGAACGGCATAGCGCGCTCGCTGGAAGTAGTCGACGCCGCCTTCGGTCCGGGTTCCGACGGCGATGGCCCATGTGCCATTCGTGTACAGGCCGCGCTGGACATGCGTGCCGGGAATCGGCGTGATGCTGTTGTAGCTGCCGCCAAACGGATCGACGGCGAGTGCCGCGAAGCGCGGCACGCCCGTGGACAGGTCGCGACCGTGGCCCCCGGCGAGGATCGAGTCCGTGCCCGGCGTGATCGCGATGGAGGTGAGCTCCGCATCCAGGATGTTCCAGCCATCGCGGATGAAAATCCCCGAGCCCTCGTGGAAATACTGGGTGTCGACCCAGCCCCAGCTCGACAGGCGGTAGACCAGGAACTGGCGCGCCGTCTGGTATCCCATGCCATGGCCATTGCGCCCACCGACGACGATTCGCCCGAGGCTGTCGACGGCGAGTGCGCTGCCCTCGTCGTCATTCATGGCATTGAGCAGGGTCTTGCCGCCCATGCCGAAGGAATAATCCGGGTATCCGCTCGCCTGGAATTTGGCGACGAGCAGATCCTTGTCGGCGCCGGCGTTCTTCGCCGTGCCGGCGATCACCAGGGAATCGTCGGGCAGCACGACGAGCGCGCGCGCTTCGTTGTCGCCCGCACTCATCGGATGCACGTGGGAACCGTAGGGCCCGGAGGCGAAGTAGTCGCGCAGCCCATAGGAGTGGTAGCGCACGAGCTGGAGGTCCCAGTCCCCTTCGACCTGCGTCGCGGAATAGCTTCCGGCCGCGATGATCGACCCGTTCGATTGCGCGCCGATCGCCATCACGCGTTGGCCGGCGCTGTCGAGATCGATGTGCATGCCGCCGTAATATCCGAACGAGTAGTCCGGCGCACCCGTGGCGTCCAGGCAAACCAGCGCCACGTATCCGTCCTTCACGGCGGCGATGATGATCTTGCCGTCCGGGCGCACGGTCATGGCCGTCACCCGGAATTCACTTCCCCAGGGATCGTAGGTCGCGACGAACTCGGCGATGCCGCCGGAACCGAACGAGGTGTCGAAGGAGCCGTCGGCGTTGAGCCGCCCCACGGAAATGCGCTCCGGCCCGCCGGAGACGCGCGAGTCGCCGGCGAAGACGATTCGTCCGTCGGCCTGGCGCGCCGTGGCCTCGACGCGCATCGGGATCGGTGCGGCGAAGGCGGTTGTAAAGGAGAACAGCGCAAGCGCGAGCAGGAAACGACGCACGGTAGGGCTCCCTGTTGTTTGTCTTGTTCTGGCGCGGGGATGCTAGCAGAGCTCCCCTTCCAGGTCACACCCGGGTGCTAGCATTCGCTGGCTTGCGCCTCGCTCTCAAAATCGACGTCGACACATACCGCGGAACACGCGAAGGCGTGCCGCGCCTTGTCGAGATCCTCAAGCGCCACGGGGCGGGCGCGACGTTCTTCTTCAGCCTCGGCCCCGACCACAGCGGCGTCTACGGCAAGCTCCTGCCCCCTCCCGACATCGGCAAGCGCTGCAGCGCGATCCTTCGCAAGGTTCGCGACGAAGGATTCGAAGTCGGCATCCGCGCCTGGGATTCGACCCGTTGGCGCAAGACCGTCGGCCGCGCCGATGCGGTGTGGACGGAGCAACAGATGACGCTCGCGCGCGACCGGTTCCGGGAGATCTTTGCCGCCGAGCCCGAGGCGCATGGCGCCGCGGGCTGGCAAACGAACGTGCATGCGCTTCGCGCTACGCAGCACCTCGCGTTCCGCTACGCATCCGACATGCGCGGCACCGCGCCGTTTGTCCCCGTCATTCGCGGCGAGATCGTCGCTTGCCCCCAAATTCCCACGACATTGCCCACGCTCGAAGAGCTGATCGCGGGCGGCGCGACGATCGAAAACGTCGCGTCCCGGGCCCTCGAGAAAACGTCGGAAGCGCGCGAGCATGTCCATGCGTTGCGGGCGGAGGTCGAGGGCGGAAAGCTCGCCGCGGCGCTCGACCGGCTCCTCACTGGATGGAAGGAACAGGGCTACCAGCTCTGTGCGCTCAGGGACGTTTTGGGCGAATCCACCGCGGTCGCCCTCCCCCTGGCGACCGTCCTCGAGCGGCCCGTTCCGGGGCGCCCGGGCACCCTCGCCACCCAGGGTCCGGGCTTTCTTGAAGAATAATCATCCCCATAGCTTGCGTTCTTGAACCTCTTTATGCACTATAGGTAGCGTGTCACAAGGAAAAACGCCCTGATGAGCGAACCTCCGGTCCTCCCGGATTTCGAGCTTCCTGCCACTGGAAATCAGCGTTTTCGCCTTTCGGCCTTCAAGGGCCATCCGTTCGTCCTCTACTTCTATCCGAAGGACAACACCCCCGGGTGCACCGACCAGGGGATGCAGTTTCGCGACCTCCACAAGGAATTCACGAAGCTGAAGGTCGCGGTTTTCGGCGTTTCGCGGGATTCAGTGGCCGCGCACGAGAAGTTCAAGGCCAAGTTCGGGTTCCCCTTCGAACTGCTCTCCGATGAAGACGAAGAGATCTGCCAGGGCTTCGCCGTCATCAAGATGAAGAACATGTACGGCAAGAAGGTGCGTGGCATCGAACGCAGCACCTTCGTGATCGACCGGACCGGGCGCATCGCGCGCGAGTGGCGGGGGGTCAAGGTCCCCGGCCACGCGCAGGAAGTGCTCGATTTCGTGAAGTCGGCCGGCCTATAGCCTTCCCAACCACCCCCCTCGGAATCAATGTCCAACGACACCCTGAGAGACTCCCGGCGGCATGATGCCGAGGAGGCGGTCGATCACGCCTCGAAGACGGAGGTGCCCATGAATCGCAGGCGCGAACGCGAAGGTGCGAGCCGCCCGGCCAAGCCGGCCGCGGTGTCCAAGCTCTTCGTCCTGGATACGAACGTGCTGATGCACGATCCGACGAGCCTCTTCCGTTTCGAAGAGCACGACGTGTACCTGCCGATGGTCACGTTGGAGGAGCTCGACGACAACAAGAAGGGGATGAGCGAGGTCTCGCGCAACGCGCGCCAGGCGAGCCGCTTCCTCGACGAGATCGTCTCGACAGGGGACGGCGACATCGAGTCGGGTTATTCGCTCAAGGCCAAGGCCGGCAACGAGGCCATGGGCCGGCTCTTCCTGCAGACGCACTCGGTGAGTGTCGACATTCCCGATTCGGTCGCCTCGCAGAAGGCCGACAACGTGATCCTCGGGGTCGCAGCCTATCTCAAGCAGAAGAATCCCAAGCGCGAAGTCGTGTTGGTGTCCAAGGACATCAACATGCGCATCAAGGCGCATGCCATCGGCCTCGCCGCCGAGGACTACTTCAACGACAAGGTCCTCGAGGACACCGACCTCCTCTACTCGGGGATCATGCAGCTCCCGGAGGATTTCTGGGACAAGCACGGCAAGGATGTCGAGAGCTGGCAGGAGCACGGCCGCACGCTCTATCGCATCAAGGGGCCGCTGTGCTCCTCGATGCTCGTGAACCAGTTCGTCTTCCACGAGGGCGACAAGCCGTTCCTCGCGATCGTGAAGGAGACGAAGGGCAAGACCGCGGTTCTGCAAACACTGCGCGACTACACGCACCACAAGAACAACGTGTGGGGCATCACGGCGCGCAATCGCGAGCAGACCTTCGCGTTGAATCTCCTGATGGACCCGGAGATCGACTTCGTCACGCTGCTGGGCCAGGCGGGCACGGGCAAGACGCTGCTCACGCTCGCCGCGGGCCTCATGCAGACGCTCGAGTACAAGGTCTACACCGAAATCATCATGACGCGCGTCACGGTCCCGGTGGGCGAGGACATCGGCTTCCTGCCCGGCACGGAGGAAGAAAAGATGACGCCGTGGATGGGTGCGCTCGAGGACAACCTCGACGTGCTCATGAAGACGGACGATGAAGCCGGAGATTGGGGCCGCGCCGCGACGGCCGACCTCATTCGCTCGCGCATCAAGGTGAAGTCGCTCAACTTCATGCGCGGCCGCACCTTCATCAACAAGTACCTGATCATCGACGAGGCGCAGAACCTCACGCCCAAGCAGATGAAGACGCTGATCACGCGCGCCGGTCCCGGAACCAAGGTCGTGTGCCTCGGGAACATCGCGCAGATCGACACGCCCTACCTTACGGAAGGGTCATCGGGCCTCACCTATGTCGTCGACCGCATGAAGGGTTGGGTGCACGGCGGCCACATGACGCTCACGCGCGGCGAGCGTTCGCGTCTGGCAGACCACGCGGCCGAAATCCTGTAGAAAGTAGAGGGGTCTGACCCCTCTACTTTGAGTTTCGTCCTGCCATGAAACGCGCATTGCTCGCCGTCTGCGCGCTCGCGTCGATCGCGTACGCCCAGACCGATCCCCTGTCCCTGCCCACCCCGCGTCCTTCACCGGGCGCGTACCAATGGGGCATCGAGATGCTCAAGTTCGACAAGGCGTGGGAAATCACGCGCGGGCGCGCGCACCTCGCGTTCTCCGAACGCGACGAGATCGGCGAGCACGAGGACCTGCGCGCCGGAATCGATGGCCCCCTGCGGCGCCACATTTCGATGCCGATGGCTCCACCGAGTGCCAATCCGGACGGGTCGGGGGCGGCGATATACCACGCGACACTCACGGTGGGCGTTGCCGCAGCGCGCGGCCAGAACGGGCGCGGCATCTCGGGCGCGTGTCCCTTCTGCGCCGTCTCGCTCCACGATGGAGCCCGTTTCCCCGTGCCGGCGCTCGTGGATGCACTTGCCTCCGGCGCCACGGCCATCAACTACAGCTCGTTGCTGGAACCCGGCGCGCGTACTTGCGGAGGCAGCAATGAGAGTCTGCGGTGCCCCTTCCTCCGAAACGCCGAGGCACGCGACGTGGTTTTCGCGATCATCGCGCACAACATGTCCATGCCGCTTCCCGGAGATCCGGGGATCCTTCCATCGACGATCGTCGTGGGGGGGCTGCAATACAACGGGCAGTTCTGGACCCAGGGCTACGACCCCGGCAACACGGGCTCGAACTATGGCCCCACGATCCGGCTCGTGGCCCCGGCGCGCGACGTGCTCTCGACGCATATCCCGGGAGCGACCTACGGAACGCTCGCCTACCGTTGCGGCGACCGCGTCAATTCCCTTGTTGGCGAGGGCGTGTCACTCGGCCCGGAATACTCGGGGTACGGCACCTGTCACGGGACTTCCTTCTCGGCGCCCTTTGTCATCGCGCTTGCGGGTCTCATGCGCTCGGCCAACCCGCTGCTCACCGCGCAGGAGGTGCGCACCATCATCTACGAGACGGCGACGACACCTGTCGCGGGCCCTGCGGGAACCGGCTACACCTACTACATCCCTGATGCCGAAGCCGCGGTGCGCCGCGCGATCGGCCCCGGCGTTCGCAATCGCCTGACGCCGATGTTCACCCTCTACGCGCCTGCCACGAGACAACATATCTTCACGACCAGCGTGCAGACGGCACTCGCGGCGGCCGCAGGCGAGCTGCGCTCGAAAGAAACCACCCTTCACCCGGTGTTCGAGAGTTTTGGCAACCCGATACCGGGCTATCCCCAATTCTCAGGGCGCCTCTGCGACGATCAAGGTTTAACGTGCCGCAACGTGCCCGCGCGCTCGTTGTTCTCCGTGTTCACGACTGAAAACAGTCCGGACGGTCGTCCGCTCGTGCCGCTGTACCGGATGTCCTATCGCCACAGCATCTCGGGGGGCGCCTCTTTCTACCGCACGTTCTATTACGCCACTTCGGAGGCCGAGGTCCGCGAGAGGCAGAACGACGGATATTTCCTCGACGTCGTGGAGGGCTTCGTCTACTCGCCCGAGGGAGCGCCTCCCCCCGGGGCGCTGCGCCTGTGCCCCGCATTCGATGCGCCGTCTCCGGGGTTCGGCGGAAGCATTCTCTATGCGGCGGCGACGTGCGATCGCGGCGACCTTCGCAATGCCGCCGGCGAGACCACCGGTGGCGCGTACCACTCGAGCGCGCACATTGGCTACGTGCCAGCGCAAACGACGGCCGCATCGAACTACACCGCGATGTGGTGGAACGCGGCCGAGTCGGGCTGGGGTGTGAACGTGAGCCACCAGGGCAACACGCTCTTCGCCACGATGTTCACCTACGACGCCGCGGGCAATCCGCTGTGGCTCTCGATGTCGAACGGCACGCAAGGCGCGGGGGAAACATTCTCCGGGCGCCTGTATCGCACGACGGGCTCCGCCTTCAACGCAAACCCGTTCGTGCCGATCGGTCCGGCGAACATCACCGACGTGGGCTCGATGAGCTTCGCGTTCACGGGCGACAGCGGCACGCTCACGTACACGTTCAACGGAACGACGGTCACGAAGGCGATCACCAAGTACTTGTTCGGCACTCGCGTCGCCAACTGCGTCGCGACCACCGGTGACCGCACGGGACTCACGAACTACCAGGACCTCTGGTGGAACGCCGCGGAATCGGGCTGGGGACTGAACATCACGCACCAGGACAACACGCTGTTCGCGACGATGTTCAACTACAACGCGGCGGGACAAGGCGTGTGGTGGATCATGTCCAGCGGGCCGCGGCAGACCGATGGCTCGTATCTCGGCACGCTCTACCAGACGACGGGGCCGCCCTTCAACGCGAATCCGTTCACGCCCATCGGGCCGGCCAACATCATTTCCGTCGGGACCATGCGGCTCACGTTCGCGACGGGGACGACCGCGACGCTCACCTACACGGTGAACGGGGTCAGCGTCACCAAGACGATCACGCGGTACGTGTTGGGAGCCTCGCCGCCCGCGTGCAGCTAGTGGATTCTGTAGGACGCCGCGAATTTGCGGCACTCGGCGCGCCGAATTCGCACGGTGCGCCGGGCAGTCCCTGGGAATAGCGTGACCTCACGGGTCGTCCCGGCCCGCGTTCCCAGGAGATTCAATGAGACAACGCATGTTCCTCAGGGCGGCGTTCGCCGTCCTGCTGGCCGCCTCCGTGCTGCCGGCGTCCGCGCAGGCGATCGGTGACCTGGTCGACACCGCCCATTTCCCGATCGACCCGGCGCGGTCGTTCGGTGTTGGCGGCTCGACCGATCAGAAGCTCGCGCAGACACTGACGGTTGAAGTCGGCGGCCATGTCACCGGGGTTTTCCTGTCCATCACCTGCTCGACGGGACGGCTCGCCGTCGAGTTGCGCAACGTGGTGATGGACATGCCCGGCACGACGGTTCTCGCGCGCCAGGAAGTTCGCGCCGACCGGATCCGTGGGTACTTCGGGAAGTTCGCCTACGTGAAGATGCCGGGCGACCTGCGCGTCTACGCAGGCACCCGCCTTGCGATCGTGGTCACGAACGAGAAAGGCTCGTGCAGCCTCTACCAGTCGGCCGATCCGGGAACCTACGCCGGAGGCAAGGGGTGGTTCGAGACGCTTCCCAATCCGCCCGGCTGGCTGCCCTTCTCCGACTTCCCTGGCGATCCCGACGACCTTCCCTTCCAGCTCGTCGTCTCGCCGACCTGATCCGCCGTCCGACGGTGTGCGCACCACCGTCGACGGGATGCACAGTCGCCCGTAACCCAGTAGGCTATGTGGACGCCGCTGACGGGCATGCCCGCAGCAATACAACAGAATGTCTCGAGACATTCGCCCACCGCCTGGCGTCGGCGATGGCCATCAGGGAGTTGCTGCGATGACGAAATTCAAATTGTCGGCCGCCGCATTGCTGTGTGGCGCCGTTCTCTTTCCCGCGTTCGGCGACGAGCCTCTCCGCCAGGAGGCGCTGCGCCTCTTCGGTCGCATCGATCCGCCTGCGGCAACCTCGCTCACGACAGCGGAAGTCGCGCTGGGTCGCGCACTGTTCTGGGACACGCGCTTGTCCCTCGACGGCAAGACGGCCTGTGCGAGTTGCCATGCTGCCGCCGACTGGGGCGCGGACCGGCGGCCCGCGTCGATCGACGCCAAGGGCCTGCCGACGTCGCGTCACTCCCCGACCGTGTTCAACACGATGGGGCAACCGACATTGCGCTGGCTCGGCGACCGGAAGACGGGCGCGGATCAGGCCGAAGGTTCGCTCACCGGATCCATGGGCTTCGCGACGAAGCAGGCCGGCGTCGAGAAGATGGTGCTGCTCCAGTACGAAGCCGCATTCAAAGCCGCCTATCCCTCCGAGCCCGAACCGATGAACGCGAAAAACTACGGCCGTGCCCTGCAGGCATACCAGGCCACGCTCGCGACACCCGCACCCTTCGACCGTTTCCTCGGCGGCGACGATCGCGCCATCGACGCGCGCCAGAAAGCCGGCCTGCGAACCTTCATCGACACGGGCTGCAGCGCGTGCCACAACGGCGCGCTTCTCGGCGGCACGCAGTACATGAAGTTCGGGCTCGTGAAGGAATACTGGTCGGCCACGAAGTCGAAGAAGGTGGACGATGGACGGTTCGCGGTGACCAAGAAGGAAGAGGATCGCTACGTGTTCCGCGTGCCCACACTACGCAACGTCGCGAAGACCGCACCCTACTTCCACGACGGATCGGTGGAGTCGCTCGACGGCGCGGTGCGCATCATGGGCGGGTTGCAGCTCGGACGCGAGCTCGACGATGCAACGGTCGCCTCGATCATCGCCTTCCTGGAATCACTCACCGGCGACGTGCCGACCCACTACGCCGCACCCGAAGCTCGTTGAGCCCGGGCGCGGGTAGTTCAGCAACCAGCGCCTAGCTGCAGGACGGGAAGCTCGTGGTGAGGATGTAGCGCGTGATCTGCTTGGTCACGGTCACGCCGTTGACCGTGTACACGAGCGTGGCCTGTGTTCCATTCTGGAAGGTCAGGCGCATCGTTCCTACTTGCGTGATGTTGCCCGCACCGATCGGCGTGAACGGATTCGCATTGAATGCCGGCCCCGTCGTCTGGTAGAGCAGGCCCAGGTACGACCCATCGCCCTGCCTCGGTCCGTCCGACATGATCCACCACACGCCCTGCCCCGCGGCGTTGTAGTTGAACATCGTCACGAACAGCTTGGTGTCCTGGTGCGTGATGTTCAGCCCCCAGCCCGATTCGCCGGGACCGAACCACCACAGGTCCTGGTAGTTCGTGAGGCCCGTGCGATCCCCGCTGGTCGATACACAGTTGGCCACGCGAGAACCGAACAGGTATTTCGTGAGCGTCTTGTTCACGGTGGTGCCGTTGAACGTGTACGAGAGCGTCGCGGTTTCTCCGGAGAACGTGATCGTCATCGATCCCACGTCGGTGATGTTGCCCGCGCCGATCGGCGTGAACGGATTCGCGTTGAACGCCGAGCCCGTCGTGCGATAGAGGCGGCCGGTGAATGTTTCGCCCGAACCCTTCTGGCCGTCGGACATCGTGAGCCACAGCGGGTTGCCCGCGGAGTCGTAGGTGAACATCGTCGCAAAGACGGTGTTGCCCTGGTGGCTCACGTTGATGCCCCAGCCCGACTCGGCGGCGTTCCACCACATCGCCGTGTAGTTCGTACTGCCGCCACCACTGCCGCCCGTCGACGTGAGCGTGATGTCGTCGATGAAGAAGGCCGTGAGGTTCGACGAGTCCATCGTCGCTTCGAAGACGAGAACGACCGTCTGGCCCGCGAAGGCCGAGAGGTCGAGCGCCGCGCTCTGTGCGTACGTCGTCGCGCGGTTCAGGTTCGAATAGGTGGCCAGCGTTGCAAGCCGCGCGCCCGTGGTGGCGTTGTTCACGGAAACGATCATGCGGTCATAGACCGTGGTGCTCGTCGTCTCTTCGGTCGCGATCACGTACCAGAACTGCAGCGTCGTGGTGCCGCCCGACGGGACCGTCACCTGCTGCGAGAGCGTGTCGGTGCCGCTGTTGTAGCCACCCAGGAACGCGACCCAGGCGCCCGTGCGCGCTTGCGAGGGCAGTTCGAAGATGAGCGGCGCGCCGCCCGTGGCCGACTGGCTCCACGAGGCGCTTCCGGTTTCGAAGCCGGCATTGGCCACGAGGTTGGTGCCGCTGGTGCCTTGCTGCGTGACATCGAACGGCACGCCGCCGATCGATAGCGTGGCGGTGCGCGTGGCGCCGGTGTTGGCCGCGACCGAGTAGCTGAGCGTGCCGCTCCCGCTGCCCGTGCTCGAAGTCGTGAGCCAAGACTGGTTGCTCGTGGGATTCCATGCGCAACCGGCGGTCGAGGTCACCGCGACCGTGCCGCTCGCCGCATTCGCGCCGACGGTGATGCTGTTGGGCGAGAGCGAGTAGCTGCAAGCCGAAGGATTCAGGTACTGGCGGATCGCGGGGAAGACCTGGTCGAAGCGCGAGTAGTAGTCGTAGCGGTTGCTCGTCGCCGCGGTGCAGCTCGACGGGCCGCCTTGCAGGCCGCCGCGCAGGACGTATTCGCTGCCGGCGAGCGTGAAGATCCCCGATCCGCTGCTGCCGCCTTCGACCACGCTTTCGCTCCAGCGGCTGATCACGTAGTTGGTGCCCGTGCCGCGCGGATTGCCGAAGCCATCCATGGCGCCAAAGCTCACCTTCTTGAAGTCGCCCGCGGGATGGTGGACCGCGGTGAACGGCGTGCCATTGGTGAGCGTGGCCGAGTCCCAGCCCGCGAGAATTGCGCCGGCGGGCGGCGTGCCCCGCAGCTGCAGCAGCAGTCCATCGGAGGTGGTGTTGGCATAGAGCAGCGTCGCGCCACCGGCGACTTGCACGTAGTTCGGGCCGACACCGCCGCTTCCACACGAGGTGCGTTCGTAGAACCAATGCGTGGTGAGCGTGTTCGCCGCAGCCTGCGTGCTGATGCAGTGCGCCGCGCCATAGAAGTACGGCGTGGCCACGCCACCCGTGGGATTGAGGAGCGTTCCGGTGCACAGGTAGCTCGCACCGCTGCCCGTGCCGTCACCGAATGTCATGCGCGCGACCGCGCGCCCAACCTGCGCGAGCGCGGCGTTCGTCGCGGAACGGCAGATGAGGTCGATCTGGCACGCGCCGGAGGCCTTGGCGAGGCTCTCGGCCTCGGCCGCCCAGGGCGCGACGAAGAAATGCGAAACCTGGTGGATCGAAAACGGCAGGCTCGCAGGCGGCGCATCGCCGGCCGCGAAGACTTCGATGACCGCGCCCTCGCCTTCGAGCACGGGACTCCAATGCGTCGTGCCATCCGCGGGAATATCGGACGCCTCGATGGGAGCGGACACGAGATCGCGCCGCGAAGTCCCCGCGAAACGAATCTGCATCGGCTGCGCGGCCTCGCGGTCGGCGGCGATCATCACGCGAAGCGCCAGGGCACCGGGCGACGACACTTCCCACTGCGCCGCATAGCCGCCCGGAACGGCGACCCAGGGAATCTTGCGATCGAGCGACATCTCGACGGGCCGGCCGATGCCGATCTGCAGCCTCTTTTCGAACGTGCCCGCGTTGCCGGCCTTCACCTCCTCGATGAGCGCCGGATTGATGGGCTCGAGGCGCAGCGCGCCATGGGCGGCACCGGGCGCGAGCTTGAACGATTCAACCGCGGCCGCCTTTGCAACGGGCACGGGGGCCGAATGGTTCGAGTCGGCGTGCGCGAATGCCGGAAGGAGAAAGAAGCCCACGAGGGCGAGGCGGCGGATCAGTGTCATGGGTCTCTTCTCGGGCAATGGGGATTAACCGGGGAAACGTACCACAGCCGGGAATCCGGCCACGACAGCATCCTCCGCGCGGGCGGTGTCGTTTTCTCCGCTTTCGGCCCTGCCCCGGGTTTGACACTGTCGGCTATCCCCGACACCATGAACCCCAGGAAGCGCCGGAACAGGGCGGGACATCCACCCGGATGTCTCTGGCAGCCAGCCTTCCACGAGTCCGCGCCTACGGAGTGCGGAACAAATGTCGTCACCCACCAGGTTCGCGCCGCGCGCGTAGCGGCTGCGCGCGCCACGACGACTGCCGCGCATCCCTGTTTCCGGATCGAATGGTTCGTCCTAACAGGAGATGTCATGGCGTTCGTCCGGATGTCGGCTCAGGTGAAGGATTGACGCGGCGGCAGGTCCTCGTGGCCTGCGCCTGGCTGTGCGCGGCCTGGACCACGAATGCAGCCGACCCGACAGCAGCCGCCGAACTCGTGGCGCGCGGCCAGGCGTTGTTCCAACGCCACTGCGTGCCTTGCCATGGCGCTCAAGCCGACGGAAACGGGCCCGCGGCGGCGAAGCATGATCCCCCTCCCGCGAACCTGCGGGCGAGCGTGGTCTCCGATGACTACAAACGACGCATCATCCGGGGCGGGGGCCGTAGCGTTGGCCGTTCCCCGGCGATGCCGGCATGGCGGCCTGCGCTCTCCGAGCCGCAGATCGAGGACCTGATAGCCTATCTGGGTTCGATCGCCTCTCGCTGAGAAGCATCTCGGACCCCACCAAGGAGATAATGATGAAACGCGCACTCCCGATGGTCGTAGCCGCACTGGCCTGCATCGCAGGCGCCGTGCAAGCCAAGGACATCGTGATCGGCCAATCGCTCGGCCTCACCGGCGGCGGCGCCGAGGTCGCCAAGCAGTACCTGCAGGGCGCGAAGTGCTACTTCGATTCGGTCAACAAGGAAGGCGGCATCCGCAACAACCGCATTCGCCTCGTGAGCCTCGACGACGGCGGCAACCGCGAAAAAACCGTCGAGAACACGAAGAAGCTGCTCGCGGGCGAAAAGGTCACGGCCCTGTTCGGCTACACCGCGGCCGCCGGCGCCCAGGCGGTCTTCCCGCTGATCGAACAAGCCTCCATCCCGTTGGTCGGAATCGCGAGTGGCGGACTGGGTGTGCACGACCAGTTCCGCAAGATGGTGTTCCACGTTCGCGCGAGCTATTACCACGAGCTCGAAGGCGCGGTCGACCTGCTTCGGTCATCCGGGCTGGCCGGGCCGGACACGACGTTCGCGTTCGTCTACAACCAGGACGCGAAGGCCAACCTCGGCGCGTTCGCGGATGTCATGGCCCGCAAGAAGGCCAAGACCGCCGGTTCCGTGGGCATCGATCGCAATTCCACGGACATGAAGGCGCCGGTCGAGACCATCCTCAAGGGCAAGCCCGGCGTCGTGATCGCCATCACCACGGCGAAGGCCATGGGCGCGCTGATCAAGGAAGCGCGCCGCCAGGGCTACACGGGCACGATCGTGAGCTCGTCCTTCGCGGGCGATCCGCTCGTGCGCGAGGCCGGAAGCGAAGGGGTCGGCACGATCGTGATCCACGTCGTCCCGGATCCCCTGCTGCGCACGACAGCCATCACCAGCAACTACCTGACCGCGCTCGCGAAGTGCCAGGACATGGACCCGCCGAGTGCGAGCGGCCTCGAGGGCTACATTTCCGCGCGGGTGCTGGTGGAAGGCCTTCGACGCGCCGGCGCGAACCTCACGAGCGCGGGCCTCGTCACTGGCCTGGAGTCGATCCAGAAGCTGGACCTGGGCGGCGTCATCGTCGACTTCTCGCCCACCGACCACGAAGGCATGCGCTTCGTGGACTTCCTCATCATCAGCAAGAGCGGGAAGCTGAAGAAGTAGCTGGGCGTCGCTAGCCGGCCTGCGTCAACACCGCCGGCCGCGCCTTCGTGTTCTTCGCGAGGAACGCGTAGACGGTCTCGACAAAGCGGTCGATCGCTGCGCTATCCACGTCGAGGTGCGTCACGAATCGCGAGCGGGGATCGATGAACGCAAGGATGCCCTCGGCTGCGAGGTGTTCCTGGAGCGGGCCGCACACTTCCTTGGGAAACGCGGCGAACACCATGTTCGTCTGTACCGGATCCACCACGAGGCCGAGGCGCTCCAGCCCGCTCCCGAGACGCTTGGCATTCGCGTGATCGTCCGCGAGCCGCTCGATGTGATGCTCGAGCGCGTAGAGTCCGGCCGCGCCGATGATCCCCACCTGGCGCATCGTGCCGCCGAGCATCTTGCGCGCGCGTTTCGCCTTCTCGATGATCGGCGCCTTCGCGACCAGGACCGTCCCCGCGGGCGTGCCCAGGCCCTTCGAGAGGCACACCGAAACGGAATCGAAACCTGCGCACAGATCCTTCACCGGCATGCCGAGCTTCACGCTCGCGTTGAAGATGCGGGCGCCGTCCAGGTGGATGGAGAGGCCGCGGCGCCGGGCGAGCGCAATGGCATCGGCCATGTACGCACGCGAAAGCACCTTGCCGCCGATGGTGTTTTCCAGCGCGATGAGCCGCGTGATCGCGAAGTGCGAATCGTCGGGCTTGATCGCGGCTTCGACTTCCGCGAGATCGAGCGTGCCGTCGGGCTTGTTGGTAAGCGGCTGGGGCTGGATCGAGCCCAGCACGGCCGCGCCACCGCCTTCGTACTTGTACGTGTGGGCGCTCTGCCCGACGATCACTTCCTCTCCGCGCTGGCAGTGAGCCATGAGCGCGGCGAGGTTCGATTGCGTGCCCGAGGGAAAGAACAGCCCCGCATCCATGCCAAACATCGACGCCGCCGTTTCCTGCAGGCGGTTGATCGTGGGGTCGTCGCCGAAGACGTCGTCGCCAACCTCCGCCTGCGCCATCGCGGCGCGCATGGCGGTGGTGGGACGGGTGACGGTGTCGCTGCGAAGGTCGATCGGTTTCATGGGTGAATTCTAAGGCAGATTGGCCGGATCTCTGGCCGGATTGCGTCTATAACGGGTGGAAGCGCCGAATGGTTCGGCGCATGGGAAAGGAAACGGCGATGTCCAGGAGTTTCGTGATTACCGCCCTGCTCGTGGCCCTGGCCGGGCCGGCGCTGGCCGACTACGACGCGAAGATGGAGGCCGAGGAAGCGCGACAGCGCAAGGCCGCGGCTGCAGCCGAAGCCAAGCGCAAGGCCGACTACGAGAAACAGAGGTCCGCCATCGAGGCGAAGGGGATGCGCAAGGAGTTGGGCAAGGAGGCCGAAGGCAAGTCCGACGCCGAGGTGAAGCAGATCTACAACGCCAAGGTCAAGGCCCAGGTCGACATGGCGAAGCAGGTGCAGTCCGGAAGCGCGCCTCCCGGGTCCGACGCAGCCAAGAGCGATGCGCAGGTGAAGGCCATGACGGGCAAGTCCACGAAGGAGCTGCAGAACATGACGCCGGCGGAGCAGGCTGCCTTCGCGAAGCAGATGGAAAAGCAGTACGGCGGAGCGAAGTAGCGCCGGGTGAAAACCTACCGAAGTCCGGCGTTGAATTTCTCCAACGCTGCATTGCCCGGACAGAGTTCACGCTCGTTCAACTGGTTGAGCGGCGTCGCAACGGTGTTGAGGCTGTCGTGCAGATCGCGCGGCGTGGGCGCGAAGTACAGCAGCCCCGTGGCGATCTCGCCGCGGTCGTAGCGCGATTGCACGTAGGTCATCGCGGAAAGGCGGCTGGACGCATCGTAGGACGCTTCAATCTTTCGCAGGCGCAGGATCGAACCGTCGTGTTGCTTCACTTCCTGGATGCTGCCCGGCGGGTACTCGGTGGTGATTTCCCTGTGCACCGTGATCACGTCGAGCGAATTCACCGCTTCGTTATGCTCGCGCACGTAGTCGTAGCTCTTGGTCGAGCCGTCGTGGTTGTTGAACGCCACGCACGGCGAGAGGACATCGAGGAAAGCCGCGCCTTCGTGCAGGAGCGCGCCCTTGATCAGCGGGACGAGCTGCGCCTTGTCGCCGGAGAAGCTGCGGGCGACGTAGGTGGCGCCGAGTTGCAGCGCCATCAACACGAGGTCGATCGATTCGTCGGAGTTGAGCGCGCCCCGCTTGCTTTTCGAGCCGCGGTCGGCCGTCGCCGAGAACTGCCCCTTGGTGAGGCCGTACACGCCGTTGTTCTCGACGATGTAGGTCATGTTCACGCCCCGGCGCATCACGTGGGCGAACTGCCCGAGGCCGATCGAGGCGGAATCGCCGTCGCCGGAGACGCCAAGGTAGATGAGGTCGCGGTTGGCGACATTCGCGCCCGTCAGGACCGAGGGCATGCGCCCGTGCACGGAGTTGAAGCCGTGCGACTGGCCGAGGAAGTACGTGGGCGTCTTCGACGAGCAGCCGATGCCCGAGAGCTTCGCCACGCGATGCGGCGCGATGTCGAGCTCGAAGCATGCCTGGATGATCGCGCTGCTGATGGAATCGTGCCCGCAACCGGCGCAGAGCGTGGAGACCGTGCCTTCGTAGTCGCGCCGCGTGAACCCGAGCTTGTTCTTCGGGAGCTCCGGGTGGTGCAGCTTGGGCTTCGCCAGGTACGTCATTTGATTGAACCCCCTAAGGCTTTGGAACCGCCGATGAACGCCGATGACTCGCCGATTGCCGCCGATGAACATGAGCGTTCATGGGCTGGCGGATGCGATACCTCGAAATCATCGATGGCGCACTCCCTCAAGTCATTCATCCGCGGCAATCGGCGAGTCATCGGCGTTCATCGGCGGTTCCAAAGCCTTTCATTCCGCGTCATTCCCCACCGCCCCCAGTAGCGGCTGTTTTCTTGATCGGGGTCACGTTGAAGGCGCCGAGGCGCTGGGCGATCTCGCCCTGGATGAAGCGAGCGGTGATCGGCGTGCCGTCGTAGTGCAGCACGGGCGTGAGCTTCCCCGGGTCGATCGCTCCTTCGGCCACGAGGAGCGTGCGCAGCTGCCCGTCGCGGTTCTGCTCGACCACGAACACGTGCTCGTGGCGGCCCACCCACTCGATGACTTCGTCGTGGAACGGGAAGGCGCGGATGCGCAGCGCGTCCACCTCGATCGAAGCATCCTCCAGGTCCGCCAGGGCTTCGCGCATCGCGGGCCCCGTCGAGCCATAGAAGATCACGCCGAAGCGCGTGGCCCGGGAGGCGTCGATCCGCTCGGCCTTGGGCACCAGCTCCTTCGCGGTCTCGAACTTGCGCAGCAGGCGCTGCATGTTGTCGACGTACGCCTTGCCGTCTTCCGTGTAGCGCGCATAGCGGTCGCGGCTGGTCCCGCGCGTGAAGAACGACCCACGCTTCGGGTGCGTTCCGGGATAGGTGCGATACGTGATGCCGTCGCCATCGATGTCGAGGTAGCGGCCGAAACGCGCGCCGGCTTCGAGGTCCTGGTAGCTGCGGACCTTGCCGCGGTCGAAGTGGCGGCTGTCGTCCCACTTGAGCGGATCGCACAGGCGCTCGTTCATGCCGATGTCGAGGTCGAGGAGCACGAACACCGGCGTCTGCAGGCGGTCGGCGAGATCGAAGGAATCCGCGGCCATCTCGAAGGATTCCTTCGGGTCCTCCGGGAAGAGCAGCACGTGTTTGGTATCGCCGTGCGAAGCATAGGCGCAGGCAAGAACGTCGGCCTGCTGCGTGCGCGTGGGCATACCGGTCGACGGCCCTGCCCGCTGCACGTCGAAGATCACGGCCGGAATCTCCGCGAAGTACGCGAGGCCGATGAACTCGCTCATGAGCGAGATGCCCGGGCCCGAGGTGCAGGTGAAGGCGCGAGCGCCGTTCCACGCGGCGCCGATCACCATGCCGATGGACGCGAGCTCGTCTTCGGCCTGGACGATCGCGAACCGGTTCTTGCTCGACTCCGGATCGACGCGGAACTTGCGGCAGTGCTTGGCGAACGCTTCGGCCATCGAGGACGAGGGCGTGATCGGGTACCACGCGGCAAACGTCGCGCCGCCGTACACGCAGCCCAGCGCCGCGGCGCTGTTGCCTTCGACGAAGACCTTCTTGCCGACCCCATCGCTGCGCTTCACGCGGATGCCCAGCGGGCACTGCAGGTTCGCGAGCGCGTAGTCGCGGCCCATGTGCAGGGCCCTGATGTTGGGCTCGAGGAGCTTCTCCTTGCCCTTGTACTGTTCGGCGATCAGCTTCTCGATCTCGGGGACGTCGATCTCGAGCAGTGCCGAGAGCGCGCCCACGTAGATGATGTTCTTGAAGAGGGTGCGCTGGCGCGGATCCGAGTACGCCGCGTTAGTGATCGCCGTGAGCGGGATGCCGATCACGTTGATGTCGTCGCGGAACTTGCTCGCGGGCAGCGGACGCGTGCTGTCGTAGAAGAGGTAGCCGCCCGGCTCGATCTCGGCGACGTCCGGGTCCCAAGTCTGCGGGTTCATCGCGACCATCATGTCGCAGCCGCCCCGGCGCCCGAGCCAGCCGCGCTCGGTCACGCGCACCTCGTACCACGTGGGCAGGCCCTGGATGTTGGACGGGAAGATGTTGCGCGGGGAGATCGGCACCCCCATGCGCATGATGGCTTTCGCGAAGAGCGTGTTGGCCGAGGCGGAACCCGAGCCGTTGACGTTCGCGAACTTGATGACGAAGTCGTTGGTGGCGGATATGGGCTTCATGGCAGCAGTTTAACGCTCCCGGGGCCCCTGTCGGGCCCCTAGAAAATCTCGACCTTGTCGCTCGACTTCTTGCCGTCCTGGGCCGGGCTGGCGCTCGGAGCCGGAACGGCGCCATGGGCGTCGCCTGCCTCGTCGAGTTGCCCGGCGGCCAGCTCGACCGCCTGCTGGACGCGCTCGCGGTCCGTGCCCGCGCCCGTGGGGCGGATCGCGCTCTCGGCGTAGGCACGCACCGCTCGGTAGAGGTCCCGCTGCAGGAGTGCCCGCGTTTCGTGGGAAAGCAGCGACAGCGAGTCGCTGGCCGCGCCCAGGATCGGCTGGCGAAGCTTCTCGAGCTTCTGGCGCGTGATGTCCTGGAACTGCATCGCGACGATGATGCTGTCGATGTCCTTCTGGATTTCCACGCTCAGCACATTGATGCGGGTGAGCGTGGTCTCGATCTGGTTGGTCTGCTCGATGGTGGACGAGCTGAGCGCGCTCACCTCGGAACGAGCGGTGTCCACGGCGCGGCGCGCGGCATCGGCCACTTGCGTCGTGCGCCGGTTGCCCTGCCGCACTTCGTCGCCGATCGCTTCCAGGCCCTGGCGGGCCTTGCGCGTGAGCTCGTGCGCCTGGGCGCTGATGCCGCGGATGCGGTCGGTCATCTCGATGAAGTTGCGCGGATTGACCTCCTGCGAGGTCATCGCGACCGAGCCGTCGAGGGCGATGCGCGAGATCTGCGAGGCCATGTCGCGCAGCTCGTCCATCGTCCGGTCCATGACGGCCGCGTGCTCGCTGATTCGCGACTGGTGGCGCGCCATCTCGTCGGCCGCCTCGGAGAAGCCGGTCATGTGCGACGTGACGTTGACCAGTTGCTGGTCGTAGGCCTGGATGAATTCGGGCAGCGAGAGGATGCCCCCCGCCGCGCCATGCTGGTCGCGCTTGAGCAGCGACATCGCGGCATCGGTCTGCTCGCGCGCACGGGCGACGACGACGCGGAAATTCCTGCTGATCTCGGAGACCGCCGTCTCGGTGAGCTTGATCACCTCCTCGACCGATTCGCCCATGATCTCGAGATTCTTCTGGTTCGCCTTCGAGGCGGTGTCCCAGCGCGAGAGCATGGTGTCGAGGCCGATCACCACCTGCTGGAAGAGGCGCGTGCGCTTGCGCCACTTGAGGAGATCTTCCTCGCTCCCCCCTTCAAGGGTGTCGTCGAGCGAGACGTCCTTCACCACGAGCACCAGCGCGAGGAAAGCGGCGAGCGGCACGAGCGCGAGGGAGGTGAGCAGCGCCCAGGGCGGGACGAGAGCGGCCATCCACACCCAGGGCAGGAACAGGACGACGCACAACGCGGCCAACAGGTACGGATGGCTGGCGGCGAAGGCGACGTAACGTTTCATGCGGGGTTTTCGGCGGCCTGTTCGAGCAGCCGCAGCTCGTTCGAGGAAAGGAAGCGCTCGATGTCGAAGAGCAGGACCATGCGGCCGTCCTGCACGCCGACGCCACCCAGGTACTCGGCGTTGACCATCCCGCCGAAGGCCGGGGCCGCGCGGACCTCGTTCTCGGCAAGGCGAATGACGTCGGAGACGCCGTCGACCACGACGCCGATCACGCGCCGTGCGAGGCGCAGGATGATCACGACCGTCAGGCTGTCGTATTGCGGGTCCATTTTCCCGAACTTGATGCGCAGGTCGATCACGGGAACGATCGTGCCCCTCAGGTTGATCACGCCCTTCAGGTAGTCGGGTGCCGAGGCGATGGCGGTCACTTTCTCATAGCCGCGAATCTCCTGCACCTTCAGGATGTCGACGCCATACTCTTCCTTCCCCAGCAGGAAGACGAGGACCTCGCGCCCGGCCGCGCCGGCCGCTCCCGCCCGGGGCTGCACGGGTGCCGCCACTAGAACTGCTCCCAATCGTCGTCGCTGCTGCGCGCCACGGGCATGCTGCGCGCGGGCTCCTTGCCCACGGTCGGCACCTTGCCGCCGGAGCCGGAAGGCAGTGCCGAGGCCTGCGAGAAGGCCGACGGCGCTTCGAGCACGTCGAAATCCAGCGTGGACGCGGTGCCGCGGGCGATCTGGAAAACGCTGACCGCGCGCACGAGCGATCCGGCCTGCTGGCGCATCGACTCGGCGGCCGAGGCCGATTCCTGCACGGCGCTCGCGTTCTGCTGCACGACCTTGTCCATCTCGGTCACGGTCTTGTTCACCTGCTGCACGCCGCGGCTCTGTTCGGCCGAGGCTTCCGCGATCTGGCGCATGAGATCGCTCACTTGCTGCACGTCGATCACCAGCGACTGGATCGTGTCGCCCGCATCCTCGACGAGCTTCGTGCCGGCGTCGACCTTCGCGAGCGAAGCGCCGATCAGGCCCTTGATCTCCTTGGCCGCCTGGGCGCTGCGCTGCGCGAGCGCGCGCACCTCGGAAGCCACGACCGCGAAGCCGCGGCCCTGCTCGCCGGCTCGCGCCGCTTCGACGGCGGCGTTGAGCGCGAGGATATTCGTCTGGAAGGCGATGCCGTCGATCACCGAGATGATGTCGGAGATCTTGCCGGCGCTTTCGCTGATTTCGTTCATCGTCATCACCACGCGCACGACTTCGGAACCGCCCTTCTCCGCGCGCTTGGAGGCCGTGTGGGCGAGCTCGTCGGCGCGCTTCGCGTTGTCGGCGTTCTGCTTCACGGTGCTCGCGAGCTCTTCCATGCTCGCGGCGGTTTCCTCGAGGCTCGAGGCCTGTTCCTCGGTGCGCTGCGAAAGGTCCGTGGTTCCGGCGGCGACCTGGTTCGAAGCGGTGACCACCGATTCGGCCGACGTCCGCACCGCGCTGACAACCTGCGCGAGCCCTGCGGTCATGCGCGAGAGAGCGCGCAGCAGCTGGCCCGCCTCGTCGTCGGTGGTGGCGTGCAGCTCCGTCGTGAGGTCGCCCTGGGCGATGCGCTCGGCTGCCACGACGCTCGATGCCATCGGGCGCACGACCGCCGCGCGCATGTAGAGCCAGACGCAGACGAGGGCGACGATCGACGTCACGATCATGGCGATGATCGCGATCCAGTAGGAACGCTCCGCCGACTTCACGGCCGCGGCGATCGCCTTCGTGCCCGCGTCACCTTCGGCCTTGACGGCCTGGTCGAGCATGGCCATCGGCGCGCGATCCACGCTGGCGACGGCCTGGTCCCCGGCCGCCGCATCGCGCCCCGAAGACTTGAAGACCTCGAATGCCTTGCGATAGGCCTCGCCCACCGTCTTGTGTGCCTCGATGAACCGCTCGAGCGGCGCGCGCACTTCGGCAATGCTCGCGCCCGACAGCGCCGCGCGCACCTCGCCCTGGACCTGCTTTTCCTTGTCGAGGAAGATCGCCCAGTGGCTTTCCATCTGCTCGGTGTTCTTCCCGCGCAGCAGGACGTTCTTCCACTCCTGGACCTGCTCCTTGAAGAGCATTCCGGCACGAAGGACCGCCAGCGTGTTCTCGGAATCCTCGCGGCTGATGCGGTCGAGGTCCTGTGCCGTGCCGTAGACGCGCATCAACCCGCCCATGGAGACGAGCAGCGACACGGTGAAACCCACCGCGGCTATGAGGACCATCTTGGTTTGCAGGCTCTTGATCTTCATGAAACGTACTCCGTGAAATCCTTGGTGATCAGAACAGGGTGACGGCCTTGGCCCCGAGCATCTCGGCAAGGGCGCCTTCGGCGTGCACCAGGCGCTCGGCCATCGAGGCGAGCAGCGCTTCGTGGAAATGCTTCGTGCATTCGGGCGACGCGAGCCACAGCACGTCGGGGTCGAACTCGATCAGCGTGGAATCGGTGGCGGCAGTGATGGTGCTGAAGCGCTTGGCGCCCGAACGCAGCAGGAACGCGGTCTCGGCGAGGCATTGCCCGGCGCCGTGGATCGCGAGCAGCGTTCCCTTGCGCGTGACACGGGCCTGCCCGCGCAGCAGGACGAAGAAGGAATAGCCCGAATCGTCCTCGCCCACCAGCTCTGTGCCCGCGCGCAGGTCGAACCACCGGCCCATGCCGAGCACTTCATCGAGCGTCTCGGGCGTGAAGCCCTTGAAGAACGGCGCGCTCTTGATGAGGTTGCGCTTGTGGTCCTGGCCCATCCACGACGAATCGCCGACCGGCTCGGAGACCTTGCGCAGCTGCGCGGCGAATTCCTCCCAGCTCGCGAAGCGTTGCGCCGGATCGCGCGCGGTGGCGAACTCGAAGATCTCGTCGAGCAGCGGCGGAACGCCCGCGCGCGCCTCGCCGGGGCGCTTGAGGTTCCCGAGGAGGATTTCGGTGGTGAGCATTGCCGGCGTCTTGGCGTCGAAGGGCAGCGACCCGGTGAGCATCTTGTAGAGCACGATGCCGAGCGAATAGACGTCCGTCTGCAGCGTCACGGGCTTGCGCTCGAGCTGCTCGGGCGCCATGTACGCGGGCGAGCCGACGAGAGCGGCGCGCGTCGTGTCGAAGGCGAACTCCGCGAGGGCCACGCCGAAGTCGGCGACCTTCGCTTCGCCGTCGCCGCCCATCAGGATGTTGGCGGGCTTCAGGTCGCGATGGATGATTCCATGCGCGGCCGCGTAGCCGAGCGCGTCGCACGCGCTCTCGAGCAGCTGCGCCACGCGGCGCGGCTCGAGAAGCTTGTCCGGCGCGCAGAACTGGTCGAGGCTCCCCGATTCGGCGAGCTCCATCACGATGTAGGCGCGCTCGTCGTCGGCGGCCGCATCGTAGACCTGCGTGATGTTGGGGTGCTTGAGTTTCTTCGCGAGCAGGACTTCCTTCAGGAACGACGCGCGGAACAGCGCGCGATCCTCGGAAGCGAGCAGGCTCGGGTCGTAGACCTTGATCGCGACCTGGCGCGCCGGGAAGAGCTCGCGCCCCCGGTAGATGGTCGCGGACGCACCCTGCCCCAGGATCCCGATCACCTCATAGGGACCGATCTTGGCCGGAACGTTGTCGGGCACCGACACGTTGTTGGCCGCGGGCAGGGTCGTCTCGAGGCTCACGTGCGCTCCCGGCCCTCGCGAATGCGCGCGAGCAGGTGCTCGACGTCGAGCAGCAGCAGGGTCTGGTCCTCGTGGCGGCCGATGCCCGCGAGCGCGGCGCCGACCGCGGCGTTGCCGAAATCGGGTGCGGGCGCGATCTGCTCGTCGGTGAGCGCCACCACGTCGGAGACGGCATTGACGACGAGGCCCACGAGTCGGCGGCCGCCGTTGAGCACGACCGCACTCGCATCGGCGAGCACCAGCGGCTCGGGGAAGCCGAACATGAGGCCGAGATCCACGATCGGGACGATCGCCCCGCGCAGGTTGATCACACCGCGCACGAAGGGCGCCACACCCGGAACGCGCGTGACCTGCTCCACGCCGCGGATCTCCTGCACGCGCAGGATGTCGATGCCGTAGAGCTCGTCGCCCAGGCGGCAGGTGAGGAATTCGCGCTTCGCCTGCTCGGCGTGCGCTTCGTCGCCGAAGCCGAATGCGTCGTGGGGGTTCGCACTCATGCGCGCTCCTTGCTGGTGAGGCGTGCGAGCGCGCGGTCGCGCAGGCGCGTGAGGGGGGCCACTTCATGCACGGCACCCGCCTCGATCGCTTCGCGGGGCATGCCGAAGATCACCGAGGTCGCTTCGTCCTGGGCGATGTTGTAGGCGCCGGCGTCGCGCATCTCGAGCATGCCGCGCGTGCCGTCCTTGCCCATGCCGGTCATGATCACGCCGATGCAATCCTTGCCGACGTACTTCGCGCACGACATGAAGAGGAAGTCGACCGCGGGACGATGCAGCGTCATCGGCGGCTCGTTGGAGAGCTTCGCGATCAGCGCGCCTTCGTCGCGCTTCACCCACAGGTGCTTGCCGCCGGGCGCGATGTACGCGTGGCCCGGAAGGATCGGGTCGTTGTGCTCGGCTTCCTTCACGCGGATCTTGCACAGGCCGTCGAGGCGCTCGGCGAACATGCGCGTGAAGTTCTCGGGCATGTGCTGCACGATCACGATGCCGGGGCAATCCTCGGGCATGCCCACGAGGAATTCCTTGATCGCTTCCGTGCCGCCGGTGGATGCGCCCACGGCGATGAGCTTGTCGGAGGTCTTGATGCCGCGCGGCACCGGGCGCTTCTGCACCACGGCCGCCTCGGTGGGCAACGTGGTCTCGACCCGGCGGGGGGCGCGCAGTCGCGCGCTCTTGGCCGCGCGGATCTTCTCGGCGATCAGCGTGCCGTAGTCGTCGGGCGTCTGCTCGTGGAGCTTGGGCTTGGTGACGAACTCGACCGCGCCAAGCTCGAGCGCACGGAAGGTCACTTCCGAGCCGCGCTCGGTGAACGCGGAGATCATCACCACGGGGGTGGGCCGCGCCCGCATGAGCTTGTCGAGGAATTCCAGGCCGTTCATGCGCGGCATCTCGACATCGAGCGTCACCACGTCGGGCTTCAGGTCGCGGATCATGTCGCGCGCCTCGAAGGCGTCGGCCGCGGCGCCCACGACCTCGATGCCCGGCTGTTCCTTGAGGATGTCGGTGAGGACGTCGCGGATCATGCGCGAGTCGTCGACGATGAGGACGCGGATCGGGTTCACTTGAAGAGCTCCGCGCCGCCTTCGATCGGGCTGTGGAAGAGCCGCGCGCCGTAGTCGCGCTCGCGCAGCACGATCGTGTCGTTGTTGATCTTGCGCAGGCGCCGCACCATCACCTTGCCGTTGAACGGGAAGAAGTAGATCTTGCGCGGCCAGACGTCGAGGAGATCGCGCGCGACGATCGGGATGCGCTCCTGGTTCAGGTACTCGACGATGAACTCCGCGTTCTGCTCGCCCACGTTGGAGAGCATGAAGCCCTGCAGCACGTTGCCGCCGCCGAACACCTTGGCTTCCAGGCGATCGCGCCGGCCACCGAGCTTGAGGATCTGGTTGATGAGCAGCTCCATCGCGTGCACGCCGTAGCGGCCGCCGGCGGAAACGTTGCCGTGCGAGCCGATCAGCTTGCCTTCATCGGGCAGCATGAAGTGATTCATTCCGCCGATGCCGGTATCGCGGTCGCGCAGGCACGCCGAAACGCAGGAACCGAGCACGGTGACCAGCGCCATTTCCTCTTTCGTGGCGTAGTACTCGCCCGGCAGGATCTTCGCCGTCTCGATCTGGAAATGCGGATCGAAGTAGCGGTTCGGGTGCTCGTCGTTGAGGATGTCTTCGCGGTTCATGCCGCGGCCCCCCGCACGAGCTCGTAGACGGTCTGGCCACGCAGGCGGAAGCGGTGGCCCGAATCGAGGAGGCTCTCCGCGTGACCGGCGAAGAAGAGCCCGTTCGGACGCAGGAGGCCCGCGTAGCGCTCCACGAGGCGGCGTTGCGTGGCCTTGTCGAAATAGATCATCACGTTGCGGCAGAAGATCGCGTCGAACTCGCCCAGGGCCGGCCAGCGGTCGTCCATGAGGTTCACGCGCAGGAATTCCACGTGGGACGCGAGCTCGCGGCGAACGCGCGCATGGCCCGAGTTGCGGCCCGTGCCGCGCAGGAAGAAGCGCTTCTGCCGCTCGGCCGTGAGCGCCATGACCGATTCGAGCGGATAGATGCCTTCGCGCCCATGGGCGATGACCTGCGTGTCGAGGTCGGAGGCGACCACCTCGAAGCGTCCCTCGGGCCGCGATTCGGCGAGGCACATCGCGATGGTGTACGGCTCCTCGCCGCTCGAGCATCCGGCGCTCCAGACCCGGTAGGTCTGCATGGCATCGGCTTCGGCCGCGTGCTTGGCCAGGATGTCGAAGTGGTGCGGCTCTCGGTAGAACGCCGTGACGTTGGTCGTGAGCGCGTTGGTGCAGTGCTCCCACTCGGCGGGTTCCAGCTCGAGGTAGCGGATGTAGTTGTCGAACGAATCGATGCCCAGCGAGCGCAGCCGCCGCGCGAGGCGCGCGTAGACCATCTCGCGCTTGGCTTCGGTAAGGCGAATGCCCGCGAAGTCGTAGATGCGCGTCGAGATCGCCTTGAAGTGCTCGAGGCTGAAGTTGAATTCGCGCCCGGCGCCACGATCCTGGGCGACGGCTTCGATGCGGGTATCGGCCATGGTGCTCACGCCGCGCTCCGCGCCGTCACCGCGTGGCGCCGCGTGATCGCGGCGACGTCGAGGATGAGTGCCACGCGCCCGTCGCCAAGAATCGTGGCGCCGGCCACACCGGGCACGTGGTGCAGGTTGGTCTCGAGCGACTTCACGACGAGCTGCTGCTGGCCGACGAGGCCGTCGACGAGGAGTGCTGCGCGGCGCTGGTCGACTTCGACCACGAGGCACAGCGGTTCACCGTTCAGGCGCTGCGCCTGCGGGGCCTCGACCACGTCCTCGAGCCGGATGATGGGCAGGTGCTCGCCGCGCACCGCGACGAATGCGGCCTGGTTCACGACCTTCTTGATGTCCGCGGGACCCGGCCGGAAAGCCTCCGACACGAACTCCAGCGGCACGATGTAGTTCTCGTCGGCCACGCTCACGATCATTCCGTCGAGCACCGCGAGAGTGAGCGGAAGCTGGATCGTGATCGTCGTCCCCTGGCCGAACTCGGAGGCGATGTAGACGCTCCCGCCCAGCGAATTGATGTTCCTGCGCACGACGTCCATGCCCACGCCGCGCCCGGAAAGCTCGGTCACCTGCTTGGCGGTGGAAAAGCCCGGCGCGAACAGAACCTGCCAGATCTCGGTGTCCGGCATGTCCTCGGAAACGGCCATGCCGAGCTCGCGGCCCTTCGCGACGATCGCGACACGATCGAGCCCGCGGCCGTCGTCGGTCACTTCGATGATCACGCTGCCGCCGCGATGCGTGGCGCGCATGTGCACGGAGCCCTGCTCGGGCTTGCCCGCGCGCACGCGCTCCTCCGGCGATTCGATCCCATGGTCGATCGCGTTGCGCACGACGTGCGTGAGCGGATCGACGAGCAGCTCGATGAGCTCCTTGTCGAGCTCGGTCTCGTGGCCCTGCGTGCGCAGCTGCACTTTCTTGCCCAGGCGCGCGGAGACGTCGTAGACCAGGCGCGGGAAACGGCTGAAGACGAATTCCATCGGCATCATGCGGATCGACATCACCGCCTGCTGCAGCTCGCGCGTGTTTCGGTCGAGCGTGCCCAGGCTGTGCGAGAGCCGCTCTTCCTGCGTGTCGGCGCCGCCCGCGGCCTGCTGGAGCATCGCCTGCGCGATCACCAGTTCGCCCACGAGGTTCACGATGCGGTCGATCTTCTCGGTGCTCACGCGGATCGACGACTGGTCGCCACGCGCACGGGCCTGCTCCTTCTCCTTCGCCTCGCTCTCCTGCTGCGATTCGAAGAGACCGTATTTTTCACCGCTCGATGCGGCCGGCGCGGCAGGAGCGACTGGCTCGGCCACCGGCAGCGGCTCGAACAGGCCGTATTTTTCGCCCGCGGGCTCAGGGGCCGCCTCGGCGACATCGAACAGGCCGTAGCGCTCGCCCTGCTTCGCGGGCGCGGCTTCGGCTTCGATCACGAAGTCTTCAGGAGCCAGCGCGAAAGCGAGCGACTCGTTCAAGTCTTCGAGCCCGCGCGGCGTGACCACGCGGAACACGCCGCCCTCGCCCCCGATCACGTCGCCGAAGGAGGCGAGCGTCTGGGCAAGCACGGGGTCGATTTCGGATGCACGTGCGGGATCAGCCGCACGCGCGCGGAAAACATTCATGCTGGAAGCACCGGGTGCCGCGGCCTTCGACTGCGCGGCCGCGCCGGCAGTGCCGGGAGTGCCACTGCGATAGCCCTCGAGCCGCACGCGCAGCGCGTCCATCGCCGGATCGCCGGTCCTGTCGCCGCGCTTGAGGCGGGCGACGTGCGCCTTGAGCGCGTCGGAGGCGTCGAGCAGCAGGCGCACCATCGCCGCGTCCGCGCGCCGGTTGCCCTTGCGCATGCCGTCGAAGAGCGTCTCGAGCTCGTGCGTGGTCTCGGTGAGCTGCGTGAAACCGAACGTGCCGCTGCCGCCCTTGATCGAGTGGGCGGCGCGGAAGATCGCGTTGAGGACCTCGGGATCGTCGTTGCTCGCGGCGAGCGTCATCACGCGCTCCTCGATCGACTCCAGGTGCTCCTGGGTCTCGTCGAAGAACGTGGCGATGAAGCGGGTCAGGTCGATGGCCATGGAAGGCTCGCGCGTCGGGCTAGCGAAGGACCTTGTTCACCACTTCCAGGAGCGTGTTGGGATCGAAGGGTTTCACCAGCCAGCCGGTGGCTCCCGCTGCCCGCCCCTGCGCCTTCATCCCGTCCGAAGACTCGGTCGTGAGCAGGAGGATCGGCACGGTCTTGTAGTCGCGCAGCTCGCGAAGCGAGCGCACGAGGGTGATCCCGTCCATGTTGGGCATGTTCTGGTCGGTGATCACGAGATCCACCGGGGTGGCGGTCGCCTTGTCCAGGCCCTGCGCCCCATCCTCGGCTTCGATCACGCGAAAGCCCGCGGACTCGAGCACGAAGGAAACCATTTCGCGCATGGTGGCGGAGTCGTCGACGGCAAGAATCGTTTTCATGTCACACCTTGTCGGAATTCGTGAGGAAGCTCAGAACAGGTCAACGCTGCCGGCGCGCTTCTTGTCGCCCATGGGGGCGCGCGCTTCCTTGTCCATCTCGGCAATGCCCGCGACGATGCAATCGAGCATCGCGCGCGAACGTTCGATCCACAGCTCGGGGCTCGCCGGATCGGAAACGGGCATGGAGGCGAGCTCGAGGGCCTCGACCAGCTTGCCGCGCATCTTGTCCACGCGCAGCTTCTGCGCGTCGATCAGCTGGTTCACGAGGTCGTGGGATTGCAGGTGTTCCACCGCACTGTACAGGTGGTCGAGGACCATCCCGTATTCCGTGGGTGTCGCGGCGTCGCCCTGCGGAAGGCGCTGCGCGGCGACCATGCGGTCGGCGGCACCGCGAAAGGCGGCCATCAGCTCGTTGGAGGCGTCGCGCAGGACGTCCTGGCTGCGTGCGAGCTCGCCCGCGGTCACCGCGAGGCGCTCGTTGAGCGTCTCGGCGACCGTCACCAGCAGGTCGGCAGCCTCTTCGGCACTTCGGGCGCCTTCGCGGGCGTTCGTGCTCTTCGTCATGGTTTCTCCCATTATGGATTGTCCTCCTTCGCGCCGTGGATCACGGTCGTGAAATTTTCGCCCGGGGTCACCGGCGATGCGTCCAGGCTGATCACTTCGAAGCTCGAGTCGCCCACGTCGATGCGGTCGCCCGCGCGAATCTCGTGCGTTCCCGGGCCGAGCTCCGCCCGGTTGAGGCGCGTGGGATTGCGTCCGGAAAGGCGTGCGAGGTACAGCGAGCCCGCGCGCCGGATCACGACCGCGGCATCCGCGCCGGCGGCGCCGATCATGGTGTTGGCCCGCGTGAGCTCGATCACCTGCCCGGCCTGCTTGCCGCCGAGGCCCTTGAGCGCGTAGCGCGTGTCGGGGGCCGCGCCGGTGCCGGGCGCGAGCAACGTGGGCCGGGGCATGTAGACCGTCTTCGAGAGCTCCGGGTCGCTGCGCGCCGTCACGGGGGCCGCCGGCACGTCGCGCACCAGCATCGTCCGCTCGAAATCGGTGTGGACCGTGTCCTCGAGGTCGCTCACCTTGCCGGTGAGCAGCGCATCGTCGAAGAAGTGCAGCTTGTGCTGGCCGATCTCGATCAGGTCGAGGTGGTGCAGCACCTGGGTCGCGACCGTGATGCCGTTGACCACCGTGCCGTTGGTGCTCGCGAGGTCTTCGATGTAGATCGTCCGGTCGACCTGCCGGAACAGCGCATGCCGCGACGAGACCGCCGCATGCTCGACCACGATGTCCGAGTCCGGATTGCGGCCGAGCACGGTCACGGGCTTCGAGAGCGCGAACTCACCGAGGATCTTGCCGGAGAAGCTCAGGACGAGGCGGCTGGACATGGATTCGGGGTGCGGGACCGGGGTTGTTCTTCTGGCCTTCAGGGTACAAAAAAGCCGGCCACAAGGGCCGGCTTTCGCAGGGGGATGATCGACTAGCGGGAGAAGTTGAGGTCCACTTCGGCGTGCCGGCCTGCCGCACCGGCGCTGAACTTCCACTGGGAGAGGGCGCGGACCACGGCGCGCTCGAAGATGCGGCGCGGGTTGGCGTCGAGGATTTCGACGCGTGACACCTGGCCATCGCCATCGATGGTCAGCTTCGCCTTGACGGTGCCCTTGTCCACGCCAGCCTGGACGGCCTCGCGGGGAAACTCCGGCTCGACGCGCGAAACGGGGGTCAGGCTCTGGGCGAATGCCGGAACGCAGGCCACCATGGCCGCGGCCAGCGCGAAAGTACGAATGACGGTCTTCACGGGCTCCCCTAACTCAAAAGTTGTGCTGAACGGACCGTATTTTGGGGCCGGGGGGCCTACATAGGAATTTCAACCGCGTTACGGTTGAAATCGCCCAAAAAAACCTTTGTTTACGCGGCCTTGCGTGGGGGTCGCTTGTCGCGGCAAGCGGGCCCCGCGGGGGTCATGTCGAGCAGGAATTTCTGCATGTCCCAGGCACCCGTCGGGCAGCGCTCGGCGCACAGGCCGCAGTGCAGGCAGACATCCTCGTCCTTGACCATGATCCGGGCCGTCTTGAGGCCGTTGCCCACGTAGAGATCCTGGGTCGCGTTGAGCGCCGGGGCCATGAGGCGTCCGCGAAGGTCCTCCTCCTCGCCGTCGGCCGTGAACGTGATGCAGTCCATCGGGCAGATATCGACGCACGCGTCGCATTCGATGCAGAGCTTTCCCGTGAAGACGGTCTGCACGTCGCAGTTCAGGCAGCGCTGCGCTTCCTGGAAGGCGACCTTCAGATCGAAGCCGAGCTCGACCTCCTCGCGGATGTTCTTCAGCGCGATCGTGAGCTCCTTCAGCGGCACCTTGAAGCGCGTGTCGTTGACGATCGCGTTGTCGTAGCTCCACTCGTGGATGCCCATCTTCTGCGAGAGCAGGTTCACCATCGGCGGCGGGCGCACGGCGACATCCTCGCCGTGGAGCAGCCGGTCGATGGAGATCGCGGCGTCGTGCCCATGCGCCACGGCCCAGATGATGTTCTTGGGTCCGAGGGCCGAATCGCCCCCGAAGAACACATGAGGGAGCGTCGATTGCAGCGTGACGGGATTCAACTTCGGCATGCCCCACTCGTCGAACTCGAGGCCCACGTCGCGCTCGATCCACGGGAAGGCGTTTTCCTGGCCCACGGCGATGAGCACGTCGTCGCAGGGGAAATGCTGGTCGGGCTCGCCCGCGTTCACGAGCTTGCGACGGCCCTTCGCGTCGTACTCGGCCTTCACTTTCTCGAAGAGCACGCCGGTGAGCTTGCCGTCGGCGTGGGTGAACGACTTCGGCACGAGGAAATTGATGATCGGAATGCCCTCGTGGATCGCGTCTTCCTTCTCCCACGGGCTCGCCTTCATCTCCTCGAAGCCCGAGCGCACGATCACCTTCACGTCGTCGCCACCCAGGCGCCGCGAGGAGCGGCAGCAATCCATCGCGGTGTTTCCGCCGCCCAGCACGATCACGCGCTTGCCGATCGAGGTGACGTGCCCGAAGGACACGCTTGCCAGCCAGTCGATGCCGATGCGGATATTGGCGGCCGCTTCCTTGCGACCGGGGATATCGAGGTCGCGCCCACGCGGCGCGCCCGAGCCGATGAAGACCGCATCAAAACCGGCAGTGAGCAGCGACTTGAGGGAATCGATGCGGTGCCCGCCCTTGAACTCGACGCCCAGATCGAGGACGTAGCCCGTCTCCTCGTCGATCACGGATTCGGGCAGGCGGAATTTCGGGATCTGGCTGCGGATCATGCCGCCGGCCCGGTGGTCGGAATCGAACACGGTGACGTGGTAGCCGAGGGGCGCGAGATCGCGCGCGACCGTGAGCGACGCGGGACCCGCGCCCACGCAGGCGACGCGCTTGCCGTTCATCTTCGCGGGCTTCTTCGGGAGGAACGCGCGAACGTCGTCCTTGAAGTCGGCAGCGACGCGCTTCAGGCGGCAGATCGCGACCGGTTCGGGTTTCTCGGACTTGGAGGCGTCGAGCTCCGCGCCGCCGTCTTCGACACGCCCGCGGCGGCAAGCCGGCTCGCAGGGGCGGTCACAGGTTCGGCCGAGGATCCCCGGGAAGACGTTCGATTTCCAGTTGACCATGTAGGCGTCCGTATAGCGACCCTGCGCGATCAAGCGGATGTATTCGGGTACCGGCGTGTGCGCCGGGCAAGCCCACTGGCAATCGACGACCTTGTGGAAGTAGTCGGGATTGCCGATGTCGGTCGGCTTCAATGAGGTCTCCTCCTCGCGGTGGAGTCTACCTACCCCTAAGTCCGTTGCACAGCGATAGGTAAGCCGGGGCTAAACGATCCCCGATCCCCGGAGGCGTTGGACAGCGGCCGTATCGCGCCCGATCCAGTCGCGCAGCACCTCGTCGGTGTGCTCGCCCAGGCGCGGCGGAGCGCGGTCGCAAACCACCGGCGTGGCCGAGAATTTCATGGGGCTCGCCACCAGGCGGACCTCGCCCGCGTCCGCATGGGGCACGTTCAGAACCATCTGGCGATGGCGCACCTGCGGATCGGCGAAGACCTGGCCCAGGTCGTTGATCGGGCCGCAGGGCACGCCGAAGCGCTCGATCGCCTCGAGCCAATGGGCCACGGGCTTCAGCGCCACGCGTTTCGCGATCTCCGGAACCAGCACGTCGCGATGCGTCACGCGCGCGGGATTGGTCGCGAAGCGCGGGTCGGTCTTCCATTCGGGCGTGCCGAGCACATCGCAGAAGTGGGCGAACTGCCGATCGTTGCCCACGGTCACCACGAAGTGGCCGTCGGAAGCCTTGAACACCTGGTACGGGACGATCGACTGGTGCGCGTTGCCGAAGCGCACGGGCGCAACACCCGAGGCGAGGTATCCGGTGGCCATGTTCGCGAGCATCGCCACCTGCACATCGAGCAGCGCCATGTCGATGTGCTGGCCCTGCCCCGTGCGTTCGCGATGGAAGAGCGCGGCCATGATGGCATTCGACGAGAACACGCCGGTCATGAGATCGGACACGGCCACACCCACCTTCTGCGGCCCGCCGCCGGGCTGGTCATCGCGCTCCCCGGTGATGCTCATGAGCCCGCCGATGCCCTGCACGATGAAGTCGTAGCCGGGCCGGTCGGAGTAAGGGCCGTCCTGGCCGAAGCCGGTGATGGAGCAATAGACGAGGCCCGGATGTTTCGCCGCGAGCGTTGCGTAATCGAGGCCGAATCGCGCGAGGTCGCCCACCTTGTAGTTCTCGACGAAGACATCGGCCTTGGCCGCGAGCTCGCGCGCGATCGCCTGCCCTTCGGGCTTCTTGAGATCGAGCGTGATCGACTTCTTGCCGCGATTGGCCGCGAGGTAGTACGCCGCCTCGGCCGTGTCGCGGCCCTGCGGATCCTTCACCCAGGGCGGTCCCCAGTGGCGCGTGTCGTCGCCGAGCGACGGGCGCTCGACCTTCACGACTTCGGCGCCGAAGTCGGCGAGCATCTGCGTGGCCCAGGGGCCGGCGAGGACGCGCGAAAAATCGAGGACGCGGATACCGTCGAGAATGCGGGGCATGGAAATGGGATGAACGGAGGGCGGGAGCAGACGGTCGGAGCTTACATGTCGTTACACACCACGCTGTTCCAGCGCACACTTGCGAAACAGTCGCGGAATACCGTTCGCATTATGCCCAAAGCCCTCGCCGCCCTGCTTCTCGCTTCCGCCCCCGCGCTGACGTTGGCCCAGGCGCCGACGGGCCTCGCCGTCGAGTTCTTCAACACCGCGACCAAGCACTACTACGTCTCCACGAATCCGGCCGAAGCGACGTGGATCGATTCAGGCGGCGCAGGCGCGGGCTGGTCGCGAACCGGCGGCCAGTTCAGCGTGTACCTCAATGCGCAGGACGCGCAGGGCCTCGTGCCCGCGTGTCTCTTCTACGGCACGCCCGGGCGCGGACCCAATTCGCACTTCTTCACCGCGAACGCCGCCGAGTGCGAATGGCTGAAGACCGCGGACCCGGGCTGGACGTATCTCGGAATTCCCTTCCACGCGCAGCTTCCGCAATCGGGCGCCTGCCCAGCATCCACGACAGCGCTCTATCGCAGCTACAACAACGGCGCCGCGCGCAACGATTCCAACCATCGCTTCACGGTCGACCGCACCGTGTTCGAGAAATCCGCGAGCACCGGTTACCAGGCCGAGACGGTGGTGATGTGCGTGCCGCTTTCCACGGTCGACGTCGAAGCCGATGCGGTGCGCCTCATGCGCCAGGCCACGTTCGGCCCGCGCGAGGCCGATGTCACGCGCGCCGTGTCGATAGGCACGACCGCATGGATCGACGAGCAGCTCGGCACTGCGGTCACGTCCTATCCGGTCTACGCGTGGACACCGGACCGCCGCCCCGACGATTGCGTGGACAACCGCACGCCGCCCATCGGTCCGAACAATTTCTGCAACCGCGACAACTACACGCTCTTCCCGCTCCAGCTGCAGTTCTTCAAGGACGCGCACGGCGCCGCGGACCAGCTGCGCGGGCGGGTGGCCTTCGCGCTCTCGCAGATCTTCGTGACCTCCGGGACGGATGTCGGCCGCAACTACGCGATGCGGCACTACCAGCAGATATTCCGCAGCTACGCGTTCGGCAATTTCTACGACCTGATGCTCGCGGTCACGCTTTCGCCGGTCATGGGCGATTACCTCGACATGGCCAACAACAACAAGACCAACGTCGCCGCCGGCACGGATCCCAACGAGAACTACGCCCGCGAGATCCTGCAGCTCTTCTCGGTGGGTACGTTCCTCCTCAATCCCGACGGCACGCTGCAGCGCGACTCGGCCGGCAAGGCGGTCCCGACCTACGACCTCGCGGAGATCAAGGGCTTCTCGCGCGCCTTCACCGGCTACACGTATCCCACGGTCACCGGTGCGGCGAGCCGAAACAACAATCCGCGCAACTACGAAGGTCCGATGCGCGCCGTGGATGCGACGCACGAGTTTGGAACGAAGGTGCTGCTGTCGCGCGTGGTGGCCCCGGCCAACATGACGATGGCCGACGACCTCGCCTTCGCGCATCGCAACATCTTCAATCATGCGAACGTCGGCCCCTTCATCGGCCGGCAGCTCATCCAGAAGCTCGTCACGAGCGATCCCACGCCCGCCTACGTGGGCCGCGTCGCGGCCGTGTTCAACAACAATGGTTCGGGCGTTCGCGGCGACCTGCGCGCGGTCGTGCGCGCGATCCTCACGGATCCGGAAGCGCGCGGCGCCCGCAAGATCGATCCGGCGTACGGCAAGCTCATGGAGCCGGCGCTCTTCCTGTCGAACCTCACGCGCGCATTCGGCGGGAGCACCGATGGCGTCTACCAGCGCGCCACCTCGCAGGCGCTGGGCCAGTTCGTGTTCTATCCGCCTTCGGTCTTCAACTACTACCCGCCCGACTACGTCATTCCCGGAACCGCACTCCTCGGTCCCGAGTTCGGCATCCAGACCACGACGACGGCGATCAACCGCGCCAACGTCGCCTACGCCGTGGCGTTTGGCGGCGGCGTGGCCGTCGATACAAACGTCTACGGCGCGACCGGAACGCAGATCACCCTCGCGCCCTATCAAGCCGTCGCGGCCGATGCCGGAGCCCTGGCCGATCGCCTCAACCGCTTCCTGATGGCGGGCCGGATGTCGACGACGATGCGAACGGCGATCGTCACGGCCGTGAACGCGGTGCCGGCAACCGACACGCTCAATCGCGCGCGCACGGCGGTGTACCTCGTGCTCGCCTCGCCCCAGTTCCAGGTGGAGCGCTGACCATGACCCTCGACCGACGCCGCTTCCTCGCAACCGCCGGTGCGCTCACCACGGGCGGCCTCGCTTCGCGCCTCGCGCCGCTCTCGCTGCTCGGCCTCGCCGCCCCCGCGGCCGCGCAGGTCGCCTCCGACTACAAAGCGCTCGTGTGCGTGTTCCTCAGTGGCGGCGTGGATGGCAACAACCTCATCGTGCCGATCGATGCGGCCGGCTACGCGCAGTACACCGCGGTCCGGACCGTGGATTCCGGCGTGAACATTCCGCAAGGCGAATTGCTGCCCATCGCACCCACCGCCGGCTCGTACGGACTGCATCCGGACCTCACCGAGCTGCACGCGCTGTTCGCGCAGAAGCGCATGGCGATCCTCGCAAACGTGGGCACGCTGAACATGCCGACCACGAAGTCCAATTACTTCGCGGAACGCCCGGACAATCTCTTCTCGCACTCCGACCAGGTCGCGCAGTGGCAATCGTCGGTCTCCGAGGGTGCCAGCCGCACCGGATGGGGCGGTCGCATCGCCGACCAGATGGCCGGCAGCAATGGCACCTTCCCCGTGGCCACCTCGATCGCGGGCATCAACCTGTTCATCACTTCGGATACCGCGAGCCCCCTCGCGCTGCCGACCACGGGCGGCCTCGCGCTCCAGGGCTTCGCGAACAACGCCGCGTCGAACGCGCGCCTCGCGGCCCTGCAGTCCATCCTCGCAACCGATCGCGACAATGCTTATGTGAAGGCGGCGGGCGACGTCACCACGCAGGCGATGTCGCTGTCGGGCATCGTCAATCCGATCCTCACCGCCACGGGCTCCGTCGTCACGCCCTTCTTCGCCGGCCAGACCTCCTCGATCGCGCAGCAGCTGCAAGTGGTCGCGCGGCTGATCGAAGCCCGCGCGCAAACCGGCGCGAAGCGCCAGGTGTTCTTCGTGCAGCTCGGTGGCTTCGACACGCACTCGAACGAGCTCACCACGCTCGCCACACTGCTCGGCCAGCTCTCACCGGCCGTGCGGGCCTTCTACGACGCGACCGTGCAGATGGGCATCTCGGACAAGGTGACGACATTCACGCTGTCCGATTTCGGCCGCACCTTCCAGCCCGCGTCGGGCGCGGGCACCGACCACGCGTGGGGCAATCACCACTTCATCCTGGGTGGCGCGGTGAAGGGCGGCGAGATGTACGGGAAATATCCGACGCTCGCGCGCACCGGCCCCGACGATGCGGACACGGCCGGCCGCTGGATCCCCACGACCGCCGTCGAGCAGTACGGCGCGACGCTCGCGCGCTGGTTCGGCGTAAGCAATGCCGGCATCGCGCAGGTCTTCCCGAATCTCACGCGATTTGCCTCGTCCGACCTCGGGTTCCTCGTTTAAGACGAAGCGGCAAGGAGGCCCGTCTCTGCCCGGCCGCCCGTGCAAGCTGCGTTCGCATCACGGCCGTGATGCGTTGCCCTCCAAACTCGAAAAAATCCCGGCGGCTGCGGATGGTCTACGTCCCGGATTGCGCCTTCCCTGCGGTCGGCGCCTCGACTCCGTCCTCGCCGAAACCCCGGGATTTTTTCGAGTTTGTCGGCTCGCTTGATGGCGTCCGGGCAGAGACGGGCCTCCTCGCCGCCGCGGCATCGCAATGAATACGGTGAGCGCACCTGGAGCCGCGGTGATGCATATCGCGCTGCAGGTCGCAGCTTCGCGCATGGAGCGGGGCAAGGGCGTCGAGGGAGGGCCGATTTCGAATCGCGAGGGCAACGCATCACGGCTGTGATGCGGACGAAGCTCGTATGAGGCCCTCCCTCGACGCCCTTGCCCCGCCTCTCCCCCGCCCCTGAACTAGTGCTTCGCCTCGCCGATGTGGCGATCGAGATCGGGGTCGGCGCGGTGGTTGGCGGCGTTCCAGCGCATCACCATGAACATGGTGCTGGAGACGAACAGGCCGAAGAGGATGATGATGATGTCGATCGACAGGTTCAGCCGGATCATCAGCGCGTAGAGTGCGAGCATCACGAGGATGCTCACGTTCTCGTTGAAGTTCTGCACCGCGATCGAGTGGCCGGCCGATAGCAGCACGTGGCCGCGGTGCTGCAGCAGCGCGTTCATCGGCACGACGAAATAGCCGGCAAGGCCGCCCACGATCATCAGCATCAGGTAGACCGCGGGCATCCAGTCGATCACGCACATCGCCATCACGGCGAAGCCCATCGCGATGCCGTAGGGCGTCACGGAGATCGCGCGTTTCAGCGGGACGAAGCGCCCGGCGAGGACCGCGCCGATCGTGATTCCCACCGCCGAGACGCCCAGCAGGATCGAGCCGCGCTCGAGTGGCATCTTGAGCTTGGACTCCGCCCACTTGAGGGTGATGAATTGCAGTGTCGCGCCGGCGCCCCAGAAGAGCGTGGTCACTGCGAGCGAGATCTGGCCCAGCTTGTCCTTCCAGAGCACCTGGAAGCAGTGCGAGAAATCGACCACCAGTTTCATCGGGTTGCGCTGCTGGCTGGGATAGCGCGCGCCGGTATCGGGAATGTAGAGGTTGAAAGTCGCGGCGACGAGGTACGCCACCGCGATCACGAGGATCGCGGCCTCGGGCGCGGTATCGATGCCGGTATCGAAGAACGGGAAGTCGATCGCGAGCAGCTTCGACGAGACCTCCGGCGCGATCAGCACGCCGCCCAGGAGGATGCCCAGGACGATCGACAGCACCGTGAGGCCTTCGATCCAGCCGTTGGCGATTACTAGTTGCTCGGGCGGCAGGAGCTCGGTGAGGATGCCGTACTTGGCGGGTGAATACGCGGCCGCGCCCAGGCCCACCACGGCATAGGCGAAGATCACCATCCAGTACGCGGGAATGCCGGGAATGTGGACGTCGGCCGCGTAGAAGATCAGCAGGCAACCGAAGATCTTCACCAGGTTCGTGATGAACATCACGCGTCCCTTGGGCATCGAATCGGCGAAGGCGCCGACGAATGCCGCGAGGACCACGTATGAAATGGTGAAGAAGAACTTGAGCAGCGGCGTGAGCCACTCCGGTCCTTCGAGCAGCAACAGCATCTTGATCGCCGCGATCAACAGCATGTTGTCCGCGAGGGACGAGAAGAACTGCGCCGCCATGATGGTGTAGAAGCCTCGCTTCATGGCGAGGGATTTATACCATACGAAACAGCGTCTTTAGCCGATCCTGGCCGCCCACCAGTCGCGAAAAGCCTTTTCGCCCATTGCAGCGGCAACATGGAAGCCCTGGGCGACGTCGCAGCCCATGCGCTTGAGCTCCTCCAGCGTCCTGGCATCCTCCACGCCCTCGGCCACCGCGCGCAGCTCGAAATTGTGGGCGAGGTCGATGACCGAGCGGACGACCTGCAGGTCGCCCTTGTCGCTCAGCATCCCCGCCACGAAGACCTTGTCGATCTTGAGTTCGTCGAGCGGGAACTTCCTGAGGTACGCGAGCGACGAGTAGCCCGTGCCGAAATCGTCGATGGAGAGTCCGACGCCCACGCCCTTCAACCGCGTGAGCATTGCCATCGAGCGCTCGGCGTCGGCGATCATCGAGCTCTCGGTGATCTCGAGCGTCACGGTGTTGGACGGCAGGCCCCAGGTCTTGAGCGCCTGGTCCACCACGGTCGGCAGCTCGACGTCGGTGAGCGTGCGCGTTGAGAGATTCACGGAGAAGCGCGGCGAGAGGTTCTCGCGGTGCATCGCGGCGGCATGGCGCAGGACCGCATTGAGCGCCCAGAAGGTGAGCGAGCCGATGAGCCCGGTGCGCTCGGCGATGCCGACGATCGTCTCGGCCGGGATATCGCCCGCGGCGCCGTGGCGCCAGCGCACGATCGCCTCGGCGGCCACGGGCTTGCCCGTGCGCAGGTCGATCTGCGGCAGGTAGGCGATGTGCAATTCGTTGGCGCGGATGGCCCGTTCGAGATCGAGGTCCAGGCCGCGATAGACCTCGGATTCGATCGTGTCCTCGGCCTGCACGACGTGATAGCCCTCCTCGCGCGTGGCGGCGATGCGCCGCGCGACGTCCGCGGCCATCAGGAGCTCCGCGGGGTCGTAGCCGTGCTCGGGAACGGTCGCGATCCCCACGCACGGGCGCAGCACCGCGCTGCCGCCTTCGTGCGCGATCGGCCGGTCGAGAGTGCGCAGCACCTTGACTGCAGCGAGCGTGGCCTGCGTCGGGTGCGCGAGGCGCGGCAACACCAGGCAGACCTCGTCATCGTTGATCGCGGCCGCGCGGTCGTCGGACCGAAGGACCTTGCGCACGCGGTCGAGGACCAGTTCCATCGTGGTCGATGCGGCCGGGCCCTTGAGCAGCGCCTGCAGGCGGTCGACGCGCCTCAGTTCGAGCACCAGCACGGCGAGCCGGCCGTCGGTGGCGCGGGCGATGGCCGTTTCACGGTCGAGGAAACGCAGGAGTTCCTCGCGGGTCGGCTCCTCCGTTCGCCCCGAGAGCGTCGCCGGCCCCCCGGAGGGCGGCGTGTTGGCGCTCATGCGAGGTAGAAATCCTTGAGGTCGAGCCCGAATGCGCCCGCGGCGAGCCCGCGGCGGATGAAGATCGGCTGGTCGTCGGAGGTCTTCGGGTCGTAGAGCAGGTCCACGAGCGAGGGGAAGCCCACCGCGGTCTTGTCGGGGCCGGTCACCACGAGCACGCGCGGCTTCAGGCGGCGCACCTTGTTGTGCGCGACGACGATCGCGACCTCGCCCGTCGAGAGCTCGATCAGCGAGCCCACGGGGAACACGCCCACCGACGAGATGAACTGCTGCACGAGCGCTTCCTGGAAGAATTCGCCCGCCCAGCTCGAGAGGCTGCGCATCGCTTCATACGACGAGACGGCTTCGGCGTACGGACGGCGCTTGGTGATCGCCGCGAAGCAATCGGCGATGCCGGCCATGCGCCCAAAGAGGCTGATGTCGGTGCCCTGCAGCTTGTTCGGGTAGCCGCTGCCGTTCACGCGCTCGTGGTGCTGCGCGATGCCTTCGATCACCTCGGGATGGAAGTTGGGTGTGTCCGAGAGGATGTCGAGGCCGTGCTGCACGTGCGTCTTGGCCGCCTCGAACTCCTCGGGCGAGAGCCGGCCCTGCTTCTCGAGCAGCTCCTTCGGAAGGCGGATCTTGCCGATATCGAGCAGCAGGCCGATCTGGCCGAGGAGTGCCAGCTGCGGCTTCGGGAACCCCAGTTGCCGGCCGAACGCCGTGAGGTAGACCGCGACCTGCAGGCCGTGGCCGTAGGTCGTGATGTCCTGCTCGCGCAGGCGCGCCACCCACATGAGCGCGTCGGGGTTGCGCACGACGCTCTCCACCATGTCGTTGACGACTTCCTCGATTTCCTCGACCTCGAGCATCTCGCCGAGGCGGATGTCGGTGACCAGCTTCTCGAGCACGTCATCGGTTCGCGCGAAGACTTCGCGCGCCTTCACGACCTCGACTTCGACCGGCACCTGGTCGCGATAGGTCTGGACCGCGACGCCCGGCGGCAGCAGGGCCGCGCGCGCGTTGAATTCCTCGGGTGTCTCCTCGACGACGGCAGGTATCGCCGGACGCGCCGGTTCGTCGTGCCGTTCTTCCTTGCGACCGAAGAGGCCCTTCAACCGGCCGAACGTGCGGCCGATGACGCCCTCGCCCTGCTCGCCGGCGGAATCCGCGCCGCCGCCGGGCGCGCGCACGCCGCCTCGTGCAAACACATCCTCGAGGCGAATCGTCTTGCCGTCATCGGGGGGCGCGACCGCGGTCGCGGGCTTCACGACCTGCACTTCGGGCGGCGGAGCGACGGCGCTGGTGTTGGGCGTGATGACCTTGCCCTGCGCGGGCGGCGGCGACGTGGCGCGTGATCCCGTGGCGCCGATGTTGATGATCGCGGGTGCGGCGTACTGGTCGCCGGTGGACCGCGCGCGATCGATGATCACGTACTCGCAGTGCGACCGGAGCTCGTGGATCTGCCCGTCATCCTCGATGAGGAAGCCTTGCAGGAGGAAGGGCGTGTCAACCCAGGGCCGATCGAGGTCGGCCACGAACATGCCGACACGCAAGTCGGTTGTGTATACCTTGGTTTCCATCGGCGAGCTTCTTGTTGTGGCTGATGCTCCACCGGCCCGCCGGTGCCTCACCGGAACTGGGCCGCTGGCGCGCCTCGAATCAGCATCATTCTACGGGCAAAAGCGCGGTGATGATCGGTCAGAACGCGCAGGGGGCGGGACAAGGGCGTCGAGGGAGGACCTCAGTGCGAGCTGCATCGCGTCGCTCACGCTCGCGATCCCCTCGAACTTCGAAAACAGGCGGCGTCACGGTCCGATCGTCAACCTCCCTATTGTTGATGACGCTGCGGTCATCAACTCAACTCGACCGTGCCGAAACCCCGCCTGTTTTCGAAGTTCTCGGCGCGCTCGATTCGGTCCTCCCTCGACGCCCTTGCCCCGCCGCGTCCTCGCAATCGCCAACGCCGGCGTGTTGCGAACCACCGCCGCACCGGGATGCGTTGCTGGCGAAACCTGTGACAGTGCCGCGACGGGGAGGTCCGCCTCTGCCCGGACGCCATCAAGCGAGCCGACAGAATCGAAAAGATCCCGGGGTTTCGGCGAGGACTGTCTGAGTGTGCAAGGAGACGAGGCGGGTCCATCGCCTCGTCTTGCTAGGGGCCACGAGTTCCGCAGCCGCCGGGATCTTTTCGATTCTGGAGGGCAACGCATCGCGACAGCGATGTGTACGCAGCTTGCACGGGCGTCCGGGCAGAGGCGGACCTCCTCGTCGCGTGGTGCCTACTCCGACGCCGCCGTGTATCCCAGGAAGCTCTCGGGGCTCACGCGCAGCGCCGCACCTGTCGGACAGGCCCTCACGCACGCCGCGCCACCCGGAAGGTCGCGGCACATGTCGCACTTCACCGCCTTCTTCGGGATGTCCTTCGACTTCGGCTTGGGCTCGCGGCCTGGCTCGGGGCCCACGCCGAACATGAGCCACGACATGAGGCTCGGCGCCGTGCGCTTCGGATCGACCGCGGCCATCTGGATCACGCCGTAGGGGCAGTTCTTCTCGCAGTTGCCGCAGCCGATACAGGTGTCGTTCACGAAGACTTCGCCATTCGCCGAGCGGTGGATCGCATCGGGCGGGCAATCCTTCATGCAATGCGGATGCTCGCAATGCCGGCAGGTCGTCGGCACGTGGATCTGCGCGAACGTGGGTCCCGCCTCGCGATTGAGGCGGGACGTGCCGCCGTGCACGTCGGCACAGGCCTTCTCGCAGTTGTCGCAGCGGATGCACAGCGATTCGTCGATGAGCAGGACGTCGGTCGCCTCGCCCACGCCCTGCTGCAGCAGGAACGCGATGATGTTGCCCGGGTTGGGCTGCGATTCCATCGCAGCATTGATGCGCAGCCGGTCGAGGAAGCGTGACTCGAGCTCCGCGCGCCACGCCGGATTGCGCGCGATCACGCGCTTGAAGGCCGTGGCCTCGAGCACGACCGCTTCCGTCGTCACCGCCGCCTTCACCGTCGCCGACCGCGGCGAATCCGTGAGCAGCGCCATTTCGCCCACGTAATTTCCCGCCGACAGGTAAGAGAGCACGACCTCGCGGCCGGCGATCATCCGCGAAATCATCACGGAGCCGCGGCGGATGAGGTACAGGCCATCGGAGGCATCGCCCTCGTTGAAGAGCACCTCGCCCCCGCCGTACTTGCGCACCTGCACGCCCTCGGCGATCAGCTCGTCGAGCTCTGCAGCGGGCAGCATCGGCGCGAGGTAGGCGCGCACCGCGCGCTTGAGGAACACGTCGTCGATTTGCTTGCGCACCGACTCGACCGAGGCGATGAGCTTGAGCATCGGCCGGCGCGGGGCTTCGAGCAGCACGCAATCGCGCCCGGCCTTCACCGTGCCCGAGCGGCGACGGCCCGAAATGAGGCCCAGCTCGCCGAAGAATTCCCCCGGCCCGAGCGCAAACCAGCCCTTGCGGCCGTCGCGCGTGGTCTCGACCAGCGCCTCGCCCGCCACGACCATGAAGAACGAGTTGGTGTAGTCGTTGCGCTGGAAGATGATGTCGTCTTCCTTCGGCACGAGGAGATCGCTTTCGAGGAGGAACTCGCGCAGCTGAAGCCGCGTGAGATCCGAGAGCAGTGGCACGCTCGCCTGGATGAGGTCGAGCACCTCGCGCACCGAGGACTTGCGCGAGAAACCCGCGAACTTGCGCTTGAGCAGCGGTTCGTCCGCGGGCTCGATGTCCTGGCCGAGCGCGAATTCCACCACCTCGTAGCCCTGGTTCATCGCCTGCTTGATGAGCGGATAGCCCCCGAGCGCGCCGATGATGTAGAGGCCCTTCACGTTGGATTCGTAGCGCTCCGAGAGCTCGGGCACGGCGTTGGCATCGGCGCGCGGGAACGTCACGCCGAAGCTCTCGACGAGCTTGCGCGGCGGGTTGCCGCCCAGGCGCGCGATGACCCGGTGGCACTCGATCGTGTCGGGGCCATCGGGAGACTTCACGCTGAAGCGCAGCGGAACGTCCCCGCCCGTTTCCTCGACCTTGATCGCGGAAGACCCATAGCGGCATTCGATCCGCCCTTCCTTGATCGCCGCGAGGATGAGCGACAGGTTGCCTTCCTTGCAGCGGGCGAATTCCTCGTTGCGGTTGATGAGGATCACCTGGTTCTGCTCGGCGAGCGCCACCGCGTTCTCGATGGCGGCATCGCCCGCGCCGACGACGACGATCGTCTCGTCGAGGTACTCCTTCGGGTCGTCGAGCTGGTACTGCACGCGCTCGAAGTCCTCGCCGGCCACGCCGAGCTTGCGCAGGTTGCCCTGCAGGCCGATGGCGAGGACGAGCTTGCGGCACAGGTAGGTCTGGCCGTCCTTCGTGTGGACTTCGAAGGCGCCGTCCTTGCCTTCCACTTTTACGACTTCGGCGTTGTAGACGATGTTGACTTCGGCGCGCGCGATCTCGTCGTTCCAGGTGTCGAGGATCTTCTCGCGCGCTCCGGCCGCAAACGTGAGCTCGCTGCGCAGCGGGAGGATCTGCGGCTCAGCCATCACGTGCTTGCCCTTCTGGTACTTGTAGATCGTGTTGGAGGCCTGCGGCTGCGCCTCGAAGACGATGTGCGAGATGCCGCGCTTCGCGCAGTGCGCCGCGGCCGAAAGCCCCGCGGGTCCCGAACCGATGATGCCGATCTTGTACCACTGCGATTCGAAGGTCTTGTCGGGATCGAAAGGCGTGCTCATCGTTTCATCTCCGGACGGTCTTGCGCAGATCGGCGAGCGCGGCCCTGAATCGTTCGGGCCGGTACTTCTCGTCGTCGCGCACGGTTTCATGGACGCGGTCGAGCGCGGCATTGGCCTCGCGCACCGCGGGCAGCTCGCCGCGCTTCGCGAGGAAATTGAGCACGGAGCCGATCGCCATCGTGGCCTGCTCCGCGCCCGCGTAATCGGTGTACTGGCCCGCGAGCCCGTCGTCGATGAGGCCCTCGAGCATCGCGCGCAGGTCCGCCGCGGTGAAGTCGCGGGTGCGCAGCTTCTCGATCGTGAGGTCGAGGCCGACGCGCAGCTTCCGGGCCGCATCCAGCGCATCCCCGCCCTCGCCCGCCACCGCCTTGTGCATGGTCGAGACAAGGTCGTTGAAGTTCTTCTCGTCGCCGTCGGGGAACGTGCGCCGCACGATCTGGCGCAGCATCAGCAGGTTCGCGTCGTTGAGGCGAATGGCACCCGGGCGCGTCCCCTGCCGCGGCGTCCAGCGGACATCCGACATCGGGTGATGGCAGGCGTGGCAGTCGAAGACGACCAGCTCGGGGAACAGGCCGTCGCGGCTTCGCTTCGGGTCGAGGAGCACGTCGATCAGCTCCTGCGCGGCGAGCGCCTGGCCGATCGCCCACACTCGCACGCCGTCCCAGCGGCGCTTCCTCTTCTGCCAGTCCTCGTCGATCACGAAGTGCGGCGGCTCGGTCTGCGAGAAGGTGTCGAGCTCGAAGCTCATGCGCGGATGCCCCGCGCCCATCAGCTTGTGCGTGACGAACTTGTCCTTGTTGCCGAAATGGCACGACAGGCACAGCTTCGCCATCGCCACCGGCTCGCTCGTCGGGTAGAGGCCCGCCTTCAGGTTATCCGCGTGCGTCGCGCCCGGCGCGACGTGCGACTTGATCCAGCCCTCGGCCGGACCGTGGCACGCCTCGCAGCTCACCCCGTCGGAGATCTTGAAGCGCTCGCCGCGTTGTCCGAGCGCGGGATTATGCGTGTGGCAATCGAGGCAGAGCTTCGTCTGGTGCGCCGGTTGCGCGAGGCCGAGGTTCTTCGCGATGCGCTGCGAGCGTTCGTTGAGCAGCACCGGATAGGCCTTGCTCGCATGCTTGTCCACGCGCGACCACGTCACGTATTCGCTCTGCAGGATGTTGGAGCCCTTCCACGTCGTCACCGACCCGTGGCACAGGCTGTTGGCGCAATTCACCACGCCCAGCGTCGTGGCCTTGGATTCGTAGGGAAGCGGCTGGGCAAGCAGATCCCTCGCGAGGAACAGCAGCGCAAACAGCAACCACGCGGGGCTCGGGATGACAGTTCTCATTTCCTGAAGTCTCCAGGCTTGCCGACATCGTCCACCGTCCACGCGGTGCCGTCCTTGCGAAGGTAGAAACGGCGCTGCTCCTCCAGGGTGAAGGGGCGCGAGCCGATACGTCCGAACACCGCGATCTGTCCGCCGGATTCGTCCACGGCGCGATCGCGCTCGAGCCCCTTGGCAAGCGAGAGCGCGGGCGATGCGGTCTCGCGCCAGGCGACGAGCTTCGGGCGCGGCTCGGGGCTGTATCCGTAAAACCGCGGCTGGCTTTCGGGCGAGGTGAGCTGCACGACCTTGAGCCCGTTCGCGCCGTCGGCCACGTACGCGAACGCCGATGCATTCGTGGAGGCAACGATCACGTCGCGCGCATCGCCGAGCTTGCCCTCGGCCGTGAACTTCGCATGCAGCTGCGGCTTCTCGGGGCGTTCGACATCGACGATCGCAAGCCCTTCGCGGCCCGCCGCCACGTACGCGTAGGTGCGCGCGACGTACACGCGGCGCGCATCCGCGAGCGGCACGAGTGCCTCGAGGCGCTTCGCCTTCGCGGGCACCGTGACATCGACGACGCGCAGTCCCTCGGCCGTCACCACGAAGAGATAGCGGAACTGGATCGCCGAGGCGCGCGCCCCGGGCATCGCAACCTGCGCGGCCAGCTTCGGCTTGAGCGGATCGGCGAGGTCCACGACGACGATCCCGGCGTCGGTGGCGACATAAGCGGTCGGACCGGCCAGCGTGAGGTGACGCGCGCCGGTGAGCACGCCGCCTTCGTTCCACGTCGCGGCGCGCTTGAGGAAGTTGTTGCGCGGCTCGCCGTCGGCGAGCGTGTTCACGTCGACCACGATCAGTCCCTCGACCGCGTCCGTGATCACCGCGTAGTTGTAGATCGGCAGGAACGGTTGCTCCTGGTTCGTCTCGCGCATCAGCTCGCCCGTGTTGCGCAGCGGAGCGATCGGCTGGTTCGTGGGCAACGCGACGCAGGTCGCGTCCTTCGAGGCGACGTGCGTGTCGTGCCCCAGCGGCGAAAACGGCGCGGTCACGATGCGCTGCGACACGCCCTTGTTGGCGATATTGGCGACGTCGTAGACGCGAAGGCCGCCCGCACCCTCCGCCGCGAAGAGATATTCGCCGCGAAGCGCCACGCACGAAGCCGGCCCGCCGCTCGCGTGGTCGTGGGCCTCGGGCAGCCGCGCGCCGCGCTTCTCGTGGTCCGCGAACCAATCCGGATAGGCATAGCGATGCAGGTAGCTGCCGATCACGGCTTGCGGCTCGTCCCACTCCGTAACCTGCACCGCTTGCACGTGCTTCTCGGCGCCAACCCAGGCATTGAAGCCCACGAAGTTCACGTAGCCCGTGCCCTGCAGCATCGTCTGCGCCACGATCGCGTTGTTGTCGCCCGCGTTGGACACGTGGCAATCCGAGCAGCCCTTGGTCTCGGTCTTGCGTTCGGTGTGCGGGTAGTGCGGCGCGAAGGCCTGCGAGGAGAAACCGCTCGCCGCGATCGGCGCCTGCTGGATGTAGATGCGCTCGCGGTTGATGTTGGTCGAGGAGAGCACGAGCGCCGAGGATGACCGCACCGGCGCGATGCGCGAGCCCTTCACCGGCCCGTGCTTGCCCAGTTGGAACATGTCGTCGCGCGCGACCTGCGGGTTGTAGGTCGCGAAATTGCGCGTCTCGCCGCCGTCGTAATGCAGCCGCTCGGTCTTCCAGTTCGCCTGGATCGGCAGGTGGCAGCCGCTGCAGCTCGTGGTCCATGAGAGGTGGCACGAGAAGCACGTCATCTTGTCGTTGCCGTGCGCGTAGTCCTTCGCGCCCGGGCCCCATTCGCCGTTCTGCCCCGCTTCGCCCGACTTCATCAGCTTCGCGCGCGCGGCCTTCGAGTTGTAGTCGGCGTGGCCCGGCGTCACCGAGTCCTTCACGAGCGACATCTTCCATTCGAGCTCGGGATCGAGCGCCGAGCGCTGGTAGAGCGCGCCGCCGCGCCACTCGAAGCGCTTGCGGCCGTCCTGCGTGCGCAGCAGCGCCATGTCCATTCCACCGGGACGCGCGGCCGGCCCCGAGGTGCGCAGCGCCGGATACTTGTCCGCCGTTCCGTGGCAGTCGGCGCAATCGACCTCGACCGCGGCCGCGACTTCGCCGTAGATGTGGCCGTTGCCGTGCATGTCCTGCGCGAAGTGGCAGTCCACGCAGTGCATGCCGACATCGAGGTGGATCGAGGTGAGGTGCTGCGCCTTCTTGAACTTGAGTGGATCCTCGTCGGACACCTCGCGCCCGTCCTTGTCGAGGAGCGCGCCCTTGCGATCGCGCTTGAACACCGCGCGGAAATTCCAGCCGTGGCCGTGGTAATCGGCGAATTGCGTGTCCTTCAGCTTCGGATTGAGCGCGGAGACTTCCTTCAGGAACTCCGGATCGCCCCACTTGCCGCGGATGGCCGCCTCCTCGGGGTTGCGGTCGAGGATCTTCCGCGCCTCGGCGTCTGTCGGGTACTTCTGCTTTTCCGGCCACATGTGCGGCGCATCGGCCTCGTAGTCCCACATGATCGCGCCGTAGTACGAGTTCACGAAGATGTTGGGCTGGTGCATATGGCAGACCATGCATTGCGACGAGGGAATCGCGCGCGTGAACTCATGGCGGATCGGGTGTCCCGATTTCTCCTTCGGAATCGTCGGATCCTTCGTCGCGGTCTTCCCCGTGTGGCCGAACTTCGCGTAGATCCCCGAGTGCTTCGCATCGCGGTCGTTTGCGTACACGGTGTGGCACGCCGTGCAACCCGACGAGCGATAGTCGCCCGGCTGCTCGTTCGTTCCCATGAACCACAGGTGTGGGTCGTTGAGGCGCGTCTTCGCGACGTTGATCAGCGGCACGGCGATGCGGCTTCCGGTTCCGGGACCGCGATTCGACTGGCGGATGTCGGGGCGGCCCGGCTCGTCGAGCTTCTGGATCGCGCCCGTGTTGTTGGGCAGCCCGATCTCCGGGAATTGCGTCGAGATCACTTTTCCGCCGCGCTCGAACACGCGGAAGATGTCCGCCGGCGCAACGCTCTCCCACGCCGGGAGCGCCGTGAGGCTCGGCAGCAGTCCCTTGCTGGTAAGGAACACATCGGGTTGTACGGGTGCCACGAGCGAAGCGCCCTCGCCTTCGCGCGTGTACGCCTCGCCGAGGATGTAGCGCTTGTACGGCAGGATCCCGTTGTTGTACGCCGCACCACCCCACAGCATGGCCGAGGTGGACATGAGGCTGCGTTCGGAGGCCTGGATGATCCCGAGGTGGCACGCGCCGCACGATTCGCGCGCGACGCGAAGATCGCCCGGATTGATGAAGCGGATGTATTCGGGCGCTTCCTTGTTGAGCAGCGTGTAGGTTCGCTCGGGCGTGGCGCTCGAAGGCCAGTCCCACGCCACCGGGTAGCGCGGCAACACATGCGCCTTCGCGATGAGCTCGCGATCGGCCGACTGGCCTTCCTTCGCGGTGACCGCGGGATCGCCGCCGTGGCAATCGGTGCAGCCAAGGATGACCGCGGGGTTCTGGTGCATCGTGTGGCGGTCGGTCGTGGTGTGGCAGCTCATGCAGCCGAAGGACTTCCTCTCCGCTTCCGCGACGGATTGCGCCGCAGGTGCCGGCGGGCTCGCGAAACCGTGGAAAGTAAAGGCAAGAGCAAAGGCAAAGGCCAAACCTTGAAACACGGAGGACACGGAGGGCACGGAGGGAAGGAGGACGGCGGCGTCGGGAATACTCGTGAACCTGGACCTGAACTTGGAATTGGCGTGGATTCCGCACGAGGATGCGCTTCCATGCCGAGAGTCGTCGTGGATGGCGCCAACCTCCCCTCCTCTGTGCCCTCCGTGTCCTCCGTGTTTCAAGATTTGCCTTTGCCTTTGCATTAGAACGAGAGCACCAGGTTCGCGAGCACCGAGTACTGCGGCCCGCGCTTGTCTTCGTCATAGAGCTGCTTCAAGCCCTTGCCGGGCAGCAGCACCGCGGCCGACGCATTGAACACGATGTTCTGCGACATGAACGGCCGCCACTGGATGGCACCCGACAGATCCCAGCCGACTTCGCGCGAGGGAGGCGCCTGGTTGCGCAGGACGCCCAGCACCGTCGTGTCCTGGAAGCGCAGGTACGAAAGATTGCCGACCGCGCGCACCTGCGGCGAAAGGTCGGCATCCGCGCCCACGCCCAGGAGCAGCAAGCCCGGATTCACGAAGTTCGACTGCCCCTGGTCCTTGGAGCTTCGCAGGCTAGCGAGCACGCCGTTGCGACCCGACAGCGCGACCCCGCCGCCACCGACGAGCGGAACGGCCTGGCGCACCCAGAAGCTCGTGTCGGCGCCGGCGAACTGCGGGTTCTCGAGGATCGCGTCGAAGCCGGTCGCCTTGCCGTCGAACGGATCCTTGTCGCCCGATTGCAGCAACGCGTTGAGGCGCACGCGCGCCCAGCTGAAATCGCGCGAGACCTCGGCGGCGGCGAACGCGGCGCGGATGTCCTGCGGACGTTGTGCGAGCGGGTGGCGTTCGTCGCGGCCCAACGCGACGTACACGGATGTGGACAGGTTCCACCGTCCGATGTGCCCGTCGCCGCTGTAGCCGAGATAGCCCACGCGATAGTCGTGCGGCCGCGCATCGCCCATCACCGCGGGCCGCTCGAGGAAGCCGTTGTTGTTGTAGTAGTCGCGGCCGCCGTCGCGGTTCACGTTGTAGATCGCGGTGGCTTGCGAGGTGAAGCCCAGCACGGGGAAATCCTGGTGGTAGGCGTTCACGACGAACGTGTCGTCGCGGCGCGGCGCCGTCCAGGGATCGTTGAGGCCGGAGTTCGTGTCCTTCTCGAGGCGGCGAAACCAGCCGATGTTGTATTGCCACTTGTTGTTGTCGCGCGTGCCGAAGAGGCGCACGCCGAAGGGCACGTCCTGGAAGACGAAGCCGCGGAAGTCGGAGATGAACGGCTGGATGCCGACACGGATCGAGTCGAAGTCATAGCGATCCGAGACATTTCGCAAGTGCACGTCGGCGAAGGCTTCCTGCAGCCCGACATGATTGTCGCTGCGGCGCGTGCCCTGCCGCGGATCGACCCGCAGCGCGCGGAGCTCCTCGACTTCCGAGCGATTGAAGTTGAACGCCGGGACGATGCGGAACTCGTAGTCCGGCGGCTTGAAGGTCGTGTTCCCCTTGATGAGCGCGAGCGAAACGATGAGCGTTTCGGAAAACGTCGATTGCTTGCCCTGCCCGAAGACGTCGATCGCGCCATCGCGCGACGTCGGTTGCGAACCCACGGGTGTCGGCAGGCGGCGCGCTTCGTAGAGCGTGTCGGAAACCACGCCCACGTTCACGAACCAGTCGGGCGCGCGGATCGGCAGATCGCCTTTCAGCACGTTCTGGTTGTACGGGTCGTACCACGGCCACTTGAACCCGAGCGCCTGCATGATCCGCCAGCGGTCGGGCACGGGAAGCATCTCGCGGCGCTCCGAGGGCCGAGGCGGCGGCACCTGCAGCGAATCGGGAACCGGCGGCACGTAGCGCAGCGGCTCACCGGGGCCGGGTCGGCGCTGGTTGATTTCCTCGTCGAGTTTCTTCTCGGGCGGGAGCTTGGGATCCTCCTGCGCCGCGGCCGGCCAGGCGAAGAGCAATGCCGCGATCATGCTAAAGCCCCGCGCAGACATTCTGCTCACTCGAACCGTTGAACGGAGACTGCGGGCACTGCACATAGCGCAGGCGCAGTCCCTGCGGCGAGAACGCATCGGCGCGCCTGGCCGGGGGCGCGTGGCCCACGCCGTTGCCGAGCAGCGTCGCCGCATTCGCGAGCCCGAGGAAGGCGATCATGTCGTCCTGGTCCACGCCGTCGCCGGAAATTCCGATAGCGCCGATGAGCTGCGCGCCGCGATAGATGGGCACGCCGCCGGGAAAGATCTGGATGCCGTTGGCCGCGAGCGCGATGCCGGGCGCCGAGGACGAAGCCGAGCGCCCCGAGCAGCCGGTCTCGAGGTCGCCGCCGAGCGCCTTCACGAACTGGTTGTAGACGAGATCGAGTTGCAGCCCGACGCTGAACGGACTCCACGCGCCGATGGGCTTGGACAACGGGCCGTTGGGCGTTCCGTCGATGCCGTCCGGATACATCGGCCGGTGGAGGTTGCCGATCGCCCGCGTGGAAAACGCGACCGCGCCGTTGAGCGCGCCGGCTTCGCCTGCGAAGGTGCCCATCGCCGTGGCATACGCGGCGATGCTCGAGCTCGCGTTCCCCGGAGTCACGTACTGCGCGGGCGGAGCCGCGGCGAATAGCGCCGCCGCTTGCGGATGCGACAGGAGCAGTGCGCCGCGTGCCTTCTGCACGGCGACATCGATGCCGAACACGGGCGCGTCGCGCGTGCCCACCAGGCCCACGATGATGCCGCGATAGTCCACGACCGAGATCGTCACTTCCGCGGGCGAGCCGAGCGGGCGGCGAATCTGGGCCCGCGCGCGATTGGCGACCTTGAGCGCCTCGCCGAGGATCGCGCGAACATCATTGGCGACGAGGCCGCCTTCGGTCGCGTCCTGCGGCGGATAGCGGTTGGCATTCGCCGCATCGACCAGCACGTACGCGCCCAGCGCGCCGAGCACGCCGGAATCGGCGCGGATGCCCGAGGCCGCGGTGCCGAACGCCGTGCCGGTGCCGACCGAAGCGCCGACGAATCCGGGGACGGCGACCAGCGATCCGGACAGCGCGGTGAACGATGGCGCGTTCGCGGGGTTCGATACGAGCGAAGGCGCATCGAGATAACGGAACGTGCGTCCGTCGGCAGTGATGCGCTCGCCGCGGCGATCGTCGGGCGCGTCGAAGCCGGTGCCGCCGGCCATCGCGATCGACTCTTCGATGTCGGCATCGATGTTGGTCACGTCGCGATCCAGTGTGTAGAGCGCGTTCGCCTCGACGCCGATGCCACCGACCAGCGTGCCGTTCTTGTAGAGGGGGATGCCGCCCGGATCGGCCGCGAGTCCGAGGGGCGAACGCTTGGGGCCGACGCTGCCATGCGCGAGGTTGCGGTTCACGTCGCTGCAGGAGAGCTGCGAGAACTGCACGCCGAAGAGCGGACCCGACGGCTGCTGCGATTCGGTCGGGTTGAAATGCTCCTGCACGATCTGGCTCGCCGTGCGCGTCGAGAACGCGTTGCCTTCCGACGAGAGATACGCGCCGGTCAGCGCTTTCGTGATAGCCACGAGCGACGCAGGGACGACCCCGGTGCCGATGCCATCGAGACCTCCGGTCACGCCGTAGCCCGCGTTCGTGGCCACCGTGGCGGGCGCGCCGGTCATCGCGAAGACGGCGAGGACATTGCCGACGCGATCGACGACGGCGATCGTCGCCGGGTTGCCGCGCGCCTGCGCTTCGCCTGCGGCCTGCGCGATGACGCGCCGCACGTCGTCGGCCGTGAGGAAGTTCTGCGGCGTGGCGCAATCCCCTACGCAGGCGGTCGCGCCGACACTGCCGCCGCCCGAACAGCCGCCCATTGCCGCGGCGAGCGCGAACACGACGGCCCACGCCCTAGCGCCCAATGCCCGCTCCTTCCACCACCCGCGTGGCGGGCTTCTTGAAGGTCGGATCCCAGAGGTGACCCGACCCGTGGAAGCCGTGGCATTGCATGCAGTTGGAGGTGATCTTGTTCGCCACCGGCTCCCCGCCGCCGTGGCACTTGCGGCAGGTCTCGATGTTGGGCATCGCGACGTCCGAGGATTTCTTCGAGGCCGCGACATCGTGGCAGTCGGCGCACTTCGATTGCGCATGGCTGCGATGCTCGAAGCGCGCCTTGGGCATCCACGCGTTGTTCGCGCGCACCGCGGCCACACGCCAATCGACCGACTTGCCCTCCTCCACGCGCCGGACCTCGTGGCACGTCCGGCATACGCGCACCTCGAAGAGTTCGGTGGCGACCTTGCCCGCCTTGGTCGCGGCGAGGTTCGCGGCGGTCTTGCGCTCGGATTCGCTGGGCTCGCCCACGCGGCGCAGCAATCCTTCGCCGGGAACGCCGAAGGCCTTCTCGAAACTGTCGCGCACGCCATTCAACGCGAGGTTCGCGTAGAACTCCTCGACGACCACTTTCGCGTCGCGCGCCGACCCATGCGGCACTTCGCGCGTCGTGACGGCGGGCTCGAACTGCAGCTGGTGGCACTCCTGGCAGTGCTTGCGCATGTTGATCGGCTCGAACGTGCGCTTCGAAGCGTCAGGCCCGTGGCAGCTCGAGCATTGCAGCGTCATGCGGCCCTGCGTAGGCGAGCGAACACCCTTCGGGTCCATGTGGACGGCATGCGGGAAGACGAGGTTGGAGGTCTCCACGATCACGCCCTGTCCCTGGCGAACGCGACGCACGCCGCCTTCTCCCGGCAGCGAGAGCCGGAACGCGGGATGGTTCGTCGCGAAATTCGACACGTTCGCCGCCGTGGATGCGGGCGATGTTGCGCGGATGTCGCGATGGCACGAGGTGCACAACATGTCATCGTCGCGATGCGTCGCCTTCACGCCCTTGTGATCGCGGTGGCAGGTCCCGCAGCGTTGCCCCTCGAAGAGCGCGGCGGGCTTCAACTCCGGGCCGACGTGATGCTGGATCGCCATGTGGCAGGTGAGGCAGGCGCGGTCCTTCACGTGCTCGAAGGCCACTTCGTGGCACGACTCGCATTTCTGTTCGATGGGTTGATGGGCGAGGATCACCGCGCCCGGGTTCCAGACCTTGTCGGTGAGGCCCAGCGCCTCGCCCGTCGCATTGCGCCACGGCAGTTCGAGCACGCGGCCGGCCGGCACCAGGAAGAAGAGCACGACGATGAGCGCGAGCAGGCTCCACGAAGCCACGCGCTTGGGCAGGCCCAGCGACGCGAGCGAGCGGCGCGACGAGCGATCGCGGATATCGCCTTCGGGCACCACCTCCGCCGGCCGCACCAGCTCCACGGCCAGCGCGCCGTCGAATCCTTCGGGTGGCTCGAGCGACGTGATCTTGTACGGGCCCGCGTCGATCGACACGCCCGGCGCGAGGCGCACGGACATGACCGATTTCTGCGTCGTGCTCGAACTGCCGACGATGCCCGACTCGCCTTCGCTGTAGATGAGGCCCTTGCGATAGCCGATGAGGCCCTGGAACAACGCGACGCGCGGGTCGGGAAGGAAGATCTCGGAGCTCGCGGCGCGCCCGACGCGGATCCAGTCGCCCTCGACCTCGCGCTTGTGTTCCATCATCCGGCCGGTGCGGCCCTGGGTGCGCGTGATGATGAGGACTTTCATCGCGCCCCTACCAGTAGATGAAGACGGAAAGCACGTGCGCGGCGAGCGCGGCGAGCAGCGCGACCGCGAGCGGCACGTGGATGAAGAGCCAGAGGTCGAGGATCGACTTCAATCGCAGGTCGCGCCGCGCGCGGAACAGGAGCTCGTTCTTCTCGACGAGCATCGTGTAGACCTGCTTGTTCACCAGCGCCTGCTCGCCGGTGAGGCGCTTGGCGATCACGGGCATGTCCCGCACCGCTCGAGCGGTCGGGCAATCGGGATCGCGTCCCGAGAAGATCCGCACGAAGGACCCGCCGATGCTCGTGCCCCGCACGGACTTTTCGACCTGCGCGAAAAGGTCGTCGGGCAACGACAGCGCCGCCTCGCGCATGGCCCGGTCGAGGTCGGCAATTTTCAGGAGGATCGAATCGAGCGTCTCCGCGCCCAGGTTCGCCGTCATCAGGTTGGGGGCGCGCAGGTAGATGAACACGCCGTACAGGCCGCTCACCACCACGGCCACCATGAGCACGTACGCGAGCGTGTGCACGTTCCATCCCAGCTCGAAACCGGTGTGCAGCGTCACGACCACGACGAGCGCGACGCCGAGGTACACGTGCGCCGAAAGCCAGCCCTGCACGGTGCCGGTGTTGGATCGGTAGCGGCGCTTGCGCACGCCATACCAGAGCAGCCAGAGGATGAGGAGCGCGCCGATCGTGCCCAGCGTGTAACCGAGCCAGGTTCCGCCATACGGTTTCGTCGGCGGCTCATGCCAGAGGTAGGCGAGTCCGGAGAGGACGCACAGGCCCACCGCTGCCTTGAACCAGCGGAATTTCGCGTATTCGAGAATAGAACGATGCTTCAGGAGGCCCTCCCAGGCCGTCGCTTGCCGCCATTGAAGACTCGGTGCGCCACTCCGGAGGGAGTCCTGTTGCTGTTGTTCTTGTTGTTCTGGCCCGCATTCTAGCGGGTCAACGCTACGGTGCAAGGTATAATTCCGCATCCTTTCCGGCCGCTCGCGGACTCTCCCTTGATCCTTTTCTCGATCCTCGCCGTCCTGATGACGGGCGTGGCGCTCGCTTTCGTGCTCGTGCCCCTGCTGCGCTCGCGCAATAGCGCAGCTCCGACCAGCGGCGCGGCGAACCTGCGGGTGTTGCGCGATGCGCGCCGCGAGATCGATGCGGATGTCGCCAGCGGCGTGCTGCCCGCGGAATCGCGCGAGGAAGCCCTGGCCGAGTTGGTCGCACGTGCCGAATCCGATCTCGCCGCGCGCGAAGCCGATGCGCCGCCGCCTGCGCGCCGGCCGTGGATCGTCGTCGGCATCATGGCTTTCGTCGTGCCCGCGATCGCCGTGGGCCTCTACCTCGCGCTCGGCACGCCCGAAGCGATCAATCCCGCCCAGGTGCAGGCGAAGGGTCCGAGCGATCGCCAGATCGAGGAGATGGTGGAGAACCTCGCGCGCAAGGTGCGCGAGCGCCCCGATGACGCGCCCGGCTGGGCCCTGCTCGCGCGCTCGATGAATGCGCTGGGCCGCTATCCCGAGGCGATCGAAGCCTATGCGCACCTCGCGAAGCTCATGCCCAACGACGCGAACGTGCTCGCCGACTACGCCGATTCGCTCGCGATGGCGCAGGGCCGCAACCTCTCGGGCAAGCCCTACGAGCTGGTTCGCCAGGCGCTGAAGATCGATCCCTTGCACCAGAAGGCGTTGGCGCTCGCGGGAACCGCGGCGCTCAACGAGAACGATTTCGCCGGCGCCGTCCGCTACTGGGAAACGCTCGCGCGTTCGCTGCCGCCGGGCTCCGAAGATGCGCCCAAGGTTTTCGCGATCATCGGCGAGGTGCGCGAGCGCGCCACCGCCGCGGGCAAGCCGCTGCCGCCCCAGGGCGCCGCACTTCCGCCGCCTGCAGCGCCTGCAGCTGCTCCGGCACCCGCCGCACCCATCGCCAAGGGCGCGTCCCCCGTCACGGCGACCGGGTCGGTCTCAGGAAACGTCACCCTGGATCCCAAACTCGCCTCGCAGGTCGGCCCCGGCGACACGCTCTTCATCTACGCGCGTGCCGAGGGCGGGCCGCGAATGCCGCTCGCGATCCTGCGCGTCTCGGCGAAGGAATTGCCGCGCGCCTTCGAACTCACCGATGCGATGGCGATGGCCCCGGGCATGAATCTATCGTCCGCGCCGGCCGTGCGCATCGAGGCGCGGATCTCGAAGTCGGGCGGTGCCGTGCCGCAACCGGGCGATCTCTCGGGAACCAGCGCCGTCGTGAAGCCCGGCACGCGCGGCGTGAAGATCGTGATCGACAAGGTGCTGCCGTGAGTGCTGCCAGCCTCGAAGTGCGTTCGCTCGCCGCTTCTCGCGGTCCGGTGAACCTCTTCTCGGGCATTTCGTTCCGGCTCTCGGGGGGCGAGGCGCTGTGCGTGCGCGGCGCCAACGGCAGCGGGAAGACCACGCTGCTGCGCTGTGCTGCTGGCCTCACGCGGCCCGACGCAGGCGAAGTTCAACGCGACGCCGATTTCATCTACGCCGGGCACCTCGCGGGCATCAAGGATGACCTCACCGCGGAAGAGAACCTGCGGTTTGCACTGCGCCTTCGCGCGGTCGATGCGCCGGTTCCCGCGATCGCCGAAGCACTCCGCGCGGTCGGGCTCGAATCGCGCCGCGCACTGCCCGCGCGCCGCCTGTCCGCGGGCCAGCGGCGGCGCATCGGCCTCGCGCGCCTCGCCCTCGATCCGGCGCCGCTGTGGATCCTCGACGAGCCCCTTACCGCGCTCGATGGCGATGGCGAACAATTGTTCGCGCAAGGTCTTGCACGGCATCTTGGCCGCGGCGGCCTCGCGCTCATCGCCACGCACCACGACCTGGGCAGCGGGACGACAAAACCCCAGGAATTGAGGCTGTGAATGCGGCGGGCACCTTCGGCGGTGGCTTTGCGTGCACCTTCGCGCGCGACACGAAGCTCGCCTGGCGCCATCCGGACGAGGCGATGCTCACGCTCGCGTTCTACCTGCTGGTCGCAGCGCTTTTTCCGCTCGCCATCGGCACGGAGCCGCCATTGCTCGCGCGCATCGGCCCCGGCGTGATCTGGGTGGGCGCGCTCCTCGCGGCCTTCCTTTCGCTGCCGTCGCTTTTCTCGACCGATTTTGCCGACGGAACGCTGGAACAAATGGTGCTCTCGCCGCATCCCATCGCAGGATGGGTCTGTGGAAAGGTCGCCGCGCATTGGCTCTCGTCGGGATTACCGCTCACGCTGCTCGCCCCCCTGCTCGGCCTTCAGTACGGCCTGCCGACCGATGTGCTCGCGATGCTCGTCGCGGCGCTGGCACTCGGAACGCCAATCCTCTCCCTGCTCGGGGGCGCGTGTGCGGCCCTCGCCCTGGGCGCGCGCGGCGGCGGTATGCTGCTCGCATTGCTGGCCCTTCCGCTGTTCGTGCCCGTGCTGGTGTTCGGCGCGGGCGCGGCCGAAGCGCAATCGGCAGGACTCTCGGCGGCGCCGCATCTGTCGCTGCTCGGCGCCGGATTGATCCTCGCCGCGATGGCCACGCCCTTTGCGATCGGCACCGCCCTCCGGATCGCCCTCGACTAGCCCCATGAACTGGTTCTACTTCTCCTCGCCCTCGACGTTCTTCGGACTCGCCGGACGCCTTGCGCCGATCTTCTTCGCGCTCGCCGCTGTGCTCGCCGCGGTCGGCCTGTACGTCGGCTTCTTCGTCGCACCCACCGATGCCACGCAGGGCGAGTCGTATCGCATCATCTTCCTGCACGTGCCCGCGGCGTGGATGTCGATGTTCCTGTACTTCATCCTCGCCTGCTACGGGACGATGTCGCTGGTGTTCAACTCGCGCCTCGCCGCGATGATGGCGCGTTCGATCGCACCCACCGGCGCGCTCTTCACGTTCATCGCGCTCTGGAGCGGCGCCTTCTGGGGACGGCCCACGTGGGGAACGTACTGGGTGTGGGACGCGCGGCTCACGTCGGAGCTCGTGCTGCTCTTCCTCTACTTCGGCTACATCGCGCTCGCCAATGCCTTCGACGACCCGCGCCGCGGCGACCGCGCGAGCGCGCTGCTCGCGATCATCGGCATCGTGAATCTGCCGATCATCTATTTCTCCGTGTATTGGTGGAACACGCTCCACCAGGGCTCGAGCGTGAAGCTCACCGGCACCACCATGCATGTCACCATGTTCACCGGAATGATCCTCATGGCCTTCGCCTGCTGGATGTACGCGATCGGCGCTTCGCTCACGCGCTGCCGCACGCTCATCCTCGAACGCGAGGGGCGCACGCGCTGGGTACGCGCGCTGCAGAAGAGCGCATGATGGACCACGGATTCTTCATCGCGATGTCTTATGGCGCGGCGGCGGTTGCGATCGTCGTCGAGCTCATCGTCCTGCGCATGCAGCGCGCGCGGGTCCTGGAACGCATCGAAGCGGAGCGCAACCTTGAAGCCACGGACTAAGCGCGTTCTCTGGATCGTCGCGGGCGTCGCCGCCCTCGGCATCGCCGTGGGACTCGTGCTCAACGCCTTCCAGTCGAACCTCGTGTTCTTCTTCACGCCCACGCAGATCGCCGCGAACGAAGCGCCGCGCGATCGCAACTTCCGCCTGGGTGGCCTCGTCGAAGTGGGCAGCATCGTGCGCAACAAGGACGCCCTCACCGTGAATTTTCGCGTGACCGACACCGCGAAGACGATTCCCGTGGTCTACACCGGCATCCTTCCCGACCTCTTCAAGGAGGGCAAAGGCGTCGTCGCGCAGGGCCGCATCGGTCCGGACGGCATCTTCCGGGCGAGCGAAGTGCTGGCCAAGCACGACGAGAACTACATGCCGCCCGAAGCCGCGGAAGCGCTGAAGAAGGCCGGACATCCGATGGACAAGGGCGCCTTCGCGGGCCAGAAGACGGAGCGCAAGCCATGATTCCGGAACTCGGGCAGTTCGCGCTCGGCATCGCGCTCGCTCTCGCGCTCGCGCAAGCCATCCTCCCGCTCATCGGCGCGGCCACGGGGCGCTCCGTGCTCATGGCGGTCGCGCGACCCGCAGCCGCGGGCCAGTTCATCTTCGTGTTCGGCGCGTTCCTGGCGCTCGTGTCGTGCTTCGTCGCGAACGACTTCTCCGTAGTGAACGTCGCGACCAATTCCAATTCGAAGCTGCCGACTGCGTACCGCGTCGCGGCGAGCTGGGGATCGCACGAGGGGTCGATGCTCCTGTGGACGCTGATGCTCGCGAGCTGGACGTTCGCGGTCGTGCTCTTCAGCCGCCACCTGCCCGATCGCGTCGTCGCGCGCGTGATCGGCGTGATGGGTCTCGTGAGCGCAGGGTTCCTGCTGTTCATGCTGGCCACGTCGAACCCGTTCGATCGCCTGCTCCCCCCCGCGGGCGACGGACGCGACCTCAATCCCCTGCTGCAGGACCCGGGCATGGTGATCCACCCGCCGATGCTCTACATGGGCTACGTCGGGTTCTCGATCGCCTTCTCGTTCGCGATCGCCGCCCTGCTCGAAGGCCGGCTCGACGCCGCCTGGGCGCGCTGGTCGCGCCCGTGGACGACCGCCGCGTGGTGCTTCCTCACGATCGGCATCGCGCTCGGAAGCTGGTGGGCGTACTACGAGCTCGGTTGGGGCGGCTGGTGGTTCTGGGATCCGGTGGAAAACGCCTCCTTCATGCCGTGGCTCGCGGGAACCGCACTCGTGCATTCGCTCGCGGTCACCGAGAAGCGCGGGACTTTCCGCAGCTGGACGGTGCTGCTCGCGATCACCGCGTTCTCGCTTTCGCTCGTGGGCACGTTCCTCGTGCGCTCGGGCGTGCTCACGTCCGTGCACGCGTTCGCGACCGATCCGGCGCGCGGCGTGTTCATCCTCGGCTTTCTCTCGCTCGTGATCGGCGGCTCGCTCGCACTCTTCGCGTGGCGCGCGCCGCGCGTGGGCCTGGGCGGCGGCTTCGCGCCGGTCTCGCGCGAATCGTTCCTGCTCGCAAACAACGTGCTGCTCGTGGTCGCGCTGTCGGCCGTGATGCTCGGCACGCTCTATCCGCTCTTCCTCGATGCGCTGAACCTCGGAAAGATTTCCGTCGGCCCGCCCTACTTCGACGCGGTGTTCTTCCCGCTGATGGCCCCGGCGATCTTCCTCATGGCCGCGGGCCCCATCGCAAGCTGGAAGAGCACACCGCTGCCCGCGTTGCGCGCGAAGCTGCAGTGGGCTTTCGGCGTCGCCTTCGTGCTAGCGCTCGTGGTCCCCTTCGTGATGGGCCGCTGGTCGCCGATGGTGGCCTTCGGCCTGCTCCTCGCGTTCTGGGTGATCGCGGCCACGTTCGCGCAGGTGAAGCATCGACTCGCCGCATCGCCCCAACCCACGGCACTGGCGAAGTTCCGCGCGCAGCCCGCGGCCTGGCACGGCATGAACCTCGCGCACCTGGGTGTCGCGGTGTTCATCGTCGGCGTGACGCTGGTGAAGGGATACGAGACCGAACGCGACGTGCGAATGGTCCCGGGCGACAAGGTCGAGATCGGCAGCCGCGAGTTCACCTTCCGCGGAACGCGTGAAGTGCCGGGGCCGAACTATCTTGCGACACGCGGCGAATTCGACGTGCGCCGCATCGGTTCCACGGCGATCGAGCAGACGATGCATCCGGAAAAGCGCGTCTATCACGCGGCCGGCCAGACGATGACCGAAGCGGACATCTCGACCGGATTCTTCGGCGACCTCTACGTTTCCCTGGGCGAGCCCGTCGGCGACGGCGCGTGGGGCGTGCGGCTGTACCACAAGCCCTTCGTGGACTGGATCTGGGGCGGCTGCTTCATCATGGCGCTGGGCGGATTCCTCGCGATCGCCGACCGCCGCTATCGCCCGCGCGTCGCGGCCACCGCGCCCGAGGGCGCCGCGCAGGCGGCGGCCGACTGATGCGTCACCTGAAGTTCGTCATCCCGTTCCTGATCTTCGCAGGACTGGTCGCGTTCTTCGCGATCGGCCTCACGCGCGATCCACGCGAAGTACCCTCGCCTCTCATCGGCAAGGCCGCGCCCGCGTTCGACATCGCGCAGCTCCACGACGCGAAGTCCTCCTTCAAGCCCGAGGACATGAAGGGCCGCGTGTGGATGCTCAACGTCTGGGCTTCCTGGTGCGTCTCGTGCCGCGTCGAGCATCCGCTGCTCGTCGAGCTCGCCAAGCGCAACCTCGTTCCGGTCGTGGGGCTCAACTACAAGGACAAGCGCGAGGATGCGACGCGCTGGCTCGAGCGCTTCGGCAACCCCTATGCGCTGTCGGCCTGGGACATCGATGGCCGCGTGGGCATCGACTATGGCGTGTACGGTGCGCCCGAAACCTTCGTGATCGACAAGGCGGGCGTCATCCGCCACAAGCAGATCGGCCCGATCACGCCCGAGGCGCTCGAGAAAACCATCCTGCCGTTGCTGAGGAGCCTGCAATGACCCGCGCGCTGCTGCTGGTCCTGGGCCTCGCCGTCGTCGGCGGCGCACTCGGACAAGCCAACGAGGTCGCCAAGCCCGATCCGGTCGTCGAGCAACGACTGCGGGGACTCGCGGAAGAATTGCGCTGCCTCGTCTGCCAGAACCAGACGATCGCGGATTCCAATGCACCACTCGCGCTAGACCTTCGCAACCAGATCCGCGACCAGATCGGCAAGGGCGCGACCGATGCGCAGATCCGCGACTACATGGTCCAGCGCTACGGCGACTTCGTGTTGTACCGGCCGCCGTTCAAGGCCACGACGCTCGTGCTGTGGTTGCTTCCCGCGTTCGCGCTGTTCGCGGGCGCGTTCCTGGTGTGGCGCATCGTGCGCCCGCGCGCAAAGGCAGCAACTGCCGCACCCGTCGAGGGCACGGCACGCCGCAAGGAAATCGAGAAGCTGCTTTCCGGGGACGACTCGAACCGCGCCTAGCGCGTGGCGGTAAACCCGAAGTCGCGCGAAGCCTCGCGCGAGGTCTCCAGCACCATCGCACTCAACTCTTCGCGGCGCGGGCCGAGGATGCTGTCCTCCGCACCCCAAACGCCGAGCGAGGCGATCACGTGGCCATCGGAATCGCGCACGGGCGCGGCAATGCCGCACACGCCTGCCCGCCATTCGCCATGGTTGACCGCGTAGCCCTGCTTGCGCGCGCTTTCGAGGTCGCGGTCGAGGTCCACGCGGCGCATGCGCGTGAGCGGCGTGAAGCGCTTGAGCAGCGAGAGTGCGAGTGTGACTTCGCGGTCGGGCAGGAACGCGAGGATCGCCTTGCCGGTCGAGGCGCAGGCGGCCGGAACGCGGCTGCCGATCGTGGTCATCGCCTTGATGGGGCGCGGGCTGTCGAGCTTGTTCACGAACACCGCGAATCCGGCGTCGTAGACCGCGAGCTGCACCGACTCGTGGCTTGCCTCGGCCAGCTCGCGCAGGCGAGGCGCGGTCTTGGCAATGAGGTTGCCGTCGCGAACCAGCACGGAGCCCAGTTCCCAGAGCTTGAGCGTCGCGCTGTAGCGGCTCGTCGCTTCTTCCTTGGAAACGTAGCCCAGCTCGCTGAGCGTCGAGAGCAGGCGATACACGTTGGGTTTGGTGAGGGAGAGTTCTCGCGCCAGGTCAGTCAGGCGCCGGGGTTCACGGGCGCGGGCGAGGGCTTCCAGCACGTCGAAGGCCTTGCGAACGGTTTGTTCCATGGGGGGCTCGTCGAGGTTTCACGCGGCGAAATCGCGTATCGAAAAGCTTATCAAAATCCGCGCGGCGAAACGCACGCCGTTACACGGCGTTACATGCGGACGGGGGCGTCCGGCAGCTCGTTGGCGTTGGTTTCGCGGGCCGGAAAGTGCGCGACCAGGAGCTCGGAGGCGGCCTTCACCCCCGCAATGGCGCCGGATTCGAACCGGCCGGCGCGATATTCCTGCTCCATCGCGCTGCAGATCGATCGCCACGCGTCGTCCGCGACCTTCGCGTTGATACCGCGGTCGGCAACGATCTCGACCTTGTGGTCGGCGAGCAGCAGGTAGATGAGGATTCCCGAGTTCTCCTCGGTGTTCCAGACCTGGAGCGAGGAGAACACTTCGATCGCGCGCTGGCGGGAAGTCATGTTCGCCCAGAGCTGCGCCGTCGAGAGCTCGGCTTCAACCACGAAGCGCACTTCGCCGCGATGCTTCGCCTCGCACTCGGCGACCACGCGCTGGATCTCGGCCATCGTCTTGTCGGGAAAGCAGAGCTTCGACTTGTACGGGGTCATCGCCATGTGGCGCAGGAACCGTTTGAGGAATTGCATCACCAGTCTCCCGAGGCGCCGCCGCCATCGAAGCCGCCGCCCCCGCCGCTGAAGCCGCCGCTGTCGCCACCGCCGGACCAACCGCCGCCTCCTCCACCACCCGACCAGCCACCACCGCTGCCCCATCCGTCGAACGTGGAGCGTCCGCGGCCGGGGCCGGCGGTGCCGGTGATGAGGCCGAAGAACGCGGCGACCACGACCGCAATGCCGGTGACGAGAAGGCTCCCGAAGAGGAACCAGGCCGCCGCACCCGTGATGGCCCCGGTGAGTCCCGCGGCGCCGAGCCGTCCGACGAGCTTGCGCAAGACAGCGGCGACGATGGGCACGAGGAAGAAGGCGAGCATGAAGAAGTTGTCGCCTCCCGGGAACGAGACGCCGACCTTCTTCGCGCCCGACGACGAGCGGAACGTGGGCACGGGAAGATCCTCGCCCTCGATCGCCTTGATGATCGCGTCCGCACCGGCGTTGATGCCGCCACTGAAGTCGCCGTTGCGGAAGGCCGGCGAAACGATCTCGGCAAGGATGCGCTTGGAGAGCGCATCGGTCATCACGCCCTGCACGCCGCGGCCGTTGTGGATGCGCATCTTGCGTTGCTGCTTGGCGATGACGAAGAGCACGCCGTCATCCACGCCCTTGCGGCCGAGCTGCCACGCGTCGGTCACGCGCCCGGCGAAATCCTCGATGGTTTCGTTGCCGATCGACGGCACGAGCAGCACCGCGACCTGCGAGCCCTTCGATTGCTCGAAGGCGCGCAGCTTCTGGTCGAGCGCGGATCGCTCGGGCGCGGTGAGCGTGCCGGTGAGATCGACCACCCGGCCCGTGAGCTTCGGGACGGGAATCGGATCGGCCGGATCCTGCGCGAACGCCGACGCGCAAAAAGCGAGGGCTCCCGCCAGAAGCAGGAGCCCGCGCATCGGGGCGAAACCCCGGTTCATCGATTACTGCTTCTTGAAGTCGACCTTCGGTGGCTCGGCAATCGCTTTCTCGTTCTCGACCGTGAAGCTCGCCTTTTCCTTGTAGCCGAAGATCATGGCCGTGAGGTTGGTCGGGAACTGGCGCGCGAGGATGTTGTAGTCCTGCACGGTCTTGATGAAGCGGTTGCGCGCGGTCGTGATGCGGTTCTCCGTTCCCTCGAGCTGGGCCTGGAGGTCGCGGAAGAGCGTGTCGCTCTTCAGTTGCGGGTAGGCCTCGACCGTCACGAGCAGTCGCGACAACGCACCCGAGAGTTCGCCTTGCGCGGCCTGGAATTTCTGCATCGCGGCCGGGTCATTGACCATTTCCGGCGTGGCGTTGATCGAGGTCGCCTTCGCGCGCGCGTTGGTCACGCCCACGAGCACGTCCTTCTCCTGCGCCGCGTAGCCCTGCACCGTCTGCACGAGGTTCGGAATGAGGTCGGCACGGCGCTTGTACTGGTTCAGCACCTCGGCCCAGGCGGCCTTCACCTGTTCGTCCTTGGTCTGGAAGTCGTTGTAGCCGCAACCCGAAAGCAGGAGCAATACGGTGACTGCATAGAACGACAGAAGCTTGCGCATGAGGCGATGTCCTCCCTATGGACGGTGAGATGCAGCGCGAATGGTTGGGACGATCCGGGCCGGATTCAAGATGCCGCGAGCGTGCGGCGTGCAAAAAGCAGGTCTTCCCAGGCTTTCGCCTTGTCGGGCAGGGTCCTGAGCAGGTACGCCGGATGGTAAGTGATGACGAGCGGCGTGCCCTTGTAGTCGTGCTTGCGGCCGCGAAGGCTTCCCATGCTCTTTTCCGCGACATCTTCCCCGAGCAGGCGAATCGCGGCGGTCTTGCCGAGCGCCACGATCACCTTGGGCGCGATCAGCTCGATCTGCCGGTCGAGGTACGGTGCACAGGCCGCCGCTTCCTCGGGCTTGGGCGTGCGATTGCCCGGCGGGCGGCACTTCACGACGTTGGCGATGTACACGTCGCGCCCGCGCTTGAGTCCCGCGGCCGTGAGCATGTTGTCGAGCAACTTGCCGGCCTGGCCCACGAAAGGCTCTCCCTGCTGGTCTTCGTCGGCACCGGGGCCCTCGCCCACGAAGAGCCACGGACCCGTCTCGCTGCCCACGCCGAACACCGCCTGCGTGCGGCCCTTGCACAGCTCGCACTTCGTGCAGGTGAGCACGCTTTCGCGAAGCGACTTCCAGTCGAGGCTTTCCATCTTCTCGATTCGTTGGACCGGCAATTCCACGCGCGGGGCGGGTTGCGCCGCGGGCGCGGATTGCGGAGCGGAGACCGGCTGCTCGACCTGCACGGAAACGGCAGGCGGCGGCATTCCGTAGAGCTTCACGACCGGCAGGAGCTCGAGCTCCTTCAGCATGCGTTCGTTCATCGCAGGGTGAGGCCGAGGAACAACGCGTCCTCGCGGCCGGCGACCGAGGGGTAGTAGTTGGGGCGGATCGCGATCTGCTGGAAGCCCGAGGTGCGATAGAGGTGGCGCGCGGCGACGTTCGAGGGCCGCACTTCGAGGTAGACGATCAGGCAGCCCGCGGCCTTGGCCACGCCGAGGATCTTCTTCAGGAACGCGCGCCCGGTGCCGCGGCGCTGGCTGGCGGATGCGATGGCGATGTTGAGCAGGTGCGCCTCGTCGAGCGCGATCATGAGCACGGCGTAGCCGATGACGGTTTCGCCCTCGCACGCGACCCAGCAGTCGTAGCCCGCGTTGAGCGAGTCGCGGAAATTGCCGAGGCTCCACGGAAATTCGTAGAGCGTCTTCTCCAGGCGCGCGACTTCCTGCAGGTCGGTCGCGCGCATCGGGCGGTAGTGCAGTTGCGGGACGGGGACGGCGCTCACCGCCGGGCCTGCCTTTCTTCGGTCGTCAGGGCGACCTTGTCGCGCAAGTATAGGGGTGCGGCCTGCTCCGCCGCGACGCTTTCCCCGCGGGCCATCCGGCGCGCGGCCACGCGAGCGATGGAACCGGCGCGCGGCAGGTCGTTCTCGAGGCGCAGGGCGATCGAATCGCGGTAGTGCGTCCGCAGCCAGTCGAAGCGGTCGAATCCGCTGCCCGTGGCAACCCATCCGCGCCCGGGAAGCGAAGGCAGCGCCGCGCGGTCGACGAGGCACGGCGCGATCACCTCCTGCCAGTCATCGCCCGAACGCGCGTACGCCGCGAGGTAGGCCTCGTCCATGCGGGCGTCGAACGCGGCGATCACGCGCGATTCATTCGATTGTTCGGCGAGGGCCAGCAGCGAAGGCACCGGAACCACCGGACGCTCGGCGCCGAACGCGAGGCCCTGCGCCATGCCGCAGGCGATGCGGATCCCGGTGAAGGACCCCGGCCCCTGGCCGAAGGCGATGGCATTCATCTGGGCCACGGCGAGCCGGGAACGCTCGAGCAGGCGCTGGACCATGGGGACCAGGAGCTCGGAATGGCGGTTCGCAGCCACCGTTTCCTCGACGAACAGCTCCGAACCGCGAAGCACGGCGGCGGAACAAAGCTCGGTGGACGTTTCGATGGCCAGGACATTCACGGGCGCCATTATACCCGAGGGGGTACCCTACGACGATTGCGTTTTATATAACTGAATCAATATATTAAGTTGCACATTTAAAGTCATGCATTAAGTACATCGAGGGTCGCGAACCGGCCCTTGAGCGGGCCGCGCGAGTCGATGCCCCACCACCGCTCCAGCAGCGTCGCGTAGTAGCCGCGGAAATCCACGGCATGCGCGAGGTTGCCGTTGCCGTCGATCCGTTCGAGGTTGGGGGCGGCGCCATGGAGCCCGCCCTTCACCGCCCCGCCCATCACTAGGTGGACATTGGCGGTGCCATGGTCGGTGCCGCCGCTCTGGTTCTCCTTCGGGCGACGGCCGAACTCCGAGTAGGTCGCGATCGTGGTGGTCTTCCAGCGATCGATCTCGATGAGCGCCTCGCGAAGTGCCGCAAGACCCTCCCCCAACTGGCGCAGCAGGTTCGCGTGCACGCCCTGCTGGTTCGCATGGGTGTCGAAGCCCCCGAGCGTCACGCGGATCACGGCAATGCCTGCCGGATTGGCCGCGAGCTGCGCGGCGGTCTTCACGGCGTTGCCGAACGCGCCTTGCGGGAAATCCGTCTGGAAGACATGTCCGGCGTTGAGCTTCTCGGCGGAGGCGATGATCTCGCGCTCGACACGCAGGATGTGCGCGAGCGCCGGGTTGCGCGCGACACCTGCATCTCGCGCGAGGCGCGCGTTGCGCAGGAACTGCTCGGGACTCGTGAGCGCGATCGCGCGCGTCCCACCCTGCAGCGGCCCCATGTCCGCGGCACCGACCACCACGCCATCGGCGGCATACGCGGCGGGCGAAGGCGACGCGGCGAAGGCCCGCGCGAGCCAGCCGTCCTCGAGGTATTCCTCGCTCTTCGAGGCCGTGTCCCAGATCTCGATCGAACGGAAGTGCGAGAGGTTGGGATCGGGATAGCCCACGCCCTGCACGATCGCGAGCTCGCGCGCGGACCACAGCGGCATGAGTTTCTCGAGCGAAGGATGCAGGCCGAGCTGGTCGTCGAGCTTGAGGACGCGGTCCCGGTCGATCGCGATCCGCGGCCGGAGGCGCGCGTATTGTGGATCCGCATACGGGATCACGGTGTTCAGTCCGTCGTTGCCGCCCTTCAGCTCGACGAGGATGAGCAGGCGGCGGCTACCTCCGGCAGGTGCCGCGAAGGCAACGCCGCCAAGCGAGCCCGCGAGGGGCACCGCGGCAGCGAGGCGCAGGAAATCGCGGCGCTTCATTTGAGCTGGTAGGCCGGGTCGGCGGTGAGGTGGCGAACGAGCTCCACGCCTTCCGTGCCTTCGGGCATGGGATTGACCGCGGGCATCGCGAGCACGAGGCGCTCCACGTTCGCGGGCGGCAGCGTCTTCGACCAGCGTTCCCAATCGAAGGCGTAGGTGCGCATGCCCCGCTCCATCAGGCGCCGGAAACGCGCTTCGGGGTTCTGGCCCTCCATCGGCGCGGGCACCTCGGCGGCGACCATCGTCATCGCCATCGCGTCGCTGCCGCGGAAGAGGCGCTCGAGCAATTGCTTGCGGCCCAGGAGCGTCGCGGAATTGATCCAGGCTTCGCCGCCGGGCCAGCCCTTCACGTTCGGCGGCGACATCGGGTTCTGGCCGAGGAGCGCTGCGGCGAGCACAGCGGGGCGCAGCGTCGCCGGACGGATCTCGAAGGTCTTCATCGTGCCGACGACGAGATCGACGGGCGACTTCACGATCGCCCCGCGCGCCTCCGCGGACCAGAACGCGTCGGAGACGAGCATCGCGCGCATGAGCGGCTTCACTTCGTAGCGCGCCTCACGCCACGCGGCCGCGAGGCGCTCGACTTCGCGCGGATCGGGCGTGGGGGAAACGAATTCCTTCCAGAGCTTGCCGACGATGAACGTGCCGGTCTCCGGACGGGCGAGCAGGATGTCGAGGACGTCGTCGCCATCGAAGCGGCCCTGCTTGCCGAGCACGGTCTTCACGCCGCCGTCGTGCCACAACGCGCGGTTGGTGAACTCCAGCGAATCGCGATCGAGGCTCCAGCCGGTGAACGCGCGCGCGGCTTCCTTGATGTCCTTCTCGCCGTAGTGCCCTTCGCCGACCGTGAAGAGTTCCATCACCTCGCGGGCGAAGTTCTCGTTGGGCGCCTGGCGGCGGCTGCCGGCGTTGTCCAGGTAAATGAGCATCGCCGGATCGCGCGCGACGGCGTGGAGCAGCGTGCCGAAGTTGCCCAGCGCCTCGCGCCGCAGCAGGACGTTCTGGCGATACATGAGCTGCGGGCTGCGTACCTTCTGCTGGCTGGTGGCGAAATGGTTGTGCCAGAAGAGCGTCATGCGCTCCGTGAGCGGCGAGGCTGACGTGAGCATCTCGCGGAACCACCATTCGCGCAGGATCAGTCCGCGCTCCACGACACGGCGAAGCTCGGCCTTCTTCGCTTCGTCGTCGAGTTGCCGGTACTTGTAGAACGGCATCGGCGGCTCGTCCACGAACGCGGGCGGCTTGCCGGCGGCCACGCGCGGCGTGTCCGCGAGCAGGCGGTCCACCGCTTGCAGGCGCGAGAGCTTCGCGTAGTCGCGCACTTCGGCTTCGGTCGCGCCGAAGCCCGTGCGGTTGAGCAGGTGCCGGGCCCCGTCGTAGCCGATGGCCTGGCCCTGGGCGTTCCCGGCGAGGGAAAGAAAAAGGAGGAGAAGCGCGAGGACAGCTCTCATTCGCGCATTCTCCTCCTAAGGGCAGGCACCCTGACTGACTTGCCGGCTTACTTGCGCGGGCCGCGGGCGGCCGCGAGCTCTTCCTTCGAAAGGAAGCCATCCTTGTTGCTGTCGAGCTTGTCGAAGTGCTCGGCCATGCGCGGCGCATTGGCCTTCGCTTCGTCGCGGCTGATCTTGCCGTCGCCGTTGGCGTCGACCTTCTTCATGTGCTCGGCACGCTGCTTGTCACCGAAGGCCTTCATCTCGTCCTTCGAGAGCTGGCCGTCCTTGTTGGTGTCGATCGCATCGAAGTTCTCGGCGAGACGCGGCTTGCCCGCGGCTTCCTGGCGGCTGACCAGGCCGTCGCCGTTCGTATCGGCCGACTTCATGCGATCACCGTGGCCGCCGGCTTGCGCCATGGCAACCGTGGCGGTCGTGGCAGCTGCGAGGCCGAGGACCGCGAGAATGGAGACGACTTTCATTTGGAACTCCTCATGTGAATGGACAATGTCGCTCGGGAATGTCCACAAGCGTAAGGACTCAACGCCCTGAACCTGTGTCCGGCGCACGGGTCGGTCGTAACGGGATGTAAGCGAGGGGCGATTCCCGCCTCGTTGTTAACATCTGCTTACAGCCGCCAAACCGGCCACGGAGATCGACGCATACGATGGGCGCCATGCAAACCCAGCAACGCCAACGCATCCTGGTCGTGGACGACGACCTGCGCATGCGAGACCTCCTCAAGCGCTACCTCTCCGAGCAGGGCTTCGCGGTGGAGACGGTCGCCGACGCGGCCGCGATGGATCGCCAATTCCAGCGCGCCAACTACGATCTGCTCGTGCTCGACCTCATGCTGCCGGGCGAGGACGGCCTCGCCATCTGCCGGCGCCTGCGGGCGGGCGGCAACACCGTGCCGGTGATCATGCTCACCGCGCGCGGCGATGACGTCGATCGCATCCTCGGCCTCGAGATGGGTGCGGACGACTACCTGCCGAAGCCCTTCAACCCGCGCGAGCTCGTGGCGCGAATCCAGGCGGTGCTTCGCCGGCAGAGGCCCAAGCCGCCGCCGGGCTCGCCCACCAGCGACGAGAAGGTGATCGAGTTCGGGCCTTTCGCGCTGAACCTCGGCACGCGCACCCTGAATCGCGAAGGCGAACCCATCGTGCTCACCACGGGCGAGTTCGCGTTGCTCAAGGCGCTGGCCGAGCACGCGCGCGAGCCGATGTCGCGCGACAAGCTGATGGACCTCGCGCGCGGCCGCGAGCACGAGAGCTTCGATCGCTCGATCGACGTCCAGATCTCGCGCCTGAGAAAGCTCCTCGAGATCGATCCGAAGGAGCCGCGCTACATCCAGACCGTCTGGGGCTTCGGTTACGTCTTCATTCCCGACGGGAGTGATTCGCGTAGCGGATCATCCTGAGCGCACGAAGGACCTGCTTTTCATGAAGATGAAGCTGTTTCCGGTTTCGCTGCTGTGGCAGACCCTCGCCGTGCTGGTCGCGGCACTCGTGCTCTCGCAGCTCGCCTCGCTCTGGTTCCTCAACGAGTACGTCACGCGCCCGCGCCTGATGCTCGGCATCGGGCAGTTCGTGAGCCATCTCAAGACCATCGTCGCGGCGCTCGAGACGCTGCCCGAGCATGAGCAGCGCGAGTTCATCGCGCGCGTCGCGGAGAAGGACGGCCTGCGCATCATCCCGGCCGATGGGCCGCGTGCGCGCCGGCGCTTTGGCATTGCGCCCGGACAACCGGCGCCCGAACAGAGACCGCCGGGATTCGAGCAAAGACAACCCGGCCCTGAACAGAACGACCGCCCCCGCGGTGAGCAAGGCCTCCGGGGCGAGCAGTTTCCGCGCGGCGAGATCGGGCCGCCACCCATTCCCCAGCTCAAGCTCGCACCCGACATTCCTCCGGTGCGTGCATTCCGGGAGCGCGTTCGCGAGGTCTTCGGCCCCAACGCCGAGGTCCATGTGCGGGCGGAGAATGCCAACTCGCTGTGGTTCAACGTTTCGGCGGGCGAGCGACGCTACTGGATCGTGTTCAACCGCAATCGCATCGAACGCGACGCGACCAGCGCGCTCATCGGCTGGGGTGTCGCGGGCGTGCTGATCGCCCTCCTCGCCGCGATCTTCATCGTCTGGCGCCTCAACCGTCCGCTCACGCGCCTGGTGGATGCGGCGGGCAAGCTGGGCCGCAACGTCGAGGCGGGCGCCGTTCCCGAGACGGGTCCGTCGGAAATACGCGCCGTCGCGCGCGCCTTCAACCAGATGAAGGACAACCTCGATCGCCAGGGGCGGGAGCGCGCAACGTTCCTCGCGGGGATCTCCCATGACCTGCGCACGCCGCTTGCCCGCCTGCGCCTCGACCTCGAGATGCTCGGCGGCAAGGTCGAAGCCGACACGCAGCGCGCGATGGTCTCCGACATCGACGACATGAACTCGATCATCGACCAGTTCATCGACTTCGCGCGCAGCGAAGCGGCCGAACCGCTGGCACCCGTGAAGCTTTCCGATGCGGCGCTCGCGGCCACCGAGCGCGCGGCGCGCGCCGGCGCCAACGTGCGCTGCGATCCGGTGGAAGTGCCCGTGCTGATGCTCCGCCCCCTCGCGGTGCAGCGGCTGATCGACAACCTCGTGGGCAACGCGTTGAAGCACGCGGGCGGCGAAGTGCTCGTGCGCACCGCAACCGTTCCCGACGGCGCGACACTCTCCGTGCTCGATCGCGGCCCGGGCATTCCCGATCATCTCGTCGAGCGCCTGAAGGCCCCCTTCACGCGCCGCGACGAAGCGCGCAGCGGCCAGTCGGGCGCGGGCCTCGGCCTTGCGATCGCGAGCCGCATCGCTGCGATCCACGGCGGCAAGCTCGATCTCCTTGCACGCGATGGCGGAGGGCTCGAAGCCCGTGTAATGTTCCCTGCGGCCCGTTAGGCCAGGGAAAATTGCAATGGCAGGTGGGGCGAACCCGGTCAAGGCGGTGCTCTACGCGCTCGGCGCGAACTTCGCGATCGCGGTCACGAAGTACATCGCCGCGTTCATCACGAATTCCGGATCGATGCTCGCCGAGGCCGTGCACTCGACCGCCGACTGCGGCAACCAGCTGCTGCTGCTGCTCGGCATGAAGCGCGCGAAGCGCCCGCCCTCGCCCGACTATCCGCTGGGCTTCGGCAAGGAAACCTACTTCTGGTCGTTCATCGTCGCGCTGATGCTCTTCAGCGTGGGCGGGCTCTTCTCCGTCTACGAGGGCTGGCACAAGCTGCACGAGCCCGAGGCGATCAAGTTCCCGCTGCTCGCCCTCGGCGTCCTGGGCTTCGGCATCGTCGCCGAATCGTTCTCGACCTGGGGCTGCCTCACCGAAGTGAACAAGCTGCGCGGCAACCAGACCCTGTGGCAGTGGTTCCGTTCGTCGCGCAATTCCGAGCTGATCGTGATCCTTGGCGAGGACCTCGCCGCGCTCTTCGGACTTACGCTCGCGTTCATCGCCGTGTCCATCACGTGGGCCACCGGCGATCCCATCTGGGATGCGCTGGGCAGCATCGCGATCGGCGTGTTGCTGATCGTGGTCGCGATCCTCGTGGGCATCGAGGTGAAGGCACTCCTCGTCGGCCAGGGCGTCGAAGACACGACGCGCGCGGAAATGGTGAAGTTCCTCGAGGACCAGCCCGCGGTCGAGAAGGTCCTGAATCTCCTTTCGCTGCAGATGGGGCCCGACGCGATGATCGCGGTGAAGGCGAGGATGCGCCCCACGGGCACCGACGTCGCGCTCGTCGAAGGCATCAACAAGACGGAGGTCGCGTTCCGCGAGGCCTTCCCGCAAGTGGCATTCCTGTTCTTCGAGCCGGACCTGAAGGACTGACGCTTCAACGAGGAGATTCGCACCATGGGTGGACTCAGGATCGTCGCAATCGTGCTGATCGTCGCCGGGGCCCTCGGGCTCGCGTACGGCAGCTTCAGCTACACGAAGGAGACGCACACCGCCAAGCTCGGCCCGCTCTCCGTCTCGGTCAAGGAGAAAGAGACGATCAACATTCCCCAATGGGCGGGGCTGGCCGCGATCGCGATCGGCGTGGTGCTGCTGGTCACGGGCAAGAAGTAGCGCGGAGGCGTGGCGCGCGTCGTCCTCTGCGCCTGGGGCAGCTACGGCGATCTCTTTCCGTACATCGGCATCGCGCTCGAGCTGAAGCGTCGCGGGCATCGCCCGCTGCTCGCCCACTCGGAGTTCTACCGGACCCTCGTCGAGGGCCTCGGCCTCGAATTCCACGCGGTCCCTCCCGATATCGATCCGCAGGACAAGGCGTTCATTGCGCTCGCACTGAGCACGCAGGGGCCGAAGGTGCTCTTCTCCCGGATCGCCGCGAGCGTGCGCGAAAGCTACGCCGCGATCGATGCGGCGTGTGGCGACGCGGATCTCGTGGTCACCCATCCGGCCACGCCCGCCGCGCCGCTCGTCGCGCAGAAGCGCGGGCTGCCGTGGGTCTCGACCGTGCTCGCACCGATCTCCTTCCTCTCCGCGTACGAGCTGCCGCTCTTCCCGCCGTATTGGCTCGCGCACCTGTATCGCAGGCTCGGCCCCGGATTCGCCGGGGCTATCGTCAAAGCCGGCAAATGGACGACCACCCGGTGGGTGGCGCCCGTGCAGGCACTGCGCGCGGAGCTAGGGTTGCCGCCCGCACCCAACCCGATCTTCGACGGGCAGTTCTCGCCTTTGCGAACGCTCGCGCTTTTCCCAAGGGTTCTCGCCGAGCCGCAGCCCGATTGGCCGGCGAATGTGGATCGCACGGGTTTCGTGTCCTACAGCGGACCGGATGAAATGCCGACGCCCCTCGTCGAGTTCCTCGATGCGGGTCCGCCGCCGGTCGTTTTCACGTTGGGTACCTCGGCCGTAGGCTTGCCGGGAACGTTTTTCGAGGAAAGCGCGAAGGCCTGCGAGCTCGCGGGCGTGCGCGGCGTACTCCTGGTCGGACGCTACGATGCCGAGCGTCCTACAAATCTGCCGAGCGGCGTGATCGCGGTGGACTACGCGCCTCACGCGGAGCTTTTTCCCCGCGCTGCTGCGATCGTGCACCAGTGCGGCATGGGCACGCTGAGCCAGGCCCTACGCGCGGGCAAGCCGCAACTTGCCGTGCCCTTCGCCAACGACCAGCCGGACAACGCCGACCGGGTCAACCGCCTGGGGGTCGCGCGCGTTTGCTATCCAGGGCGCTATGGATCATCCCGGGTCGCCGCGCATTTGCGCGAGCTCCTCGACCGGGCGCAGTATGGAACCAGCGCCAAGGCAATCGGCCTAACCGTCAGCAGAGAAGACGGAGCAACCGCCGCCTGCAATGCCCTCGAGGAGGTCTTACGCAGCAGCATCAGGAGGCCCTCATGAAAGCGCTCAACGCCCTCGCACTTCCCCTCATCGCAGCCGCCGCGCTGCTCTTCGCACTGCCCAGTGACGCCCAGAACCGCGGAGGTGGCGGTGGTGGTGGTGGTGGCCGCGGAGGCGGAGGCGGTTACAGCGGCGGTGGCGGTGGCGGTGGCTACAACGGAGGCGGTCGCGGCTCCGGTGGCGGCGGCAGCTACAACGGCGGTGGCCGCTACAACGGCGGCGGCAGCTACAGCGGCGGCGGCTCGCGCTACAACGGCGGGGGCTCGCGCTATTACGGCGGCGGTGGCTATCGTCACGGCGGTGGCTACTACCACGGTGCCCGCTACTACGGCGGCTACTACCGGCCCTACTACCCGTACTACTGGGGAGCATGGGCAGCCGCACCGCTCTTCTGGGGCAGCGCCTACTGGGGTTATCCGTACGGCTACGGCGCGTATGGTCCCAACTACGCGTATCCCGCACCGCCCGCGGAGTCCTATCCCGAGGGCTACATGTCGCCGCCCCAGGCCGAACTCGGACCCACGACGCAGGTGCCGATGAATCCCGAGGGTGCGCCGACGCAACGGCCGCTCTATCTGAACTGGTGCGAAGAAGCCCGGGCCTACTACCCGAAGGTCACGCAGTGCCCGAGTGGCTGGGTGATGCGGCGGCCGGAGTACCAGTAAAGAACGCCTCGACGGCTTCGATCGACCGCGTGCGCCTGAACGGCGGCAGCGCGCGCCAGATGCGCTTGCCGTAAGGCTTCGTGATCAACCGCGGGTCGCAGATCACCAGCACCCCGCGGTCGGTCTCGTCGCGAATGAGGCGCCCCGCTCCCTGCTTGAGAGCGATCACCGCGCGCGGCACCTGGTAATCCATGAACGCATTGCCGCCGGCGCGATTGATGCGTTCGATGCAGGCGGCGAGCACCGGATCGTCGGGCGGATTGAACGGCAACCGGTCGATGACCACCACCGAGAGCTGGTCGCCCTTCACGTCGACCCCTTCCCAGAACGACTGCGATCCCACGAGGATCGCGTTGGGTGACTTGCGGAAGCGCTCCAGCAGCTCGTTCTTCGAGCCACTGCCTTGCAGCAGCAGCGGCCACTCGAGCCCTTCGGACTTGAGCTTGGCGCCGATGCGTTCGTGCGCGAGGTTCATCGCGCGCAGGCTGGTGAAGAGCAGGAACGCGTGCCCGCCGCTCGCGCGCACCACCGGCCACGACGCCTCGACGACCGCATCCGTGTAGCCCTCGGAGTTCGGATCGGGCAATTCCTCGGGCACGTAGAGCAGCGCCTGCTTCTCGAAGTCGAACGGGCTCGGCCAGTTCGCGGTCACCGCTTCGGCGAGGCCCATTTCCGATTGGTAGTGCCTGAAGTCACCCGCAACGGAAAGGGTCGCCGAGGTGAAGATCCATGCGCGCTTGGAACCCTCGATCTGCTGGCGGAAGATCGCGGCGACGTCGAGCGGCGTCACGTAGAGCGCCGCGGCGTGCGAATACGCCTCGATCCAGCGAACGGTGTCGACCTCGGCCGGATCTCGCTCGCGGGCGTCGAGCTCGCGCCAATCGGCAATCCGTCCGGCGAATTCGTCGGCACGCACGCGCGCGTTGCGCAGTTCCTCGGCGCGCTCTTCGTGTGCCTGGAGAAGCTTGGACAACTCGCCGAGCTTCTCCGCAAGCGCGTCGAGCGCGCGGTCGAACTCGGGACGCTGGCGAATGGCATTGAGCGCCACGCGGCCCGCCACGGCGCCCAGCGAGATGCGCACATCGCGAGCGGCGCGGTCCACCGCGTGCGCCGCATCGCCGATCTCCGGCGATTCCTTCGCCTTCATGAGGCCCGCGGTGCGCGCGTCGCGCGCGAGCTCGATGGCCTGGGCCGTCGACACGGACTCGCCGAAGAAGAGCCGCGCCAGGTCCGGCAGGTGGTGCGCCTCGTCGAAGATCACGGTGTTCGCCGCCGGCAGGAGGTCGCCTGCGCCTTCGTCGCGCAACACCACGTCGGCGAAGAAGAGATGGTGGTTCACCACGACCACGTCGGCTTCGGCCGCGCGCTTGCGCGCCTTCATCACGAAGCACTCGTCGTAGTGCTTGCAGTTCGAGCCCAGGCAATTCTCGCGCGTGGACGTCGCCTGCGCCCACGCGGCCGAGGTCTCGGGCACGTCACCGCAGTCGGAACGGTCGCCCGACATCGTGTTGCGCGCGAATCGCTGGATCTTGTGGATGTTGGAAGAATCCTCGCGCGAGCCGAAGCGTCCCTCCTCCACCGCGATCTCGAGATGATGCAGGCACACATAGTTCGCGCGGCCCTTGAGCAGCGCCACGTCCACTGCCACGCCCAGCACCTCGCGCACGCGCGGCAGGTCACGATGGAAGAGTTGGTCCTGCAGCGTCTTGGTGCCGGTGGAAACGATGACCTTGCCGCCGGAAATCAATGCGGGCACCAGGTAGGCGAACGTCTTGCCGGTTCCCGTGCCGGCTTCGGCGATGAGGACGCCCTGCATCTCGATCGCCTTCTCCACGGCCTGCGCGAATTCGACCTGCTGCGGGCGGTGGCGGAAGCCCGGAATCTCGCGCGCGAGCGGGCCCTCGGGACCGAGGATGCGTTCGAGGTCCGTCACGGTGCGGGCTTCAGGAGCGGCCGAAGACGATGCGTTCCTCGGCGAGGAGCTTCGAGATCGACCGCACGCATACCGCAACGAGAAGGAACGCGACCGCGGCAGGCACGAGCCACTCCACCCAGCCGAGCGCCTCGCCGCGCAACACGCGCGTGAGCGCCATCTGCTGGCCGAGCACGGGCACGAATGCCTGCCAGAACGCGTCCTTGAGGCCGGAGAAGATCACGATCATCGGCACGAACGACGCGGCGGTACCGATGTACGTAGTGTACGTCTGCGCCTCGCGGTAGGAACGGCCGTAGGTGGCGATGAGCATCTGCACGGAGGACGTGAGCGCGGCGAACGGAATCGCGAACGCGGCGAAGACCAGGAATTCGCGCCAGCCGAACTGCAGCATCGCCGCGACCTTCGATGAACTGTAGAGGGATGCCGCCACCACGAACCCCAGCAAGGTGATCAACGCCACCGACGCACCGGTCGTCCAGGCGGCGAGCCATTTGCCGATCACCAGATGGAGGGTCGGTACGGGATTGGCGAGCAGCGGCTCCAGGGAACCGCGTTCGCGTTCGCCCGCGGTCGCGTCGATCGCGATGGTCATGCCGCCCAGGAGCGGCGAGAGGATCGCGAACATCGGGATGAGGAACATGAGGAACGCGCCGCGTTGCCGCGGCGTGGAGGTGTTGACGTGCTCGACCTTGACCGGTTCGAGGAGGTCCGGGCTCACGCCCCGGGCCACCAGCCTCAGCGTGCCCGTCTCCCGGTTGAAGGCGCGGAGCAGGCGCTCGGCTTGGCGGACGGCGGGCAGCGATTCGGTTCGCGAGTCGTCGTAGACGAGATCGACCGCCGCGCCGTCGCCGGCGAGGAAATGCTGGTAAAAATCCGGCCGGACAACGATGACCGCATCGAGTCTTCCTTCCTTGATCCGCGCCTCGTAATCCTGCGGCGCCTTGGTGATCTCAACGTCCGAGCGCCGCAGGAAGTTGACCAGGGGGGCGGCGTACTCCTCGCCCACCATGCGCACCCTCAGGATGGAAGCCTTCTCCTCGAGGCCGGCGACGTACTGCGCGACCAGGATCAGCGTGAGCGGGCCGGCGAGGATGGAGGCGAAGAACACCATCAGCGCCGTGCGCCGGTCGCGCAGGCTGTCGGTGATTTCCTTGAGGTAGACGACCAGGATGCGCGACATCACGGCTCCACCTCCACGCCCGTGAGGTGGACGAACGCGTCCTCGAGCGTGTCGCGTCCGCTCGCGGCGCGAATCTCCTCGGGCGTGCCGCTCGCAACGACTTCGCCGCGCGCGACGATCACGATCTCGTCGCAGAGCGCCGTGACTTCCTGCATGACGTGGCTGGAGAAGAGGACGCACTTGCCCGCATCCCTGAGGCGGCGGATCACGTCGCGCAGCGCCCGCGTGGTCATGACGTCGAGGCCGTTGGTGGGCTCGTCGAGCACGACGTTGCGCGGGTCGTGCACGAGGGCGCGGGCGATCGCGACCTTCATCTTCTCGCCCTGGGAGAATCCATCCGTGCGGCGATCGAGCAGTGGGCGCATGTCCAGCCAGTCCGCGAACTTGTCGATCGCGCCGGCCACCTGGGACTTCGTGAGACCGCGGAGGTCCCCGTAGTACGCGATGTTTTCGCGCGCGGTGAGGCGCGCGTAGAGCCCGCGCGCATCCGAAAGCATTCCGAGTGACGCCCGCACTTTGAGTGCATCGCTGCGCGTGTCCACGCCATCGACGACCGCCGCGCCCGCGGTCGGGGCGACGAGCGTGGAAATCATCCGCAGCGTCGTCGTCTTGCCCGCGCCGTTGGGTCCGAGTAGGCCCGTGATCCTTCCATCGGGCGCTGTGAACGTGACATCGCGCACCGCCTCCACTTCGCCGAAGCGCTTCACGAGTTTTTCGACGTGGATCATGGCTTGGTGCCCAGCGGCAGCACGAAGAGCGGCCGCGGGATGCGCTCCAGGCACGCGCCATCCATTCCGTTGGTCGTGCCCGTGCGGATGAAGCGCTCGATCAACCGCGGCGCGCAGCCGTGAGAGCTCACGCCGTGTCCGAGGAACGGTGCGACGAAGTGCTTCGATTTCGGCAGCGAGGCGGCGACGAGTTCGCCATGGCGCGGCGGTGTGGCCGGATCAAGCCCACCCGAGAAGATGAGCACCGGGACATTCGCGCGCACCGGCTCGTAGTAGTCGGGCGCAACCTCGCCGCGCGGCCAGAACTTGCAGGCGCCGAGGAACTGCTCGACCATCGCGCGTCCGAAGAAAGTCTTCTGCAGGTCGGCGATGTCCTCGGGCGTGATGCGCGGCACGTCTTCGGCGCAAAGCACCGACAAGTGCATTCCGATCGCGAAGTTCTCCACGATGTCGTCGGCGATCTCGAGGTTCTGCGCAAGCAGCGGACTGAAGTCACCGGCCTTCGCGGCGACGATCGCCGCGGGCAGCAGGCTCGCGAGCTCCGGAAGGTAGAGCGGCCGGAACAGCGCCGAGAGAAGGACGTTCTCGGAGACCAGCACGGTCTCGGGCTGGCCCGTCAGCGGATCGACGATCGACGTGTTGACCGCACGGCGTGCAAGCGACGTTCGCAGGTCGTTCAAGGTCTTGCGCAGGTTCGGGTACGCCTTCTCGCAAAGCGGATCGATCGCGCAGGAATTGAGCATCCGCTCGAGCGAGGCCGCGCCGTCGGCTGCGAACGAAAGCGGCAGCTTCATCGTCATCGGTGCGACGCCGTCGAGCGTGGCCGTGCGGACGCGATCGGGATAGCGCCGCAGGTACTCAAGGGCCGCGCGCGTGCCATACGAGCCGCCCCACAGGTTCACCGTTTGGTAGCCCAGGAGACCGCGGATCTCGTCGAGGTCCGCCATCGCCGTCGTCGTTCCGTAGTGGCGCGGGTCGGCGTCGATCGTTCTGAGGCATTCCTGCAGGACCTTGTCGGGGATCGCATCCTCGAAAAGCGCCTGCGAGGGCATCGGCCCGTCCTGGTCGCAATTGAGCGGGTTCGACGAACCCGTACCGCGCTGGTCGACGAAGAGCAGGTCGCGCGTGCTGTTGACCTGCGAAAAGAGCGGAACGAGCTGGCGCGCGAGGCCCACCGCGCCCTGCCCCGGTCCGCCGGCGAGCGGCACGATCGGATCGGGTTCCTTCGCGCGCAGCTTCGCGGGAATCACGACCACGCGAATCTTGATGCGTCGCCCCGCTTGCGCCTTGCGATCCTCCCAGACCTCGTGCGTACCACAGCGCGCGGCCGCCTCGATGCCGGGCAGGCGGCAGTCGGCCAGCGCGAGCTTGGGACCTTCCGGGGCGGGTTGGCAGGACGAGAGGACGGCAGCGGCGGCGAGCGCGCCGCAGATACGAAGGAATTTCATCTCGGGGCGCAGCTTAACAGACGCGGCGCGGCTACCATCGTGGCTACGACCACACCATGGCGACGCCCACGTTCCCCAAGCTCGATCCCACCGGTGCCGAATTCTGGGAAGTGCGTTATCGCGAGCACTTCACGCCCTGGGATGCCGGCCGCGTTCCGAAGCAATTGCAGGATTTTGTCGCCGGCGAGGAACCGCCGGGACGCGTGCTGGTGCCCGGATGCGGCTCCGCGCACGACGTTCGTTTCTTCGCGGAAGCAGGATGGGACGTCCAAGGCATCGACTTCAGCGCGGCCGCGGTCGAGGCAGCGGTTCCGATCCTCGGGCCGTTTGCATCGCGTGTCACGCGTGCGGATTTCTTCGGCGCCGAGGTGGCCGGCCCCTACCCGCTCGTCTACGAGCGCGCGTTCCTCTGCGCGTTGCCACGCCGCGAGTGGCCGCGATGGGGCGCGCGCATGGCAGAGCTCATCCCATCGGGCGGCCGCATCGCCGGGTTCTTCTATTACGAGGAACCCCACAAACCGGGTCCGCCCTTCCCGATGCGCGACCGCAGCGAGCTGCACGCGCTGCTCGATCCGGCCTTTGAAGCGATCGAGGACCGCGAGGTCGACGATTCGATCTCGATCTTCGTGGGCAAGGAGCGCTGGGAGATCTGGCGACGGCGCTAGGGACCCTGGCTCAGACCAGCAGCTCACACCGCGTTGGCGCGCGCGACTTCCGGGGCAAGCGCGTGCACGGGCGACTCGCACGGCCGGCCGATGAACCAGCCCTGGCCGAACGCGATGCCGATGTCCTTCACGACCCGGAAGTCATCCGCGTTCTCGATGCCCTCGGCCACGACGAGCGAATCGCAGCTCTCGGCGATGTGCTGGATGGCGCGCAGGAAAGGCGCCTTCAGCGGGTCCGTCGCGATGCCGTCGACGAAATGCTTGTCGACCTTCACGAATTCGGGCCGGAGCTCGAGCCACAGGCGCAGGCTCGCGAAGCCTTCGCCCAGGTCGTCGATCGCGACGCGAAAACCCATCGACCGGTAGAGGAGCAGCGACTCCTTCACGAGGCGGAAGTCGACGATCGGAAAATCCTCGGTGAGCTCGATCACGACGCGCTCGGGCTCGAGGCCCAGCGCGGTGAGGAAGCGGCGCGATCGCTCCTGGCTGAAGCCGCGTTCGGCAAGGAGCTGTGGCGAGAAATTGAGGAAGAGTCGTCCGGGAAGCCGGTGCCGCGCGAAGCTGCGGAGCACTTCCTGGATGCAGATGATGTTGAGCTCGAGCACGGACCCTTGCGCGCTTGCCGCGGCGAAGAGGTCCGCGGGATGGTGCAGCTGCGAGCCTTCGGGTCCCCGCACCAGGGCTTCATAGCCGAGGATCGCGCCTTCGCGGAATGCGAAGATCGGCTGGAAGACGACCCGAAGCGCGCGCTCCGAGAGCACGAAGCGCAATTGCGCGGCGAGTTCCTCGCGGGATCCAGGCATGCGCGAATTGTCCGGTGCGTCGCCGGCAACCCCTGCGCGAAATCGCCAAAGAAAAAAGGCGCCTTGCGGCGCCTCGTCTCGTTCGAACCCCTACGGTCATTCGCCGTAGAGCTTCTGCTTCATCTCGCGGCGTTCCTGCGCTTCGATCGTCAGCGTGGCGGTCGGACGCGCCATCAGGCGCTGCAGGCCGATGGGCTCGCCCGTCTCCTCGCAGTAACCGTAGCTGCCGTCTTCGATGCGCGCGAGCGCGCCGTCGATCTTCTTCAGGAGCTTGCGCTCGCGGTCGCGCGCGCGAAGTTCCAGCGCGTGCTCTTCCTCGAGGGTCGCGCGGTCAGCCGGATCGGGAGCGAACGACAGTTCGCGAAGGTGCTCGGTCGTGGCGCCGGCGTTCTCCACCAGCTGGGCCTGCAGTTCGAGCAGGCGTCCCTTGAAGAACTTGAGCTGCGGGGCACTCATGTACTCCCCCTTCGGCATCTTCAGTACTTCTGCCTCGGTCGGGATTTTCGTCTTGCTAGCCATTGCGCCTCATTGCTTCGGCGGCCGGACCGTGAATTCGGGACGGGGGCGCCATCAGAAAGCCGCGTAGTTTAGCTGACCAGCATGACCCCTGACAAACAGACAATTCGGCATTGAAAGCAGGGAATCTGCCGCGTCGCCAAAATCCTACGCAACAAGTTGTTTTTAATGGCTTTTCTGCAGTCCAAGCGGTAACATTGCGGGATGCAAAGCCAATTGCTTCGACCGCGTTCGTTCGCCGGGTTCCGGTTGGCGAACCGCTGGACGATTTCGGCCCTGGTCATCGGGCTGTTCCTGGCCCTGCCCCTGCTGGTCGTCGCCTCCCACCTCCTCCTGCCGGGTGGCCAGGCCTGGGACCACCTCGCGGCGACGGTCCTGCCCCGGTACATCGGAACCACCCTGGGCCTGCTGGCCCTCGTGGTCGTGGGTGTCGCGTTGGTCGGGGTTACCACCGCGTGGTTGGTCGCGGCCTGCGACTTCCCGGGAAGGCGGTGGCTCGAATGGGCGCTGCTCCTGCCGCTCGCCATGCCGGCCTATGTGATGGCGTATGCCTATACGGACCTCCTGCAGTTCAGCGGTCCGGTGCAAACGTGGCTGCGCGGCGCGATGGGCTGGAACGCGGGCGACTATTTCTTTCCGGACGTGCGCTCGGTGGGTGGCGCGGCCGCAATGTTCATCTGCGTGCTCTATCCGTACGTTTACCTCCTCGCGCGCGTGGCCTTCCTCGAGCAACCGGCGAGCCTCTCGGAAGCGGGTCGCACGATGGGCCTTTCGCCCTGGAGCTCATTCTTTCGCGTGAGCTTGCCCATGGCCCGCCCCGCCATCGCCGCGGGCGCCTCGCTCGCATTGATGGAGACGCTCGCCGACTACGGCACCGTCGCGTACTTCGGCGTGCAGACCTTCACGACCGGGATCTTCCGCGCGTGGATGTCGATGGGCGAGCCGGTATCGGCCGCGAAACTCTCGGTGATCCTGCTCGTGTTCGTCGCGGTGGTGCTCACCATCGAGCGGATGGCGCGGCGCCGCGCGCGCTTCGGAGATGTCCCGTCGGGCGCTCGCCGGGTGCGCGTCGTGTTGCGCGGCTCGCGTGCGTGGATTGCAACGTTCGCCTGCATCCTGCCGCTCATCCTGGGATTTGCATTACCCGCGGCGCTGCTCGCGCGCCTGAGCTTCGGCGGCGGCGATGCGCAATTCGGCGCGCGCTTCGTGACACTCGCGGCCAACAGCGCGCTGGTCGCCACGCTGACCGCGTTCATCGCCGTCGCGCTCGCGCTCTTCCTCGCATACGGCGCGCGCATCTCGCGAAGCCCGGCCGCAGCGGCGGTGAACCGCTTCTCGAATCTCGGCTATGCCGTGCCCGGCGCGGTCATCGCGATCGGCGTGCTCATCCCCGCCTCGCGCCTCGACCACGCGATCGCCGATGCGGTGCAAAGAGTCTTCAATGTCGAGATCGGGCTTCTCTTCACGGGCAGCCTCGCGGCACTCGTGTACGCCTACCTGATCCGCTTCCTCGCGATCGCGTTGCAGACGGTCGAAGCCGGCCTCTCGCGAGTGACGCCGAACATGGAGGATGCCGCGCGCTCGCTCGGCATGAATGCCGGCGAGACGCTCGCGAAGGTGCACGCGCCGATGCTGCGCTCGAGCCTGGTGACGGCGGCGCTGCTCGTCTTCGTGGATGTGATGAAGGAGTTGCCGGCCACGTTCGTGATGCGGCCGTTCAATTTCGACACGCTGGCGGTGCAGGCCTACAACCTGGCATCCGACGAGCGCCTTGCGGAAGCCTCAACCGCATCCCTCGCGATCGTTGCGGTCGGGCTCGTTCCGCTCGTCGTCGCATCGCGCCGCCTGGTGCGGCGCGGCGACTGACGACTGACTACTCGCTCTTCAGGGGCATCATCGGCGACACGAGCTGGTTCGTGGACTGGCGGTCGCGTTGCGCGTCCGTCATCCGCACCAGCTCCGGGCCTTGCACGCGATCCTTGATCGGAATGTTGCTGCCGATGCGCTTGATCTGGTCCGCGCCCGAGATCTGCGTTGCGCTCGTGGTCGGCGTGGCGACCGTGGCGCAACCCGCGACAAGACCGAGGACGGCAACAGCAGCGGCGATCAACGCGTTCTTCATGGGGGCTCCTTATTTGGCGGTTACAGAATTGTTTGCCGCCGGCTGCGCGGGCGCGGCGGGCTTCGCGGGTGCGGTCGGCGTCTCGTAGCCGCGGTCGGGACGTCCGATACGGCTGCCCGTGTTGTACACCTTCGTATCCTGGTCGATCTTCGGAATCGCGTTGGGATCGGTATCCCCCGTGCTGCTTGCGCAACCTCCATTCAAAAGTGCACCACCACAAGCGATCATGACTGCCAGCCACTGTTTCATTATCCGTTACTCACCGATTGTTGATTGAGACCAATAATAGCAGCGGATTGCGCGATTATTTCCATCCCGCGCGATCGTAAGTCTGCTGCGCTGCCGCCTGGTTGCGCCCGAGCATCGAGACGTTGAGCGTGTCGCGCTTGAAGGCGGGCAGCATCGCCAGTTCCTTGTTGTCCTGCACGCCGCCGTTCACCGGGAATTCGTTGTTGCCGTTCGCGAAGTACGCCTGCGCCTCGGGGCTCGAGAGGTACTCGAGGAACTTCACCGCGTTGTCCTTGTTCGGCGCGTTCTTCATCACGCCTGCACCGGAAATGTTCACGTGCGTGCCGCGGCCCGCCTGGTTCGGGAAGATGACGCCGACCTTCTCTGCCACGATCTTCTCGTCAGGCTTCGTCGATTTCAGCAGGCGCACGTAGTAGTAGCTGTTGGCCACCGCGATCGTGCACTCGCCCGCGGCGACAGCCTTGAGCTGGTCCGTGTCGCCGCCCTTGGGCTCGCGCGCGAGGTTCGCGACCACGCCCTTGGCCCACTGCTCGGCCTTCGCCGGGCCATCGTTGGAAATCATCGCGCTCATCAGCGACAGGTTGTACATGTTCGAGCTCGAGCGAATGCAGATCTTTCCCTTGTACTTCGGGTCCGCGAGGTCTTCGTAGTTCTTGAGCTCGGCGGGGTTCACGAGGCCCTTCGCGTAGAAGATCGGCCGCGCACGCACGGAGAAAGCAAACCACAGGCCATCGGGCTGGCGGAGCTCGGCCGGAATGCGCTCGGTGAGGACCCGAGACTGGATCGGCTGGAACAGGCCCATCTGCTCGGCGCGCCACAGGCGGCCGGCGTCCACGGTGACCAGCACGTCCGCGGGGCTGCGCGCGCCCTCGTTCTTCAGGCGCTCGAGCAGCGCGTCTTCGCCGGCTTCGATGCGGTTGATCCTGATCCCCGTCTGCTTCGTGAAGTTGCTGTAGAGCGCTTCGTCCGTCTGGTAGTGGCGCGAGGAATAGAGGTTCAGCACCTTTTCCTGGGCGGCGGCGCAGGTGGCGGCGAGCGCGAAGACGGCGGAAATCAGGACGGCTTTCATGGCGGGGCTTCCGGTTGGGTCGTGAAGACCATGAGCTTAATAGGAATGATTCGCATTGGTCAATCAAATCCACCTTATAATCATTCTCATGTCGAACGCCCTCGAGATCAGCGGCCTCTCGTTCGCCTACCCGGGTGGGGCGGCCGTCTGCGACGGCTTTTCGCTCGCCCTCGAGGATGGCCAGGTCGGCTGCCTGCTCGGGCCCAGCGGCTGCGGCAAGACCACCGTGCTGCGCTGCGTGGCGGGCCTGGAGCCGGTCGGTGACGGGGAAATTCGCCTTCATGGTCAGGTGGTTAGCCGCAAAGGGCACACCGTCGCGCCGGAGTTGCGGCGGGTCGGCATCGTCTTCCAGGACTACGCCCTCTTCCCGCACCTCACCGTCGAGGCCAACGTCGGATTCGGCTTGCGCCAGCAGGCGGCGACCGCCCGCAAGGAGCGGATCGGCGAGCTGCTCGATGCCGTTGGCATGGCGAACCTCGCGACCCAGTATCCCCACGAGCTTTCGGGTGGCCAGAAGCAGCGGGTCGCGCTGGCACGCGCCCTCGCCCCACGACCACAACTGCTTCTCCTGGACGAGCCGTTCTCGAACCTCGACGTGGAATTGCGCGAGCGGCTCTCGATCGAGGTGCGCGCCATCCTCAAGGCCCAGCGCACCACGGCGCTGCTCGTCACGCACGACCAGCACGAGGCGTTCGCGATGGCCGACGCCGTGGGCGTGATGCGCCGCGGACGCATCGAGCAATGGGACAGCGCGTACAACCTCTATCACCGTCCGGCGACACGCTTCGTCGCGGATTTCGTCGGCGAAGGCGTGCTCGTCCCGACGAGCGTCGACGGCCACGCGATGTGGCAGCTGCTGCGGCCCGATGACGTGTTGCACGATGACGAGAGCCCGACGAAGGCCGAGGTCCTGAAGAAGGCTTTCCGGGGCGCGGAGTTCCTCTACACGCTCAAGCTCGACGATGGCGCGCAGGTGCTCTCGCTCGTGCCCTCGCACCACAACCATGCGATCGGCGAGCGCATCGGCATCAAGCTCGACATCGACCACGTGGTCGCCTTCCCGCGCATCGAAGGCGCCGACGACTAATCGTACTTCCGCAGGTCCTCGATCACCTTGCCGTCGTTGGGCAGGCTGCCGGATGCGACGAACTTCACGTCGCCGCGCAGCTTGGTGACTTCCTTGATGGATGCGGCAATGTCGTCGGCCGCTCCCGCCACGCCCTCGATCGAGAGCGTCATGCGGTCCTCGCCGCCTTCGTTCTCCACCGTGAGCCGCGCGCGCGCGAGGCCGTGGCGCTTGAGGACCTCGGCAACCTGGTGCGGGTGAACGAAGAGACCGCGCACCTTCGTCGTCTGGTCGGCGCGTCCCATCCAGCCCTTGATGCGCAGGTTCGTGCGCCCGCAGGGACTCACTCCCGCGAGCAACGCGGAGAGGTCGCCGGTCGCGAAACGCACGAGCGGGTAATCGGGGCTGAAGCTCGTCACGACCACCTCGCCCACTTCGCCTTCGGCCACGGGGTCGCCCGTTCCGGGCCGCACGATCTCGACGATCAGCTCCTCGTCGCAAGTCATTCCCTGCCGCGCACTCGTCTCGTACGCGATCATCCCGAGATCGGCGGTGCCGTAGGCCTGGTACGCGTCGATGCCGCGGCTGCGAAGGAATTCGCGCACCGGCGGCAGGAACGCTTCGCCCGAAACGATCGCGCGGCGGATGGACGAGAAATCGAGCTTCAGTTCGTCGGCCTTCTCCACGAGGATCTTCAGGAACGACGGCGTGCCGACGTAGCCGACGGGACGCAGGTCCGTGATCGCGCGGCACTGCAGCTCCGACTGGCCCGTGCCGCCGGGGATGACCGAGCAACCGAGCTTGTGCAGCCCCGTCTCGAACATGCTCGCCGCCGGCGACAGGTGATAGGAAAAACAGTCGATGACGAGATCACCTGCGCGAAATCCGGAAGCGAACAAAGTGCGTGCCGTGCGCCAGTAATCCGCGCCACGCCCCTCGGGGTCGTAGATGGGACCCGGGGACATGAAGATGCGCGCGAGTCCACCGACCGCGGTGGCGTTGAGGCCGCCGAAGGGCGGCTCCGCCTTCTGCAACTCGACCAAAGCGGACTTGCGGGTGACCGGCAGCCGCGCGAGCGCCGGGCGATTCGTCACCGAGGCGGGGTCGATGCCGGCGAGCAGTCGCGTGAAGTACGGTGCATGCGCCTTCGCGTGCGCGATCTGCGCGGGCAGGCGCGCGAAGAGTTCGCGCTCCCGAACTTCCGGCGCGCGCGTCTCGAGCTCGTCGTAATGCGCGTTCAGCCCAGCCACCGCTTGCGCCGCCGGTAGTTCTTCGTGTCGCGGAAACTTCGCCGTCCGCCGGAAGAAATGCCGAGGTAGAACTCCTTCACGTCCTCGTTCTCGGCCAGGTGCTGCGCCGAGCCTTCCATCACCACGCGGCCGTTCTCGAGGATGTAGCCGAAGTCGGCGAAGCGCAGCGCCACCATCGTGTTCTGCTCGGCCAGCAGGAAGCTCACCTTCTCGCTCGCATTGAGCCCCTTCACGATCTCGAAGATCTCCTCGACGACTTGAGGAGCGAGCCCCATCGAAGGTTCGTCGAGCAGGATCATCTCGGGCCGGCCCATCAGTGCGCGGCCGATCGCGGTCATCTGCTGCTCACCCCCCGAGGTGTAGCCCGCGAGCGAGCCGCGCCGCTGCTTGAGCCTCGGAAAGAATCCGTAGACCTTCTCGAGGTCGAGCTTGATCTCGGAGCGCGGGCCACTGCGCGTATAGGCTCCGGTAAGCAGGTTCTCCTCCACCGTCAGGTGCGCGAAGCAGCGGCGCCCCTCCATCACCTGGATGACGCCGCGCTTCACGAGATCCGGAGGGCTCATCGCCTCGACGCGCTCGCCGCGATAGGTAATCGAGCCCTTCGTGACCTCGCCGCGTTCGGAGTGAAGCAGGTTCGACACCGCCTTCAACGTCGTGGTCTTGCCGGCGCCATTGCCCCCGAGGAGGGCGACGATGCCCCCCTCGGGAACCGCGAGCGAAACGCCCTTGAGCACGAGGATCACGTGGTTGTAGATCACCTCGATGCCGTTGACATCCAGCAACGGAGCCCTCGGGGACAGGTCACCACTCGACGAAGGATGTGCCCTGTCCCCCAAGTCACTTCTCCTTGGAGCAATCGCGCGGCGTGATCTTCTTCTCCGCCGCGTAGGCCTTCGCCGAAGCCTCCACGAGCGGGCGCAGGAACTTGTCGTCGGCCTCGATCCAGTCGGACGTGTAGCTCCAGTCCTTGCCGTCCCAGGTGTGGATGCGCCCGCGCCGCACGCCTTCATGGTCGCGGCAGGAAGTCTTCAGCGGCTGAACCATGTCGCCGAAGCCCAGCGCCTTCACCTTGGCCGCGTCGATGTTGAGGTTCTCCGCTCCCCAGCGCACTTCCTCGCCGGTGACCACGCGCTTGCCGTGCTTCTCCTGCGCCTTCTTGATCGCCTCGACCGAGAGCATCGCGGAGATCATGCCGCGGTTGTAGAGCACCGAGCCCACCTCGTCCTTCGACTTCGCCGTGCCCTTGCCCTTCTCGTAGAGGAACTTGACCATGTCCTTGTGGATCGGGAAGTCCCGCTCGTCGGAGTGCCCGAGCGCGATCCCGTTGTAGCCCTTGCCGGCGGCCTCGGCGGGCAGGACGTCGGGCTCCGCCGACGACCACCACACGCCATACATCTGCAGGCGCGGATACGAAACGGCGATGGCTTCCTTGATCGACGTGGAGTTCATGACGCCCCATCCCCAGAGGAACACATAGTCGGGACGTTGCTGGCGAACCTGCAGCCAGGTCGCCTTCTGCTCGACGCCCGGATGCGTGACCGGCAGCTTGATGAACTCGAAGCCATGCTTCTTGGCATGCTCTTCGAGCAGGCGGATCGGCTCCTTGCCGTACGGCGAGTCGTGATAGACGAGCGCGATCTTCTTGCCCTTCAGGCTGCCCTTCTTCGCGACGTGCTGCACGAGCATGTCCGCGGCGCTCCAGTAGGTGCCGAGCAACGGGAAGTTCCAGGCGAACACGCTGCCGTCGGCTGAATCCGCGCGGCCGTAGCCGGTCGTGAAGAGCGCGATCTTGTCCGCCGCCACCTTTTCGGTGAGTGCGTACGTGATGCCAGTCGAGAGCGGGTTCACGAGAACGGGCTTCTTGCTCTTCAGGCGCTCGTAGCACTCGACGCCGCGGTCCGTGGCGTAACCGGTTTCGCACTCTTCAAACGAGAGCTTGATGCCGTTCACGCCGCCATCGCGCTCGTTCACGAGCTTGATGTAGTCGACGTAGCCATCGGCCCACGGAATGCCGTTGGGCGCGTACGCCCCCGTGCGATAGACGAGCACCGGCATGAAGATCTCGCCGGACTGTGCCGCGACGTCCTGCGCGGCGCCGAACGCCGCCGCCACGGCAAGCGCTACGACGGCGCATTGCTTCTTGAGCGTGTGTGTCATGTCATCTCCTCCTTGTTGGAAACGCGGTACTTCAGTGCGGGAACGGCCAGAGTCGCAGCTTCTCCTTGCCGATCGCCCAGAGCCGGGCCAACCCGTGCGGCTCGACGATCAGGAAAAAAACGATGAGGGCGCCGAAGACCATGAACTCGATGTGCGAGATCATCGCCGTCGACAGCGGAATGCCGAGCCAGGTGGGCAACTGGTTGAGCACCAGCGGCAGGATCACGATGAAGGCGGCTCCGAGGAACGATCCGAGGATCGACCCCAACCCGCCGATGATCACCATGAAGAGCAACTGGAACGAGCGGTTCACGTCGAAGGCGAGCGGCTCCCAGGAGCCCAGGTTCACGAATGCCCACAGTGCACCCGCCACGCCCGCGAAGAACGAGCTCACGGCGAAGGCCGAGAGCTTCGCGCGCAGCGGACGGATGCCGATCACCTCGGCGGCAACGTCCATGTCGCGCGTGGCCATCCACGAGCGGCCGATCGCGCCGCGCGTAAGGTTGCGCGCGACGAGCGCGAACACACAGACGATCGCCAGCACCAGGAGGTACTTCTCGACGGGCTCCGTGATCGTGCTGCCGAAGATCGTGAGGGGCGGTGCGGCCACCGAGCCCGAGGCCGAATCGTTGGTGAACCACTTCACGCGGGCGAAGAGCCAGTCGGTGAAGAATTGCGCGGCAAGTGTCGCCACCGCGAGGTAGAACCCCTTGATGCGAAGGCTCGGGATGCCGAACAGCACCCCGACGATCGCCGCGAACACGCCGGCGAGCACGAACACGATGAGGAGGTTCAGGTCGGGCATGCGCACCGCGAAGTTGTACGCGGTGTACGCGCCGATCGACATGAACGCGCCCGTGCCCAGCGAGACCTGGCCGCAATAGCCGACGAGGATGTTGAGCCCGACGGCCGCGAGCGAGAGGATCAGGAACGGGATGAGGATCGCGCTGAACAGGTACTTGGATCCGATGTAGGGCATCACGCCAAACGCGAATACGAGGAAGCCGATCACGAACACGCGGTCCTGCAGGATCGGGAAGAGCTGCTGGTCGGACGCGTAGGTCGTCTTGAATTGGCCGGCTTCGCGGTAGATCACGTCATTACACCCGGTCGATGTGCCGTTCGCCGAAGAGTCCCTCCGGCCGGAACAACAGGAAGACCAGCGCGAGCACGTACGCGAACCAGTTCTCGATTCCCCCGCCGAGGAGAGGTCCGAGGTAGACCTCGGAAATCTTCTCGCCCAGGCCGATGATCAGGCCGCCGACGATCGCGCCGGGAATCGACGTGAAGCCGCCGAGGATCACGACCGGCAAGGCCTTGAGCGCGACGAGCTGCAGCGAGAACTGCACGCCGAGCTTCGAGCCCCAGATGATTCCGGCGACCAGCGCCACAAGACCCGCGACGCTCCAAACGATGACCCAGATGCGGTTGAGCGGAATGCCGATCGACTGCGCCGCCTGGTGATCGTCCGCAACAGCGCGAAGCGCCCTCCCCGTGCCCGTCTTCTGGAAGAACACCGCGAGGACGGTCACCAGCACGCCGGCCATCACCGCCGCGATCACGTCTTCCATGTTCACGAGGATGCCGCCCTCGAACGTGCCCTCGAGGAGGATCTTCGGCTCCTTGGGCATGCCCACGTTGAGCGTGTAGATGTCGCTGCCCCAGACGGTCTGTCCGAGGCCGTCGAGGAAGTAGGCCACGCCCAGCGTGGCCATGAAGAGGACGATGCCCTCCTGGTTCACGAGCGGGCGCAGTACCAGCCGCTCGATCAGCCAGGCGAGCGCGACCATGATCGCCATGGTCACGACGAGCGCCACCGGAAACGGCATCTTCTCCATGAGCCGCACGAGCGAGAGCGCCGCGAAAAGGACCATCGCGCCCTGCGCGAAGTTGAAGACACCGGAGGCCTTGAAGATGAGGACGAGACCCAGCGCCACCAGCGAATACAGCACGCCCGACATGAGCCCGCCGAGGACCACCTCGAGCCACTGCGGGAATTTCGTGGACGTCGAGAGCAGCGGGGACACCGCGCCGAATGCGAGCAGCACGAAGAATGCGATCGTGAGGTTGCGGCTCAGTGCGGGGCTCATCAGTGCTTCACCCCGAGGTAGGCGTCGATCACCGCCTGGTTGGCGCGCACCTCGTCGGGCGTCCCGTCGGCGATCTTGCGGCCGTAGTCGAGCACGACCACGCGATCCGAAAGATCCATGACCACGCCCATGTCGTGCTCGATCAGCACGACCGTCGTGCCGAACTCGTCGTTCACATCGAGCACGAAGCGGCACATGTCCTGCTTTTCCTCGACATTCATGCCGGCCATCGGCTCATCGAGCAGCAGCACCCTGGGTTCGGCCGCGAGCGCGCGCGCGAGATCCACGCGCTTCTGCAAGCCATAGGGCAAGCGACCGACCGGCGTCTTGCGGATGTGCTGGATCTCGAGGAAATCGATGATCTCCTCGACGCGGCGGCGATGCTCCACCTCCTCGCGCAATGCCGGCCCTATCCGCAGGGCCTGCAGGAGGATGTTCGTGTGCATCATGAGGTTGCGGCCGGCCAGGATGTTGTCGAGCACGCTCATGCCCTTGAAGAGCGCGAGGCTCTGGAAGGTGCGCGCGATGCCGCGGCGCGCCGCATGGTGCGGTTCCATCGCCGAATGCTTCTCGCCGAGGTAGGTCACCGTGCCTGCCTGCGGCCGGTAGACGCCGTTGATGACATTGAGCATCGAGCTCTTGCCCGCGCCGTTCGGGCCGATGATCGCGCGGATCTCGTGCTCGCGGACGTCGAAGGACACATCGGTCAGCGCCTTCACGCCGCCGAACGCAAGCGAGATGCCCTCGACCGCGAGAAGGCTCATGCGGCGGCTTTCGCTACTTCGGGCGCAAACGTCTTCGCGGAGACGATGCGCAGGTCGGCACGCACGGTTCCCGTGCGGCCATCTTCGAAGCGCACCTGCGCTTCCATCGCCACGCGGTCCACGCCCGAATAAAGCGCCACCACGATGGGCGCGTACTTGTCCGCGATGTAACCGCGACGCACCTTGCGCGTGCGCGTGAGCTCGCCATCATCGGCATCGAGCTCCTTGTGCAGGATCACGAAGCGGTGGATCTGGCTCGCGGAAAGCTTGGGGTCGCGCGCGAGGTCGGCGTTCATCGCCTCGACGCATTCTCGGATGAGACCCTCGACCTGCGCCTTCGAGGCGAGGTCCATGTAGCCCGAGTACGCGATGCCGCGCCGCTCGGCCCAGTCGCCCACCGCCTGCACGTCGATGTTCACCACCATCGTCGCCTCATTGCGCCCGTCGCCAAAGGCCACGGCTTCCTTCACGTGCGGGAAGAACTTGAGCTTGTTCTCGAGGTACTTGGGCGCGAAGAGCGTGCCGCCGGCGAGCTTCCCGACGTCCTTGGCGCGATCGATGATGCGCAGGTGCCCTTCTGCATCGAGATAGCCCGCGTCACCCGTGTGGAACCAGCCTTCCGCGTCCTTCGATTCGCGCGTGGCCTGGGGATTCTTGTAGTACTCGCGAAACAGCCCCGGGCAGCGCAGCACGATCTCGCCGCTGTCGAGCACGCGCAGCTCCACGCCCGGCATCGGCGGTCCCACCGAATCGGGGCGCACCTGGCCGTCGGGCTGCACGCAGACCATCACCGAGGTCTCCGTCGAGCCGTAGAGCTGTTTCAAATTGATCCCGAGCGAGCGATAGAACACGAAGAGGTCCGGGCCGATCGCTTCACCGGCCGTATAGGCCACGCGCACGCGCGACATGCCCAGCGCATTGCGAAGCGGCGAGTAGACGAGCAAGCCACCGAGCGCGTAGAGAAACCGCTCGAACGCACCGACCGGCTGCCCGTCGAGGATCTTCGCGCCCACGCCGCGTGCCAGCGCCATGAAGCGCCGGTACATCGCGCGCTTGATCGTGCCCGCGTCCTCCATGCGAATCGTGACTTGCGTGAGCAGCGCCTCGAGCACGCGAGGCGGCGCGAAGTAATACGTCGGGCCGATCTCGCGCATGTCGTTCATCACCGTCTCGCCCGATTCCGGGCAATTGATGCGAAAGCCCACGTACATCCACTGCGCGTACGAGAAGAGGTTCTGGCCGATCCACGCCATCGGCAGGTACGCGAGGACTTCTTCCTCGGGCTTCAGGCCTTCGAGCTCCGCATACGCACGGCTCGCACCAATCAGGTTGTCATGCGTGAGCACCACACCCTTCGGACTGCCCGTGGTTCCCGAGGTGTAGAGCATGATCGCCGTGTCGCTGCCCTTCCCCTTCGCCGCTTCGGCCGCGAGGAAGCCCGGATTCCCGGCGAGGAACTCGCGTCCCTGCGCTTGCAGGGAATCGCACGACGCGAGCTCGGCGTTGGTGTAATGCCGCAGCCCGCGCGGATCGTGATACCAGATGTGCTTGAGGCCCGGGCACTGCGGCAGGATCTCGAAGAGCTTGTCGGCCTGCTCCTGGTCCTCGACGATCGCGAACGCGATCTCCGCGTCCTGGAAGACGTAGACCATCTCCTGCGCGACGGCATCCTCGTAGAACGGGACCGGAATCGCGCCCAGCGATTGCGCGGCCGAAAGGGCCCAGTAGAGCCGCGGACGATTGGAGCCGATGACCGCGAGGTGCGCGCCGCGCGTCAGCCCTGCCTTTGCGAGTCCACCGGCGAGTGCCGCGACTTCATCGGCGACCTGCCGCCAGCCCCACCCCTGCCAGATGCCCAGGTCCTTCTCGCGAATCGCAGGCGCATCGCCCCGCACGCGCGCGTGATGCGCCAGCAGCTTCGGGAAGGTGTCCGCTTCCATCCGCTGCATGGTACCCAAGGATCATGCGGACATGGTGGGCCGGATCACGCCTTTCGCCGAGGAAATCGCGCCGGCTCGCTCGAGATCGGCGACCAGCCATTGTGCAAGTGCAGCATTGTCGAGTCCGAGGAAGCGATCCGAGAGTTCGCGATAGCAGGCGCAGGTGCCGACGTAGTCCGCGATGTCATCGACGTGCATCGACTGCTTGTCGAGCAGCGCGAAGACGAACAGGACCTTCACCACGTGCCGCGCGTTCTTCGCCGGGTCGCGCGCGAAAGCCTCGAGCTTCGAGCGCACGCTGGCGATCGACCCTTTCGCATCGTGGAAGGGTGCGCCGTGGCCCGGAATCACCGTCGCGGGATCGAGCGCCTCGATGCGAGAGAGCGTCTCCTGCGCCGCAGCAATGTGCGGGCCGGCGTGCTCGGGCCAGACGAAGCCCATGCCGTTCTCCCAGAGCGCATCGCCCGAGACGAGGATCCGGTTGCGCGGCTCGAAGTACATGAGCGCGTCCATGTCGTGGCCGGGTGCCGCGATCGCCTGCCACTCGAAGCCCGCGGCCTCGAAGGTATCGCCCGCGGCGAGGGTCGCGTCGAAGTGGAATGGATCGGCGCGCTGGTCGAAGCGCTTCATCCACACGCTCTGCTCGGTCCAGGGCACGACGTGCTTCGCCTCGCCTTCGGGAATCGTGATCGTGCAGCCCGTGGCGTGAGCCACCGCGGCATTGCCGCCCATGTGATCCGAGTGGCAGTGCGTGTTGATCAACCGTTCCAAAGGCTTGCCGTCGAGGCCCTCGGGGCCCGCGAGCCGTTCGAGCGTCTGCTCGCGATGCGTGCAATAGCCCGAATCGATGAGCACGTTGTTGCCGCCTTCGAGCAGCACGACCTGGTTGCAGTTGAGCCACCCGCGCTGGATCACGCGGACGGATTGGGGAAGCAGCGGTGTGTTCACGGGCGTCGATATAATTGCGGTCTCCTCGCATCTTAATCGGTCCCCTTGGCCTCTTCGCTGCTCGCCGGACTCCGCGTCGTCTCCACCGCCCTGAACCTGCCGGGCCCCGCGGCGTGCTCGCGATTGCGCGACCTCGGCGCGACGGTGACCAAGATCGAGCCGCCGACGGGCGATCCCATGGCCGAGTACTGCCCGGCCTGGTACGCGCGTCTTCATGACAACGTATCGGTGCATTGCCTCGATCTCAAGGACAGCGGGGATCGCGCAAAGCTTGATCGCCTGTTGCTCGAAGCGGATCTCTTCGTGACCGCGCAACGGCCGTCGGCTCTCGCGCGATTGGGCCTGGGTGCGCAGGTCCTCGCGGAACGCTTCCCGCGCCTGTGCCATGTCGCGATCACGGGTCACGGTCCGCCCGATCTCGATTTGGCCGGACACGATCTCACTTACCTGGCATCCGCGGGCGCTCTCGTTCCGCCCGCGTTGCCCGCGACGCTGTATGCCGACATGGCGGGCGCCGAACGCGCCGTCACCACCGCGCTCGCACTCGTGATCGCGCGCGATCGCGGCCGTCCCGCGAAAGCCGCGCATGCGCCGCTCGCCGAAGCCGCCGAGTGGCTGGCCCTCCCGCTCGCCTACGGCATGACCGCACCGGGTTCGCAGCTCGGAGGCGCGCATCCGGGCTACAACATTTACGCCACCAAGCGCGGCTGGATCGCGGTGGCCGCCCTCGAGCCGCGCTTCGCGAAGAAGCTCGCGACCGAACTGGGTCTCGCCGAATTCACCATCGATCGACTCGCCGAGCGCTTCGCGACCGAAGACGCCGAGCACTGGGAAGCGTGGGCGCGGCCCCGCGACCTGCCGATCGCCGTCCTTCGCACTCCCTCTCCTCCCGAAAGCTAGGCTCCCACACCATGCAAATTGCCCAACACACGTTCCTCGTCGCCGGCGGCGGCTCCGGCCTCGGCGCCGCGACCGCACGGATGATCGTCGCCAACGGCGGCAACGTCGTTCTCGCGGATGTAAACGAAGCGGCCGGCACCGCGCTCGCGCGCGATCTCGGTGCGAACGCGCGTTTCGCCAAGACCGACGTCACCGATGAAGCCTCCACGCAGGGCGCGGTCGATCTTTGCGTGTCCGCCTTTGGTGCGATCCACGGCGCGATCAATTGCGCAGGCGTGGCACCCGGCGAGCGCGTCGTCGGCCGCAACGGCCCCCACGCTCTCGCCAGTTTCGAGCGCGCGGTGAAGATCAACCTCATCGGCACGTTCAACGTGATCCGGCTCGCCGCGGCAAAGATGACGGTGCAACCGGCAGAGCCTTCGGGCGAGCGTGGCGTGATCGTGAACACGTCCTCGGTCGCATCGATGGATGGCCAGATCGGCCAGGCGGCCTACGCCGCTTCGAAAGCGGGCGTCAACGGCATGACGCTGCCGATCGCGCGCGAGCTCGCGAAGTTCGGCGTGCGCGTGATGACGATCGCCCCTGGAATCTTCGATACCCCGATGCTCCAGGGCATGAGCGAGGAGATCCGCGCCTCGCTGGGCGCCCAGGTTCCCTTCCCGCCGCGCCTCGGAAAACCCGAGGAATACGCGTCCCTTGTCAAGCACATCGTCGAAAACGAGGTTTTGAACGGGGAAGTGATCCGTCTGGACGGGGCAATCCGCATGACCGCGAAGTAGCGGCGCCCTGCAAAAGCACCCCCCTTCGTGGGATAATTACTATTCCGGGGCGCTCCCCATAAGGGTTCGCCCCCGCTAGAGGGGTTGCCGTGCTGTTCGATACACACGTGACGGAGGAGTTCGACGCGCTTCGCGACACCGTGAAGCGCCTCTGCGATACGGAGCTTGCTCCCCGTGCCGCCGGGATCGACACCACGAACACCTTCCCCGCCGACATGTGGAAGAAGTTCGGCGACGTGGGCGTGCTCGGCATGACGGTCCCCGACGAATACGGCGGCACCGGGCTGGGCTACGTCGCCCACGTGGTCGCCATGGAAGAGATCTCGCGCGCCTCGGCCTCGGTGGGCCTTTCGTATGGCGCGCACTCGAACCTCGCGGTCAACAACCTCTACCTCAACGGCAACGAAGCGCAGCGGAAGAAATACCTTCCCAAGCTGTGCTCGGGCGAATTCGTGGGCGCGCTCGCGATGAGCGAACCCGGCGCCGGTTCCGACGTCGTGGGCTCCATGGCCTGCCGCGCCGAGAAGAAGGGCGATCGCTGGGTCGCCAACGGTTCCAAGATGTGGATCACCAACGGGCCGGATGCGGACGTGCTGATCGTCTACATGCGCACCGCCCCGAAGGACCAAGGCTCGAAGGCGATGACCGCCTTCCTGGTCGAAAAAGGCATGAAGGGTTTCAGTACCGCGCAGAAGCTCGACAAGCTGGGCATGCGCGGTTCGAACACCTGCGAGCTCGTCTTCCAGGATTGCGAGATTCCCGAGGAAAACATCCTCGGCAGCGTGAATGGCGGCTCGAAGGTGCTGATGAAGGGCCTCGATACGGAGCGCTGCGTTCTTTCCGGCGGTCCGATCGGCATCATGCAGGCGGCGATGGACCTCGTGCTCCCGTACCTGCACGAGCGCAAGCAGTTCGCCCAGCCCATCGGCGCGTTCCAGCTCATGCAGGGCAAGGTCGCCGACATGTACACGAAGCTCCAGGCCTCGCGCGCATTCACCTACCGCGTGGCCGGCGCGCTCGACCAGGGCCGTGGCCGCGCCGCACGCAAGGACGCGGCGGCGTGCATCCTCTTCGCTTCCGAGAACGCGGTGCAGGTTTCGCTCGAGGCGATCCAGTGCCTGGGCGGCAACGGCTACATCAACGATTTTCCCGCGGGCCGGTTGCTGCGCGATGCGAAGCTCTATGACATCGGCGCGGGTACGAATGAAATCCGCCGCATGTTGATCGGGCGTGAGTTGTTCGAGGAGAGCGTTTGAGCCCGCGACGATTCCTCGCGCTGCTCGCCATCCTCGTCGCCTCCTCGGCGCTGGCGCAGGAGCGCCCTTGGCGCTTTGTTCCCGCCGACCCCGTCGTCGGCGAGGATTTCATCGTGATGGCACTCGGGAGCACACCGACCCTCGGTGCGTACGTGGACACGTCGTCACTCAACTTCTTGAACGGTACCTACCAATTGACGGCGCACATGGGAGTCCGCTCCGACTTCTCGGTGAGCGACGGCTCTTGGGCGACGGGCGCCATGCAGGCCGCCGCCGCAGGAACATTTCCGGTGCGCTTCACGCAAACGGGCGGCGGACTATCGGGTCGTTCATACGAACTTGGCACGATCACGATCGCACCTACCGTCGTCGCGCCGGATCCTGCATATCGCAACCTCTCCGGAAACTGGTTCTTTCCAGGCGAAGACGGCTGGGGCTTCAACCTCATCCAGAGCGGGGCGGGGCGACTTTCGGGCGTGTGGATGACCTACCAGCCGGTCGCCGCGGAGCCCACGCCATACATGACGCAGCGCGGCGCCACCTACGGCGCGTGGTATTTCATGCCGAGCGGGCGGTGGGTTACGCCAACCCATTTTCGCGGCCTGTTGTACGAGACTACAGGGCCGCCTGTCGGCGAGGCATTTGATCGCAGCACGGTTTACTCGGTGGCCCGGGGCATGGCGACGTTCACGATCGTGAGCGGGACAGAACTCGACTTCGTCGGTGACATCACAGTCGGTGGATCGGCAATTACCCCGCCTTCGCGCCCTGGCCCGAATCGCATTGTCCGCAAGCGCCTCGTGCGCCTCGACCCATGACGATGCGCGCGATCATCGCCGCGTTCCTCCTGCTCGCCGCCCTCCCCGCCGCGGCCTGCACAACCTTCTGCCTCAAGGACGCGAGCGGCCTCGTCTTCGGCCGCAATTACGACTACGACTTTGGCGACGCTCTGGTGTTGGTGAACGCGCGCGGCGTCGCGAAGACCTCGCTCCTCGACGGCAACCCGGCGCGCTGGGTCTCGGCGTACGGCAGCGTGACCTTCAACCAGTACGGCAAGGATTCGCCCTCGGGCGGCGTGAACGAGAAGGGGCTCGTGGTCGAGATGATGATGCTCGACGACACGCGCTTCCCCCCGCCCGACAAGCGGCCGGTCGTCGGCGCGCTCGAATTCATCCAGTACCTGCTCGACAACGCAGGCGACGTGGAGGATGCCGTGGTCCAGGCGGGCCAGGTCCGCATCGCCACGCGCACGCCGGTGCATTTCCTGCTCGCCGACCGCGCGGGCCACGCGGCCGCGATCGAATTCCTGCGCGAGCGCATGGTCGTGCGCCGCGGCGACACGCTCCCCGATTGCGCGCTCGCCAACAGCACGTATCCGCAATCGCAGGCCTATGCGAGCAAGTCGCCGGTGAGCCTCGATGTCATGCCGCGCGGTGAGGCCGGTTCGCTCGAGCGCTACGCGCGCGCGGCGCGCGCGGTTCGCACCACGAAGGCGCCCAGCGTCGAGAAGAGCTTCGCGATCCTCGACGACGTCGTCCAGAACAACACGCACTGGCAGATTGTGTACGACCTGCCGCGCGCCACGATCCACTACCGGACCGCCGCCAATCGCGCGGTTCGCACGCTCGACCTCGCGCGCATGGATTTTGCATGCCGCCATGGCGGGCGAATGCTCGACGTCGATGCGGGCCGCGGGGATGTGACCCACGCCCTGCTCCCGTATGCCCCGGAGGCGAACGAGCGCCAGATGCTCGTCGCCTTCGCCAAGAGCCCGCACTTCGCCATGCCCGCCCATCTCGTGCGCGCCGAAGCCGCCCAAGTAGAAACCCGTCGCTGCGTAGCGGCGGGCTGAACCGGAGAACATCGAAATGGCTGAAAGCATCGTGATCGTCGGCGCCAAGCGCACTCCCATCGGCGCCATGCAGGGCAAGTTCAACACCGTGACCGCCTCGCAGCTGGGCGCGGTCGCCATCAAGAGCGCGCTCGAGCAGGCGGGCGTCAAGGGCAACGAGGTCGATGACCTGATCTTCGGCAACGTCCTCTCGGCCGGCCAGGGCCAGGCGCCCGCGCGCCAGGCGGCACTCGGCGCGGGCATGGACAAGGCCACGCCCACCACCACGATCAACAAGATGTGCGGCTCGGCGATGAAGGCCGCGATGATGGGCGCCGACGAGATCACGGCGGGCCAGGCGACGATCGTCGTCGCCGGCGGCATGGAGTCGATGACGAACGCGCCGCACCTGCTGCCCAAGGGGCGCGGCGGCATTCGCTACGGCCACGGCAAGGTCCTCGATCACATGGCCTTCGACGGGCTGGAAAACGCCTACGACGGCAAGCCCATGGGGCACTTCGCCGACAAGACGGCGGAGAAATACGGCTTCACGCGCGAAGAGATGGATGCCTACTCCAAGGCCTCCACGGAGCGCGCGCTCGCCGCGGTCAAGGCCGGTGCGTTCACCGACGAGATCGCGCCCGTCACGGTCGAAGGCCGCAAGGGCAACGAAGTGGTGAGCCAGGACGAGACACCCTTCACCGTCAACGTGGAGAAGATCTCGACGCTGCGTCCCGCGTTCAACAAGGACGGCACGGTCACGGCGGCCACCTCCTCGTCGATCTCCGACGGCGCGGCGGCCCTCGTGCTCATGACGGAGAGCGAAGCGAAGAAGCGCGGCGCCAAGCCGCTCGCGAAGATCATCGCCTACGCCTCCAACGCGCACGAACCGGAGTGGTTCACCACCGCACCCGTGGGCGCGATCAAGAAGGTGCTGGACAAAGCCGGCTGGAAAGCCGCCGACGTGGACCTCTTCGAAGTGAACGAGGCTTTCGCGGTGGTGGCCATGGCGGCGATGAAGGACATCGGCATTCCGCACGACAAGATCAATGTCAACGGCGGAGCCGTCGCATTGGGGCACCCGATCGGCGCAACGGGAGCTCGCATCATCACCACGCTCATCTATGCCCTCAAGAAACGCGGGGGAAAGAAAGGCGTGGCTGCGCTGTGCATTGGCGGCGGTGAAGGAACAGCCCTCGCCCTGGAGGTTCTCTAAGCATGTCGACGACCATCACCCCCATCGAACGGACCCCTAACATCGGCCCGCTGCTCGCGGCGGACCTTCGCGCAGTAGGCATCGATTCCCTCGAAGCCCTGATGCGCGTGGGATTCTGGGACGCGTGGCTGCAGCTTCGCCGCGCCAACCCGGAACGCGACTGCGTGCCGGCATGCCTGTCGCTTGCAGGTGCCGTCGCCGGCGTGCGCTGGAACCACCTGCCGCCGCGCGTTCGCGCGGACATCCGGCAGCGCGTGAAGGCCGCCCGCGCCTGATATGCCGCGCAACCCGCGGGCGCTGATCGCTCTCGCCGCGGGTGTCGCGCTGGTGCTCGTCTCAGGTTGCGGCAAGCCACCCCCACCGAAGGTGGATGCCGCCACCGAGCAAGCCGAAGCCCGGGAGCGCGCGAAACAGCGCGCCTACGGAGGAGATGCGGTGAAGGCGCTCGAGACCGCCAAGGGACTCGAGTCGGACCTGAACCGCAAGGCCGAGGAAGCGATCGAGAAGGCCGAAAAATAATGCTGCAACGCACGACCGCCGATTTCCTGACCACCGAGCAGCGGATGGTCCGCGACATGGCCCGGGACTTCGCCCAGGGCGAGCTCGCGCCGCACGCCGCCAAATGGGACCAGGACGGCTGGATCCCCGACGAGGTCGTCGCGAAGATGGGCGAACTGGGACTCCTGGGCATGATCGTCCCCGAGGAATGGGGCGGCTCGTACACGGACTACCTCTCCTACGCGCTCGCGATGGAAGAGATCGCCGCGGGCTGCGCCTCCACCGCCACGCTCATGAGCGTGCACAACTCCGTCGGCTGCGGCCCCATCCTTGCGTGGGGAACGCCCGAGCAGAAGAAGCAGTGGCTGCCCGACATGGCCACCGGCAAGGTGATCGGCTGCTTCTGCCTCACCGAGCCGCAGGCCGGCAGCGAAGCCAACAACCTGAAGACCCGCGCGACCCTCGCCGACGGCACGTGGACGCTCGAGGGCTCCAAGCAATTCATCACCAACGGCAAGCGCGCGAAGATCGCGATCGTCTTCGCCGTCACCGATCCCGACCTCGGCAAGAAGGGCCTCTCCGCATTCCTCGTTCCCGCGGATGCGCCGGGCTTCAAGCCGCAGGTCCTCGAACACAAGCTGGGCATTCGCGCGTCCGACACGTGCGCGATCGTCTTCGACAATTGCACCGTTCCCGAAGCGAACCTCCTCGGCCCGCGCGGCAAGGGGCTCGCGATCGCGCTCTCGAATCTCGAAGGCGGACGCATCGGCATCGCTGCGCAGGCGCTCGGTATCGCCGGGGCCGCGTTCGAGGCGGCGCTGGCCTACGCCAAGGAACGCACGCAGTTCGGCAAGAAGCTCACCGAGCATCCGTCGATCGGCAACATGCTCGCCGACATGCACACGCGCATCAACGCCGCGCGCCTGCTGATCCATCACGCCGCCCGCATGCGCACCGAAGGCCTGCCCTGCCTTTCGGAAGCCTCGCAGGCAAAGCTCTACGCCTCCGAGCTTGCCGAATGGGTGTGCTCGAAGGCGATCCAGATCCACGGCGGCTACGGCTACCTGCGCGACTACCCGGTCGAACGCCACTATCGCGACGCCCGCATCACGCAGATCTACGAGGGCACGAGCGAAATCCAGCGCCTGCTCATCGCGCGCGAACTGGCTCGATGACCGCGCCGTCCCCGCAGCAACTGCCGAACCCGCTCGTCCTCACCTGGGTCGTGCAGCTCATCGGCACGATGGTGATCGCGGTCGTGGTCTATTTCTACGTGCAGAAGGCCGGCGCGCCGTGGACGGGCCTGGACGCGGAATGGGCGCGCTACGCGCTCATCGGCGGCCTGCTCTCGATCATCCCCGCGCTGCTCTACCTGACGACCTACCGGCGCGTGCTCGATCCCTACCTCGCCGACCAGAAGTCCGAGAAACCGAACCCGGCGCTGCGCACGGCCGTCGCGAGCAAGCTCGCCATCGGCGGCGCGCTCGCGGAGCTCCCGATGGCCTTCGGTTCGGCGCACCTGCTCATGGGCGGCGAGATGCGCTGGTTCCTGAGCGGCGTGCTCGTGAGCCTCGCGTTGCGCACGTCCTTCCGCCCCTTCATCCGCAAAGCCCGATAAGCCGCCTGAGAATGCCCACGATCAAATCCCGCCTCGATCCGTCATCGCCCGCATTCAAGGCCAACGCCGAGGCGATGTCCGCGCTCGTCGCCACCCTGCGCGACCAGGTCGCGCGGGTGGCCGAGGGCGGCGGGCCCGCGGCGCAGCAAAAGCACACCGCCCGCGGCAAGCTCCTCGCGCGTGACCGCGTGCGCGCCCTCCTCGATCCGGGCGCGCCCTTCCTCGAGCTTTCGCAGCTCGCCGCGCACGGCATGTACGACGGCGATGCGCCCAGTGGCGGCATCGTCACGGGCATCGGCCGCGTCGAGGGCCGCGAAGTCGTGATCGTCGCCAACGACGCCACGGTAAAGGGCGGCACGTACTACCCGATCACCGTGAAGAAGCACCTGCGCGCGCAGGAGATCGCTTCGCAGAACCGCCTGCCGTGCATCTACCTCGTCGATTCCGGCGGCGCGTTCCTTCCGCTGCAAGACGAAGTCTTCCCGGACAAGGAACACTTCGGCCGCATCTTCTACAACCAGGCGAATCTCTCGGCCGCGGGCATCGCGCAGATCGCCGCCGTGATGGGCTCGTGCACCGCGGGCGGCGCGTACGTGCCGGCGATGTGCGACGAGTCGATCATCGTGAAGAACCAGGGAACGATCTTCCTCGGCGGCCCGCCCCTCGTGAAGGCGGCCACGGGCGAAGTCGTCACCGCGGAAGATCTCGGCGGCGGCGACGTGCATTCGCGCACCTCCGGCGTCACCGACCACCTCGCCGACGACGACCGCCATGCGCTCGCGATCGCCCGCGAGATCGTGCGCAACCTCAACTTCAAGCGCGAAGTGCCGGTCGCGATGGCGCCGGTCACCGAGCCGCTGTATCCGGCGGAGGATCTCTACGGCATCGTGCCCAAGGACCCGCGCCAGCCTTTCGACATTCGCGAAGTCATCGCGCGCCTGGTCGACGGCTCGGATTTCCACGAGTTCAAGGCGCTCTACGGTTCCACGCTCGTGTGCGGCTTCGCGCACTTGCACGGCCATCCGGTCGCGATCCTCGCCAACAACGGCATCCTCTTCTCGGAGTCGGCGTTGAAGGGCGCGCACTTCATCGAGCTAGCGAACCAGCGTGGCATTCCGCTGCTCTTCCTGCAGAACATCACCGGCTTCATGGTCGGGCGCAAGTACGAGAACGCCGGCATCGCCAAGGACGGCGCGAAGATGGTGACCGCGGTCTCCTGCGCGAAGGTGCCCAAGCTCACGGTGATCCTCGGCGGCTCCTTCGGCGCGGGCAACTACGGCATGTGCGGCCGCGCCTTCAACCCGCGCTTCCTCTGGACCTGGCCCAACGCGCGCATCTCCGTGATGGGCGGCGAGCAGGCCGCCTCCGTCCTCGCGACCGTGAAGCGCGACGGCATCGAAGCGAAGAATGGCGCCTGGTCGAAGGAAGAAGAGGAAGCCTTCAAGTCGCCGATCCGCGAGCAGTACGAGCGGCAAGGCCACCCCTACTACGCCACCGCCCGCCTCTGGGACGACGGCGTGATCGATCCGGCGGACACGCGCCGCGTGCTGGGCCTCGCGCTCGCCGCGTGCATGAACGCACCCATCGAGGACACCCGCTACGGTGTCTTCCGCATGTAGAAAAAAGAGAAAGCTCATGGCCACGACCATCGTCATCGAACACCAGGGCCCGATCGGCCTGGTCACGCTCAACCGTCCCGAACGCCACAACGCGTTCGACGACGCGCTCATCAACGACCTCACCGAAGCCCTGCGCTCGATGGAAGCCGAGGATTCGGTGCGCGCAATCGTGATCTCGGGCGCGGGTCCGTCGTTCTCGGCCGGTGCCGACCTCGACTGGATGAAGCGCGCCGCGGGCTACTCGAAGGACGAGAACCAGCGCGACGCGATGGCGCTCGGTGCGCTGATGCGCACGCTCGACCACCTGCGCAAGCCCACGATCGCGCGCGTGCACGGCGCGGCCATCGGCGGCGGCGTGGGGTTGGTCGCGTGCTGCGACATCGCCGTCTCGCTGAGCACGGCGCAGTTCGGCTTCTCCGAAGTGAAGCTCGGTCTCATTCCGGCCGTGATCTCGCCCTACGTGATCGCCGCCGTGGGCGCGCGTTCCGCGCGGCGCTACTTCCTCACCGGCGAGCGCTTCGACGCCGCCGAGGCCTATCGCATCGGCCTCGTGCACGACCTCGCCCAGGATGAAGCGGACCTCGACGAGAAGATCGGCAACATCATCGACGCGATGATGCTCGCGGGGCCCGTCGCCCAGCGCGAAGCCAAGGACCTCATCCGCGCGGTGGCCAACCGGCCGATGCACAGCGAGATCCTGCAGGACACGGCCGAGCGGATCGCAAAGATCCGCACCTCACCCGAGGGACGCGAAGGCATCGCCGCATTCCTGGAAAAACGCAAGGCTTCCTGGGTTCCCGCGGAACCAGAAGCACCGGCGCCGATCGAACCGCCACAGGGAATCTGAATAACAAGGAGCCAGCGATGAAACTGGGCCGAATCTGCCTCACCCTCGTAGCCTTTCTCGCTGCGCTTCCGACCGCCGCCGCCACCCTCGCCGAGCGCTCGCCCTTCGCCCAGGGCCTCTGGTGGAACGCCCAGCGCTCCGGCCACGGCTTCGAGATCTTCAACGCCGGCACCGAGACCATGGTGCTCTGGTACACCTACGACACAGCCGGCGCGCCCGTCTGGTACAGCGCGCAGGGCACCTTCGGCGCCGCGAGCTGGCCGCTTCGCAAGCACCGCTGGACCAACGGCCGCCTGGGCGCGACCGAGGTGGTGGGAACATTGGGCCTCAAGGTGAACACGCCCGAGAGCGCGGAAGTGAGCTTTACGGTCGGCGGGCAGGCCGGCACCTGGAAGATCGAACCCTTCCGGCTGTCGGGCATCACGAATGAAGTCGACCACAGCGGCGTCTACTTCAATCCCGACTCGAGCGGCTGGGGACTCTCGCTCACGCACCAGGGAGACATCCTCGGCGGCGTCCTCTACAGCTACGACGCGAACGGCGCCCCGACGTGGTACGCCGGGTTCGACCGAGGCAGCACGGGCACGGTGAATTTCTACGCCACGCGCGGCGCCTGCCCGACCTGCGCGGCGCAAGCGACGACCACCACGCCGGCGGGCCGCGTGACGTTCGACCGCAATGGCGAATCCGAGCTGTATCTCCGCAACCAGATCAGTGGCACATTCGCCGCCGGCGCGAGTCCGGACGGCGCGTGGATGACCCAGTTGGGCCGCCGTGTGTCGAGCCGCCCCGCCGATCGCCAGCTCGCGAACTTCGCGAGCAACGCATCGCTGAAGGCCTTCCTCGACGCGGCGATGCTGAATGTCTCCTCGAATAGCACCGGCGCGGATTTCTCGGCCGCACCTCCCGCCGCGTCCTTCTCGAGCACGAATCTCCAGGAAGCCGGTGTCGATGAAGCCGACGTGGTGAAGACCGACGGCAATCGCATCTACACATTCACGTATGAAAGCAACATCCGCAAACCCGAGCTGCGCATCGCTCAGGTGGCGAATGACGGCGCGCAGATCGCGATTGCCGGAACGGTCCCCCTCATGCCGTCGGGTTCCGGCGCCAGCAATGTGTACAACAGCATGATCAATGCCGGCCTGTACACGTTGCCGCAGCGGCTCGTGTCCCTCACGGGGCCCGGACCGAGCGGCTACTATCCGGATGGCCCGTGGGCGATATCGGGCGCGTGGACGGGCGGCGCGACCAGCATCGAGATCTTCGACACGTCCGGCAGCGGGCTCCCTGCCTCCACGTGGCACGCGAAGGTCGATGGATACATGGTGTCGTCCCGCCGGATCGGCGAGCGCCTCTACGTCGTGGCGCGCTACGTGCCGAAGATCCCCGGCTTCGTCTACGGAACCAGCTACCCGCCCGGCGTCGAAGGGAACCGCGCGCTCCTCGCGGCCACGCCCCTGGCACAGCTCCTCCCCAACGTGAGCATCAACGGCGGCGCGAACGTCCCGCTCGTCGATGCGGCCTCCATCTTCGTGCCGCCGCAGGGCGACCGGGTCATCCCGGCCGACATGGTCGTGATCTACGCGATCGACCTCACGAACAAGCGCATCGCGCAGTCACTCGCCATCCTCGGCTCGGCGGAAGCCATCTACGCCTCCACCGACAACCTCTACGTCGCCAGCTCGCGCTTCACCTACCGCACGTGGTACGGGGCGCTGCTTCCGCCGCTCACCTACTCCACCACCGAGCTGCACCAGATCCGCCTGGGCGCCGAAACGATGACGCTCGTGGGTTCTGGATCTGTGGAAGGCACGCTCGGCACCAACATGGACAAGGCCGCCTTCCGCATGAGCGAGAGTGCGGGGCGCCTGCGCGTCGTCACGAGCGACACGATGATGTGGGGAGGTGGGGCCCTCAAGAACCGCCTCACGATCCTCGAGCCGTCGACGATCGCTCAGGGCACGTTGAAGACCGTTTCGTACCTGCCCAATCCGCAGCGGCCCGAGGCGATCGGCAAGCCCGGCGAGCTGCTCTATGGCACGCGCTTCGTCGGCGACCGGCTCTACGCCGTCACCTTCAAGCTGATCGATCCGCTGTATGTGATCGACCTCGCCAACGCGGCGGATCCGAAGATCGCCGGCGCGCTCGAACTTCCCGGCTTCTCCGAATATCTCCACCCGCTGCCCAACGGGCTGCTCCTGGGCTTCGGGAAGGATGCCAAGCCCGCGATCGCGCAAGGCGACGGCTCGTTCGCGTGGTACCAGGGCCTGCAGTTGTCGCTGTTCGATGTCTCGAACGCCGGCGTCCCGCGCGAGATCCAGCGCACGCTCATCGGCAAGCGCGGCAGCGATTCGGCGTTGCTTCGGGAGCACCACGCCTTTGCATCGCTCCCGCGCGACGACGGCTCGCTCGCGATCGCCATTCCCGCGCGCATCCACGATGGCTCCAACTCGGGAGGCGGCGACTCGACGATGTATCCCTGGCTCGAAAGCGGCCTGCTGCGCTTCGAAGTGCGCGGCACCACGCCCGCCGACGCGAAGCTCGTGCAGCTTCCGACGCTGGTCACGCATGCCCCGTCGAACTCGCCCTACCTCGGGCCGAGTCCGGATGCGGGGAGTTCCATGGGCCGGTCGGTGATCTTCAAGCAGGGCACGGTCTACGTCGGCAACGGAAAGTTCTGGAAGATCGATTCGACGGGGAACGCTGTCGGGCCGCTTTGATAGAGGCGCGACAAGGCCGTCGACCGAGTGCCTCATACGAACTGCACCGCGTCGCTCCGCTCGCGGTCCCCTCACCATTCGAAAACGGCCGGCGTCACGGTCTGATCGTCAACCTCCCTATTGTTGAGGACGCTGCGGTCCTCAACTCAACTCGACCGTGCCGAAACCCCGTCCGTTTTCGAATGGCTCGGTGCGCTCGAAATCGGCACTCGGTCGACGGCCTTGTCGCGCCGGATCGCCGAAGTGCAACCAGATGGAAGAACGCAATCGCCCGTATGCAGTGACGACGCTATCCGTGCCCCGGTGCCGCGGGTGGGGCAAGGGCGTCGAGGGAGTGACGATTTCGAGCGCACCGAGAGCTTCGAAAACAGGCGGGGTTTCGGCACGGTCGAGACAAGTGGGCAGCCGCAGCGCTGCACACGGTAGAGAGATTGACGATCAGACCGTGACGCCGCCTGTTTTCGAAGGTCGAGGGAACCGCGAGCGCAAGCGAGCGGTGCAGCTCGCATGAGTCACTCCCTCGACGCCCTTGACCTACCCCAACCCGTCTCTCAGGACGACAGAGGATGCGGCTTCACGATGAACTCCAGCCGCTGCGTGCGCCGGATGACCACGAGCTTCTCGCGCCGCGCGCTGTCGTGACCGGTCAGTAGTCGCTGCAGGTCGTCCACGCTGCGAATCGGTTCGTCGTCGAGGGCGACCACGAGGTCGCCTTCCATCACGCCGGCTTTCGCCGCGGGGCTTTCCTTCTCCACCATCATCACGCGCACCGCCGTCTCGTTCGGCAGGTCGAAGTAGCGCACGACGCGGCGCGAGACCGGCACGGTCTGCCCCGCGAGGCCGATGCGCGCGCGCGGCACGCGCCCTTCCGTGATGAGGTAACCCACGATGCGGCGCGCGGCGTTCGCGGCGATCGCGAAGCCCACGCCCTGCGCGGGAAGAATGACCGCGGTGTTCACGCCGATCACGTCGCCGCGCGAATCAACGAGCGGCCCGCCGGAGTTGCCGGGATTGAGTGCCGCGTCGGTCTGGATCACGTCGTCGATCAGCCGCCCGTTCTGCGCGCGCATGGTGCGCCCGAGCGCGCTCACGATCCCCGCGGTCACCGTGTGCTGGAAGCCATAGGGACTGCCGATCGCGACCGCCACTTGTCCTGCCTCGATGCGCGATGAATCGCCCAGCTCGCAGAACTCGTCCACGGGTGCCGTGAGGCGGATCACGGCGAGGTCGCTGCCGGGGTCATCGCCCACGAGATCGGCGGAGGATTCGCGCCCGTCGGGCAGGCTCACGTTGATCGTGCGCGCGCCGCTCGCGACATGGCTGTTGGTGACGGCATAGCCGCTGCGGGCGATCACGAAACCCGAGCCGCTGCCGTGGCGGCCGTCGGGACGTTCAACGGCGAGGTGGACGACCGCGGGCCGCACGCGCTTCACGGCCGCGGTCACGGCGCCCGAGTAGGCGTCGAACAGCGAGAGGTCGTTCATGGGTTGCACATGGGTGCTCCCGCACCCGGTTGCAACCCCGTCAGCGCGGCAGCGGCAGTGCCTTCCCTTCCGAGAGCGGCGGCGGCGTGACTCCCAGCATTCCCGAAAGCGTGGGCGCGATGTCCACGACTTCAACGCGTGCATCAACCCGCCCCGGCTTCACCCACTTCGGGCCGTAGAAGAGGATCGGCACGTTCGTGTCGTAGGGGTACGGCGAGCCGTGCGTGGCCGGCGCGCCGCCGGTGAACGACCAATACGGTTTCAGGACCAGTTGCACGTCCGCCGAACGATCGGGATGCCAGGTCTTGCGAACGGCATCGAAGTACGGCGCGCCCGCCTTGCTGCCACTCTCGATCTCGGCGCGCGTATACGCGTGCGCGAAGCCCGGCTCGGTCAGGAGCTGCGTGCGTGCGGCCTCGCCGAATGCGTTGCGGTCCACGCCCCTCTGCGCCATGAGCGGGCGATTGAGCAGCAAACCGTAGGCGGAGAACCCCACGGCCCAATTGCCCTCGCCGAACTGCTTCACGAGCGCGGCGTTCAGCCGCGTGAGCGCCTGGGCGCCACTTTGCCTGCCCGCGTTGCGGCCGAGCGTCAGGCTGTGGTCGGGCGCGGGCATGAAGCCGTGATCCGCGGTGAGCACGGCCACATACGCGTCCTTGCCCACGACGCGATCGAGCTCCGCGAAGAACAAGGCCAGCGCGCGATCGAGCTGCAGTACGTGGTCGTGCGACAGGCGCGATTCCGCGCTGTAGGCGTGGTTCACGTAGTCATGGCTCGAGAGGCTCACCGAGAGGATGTCGGGCGAGTCGTCGCGGCCGAGCTCTTCGCCCGCGATCGCTGCCGCGGCGAAATCCAGCGTGAGCTGATCGCCGAAAGGGGTCGCGAGGAGCTCGCGGTAGTACTTCGGCCCGGGCTTGTCGAGCTCTTCTCCCATGCGCTTCGGAAGTTCTCCGCCCTTCGCGTACCACTTCTGGTTGTCGGGCAGCGACTTCGCGTAGGCCCCGGGGTCGGCGAGAAGCGGCCGCCATTCCTTGTGGAACCAGCGGTCCGCGGGCTTCGACTCATCGAACGCCTTCACCCAGGCCGGGTGCGCGGGCATGTAGTGCGTGGTCGAGGCAAAGCGGCCCGTCTCGGCCATGTACATGTAGGCGACACCGGTCTTTCCGGCCGGAAGGATCGCGCCGCGGTCCTTGCCGGAAATCGCGATGACCTTCGAACGCCCATCGACACGCTTGAGGACGTCGCCGACCGTTTCCGCGCGCAGATTCTTCGGGCTCGTGCCGTCGAGCTTCTCGGTCTTGTGGCCGATGTAGGTCGCACTCGTGTCGCCCGTGCAGTACACCGCTTCACCGGTGTCCGGATTGCGCCATTCGTTGCCGATGATCCCGGTGCGATGCGGATACGCGCCGGTGAGCATGGTCGCGTGCCCCGGCGCGGTGGCCGTCAGCGAGTGACCGTAGTGCGCATCGGCGAACCACGCGCCGCGGTCGAGGAAGCGCCGGAAGCCATCGGGCGCCAACTGATCGCGATAGTCCACGACCTGCCGCTGCGGCAGGCCATCGACGACGAAGAAGACAACGAGCCGCGGTTTGGCGGGCGCTGCGGTTTCGTTCGTTCCCGCGCAACCCGCGAGGACGACGGCCAGGAACAACGAAAAGATGGTTTTCATGGGCCGTAGATTAAACCAATGGGGACAGACCCCATTGGTGCCCTGCAACAAAGGCGGGGGCGTCTATAATCCCGCCACCCCGATGTTCTCCAAGATCCTCATCGCCAATCGCGGCGAAATCGCCTGCCGCGTGATCCGCACCTGCGAGCGCCTGGCCGTGCGCACCGTCGCGGTCCATTCCGACGTCGACGCGCACGCGCTGCACGTGGAACAGGCCGACGAGGCGTACTGCATCGGCGGGCCGCGTCCGGCCGATTCCTACCTCAATGGCGAACGCATCATCGCGGTCGCGAAGGCCTGCGGCGCCGAAGCGATCCACCCGGGCTACGGGTTCCTTTCCGAGAACGAGGATTTCGCGCGCGCCGTGGAGAAGGCGGGACTCGTGTTCATCGGGCCGACCCCCGAGGCGATCGAACAGATGGGCCTCAAGGATCGCGCCAAGGCGATCATGGAGAAGGCCGGCGTGCCCGTCGTGCCCGGTTATCACGGCGAAAAGCAGGAAGAAAAGTTCCTCGCCGGCGAGGCGAAGAAGGTCGGCTACCCGCTGCTCATCAAGGCCGTGGCCGGCGGCGGCGGCAAGGGCATGCGCCTGGTGACGAAGGATTCCGAATTCGCCGAGCAGCTCGCCGCCGCGCGCCGCGAAGCGAAGAACGCCTTCGGCGACGACCGCGTTCTCCTCGAGCGCTTCGTGCAAGGCCCGCACCACATCGAGTTCCAGGTCTTCGGCGACACGCACGGCCACTACGTGCATCTGTTCGAGCGCGAGTGCTCGATCCAGCGGCGCCACCAGAAAGTGCTCGAGGAGACGCCCTCGCCCTACCTCGACGACGACATGCGCGAAGCGATGGGCAAGGCGGCCGTGGCTGCGGCGCGCGCGATCAAGTATCGCGGCGCGGGCACGATCGAATTCATCGCCGGCGCCGATCGCCAGTTCTTCTTCATGGAGATGAACACGCGCCTGCAGGTCGAGCACCCCGTGACCGAGATGATCACCGGCGAGGACCTCGTCGAGTGGCAGCTGCGCGTGGCCGCGGGCGAACCGCTGCCGCTCCAGCAGGCCGAGATCCTTTCGGGCGGGCACTCGATCGAAGTGCGCCTGTGCGCCGAGAATCCCGCGAACAACTTCCTGCCCGAGATCGGCACCATCGGCGTGCTGCGCGAGCCGCACGACACCGCCGAGGAAGGCCACGAGCATCACGCGCATGCGGATGTGCGCCTCGACACGGGCGTGCGCGAAGGCGACGAAGTCAGCGTCTATTACGACCCGATGATCGCGAAGCTGATCGTCTGGGGCGACGACCGGCCCGAAGCCGCGCGCCGCATGCAGGCCGCGCTTGCCGAGACGCAACTCCTCGGCGTGAAGACGAACCTCGCATTCCTCGAGCGCGTCGTGCGTCATCCGGCGTTCCTCGCGGGCGAGACGGACACGGGGTTCATCGAACGTCATCGCGCCGACCTCCTTCCCGCCGTCGGCGATGTCCCGCTCGAAGCGCTGGTCGCCGCCGCGGCCCGCGTGTTCCTCGACGAGCAGCGCGCGCATGCCGACGCACCGTCCTCGCCGTGGAACGACGCGCGCGGCTGGCGCCTCAACCAGCCCGCGCTGCGGCGCATGGAGTTTCGCGCAGCCGATGACAACGTCATCGCGGTCGACGCCGTGATGAAAGCCGGCCATGCCACGGTCACGGTGGGCGGCAAGGCGCACAGAGTGACGATCGGTCCCTCGCACGGCGATCGCCTGCAGATCGGCCTCGACGACGAAACCTTTTTCGCGCACGTCGCACGCCTGGGTGCCGCGATCTCCGCCGTCGTTCCCGCGGGCCGCTTCGAGCTGGAACTCGTGGACCCGTTCCACTACGAGCCGGCGGAATCCATGCCCGATGCGCGCCTCACGGCACTCATGCCCGGGCGCGTCGTGAAGTTGATGGCGAAGGCCGGCGAGAGCGTGAAGAAAGGCCAGGCGCTCCTCATCCTCGAGGCGATGAAGATGGAGCACACGATCGTGAGCCCGCGCGACGGCGTGATCGACCGCGTCGCCTTCGAGGAAAACCAGCTCGTGCCCGCCGACGCCGTCCTCTTCGCCTTCAAGGAATGAAAAAGGGGACAGTCCCCTTTTTCGTCCTGCAACGTCCGGTTACAGACGTTGCCCTCGGCAGATCAGTATTCTCCGACGCATGACTCGCGTTTTCGCAGAAAAAGGGGACAGACCCCATTTCCGAAAAGGGGACTGTCCCCTTTTCGTGAAGGCCGCCCTCCTCCTGGCGCTCGCGGGATGCGGCGGCGGTGGCGGCGGCGGTGATGGCGCCCCGGTCACGCCCCCGCCCACGGTCGCCTTTACGGACCCGCTCGTCTATTCGAACGCCCAGGGCGGGTCGATCGTCGATGCGAACGAAAACAGCTCGGTCACGCCGGGCACGGTCACGGTCGCGGGCCAGGCGCTCTCCTACACCGCCACCGCGGGCCACCTCATCGCGCGCCGCCTCGGAACGGATGCGCCCGACGCGACGATGTTCTACGTGGCCTACACGCTGAACGGCAGCAATCCCGCCACGCGGCCCGTCACCTTCTTCTACAACGGCGGCCCCGGCTCGGCGACGGTGTGGCTGCACATGGGATCGTTCGGCCCGAAGCGTCTCGACGCGAAGGCACCGAGGACGGACGTGCCCGTTCCGTTCCCGTTGGTCGACAACGCCGAGAGCATCCTCGACCTCACCGACCTCGTGTTCGTGGACGCCGTGGGCGCGGGCTACTCGACGGCCGTCGCGCCCAACACCAATCGCAACTTCTGGGGCGTGGACAGCGATGCCGCGGTGTTCCGCGACTTCATCCGCCGCTACGTCTCGGTGAACAATCGCGGCGCATCCCCCAAGTTCCTGTTCGGCGAGTCGTACGGCACGACACGCAGCGCCGTACTCGCGCGGCTCATGGAAAGTGCGGGCATTCGATTGTCCGGCGTGGTGCTGCAGTCGTCGGTGCTCAACTACAACTCCAACTGCGGGCTGCGCGAATCGGGCCAGGGGTGCGCGGGCTTCCTGGGCACGTACGGGGCCGTCGGCGCGTGGTTCCAGATGACGAGCCCGCCGGTGAACGTCGCCGGGCTGGGTACGTTTGCACAAGAGCTTCGCGGGCTCACGGACAATTTCTACGGTCCCGCGATCTCGACGTTCTTCGCCACGCGCGCGATTCCCGACCCGGCGAACCTGCAGGTGCTCACGAACGCGACCGGCATCACCGTCGCGCGCTGGCAGGCGAACTTCAACATGGGTCCGGACACGTTCCGGCAAGTGTTGCGGCCCGGAGAGATCCTCGGCCGCTACGACGCGCGGATGTCGGCGACCAACGTGCCCGCAGGCTATGACATCTCGAGCGCGTTCATCGACTCGTCTTTCGCGAGCGGCCTGAGCGGCTACCTCACGAACACGCTGCGCTTCACCACGCCGTCGAGCTACACGACGCTCGGCAACGCGATCAACTTCTGGAATTTCACGCACGACGGCCTGTCGCTGCCCGACGCAGTGCCCGACCTCGCCACCGCGATGACGCTCAACCCGCGCCTGAAGGTGTTGGCCGTGAGCGGCTATCACGACCTCGCTACACCCTGGTTCGTGACCGAGCGCGACCTGCAGCGCCTCGGCGCCAATCCCAACATCCTCGTGCGGAACTACTCGGGCGGCCACATGACTTACCTGGACGACGCGACGCGCGCTGCGCAACGCGCCGACCTCGTGGAGTTCTACCGGAGCGCGCTGCAATGAAGAAGATCCTCGCCCTCGTAGGGCTGGTCCTTGCGGGTTCCGCTCTCGGGCAGGAACCGGGCTGGACGGATCCCTACGTCCCGCCGCACGTGAAGCGCGTGGGGCCGCCGCCGGTGGAGACGCGCGGCGATGCGCTGAAGGCGCAGGTGGAGAAGAAACTTCGCGACCAGTTCGATGCGGCCGATACCGCGAAGTCGGGAACGCTCACGCGTTCGCAGGCGCTAGCCGCCGGGTTCGGCTATGTCGCCGAGAACTTCGACGCAATCGACACGCGCCGCGCCGGCGTCGTCCGCTTCGACGACCTCAAGCGCCACCTGGGCCTCTAGCCGCCCTTCCCGTGTCCCTTGCCCTGGGACCCATGCTCGCGATCGCGGTCGTTGTCGCGGCCGTGGTCCTGCCCTTGCTGTCCACGACTGTCCCGGTAGTGAGACTGGACGTCGGGGTCACGCGACTTGTACTTGTAGCTGCGGTCGCGAATCTCGTACTGCTGCTCCGATTGCGGATACCGGTTCCCGGCGTACTGCCGCTGATAGGAAGGAAGCGGAGCTCGCGCCGGCGCGCTGGAGCGATCCCACTGATTCCATCCGCTGCGGTTGCGTTGCCAATCCGGTCCCCAATGCTCGCCCCACCGCGGCGCAGCGTCGCGTCGCCATCCGCTGAAGTAGGCGGGCGCATGGCGGTAGTAGCGCACCGGCACGCGCAGGATGTACAGGGGAACCGCTTCCGGCCCCACGCGACCCCACGGGCCGTTGTACCAGGCACTCGAGTACCAATTGTCGCGCTCGTAGACCCAATAGGCCCCGTCGTAGAAGAAGTAGTTCGAGTGCACCTGCGGCGCGTAGTAGACCGGATGACCCGGCACGGCCACGAGCTGCGGATAGGACGGAAGGTTGATCCCGATCTGCACGCTCAACTGGGCCGAGGCCGGCGTGAGCGCGCAAAACGAGAGCCCGAGCGCGACGATGACCGCGCGCATCAGATACGGCCGAGCGCGATCAGCACGATGATGATGACGACCACCAGGCCGAGTCCGCCGCTGGGTCCGTAACCCCAGCTGCGCGCGTGCGGCCACGCCGGTAGTGCGCCGACCAGGATGAGGATGAGGACGATGAGAAGGATGGTTCCGAGACTCATGGCTTGCTCCAGGGGCGAAATGCCCACCCCAAGATAGCGGCGTCTCGCGGCCGCGTCGGTACGGTAGCGCACATGGGAAAAGGGCCTGCGTCAGCGCAGCAGGAAGGCGCTGCCCAGCCCGTGGAACACGGCGACGATCCACAGGTTGCCCGACCGGTGGAAGATCGCGCCGAACAGCAGGCCGATCGCGAAGATCGCCGCGAACATCGGCAGCGGAGCGTTCCCCGAGAAGTGATAGAAGTGCAGCGGCCCGAACGTGAAGATCGCATTCGCGAGCAGCACGCCGGCAACGCCACCGACGCGTTGCACGAGCGCAGTCTGGAGGATCCCGCGGTAGACCACCTCCTGGTAGAACCCCCAGGCGAAGTTCGTCGCGAGCACCAGCGCAGGCACGGCGAGGATTTTCGGGTTGAGCGCGACGAAGATCGCCGTGGCCGCCACGACGACCTGCAGGAAGTAGGACTTCTCTGCGAGGCTCCACGCGCTCCAGCGTTTCAGTCCGATCGCCGCAAGGGGAACCCGCACAAGGTAGCGAACCAGGAGCAAGGCGAGCGCGAGCAGCACAGCGACGCGAATCGCAGCGGGTGGCTGCGCGATGCCCAGCGCATCCAGCAGCCACAGCCGCGGCCCGAGCACACACTCGAGAAGCACGAAGACCAGCGCGAGCTTGAGGCATGCGGCCGGCGCGAGATCCGTGGGAGGTCGCTGGTCGAAGAGGAGGAGATGACCCCTCCAGTGGTCGCGCAAGGGCATGGACTCCCCTTTACGGCTTGAACACCCTCGCGAGCGGCTTGCCGTCCAGCCAGGCGGTGAGGTTCTCCACCACGCCTTCGCCGAACTTCTTGAACACGGGCTCGTTCACGAAACCGAGGTGCGGGCTCAACACGACGTTGTCGAGCTTCGCTAGCGCGTGCCCCGCAGGCAGCGGCTCCTCGTCGTAGACATCGAGTGCGGCGATGCCGGGACGGCCGGCCGCGAGCGCCGCGGGCAATGCGGCCATGTCGATCAGCGCCGAGCGCGCGGTGTTCACGAGAATCGCATCGGGCCGCATCGTGGCAAGGCGCTCGGCATTCAGGAGCTTTCGTGTCTTCTCCGACGGAACGAGGCTCAGGCTCACGACCTTCGAGGTCGACAGCAGCTCTTCGAGGCTCACGGCGACTGCACCACCGGCCGTTGCACGCTCCGGCGTCATGTTCGGGCTCCAGCACACGACTTCCATCCCGATCGTCTTCCCGATCGCGCCGATGCGCTGTCCGATCGAACCCAGACCGATGATGCCCAGGCGTTCACCGGCCAGCGTGGTCGGCAGCGCCTTGCCGTCGCGCCACCTGCCCTGCCGCACCAGCGAGAGATAGGCCTCGAGGCGCTTGGCCGCGACGAGGATCAGCGTCCACGCGAGCTCGCTCGTGCTTTCCTTCGACGAGCCCGCCTCTGTGATGCCGATGGGAATGCCGCGATCGATGAGCACCTGCGCATCGAGCTGCGCGTTGCGCACGCCGGTGAAGAGGAAGAGCTTCAACTTCGGAAGCCGCGCGAGGAGCGCCGCCTTGAACGGCGTGCGATCGCGCACGAGCACGATGACCTCGGCGTCCTTCACCGCGTCGTAGACCGCCTCGCCGTAGAGCCGCTCCGTGTGGAACACCACTTCGGCCCGCGCCTGGATGCCGCTCCAGTCCGCGGTGCGCCGCAGTGAATCCTCGTAGTCATCCAGTACCACGACCTTCATGGCGCGGACCCTATGACGATGACGCGGCCTTCACGACCGCGGAGACATCCTTCGCGTTACCGAGATCCCAGCACGCGGCGATGGCGGCATCGATTCTCGCCTTGCCGATCACCGGCTCGCCCATGTCGCGGAACTTGGCTTCGAGCATCGCGTCGGTCATCGGCCGCTCGAGCGAGCCGATCGAATGCTTCACGAAGACGTGCTCGCGGCGACCATCCTTCAGCACGGCCACGACATCCGCCGATTCCTCGGAGATGGAATCGTCCACCGTCGCGACCACCTTGCGGCGAAGCTCCACCATGTCCGGACGATTCACGAACGCATCGTCGTACTCGTGCTCGCCCGCGCGCCCGACCATCAAGCCGCAGCAGAAGCCGTGGTAGACGCTGAACTTGCCCTCGAGCCCGTCCTTTGGTTCCTTCTTGCCCGTGAGCTCGAGCACCAGCGAATGCACCTTCAGTTCGACGCGCTCGATGTCGGCGGGCTTGATGCCCTTGTCGCGCAACTGCGTGGCCGCGTCGATCGTCGGATGGATCACGATGCCGCAGGCAAACGGCTTGTAGGTGTTGAAGGCGATCTCGAAGCGCTGGCCGAGCTGGTCGGTGATCTCGTTCCAGTCGTTCTTGGTGGACACCGTCTGCGCGTAGCCGCGCGCGGCCTCGATGGCCCGCGGGCTCGCGGTGAAACCGTTCTTCGCCAGCAGCGCGCTCATCAACCCCGCCCGCGCGGCACCGCCCGGATGGAAGGGCTTGGTCATCGTGCCGAACTGCTCGCGCATGCCGATGGGCTGCGAAGCGGCGATGCCCAGCGCCATCGTGGTCTTCGCTTCATCGAGACTGAGCAAGCGCGCGCAACCCGCGGCCGCGCCGAGCGTGCCGGTGGAGCCGGTGATGTGCCAGCCGCGGTCGTAGTGTTCGGGATACATCATGTTGCCCACGCGGCACGAGACATCGACGCCAAGGACGAGCGCGTCGATCACCTGTCGGCCGGTCGCACCCGTGACTTCCGCAAGTGCGAGCAGCGCCGAGGCCACGGGCCCCGCCGGATGGATGATCGTGCGCAGGTGCGTGTCGTCGAAATCGAACGTGTGCGACGAGATGCCGTTGGCGAGCGCGGCGCCGGCCATGTCGACCTTCTCGCTGCGGCCGAGCACGGAGGACTGCGGCGAAGGCTTCATCATCGCGAGCGCGGCGAGCGTCGCCTCCACGCTGTCGTGGCGCGCAGCACCAATGGCGCAGCCCACCCAGTTGAGGAACGTGCGATGGGCCTGGTGCTCGACGTCATCGCTCCAGCCGCGCGACGGATGCGTGGCGACGAGCTTCGCGAGCGTGCGGGTGACCGGCGGCGCGTTGGGGTCCGCCGCGACCTTCGTGTTGCGCGCCATCAGTCTTCGAGCTTGATGCCGCGGTCCTGGGCGAGCTTCCACCAGCGCGCGATGTCGGCCTGCATGAAGCGGCCGAATTGCTCCGGCGTCATGGGCATGGGATCGAGCGCTTCGCCCGACAAGCGTTGGCGCAGCTCCGGCGTGCCGATCGCCTTGTTGATTTCGTCATTGAGGCGCTTCACGACTTCCGGCGCCATCTTCGCGGGGCCGACGATGGCGTACCACTGCACGCCCGTGAAGCCCTTGTAGCCCAATTCCTCGAAGGTCGGCGTATCGGGCAACAGCGGGTGGCGCCGCTCGCCGGTGATGGCGATGGGCTTCATCTTGCCGGCCCTGATGTGCGGAAGCGCCGCGGCAAGACCGGGCATCATCATCTGCGTCTGGCCGCCGAGGACATCGGTGATCGCCGGGCCGATGCCGCGATACGGCGCATGCACCGCATCGAAGCCGCCGGCGAGCTTGAGTTGCTCCATCGCGAGGTGCGTGAGCGAGCCCTGCCCCGCCGAGCCATAACTCACCTTCTCCTTCTTTGCATAATCGACGAGACCCTTCAGGTCCTTCACCGGCACGTTCGCGCCGACGACGAGCACGTTGGGCGTGCCCGCCACCATCGCGATCGGCGTGAAGTCGGCGAGCGCGTCGTAAGGAACCTTGCGCACCGCGGGCACCGTGCCGTGCGTGGCGACGTAGCCCAGCATCAGCGTGTAGCCATCGGGCGCCGCATTCTTCACGTTCTGCGAAGCGATCACGCCGCCGCCACCCGAGATGTTCTCGACGATGAAGGACTGGCCCAGCGACTTGGTGAGCGCTTCGGCCACCGTGCGCGCGGTGAGGTCGACACCGCCGCCAGGTGCGACGGGCGCGATGATCTTCACGGTCTTGTTGGGATAGGGCTGGGCCAGCGATGCGGTCGCGATCCCGAGTCCCGCCAGCGCGACGAGGGTCAGTGCAAGGCGTTTCATGGTTCTGTCTTTCTCCGGAACGGTTCGTGCAAATTATAAGTGCCGTCAGCGCGGCGGGGCATTCAGTTCTTCATCGGGCAGGTACGCGACGCCGCCCCAGTTCGCCTGGAGAAGCGCGCCGCGTTCCGTGTACTGGTACACCGAGAGCAGCGGGTTGAACGACACGCTGCCGTCGAGGGACACGCCACCGGTTGCCTTCGTCTTCATCGTCGCGTCCGCGGACGCGCCAACGTCCGCGCCGACCGTGCGGAACGCATCGAACAGCGTGCGGTCCTTGAACACGAGCAGCTGGCGATAGCTCTTGTAGCCCACGCCCGGGCCGGTGCCGGCGCGCGCGAGCTTCATGAACGTTTCCTTCTTGTCCTTGTTGTCGACGAGCACACCCGCGCCCAGCGAACCCACGAAGAGCACCACGTTCACCTGCGAGCCGTCGAAAACGCCATAGCCCACGGCGGCCTCGAGCTCGGCCTTGATCTCGGGCTTCGTCTTGTAGAACTCCACGAGCGTTTCGTCGTGGATCTTGCGAAGGGCATCGCGGCGCTTGTCGACGCTGTCGCCCGCGCCGGTTGCGCAGCTTGCGAGGAACACGGCGAGTGATGCGATGAGCAGCTTTGTCGCGGCTTGCGTCTTCATGACTTCTCCCTGGGTGGTACTGCATCGGCCAGACTACCACCGGAAGCCGTCTCCGGCGCCTTCATGGGCATGAGCATCCTTCTCTGGTTGAGCCCCAGCCAGAGCGCGATGGGCAGCAGCGTGGGGAGCAGGAGCGACCCGACCTGGTAGCCCAGGGCGATGCCCTCGCGGCCGAAGGACGAAAGCGCCAGGTACGGTGCGAGCTCGTGCACGGCCGAGAGCTGCCGCAGGATGTCGAAGGTCACGCCCCACGCGGGCGCGATGAGCAGCACGATCGCGCCGATGGCCATGGGGCCCGCACGGCGCGACATCGCGGAAGCGAGCGACAGGGCCACGAACAGCGCGATGCCGAAGCTGAAGGTCGAGGCATTGACCTCGAGCTCGGTCATGGCCGGCTGCAGCTCGCGCCGCTCGTAGGGCGGGTGGAGCGTGAGCTCGTAGCGCGCGAGATGCCCTTGCATCACGGGGCCCGCCATCTTCGCGCCGCTCGCCAGCGAGATCACGGGCTTCGCGACGTGCGCGGCCACCGAATTGAGCAACGGAGCCGCGAAGAACCACGCGACGAGCGCGAGCGGCAGCAGCAGGAGGGTCTTGCCCAGCAGCGCGAGGATTTCCCCGCGGCTCGCGAACACGTCAGGCCGCCGCGGGCTGCGGCGCCGGCCCCGCGCCCACTGAGCGCATCCACAGCAGCCACACGATCAGCGCGTCGAGCATGATCAGCGCCTGCCACACGTACAGGTGCGCCCACTCGAACCACTGCATGTTCCACTGCCCGAGGTAGAAGAGGCTCACGATGCGCACGACGTTGAGCGCCTGGATCGCCACGACACCGACCGCCAGGCCGATCGCCTTCGCGCGCCACGACGCGGGGTAGGCGAGGATCCCCGCGAGCAGCACGAGCATCGCCTCCACGCCATTGCAGCCGGCCTCGATCACGACGCCGAACCCGGTCGTGGGGTTGAAAAGCGCCTTGCCCTGCGCCATCGCGCTGCCGTCGAACGTGGTCACCAGCCCCGCGCTCATCTTCGCGACGAATTCCGTCCAGGGGATGACCACGGACTGGCCGATCGGGGTGAGCTCGAGGGCGAAGAGGACGACGAGGAGGACAACGAATGTGATCGCAAAATGCCGCATGACCACGCGATTATAGGGGCGCCGAGGGAATTCCCTCGGCCCGGCTACGTCCCGGCTTCGGGCAGGGTGACCCGGAACGTGGCGCCGCCCGCGCTGTTGCCTTCCGCCTGGATCGTGCCGCCGTGGGCTTGCGCGATCGTACGGGCGATCGAGAGGCCCAGGCCCAGCCCGCGAGGCCGGGTCGTGAAGAATGGGGTGAACAGGCGATCGCTGATCTCGGGACCGATGCCGTGGCCGATGTCGCTCACGCTGATCTGCACCTTCTGCCCCGTGAGGCGGCTGAGGCGCACGACAACCCGGCGCGACCCCGTAGGCGCCTGCGCCATCGCGTCCATCGCGTTGAGGACGAGGTTGATGAGCAACTGTTGCAGCTGGATCCGGTCGCCGGTGATCCGCGGGGCTCCCGGCGCGGTCTGCACATCCAGGGACACCCCGCGCCGTGCAGCCTCCGCCTCGATGAGGTGGAGCGCATCGGTCACCAGCTCGTTGGGATCGAAGACCTCGCGCGCGACGTCGTGCTTCTGCAGGATGGCCCTGATGCGTTCCATCACTTCGCTCGCGCGCGGGCCGTCGCCGGGCGGGTGGTCGATCTCCTGCGAAATCGCCGCGGTCATTTCGCCGATGGTCGCCAGGCGCAGCGCATGTCCGAGCTCGACGCTGCGCTGGTGCGCCGCGGTCTCCGCGCGACGCCTCCGGCTTCGTTGCGTGAACAGGACCGCGATGAGCATCGTTTGCACCACGATCGTGACGGCCGCGACCAGCACCGGCCAGCGGTAGTCGCGCCAGGCCGAGCGCGGCCGAAACTGGATCTCGCAGCCACTGGGCACGGCACTCTCGGGAACATGGAAACGCTGCAGTGCCCGTTCATCGAGAATGCACTTCGCGGGCGAAGCGGGCTCGATGGGAATGGAGGTCGCCGGTTCGCCCTTGAGCACGCGCAGCGCAAGCCGTGCCGCCGAGGTGCCCTGGGTCGCGAAATCGGGGATCGCGCCACCGACGACACCGGTGCCGAGGTAGGTTTCGAAGAATCCATAGACGGGCGCGGCCGACGCGGCCGCGATCTGCCGCGCAACCTGCGTACTCGCCCGCGGCTTGCCCCCCGCGTCGGTCACCACGGAGATGTAGAAGACGAGGGAATCGGGGGGCAGCAACGCGACCGCTTCGAGCATCTGGGGGACGGTCAGGTGGTCGAGCCAGGTGACCTTGTAGTCGACCCCCAGCCGTGCGAGCAGCGGTTCGATCCGCTCCTTCCATCGCTGGTCGTAGGGCGATGCCCCGGCGATCATGTGGAGGGCGCGCGCATTCGGATGCAGGCGGCGGGCGATGGCGATCGTGGCCGCGAGGTCGAGGTCGATCAGCACGCCGGTCGCGTTGGCGGGCGGGCCATTCTCGCGGAGCGCTTCCGGAAGCTCGTTGTAGAAGACGAGCGGAACGCCCGGCCAGAGCTCGTCGCGGTAGCGCGCCGCGAAGTCGATCGCCTGGCGGGAGCGCGCGATCACGAGGTCCACTTTCCGCCCCGCGTATTTCTGCCGGAGCAACGCGAGCGTGGCGCCCTCGAGCTTTCGCCCGAACCGGAAGGAGTCGAGCGATTCCCCGAAGAACTCCACGGAATGGGGCGCCTCGCGCGAGAGCGTTTCGCGCAGGGCCTGCTCCATGATGGCCGAGGCCGGGATCAGGTAGTCGGCGTTGTGGATGACCACGACGCGCCAGGTCGTTTCGTCGCGCGCGACATCCTGCTGCGCCGTGGCAACGGGCGCCTGCAGGAAACCTGCGAGCAATACGGCGATCCAGAAAGACCTCATTCGTCCGAGTATAGCTGCGACTATAATTGTGGTCCCGCAAGGAGGATTCCCATGGCAGCGAACCCCCAGGTCGTCACCGGCAGCGCCCCTACCGTCAAGTTGCTCATCAACGGCCAGTTCGTCGAGTCGAAAGCCAAGGCCTGGCGCGACGTCGTGAACCCGGCCACGCAGGAGGTCATCGCGCGCGTGCCCATGTGTGGTGCGGATGAAGTGGACCTCGCGGTGAAGGCGGCCGCCGAAGCGTTCAAGACCTGGAAGCACACGCCGATCGGCGCGCGCGCGCGGATCATGCTGAAGCTCCAGGAGCTCATCCGCCGCGACATGAAGAAGCTCGCGGCCATCCTCACCGCCGAGCAGGGCAAGACCCTGCCCGATGCCGAAGGCGACATTTTCCGCGGGCTGGAAGTCGTCGAGCACGCCTGCTCCATCGGCACGCTCTCGCTGGGCGAATTCGCCGAGCAGGTCGCCAACGGCGTCGACACCTATTTCATCCGCCAGCCCATCGGGGTCTGCGCGGGCATCACCCCGTTCAACTTCCCCGCGATGATCCCGCTGTGGATGTTCCCGATGGCGATCGTCACCGGCAACACCTTCGTGCTGAAGCCCTCCGAGCAGGATCCGATGACGCCCATGGCGCTGGCCGCGCTCGCGATCGAAGCGGGCGTTCCCCCGGGCGTGCTCAACATCGTGCACGGCGGCAAGGAATCGGTGGACGCGATCTGCACGCACCCCACGATCCAGGCAGTCTCGTTCGTCGGTTCGTGCCACGTCGGCGAGCACGTCTACAAGCTCTCCTCCGAACACGGCAAGCGCGCGCAATGCATGATGGGTGCGAAGAACCACGCGGTGATCATGCCGGACGCCAACAAGGAGCAGTCGTTGAATGCCCTCGTCGGCGCGGGCTTCGGCGCGGCGGGCCAGCGCTGCATGGCGACCTCGGTCGCCGTGATGGTCGGCGAAGCGTCGGAATGGATCCCGGACATCGTCGCGAAGGCGAAGACCCTCAAGGTCAACGCCGGCACCGAGAAGGGCGCGGACCTCGGCCCGGTGATCTCCCGGCAGGCCCGGGAGAAGATCGAGTCGCTGATCGCGCAGGGCGTGAAGGAAGGCGCCAAGCTCGATCTCGACGGCCGCAACCCGAAGATCCCCGGCTACGAGAACGGCAACTTCATCGCGCCCACCGTGTTCTCCGGCGTGAAGCCCGAGCACGAGGTCTACAAGACCGAGATCTTCGGCCCGGTGCTGGTGATCGTCTCCGTGCCCACGCTCGATGACGCGATCGCGCTCATCAACAAGAACCCGTACGGCAACGGCACCGGCATCTTCACGCAGTCGGGAGCCGCGGCCCGCAAGTTCCAGAACGAGATCGACGTGGGCCAGGTCGGCATCAACGTGCCGATTCCGGTGCCGGTCCCCTACTTCAGCTTCACGGGCTCGCGCGGCTCCAAGCTCGGCGACCTCGGCCCGTACGGCAAGCAGGTGATCCAGTTCTACACGCAGGTGAAGACCGTCACCGCGCGCTGGTTCGACGACGCCACCACGTCGCCGGGAATCCACACGACCATCAGCCTGAAGTGACAGGGCGTTCCGAGGAGCACAGCGACAAGGATCAAGCCCTGTCATCCTGAGGACGCAGTCGAAGGATCCGCTGTAGGGGGTTAAGTGTTTTTTTATCAGTCAACGAATTCAAGCAGGTCCTTCGGGCCGTCGGCCCTCAGGATGACAGTCGCGTGAAGGCGTTCTTCGACGGCGATCGCCCGTCCTGGCCGCTGCGCCTCGGTGCGGCGGCCATCTGGCTGGTCATGGTGTGGGACCTCTTCGACCGCGTGCGCGACAACGCACCGTGGTCGTCGATCGTCACCTCCATCGGGCTCGTCACGTTCGTCACGCTCGCGGTGCTCCTCCCCTTCAGCTTCGGCGCGATACGGCCCGAGCCCGGCACGCCATCGCGCTGGGCGTGGGATGGAGTGGTGATCACGTCGGCGTTGTTCGCCCTGGGCGGATTGCTCGTGAGAACACTCGGATAAAAAGCAGGTCCTTCGGGCCCTTGGCCCTCAGGATGACAGTGAGGAGAACGTCTTTGAAGATCGGATTCATCGGCCTGGGCCACATGGGCAATCCCATGGTCCGCAACCTCCTGAAGCAGGGACACTCGCTGAAGGTGTACGACGTGGTCCCCGACCTCGTCAAGAAGGTGGTCGGCGACAAATGCGAGGCGGCCGCGTCCGTCGCGGAAGCCGGCAAGGGCGTGGAAGTCGTCATCACGATGCTTCCGTCATCGCCGCATGTCCGCAACGTGTACGGCGACCGCAACGGCCTCCTTGCGAGCATCGCACCCGGCACGTTCCTGATCGATTCATCCACCATCGATCCACTGACTTCGCGCGAAGTCGCGATGGACGCCCGAGCGAAGGATTGCCACATGGTCGACGCTCCCGTTTCCGGCGGCGTCGCCGGCGCGGAAGCCGCCACGCTCACGTTCATGGTCGGGGGCGAAGCGAAGGATTTCGAGACCGCCAAGCCCATCCTCCAGGCGATGGGCAAGAACATCGTGCACTGCGGCGGCATCGGCAACGGCCAGGTCGCGAAGATCTGCAACAACATGATGCTCGCCATCGAGATGATCGCGACCTCCGAGGGCATGACGCTCGCCGCGAAGCTCGGGATGGATCCAAAGGTGTTCGCCTCGATCGTGAACACCTCGAGCGGCCGCTGCTGGAGCTCGGACACTTACAACCCCTATCCGGGCGTGCTCGAGAACGTGCCGTCCTCGCGCAATTACACCGGCGGCTTCGGTGCCGACCTCATGCTGAAGGACCTCACGCTCGTGACCGAGGCCGCGAAATCCGCGAAGCATCCGGTGATGCTGGGTGCCATCGCACAGCAGATCTACCAGAAGCATTCGATCGACGGCAACGGCGGCAAGGATTTCTCGAGCGTGATCCTCCAGTACCTCAAACTCTGATCCCGGAGCCCGATACAAATGAAGAAGATCCTTTGCATCGCCCTCCCGGCCTTCGCGCTCCTGATGCCCGCCGGCGCCAACGCAGCGGCGTGCTTCACGGTCAGCGGCAACAAGGTCACGGTCCATGGCCTTTTCAAGGACAAGTCCACGACCGTGGATCTCTACGAGGAGCGCGACATGAGCGCCGTGGTTTCCGAAGGCTCCGAGAAGTACACGCTGTTCTTCATGATGATCAACCGCGACGCGGAGAAGAAGAACGTCAAGTCGTTCAAGGCATTGGTGAAGGGCCAGGAGAGGGACTACGCCTACCCGAAGGACGCCTGCAAGTAGGGGCCGCCCGCATGATCAAGCACCGCATCGACGGCCACACGGCCTTCATCACGATCGACAACCCGCCGGCCAACACCTGGACGCCCGAGAGCCTGCGCGCGCTCGAGCTGCTCGTCGGTGAATTGAACGCGAACCGCACGATCTACGCGGCGGTCATCACCGGCGCGGGCAGCAAGTTCTTCTCGGCGGGCGCGGACCTCCAGCACTTCAAGGGCGAGGACAAGGTGCTCGCGCGCCATTTCATCGCCTGCTTCGGCGCCGCATTCGAGGCACTCATGAACGCGCGCTTCGTCACGATCGCCGCGATCAACGGCTACGCGATGGGCGGCGGGCTCGAGTGCACGCTCGCCTGCGACATCCGGATCGCCGAGGAACACGCGCAGATGGCACTGCCCGAACCCGCGGTGGGCCTCCTGCCCGCCGGGTGCGGCACGCAGAACCTCCCGTGGCTCGTGGGCGAAGGCTGGGCCAAGCGGATCATCCTCACGAACGAGCGCGTCGATGCCGCGACGGCGCTGCGCATCGGGCTGGTGCAGGAGGTCGTGCCCAAAGGCGAGGCGCTCGCGAAAGCGACCGCGATGGCCGAGCGCGTCGGCGCGCTTTCCCCGCGGGCGATCGAGTACTGCAAGGGCCTCATCCACAACGCCCGCAACGGGATTCCACGGCGCGGCGGCCTCGCCCTCGAGCGCGAGCGCTTCATGGATCTCTTCGACCACGAAGACCAGGCCGAAGGCGTGACGGCGTTCCTCGAAAAGCGCAAGCCGGAATGGAAGAACGACTGACGGCGGCCGGCGGTGATCTCATCGCCGAGATCACCGAGGGCGTCGCGCGGATCACGCTCAACCGCCCGGCCGCACTCAACGCCATCACCATCGACATGCTGCGGGGCCTGCGCCGCTGGCTCGAGGCCTGGGCGCAGGACGATCGCGTGCGCACGGTCGAGATGCGTGGCGCGGGAGACAAGGCGTTCTGCGCGGGCGGCGACCTGCGGGCCCTGTACGACAGCTTCCGCGCCGGCGAGAAGAACCAGCTCGAGTACTTCACGCTCGAGTACGCGCTCGATCACTACATCCATCGCTACCCCAAGCCGATCACCGCGCACCTCGATGCCATCGTGATGGGCGGCGGCATGGGCGTCTCGCAAGGCGCGACGCTTCGCATCGTCGGCCCGCGCACGAAGATGGCGATGCCCGAGACCGCGATCGGCCTCTTCCCGGATGTCGGCGGCGGTTATTTCCTTTCGCGCACGCCCGGGCGGATCGGCGAATACCTGGGGCTCGTGGGGCCCACGCTGGGTGCGGCCGACGCGATCTACTGCGGGCTCGCCGACGAAGCGGTCGGCCTCGATCCGCTGCCCGCTTCCGAGCTCGAGCGCCTGCGTCCCGCGATCGACCGCCACTTCGCGCACGAATCCGTCGCGGCAATCATCGCCTCGCTGCAGGTCGAGACCCGGCCCGAATTCGCGGAGTGGGCCTCGAAGTGCCTCACCAAGCTCTCGCGGCACTCGCCCACGCTGCTGCTCGTGACGCTCGAACAGGTTCGCCGCAGCCGCACGATGGCGCTCGCCGATTGCTTCCGCATGGAACTGGTCATGGTCCAGACCTGCTTCGAGCAGGGCGACTTCATCGAAGGCATCCGCGCGCTGATCATCGACAAGGACAACACGCCGCACTGGAATCCGCCGCGGCTCGCCGACGTCGCGCCCGACGCAGTCGAGAGCTTCTTCTCGCCGCGCTGGAGCGCGCAAGGCCATCCCCTCGCCCACCTGAAAGATCCCGAATGAAGCTCGTCACCTACTCGAAGATTCCCGCCACCGGCACCCGTCACCCCGGCATCCTCCTCGACGACAAGCGCATCGTCGACCTCTCGGCCTCGGGGTTCACGACCGTGCTCGAGATCATCGGCGGCGGTGCGGGCGCGCTCGCGAAGCTGAAGGCGATCGCCGCCAAGTCCGATGCGCCGACCGTGTCGCTCGCCGACGTGAAGCTCCACGCCCCCATCCCGCGCCCGGCGAAGAACGTCTTCTGCGTGGGCTGGAACTACCTCGAGCATTTCGAGGAAGGCGCGAAGAAGCTCGAGGAAAAGCGCGAGCTTCCGAGGCACCCGGTGTTCTTCAGCAAGGCCGTGACCGCGGTGAACGATCCGTACGGCACGATCCCGTTCGATGCCGCCATCTCGACCTCGCTCGACTGGGAGGTGGAGCTCGGCGTGATCATCGGCACGGGCGGCAAGAACATCAGCGAAGCCGACGCGATGAAACACATCTTCGGCTACACGGTCATCAACGACGTCACCTGGCGCGATGTGCAGCGCCGCCACGGCGGCCAGTGGCACAAGGGCAAGAGCTTCGACGGCACCTGCCCCATGGGTCCGTGCATCGTCACGGCCGACCAGGTCGATCCCACCAACCTCAAGGTCGCCTGCCGCGTGAACGGCGTGACCAAGCAGGATTCCAGTACGAAGTTCCTCTACTTCAAGATCGAACGGCTGATCGCGGAGCTCTCCCAGGGCATGACCCTCGAGCCCGGCGACATCATTTCCACGGGGACCCCGGAAGGGGTCGGATTCGCCCGTACCCCGCCCGAGTTCCTGAAGCCCGGCGATCTCCTCGAAACCGAGATCGAGGGGATCGGGACTTTACGCAACACGATCGGGTGATTTCGCTAGAATAGTTGCCATGGTCAGCAAGATTCCCCCTGGCAGCTCTGTCCTCCCGCGGATGGGGATCTATCGGCTGGCGTCGGGGTTTCGCCAGCTCAGCACCAGCTACGCCGCCAAGTTTGCCCTCGCCGCGTTCGTCGGCACGCTGAGCCCCCTCGTCGTCTTCATCATCTATCTGCTGTTCGCGCGGTCCGACTGGGCGGGGATGTACCCGATCATCGTCGCGCTGATGCTGGCGTGCTTCATGGGCTTCCTCGGCACGCTGTGGCTGCTTCGCGAGTTGCTGGTGCCGATCGACCTCACCGCCGAGGCACTGCGCAACTACATCGATTCGCGCGCGATCCCCGATCTACCCGTGCACTTCCCCGACCGCGCCGGTCGGCTGATGGAGGGCACGCAATACACCCTCACGCAGTTGCACGAGACGATCAACCGGCTCGAGCGCGTGTCCGATACCGACGACCTCACCGGCATCTACAACCGGCGCGCCGGCGACAAGCGGCTCACCGAGGAAATCGCGCGTGCCGAACGGGACCTGCAGGGATTCCAGATCGCGTTCTTCGACATCAACGATTTCAAGAAGATCAACGACGCGCACGGCCACACCGCGGGCGATGCCTGCATCTCTCACGTCGCGGCGCTGCTGCAACTCAACACGCGGCGCGGCGACTGGGTCGCGCGCTGGGGTGGCGACGAGTTCGTCGTCGGCCTGCACCGCAACCGCGCGCTCAAGATGGTGATGGACCGCATCGTGAAGGCGATCTCCACGAGTCCCTGCGAGATCGAGCCGGGCAAGGAAATCAACGTCGCCGTGTCCGTGGGTGTTGCCGAATATCGCTTCGGCATGGGTGCCGCCGGCGTCCTCGCCGAGGCCGACAAGGCGATGTACATCGCCAAGGAAGAGTTCCGCAAGGATCGCCAGTCGCACATCTGCTACTGGAACGAAGTCTCCGCGGGCCGGCCCCAGCCGCCGCACGCAGCCGCCGCCGACTAGCGCGCTTGTCGTCGGCTTTTCGCGGTCCCGCGTTGAGAGGCCGTGACCTCTCGAAAACATGATTTGCACTCGCCTGATCCACAGGATCGCCAAAGTGATCCGCGGGATCAGTTCGAAGATCCCGTGGATCAGTCGAATGCAAACTCGCAATCAGAGACACGTGCGCAAGGCGTCCCACGTCGCGACCTGCGATACGTCGGATTCGACGTTCGCGCTCTTCGAGACCGCATGAACCTCACGCAGCGCCAGTTCGCGGGTCATTTCGGTTTTCCGGTAGCTACCCTTCGCCATTGGGAGCGAGGCAACCGCGTTCCCACGGGCACAGCGCTAGTGCTTCTTCACGTTATTCGCGAGAATCCGCGCGCCGTAATGACGGCCGTCAGGAAGGCGCGCGCAAGGGAGCCGGGTTGTTTCGGTGCAATCGAGAGGCCACGGTCATACCGCGCCCCGCCCGGGTTCGGGCAGCGGCCACCTCCACTACACCCGCGTGGGCCGCGGAAGTCGCGCTCGACCTAACCGGCGGGCGCGACCATCCCCCACGCGCTGAGCTCGGCCGTCACCGCGACGTACTCGGTCTCGATCCTCGCGAGCAGCGCCGCCGATTCCTCGAGCGTGCGTTCATGCCCCATCACTTCCATGTGCCGCGCGAGCGACGTGAGCGAGGTCGCGCCCACGTTGCCGCTGGAAGACTTGAGTGCGTGGGACGAGCGGGCGATCGCCACCGCATCGGCCTGCGCGACCGCCTCGCGAAGCGCCTTCATGCGGTTGCGCGAATCGCGCAGGTAGACATCGATCACGCGTGTCACGAGCTTGTCGCCGCTGCCCAGCGCGCGCAGGCCCTCGAGGACACTCGCGTCGAGGTGCGGGCTTGAATCGCGCACCTTGGCGGCAGGCTGCGCCACCGGCGTGGTCTTCACCGCGGGCAGCCAGGACATGAGCTTCCTCTCGAGCTCCTGCTGCGTGAACGGCTTGCTCATGTAGTCGTCCATGCCCGCGGCGAGGCAGTTGTCGCGATCGCCGTCGACCGCTCCGGCCGTGAACGCGATGATGGGCACGCGCGGCGAAGGTGCGCGCATGGCTTCGCGGCGCCGGATCTGCGCCGTGGCTTCGTAGCCGTCCATCTCGGGCATCTGGCAATCCATGAGCACGAGGTCGAAGACGGAGTGGTCGAGCGCGTCGAGGGCCTCGCGGCCGTTCTCCGCGATGCCCACCTCGCACCCCAGGTGCTTGAGCATGTGCACCGCCACTTCACGATTGACGGGGTTGTCCTCCACCAGCAGCACGCGTGCGGCGAAGCGCGCGCCGCGCGGCGCCGTCGGCAATGCGATCGGGCCGTCGGTCGTCTTCGCGAGGATTCCCATGAGGCAATCGAGGAGGTCGGACTGGCGAACGGGCTTCAGCAGGTAGTAATCGATCCCCGCGTGGCGCGCGGCGGCCTGGTCCACGCCGGTCGAGCTCAGCATCACGAGGTGCGCCTTGCCCAGCGTGGGATCGCCGCGGATCTCGCGCGCGAGCTCGAAGCCATCCATCTCGGGCATCACGTTGTCGAGGATGACCACGCGATAGTCGCGCTTGACCGCCGCGGCATCGCGCATCCTGAGCAGCGCAATCTCGCCGCTGGCCACTGAATCGTGGCGCACGCCGGTCGCATCGAGCTGGTAGCTGAGGATCTCGCGGTTCACGGCGTTGTTCTCGACGGCCAGCACGCGCAGGCCCTGCAGCAGCGAGGGTGTCGAGGGAATCTCGCCCACCTGCTTTGCCAGCCGTACCTTGAACCAGAATCGCGAACCCGCGCCCGGCGTGCTGTGCACGCCGATCTCGCCGCCCATCTTCTCGACGAGCTGCTTGCAGATCGGCAGGCCCAGCCCCGTGCCGCCCTGGCGGCGTCCGAACTGGCCATCGATCTGCGTGAACATCTCGAAGATCTTGTCGATGTGCTGCTCGGCGATGCCGATGCCCGTGTCGGAGACTTCGAAGCGCAGCCACAGTGCGTCTTCCGTTTCAGCATCCCAGGCCACGCGCACGACGACCGAACCCTTGTCGGTGAACTTGATCGCATTGCCCACGAGGTTCACGAGCACCTGGCGAAGACGACCCGCGTCGCCAACCACGCGCGCGGGAAGCACGGGGGCGAGCGCGCAGCCCAGGGTGAGCTCCTTGCGGCGCGCGCCCTCGGCGAGCGAGGCGATGACCTCGTCGGTGAGCTCGCGGATGTCGAACGGCGCGTGCACCAGCTCGAGCTTGCCGGCCTCGACCTTCGACAGGTCGAGGATGTCGTTGATGACCCGCAGCAACGAGGCGCCGGAGCGATGCGCCGTCTCCGCGAAGCGTCGCTGGGTCGTGTCGAGCGTCGTGCCGAGGAGGAGCTCGGTCATTCCCAGCACGCCGTTCATCGGCGTGCGGATCTCGTGGCTCATCATCGCGAGGAATTCGCTCTTCGCGCGATTGGCGGCCTGGGCCGCATCGCGTGCGACCGCGAGCTCGCGCGTGCGATCGGCAATCAGCGCGTGCAGGTTGTCCTGGTGGTGCTTGAGCTCGGCCTCGATCTTGCGGCGGCGCTCGATTTCCTCGGAGAGCCGGCGATTGCGCTCCGTGAGGTCGCGCGAGGCGAGGCGGCTTTGCATTGAGAGGCCCAGCGTCATCGCGATGATCAACATCGTGACGGTGGCGATCCCCGCGGCGAGCGGCACCGGGTTGAGGCCGTTGCCCGTTTCGATCGCTCCCGTGCCCACGCACACCGTCGCGTACATGCCCGTGTAGTGCATGCCGCAGATCGCAAGGCCCATCACGGCCGCGGAGAGCACCTTGTGCCGGGTCTTCGTTCCCTCGAGCCAGAAGACCAGCCACAGCGCGATCGTCGAGCAGACGATGGCATTCAGGATCGAGAGCAGGAACGGACCGGGGTAGTAGAGGACCAGCGCATCGAGGCGCATCGCCGCCATGCCGGTGTAGTGCATGGTGCAGATGCCCAGGCCCATGACCACGCCGCCGAAGGCGAGCTTGAGCCGGGAAAGTGTGGGCCGCGTGACGAGGTCCAGCGCGAAGCCGGAGATGACCACGGCAACCGCCATCGACAGCAACGTGGTCGGCAGGTCGAAGAGCACCGGAACGGGCAGCTTGTACGCAAGCATCGCCACGAAGTGCATGCACCAGATGCCCGCGCCCATCGCGAAGGCGCCGCCGAAGAGCCACGAATAGGAGCGGCGGGGATCGTTGCGATGCTCGCGGACATGGCCGGCGAGCTCGACCGCGCAGTAGGCGGCAAAGGACGCGACGAAATACGAAAGCGCGACCAGCGCCGGGTCGTAGCTGGCCGGCAGCGGCGACCCGGGCAGCGGCCCGGTGATGAAGTTCAGCAGTCCGTCCATCGGCAATCCCTCCCCCTGCACGAGTGTGACCCGCTTCCCGGCCGGCGCCAGTGAAGCAGGTCACATATTCGTGGAGGCCCGACGTGCTACCAGGGCGGGGTGGTCGTCGACGTTTCCTTGGCCTTCGTGTAGTCGATCATCGCCTGGTTCACGGCACCCGCGCCCTTGACGATGCCCTTGCCGATCGATTCCCACACCGTGTCGGGCTTGGGCGGCGCGGTGGTGATGCGGTCCCAGATCCAGCCCAGGTTGTTGCCCGGGCCCGAGCCACGATAGATCGCGAGGTTGGGCTCGCGCATGTTGTCGTTCTGCAGCGCGAGGAAGTAGTACGGCGGCGTCGCATTCAGGCCCTTGCCCGGGTAGCAGTTCACGTGGCCCTTGTTGTCGGCGGGACCCGTGCCTTTGTAGACGCAGAAGTTGCCATCGCCTTGCATGATCGCGAAGTACTTGCCGTTTCCCGGACTGGCGCCGCGCAGCGTGCACCACTTGTTGCTGCCGTGGATCTTCGCGGGGCTCGAGCCCTGGTAGATGCAGAAGTTGCCGTCGGACTGCATCGCGGCGATGAAGTGGGCGCCTTCGCTCACCATGTACTCGCCATCCTTGATGTAGTCCCCGGCGCGCATGAAGCTCTTGCCGTGCGCGGAGCGCGGCGGATCCTTGAAGTCGTCGAAGGCGATGGCGTACTTGTAGACGTTCTCGTCGCAGTAGTGGTGCCACACGTTCTTGAGGATGTGGACGCCGCCCTTCCCCTTCACCACCTCGTGCCACACCCCGCCCCACCAGCCCTTGTTGCAGCCGGCCGCCCACTGCGTGTACGACACTTTTTTCGCGTCGCCGCTGGCGCTCGGGGCGCGCAACTCGTTCTGGCCGTGCTTGATGAAGTGCATCAGCAGGTCGTCGGGCTTGTAGCCGATGACCTTCTGCAGGTCGGGATATTTGTCGTGGTAGTACCGGGCGTCGAATTGCGGGTACGCGGCCTTGGCCTGTTCGATGGTCTGGGCCTGGACAGCGGGGACGACCGAGGCGAGTACTGCAGCGGCGGCGAGGCCGCGCAGGTGCGAGGTTTTCATGTGTGCGCATTTCCCTGTAGTTGTATGAAGCGAGCCCCCTTTGGGGACGCCAGGCCATTCTATGTGCGCGAGCGGACGCACGCGCCGAGACCAAGGTCGCGTCCTACAAGATCGCGGTTGCACTTGAAAGACTCGCCCGGCGGCGCCATGTCGAGTCCATGACCCCCTACGCGATCGGTTTCGTCCTCCTCCTCGTCATCGCGGGTCTCGTCGGGGGGCCGCTGTTTGCCGCGTACCGCCGGCGCAAGGCGCGCGATATGCCCTTCCCCGCCGCCTGGCGCGAAATCATCGACCGCCGCGTGCCCCTCGCCCGCAACCTGCCCCCGTCCCTGCGCCTCCAGTTGGAAGCGCGGATCCAGGTCTTCCTGCTCGAGAAGAACTTCATCGGCTGCGACGACGTGGCCATCACCGACGAGATGCGCATCACCATCGCCGCGCAAGCCTGCCTGCTCGTCCTCAACCGCAAGAGCACGCCTTATCCCAACCTGCGGCAAATCCTCGTCTACCCGGGCGCGTTCCTTGTCGACCGGATCCGGCCGGAGCCGTCGGGCATCCTTCAGGAAGAGCGGCGCGCGCTTTCCGGCGAATCGTGGACGCAGGGTCAGGTGGTGCTTTCCTGGGAAGACACGCTGAACGACGCCGCCATTGCCGACGATGGACGAAACGTTGTGATCCACGAATTCGCGCACCAGCTCGATCAGGAAAAAGGCTACGCGAACGGCGCGCCCTGGCTCGGCAACCGCGACCGCTATCCGAGCTGGTCGCAGGTCCTCGCTTATGAATTCGCCATGCTCCAGCAGGCCGCGTTCACGGGCCAGCCTTCGCTGCTCAATCACTACGGCGCGACCAACCCCGCGGAGTTTTTCGCGGTCGCGACGGAGGTCTTCTTCGAGCAGCCGCAGGCGATGGCGCACATGCACCCGGCGCTCTATGCGGAGTTCGCGAATCTCTATCGCGTGGACCCCGCGCAGTGGCCGAGGTCATGAGACCAATGTCCTGATTCTCATTCCGCCCGGGCTTTGGCATGATCTGCGTCAGCAGGTCTCAAAAACGAGCCTTCCCAGGGAGAATCACGGTGCACAAAAAAGCGATCCAGTCGGCCGCGCTCGCGTTCGTCGCGATGGCCGCCGTTTTCGGCGCAGGTAGCGCCTCGGCAAGGCAATGCGTCGCGAACAAGGGCGGTTACCTCGTCGACGTGAAGTGGTACCCGTCCGACGCGATCCACCTCGACGACAAGGGCAAGCTCGCCACGTCGAAGCCCGTGAAGCAGGCCAAGGGCGGCATTCCGGTCCTGCAGGGATCCTGCAACGAAACGAACGAGCAACTGACCGCCGTGGTCGCGGTCGTGGCTTGCATCGGCTATGTGCCCATGAATGGCGGTGCGCCCGTCAATTGCTCGCCGGTTGCCACGCGCGGTCCCGTCGAGGTGCTTCCGGGCACCCTGCCCGCCTCGGCGTCGTGCGACAAGGGCTGCATGCACAAGCCGCACCTCGCCACCAAGGTCAAGGACGACGCGGCCCTCGGGGTTTCATGGGGAGCGCCTCCGCAGATCATCGTCGTGGGCACGATTCCCGCCGGCAAGACACTCGAGCTGAGCGGCACGACCGGACGAGTGGTGTACTCGATCAAGTAAGGACGCGCCGGTCAAATCTTGGGAGTGATCTTCCAGAGTTCCCCTCTGGTTTCGTCGGTGACGACGTACAGCGCGCCGTCCGGCCCTTCGCGCACGTCGCGGATGCGTTGCCCGCGATCCTGGAAGAGCCGTTCCTCGCCCGTGACTCGATCTCCCTCCATCACGAGGCGCACCAGGAATTTGTCCTTGAGCCCGCCGATGAAGAGATTGCCTTTCCACTTCGGGAACGCCTTGCCGGAATAGAACTGCGCGCCCGACGGGGCGATCACCGGATCCCAGTAGTACGCGGGCTGCTCGTAGCCGGGGCGATCGGTCACCGCGCCCTCGATCGGACGCCCGTTGTATTCCTCGCCGTAGGCCTGGATCGGCCAGCCGTAGTTGCTGCCCTTGCGCACGAGGTTCAGCTCGTCGCCGCCCTGCGTGCCGTGCTCGATGACCCAGAGCTTCCCCTGCGCATCGAAGGCGGCCGCCTGCACGTTGCGGTGACCCAGCGACCAGACTTCCTTCATCGCGCCCGCTTCCGTTGTGAACGGATTGCCATCGGCCGGCGCGCCCTCGGGCGTGATGCGCATCACCTTGCCCATGTGGTTGTCCTTCTGCTGCGCGAGCTTGCGCATGGGCGTGTCGGAGCGCTCGCCGGTCGTCACGTAGAGCATCCCGTCGGGCCCGAACGCGAGCCGCGAGCCGTAGTGCTTGTCGCCCTTGTACGTGGGCATGGCGCGGAAGATGACCTTCACTTGCTCGAGCGCCGTGCGCTCGGAATTGAGCACGCCCTTCGCGACGCTGGTGGCATTGCCGCCTTCGCGCGGCTCGGAGAAGGAAAAGTAGATCGTGCGGTCGTTGGCGAACGTGGGGCTCAGCGCCACGTCGAGCAAGCCGCCCTGCCCCTTGTCGTCGACCTTGGGAACGCCCGAGATCGGCGCCTTCACCTCACCCCTGGCCGTGACGATGCGCAGTTGCCCGGCCTTCTCGGTGACAAGGAGCTCGCCGTTGGGCATCGGCTCCACGGCCCAGGGCTTCACCAGGTTCTTCGCGAGGACGGTGACGGTGTAGCCATCGCTCTTCGCTTCACACGCGCGCGTTTGCTGCGCGAACGCAGGCTTCTGGTCGGGCGCGTTGGGCGGACGGACTTCGAGGGGATTGGCGCACTGCGCCTGCGCGAAAGCCGGCGCAACTGCGACCGCGAGTGAAGCAAGGACGAACGGGGGGCGCATCGGCGGCTCCGGAGGCAGGGGACTCTTCAGTGTCCCCCCGAGGCCGCGGGGTTTCAGTCAGCGGGGTCCTACTGAAGCCTAGTACCGCCTCACCCCGGGATCGACCGACAGCGACCAGCCGTCGATCCCATCGCTCACGTTGCTGACGTTCTCGAAACCCAGCTGCGCAAAGTGTTGCGCCGCCTGCCGGCTGCGTTCGCCGTGGTGGCAGGTGAAGACAAGGGGCGTGTCGTGATCGAGCTGGGTCAGCGCGTCGTACGACCCCTGGTCGAGCAGCCTTGATCCGTGAATCTCGGCAATCGAGCGCTCGGCGCGCGTGCGCACGTCGATGAGTTCAAAGGTCTCGCCGCGATCGAACATCGCCTTGAGCTCGGTGGCGGGGATTTCCCGGACGACAGGTGCGTTGGCCATGGGAAGCAGTCTAACCGGACACAACCTTTTACCGCTGCGCCGCACCGCCGGCCGCGGTTCCCGATATGATTTCATTTGAGGAAAACGTCATGTCGGCATCCGAAACACCCTCCGGGTCCTCCGGTTTCTCCGTCGTCGAGCTCGCGCTCCGACGCCCGTACACGTTCATCGTGATGGCGATGCTGATCGTGCTCGCCACGCCCTTCGCCCTGCTGAAGATGCCCACGGACGTGTTCCCGGAGATCGACATCCCGGTGATCAGCGTCGTGTGGAACTACCGGGGGCTCTCGGCCCAGGAGATGGGCCAGCGGGTGACCGGCCAGTCCGAACGCGCGCTCACCACGACCGTGAGCGACATCGAGCACATCGAAAGCCAGTCGCTCGCCGGCGTGTCCGTCACGAAGATCTTCTTCCAGCCCAACGCCAACATCCAGACCGCGATCGCGCAGGTCGTCGCGATCATGCAGACGATGCTGCGGCAGCTTCCGCCGGGCACCACCCCGCCGCTCATCATCAAGTACTCGGCTTCGAGCATTCCGGTCGTCCAGCTTGCGATCTCGAGCCCGGGCATGTCGGAGCAGGGGCTCTTCGACACCGCGGTCAACCAGCTTCGCCCGCAGCTCATCACCATCCCGGGTGCCGCGATTCCCTGGCCCTACGGCGGCAAGGAGCGCTTCGTCTCGGTCGACATCGACCTGCAGGCGCTCCAGGCGCGCAACATGAGCCCGGCGGACGTGGTGAATGCGATCAACACGCAGAACCTGATCCTGCCCTCGGGCACGGCCAAGTTCGGCGCGACCGAGTTCAACGTGAACCTCGAGTCCTCGACGGACGCGATCTCCGGGTTGAACGATCTTCCGGTGCGCACGTCCGGGGGTGCCACGGTCTACCTGAAGGACGTCGCATTCGTCCGCGACGGCTTCCGGCCGCAAACCAACGTCGTGCGCCAGGACGGCCAGCGCGGCGTGCTGCTCTCGGTGCTGAAGAACGGCGGCGCATCGACGCTCGACATCGTGAACAACCTGCGCGACATCCTGCCGCGCGCGGCACAGCTCCTTCCGCCCGACGTGAAGGTCACGCCCCTCTTCGACCAGTCCATCTTCGTGAAGGCGGCCGTGATGGGCGTGGTGATCGAAGCGCTGATCGCCGCGGGCCTCACCGCGCTCATGGTGCTGCTCTTCCTCGGCAACTGGCGCAGCACCTTCATCATCGCGCTCACGATTCCGCTCTCGATCCTCGCCTCCATCCTCATGCTGCGTGCGCTGGGCGAGACGCTGAACCTCATGACGCTCGGGGGCCTCGCGCTCTCGGTCGGGATATTGGTGGACCAGGCGATCGTCACCATCGAGAACATCGAGCGGCACCTGCACAACGGCGTGGAGCTGCACGAAGCCATCATCGTGGGTGCTGGCGAGATCGGCGTGCCCGCCTTCGTCGCCACACTGTGCATCTGCATCGTGTTCGTGCCGATGTTCTTCCTCACCGGCGTGGCCAGGTTCCTCTTCGTGCCGATGGCCGAGGCGGTGTGCTTCGCGATGGTCTTCTCGTACATCCTGTCGCGGACCCTCGTCCCGACGCTCGTGATGCTGCTCATGCGTGGGCAGAAGCATGGCGGGGATGAGAAACCCAATGCGCTGACGCGTCTCTACCGTGCGTTCGATGCGCGGTTCGAGCGCATGCGCGCCTGGTATGCGGCGGTGCTCGCGGCGGTGCTCGCCCGGCGCGCGGCCTTCGCGGCGATCTTCTTCGGCTTCACCGCGGTCTCGTGCCTGCTCTATCCCTTCCTCGGCCGGGACTTCTTCCCGACCGTCGACGCGGGCCAGATCAAGCTGCACTTCCGCGCCGCCACCGGAACGCGCATCGAGGAAACCGCGCGTATCGCCGATCGCATCGAGGTCGCGATCCGCGAGATCGTGCCCAAGGAAGAGCTCGAGACGATCCTCGACAACATCGGCGTGCCCAACAGCGGCATCAATCTTTCGTACAGCAACTCCGGGACGATCGGCACGCTCGACGGCGAGATCCTGATGTCGCTTCGCAAAGGCCACCGGCCCACGGAAGAGTTCGTGACGGAGCTCCGACGCGAGCTGCCCAAGCGCTTCCCCGGCATCGAGTTCTTCTTCCAGCCCGCCGACATCGTCACGCAGATCCTCAACTTCGGACTTCCGGCCGCGATCGACATCCAGTTCTCCGGCAACAACATGCAGAAGAACGCGGAGCTCGCCGCCGAGCTCACGCGCAAGATCCGCGAGGTTCCCGGTGCGGTCGACGCGCACGTGCACCAGCGGCTCGACTATCCGGGCGTGAACCTCCAGGTCGATCGCACGCGCGCCCAGGCGATGGGACTCTCCACCGCGAACGTGGGCCAGAACCTGCTCATCGCGCTCGCCGGCAGCTCGCAGACCTCGCCCGCCTTCTGGCTGAATCCGCAGAACGGCGTGGTCTACAACCTCGCGGTGCAGACGCCCGAGTACAACGTGGACTCCATGGATGCGTTGCTCAACATCCCCGTCGCCGATCCGGGCGCAGCCCCGGGACGCGCGCCGCAGGTGCTGGGCAACCTCGTGGATGCGAAGGCGTCGCGGTCGCCCGCCATCGTCTCGCGCTACAACATCATTCCGGTGATCGATGTCTACGTGAGCGTCCAGGGCCGCGACCTCGCCGCGGTGGCCGGTGACATCGACAAGCTCGTGGCCGAGACGCGAGCCAAGCTGCCGCGCGGCTCCACGCTCGAGGTGCGCGGCCAGGTCGAGACGATGCGCGCGTCGTTCATCGGCCTGGGCGTCGGTCTCGCGATGGCGATCGTGCTGGTCTACCTGCTCATCGTCGTGAACTTCCAGTCGTGGATCGACGCGGTGATCATCATCGCCGCCCTACCCGCCGCACTTGCCGGCATCGCGTGGATGCTCTTCATCACCGGCACCACGCTTTCGGTCCCGGCGCTGACCGGCGCGATCATGACGATGGGGGTCGCGACGGCGAACTCCATCCTGCTCGTGTCCTTCGCGCGCGATCGCGAAGCCGCCGGCGTCGCGCCCAACGCGGCCGCGCTCGAAGCCGGCGCCACGCGGATTCGCCCGGTGCTCATGACGGCGCTCGCGATGATCATCGGCATGATCCCGATGGCGCTGGGCATGGGCGAAGGCGGCGAGCAGAACGCGCCGCTGGGCCGCGCCGTGATCGGCGGCCTGGCACTCGCCACCGTCTCCACCCTTCTCTTCGTGCCGGTGGTCTACGCCGCCGTGCACGAGTGGCTGCTTGCCCGCGCTTCGCGGCGCGTGCCGCCTTCCGCACATCCCCAGGAGTCGCTGCAGCATGACTGACGAATCCCGAACTGCCATTCGCCGCGCGAAGCTCGTCGCGATCGTGATCCTCGTACTCCTGGCGCTGGGCGCCGGGCGCACGGTGTTCATGCGCCACACGAATGCAAAGACGCTCGAGGCCAACGCCGCGGACTCGGCGAAGCTCTACGTGCAGGTGGCCGCACCGAAGATCGGCGGCACGGGCGAGACGGTTGTGCTCGCCGGTTCGCTTCAAGGTGCGACGCAGGCGCCGCTGTCGTCGCGCGCCAGCGGCTACCTCAAGCGCTGGACGAAGGACATCGGTTCGGTCGTGGAGAAAGGCGAGCTGCTCGCGGAGATCGAGAGCCCCGAGATCGACCAGCAGCTCACGCAGGCACGGGCGGCGCGCCAGCAATCGGCCGCAAGTCTCGCGCTCGCCAAGAGCACGATGGATCGCTACGAGGAACTCAAGAAGACCGGATTCGTGGCGCAGCAGAGCCTCGACGAGCGCCGCGGCGCGTACGCGCAGGCGCAGGCGAATCTCGCGGAGGCCGACGCCAATGTGGAGCGCCTGAAGCAGCTCGAAAGCTTCCGTCGCGTCGTGGCGCCGTTCCGCGGCGTCATCACCCGCCGCAACGTCGACGTCGGTGACCTCATCGACGCGGGCTCGGGCCGCCCGCTCTTCATCCTCACGCAGGCCGATTCGCTGCGCGTGTATGTGAACGTGCCGCAATCGTCCGCTCACCTTGTGAAGGCCGGACAGAAGGTGAACATCACGCAGGGCGAATTGCGCGGGCGGGTCTTCGAAGGCCAGGTCGCGCGCACGTCCGCGGCGATCGATCCCAACACCCGCACCATGCAGGTGGAGATCGCGCTCGACAACAAGGACGGGGCGCTGCTGCCCGGCGCCTACGTGCAGGTCGCCCTGCCGCTCACCGCCGCCAAGGAAATGGTGATCCCGGCCAACGCCCTCATCATCCGCGCCGAGGGTGTGCAGGTGGCCGCGGTGGAAGCCGGCAAGGTTCGGCTCCAGGCGATCAAGGTCGGGCGCAACCTCGGGACGAGCGTCGAAGTGATCGACGGCCTCAAGGGCACGGAGCAACTCGTGCTCAATCCGCCCGACTCCATCGTCAACGGCGACGCGGTGACGATCGCGAAGTAGCTAGAGCTTCGAGGCCTGCCGCACCAGCAGGCGCCATTCGCCGGCGCGCTTCTGCCACACCATGAGCAGGTTGAACTCGACCTTCTGCGCCGTGCCCGTGGTCATCACATCGAGGCTCATGCGGCCGCGCGTGACGGCGAGGTCGTTGCCGACCATCGTGGTGGTGGCGTTGGTGAGCTGCACGTTCGCGAGAATGCTCTTCTTGTTGACGAGCCCGTCGATGAGGGTGGCTTGCGTATCCACCGCCCCACCCGAATGTCCGTAGCTGAGCTCCGGCCAAAGGAGCTTCTCGAGTGCCGCCCGGTCGGGCGACATCATCGCCTTCACCAGGGCCTCTGACGCACTGACGACGCTGGCCGCGTCGGGCGATTGGGCGGCAGCGGAACCGGCGATAGTCACTGCAAGGACGAGCGCGGCGAGGGACTTCTTCACGGATCTACTCCTCCTGTTGTCGGCGGGCTTCCTTTATAGCAAGCCGAAAGCCCCGAAAGTAGACAACCGGAAAAGTACAACTGGCCGCTAGGCCGACAGGTGCTCCACAAGGATCTTCACGCCGATGGCGATGAGGACGATGCCGCCGGCGAGCTCCGCGCGGTGGGCGAACGCGGCGCCCAGGCGGCTTCCGAGGCGGACCGCCGGGACGCAGAGCGCGAACGTGACCGCGCCGATCACGGCGATGGAGGCGAGCAGCGGCAGGTCGATGAGCGCCAGGGTAAGACCCACGGCGGCGGCATCGAGGCTGGTGGCGACACCGAGCAGCATCATCGAGCGCCATGCGAAGGGATTGCGAGGCGCGAGGTCGTTCTTGTCGAACGCCTCGTAGATCATGTGCCCGCCGACCGCGGCGAGGATCCCGAATGCCACCCAGTGGTCCCAGGCCTCGATCGCGTCGCCGAAGATCGCGCCGCCCGCATAGCCCAGGACGGGCATCGCCGCTTGGAAGACGCCGAACACGAACGCCATCACGAAGGCGTCGCGCCATGAGGCGCGCGCTCCCCGGGTCATGCCACTCGAGATGCACACCGCCACGGCGTCCATCGACACCGCGAGGGCAATGAGGAGCAGCGTCAGAACTGTGCGTCCTCCACGGCAAGCACGCTCTCCGGCCCGCGCGTGGCCGCGCTGGCGAGCGAGGCCGTCTGCGGAAGGATGTGGTCCGCGTAGAAGTGCGCCGTGAGGATCTTCGCCTTCAGGAATGCCGCGTCGCCTTCGGCACGGCCGAGCTGCGCGGCCGCGGTGTTCGCCGAGCGCGCGAGCATCCAGCCACCGAGCGTGATGCCGAGAAGTTTGAGCACATACACCGACCCTGCGGCGACCGCGGGTGCGTTGGTCGAGAAGTTGCGGGCGATCCACTGCACCGTCTCGCGCGCACTCTTGACCGCGGCCGTCAGCGATTCGCCGATCGCCTTCACGTTCGCATCGCCCGAAGCCGCGAGCTTCGGCGTGAAGTTGTCGATCTCGGCAAGGAGCGCCAATGCCGTGCGTCCTTCTTCGCGGCCGATCTTGCGGCCGACGAGGTCCATCGCCTGGATGCCGGTCGTGCCCTCGTAGATCGTGGTGATGCGCGCGTCGCGAAGATGCTGCGCGGCACCCGTCTCCTCGATGAAGCCCATGCCGCCGTGGACCTGGATGCCGAGCGACGCCACGTCGATACCGTTCTCCGTGGACCAGCCCTTCACGATCGGGATCAGGAAATCGACCAGCGCCTGGGAACGCTTGCGCTCGGTGTCGTCGGCCGCCATACGGGCGCGGTCGAGCTGCGCCGAGGTCCAGTACGCAAGCGCGCGCATGGCCTCGATCGTGGATTTCATCGTGAGCAGCATCCGCTTCACGTCCGGGTGCTGGATGATCGGCGCGGTCTTCGCGCCCGCAACACCGATGGGCTTGCCCTGCATGCGTTCACGCGACCAGGAGAGCGCGCGCTGGTAGGCGCGTTCGGCGATCGCAACACCTTCGAGCCCGACCGACAGGCGCGCGGCGTTCATCATGATGAACATGTACTCCAGGCCGCGGTTCGCCTCGCCCACGAGATAGCCCGCGGCGCCGTCGTTCTCGCCGAAGATCATCACCGCGGTGGGGCTCGCGTGGATACCGAGCTTGTGTTCGATGGAGGCGCACTTCACGTCGTTGCGGCTGCCGAGCGTGCCGTCGGGCTTCACGTTGAACTTCGGAACCGCGAAGAGCGAGATGCCCTTCACGCCTTCCGGGGCGCCGTCGATGCGCGCCAGCACCAGGTGCACGATGTTCTCGGTGTAGTCGTGCTCGCCGTAGGTGATGAAGATCTTCTGGCCCTTGATGCGATAAGTGCCGTCGTCCTGCGGCGTGGCCTTCGTGCGCACGAGCGAGAGGTCGCTGCCCGCCTGCGGCTCGGTGAGGTTCATCGTGCCGGTCCACTTGCCCGACACCATCGCCGGCAGGAACCGCTCGCGCAGGCTGTCGGGCCCGACGTGCGAAATCGCTTCGATCGCGCCCTGGGTGAGCATCGGGCAGAGCTTGAATGCGAGGTTCGCCGCACCCCACATCTCTTCAACCGGTGTCGCGATGAGGTGCGGCAGCCCTTGTCCGCCGAAATCGGTCGGCGAGAGGATGTTGTTCCAGCCCGCGTTGCAGTACTGGTGGTACGCCTCCTTGAAGCCCGGGGGCGTGGTCACCACGCCGTCCTTCCACTTCGCGCCCGTCTTGTCGCCCGTGGAATTGAGCGGCGAGAGCACTTCGCTCGCGAGCTTGCCCGCCTCCTCGAGGATCGCATCGACGACGTCCTCGGTCACGTCCTCCCAGCCGGGAAGCGTATTGACCAGGTCGAGGCCAACGACGTGCTTGAGCACGAACTGCATGTCTTTGAGGGGGGCGACGTATTCAGGCACTGAAGTCTCCTAAACCAAACTTGTCATCCTGAGGGCCGAAGGCCCGAAGGACCTGCTTGAATCAGTTAACTGCCTAAAGCAGGTTCTTCGTCGCTTCGCTCCTCAGAATGACATTTTTCTAGAGCGCTGCTGTCAACTCGGGAACGATCTGGAAGAGATCGCCCACGAGTCCGTAATCGGCGATCTGGAAGATCGGCGCCTCGGGATCCTTGTTGATCGCGACGATGACCTTGCTGTCCTTCATGCCCGCGAGGTGCTGGATCGCGCCGGAGATGCCGATCGCGATGTAGAGCTCCGGCGCGACGATCTTGCCGGTCTGCCCCACTTGATAGTCGTTCGGCACGTAGCCCGAATCGACGGCCGCACGCGACGCACCGATAGCCGCACCGAGCTTGTCGGCGAGGGTCTCGAGCATCTTGAAGTTCTCGCCGCTCGCAAGGCCGCGTCCACCGGACACGATGCGCTTGGCGGCAGCAAGTTCGGGACGCGCGGACTTCGTGAGCTCCTGGCTCAACAGCTTGGACTTGCCGCCATCTGCCGCAGCCGTTGCGTTCTCGATCGGCGCGGAGCCCGTGGACGCCGCGGCATCGAAGCCGGTCGAGCGCACGGTCACGGCCTTGATCGCGTCCGCCGATTGCACGGTGGCGAAGGCATTGCCGGCGTAGATCGGACGCACGAACGTATCGGGAGACTCCACGGCGACGATGTCGGAAACTTGCGCGACATCGAGCAGTGCGGCGACGCGCGGCATGAAGTTCTTGCCGAAAGCCGTGGCACCCACGACGAGGTGCGAATAGGACTTCGCGAGCGAGAGCACGAGTGTGGCCATGTTCTCGGGCATGCCCGAGGCGTAATGCGGCGCCTCGACGAACAGCACCTTGGCGACACCGGCAAGCTTCGCGCCCGCCTCCGCAGCGGCGCGGCAGCCCTGCCCCGCGACCAGCAGGTGGACGTCGCCACCCATCTTCGTGGCCGCGGTCACCGCGTTGGCGGTGCCGGCCTTGAGGTTCGTGTTGTCGTGTTCTGCAATGACGAGCGCGGTCATCAGATCACCTTGCTTTCGTTTTTCAACTTGTGCACAAGCTCGGCGACATCCTTCACCATCACGCCACCCTTGCGCTTGGGCGGCTCGACCACCTTCAGCGTCTTCAGGCGCGGCGTCACGTCCACGCCGAGGTCCGCGGGCTTCACGATGTCGAGCGGTTTCTTCTTCGCCTTCATGATGTTCGGGAGCGTGGCGTAGCGCGGCGTGTTGAGCCGCAGGTCTGCCGTGACGATCGCCGGCAGCGAGATCTCGATCGTCTCGAGGCCGCCATCGATCTCGCGCGTGACCTTGGCCGAGGCACCATCGATCTCGACCTTGCTCGCGAACGTGGCCTGGGGCCAGTCGAGGAGTGCCGCGAGCATCTGGCCGACCTGGTTCGCGTCATCGTCGATCGCCTGCTTGCCGAGGATGACGAGCTGCGGGGACTCCTTCGCGACCAGCGCCTTGAGGAGCTTCGCAACGGCGAGGGGCTGCAACTCGGCGTCGCTTTCGATGAGGATGCCGCGGTCCGCCCCCATCGCGAGCGCGGTACGGATCGTTTCCTGGCACGCGGTCGTGCCGGCCGAAACCGCGACGACCTCGGTGGCCTTGCCGGCCTCCTTGAGCTTCAGGGCCTCCTCGATGGCGATTTCGTCGAAGGGATTCATGGACATCTTCACGTTGGCGAGCTCGATGCCGGTCTGGTCGGCCTTCACGCGCACCTTCACGTTGAAGTCGACCACGCGTTTCACGGGGACAAGGATTTTCATGGCCTAATGGGAGTTCAAACGGGCGTTTGAATTATAGCCCAACGCGGTTGGCCGCTTCTCGCCGTCGATCCCGTTCTTAATCCATGAACCGCACCGCGAAAAGGATCGCCATGACCCGATTGACCCTCGCAGCCTTCCTCGGCCTGCTCACCTGCACCGCCCCCGCGCTTGCCCAGAAATTCGGCTACTACGAGGGCACGGCGTCGGTCGCGTATTCGACCAAGGAAGGCGGGACCACGTACGAGTACGTGGGCGCCGCGAAGATCCGCATTCCGCTCACGAGCGTGACGGCCGACTATGCGATGGCCGAGCTCGATGACAACCCTCCGGCGGGAACCATCACGCTCACGACCTTCAACTACAAGCAGGTCGCCAGCTCGAAGGGCGCCGACGGCAAGTACATGGAAGTCACGTGCAAGCTGGCCGCACCCACCGAGGTGCCGGTCACCGCGAGCGGCAATCTCAGCGTGGATTACCGCAAGAAGGAGTACACGATGTTCCTCGTGCTGACTCCGTCCAAGGAAATGCCCGTCAATTGCGTGAACTCGCAGTCGGGTCCATACAAGGCCAAGAAGGGCGCGGGACTGATCGTCGCCTCATTCGTGCCCCAGGGAACGATGAAGCTCCTGCCGTTCACGGACAAGACGCGCCTCTCGATCTCCAACTATTCACTCGTCGATCCGGCGCTCAAGGATCACTCGCCGATCGTGCAGTCGTGGGATCTCAAGTACGTGAAGTAAGAAGCAGCTCCTTCGTCTGCGCTCAGGACGAAGTCGACCCTCGAGTCGACTTCGCCTCGAGCAATTCCCACCGCGTAAGCAAACGGGTGAGCTCGGCGTCGATCTCCTCGGCACGGGTATTCAGTGCCTTGAGGTCCACCGTCCGGTCCTGGTAGAGCGCGGGGTCGGCGAGGCGCGCAACAAGCGCCTTCTGCTCCGATTCCAGCGCCTCCATCTGCGCGGGCAGCTGTTCGAGTTCGCGCGTCTCCTTGAAGGACAGCTTCACGCGCTGTGCCTTCGCAGGGGCGGCGCCGCGTGCATCGGCCTTGCGTTGCTCGTCGCGCTCTTCGCGCGCCGCGGCCTTCCGCGCCCGCTCCCAGTCCAGGTAACCCCCGGCGTACTCCTTCCAGTGGCCATCGCCTTCGAACGCGATCGTCTGCGTCACCACGTTGTCGAGGAACGCGCGGTCGTGGCTCACGAGGAAGACCGTGCCGTGGTATTCCTGCAGCAACGACTCGAGCAGCTCCAGCGTCTCGATGTCGAGATCGTTCGTGGGCTCGTCGAGGGCGAGCACGTTGGCCGGGCGGCTGAAGAGGCGCGCGAGCAGAAGGCGATTGCGCTCACCGCCTGAAAGGGACTTCACCGGCGCGCGGGCGCGCTCGGGCGGGAAGAGGAAGCTCTCGAGATAGCTGATGACATGGCGGCGTTGGCCGTCGACTTCCACGAAGTCGCTGCCCTGGGAGATGCTGTCGGCGAGTGTCGCTTCCTCGTCGAGCGCCGCGCGGAACTGGTCGAAGTACGCGACCGCCACCTTGCTTCCCATGCGCACCGTGCCCTCGTCGGGCTCGAGCTCGCCCAGGATCAGCTTCAGCAGCGTCGTCTTGCCGCTGCCGTTAGGCCCGATGAGACCGATCTTGTCGCCGCGCATGATTCGGTCGGAGTAATCGTGGACGATGGCGCGATCGCCATAGCGCTTGGTGACGTGCTCGAGCTCGGCCACGAGCTTGCCGGAGCGCTCGCCGGCGGAGAGCGTGAGCTCCACGCCGCCCAAGCGATCACGGCGCGCGGCGCGCTCGGCGCGAAGCGCATCGAGCCTGCGCACGCGGCCTTCGTTGCGCGTGCGCCGCGCTTCCACACCCTTGCGGATCCACGCCTCTTCCTGCGCGAGGACCTTGTCGAACTTGCGGTTCTCGACCGCCTCGATCGCGAGCTGCTCGGCCTTTCGCGTCTCGTAGGCGCCGAAGTTTCCGGGATACGAAAGCAGCCTTCCGCGGTCGAGCTCGACGATGCGCGTCGCGATGCGGTCGAGGAAGCGCCGGTCGTGGGTCACCACGATCAGCGCCCCGTTGAAGGCGGCGAGCGTTTCCTCGAGCCATTCGATCGCGGCCACATCGAGGTGATTGGTGGGCTCGTCGAGGAGCAGGAGCTGCGGCTCCGTCGCGAGCGCCGCGGCGAGCGCGGTGCGCTTCTTCTGCCCGCCCGAGAGCGACGCGACCTTCTGCTGTGGATCCAGGTGCAGGCGTTCGAGCAAACCCTCGACGCGATGCTTCGCGGACCAGTCCTCGCCCTCGTGAAGCAGCGCAAGGAGCGGTGCGGCGGCCGCATCGTAGACGGTGTCGCCCGGTTCGAGCGCGGGCTCCTGCGCGACGCTCACGACCCTCGTGTCAGGCGAAACCCACACGCGGCCGTCGTCCGCGGCGGCCTGGCCGGTGACGATTTTCAGGAGACTCGATTTACCGGTGCCATTGCGCCCGATGAGGCCGATGCGCTCGCCCTCCTCCACGACGAGGTCCACGTGATCGAGCAGTGCCACGTGGCCGTAGGCGAGGCAGACTTCCGATAGTTGCAGGACAGGCATGTCAGAGTGTGCGCGCTTGTTCGCGCAGGATGAATTTCTGGATCTTCCCGGTCGAGGTCTTGGGCAGCGCGCCGAACACGACCGTCTTCGGAATCTTGAATCCCGCGACGTGCTCGCGGCACCACGCGACGATTTCCTCGACCGTGGCCGACGCACCGGGCTTCAGCGTCACGAACGCGCAGGGCGTCTCGCCCCACTTGTCATCGGGCCGCGCGACTACCGCGGCTTCCATCACCTTCGGATGACGGTAAAGGCACTCTTCCAATTCCAGCGACGAGATGTTCTCCCCGCCCGAGATGATGATGTCCTTGGAGCGGTCCTTCACCTCGATGTAGTTGTCCGGATGCCAGACCGCGAGGTCACCCGAGTGGTACCAGCCCTCGCGGAACGCTTCCTCCGTGGCGCGGGGGTTCTTGAAATAACCCTTCATGATCGTGTGGCCGCGAAGCATCACTTCCCCCAGCGTTGCGCCATCGCGCGGCACGGGCTCGTGCGTCTCCGGATCAGCCACCTGCATGCCGGAGAGCGTCGGATAGCGAACGCCCTGGCGCGCCATGAGGCGCGCGCGCTGCTCGAGCGGCAGGTCGTTCCATTCGTCCTGCCACGCGCACAGCGTTGCGGGTCCGTAGCTTTCGGTGAGTCCGTACAGGTGCGTCACGCGAAAGCCCATCCGCTCCATGCCTTCGATCACCGCCGAAGGCGGCGCGGCCCCACCCGTCGCGACTTCGATGGCATGGTCGAAGCGCAGCTTCACCGCATCGGGTGCGTGGACCAGCATGTTCAACACGATCGGCGCACCGCACAGGTGCGTGACGCCGTGATCGCGAATGGCCGGGAAGATCAGCGCGGGATCGACCCGGCGCAGGCAAATGTGCGTGCCGCCGACGGCCGTGACCGCCCAGGTGTACGACCAGCCGCTGCAATGGAACATCGGCAGCGTCCAGAGATACACGGACTCCGCGGAGAGGCCGAACATCAACGCGTTGCCGAGCGAATTGAGGTAGCCGCCGCGATGGTGATAGACCACGCCCTTCGGGTCGCCCGTCGTGCCCGAGGTGTAGAGCAGGCACATCGAATCCCACTCGTCCCGCGGACCGGGCAGCTCGAATGCCGCGTCGCCCTCCTCCAGCAAATCCGCGTAGGTCATCGAACCAATGCACGGGCCGACGCCGTCGTCGACGTCCACGACCAGGGGCTTCGCTTTGCAGAGCTTGAGCGCCTCGGCAACGACCGGCGCGAACTCACCGTCGACGAGAAGGATCTTCGCCTCCCCGTGATCGAGGATGAACGCGATGGTCCTCGCGTCAAGCCGGTAGTTGATCGCGTTAAGAACGGCGCCCAGACCCGGCACGGCGTAGTGCGCCTCGAGTTGCGCGGGAACGTTCGGCGCCACAGTCGCGACGGTATCGCCATGAACGATGCCGCGCTTCACCAATGCGGAAGCAAAGCGGCGAACGCGCTCATCGAACTGCCGATAGGTGATGGACTGCGCGCCGTGGCGAATCGCGACCTTGCCCGGATAGACCTCGGCCGCCCGCGCGAGAAACGTGACAGGCGACAGCGGCGCGAAGTTGGCGGGATTGCGGTCCATCAGAAAAAAGGGACAGTCCCCATTTCGGAAAAGGGGACTGTCCCCTTTATTTCCGATTGCGAAGCCAGGCTTCGAATTCGCCGAGGATGCCGCGGCGGAACGCGAGGACGCAGACCACGAAGATGATGCCCTGCGCGATCGTGAACCAGGCGCCCAGCTCCGCGAGGTAGTACTCCATCGAGATGATCGCGAAGGCGCCCGCGACCGGACCGAACACCGTGCCCATGCCGCCGAGCAGCGTCATCAGCACGACCTCGCCCGACATCTGCCACTGCACGTCGGTGATCGAGGCGAGCTGGAAGACGATGGCCTTGGTGGCGCCGGCAAGACCCGTGAGCGCGGCCGAAGCCACGAACGCGACCAGCTTGTAGCGCTCGGTCTTGTAGCCCAGGGAGATGGCGCGCGGCTCGTTCTCGCGGATGGCCTTCAGCACCTGGCCGAAAGGCGAATGGATGATCCGGTAGATGAGCAGGAACCCGCCCGTGAAGATCGCGAGCACCGTGTAGTAGAGGACGTGCACGTTGTGGAGATCGAGGAAGCCCAGGAGCTTCCCGCGCGGCACCGACTGGATGCCGTCCTCGCCGCCGGTGAAGGGCGCCTGCAGGCAGTAGAAGAAGATCATCTGCGCGAGTGCCAGCGTGATCATCGCGAAGTAGATGCCCTGGCGGCGGATGGCGATCAGGCCCGCGACGAAACCCAGCGCAGTCGAGAACGCAGTGCCGGCAAGGATCGCCAGTTCAGGCGGGAAGCCCCAGACCTTCGCCGCATGCGCGCAGATGTATCCCGCCATGCCGAGGAACATCGCGTGGCCGAACGAGAGCAGCCCGCCGAAGCCGATCAGCAGGTTGAACGCGCAGGCGAAGAGCGCGAAGCACAGCGCCTTCATGAGGAAGACCGGATACACGACCGCGGGCGCGAGGATGAACATCACCATCATCACCACGAAGGCGCGGCGGTGGTAGCGCTCGTCCCAGGCGGCTTGCGAGATCGGGGGCGGGTCGATGGCGGCCATGTCAGCGCTGCCCGAAGAGCCCTTGCGGGCGGATCATGAGGACGATCGCCATGATCACGAAGATCACGGTGTTCGACGCCTCGGGGTAGAAAACCTTCGTAAGCCCCTCGATGATGCCGAGCCCGAAGCCGGTGATGATCGAGCCCAGGATGGACCCCATGCCGCCGATCACGACCACGGCGAACACCACGATGATGAGCGACGAGCCCATCTGCGGGCTCACCTGGTAGATCGGCGCCGCAAATACGCCTGCGAGGGCCGCGAGGCCGACGCCGAATCCGTACGTGAGCGTGATCATGCGCGGCACGTTCACGCCGAAGGCCTGCACGATCGTCGGGTTCTCCGTGGCCGCACGCAGGTTCGCCCCCAGGCGCGTGCGCTCGATCAGGAACCAGGTCGCGAGGCAGATCACGAGCGAAGCGATGATCACCCAGCCGCGATACTTGGGCAGGAACATGAAGCCCAGGTTGAAGACGCCGACCAGCTGGTCGGGCATCGAATAAGGGAGGCCCGCCGAGCCGAACTGGTGGCGGAACGCGCCTTCGATGATGAGGGCCAGGCCGAACGTGAGCAGCAGCCCGTAGAGGTGGTCGAGCTTGTAGAGCTTCGAGAGCATCAGCCGCTCGATCACGACCCCCGTGGCGCCCACGACGAGCGGCACGACGAGGAGCGCCCACCAGTAACCCATCCCCGCCTTGCTCGCGAGGAAGTACGCCACGAACGCGCCCATCATGTACTGCGCGCCGTGCGTGAAATTGATGATGTTCAGCAGCCCGAAGATCACCGCGAGCCCCAGCGACAGGAGCGCGTAGAAGCTCCCGTTGATCAGCCCGATGAGGAGCTGGCCGAAGAGGGCCTGGGTGGGGACGCCGAAGATTTCGTTCATGTCATGAAATCACCTCGAGGGTTTCCCCCCGAGGTGATGATTTCTTCTTACTTCTTGACCATCGCGCAGTCGCCCGCGTCGATCGGGCGGAACGCCTGGTCGGCCGGGATGGTCGCAAGGACCTTGTAGTAGTCGTACGGGCCCTTGGACTCCGAGGGCTTCTTCACTTCCACGAGGTAGGCCGGGTGGATCTTGCGGCCGTCGGCGCGGATCGTGCCCTTGCCGAACAGCGGATCATCCGTCGGCAGTTCCTTCATCTTCGCGACCACCTTCGTGCCGTCATCGCTCTTCAGCGCCGCGACGGCCTTCAGGTAGTGCAGGACACCGGCGTACACGCCGGCCTGGACCATCGTCGGCTGTTTGTTGCCGTTGGCCGCAGCGAAGCGCTTTGACCAGGCGCGCGTGGAATCGTTGAGATCCCAGTAGAACGTGTTGGTGAGGATCAGGCCCTGCGCCTTGTCGAGGCCCAGGCCATGCACGTCGGACAGGAACACGAGGAGGCCCGCGAGGTTCTGGCCGCCCTTCACGATGCCGAACTCGGAGGCCTGCTTGATCGAGTTGATCGTGTCGCCGCCGGCGTTGGCGAGGCCGACGATCTTGGCCTTGGACGCCTGCGCCTGCAGCAGGAACGACGAGAAGTCCTGCGTGTTGAGCGGATGGCGCACCTTCGCAACGACCTTGCCGCCGGCCTTCAGCACCACGGCTTCGGTGTCGCGCTCGAGGGCGTGGCCGAAGGCGTAGTCCGCCGTGAGGAAGAACCAGGAATCGCCGCCGCGCTTCACGATCGCGCTGCCCGTGCCGTTGGCGAGCATCCAGGTGTCGTAGGTCCAGTGGACCGTGTTGGGCGAGCACGCCTTGCCCGTGAGGTCCGAGGACGCGGCGCCGGAGTTGATGAACGCCTTGCCCTTGTCCTTCGTGAGCGCGGCGATCGCGAGCGCGACACCGGAGTTGGGCACGTCGACGATCACGTCCACGCCCTCGGCGTCGTACCACTTGCTCGCGATCTGCGAGCCGACGTCGGCCTTGTTCTGGTGGTCGGCGAAGACGACCTCGACGGTGAGGCCCTTCTCCTTCGCCTTGAAGTCTTCGATGGCCATCTTCGCCGCGGTGACCGAACCCTGGCCGCCGAGGTCGGCGTACAGGCTCGACTGGTCGTTCAGGATGCCGATCTTCACGACGTTGCCCGAGATCTGGGCGTGGGCTGCACCGGCCGACAACGCGGCGATGGCGACAGCGAGCAGCTTGCGATTCAATTTCATGTGGTTTCTCCTCATGTTTTAAACACCCAGGTACTCGTGAAGCAACTGTGTCTTCGATTCGAGTTCCGACGCGGAAAGGGTTTCCGCGATTCTTCCATGCTCCATCACGTAATGCCGGTCCGCGAGCGGGGCCGCGAACCGGAAGTTCTGTTCCACCAGCACGATGGTGAAGCCGCGTTCCTTGAGCTTCACGATCACGCGGCCGAGTGCTTGCACGATCACGGGCGCGAGGCCCTCGGTGATCTCATCGAGCAGCAGCAGGTGCGCGCCGGTGCGAAGGATGCGCGCCATCGCGAGCATCTGCTGCTCGCCGCCGGAAAGCTTGGTGCCCTGCGCGGTCGAGCGGCGCTCGCGCAGGTTGGGAAACATCTCGTAGATCTCATCGACGCTCATGCCGCCCTCGCCGATCACGGGCGGCAGCATGAGGTTCTCCTCCACCGAAAGGCTCGAGAAGATCGCGCGCTCCTCGGGGACGTAGCCGATGCCCAGGCGCGCGATTCGGTGCGTGGGCATCGTCACGGTCTCGACGCCATTGACGACGATCGAGCCGGTGCGTTTTCCCACGAGGCCCAGGATCGACTTGAACGTGGAGGTGCGCCCTGCGCCGTTGCGGCCCAGCAGCGTGACCACCTCACCCTTGTTCACGACGAAGTCCACGCCGTGCAGCACGTGCGATTCGCCGTACCAGGCGTGCAGGTTCGCGACGCGCAGCACCTCGTTCATTGGGAACCCCGGGCTTCGCGGTTAGGCATGCGCCGTTCCCATGTACGCCTCGATCACCTGGGGATTGGCCGACACCTCGGCATAAGGACCTTCGGCGAGCACGGCGCCGCGCTGGAGCACCGTGATCGTGTCGCAGATGCCCGAGACCACGCTCATGTTGTGCTCGACCATCAGCACGGTGCGGCCCTTGGCGACTTCCTGGATGAGGTCGCGCACGCGATCCACGTCCTCGTGGCCCATGCCGGCCGTGGGTTCGTCGAGGAGCATCAGCTCGGGTTCCATCGCGAGCGTGGTGGCGATCTCGAGCGTGCGCTTGCGACCGTACGCGAGCTCCCCCGCGTGCGTGTGCGAGAAGCTGCGCAGGCCGACGCGATCGAGGATCGCGAGCGCGGCATCGTTGAGCGTGTCGAGCGACTTCTCGCTCTTCCAGAAATGGAAGCTCGTGCCGAGCTTTTGCTGGAGTGCCAGGCGCACGTTCTCCAGCACCGAGAGGTTCGGGAACACGGCGGAAATCTGGAAGGAGCGGATGATCCCGCGCCGGGCGACGTCGGCGGGGTTGTCGCGGGTGATGTCCTCGCCCTTGTAGAGGATCGTCCCGCCGGTGGGCGGCAGGAACTTGGTGAGCAGGTTGAAGACGGTGGTCTTGCCCGCGCCGTTGGGGCCGATCAGCGCATGGATGGTGCCGCGCTGGATCTTGAGGTTGACGTTGTTGACCGCGACGAAGCCCTTGAACTCCTTAGTGAGTCCACGGGTTTCGAGAATGGGATCGGCGGTCATCGAGGCGAGGTCGGGTGCGCGCGTGAGCCGTCTCGCAACACTGCGCGATCAGCCACTGCTTATGAAGGCGAGTTTACCTGATCCCCTGTGATAGTTAACAGGGGGAAAACGCGCACCAAAACAGAGCCTTGGGAGTGCCCCTACCCGCCGCGGCGGCCGAACGCCACCCCGCCCTGGACGCCGCCCATGTTGTACATCAGCCCGGCGCGCTGGCCGGAACGGCCGGTGAAGAAGCCGTCGAAGCTGCCCGTGGCGCCCACGCAACTCGGCGTGCAGGCGATGCCCAGCGGCGAGAGGTTGGGAATGCCGGGCACGGTGCTGCCCGTCGTTGCCGAGAAGTATTGGTCGCGGTAGATCGGCATGTTGGGTGCGGTGCCGATCCAGTTCTGCCCGTTGACCGTGACGTTCACCGTCGCGGAAGCCGTCCGGTTGGTGAAGTTCGCGTCGAGCGTGGCCGAGCCGAACGTGCCGACGTGGCCCGCGCTGTCGGTGGGCGAGGTGTTGCCGATGACGTCGTAGACGCCGGTGCCGGTGAGCGGCAGCGTGACCGGACCTTGCTGCGGCCCCGCGAAGATGTAATGCAGGCTGGCACTTTGCAGGTTGATCGGCTGCGTCTGGCCGTTGCCGGTGACCGTGGCCACGCCATTGCCCCAGCGGCCCCACACGAGGCCCGTTTCGGCATCGAAGCCCGACTGGACGACCTGCGCGGTACCGAGCGCGTAAGTAGCGCGCGAACCCACGCCGGCGAAGAGCGGCGCCGTGAATTGCGTGACCGCGCCGTTCGCGCCGGCAATCACCTCTTCCGGACGATTCGTCGTGGAGAAGTTGCGCGAGAAGCCCGAGTTGGCGAGGTAGCCCGAAGGATCGGAGACGCGGCCCTCGCGATACGTGGCCGCGCCGTTCTGCGCGGGACCGGTGAGCAGCAGCACGCCGTTGATCTGGTTGTGGTTCGCCGGATTGGATGCGGTGAAGTCGGCGATGCCGTAGCCGATGATCGCGCCTTGCAGGTTCGCGCCGACGAAGCTGCCTTCGATCGCGCCCGAGAGGAGTTGCCCGCTGCCCGATTGCGTCGAACCGTTCGACACACGCAGGCGATCGGCGGTGGTGGCGAAGAACGTGTTGAGCGAGAACGGCACGTCGCTCGCGGTGGCACCCCAGGTGCCGCCGGCATTCGCGCCGGCCGCGGGCATGCTCACGCTGATGGTGACCCCGAGCGTGCGGTTGGTGAAGTTCACGTTCATGGTCGCGGTGCCGACCGTGCCCGTCGTGTTGTTCTGGTTCGTCGGTGCCGTGGCCTGCGCGAGCGTGTACGTCGCCGTACCCGTGAGGACATCGGAGAGATACGTCGGATATCCCGACGACGCGTAGGCCCAGTGGATGTTGCCGGCCGTGGGTCCGCCGCCGATGCCGCTGAACGAAAGCGAGGCGCCTTCCCAGCGGCCGAGGATCACCGTGAGGCCCGTGGCGACGTTGACCGTGTGCATCTCACGAAGCGTGCCGCCCGCGATGTCGGGCGAGAGATTCGATTGCGTGCCCGAGTACGCGGTGTAGCCGCGCAGCGCCGCGGTGTTGCCTTCGAGCCGGATGCTCGCGGGCACGGCCTGGCCGAGGAACGGGCCGCCCGTGGAGATGATCACGTCGTTGAGGCCGATCGGATCGGAAAGGAGATTGTTGGACGCGTCGATCGTGACGAAGCCCAGGCCGTTGTTGCCCACCGGCGTGCTGGAGGCTTGCTGCGACGCGGAGAGCTGCTGGTTGTCGCCCGGCGCGAAATCGCGCGTGGCGGCGGCGTCGCTCGCGGTGGCCGCGGTCTTCGCAGCACCCGTCGGATTGGTCGCCGTGTCGGAGATGAAGGTCGGCGTCGGCACGTAGCGCGGCGCTTGCGCGCCCTGGATCATGACGGTCTGGCCCGGGCCGGTGATCAGCGTCTGCGCCCCGCCCTGCTGCGGCGGCAGGCCCGCGGCCGCATCGACCACGTTGGTGACGGCGTGGCTGCCTTCGATCGTGTGGTTCACCGTGAAGTCCTGGTCGTTGCCCTGGCCCAGTCCGGTCACGCTCTTGTCGCACTCGTCGGCGCGGCACGCGTAGAGGATGTTGCCCGAGCCGCGGATACCGACCGTGGCCACGCGCGTCTTCATCACGAACTTGTCGCGGTTGGACGAAGCGATGAGGCCGGTGAACGCGCGCAGCGTGCCGCGCACCAGCGAAAGCACCGCGCCCTCGCTCGAGTCGGCGCTGCGCTGGTAACCCTCGATGCGGAACTGCGTGTTCGGCCGCAGCGACAGGCGCGCCTGGTCGATCATCGTGAGCTGCGCCATGCCGCTCGCACCCGTGGTGATCGAGTCGCCCGGGTCGACCTCGGTGCCGCGCTGCGCGGTGACGCGCTGGCCGTTGGCCTTGGTGACGGACACTTCGCCCGTCACGAAGGTGAAGGAACCGCTGGCCGCGGCCGCATCGCCGACGGTGGCGGCAAGGGCCAGTGCGATGGCGTAGCGCAGGCGCGAAATTTTGAGTGTTTTCATGGCGCGTTTTCCTTCGATCAGAACAGGTCGCACCGCACCGCGGTCGAAACCTCGTTGCGGTTGAAGTCGTAGATGTCGATGTTCGAGGCGTTCTGCGTGTACGACCACTGCGTGCGCACCGCGCACTTTTCCTGGAACTGCCACGTGAGGCCGAGCCCGAATTCGAAGAACGTGTCCTTGCCCTTCTCCACCGTGGTGGAGCGCGCGAACGCATCCTTGTCCTTGCGCAGCACCACGCCCAGCACGTTGAAGATCTGCAGCTTGGGTGTGTACGAATACTGGAAGTAGCTGCGCGCGCCCGCGAGGTTCTTGCTCTTGTCGGTCACGCCGTCGTCGAACTTGTTCTTCGCCTTGTCATCGGTGATGAAGGCCGTGAGATACAGCAGGGGCGTGCCCTTGCCCTCGAAGCTGCGCAGCCACGATCCGGAAAAGTAGATCTGGTCGAAGTCGTCAATCTTGTTCTCGGGGAAACGCACCGCCGAATACTGCAGGCCGAGGCCGAGCTGGTTTTTCGTGTCGAGCGCGTAGCGATAGTCGAGCACGGCATTCGCGGTGGTGCGGTCGTTGGTGGGCTTCGGTTCACCCGGCGCCGCGCCTTCCTGGCGATAGTCCTGGTAGCCGCCCGAGAAGCGCCACTGCTGCGGTCCGTCGTTCAGCGCGGCACCCGCGCGCACGTCGCCCGCGACGATGTTGAAATCCGTTTCCTTGTTGTATGCGCGGCCGCGTCCGCCGAAGCCGCCGAACACGCTCCAGCCGCGCGAGAGCGGGTGCGCGTATTCGAGGTAACCGAGCGCTTCGAAGTACGGCTCCGAGCGCTTCACCGAGTTGCCGGTGGGCTCGACGATGATATTGAACGACTGCTGCGAGGCCGCGCCGAAATCGCCGGGCACGCCCGTGAGGTTGCTGTCGTATCCGAGTGCGGCTTCGACGTAGCCGATCCAGCCCGGGCGCGTCTCGCGCTTGCGCTTGTCGATCGCATCGAGGTACTGGTTGATCGCCTGCAGCGCCTGGGGCGGCGGATTCTGCTCGCGCAGCTTCACGAACGCGGCTTCCGCGAGGTCATAGGAGCCGAGGCCGAAGTACGCGCGGCCCAGATCCATCTGCGCGCCGGCGTGATTGGGATTGATCGCGAGCACGCGTTCGAAAGCGATGATCGCGTCCTCGAACTTGCCGCTGTCGAGCGAGGCCACGCCGAAGAGGTAATCGAATTCGGGAGTGCCCGCGAGCGTTCCCTGCAAGGGCGCGAGCTCGGCGTAGGCCGCCTTCGGGTTGTTCTCGACGAGGAGCTTGCGGGCGCGCTCGATCGCGGCCGGGTCGGCGAATGCCGGTGCGGAAACCAGCCCCGCGACCACGGCGGAGCCTGCCAGCCGCAGGATGTGTGCGCAGATCTTCATCGCCCTGTGAACCCTTCTTCTTGTCGTCGGCTGAAATCGCCGACTGCTTGTGAAAACCCTTAAGAATCAGGCAGCTTCGTGCATGTTAAGCCCGTTGCCCTCGGCGGCGCAATCGCGATGCCATAATCGGCCGATGAGTGAACTGCTGGTGTCCGTCGATGACGGCATTGCCACACTGACCCTCAACCGGCCGCGCCAATACAACGCGCTTTCCTCGGCGCTGCTCGGCGCGCTGGACTCGGAGCTCGACAGGATCGCGGGCGATGAGGCCGTGCGCGTGGTGATCATCACCGGCGCGGGCGCCTCGTTCTGTTCGGGCCATGACCTGAAGGAAATGCGCGCCGCCTCCCAGGAGGAGGTGCAGCGGCTCTTCGCAACCTGCAGCGCGTTCATGCAGAAGCTGACCGCCCTGCCCCAGCCGGTGATCGCGGCGGTGAACGGGCTCGCCACGGCGGCCGGCTGCCAGCTCATCGCCCAATGCGATCTCGCGGTCGCTAACGAGCACGCGCGCTTCGCGGTGTCGGGTGTGAACCTGGGATTGTTCTGCTCGACGCCGGCGGTCGCACTCTCCCGAAACATCTCGCGCAAGCGCGCCGCGGAGATGCTGTTCACCGGCGAATTCATCGAAGCGGCAACGGCCCTCGACTGGGGGCTCGTGAACCGCGTCGCGCCGGCGGACCGTCTCATGGAAACCACGCGCGAGCTCGCCAACAACCTGAAGGCGAAGCCGCGTGCCTCGCTCGCCCTGGGCAAGGCGCTGTTCTACCGGCAGCTCGAGGCTCAAATGCGCACGGCGTACGACGACGCATCGCGAACGATCGCCGCGAACATGGCCGAGGGCGACGCGCAAGAAGGGGTGGATGCATTCCTGGAAAAGCGTCCGCCGAACTGGAAGTCCTAGCGGCGCGCGGCTCCGACCGGGGCGACGACGATCTCGCCTGTCTTGGTGGGGGTCCAGGTGTACCAGAGCGCCGCACCGGCCACGAGGACCAGTATCAGCGAGCCGGCGGTGATCTGCTTGGTGCGTTCCATCCTGCCCTCCTGTATCGCGACCGTGAACCGGCCTCTATCCGGTTACGTTACGCCGCGCGGATGGATGCGCGCGCTGGGCTATTACACCCGGGAAATGCTGAAAATTCAGCGCGCCGGCGGGCGGCGCTTCCAGCCGCGGCGCATGTCGCGGACCACTTCGCGGGCCGCGTTGTGCCCCGGCACCCCCGTGACCCCGCCTCCCGGGTGCGCTCCGGCGCCGCAGAGGTAGAGCCCCTGGAGGGGCAGCCGATAGTCGCCGTAGCCCAGCACCGGGCGCGCGCTGAAGAGCTGGTTCAGGGTGAGCTTGCCGTGGAAGATGTCGCCCCCGACGAGGCCGAATTCGCGCTCGAGGTCGAGCGGCGAGAGGATGCGCCGGCCCAGGACGCTCGCCTTGAAATTGGGCGCGTGGCGGTTCAGGAGATCGATCACGGCGTCGGCGGCGCGCTCGCGCTCCTGGTCCCAGGAGCGTCCGTCCGGAAGCTTGTAGCGGAAGTGCTGGCAGAAAAGGCTCGCGACGTGCTGGCCCTTCGGCGCAAGGGTGTCATCCACCGTGCTCGGAATCAGCACCTCGACGATGGGCTCGCGAGACCAGCCGTCTTCGCGCGCACTCGCATAGGCGCGGTCCATGTACGCGAGTGTCGGCGCAAGGATGATTCCCGACTGGTGGTGCAGTTGCTGGGTCTTGCCGGGCAGGCAGGTGAAGTCGGGAAGCTCGGAGAGCGCGACGTTCATGCGGAACGTGGCCGACTCGCACTCCACGTTGTCGAAGGGCTCGCGCCAGGGGCCGTCGGTATCGAGCAGCTTCGTGAGCAGGCGCGGGTTGGCGTTGGAGATCACGCAGCGCGCGCGGATCTCGGTGCCGTCTTCGAGGACCACGCCGCTCGCACGATCGCCCTCGGTGAGGATCTTCGCGACCCCCTGCCCCGTGCGGATCTCCACGCCCCGGGCGCGCGCTTCCTGGCCGATCGCCTCGGTGATGGCACCCATGCCGCCGATCGCGTGGCCCCACGAGCCCTTGTTGCCGTTCACCTCGCCGAAGACGTGATGCAGCAGCACGTACGCCGTGCCGGGCGACCACGGGCTCGCGAAGTTGCCGACCACGGAATCGAAGCCGAAGCACGCCTTGATCGGATCGGACTCGAACCAGCGCTCGAGCCAGTCGCCCGCTGCCATCGTGAAGAGGTCGAGCACGTCGCGCTTCGCGGCGAGCGGCAGTGAATTGAGACGCCTTGCGGTCTTCCACGCCGCGAAGAGTTCCTTCACGCTACCGCCCACGTTGGGGGGCGTCTCGAGCAGCAGGTCGCGCAGGACGTTGGCGACCCCTTCGAGCCGGTCGTAGTACGCGGGCAGTCGCTCGGCGTCCTTCGTGGAGAAGCGCGCGACCTCGCGCTGGGTCGCTTCGAGCCCGCCGCCGATCTTGATGTAGCCGCCATCGGCGCCGGGAAGAAAATTCGAGAACGGCCGCTCGACCACGCGCAGTCCGTGTTCCTTGAGCTTCAGCTCGCGAATCACCTTCGGGTGCAGCAGGCTCACGGTGTAGCTCGCGGTGGAGTTGCGGAAGCCCGGATGGAATTCTTCGGTCACCGCGGCCCCGCCGATCACCGCTCGCTTCTCGATCGCACACACGCGCAGCTTCGCGGCCGCGAGGTAAGCGGCGCACACCAGGCCGTTGTGGCCCGCGCCGACGATCACGACGTCGTAGTCGACGTTCTGGCTCGGCATGACTTCAGGCGAGGAGGAACGAGCGGATCGCCGCGGCCTCGGGCTCGTTCATGAGCGCGGGCGCGTGACCGGTTCGCGGCACGAGGTGCGCCTGCGTGCCCGGACGCTTCTTCATCTCCTCGAGCGTCTCCGGGAGCAGCAGGTCGGAGTTCTCGCCGCGGATCACGAGCACCGGGAGCTTCAGCGCGTTCCAGAACGAGCGCATGTCGACGTCCGCCGCGGGTGCGGCCTTGAAGACCTGCGCGATGCCCGGGTCGTAGCGGAAGCGCCAGCGGCCATCGGGATCGCGCCTGGCCACGTGCACGGCGAGATGGCGCCACTGCGCCGCGGTGAGCTCGCCGAACGGGCTCACGGTGCGCACCGCGCCTTCGAGCCCCTCGAGCGAGTCGAACGTGGGATCGAGGCCGAGGTACAGGCCGATGCGCTCGAGCGAAGCTTTCGGGATCACCGAGCCCACGTCGTTCAGGACCATGCGGCGAATGGGCGTGTTGGGCAGGCCCGCGAGGATCATGCCGATGAGCCCGCCCATGGAGGTGCCGACCCAGTCGACTTCCTCGGCGCCGATCTTCGCGAGCAGCGTCGCCGTGTCGCCCAGGTACACGCCGTAGTTGTAGTCGTTCTTGTCGACCAGCCAGTCGCTCTTGCCGCGGCCAGCGACATCGGGGCAGATCACGCGATGCGTGGCCGCGAGGCGCTCGGCGAGGAAATCGAAGTCGCGCGCGTTTCGAGTGAGGCCGTGCACGCAGACCACGACGCGCGGATTGTCCGGGTCGCCCCACTCCGTGTAGTGGATTCGATGGAACCCGTGGGGGTCGAGGCACAGCACCGAGGATTCGCGCATTCCGCTCATTCGATCGCCTGCACGCTTTTCGCGCGCTCTCTGAGTATGAATTTCTGGACCTTGCCGGTTGATGTCTTCGGCAACGGGCCGAAGAGCACGGCGGCAGGCGCCTTGAACCGCGCCATGCGGGCGCGGCAGTACTCGATGATTTCCTCGGCCGAGGCCGAAGCGCCTTCCTTCAGCTCGACGAAGGCGCAGGGACGCTCGCCCCACTTGGCGTCCGGTTGCGCCACGACCGCCGCGAACATCACCGCCGGGTGGCCGTGCAGCACGTCCTCGACTTCCTGCGAGGAGATGTTCTCGCCGCCCGAGATGATCACGTCCTTCGAGCGGTCCTTGATCTTCACGTAGCCGTCCGGATGCGTCACGGCGAGGTCGCCCGAATGGAACCAGCCGCCGCGGAACGCCTCCTCGGTGGCCTTCGGGTTCTTGAGGTAGCCCTTCATCGTGATGTTGCCGCGGAACATGATCTCACCCATCGTCTCGCCATCGGCGGGGACGGGCGTCATTGTCTCCGGATCCATCACCTGCATGCCTTCCTGCAGCAAATAGGCCACGCCCTGGCGGCCATTCAGCTTCACCTGCTCTTCGAGAGGGAGGTCCGACCACTCGGGATGCTTCGCGCACACCGCGGCCGGGCCATACGTTTCCGTGAGGCCGTACACGTGGGTGATGTGGAAACCCATCTTCTCCATGCCGGCGATCACCGCGGCCGGCGGCGGTGCGGCGGCCACGAGGCAATGCACCTCGTGCGCGATGCCCTGCTTCATTTCATCGGGGGCGTTGAGCAGCAGCGAATGCACGATCGGCGCGCCGCAGTAGTGCGTCACCTTCTGCTCGCGGATGAGATCGTAGATCGCCTTCGCATCGACCTTGCGCAGGCACACGTTGGTGCCGGCCGCGGCGGCGATCGTCCAGTTGAAGCACCAGCCGTTGCAATGGAACATCGGCAGCGTCCACAGGTACACGGGGTGCTTCGGCAGCGACCAGTCGGTGATGTTGTTGACCGCGTTGAGGTACGCGCCGCGGTAGTGATAGACCACGCCCTTCGGATTGCCCGTCGTGCCCGAGGTGTAGTTGAGCGAGATCGCGTCCCACTCGTCGGCCGGATGGCGCCACTCGAACGCGGCATCCCCGGCCGCGATGAAGTCTTCGTATTCCACTGAGCCCAGCGCCTTGCCGCCTTCGAAGAGCGCGTCGTCGACATCGATCACGAGCGGCCGGGACTTCACGAGCGTGAGGGCCTTCTCGACCACCGGCGCGAACTCACGGTCGGTGAACAGCGCCTTGGCCTCGCCATGGTCGAGCATGAAGGCGATCGCCTCGGCATCGAGGCGCGTGTTGAGCGTATTGACGACGGCGCCGAGCATCGCCGGGCCGAAGTGGAGCTCGATCATCGCGGGCACGTTGGGCAGCATCGCGGCGACCGTGTCGCCACGGCGGATCCCGTGTTTCTCGAGGGCGGAAGCGAGCTTGCGGCAGCGCGCGTAGGTCTCGCGCCAGCTGCGGCGGACGGGTCCGTGGACTACGGCAACTCGCTCGGGATACACCGCGGCCGCCTTCGCAAGGAAGGAGACCGGGTTGAGTGGCGTGTAATTGGCGGGGTTGCGGTCCATGAGAACTGTCATCCTGAGAGCCGCAGGCTCGAAGGATCTGCTTGAGTTGTTTGACTGTTAAACCCCTCAAGCAGGTCCTTCGTCGCTGCGCTCCTCAGGATGACAGTGTATTACGTGATCCGCGTCTCCCCCCTTACGCCGGTCCCCGCAGCGAGCTCCGCCGCTTTCACCGTGTTTCCCAGCAGCATCGCGATGGTCATCGGCCCGACACCGCCGGGCACGGGCGTGATGCGGGAGGCGATCTGGCGCACGGCCTCGTAGTCCACGTCGCCACACAGCGTGCCGTCGGGCAGGCGGTTGATGCCGACGTCGATCACGACCGCCCCGAGCTTCACCATGTCCCCGGTGATGATGCGGGGCTTGCCGACGGCGGCGACGAGAATGTCGGCCTGGCGCGTCATCGCCGCGAGGTCGCGGGTCTTCGAGTGGCACACCGTCACCGTGGCGCCCGCGTTGAGGAGCATCAGTGCCATGGGCTTGCCGACGATCGTCGAGCGGCCCACCACGACGGCGTGCTTGCCCTCGACGGCAATCGACTCGTGCTCGAGCATCTTCATCGCGCCCCAGGGCGTGCACGGGTAGTAGGCCGGCTCGCCCACGAGCAGGCGCCCGACGTTGGAGTAGTGGAAGCCATCGACGTCCTTCTCCGGGGCGATCGCCTCGATCACCGCGCGGCTGTCGATGCCCTTTGGGAGCGGCAGCTGAACGAGGATGCCGTGAATCGCGTCATCCGCATTGAGGGTCGCAATGAACTTGAGCAGATGCGCCTGCGCGGTGTCCGCGGACATCGCATGCACTTCCGAGTGCACGCCGATCGCTTCGCACGCCTTCGCCTTGTTGCGCACGTAGACCTTGCTCGCGGGATCGTCGCCGACGATCACCACGGCAAGCCCGGGCACCACGCCCGCGTCCTTGAGGCGCCCCACCCGCACCGCGCATTCCGCGCGGAACGCCTGGGCGATCGCCTTGCCATCGATGTTGCGAGCCGTCATTTCTTTCCTGTCGTGAAGTACGTTTCGTCGGTGAGCACAGCGTCCACGGCAATGTCATGCGCTTCGCGCGGCAGGCGGTCGACGACCTGCTCGCCGGGCAGCGCCACCACGCGAAACGGCGCGGCCGTGGACAGCAAGCGGTCAAAGTAGCCCGCGCCGTAGCCGAGGCGATAACCCTCGCGATCGACGGCCAGGGCCGGCACCAGCGCGAAGTCCACCTCGGCGAGCGTGAGTTTGCGGCAGCGCGCGGGATCGGGCTCCTCGATGCCCCAGACGCCGGGCAGGAGGTCGGCCGCGAGATCGCCCACCGCGAAGATCTCGAGCGCGCGCGGCTTCTTCACCACGCGCGGCAGCACCAGGGTCTTGCCGTCCGCCAAAACGCCCTCCGCAAAAGTCCTCGTATCCCACTCGCTGCCGATCGACAGCGTCGCGAGCACCGTGCGGGCGCGATGGTACTCGGGAAGCGCGCGCAACCGCCGGGTGATGCTTTCCGCGAAAGCTGCGCCGGTGCGCGCGGCATAGGCATCACGCACCTCAATGAAAATCTTCCGCAGACGTGCTTTGTCGGGATCGGGGACGCCGGCGCCGGAAAAGCGCGAGAGCGTCCTGCGGATGGCGGCAATCTTCACCTCGGTCTCCTCGAACTCGTTCTCGGGCGAGGAATCGGCCACGATCCCCCCGCCCGCGTAGAAGCGCAGGTCCCCGTCCGCGCACACGGTCGTGCGGATCGGGATGTTCATGTCCATGCGGCCCGCGGCCGAAACGTACCCGATCGCGCCGCAGTAGACCTCGCGGCGATGGGGCTCGAGCTCGTCGATGATTTCCATCGCGCGGCGCTTGGGCGCGCCCGTGATCGAGCCGCCGGGAAAGCACGCCTCGAGGAGATCGAGGGCGTCGCGATCGGCGGGCAAGCGCCCGGTCACGGTGCTCACCAGGTGATGGACCGTCGCGAAGCTCTCCAGCTTGCAGATCTCCGGTGTGGCGACACTGCCCTTCTCGCACACGCGCGAGAAGTCGTTGCGCATGAGGTCCACGATCATCACGTTCTCCGCGCGGTCCTTCTCGGAGGCAAGGAGCTCGGCTCGCGCCTGCGCATCCTGCTCCGGATCGGGCCGGCGCCGGCGCGTACCCTTGATCGGCCGCGTGATGGCGTCTCGCCCCTCCACGGTAACGAAGCGCTCGGGCGAGCTGGAAAGCACGGAGCCGAACGGATACTCGAGGAACGCCCCCATCGGCGCGGGATTCACGTCGTGCAAATGGCGGTAAAGCTCCCACGGGTCCCCGGTATAGGGCGCGCTGAATTCCCGCGTGAGGTTCGCCTGGTAGCAGTCGCCGGCGCGGATGTAGTCGATCACGCGCGCGGCGCGCGGAAGGTAGGCGTCGCGCTCGAGCGACGAGACGATCTCGCTCGGGAAGCGGAACGGCTCACGCGCGGCGGGCTCGCCCGACAGGAGCTTGTCGCGAATCGCCTGCGCCTCGCCGTCGGTGAAGGAATCGAGCGACGTGATCGCCGCGCGCCGCTCCACGTGGTCGATGACCACGGTCCATGCGTACAGGCCCATGGCCGCTTCGGGCATGAGCGCCCAGGCGCCCGGCTTGTCGCGCGGCAGGCCGGCGCCGGCCCGGCCCAGCTCGTAGCCGAAATAGCCGATGGCCCCGCCCGCGATGGGCCACGGGGGGGACGAGCCGCGGGCATTCGCGAGCAGCGAGCGCACCTGCGCGAACGCGCTGGCGTCATGGGCGATGAGGGTCGCGACGGGACCGGCGGCGATCACGTCGTAGCGCCCGGTGCTGCGGGCAGGATCGCCGCTGTCGAGGAAGGTCGCCCACCCCAGCGGCCGCACGCGCTCGAACCAGGTGTGGCGTTCGGCGCAGCGCGTCGCGGGGTCGTAGGGAAGGTCTACGGGGCGGGCCATGCCGTCATTCTATCGGGGCGGAATGCTATGCTTTCCGCCTTCACCGTCATGGACATCGGAGTTTTCATGCGCTACGCAACGCTCGCTCTCGCCACCCTGTTTGCCGCTACCGCGACCGCCTCGTTTGCCCAGAATCCCTGGGCCGGACTGAAGGGCAAGGTCAAGGAAGGCCAGTGGGAATACAAGATGCAGATGGAGATGTCCGAACCCCCGCCCGGCATGCCGCCCGGGTTCAAGATGCCCGAGCAGACGTTCCAGCAGTGCCTCACCGCCAAGGACATCGAAGGCGGCGGCGTCGGCCAGAAGGAAGGCAAGATGCCCGAGGGCTGCGAGATCAAGGACATGAAGATGACCGGCAGCGGCGGCAGCTGGCGCATGGAATGCACGAAGAGCCCGAAGATGACCGCCGACGTCGTCATGACCACCACGGACAGCGGCTTCACGATGAAGCAGGACATGGCCATGGACCAGGGCGGCAAGATGATGAAGATGAAGAACACGATGACGGGCAAGTACCTCGGCCCGTGCACGGACGCCGGCAAGAAGAAGTAACGGAAAAAGCAGTCACGAAAAAGGGGACGCTGTCCCCTTTTTCTATTTCAGCGCGGCGCGCACTTGCTCGAGTGCACCGGGGTCCTCGATGGTGGTGAGGTCCCCGGGGTCGCGTCCCTCGCAGATCGCCTGGATCGAACGGCGCAACAGCTTCCCGGAGCGCGTCTTCGGGAGCAGCGTGACGAAATGCACGCGCGACGGGCGGGCGATGGCGCCGATCTGGCTGTCGACCGTCGCCATCACTTCCTTCTCGTGGGCGGCGCGCAGTTCTTCCGTCGCCACCTTCGACGCATCCTTGCAGACGGCAAACGCCACCGGCACCTGGCCCTTCAGGGCATCGGCCACACCCACCACCGCGACTTCCGCGATGTTCGCGTGGGCCTGCACTGCTTCCTCGATCTCGCGCGTGCCCAGGCGGTGGCCGGCGACGTTGATCACGTCATCGGTGCGCCCCAGCACGAAGTAGTAGCCATCCTCGTCGCGCGTGGCCCAGTCGAACGTGGTGTAGACCATCTCGTCGGCGAAGGACTTGTAGTAGGTGTCGACGTAGCGCTGGTCGTCGCCCCACACGGTGGTCATCGCACCGGGCGGCAGCGGCGGGACGATGCACAGCACGCCCTTCTCGTTCGCGCCGACCTCCTCGCCCGTCTCCTCGTGCTTCAGCTTCACCGTGTAGCCGTATGCGGGGAACGACGGTGAACCGACCTTGCGCTTCGTGTCCTCGATGCCCGGGGACGCAGTGAGGATCGGCCAGCCGGTTTCCGTCTGCCAGTAGTTGTCGACGATCGGCACGCCCAGACCCTCGGAAATCCAGTTCGAGGTCGGTTCGTCGAGCGGCTCGCCGGCGAGAAACAGGTAGCGCAGGCTCGAGGTGTCGTACTTCTTCATCCACGACGTGTCCTGCTTCTTCAGGACACGGATCGCCGTGGGCGAGGAGAACATCGACGTGACCTTGTAGTCCTGCACGATCTTCCACCAGATGCCCGCGTCGGGCCGCATCGGCACGCCTTCGTACATGATCGTGGTCGAGCCGTTGATGAGCGGGCCGTAGACGATGTACGAATGCCCGACGACCCAGCCGATGTCGCTCGTGGAGAAGAACGCCTCACCCGGCTTCGAGCAGAAGATGTGGCGCATCGAGGCCGCGAGGGCCACCGCATAGCCGCCGGTGTCGCGCTGCACGCCCTTGGGCTGCCCGGTCGTGCCGCTCGTGTAGAGGATGTACGAAGGCGCGTTCGATTCGAGCCACTCGACGGGCACCTTCACGCCGGCGTGCTTCTCGCGCTCGGGGGCGTAATCGACATCGCGGCCCTCGACCATCGTCATCGACTTGTCGAGGCCCCGGTTCACCAGCAACACGTGCTGGGGCGGGCTCTTCGCCAGCGCGATCGATTCGTCCACGAGGGGCTTCAACGCGATCATCTTGCCCATGCGCATTCCGGCATCGCTCGTGACGATCACCTTGGGCTGCGCGTCGTCGATGCGCGCGGCGAGGCTTGCCGCGGCGAAACCGCCGAACACCACGGAGTGGACCGCACCCAGGCGCACGGTGGCGAGCATCGCGAACACGGCCTCGGGAACCATCGGCATGTAGATGAGGACGCGGTCGCCCTTGCCCACGCCCATGTAGTACAGCGTCGCGGCGAAGCGGTTCACCTCGTCGAGAAGCTGCGCGTAGGTGAACTCGCGCGTCTGGTCGACCTCGGTGGAGATCCACACGAGGGCCTTCTGGTTCGCGCGATCGACCATGTGGCGATCGACGGCGTTGTAGCAGAGGTTGGTTTCGCCGCCGACGAACCACTTGCAGAACGGCGGATTCGAATAGTCGAGCGTCTTGACCGGCGGCTTCCACCAGTCGATGAGCTTCGACTGCCCTTCCCAGAAGCGTTCGGGGTTGGCGACGGAGCCCAGGTAGAACCCGGTGAGTAGCGTCAGGGTCTCGTCGTTGCGCGGCACTTTCTTGCGGGGCGGCGCGGGCGGTGCGGGCGATGCAGGCGGAATGGTTTTTTCCACGTCAGCCGTCGCGGGCATCGCGGCAATCGGCGCCGGTGCAGGCGCAGGCGCCGACACGGGTTCGGGGGCCGGAGCAGGCACGGGCACCGGTGCAGGTTCGGGTTTCTTGTCGAGTTGCAGGATGTTGACCAGCAAGCGTCCGCGAACCTTTCCGACGAGGAAATCCGAAGCGCGGGCGAGCGCATCCTCGAGGCTGATCTCCTTCACCATCGACTCGAGGCGCTCGGGACGTAGGTCTTTTGCAAGCAGTCCCCACGCGCGCACGCGCCTCTCGCGCGGAGCCATCACGCTGTTCACGCCGATGAGCGAGACGCCGCGCAGGATGAACGGCGCAACGGATGCTGGAAAGTCCATGCCCTGCGCGAGCCCGCAGGCGGTGACCACGCCCTCGGACTTCGTCTGCGCACAAGCATTCATGAGCGTGTGGCTGCCGACGGAATCGACGACACCGGCCCAACGTTCCTTCTGCAGGGGCTTGCCCATCTGCGTGAGCGTGGCTCGATCGATGACTTCAGTCGCGCCCAGGCTCTTCAGGTAAGCCGACTCGCTCGCCTTCCCCGTCGAACCGACGACGCGATAGCCGCGACGCGCCAGCAGTGCGATGGCGACACTGCCCACACCTCCGGTGGCGCCGGTGACGAGGATCTCGCCCTTATCTTTCGTGACACCCTGGTCTTCCAGCGCCATCACGCACAGCGCCGCGGTGTAGCCCGCCGTTCCGATCGCCATCGCCTGGCGCGTCGTCATGCCCTCGGGCACGCGTACGAGCCAATCGCCCTTCACGCGCGCCTTCTGCGCGAGGCCGCCCCAGTGCGATTCGCCCACACCCCAGCCGTTGAGGATCACCTTGTCGCCGGGCTTCCAGTCGGGATGGGTGCTCTCCTCCACCACGCCGGCGAAATCGATGCCGGCGACGAGCGGCCACGTGCGCACGATGGGGGAAGCGTTGGTGAGCGCGAGCGCGTCCTTGTAGTTGAGGGTCGAGTACTCGACCTTCACGGTGACATCGCCTTCCGGCAGCGAGGCTTCATCGACATCGGCAAGGCGCGCGACGAAGTTCGGCTCTTTGGTGAGGTAGATGGCTTTCATGCGCGCCCCTGGAGTCCCTGCGGATTTTCGGCGGAGGAGTGCTTGCGCCCGAAGTACTCCTTGGATTGCATCTCCAGCAGGCGGCTGGCGGTTCGCGCGAACTCGTTGCGCACCATCTTCTGAGCCCCCGTGGTTTCGGTTGCAGGCGCCACCAGCTCCTCGGCGGGCACCTCGGCGGAAAGGACGAGCTTCACGCGCTGGTCGTAGAACACGTCCACGAGCCAGGTGAAGCGGCGGATGACGTCGGTCTTCTCGGCCTTCAGGCGCGGCACGCCGGAGACCAGGACCGTGTGGTATGCGCTTGCGATGGCGAGGTAGTCGACCTGCGAGCGGGCCTTCTCGCAGAGCTCCGCGAAGTCGAACCAGATCACACCCTTGGCGCGGCGCCGGTAGTGGATCGAGCGGCCGCCGAGATCGAGCGCACTGTTCTCCTGGTAGCCGGCCTTGGTCATCGCCTCGAAGAAGCGCGCGAGGTTGGCATCGGCCTGCTCGTCGATCGGCGTGTAGTAGACCTTGAGGCCCGAGAGCAGGCGCCGGCGATGGTCCGTGCGGCCGCCGAGATGCATCACGTCGAGCTCGCGCTTGAGGATCTCGATCGCGGGCAGGAAGCGCGAGCGCTGCAGGCCGTTGGGATAGAGATCGTCGGGCGGATAGTTCGAGGTGAGGACGATCACGACCCCCTTGGCGATCATGAGCTCGAGCAGGCGCGCGAGGATCATCGCGTCGGCGATGTCGCCCACGTGGAATTCGTCGAAGCACAGCAGCCGCAGCTCGCGCGAGATCTGCGCGGCGATTTCCGCGAGCGGATCCTCCACGCCGGAGAGCCCACGCATGCGCGCGTGGATCTCGCGCATGAATTCGTGGAAGTGGACGCGGCGCTTCCTCTTGTGGCGGCTCACCTTGAAGAAGGCGTCCATCATCAGCGACTTGCCGCGACCCACGCCGCCCCAGATGTACACGCCGCGCGGGGGCTTGCGCCCCGCGCCGAGGTTGGTCACCAGGCGGTTGATCTTGCCCGCGCGGTACTGGCGGAAATCCTCGAGCTCGTTGAAGAGCTGCTCGAGGCGTTCCAACACGCGCAGCTGGTCGCTGTCGGTCTGGAAGTCGCTGCGCTGGCTGAAATGCCAGTACCACTCGAGCGGCCCGGAGAATGAGCTCGGGTCGTCGACCTCTTCGTCGTCGAAGTCCGGAAGCTCGAATTCCTCGGCCGCTTTTGTCATTGGGAAAGGCGTTAAAGGCGTGGAACCACAGATGAACACAGATGAACACAGATAAAAGCAAAAGACAGACGAGGTGCCCGCGTATGTTTCGCCACCCCACGAATACCGCTCTGCCCGCGACTCCCGATCCGCCTTTCGCCCTTATCTGTGTTCATCTGTGTTCATCTGTGGTTCCCGCTTTTCTTTAACTATTCAGCGAGCGCTTATCCAGCGCCAGCGCGGCTTCGCGCACGACCTCGGAGAGCGTCGGGTGGCCATGGGTGATGCGCGCGATGTCCTCGGACGCGCCGTGGAATTCCATCGTCGTCACGCCTTCCTGGATGAGGTCGGAGGCGTGCGCGTGGATGATGTGCATGCCGAGCACGCGGTCGGTCGCGGCATCGGCCACGATCTTCACGAAGCCCGCGGTCTGCCCGGTGCCGAGCGCGCGGCCGTTGATCGAGAACGGGAACTGCCCGGTGCGCACCGCGATGCCCGCGGCCTTGCACTGCTGTTCGGTCTTGCCCGCCCAGGCGATCTCGGGCGAGGTGTAGATGATCCAGGGAATCGAGCCGTAGTCGAGGTGCGACTTCTGGCCGGCGATGATCTCGGCGACCAGCACGCCTTCGTCCTCGGCCTTGTGCGCGAGCATCGGGCCGCGCACGACGTCACCGATCGCAAAGACGTTGGCGAGGTTCGTGCGGCAGTGGTCATCCACGGCGACAAAGCCGCGGTCGTCGAGCTTGAGGCTCACGCCGGGGCCGATGAGGCCATCGGTGTTGGGCACGCGGCCCACGGAGACGATGAGCTTGTCGCACTCGAGCTTCTGCGCGAGGCCCTTGTCGTCGGTGTAGTCGACCAGGACGCCGGTCTTGCGCGTGGTGACCTTGTCGATCTTCACGCCGAGCTTGATCGCGAGCCCCTGCTTGGTGAAGACCTTCCACGCTTCCTTGGCGATCGCCTCGTCGGCCGCGCCCAGGAACGCCGGGAGCGCCTCGAGGATCGTGACTTCGGAGCCGAGGCGGCGCCAGACGCTGCCGAGCTCGAGTCCAATGACGCCAGCACCGATGATGCCGAGCTTCTTGGGAACCGCACCGAAGGCGAGCGCGCCTTCGTTGTCGCAGATCGTGGTGTTGTCCACCGTGACGCCGGGCAGGTGCCGTGCCTTGGAGCCGGTGGCGATGATCACGTACTTGGCCGTGACCGATTCCTTCTTCCCGCCCGCGCCCGCCACCTCGATGGTGTTCGGGTCGCCGGCACTGACGATCTTGCCGAAGCCCTGCAGCCACGTGACCTTGTTCTTCTTGAAAAGGAACTCGATCCCCTTGGTCATCTTGGTGACGATCGTTTCCTTGCGCGCCTGCATCTTCGCGAGGTCGACCTTCACGCCGCTCACCGCGATGCCGTGTTCGTCCAGGTGGTGCCCCACTTCCTCGAACTTCTCCGAGGAGGCGAGCAGCGCCTTCGAGGGAATGCAGCCCACGTTGAGGCAGGTTCCGCCCAGGGCGAGCTCGTCCTTGGGGTTCTTCCAGCCCTCGATGCAGGCGGTCTTGAATCCGAGCTGGGCGGCGCGCACGGCGGCGATGTACCCGCCGGGGCCGGCACCGATCACGACAACGTCGAAAGCTTGCGACATGGTTCAGGTATCCGTAGAGGCTGGAAAACGGGTTTGCTTCGTTGAATCGTGCCAGAAAACGGCGCCGCCGCCCGTCACATGAGCTTCCATCCGCGCTTGCGGATGGAGAGGACCGCCCCGGCCGTGACGGCAATACCGGCCGCCAGCAGGATCACGGCGAGCCACGGCACGTCGCGGTCGATGACGGCCCGGCACTTCTCATCGGGATCGACCCAGATCGTGATCGCCTTGCCTTGCGTGAAGGCCACGCGGAACCGGTCGCCATCGCTGGCGCCGGCGTTCTCCATGACGTTGACCCGGCTGCCTTTGCAGGTGCGCTGGCCGTTCGTGTAGACGTAGGCGATGTGCAGCGAACCGGCCATCAGGCCCGGGGTCGGATCGAGGTTCTGGACCAGCGCGCTCGTGGGCACCCAGTCGCGCATCTCGATGAGATCGGCGCTGATGACGGCGAGCTTGTAGGCGCAGGCGACGAAGATCACCGCGGCGACTCCGGCCACCGTGACCCCGAGCGGGCGCCTGGATTCGCGCGACGCGCCCATGCCTAGCGCAGCCAGAAGCGTGCGATGTGCACGCCGAGCCCTGCGCACAGGCCCGCGGCGAGCGGATGCACGTTCTTCAGGAACAGGGGGGGATGCTTCAGGAATCCCAGGAGCCAGAACGTCACGGCGACCGCCACGCCCACTGCGATGGACACCGAGAAATGGCGCGGCAAGTACATCCCGAGGCCGGCCTCGAGGAACACCGCGAGGAAGCCCACGAGCAGCGAGCCGGCGATGAAAAAGAAAACCCGCCGTGCGATGACGGCGGGCGTGAGCTTCTTCTTGCGGGCCATCCTCAGACGTCGAGGATCAAGCGGGCGGGATCCTCGAGCGCTTCCTTCATCGCGACCAGCGACAGCACCGCCTCGCGGCCGTCGATGATGCGATGGTCGTACGAGAGCGCGAGGTAGTTCATGGGGCGCACGACGACCTGGCCGTTTTCGACCACGGCGCGGTCTTTCGTCGCGTGCACGCCGAGGATCGCGCTTTGCGGCGGATTGATGATCGGGGTCGAGAACATCGAGCCGAACACGCCGCCGTTGGTGATGGAGAACGTACCGCCGGTGAGCTCCTCGATCGCGAGCTTGCCTTCCTTCGCGCGCTTGCCGAAGTCGGCGATCGACTGTTCGATCTGCGCGATGGAGAGCTGGTCGGCGTCGCGCAGGATCGGCACCACGAGGCCGCGTTCCGTACCCACGGCGATGCCGATGTCGAAGTAGCCGTGGTAGACGATGTCGTTGCCGTCCACCGAGGCGTTCACGACCGGGTACTTCTTCAGGGCGTGGACCGCGGCTTTCACGAAGAACGACATGAAGCCCAGCTTCACGCCGTGCTCCTTCTCGAACTTGTCCTTGTAGCGCGTGCGCAGATCGATCACCGGCGCCATGTTCACTTCGTTGAACGTCGTGAGGATGGCGGCGGTCGATTGCGACTGCACGAGGCGCTCGGCGATGCGCGCGCGCAGGCGCGACATCGGCACGCGCTGCTCGGTACGCGAGCCCGAGGGCATTTGAACCGGGATGGATGCGGGCTTCGCGGCGGCAGGCGTCGGTGCGGGCGCGGAGCCGGCGGTGAGCACGTCGCCCTTCGTCACGCGACCGTCGCGGCCGGAGCCGGGCACGGATGCCGTGTCGATGCCCTTCTCCGCGGCGATCTTCGCGGCCGATGGCGATGCGGACTTGCCGGCCGGTGCGGCGGCAGCCACGGGCGCGGGCGCCGCGGGGGCCGGTGCAGGTGCAGGTGCCGCGGCCTTCGCAGGCGCAGCGGCAGGAGCGGCGGCCACACTCGCCTTCGCTTCCGTGTCGATCACCGCGATCACTTCACCGCTGCCCACGGTTCCACCGTCGGCCTTGATGATCTTCGTGAGCACGCCGTCGGCGGGGGCCGGCAGCTCGAGCACGACCTTGTCGGTCTCGATGTCGATGAGATTCTCGTCGCGCTTGACCGCTTCGCCGATCTTCTTGTGCCAGGCGACCAGCGTCGCCTCGGACACGGATTCGGAAAGCTGCGGGACCTTGACTTCGACTTGCATGGGGATTCCTTTATCGGGGCGTCAGGCCGCGGCCTGCTTCGTGGAGGTTTCCGGCGACAGCGCGGCTTCGACGAGCGCCTTCTGCTGCTCGGCGTGAAGCGCGAGGTAGCCCACCGCGGGCGAGGCCGATGAATCGCGGCCCGCGTACGCGAGGTTCTGCTCGGGGCGCATGTGGCGGTGCAGGTAATGCTGGATGCTGTGCCACGCGCCCTGGTTGCCGGGCTCTTCCTGCGCCCACACCACGCTCTTCGCATTCGGGTACATCGCGATCTGCGCGGCGAACTCCTCGTGCGGGAACGGATAGAGCTGCTCGATGCGGACGATCGCGATGTCGTCGATCGCGCGCTTGTCGCGCTCGGCGGCGATGTCGTAGTAGACCTTGCCGGAACAGAAGACCACGCGGCGCACCTTCTTCGCCTGCAGCTTCGCGCTCTCGGGGATGATCACCTGGAAGCCCGCGTTCGAGAAATCCTCGAGCGGCGAGGCGGCTTCCTTCTTGCGCAGGAGGCTCTTCGGGGTCATCACGATGAGCGGCTTCCTCATCGGGCGGATCGTCTGGCGGCGGATCATGTGGAAGAACTGCGCGGCCGTCGTCGGCACGCAGACCTGGATGTTGTGCTCGGCGCACAGCTGCAGGAAGCGCTCGAGGCGCGCGGAGGAGTGCTCCGGCCCCTGGCCCTCGTAGCCGTGCGGCAGGAACAGCGTGAGGCCGCACATGCGCTGCCACTTCGCTTCACCCGACGCGATGAACTGGTCGATCACGACCTGCGCGCCGTTCACGAAGTCGCCGAACTGCGCTTCCCAGATCACGAGCTCGAAAGGCTGCGCGGTGGAATAGCCGTACTCGAAACCGAGCACCGCCTCTTCGGACAGCAGCGAATCGATCACGACGAAATTCGCCTGGCCGTCGCGGATGTTCTGGAGCGGGACGTAGGTGCCTGAATCCCACTTCTCGCGGTTCTGGTCGTGCAGCACCGCGTGGCGATGCGCGAAGGTGCCGCGGCCGCAGTCCTGGCCCGAGAGACGCACGGGGTGGCCTTCGTCGACGAGCGAGGCGTAGGCGAGGTTCTCGGCCATGCCCCAGTCGAGCGGGATCTTGCCCTCGCCCATGTCGCGGCGGCCGGCGAGCATGCGCTCGACCGTCGGGTGGACCTTGAAGTTCGCGGGCAGATCGGTGAGGCGCTTGGCGAGCGCCTTCAGTTCGGCAATCGACAGCTCCGTCTTCGCCGGATGGCGCCAATCCACGCCGATGTACGGCGCCCAGTCCACGGCGAGCGCGGGCTTCAGGCCATAGCGGATCTTGGCGTTGATGGGCTTGCCGGCATCGAGGGCCGCGCGAATGCTCGTCACGAGCTCGTCGGCAAAACCGGCGGCGATCACGCCTTCCTTCTCGAGCTTCTCCGCGTAGAGCTTGCGCGTACCCGGGTGCTGCGCGATCTTCTTGTACATCAGCGGCTGGGTGACGAACGGTTCGTCCTGCTCGTTGTGGCCCAGGCGGCGGAAGCAGACGAGGTCGATCACCACGTCCTTGTGGAACTTCATGCGGTAGTCGAGCGCGATCTTCGCGACCATCACGACCGCTTCGGGGTCGTCGCCGTTCACGTGGAACACCGGCGCCTCGATCATCTTCGCGACGTCGGTGCAATAGAGCGACGAGCGCGCATCGCGCGTGTCCGACGTGGTGAAGCCGATCTGGTTGTTGATGATGATGTGCACCGTGCCGCCGGTCTTGTAGCCGCGCGTCTGCGACAGCGCCATCGTTTCCATCACGACACCCTGGCCTGCGAACGCGGCGTCCCCGTGGATCAGCAGCGGCAGGACCTGGTCGCCGGTGTGGTCGCCGCGGCGATGCTGGCGCGCGCGCACGGAGCCTTCAACGACCGGGTTCACGATCTCGAGGTGCGAGGGGTTGAACGCGAGCGTGAGGTGAACCGTGCCGCCCGGCGTCTGGATGTCCGAGGAGAAGCCCTGGTGGTACTTCACGTCGCCCGAGGACGTGGGATCGGACTTCTTCTTGCCTTCGAATTCGGAGAACAGGTCGGCCGGGACCTTGCCCAGGCTGTTCACGAGCACGTTGAGGCGCCCGCGGTGCGCCATGCCGATCACGATTTCCTTCGCGCCTTGCGCGCCGGCTTCGTCGATCAGCACGTCCATCGCCGGGATCATGCTTTCCCCGCCCTCGCCCGAGAAACGCTTCTGGCCGACGTAGCGCGTATGGAGATAACGTTCGAGCGTTTCCGAACAGGTGATGCGCTCGAGGATGAAGCGCTTCTCCTCGGCCGAAAGCGTCGGCGTCGAGAGCGTGCCCTCGAAGCGCTTCTGCAGCCAGCGCTTCTGCTCGGTGGAGGCGATGTACATGTACTCCACGCCCACCGTGCCGCAATAGGTCTTCTTCACGGCGGCGACGATGTCGCGCAGCTTCATCGAACCGGAGGTGCCCTGCCACGAACCCGGCGAGAACTCGCGATCCATGTCGGCGTCGCCCAGGCCGTAGAACGAAAGCTGGAGCTCGGGAACGGGATCGCGCTCCATGCGCTTCAGGGGATCGAGCTGCGACTCGCGCGCGCCCATGACGCGGTGCGCGCGAATGTACTGGAGGACCTTGAGCGATTTCGCGTCGCCACCGGCCACAGGTGCGGGCGCGGTGCGCGCCGGGCCCGAGCGGGCGTAGGTTTCGAACGCCGCGATCACCGGCGTGTGCGCGACATCCTTCCCGTTGCCCGCGGCCTGCCAGCCGTCGAACTGGACGCGCCATTCATCGGACACGGAAGCCGGATCCGCGAGGTAGCGCTCATACAGCTCCTCGACGAACGGGGCGTTCGACCCGTAGAGGTGGGAAGTGTCGAAAAGGTCCTTCATCGCCATGACAGCCTCACTGTTCCTGATTCGTTACTTGCCGCGCTTCGCGATCGGCACGACGTCCCGCTTGGTTGCACCCTGGTAGAGCTGGCGCGGGCGGCCGATTTTCTGCTCGGGGTCCGAGATCATCTCGTTCCACTGCGCGATCCAGCCCACGGTGCGCGCCATCGAGAAGATGCACGTAAACATGGAGACCGGAATTCCGAGCGCGCGTTGCACGATTCCCGAATAGAAATCCACGTTCGGGTAGAGCTTGCGGGAGACGAAGTACTCGTCTTCCAGCGCGATCTTCTCGAGCGCCATCGCGAGCTTGAGCAGCGGATCGTTCTCCGCACCCACCGCCGCGAGCACTTCGCGCGTGGTTTCCTGCATGAGCTTCGCGCGCGGGTCGTAGTTCTTGTAGACGCGGTGGCCGAAGCCCATCAGCTTCACGCCCGAGTTCTTGTCCTTCGCCTTCTTGATGAACTCGCCGACCTTCTCGAGGCCGCCATCCTTCTGGATATCCATGAGCATCTGCAGCGCGGCTTCGTTGGCGCCGCCGTGCGCCGGGCCCCAGAGGCAGGCGATGCCCGAGGCGATGCACGCGAACGGATTGGCACCCGAGGAGCCCGCGAGGCGCACCGTCGAGGTGGAAGCGTTCTGCTCGTGGTCGGCATGCAGGATCAGGATGCGATCGAGGGCGCGCGAGAGCACGGGGTTCACCTCGTACTCTTCGGCGGGCACGCCGAACATCATCCGCATGAAGTTGTCCGTGTAGCCCAGCGAATTCTTGGGGTACATGAACGGCTGGCCCATGTTGTATTTGTAGGCCATCGCCACGATCGTCGGCAGCTTCGCGATCAGGCGGAACGCGGAGATCTGGCGGTGATCCGGGTTATTGATGTCGAGCGAGTCGTGATAGAAGGCCGAGAGCGCGCCGACCACGCCGACCATCACCGCCATCGGGTGCGAGTCGCGGCGGAAGCCCTGGTACAGGCGGGCCAACTGCTCATGCACCATTGTGTGGCGCGTCACGGTCCAGTCGAAGGTCTTCTTCTCCTCGGGCGAGGGCAGCTCGCCGTTGAGCAGCAGGTAGCAGACCTCGAGGAAGTCGCAATGGGTCGCGAGCTGCTCGATCGGGTAGCCCCGGTAGAGGAGCACGCCGGCATCGCCGTCGATGTAGGTGATCTTCGAGCTGCACGAGGCGGTCGCGAGGAAGCCCGGGTCGTACGTGAACTTCCCCGTCTTGCCGTAGAGGGTGCGGATGTCGATGACGTCCGGGCCGATCGTGCCGCCATAGACCGGCAACTCGAGCGTCTTGCCGTCGTCGTAGCTGAGTGTCGCCTTGCCTTTTGCTTCCATTATTCTGGCTCCGTCATTAGGCCCACGAGTTCCCGGACCCCCGGGTCGGGGCTGGCCGCCCGCCCCATCATGAGGTCGAGCAGGTCATTGTCGGGCATTGCGAGCAGCCGTTCCAGCACTGCCGCTTGCCCGTCACTCAAACGCGCCCCCGGGCCGGCCCAGAAGCGCTCGAAAATCAGGTCCAGCTCGAGGAGTCCCCGGCGGCTGCGCCACTTGAGCCTTTCGAGCCCGCGGGAGTCCATCGCCACCCTCACCCCGCCTTGCGCAGCATCAGCTCCTTAATGCGTCCGATGGCGTGCGTGGGGTTGAGCCCCTTCGGGCAGACATCCACGCAATTCATGATCGTGTGGCAGCGGAAGAGGCGATACGGGTCCTTCAGGTCGTCGAGCCGGCGCGTCATGTCCCGGTCGCGGCTGTCGGCAATGAAGCGATAGGCGTTGAGCAATCCCGCGGGGCCGACGAACTTGTCCGGGTTCCACCAGAACGACGGGCACGCGGTCGAGCAGCAGGCGCACAGGATGCATTCGTAGAGGCCGTCGAGCACGGCGCGCTCCGCGGGCGACTGCAGGCGCTCCTTCTCGGGCGGCTTCTCGTCGTTCACGAGGTACGGCTGCACCGAGTGGTACTGCGCGAAGAAGTGCGTCATGTCCACGATGAGGTCGCGGATCACGGGCAGGCCCGGCAGCGGCTTGATCACGACGGGCTCGGTGAGCTCGACGATCTTCGTGATGCAGGCGAGGCCGTTCTTGCCGTTGATGTTCATCGCGTCCGAGCCGCAGATGCCTTCGCGGCAGGAGCGGCGCAGGCTCAGCGTGTCATCGAGCGTCTTGATGCGGACAAGCGCGTCGAGGAGCATGCGGTCTGCAGGACCCATCTCCACGTCGTAGTCCTGGAAGTAAGGCTTCTCGTCCTTGTCCGGGTTGTAGCGCTGGATGCGGAATTTCATCAGTACACCCGCGCTTTCGGGGCAAAGGAGTCGACGGAAAGGGGCTTCAGGTTCACGGCCTTGTAGTCGAGGCGGTCGCCTTCCTTGTACCAGAGTGAATGCTTGAGCCAGTTCACGTCATCGCGCGCGTGAAAATCGGCGCGGTCGTGCGAGCCGCGCGTTTCCTTGCGGGCTTCGGCCGAGACCATCGTGGCGCGCGCGACTTCGTACAGGTTCTCGAGCTCGAGGGCTTCGATGCGCGCGGTGTTGAACACCTTGCTCTTGTCAGTGATCTGGAGGCGCCCGATGTTGCCTTCAAGAGCACGGATCTTCGCGACACCCTGCTCCATGAGATCCGGGAAGCGGAAGACGCCGCAGTGCCCCTGCATGGTGCGTTGGATTTCGGCGCGCGTGGCATCGACGCTGGCGCCGTCCTTCTGCGCATCGAGCCTCGCCACGCGGGCGACGGAGTACTCGCCGGCATCCTTCGGCAGCTCCGGATGCGTGAGGCCATCGCTCTTCAGGAACTCGATGATGCTCATGCCCGAGCTCTTGCCCATCACGAGAAGATCGGTGAGCGAATTGGTCCCCAGGCGATTGGCGCCATGGATCGAGGCGCAGCCGCACTCGCCCGCGGCGTAGAAACCCGCAACCACCGAGGCCTTGTCCGCGCCCTTGGGCACGACCACTTCGCCACGGTAGTTCGTGGGGATGCCGCCCATGTGGTAATGGCACGTGGGCACGACGGGAATGGGTTCCTTCACCGGATCGACGTTCGCGAATTTCTTGGCGATCTCGCGGATGCCGGGCAGGCGCTTGTTGATCACTTCGGGGCCGAGGTGGTCGAGCTTGAGCAGGATGTAGTCGGCATGCTCGCCCGCACCCCGGCCTTCCTTGATTTCGGTGGCCATCGCGCGCGAGACGACGTCGCGTGAAGCGAGGTCCTTCATCGTGGGCGCGTAGCGCTCCATGAAGCGCTCGCCATCCTTGTTGAGCAGGATGCCGCCTTCGCCGCGCACGCCCTCGGTAATGAGCACGCCCGCACCCGCCACACCGGTCGGGTGGAACTGCCAGAACTCGGAATCCTCGATCGGGAAGCCCGCGCGCGCGGCCATGCCCAGGCCATCGCCGGTATTGATGAAGGCGTTGGTCGAGTACGCATAGATGCGCCCCGCTCCGCCCGTCGCGAACAGCGTGGCCTTGCCCTGGAAGATCACAATCTCCCCGGTTTCCATTTCCATCGCGGTGACGCCGAGCACGCGGCCCTCGGCGTCCTTGATGATGTCGAGCGCCATCCACTCGACGAAGAACTGCGTCTTCGCGAGCACGTTGCGCTGGTAGAGCGCATGGAGCATCGCGTGGCCGGTGCGGTCCGCGGCGCAGCAGCTGCGCTGCACGGGCTTCTCGCCGAAGTTCTGCGAGTGGCCGCCGAACGGGCGCTGGTAGATGGTGCCGTTGTCGTTGCGGTCGAAGGGCATGCCGAAGTGCTCGAGCTCGATCACGACTTCGGGCGCCATCTTGCACATGAACTCGATCGCGTCCTGGTCGCCCAGCCAGTCCGACCCCTTCACGGTGTCGTACATGTGCCAGTGCCAGTTGTCCTCGCCCATGTTGCCCAGTGCCGCGCCGACGCCGCCTTGCGCCGCCACCGTATGCGAGCGCGTCGGGAACACTTTCGAAAGAGCCGCAACCTTGAGGCCGGCGTGGGAGAGCTCGAGCGCCGCACGCAGGCCCGAACCGCCCGCCCCTACGATGACCGCGTCGAACTTGCGAACCGGAAGAGCCTTGAGCATCTATCGCCCCCAGAGGATCGCCACGGACCAGGCGAGGTAAGCCACCAGCGCGATGGCGATCGCGAACTTGAGGAAGCCGCGCACGCCGGCGGGCTTCACGTAATCGAGAATGATGTCGCGCATGCCGACCCACGCGTGATAGAGCAGCGCGATCATGAAGACGAGGGTGGCCACGCGCATCGGGGCGGAGGCGAACAGCGCCTTCCAGTCGGCGAAGGTGCCGGGGCGATGCATCAGGACGCACACGACGACGATCGGCGTGTAGATCGCCATCACCGCGCCGGTGGCGCGCTGCAGGAACCAGTCCCAGAGGAAGTTCTTCACCAGATCATCCCGGCGACGACCAGCGTCGCGATGACGCCGAGCGCCAGGACCACCCGCGCGGAAATGCCTGAAGGACGCTTCTCGATGCCGATGTGGAAATCGAGCAGGAGGTAGCGAATACCCGCGAAGAAATGGTGTGCGTAGAGCCAGGTGATGCCCAGCAAGACGACCTTCATGAGCGGCGACGTCAGGCACGCCCTCACCGTCTCGAAGCCCGCCTCGGAAGAAAGCGCGAGCTGCAGCGTGTAGAGAAGCACCGGGATGCCCAGGAACAGCAGGCCTCCGGTCACGCGATGGAAAATCGAGACGAGCCCCGCCGGAGGGAGGTGCAGCAGGTTGAGGTCGTAGTACTTCGGTCGCGGCCTGGGCGCGGACGTCATGTTCTTATCCAAATGGGGGAGAGCGACGCGCGAGAACGGCGTGATTTTAGCGGCTTTTGCTGCACCGCGTCGTTAAGTTCAGCTGAGTTCATTGGTATAGGAAAACCCCGAGGTCACGCACAGGCCGCGGCGCCACTCGACCGGCTTGTCGCCGTACGTGTACGCGATGCGGTCCACGCAGAGGATGGGCGAGCCGCGCGCCACCGCGAGCTGCTCCGCGGCGAACGTATCGGCCTCGATCGCACGCACTCTTTCCTCCGCGCGGATCATGCGCAGCCCGTAGACGGTTTCGTAGAAGCTGTACATCGAGCCGCGGAAGGATTCGAGCCGCGCGACGGTCGCGCCCGGGCAGGTGCTCGCGGCGAGAACGATCTCGTCGAGCACCACGGGCTTCGACTGGAACAGCATCAGCCGCTTGATGATCAGCGTGGGCGTGCCCGCCTTGAGGCCGAGCGCCTTCGCCGCCTCCCCGCTCGCGCGGGCCTTCTTCACTTCAAGGAAACGGTTCTGCGGCGTGAGCTTCTCGCCGGAATCCGGAAGCACGCGCAGGAATCGATATTGGTAAGCCGGTTCGCTGTGCGAAGCGACGAAGGTGCCCTTGCCCTGCCGGCGCACGAGGATGTGCTCGCTCGCGAGCTCGTCGATCGCCTTTCGCACCGTGCCCTGGCTCACGCGGAAGCGCTCGGCGAGGTCGGTTTCCGAGGGAATCGCCTCTCCCGGCTTCCATTCGCCGGCCACCAGGCTTTGCGTGAGCAGGATGCGGATCTGCTCGTAGAGCGGCCTGAAGGAAGGGGTCGCAACGGGCTTCGCAGGCATGCCGAATGCTATCACGGACGGTCAGTCCTATGTCTTATATAAGACCGTTGACGGAGGGCTTTCGGGGGCGTACGATGCTGCACAGCAGCAATCGAGGCCGTTTTTCCTTCCCCTTCGATTTCAAAGACTTAGGATCCATGAACCCCTACTTCCGCCCGCGCCGCTCGATGCTTTACGTCCCCGGTTGCGCGCCCCGCTACCTGAACAAGGCGCGGACCCTGCGGGTGGACTCGGTGATCCTGGATCTGGGCGACCCGATCCTCGTCGAAGCCAAGGAACAGTCCCGGAAAAACGTCGTGGAAGCGGTGCTCGCGGGCGGTTACGGCCGTCGGGAAGTCGTCGTGCGAGTGAACGACCTCGAATCGCCCTGGGGCCGCGACGACGTGAAGGCCGTCGCCCGCTGCGGCGCCGAGGCGGTCCTCTTTCCCAATATCGAATCGAAGGCCGATGTGCAGACGGCGCTGACCGCGCTCGACGCCGCGGGCGGCAGCCACTTGCCGATCATGGTGATGGTGGAAAGCCCCATCGCCGTGCTGCGCGCCGAAGAAATCGCGTCCGCCTCGGATCGCATCGCCTGCATCGTGATGGCGACGTCCGACCTCCTCAACCAGCTCCACGGCCGGCGCACGCCCGATCGCATCGCGGTGGTGCATAGCCTGGGCCGCGTGCTGCTCGCGGGCCGCGCCTACGACCGCGCCGTGGTCGATGGCATCTCCACCGACCTCAAGGACATGCAGGCGTTCGAGTTCGGCTGCCGCCTCGCGCGCGACCTCGGGTTCGACGGCAAGAGCCTCGTGCACCCCTTCCAGCTTCCTTATTGCAACGATGCCTTCACGCCCAAGGCGCACGATCTCGCGGCGGCCAATGAAGTGATCGAGGCGCTCGAGCACGCCAATCGCGAGGGCCGCGGTACGGTCGTCGTCAACGGCCGCCTCGTCGAGGGCCATCACGTGAAGGCATCCAAGCGGATGCTCGCCCTCGCGGACATGATCGAAAAGCTCGAGGCCGGGCAGTGAGCGACGCAGGAACCCCTGTTCCGACGGGCTCGCGTCCGCCCGACGGATTCTTCTTCGAGGACTTCGCGGTCGGCCAGCGCTTCGGCCACGCCACGCCGCGCACCATCACCGCCGGCGATTGCGCGCTCTACATCGGCCTCACCGGCGCACGCCAGCCCGTGCATTGCGCCGAACCCGTCGCCCGCGCGCTCGGCCATCCCTCCTGCCCCGTCGATGACCTGCTCGTCTTCCACCTGGGCTTCGGCAAGACGGTGAACGACATCTCGTACAACGCGATCGCGAACCTCGGTTATGCGGGTCTGCGGTTCCACGAGCCGGTGTACGTGGGCGATACGCTGAAATCGCAGACGCAGGTGATCGGCCTCAAGCAGAACTCCAACGGCAAGGGTGGCGTCGTGTACGTCGCCTCGCGCGCGTTGAACCAGCATGGCCGCGTCGTGCTCGACCTCGCCCGCTGGGTGATGGTGTCCAAGCGCAATGCCGCCGCACCCGCCCCCGCGACCGTCGTGCCGGAGTTGCCGCGCGAAGTGGCTGTGGCCGATCTCGCGGTGCCCAAATTCCTGAAGCCCGGCGCGCTGGACCTTGTTGCCACCGGTGGCGCGCGGCTCTGGGATGACTACAAGGCCGGCGAGACGATCGACCACCCGGGCGGCATGACGCTCGAAGAATCCGATCACATGATGGCCACACGCCTGTACCAGATCACGTCGCACATCCACTTCGACGCGTTCCGGGCGCTCTCCAACCAGTTCGGCAAGCGCCTGATCTACGGCGGCCACGTGATCTCGACCGGACGCGCGCTTTCCCATGACGGGCTGGAGAACGCGTTCCAGATCGCCGCGATCAACGGCGGCACGCATGCGAACCCCACCTTCGCGGGCGACACCTTGTATTGCCGGCACGTGGTGCTCGACCGGATGGCGTTGCCCGGCCGCGACGACATCGGCGCCCTGCGCCTGCGCATGCTGGTCGCGAAGAACGTGACCCTTGCGCAGCTGCCGGCCATTGCGCCCGGTGAAAAGAACGGGTCGGTCGTACTGGACCTCGACTACACCGTGCTCATTCCACGCCGGCAAAAGCCCTAAAATAGCGGACTCTGCGGAGACCCCCATGGCAGCGAAACACCCCAATGAAGCGCTGTTCGCCGGCGAGAAATCCCTCCCGGTGATTCCGGCCTGCGAGCACTTCGCGGGCAGCGAGAAGCTGATCACCAAGGCGCTCGAGCTCCAGGTGAAGCTCGGCCCCGTGTTCGACATCACCTGCGACTGCGAGGACGGCGCCGAGGCCGGGCGCGAGCAGGCGCATGCGGAGATGATCGTCTCGGTGCTCACCTCGGCGAAGAACACGCACGCGATGGCGGGTGCCCGCATCCACGACTACACGCATCCGCACTGGAAGAAGGATGTGGACATCCTCGTGGGCGGCGCGGGTGCGAAGCTCGCGTACGTGACCATCCCGAAGTGCACGTCGGTCGCGCAGGCCGAGGAAATGATCGGCTACATCCAGAAGGTCGCGAAGGACACGAAGGCCGGGCGCGAGATTCCCGTGCACGTCCTCGTCGAGACCCACGGCGCGCTGCACGACGCGTATCGCATCGCCGCCCTGCCCTCGGTCCAGGTGCTCGACTTCGGCCTCATGGATTTCGTGAGCGGCCATCACGGCGCCGTGCATGCGTCCAACATGCGCTCCCCTGGCCAGTTCGAGCACGCGCTGATCGTGCGCGCCAAGACGGAAGTCGTCGCCTCGGCCCTCGCCCACGGCGTCGTGCCCGCGCACAACGTCTCGCTCGATCTCAAGAACCCCTACAACGTCTTCCGCGATGCGTGGAAGGCGCGCAACGAGTTCGGGTTCCTCCGCATGTGGAGCATCCACCCGTCGCAGATCCAGGCGATCGTCGATGCCATGAAGCCCGACCTCGGCGAAGTGGCCGACGGCGCGGCGATCCTCCTCGCGGCGCAGAAGGTGAACTGGGGTCCGATCCAGTACGACGGCGAGCTTCACGACCGCGCGACGTATCGCTATTTCTGGACGCTCCTGCAAAAGGCGAGCGTCACCGGCGTTTCCATTCCCGAGGAGGCGGACGAGGCCTTCTTCTCCAAGAAAGCGGTGGCAGCATGACGGCAGGACAGAAATTCCGGGCAGCACTCGCGGCGGAAAAACCGCTGCAGATCCCCGGCGCGATCAACGCGTACCACGCGCTCCTCGCCAAGAACTCCGGCTACAAGGCGATCTACCTCTCCGGCGGTGGCGTTGCCGCGGGCTCGCTCGGCCTCCCGGATCTGGGCATCTCCAACCTCGATGACGTCCTCACCGACATCCGCCGCATCACCGACGTCTGCGACCTCCCGCTGATGGTCGATGTGGACACGGGGTTCGGCGCAAGTGCCTTCAACGTCGCGCGTACCGTGAAGTCGCTGATCAAGTTCGGCGCCGCGGCGATGCATATCGAAGACCAGGTGGGTGCCAAGCGCTGCGGCCATCGCCCGAACAAGGAGCTGGTGAGCTCGCAGGAAATGGCCGACCGCATCAAGGCCGCCGTGGATGCGCGCACCGATTCGTCGTTCTTCATCATGGCGCGCACCGATGCGCTCGCGAGCGAGGGCCTCGAAGCGGCTGTCGCCCGTGCCGTGGCCTGCGTGGAAGCCGGCGCAGACGCGATCTTCCCCGAAGCGATCACGGACCTGGCGATGTACACGAAGTTTCGCGCCGCGGTGAAGGTCCCCGTCCTCGCGAACATCACCGAATTCGGCAAGACCCCGCTCTTCACGCTCGACGAGCTGCGCGGCGCGGGCGTGGACATCGCGCTCTACCCGCTCTCCGCCTTCCGCGCGATGAACAAGGCCGCGCTCAACGTGTACGAGTCGTTGCGCAAGACCGGCACGCAGCAAGGCGTCGTCGACACCATGCAGACGCGCGAGGAGCTCTACCAGCACCTCGGCTATCACGAGTTCGAGCAGAAGCTCGACGCCCTCTTCGCAAAGAAAAAGTAAGGGAGTTTCGATGAAAGACGCCGCGCCGGCCCCCGCGCCGAAGCCCAAGAAATCCGTCGCCCTCTCGGGCGTGACCGCCGGCAACACGGCGCTGTGCACCGTCGGGCGCACCGGGAACGACCTGCATTACCGCGGCTACGACATTCTCGACGTCGCCGAGAAATGCGAGTTCGAGGAGATCGCATTCCTGCTGGTCCACGGCAAGCTCCCGAATGTCTCCGAGCTCGCTGCGTACAAGAAGAAGCTCATGAACCTGCGCGGCATCCCCGCCGACGTGCAGGACATTCTCGAATGCATCCCGGCCAACACGCATCCGATGGACGTGCTGCGCACCGCGTGCTCGGCGCTCGGATCGACGCTGCCCGAAGGCGATGACCACAAGCTCGCTCCGTCGCGCGACATCGCCGACCGCCTCATGGCGTCCTTCGGCTCGATGCTCATGTACTGGTACCACTTCTCGCATTCGGGCAAGCGAATCGAAGTCGAGACCGACGACGATTCCATCGGCGGCCACCTCCTGCACCTCCTGCACGGCCGCAAGCCCTCGGACCTCTGGGTGCGAGCGATGCACACCTCGCTCAATCTCTACGCCGAGCACGAGTTCAACGCGTCCACGTTCACGGCGCGCGTCATCGCCGGCACGGGTTCGGACATGTACTCCGCGATCACGGGCGCCATCGGCGCGCTGAAGGGCCCGAAGCACGGCGGCGCCAACGAGTTCGCCTTCGACACGATCGGCCGCTACGACAATCCGGATGAAGCGGAAGCCGACATCGTGAAGCGCATCGGGGAAAAGCAGATCGTCATCGGCTTCGGCCACCCGGTCTACACGATCTCCGATCCGCGCAACCAAGTCATCAAGGAAGTCGCCCGCACGCTCTCGAAGGACGCGGGCAACATGAAGCTCTTCGACATCTCGGCGCGCGTCGAGGAAGTGATGTGGCGCGAGAAGAAGATGTTCCCGAACCTCGACTGGTACAGCGCCACCTCGTATCACATGATGGGCGTGCCGACTGCGATGTTCACGCCGCTCTTCGTGATCTCGCGCACCTCCGGCTGGTGTGCCCACGTGATCGAGCAGCGCATCGACGGCAAGATCATCCGCCCGAGCGCCAACTACACCGGGCCCGAGAACCTCGCGTTCGTGCCCCTCAAGAGCCGCAAATGAACGCCGCGCCCTCGCTCGCCGACTGTGTCGCCGCCCTCGAAGCGCGCCGCCGCGCGCTGTGCGAGGAAATGCACGACTACGGCACCCCGGTGCCCGCGTGCGACGCCGATTTCAACGCGATGGTCGCCGAGCGCGCTGAGATCTCTGCAGCGCTGACGCGGCTGGCGCCGCTCGCGCGCGGCGAGGTGCACGTACCGCATCCCCGGGAAGATCACTAAACCAGTTCATCCGCAGATAAACGCGGATAAACGCAGATAATTCTTGAAATACACGGCATTCAGCATCCGCTCCACAACGATCATGGCCTTCATCCGCGTTTATCTGCGTTTATCTGCGGACGATTGGCTTTGACCTAACCCTCGGAAGATAGAAAACGTGTCCGCTCATATCAGCAACGTCCGCCCCAAGCCCGACCAGGTCCTGGTCGACATCGCCGACTACGTCTCGAAGTTCAAGATCTCGAGCAAGGAAGCCTACGAAACCGCGCGCTACTGCCTGATGGATACGCTGGGCTGCGGTCTCGAGGCACTCGAGTACCCGGCCTGCACCAAGATGCTCGGGCCCGTCGTGCCCGGCACGGTCGTGCCCAACGGCGCGAAGGTGCCCGGCACCCCGTACCAGCTCGATCCGGTGCACGCGGCCTTCAACATCGGCGCGATGATCCGCTGGCTCGACTTCAACGACACGTGGCTCGCGGCCGAATGGGGCCACCCGTCGGACAATCTCGGCGGCATCCTCGCCACCGCCGATTGGCTCTCGCGCAACGCCGTTGCCGCGGGCAAGAAGCCGCTCACGATGAAGGACGTCCTCACCGCGATGATCAAGGCCCACGAGATCCAGGGCTGCATCGCGCTCGAGAACAGCTTCAACAAGGTCGGCCTCGACCACGTGGTGCTCGTGAAAGTGGCTTCCACCGCGGTCGTCGCCGAGATGCTTGGCCTCACCCGCGACGAGATCATCAACGCCGTGTCGCTCGCGTGGGTCGATGGCCAGTCGCTGCGCACCTATCGCCATTCGCCCAACACGGGTTCGCGCAAGAGCTGGGCCGCAGGTGACGCCACCAGCCGCGCCGTGCGCCTCGCGCTCATCGCCAAGACCGGCGAGATGGGCTATCCCTCGGTGCTCTCCGCGAAGACCTGGGGCTTCTACGACGTGCTCTTCAAGGGCAACGTGTTCAAGTTCCAGCGCCCGTACGGCAGCTACGTGATGGAGAACGTGCTCTTCAAGATCTCCTTCCCCGCCGAGTTCCATTCGCAGACCGCGGTGGAAGCCTCGATGACCGTGTGGAACGAGCTGCTGAAGCTCGGCAAGACCGCCGCCGACATCAAGAAGGTGACGGTCCGCACGCACGAAGCGTGCATCCGCATCATCGACAAGAAGGGCCCGCTCAACAATCCGGCGGACCGCGACCACTGCATCCAGTACATGATGGCCGTGCCGATGATCTTCGGCCGCCTGACCGCCGGCGATTACGAGGACGCGATCGCGAGCGACCCGCGCATCGACAAGCTGCGCGACAAGATCGAGTGCGTGGAAGACAAGAAATTCACGAAGGACTACCACGACCCCGAGAAGCGCTCGATCGCCAACGCGGTCACGGTGGAGTTCAACGACGGCAAGAAGCTGAAGGAAATCGTCGTCGAGTACCCCATCGGCCACAAGCGCCGCCGCAAGGAAGGCATGCCCGTGCTGGTCGAGAAGTTCAAGGTGAACCTTGCGCGTTCCTTCGCCGACAAGCGCCAGAAGGAGATCCTCGCCCTGTGCGAGGACGCGAAGCGGCTAGAATCGACTCCGGTCAACGAGTTCGTGGACCTTTTCGCCGCCTGAGAAGGTCCAACGGACTCCCGGATTCGCCGCGAAGGAGCCCCTCATGAAAATCACCACCCTGCTCGTCGTATCGGCAGCCGCCATCCTCGGCGGCTGCGCCTATTCGTACAACCTGACGCTCATGCCGCGCGACAGCGGCAAGCTCTATTACGGCACCGCCGACAACGTCTCCGGTGGCGAGGGCAGCGTAGCCATCACCATCGAGGCCACCACCTACAAAGGCACCTGGGTCCAGACGCGGCCCGACCGGACCACCGGGTATGTCGCCGGCGGCTACGGCGGCGGCTGGCGCGGATGGGGCTGGGGCATGGGTGGCGCCGTCACAATGGACAACCCCGAAGGCGGCGCGGCCGTCGCGCTGCTGCAAAGCGCCAACGGGGCGGGCCTTCGCTGCGAGTTCCGCAGCGGCGGCTACGGCCAGGGCGGCGGCACCTGCCGCGACGACAAGGGAATGGAATACGACGTCCAGGTCCGACCCCGCAAAGCTGCATAGAAATCAACAAAGACGACAACAAGAGAGAAACCCATGCCCCACAACGCGTTCTCGACGCTCAAGTCCTTCCCCCTCGCCTCCGGCGGCACCGGCCAGTACTACTCGCTGCCCGAACTCGCGAAGACCTTCCCCACGGTTTCGCGCCTGCCGGTGTCCATCCGAATCGTGCTCGAAGCGGTGCTGCGCACGGTCGATGGGAAGAAGGTCACCGAAGAGCACGTGAAGCAGCTCGCGAACTGGGCCCCCACGGCCGCGCGCACGGATGAGATCCCCTTCGTCCTCGCGCGCATCGTGCTGCAGGACTTCACCGGCGTGCCGCTGCTCGCCGACCTCGCCGCGATGCGCAACGTCGCCGCGCGCATGGGCAAGAACCCCAAGGTCATCGAGCCGCTCGTGCCGGTGGACCTCGTCGTCGATCACTCGGTGCAGGTCGACCACTACGGCAGCAAGGACGCGCTCGATCTCAACATGAAGCTCGAGTTCGACCGCAACAAGGAGCGTTACCAGTTCATGAAGTGGGGCATGCAGGCCTTTGACACGTTCAAGGTCGTGCCCCCGGGCATCGGCATCGTTCACCAGGTGAACCTCGAGTACCTCGCGCGCGGCGTGCACAAGAAGGACGGCATCTACTACCCCGATACGCTGGTCGGCACCGACAGCCACACGACGATGATCAACGGCATCGGCGTGGTGGGCTGGGGCGTGGGCGGCATCGAAGCGGAAGCGGGCATGCTCGGCCAGCCCGTGTACTTCCTCACGCCCGATGTCGTCGGCGTGAACCTCACGGGCCGGATGCGTGAAGGCGTGACCGCCACCGACCTCGTGCTCACCGTCACCGAAATGCTGCGCAAGGCGAAGGTCGTGGGCAAGTTCGTCGAGTTCTTCGGCGAAGGCACGGCTTCCCTCGCCGTTCCCGACCGCGCGACCATCGCCAACATGGCGCCCGAGTACGGCGCGACCATGGGCTTCTTCCCCGTCGACGAAAAGACGATCGAATACTTCCGCGGCTCCGGACGCACCGACGCCGAGATCGACGCGTTCGCGTCGTACTTCAAGGCGCAGGGCCTCTTCGGCGTCTCGCGCAAGGGCGACATCGACTACTCGAGCAGCCTCGAGCTCGACCTCGATTCGATCCGTCCCTCGCTCGCCGGCCCGAAGCGTCCGCAGGACCGCATCGAGCTCGGCAACATGAAGTCCAAGTTCACCGAGCTCTTCTCGAAGCCTCCGGCGGAGAGCGGCTACTCGAAGGACGCCGCCACGCTCTACAAGCGCTACCCCACGACGCTGGGCTGCGTGGATTCGCCGATCTCCGGCGGCGGCAGCCAGGTCGGCGCCGCCAAGTCCTCGAGCGAAGTGGAGATGAAGGGCGAGCACCCGACGCCCAGCGCGGTCTACGACAGCCATGAGGAATGCCCGGCCGATGTCGTGAACATCGGCCACGGCGACGTGCTGATCGCGGCGATCACTTCCTGCACCAACACGTCGAACCCTGGCGTGCTGATCGCCGCGGGCCTCGTCGCGAAGAAGGCCGCCACGCTCGGCCTCAAGGTGAAGCCCCACGTGAAGACCTCGCTCGCGCCCGGTTCGCGCGTCGTCACCGAATACCTCACGCGCGCGGGCCTGCTTCCGTACCTCGAGCAAGTGGGTTTCTACCTCGCCGGCTACGGCTGCACCACGTGCATCGGCAACTCCGGCCCGCTCGATCCGCACCTCGAAGACACGATCGTCAAGAACGACCTCATCTGCAGCGCGGTGCTTTCGGGCAACCGCAACTTCGAGGCGCGCATCCACGCCAACATCAAGGCGAACTTCCTCGCCTCGCCGCCGCTGGTGGTCGCCTACGCGATCGCGGGCACGGTGCTGAAGAACCTCGAGACCGATCCGCTGGGCATCGGCAAGGACGGCAAGCCCGTCTACCTCAAGGACGTGTGGCCCACGAGCGAGGAGATCCACGCGAACCTGAAGTACGCGATGGATCCGGCCGTGTTCCGCCGCCTCTATGGCGACGTCGCAAACGTGAATCCGATGTGGGGCGCGGTCTCGGCCTCGTCGGGCCAGGTCTACGACTGGCCAAAGTCCACGTACATCGCCGAGCCGCCGTTCTTCGAGAATTTCGGCATGAGCCCGGGCACGGCCAAGGACGTTTACGGCGCGCGGGTGCTGGGCGTCTTCGGCGACTCGGTCACCACCGACCACATCTCGCCTGCCGGTGCGATCAAGGACACGTCACCGGCCGGCAAGTACCTCATCGGCAACAACGTGATGAAGCCCGACTTCAATTCGTACGGAGCGCGACGCGGCAATCATGAAGTGATGATGCGCGGCACGTTCGCCAACGTGCGCATCAAGAACCTCATGCTCCCGCCGAAGGTCGATGGCACGCGCGTCGAAGGCGGCATCACGCTCTTCCAGCCGGGCAACGAAACGATGTCGATCTACGACGCCGCGATGAAGTACATCGCGAACAAGACGCCCACCGTGGTCTTCGGCGGCGAGGAATACGGCACGGGCTCGTCGCGCGACTGGGCGGCCAAGGGCACGCAGCTCCTCGGTGTCAGCGCCGTGTGCGCACGCAGCTTCGAGCGCATCCACCGTTCCAACCTGGTCGGCATGGGCGTGCTCCCGCTGCAGTTCAAGGGCACGGACTCGGCCGAAACGCTGGGCATCAAGGGCGACGAGAAGATCGACGTCATCGGCCTGCAAGGCGGCATTCGTCCGCAGATGGACGTCACGATGGTGATCACCCGCGCGGATGGCACGAAGAAGGAAGTGCCGGTGCTGCTGCGGATCGACACGCCGATCGAAGTCGACTACTACCTGCACGGCGGCATCTTGCCCTTCGTGCTGCGGGAGCTCGTCTCGAAAGCTGCATGACCTTCAGCCCATTGGGGGGGAGCCCATGGAAAGAGGAAAGACCCTGCAGCGCGTTGCGTTCGTCGTCCTCCTGGCCGGTAGCGGGAGTGCGTTCGCCCTCGATGTTCCCTGCGCTACGCTGAAGCCGGGGCAGACCATCGACAAGACCACCACCTGGTCGGTGAATCCCAACTACCTGCCATGGGGATGGGCGGACGGCAAGGTGACCGACAAATGGACCGTGCCCGCCGGCTTCAAGTGGACAAGCGGCAGCATCACACCGTACGGGAACATGTGGGCGCCTGGCCAGATTGGCTGGGCCCTCAACTGTTCCGGCAGTGGCATAACCTTCTCGATGAACTGGGGCAAGGTGGGCGACGCGCCCCCGGACCTGGCCTTCCATGCCGGGCGGCAATCGTTCACCGACCTGCGCGACCTCGCCGCCACGATCCAGGACGACGACGGCAATCTGCTGACCAGCGGCTTCCTGCAGGTGCCCCCGGGTTCCGATGTCGCGGTCCAGAACGGCAAGGCGTTTATCCCCGCCGTCGGCTCGGGCACCTACATCGTGAAGTCCGCCGACAAGAAGAGCAGCGTCCAGGGATCGTTCAATCCCGCCGCCGTGGGGCCGGCGCAGACCCTCAACCTCACCTTCAAGATCGTCATGGCCCGCAGCTGCCGCTTCCGCGTGAGCAACGGGTCAACCCATCACGTCAGCTACGATTTCAGGGACGTCGTCGGGAAGAACAGCTGCGAGGCGACCTGCTCGAACGATCGGGCACGCGACATCGCCAAGGCCCTGCTGGGCTGGAGCAAGAGCGACACCCACGTCGACGACACGGCGTGCACGGGCGGCAGCCAATGTGCGGGCAAGGGAAGCTGCCGCACCTGAGGTCACTTCCCCGCCGGGCGCGCTGATCGAATCGTATCCTCCACGCCATCGACACGAACGCCCAGCGGCCCGCCCGCATCCTCCCGGTCATCGTCGCCTCGCAGTTCGCGGGGACGTCGCTGTGGTTTGCCGGCAACGCGGTGCTGGGCGACCTGCAACGCGAGCTCAACCTGCCCGCGGATGCGATCGGCGCGATCACCTCATCGGTCCAGTTGGGATTCATCGCCGGCACGCTCGTATTTGCCGCGCTCAACGTCGCCGATCGCTTCGCGCCCGCGCGCGTGTTCCTCGCCTGCGCGCTGCTCGCCGCACTCGCCAACGCGCTCGTCATCGCAACACCCGCGCTCGATCACCCGTATGGCGCGATCCTCGCGCTGCGCTTCGCCGTGGGTTTCTTCCTCGCGGGAATCTATCCGGTCGGCATGCGCATCGCGGCCGGCTGGTATCGCGAAGGGCTAGGTGCCGCGCTCGGCTACCTCGTCGGCGCGTTGGTGTTGGGCACCGCGTTTCCGCACCTGCTCAAGGGACTCGGGCACGCGATGCCCTGGGGCACCGTGCTCGCAGCACTTTCCGTCGTGGCCGTTGCGGGCGGCATTGCGATCGCGATGTTCGTGCCCGACGGGCCGCATGCGAAACGCGGCGCGCCCTTCGATCCGCGCGCCTTCATCACGATCTTCTCGTCGCGCGACCTGCGCGCCTCGGCATTCGGTTACTTCGGCCACATGTGGGAGCTCTACACGTTCTGGGCATTCGTGCCGTTGCTGCTCGTGGCGCATGCGTCGCGCCATGGCGAGGTCTACAACGTGCCGGCCTGGGCCTTCGCGATCATCGCGGCGGGCGCGCTCGGCTGCATCGGCGGCGGGCTCGTGTCGCGCCTGAAGGGCAGCGCGCCGGTCGCATTCTGGCAGCTCGCCGCCTCGGGGACCTGCTGCCTCGCCCTGCCCTTCGCGATCCACTGGCCCGCGCCCGCGTTCCTCGCCTATCTGGTCGCGTGGGGCATCTTCGTGGTGGGCGACTCGCCGCAATTCTCGGCGCTCACCGCCGGGAACGCGCCGCGCGAGCGCGTGGGTTCCGCGCTCACGTTGGTCAACTGCATCGGCTTCGCGATCACGATTCCGAGCATCGCGATGGTCGCCGCACTCGCGAACCGCTTGCCCGCGGACTGGTGGTTCCTTCCGGTCGCTATCGGCCCGCTTTTCGGGCTCTTCGCGATGCGCCGCCTGCTGCGGAAATCTCCGGCCTAGCTGCGAACCTCGACGATTCCGAGCACCTCGCACCCGAGCGCGGCGCCAAGCGCCTTCGCATGCTCGGCGCTGAGCGACGGGTCGTCGCCGGGATTGCGGATCCTGAACTTGATTCGCGCGAACGCCGCTTCGCCGCCGAAGTCGAGATCGCCGGCCTTCACGCTCGCGCCGCAGCACGGCATCTCGAGCACCTCGGCGGACGGGTCTTTCGAGTCGCGCATCGTCTCCTCGAATATCGTCCACCAGTTCTCGCCGTCTTCATCCTCTTCCATGTCCCACTGCGAGGTCCCTTCTTCGCACTTGGGACACACCAGGGAATCGAAACCGTCGCGCGCGGTGAACAGGCGCGGGGTCGGCGGCGTTTCCACGTCAGCGTCGTTTTCCGCATCCGGGTAGAACGACTCCATCAGCGATTTCGCGGCGGCGATCGCGTCCGGCTTGGGCACGAAGTTGCGGTCGGTGGGAACGACGATGATGGAGAACTCGGCCATGGCAGGATCCTGGTCAGTGCGCGGCCGATTGTAGCGCGTCGATGATGGCCGCGATCGCCTGCGCCTGCTGCTGATCACGCCCGATCGATGCGAAGTGGTCCCCGGGCTGGAATCGGTACCAGCCGAACTGCGAATGATTGCCGCCTTCGATCACCACCCAGCGTGTCGTAGCCGGCAGCAGATGGCGGTTCTTCTCGCTTTTCTCGAGCGGTGAGATGCCGTCATTCGTGCCGAGGACCTTCGTCACCTTCAGCTTGGTATCCGCAAGACTGAAGTCGCGCGGATGCGAAGTGCCGACGAGCACGAGTCCCGCGAGGCCGGGCGCACCGTGAAAGACGAATCGCGTGGCGACTTCACCGCCGCGCGAGTGCCCCGCCACCACCCACTTCGAAACGCCGGGCGTTTGTTGCTGCGCGCTTCGCCCGCGCGCGATCACTTCACCGCCGTCGGCGCCACCGAAAACTCCGCGATACGGCAGCTCTACGAGGAGCACTGGAAATCCGGCGAGCGCCGCCGCCCGAGCGATCGGCGCATAGGCCACGGGATCGACCATCGAACCGGCGAAGAAGAGCAGGCCAGTCTCCGCCGGCTTCCCGCCCGCGCGCTGGAACGACCAGTAGCCGTCGCCGCGCGCGACCGAGACCCGCGTGTCAGACGCGAGCGCCGCGACCGCTTCGTCCGTCGCCCGGAACGCGATGTACGACCAGCCGATGAACCCGACGAGCGCCACCGAGCCGACGACGGCCCACACGCGGCGAATGACGCGCCATGCGGACCGCACCCGGCTCACGGGTGCCGGATCAGGCACAACCTGCGGTGCACTTGCCGTTCGCGTCGAACTCCATCGTCTTGCCCGAGAGCGGGACGTGCACCGGAACCTGGGTCGCCTTGATGAAGGCTTCGGTCTTGCTGCCCGCGCGCACCTTGCCGCCGACCGTGCCGACTTCATTCGCATGCGAGGCAATGACCGACGCGGGCTTCACCAGCATGTTGATCACGTAGGACGCTTCGGCCGGGCCGGTCGTGAAACCGTCGCCGATGTTCATCACCGCGAGCTTCGCGTTGTAGTGTCCGCGCACGACGAGGTCCTGGTCCGCAGTGATGCCCGTGTCTCCCGAGAGGTAGACCACGAGTCCCGTCGTGAAGCGCAGGACGTATCCGGTCGCGAGGCCCACGTCGCCCGCGATGCCCGCTTCCTTCATGGCCTTGCCGAGATCGCCGCCGATGTAGTCGGGATCGACGCCGTTGCTGTGCAGCGCCGTCACCGTCGCGATGCGCACGCCGCCCACCGTCACGCTGCCACCGAAGCGCGCGAGCATCGAGTCGGCCGGGTTGCCGCCGTTGGCCTTGAGCTTCGCCGCGAAGAACGGCGGCATCTCGCTGCCCGTCACGATCTTCGCTTTCTTCGCAAGCGCGATGTTCACGACATTGGAGTTGGGCATCGCCGAGACCGAGGTGTCGGGCTTGTCGCAGGCGCCGGAGTTGGGTGCCTTGTTGTGCGCGTTGCCGAGGTGATCACCGTGCATGTGGGTCACGAGGATGACGTCGATCTTGCCCAGGCGCGGGTCGGTGGCGCCCGCGACGGTGCGGCCCGGGTCATAGAGGACGCGCGTGCCGTTCGGATCTTCGAAGATGAGGGCGCGATCCTGCGGACAAAATTCGCCGTCGATGCCGCCGAGCGGCGTGACCTTCACGGTCTGGGCGAGCGCGGGAATCGCGAGCAGTGCTGCGACGGATGCGATGCGGTGGATGGCGTTCATCGAACTCCTCCTTGTAGGACTCGCTGGAATCGGGACTGGCTTGGATTCTACTAAAGACGAAAGGGCCCGCCGCTCATCGCGACCTTGCCCAGGGCGCGCTCGACGGTCGAAGCGAACTCGACGTGCGTTTCCTTCTGCAGTGCGGCTCCGTTCGTGCGCAACTTCGCGGCGGGACACTCGATGCGATCGCCGACCGCGGCAACCACGATCGAGTTGCCATCGCCATCGCGCTCCATGGACACGAGCCGCTCCTCGAAGGCGTTCGAGATGCGGTCGCGGGCCGCCCGCTGGTTCACGCGCTTGCCCACGAGGTTCACCGACAGCATCCCCTGCTCCGTGAGATGCGCGCGCACGCTGTGATAGAAGGACGCGGAGTCGAGCGCGCCCGCGTGGCCGTCGCCATCGAAGCCGTCGACGATGATCCAGTCGAAGGGCTTTCTCTGGCGCGCGAGGTAGTCGAAGCCCTCGGCGAGCTCGATGCGCAGCTTCGGTCCCTCTTCGGGCAGCTTGAAGTAGTTGCGGGCGATGTCGACCACGTCCTCGTGCAATTCCACGACGACGAGCCGCGCCTCGGGCCGGTAGCGATGCAGGAACTTCGTGATCGATCCCGAGCCCAGGCCCACCTGCAGCACCGATGAGGGCCAGCGCGCCGAGCCGCGCAACAGGAGCGGCAGCATCATGTCGCGCGTGTACTCGAGCTCGAGCGCGTAGGGCCGCGCGATGCGCATCGCGCCCTGCACCAGCGGCGAGCCGAAGTGCAGGTAGCGGACTCCCTCCTGCTCGCTGATGCTCCACACGGGCTGCGCGCCTCTCGTCAAAGTAGAATGATTCCTGCCGCAACTCTACCCACTTTGCCGGAGCCCGGAATGCGCGTCCCCGCGATTCTCGCTGTCCTGTTGTCGATCAGTGCCCCTGCCACGTTCGCTGCCGACGCGCAGGGCGAACCCGTCTACTCGCCGGGCGCGCTGAAGGCGCACGTGGAGTTCCTCGCCGACGACCTGCTCGAAGGGCGCGAGATCAATTCGCGCGGCTTCGATCTCGCCGCGCGCTATGTCGCCACGCGATTCGATGCGGCGGGCATTGCCGCGCCCGCGGGCGGCCGCTACCAGCGCGTCCCCTTCGTCGGCTCGAGCCTCGTCACAGCCAAGCCGCCGAAGCTCGTCGTGGGCGGACGCGAGTTCGTTCACCGCAGCGACGTCGTGATGAGCCCCTCGGTGCTCGATGCGAGCCAATCGGTCGAGGCTGGCGTCGTATTCGCGGGCTACTGCATCGACAAGCCCGACCAGGGCGTGGACGACTACGCCGGGCTCGATGTGAAAGGAAAGCTGGTCGCGTGCCTGCAGGGTTTCCCGAAGGGCATGCCGAGCGAGATCGGCGCGCATCTGGCCAGCCGCAAGCAGATCATGCTGCAGGAGCATGGCGCGATCGGGATTCTCACGATCCCCACGCTCCAGTCGGCCAAGGCGTTCCCCTGGAATCGCGTGCTCGAGGAACCCGATCGTCCCGCCTCGGCGTGGGCGCAGGCCGACGGCACCGCGTTTCGCGAGGCGCCTAAGCTTCGCGTCGGTGCCTATCTCAACACGCCGGCCGCCGAAGCGCTCTTCGCAGGCGCGCCGCGCGCGTTCGCCGACATCCTCGCGGAAGCCGATGCCGCGGGCGGCAAGCCCAAGGGCTTCGCGCTCAAGCCGCGCGTGACGTTCACGCGCGACAGCGAACTCAGCAAGTTCGACAGCGTGAACGTGGTCGCATTGCTGCCCGGGTCGGATCCCGCGCTCGCAGGCGAAGTCGTCCTCCTGATGGCCCACCTCGATCACGTCGGCATGGATCCGAAGCGTGCCGGCGACAAGATCCGCAACGGCGCGATCGACAATGCCGCGGGTGTCGCGGTACTGCTCGAAGTCGCGCGGGCGATGGCCGCGTCACCGATCAAGCCGAAGCGGCCGATTCTCTTCGCCGCGGTGACGGGTGAAGAGTCGGGCCTGCTCGGGTCGCAGTACCTCGCGCGCAATCCGGTCGTCCCCAACGCGTCCGTCGTCGCGGTGGTGAACCTCGATGCGCCGATCCTGCTCTACGATTTCACCGACGTGATCGCCTTCGGCTCCGAGCAATCGACGCTCGGTCCCATCATCGCGCGCGCCACCGAGCGCGCCGGCATCAAGTCGAGTCCCGATCCGATGCCCGAGCAGGGCATCTTCACGCGCTCGGACCACTACAGCTTCGTGAAGGAAGGCGTGCCCGGCGTGTTCCTCGTCACGGGCTTCGCCAATGGCGGCGAGAAGATCTTCCGCGACTATCTCGCGACGCACTACCACCGGCCGAGCGACCAGATGGACCTGCCGTTCAATTGGGATGCGGCCGCGAAGTTCGCGAAGTTGAACGACCTCATCGCGCGCGAGATCGCCAACCAGCCGGCCAAGCCACTGTGGTATCGCGACAGCCTGTTCGGGATTACCTACGCGCCGAAGGCGGCGAAGGCCAACCGGTAGCTCAGCTCGCGACGCGATCCCGAAGCAGGTGCCGCGCGAGCAGCCGCGCGACCTCCACGAGCACGAGCGTGGCGGCGGTGACCTCGAGCAGGATCGTCGCGTTCATCGCGACCGAATGCTCGAGCATCGGCGCGACGATGTAGTGCGCCAGGCTGTCGATGCCGATCGCCGCGTACGCGGCGAGCACCATGAGCCCCCACACGACGAAGCCGCGCTTGTGGAGCGTCCACCCCAGCAGGCCGACCGCCGTCATGCCGATCCACACGAGATAGACGCCGCCGCGCGTCCACGTCGCCGGAAGCCCCGGGTAGTCGCGCAGGAACTCCGCGTTGTGGATGAAATGGATGAGGCTCGCGGCCCCGTAGATGAGGAGCAGGATCGGAAGCAGCTTCGGAGCTTTACGCATCGCCGAGGTGTCCTTTCTCGATGGCCTCGGCCTGGTTCGCGAAGATCGCCATGGCCGTCAGCAGTCGCATGAAGCCTAGCTTACGGTAGAAGCCTTCCTTGCCTGGCACCGAGTAGAGAATGATCTTCTTGTGGCCGCGCGACGCTTCGACGAGCCGCGAGACCATCTCGCGGCCTATTCCGGTGCCCTGGTGCTCCGGCATGACGGCAACGTCGCAGATATACGAGCAATCGGCGCCATCGGACAACGCGCGACCGGCCGCGACCAGCCCCTTCTCGTCGTAGGCGAAGAACTTGTAGCGGCTGTTGGTGAACACCGTTCGCAGCAGATCGGCGCTCTTGTTGCCCAGAGGCGCGACGCGGTAGAGCGTCTCCATCTCGGTCCAGTCGACGTTGTCCTGCTGATCCGTCCAGGTAATGGGCATGGCGAATGGGCGCATGCGCGCCGGCTAGAGGAGGTGCGTCCCGACCCACCAGGCGATCGCGGCAATCAGGGCCGAGGCGGGAATCGTGAAGATCCACGCCCAGACGATCGTGCCGGCCACGCCCCAGCGCACCGCGTTGACGCTGCGCGTCGAGCCGACACCGACGATGGCGCCGGTGATCGTATGCGTGGTGGAAACCGGCACGCCCAGCATGGTCGCGAGGAAGAGCGTGATCGCCCCGCCCGTCTCGGCGCAGAAGCCGTGGACGGGCTTGAGCTTGGTGATCTTCTGTCCCATCGTCTTCACGATGCGCCAGCCGCCGAAGAGCGTGCCCAGCGCGATCGCGACGTAGCACGAGACGATGACCCACATCGGCACCTGCTCGCGCGCGCCCTCGACGTTCGCGGCGATGAGCACCAGCCAGACGATGCCGATGGTCTTCTGCGCATCGTTGCCGCCGTGGCCCAGGCTGTAGAGGCCGGCCGAGACGAGTTGCAGCCGGCGGAAATAGCGGTCGACGCGCGAGGGCGTGGCGCGGCGGAAGATCCACGCGATGAGGACGAGCAGCAAGCCGCCAAAGAGGAACCCCAGCGCCGGCGAGAGGAAGATGAAGAGCACCGTCTTGCCGACGCCCGAACCGATCACGCCGCTGAAACCCGCCTTCGCCACGGCCGCGCCCACGAGCCCGCCGATCAGCGCGTGCGACGAAGACGACGGCAAGCCGTACCACCAGGTGATCGCGTTCCACGCGATCGCGCCGATCAGCGCGCCGAAGATCACGTGCTGGTCGACGATCGCCGAGTCGACGATCCCCTTGCCGATGGTCGCCGCCACGCTCAGGTGGAAGATGAAGACCGCGACGAAATTGAAGAACGCCGCAAAGGCCACCGCATGGTGCGGGCGCAGCACGCCGGTCGAGACGACGGTCGCGATCGAGTTGGCCGCGTCGTGGAACCCGTTCATGAAGTCGAACATGAGCGCCAGCGCGACGAGCAGGATCACGGTTCCAAGGCCGATCTCGATTCCGGTCATGGGAGACGCCCGGGCGCGTCAGGAATTCTCGAGGACGATGCCCTCGGCGAGGTTGCCCACGTCCATGCAGCGGTCGGTGATTTCCTCGAGCAGCTCGTAGATCGCCTTGAGCTTGATGATCTCGCGCACGTCCTGCTCCTCGCGGAACAGGCTCGACATGGCCGCGCGCATCACGCGATCGGCGTCGGACTCGAGACGATCGATCTCCTCGCAGGTCTTGAGCACCACGTCGCCCGATTCGGGCTTGCCCACGAGTGCGACGACATCCTTCACGCGCTCGCAGCAGCGCACGGCAATCTCCGTGAGGCGCACCATCTCCGGCGTGATGCGGCGGACGTCGTAGAGCGAGATCGATTCGGCGGTGTCCTGGACGAGGTCGCAGATGTCGTCCATGCCGTTCACGAGCTGGTGGATCTGGTCGCGGTCGAGCGGCGTGATGAACGTCTTGTGGAGCATGCGCACGGCTTCCGCGGTGACGCGGTCGGCGGCGTGCTCGGCTTCGTCGATCTCCTTCGCGTATTTCTCGCGCTCGCCGAAGTTCGACATCAGGCCGCCGAGCGCCCGGGCGGCGCGGACAATCTGCTCCCCGTGGGCGTCGAAGAGCTCGAAGAAGCGCCCTTCCTGGGGCAGGAGACGACCGAACATGGGTGTGGCCCCGCGTCTGAAAGTGGCGCGAAGTATAACTGTCATTTGCCGCCCGCCCCTCGCCGCCCGTATAATCGCCGCACCTATTCCCGCGTCACGACCATCAACCACCCATGCGACCCAACCACACCATTCCAAACGACCCCCGCGGCAACCGCGGCGGCTCGGGCGTTGGCGTCGCACGGGGGCTGGACCCCGTCGCAAGCTGATCCGCCGGGCCGACCGCCCGCCGGAATCGAGGCGGGAAGACAGGCCCCACATCCATTGATGCCCCTTCCCGTCTCGCGCAATGCGCGATGCGTGATCGCGCGCGTGCAATGGAAAGAAGAACAACAATGGCTTCCCTCCTGAAATCGCTCCACCCCAGCCAGTGGTCCCTCGGACTCTGGCGGAACCCCGACTTCGCCAAGCTCTGGGGCTCGCTCACGATCACCCACTTCGGCGGGCAGGTCACGTTCCTCGCGCTGCCGCTCACCGCGGCGCTGCTGCTGAACGCCTCCCCGTTCGAGATCGGCATTCTCACCGCGCTCGAAGCGCTGCCCTTCCCGCTGCTCGGGCTTTTCTCGGGCGTGCTGATCGATCGCGTGAAGAAGCTGCCGATCATCATCCTCGCCGACGTCGGGCGGGGCATCGCGCTGCTCGCCGTGCCGATCGCCGCGTGGACCGGCCACCTGTCGATGAACGTGCTGTATGTCGTGGGCTTCCTCGTGGGCGTGGGCGGCGTGATCGGCTGGCCCGCCTACCAGGTCTTCATGACCGAGCGCGTGGGCCGCGACAACCTCACCGAAGCCAACGCGAAAATCGGCATCTCGGATTCCGCGGCACAGCTCATCGGCCCGGGGCTTGCGGGCGCGCTCATCCAGGCGCTCACGGCGCCGATCGCGATCCTGTTCGATGCGTGCGCGTTCTTCGTCTCGGCGATCATGCTGCGCGGCATTCCGCCGAGCGCGACGGACGCGCCGACCTCGAAGCCGCGAGCGATCAGGACCGAGATTCGCGAAGGGCTCGTCACGATCTGGAACAACAAGATCCTGCGCGCTTGCGTGTGGGCGATCGCGGGCTGGCAGGTCTTCCGCCACATGTTCATCGCGATCGTCGTGGTGTACGCCGCGCGCGAACTGAAGTTCTCCGCGGGCCACGTGGGCGTGATGTTCATGCTCGCGGGCGTGGGCTCGCTCGCCGCGGCCGCCCTCGTGGGCCCGCTGAACAAGCGCTACGGCTTCGGCCCGACGATGCTCGCGGGCCTTTCGGGAACCGGCCTCGCGTGGGTGATCATGGGCTCGGCGATGGGGCCCACCTGGCTCGCGACGCTGCTCTTCGCCGGCGGCCTCTTCGTACTCGACCTCGCGGCGATGACGTTCTTCATCAACTACCTCACGCTGCGCCAGTCGGTCACGCCGCATCGGCTGCTGGGCCGCGTGACCGCCACGATGATCTGCCTCACGGTCTCGACCGCCCCTCTGGGCGGCCTTGTCGGCGGCTGGGCGGCGGAGGTCTTCGGCCTGCGCGAGGCGATGATGATGGCCGGCGCCGGAGCGTTGATCCTCGCCCCGTTGGTGGCGTTCTACTCCCCGCTGATGCAGATGAAGGAGCTCCCGCCCGTCGAGGAGCCCGGCGAGCTCGAAAGCGTCGCCGAGGAACACGCGGGCGACTAGTGGAAACAAGGACTTAAAAAGGGGACAGTCCCCTTTTCCGTAAAGGGGACTGTCCCCTTTTTTGAATCTGTCCGGGGGGCTGGCCGCGTCCTACGGGCATGGTTATGCTGGCCGCCCTGGCCCCTGGAGACTGGAATGCCCCACGAGACGCTCGCACTGGCGGGCATGCTGTTCAGCTTCGCCCTGCCCGTCGGGCTGGTCGGGGTAATCCTCTGGTACAAGCTGCGAAGGCAGCGAATGATCCACGAGACGATCACCCGGCTCGCCGAGAAGGGGCTTCCGGTCCCGCCGTCGCTGACGCAGCCCCCGAAGCGCAACGCGAGCCTGCAGGCCGGGCTGGTGCTGATCGGCCTGGGCATCGCGCTTTCGTGCCTGATGCTGGAGGTGAAGGGGCCGTGGTCGGTGGGGCTCATCCCGGGATTGATCGGCATCGCGATGCTGATCGCCTGGGCGATCGACAAGCCCAGCGGTCCCGCGTCCTAGCCACCGCCTCGATGTCCCAACCTTCGGCGCCTACCGACGCCGACCTGATCCGCGCGGTCCTCGCAGGCGACGACCGTGCGGCCTACGCCGAGCTCATCGCGCGCCACCAGGGCCGCGTGCGCACGGTGCTGCGCCGCCTCACGAAAGGCGATGTGGGGCTCGCCGACGACCTCGCGCAGGAAACCTTCGTGCTCGCGTGGCGCAACCTGAAGCACTTCCGCTTCGAGGCGCAGTTCTCGACGTGGATCTACCGCATCGCGTTCAACGCGTGGCAAAGCGAAGCAAGGAAGAAGCACGAGCTGCCGCTCGACGACGACGAAGGCTCGGCCGAACCCATCGCGACCGTGGACGAAAACCTGCTCGGCGTCGTCGATCGCGTGGATCTCGAGCGCGCGCTCGCCACCCTCACCGACGGCGAACGCGCCGCGATCGCCGCCTGCTACTACGCGGACCTCTCGCACGACGAGGCCGCGCAATCGCTCGGCATTCCGCTGGGCACCGTGAAGACACACGTCCTGCGCGCCAAGGCCAAGCTGCGCGCGTACCTCACGAAAGGAAAGCCATGACCTCGATGAATGATGGCGACGCCATCGACCGGCTGCTGCGCGAAGACGCCGCGCGCCCCCTCTCCGACGACGGTTTCCGCGCGCGCGTGCTGCGCGCGCTGCCGCCCCCGATGCCGCGATTCGTAACGTGGAAGGCGATGCTGATCCTGGGCTCGACGGCGCTGGGCTGCATGCTCGCGTTCGCCTTCGCGCCGTCCGATTCGTCGCTCTTCACGGGCTTCGCCGACATCGCCACGGCCCACTTCGCGACCCCCGCGGCCATCGGCGCGATGGGCACGGCGGTGGCGCTCGCAGTGACTGGATTGGTGCTCGCGTCGCAGGAGGACTAGAAGAGATCACTGTCATCCTGAGGAGCGAAGCGACGAAGGACCTGCTTGAATTGTTTAACAGTTAAACCCCTGAAGCAGGTCCTTCGTCGCTTCGCTCCTCAGGATGACAACTGGACATAGAGGATTAGAATCATCTCCGATTCCCGACACCGGGACCCACGGAGCCAGCCATGAAACGCAACGCGATCGTCCTCGCCGCCTGCACCGCATTCTGTTTCGCCGCGCAAGCCAAGCCGCTCGAATTGCTCACCGAGAACAACCCGCCGTACAACTACGCCGAAGGCACTGCCGTGAAGGGCACCGGTGCCGACGCGGTGAATGCGCTCATCCAGAAGGCCGGCCTCGAGGGCAAGATGACCGTCCTCAAGTGGGAGGAGGCCTATGCGCGCACCCAGCGCAACGCCAACACGTGCATCTTCAGCACCGCACGCGTCCCGAGCCGCGAGCGGCTCTTCAAGTGGTACGGGCCGATCGCCACGAACGAGTGGGCGATCTACGCGCTGCCCACGTTCAGCAAGCCGGTCACCTCGATCAAGGAAGCGCGTTTCCACAAGATCGGCGCGGTGAAACACGACGCGAAGGTCGACTACCTGCGCAGCGAAGGCGCGTCGAGCATTCGCGAAGCGGAGAAGGACACCGACAACCCCGCGCGACTCGCGAAGCCCAAGACCGATCCGGACTACATCGAGCTGTGGGTGACCACGAGGGCGACGGCGAAGGATGTCGCCGCGAAGAACGGCGTGAAGGAAATCAAGGAGGTCCTGGTGCTGCCGATCCAGAACCTCTATCTCGCGTGCAATCCGCGGACGGAGAAGGCGACACTCGAGAAGCTCGAGGCCGCTTCGAAGAAATAGAAGGAATTGTCGTAAGGAACTGTCGTAAGGAACTGTCATCCTGAGGGCCGAAGGCCCGAAGGACCTGCTTGAGTGGGTTAACTGTTAAACCCCTGAAGCAGGTCCTTCGGGCCTTCGGCCCTCAGGATGACAGCGGCGGCGATGCCGCCGCTGTTGAACTACTTCAGCAGATGAGCGACGCCCGCCCGCTCTTCCTCGAGCTCCGCCAGCGTCTTGTTCATCCGCTCGCGCGAGAAGTCGTCGATTTCCAGGCCCTTCACCATCTCGAACTTGCCGTTGGCCGTGGTGCACGGGAAGCCGTACATCACGTCCTGAGGAATGCCGTACGAGCCGTCGGAAGCGATGCCCATCGTGACCCACTTGCCATTCGAGCCCAGCACCCAGTCACGGACATGATCGATCGCGGCATTCGCGGCCGATGCGGCGGACGAAAGCCCGCGCGCCTCGATGATCGCGGCACCCCGCTTGCCCACGGTCGGGATGTACGTGTCCTTGTACCAGGCGTCGTCGTTGAGCATCGGCTTGGCGGGCTTGCCTTCGACCGTCGCGAAGCGGATGTCCGGATACATCGTCGGCGAATGGTTGCCCCAGACGATCATCTTCTCGATCGAGGCCACGGGCTTGCCGAGCTTCGTCGCGAGCTGCGAGAGCGCGCGGTTGTGGTCGAGGCGCAGCATCGCGGTGAAGCACGACTTGTCGAGGCTGGGCGCGCTCTTCATCGCGATGTAGGCGTTGGTGTTCGCGGGGTTGCCCACGACCAGCACCTTCACGTTGCGCGAGGCGCCGGCGTCGAGCGCCCTGCCCTGCACCGTGAAGATCGCGCCATTGGCTTCGAGCAGATCCTTGCGCTCCATGCCGGGGCCGCGCGGGCGGGCACCGACGAGCAGCGCGACATCGACGTCCTTGAACGCGGTGTTGGCATCGGAATGCGCGCTCATGCCGGCGAGCAGCGGGAAGGCGCAGTCATCGACTTCCATCATCACGCCCTTCAGGGCTTTCTGCGCCTTCTCGTCGGGAATCTCGAGCAGTTGCAGGATGACGGGCTGGTCCTTGCCGAGCATTTCACCGCTGGCAATGCGGAACAGCAGGCTGTAGCCGATCTGGCCGGCGGCGCCGGTGACGGCGACGCGCATGGGCTTCTTCATGGAAATCTCCAGAGTGGTTCGAATGAGGTCAGGCGTGATTATAAAGCGACTGTCATCCTGAGGGTCGCAGCATCACTGTCATCCTGAGGGTCGAAGACCCGAAGGACCTGCTTTAGGGGGTTAACAGTTAAAACCCTAAAGCAGGTCCTTCGTCGCTGCGCTCCTCAGGATGACACTTAGTTTTTCTTCTGCAGCGAAATCGCCAACACCCCTGCCATCACCAATGCCGCACCCGCCAGTTGGATCGCCGTGATCGGCTCCCCGAGGAACCAGAACCCCAGGAAGATCGTCGCCACGGGACCCACCGCGCTCACCATCGCCGCGTGGCTCGAACCCATGCGACGGATTCCTTCCGAGGTGAGGATGATCGGCAGCACGGTCGAGACCCCGGCCATCAGCAACGCCAGCCAGTACACCTCGGCGGGCTGCCCCATGAGCAGTGAAGCGTCGCGCGTCACGAAGAAATGCGTGACGACCCCCACGCACGACACGAGGCCCGCGTAGCAGGCGAAGCGCATGCTGCCCAGCCGCGTGACGAGGCGCCCGCTGCCCAGCAGGTAGATCGCGTAGAAGAGCGCCGAGAGGAAGACCCAGAAGGATCCGGTGAGCACGGTGCTGCCCTGGATCGACAGGTCGTTCGCGAACACCAGCACGATGCCCAGGTACGAGAGGCCGAGCGCGAAGAGGTCGCGCCGCGTGATGGGCCGCTTGTAGATCAGCGCGGCGAGCAGCATCACGAGGGTCGGATACAGGAACAGCACCAGGCGCTCGAGCGCCGCGGTGATGTACTGCAGGCCTATGAAATCGAAGAGGCTCGAGAGGTAGTAGCCGAGCAGCCCCAGGATGATCACCGTGCGGTGGTCGGCGGGCGTGAGCGCCTCGGAATCGAACGCGCGCGAGGCCCAGATCCCGAGCACGAGAAACAGCGGCGCGCTGAAGAGCATGCGCAGCGCCAGCAGCGTCACGGCATCGACGCCGTAGCGATACGCGAGCTTGATGATGATGGCCTTGCCGGAAAATGCGACCGCGGCGACCGCGACGAATACCGCCCCGACGATGCGCGACTGCCTTTCGGCCGGCGTCATCGCGCTCCGGTTACGGGACGCGAATTGCTCCCGCCGCGATTCTGGGTGAGCGCCGCGTCGGCCACCATCATGAGCGCGTCGATCCCCTTGCCCTCGCTGGGCACGAGAGCCTTGCCGAGGGTGGTCGTGAGGGACACGCCCATGTGTTCGAAGCAAAGCGTGGCGTGCAGGCGATGCACGAACGACTCGACTTCGGTGAGCCGCTCCATTCCCAGCGCGAGCACGGCGATCTCGTCGTCACCGACGCGCCCCACGAGCACGCCGGGGAGCACCGTCTGGGCGCGCCGGGCGACCTCCGCGAGGATGCGGTCGGCCGCGGTATGGCCCACGACGTGATTGATGCGACGGAAGTTGTCGATGTCCACCAGGGCCAGCACGCCGAACTCATCGGCGGGCATTGCGCGAATGCGCGCCTGGGCCTGGCCCATGAAGCGCTGCCGGTTGGAGACTCCGGTGACCGGGTCCTTGATCGCGTGCTGCTGCGCGTCGCCAAGGCTGCCGTAGAGGATTTCCGCGACGGTGCGCGCGAGACCGCCCACGACGCCGGTGATCAGGACGAAATCGAGGAGCGGCTTCCAGCTGCCGGGCAGCTTGCTCTCCGTGAGGCCCATCGCATCGAGCACGAAGACCATCGTGCCCACCAGCAGGACGATGGCGGCCATCGAGAGGAAGTGCGGCCGCGAGAGCAGCAAGGCGTTGAAGAGCAGCACGCCCGAATACGTGACCACGGCGACATCGTGGACGCCGAAGGGGCTCATGTAGAGCGTGAGCGTGGTGACCGTGGTGAGCACGAGCGACAGCAGCACGACCGCCGCCTCGTGGTGCCCGACGCGCGCGAAACCCCAGGCCGAAACGCCGAGCGGCGCCCCGAGCGCATAGAGGATCGCGATGTCCCGCAGGCCCAGCGCGGCGTTCATGCTGGATGCGAACACCAGCGCGATCGTCACCGTGGCGATCGCGATGCGAATGAGCTTGCCCATCGGCCCCACCGGCGGCCGACGGACGATGACGGTGCTTTCACTCATGGGTTGACCCTTACTGTATAGCTCACCGAGCCGCTGCCTCCGGAGAGGAGCGATCCGCCAAGCGTCCAGACGATGGAGCCGGTACCGTTGACGGCGGGTTGCGAGGTGACGCCGCAGGTGATGCCCGGGGGCAGCGTGCCGCACAGTGCCGCCAGGTACTGGGTGAAGGAAGGCGTGGCGTCGGTGACGACGATCGTGCTCACCGCGCCCGAGCCGGAGTTCGTGTACGTGATCGTGTATTCGAGAACGTCGTTGGGGCGCGCGTTGCCGCTCGTGCCGACCGCGCCGCCCTGCGTGACGTTGCGCACGGTCTTCGCCAGCGTGAGTCCGCTACCCGCCGTGCCGCCGACGGTCGTGATGTCGGTGCGCGGGTAGGTCGTCGAACCGTTGAAGGTCGCCGTGACCGTGATCTGGTTCTGCGCGTTGTAGGGTGCCGCGCCCGGGATGTTGTCGCGCACGATGATGCAGACCACGTCGCCCGGATTCACGGCCACCGGCGCCGCAAGGACCGCGGCATTCTCCGCGCCATCGAGCACGCCGTTGCAATTGGTGTCGCGGTAGATCTGCTGCGTCCAGCCCGGTACGGCCGGCGTGGCCACGGCGGTGGTCGTGAACGCGACACTGCCCGCGAGACCCGCGTTGAAGGTGTGCGTGTAGTTGACCGTCGTGCCCGGCCCGCTCGTCTGCGCGTTGTTCGGCGCGAAGGCGTTCACGCCCGCGCCGGAGACCGCCGCGTTATCCGAAGCGGTGTTGTTGTTGGTGGCCGCAGCCGGCTCGCCACCGCCGGCCACCGTCACGAGGTTCGTCACCGCGGGAATTGCCGTCGGGCCGACCGCGACCGTGAGCGTGATCGGGTTGCCGCTGTTGCCTGCGGCGATCGGGGTCGACGACGTGCAGGTCACCGAAGGCGGCGCGCTCACGCACGCCCAGCCAGTACCCACGCCGCTGACGAAGGTGAGGCCCGCGGGCAATGTGTCGACCACGGTGATCACGCCCGAGGTCGCGAGCGAACCCAGGCCGTTCTGCACCGAGATCGTGTAGACGCCGTTCGCCCCCACGGTGAAGTTGCCCACGTGGGTCTTGGTGATCGTGAGGTCGGGAGCGAGCAGTGTCGTGTTCGCGGTCGACGTGTTGTTCGCATTGTTCGGATCGGTCACGCCGCCGGGCACCGCGATGGTCGCGGTGTTGGAGACGACGCCCAGGCCCGACACCGTGCCGCTGATCGAGAAGGTCACGCTCGCGCCCGAGGGCAGCGTGGTGATCGTGCTGGACACGTTGGGTCCGGCCACGTTCACCGTGCCGCAAACCGCGCCGCCGGTCGCACCGCCGCACGAGGCGAGCGGCGACGAGAACGCGCCGGGCACCGTGTCGGCAAACTGCGCGCCGTTCGCGGAATCCGGCCCGAGGTTCGTCACCGAGATCGTGTAGGTGAGCACCTGGCCCGTGCCGATCGTGGCCGGCGCGCTCTTGATGATCTGCAGGTCGGCCACCGGATCGACGGTCAGCGTCGCCGTGGCAGCCGAGGTGTTGAAGCCGCCGCTGGTCGTGAGCGCACCGATCGGGATCGTGTTCACGTACGAGCCGGCGACCGAGGCGGTGACGTTGACCTGGAACGTGCACGAGCTGTTGGCGGGCACGGTGCCGCCCGTGAGCGTGAGCGTTCCCGCGCCGCCGCTGGTCACGCCGCCGGCGCACGTCGTCGAATCGAGCGGCGTTCCGGCTCGCGTGACGCCGGCCGGGAACGTATCCGTGACCGACGTGACCGTGATCGCGCTCGGATTCGGGTTGCCGATCGTGACGGTGAGCGTCGAGGTGCCGCCCGAGAGGATGCTCGTCGGGCCGAACGCCTTCGCGATCGTCGGCGGCAGCGGCTGCACCGTGAGGTTCGCTACGTTGGAGGCCGCACCCGTCGGGGCTTCGTTGCTCGCGACACCGCTCGATTGGTTCGGCTGCACGCCGATCACGTTGCCCAGGACCACCACGGTCACCGTGCACGAGCCGTTGAGCGGGATCGTGAGGCCGCTGAACGTGAGCGCCGTCTGCCCCGCCGTGAAGTTGTTGCTCGCGGCACCCGCGCACGTGCCGCCAGCCGCGCCCGTTGCGTTGATCTGCATGTTCACGAGCGTGTCGGTGAACGAAGCGCCGGTGAGCGGGATGGCGTTGCCGTTGGCGATCGTGAAGGTGATCGTCGAGGTCGTGTTGACCACGATGCTCGCGAGGTTGAAGGCCTTGGCGATCGTGGGCGGCGCGGCGGTGACCGTGAGGCTCGCGGCGTTCGAAGGCGCACCCGTGGGCGCTTCCGTGCTCGCGACCCCGGAGGATGTATTCGAGTGAACGCCCGGGATATCGCTCGTGACGACGAGGGTCACCGTGCACGAGCCCGAGGCCGGGATCGTGAGGCCGGTCACCGAGATGGCGGTCTGCCCCGCCGTATAGAAGTTCCCGGAAGCGCCCGCACACGTGCCGCCCGCGGGACCCGCCGCGAAGATCGACATGTTGGTGAGCGGATCGGTGAAGTTTGCGGAGGTGAGCGGGATCGCCTGCGGATTGGTGATCGTGAAGGTGATCGTCGAGGTGCCGTCGGCCACGATCGAGGTCGGCGAGAACGCCTTGGCGATGGTCGGGCCCGTGGCCGTGACCGTGAGGTTCGCGGTGTTGGAGACCGCGCCCGTGGGCGCTTCCGTGCTCGCGACTCCGGATGTGGTGTTCGGCTGCACGCCCGGCGTCACGCTCGTCACCACGACCGTCACCGTGCACGCGCCGTTGGCGGGCACCGTGAGGCCGGAGAGTGTCAGCGCGGTCTGGCCCGCCGTGAAGTTGTTCGTGCCCGCGCCCACGCACGTGCCGGCCGCCGCCTGGTTCGCGTTGATCGACATGTTGGCGAGCGTGTCGGTGAACGTCGCAGCCGTGAGCGGCACGCCCAGCGTGTTGGTCAGCGTGAAGGTGATCGTCGAGGTCGCGCCCGCGGAGATCGTCGTCGGCAGGAACGCCTTGGCGATCGTCGGCGCGTTCGCAGTCACCGTGAGGGTCACGGTGTTGGACACGGCACCCGTCGGCGCCTGCGCGCTCGACACGCCCGACGTGGCGTTGTTGTGCACGCCCGGCACGTCGCTCGTCACGACGAACGTCACCGTGCACGCGCCGTTGGCCGGAATCGTGAGCCCGGAGATCGTGATCGCGGTCTGTCCCGCCGTGAGATTGTTCGTGCCCGCGCCTACGCAGGTGCCGGCCGCCGCCTGGTTGGCGTTGATCGTCATGTTGGTCAGCGCGTCGGTGAAGCCCGCGCCGGTGAGCGCCACGCCGTTGGTGTTGGCGATCGACAACGTGACGGTCGAGGTGCCGTCGGCCGCGATCGACGCGGGCGCGAACGCCTTGGTGATCGTGGGCGCGGCGGCCGTCACGGTCAGCGTCGCCGAATTCGAGGCGGCGCCCGTTCCCGTCTCCGTGCTCGACACACCCGAGGTCGAGTTGCTGTGCGTGCCGGGGATGTCGCTCGTCACGACCACCGTCACCGTGCACGAGCCCGACAGCGGGATCGTGAGGCCGGTGAACGTGAGCGCCGTCTGGCCCAGCGTGAAGTTGTTCGTGCCCGCGCCCGTACACGTGCCGCCCGCCGCCTGGTTGGCGTTGATCGACATGTTGGGCAACGCGTCGGTGAAGCCCGCGCCCGTGAGCGCGATCGTGTTGCCGTTGCTGAGCGTGAAGGTGATGGTCGAGGTGCCGTCGGCCGCGATCGTCGTCGGCAGGAAGGCCTTCGCGATCGTCGCGGGTGCGGCCACGACGAGGTTCGCCGTGGCGGCCGCCGTGTTGGCGCCAGCGTTGGTGGTGGTCACCGCGCCGATGGCCAGGGTGTTCGTGTACACGCCCGCGACGGCGGCCGTGATGTTCACGGTCACCAGGCAGGAGCCCGACGCGGGGATCGTGCCGCCGGTGAGCTGGATGCCGGTGTCCCCTGCACCGAGTGCGCCGGCGGTGTTGTCGGTGAGCGTGCCGCCGCAGGTGTTGGTCGTGGACGTGTTGAAGAGCGTCATCGCGCCCGGCGCCACGGGGAAGTTGTCGGTGAAGGCCGCGCCGGTGATCGGCGCCGCATTCGGGTTGGTGAGCGTGATCGTGAGCGTGGTGTTGCCGCCGGTCGGAATCGACGCCGCGCCGAAGGCCTTGGCCACCGTCGGGCGGTTGAGCACCGTGAGCGTGTTGTTGCCCACGTTGTTGATCAGGTTCACGAAGGCGGTGATGTTCGCGTTCGCGTTGAGGTAGCTGCCCGCGCTGGCCGCGCGCACCGCCACGGTCACGGTACAAGCGGAAGCGCCGGCGGCGGCGTTCACGCCCGTGCCGGTCACCGCGAAGGTGCCGGTGCCGTCGACCGCGGTAAACGTCGGCGATCCGGTACACGTCGTCGACGGCGCAGGCGGATTGGCGACCACGAGGCCCGCGGGCAGGCTGTCGGTGAAGGTGATGTTGCTCCGCGCCGGTGCACCGGCCGGATTGGTGATCGTGAACACCAGGTTCACAACCTGGCTGGTGCCCACGCTCGAGGACGCAAACGCCTTGGTAAGGATCGGCAACGCCGAGACCGTCAGCGTCGAAGGCGTCACGCTGTTGGTGACGCGCGCGAGGGCCGACATGTTGCCCGAGTTGTTGATGTAGCTGCCCGAGGCCGCGGCCGATACGTTCACGCGCACTTCGCAGCTCGCGACCGCGTTGCTCATCGTGAGGCCGGTCACGGCGATCGAGTTGGTGGACGCGGTCGCGGTGACCGCCATCGGGCCCACCGGCGCCGCGAAGCCGCCACCAGCCGGGCAATTGGTCACGACACCCGGGGTCGCACCCACGAGCACGCCCGCAGGCAGCGTGTCGGTGAAGTCGATTCCGGTTTGCGCCGGGTTGTTCGCGCCGTTGGTCGCCGTGAAGGTGAGGACCGACGTGCCGCCCTGGTCGATCGCCGTGGGCACGAAGGCCTTGTTGAGCGAAGCCTGGCGAACGTTGAGCGTCTGGTTCGTCACGCCGTTGACGAGGCCGGCGATCGGCGTGACCTGCGCGGCGCCGTTCACGAACGTGCCCGCGGTGGCGCTGGTGACGTTCACCACGATCGTACAGCTCGAGGCGCCGATCGCCGCATTCACGCCCGGCGAAGCAACCGCGATGCTGTTGGTGCCGGCCGTCGCGGTGATGCCGCTGCCGCCGCAATTGTTGACGAGCCCGTTGGGCGTGGCGATGACCAGCGTTCCGGGCAAGGTGTCGGTAAACGTGAGCCCGGTGCGCGCCGGAGCGGCCGCCGGATTCGTGATCGTGAAGGTGAGCGAAGTCGTCTGGCCGACACCGATGTCGGTCGCGCCGAAGGCCTTCGTGAGCGTGGGCAGCGCATTCACCGTCAACGTCGAGCCCGTCACGCTGTTGGTGACGCGCGCGAGCGACGACATGTTGCCGGAGTTGTTGACGTAGCTGCCCGAAGCGGCGGCGCTGACGTTCACGCGCACTTCGCAGCTCGCGACCGCGTTGCTCATCGAGAGGCCGGTGACCGCGATCGAATTCGTGCCCCCCGTGGCCGTGACCGCCATCGGACCCACCGGGGCCGCGAAGCCGCCGCCCGCCGGGCAGTTGGTCTGCACGTTCGGCGTGCCGGCGACGAGGACTCCCGCCGTCAGCGTGTCGGTGAAGTTGATGCCCGTCTGCGCCGGGTTGTTCGTGCCGTTGGTGACGGTGAACGTGAGCACCGAGGTGCCGCCCGCGTCGATGGTCGTGGGCACGAAGGCCTTGTTGAGCGTGGCCTGGCGGACGTTCAGCGTCTGGTTCGTGACTCCATTCACCATGCCGGCGATCGGCGTGATCTGCGCCGCACCGTTGATGTAGGTGCCCGCCGTCGCGCTCGTGACGTTCACGACGATCGTGCAGCTCGAAGCGCCGACCGCGGCGTTCACGCCGGGGCTGGCGACGGTGATGGTGCCGGTCGTGGCGGTCGCGGTGACGCCGCTGCCGCCGCAGTTGTTCACGAGGCCGTTCGGTGTCGCGACGACGAGGTTCGTCGGCAGCGTGTCGGTGAACGTGAGCCCCGTGCGCGCCGGAGCGCCCGCGGGATTGGTGATCGTGAAGGTGAGCGAGGTCGTCTGGCCGACACCGATGTCCGCCGCGCCGAAGGCCTTGGTCAGGGTCGGCAGCGCCTGCACCGTGAGCGTCGACAACGCCACGCTGTTGGTGACGCGGGCGAGCGCGGACATGTTGCCGCTGTTGTTGGCGTAGCTCCCTGCGGCCGCGGCAGAGACATTCACGCGCACTTCGCAGCTCGCCACCGCAGCGGTCATCGAGAGCCCGGTCACCGCGATCGAATTCGTGCCACCCGTCGCGGTCACCGCCATCGGGCCCACCGGTGCGGCGAAGCCGCCGCCGGCCGGGCAGTTCGTCTGCACGTTGGGCGTACCCGCGACGAGCAGGCCAGCGGTCAGCGTGTCGGTGAAGGCGATTCCGGTTTGCGCCGGGTTGTTCGTGCCGTTGGTGATCGTGAAGGTGAGCACCGAGGGCGCGCCCGCATCCACGGTGGTCGGAACGAACGCCTTCGTGAGCGCGGCCTGGCGGACGTTCAACGTCTGGTTGGTCACGCTGTTCACGAGGCCCGCGATCGGCGTGACCTGCGCGGCGCCGTTCACGAACGTGCCCGCGGTGGCGCTGGTGACGTTCACCACGATCGTGCAGGTCGAGGAGCCGATCGCGGCGTTCACGCCCGGCGAAGCGACGGCGATGCTGTTGGTGCCGGCCGTCGCGGTGATGCCGCTGCCGCCGCAACTGTTGACGAGCCCGTTGGGTGTCGCGATGACCAGGGTGCCGGGCAGCGTGTCGGTGAACGTGAGTCCGGTGCGCGCCGGAGCGCCCGCCGGGTTGTTGATCGTGAAGGTGAGCGAGGTGGACTGGCCGACACCGATGTCGGTCGCGCCGAACGCCTTGGTGAGCGTGGGCAACGCCTGCACGGTCAGCGTCGACAGGGCCACGTTGTTGGTCACGCGGGCGAGCGCGGACATGTTGCCGGTGTTGTTGGCGTAGCTGCCCGCGGTCGCGGCGGAAACGTTCACGCGCACTTCGCAGGTTGCCACCGTGCCGTTCATCGACAGGCCCGTGACCGCGATGGAGTTGGTGCCGCCGGTCGCGGTCACCGCCATCGGTCCCACGGGTGCGGCAAAGGTGCCGCCGCCCGCCGGGCAATTCGTCTGGACGTTGGGCGTGCCCGCGACCAGCAAGCCTGCGCTCAGCGTGTCGGTGAAGCCGATGCCCGACTGCGACGGGTTGTTCGTGCCGTTGGTGACCGTGAAGGTGAGCACCGAGGGCGCGCCGGCATCGACCGTGGTCGGCACGAACGCCTTCGTGAGCCCGGCCTGGCGCACGTTCAACGTCTGGTTGGTGACGCCGTTGAGCATTCCGGCGATCGGAGTCACCTGCGCGGCGCCGTTTACGTACGTGCCCGCAGTGGCGCTCGTCACGTTCACGACGATCGTGCAGCTCGAGGCGCCGACCGCGGCGTTCACGCCGGGTCCCACGACGGTGATGGCGGTACCGCCGGCCGTGGCCGTGATGCCGCCGCCGCCGCAGTTGTTCACCAAGCCGTTGGGCGTGGCGATCACGAGGTTCGTCGGCAGCGTGTCCGTGAACGTGAGGCCGGTGCGCGCCGGAGCGGCCGCCGGATTCGTGATCGTGAAGGTGAGCGAGGTCGACTGGCCGATGCCGATGTCGGCCGCGCCGAAGGCCTTCGTGAGCGTGGGCAGCGCCTGCACGGTGAGCGTCGACGGCGTCACGGTCGCCGTGTCGATGCGCACCGGCACCGAGATGTTGCTCAGGTTGTTGATGTACGAACCCGCGGCCGCGGCCGAAACGTTCACGCGCACTTCGCAGCTCGCGACCCCGCTGCTCATCGAGAGCCCGGTGACCGCGATCGAATTCGTGCTCGCGGTGGCCGTGACCACCATTCCGCCACCGGGGGCCGCGAAGCCGGCGCCGGCCGGGCAATTGGTCGTCACGCCGGGTGTGGCACCCACCAGCACGCCCGCGGGCAGCGTGTCGGTGAAGCCCTGCCCTGACTGCGCCGGGTTACCCGTGCCGTTGGTGATCGTGAACGTGAGGACCGACGTGCCGCCCTGGTCGATCGTCAGCGGCACGAACGCCTTGTTGAGCGACGGCTGCACGACCGTGATCAACTGGTTCGTGACGTTGTTCGTGAGGCCGGTCAGCGCGCTCATCTGCCCCGCGCCGTTGGTGGCCCCGCCCAGCGTCACGCCGCGCACCGTGAGCGTGATCGTGCAGATCTGCGTCGCGTTCACGTTGATGTTCGACGCGGTGAAGGGCTGCGTCGTGTCGGCCGCCGTGATCGTCGGCGTGCCGCAGTTGCCGTTGTTCGTGACCGCCGGCGGGTTGGCGATGTTGATGCCCGCGGGCAGCGTGTCCGTGAACGCGAGGCCCGTGCGGTTCACCGCACCCACCGCCGAGTTGTCGATCGTGAAGACCAAGTTCGCGGCAGTCTGGCCGAGGCCCAGGTTCGCGACGCTGAAGGCCTTCGTGAGCGACGGCGCCGGGCGAACGATCAGGCACTGCTGCGTGACGCCGTTGGCGACGTTCGCAAGGCTGCCGATGTTGGCCCCGGCGTTGGTGTGGCTCACCGGGTTCGCGCCGCAGTTCGGGTTCACCACGCTCGAAGTGACGTTGACCGAAAGCGTGCAGGACGCCACACCCGCGTTGAGCGCGAGGCCGGTGACGGCGATCGCGGTCGTGGGTGTGGTCGTGACCGTGAACGTGGGCGCGGCTTGCGCTCCACCCGCCGGGCAGTTGGTCTGCACGTTGGGCGTGCCGTGCACCGTGATCGATGCCGGAAGCGTGTCGGTGAAGTTGATGCCGGTCGCGAGCGGGTTGCCCGCGCCGTTGGTGATCGTGAACGTGAGCGTGGTCGCCTGGCCCGGGTCGATCGTCGCGCCAACACCGGTGTAGGCCTTGGTGAGCGTGGGGGCGACGACCGTGAGCGTTGCGTTGGGCGCTGTGCCCGAGCCGGCGCTCGAGGAGTTGGAAGCGACCGTGTTGTTGTGCACGCCCACCGTGCTCGAGGTGATGTTGGTCTCGATCACGCAGGTCTGGCCCGCGGTCACGGACGCGCCGGTGATGACGATCGACGTATGGCCGGCGACGTTGCCCGTCGTGACCGTGCCGCCGCAGGTGTTGGTGAACGACGGGATCGTCGCCACCGTCATTCCCGCGGGGAAGTTGTCGGTGAGGTTGAGGCCCGTGATCGGCGTCGAGAGGTTCGGGTTGCGGATCGTGAGGCGCAGCTGCGCCGTGCCGCCGGGGGCGATGGTGCCGGGCGAGATCTGCTTGGTGAGCACCTGCGGGGTGACCGCCGTGTTGACCTGCAGGTTCGCGCTCGAGGCCGCGCCCGCGCCGATGCCCGTGGTGCTCGACGTGATGGTCGAGGTCGTGTTCGTGTGCACGCCCGGCGTCGCGGACGTCACGTAGAAGCGCAGGAAGCAGGTCGTCGTCTGGCCGATGGAGCCGCCGGTGACCGCCACGTTCGACGCACCCGACGTGCCACCGGTGAACGTGAAGCCGCAGGTGTTGAGCGGCGAGGTCACACCGGTCACCGCACCCGGGGGATTGGCAATCGTCATGCCCGCCGGGAAGGTGTCGGTGAAGGCCACGCCGGCGGCGGTGATCGTGCGGTTAAGGTGCTCGACGGCGAACACCATCTCGCTCGTGCCGCCCGCGTTGATGGTCGAGGGCGAGAAGCTCTTGGTGAGCGACAGCGGCAGCAGCGCGGTCGCCACGTCGTAGGCCGAGCTCGCGACGTTGCCCGTGCCGCCGTTCGTCGACGAGATCGCGCCGGTCGTGTTCACCGCGTTGCCCAGCGTGGCGCTGGTGACGGTGAACGAGAGCGTGCACGTTGCGCCCGCGGGGAGCGACTGGTTCTGCGCTCCGGTGATCGACACCGCCGTCGCCCCCACCGTGCCGTTGGTGAACGCGAGGCCGCACGTGTTCTGGGCACTCACGACACCGCTCGCGGCGTTCGTGCCCGCGGCCACCGTGAGGCCCGCCGGGAAGGTGTCGACGAAAGCGATCTGGTTGAGCGCCGTCGTGGAGTTGGAGTTGGTGAGCGTGAAGGAAAGCGTGGCGTTGGTGCCGGTCACGAACAGGCGCGGGGAAATGTTCTTGCCGATCTGCGGCGGACGGGTCGCGATGTCCAGGCTCGCCGAAGCCGTGTTGCCCGTGCCGCCGTTGGCCGAGGTGATCGCGCCGGTCGTGTTGACGACCGAGCCCGCCGTGGCCTTCGTGACGTTCACCGCCAGGATGCAAACGCCCGCCGACGGCGCGATGCCGTTGGTGACGTTGATGTTGTTGTTGCCCGCGGCGCCACCCGTGAAGACGAGGCCGCACGAGTTGGTGGTGGACACCACACCCGATGCGACGCCGGGCGTTGCCGCGACGACGAGGCCCGCCGGGAAGGTATCCGTGAAAGCGAGCGTGGTGAGGTTCGCCGTGAGGTTCGGGTTGGTGATGGTGAAGCTCATCACCACGACGTCGTTGGGCTGCGCCGAGGTCGGCGTGAACGACTTCGACAGCACGGGTGGTGCGACCGTCGCGGCCGAGAGGGTCGCCGAGGCGCTGTTGCCGTTGCCCGCGGTCGTCGAGACGATCGGGCCTGCGGTGCTCGTGAAGTTGCCCGCCACGCTCGCCGTGACGTCGACCTCGACCACGCATTGCGTCGAGGGCTGGAGCGTGAACGCGGTGACGCCGATGTTGTTGTTGCCTGCGGCCCCGCCCGTGAGCGTGAGGCCGCAGCTGTTCACGAGATTGACTGCGGGACCGATCACCATGTTCAGCGCGAACGTGTCGCTGAAGGTCACGCCCGCGAGCGCGTTCGGGTTCGGGTTGGTGATCGTGTAACGCAGCCGCGCGATGCCGCCCACGTTGATGATCGAGGGCGTGATCACCTTGGCGAGCTGCGGCGGGAGCAGCGTGCCCACCGCCACCCAGGTCACGGTCGCGCTGTCGGTGTTGCCGGTGAGGCCGCCGCCGGTGGTCGAGGTGACCGCACCGGTGGTGTGCGTGTGCACGCCCGTGCCCACCGGATTGCGGCGGACATTGATGCCGATGCGGCACGATCCCGTGCCCGCGTTGATGGTGAGCGTGGAGATGTTGATCCCCGTGTCGCCGCTGCCGAGGGCGCCGCCGCCGGTGTCCGTGGTCGTGATGCCGGTGCAGGCCCCGGGCGGATCCGCCGTGACATTGGGCGTGGCGCCGACGACGACGTTCGCGGGGAAGGTATTCGTGACCGCGATGCCCGCGAGGTTGGTCTGCGGGTTCGGATTCTGGATCTCGATATAGAGCCGCGACTCCTGCCCGCTTTCGACCTGCGGCGGCGTGAAGGCGACTCTCACGACCGGCGGCAGCGGCGCGGCGGAGATGAGCGTGGCGCCCGCCGTGTTGCCCGTGACCGCGGCCGGTCCCGTGGCGCTCACGTTGCCCGTGAGGTTCTGCAGCGTGGCGGCGGCAGTCGTGGTGACGTTCACCTGCAGCGTGCACGAGCTGTTCGCCGGCACGGTGCCCGTGGTGACGGCGATGTTGCCGTTGCCCGCCGCACCGCCCGTGAAAGTGAGGCCGCAGGAGTTGGTGGACGAGACGACCGCGCTCGTGACGCCGGGCACGTTTGCGATCACCAGGTTGGCCGGGAACGTGTCGGTGACCGCGATACCGGTCAGCGCCACCGCATTCGGGTTGGTGATCGTCAGCGTCATCACCGACAGGCCGCCCTGCGTGATCTGCTGCGGGCTGAACGACTTGAAGACCTGCGGGGGATCGGTCGCGGCGGCGTTGTTGGTGACGAGCGTGGCCGATGCGGTGTTGCCGGTAAGCGCGACCGGGCCTGTCGCCGTGATGGCGTTCGTGGCGTCGGTGGCGGTGCCCGCGGTCGTATCGGTGATGTTCACCGACACGGTGCACGTGGCGCCCGCGCCGAGCGTGGAGCCGGTGACCTGGATGCCGGTATCGGCCGCGGCGAGCGCGCCGCCGCCCGTGTCCTGGACCGTGAGGGCGCAAGCGTTCACGAGGGCCGGGGCGGCGGCGACGACCCAGCCGTTGCCCCAGACCCCTGTGTTGAACGCGACACCCGTGAGCGCCGTGTTCGGATTCGGGTTCACGAGCGTGAACGTCATCGTCGCCGTGCCACTGACCGCGATCTGCGCGGGCGCGATCGTCATCGTGAGCTGCGGCGGGAGGTAGCTCAGCACGGTGAGGCGCGCGGAGGCCGTGTTGCCGGTGAGTGCGGTCGGCGTGGTCACGGCCACGGTGCCGGTCGTGTTCGTGACGCTGCCGGCCGTCGACTTGGTGACGTTCACCGCGAGCAGGCACGTGGCGCCCGCGGGGATCTGGCCGCCGGTCACCGTGATGTTGCCGGCGGCGGCCGTGCCGCCCGTGAACGTGAGGCCGCAGGTATTCGTCGCTGACACGACACCGGTCGTCACGCCGGGTGCCGCCGTGACGGTCATTCCCGCCGGGAACGTGTCGGTGAGCGTGACGCCGCTCAGGATCACGCCCGCGTTCGGATTGGTGATGGACAGGTTGAGCTGGGTGACGCCATCGCGCTCGATGTGGTCGGGGATGAAGAGCTTGTCGACCTGCGGTGCCAGCAACGTGCCGACGCCGAGGTTCGTGCTCGCGACGTTGCCCGTGAGCGCCACCGGTCCGGTCGCGGTGACCGAGCCCGTGGTGTTCGTGACGTTGCCCGCGGTGGCCTTCGTGACGGTCGTGGTCCAGGAGCAGGAACCGCCCGCGGGAATCGTGGCCCCCGTGAGGCTGATGCCCGGCGTGCCGCCGTTGACGCTCGTCGCGTTGTTCGCGCATCCCGCGCCGACCGGAACGACCGCACCGGCCGCGACGTTGGTGAGGCCCGCGGGATAGTTGTCGGTGAACGCCACGCCCGTCAGCGCGAAGCTCGCGTTCGGATTCACGATCGTGAGCGTCATCGTCGACTGGCCGGTCGCGATGATCTGGCTCGGGTTGAAGGCCTTGGTGAGCACCGGCGGCTGCGGCGCCACGATCGAGAGCACCGCCGAGGCCGCGGCGCCGGCCGTGGTCTGCCCCGTCGTGATCGTGCTCGTCGTGTTGGTGACGTTGCCGGTCGCGCCCGTGTACGTGACGTTGATCGAGAGTTCGCACGCGCCGCCGGCGGGAATGGTGCCCGCGGTGACGGTGAGCGCCGTGCTGCCCGAGCCCGTGCCCGAGGCCGTGAGCGCGCAGGTGTTCGTGAGCGACGGCGTGGCCGAAACCGAGAGGCCCGCCGGGAAGGTGTCGGTGAACGCGACGCCGGTGAGATCGTCCGAGGGGTTCGCGTTGAGGACCGTGATCGTGAGGCGCGTGACGCCGTTGGAGGCGATCTGCGCCGGGTTGAAGCTCTTGGTCGCGGTGGGGGGTGCGAGGCTCTGCACGAGCAGCGAGGCGCTGCCGACGTTACCCGTGAGCGCGAACGGGCCCGAAGCGGTGATCGCGTTGGTCGTGTTGTTGGCGTTGCCCAGCGTGGAGCTGGTCACGTTCCAGCGCAGCGCGCAGGTCTGCAACGGCGTGAGGCCCAGGGCCGTCACGACGACGTTGGTGTTGGTCGCGAGGCCGCCCGTGAATGTGGCGCCGCAGGGGTTGTCGGCCGAGACCACCCCCGAGACCGCGCCCGGCGGCGAGGCGATCGTCATGCCGGCCGGGAAGTTGTCCGTCACCCCGATGCCGCTGAGGATGACCGTGCCGTTCGGGTTGCCGATCGCGAAGGAGAGTTGCGCCACCCCGCCTGCGTTGATGCGGTTGGGCGAGATCGTCTTCGTGATGATCGGCGGCAGCGTGTTGCCGTCCACGTCGAGCGTCGCCAGCGCGGCGGTGCCGGTCGCGCCCGCGGTCGTCGTGATCGGGCCGGTGGAATTGTTGTAGAGCGAGGCGGCCGTCGCGGTGACGTTCACCTGGATCTCGCACGATCCGCCGACGGGAATCACGCCGCCGGAAAGGACCAGGCTCGTGTCGTTGGCGGCCGAGCCCGGAGCGATGGTGCCGCCGCAAGAATTCACGAGGCCCGGCGTGGTCGCGACGCGCAGTCCGCCCGGGAACGTGTCGGTGAACGCGGTGCCGGTGAGCGGCACGGGGTTCGCGACCGGGTTCGTGAGGCGAATGCGCATCACCGAGATCGCGCCGGCGGTGATGTTCGCGGGCGTGAAGCTCTTCAATGCGACGGGTGCGGCCACCGCCGTCAGCGACGCGAAGGCGATGTTGGAGGCCGGGGCCTGTGCGGTGAGCAGCGCCGTGGTCACGTTCACGTAGTCGCCCGGCGTCGAGGGCGTCACGTTGACCGTCAACGTGCAGCTGCCGTTCGCGGGGATCGTGCCGCCCGAGAGCGTGACCGTGGTCGAGCCCGCGCCGACACCCGCGACGGTCAGCGTGCAACCGTTGACGAGCCCGGGCACCGCGGCGACCGCGAGGCCCGACGGGAAGGCATCGGTGAACGAGCTCACCGTGAGCGGCGAGGCGTTCGGGTTGGTGATCGTGAGCGACATCGGCGTCGAGCCGCCCGTGGCCATGAGCGCCGTGCCGAAAGTCTTGTGCAGCGTGGGCGCGAGCACGCCGCCGGCGACAGTGAGCGTGTCGGTGGCCGTGTTGCCGGTGAGCGCGACCGGGCCGCTGGCGCTGACCGCACCCGTGGTGTTCACGTCCCCGCCCGCGGGGCTGGGCGCGGCCTTCGTGATCGTCGTGGTCCACACGCACGTCGTGTTCACCGGGATGGTCGCCGCGGCGAGCGAAATGCCCGGCGTGCCGCCGTTGATGCTGGTCGCATTGCCCGCGCAACCCGCCCCCGAGGGCGCGATCGAGCCGGGCGTCACGTTCGTGATGCCGGCCGGATAGTTGTCGGCGAAGGCGACACCGGTGAGCGGCAGCGTGTTGCCGTTCGGGTTGCGGATCGTGAGCGTGAGCGTCGACTGCGCGCCCGCGGCCATGTTGTTGGGCGTGAAGGTCTTCGTGATCTGCGGCGGGGCGAGCACCGTGAGCGGTGCGGAGGCCTCGACGAGGTTGCCCAGCGTGTTGGCCTGCACGACACCCACGACGTTGCCCGGCGGGATCACGTTGGTCACGCGGCCGGCGGTCGTGCTCGTGACGGCCACCGTGATCTGGCACGACGCACCCGCGGCAAGCGTTGCCGCGCTCGTGCTGATACGTGTGTGGCCGGCGACGTTGCCGGAGTTGACCGTGCCCGCGCAAGCGCCCGGCGTCTGCGTGAAGGCCGGCGTGTTCGCGACCACCACGCCCAGCGGCAGGTCGTCGATCATCCCGACCGCGGTCATCGAGTACGTGGGATTGGGATTCGTGAAGGTGATCGTGAGCGTCGTGCTCGCACCCGTGGCGATCGTGGGCGCGGAGAAGCTCTTGGTGACCGTGGGACCGGCGAGGATCGACGTGTCTTCCACCGTGTTGCCCACGAGCGAGCCGTTGTAGTTCGTGCCCGCGACCGTGCCGCCGCCCGCGTACGTGCCGCCGGGGCTCACGCGCTGGCCGGGAACCGTGGTCGTCGGATCGAGGAAGTTCACCGAGGCCGAGTTGTCGTACTTGCCCGGCGGCGCGCCGATGATGTCGACGGTGACCGTCGCGGTCACCGTGCCCGCGGGGCCGGGCGACGTGCCGGGAATGTCGAAGCTGCCGATGGTGAGGTTCGCCGTGCCCGCGGGCGGCGTCACGGTCGACGTGCGCGTGGCGTTGGTGAGCGAAAGCGCAATGCCATCGACGCGCAGCAGCAGCGGCGCAGGCAGGTTATCGAGGATGTTCACCGAGCGGGCCGTGCCCGTGCCGGTGTTGGTGACGGTGATCGTGTAGTTGAAGCGGTCCGCACCCGGCAGGAGATTCGCCGCCGACGTGACCTTCGTGACGTTGAGCGACGGCAAGCACTGCGCCGGTCCCGTGCCACCGGGGATCTGGCCCGCGGTGATGCTGGTCGTGGTGCCGCTCGAGCCCGCGGTCGCGCCGTCGGACGTGCCGTTGGCCGGGTTGGTCGTATTGAAGATGACGCCGGGGACACCGCCGCCGAGCTGCACGGAACCGCCCGCGGCCGATGCGAGAAGACGTCCGCCGCCGCCACCACCGCCGGGACCGTCGGTCTCGTTGGTGGCGTTCATGCTCGTGTTGCCACCGCGGCCACCGCGCAGGTCGATGCTCACGCCACCCGGGATCGAACCCGAGCCGAGCTGGACGACCACCGTGCCGCCCGCGCCACCGGCGCCCGCGCCGTCCGTGGCATTGATGGCGCCATCGGGCGCGTCGCTGCCCTTCGCCGAGATCGTGCCGAAGCCCGTCATCGTTCCCGCGCGGATCAACACCACGCCGCCGCCGGGCCCGCCGCTGCCGCCCGCGCAACCGACCCCCGCGCACTGGTTGTTGATGTCGGCGCCGCCGCCGCCGCCGCCCATCATGGCGCGCACGCCGGTGACGGCGTCGCCGCCGAAGCCACCGATGTCTTCGCCCGAATAGCTGTTCTGCTGCTGGTTCCACGAGCGACCGCCGATGCCGCCGCGCCCGCCGTTGCCGCCGCCGCCACCGCCCGCGTTGTGCTGGTTCGAGCCGCCACCCGCGTTGCCCGGCGCGCCGCGCGCGTAGTCGCCGCCGGGGTAGCCCTGCCCGCCAAGGTCGACGGCGATCGCGCCATGGACGAGCGGGGAGTAAAGGCGCGCCGGTGTTCCCGCGATGCCCTCGCCCTTCACGCCGCCGCCGGGCGCCGACGCGTTGGTCGAGGCGACGTAGTTGTACCAGGCAATCGTGAATGCAGCACCGCCGAACGCGCCGCCGCCGCGGAAGCCGCGGCCCGATGCGTCGATCGCGCCGCCGATGAAGTTCATGTTCCCCGCGACGTCGATCGCCACCACGCCGCCGGTGCTGCCGTTCCACGGCGTGACCTGGATTGTCGTGGTGATCGCGAGGCTCGCGTACTGCGGCACGCGCAGCACCTGGTAGCGGCGCGCGCCCGAAACGGTCGTGGCGTTCGCGTTCGAGTAGCTGTTCACGAGCGTGCCGAAGATCGGAATCACGCCGCCGCCGACCGGTCCGGAGGCCACCGCGTATTCCAGCGTGCCCGCGGTGATGTTGGTGGCACCGCCCGCGTAGTCGCCGGTGCTGGTGTAGCCCGTGCTGCCGTCACCCTGCCCGTTGCCGTACCGGTTGGTGTTGCCCGAATCGATGTCCGCGCCCTGCATCTGGACGATCGCGATGACATCGCCAGCGGCGATCGGGGTCAGCGCGCCGCGCGGGTCGATTGAGCCCACCGGAATGGTCGTGGAGCCACCGGGTACGGAGGTGCCCGTGCCGGAGTAATACGTGTTGATCGGCGGCACGTACGTCGTCGCCACCGGCGGCGTCGGGCACACCTGCGCAAACGCCTGTCCCGCGATGAAGACCATCGCGGCAATCGCGAGTCGGCGGATGAGCGGGGGCGTTCGCATGGTTATGATTATTGGAGGACCTCGAGGGACGACTCGTCGAACTTGTAGCGCAACCGCACGTACGGGCCCTTGGCGCTGTAGTCGGCCCCCGCGAGCGCATCGTCGCGATAGCCGAAGAAGTTATAGCCCGCGGACACCCAGAGGTTCGTCGCGACGTTGTAGCCGAGCTCCATCCCCACCCCATATTGCCTTGATGCGGTGGTTTCACCAAAGAGCACGCTGGTGACCAGGGCCACGTCCCACTTGGGCGCGAATTCCCAGGTGGCGCGGCCGCCGATCAACTGCGCGCGGTACTTGGCGGTGATGCCGGCGGTCTTCTCGTTGGTCCACTTGGCGGCGAGGCGGCCGGTCACGAGGAACGGGCGCACCGGCTGCCAGTCGGCGTGCAGCGACACGATGTCGGTCGTGGTCTTGAGCGCGATGCCGGCCCGGGTCGAATCGCCTTCCATGCGGTGCTCGACGCGGGCAAGCGCATTCCACTTGTTCGTTTCCGTGTCGCGCCACGCGAGGCCCGCCTGCAGGCGCTCGATCTCGCGCTCGGTCGCGGGCGCATCGGCCGTCGCCTTGTTCCGCTGCAGCGAGTAGGCGTTGCGGCCGAGCACGGTCCAGTTGGCGTTGAGCTTCGCGGCGAGACCCACGGTGAAGAGGAGAGAATCCGCACCGGTGGCTTCGCGAAGCTCCAGGCGCGTCGTGCCTTTCCAGAGCGGGTTCGCGGTGTATTCGAGCGCGAGGGCGAGCGCGGTGTTCTCGTTCTGGCCCGTGCCCGAGAGCGCATGCACGCGCTCGATCGAGGTCCCGAGACGCAGGCCCGTGGCGAGCGTCCAGAGGTTCTTCAGGCCGATCGCGGCTTCGGCATCGCCGCCCGACATCGCGTCGCGGATGCGGTACTCGCTGAACACGCGGCCGTCCTTCATGTATTCGGTGTCGACGCCGACCGCGGTGGTGTTCTGGCGCTCGCTCGGGTTCAGGCCGTACGGGCCGGTGATCGACGAGACGAATTCGTGGCGGGCGTAGATGCGGCCGCGGTTCGGGAGCATGTATTCGCCACCGAGGGCGAGGATCTTGCGGTCGGCGTCCTTCACGTCGACTTCCGCTTCGCCGTAGACCGAAACGCCTTCGACGAAAGGCACCTGGCCCGTGAGGCGCGCACGGACCGTGGTCACTTCGTCGGGCATCGGCACCGGCGTGGGCTGGCCGTCGATGACCGGGTACGGCGAGATCGAGCCCTTCTCGCGCGCGTGGCGCACGCCGACTTCCACGCTCATGCGGTCGGTGATTTCCTGGGTCACGGCGGCGAGCGCGCCATCGCGAACCGAATTGCTCGTGAGGTCCTCGGAGCGCAGCACTTCCGCCCTCACCTGCGTGCCCGGACGCGCCTGCCACTCGACGCGGCCGCCCGATTCGCTGCGGCCCTGCGTGAGGTAGGAACCCGGATTGTCGAAGCCCTTGTCGGTGCGCGCGACGAACGCGTTCGCCTTGAGCCCCTTGTTGTCGTACTTGAGCTCGATGCGCGCGGCATCGCCCTTCACGTTGTCCACGCCGCGCTGGCTCTGCGCGAGCTCGCCGATCACGTAGGCGTTCTCGCCGAGCTTCACGGTCGCGTTGGCACCGGCGAGCTTGAACGGCTGCTCGGGGTTGCGGTCTTCGGCGTAGGAGGCACCGACCTCGATGTTCTCGGTGACCTTCACCTGCGCCTCGACGCCGCCCACCCAGAACTTCTCGCCGCCCTGGTCGACTTCGTAGGTGACGCGGATGAAGACCGGGTTCAGGTTCTTGTCGACGCTGGAGACCGGCGAACGGAACAGGATGCGGCCGGTGAGCGAATCGATTTCGTAGTCAGTGAAGCGCGATTGCGGCAGCGTCTCGATGATGAGCGAGGGCTGGTTGCGGTCGCGCGTGATGATCTCGACCTTCTCGCTGTTGACCAGCGCGCCGCGCGTCGAGAGCTCGTAAGGGCCGGAGGTCCCGTTCGCGCGCAGCTCCTCGATCACCTGGCGCGTGGAATCCTTCGACGCGAAGGCGTTCACGCTCACGCGGTCGTTCTCGTAGTGCTGGCGGATGCCGGTGAGCGAGCGGTTGTAGTTGGAGAGCTTGCGCACTTCGCTGACCGTCTGCGTCGTGAAGTCGCCCCACAGCAGGTAGGAGCGGCCCTTGTCGAGGCGCACGTAGAGCTTGCTCGTCGATTGCGCGTCGTAGCCGCGCACGCCTGAATCGCCGTAGACGGGATAGAACTCGTCGGGCTGGATGTCGCGGAACAGGCGTTCCTTGGTGTCCTTGTCGGAGTCGTAGGCCGCGGTGAGCAGGATGTCGCCCTTGATCTTGCCCTTGAGGAAGAAGGCCGCGCGCGCGCCCGCCTGGCCCTTGCCGTCGTCGAATTCCTTCGACAGGTGGCGCAGCTCCTGCTCGAAGCCGTCGGCATCGCGCGTCGGCGTGAGCGTGCGGGTGTTGATGTTGCGCAGGTTCACCACGCCCTCGATCACGCCCGCGGCGATGAGGTTGCGAAGCTCCGGGAGGAAGTCGACGCGCGACTCAACCTTGAGCGTGCCGCTCGACACGAAGATGAGCGTCGGTCCCGGCTCGAGCGGCGCGGAGAGCGCGAACTCGCCCTGCCCGCCTTCGACGAACACCTGGAAGCCCGGCTCGTTGATGTCGGCGTCGGCGCCGGTCCACTGGCCGCGGTTGGCTTCGAGCGTGACCGCCGTGCGCACCGTCACCGGCACGTCGTTGTCGTCGAAGAGCTTCACCAGCACCTTCGCGGCGGAGCGGCCGTCGGCGATGCCGCCACCGACCGGCGGGACGACCACGATCTTGCCGAGGTTGCCCGGGGCGCGAATCGAGATCGTCGCGTTGCCGCGTGCGTTGCCGAACTGGTCCTTCATCGTGAGCGTGAGCATGTTCACGCCGGGCTTGAGGTCGATACCGAAGTATTCCCAGGCCTGGACGTTCTTCTCGGCGAGCACCGCTCGCTTGCCCACGCGGTTGTCGGCGACATCGGTGCCGTTCACGGAGAGCACGAAGGTCGTGCCCGCCGCGCCCTTCACGCGAACGACCGTCTGCGAGCGCGGCAGGACGTCGCCGTCCTTGAGGCCCACGAAGGCGAGCGTGTTGTCGAGCTCAGGCAGGAGTTTCTCGAGGTCGACGAGCGGCGCGGCGGGCTTCTGCGCGGCGGCGGGCTTGTCGATCTGCGGGGCCGGCGTCGGGCGCTGCGGCACCGGCATCTCGACCACGCTGTTGAACGGCAGCGACTGTTGCTGCGACGCGCCGGCCGAATCCGTGAGGCCCGGGGCCGCGGTGCCGCCGGGCGCGGTCGGCGTCGAGACGATGCCCGCGGCCGACTGCGCCTTGAGGTCGGGGAGCACGCGCGCTTCGGTCGCGAGCTGCGCGCCGGCGAGTGCCGCGAGCGAATCGCCCGATTCGGCGAGCGCCTTCGCGCGCGCCTTCACTTCGTCGATCACGGCCGGCTCGCAGCCGCGCAGCGCGAAATCGCCGCGGTGCAGCTCGCCCGCCTTCAGGTCGACGATGCGGCTGCCGCCGTCGCCCAGCGAGCGCGCACCGATGGCCGCGATCGACGTGCCCGGCGGGAGCGTCATCTTGTCGGCCTTGAGCACGTGCGTGCGGTTCTGGATTCCGTAGAAGCTGTACTTGCCCTCGCCATCGGTGAGGATGAAGGTGCCGTCCTCGAGGAAGAGGCGCACGCCGGCAACACCCAGTTCGCCCTTGTCCTGCACGCCGTTGGCGTTGCAGTCGAGGTAGACCTTGCCGAGGATGAAGCCGCGGTCGCTGAACACGCCGCCGACCACCGTGACCTTCACCGAGGCGATGTTCGAATTCGTGGTGATCCCGCCGGCCGTGTACGAAGCCTGCACGCGGTTCACGCCGTCGCCCTGCATCGCGCCCGGCCCGAGGCGGACGCGATAGGCGATGTCGATTTCCTGGCCGCGCGTCATGTTGCCCAGATCCAGCACGAGGCGCGGGCCGGCGCCGCCCACCGGATCGGGAAGTGCCGCGCCGTTGCGGCGCGCGGTGCCCTTCACGTAGGCGAACCCCGCCGGCAGGCTGTCGACGAGCACGACGCTCGCGCGATCGAGCACGTTGCCGGTGTTGTTGCGCACACGCACCACGTAATCGATGAACTCGCCCATCTCGGCGACGAGGCGCGAAGCATTCTTGCGAACGAAGAGACCGTCTTGCGCGGTGGCATCGACCGGCACGTCCACCACGACCATGCCGTCGTTCACCTGGAAGGGCGTGCCGTAGGAGCCGCCCGAGGTGAGGCCGTTCACGTTGAGGTTGCGGCCCGGAACGAGCTGGGTCCACGGCACCTTCGAGGCGAACGAGTAGCCGTTGGGCGGTGCGACTTCGAGGCAGTACCAGCCCGCCGTCGACGCGGTGAAGGAGAAGCGGCCGTTGGGTCCGGTGATGCCGCTCGCGACCTCGGTCTTGCTGCAGGTCGTCGGTGTGGCGGTCACGAGCATCACCTTCGCGCCGGCGACCGGCAGGTTGGTGGCGCTGTCGAACACGATGCTCATGGATTCGATGAGGGTGACGGCGGTGGCGATCGTGCGGCCGCAGCCCTGGAGGTCGACTTCGAAGACGTCGTTCACGCGGCCTTCGAGCGTGCCGTTGTCGGCGACGACCGTGGCATCGCGCACCGGAAGTGCCGGGACCGTGAAGATGCCCGTGTTCGGACCCGTTTCCGTCGCGATGGCGGTCTGGCGTTCGCCGCGCGGGCCGGTGATCACGACGGTGCGCGTATCGACGACCGTCGGTTGCGTGTTGCACGCGGCCGCATTGGCGCGCAGGTAGAACGCGCGCCCGATGACCGCACTCGTGGTGGGCACGCCGTAGGAGCCATCGGTGTAGTTGCGGATCGCGTTCTGCGGCTCGGGCGGGCCGTCCTTGTCATCGACCACGGTGATGTCGCGAACCATCAGCGCGCCGCTCGTGTTCGCGGTGAGGGTGAGCGTGGTCGCGTTGGTGGCGACGGTGTCCTTGGTGTTCGCCGAGCGCAGCGCGGCGCTCTTCGCGTCCATCGGCGGTGCGACGACTTCGACGAGGATGCGCAGCTTCGCGCCCGGGACGAGCATCGCGGTCCAGCCGGTGATGATCGGCGTGTCGGTCGGATCGAGCGCGCCGACGATCGACTGTCCGCCGGCCACCGGGTTGTCGACCCAGACGGTCGCGGTCCAGCCCGGCTGGTCGTTGGTGATGTAGCCCAGCGCGACCGTGAGGTTCTCGTCGCAGTTGCCGCGGTTGGTGACGTAGTGCGTGTAGGTGACGCGCTGGCCGCGGCCGATCATCGACTGGTTGTCCGGATCGAGCACCGTCTTGCACAGCTTGCCGAGCGAGGCGACGACGTCGTCGTCGGAGGCGCTGCGCGCGGGTGAAAGTGCGGAGCGCGCGGTCTTCGTGACCTTGTAGGCACCCGGGGGCGCGGTGGCGGGGATCGACGCGCGCAGCACGATGCGATACGTGCCGTTGGCTGCGACCGGACCCGTATCCGGCGTGCCGTTGCCATCGGTATCGGCGAGCGGCGTGACGCCATCGGGCTGGAAGAGCGCGAAGGTCGTGCCCTGCGGGAAGTTGCTGCCCGCGAGCGTGATGTCGAAGCGGTCGGTGCCGCTGCCGCGGTTGGTGAGCAAGTTGTTGAACGTGACCGTCGTGCCGGGTGCGGCCGAGGCAATCGTCTCGCCCTTCAGCTCGAGGTCCACGAGGCCCGTCACGGTGTAGGTCGGGCTCTCGGTGGTCTGGCGGTTGCCGGGGTTGCCCGACGCATCGCTGAACACGTAGGCCGCGGTGTTGGTGACGACCGTGCCGATCGGGAGGCTGGGGGCGATTTCCACATCGAAGGTGACGGTGCCGGCGGTGCCCGCGGCGATGCCGAACACCGTCGCGTTCACCTTGCCCGACGTGAAGTCGTAGGCGATCTGCGTGGCGCCCGCGCCCTGGCGATCGCCGGACGCATCGGAGAGCGCCGTGCCCGACAGGCCCGACCAGCGGCCCGTGCCCGGCAGGTAGCGCATGCCCGAGGGCAGCAGGTCTTCCATGACGACGCGCTCGCGCGCCTTGTCGCACGACGAGTAGCGCAGCGTCACGGTGACCGGCGCGAACGGCGAGAGGCCGCGTTCGCGCGAAAGCATCTTGGTCACGAGCGCGCAATCGGCGACACCCGGCGTGCCGTACACGGTGACCTGGTCGATGTTGGGCGCGACCACGACGTTGCCCGAACTCCGGACGGACACGATCACCATGCCCGAGGACGCGATCGGCGCGCCCGCCGGAACGGTGCCGCTCACGACGAAGCGTACCGATTCGCCCTGGTTGAGGGTGACGTTGCCCGTGAGGGGAGTCGCGTTGTCCGCGACGCCGTCGCCGTTCGCATCGAGATAGATGGCGAGCCCGCCGAGCGTGAACGTGCCGCCGCTGTCGGTGGCGGTGACGGTATAGGTGTCCGACGTGGCGCCGATGTTGGTCAGCGTGTGCGGGAAGCTGACCAGCGAGCCGGGCGCGACCGAGCGCGTCGAGTTGCTGGTGAGCAACGCCGCGAAGGTGTTGGGCAACAGGGGCGAACTGGTGACGAGGAGCACCGTGTTCGACTGCGCGGTGATCGGCGTGGCGCCGATTTGCGCGGTGCCCGTTGCGCGGTTGGGAATGATGGTGCCCGTGGCCGGCTGCGCGAACACGGAACCCGCCGCGAATGCGAACGCGAACGCCGCGAGCGCGCGCCAGAGGCGGCTCGTCGGGTTCTCGGTATTCGCGCGGTTCGTCACGGGTTTTTCTTCGTTTTTTGAAAAAGGGAGGCGCCGCTTACGCGACGCCTCCCGAAAGCACCTGGGCGCCATCAGGGAGGCAGAACGACCCAGGTGTACAACGCGGTACGTACTTCATCGATGTGTTCGTCGTTTCCATTTTTCGCTGCGCCCTCTTCGGGAAGACGCAGGGAAAAGTGGGAGGCATCGCTTGCGCGATGCCTCCCTGAATCACTCGGGCGCCATCAGGGAGGCAGTGCAGCCCGAGTGGAGTGACGCTGCGTGCATCACGGATCGATCCGGACGCAGAAGGTCACGACCGCGCTCGAGGAGGGCGTGAGCGGCCCCACCGTTGCGGCGATCGTTCCGAGGTTGCCGTTACCCGGGGACGTGATCGTCCCGGGTGCCGTCGCGGGCGCGCCGCAAGCGTTGTGCTGGCGCGTGTTCGCGGGGATGTTGTCGCTGATCACGACCGAGGTGATGCCTGCGGCGGTCGTGTTGGTGCCGGTGATGCGGTACGCGATGCACATGCCGGGAGCCGTTGCCGGACCCGACGGAATCGGTGCCGTCGTGTAGCCCACGTGCGGTCCAGGCGCCGCGCAACCGACCGCGACCTGTTCCTTCACGAGCACCAGGCCATCGGTCACCGACGTCGAGTCCGTCGCCGAGGCGCCCGACGCACCGGCGTTGTAGCGCGCCGTGAACGTCGTGACGTTGGCCGGATCAAGAGCCACCGCGCTGCCCGGGGCGAAGACGCGGATCCACACCGTGCGGGTCGCGTTGACGCCGAGCGCGAACGTGGTCGCAGTCGAGATCAGGTTGGCGGGAACATCGTCGATACCAGGCTCGAACACGCCGATGACGCCGGCATCCAGGTACGCCGCGGAGGTCCAACCCTGCCCCGAACGGGAATCCGAGAGGAATCCCGCGACGAAGCTGATGGTCTCCGAGGTGTTGCCCAGGTTCGTGATGGTGTGGGCATAGGTCACCGAACCGCCGGGGAACGTCTGCTGCGTGTTGTTCGGCGTGACGGTGACGCTGTTCACGGCATTGACCGTGACGCGATCCACCTTCGAGTCGAGCACGGTGCCGTTGAGCGCCGAGGTCGCGGTGAAGGTGAGGTCGTAGTTGCCCGCGGCCGCCTGGTTGGAGGTCGTGGCAGGAACCACGACTTCCGCGCAAACCAGCCGGTTGGTGCCGCCACCGATCGTTCCCGTGCTCGCCAGCGCTGCGCCCACCGTGCTGCAAACGGGGAGCACGCCGCCATCGGCGCGGAAGGTCACGGACCAACCCGCGGGCGTTCCGGTCGTCGTGAGGTTGTACGAGTCGGCAACACCGCTCGTGTTGTTCACGTAGAGCACGAAACGCGACGTGGTCGGACCCGTCGGCGAAGGCGTCACGAGATTCGTCGTGATCACCGTCGCGCCGGTTACGCCATGGCCGTTGTTGCCGGTCGTGGCCGTACCCGCCGGGGTCGAATCGCTACGGGCGGTGTTGTTCGTCAAGTCGACCGTGTTGGTGCCGATCACCGTAAGGGTGTCCGTCACCGTGTCGGTCCTCGTGTTGTCGAACACCGAGGTCGCTGTCTTGACCACCGAGAACGGACCACCCGACGCAACCGCGGGCAGCTGCACGCGCAGGATCACGCGGTAGCCGCATCGCAGGTTCGTCGCGTCCGCCTCGAAGCCAACGGGGCAGCCTGCCGCAAACACCGGGATCGAAGGCGTCGTGTTCGCGATGAGCGACGTGATGCCATCGGCCTGGAGCAGCGTGAAGGTCGTGCCGAGCGGCCACGGGGGTGCGGCGTTGCCCGTCATCGAGATCACGAACTGGTCGGCCGCGTTGCCGTGGTTCCAGATCACGTTCGTGAAGTTGAGGGTGGAGCCCGGCGCCGCGGAGGCGATGGTCACCGGTTCGGCGGTCCCGTTCGTGCTGACCGTGGTCGAACCGTTGGCCACGACGTTGGCAATACGCAACACCTGGTACGTCGCGGTGTTGGTGTTGGTCGCCGCGAACGCGTCATACAGGTACGACGCCGTGTTCGGGATGAGTCCCGGCGCAACACCGGAGTTCACCGTGACCTGGAACGTGAGCTGGCCCGAGGAAGTCGCAGGCACGCTCGCGATCGTCGCGGTGACGCGGTTGGCCGCGGTCACGTTGAAGTCGTAGGCGATGCCCGTGTCTCCGCCGGCGCCGTCCGTCAGTGCCGTCGCTCCCGTGCCACTCCAGCGTCCGCTGCCCGGAACGTACGTGAACCCGTTGAGCGGGTTGACGACGTCGCGCAGCTCGAAGTTGCTCGCTGCCGCGCTGCCCGAGTTCGTGTACTGCAGGGTCACCGTGATTGCAGCCGCGCCCGGCGAAGGGCCGCTCGTCACCGACAGCGACTTGGTCACCGCGATCGCCGCATTGGCCACGGTGGTCGTGTCCAGGTTGGTGAGCGTGGTGGGCGTCGTATCGGAAACGGACGCGGTCATCGTGCCGACCTGGCCGTTGGTCGCACCGCCCGGAACCGTGCCCGCGAGGACGAAGCGGAAGACGCCCGCCATCGCGATCGGACCCGTGGTGGTGATCGGCGTGAAGTTGTCCGGCACGCCGTTGCCGTCGGCGTCGATGTAGTACACGGGGGTTGCGTGGGTGAAGGCTCCACCCGTCGCGACCGGCGTATTGAGCGTGTACGTGTCGGTGCCGTTACCCGTGTTGGTGATCGTGTGCGGGTAGTAGACGGTCTGGCCCGCCGATGCGGCGCGGAAACCAGGCGAATCCAGCGTGAAGCTCTTTACCTGCGAGACCGTGGTCTGCACCAGGTTCGACGTGGTCGAGCGGCTCGTAAGGCCCGCATCGACGTAGGTTGCCGTCGCCTGGTTGCCGATCACGGTGCCCGCCGGAGGGGCCGCGTGTGCCCGTCCCGTCGAGAGCCCGAAGAGCAGGCCCGCGACCAGGACGAACATCGCGACCACTGCGGAACGCGAAGGGGCTTCGCGCTTGGCGGTCGTGTTCGTATTCATTTTGCTTCTCCTAAGTTGCGTTGTTTGTTCAGCTGCGTTCTTTGAAGCGCGAAGACCGGCCGGGGCCGGTCATGCGGAAATTTCGTCAGGTGCCGTTCATTTCCCGCCTCCCTTGTTCCCCGGCTCACTCGGGGATCTGTCGTCGACAACCCGGACGCGGGCGGTGAACTTCACCGCCTGTTCGCCCGCCAGTGCGCCGTGCTGCCAGCGCAGGGAGCGGTACTCGCGAACGGGCACCCTTTCCTCGATTTCCTTGCCGTCGCGCTTGACCTTCCGCACGAGCGGGAGGTCGGCATAGGCGGCGCCGTCGGTGCTGGCCTTCGCGTTCGCGGGGCTGGCACTGTCGGGAATGAATTCGGTGTTGGCCGGGATGGGCAGGGTCGCCGCGAGGTTCGTGACGGTCTGCTTGCCCGTGTTGCGGTAGGTCGCGACGTACTCGATCACGTCGCCGGGCCTGGCCGATTCGGCGGCGGCAAAGGTTTCCTTGCCGTCGGCGGCCTTGATGACCTTGCGGGCTTCCAGGCGCGTCTCGACCGGAGCCGGGGCGCCCTTCTGCTGTGCGGGACTGGCGAGGGCGGTGAAAAGTACGGCGATGCCCAGGCTCCATGCGATCAACTTTTTCATCGTGTCACTCCAAGTTAAGGCTGCTATGGCAGCTCACATTGGCCGGCAGTATCGCCGCTGTAGGCGTCGAAACCTTATGACCTAGGTCACAACGCTCGTTTTCCTGCCTTACAACCGCAATTTCGTTGTAACTTCTACTTTTTTTCATTTCAATTCAGTATTTTACGAATTTCGTGAGGTAAGTCACAAATCCCGACCGCTTCATTTGTAGCGAAGTCGCAAGTGATCCGTTGAACGCATTGTTTTTATTAAACAAAAAGGCATCGTTCGCACGCCATCAAGGCGTTGCGAATGTCATCGCGTTGTTTGCTTAAAAGGGCCTGCTTTTCGGCTCTTCGCATCAATGACCCCGCCAGCGACCCTTTTTCGGGGGACTGGGCGGAGCCTGCTGCGAGCTGACAGAGCGGGAGGCCTTGGTTGCAGGAGCCGGGTTGCGCTGCCCGGCCGCGATGCCGGCGATGCCGGCGAGGGAAAAGCGGGTGATCTGTTGGGCGAGGCGCTCGCGCGCCTTGGCGCCGCCCACGACGCCCGGATAGATCCGGTCGAGCGCGGGACGGCCGAAGAGGTAGAGCAGGCACTGCCCTGCAATGGAAAGCGTGGCGAGCGTGACGTCGGCTTCCACCGCGCGTGATCCGGCGAGCTCGCGCACGACGATGCGGATGCGCTCGAGCTGGGGACGCGTGAGCTCTTCGACGAGCTGGTCGAGCTGGGGCGTGGGCGCCATCGCCTCGTGGGCGAGGATCCGCCCGAGCGGCGGCGATTCGGCGCCGGAGGAGGACAGTCCGTCGAGGAAGGCGTAGATCAGGCGGTGAAGCCTGCGTTCAGCCGATTGGCCGCGGCGCTCGCCCAGGTTGCTGGGAAAAGCCGCCATGGCCTGGCCGGCGAGGAATCCCAGGGTGGCCCGGTACAGGCCCTCCTTGCCGCCGAAGTAGTAGTTGATCGCGGCCAGGTTCACCCCGGCGGCATCCACGATGCTGCGGATGCGCGCTCCTGCGAAACCGTGCTGTGCGAACTCCTCGGAAGCCGCCTTGATGATGCGGCGGCACGTCTCGTTGTCGTGCAACGCGCTGTTCTGGATCAGCATATCCCCCCCAGGGAAACACTTTCCTGTTTCAAACATATTTTTGAAACTCGATCTTGCCCTGTTTTCCCAAGTAAAAACAAGGCCTTTCTGGGGCGGTTTCGCGATGCGCACCCCTCGGCTCGCCGGCTGAAACAAGGGGGAGGGAAAAGTGCCCGTTCCGATTGCTGAATGCGCACGTTCCTTACGGTCGCACGTCTGGTGAGATGGGCCCGTACGTCGGCGACGGGAGGCAGGCGATGCGCCTGGCAGTGGCAGTCCTGGTGGTGCTCGTCCCCCTTGCGGTGGCCGGTGCCTCGCAACTTGCCCGCGCCGGCCCTTCAGCCCCAAGCGCGGCCGTGCGGATCGTGGTCAGCGTGCCGCGCGTCCTCACGCTCCAGCTGCTCGATCATCCGCAGACGCTCGAAGTCGGCGCGCAGGACGTGGCGCGCGGACACGTCACGGTCCGCGGCCCTCGCGTCGATATCCTTGCCAATGATCGCGCCGGCTACCGGCTGCGCGCGGACCTGCACGGCGCGGCGTTCGACAACGTGGAAGTCGTCGGCCTCGATGCGCCGCTGGCCGCGGGGCGCGAAGGCAGCGTCGTTCGCATGCCCTCGCAAGCGGGCAAGCCGCGCGCGCCGCCGCGCTCGGTCGAATACATCTTCAGGCTCGATCGCGACGCGTTGCCCGGTGTGTACCGCTGGCCGGTGGCGTTGTCGCTCGAGCAGCCCTGAGGGTTACTCCACGAGCGTGGGCGTAAAGGTCCAGGACCAGTTCTCCGCGCCCGGGATGGTGAAGCTCTTCTTGTCGGCAGAGACCTTGAACGGCGAACCCTTGAGCATGTCGCCCATCCCGAGGATCTCGAGTTTTGCGGACAGGCCCACGTGCACCACGACATTTTCCTTCTTGCCGGCAATGGCCCGCATCGAGCAGCTCGCCGGATAGTTCGACACGCTCGCGGGCGGGAAGGTACGCGTGCCCTTGATCTCGAGGAGGTCGCCGAGCATGGAATGGGACACGCTCTGGAAATGCTCGTACGGACCCTTGAGCTGCGGCGGTCCGCAGTTCGTTCCGTCGGATTTGAGGTTCGTGACCTCCGTCGTCGCATCGGTGATGACCAGGGGGCTTGTCATCTTTCCGTTCCTGACGTCCCAGGTGAACTCGAGCGTGATGCGATCGAGCACTTCGCCCTTGCCCTCGTAGTCGCCGAAAACCACGGGCTTGCGCGCCTTGTGCACGCCTTCGACGCGGTATTTGACGACCTTCGCTGCCGCCCATTTCTGCGCAAGGGCCATGTCCTGCGCGGCCGACTGCAGGGGCACCGCGCACAGGAACACCGCGACGATCGGGATCGATCTCTTCATGGAAAGCACCTTTCGTTGGGTTGCGTGCCTACTAGAACGGAAAAGGCTCAGAAAGTCGGCCTCAGCAGGCTCGCCATGTGCTCGAGCAGCTCCACGTCCCGGTCACTGATGGGGCCGGGCGAGAGGTCGAAATGGCAGATGCTCCCGAACATCTTTCCGTCGCGGTCCCGGAGCGGAACGCCGCAGTAGCGCTTCACCGTCGCGCGGTTCGCGTGACCCTCGACGCGATCGTCCTCCGGCGCATCGCTCACCAGGAAGGCACTGTGGAGATCGCGCACGAAGACGCAGTACGAAGCCTCGACGGGGATGTCGTCGCACTTTTCCGCGTGCGGATTCTGGCGGTCGTAGAAAGTGATGTTGCGCAGCGTGCCACCATCGAATCGATAGAGCGACGTGAAGCGATGCACCGTCGTCGAGTTGAGGAAGACCACCGCCGCGCGCACGCCGTCCGATGCGTAGACCTGCCTCAGCTTCACCACCGCATCGTCGTTCGCAGGCAACGTCGTCATCGAATCATCCTGGCGCCACTTTCGTCGCCTGGGACCAGACGACTTCCCAGTGCGAATCGCGCAGCTCGTAGGTGTCGATGTGCCAGCACTGGAACGGCGCGGCACCGCCTTCGAGCTCGAGGGTGGCCTGGTAGCGCAGCACCGCGCTCGTGTCGTGCATGCGCACGGCGATCGGGCCCGGCTCCCAGCGCAGGTAGCGCAGCGTGCCCTTCTCCACTTTCCCGAGGTACTGCTCGCGCGTGAACGAGCCCCCGCCGGGCGTGACGAGCTGGAATTCCGGTGAGTGCAGTTGCTGCGCAAGCGCAACGTCGCGGTCGACGAGCGCCTTCAGGCGCGAGCGCTCGATGTGGCGCAGGTGATCCTCGCGCGAGGCGTGGCTGGCGGACTGGTTTTCGTGATTGATCATCGCTCCCCGCGCCGGCCTCGTGGCGGGCCGTTCGCGAACATCCTACGCCACGCGGACCGGACCTAGTAAGGCGTGCCGTCCTTGTGCGTGAAGCGGAAAACTCCGTCGACGAATTCCGCCCGAAGGTCGTCGTCCGGATAGGTCACTTCGTCGCCGGGCGTGCGGTCACCGACCTCGAGATACAAGACGTCCTCGTCGGTTTCGTTCACCAGTTGATGGGCGTCGCCCGTTCCCGCCGGAAAGCCCGCGCACATTCCCGCCGCAAGCTGCGTGCGTCCTTCGTTGGTCACCAGCGTCGGGCGGCCTTCGATCACGTAGATGAATTCGTCCTGCTTGGTGTGCGCGTGGCGAAGTGCGGTGACGCCGCGCGGGCGGATGCGAGTGATGTTGACGCCGAAGTTCGTGAGGCCGAAGAGGTCGCCCAGGGTGTGCTTGATCCTGCCCGCCGAGAGCAGCGAGGCGAAAGGTTCGGGCGCGTAGGACTGGCGCGCGCGCGGAGGTACGTCGGCTGCGAGGATGGCGATGGGCTTGCGTTGCGACATGGTCACTTTCTCGAGAGTTGCCGGAGGGCGTCCTTGCCGACCCAGCGGGTGTGGGCCTCTTTCGATTCCGAAAGTTTCTTCGCGAGGGCCATCGCCGCTCGCTTGAGCGCGGGGCTCTTGCGCTGGCCGATCCCGCGCAGCGCCCAGTTCACGCCCTTCTTCACGAAGTTGCGATCATCCGCTGCGCCCTTCTCGATGAGCGGGAGCATCGCGAGGAACTTCGCGTCGGGTTCTTCCTTGCGGTGAAGTGCGAGGCACGCCATCAGCGCGAAGCCGCCGCGCTTCACGAATTCCTTTTCGGAGGCGGACCACTTCTTCGCGAGTTCCCACGCATGAGGCGTCTGGTCGAAGAGCTTGAAGCACGCGGTGTCGCAGTCGGCCCAGTTCTCGAAGCTCGCGGCCCACGCGTTCATCTGCGCCTTGGTCACCTTCTCCGGATCGCCGACCATCGCGGCGAGGAGGCGCGCCTCGTAGCAGCCGCTCTTCCACAGCGCGAGCGAGAGCGCCTGGTCCGTGCCGAACTCCTTGAGGAACGCGTTGAGTGTCGCCATCGGAACGCCGACGACCTTGAGCTTCGTGACGATGCCGAAGCGCCCGAGGCCTTCGGCCACGCGCTTCGAGCCGCGCTTCTCGAGCCAGGCGAGCGTGAATGCGACGCTTACGGGGCTCGCGAGCGGCTTTGCCTTCTTCGCCATTTACTCCACCAGCGTAGGCGTATACGTCCAGGTCCAACCCTTCGTGCCCGCCATCGAGAAGCTCTTGCGGTCCGGTGCGATGGTGACGGCGCCGGGCATGTGCGGAGCCCCAAGGCTCTTCGGATGCACCCCCACGCCGACGTGGACCGCTTCTGGCTCCTTGCCACCGGCGACAGGACTCATGGAGCAACTCGCCGGGTAGTTGGAGATCTTCGCGGGCGGGAAAGTGCGCGTTCCCTTCACCTCGATGAGGTCTCTCCCCATCATCGTGACCGACGTGGACTGGAAGTGCTCGTAGGGGCCATTCAGTTGCGGCGGCCCGCAGTTGGTCCCATCCGATTTCAGGTTGCTCACGTCCGAGGGGAAATCAGTCACCTTGGGCTCCCCGATCAACTTCCGACCCTTCTGGTCCCAGGTGTACTCGACCGTGAGGCGGTCGGTGACATCGCCCTTGCTGCCCATGTCGCCCTTCGCCACCTGCACACGAGCCTTGAACACGCCCTCGACGCGCCACGAGACGACCTTCGCCGCGGACCATTTCTTCTCAGTCGCCGCGTCCTGGGCCGCGGACTGCAGCGGCATGGCACCCAGGAACATCGCGAGGATCGGGATCGACCTGTTCATGGCGAGCAACCTTTCGTGAGTTGTCGCCCATCGTGCCTCACATCGTCGGCACCTGCAGCGAGGCGCCCTGGAGACTCTCGCGTGAACAGGGATCGCGACTAATCACCGTTACCTAGTTCACACATTTCGTAAACATATGTTAGCTTTGGCCCGGTTGCCGAGATGTCGGCCCGAGCCGTCCGGTGGCAACCAAACATCAAGCGGGAATCCCAAGGGAGGGATCAATGTTGATCGGACAGCCGTTCGTGGGCGCGTTTGTGCGCCGCGTCGCCACATTCGCAATCATCGCGCTCGCCACCTCGGCTTCGGCCGTTGTGAACACACCCGGAAAAGCCAGCGTCGATCTTGCTGGTAACTCCACATACAGCATCCCGATCGTGGTTCCTCCGGGGACCGCCGGCATGGTTCCGTCGATCGCCCTCTCCTACAACAGCAGTCGGCCCAATGGAGTTGCGGGCGTTGGCTGGGGCGTTGCCGGCTTGTCTGCGATCACTCGCTGCCCAGCGATCATGGCGACCGAGGCCGTCGTGGGCGGCGTCAAGCTCGATGCCCAGGATCGGTTCTGCCTCGATGGACAAAAGCTCGTGGTGCACGGCTCGGGCGTCTATGGCGCCATTGGGACCGAGTACCGGACTGAAGCGGAGTCCTTCACGAAGGTCGTGTCGTGGGGCAGCGTGGGTGGCGCCCCGATCTGGTTCCAGGTCTGGACCCGCGATGGACTCATAAAGCAGTACGGTGGCGCTAATGACGCGCGCATCGAACCCCCTGGGTCTGTCGTGCCCCACACCTGGGCCCTGGACCGGGTTACGGATCGCAGCGGGAACTACTACACGATCAATTACAACAGGTACCCCTCGACGGGCGAGTTTGGGATTTCGCGAATCAACTACACGGGCAACGATCCCGCGAGCAAACCACCCTTTGCGTCGATCCAGTTCGAGTACACGGGGCGATCCGACATCCAATCGGGTTACATCGCGAACTACCTGATCAAGGCCGAGAAGCGCCTTTCGAACATCAAGACTTATGTGGGCTCGACACTCGTTCGCGATTACCGCCTCGCCTATCAGGACTCTCCCACCTCACGACGTAGTCGGCTCGTGTCACTCACTGAGTGCGAAGGTGGAGGCGCGTGCCTCGTGCCGACCGCCTTCACTTGGGGCGACGCTGGCGGCGGCCTTGCAAGCTCATCGGGTACAGCCACCGCCGTTGGTTCGCCCGGATTCGTCCAGAAAGCCATCGTCGGCGACTTCAACGGTGATGGAAAACAGGATCTGTTCCTCAACCGCGGCAGCAGCACGATCAGTCTCATTTGCCTGGGGCCCGAGCTGACGACTTGCACCAACTTCTATCTCGAGGCCGGCTCGGTGGTGGATGTGGGCGACGTTGATGGCAACGGCATATCCGACCTTGTGATTCGCGGCGGTGTGGACGGCCTCCTGAAGGTCTGTTTCGGACCTGCCCTGACCGGCGAGTACGACCCCGCCTCCTGCGGCGCCTTCCCTGGCACCAGGTTCGACCACAAGCTGGTCGTTGGCGATTTCAACGGGGACGGAAGGTCGGACGCATTCGTCTGGCTGCCGCAGATCGATTGGCGGACGCCACAAGGCCTGTACTGCAACTTGTCGGCAATGATCGCGAATCCGAACGTGGGCTGCACAGTCGGTCCATTGGTCGCCGGCGTGAACGACACTGTCCATGCAGGCGACTTCGAAGGCGATGGCACGGCGATCGTGCGCATCACCGACGCCGCATGGAACGCTGCGTATTCGACAGTGGTCGGGGACTTCAACGGCGACGGCAAGCTGGACTTCATTCGGGAATCGTCGACTGACATCCGCTTTTGCCCGGGTCCGGGCATCCTCACCGGCGATAACTGCCAAGTAATCGGCGGCACCAGCGCCGGCGACTGGAAGGCCGTGTATCAAATGGTCGCCGGGGATTTCAACGGCGACGGAGTCACGGATCTGATCCTGCTTTCATCCGGGAGTTGGGTCGGACTATGCATGGGCCCTGGCGTAGCCACGAGCATAAGTTGCACAACCGTGAACTGGAGTGATTGGCGGAACGCGGTCGTTGCTGCGGGCGATTTCAACGGCGACTCCAGCGCCGATCTCTTCCTGGTTCTTGCGGGCCAGAGTTCGAAGGCTCTCGGTGGGGGCGGCGTCCCTGACCTGCTTGCGTCGGTGTCGAACGGCATCGCCTCGCCTGAAACCTTCACGTACAAGCCGCTAACGGATCCTGCGGTCTATACAAAGGGCACAGGCTCGGTCTACCCAGTCCGCGATACGCAGTTCCCGATCCCGGTCGTGTCCCAGTCGTGCAAGAGCACGGGCATTGGCGGTACTGCGTGCCTCGACTACCAGTATTGGGGCGCGAAGCTCGATCTCGCGGGACGCGGATTCGTCGGGTTCAACCAGATCAAAGCGAACGACGCCGCGGCGGGACGCTACGCGATGTCGAGCCTCGCGCAGACGTACCCACTGATCGGTCGACAAACGTCCACGCAAACCTACGTGGGCGCCGATCTCGTGAAGAGTGTCGAGTATGTCTATAGCAATAACCAGAGCTTCGAGCAGCGCGACTTCAGATACCTGGGCGCCGTCACGGAGATCGTCCATGGCCTGGAGGGTGAGTGGAAGAATGAACGCAGGACCTTCGGCACCGACGCCTACGGGAACGTTGTCGGCGCCAACACGTACTTCAGTGAAAACGGAAACTTTGCCGAGGCATCAACCTCGCTGATCGAGTACGTGACCACGACGTTCACCAACGATCCGGCGAACTGGCTCTTCGGACGAGTAACGGTCAAACAGGTTCAGCGGCAGTTCTGGCCCGGCGCGCCCATCACGCGGCGCACCGAGTACTCATATTTACCCGGGACGCTTCTGGTGAGCCAGGAGATCGAAGAACCGCTGGAGAGCGGTCTGCGAGTCCAGAGGGACATTGGTCGCGATGTGTTCGGCAACGTGAACCTGGAAACGATTAGCGCCCAGGGCATGGAGACCCGCACCACCAGCTGGGCTTATGACCCGCAGGGGAGATTTGCGACAACGCACACCAACGCCTTGGGGCACGTGACGACAACCGCGTACGACGCTCGCTTCGGACGCGAGACGTCGATTACAGATCCCAATGGGCTTACTACGTCGAGGACCTACAACGGCTTTGGTCACCCCACCCTCGAAACTCGCCCTGACGGGACGCAGACGACAACGATTTACACGCTGTGCAATCCCTGCGGCGCCTTCTCGAGCAACGCTCCGCCCGGTTATTTTATCTCTCGCTACACGACCGGCAACTCCCACGCGACTCAGGAGTGGTTTGACACCCTGGGTCGGAGGATCGCGACCTCCAAGCGAAACTTCGACAACACGGACTGGGTTGATGAGGACGTCCTCTGGTTTGGAGCGAGGTTCCGCAACACCCGAAAGTACCTTCCGCATCTCCGGAACAGCGGCCCCAAGCCATTCACCGAGATGGCCTACGACCTCAGGGGACGGCTGTCCACGTCGACTGCACCGGATCTGGGCGTCACCACCTACACCTACACGACTCCGGCTGGATCGGGCCCGATCACCACGACGATGCGCGATGCACGCAACTTTGAAACCAAGACAGTACGGAATTACCGTGGCCAAGTGCTCCAGGTGATCGATGCGCACAACAAGACCACCTCGTACGAGTACACGCAGCTTGGCCAGCTGACGCGGGTCACCGATCCGGCCGGCAACCAATCGAACATGTACTACGACATCAAAGGGCGCCTTGGTGCCCGCAATGATCCGGACCTCGGGTACTGGACGTTCGGCTACGACCCGCTGGGACAAATGACGTCGCAAATTGATGCGAAGTCGCAGATGACGACATTTGCCTACGACAAGCTTGGCCGGAAAACGCACCGCGTTGAACCGAGCATGAGCGCCTACTGGAACTGGGATGGGAGCCCCAACAAGGGGATTGGGAAGCTCTACTTCTCGACCACCGGGAACGTTGGCCGCAACTTCACCTATGACAACTACGGCCGCGTCGCGACGATGACACTGGTCGACGCAACTCAATCCCCGCAGACGAACTACGATCTCACGACGACTTACGATTCCGCCGGCCGGCCGAACACCCTGACCTATCCGACTGGATTTGCCACTAAGAACGTCTACAACAGCGTCGGCCACCTCGCCGAAGTCCGAAACAATGCGACAAACGCGCTGTTCTGGAAGGCCGTCGACAAGGGGCCCGCTGGAGTGAAGGAAGAGGATCTCGGCAACGGGACGTTCCGAGTGAACGTCTACGATCCGAACACGCAACGGATCGTTCAGATCTTCACCGCGCGCGACTCGGACTCGGCGACACTCTCAAACCTCACGTATGCCTACGATCAAGTAGGGAATCTCAGCGCGGCAGGCGATCACGTTCAGCTGTTCACTGAGACGTATGGATACGACGCACTCAATCGCCTGACGAGCGTGGCGGGTCCGGCACCGAAGTCCTATGCCTACAACGACATTGGCAACATTCTTTCGAAATCCGACGTGGGAACGTACACCTACCCGAGCTCCGGCAAAGTGCACGCGGTGAGTTCTGCGGGCGGCGTCAGTTACACGTACGACCTGAACGGAAACATGATCACGTCGGGGAGCAAGACGCTGACGTGGTCGAGCTTCAACATGCCCGCAACCGTGCAGGTCGGGGCCAGCGCACATAGCTGGCTCTACGATGCGGAGTTGCAACGCGTGAAGCACCTGGCGCCGACCGAGACCACTATTTATTTCGGGTCGGGAAATATGGTGTTCTACGAGAAGGTCGTGAGCGGGGGAGTAACCGAACATCGGCACGTGGTGCACGCCGGCGGTAAACCCATTGCGCAGTACACGCAGCGCTCAGTCGGGGCCTCCGACAATCGCTATCTTTATCAAGATCGCCTGGGCTCGACATCACTTGTGGCCAATGAGACTGGCGCAGTCACTGAACGGCTCTCCTATGATGCTCAGGGCAAGCGCCGTCTCTCGAGTGGTGCCGACGATATCGCGGGCGCGCTGACAGGACTTGCCACTGACCGGGGCTTCACCGGTCACGAGCACCTTGACGACCTTGGCCTCATCCATATGAATGGCCGGCTCTACGATCAACGTATTGGGAGATTTGCATCTGCGGACCCTCTGGGTGTCACCGTCCTCAACGCTCAAAGCTGGAATCGTTTCAGTTACGTTCTCAACAGCCCGCTCCGGTATGTAGATCCGACCGGCTACTTTCCAGAGGATTCCAGCGACCCCGCCCCAACGGACGAAGAGCCCGGCGATGACGACGACCCATATGGGCGCGACCAGAGAGACCAAGATAGCGGCTCAGGTGGGTGCCGCGAGGATGTTGTCTGCGTAACTGGTCGCCGCATCCGACCGACGCCACCTGCCGCAAGCGAGCCGCCTGCCGGGGTGAACATTCCGGGCGGAGGGGTGACCGGCATCAATGAGTGGCCAAGAGGTCCCGGTGGCATATACACGAACCCGGATCCCTATTGGGGCAAGTGGCCAGGGGGAACGCCGTTTCCTGGTGTCGATCGAGGAGTGCTACCACCGCCGCCGCCGCCGCCACCTCCGCCGCCGCCACCTGTGCCGCTCCGTCCGCCGCCACCGTGGATACGGATCCTCGGCGGAATAGGCTGGATTCTGACACCCTCTCCCCTAGGATGCGGCGATTACCCTGAGGTGTGCGTGGACGGGATCGTAAGGAACCGAACGTTCATTGGTAACCAACCGAGGAGATGATGTTCAAGACCCGACGGGAAGAACTCCTCAGGCGGGCACTGAGCGCCTATGCCGGAGAGCACGTATTGTCGTACGTGCTTTCACACGGCGAGGAAGCGCTGAAACCGGCTCAAGTAAGTCGTGATTTGACTATTCTTTTTGTCGATGTGGCCCGGTTCAAGATGCCTGTCGCCGGTCTTGACCCGGGTCGAATCCTTGAGTGGCAGACTGCCTATCTAGACGTAGTCGCGACGTCGGTACTTGCCACAACAGGGACCCTGGACTCCTATTCCGGCGATGCATCGTGCAGTTGGTGGGATTCGGAGATCCCGCATCACGCAGATCGAGCGTGCCGCGCCGCCCTTGACATCCGCAGCGGCGTAGCCAATTTGAATGCCGCCGCACCTGCGCGGGGATTTCCCACTATCGAGGTCTCGGTCGGGATACATCGCGGTCCCGCAGCGATAGGTCCCTATGGATCGAAAGATCGACTCCGGTTCGGCATTTTGGGAGACGCAGTAAATCTCGCGAGCCAGCTATGTGGAATCGCGGGCAATCTCGACCCAGCACAGATAGTCATATCGGATGCCGTGTATTCGCGGTTGCAACCCGGGATTTCGGCAACGAAGTTCGATGAGGTGCCGGCACGCGACGGTACCCAAATGGCGCTTTTCTCATTGGGGGCTTGAGCGATTTCCGGGCGCAAACTTGCGAGCAACTCGGTGCAGGAAAAAAGCCCACAGGCGAATGTGGGCTTTTTCTTTCTAATGCTGGCGGAGAGGGTGGGATTCGAACCCACGTTACGTTGCCGTAAACCAGATTTCGAGTCTGGCGCGATCGACCACTCTGCCACCTCTCCGGGTGACACGACAGCCGGCAATTATAGCCGAGAGGGGCTGCTCAACGCACCTCCCGTCAGCCGACGTTGATGAGCTCCACGTCGAAGACGAGCGTCGCATTGCCGGGAATCACCCCACCCGCCCCGCGCGCGCCGTAGCCCATCTCCGGAGGGATGATGAGGGTGCGCTTGCCGCCCGTCTTCATGCCCTTCACGCCTTCGTCCCAGCCCTTGATCACCTGGCCCGAGCCGAGGTGGAACTGGAAGGGTTGGCCCCGGTCGACGGAGCTGTCGAACTTGCGGCCCTTGCCCTCGGGCTTCGAGGGGTCCTGCAGCCAGCCGGTGTAGTGCACGGACACGGGGCCGGAAACGGCCTCGGCGCCGGTGCCGACGACGGCGTCGCTCTTGATCAATTCACCCATTGCGAACTCCGGTTTCGTTGGAACGGCCGCCAGTATCGCATCGGCCCCGGCGTATGCGACGATGCCTCTCCGAAATTTGTGAGCAAACGCCATGCGCATTCCCGCCTGGTCCCAGGAGCAAGCCCCGCGCGACCCCGAACTGGTCGAAGTCATCCTCAAGCGGCGCGGAGGGGAGCTCATCAACCTCGACAAGGCGCTGCTGTGGAGCGAGCCCCTCGCCCGCGGATGGAACGTGTTCCTGCGAGCGGTCCGACAGGAATTCGCGGTCTCGCCGCGCCTGAAGGAGCTCGCGATCTGCACGGTCGCGCGGCTCACCGGCGCCGAGTATGAATTCATCCACCACGCGCCCGAGTACATCAAGGCCGGTGGACCCGCGGAGCTGCTGGAAAAGCTGCGCGATCCCGATGCGGCCGGGAAGGACGCGTCGTTCTCCGACGACGAGCGGCTCGCTATCCGATACGCGATCGCGATGACGCGCGAGGTGAAGGTCCCCGACGCCCTTTTCGCGGAGCTGCGGGCCCGGTTCAATACCACCGAGCTCGTCGAGCTCACCGCGGCCATTGGGACGTACAATCTGGTGGCGCGCTTCCTTGTCGCGCTCCAGGTCAACCCCGAATCGTGAGCAAGATCGTCCATCGGAGCCTTCGCGGCACCCTGCCCTTTGCGGTTTCCGCGCAGGGCGTGCACATCACCGACCACGAGGGCAAGCAGTACATCGATGCCAGCGGCGGCGCGGCGGTCTCCTGCCTCGGCCACCAGCATCCGGATGTGCTCGCCGCGATGCACGCGCAGATCGACACCGTGGCCTACGCGCACACGAGCTTCTTCACCACGCAGGTCGCTGAAGACCTCGCTGACACGTTGGTCGCCAATGCGCCTGCCGGCATCGGTCATGTTTATCTCGTGAGCGGTGGGTCGGAAGCAATCGAGGCGGCGCTCAAGATGGCGCGCCAGTATTTCGTGGAGACGGGCGAGCCGGATCGCTCGGTCTTCATCGCCCGCCGCCAGAGTTATCACGGCAATACGCTCGGTGCGCTCGCAGTCGGTGGCAACGAATGGCGCCGCAAGCAGTTCGCGCCGATCCTCATCGACGTGGGCCGCGTGTCGCCGTGCTACGCGTATCGCGACCAGCTCGCCACGGAAACACCGGAGCAGTACAGCGAGCGCCTCGCGCAGGAGCTCGAAGCAACGATCGCGGAGATCGGTGCGAAGCGCGTGATCGCGTTCGTGGCCGAGACCGTTGTCGGCGCCACGCTTGGTGCAGTTCCGCCCACGCCCGGTTACTTCAAGCGCGTGCGCGAGATCTGCGACCGCCACGGCATCCTCCTCATCGCCGATGAAGTGATGTGCGGCATGGGTCGCACCGGCACGCTGCACGCGGTCGAGCAGGAAGGCATCGCGCCCGACCTCATGGCGATCGCGAAGGGTCTGGGCGGCGGCTATCAACCGATCGGTGCCGTGCTCGCCTCCACGAAGATCGTCGACGCCTTCCGCAAGGGCAGCGGCCTCTTCCAGCATGGACACACGTACATCGGCCATCCGGTTGCAGCGGCGGCCGCACTCGCGGTGCAAAAGGTGATCGCGCGCGACAAGCTCCTCGACCAGGTGAAGGCCCGTGGCGCGTATTTCGAAAAGAAACTGCGCGCGACATTCGGCAACCATCCGAACGTCGGCGACATCCGCGGCCGCGGCCTCTTCTGGGGCGTGGAGCTCGTGGAAGATCGCGCGACCAAGAAGCCGTTCGATGCCGCGCTGAAGCTCCATGCGAAAGTGAAGGCCGCCGCGATGCAGGCGGGCCTCATGTGCTATCCCATGGGCGGCACCATCGACGGCGAGCGCGGCGACCACGTCCTGCTCGCCCCCCCGTTTATCATCTCCGAAGCGGCGCTCGATCAAGTCGTCGAGCGGCTCGCAACGGCCATCGAATCCGGCACGCGTGCCTTGAAGCACGCGGCCTGACACACCCGACGTCCAACCAAGAGGAGCCTCACTGATGAAGACCCCGATTCGTACCCTGGCGCTGTGCGCGGCAATCGCGACGAGCTTCGCGCTGCCCGCATTGGCCCAACAGAAATACGTGACCATCGGTACCGGCGGCGTCACCGGCGTGTACTACGCCGCGGGCGGCGCGATCTGCCGCCTGGTGAACAAGGACCGCGCCAAGCACGGCCTGCGCTGCTCGGTGGAATCGACCGGCGGCTCGGTGTTCAACATCAACACGATCAAGGCCGGCGAGCTCGACCTCGGCGTGGCGCAGTCGGACGTGATGTACAACGCCGCCAAGGGCCTCGCGCAGTTCAAGGACGGCGGCGCCTACGGTGACCTGCGTGCGGTGATGAGCCTGCACCCGGAGCCCTTCACGGTGCTCGCGCGCAAGGAAGCGAACATCAAGAGCTTCGCCGACTTCAAGGGCAAGAAGTTCAACGTCGGCAACCCGGGTTCGGGCACGCGTGCCTCGCTCGAGGAGCTGATCGCTGCGATGAACTGGAAGCTCACGGACTTCGCGCTCGCCTCCGAGCTCAAGGCCGACGAGCACGGCCCCGCGCTGTGCGACGGCAAGATCGACGGCTTCTTCTACGGCGTGGGCCACCCCTCGGCCAACATCCAGGACCCGACCACCTCGTGCGGCGCGAAGCTCGTGTCGATCACCGGTCCCGCGGTCGATGCCCTGCTGAAGGACAAGCCTTACTACGGCCTCGCGACGATCCCCGCCGGCCTGTATCCGAACAACCCGCAGGAGACGAAGACCTACGGCGTGCTCGCCACGCTCGTGACCTCGTCGAAGGTTCCCGCGGACAGCGTGTATGCGATCACGAAGGCCGTGTTCGACAACTTCGAAGAGTTCAAGAAACTCCACCCGGCCCTCGCGAACCTCAAGCCCGAGGACATGGTGAAGAACGGCCTCTCGGCCCCGCTGCATGAAGGTGCCGCGCGTTACTACAAGGAAAAGGGCTGGATTAAGTGACAACGCGGTGCGTTGTCATCCCGGAAGCCGGGATCTGCTGTAGTCGTTAAGCATCGGGGCGGGCCGCAAAGCCCGCCCCGATTTGTTTCCAGATGGACCATTGAGGGGTGGGACCATGACCGACAAGAACGAGGCGGTGAAGCCGTCCGAGGACCTGCAACAGATCGTCGCCGAAGCCGACACCGGAGGCCGCAAGGTCAAGGGATTCGTCGGGCAACTCATCTTCTGGGTGGCCGTCGGATGGTCGCTCTTCCAGCTCTGGTACGCGTCTCCCCTGCCCTTCATCCTGGGCTTTGGCATCCTCAACGACACCGAGGGCCGGTCGCTGCACCTGGGCATCGCGCTCTTCCTCGGGTTCCTCTGTTATCCGGCGTTTAAAAAATCGTCGCGGACATCCGTCGCCTGGTACGACTGGATCCTCGCGATCGCGGGCGCGCTCGCCGGCGCCTATTTCCTGCTCTTCTATGCGCAGCTCGCCACGCGCCCGGGCCAGCCCAACATGCAGGACATCGTGGTCGCCACCGTCGGCCTCATGCTGCTGCTCGAAGCCACGCGGCGCGCGGTCGGATTGCCGATGACGGTGCTGGCGATCCTCTTCCTCGTCTACATCCTTTTCGGGCGATACATGCCTGACGTCCTCGCGCACAAGGGCGCCTCGTGGGAACGGATGCTTTCGCACCAGTGGCTCACGACCGAGGGCGTGTTCGGCGTGGCGCTCGGCGTGTCATCGGCGTTCATCTTCATTTACGTGCTATTCGGAGCTCTGCTCGATCGGGCAGGCGCCGGCAACTACATGATGCAGGTCTCGATGGCGCTGCTCGGCCACCTGCGCGGCGGTCCCGCGAAGGTCGCGGTGGTGTCGTCGGGATTGAACGGCCTGATCTCCGGCTCGTCGGTCTCGAACGTGGTCTCGGGCGGAATCTTCACGATTCCGCTGATGAAGAAGGCGGGCTATGGCGGCGTGAAGGCGGCGGCGATCGAGACGATGAGCTCCGTGAACGGGCAGATCATGCCGCCGGTGATGGGTGCGGCGGCGTTCCTGATGGTCGAGTACGTGGGCATCTCGTACACGGACATCTGCAAGCACGCTTTCCTGCCGGCGGTGCTCTCGTACATTTCGCTCTTCTACATCGTCCACCTGGAAGCGCTGAAGATGGGCCTGCCCGCCTTCGCACCCGGACGTGACCGCAGCGCGAAGGAAAAGATGATCGCGTGGGGCCTGGGCCTTTCGGGAACGATCGTCGTCCTTTGCGCGATCTACTGGGCCGCCGAGGCCGTGAAGCTCGCCGCCGGCGCCGCCGCGCCGTGGATCCTGGGCTTCGGGCTCGCCGCGCTCTACGTGTGGTGCATCCGGGTCGCCGCGAAGCAGCCGGACCTCCCGCAGGACGTCGATGTGAAGAACCCGGTGCTGCCCGAGACCTGGCCCACGGTGAAGGCCGGGCTGCATTTCATGATCCCGATCGGCACGCTCATCTGGTGCCTGATGATCGAGGAGCTCTCGCCCGCGCTCTCCGCGTTCTGGGCCACCGTCGTGCTGATGCTCTTGATGGTCACCCAGGGTCCGCTCACGACGTTCTTCCGGGGCCAGACGTCGGCGGTGCTGAAGGAAGCGAAGGCCGGCGCGTGGCAAGTGATCGAAGGCATGAACGACGGCTCGCGCAACATGATCGGCATCGCGATCGCCACCGGCACGGCCGGCATCATCGTGGGCGGCATCACGCTCACCGGCCTGGGCCTGCGCATGACGGAGTTCGTCGAGTTCGTCTCGATGGGCAACGTGGTGATCATGCTGCTCTTCACCGCGTTCGTTTGCCTCGTGCTGGGTCTCGGCGTACCGACGACCGCGAACTACATCCTGGTCGCGACGCTGATGGCGCCGGTGATCGTGGAGCTCGGCGCGCAGTCGGGCCTCGTCATTCCGCTCATCGCCGTCCACTTGTTCGTCTTCTACTACGGGATCATGGGGGACATCACGCCACCCGTCGGGTTAGCGAGCTTCGCGGGAGCTGCGATCGCGGGCGAGGATGCGATCAAGGTCGGCCTGCAGGGCTCGGTCTATGCGCTGAGGACCGTGGTGCTGCCGTTCGTGTGGATCTTCAACTCGCAGCTGCTGCTCATCGACGTGCACGGCTGGTGGGAGCTCGCGGTCGTGGTGTTCGCCTCGACCATCGCGTGCCTGGTTTTCGCCGCGGCCACGATGAACTGGTTCCAGACGAAGAGCTTCTGGTGGGAGACCGGTTTGCTGCTGGTCGCGACGTTCATGCTGTTCCGCCCGAACTTCTTCATGGACAAGCTCTATGAGCCGTACGCCGTAAAGCCCGCGAAGGAGATCTACCAGATCGCCAAGGACACGCCCTCCGACTTTCCGCTCGTCCTCGTCATCGAAGGCACGAACGTCGAGGGCGACGACGTGAAGAAAACCGTCGCGGTCCAGCTCACCAAGCCCGGCGAAGGAAAGCTGCGGCTATCGGAGGCGGGCGTCACCTTCACGGTCCTGGGCGATGAAGTTCGCATCGGCACGGTGAAATTCGGCAGCCGGGCGAAGCGCGGCGGGTTCGAGCAGGGCTGGAAGGTCAAGCAGGTTGAGGTCGATTCCGGTTCGCCGTCGGCGCACTGGGTCTTCATCCCCGCGTTCGCCCTCATCGCCTTCGTCTACTTCAATCAGCGCCGCCGGATGAAGACCTGAAAAAGGGGACAGTCCCCTTTTCCGAAATGGGGACTGTCCCCTTTTTTCAGGGCGCGAGGTGCCGCTGCAGCGCGGCCTTCTCGAGGAGCTGGGTGAAGTAGAAGGCGTAGCCGTCCGCGGTGGGGTGGATCAGGTCCTCGCTGAAGAAGCGGTGCGGCTCCTTGAGGAACGGGTCGCGTTCCGGTTCGCACACGAGGTCCACGAACGTCGCGCCCGTTTCCTTCGCCAGGCGATCGAGCATCGCGCGGATCTCCTGGATGCGCCACATGAGGATGTGTTGCGCGGGCCAGAAGAAGAACGGCGACATCGCGAAGTTGCCGCCCGGCATGAGGATCACCTTGGCGCCGAGGCCATGCGCACGATCGACGACCGCGCGCATGTGCTGCTCAACGCTCTTGATGCTGTGAAGTCCCGCCACGTCGTTGGCGCACATCTGGATCAGCACGACGTCGGCATGCGAATGGGAAAACTGCTCGAGCTGGCCCATGGCGTCGCACGCCCGGCGGCCGGGCTTCGAGTAGTTGTACAGGCGAGCGTGCGGGAAGGCATCGGCGATCCGGCCGGCCACCGATTCCGCGGGCGTCATCGCGCCCACGCCCACGGCGAGGCTGTCGCCGATCACCACGATCGTCTTCGAGAAACGCTCGCGCTCGGCCTGGGCGCAGGCGGCACGCGCCGAGAGCTCTTCCGCGCGGGCAATGCGGCGACGGTAGATCGCCGCCTGGCTGGCGATGAAGAGGATCAGCGTGACGGCAACGAGAAGAATGGCGAGGAGCATGGCCACAGCATCGCGTCCGACACCCCTCCGGAATATAGGAAGGGCCGCCGACTGTAGGACGGAACCGTCCTACAGCATCAGGGCCGGTTGCGGATCACTGCGACGGCTCGGTCCATCCCGATGTAAAGGTCGTTGCCGACGATCGCGAGGTGCCGCGGTTCCCGGAGCAAGCCCGGGAGGGCGCCCGCCATGAAGCCCGGCTGCCCTGCTACACCTGCCACGGTCGTCATGGTGCCGACCGGGGTGATCTTGCGGACGGTGTGCGTGCCCGAATCCGCGACATACACGTTGCCCGCCGTGTCGACCGCCACCGCGCTCGGCTGGTCCTGGAAGGACGATCCACTCGAGATCACCGTGATTGCACCACTCACGGGGTCGACGCGATTGACGGTTCGACTGCTGAAGTCGGCTGTATAGAGATTGCCGGTGGAATCGACGGCCAACCCCGTGGGCCGGAGGATATTCGAGGTTCCGCCTGCGCCCGGCGTGGCGATGATCGTCGTGGAATTGCCCTGCGGCGAATAGCGCGTGATGCGTCCCGTGCAAGTCGGGGGCGACGGCTGCGGCGGTGCACACGTCCCAGACGCGATCAACATGTTGCCCGCCCCATCGACGAGGAGGCCATGCATGTCCGGGAAAAGAACCGTCTGGAAAGGCGTGGTGACGGCGCCGCCCGCGGTGACCTTGCGGACATACGACACTGCGCCGACTACACCGGACGCGCCGGAGACGAGCGTGTCCGCGACACTGATCGTTCCGTTTGCATCGATGGCTACGTGGCGCGGACTGTAGAAACCCGCGGCCGAGCCGGTTCCATCCGTCAACGGCGGCGCCGTGCCGCCCCCCGCGAGCGTCGAAACCTCGCCCGCCGGAGAAATCCTGCGAACTGCGCGAACCTCCGCGGCACCGTCTCCCACGTAGAGCGTGCCGGACCCGTCGGCCGCGAGACCCTGGATCAGACCGAACCTCGCATTGGCTCCGACGCCATCGACGTAGCCCGAGGCATCCACATTGCCCGCGAACAGTTGCAGTGAAGCGGTGGGCGGATTAGGACCGGGGTCGGAACTCGAATCGCTGTCGGAACACGCGCCGACGAGCAGGAGGGTCGATGCCATCGCTCCGACGACCAGGCGATGTAAGGAATTCTTCATGTTGGCGAGCCTTCTTGTTGTTTGCTCGCGGGTTCGAGCAACGGGCCGCCCGTTTTGTTCCCGGCCCGTACCCGCATGCGATAATTTCGCCCGCCGCGCCCCGGTAGCTCAGTGGATAGAGCGGTCCCCTCCTAAGGGACAGGTCGCACGTTCGATTCGTGTTCGGGGCGCCACTTCATCATTCAAGCCACGGGAGACGCCATGCTGCTCCGCCCATTCTCGTTCGCGCTCATGTTGTGGGTCGCCGGATGTGCAACCTCGCCCTATGTCGGACAAGAGGCGCGGACGATCAAGACGCTTTCGGAGAAGGAAACGGCAGACCTGCTGGCGGGTGCTGGCATGGGACTCGCGAAGGCCGCTGAGCTCAACGGCTATCCCGGGCCCATGCACGTGCTGGAGCTATCTTCGCAGCTCGCGCTATCGCCGTCGCAGTTGTCGGCCGTGGAGGCGACGTTGAAGACGCACAAGGCGGAAGCGCGCGCGCTTGGGATGGAGGTCGTGACGCTCGAGCAGGAACTCAACCGCCTCTTCGCGAACAAGCAGGCGTCGGCCGCGCAGGTCGATGCCCTCACGGAGCGCTTGGCTGCGGCTTCGGGGCGCCTGCGAGCGTCCCATCTCAAGGCTCACGTCACCATCACGAGCGTGCTGACGCCCGAGCAGGTCGCGAAGTATGCGGAACTCCGGGGTTACTCGGGCGCGGGCAAATCCGGCCATCACTCTTGACGCGCTAGGGCGTCGGCGTCAGCCCATGGCGGCGGCGCGCCTCGAGGCAACGCTCATCGCCCGGCACCACATCGCGACATACGGGCGGACGCTGCTCATACACGGAGCAGCGCACTCGTTCCCCGACAGCGCCCTGGAGCGCTACGCAACGCGGTGACGCACTGTTGCTCCCCGCCATGCACGCCATCACCGGCGTGATCTTCTCCACCATCGATTCAGGCAGCGACGCGCCGTCGGACCAATAGAAGGAAACGCGGTAGCTCGCGCAGCACGCGCCACACGATGTGCACTCGTAGGACATTGGCCGAGCATAGCCGAGGGCGGGGATATAGACTTGGCGGCACTCGGACAGGAGGCAGCCATGAAAGCGTACGGCGCGGAATTCCTTGGAACCTTCTGGCTCGTATTGGGTGGCTGCGGCAGCGCGGTACTGGCCGCGGCATTCCCGAATGTCGGCATCGGCCTGCATGGCGTTTCGCTCGCCTTCGGCCTGACCGTCCTCACGATGGCGTTCGCCATCGGACACATCTCCGGCTGCCACCTCAACCCGGCTGTTTCCATCGGGCTGTGGGCGGGCGGCCGCTTCCCCGCGGACAAGCTCCTGCCCTACATCGCGGCCCAGGTGATCGGAGGCATCGTCGCGGGTGGCGTGCTCTACCTGATCGCGAGCGGAGCCGAAGGGTTCGATGTCTCGAAGGGCTTCGCCTCCAACGGCTACGGCGCTCACTCGCCGGGCGGCTACTCGCTGCTCGCCGCGGCGCTGACCGAAGTCGTGATGACGATGTTCTTCCTCATCATCATCCTCGGCGCGACGGACTCACGCGCACCGGCCGGCTTCGCGCCGATCGCGATCGGCCTCGCGCTCACGTTGATTCACCTCATCAGCATTCCGGTGACGAACACGTCGGTGAATCCCGCGCGCAGTACCGGCGTGGCGCTGTATGTCGGCGATTGGGCGCTCTCCCAGCTCTGGCTCTTCTGGCTCGCGCCGATCGTCGGTGGCGTGCTGGGTGCTGCGGCGTATCGCTTCGTCGGGAGCGAGCCGGAATCGGGTTGAGCTGGAGGCGGCGCGCTACTCCTTTGCGCGCTTCCAGGCGGTGAAGAGTGCTGCGCCGCCGGCAAAGATGAAGATGACCGCGAAGCCCATTCGTTCCGACATCTCCGAATCGCGCTCCGCGGCCCGGCGGATGCCACGTGCGGCAGTCGGCAGGAACGACTCGATGGTGTCCAGCGATGCGGTGAGGAGCAGGTAGGCGCCGAAGAAGGACGCCAGGCCGATCACCACGCCGAGCGCGATGATGACCCAGTGAAATACCCGCGACGTGCCGCCCGGGCGCATGGACAGGATGTTGTCCATTTGCCTCCCCACGCTGCGCGCCCACTCCTCAGGCACGGGAACGCCCTTGATCATGAACGTGAGGAAGGGCCAGGCGAATACGGCACCGGCGAGGGCCCGGAGGATCTCGCCCTTCAGAAGTCCGTCGATGAACACCAGGACGGCGATCAGCGCGGCGCATCCGAACATGATGCGGACCTTCGTGCCGGGGTCCTTCCAGACGTATTTCGTCATGCCGACGTATCCTCTCGTTTGTGCGCGAGGCGCCTGCCCCCCGCAAAAAGAATACGGGAGATTGTAATGAAGGGACTGATTGTTTCTCTGGTTTGCGTGATGCTCGCCGGCTGCGCGCCCTCGACCCCGCCGCGCGCAGTGGAGCCGCCCGCCATTCCCATCGCCATCGTCGGCGCGACGGTCGTCTACCCGGATCGTGGCCCGCGGGATGCGCTCGCTCCGGACAGCACGGTCGTGATCGAAGGCGAGCGCATCGTTGCGGTCGGCTCGGTGAAGTCCACGCGCGTGCCCGCGAATGCGATCGTGATCGACGGCAAGGGCAAGTGGGTCATTCCCGGCCTCGTGGATTCACACGTGCACTTCTTCCAGTCGGGCAACCTCTATACGCGTCCCGATGCCGCGGACTTCAACGCGGTGATGCCGTATGCGCAGGAAGTCGCGCGCAACAAGGCCGCGCTCGCACAGACGTTCAGGATCTGGCTCGCGAGTGGCGTCACGAGTGTTGCCGACGTCGGCGGTCCGTTCTGGAACTTCGAGGTGCGCGATGCGGCCGCTGGAAATCCGCTCGCACCGCGCATGACGGTCGCAGGCCCGCTCATCTCGATGGTCGACCGCGTGAAGCTCGATCTCGGTGATCCGCCGATCATCAAGATCACCTCCCCTGAAGAATCCACCGCGCTCGCGCAGAAGGAGATCGCGCGCAAGGCCGACTTCATCAAAGTGTGGTTCATCCACCGGCCGGGCGACAACCTTGCCGCGCAGGAAGCGATCGTGAAGGCGGCGGGCGATGCAGCGCATGCGGCGGGCATTCGCCTCGCCGTGCACGCGACCGAGCTCGTGGTTGCAAAGGCGGCACTCCGCGCCGGCGCCGACGTCCTCGTGCACTCGGTCACCGACGCGCCAGTGGATGCGGAGTTCATCGCGCTCGCCAAGCAGCGCAATGCGATCTACGTGCCGACGATCTTCGTGATGTCGAGCTATGCGATGGCGCTGTCGAACCAGTGGCAACCCACGGCGGCCGAGCGCCGCCTCGCTGATCCCGTGATCGTCGCGGGACTGCGCGACCTCGATCGAATCCCTGCGGACAAGGTACCCGCGAACGTCGCGCGCCTGATCGCGAACAAACCTGCGCTGGCGACCGCACCGGTGATCCTCGAGAACTTGCGCAAGGTTCACGAAGCAGGCATCACGGTCGCCATGGGCACGGACGCAGGCAACATCGGCACCGTGCACGGGCCCTCGGTCTTCCGCGAGATGGATCTCATGGTGCAGGCGGGACTGACGCCTCTGCAGGTGCTGCGCACGGCGACCATCGGCGGCGCGAAAGTGATGGGGCTCGACCGCAATGCCGGCGTGATCTATCCGGGCCGCCTCGCCGACCTCGTGATCCTCGATGCCGATCCGCTCATCGACATCGCCAACACGAGCCGGATCCACAAGGTCATCAAGGGCGGCCGCATCGTGCCGTGATGATGGAGGTGCGTGCCCTTCTCGCATGCCTTCTTTGCCTGCTGCCGGTTTGCGCAGCGGCGCAACGCCCGCTGCCGGCAAGACTCGCCTGCTCCTCCGCCGCCACGGTCCTCACCGATCCGAAGTATCCCGGCTATCCGACGGCGCTCGAGACGTTCGACGCCGTATTGAAGAAGGCCGTGCCCGTCTGCACGCAAGCGGTGCAGGAGAACCCCGGCGATGAGCTCAGCACAGCGAGCGCGGCGACCGTGCTCGTGTTCGCGAGCGATCTCGAAGGTGCCGTCGCGCAAGCACGCGTTGCGGCGAGCAAGGAATCTCGCGACGGCCTGAACCTCCTTGGCGTGCTGCAAGTGCAGGGGCACGGATTGCCGCGCGATCCCGGCGCCGGCGCGGAGCTCATCCGCAAGGCCTGGCGCAAGGGCTCGCCGCTCGCGACGTACAACCTGGGTGTGCTCTACGCCGAGGGAATCGGCGTTCCGAAGGATGCGGCCGAAGCGTTCAAGTACTACCACGGCGCCGCGAACGAGCGCGACCTGCCCGCGATGCTCCGCGTGGCGCAGTGCTACGCCGAGGGCCGGGGTGTCGCGGCCGATCGCGAGAAGGCGGATGCGTGGTGGCGCAAGGCCGCGGAGCAGTTCGACATCGAAGTGCGCGACCATCCGGGCCGCCTGCGCGAGCGAACCGACATCGATTCGGCGCGCCTCGTCGCCTGGCTCACCGCGAAGGCCAACGCCGGTGAACCGTGGGCCCAGGCGTTCCTCGGCCGCCTGCACGAGTACGGCAAGTTCATGGACCGCAACCTCGCCGTCGCGATGAACTGGTACCGCAAGGCCGCCGAGCAGGATTACCCGCTCGCGGAAGGCGCGCTCGGGCACATGTACGCGATCGGGAGCGGAGTTCCCGTCGATCGCGACGAGAGCCTGCGCTGGAGCTATCGCTGGTGGGGCCGCCTCTGCGAGAAGGAGCGAACGGCGCCCGCGGGCACGAACGAATGCGATCGGCTCGCCGGTGATCGTTACGACCCGCAACGCGCGACCCCGGGCGTGTCCTCGATGTGCCTCGCGTTCGTGGCCGAAAGCGCGGTCACCGCTTGCCGCGCGGCGGTGCGTGCGTCACCGAGCACCGTGCGCTTCCGCGCGCAGCTCGCACGCGCCCTCGGCCACGCCGGGCAGTTTGCCGAAGCGCGCCGTGAGGCGACCACCGCGGCCAACAGCGGCTCGACAATGGCCATGGTGCTGCTGGGTGCGCTGGAGCAGGCCGGCACCGCCAAGCCGCTCAGCGAAACGCGTCCCGCCGCGCTCGCGTGGTACCGGCGCGCCGCCGCAAGCGGGCAGAACGAGCAGGCGCTGCGCCTCGCGCAATCGATGGAGGAGCCCAACAGCGAACAGGCACGTGATCTGCAGGCGAAGCTGATGAAGCTTTCCGAGGAGCGGCTCGCGGCGACGCCGCAGGGTTCCTACCAGGACCAGTTGCGCGCGAAGGCCGAAGCCGGCGACGCGGAGGCCCAGTTCAACCTGGCCGCGAGCCACGAAACGTTCGGGCCCAAGCCGAACTACGAAGAGGCGTTCAAGTGGTACATGAAGGCCGCGGCGCAGGGCCACGCCGGCGCGCAGTACAGCCTCGCGTGGATGTACAAGGGCGGGTTCGGCGTGAAGGCTGATCCCGAGGAGGCCATCCGCCTCTATCGCATGGGCGCGGAGACAGGCGGCACGCAACCGCGCTGGGAGCTCGCGAAGATGCTGCGCGACAAGGGCGACTACGCCGGCGCGCGAATCCAGCTCGACCGGCTCGTGCTGAGCGACGACCTGCGTGCCATCGTGGAGCTTGGACAGTGGTACGAAGGCGGCGTCGGCGTCGCGCTGGACATGAAGGAAGCGGTGCGCTGGTACGACCGCGCGGTATCGAGAAGCCCCTGGGCGAAATTCCGCCTCGCCGCGATCTACACCGAAGGCAAGGGCGTGCCACGCAACGATGCCCTCGCCTTCAAGTACTGGCGTGAGCTGGCCGAGTCGAACCGCGACGCGCGCAACAACCTCGGCGTGATGTACGCGTCGGGCCGTGGAGTGGCGAAAAACGAAGCGACCGCGATGGCGCTCTTCCTCGAGGCGGCGAAGATGGGCTCGTATCACGCGATCGGCAACCTGCAACCGATGTACGAGGCAGACACCGGACGGCCCGCGGACGCGAAGGATGCGCTCGCGTATTACCGCAAGGGTGCCGACGTCGGTGTGCCCTCGGCGCAGTACAAGCTGGGGATGCTCTACCTGAAGGACGGGCCGACGCAGGATTACAGGCAGGCGCTCGACTGGCTTACGCGCGCGGGAAGCAACGGCGACAAGCGCGCCTTCGAAGCGGTGGCGGACATGTATGAGCAAGGACTGGGCGTGGAGAAGAACGCGCAGATGGCAAGGCTGTATCGGGCGGCCGCCGCAAAGGATGTCCCGCAGTGGGCCGGCCCGCCGCCGGGCTTCGTGTTCGGCGCGGGCGTCGACCAGAGCCGGCAGGTCGCCATTCGCTCGGCCGGTTCGGGCGTCGCGGCCGCGGCGCGCGGCGACATGAGCTGGTCGGTCGTGCTTTCCAAGCCGATGTACACGCCGAGGGAACGCTCGCGCTGATCCGCGGCTCCAACGTGCTCAACGACACGTTCGGAGATTCCGATGCAGTGCGACTGCTGCGGCAATGATTACGACAAGGCCTTCCAGGTGATCAAGGCCGGCAAGACTTACACGTTCGACAGCTTCGAATGCGCGATCCACAAGCTCGCGCCGACCTGCGCCCACTGCGGGATGCGCATCATCGGGCACGGCCTGGAGGCCGGGGCCCAGATGTTCTGCTGCGACCACTGCGCCGAAGCGACCGGCGTGAAGGAACTGCGCGACCGCGCCTGACCGCCCGCCCCACCCCGGGGCTGCTTCCTTCCATCAGCAAGAACTGACGGAGTCCCCGTCCGGGATTCCTTCGTTTCGCATTTCATGACATCCGTAAGCATTGGATCGGCTATATTCCTACCGTCGTCACATTGTGGTCCGTTTTGGCTAAAGACCTAACAATTGTTAATGAAAATCTGTGAGTTACGTCACCGATGTCCTACAAACTTCTCGCCTATAGTTCGGTCCATCAGGGCTGCAAACAAGGCCCAAACAGAACTTCCGAACGCTAATAGACCTGGAGTGACCGAAAATGAACACGAACCTGATCAAAGCCGCTGTCGTTATCGCCCTGGGCACCGCCGCCCTCCCCTCGGTCGCCGCGACGACCAGCACCAACGTGGGCGTCACGACTACCGTCATTGCCAACTGCACGGTGACCTCGTCGCCGATCGCCTTCGGCTCCTATGACTCGCTCGCCGCCGGCGCCACGACCGCCACGGGCGCGCTGCAACTGACCTGCTCGCAGGGCACGACCCCCAGCGTCGCCGTCGGACTGGGCGGCAACGCCCTGGCCACGCAGCGTCGCATGGTGAATGCCGGCAACTACCTGCCCTACAACGTCCTGCAGCCCACCTCGAACGCCGCCAACGCCGCTTGCACGGGCGCCACCACCGACTACCCGTCGGTCGCCCCCGGCTTCGCGCTGACGGCCGCCCCCAGCACGGCCGCCCGCACGTTCAACCTCTGCGGCTCGATCGCCCCCGGCGTCAGTGTGCCGATCGGCGCGTACTCCGATACCGTCCTCGCAACGATCACGTTCTAACGACTTACCTCTCCACAGGAGCTACCCAAAATGAAGAACAAGATCCTCGCAGCGGCCATCCTCGCGGCCGCCTCGATCGGCGCGCACGCCGCCACGACCTCCGGCACCATCGGTGTCAGCGCCTCGGTCGGTTCCAACTGCATTCTCACGACCACCCCGATCGCGTTCGGCGTGTATGACCCGCTCTCGGCAACCCCGAAGCAGGGCACGGGCACGGTCCAGCTCGTCTGCACCGTCGGCGCCACGCCCGCGGTCGCCATCGACAACGGCCTGAACGCCTCGGGTGCGCAGCGTCGCCTCATCAGCGGCGTGAACACGCTCAACTACGACGTGTTCCAGCCGACCACGAACGCCGCGGGCGCCGCCTGCGCGTTCGCGACCCCGTACCCGGCCGTCGCTCCGGGCTTCGTGCTCACCGCCGCGCCCTCGACCGCTTCGCGCTCCTACAACATCTGTGGCCAGGTCCCGATCTCGCAGAGCGTGCCCAACGGCAGCTACAACGACACGGTCACCGCGACCATCACGTTCTAAGGTCGTGCGTTCGCCGGCTCCCATCGGCGATCGCCTTCGCAGCGCCCGCAATGCCCTCGCGGCATTCGGGCGCTTTCTCTTGGTAGGCTCTCGATTCCGAAGTCCTCGCCGAGGCATCCTCCATGCGTATCGCCCTTCCCACCGCGCTCCTGGCCCTGACCCTGTCGGCCACGTCGGCCTTCGCGGGCTCCTTCCAGGTGAGCCCCGTGCGCGTCGAGCTTTCGCCCACGGCCCCGACCGCGCCGGTCACGGTCAAGAACGAATCGACGACCGATTCGGTGGTCGTCCAGCTCCGCGCGGTGAACTGGACGCAGAACACGGGCGAGGATGTCTACACGCCCAGCACGGAGCTCATTGCCACGCCGCCGATCTTCACGCTGCAGCCGGGCGGGAGCCAGACCGTGCGCGTGGGCCTGCGCAAGGCCGTCGCGACCGACGTGCAGCAGACCTTCCGCATCTTCATCACCGAGGTTCCGGGTCCACCCAAGCCCGGATTCCAGGGCCTGCAGGTCGCGCTCAACATCGGCATTCCGGTGTTCATCGCGCCGAAGGTGAAGTCCGTGCTCGCGCCCACGTGGAAGGGAAGCTTCGGTGCCGACGGCAAGATCACGCTCGCGGGGACCAACCCGGGCAATACGCACGTCCAGGTGCTCGAACTCTCGGTGCTCGACGAGAACAAGGAAATCCTCGCCACCGTGCAGCAGCCGCGGTACCTCCTGGCGGGCCAGACGGTGAGCTGGCAGGTGGCCCTCATGCGGCCTCCGAAAGGGAAGGTCCGCATCACGGCGCGCACCGATTCCGGCGACCTCGACGCCGAGGTTCCCTTGGAGGCCGCGCCCGCGAAACGATGACCGTAGCGCGGCTCCTCGCCGGCCTGCTCGCGCTGGCCGTCGTTGCGCCCGTAAGCCACGCGCAGTCTCCCGCGCCCACCGTCGCCACCGCGACCGCTCCTGCAGGCGCCTATCCGTCATTCGTCGCACTGCGCCTCAACGGCGAACCCGCGGGCGACGGCGTGCTCGTGATGCGCGCGGGCAAGGAGGGCGCCTCTTTCGCCCTCGGCACCCAGGACGCGAAGCGCCTTCGCCTGGTGCTCGCCTCGCGAGTGCCCGTGGTGAAGCTCGACGATGATGAGTTCCTTCCGCTCGATGGCCTTGCGGGCCTCACCTACACGTTTAACGAGACGACGCAGGTCCTTTCGATCGAGGCGATCGCCGCGCTCTTCGATTCGCAGGAGATCACGGTGCCCCAACCCGCACTGGTGAAGGCCACGCGCCCCGGCGTGGGCGTGTTCCTCACGTACGACGTGATCTCGCAGAAGACCGATGCGCCCGACGTGCCCACGCTCACGAGTGGCCAGGTGGAGCTCGGCATCTTCACACCGCAGGGCGTCTTCACGCAGTCCGCGTTCGGGCAGGTGGCGGGCTCGCAGCGCCTCGCCACGCGGCTGGACACCACGTTCACGATCGACCAGCCCGCGTCCCTCGCGAGCTGGCGGATCGGCGACACGGTCTCGCGCACCGCCACGTGGAGCCCGTTCGCGCGCTTCGGCGGAATCCAGTACGGCACCAACTTCGCCACGCAGCCCACGCTCATCACCTACCCGCTCACCTCGATGGCCGGGCAGACCGCGCTGCCTTCCGTGGTGGACGTGTACGTGAACAACGTGCTCTCGAGCAGCATCAACGTGCCCGCGGGCCCCTTCACGCTGAACGACTTGCCGACGATGAACGGCCAGGGCCAGATGAGCCTCGTGGTGCGCGACCTGCTCGGCCGCGAGCAGGTGTACATGCAGGCGCTCTACGGCAGCACCACGCTCCTCAAGCCCGGGCTCTCGGACTGGAGCGTGCAGGCGGGTGCGCTGCGCGACAACTACGGCATCGAGAGCAGCAACTACGGAACCGGATTCGCCTCGGGCATGTGGCGGCGCGGCCTCACCGATGACCTGACGATCGAGGTGGGAGGCGAAGTGGCGCGCGAGCTGCAGGCTGCCGGAGCCGGTGCCGCCTGGGTCTGGGGCAACCTGGGACAGTTCTACGCAACGGCGGCGATCTCGCAGTACAGGCCCGACCCCGCGCCCGATCGCATGGCCGGCCACATGTACACGCTGGGGTGGGAGCGGCGTTCGACCACGTTCAACTTCGGCGCGAACACGCGCATCGCATCGGAGAACTTCCGACGCATCGCCGACGGCGACATCCCGCCCGCGCGCCGCGAAGTCAGCGCCTTCGGGAGCTACGGCATCGGCCAGGCCTCGGTCGGTGCAAGTTACGTGCGGATCGACCGGCCACGCGAGGAACGGCTCGAGTTCGTGCAGGCGCAGTTCTCGTACAGCTTTCGCGAGTGGGGCTTCCTCTCGATGTCCGCCGTGAAATCGAGGAACGGACCGCAGAACGACCAGTTCCTCGTGAGCTATTCGTTGCCGTTCGATTTCGAAACGACGGGCAGCGTCTCCAGCAGCACGACCGACGCGGAGAATGGCCGACGCACCGAGAACCGCGCGACCCTGCAGCGCAACCTCCCGACCGGAGATGGATACGGCTACCGCATCGACGTTTCGGACCAGGAACGCGCGCTCGCGGACTTGCGCTACCAGACGCGCTTCGGCCTCTACAGCGCGGAGCTCTCGCGCACGGGCCGCTACACCTCCGGTCGCGTCGGCGCATCGGGATCGCTGATCTACATGGACGACGAGCTGGTAGCCGGACGGCGCGTGGAAGAAGCGTTCGGTCTCGTGCAGATTCCCGGCTTCCCGAACGTTCGCGTCTACCTGGACAACCAGGAAGTCGGGCGCACGAACGCACGCGGCAATCTGTTCGTCGCTCGCCTGCGGCCCTACCAGGTCAACCGCCTCTCCATCGAGCAGATCGACCTGCCCATGAGCGCCGAAGTGATGACGCTCAAGCTCGATGCCACGCCCTACCTGAAGAGCGGCGTAGTCGTTCGCTTCCCCGTCAAGGAGTCCTTGGGCGGGATCGCGCGCTTCGTCGATGAATCGGGACACGACATGCCCGCGGGCAGCGTCGCGACGTTGCTGGAAACCAACGAGCAGTTCCCGGTGGCCGATGACGGGCAGGCTTACCTCACGGGCCTGTCTCCGAGCAATCGCGTTCGCGTCACCTGGGGGGGGCGCAGCTGTACCATCACGGTGCCCTTCAAACCCGGCGACGACCCGCAACCCCTCCTGGGAACGTTCCGATGCGTCCTGCAACGATGAAGCTGCGCGCGCTGTCGCTCGCCATGGCGCTGTGCGCGCCCGCACTGCCCGCGCTCGCGGCAAGCTGTTCGGTGTATTCCTCGACGCTCGCGTTCGGGAACTACGACGTGTTATCGCCCACGCCCCTCGACTCCTCGACGGACGTGACAATCCTTTGCTTTCGTACGCAGAACGGCGAGACCGTCAACTACACGCTCACCCTTTCGATCGGTGGCGGCACGTACTCGATGCGCACGATGAACAACGGCGCCCGCACGATCGACTACAACCTCTACAACTCGCCCGCGATGACCCCCTCAACGATCTGGGGCAACGGGACATCGGGCACCTCGCTCGTGTCGGGATCGCTCCCCATGACGATCGTCATCCGGATCGCGACCCACACGATCTACGGCCGCATCCCCGCCCAGCAGGACGTGGCGATCGGTACGTACTCGGGCAGCGTCACGCTGACGATGAACTACTAGTCATTCCCAGATGGTCCTGACTCCTACAGGAATGTCAGGTTTATCGAAGGTCGCGTCGGGGATCTCCCCGCTACCTGCCTGTCCGGGCGCCCGGCACTCTGGGAACCATGGACACGAAGACTTTCACCCGCTTCCTGTTGCTCGCGACGCTACTCGCCGGCACCGCGCCTCCGTCGATCGCCGGGGTGCGGACCGCGCAGACTTCAGTCAGCGCCACCGTCGTCGCCTCTTGTCGCGTTTCGGTTGCTCCCTTTGCGTCGTCGCGGGGCGCGGTCACGCATCGTGGCCATTGTTCACAGGAAACGCGGCCAGTCACGCGCGCGGTGATCGAGTACGAGCGGGCGATGCCGCCGGGCGTGGTCGTACGCGCGCAGCCCGCCGACGCGAAGTGGATCCGCTACGACGTGGAGTACTGAACTAGAGGGTGATCGTGGACGGCGGATGGCGGCGCAGCGTGAGCTCGTTGGCCGAGCCGATGCGTTCTGCGAAGCGGATGTTCTGCTTCACTGCATCCATATAGAGGTTGTCGCCGCCGAAGTGCGTCTTGGCGTACTGGTACGCGCCGCCGAGTTCGACATCGAGGCGGCGTGACGCCGTCTGGTAGAACGCCGGCGTCTTGCGAACCAGATCCTCGGCGGATGCGAAAACGACGATCTCGCCCTTGCCCGTCTGCTTGCGCGTGATGCCGCCCGCCACGAATTCGGGGAACAGGCGATCGCGGCATTTCTCGAGGTAACAGCGGTCCGACATCTGCGCGATGATGTCGGCCGACCCAAGCAGGCTTCCCAGCAATTTGTAGATCGGTGCCGGGACGCGGATGGTGCTCACCGGCCGCTCATAGCCCGTGAAATGCACGATGGAACCGGCCACGTCGGCGAATTCATCGAGACCGATCGTCGGCAGGTAGCCCTTCAGGAAGCGCGCGCCGCGCGAGACATGCCGCGTGGTGTACTCCGCCCCCCTCTTGTGGCGCTTGTCGTTCCTCTTGCGGATATAGCCGACGTCGTGGAACAGCGCGCAGATCACGCCGAGCTGGAAAAGCCGTTCGCCTATGGCGGCCCCGTCGCCGCGCGAGCGCTCGTAGCCGTCCAGGAGCCGCGCCATGGCCAGCGTGACTTCGAGGATGTGCTGGAGGTCGTGGTACTCCGTGTCGCATGCGGTGTAGCCGTCGTACTCGCCGTGGTACATGCGCGAGACGTCGTCGAAAGCCGAGGCAAGCGCGGTCGCCTGCGGGCGCGAATAGAGCGAGCGATAGATGCGCACGACTTCCATCCGGACACAGACCGGATCGGTCGTGTTGATGCGGTTCGTGACGTCGAATTCGGCCCGCCGAAAGTTCATGCGCCCTGACCCCTAACGGTTTTCCAAGTGCTTGTTTTTTATTGGTTATGAGAGGTGACCATCGACCATTCTGTACTCCAATCGCGGCCGTTTGCAACCGGCCTATTCGACACCGGAAAGACTAGCCAACAGTGCGCCGCAGGCGTATGGTTTTCGGACGATCTTCGGAGGAACGCCGATGGCGACCATCACGATGGAGAATGCCGAAGAGGTGAAGCGGCGCATCAGCGAACTCAACCTGGAACACCGAGACCTGGACCGCGCCATCGAAGCCTTGGAATTGAATCCGCTGCACGACGAACTGCAACTGAAGCGCCTCAAGAAACGCAAGTTGATGCTCAAGGACCAGATCTTCATGTTGCAGCGCCAGCTGGTCCCCGATATCCCCGCCTAGTTCCACCCACCGCCGAAAACAGTTTGTAACCGGGCTGGCCCTCCGGGTGGGGCGCATTTCGCCGATAATGTCGGGCTATGCGAAAACTAGTCTTTGGTGGCATCTGCCTCGCGGCCCTGTTGGCCGTCGGCGGCCTCTCGTTCTGGGCCGGCACGCGTAATACGTCGGGTACCCCGCCCTCCAACTCCGCTTCCGCGCCCCCCAAGGCGGGCGGCGCCCCCGCGGGCGTCGCGGTCGAAGCGGTCACGGTGGCCACGGTGAAGCTTCCCAACTCGCTCGCCGCGGTGGGCAGCCTGCGCTCCGACGAAACCATCATCGTGCGGCCCGAGATTCCGGGACGCGTGGCCGAGATCCGCTTTCGCGAAGGCGAGCGCGTGACGAAGGGCTCCGTGCTCGTCCAGCTCGACAACTCCGTGCAGAAGGCCGATGCCGACCGCGCGAGGGCGAACCTCACGCTGCAGAAGAGCAAGTTCGACCGCGCGGTGGATCTTCGCAAGCAGGGCTTCATCTCGGGTCAGTCGAAGGATGAAGCCGAGAATCTCTGGAAGGTTGCCGCGGCCGATTCGGAAATCACCCAGGCGCGGCTCGAGAAGATGGAAATCAAGGCCCCCTTCAACGGCACGATCGGCCTGCGCTCGGTGAGCGTCGGCGACTACGTGAAGGAAGGCCAGGACATCGTGAACCTCGAGGCGATCGATTCGTTGAAGGTCGATTTCCGCGTGCCCGAGACATTCATTTCGCAGGTGCGCGGCGGCCAGGCGCTGCAGGTCACGCTCGACGCCCTGGGCGACAAGGCCTACGAGGGCAAGGTCTACGCGATCAACCCGCTGTTCGACGCAGGCGGCCGCGCCATCGTGATCCGCGCCACGGTCCCCAACGTCGATGGAAAGCTGCGCCCCGGAATGTTCGCGCGCGTGCGGCTCATCACGAGCGAGGTGAAGGATTCGATCATGGTCCCCGAGGAGTCGCTCTTCCCCGTGGGCACCGACAAGTACGTCTATCGGATCGTCGACGGCCGCGCGCTTCGCACGAAGGTCGAGATCGGCCAGCGGCGCGAAGCGAAGGTCGAGATCATCGATGGCCTGAGCGCCAAGGACGTCGTCGTGACGGCCGGACAGCTCAAGATCCGCGATGGCGTGGTGGTGAAGGTCGCCAATGCGCCCGTGCCGGCGCCTCCCCCGAAGGCGGAGGCCACCGAGAAGCCGCGGTCATGACGCTTCCTGAGGTCTGCATCAAGCGGCCCGTCTTCGCGACGGTCCTCTCCATCGTTGTCCTGCTGATCGGCGCCATTTCGTACACGCGCCTGTCGGTTCGCGAATACCCCAAGATCGACGAGCCGGTCGTGAACGTGGAGACCATCTATCGCGGCGCCTCCGCCGACGTGATCGAGTCCCAGGTTTCGAAGGTGCTCGAGGATTCGATCTCCGGCATCGAGGGCGTGGACGTGATCTCGTCGGTCTCGCGCTCGGAATCGTCCAACGTCACGGTGCGCTTCAAGCTCACGCGCGATCCGGACGCGGCAGCGGCGGACGTGCGCGACAAGGTCGCGCGCGTGCGCGGCAAGCTCCCGCAGGACATCGACGAGCCGATCATCGCCAAGACCGAGGCCGATGCCTTCCCGATCATGTGGATGGGCATCACGAGCGACAAGCACACGCGCCTCGAGACCTCCGACTACGCCTCGCGCTACGTCCGCCCTCGCCTGCTCACGCTGCCCGGTGCCGCGGACGTGCGCGTGTTTGGCGAACGCCGCCCTTCGATGCGCATCTGGCTCGACCGCGCGAAGCTCGCCGCGTACAAGCTCACGCCCTCGGATGTCGAGGACGCCCTGCGCCGCCAGAACGTCGAGATTCCCGCGGGCCGGATCGAATCGCGCTCGCGCGAGTTTTCGGTCCTGTCGCAGACGGACCTCGCCACGCCGGAGCAGTTCGGCGCAGCGGTGATCCGCGATGCCAACGGCATCCAGGTTCGCATCCGCGACGTGGCCAAGATCGAGCTCGCTGCAGCCTCCGAGCGCCTCGTCACGCGCTTCAACGGCCGGCCGTCGGTTTCGCTGGGCGTGATCCGCCAGTCGACCGCGAATGCGCTGGAGCTCTCGCAAGCGGCGCGCAAGGAGATGGCGGAGATCAGCAAGTCGATGCCCGATGGGATGAAGCTGGAGCTCTCCTTCGACTCCTCCGTGTTCATCGAGGAATCCCTCAAGGCGGTGATGAAGACGATCCTCGAGGCGGTGCTGCTGGTCGCCCTCGTGATCTTCGTGTTCCTGCGCAACGTGCGCGCCACGATGATTCCGCTGGTGACGATCCCCGTGTCGTTGATCGGCGCAGGCATGTTCCTCTACGCCGCGGGCTTCTCGATCAACACGCTCACGCTGCTCTCGATGGTGCTCGCCATCGGCCTCGTCGTGGACGACGCGATCGTCGTGCTGGAGAACATCTACCGCTACATGGAGCAGGGCATGTCGCGGCTCGATGCGGCGCTCAAGGGCACGCGCGAGATCGCCTTCGCGGTGATCGCGATGACCGTCACGCTCGCGGCCGTATACGCGCCGCTCGCTTTCCAGAGCGGCCGCACGGGGAAGCTCTTCACGGAATTCGCAGTGGCCCTCGCCGGTGCGGTGCTCGTGTCGGGTTTCGTCGCGCTGACGCTCTCGCCGATGATGTGCTCGAAGATCCTCAAGCACGAGCCGACCCACGGAGCGGTGTTCAATTTCTTCGAGCGGCTCTTCACCGGCCTCACCAACGGCTATCGCCGTGCCCTGACGCTCGCACTCGACCACCGAGTGATCGTGCTCTCGGTCATGCTTGGCGTGGGCGCACTCAGCATCGTGCTCTTCCAGTTCCTGCGCCAGGAGCTCGCGCCCTCGGAAGACCGCAGCGTGGTCTTCGTGCCGGTTACCGCGCCCGAAGGTTCGACCGTCGCCTTCACCATGCAGTACATGGAACGCATCGAGCAGTTCTACCGCGACATTCCCGAGATGAATCGCTACTTCGTCATGGCGGGCAACCCCACGGCGGACAGCGGCTTCTCGGTGCTCGCGCTCAAGCTCTGGAACGAACGCACGCGCACACAGCAGGAGATCGCGCGCGAGCTCGGCCCCAAGCTCCAGGGCCTGCCCGGCGTCCTGGCTTTCCCGCTCAATCCTCCCTCGCTGGGGGGCTCGCGTGGCGCACCCGTGCAATTCGTGCTGATGACGCAGGCGTCCTATCCCGAGCTGCAGGTGATGGTCGAGAAGCTCATGGACGAAGCGCGCAAGAACCCCGGGCTCAACAACATCGACACCGATCTGCGACTCAACCAGCCGGAGATTCGCGTGGGCGTGAACCGCGAGAAGCTCGCGGACCTGGGTGTACCCGTGGAGAACGTGGGCCGCACGCTCGAAACGCTGCTGGGCGGCCGGGTCGTGACCCGCTTCAAGCGCGACGGCGAGCAATACGACGTGATCGTCCAGGTCTCGGACGCTGACCGCACCTCCCCGCGCGATATCGCGGACATCTACGTACGCGGCCGCAATGGCGAAATGGTGCAGCTCGCCAACGTGCTGCAGACGAGCGAAGGCGTGTCGCCCAAGAACCTGAACCACTTCCAGAAGATGCGCGCCGCCGTCCTCACCGCGAACCTCGCACCCGGCTACACGCTGGGCCAGGCGGTCGATTATCTCGACGCCGCCGCGAAGAAGACACTTCCCGGCACCGTCACGGATCTCAGCGGCTTGTCGCGCGAGTACCGCGATGCCGCGGGAAGCTTCGCCGTGGTGCTGCTGCTCGCCGCGGTCTTCATCTACCTCGTGCTCGCCGCGCAGTTCGAGAGCTTCGTCGATCCCTTCATCATCATGTTGTCGGTACCGCTCTCGATGACCGGCGCCTTCGCGGCACTGCTCCTGTCAGGCGGCACGTGGAACACCTTCAGCCAGATCGGGGTCGTGACACTCGTGGGCCTCATCACCAAGCACGGCATCCTCATCGTGGAGTTTGCGAATCAACTCCAGGAAAAGGGCATGACGATCCACGACGCGGTGATCGAAGCGGCCGTGCTTCGCCTTCGCCCCATCCTGATGACGACCGGCGCGATGGTGCTCGGTGCCCTGCCCCTCGCCCTGGCTACCGGCGCGGGCGCGGAATCGCGCCACCAGATCGGCTGGGTGATCGTGGGCGGAATGCTGGTGGGGACGCTCTTCACGCTGCTGCTCGTGCCCACCGCCTACTCGCTGCTCGCCGCGCGCCACCGGACGTTCGAGGATCGTCTCCAAGCCGAACGCACGGCCGAAGGAAAGCACGCCGCGGCGGATTGAGAGTTCGGGAAAAACAGACGTAAAAAAACCGGGGATCGCCCCGGTTTTTTTCAGCCCTGGCGGGCCTGGAATTTCTTGTAGTAGTCGAGAACCTTCGGGACGTAGTTCATCGTTTCCGGGTAGGCCGGAATCCGATTGCCCGCGCGGATCACAGCGTTCTCGCCCGCGTTGTAGCCGGCGACCGCGAGCCGCATGTCGCCCTTGAACAGGGCCAGCAGCTCTTTCAGGTACTTCACGCCACCGTGGATGTTCTCGTACGGGTCGTTGATGTTGCGCACGCCAAAGCGGCGGGCCGTGTCAGGCATCAGCTGCATGAGGCCGGTGGCACCCTTGGGCGAGACGGCGCGGGGGTTGAACCCGGACTCGGCGGAGATCACGGCATGGACGAGGTGCTTGTCCACCCCATGCTCGCGGGAGGCGACGTCGATGATCGTCGCGAACTTCTTCATGTCCGCTTCGGACGGCATGTACGCCGTGTACGAGGCGGGGACAGCCCGCGCCGGAAGGGACGAGCCCTCCTTGCGAACCAGCTTGTAGCGGTTGTCCAGGCCCTTGATGTTCGTGAAGTGCATCACCCCGTTCTGGTCCGTGAAGGCATAGATGTCCGCCCGGGCCACCGAGGGGGCCAGGAAGGCTGCCGCTGTCAGACAGGCGGCCAGGAGGGTGTAGGACTTGCCTTTCATCGAGCGGCGATTATAGCAAGGTCCCTGAGGTCCGCAAGCTAACTCCATATTTTCATTTGTATTTTTGTAGGACTACGCCGTCGGAGGCACGGGGATCAGACCTACAAGGCGATCGGCGGTTCCCCGAAACGACGAAGCCCGCGCTGGCGGCCTTCGTCGTTGGGAGAGCAGCGGCTATTGCTTGGGGAGGATGACCTCAGGCGGCTGGCCGTCGCTCCCGTGGTTGGCGAAGTTGCCGTTGTCGCCATACGAGTAGCGTCCACCCCCGTTCAGCGTGCCCAGACCGGTCGTGTTGTCGGAGATGAGGGAAGAGCCTATGGCCAGGCTCGCGGCCGCGCCATCTGCGAGGAGCCCGAACGTGCCGTTGTGCACCGCTTGCGAGCGAAAGACGAAAACATTCGAGTATCCCCCGCCCGACGCCCTCGAGATCACGCCGGATCCGTCGTTGCTGGAAGCAGACACCTCGGAAAGCTGGACCCGCACGAACGTGCCGTTGACCGCCGCCTCGCTGACCAAGCCGTCGCCGTTGTTGCTGAGCCCCACGCGTCGCAGGGTCGCGCGGGTCATGCCGATACCCGTCGGGCGGACGTGAACACCGACCGTGTTGTCGTTCAACGCCGTATCGGTGATCAGCAGTTGCGAGCCCGTCGCCGGCGGAGCGAAGCGCACGCCATACCCTGTGCCCCCTCGAAAGCCGAAGATCCGGCAGTCCTCGATGTGGAGGGTACCGCCACCCACGAAGCTCACGCCGTTGATGCCCGTACCCACGCCTTCGATCGACAGGCCGCGAAGGGTCACGTTGTCCGTGGTGGCCGCATTCACGACGACGCCATTGGTCAGGGACGCGAGGATTCCGCCTCCGATGCCGCGGCAGTCGATCGTGATCGACTTGGTGATGGTCACCGCGCCGAATCCGCCGGGATCGAGGCAGTTGATGACGCCTTGGGCTGCGGTCTTGGAAATCGCGCCCGCGAACGTCTTGCACGGCGCGGTGCGGCTGCAGGGGTTGACGTCATCGCCCACTCCGGAGACCCAGGTGCGGGTGGCCTGCGCGAAGGCCGGGCCTGCAACCAGCATCAATAGGGCGGCCGATGCCGAAGCGAGCCAGGCTGCAAACTTACGTTTCATTCTTAGAGTCCTCCCTTGCCGTCGATGGTGGCAAGTGCGGGGAATCATACCCGGGATGTTTCAAATGACATGAGACGTACCGCACAAGAAAAAGGCCGCGTGCACGGCCTCTGTCCTGCTACGGATTCCCGCCGCGGGCGCTCAGGTCCCCTCGATCTGGATCACCTTGATCCGGACCTCGCCATCCTCGACCGCAAATCGCAGCCGCTCGTCGTAGGTGTAGTTGTGGGTCCGGGTACTGGACTTGACCGACTCCTTCACCTTGCACAGGAGCTGGGTTTCCCGCGGCCGATCGCGGTCCGGGACCACCTGGCAGTCGCGCTCGACGGTGTATTTGTCGGCGGCGATGAGGACGCGATGCATCAATTCCTTGAAAGCCGTGGTGCTCACGTTCACGACCTTGCCCTCGACCATGACGTTGGCCTGCAGGTAGCCGGAGGCCATGCCAACGGCCGCCACCGAGTCCTTGGCGTTCATGGCCGCGGTGAATCGCTTGACCGTCTCCCGCGCGTTCTCTTCAGTGACCGCCGTCGCCTTCACCGGCACGATCTTCGAAGTCGACGGCAGGCTTGCGCAGGGCGTGTCCTGGTAGACCTTCTTGCCCTGGAGGTCGGTGCAGAGGTGCAACGCGGCGGAGACACTGCCCGCCCAGAGAAGCGGAACGATCAAGAGGAGGCGCATGGCGACGTTTTGTCCTTTGATAAGCGGGTGCGCGCGAATCATACGCTTGGCCGACTACAGCGAGGTATGAAGGAACGCACTCCCAAAGCACGGAAGTTTCGCCGGTAGTAGGATTGCCCTCGCATTCAGAAACACTCTAATCACAATCTCTGGGGAGATGACGTTCATGAAACTGCGTCCAATCGCAAAGGCTGTACTGCTGGCTTTCCCGTCCGGTCTGGCAATAGGCGTGGCAAGCATTGCCAGTGCCCAGCAAACGCCGCCGCCCAAGTCCGAGGCTACCGAGAAAGTCGAGCGCGTCGTCGTCACTGCGACAAAACGCGAGTCTTCGTTGCAGGACGTGCCGTTCTCGATCAACGCGCAGACCGAGGAGGACATCCGCAAATCCGGCGCGGTGACACTCGAGGATCTGTCGCGCAATGTCGCCGGCCTCGCCGTGCAGAACCTCGGTCCGGGGCAAAGCCAGGTATCCATCCGCGGCGTCTCCTCGGGGCAGATCGTCCGCGACCAGCCTGGCGTCAAGGAGCAAGTGGGTGTCTACCTCGACGAAACCGCGATCTCGATGTCGCTGTTCACGCCGGACATCGACCTGTTCGACTTGAACCGCGTCGAGACGCTGCGCGGCCCGCAAGGCACGCTCTATGGCTCCGGCAACATCGGCGGCACGATTCGCTACATCACCAATGCGGCGAGGCTGGGCGTCAGTGAAGGCGTCGTCGAAGCCAACGTGAACACGATTCAGGACGGCAGCACCGGAGGCGGCGTAAAGGCGGCGTTGAACGTGCCCCTGGGCGAGACGGCGGCCATGCGGCTGGTGGGTTACGCCACGAAATTCGGCGGTTGGACCGACGCCCTCGGCCCCGCCGGCGACAAGGACGTCAATGGGGGCGACCGCATGGGCGGCCGCTTGAGCTTCACCATCCAGCCAAACCGGGACGTGACCATCACGCCGCGGATCGTCTACCAGAAGGTGACCGCCGACGGATTCAACCGGCAGGAGGTCTACAACCTGTATGCGAACCCGTACACGACCACGGTACCGCCGGTCACTTTCGGCGATGACCAGCAATACCTGAAGCTGAGCGAGAAGTTCGAGGACAAGACGACGATCGCCGACCTGACGATGAGGTTCGGCTTCGCCAGTACGGAGCTGACCTCGGTGACCACGTATACCGACCGCAACATCCTGGTCAGCCGCGATGCGAGCGCGTTGACCGGTTCGGTGTCGGTCGATCTCGGTTTTCCGACCGCCGGCGTGCTGCTGCCCTCGAACCTCATGGACACCACCGACTACAAGGGCTTCACGCAGGAACTGCGCCTGAGCTCCTGGGGCCCTGGCCCGCTGCAATGGGTGGCCGGTCTCTTCTACGCCGACACCGATCGCAAATATGCCCAGCGCCTGCCCACCCCGGGCTACGACGCCTTTACCGACGCCACGCTCGGCGCCGGAACGTCGGCGGCGACGGCCAATGGCTTTCCCGCGAATTCGCCCTACAACGCGGACCTTCCCTACAACCTGAAACAGACGGCGATCTTCGGCGAGCTCAGCTACGAGCTGACCGACAAGCTGACGGGAACGGCCGGCATTCGCTACTACGACTACAAGGAAGAGCGCACCTTCAAGTCGGGTGGCTTGTTCGCCAACGGCGACAACCAGTTCGACAAGACGAAGTCGGACGGCTATAGCCCTCGTTTCCTGCTGGCGTACAAGATGTCGCCGGGCGTGACCTGGAATGCCCAGGCCTCGAAGGGCTTCCGCCTCGGCGGCGTCAATGACCCGCTCAACCTGCCGCTGTGTTCGGACCAGGACGAAGCCATCTTCGGCGGCTACCAGCGCTTCAAGGACGAATCGCTGTGGAACTACGAGCTCGGCGTCAAGATGGCGCAACCGGGACTCACCTTCAATGCGGCCGCGTTCCACACGCAGATGAAGGATCTGCAGGTGACGCTGGATGCGGGGTCGTGCTCGTCACGCGTCGTGTTCAACGTGCCCAAGGCGCACTCGACCGGCATCGAGGCAGAGTTGAGCTGGAGGCCGACCAACAACCTGGAGATCGGTTTCGCGGGCTCCGCGGTGAATGCGGAGTTCGACTCGACGGTCGTGGACGGCACCGGGGCCGTGCTCGGCGGCATTCGCGACGGTAACCGCCTGCCCTCCGTTCCGGAGCTGCAGTTCACCGCCAGCCTGACCTGGAACTTCAACCTCGTCGGAAAAGAGTCCTACGTCACGGCGTCGTACCAATACGTGGGCAGCCGCTTCACGCAGCCTTCGGACCAGGAGAACAACCCGCGCAGGTTCGTGCACAACCTGCCGTTCCTGGGAGCGCCCGCGAGCGCGGCCACGACGGTCGACCTCGAGTTGCCCAAGTACAACCTGGTCAACCTCAGCGCGGGGATGGAGTTCGATCGCGGATTCTCGGCGATCGTCTACGTCAACAACCTGACCGACGAGAAGGCGCTGCTCTCCTTCGACCGGGAACGGGGCGGCCGCGCGCGACTCGGGTTCCAGACCAACCAGCCTCGCACCATCGGCGTGACGCTGCGGAAGTCGTTCTAAGTCGCAATCGTTCACCGACGTGAAAACGCCCACCGAGTGGTGGGCGTTTTTTTTGGGCATTCCTACTTCGATTTCGGCTTTCGACCCGGGGCCGAAGGCGGGACAAAGCCCGAAATGCGGCACTGCCACGCTTCAAACTGCCGCCCGTTGTCGAATTGGATCGTCTTGCACACGATCGCCTCCCGGCTTGCGGCCAGGGCCGTGAGGTGCTGCCTCACGGTGACAAGGGGCATGCGCATCTCCTTGGCGATCTCGAGGTCCAGGCGCTGGCCATGCTTCTTCAGGCACTGCAGGGTTTCCGTCATTGCTTGTGTCCTCGAGTTAGTGGTCAAGTGAAAACGGCCACCGACTTGGTGGCCGTTTTCGTTTCTGGCGTCCCCACGGGGATTCGAACCCCGGTTATCGCCGTGAAAGGGCGGTGTCCTAGGCCTCTAGACGATGGGGACTACTTATTTCGGGTTGGTGGAGGTAAGCGGGATCGAACCGCTGACCTCTTGCATGCCATGCAAGCGCTCTCCCAGCTGAGCTATACCCCCAACCGAGCGCGAGATTATAGCGGCTTTGGCCTTGATTCGCAAAGGATCAGGTGCCGATCGCCCTTCCGATCCGGCCAATGGCGACGTCTTTTCGCAGGGCGGCGGCGATCGCGTCGATGGCCGGCGTCTGCGTGAGGCCCGTGAGCGCGGCCCGGAACGGCATCATCACCTGCGGCATCTTCACCTTGAGGTCGGCCACGGTTTGCTTGAGCGCCGCGCTGATCGCCGGGGCGGTCCATTCGGGAAGCGCTTCGAGGCGCGCCTTCACTTCCTTCAGCACCGCCCTGCCCGCTTCATTCAGGTGTTCCTTCGCCGCATCGTCCGCATGGCTCGGCTCGGCCATCGCCATCAGGAAGGCTTCGTGGTCCGTGAGCAGTTGGAATTTCGCTCGGCCCGCTGCGGTCATCGCGACCGGATCCATCACCGAGGCGATGAACTTGTAGACCTCGGGCTTCGCGCTCTGCAGACGCCCCGCGATATCCGCGTCGGTGAGGCGCTTCAGGTACTCCGCGTTGATCCACTTGAGCTTCTCGGAGTCCCACCGCGCCGGCGAGCGGCTCACGTGCTCGAGGTCGAACCATTCGATGAGCTTCTCGCGGCTGAAGATCTCCTCGTCGCCGTGGGACCAGCCCAGGCGGGAGATGTAGTTGACCACCGCTTCGGGAAGATAGCCCTCGTCGCGGAACTGGGTGACGCTCACCGCCCCGTGGCGCTTCGAAAGCTTCTGGCCATCGTGACCGAGCAGCATCGGGACGTGGCCGAACGTGGGCGTGGGCGCGCCGAGCGCCGCATACAGGTTGATCTGGCGCGGCGTGTTGTTCACGTGATCGTCGCCGCGTATGACATGTGTAATGGACATGTCGACGTCGTCGATGACCACCGCGAAGTTGTACGTGGGCAGGCCATCGGTGCGGATGAGCACGAGATCATCGAGCTCGTCGTTGGAGACGGTGACGGTGCCCTTCACGGCGTCGTTCCACGTCACGTCGCCACTGAGCGGATTCTTGAAGCGGATGACGGGCGTGCGGCCGGCGGGCGGCGTGTCCTTCGAATCGCGCCAGCGGCGGTCGTAGCGAGGCTTCTCGCCGCGCGCGATCTGCGCTTCGCGCATCGCGTCGAGCTCTTCCTTCGAGCAATAGCAGTGGTACGCCTTGCCTTCCTTGAGCCACGTCTCCGCGACCTCGCGATACCGGTCGAGGCGCTTCATTTGATAGAACGGGCCTTCGTCCCAGTCGAGATCGAGCCACTTGAGCGACTCGAGGATCGTCTGCTCGTTCTCGAGCGTGGAGCGTTCCTGGTCCGTGTCCTCGATGCGTAGGACGAACACGCCCTTGTGGCGGCGGGCATAGGCCCAGCTGAAAAGCGCGGTGCGGGCACCACCGACATGGAGCATGCCGGTGGGACTGGGAGCGAATCGGGTTCGGATCATCCCTACATTCTAAATGTTCACGAACCCGTCTCGCCGGAGTACCGTATGGCAGAGGGCCAGTGCAGAGCCCACTCCGGAGGATTGCCAAGTGAAATTCATTCTGTCCCCGGGCATCTCGCTGATGTACCGGATCTCGAATCGCGTGAAGATGCCGCTCGCGAGCTTCCTGTACTTGATGCCTCTCGTGATCCTCTACGCGGACGTCGGCTCGCAGGCCATGGTCGGAACGCGCATCGCGATCTGGCTCTTCGTCATCGCCGCGATCTACGTGATGATCTGTTGGTACGTGCAAGCCACACTGGGGTTCAAGCACCTGACCGCGATGATCGTGAGACTCGCGAACGGTGACCTCACCTCCGGTGAGCAGGTGCAGCTGGGCGGCTCTTTCCAGAACCTGCTGACTTCCCTCCTCACCGTCAATGGCAACCTCGGCGGCATCGTGTCGAGCGTGCGTGGAACTGCGGACAAGCTCGCGGGCGCCTCCGGCGAGATCGCATCAGCGGGCGCGCACCTCACCGAGCGCACGGAGCAGCAAGCTTCCACGCTCGAGGAGACGGCTTCGGCCATGGAGGAACTCGCGCGAACCGTGGGGCAGAACGCAGACAGCTGCGGCCGGGCCTCGGTCCTCGCGCGCGGCGCCGAGGACGTGGCGCGCCGCGGAGCGTCGGCCGTGCACGGGCTCGTCGAGGGCATGGAGCGTATCGACGTCAGCTCGCGCCGCATGGGCGAGATCACGGGCGTCATCCAGGGCATCGCTTTCCAGACCAACATCCTCGCCCTGAACGCCGCAGTGGAAGCTGCCCGCGCTGGCGAGCAGGGCCGCGGATTCGCCGTCGTCGCCTCCGAAGTGCGCACGCTCGCGCAACGAAGCGCGGATGCCGCGAAGGAGATCAAGGCGCTCATCGATAAATCGAACGTGGAGGTCCGCGACGGTAACCGCCGCGCAGCCGAGGCCGGCAAGGTGATCGACGACATCGTCGCCAGCGTGCACGAGGCCGCGCAGCTCATGGGCCAGGTCGCGCTAGCCTCCTCACAGCAAAGCACCGGCGTGACGGAGATCAACCGGGCGGTGGTGCTGCTCGATGGCATCGCGCAGCAGAATGCGGCGCTTGCCCAGGAGGGCCTGCAAAGCGCCCGCTCGCTGCAGGGCCAGGCCGACGCGATGCGCATGCTCGTGCAACGATTCAAGATCGACGAGGCCACAACCGACGTGACGATCGAGCCACGGAGCGTGCGCTCTGGTAAAATGCTCGCGTTTCAGCCGGGTCGTTAGCTCAGCGGTAGAGCACTGCCTTCACACGGCAGGGGCCACTGGTTCGATCCCAGTACGACCCACCAAGAATCCGCGACTGCAAAACGGCCCCGAGTCTGGGGCCGTTTTCTTTTTGCAGGCCGGTCCCCTCTCCGCTTGTCCGTCTCCCAAGAAAGCAACCATGATCCGTGCAATTCCATTGCTGGTGCTCTCGGCGGCCCTGTTGTCGCCGCTGCTCTGCACAAGTGCGAGTGCCGCTGATCCCTGTCCGGCCGGCACGTATGAGGCGGCCGCCGGGACAGTCCGATGCAAGCCGATTCGAACCTCGTGGTCCAACGTGGAATTCGAAGTGGTCGCGCCGCTCAAGTTCGTGAAGACGTGGGAAACCGAAGGACCCGGCCGAATACTTGCGAACGACAAATTGCAGCAGCAGGCCAAGGCGTCCCAGCAACTCGTGAACCAGAATCTCGCGGCGGCTCGCCTGTACCGGGAGCAGGCGCTGAACGGCGCGGCTGGGGCCTGCGCGACTGCAAGGCAGGAAAAGAAATCCGGGCTCGCAGTGGCGGACGAGCACCTCAGGATTGCGAACAAGTGGCGGCAGGAAATAGGGGCGGGCCCGTGCCCCGAGTGAAGACCGATCCCTAGAAGCGAATCACCGGCACGATGGCGACGTACCAGCCGCCGTGTCCGTCCGTGCCCGTGTCCACGGCCAGGTCGAACCACTTCCGCGGCGAATATTGGAAGCCCACGCCGTAGGTCTTCGGATACTTCGGCCCCTGCTCGACCTCGAAGTTGAGCGTTCCGCCGTCCGGATCTGCGACGTGTCCCTTCGCGACGGCGAACGTGTCCCAGTACGTTGCGTTCACCCACACGCGCAGCGGACGACCATCCACGGTGCCATGCCATCCCGCGCGCGCCGAGGACACCACCGCCTTCAAGCGTTCATCGAAACCGATATCCGCCTTGGCCCAGTTCACGTCCAACGCGCCGAAGAAGGACTTGTACCCACCGGCGAGCGTGACCCCGAGCCCCTTCACGGTGCCTTCGATGGAAGTCGGCACAGTCGTCTGGAACCTGCGCGTTGGTCCATTGGGAAGGAGCGGCGGAAGCGTGACGTCGATATTTGTGTCGGACTTGTTCCAGATCTTTCCCACGATGCCGTAGACGTTCAGGAACGGGAGCAGCCAGACGTCGACCTTCACGTTGATGTTGTCGACGTCCGAGGTCGAGCCCAGATCGGCGTACTGGCTCACGGAGCTGGGCACCGTGCCATTGCGCCCCACGCGCACGTCGGACACTTCGATGTCGCGATTGAGCTTGTAGTAGACGAGGCCGACGCCGAAGGGCTCGGGGAGCTCGTAGCCTCGCTTGCGGGCTTCCTCGCCGAGGAAGGGGAGCGTGCGGGGCTCGTCTTGTGCAATTGCTGACTGCCCAAGGGCGCAAAGTAAGACTAGTCCGAAGGTGTTTCTCATTCGCTGCTCCAATCGTTGTTCTGATGTCCGGAGAGGACCGCTGGTGTCGGCGAATCGATGAGAAGAACGCTTTCTAGGGGCAGTCATTCAGGTTGTCTGGCTCGTCAATGTTTCGAGTGGGTGAAATGCACTCGGCTGTGGTGATCAACGAAGTGCACACACGAAATGATCCCACCAGAATTGCGGATTCGGAATCACCCGATGTCGTCGTAATCGGCTCCACATCGACCCTGTTGAAGTTGCCGCCAGGCGAAAGCGAAAAATTAGCACTGCCTGGGTAGTTCACTTCTGCTGGGTTTGTCGGAATGGCTGGGTTCCTGTTCTGGCACGCAGCCTTGATGATCTGCGACCCCACCTGAGTCCCTGACAGGTAGAACGTAAACCGTACCCGCTCGAAGCGAGTTGCACCGCCGGAAGTTCCGAAATCCACCAGCGTGATGCCGAGGGATCTTGCAATTGCCGTGTTGAATCGGAGAAATTCATCGGACGCGCTGTTAACTGTCGCGTTTGTGGCTGAGGTGCTTCCGCCACCGATAGTGCCGATTCCCGATCCACGGGCGCCCTCGGTAAAGGAGATGTCTCGCGCGCTTGATCCGAATGCCTGTACCGACACGGCCGAGCCACCAGCGCCAAAGGTCAAGCTCTGATCGAAGGTATTGTTGTTGACCGCAACTCCGACCGCAGCTTCAACCGTAGCTCTGTTGAACGTAGAGGATCCAGCGGTGGCCAGCGGCAGCGAGGCACTTGCTCCCCAATCTCTAGCACCAAGACCGGCCTTGCCGACGAGTTCCGCGAGAGTCATATACCGAATCACGTCGTCAAAATGGCTGACTGCTGTTGGCGGTACATCGACTGTGCGCTCGGAACCGAAAAAGGTATTGCCTGTGCGGGTGGCATTGGTCGCCTCCCGGCCGGTCGCGGCCAAATCGCCAAGCACAGCAGTGCCATCCCGCATGACCCCCCCGTATCCTGTCGGACCGTGGCTTATCAGAGCAAAGGCCACGTAGAGCTTGTCGGCTCCGTCGCCTTGAATCAGCAGGGTCGTCCGCGCTCCTGTCGTCGTGGCGGTATTGAACGCCGCTGGCGGATTGCCATGCTCGTCAGGCTTCGTTCGATCGCCTTGACACAAGTAGCTCGACGAAAGGTTGGCGACAGCCGCATTGTTCGCTATCGCGGGATGGGGATTGCTATTGCAGTCGACGAGACTGGCGCCTCGTGCTCGCGTAAGGCCATTCGCTCCCGAGGCCACACGATAAGAAATCAGTCGCCCCCATCCGTCAGTCGCAGTGTCAACGGAAATTCCCAGTGTCGACCATGGGACAACCCCTGCGGTTGCGTCACAGGAACTCGGACCGGTCGAGGCCGCGATTCCTGTAGCAGCGGATCCCACCGCCGGGCAGGGAAGCGCCTCCTGCTTGCTTGCATACGCAACGAGTGCGGTCGAGACAAGGTCGAGATTTCGTTGGGTAGCCGCCTCACCCTCCATGCCGACGCCGGGAGCCGAAAGAGCGCGAACGAAAAGTAGAGTGGCAACAAGCGTGACAAGGACTAGCACCGTAACGGCGAGGACGAATCCGCGCTGGCCTCGCCGAGTGACGCTGCTTCTCACTAGTGTGCCCGTGGACCGAGTTGCGCCTTGGCAGCGACAGCAAGAATCGTGGGCCGGAGAACGAAGTCATCGAAGTGATCCGCATCCGCCTTGAAAACCTGAAAATCGTCAACGTAGACCGACCCCGCCAACGCTTGGTCGTTGGCATTGTTGGCCTCGAGGGTTCCAATTCCGGACGCATCTAAGAGAATTCCCTCGCTGTTCCGACCTCTGGCCCTGTTTTCACCATGGCTAATAACTACATACGCCGCCCCTGTGTTCGAGGGATTGGCGGGATCCATGATCAGGGTCAGAGTCGAACTTAGGTTCCGCACCGAGAGCCCGCGGGTGACGGTTGCGTTTGCAGGGGAGGTACAGTTGGATGCCAAGAACGGCGGCGTGAGGCAGGCTGCGTTGCAGTATCCGGTGCCGGCTACCAAGGTGACCGCACCCGAACTACCCCCAGGATCGCAGGCCGTCATATTCATCGAACTCTGACGGATAAACTCCGGGGCGACGCGATAGGTGAGCCGCGCCCCCCAGCCATCGGTTGCGTCGGACTCCGAAAGACCTAGCGAACGCCATGGCACAACGCCGTTTGTCTGCAAACCGGCCCCTCCGACGTTGCATGTGTAGTTGGGCGGGGCAGACATGTCGATGCGCTCGAGTCCCGCGTTGGCGTTCGCCGAGGTCATCGCACCGTCCGCCGGGCAGGGAAGGCGCAGATTCTTGGAAACGAACAGCGCTAGAGCCGTCTCAACATTGGCCAGCTTGTTCCGCGTTTCCGCTCGGCGCTGGTTTCCAATCATCGAGCTCGTGATCCCGATCAACATCACGAGCAGCAAGCCCATGATGATCAGGACAACGCCGATCTCAACGAGCGTGAAACCAGAGGCGCGAGCACGGAATCCGGGGGTATGCATTCCTTGGATTCTACTGTAGGTGGGCAACGTTACCGCCTGCAGCTTGTCGTAGGCGTCGCTCGTCCATGTCGCATCCGGCCCGCGTGCCGCTTCATCACGGCTTCCCGGAAGGGCGTAGAGGACCTTCACCACGGTCTTGCCGCGCTTCTCAACCTCACCCCGCGCTCCTGCTCGATCGCGTCGATCTCCGCGGTAGCCTTGGCCGCCGCCTCACACAGCCTCGAACGTCTTCTTGTCCTCAGCCAGGAGACACGCCGCTCGCATTAATAGGTGATCGCAACAACCTTGTTGCCGCTGGACGACCTCATGCACCATGGGGCCTTCCCGTCGATCGCGAGGAGCCGGACGATGGAATGGATCGCCGACCCGACCATCTGGATTGGCCTGCTGACGCTGATCGGTCTCGAGATTGTTCTCGGGATCGACAACCTGGTGTTCATCGCCATCCTCTCTGACAAGCTGGCGCCGGAGCATCGGCAGCGCGCTCGCCTCATCGGCCTGTCGCTCGCGCTGGTGATGCGCCTGGGCCTGCTCGCCGCCATCAGCTGGGTGATGTCGCTCAACGAACCCGTCCTGAGCTTCTGGCGCCTCTCGTTGTCATGGCGGGATCTCATCCTCATCGCGGGCGGGGCGTTCCTGCTGGTCAAGGCGACCACGGAGATCCACGAGCGCGTGGAATCGCGCGCGCAGGGGGATTCCGGCGGTGCGGCGGCGCACGCGAAGTTCTGGCCCGTGGTGGCCCAGATCGTGGCGCTCGACCTCGTGTTCTCGCTCGACTCGGTGATCACCGCGGTCGGCATGGTGGACGAGCTCTACGTGATGATGACGGCCGTCGTCGTCGCGGTCATCGCGATGCTGGTGGCCGCTCGACCGCTCACGAACTTCATCACCGCGCGCCCGACGCTCATCATCCTGTGCCTGAGCTTCCTGCTGATGATCGGCCTGGTCCTGGTGGTCGATGGCCTGGGCATGCACGTGCCCAAGGGCTACGTCTACGCGGCGATGGGCTTCTCGATCCTGGTCGAAACGATCAACCAGCTCGCATCGCGCAAGGAGCGGCGTGCGGCCGGCAAGAAACGACTGACGCGGCCGCAAGTCGCCGACGCGGTCTTGCGCCTCCTCGGCAGCGCGCCTGCGCCCGCGCAAGCCGCGCCGGCCGGCGAGACGATGTTCGGCGCGGCCGAGCGCCGCCTGGTGGGCGGCGTGCTGGGCCTCGCGGACCGGCAGGTCAGCGCCGTAATGACGCCGAGCCACCAGGTGGCCTGGCTCGATCCGGCAGACCCGAACCTGCTCGCCACGCTGCGCGCGAGTTCGCATCGCGAGTTTCCGGTTGGCCGCTCGATTCAGATGATGCAGGGCGTGGTGCGCAAGGAAGACATCCTCGCGCAATGCATCGACGGCAAGGCCATCGCACTGGAGGCCTTGGCGCGATCGGTGCCGACGATCTCCGCGCAAGCCTCGGTGCTCGACACGCTGGTCCAGTTCAAGCGCTCTACCGCCGAAATGATGTTCGTCGTCGATCAGCACGGGAACTTCCACGGCCTCGTGACGCGCGCCGACTTGCTGCAAGCCATCGCGGGCGAGTTCCCGCACGAGGGCGCGCAGGGCTGACGGCCTGTTATCCTTTGGCGTCAGTCGAAGCGGCGTGTCGCATGCTCCCCGAAGCCCTGTCTGTCCTCCTCGCACTGCCCTTCGCGGGAAGCTTCGCTGCGGCGCTCTTCCCCGCGCAGGCCCGCAAGCGCGCCGCGTGGTTCGCGGGCGCGGTGGCGTTGGCCGCACACGTGCTCGCGTGGACCGCTCACGGGTCGATGGCACAAGGCGAGATCGTGCGGCTGTCATTGCCCTGGGTGCCCACGCTCGGCCTCGAGTTCACGCTGCGCCTCGACGGCTTCGCGTGGGTGTTCGCGCTGCTCGTCACGGGCATGGGCTTCCTCGTGGTCCTCTATGCCCGGTACTACATGTCGGCGTCGGACCCGGTGCCGCGATTCTTCTCCTACTTCCTCGCCTTCATGGGCGCGATGCTCGGCGTGGTGCTGTCGGGCAACCTCGTCCAGCTCGTCTTCTTCTGGGAGCTCACCAGCCTCTGTTCGTTCCTGCTCATCGGGTATTGGCACCGCAACGCCGCGGCGCGAGAGGGGGCGCGAATCGCGGTGGTCATCACTTCCGCCGGAGGCCTGTGCCTCCTCGCGGGCGTCCTGATCCTCGGGCGGATCGCCGGCAGCTACGACCTGGATGCGGTGTTCGCCGCACGCGAGGCCATCCAGGCCGACTCGCTCTATCTGCCGGCGCTGCTGCTCGTGCTCGCGGGCGCGCTCACCAAGAGCGCGCAGTTTCCTTTTCACTTCTGGCTGCCCCACGCGATGTCCGCGCCCACGCCCGTGTCTGCGTTCCTGCACTCGGCGTCCATGGTGAAGCTCGGCGTGTTCCTCATGGCGAGGCTGTGGCCCGTCCTCGCCGGCACCGAGGCGTGGATGTGGATCGTCGGATCCGCGGGCCTCATCACGCTCGTGCTGGGGGCCTACGTCGCGATCTTCCAGCACGACCTCAAGGGCCTGCTCGCCTACTCGACCGTGAGCCACCTCGGGTTGATCACGGTGCTGCTGGGCCTCAACACGCCGCTGGGTGTCGTCGCGGCGGTGTTCCACATGCTCAACCACGCGACCTTCAAGGCTTCGCTCTTCATGGCCGCGGGCATCGTGGACCATGAGACGGGCACGCGGGACATTCGCCGCCTCTCCGGCCTCTACCGGTTCATGCCGATCACCGCGACGCTCGCGACGGTCGCAGCAGCAGCGATGGCCGGCGTGCCGCTGCTCAACGGATTCCTCTCCAAGGAGATGTTCTTCTCGGAAGCGCTCAGCGTGGAAGGGCCGGTCCGTTCCATCGACGCGGCGATTCCGTACCTCGCGGTGGCGTGGGGCGTTTTCAGCGTCTGCTATTCCACCCGCTTCATCCACGGCGTGTTCCTGGGCCCGCCGCCGGAGGGGCTGTCGCGCACGCCGCAAGAGCCGCCGCGCTGGATGCGCTTTCCCATCGAGCTCCTGGTGCTCGGCTGCCTCGCCGTGGGCATCCTCCCGGCCCTCACGATCGGCCCTTTCCTCGACATCGCGGCGCGCTCGATCCTGGGCACGCGAACCCCTGAATACAACCTCTCGGCATGGCATGGACTCACCACGCCTTTCCTGATGAGCCTGGGCGCGCTCGCGGGCGGCATCCTCCTCTATATCGTGTTGCGGCGGCGGTTCACGGGCGGCGACGCCTCGGTGTCGCTCATGCCGCGCATCGACAGCCGCAGCGCGTTCGATCACCTCTTCGTGATGCTGACGCGCGGATGGCCGCGCGCGGTGGAACGCTACGCGGGCACGCAACGCCTCCAGACCCAACTGCGCTGGCTCGCGCTCGTGGCCCTCGCCGCGGGAACCTGGCCGGTGTGGAATCGCGGGCTCGCCCCGGGACCCCTCGCGGCGACGCCCATCGACGCGCCGCTCGCGATCTCCTGCGCCGTCGGCGCCGCCTGCGCCGTTGCCGCGGCGTGGCAAGCGCGCTTCCATCGCTTCGCGGCACTCCTGCTCGCGGGCGGCGCGGGCCTCGCCGTTTGCCTCGTGTTCGTTCGCATGGCGGCCCCCGACCTCGCGCTCACGCAGCTCCTGATCGAGATCGTCACCACCGTGCTCCTGATGCTGGGCCTGCGCTGGCTGCCCAAGCGCAGCGAATCCCTGTCGACGCCGGCCGCGGCTCGGGCATCGCGGCTGCGACGCGGCCGGGACTTCGGCGTGGCGGCCGCCTGCGGCGCAGGGCTCGCGACACTGGCCTATTCCGTGATGACGCGTCCGCTGCCCGACCAGGCGATCTCGCGGTTCTTCGTGGAGCACGCGCTTCCCGATGGCGGTGGACTCAACGTCGTCAACGTGATCATCGTGGACTTCCGCGGATTCGACACACTGGGCGAGATCACGGTGCTCGCGGTCGTGGGTCTCACGGTCTATGCGCTGCTGCGGCGGTTCCGCCCGGCGCACGAGAGCCTCGCGATCCCGCCGCGCCAGAAGGTCCGCGCGGACGCCGACGAGGTCATGCTCGTGCCGAGCGTGGTCACGCGGCTCATGTTTCCCATGATCGCCGTGCTCGCGGTGTACCTGCTCTGGCGCGGACACAACTCCCCGGGCGGTGGTTTCGCCGCCGGCGTCGCGCTCGCGATCGGCGTGGTCCTGCAGTACCTGGCGGGCGGCACGCGCTGGGCCGAGAACCGGCTCGCCATACGGCCGATGCGCTGGATCGGCAGCGGCCTGCTGCTCGCGGCGGCCACGGGCGCGGGCGCGTGGCTCTTCGGCCATCCCTTCCTCACTTCGCACACCGCGCACATCACGCTGCCGATCCTGGGCGAATTGCACGTCCCTTCGGCGCTGCTCTTCGACCTCGGCGTCTTCTCGCTTGTCGTGGGCGCGACGGGCCTGTTGCTCATTGCGCTCGCCCACCAGGGCACGAGGCATCCATGGAACTGATCGTGGCCCTGCTGATCGGCGTGCTCACGGGCTCCGGGGTGTGGCTCGTCCTTCGGCCGCGCACGTTCCAGGTGATCATCGGCCTGGCGTTGATCTCCTATGGCGTGAACCTCTTCATCTTCGTGATGGGATGGGTGCGCAACGGATTGCCCCCGATCGTGGACGCCGCCGGAACGCCGGACTTCTCTCGCTTCGCCGACCCGCTGCCGCAGGCGCTCGTGCTCACCGCCATCGTGATCGGCTTCGCCACCACCGCGTTGCTCCTGGTGGTGTTGCTCGCCGCCCGCGGCCTCACGGACACCGACCACGTCGACGGACAGGAGCGCGAGGAATGAACTGGGCCGCGCACCTGCCCATCCTTCCGGTCCTGCTGCCTCTCGCGACCGGGGCCGCGCTGCTGCTGCTCGATGCGCGTACCTCGCGCATGAAAGCGGGCGTGGGCCTGGCCTCGGTCTTCGTGCAACTCATCGCCGCCGTGGCGTTGCTGCGGCTCGCCGACGCGCCCGCCCCGACGGTGTACGCGCTCGGCAACTGGCCCGCACCCTTCGGCATCGTGCTCGTGGCCGACCGCCTGGCCGCGGTGATGGTCCTGCTCACGACGCTGCTCGGTGCGGCCGCGCTGGTCTTCTCGCTCGCGCGCTGGCACGGCACCGGCCGATTCCCCGCCCTGCTGCAATTCCTGCTCATGGGACTCAACGGCGCCTTCCTCACCGGCGACCTCTTCAACCTGTTCGTGTTCTTCGAGCTGCTGCTGGTCGCCTCCTACGGCCTCGCGCTGCATGGCTCGGGAGTCGCGCGCGTGCGGGCGAGCCTGCACTACATCGTGGTGAACCTCGCGGCCTCGCTCCTCTTCCTCGTCGGGGTGAGCCTCATCTACGGCGTCACCGGCACGCTCAACATGGCGCAGCTCGTCGAGCGCATCCCCGAGGTAGCGGTGGCGGACCGGGCGATCCTGGAGTCCGGTGCCGCGATCCTCGCCATCGCATTCCTCGTGAAGGCCGCGGTCTGGCCGCTGGGTTTCTGGCTGCCCGCGACCTACGCGGCCGCGAGCGCTCCCGCAGCCGCGCTGTTCGCGATCCTCAGCAAGGTCGGGGTTTACGCGGTGCTCCGCCTGTATCTGCTTTTCTTCGGCGGCCAGGCCGGAAGCGAACTGCTCTTCTACGGTGGGATTGCGACCGGTGTCTTCGGCGCGGCAGGCATGCTCGCGGCGCAGGGCCTCGGCGGTGTCGCGGCATCCAGCCTGGTGGTTTCGTCCGGCACCCTGCTCGCGGCCATCAGCCGCTCCGACGCGGGAGTCACATCCGGCGCGCTCTTCTATCTCGTGGGTTCCACCCTCGGACTCGCGGCGCTCTTCATGCTCGTCGAGCTCGTGCAGCGCGCACGCGCGCCCGGCGCCGACGTCCTCGCCGTAACGGGCGAAGCGTTCGGCATCGACAACGACGAGGAACCCGGGGAAGGCTCGGGACCGGCCATCCCGGCCACCATGGCGTTGCTCGGCGTCGCATTCCTGGGCTGCACATTGCAGCTCGCGGGCATGCCGCCGCTGCCCGCGTTCCTCGCCAAGGTGAGCATGTTGTCCGCGGTACTGGCGCCGACTCCGGTGGAGGGGCCCGCCTGGGTACTGCTCGCGCTGCTGCTCGTTACGGGCTTGGCGGCGCTCGTCGCCCTCGCTCGCGCCGGTGTTGCGATCTTCTGGGCGGAGGCAAGCGCCGTGCCGCGAGTGCTGCTCATCGAGCTCGCGCCGATCGCCGCACTCCTCGCCCTGTGTCTTGCACTCACCATCGCGGCCGGCCCCGCCATGCGCTACTTCCAGGATGCGGCGGACGCGCTGCACTCGCCCAAGGCCTACGTGGACGCGGTGCTTCCCCGGCGATGAAGATCTTCCTCACCCTCCTCGCGCTCTGGCTCGCGCTGAACGAATCGCTGGCACCGGGGCACATCCTGCTCGGCGCCGCCATCGCCGGACTCGGACTCGCGTCATTACGCAGATTGCAGGGCAGGACGGGCGCCGTTCGCCGCCCCATGACGGCCCTCCTGCTTCTGCTTCGCGTCGTCATCGATGTGCTGCGCTCCAACGTCGCCGTCGCGCGCATCGTGCTTGGCCTGGGCCCGGCGCGGCGCGCCGCCGGGTTTCTTGCCGTGCCGCTTGAATTGCGCGCCCCCGCCGGCCTCGCCGCGCTCGCCTGCATCGTGACCGCGACACCGGGCACGAGCTGGGCGCTCTACGACCGCGAAGGAAACATCCTCACCCTCCACGTCCTCGACCTCGCCGACGGCGAAGCGCTGGCAAGCGAGATCAAGCAGCGTTATGAACGCCCCCTCATGGAGATCTTCGAATGAGCCTCGCGCCCCTCACCGGCCTCATCCCCCTGGCCCAGGTCCTGCTCGCTCTCGCCCTGGCGTTCGCCCTGGTGCGACTGCTGCTCGGCCCGCAGGCCCAGGACCGCGTGCTCGCCCTCGATACGCTCTACGTGAACGCGATGCTTCTGGTGCTGACTTTCGGAGTGGCCGCGGACACGCGGACCTATTTCGAAGCCGCGCTCGTGATCGGCGTGCTCGGATTCGTCTCGACGGCGGCAGCGGCCAAGTTCCTCCTGCGCGGCGAGGTGATCGAATGACCGACCTCGCGGCATTGCTGGTCTTCCTCGGGGCGCTGGTGGCTTTCGTGGGATCGCTGGGTTTGCTGCGGCTGCCCACGTTCTTCGAACGGATGCATCCGCCCACCATGGGCTCCACCGTGGGAACCCTGCTGATTCTCGCCGGCTCGATGCTGCACTTCGGGCTGCTCGAGTCGCGCCTCGTGCTTCACGAGATCCTGATCGCCGTGTTCGTCACCTTCAGCACGCCGGTGACCTACCAGCTCCTGGGGCGCGCGGCGCTCATGCGTCCGACCGCGTAGGGCAAGTCAGGGGCGATCCCAGTAGGGCTCGGGCCCGAAGCGCTCGCGCAGGAAGTCGATGAACGCGCGCACCTTCAGCGGCAGGTGGCGAGTCGGCAGGTAGACGGCGTGGACATGGCTGCCGTGGGGAACGTAATCGGATAGCACGGCGCGCAGGCGTCCTGCCTGCAGGTCGCGGCCGACGATGAATGTCGGAAGCAGCGCCACGCCGAGGCCACCGAGGACCGCGGCCGAAAGCGCCTCGTCATCGTTGAGGCGCAGGTTCCCAGCCACGCGCACATCGATGTCGCCCCGCGGCCCGCGCAGGCGCCAGGCATCGCGGGGCTCGGCGAACGTGTAGGTGAGGCAGTTGTGGTTCGCGAGGTCGGCCAGCGTGCGGGGCACGCCGTGACGCTTGAAGTAACCCGGTGTCGCGCAGATCTTGCGCTTCACCGGCGCGAGCCTGCGCGCGACAAGATTGTCGCCGGGGCGAGCCGCGATTCGGATCGCGAGGTCGAAACCCTCGTCGGCGAGATCGACCAGGCGGTCGCCGATGGCCATGTCGATGCTCACCTCGGGATGGCGCGCGAGGAACTCGGGCAGCGCGGGCGCGATATGCAGCGTGCCGAAGGCGACCGACGCGCTGATGCGCAGCACACCGCGCGGGCCCGCGTGCAACCGCCCTACCGCGCGGCGTGCTTGCTCTTCCTCTTCGAGGATGCGCGCGCAGTGCTCGTAGAAGACGGCGCCCGCTTCCGTAAGGCTCATGGAGCGCGTGGTGCGGTGCAGCAGCCGCGCGCCCACGCTTTTCTCCAGGCGCGACACCTGCTTGCTCACGAGCGACTTCGACAAGCCCAGCCGGCGGGCCGCCTCGGAGAATCCCTTCGCCTCCACGACGCGCGCGAAGATCGCCATGCGTTCCAGGTCTTCCATGGAACGCATTATCCGCTCCCGCGGTGATTGTTTCCTCCCCGGAAACGGCGAAGTGCACCCAGGGAGGCTTATCGAAGCTCCCGCGCGCCCCCATCCTTCAAGGGCAGACGCAGACACACTGGGAGCAGCCATGACCGACCAAGACATCCGCCTCATCACCGAACTCGACGCGGCTCGTATACGCGAGCTCGGCCATCGCCTGCCCGGCCGCGGCGAGTCCGTGGGCGCGCTCGCCGGCCTGATCGACATGGTCGAGCAGGAGGCCGAGATCGTACCGGGCGCGGGAATCGATCCCGACGTGGTCACGGTGAATTCGACCGTGAGTTTCCGCGACGAGGTCACGCGGTCGGTGCATCGCGTGACCGTGGTCTACCCCCACGAGATGTCGGTCGGCAAGCGCCGCATCTCGGTGGTCTCGCCGGTGGGCCGGGCATTGCTCGGCAGCCGTGCCGGCGGGCTCGCCGCAGTCGAGTTGCCTGACGGAACGCATCGCATGATCCGCCTGCTCGAGATCCACTACCAGCCTGAAGCCGCGGGGCATTTCACCCGCTAGTCGAGGGAGGAGACGCCATGTACTACCAATATCCGCTCAAGACGATGGTGCGCTCACGGAGCGCGGCGTCGCAGCTGCAGTTCGCCCGTCGCGCGAAGGTGGCGCTCGCCGACAGCGACGAACTGCTGGCGCGGCCGGGAACGGCGGGGCTCGCGCTTTTCGCGGCCAACGAGAGCGCACTCGACCCGCCGGCGCGCATCCTGCGCGAGCTCTACGGCGATTTCGTCGAGCTGCGGCCGCCGGTCGTGCGCGTGATTCCCGGCGAGCCGGCGCAAGAGCCGGTGATGAACGTGCGCGTCGTCTCGCGAAAGGAGCACGCGGCGGCGATCCTCGCCGAGGTTCGCCGGCGCGGCGCGCGCGTCGACGAGGAATGCATTCGCGGGCGCACCTACCTGCTCCGCGCGGAGGCGCCGCTCGCGCTGCTCCTGGGCCTGCCGGCGGCGCTGGACAGGCTGACCGGTGGCGGCGCCGACTCTGCGATTCGCCTGGCCCGGTACGCACCCTTGCCGCAGGGTGACGGTCCGGAAGCGGCCTGAAGCCGCTTCAATTCGAATCGCGGCTCGCGGGCACCACCAGCACGTCGCAGCGCGACTCTGCGAGCACGTGCCGCGTCACGCTGCCCAGGAATATCTCGCCGGCGACGGAGCGGCCCTGCTTGCCCATCACGATGAGGTCCGCGTCGACGCGGCGAGCGAGGTCAAGCACGACGCTGCTCGCCGGCCCCCGCTCCACGATGATGCCCACGGCCTCCGCGGCTTCGAGGCCCTGCGTCAGGCTCTCGAGCCAGGCCTGGGCGCGTTGCGCGCCGTCGCTCCTCAGTTGCGCGATGCGCTCGGAGGACACGGCTGAGCGCCGCAGCATCCCCTCGAACTCGACCTCGAACGCGTGCACCAGCGTCACGCGCGCGCCGGGCGCAACCCGCAGGGCGATCTCGAGCGCGCGCCGTGCCGGCTCCGCGTCCTCGCACGGCACGACCACGCGTTGATAGGGGCCGGCGGGCTTGCCCTTCACGACCAGCATCGGCCGCTCGGACCTGAGGAGCATGCGCTCCGCGGTCGAACCGATCAGCGCGGCTCGGGCGCGATGGGCCCCGTGCGCACCGAGCACGAGAAGGTCGTGGTCGCGGGCGGCGGAGAAAATCGCGGGGCGCAACGGCCCGATCTCGACGCGGCTTTCGCAGGGTCCTTCGATGGCGGCGGTGGCCTTCGTCATGAGGCCGTTGGCTTTCTCGAGGACGCGAGCCTGGACGTCGGCGACATTGGGAATCAGGCCGCGGAGGAGCCCGAGCCGGACGTCATCGACGACGTGCAGCACATGCAGGGACGCGCCAAGAGACGTGGCGAGCTGCGCCGCGCGCCGCACGGCCGCATCGGCGTGCGCGGAAAAGTCGGTGGCGGCTAGGACGGAGCGGATCGGCTGCATGGCTTTGTCCTTGAAAGGGTCATGCCCACGACGCGCTCCGTCGCATCAGCTACTTGATGGCCTGCAGCTTGTCGTACACGTCCTTCGTCCACGTCGCATCCGGCCCGTTGTGTAGCTTCATCACGGCCTCCCGGAAGGGCTTGCGGTCAACTTTCACGACCGTCTTGCCGCGCTTTTCGAACTCCGCGCCAAGCTTCTGTTCGATGGCAACGATCTCCGCCGTGGCCTTCGCCGCAGCCTCACGAAGCACCGCTTCGAACGTCTTCTTGTCGTCGGCCGAGAGCTTCGCCCACGTCGGCCCGCCCACGATCGTCAGCAGCGCGTCGGTGATGTGGCCCGTGAGGACGATGAACTTCTGCACTTCGTAGAACTTCTTCGCGTCGATCGTGGGCAGCGGGTTCTCCTGCGCATCGACCGTGCCGTTTTGCAGCGCGAGGTACACCTCGGCAAAGGCAATCGGCGTCGGGTTCGCACCGACCGCGCGCGGGAACATCGTGTACAGCGGCGCATCGGGCACGCGGATCTTCAGCGCCTTCATGTCGTCGGGCTTGTTGATCGCCTTGTTGGAGGTGACGTGGCGCTCGCCGTAGTACGTGATCGCGACGACCTTGTTGCCACTGCTCTTCTGGAAGTAACCGTCGGAGAGCTCCGTGAACAGCGGGCTCGTCGAATAGGCCTTCCAGTGATCGAAGTCGCGGAACATGAACGGCGCGCCGCCAATGGCCAGAGGTCCGTGCGTACGGCCGGCGAAGAGCTGTCCCGTGTAGATGATGTCGACCGTGCCCAGCGTGAGGCCCTGGTTGATGTCGGTTTCCTTGCCGAGCGACGAGGCCGGGAACACTTCGACCGCATAACGGTTGTTGGTCCGCTTCGCGATTTCGCCCGCCGCCCACACCGCGGCCGTGTGATACGGCTCGCTGGTTTCGTACACGTGCGCCCACTTGAGCTTCGTCTGGGCCATAGCGCCGAACGACACCGCCGCTACCACCGCCGCCAGCAACAATCCGATCCGCTTCATTTCTCTCTCCTCGTCGTAAGAACTTGTGCGTTCTTATCTGTGTTCATCTGTGTCCATCTGTGGTTCCTGCCTTGCCTTACATCACCGCCCCGAGCTGCCAGGGAACGAATTCATCCGCGCCGAAGCCATGCATCTCGCTCTTGCTGGGCTTGCCCGACGCCGTTTCAAGAATGAGCCGGAAGATTCGCTCCCCGGCCTCCTGGACGGAGAGCGATCCATCGAGGATCTCCCCGCAATTGATATCCATGTCGTCGCTCATGCGCTGGTACATGGTCGTGTTGGTCGCGAGCTTCAGCGAAGGCGACGGCTTGCATCCGTACACGGAGCCGCGGCCCGTGGTGAAGCAGATGAGGTTCGCGCCGCCCGCGACCTGCCCCGTCGCCGACACCGGGTCGTAGCCCGGCGTGTCCATGAACACGAAGCCCTTCGCGGTCACGGGGAATGCGTACTCGTACACGCCCATCAGCCCCGTCGTTCCGCCCTTGGCGACCGCGCCGAGGGACTTCTCGAGGATCGTGGTGAGGCCACCGGCCTTGTTCCCAGGCGAAGGATTGTTATTCATCTCGCCGTGATTGCGCGCGGTGTATTCCTCCCACCATTTGATGCGCTCGACGATCTTCTCGCCGACGTCGCGTGAAGCAGCACGGCGCGTGAGCAGATGCTCGGCACCGTAGATCTCGGGCGTCTCCGAAAGAATCGCCGTGCCACCGTGCTTCACGAGAAGATCGACCGCCGCACCCAGCGCGGGATTCGCGGTGATGCCTGAATAGCCGTCCGAGCCGCCGCACTGAAGGCCCACCGTGATGTGGCTCGCAGGAACCGTCTCGCGCTTCACGTCATTGGCGAACGGCAGCATTTCCTTCACGAGGCGCACGCCCTCGGCCACGGCCTTCGCAGTCCCGCCGGCATCCTGGATGCCGAGCGTCTTCAACAGCGGGCCTTCCTTCAACCCCTGCGTGAAGAAGAGCGCGCCCATCTGGTTGCTCTCGCACCCCAGGCCGATGATCAGCACGCCCGCGAAGTTCGGATGCTTGGCATAGCCCGCGAGCGTGCGGCGAAGAATATCGATCCCCTCGCCTTCCGAGCCCATGCCGCAGCCGATCGTGTGCACGAGCGGCACGACGCCATCGACGTTCGGGAATTCCTTCAGCGCATCGCCGCGAAACTGCTCGGCCACGTACTTCGCGACCGTCGCGGAGCAATTGACCGTCGAAAGGACCCCGATGTAGTTGCGCGTGGCAACGCGGCCATCGGGGCGCACGATGCCTTGGAACGTCGCCGGCGCCTCGACCTTCTCCGTCGCCTTGTACGCCTCGCCGAACGCGTAGTCGCGCGCGAAGTCGCGCACCTCCAGGTTGTGCACATGCACGTGCGCGCCGGGCGCGATGGCCCGCGTCGCAAAACCGATGACCTGGTTGTAGCGATGCACGGGCGCGTCCTTGGCAACGGCGCGCGTGGCGACCTTGTGGCCGGCCGGGATGCGCTCGGCGACGATCACGCCTTCCTTGATCAGGTTGGTGCCGGGCTCGAGCTCGCGGCAGGCGATGACGACGTCGTCGGCGGGATTGAGGCGAAGATAAAGCGGGGTCTCTCGGAGCATGGGCGTTCCTACTTCATGGCGTTGGGCAGCCAGAGGCTGATCTGCGGAAAGTATGTCACCAGCCCGAGGCTGATGAGCAACGGGACCAGCCACGGCAGGATGGCCATGGTCGTTCGTTCGACCGACAGTTTCGCGACTCGTGCCAGGACGAACAGCACCAGTCCCATGGGTGGATGCAGCAACCCGATCATGAGGTTGAGCACCATCACCAGCCCGAAGTGGACGGGATCGATGCCGAGCTGGCGCACGATGGGCAGCAGGATCGGAACCAGGATCGTGATCGCCGCCGTGGGCTCGAGGAAGCAGCCCACGAAGAGCATCAGCAGGTTCGCGAGCAGCAGGAACCCGCCGGGCGTGGTCGTCACCGACAGCACCCACGTCGCGATCATCTCGGTGGTGCGCGTCGCGGTGAGCATCCAGCCGAAGATCGAAGCGGCCGCGACGATCAGCAGGACCGCCGATGTGGTCTCGATCGTGTCCATCGACACCTTGATCAGCTTCTTCAGCGTCAGCACGCGATACCAGATGACGCCGAGCATGAGGGCCCAGACGCACGCGGCGATCGCCCCCTCGGTCGCCGTGAAGACGCCGGTGGTCATTCCCCCGATCAGCAGCACCGGCGTCATGATCGGAAGAACCGCCTGGAACTTGAACTTCCAGTCCGCGAGAAGGAGGAGCACGAGGCCGCCAACCACGGCCACGCGCGGATTCGCACCGAGCTCCGATGCGCCCCACACCGCGAGCGGCCAGCCGAGCGCGATCGCGAGTTCGCCCACGGCCTTGAGCACGCGCGGCCACTGGAACGGAATGTCCGCGCCCCATTTGTTCTTGTGCGCGAAGTACGCGACCGTGATCATCATGAGGATCGTCATCACCAGGCCCGGAAGGATCCCGGCGAGGAACAACGCGCCCACCGACACGTTGGCGAACAGCGCGTAGATCACGAACGGCAGCGACGGCGGGATGATGGGTCCCAGCGTTGCCGAGGCGGCGGTCACGCCCACGGCGAATTCCGCCGAGTAGCCGTGATCCCTCATCGCCTTGATCTCGATCGTGCCCAGGCCCGCGGCATCCGCGATCGCGGTGCCCGACATCCCGGCGAACACGACCGAGCCCACGACGTTCACGTGACCCAGGCCGCCGCGCATCCAGCCCACGAGACCGAGCGCAAAGTTGTAGATCCGGTTCGTGATGCCCGCGGAGTTCATGAGGTTGCCCGCGAGGATGAAGAACGGTACGGCGAGCAGCGGGAAGGAATCGAGCCCGCCCACCATGCGGTGGATCACGACGTAGTCCGGGATATTGCCCGAGACCATGACGTAAATGAGCGACGCACCCGCCATCGCGATGGCCACGGGAATTCCCGAGCCCATCAAGGCGAGGAACAGCAGCTTGAACGATCCGGGACCCATCACTTCGCCTCGTCCGCAAGCTCCGGCCGCTCGAGCACCGAAGCGCCGCGCTTCCAGTTGGCGATCGTCACGCCGATGCCCCGGTACGTCATGAGCGCGAAGCCCGCGATCACGAAGCCGTAGAGGATGCCGATGGGCCAATCGATGATTGCCATGCGCTGGGACCCGATCTTTTGCATGAGGAGGTAGGTAAGCCACACGCAGTAGCCGGTGAACAGGACGCGCAGGACATCGACGAGGGTCGACATCACGCGATTCACCTTGTGCGGCAGCAACCGGTAGAAGAAATCCACGTGGATGTGGTTGTTCTTGCGCACGTTGATCGCCGCGCCCACGAACACGGTGGCGATCAGCAGATACCTCGCGATCTCCTCCGTCCACGAAGCCGAATCGTTCAGCGCATAGCGCGTGAAGAACTGGTAGAAGATCACGGAGGCGAGGACCCAGAAGATCACGAAGGCGACCCAGTCCTCGAAGCGGTAGTGCGAAAGGTCGATCGGTTCATCGACGACCTGGAATTCGCCCTTCTCGTTGAGGACGTGTTCCTGCTCCGTCATGCTTTCCCCTTCCTTGATTTCGACCAGCTCGCGCTGAACCGCTTCGTGGACTGGTCCATGTGGCGGCGCATTGCCGAGCGGGCGGCGGCCGGGTCCCTGCGGCCGATCGCGGCCACGACCTCGCGATGCTCGCGAACGGCGACTTCCCACAGTCCGGGCGTATCGAAGTGATGCTCGAGCCGCAGGAAGAGCGGGCCCATGCGTTGATCCCAGAGGGTCTGCACCACAAGCGCCATCGCGCTATTGCCTGAAGCCTCGGCGATCCGCAGGTGAAAGAGGCGGTCCTTCTCGAGGGGCATGATGCCGTGATCGGTATCTTTTTCCATCGCCGCGAGCGCTTCCTCGATCGCGCGAATCTGCGCCTTCGTCGCCGCCTTCGCGGCCATCGCCGCACACTCGCTCTCGATCAGCCAGCGCGCCTTGATGAGCTCGAAAGGACCGGAATCAGCAGGCAACGGAGCCATCGAACCCGCGGGACGGCGGCCGGTGACGTACACGCCGGATCCGACGCGAACCTCGACATAGCCTTCGACTTCCAGCGCGATCAGCGCTTCGCGAACGGAGGGCCGAGACACGCCGAGCTGCGTTGCCAACGCTCGTTCCGGAGGCAGCCGGGCGCCCGCGCGGTACTCACCCTTGTCGATGAGCGCCGCGATCTGGTCCGCAATTTGCCGGTACAGACGCCGGCTCTCGACCGCTTGGATGGGCATTCGAATCTGGTAAAGTGGTCAGGCCACTTTCGAGGCAGTCTCCACGGCCCCCCACCCCCTGTCAACACTCATGAACCGACTCCAAGGCAAGACCGCGCTGGTCACCGCTGCCGCCGCTGGCATGGGGCGCGCCGCCGCGCTCGCTTTCGCCCGCGAAGGCGCGAAGGTGATCGCCACCGACGTGAACGAGAAGCTCCTCGCGGAGATCTCGGGCACGCCCAACATCACCACCCGCCCCCTCGATGTCCTGAGCGACGCCGCGGTCACCGCCTTCGTGAACGACGTCGGTGCGGTCGACATCCTCTTCAATTGCGCGGGCTGGGTGCATCACGGAACCATCCTCGAGTGCGAACCGAAGGACTGGGACCGCAGCTTCAACCTCAACGTGCGCTCCATGTACACGGTGATTCGCGCGATGCTGCCCAAGATGATCGCCAAGGGCGGCGGCGTCATCCTCAACATGGCGAGCGTCCTGGGCGGCGAGAAAGCCGCGCCGAATCGCCTCGCCTACGCCGCGAGCAAGGCCGCGGTCGCGGGGTTCACGCGCGCGCTGGCTGCGGATCACGTGAAGCAGAACATCCGCGTGAACTGTGTGTGCCCGGGCACGGTGGACACGCCTTCGCTGGGCGATCGCATCAACGCCTTCGCGGACCCAGCACAAGCGCGAAAAGATTTCATTGCCCGACAACCGATGGGAAGACTCGCCACCGCCGAGGAAATCGCGGAGACTTTCGTATACCTGGTGTCGGACGAATCGTCGTTCATGACGGGCCAGGCCGTATTCGTCGATGGAGGAATGAGCCTATGAAGCTGCTGCGCTACGGAGCACCGGGCCGCGAGAAGCCGGGACTGCTGGACAAGGACGGCAACATCCGCGATCTGTCGAAGATCGTCGTGCAGATCGACGACGCGATGCTCGCGCCCCGCAACCTTGCGCGCCTCGCGCGCGTGAAGCCCGAGTCGCTGCCGATCGTGAAATCGAAGCCGCGCCTGGGCGTGCCGTACGCCGGCATCAGCAAGTTCGTCGCCGTGGGCCTCAACTACTCGGACCACGCCGCGGAATCGAACATGCCGATTCCGAAGGAACCGATCCTCTTCATGAAGGCTACTACGTGCCTCACCGGCCCCAATGACGACATCATCCAGCCGCAGGGTTCGACCAAGCTCGACTGGGAAGTGGAGCTGGGCATCGTGATCGGCACGAAGGCGCAGTACGTGCCCGAGAACAAGGCACTCGATTACGTCGCCGGCTACTGCGTGATCAACGATGTCTCCGAGCGCGATTTCCAGCTCGAGCGCGGCAGCCAGTGGGATCGCGGCAAGGGCTGCGACAGCTTCGGCCCCGTGGGCCCATGGCTCGTCACCACCGACGAGATCACCGATCCCCAGTCGCTGGGCATGTGGCTCGACGTGAACGGCGAGAAGCGCCAGCGCGGCAGCACGCGCACGATGATCTTCGGCGCCGCGCACCTCGTGTCGTACATCAGCCGCTTCATGACGCTGCTGCCCGGCGACATCATCACCACCGGCACGCCGCCCGGAGTAGGCTTGGGCATGAAACCCGCGCCCGTTTACCTGAAGCCCGGTGACGTCGTGACGCTCGGCATCGACGGCCTGGGCGAGCAGCGCCAAAAAGTCGTGGCCTGGAGCCACAGATGACCGTACGCGTCCTGCCCGGGCGCCTCACGGCCTGGGCGGTCGCGTGTCTCGAAGCGGTCGGCGTTCCTCCTGCCGATGCGCGCTTGGTGGCGGAGTCCCTCGTGCAAACCAGCCTCTGGGGCGTGGATTCGCACGGCATCCTTCGCCTCACGCACTACATGACGCGGCTCTCGAACGGTTCGATCTCCGCGACCGCGGTTCCGCTCATGAAGCGCACCGGCACCTGCACCGCGCAAATGGATGGCATGGACGGCCTCGGGATCATCCATGGCATGCGCGCGATGAATCTTGCGATGGAGATGGCGTTCACCAGCGGCGTGGGTGTCGTGGGCGTGGGCGATTCCAGCCATTGCGGCGCGCTAGGGCTCTACACGCGCCCGGCTGCGCGGAAGAAACTCATCGGCATCGCCTTCACGCATTCGAGCTCGGTCGTGGCCCCGCACGGCGGGCGCGAACCCTTCTTCGGCACCAATCCCCTCTCGATCGCATTCCCGCGTGCTGTCGGTGACCCGATGTGCCTCGACATGGCGACCAGCCAGGTCGCGTGGAACAAGGTGCTCAACGCCCGCATCGAGAATGTTCCCCTTGAACCGGACATCGCGATCGACGCCACGGGTGCCCCTACGCTCGACGCGCACGCGGCGAAGGCCGGGATTCCTCTTGGTGGACCGGTCTACGGCTACAAGGGCTATGGCCTCGCCCTGATGATCGATCTGCTGTGCGGCGCGATGAATGGCATGACCTACGGACCAAAGATCACGAGCATGTACGAAGAGCTCGAGAAGCCGCGCAAGCTCGGGCACCTGATGATCGCGATCGACCCGCGCCGCTTCGCCGGTGCGGCAACACTCGAAGCCACGATCGACACGATGATCGCGGACCTTCGTTCCCGCGGCGACATCCTCTTCCCCGGCGAGCCCGAGCTCGCCGCGGAGACCGACCGCCGCAACAACGGCATTCCCATCGAAAGCGCCGCGCTCGCCGACATGCACAAGTGGTCGGTCAAGCTTGGCGTCGAACCCCTCCAACCCGCCGCCGCATGAAACCCGATCTCCTCCTGATGGGCCCGATGTTCCCGCCCACGCAAAAAGTCCTCGAAGCCAGCTACACCGTGCACAAGGTATGGGAGGCGCCCGACCGCGACGCATTCCTCGCCTCCGTGGCCGATCGCATCACCGCGGTCGCCTCCACCGGCGGCAAGGGCATCGACGACGCGACGATGGGCAAGCTCCCGAAGCTGAAGGTGATCTCGCACTTCGGCGTCGGTGTCGATTCCGTGGATGTCGATGCGGTTCGACGCCGCGGCCTCGCGCTCACGAACACGCCCGACGTCCTCACGGAAGATGTCGCGGATGTCGCGCTCATGCTGATGCTCGCCGCGATCCGTCGCGTACCCCAGGGCGATCGCTACGTGCGCGAAGGCAAGTGGCTCAAGGGGCCGATGCCGCTCACGCGCAGCCTCCAGGATGGAAAGACCGTCGGGATCATCGGTCTCGGCCGTATCGGCAAGGCGATCGCGAAGCGCTGCGAAGCCTTCAACCTGAAAGTCGCCTACCAGGGCCGCAACAAGCAGGCCGGCGTGTCGTATCCCTACTACGCCGACCCGCTCGCGCTCGCGAAGGACGTGGACATCATCGTCGTCGCGGCACCCGGTGGCGCCGAGACGCGCGGAATGGTGAGCCGCGCCGTCATGGAAGCGCTGGGACCGGACGGCACGATCGTGAACATCGCGCGCGGCTCGCTCATCGATGAAGCCGCGATGATCGAATGCCTGCGCGACGGCAAGCTCGGCGCCGCGGGCCTCGATGTCTTCGACAAGGAACCCGCCGTGCCCGAAGCACTCCTCGCGCTCGACAACGTGGTCGTGCAGCCGCACGTGGGCAGCGCCACGCACCCGACGCGCACGGCGATGGGCCAGCTCGTGATCGACAATCTCGCCGCGCACTTCGCGGGCAAGCCGCTGGTCACGCCGCACCAATAAGTGGGGTCAGACTCCACTTAAGTTAATTCTGTGGATAAGTCATGCCCAGACGCCACTTGCGCCGCCTCGGCAGCCTTGGGTCGTCCGAGCGGCAACCGCGCCGGCCGGCGGCTACTCCTTGTGGCAAGGCTTTGGCAGTACTCCTCCGTCCCGAGTACCCAACCGTGTTGAACGGAATCGCGAATCTTCCTCACGGTTTCCGGGTCGACGTCGGTCCCGAACAAGTCCTGATAGACGGCGGCGCGGGATACATCGTCGGATGCCAACTCCCCATACAGCGGGTGGGGTGTGACGAGATCATCGGCAACCCCGCACGCGTTGTGCAGGTGGCTCGACCACCGATGCTCACCGGGATGACGGACCATTCCAGCACGCACCGGATTGAGCTCGATGTAGCGCTGGCATGTGAGCAGGTAGCGCTCGGACTCGACGAGGTTGGCCTTGTAGCGTCCCTGCCACAGCGTTCCGGTGCGTTTATGGAGGTGATTGAAGTAGCCTACGTAACGGCGGCCCAGTCGCTGCATCATTCTCGGAATAGCGCCTGCGGAGTTGCCGGTCGCCAGGAGGTGGAAGTGGTTGGTCATCAAGACGTAGGCATGGATGGCGACGCAGCCATCGCGCGCCATCTCCGCCAGGCAACGATGCAGAAAGATGCGGTCGCCCTCGCTCACCACGATCGCCTGCCGGTTGTTGCCGCGAACGATCACATGGGACGGAACGCCGTCGATGAATAGCCTGGGAAGTCTCGCCATGCCGCACAAAACGCCCGAAGCGGGGAATGCGACGACCGGTTATCCACAGAAGTTACTTAAGTGGAGTCTGACCCCACTTATTGTCCTGCTCTCCGCGTGCACGAGCCTGCCGCCGCGCCCCGACCTTCCTCCCGAAACCGCGCTTCCCACGGGCGATGGCGTGCTCGACCGGCTCGCGGCCCCGGCGGAAGCGCGAAACCCCGGGAAGTCGGCCTTCCGCCTGGTCGTCGACGGCCGCGAAGCGTTCGCGCTGCGCGCGCATTCCGCGCGGGCCGCCGCGCGCAGCCTGGATATCCAGACCTACATCTGGCACGAGGACTCCACGGGCCTGCATCTGGCCGCACTCGTGCTCGAAGCCGCCGATCGCGGCGTGCGCGTGCGGATGCTGCTCGACGACATGGATGCGCGGGCAAAGAGCGCGGGGATCGCCGCCCTCTCGGCGCACCCGAACATCCAGGTGCGGCTCTTCAATCCGCTGGCCACGCGCGCGGGCAAGGTGCGCCTGGTCGCCGAGGGCCTGCGCGATTTCAGCCGCCTCAACCATCGCATGCACAACAAGACGTGGATCGCCGACAACCGCATCGCACTCGTCGGCGGCCGCAACATCGGCGACGAGTACTACGGGGCGAGCGACGAGAAGAATTTCTCGGACCTGGACTTCGCGATGATCGGTCCGGTCGTGCGCGAGATCTCCGCGTCCTTCGACCGCTACTGGAATTCGTCCACCGTCTATCCGATCTCCGCGGTCGACGCGGGTTCGGTGAGCACCGAAGCGCTGGCGCGCGTGCGCGCGGACCTTGCGCCCCATGCCCGCGCAGCCGCGGCCACCCTGCACGCCGGCGATGCGGTGCATCTGCTCACGCAGGGTGAATGGCCGGTCGAGTGGACAGAGCGCTATCGCTTCGTCGCCGACGATCCGGCGAAACCCACCATGGCCGAAGGCGACGAGAATCGCTCGCAGGTTGCGGCCGCGCTTCGGCCCCTCCTCGCCGGTGCCGCGACCGAGGTCACGATCATCTCTCCGTATTTCGTGCCCGGCGGCGCCACGCCGATGCTCGCGGGCAAGGCGAAGGCCGGCACGAGCGTGCGCATCCTCACCAACTCCCTCGTCGCCAACGACGTCGCGGCCGTGCACGGCGGTTACTCGCGCCACCGGCCCGCATTGCTCGAAGGCGGCGTGCAGCTCTGGGAGTTGAAGCCGCATCCGGGCGATCGCCCGTCCTCGAGCCTGATGGGCTCCTCGGGGGCGAGCCTCCACACGAAGGCACTCTCGGTCGATCGCAAGGCGCTCTTCGTGGGCAGCTACAACCTCGACCCGCGTTCGACGTGGCTCAACTGCGAGCAAGGCGTGCTCGTCGAAAGCGCGGCACTCGCAAACCAGTTCGAACGGATCTTCGCGGCGCACACGACCGGCGCGCGTTCATGGAAGGTCACGACGAAGGACAGCGTGCTCACCTGGACCGACGGCACGGAAACGTTCGATTCGGATCCGCAGGCCTCCGCCTGGCGCCGCTTCCAGGCGTGGCTCGTGCGCGCGCTGGGGCTCGACCCGCAGCTCTAGCGAGTACTCGTCACCCGCCGCACGTTGCCGCCGGCCGCCTCGAGCGCGCGCTCCGCCTCTTCCAGCCCGACGCTCAGCTTGCCCATCACGATCGCGACCTTGAGGCGGCCACCCGCGGATTTCAGCAGGTCGCGCGCCACGGGGCGATCGACGCTGCAGATCTCCATCAGGATGCGCTCGGTGCGATCGCGCAGCTTCGCGTTGGTGGCGCGCAGATCCACCATGAGATTCCCGAACGTCTTGCCGAGCCGGATCATCACGCCGGTCGAGATGATGTTCAGCACCATCTTGGTGGCGGTGCCGGCCTTGAGGCGAGTGGAGCCGGTGAGTACCTCGGGCCCGGTCACCACGACGATGGGCACGTCCACCACATCGTCACTCGCCAGGGAGAGCGAGGTACAGGCGACGAGCGCCGTGGCCGCGCCGCGCCGCTTGGCCTCCGCGAGGCCGGCATGCACGAACGGCGTGGTCCCCGAGGCGGCGATGCCCACTACGAAATCATTCGGTCCCACGTTGCGCGCCGCGATGTCCGATACAGCGGCTTGCGCATCGTCCTCGACACCCTCTTGTGCCTGCAGCAGCGCCGCTGCGCCGCCAGCGATGATCGCCTGGACCACCGCGGGATCGGTCCCGAACGTGGGCGGGCATTCCGCCGCGTCGAGCACCCCGAGGCGGCCTGACGTTCCCGCACCCAGGTAGACCAGGCGGCCCCCCGCGCGCAGCGCCCGCTCGGCGAAGTCGATCGCGCGCGCGATCGCCTCGCGTTGCGTGGCCACCGCCGCCGCGACCGTCGCGTCCTCCGATTGCATGATGTCGACGATCTCGAGCGGCGAGGCGAGATCGATCGCCGCGCTGCGCGGATTGGGCTGTTCGGTGGTACGCGGATCGACGGGCAGTGAGGTCATCGCCGGGTGATCAGGGCTTGTTCGCATCCATGATCTGCTCCGAGACCAGCTTGCCGATCAGGATCGCGGGATAGAGCGTGCCAAACACCGCGGCCAGCAACGTGAAGGAGCGCGCGAGCGGATGCACCGGCGTGATGTCGCCAAAACCCAAGGTCGTGAGCGAGACGAAACTGTAGTAGGTGAGGAAGTGCGTGATCTCCGAGTGAATCGCGGGCTTGCCCAGCAGCAGGAAGGCGCCCGGGAACGAGATCGAGATCAGGCGGAAGATCTGGGCGAACAGCAGGCCGGCGATGAGGTACACGGCGACCGCACCCTGCACGCGATGGGCGTTGACTTCGCCGGGGGCGAACACCTGGCGGGCAATCAGCCCGCCGAGGATGAAGAAGTTCACGCACGAGAGAACGGCTGCGACGTCCGGCTGCTCGGGCCAGAGCTTCAGCACCGTGCCCAGCGACAGTCCGATGCTCCCGATCGTCGTTGCCACGAAGAAATCGGCGATCCAGAGGTTGCCCCAGATCGCGAGGGCGCCCAGCAACAGGACGACTGCCAGGATGAGATCGGCCCAATGACGATTGCCGCCCAGGGACTCGGCGATCGGCGACAGCAGGAAGATGTCGATGAAGATCACGACCACCATCATCGTGAGGGCCCGATCGGCCAGGGGAAAGCGGCGCCGCGGGATTTCCCGGGGCACCTCGGCAGGCTGCGCTTCCACTATTCCTTTACCGCTCCCGTCATTCCGGAAACGTAGTATTCCACGAAGAAGGAATACATGACCGCGACAGGCAGCGACCCGAGCAGCGCGCCGGCCATGAGCGCGCCCCAGTGGTACACATCGCCCTCGACGAGCTCGGTGATCACGCCTACGGGAACGGTCTTCACTTCCGATGAGGAAACGAACGTGAGCGCATAGATGAACTCGTTCCACGAGAGCGTGAAGGCGAAGATGCCCGCCGAGATGAGCCCGGGCACGGCCAGCGGCAGGATGATCTTCACGAGGATCTGCCAGCGGGTCGCGCCATCGATCAGCGCGCACTCCTCCAGCTCGTAGGGAATCGAGCGGAAGTACCCCATCAGCAGCCACGTGCAGAACGGGATGAGGAACGTGGGATACGTGAGGATCAGCGCCCAGCGCGTGTCGAAGAGCCCCAGCTTGAAGACGATCGCCGCGAGCGGAATGAAGAGGATCGACGGCGGCACGAGGTAGGCGAGGAAGATCGCCAGGCCCGTCGCCTTCGACCCCTTGAAACGCAGCCGCTCGATCGCATAGGCCGCGAACACGCTCGCCGCAAGCGAGGTGAATGTCGCCACCACCGACACGATCACCGTGTTGAGCATCCACTCCGGATATGGCGTGTCGAAGATGAGCTTCTTGAAGTGCGCGATGGTGGGCGCCATCACCCAGAACGGGTTGCCTTCGCGCGAGAGGAGCTCCGCGTTCGGCTTGAACGACGTGACGACCATCCAGTAGAACGGGAAGAGCAGCACGAAGAGGAAGATCGCGAGCGGAATGTAGAGCGTGATCACGCGCCGCGGGATCGACTCCAGGAATTGCATGCCCTCGGTGGACGGTTGGTCTTTCACGCGGGTCGCCTTATGCTCTTCATGCCTGATCCGCCTCGGAGGGAAACATGACGAAAACCGGGAAACTGTTTCCTGCAATCGCCCTCGCCGCGCTGCTCTGGATCGCTGCCTGCGCCTCGCCCACCTCGAGCGAGCACGCCTTCAGGCCGGCTGCGGCGCCCAAGTCGGGCATGAGCCTGGTCTACATCTACCGCACCGACGACGCCGCCGCACCCAACCTCGTGCCGGTGGTCCGCGTCGACGGCAAGACCGTCGGACCGCTGCGACGCGGCGACTACACCGCGATCTACCTTCATCCGGGTTGGCACATCGTGAGCCTCGAGCCCGTGGGCGTGCCGGCCACTCCCCTCGCGCCCGACCATGAATTCAACGTGGTCTCCAACGGCGCGCTCACGCTGGGCCTGGAGTTCGTGCGCACACGGCTCGATCGCCCCGAAATGGAAGTCGACACCAAGCAGGGCAAGATGACCGTGCCCTCGCGCGCGGGCCAGGCGAACCGCTACCAGCCGTTCTTCTGGCGCGAGATCGACAAGGTCGAGGCGAGCCCGCAGTACGCGGATCTCCGCCAGCGGGAATATCGCGCACCGCAGTTCTTCGGCCACTAGTCCTTTCCTCCCTGCTGCCAGGCGCGGCGCTGCAATCCGAAGTAGCTGAAGAGGATCGCGGCGAGCAGGAACGGGACCATCAGTGTCGCGAGCGCGGCGCCCTCGCCCAGCGATCCGCCGGAAATCGCGCGCTGGAACGACAGGGTCGCCATGAGGTGCGTGGCATTGAGCGGACCGCCGCGCGTGAGCACGTAGATCAGCTGGAAGTCGGTGAAGGTGAAGAGCACCGAGAACGTCATCACCACGGCGATGATCGGCGTGAGCAGGGGCAGCGTCACGAAGCGGAAGCGCTGCCACGGTGTCGCGCCATCGAGGGCCGCGGCTTCGTAGAGCGACGGCGAGATCGTCTGCAGGCCGGCCAGCAGGCAGATCGCCACGAACGGCACGCCGCGCCAGATGTTGGCGGCCACCGCCGAGAAGCGCGCATTCCAGGGGTCGCCGAGGAAATCGATATAGCGATCGATGAGGCCCAGCTTCATGAGCGACCAGCTGATCACCGAGAACTGGGCGTCATAGAGCCACCAGAACGCGATCGCCGAGAGCGCGGTCGGGACGATGAAGGGAAGCAGCACGATGGCGCGAAAGAACGACTTGAACGGCAGGTGCCGGTTGAGCAGGACCGCGAGCCACAGGCCGAAGACGAACTTCGCGACACTCGCGACCACCGTGTAGAAAAGCGTGTTGAAGAGCGAGAGGCGCGCCACGCTGTCGCCGATGAGGTACTTGAAGTTCTCGAGGCCGACCCAGACCCCTTCGCGCCCGAGCTTCGCATCCGTGAAGCCCAGCCACGTGCCCAGGCCCAGCGGGTAAGTCAGGAAAATCAACAACAGAACGCCCGCGGGTAGCATGAACAGCAGCCCGAGGACGTTCCGGTTGTTGAAGAACTTCTGCATCAGACCTTGTAGTACCGTTCCGCGCGCTTCTGCGCTTCGGCGGCGGCATCCTGCGGCGACTTCGAGCCGCTGGCAGCCGCGGCGATCATGTCGAGCACGATGTAATCCGCGAGGCACGCAGCCGACGCGTATCCGAGCGGGCCGGAGTGCGCGTGGTCGAGCATCAGCGCGGCCGAGTCGCGGTACGGCGTGGCCTTCGGGTCGTCCGTCCACACCGAGTTGGCCGCATACGCCTTCAGCGGTTGCGCGGTGTAGCCGATCGACGCCTTCATCCACGGGTTGTACTGGTCGGCTTCCATCATGAAGGCCATGTACGCCTTCGCGGCGGCGGGCGCCTTCGAGTACTTGAAGAGGAACATCTGCGTGATCTGCATCAGCTCCGTGGGCTTGCCGACCGGACCGATCGGGAAGCGCGCGTGCTGGATGTCCGGGACCATCGCCTTCAGCTTCTCGTCGGTGGAGTTCTTCGCCGCGTAGTACACCGAGATGCCGTTCGCGGTGAGCGAGATCTGCCCGTCGAGGAACGCCTTGTTGTTGTGCGGGTCCTGCCACGACAGCGTGCCGGGGACGAACGTATCGTAGAGCTGCTTCGCATACTCGAGCGCGGCGATCGTCTCCTTGGAGTTCACGACCACGACACCCTTGTCGTCGACGAGCTTGCCGCCGTGCGACCAGAGCAGCCAGTGCGCCCAGTTGTTGCCGTCGCCCACGGCCTTGCCGAGCGCGAAGCCGCAGGGCGTGCCCTTGGCCTTCAGCGCCTGGCAGAGCTTGAGGAAGCCCGCCGTGTCCTTCGGGATGCCGTCGAAGCCCGCGGCCTTCACGTGGCTGTCCCGGTAGACGATCGCGTTGCCGATGATGCCCAGCGGGAGCGCAATCCACTTGCCCGCGCGCTTGCCGTACTTCTCGCACACCGGATACCAGCCGCCGTACTTGGCGCCGAGGTAGCTCGCGACGTCGGAGACGTCGACCAGCTTGTCGGGATACTGGTGCGGGTCGTCGAACCAGCCGACGATCACGTCGGGGCCGCTGCCGACGTTCGCGGCCACCGCGGCCTTGGGACGGACGTCTTCCCAGCCTTCGTTGTCGACGCGCACTTCGATGCCCGTCTTCTCGGTGAACTTCTTGGTGTTCGCCATCCAGAGATCTTCGTCGCCCTGGACGAACCGCTTCCAGCGCAACACGCGCAGCTTCGCGCCCTTCTCCGGCTTCCAGGTCTGTGCCCACGCGTTCGTGGACCAGAACGCACCGCCGACACCGATCGAAGTGGCGGCGGCCGCCCCGGCGGTGGTCTTCAGGAACTCGCGTCTATCGAATTTCGACATCGCCATCTCCTCCATGTGGTTATGGGAGCCACTCGAACCAAAATCCTTATCCGCAGATAAACACCGATAAACGCCGATGAAGAACAAGGCTGCTATCTGCGTTTATCCGCGTTTATCGGCGGATCCAGACTTACTGCATCAATGTCTTACCTGATTCCGCATCGAACAAATGCCCCCGCGCCGTTTCCGGCGCGAGCGAAATGGTTTCACCGGGCTTGAACCCGTGGCGCTCGCGAAAGACCGTCGTGACCTGGGTCTCGCAGAAGCGCGCGAACACCAGCGTATCCGCTCCCGTCGGCTCAACGACGACGACGTGCGCGGGAATGCCGTTGCCGTTGACCAGCGTGAAGTGCTCGGGGCGCACGCCGTAGATCACCTTCTGGCCGTCTTCACCGCTACACGCGCGCGGCGCGGGCAGGCGAACGCTACTCGAGAGCTCGACCGATGCCACGCCGTTGGCGCGACGCAGCGTGCCGGGCAGGAAGTTCATCGCGGGCGAGCCGATGAAGCCCGCGACGAAGAGATTCGCGGGATGGTCGTAGAGGTCGAGCGGCCGGCCGCGCTGCTCGACGATGCCGTCGCGCATCACGACGATCTGGTCGGCCATGGTCATCGCCTCAATCTGGTCGTGCGTCACGTAGATCGAGGTGGTCTTCAGCCGCTGGTGGAGCTCCTTCAGTTCGGTGCGCATCGCCACGCGCAGCTTCGCGTCCAGGTTCGAGAGCGGCTCGTCGAAGAGGAACACCTGCGGGTCGCGCACGATGCACCGGCCCATCGCGACGCGCTGGCGCTGGCCGCCGGAGAGCTGGCGCGGATAGCGGTCGAGCAATTCGCCCAGCCCCAGGATATCCGCGGCTTTCTGCACGCGCGCCTCGATCTCCTCCTTCGGGCGCTTGGCGAGCAACATGCTGAAAGCCATGTTGTCGCGCACCTTCATGTGCGGATAGAGCGCGTAGTTCTGGAACACCATCGCGATGTCGCGCTCCTTGGGCTGCATGTTGTTCACGACCTTGCCGCCGATCACGATCTCGCCCTCGCCGATCTCCTCGAGGCCCGCGATCATCCGCAGCAGCGTGGACTTGCCGCAGCCCGAGGGCCCGACGAGCACCGCGAACTCGCCATCGGCGATCTCGATGTCCACGCCGCGAATCACGGGCGTGGTGCCGAAATGCTTGTGCACTGCCTTGATCGATACCGCCGCCATCAGGCCCGTCCTTCCGAGACGACGTATCGCGGGCGCCCGGTGCGCGCCCAGTCGACGAGGTTCTGCGCGGCTTTCCGGCGCAGTTCTTGTTCGGCTTCTGCTGAATAGAAAGCCGCGTGCGGCGTGAGCAGCACGCGGGAATGCGTCACGAGCGGATCGCTGGACGCGGGGGGTTCGGTGGGCAGGACGTCGAGCGCGGCGCCGTCGAGCCGGTTGGCATCGAGCGCGGCCAGAAGCGCGGGGATATCGACGAGGCCGCCGCGGGCCGTGTTCACGACCCAGGAGCCGGGCTTCATCAGTGCCAGCGCCGCGGTGTTCACAATGCCGCGCGTTTCTTCATTGAGTGGAACGTGCAGGCTCACGAGATCGGCTTCGCGAAAAAGCGCGTCGCGGTCGACGCGGCGCACGTACGGCGGGAACTCGGTGTCGGCAATGTAGGGATCGCAGGCGATCACGTCGCGGAAGGCTTCGTGCGAGATCGCGGCCATGCGCTTGCCGATGCGTCCCAGGCCGAGCAATCCCAGCGTGAGTTCCTTTGGACGACGCAGCTTCCCGGCCGACGTGTAGTGCCACTTCGCGCCGCGGATGTCGCGATCGTAGAACGGCAGGTGGCGCACGAGCGCGAGTGCCATGCCCAGCGCGTGACTCGCCACTTCGCCCACGCCGTAGTCCGGTGAGTTGGCGACCCATACGCCATGCTTGCGCGCGTCCGCCACGTTCACCGTGTCGTAGCCCGCACCGAGGCGGCTCACGATGCGCACTTCCGGCCGCGCCTTGAAGACCTTCTCGTTCAACGGCGCGTACTGGATCAGCACGCCATCGCAGCCCTTGGCCGCGGCAATGACGTCTTCCTCCGTGCGGCACTGGGCCGTCTTCACTTCCATGCCGGCCTCGCGAAGCAGACCGGTCTCCAGGTCCACGTCGTGGAAGTCGTAGTCGGTGATGAGGAAGCAAGTCATCAGTGGTTGTCGCGAGGTACGCCTGCGCCGCTCTTGCCGACGAGGAAATCAAGGTCCGCTCCGTCGCAAGCCTGGTTCACATGATCGACGTAGAGCTTCCAATAGCCGCGCTGCATCGGCGGCTTGGGCGGCTTCCACGCCTTCCTGCGCTTCGCGAGTTCCTTCTCCGACACGAGAAGCTCCAGCTTCCGCTTGGAGACATCGAGCTCGATCATGTCGCCGTCCTGCACCAGCGCCAGCGGCCCACCGAGCGCGGCTTCGGGCGCGGTGTGCAGCACGACAGTGCCGTAGGCCGTGCCGCTCATGCGCGCGTCCGAGATGCGCACCATGTCGGTGATGCCCTTCTTGAGGATGCGCTCGGGCAGCGGCATGTTGCCTACCTCCGCCATGCCCGGGTAACCCTTCGGTCCGCAGTTCTTCAGCACCAGGACGGAATTCGCATCGACCGGAAGCTTGGGATCATCGATGCGCGAGTGGAAATCCTCGATGTTCTCGAAGACGACCGCCTTGCCCTTGTGCTTCATGAGCTTGGGCGTCGCGGCCGAGGGCTTGATGATTGCGCCGTCGGGACAGAGGTTGCCGCGAAGGACCGCGATGCCGGTGTTCTTCTTGAACGGTTTCTTGAACGGCATGATGACGTCGGTGTTGAAGTTCTCCGCGTCCTTGTTGTTCTCCCAGATCGACTTGCCGTTGGCCGTCAGCGCGTCCTTCTTGAGGAGGCCCTGCTCACCCAGCTCGCGAATCACGACGGGAAGCCCGCCCGCGTAGCAGAAGTCCTCCATGAGGAACTTGCCGTTGGGCATCAGGTTCACGAGCGTGTGCACGTCGCGGCCGAGCTTGTCCCAGTCCTCGAGGTTGAGCTTCACGCCGATGCGGCGCGCAATCGCGATCAAATGAATCACCGCGTTGGTGGAGCCGCCGATCGCGGCATTCACGCGAATGGCGTTCTCGAACGCGGCGCGCGTGATGATCTTCGAAAGCGGCGTGTCTTCCTTCACCAGCTCGACAATTCGGCGGCCCGCATGGCGCGCGAGCACGTTGCGGCGCGCATCCACCGCGGGATATGCCGCGTTGCCGGGCAATCCCACGCCGAGCGCTTCCACCATGCTCGCCATCGTGGAAGCCGTGCCCATCGTCATGCAGTGGCCGTGCGAGCGGTGCATGCAGCTCTCGGCCTCGTGGTATTCGTCCTGCGTGATCTTGCCCGCGCGCAGGTCCTCGGAAAGCGAGAAGGTGTTGGTGCCCGAGCCGATGCGCTCGCCGCGGTACCAGCCCGAGAGCATCGGGCCGCCGGAGACACCGACCGTCGGAATGTCCACGCTCGCCGCCCCCATGAGCAGCGCCGGGGTCGTCTTGTCGCAGCCCATCAGCAGCACGACGCCATCGATCGGGTTGCCGCGGATCGATTCCTCGACGTCCATGCTCGCAAGGTTGCGATAGAGCATCGCCGTGGGCCGCAGCAGCGTCTCGCCCAGCGACATCACGGGAAATTCGAGCGGAAATCCACCCGCTTCCCACACGCCGGTCTTCACGTGTTCCGCGAGCGTGCGGAAATGCGAATTGCAGGGCGTGAGCTCGGAATAGGTGTTGCAGATGCCGATGACCGGGCGGCCATCGAACTGATCGTGCGGAATGCCGCGATTCTTCACCCACGAGCGGTAGATGAAGCCCATCTTGCCGTCGCGGCCGAACCATTGCTGGCTGCGGCGCGGCTTTTTGGCTGCTGCCATCATTCTCCTCGCAAAAGCAGATCCCTCGATCCTCGGGACGGCAACCGGGGGTTGTCGTTTTGGTCAAGTGGTCAGGCCAATCTTGCGATATCCTGCCGGAAAAAGATAGCCGCAAAAACACCCGCGAGGAGACCCGCTTGAACCAGCTCGACATGAAGGGCCGCAATGCCGTCGTCACAGGGGGCGCGGCCGGAATCGGACTCGCGATCGCGAGTCGCCTCATCGCCTCGGGCGCCCGGGTGAGCGTCTGGGATCGCGATGCCGCGGCCGGCGCCAAGGCCGCCGATGCACTGAAATCGGGCACGCACTCCGCCACCCTCGACGTCGCCGACGAATCGCAGGTCCGGCGCGCGCTCGACGAAACGCTCACCGCCCTGGGCAAGGTCGATATCCTCGTTTGCAGCGCCGGCATCACGGGTCCGAACCTCAAGGTGCGCGACTACCCCATCGAGGAATGGCAGGCGGTACTCGACATCAACCTCACCGGTGTCTTCCTGTGCAACAAGACGATCGCGCCGCACATGGAAGCAAATAAGTACGGCCGCATCGTGAACATCGCCTCCGTCGCGGGCAAGGAAGGCAACCCGAATGCCTCGGCCTACAGCGCCTCGAAGGCGGGCGTGATCGCGCTCACGAAGTCGCTCGGCAAGGAGCTCGCGCAGACCAACGTGAAGGTCAATTGCGTGACGCCCGCCGCCGTGAAGACGGGCATGTTTTCGCAAATGACGCCGGAATTCATCCAGTTCATGCTCTCGAAGATCCCGATGGGCCGCTTCGGCGAGCCCGACGAGATCGCCGCCCTCGTCTGCTGGCTGTGCAGCGAGGATTGCTCGTTCTCCACCGCCGCCACCTTCGATCTGTCCGGCGGACGGGCGACTTACTGACTTTGCTGCACCGCGTCGTTTAGTGTCACCGAGCCGGGCGTAGAATCGGCCGAGTCCCTGCTGCATCTCTGCATCTCCCCATAAAAAGCTTCACCTCCCGGAGGAGGCATCGATGGGCATTCTCGTTTCCATGACGGTCAACGGAAAAGCCGTCACCGCGGATCTCGAGCCGCGCACACTCCTGGTCACTTACCTTCGTGAAAACTTGAGCCTCACCGGCACGCACGTCGGCTGCGACACGGCCCAGTGCGGCGCCTGCACGATCCTCATGGACGGGCGCGCGGTGAAGTGTTGCAACGTCCTCGCCGTCCAGGCGCAGGGTGCGGTGATCACGACGATCGAGGGGCTGGCGACCAACGGCGAGCTGCATCCCATGCAGGCGGCGTTCAAGGAACACCACGGCTTGCAGTGCGGGTTCTGCACGACCGGCATGGTGATGGGTGCGGTGGAACTCGCGGGCAAGCTCAAGAATCCCGACGACGAACAGATCCGCGCCGCGCTCGACGGCAATTTCTGCCGGTGCACCGGTTACCACAACATCGTGAAGGCGGTGAAAGCCGGCCTCGCGAAGATGTGAGGAGACTGCGATGAACGACATGGCCATCGGCAAACGCGTCGAACGCAAGGAGGACTACCGCTTCCTCACCGGCGCCGGGCAGTACACCGACGACGTGAAGCTCCCGCACCAGACGTACGCCGTGTTCGTGCGCTCGCCGCACGCGCACGCGAAGCTCGGGAAGATCGACACGGCCGCGGCGAAGAAGTCGCCCGGAGTGATCGCGATCTACACCGGCGCCGACATTCCCGCCGCGGTGGGGGGACTCCCATGCGGCTGGCTCATCACCGGCACCGACGGCAAGCCGATGAAGGAGCCCAAGCATTCGATCCTCGCGGTGGGCAAGGTGCGCCACGTCGGCGATCAGGTCGCGATCGTGATTGCCGAAACGCTCAACGAGGCGCGCGACGCCGCCGAGAAAGTGGAGGTCGAGTACGAGCCGCTGCCCGCCGTCATCGATGTGCGCAGCGCGCTCGCCAAGGGCGCGCCGGCGGTGCACGACGAAGCGTCCGACAACGTCTGCTACGTCTGGGCGCTGGGCGACAAGGCCGCGACGGATGCCGCGTTCGCGAAGGCCGCGCACGTCACCAAGCTCGACCTCGTCAACAACCGACTCATTCCCAACGCGATCGAGCCGCGCGCCTGCAACGCCACGTACGCACGCCACGACGATTCCTACACGCTCTACGTGACGAGCCAGAACCCGCACGTCGAGCGCCTGCTGATGACGGCCTTCGTGCTGGGCTTGCCCGAGCACAAGGTGCGCGTGATCGCGCCCGACGTCGGTGGCGGCTTCGGTTCGAAGATCTACCTCTACGCTGAGGAAACCGTCTGCGTCTGGGCGTCCAAGCTCGTGAACCGCCCGATCAAGTGGACCGCCGATCGGAGCGAGTCCTTCGTGTCCGACGCCCACGGCCGCGACCACGTGACGCAGGTCGAACTCGCGCTCGACAAGGACGGCAAGTTCCTCGGCATGCGCGTGAAGACCTCCGCCGCGATGGGCGCGTACCTCTCCACGTTTGCGTCCTGCATCCCGACGATCCTCTACGCCACGCTGCTCGCCGGCCAGTACACGACACCCGCGATCCACTGCGAAGTGACGGCGGTGTTCACCAACACGGCACCGGTCGACGCGTATCGCGGCGCGGGCCGTCCCGAGGCGACGTACGTCGTCGAGCGCATCGTCCACCAGGCCGCTGTCGAGATGAAGATCGCGCAGGACGAGATCCGGCGCCGCAATTTCATCCGCACCTTCCCGTACAACACGCCCGTCGCGCTCACCTACGACATCGGCGACTACGACGCCACGCTCGACGGCGCCAACAAGATGGCGGACGTCGCGGGCTTTCCGAAGCGCAAGGCGGAAGCTGCGAAGAACGGGAAGCTGCGCGGGCTCGGATATGCCTCCTACATCGAGGCCTGCGGACTCGCGCCTTCCAACATCGCCGGTGCGCTCGGTGCGCGCGCGGGCCTCTTCGAAGCGGGCGAAGTGCGCGTGCATCCCACCGGCAAGGTCACGGTGTTCACCGGTTCGCACAGCCACGGCCAGGGACACGAGACCACGTTCGCGCAGGTCGTCGCCGATCGCCTGGGCCTCGGCATCGACGACGTGGATATCGTCCATGGCGACACGGGTCGCGTTCCCTTCGGCATGGGCACCTATGGTTCGCGTTCGCTCTCGGTGGGCGGCACGGCGATCATGAAGGCCCTCGACAAGATCATCGCGAAGGGCCGCAAGATCGCCGCACACCTCATGGAAGCGAGCGACACCGACGTCGAGTTCAAGGACGGCAAGTTCACGGTGAAAGGCACCGACAAGAACATTCCGTTCGCGCAGGTGGCGCTGACCGCCTACGTGCCGCACAACTATCCGCTGGACAAACTGGAGCCGGGCCTCGACGAGACGGCCTTCTACGATCCGACCAACTTCACGTTCCCCGCCGGCACGCACATCTGCGAGGTGGAGATCGACAAGGAGACGGGCCAGACGAAGATCGTCGCGTTCAGCGCCTGCGACGATTTCGGCAACATCGTGAATCCCATGATCGTCGAGGGCCAGGTCCACGGCGGCGTCGCGCAGGGCCTGGGCCAGGCGTTCCTCGAAGGCTGCGTCTACGACAAGGATTCCGGCCAGCTCCTCACCGGCTCGTACATGGACTACACGATGCCGCGCGCCGACGACCTGCCGAACTTCCAGGTCGATACGCGCGTGACGCCGTGCACGCACAACCCGCTCGGCGTGAAAGGCTGCGGCGAGGCAGGTGCGATCGGTGCTCCCGCGGCATTCATGAATGCCATGTGCGATGCGTTGGGGGTGAAGGATCTACCGATGCCGACGACGCCGGAGAGAGTTTGGCGGGCTATTCAAACCTCGAAATTGTCATCCTGAGGAGCGAAGCGACGAAGGACCTGCTTTAGGGGGTTCACTGATTCAAGCAGGTCCTTCGGGCCTGCGGCCCTCAGGATGACAGTAGTGAATAGGAGACGACCATGCACGCATTCACCTATCACAAGCCCGCCACCGTCAAGGACGCCACGATCGAAGGTTCCAAAGGCGACGCGAAGTTCCTCGCCGGCGGCCAGTCGCTGCTCGCAGCGATGAAGCTTCGCCTCGCGGCACCGAGCGACCTCGTCGACCTCGCGGCGATTGCGGAGCTGCGCGGCATCAAGGCCGAAGGCAATGCGGTGACGATCGGCGCGATGACGCGACACGCGGAAGTGGTGAACTCTGCCGACGTGAAGGCGAAGATCCCCGCACTCGCGGCCCTCGCGGCGCTGATCGGCGATCGCCAGGTGCGCAACATGGGCACGATCGGCGGCTCGGTCGCCAATAACGACCCATCGGCGGACTACCCTGCCGCGCTCGTGGGCCTTGGCGCTACCGTGAACACTTCGACGCGCAAGATTCCCGCCGACCAGTTCTTCAAGGGGCTGTTCGAGACCGCGCTGCAGGCGGGCGAGATCATCACCTCCGTGACCTTCCCGATTCCGAAGAAGGCGGCGTACGTGAAGTTCAAGCAGTCGGCGTCGCGCTTCGCGCTGGTAGGTGTGTTCGTCGCGCAGACCGCCGATGGCGTGCGCGTCGCCGTGACAGGTGCCGGACGCAAGGGTGTGTTCCGCGTGAAGGCGATGGAAGATGCGCTCGCGAAGAGCTGGTCCGCCGATGCCGTGAAGGGTGTGGCAGTACCAGCGACCGATCTCATCGGCGACCTCCATGCGAGCGGCGAATACCGTGCGCATCTCGTGGGCGTGATGGCGCAGAGGGCCGTCGCCGCCGCATGACGCCGCGCTCGATCGACGAGGCGGCCAAGCTCCTCGCCGGCGCCGACTACGTCGCCGATCGCCGGCTCGCGACCGCGGTCTTCCTCTCGCTCGAGCTCGCGCGACCGCTCTTCCTCGAAGGCGAAGCCGGCGTCGGCAAGACCGAGATCGCGAAGGTCCTCGCGAAGAGTCTCGACCGCCCGCTCATCCGGCTGCAGTGCTACGAAGGCCTCGATGTCTCGAGTGCCGTCTACGAATGGAACGTGCAGCGCCAGATGATGGCGATCCGCATCGCCGAAGCCGAAGGCGGCGACCAGGTGCGCAAGCTCGAGGATGACCTCTTCTCGCACGCGTACCTCGTGAAGCGCCCGATCCTGCAAGCACTCGAAGCCACCACGTACGGCAAACCGCCGGTGCTGCTCATCGACGAGCTCGACCGCGCCGACGAACCGTTCGAGGCCTATCTGCTCGAAGTGCTCTCCGACTACCAGGTCACCATCCCCGAGCTCGGCGTGATCCGCGCGGAGTTCCCGCCGATCGTGATCGTCACCTCGAACCGCACGCGCGAGATCCACGACGCGATCAAGCGCCGCTGCCTCTACCACTGGGTCGACTATCCGAGCGCCGAAGCGGAGCTGGAGATTCTCAAGCGCAAGGCACCGGGCGCCTCCGAGAGACTCTCGCGCGAAGTGGTCGCGTTCGTGCAGAAGCTGCGCAGCAAGGACCTCTTCAAGGCACCGGGTGTGGCGGAGACGCTCGACTGGACGCGCGCGCTCACCGCACTCGACGTTGTCGTCCTCGACCCCGCCACCATTGACGTGACCCTCGGCGCTCTGCTCAAGTATCAGGACGACATCGCGCGCGTTCGCGGTGCGGAATCAACAAAACTATTAGCCGAAGTCCAGGAGGAGCTCGCATGACATTGTTCACGCGCATCGCCACCGTCGCCGCTTCGCTGTCACTCTCCCTCGCCGCAACCGCGCAAACCTTCCCCTCGAAACCCGTCACGCTGATCGTCCCCTGGGCGGCGGGCGGTCCCACCGACGTGTGCATGCGCGCGCTCGCGGAAGCAACCTCGAAGCACCTCGGCGTGCAGATCATCGTCGAAAACCGCGGTGGTGCGGGCGGCACGCTGGGCGCGGGGGCGATGATGAACGCGGCACCCGACGGCTACACGATCACGCAGATCCCGATCAGCGCCTTCCGCATCCCGCACATCGAGAAGACGCCCTACGACCCGATCAGCGACCTCACCTACGTCATCGGCATCTCCGGATACATGTTCGGCGTGGTCGTGCGCGCGGACTCGCCGCACAAGACGTGGGCGGAGTTCATCGCCTACGCCAAGGCCAATCCCGACAAGATCTCGTACGGGAGCCCGGGCACGAACACGAGCCTGCATCTCACGATGGAGGAGATCGCCGCGAAGCAGGGCATCAAGTGGACCCACATCCCGCACAAGGGTGCCTCCCCCAACGTGACGGCGCTGCTCGGCGGCCACCAGGACGCGTCGGCCGATTCGCCGGGCTGGGCGCCGCACGTCGAAGCCGGGAAGCTCCGCCTGCTCGTGACCTGGGGCGAGAACCGCGCGAAGACTTATCCCAACGTGCCGACGTTGAAAGAGCTCGGCTACGGCATCGTCTCCATCTCGCCCTACGGCATCGCCGGTCCGAAGAACATGGACCCGAAGATCGTGAAGATCCTCCACGACGCGTTCAAGAAAGGCATGGAGGAACCGTCGCACATCGCCGTGCTCGAGAAGTACAACCAGGAGCTCTGGTACCTCAACTCCGCGGATTATTCGAAGTATGCGAAGGAGACTTTCGCGGCGGAGAAGGCGACGATGGATCGGGTGAAACCTTTGGTGAAATGACCACCACTGTCATCCTGAGGAGCGCAGCGACGAAGGACCTGCTTTAGGTAGTTAACGGATTCAAGCAGGTCCTTCGGGCCTGCGGCCCTCAGGATGACAAGGTTTTGTGCATGCCCGTCCTTGCCGAAAACGTCCTTCACTTCGCGCGCATTCTCCGCGGCGCCGGACTCCCCATCGGCACCGATCGCGTGATGGATGCCGTGCGGGCACTTCCGCTCGCCGGCATTGAATCGAGGCGCGACTGGCACGCGACGCTCTCCGCCCTCTTCCTCACGCGCCACGAACAGCAGGTCATTTTCGACGAGGCGTTCGCGGTGTTCTGGCGCGATCCGGCGCTCGAGCAGCGAATGATGGCGGCGATGCTGCCGAAGGTTGCGGGACGCATGGCGGGGCTGGGTGCACGTGCGAGCCCGCGCGTGGCTGAAGCGTTCATCACGAACACGCAACCGACGCCGGCCGTTGAGAATCCGGAACAGATCGAGGTCGATGCGTCGCTCACGTTCACGGCCACCGAGCGGCTCAAGCACCTGGATTTCGAGAAGATGACCGGCGACGAGTGGCGCGAAGCCAAGCGCATCGTGGCTGGCATGCGGCTGCCGGTACCTGACGTGCGCACGCGCCGCTTCAAGCGCGCGCCCACCGGTGCGGCGATCGACCTCGCCGCGACGCTGCGGCGCTTGGCGCGCGACGGCGGGCAGATCGCGCGCATCGTGCGGCGGGAACCGCGGCTGCGCGCGCCACCGATCGTCGTGCTCTGCGACATCTCCGGCTCGATGCACCGCTACTCGCGCATGTTCCTTCACTTCCTCCACGCGCTCGTCCGCGATCGCGCGCGCGTTTCCGTGCTGCTCTTCGGCACGCGCCTCACCAACGTCACGCGCGCACTGCGCCATCGTGATGTGGATGAAGCGGTAGACGCAGTTTGCGCAGCGGTGCCCGACTGGGCAGGCGGCACGCGCATCGCGAGCTGCGTGCATGAGTTCAACTTCCAGTGGTCGCGCCGCCTGCTCGGCCAGAACGCGACACTCCTCCTCGTCACCGACGGCCTCGATCGCGACGACGCACCGGGGCTCGAAGTGGAGATGGCGCGGCTGCATCGCTCGAGCCATCGCCTGCTGTGGTTGAACCCGTTGCTGCGGTACGAAGGCTTCGAGCCGCGCGCTTCGGGGATCGTCGCGATGCGCCCGCATGTGGATGCGTTCCTGCCGGTGCACAATCTGGAGTCGCTGCGCACCCTGGGAAAGGCGCTGTCTCCTCACTCGAGATTGTCATCCTGAAAAGCGCAGCGACGAAGGACCTGCTTTAGGGTTTTAGCTGTTAAACAATTCAAGCAGGTCCTTCGGGCCTGCGGCCCTCAGGATGACAAGGGTTCATGGAACTCACCTCCGAACGCATCCTCCCCGTAGACCGCGACACTGCCTGGGCCGCCCTCAACGATCCCGATGAGTTGAAGGCCGCCATTCCCGGGTGCGAGTCGATTGAATCTACGGGCGAAAACGCCTATGCGGTGCTGCTCACGGCCGCGATCGGTCCCGTGAAGGCGAAGTTCAGGGGAAAGCTCCAGGTGACCGACATCGTGAAGCCGCAGAGCTACACGATCCACTTCGAGGGCCAGGGCGGTCCCGCGGGCTTCGGCAAGGGCTCGGCGCAGGTGGAACTCGTCGACCAGGGGAAGGAAACGTTGCTCAAATACCGGGCGACAGCCCAGGTCGGCGGCAAGATCGCGCAAGTGGGCCAGCGGCTGGTCGATGCCGCCGCCGGCAAGATCAGCGACGACTTCTTCGCGACATTTTCGTCTAGGCTTGCCGCGCGAGCCGGCATTGTGTCCAATGGAGTCCAAAGGCCACCGGAATCGGCGTCCAACGCCCCGATCTGGATCGCCATCGCACTGAACGTCCTGGTCGTCGCATTTGTCCTGGCCATGCGCTGACCGCACAAACTCCTGGGAGTTGTCATGAGAGTCATCCTTGCTGCATTGATCGTTGCCCCGGCCTTCGCGTGGGCCCAGGCCGACGAACTCGTCGATCCCTGCACGCTCCTCACTTCCGAAGAAGTCGCGAGCTTCGTCGGCGTCGATGCGCAGAGCATCAAGACGACCAAGAACACGACAGCGAAGGGCCGCGAATGCCTCTTCACCGGCAAGGGACAGAAGTCGCTGATGGTCCTCGAGGTCCGGCGCGCGAAGTACGGCAAGTCCGAGCTCGACAGCGAGGCCGAGAGCCTGCAGAAGATCTACCGCACCACGGTCGTGCCCGTCGCGGGCGTGGGCGACATCGGCTTCTGGCTGCCGGCCCGCCGCGAACTGTGGTTCTACAAGGCGAAGACGATCGGCCGCATCGCGATGGCTGGCGCCACGGGTGACGCGAAGGCGATCGAAGCCAAGACCCAGAGCGTGGGGCGGATGATCGAGGGCCGCCTCAAGTAAGGCGCGACTCATGCAGCTCCAGCCCGGCAAGCTCTCCCTCGGGCAGCTTTCCCAATATCTTCGTGCTCCCGCGCGCGTCACGCTCGCGGATGCCGATCGCCGTGCGCTCGCCGCCGGCGCGAAGGCGGTCGATGCGATGGTGCGCGCGGGCCAACCGGTCTACGGCATCAACACCGGCTTCGGCAAGCTCGCGCAAACGCACATCCCCGACGACCAGCTCGAGCTACTGCAGCGCAACCTCGTTCTTTCGCACAGCGTCGGCGTGGGTCCGCTGCTCGCCGATGATGTCGTACGCCTCACGCTGCTCCTCAAGATTGCAAGCCTCGCGCGCGGATTTTCCGGCGTGCGTCCCGAAGTGCTCGATGCGCTCCTCGCGCTGCTGAACGCCGAAGTGCTTCCGTGCATTCCGTCGAAGGGTTCGGTCGGCGCTTCCGGCGACCTCGCACCTCTCGCTCATATGTCGGCCGTGCTGCTGGGTCTTGGCGAAGTGCGCCACGGCGGCAAGGTGCTCTCCGCAACTGAAGGACTGCGTATCGCCGGATTGCAGCCGCTCAAGCTCGGTCCGAAGGAGGGCCTCGCACTCCTCAACGGCACGCAGGTTTCCACCGCGCTCGCGCTCTCGGGCCTCTTCTCGGCGGGCAACGTCTTCGCGGCGGCACTCGTCGCGGGTGCGATGAGCGTCGATGCCGCGAAGGGCAGCGATACGCCGTTCGACGCGCGCATCCATGAGTTGCGCGGCCAGCCCGGGCAGATCGCGGTGGCCGCGTGCTACCGGACGCTGCTCGCCGCGAGTGCCATTCGCGCGTCACACCTTGTCGGCGACGATCGCGTGCAGGATCCCTACAGCCTTCGCTGCCAGCCGCAGGTGATGGGCGCGTGCCTCGATGTGATTCGCACGGCCGCGGCGACGCTGCTCATCGAAGCAAATGGCGTCACCGACAATCCGCTCGTTTTCCCCGACACCGGTGAATCGCTTTCAGGCGGCAACTTCCACGCCGAGCCCGTTGCGTTCGCCGCGGATCATCTGGCGTTGGCAATCGCGGAAATTGGCGCGCTCGCCGAACGGCGCATCGCGCTGCTCATCGATTCGTCGATCAGCGGCCTGCCGCCGTTCCTGACTTCGGCTTCCGGCGTGAACTCCGGCTTCATGATCGCGCACGTCACCGCCGCGGCGCTCGCCTCCGAGAACAAGTCGCTGGCACACCCGGCGAGCGTCGATTCGCTCCCGACCTCCGCCAACCAGGAGGACCACGTCTCGATGGCCACCTTCGCCGCGCGCCGCCTGGGCGACATGGCGGAGAACACCGCGTGCATCGTGGCGATCGAGTTGCTGGCCGCGGCGCAGGGCATCGATTTCCATCGGCCCCTGAAGACTTCCGCGCCGCTTGAAGCTGCGCATGCGCTCGTTCGCAGCGTCGCCCCGCACCTCGATGGAGATCGTTTCCTCGCGACCGACATCACCGCCGTCACGCCGCTCGTTGCGAAGGGCGCGTTCGCGGCGTTCGTCGAATCGCCCTTTGCATTCGCCTAATGCCGTCCGCAGCCACCCTCGAACGATTCATCGCCCAAGTTGAACGCAACGAGCACGTCGAGGCCATCGAGGCTTTCTACGCGCCCGATGCGTCGATGCAGGAAAACAACCAGCCGCCGCGCAAGGGTCGTGATGTCCTGGTCACGAATGAGGCGAAGGTGATGGCGCGCATGAAGTCCGTGAAATCCACGTGCGTCCGCCCCGTCTTTGTAAACGGCGACCTCGTGGTGATTCGCTGGATCTTCGAATTCGAAACGCTCGACGGGAAGCGCACACGCATCGAGGAACTGGCGTATCAGCGGTGGGACGGCGAGTCCGTGGCCGAAGAGAAGTTCTTCTACGACCCGGCGCAATTCCAGCCGCTCCCCTAGCTCGGTACCAGGGCGCTTACCGCGGCGAACAGCCTATGACGCGTGGCGCCATGCCTTGTCACATTCGATGCTCGGAGAAATGTGACTGGCTATGATGCGCGGCGTCATAGGCGAATTCAGTAGTGCCTCCCCTGCGGGGCCGTTAACCCCCCAAAGCAGGTCCTTCGTCGCTGCGCTCCTCAGGATGACAGTGGGGAGCGCTCCTCAGCGCAACGCTCAAACCTCAGCGCAACGCTCAGACCTCGAGGACGATCTTCCCGATGTGCTCGCCGCCTTCCATCATGGCGTGAGCCTTCGCCGCATCGGCGAGCGGGAAGCGCGCGTGGATCACCGGCTTGATCGTTCCGGCCTCCAAGAGCGGCCAGACGCGTTCACGCAGCGACTTCGCGATCGCGGCCTTGAACTCCACCGAGCGCGGCCGCAGCGTCGAGCCCGTGATCGAGAGGCGCCGGCGCATCACCTCCATCATGTCGACCGTGGCCTTCGAGCCGCCAAGCGTTGCGATGAGCACGATGCGGCCATCGTCGGCGAGCGCGGAGCATTCGCGCGCGATGTATTCGCCCGCGACCATGTCGAGCACGACGTTCACGCCCTTGCCGCCGGTGGCTTCCTTCACGACCGCGACGAAGTCCTCGGTCTTGTAGTTGATCGCGCGCTCGGCGCCGAGCGCTTCGCACGCCTTGCACTTCTCCTCCGATCCGGCGGTGGCGAAGACGCGATGGCCCATCGCCTTCACGATCTGGATCGCCGCGACACCGATGCCGCTCGAGCCGCCCTGCACGAGGAACGACTCGCCCGCCTTCAGGCCGCCGCGATCGAACACGTTGCTCCAGACGGTGAAGTAGGTTTCGGGCAGCGACGCGGCCTGGACGAAATCGAAGCCCTTCGGAATCGGCAGGCAGTTGGAAGCGGGCGCGATGCAATGCTCGGCGTAGCCACCGCCCGGTGTCAGCGCGCAGACGCGATCGCCGACTTTCCACTCGGTGACACCCTCGCCCACCTTTTCGACGGTGCCGGCGACTTCCAGGCCCGGAAGATCGGATGCGCCCGGCGGAACAGGGTAGCGGCCGATGCGCTGCAGGACGTCGGGGCGGTTCACGCCGGCGGCCGCGACCTTGATGAGGACATCGCCCTTCGCGGGCTGCGGGATGTCGCGCGTGCGGACCTGCAGGACTTCGGGCTTGCCGGGCGTCGTGATTTCAACCACGCGGTGCGTGGCGGTGTTCGAATTTGTCATGGGCGAATGATAGCCGGGTGCGTGGGACAATGCCCGCGATGGTCCTCCGCGCGCTGCTCGCAGTAGTCACGCTCCTCGCCCCGGCCTCCGCGCCGGCCGCGGACGAGCCGCTGCGCATCGGCTCCAAGCGATTCACCGAGTCCTACGTCCTGGGCGAGCTGCTCACGCAGGCGGCGCAGCGCGACGGCGCGAAGGCCGAGCACCGACTGGGCATGGGCAACACCGCGATCCTCTTCGAGGCGCTGCGCTCGGGCGCGATCGATGCGTATCCCGAGTACAGCGGCACGATCGCCTCCGAGATCCTGAAGCTCGACGGCTCGCCCGACCTCACGAGGATCAACGCGCGCTTGGCCCAGATGGGACTCGAGGCGAGCGTCCCGCTGGGGTTCTCGAACAGCTACGCGCTGGGAATGCGCGAGGAAGCGGCGAAATCGAAAGGCATCACGAAGATCTCGGACCTTGCACCGCATCCGAAACTCGCGCTGGGGCTGTCGCACGAATTCCTCGGCCGCCGCGATGGCTGGCCCGGGCTGAAGACTGCCTACGGACTTCCGCACGAATCGCCGCGCGGCCTCGACCACGGCCTCGCCTACGAAGCGCTCGCCGCGAGCCAGGTCGACGTGATCGACCTCTACACGACCGACGCGAAGATCGCGCGCCAGGGCGTTCGCGTTCTCCTCGACGACCGCAAGTACTTCCCGCGCTACGACGCGCTGATCCTCCACCGGGTGGATGCGCCCACTCGCCATCCTGTCGCTTTCGCCGCGTTCGCGAAGCTCGCGAGCCGGATCGACGAGCCAACGATGCGCGCGCTCAATGCCCGCGCGGAACTCGATCGCGTCGCGTTCGCCGCCGTCGCCACGGAATTCCTCGATGCGCGTCGTTCAGCAAGTGGCCGCGGCCTGCGCGAAGCGCTCTTCGCCCCGGACTTCGGCCGCCTCGCGCTCGAGCACATCGGCCTCGTCTTCGGCTCGCTCATCGCCGCAGTGATCGTCGGCATTCCGCTGGGCATCCTCGCCGCGCGCGTGCGCTGGATCGCGCAACCCGTGCTCGCCCTCATCGGCCTCGCGCAGACGATTCCCTCGCTCGCCCTCCTCGCGATCCTCATTCCGCTCACGGGAACGATCGGCGCCGTGCCCGCGCTGATCGCGCTGTTTCTCTACGCGCTGTTGCCGATCGTCCGCAACACGCACGCGGGACTGCTCGGCGTTTCGCGGGGCATGCGCGACGCGGCGCGCGCGCTCGGCCTCGAGCCCGCAACCGTCCTCACCAGGATCGAACTGCCACTGGCCGCACCCACCATCCTTGCCGGCGTGAAGACCGCGGCCGTGATCAATGTCGGAACGGCGACCATCGCGGCGTTCGTGGGCGCCGGCGGCTTCGGCGAACGGATCGCGCAAGGACTCGCACTCAACGACCACACGGCGCTGCTCGCCGGCGCGATTCCCGCGGCGGCACTCGCCCTGATCGTCCACGTGGTTTTCGAAGCGCTCGAGCGAATGCTCGTGCGCAGGAGCTAGGGGCTCGGGTCCCCGACCAGGTTCGCGCGCATCCCGGCGTAGTCCGGGTGGACGCGATGCTCGCCAAAGCACAGGAGCCGCAGCACTCCCACCGGCCGTCGATACCAGCTCGCCCACGAGAGCGGCGACTCCCCGTTCACGTCGCGCGCATCAACGGTGGCGCCCACGTCGAGCAGCATCTGGATCGTGTTTTCCGTTCCGAAGGCCGCAGCGCGATGCAGCGGCGTCTCACCGCGCGTACGCGCATCGCGCATGAAGCATCCGGTCGGCGCGCCGGGTCGCGTCGCGGCGTCCGGATTCGCGCCGGCCGCGAGCAGGACCTTCACGACGGCGTCATAGGTCGTGCGGTCGTCCGAGCACATCGCCGAGTGCAGCGGCGTCTCTCCCGTCTCGGGCCTCGCGCTATTCGCCTGCGCGCCCCGCTCGAGGAGAAACTGCGCCAGGCGCCAGTGGCCGTGGAAAGCGGCCGCGTTGAGGCCGAGGTCGTGGCCGAGCGTCGACAGCGATGCGCCCTTCTCGAGGAGCATCCGCAGCGAGCTCACGTCACCGTAGTAGGCGCACCACTCGAGAAGCGGAGCGCCCGAAACCTCCGCGCCAACGAGCCCGCCCGACGCCAGGTGGTCGCAGACGAGATCAGTGCGGCCTGCGGCGATGCGGGTGGGGAGATCGGGGTTCGGCACGACGCCAGAATAGTCTGGCACCGGAAGAATGGGAACGCCGTCCTACAATGCGGGATGGCCAAACGAACGTTCGCCCTCCTGACACCCGTCACCGCCGCCGACCACGCGATGGGTCCGGCCGACGCGCCTGTCACCGTGGTCGAGTACGGGGACTTCGAGTGCCCGTACTGCGCGCAAGCCGCGCCGGGCATCCACGCGATGATCGCGCGCTACGCGGGCAAGCTCCGCTTCGTCTTCCGGCATTTCCTGCACGACTTCCACAAGCACGCGTTGCAGGCCGCCGAGGCATCGGAAGCCGCCGCGAGCCAGGGCGCCTTCTGGAAGATGCATGACCTCATGTACCGGCGGCAGGATCGCCTCGCTTTGCCCGATCTCGAGAGCTACGCACGCGAGCTTCGCCTCGACATGGACCGCTTCGGCGAGGAGATGGAAAGCCACGTTCACGTCGCGAAGATCGAGGCGCAGGCGAAGGACGGACGCCAGAGCGGCGTGCGCTCCACGCCGGGCCTCTACGTGAACGGGACGCGCTTCGACGTGAACTACGACCTGCAGAGCCTCTACGACGCGATCGACGCGGAGCTCAGTCGCGGTAAAGCCGATCCGCGTGGCAGCGCAGGTGATCGGCGATGAAGGTCTGGATGAACCAGTAGCTGTGGTCGTAGCCCGCGTGCTCCCGGAGGCGCGGCGCGATCCGCGTGCCCTCGCAGGCGACGACGAACTTGTACGGCAGGAGTTGTGTGCGGAGGAATTTGTCGTCGAGGCCCTGGTCGATGAGGATCTCGCCGGAGAAAACCGACGTCGCCGCGAGCGCGGTGGCATCGTTGGCCGCCCACACGCGCTTGTCGTCACCGAAGAACTTCGCGAACGCCTTCTCGCCCCACGGCACCTGTGACGGTGCAACGATCGGCGCAAACGCCGAGACCGCGCGGTAACGCTCGGGGTAGCGCAGCGCGCAGACGAGCGCGCCGTGACCGCCCATCGAATGGCCGAGGATGGACTGGCGATCGACGTTGCCGGGGAAATTCGCGGCAACGACACGCGGCAACTCGTCGGCGACGAACGATTGCATGCGGTAGTGCGCGCTCCACGGCGCCTGGACCGCATCGACGTAGAAGCCGGCACCGAGACCGAAGTCCCAGCTCTCGTCGTCGCCCGGAATGCGCACTTCGCGCGGGCTCGTGTCGGGCGAGACGAGCATCAGGCCGAACTCCGCCGCATAGCGCTGCGCACCCGCCTTGATCATGAACGTCTCTTCGTTGCATTCGAGCCCCGCGAGGCAATACACCACGGGCACGCGGCGCACCTCGGCCTGCGGTGGACGGAAGACGGAGAAGCGCATCGGCGTCGCGCACGCCTGCGAAGCAACGCGATAGGTGCCCTGCACCCCGCCGAAGCAGGGTCGTTCGGCGATTGTTTCGATCGGCAGCATCAGTACGTGACGACGGCGCGGATGGACTTGCCCTCGTGCATGAGGTCGAAGCCCTTGTTGATGTCGTCGAGTGGCATGACGTGCGTGATGAGCGGGTCGATCTCGATCTTGCCCTCCATGTACCAGTCGACGATCTTCGGGACATCGGTGCGGCCGCGCGCGCCGCCGAACGCGGTGCCTTTCCAGATGCGGCCGGTCACGAGCTGGAAGGGGCGCGTCTTGATCTCCTGCCCCGAGCCCGCGACACCGATGATCACCGAGACACCCCAGCCGCGATGGCAGCACTCGAGCGCCTGGCGCATGAGCTCCACGCTGCCGACGCACTCGAAGCTGTAGTCGGCGCCGCCATCGGTGAGTGCGACGAGGCGCGCGACGAGATCGCCGCCGACTTCCTTGGGATTCACGAAGTGCGTCATGCCGAACTTCTCGGCCATTTCCTTGCGCGACGGATTGATATCCACGCCGATGATCTTGTTCGCGCCTACGAGCCGCGCGCCCTGGATGACATTCAAACCAATCCCACCGAGACCGAATACGACGACGTTCGCGCCCGCCTCCACCTTCGCCGTGTTGATCACCGCGCCTATGCCGGTGGTCACACCACAGCCGATGTAGCAGACCTTGTCGAAGGGCGCGTCCTCGCGGATCTTCGCGAGCGCGATCTCCGGGAGCACCGTGAAGTTCGAGAACGTCGAGCAGCCCATGTAGTGGTAGACGGGCTCGCCGTTCAGCTTGAAGCGCGACGATCCATCGGGCATCAGGCCCTTGCCTTGCGTCGCGCGGATCGCGGTGCAGAGATTGGTCTTGCGCGACAGGCACGATTTGCACTGCCGGCACTCGGGCGTGTAGAGGGGAATGACGTGATCGCCCTTCTTGAGCGTGGTCACGCCGGAGCCGACGTCGACCACGATGCCCGCGCCTTCATGGCCGAGGATCGCGGGGAAGATACCCTCGGGGTCCGCACCCGAGCGCGTGAATTCATCCGTGTGGCAGATCCCGGTGGCCTTCAGCTCGACCAGCACCTCGCCGGCGCGCGGGCCGTCGAGATCCACGGTTTCGATGCTGAGGGGAGCTCCGGCTTTGGTGGCGACTGCGGCGCGGGTTTTCATGGAGGAATGATAGCGCGAGGCGTGGATCGCTCCTCGCCAAGGAGTGACGTGGATACGAAAAGCGACTTTGCATTCGCCTGATCCAGGGGATCACCTACTTGAGACGGAGGATCAGATGAGTGATCCAACGGATCAGTTAGCAACTGCGACTTTCGCCCCATAGCCTTCACCGGGTTCTTCGTGTCACGGTAGCGCCCATAAAACCGGGGCAGCCCAGGGAGAGCCTCCATGAAGACAATCCGACTCGCATCGGCGCCGCTGTTCGCGCTTCTTTCCACGCTCGCCGCCGCCCAGGCGCCGCAGCCGGCCACCGCACCCACGCCGAAGCAACCGGCGTCGTCCACCGCAACGCAAAAGGGCCAGCCGATTGCGCCGACGCCGAAAGGCCCGCAATACACGTTGACGGTGTCGCCCTTGCCGGACATGGCCATCGTCCAGGCCGCCTACGCCGCCGGCGATGCATCCGCCGGCGTCAGCTGCGGCAAGGCGAACTCCAAGTCAACGTGCAGCGCGTCCTTCCCCGCCGGTACCGTGCTCAAGCTGCGGGCCGTGGCTGGGAGCAAAGACTTCGACTTCAAGTCCTGGACCGGCGCCTGCGCCGGCACCACCGGCGAGTACTGCACGGTGACGATGAACCAGAACATCACCGTGGGCGCGGTCGGCGCCCCGAAAGTCCGGTTCACGCTCGAGGCGGTGCGGCCCGGGGTCGGCACGATCCGCGTCTACCCCGGCCGCGAGACCGCGGGCTCCGTGGTCGTGAAGTGTGGCGGCCCACCCGCAGACGACCGTTGCAAGAATGACATCGACGCGGGCACCGTCCTGACGGCGTCGATCGCGGGCAGCAGCGGTTTCCGCGGATGGGGCAGCCTGTGCCCGGGCACGGCCACGACCTGCACCTTCACGATGGACAAGAACGTCACGATCGACATCGTCAAGGCGCCGCCCGTGGCCGCCGCGCCCGTGTGGCCGCGGGAAATGATGACGACCGGCGACCACATGGCGGTGGGCCAGTACCTGCTCTCCAACAACAAGGGCTTCTACGCAATCCAGCAAGCCGACGGCAACCTGTGCGTCTATCGCGGCTCGGGCCCGTCGGATTCAAAGGGCGCGGTGTGGTGCCACCAGCAGGTCACGCCCAACGCGCCGCCGCCATACGTCACGGTGATGCAGGCCGACGGCAACTTCTGCACCTATCGCGGCACGTCCACGCAATACATCAGCCTCAACTGGTGCACCCACAAGGTGGCACCCGGCGGAAAGTACTTCGCGGTGCTGGAGAATGGCGGCAACCTGTGCGTCTACAAGGGCACGGGCTGGTCCGACAACCAGGGCAATTTGTGGTGTTCGACCGTGAGCGCGACCGTCATTCCGTCGTCGGGCACGCCCGTGGCGCCTCCGCCCAAGGCCGACATCTACACGCCGCCGCGGGACCGGCCCGTGCCACGGCTGCCCGTTAACGCGAACGATGAATTCCTCATGGTCAACGACACGCCCAACTTCGCGTGGGTGACGGTCTATCGGGGGAGCCCCCTCGCCTCTCAACACGCAACCGCCTGCGTGGCACCGTGGGGCTTTGTGCACCTCAAGGGAAGCCTTTTGTCGCGCACCAAGCACGAGGTCCGCGCGGAGATGACCAGCACGGAGAACTGCGCCTCGCTGCCCAACAACCGGCACGTCCTGTGCGATACGCGCTCGGACGTGGCCACCAGCGATTCGCTCCAGATCCGCTACTCGAAGGTGACGCTGAAGGCCAACGCGCAGAAGTGCTGGTGGGAGAACTACACGTTCCGGTACTAGGCAATGTCATTTACTAAGCAATGTCATCCTGAGGAGCGAAGCGACGAAGGACCTGCTGTAGGGGGTTAACGGTTAAAACCCTAAAGCAGGTCCTTCGGGCCTTTGGCCCTCAGGATGACAATCGCTTCGCTCCTCAGGATGACAGTTAGGGCCGCGCGAACAGCGCCTCATCCAGACTCACATTCACCTCAAGACGCTTCAACATCGCCCGCCACTTCCCGTCTGTTCGCGTGACATACACGGGGTGCCGGATGCCTGACTTTTCCGCATCCCACGGTCCGAAGAGCGAGCCCGCATCGTCTTCGTTCGCGCCGTAGCGGTACGGCTGGTTCGCGCGATCGAGGAGGTACCACGCGATGCGCGTCTCGCCCTCGAACACTTCGAGGCGCCCTTCCTTGCCGACCGCGAGCTTGATCACGGGGTCGCGCTTGGCGATGCGATGCAGCGTCCGGTAGACGTGGCCGCGGTACCACTTGAGCTCATCGGCGAAGAGCTCCGGCGGCACGGCCGAGATCTTGCCGTCGCGCGTCATGCGCCAGCTCTTGTCGCCGTCGATCACGCGGATCACGTGCAGCCCCTCGCCACGCGACTCGATGCGAAAGCGCGGGCGCTCGAAGTCCATCGTGATGACGGCGCGAAGGACCGAGGGGTCGCCGTCCCAGTTCTGCTGCGAGTCGTTCACGGTGTTCGTCGTGGCGGCCCAGGCGGCGCGGCCGCCCAGCGCGGTGAGCATCTTCTCGGCGAGTGCTTCGGCGTCCTGCGCGTGGACAGGCATGCCGAAAGCGATCAGGGCAATGGGGGCAAGCAGTCTCATGCGCAAATCATCTACGGCGCGGCCCGCAACTTCGTAACGGTTTGTTCTCGCCGAGGCGCACAATGGCGCCTCAACCCGCCGCTGAAAGAACTCATGAAGAAGATCATCAAAGTCGCAGGCGCCCTGGCGTTCGGCGTTCTTGCGATCCAGGCCGTCGCGCAAAATCCCTTTAACCCCATGGCCACTCCCGTCCCGTTCGTGACCGTCAACGAGACCAAGAGCCCGATGGCGGTCATGGTGTACGAAAAAATGACCGGGGAAGGCGGCGTGGTCAAAGGCGGCATGCGCCGGTATATGGGGCAAGGAAGGGAGTGCTTGAAGGCCGGCGAGACGAGGACCTGGACCATCGACGAGGCGAAGCGCTCGCGCATGGGGGTCTACGCGCAGATGACGACCACGGCCGATTGCAGGGTGCTGGCCGACAACAAGCACGAGATCTGCAAGACGGAGGTAGATATTGGCGCGTTCAGCGGGTTCAAGGTGAAGGCGCCCCAGCCGGGCAAGTGTGTCCTGGAAGGCTTCACGCCCCCGAAGAAGTCGTAACGATCGGCGAGCGGCCGATTCGCTAGGCTGTTTCCCCAGGGGGAATGGCCATGAATTCAATGCAATCGCATCGCCCGGTGCTCGCCATCGTGTTGGGCGGCTTCATCGCGGCGACCATCGACATCATCTACGCGTTCGTGAGCAACGGCTCCTATGGACGCAGCCCGCTGTGGGTGTTGCAGTTCGTCGCTTCGGGGTGGCTCGGGAAGGAATCCTTCCAGGGCGGCTGGACGTCGGGATCGATCGGGCTCGCCTCGCACTACGCGATCCTCATCGTCGCCGCGGCGCTCTACTACGCCGCGAGCCGCATATCCCCGTTCCTCAGGTCGCAAGCGGTCGCGTGGGGCTGCCTCTTCGGCATCGCGATCTACGTCTTCATGAATTTCGCGGTCTGGCCGCTCTCCGCGGTGCCGTTCAAGAACCCACCCCACACCGCAATGCGCCTCGTGGAAGGCTTCGCGTCGCACGCCCTCTTCGTGGGCGTTCCGATCGCGCTGTGCATCAGGCGCTGGACGCGTTCATAGCGTCGGGCGCGGGCAGTCGGTCTCGGTCCGGGCGCTCGTCGCCATGCGCGTCATGCCCTTCGTCTCGGGGCACAGATCGCAGGCATCCGGGCGCCACTCGCGAATGGTCATGTCACCGATGTCGTCGCACACGGGCGGTGATACGCGGGTCACCGCCACGCAGAAACGTGTCGAGCCATCCTTCGCCTGGCACGAGTAGTACGTGCGGAGGTCGTAGGCCATCGTCATTGCCGCTGCCACCACGATTGTCGTGGTCACCGGCATTGCCGCCTCGACGGGATTGAACGTCTCTGCGAACTCCGTCGTCCCGTTGTCGATGACTTCGTCGTCGTTGCTGACCAGCCGCATGCTGCTGCAGCCGCCCAGGAACAGGATCGATACGAATACCAGGCTCGCTATTTTCATGGCTTCCTCGCTTTCGGTCATGGCGAACAGTTGACTCCTCCCACGACCCTGCCCGCGTGGCTGTACTGCGCATTCCGGTGGGCAATATTCACGCAGGCGTTGCTTGTCGGGCACGTCCTACTCGGCGGAATCGCGTGCGCCTATTTCTGGCGAGGTTCGGCGCGTCGATGATCGTGTACCGGATGCATGTCGCTTACCGGCTTCACATCTCCAGGAGAAACTACAAATGGCCTCTCTCGACGACAAACTCGATGACACTCCGGACGCGAACCGCGATCCGATCACTGATGCACCCGGCGCGCACCCGATCGGTGTGGGCATCGGCGCAGCTGCAGGCGGCGCGGCCGCAGGCGCAGCCGCAGGAACGGTTGTTGGGCCCGTAGGTACGGTCATCGGCGCCGCAGTCGGTGCCGTGGTTGGCGGCCTCGCAGGCAAAGGGGTTGCCGAAATGGTCGACCCGACCGTGGAAGAAGCCTATTGGCGCACGGAATTTCCGAATCGTCCCTACGCCACGGGCGCGCGGTACGACGACTACGCGCCGGCATATCGCTATGGCGCCGACACGTTCGTGACTTACGACGGGCGTACTTTCGACGAAGTGGAACCCGAACTGAGCCGCGATTGGGATCGTGTGCGCGGCACCTCGACCCTGCCGTGGGATCGCGCGCGGGTTGCTTCGCGCGACGCGTGGGATCGTCTGCACACGCGCTTCGAAGGCTGAGTTTTTGCAGTAGGTAGCAAAAAGGGCCGCATCCCCCAGGTTGCGGCCCTTTCTCATGCGATTTCAGCGATCGCCGCTCCGAAGGTGTCCTTCAACACCTCCATGATGGCGTTCATCGCTATCTGCACCGCCGCGGGTGGGAGCTGCGTAACAGCCACGATGACGCGCTCGCATGCGTCCCTTTGAATCTTGAAGAGTTTCCTGGCGGTCTTCGGTGAGTACCCTTCCTCGGGATTCTCCTCGTAGAGCGCCACGTTCTCCGCGATGTCAGCGAGATGATCGGCGAGCTTCTCGAACTCGGCGGACGCGTACGTTTCGACGGCCTTCCAGCCCTGTCCAAACGCGGTCGCCCCCGCAGCCATCATTTCTTCAAATACCGCCTGGGCATCAACGGCCATCGCTCTCCCCTCCCTATGCGCCGGACAACGATGCTTGCGCCACCAACGGCTCGCGACGCTTTACTGCGCAATCCAGATGGGAATATTCACGAACGGGCCGGGGGACCCTCCCACAACGCAGCCGTCACCGATGTGTGGTCATAATTGCCACGCCGGGCGCTCTGTCCGGCCACGACAAACGACCCTGGGAGGGTTACATGGCATCGACTGGCATGATGGTTTCCAACATCGAGATAATCCCCGGCCGCAGGGTCAGCTCGCATCTGGGAATGGTCCAGGGGAGCACCGTTCGCGCCAAGCACGCGGGCCGCGACCTGATGGCGGGCCTCAAGAACATCGTGGGCGGCGAGCTGAAGGGCTACACCGAACTCATGCAGGAAGCGCGCGAGGAAGCGACCGAGCGCATGGTCGCGCAGGCGAAGTCGATCGGCGCGAACGCGGTGATCAACGTGCGCTTTGCCACCACGTCGGTCACGCTCGGTGCCGCCGAGATCCTCGCGTACGGAACCGCGGTCGTCCTGGAGTAGCGCCATGGAGATCTTCTTCCACTACTTCGAATGGTTCATGTTCCTGTTCCTGCTGGCGCTGGGGTTCGGCGTCGGCCGGTTCCTGGAGGCGAACCACTACGCCTCGATCCGCCAGCGCGAGACCGCGTATGCGTCGGTGCTGCTCTTCGGCTCGCGCTTCCCGCCGGACATGGCGACGCGCCAGGATTGCCAGCTCGTCACCGGCCACGTCGTGATCTCGTCGGATTACTTCAAGAAGTTCGTGTTCGGCCTTCGCAGCTTCATCGGCGGACGTTCGCGCGGCTACGAGACGCTGCTCGACCGCGGCCGGCGCGAGGCGACGTTGCGCATGAAGACGGAAGCGCGGCGCCTGGGCTCGAAGCTCATCGTCAACGTGAAGTACGAGAGCACGTCGATCTCGGGCAACCGCGGCGCCGTCCCGGCCTTCGAGATCCTCGCGTACGGAACGGCGCTGATTCCCCCGAAGTGAACTACGAGAACCGGGTTCCCGACGAGACGGTCAACTACTCGGAGGAACACCCGCTCAAGGAGTTTGCGTGGCTCGTGATCGGCGCGACGACGGCTGTCGTCGTGACGATTGCGGCGGTGGGGTACTTCGCGGCGGAGCTGGCGGCGCGCTTGCCGTATGCGGTCGAGCGCGAACTCGTCGCCGAGCGCGTCTCGCCGCCTTCCAAGGCCGATGATCCCGCGCAGGACAAGGCAGCATTGGCCCTGCGCGAACTCGGCGCACGCGTCGAAGCTGCGATGTCACTCGAGCCCGGGATGGCGATTCGCTTCCATCTGGTCGATTCCGAGATGGTCAACGCGTTCGCGACCCTCGGCGGCCAGGTGTTCGTGAATCGCGGGCTCATCGCGCGCATGCCCGACGAGAACACGCTCGCCCTCGTGATCGCGCATGAGATCGCGCACGTGAAGCTGCGGCATCCGGTTCGCGCTGCCGGTCGCGGCGTGGCCATTGGCGTGCTGCTCACGGCCGTTGGTTTCAGTGGCAGTTCGGGCGGAGACCTCACCAACCTCGTGGGCGGCGTCACCCTGCTCACCTTCTCGCGAAGCCAGGAGCGCGACGCCGATCGCGAAGCGCTCGCGGCCGTGAACAAGCTCTACGGCCATGCGGGCGGGCCGAAGGAGCTCTTCACGATGCTCGGAGCGGAAGGCGGCTCGGATTCGATGCGGCTTGCGATGCTGCAGACGCATCCACTGTCTTCGGATCGGGTCAGCGAGCTACTCGACTACGCCACCGCTCAACACTGGCCCGTCGATGGAACGCGCAGGCCGCTAAGCGCCGCGCTGGCCGCCCTCAAGTCGAAACAGAAGTAGTCGGCTCCCCCTTCCCTAAGGGACGAGGACCCACCTCGCGTGATCCTTGTTCGCCGTCGGCGCCGGGTTCTCCAGCGGACACAGGTGGCCCGCATCGTACGTGGGGACGGACATGTTGGCGCCGTCGTTGCCGCTCATGAGACAAGCCCTCGGGTTGTTCGCTTTGCGAAGGGACTTGTCGGCCGGGTTATAGATCCAACCGGTGGCGTATTGGGATCCGTCGCATTTTCCCAGCGAGACGATGCCGTTGGCTTCCGTGCGCAGGCACTTGGAGCTGTCCGCGGCCTGGCGGATCGTGCCATCGGGGCGGAAGGCATAGCGTTGGCTGGCGTTCATCAGCGCCAGGCCGCCGTTCCTCGCATCGAAGACGATGCGGCTGCTCGTGTGATAGGCCAATGCGATGTTCTTGCCGTCGGGCAACCAGGTGACCGTGGCGTACTTGTCGCTGCACCACAGGAGGCCCTTGTTGTCGCTCGGGCCCGTGCCCTTGTACGTGCAGAGGTTGCCGCTGTCCTGGAGGATGGTGAACGCTTGTCCGTTCGCACCGGTTCGCCGGTGATCCCACACGAGCCCCTTGTTGTCCGCAGGCCCCGTTCCTTTGTATATGGCGAAGTTGCCGTCACCTTGCTGGATGGCGAAGTACTGGCCGCCGCCCTGGGCGCCGGTCGCCCAAAGCGCGCCATACATGTCCTGGAAGCTCGTGCCCTTGTAGACGACGAAATTCCCGTCGCCCTGCATGTACGCGAAGAACGCGCGGTTCTCGGAAACGAGCATCTGGTCGTTGCGCAGGTACTCGCCGGACTTCAGGAAGGACTTCGCCGTTGCGCTGGTGCCGGAAAGGAGTGCGAGCGCCGTGGCACCACAGAGCATCATCGTGGAAAGCAATCTCATTGGAATCCTCGTTGCTGTTTGTGCTCGCGGAGACGGCTGCACAGCCAGCGGGCGGGGCTGCCTCAGGAACCTATCAGGTTCACCTGGGCGCGTCGATGAAGTGCTCCACTAAGTCAGCGCGCGACGCCCACTCGCCAGATCACGTTCCCGACATCGTCGGCCACGAGAAGTCCCCCGCGGCGATCCATCGCGACGCCGACAGGGCGACCCATCGCGTTGCCTTCCGCGTTCACGAATCCGCCCAGCACTTCCACGGGCAGGCCGCGGGGCATACCGTCCACGAACGAAACGAAGACCACCTGGTAGCCGGATTTCGGCGTCCGGTTCCACGACCCGTGATTGCCGACGAAGGCGCCGCTGCGAAACGCCTCGGGCCATCGTGGTGAATCGTTGAACGCGAGGCCGAGGGGTGCGACGTGCGAGCCCAGAGCGAAGTCGGGCGCCACCGCTGCCGCAACGAGATCCGGACGCTGCGGCTTCACGCGCGTATCGACGTGCTGCCCGTAGTAGCTGAACGGCCAACCGTAGAAGGCGCCGTCCTTCACCGACGTGAGGTAGTCGGGCACGAGGTCATCGCCGAGCTCGTCGCGCTCGTTCACGACAGTCCAGAGTTTTCCGGATTTCGGTTCCCATCCCAGGCCGTTGGGATTGCGCAGGCCTGAGGCGAAGACGCGATAGGTCTTCTTCGCGGGATCGACCTCGAGAATCGCCGCGCGCTCCTTCTCTTCCTCGATCCCGTTCTCGGCGATGTTGCTGTTCGAACCCACGGTCGCGTACAGGCGCCGGCCATCGGCGCTCGCGATGATGTTCTTCGTCCAATGGTGGTTGATCGGACCCGCGGGGAGTGCGACGACGACTTCGCCCGTGCCGGTCGCGCGCAGGTCACCCGTGCGATACGGAAAGCGAAGGATCGCGTCGGTATTGGCGACGTACAGCGAGTCGCCGACGAGCGCCATGCCGAAGGGGGAGTTCAGTCCCTCGAGGAAGACATGCCGCGTTTCCGCCACGCCATCGCCGTCCACGTCGCGCAGCAGAGTAATTCGGTTGGCGCTCGGCACCCCCGCACCGGCTCGCTTCTTGACCTCCTTCATCGCCCACGCTTTCAGGCTCTTGGGGTCCTTGGGCGGGCCATTGGATTCAGCCACCAGGACGTCACCATTGGGCAAAACGTGAATCCAGCGCGGATGATCGAGGCCGGTTGCGAAGGCGGTGACGGCGAGGCCTGCGGCGGGTTTAGGCGTTGCTCCTGCAGGCCAACCTACGGCCGGCGCGATGGAGACGGTGGGGATGAGGCTCGTCGAGGGCGCGGGCAGCGTGGGCGAAACGCCCACACCTTGCGAGGGCGTAATCGGTGGTGAAGAGGCCGAGCACCCGGCGAGCGCGAAAAGGCCGGCGACGCCGGCGCGAAGGAGCCACTGACAGGTTTGCGCGTTCATCGCGTGATGATCGTCCGCGATGCACCGGGTCACCAGCAGACGGTGGCCCGTGCCCGCGTAGGACGAGGACCACATTTCTACCGCGCGCAGCACTAAAGCGGGTACTTCGCGATATCCAACGCGCCGTGGAAGACGCCGAGAATGTCGACGTTCCCGTCCGCCTTGATCAAGTAGGCGATCCGAAAGTGCTCGTAGAGCACGATCCGGATGTTTCTTTGGGAACGCAGATACCGAGCTCCGATTTCGGGATGGCGCGCAATCGACTGGGCGCGCTCGTAGATCCCCAGGACGGTTCGCGTGGCGGCATCGGGGTTGTCGGCCGCAATGTGCTCAAAGATGTCCTCGAGCCAGCGGAGCGCCTCGGCGGTCCAGGCTATTTCGGCCATGACCGAATGCGTTGCCCCATTTCGTCGTTCGAAATGGTGCGCCTCGCATCCGAATCCGCAAGGCCGCGTTCGATCATGACGTGGAGTGCCAGCTCGCGCACGATCTCGTCGGCCGAACTTTCGTCCGGCAGGCTCTGGATGAGCCGAGTGAGGTCGTCTTTGGGGCTGGGCACGGTCATTTCTCCACAATGCTCATATCCTGCCACACGTTGACACGCGCCAAGCTGCGCAGCCCGTCAAACGTGGATCTGCCGCCCGCCCGCGAACGACCAGTTCTCCCAGGTCGTCTCCTTGAAGACGATCATCACGTTCTCGGGGTTCAGCCCCGGGTCCTTCGCCAGTGCTGCGATCGCATCGGCGAGGATCTTCTTCTTGATCTTCACGCTGCGTCCGGCCGAGAGCAGGATCTCGATGAGCACGAAGTCGTCGTCGCGCTTCGAGGTGAGGTCGGGATACTCGGGGTGGTAGCGGAAGTCGTCGGGCCCGAGCTCGAGCACGCGCTGGAACTTGTCGGTCTCGGGGACGCCCGAGTTGACCAGGCCCGTGTGGATGCCGGCGAAGACTGCGTCCTTGAAGGCCTTCGATTTCCCTTTGCGAATCGTCAGCGTCACGAGTGGCACTGGAACGAGGCCGTGGTGGCCAGACACCTGATTTGACGGGCAGGGCAACCTAACGCTTGTTCTTGATTCGTGCCTTCCGTGCTTTTAACAGAATCGACACATATGCGATCCCAAGCTCGATCTCCCCGTCCCTTTGAGCCAATTCCAAGAGGTGCTGGCCGATCACCGCTGGATCGAATCCAGACTTGATAGCCTCATCAGTGAGCTGATCCAGGGTCTTGCTGCCCGCAGGGGCGACCTCAACAGTTCGCGTCTCGGAAAAGAGGTCCAGCGATCGACGATCATTCTCATAGGCTCGCAACTGCTGCTCGTTGACTCGGATCTCCATTCTTACTTCCTCAGACTGTGGGCGCGACTCTTCTGGTAGGGGGCGAAGCTTGCGGCGGCGCTTGCAAAGGACTCTCTGGCCAAAATCAAGGCGCGCCCATTGCCATACTGATTCATCCTTTGCTGACTTCGATCCAACAGGCTCGCCGGAAAACTCAAGCCTACCAAGCCCGGCAAGGTACGGCTCGCCACTCCAAGTCCCAACGCAATCCAGTGCGTTCTTCGGTGCGATCCAGACTAGCGGATCGGGGTACATGAACGAACTCGTAGTCTTTCCCCCCGCAATGTCCGCCAATCGCACCGCCTCAGTCTCGATGTACTCCCGATCTGCCAGCGTCTCGCCGGGTTCCTCAATAGCAACGGCACCCATGACTGCGCCAACCATCGTAGCGATGCTATCCGTGTCGCTGCCCACGAGGCCGGAGACAGAAACGATCGCCGAATTCGGCCCGTCCATTCTGAACAGCCAGCACGACAACAGCGATAGGAGCGCTGTCTTTGTGCCCGAGCCCCTTGAAGATGGCTCTAGCGCTCCAAGATCCTGCGCTGAACGTGCGTAAGAGGCAGTGGCATCAGACGCATCAAGTGACTTGCGCACGATGCGCAGGTCACGGCGAAGTTCGTCTTGAACAGATCGTATGGCAGCGGGAAGCGAGGCCTTTGTCTCGTGTTCCCAATGGGGAAGCCAGAATGCACTCAACTCGGGATCATGACCGACCGCAGCACCGATCGTGGCCAAATCAGACACGATCTCCTCCCAAATGTCTGGCCCGGGAATCTCGTTCGTCAACAGGGCATGTTGCAACGCGAGTGCGTGAACGACCGCCCCGGCAATGCCCCGGATGTGTCCATGCGAACAAATGGAGTTCCTAACGACGTCTCGGACGAGGCCCAGAGTGTCACTGCTGCTTGCACGAGCCCACACGTGTGGCTGTATGCGCATGGCGGCTCCATTGCCGCCGCTGTTGATGTACTGGCTTCTCGCCCGCGAAAAGAAGTTGTTGAACCACGTCGTGTTGCGACTGGCAAGCGCCTCAGCGGCCGACTTGGACGCCGCCCCCGCTCCGAGAGCGTATGCAAGCCACACGGGCAACTCGACCTTTGCGAACGCCTCAACATCGAAATGACCGTCTGCCCGTATGCAGCGGGAGGTGGCAAGTCGGAGTTGTGTGTCGTCTGAGTAGCACCCGCTAGGCAGATCGACGAACGCACCAAACTTCCCGCCCACCATTCTTTTCCATCCCACAGTACGAACAAGGTGCCCACCTTTGAGTCGGCGGGCCAGACCTCCGTCGTCGGTCATCTCCGAGATGAACCCGAGCGCGTCACCATAGGCTGCCCATAGAGCGGATCGAACAACCCGGGCACGAATATCAGGTCTCATACTTTTCGCGGCTCAAAGAGACTCGGATCAACGACAACCTCAATCGGCGCATGTTGCGTCACAGCACGCATTCCCTCGACCTCGTCAGCATGCTCTTCCGTAGCCACGTAGACGCGTAGGAGCCTTGTGGTCGGCACTTCACCTCGATAGAGGACCTCAGCCTGGCTGCAGGTCGTAAAGCTCGCCGGCAGCCGAAGTGGCCTCGTAACGACCCTCCCGCGCCACTGCACTATCGAAGGAGCAAACATTCCTGATAGCCCCGCTTCTCCGCGAGCCCTACTTACGCCGGAGTACATATTGTTCGTCGTCGTAAAGTATACGTCCTCGTCGTTCATTAGATCGGCTGGGAAAGCCAAGATGCACCACCAAATGTCTTTTCCTTTGTGCCATTTCTCCGCCGCAATAGCGAAGAACGCGTGGTTTATCCAAGACACCGAGAGATTCACGTAGTCAAGCCAAGCTTCGTCCTTGCGAAATGCCGCGTTGGGGCTAAATATGTACTCGAGTTGCTGGTCTCGCCCCAATCGCGCACGCGCGCGAAGAGCACGCGACTGCAAGATTCCGAGAAGGCCCTTGCTCGTAGTGAAATGGAGAAGGTCCCGAATCGCCCTTTCGGCAACTACCTTGCCTACGCTCACACCTTCACCAGCGTATAAGTTGGTTTGTCGAAGTAGTCTATGAGGGCCGACCTATCGTCGGCCTTGAATCCGACTATCACCGATTTTCTCGCCCGACTAACGGCCATCGCAACAAGCTTTCTCGCAGTGATCTGTCGATCATCTGCTGGATCGAACTCGCCCTCGGGAAAGGACCCCGCGTTCACGCCCAGAATGAACACATGATCGAACTCAAGCCCCTTCGCCGAATGCATGGTTGATAGTGCGATGTTTTCGGGTCCCTTAGGCCACTCCGCTTCGCGCGTTAGCTCCACAAATGGCAATCCCTTGTTGCTCAAGGCCGCGCGTAGGTAGTCAAACCATCCCCCACCTTTCGGATGGAGGAATGCGACAGAATCCTCCTTCAAGTCAATCTTGGACTTCGCCAAGAGCCCCAGCGCATAGCCCACTTGGGCCGAGTACTTTCCTTCCAGAAGGATAGGTTTGGGTCCGACCGCTTCGCACCGCTCGAGGTCCGGAATTGTGTAGTCGTCATCGGCCTCTACTCCGGCGAGCATTGACGCGGCGAACGCAGCGATTTGCTTGGTATTTCGGTAGTTCCTCTCGAGTCGGTGGCTATTCTCTGGTCGCAGAACAATCCCCACCTCCTGCCATTTGAAGCCACGCGGATAGATTCTCTGGGCCGTATCTAGAATGAACGTGACCGAGTGAACGTCGGCGAGCTGGTTCATTACTGCTCGCACCTGGTTCGCAGAGAAGTCTTGTGTCTCATCGACCACAACGATGTCGTATTCGAAGAGTTTTTCCTTCGCCAAAGCGAGGGCCAAGTCGTTCCAGTCGTTGACGTTATTCTTTCTCTTCCATTTGTCGTAGGGCACAACGACTTCGGAAAGAAGCCTCTCGCGCAGGGCTTTGTCGACCCTTGGTGTGTTTCCTCTCCCCTCGCGCGGCGTTGTCGTGTACGACTCCAACTTTTCGGACAGGAATCTACCCGTCAAGTAGTCCGTCTCTTCAATCAAGAAATCCCCAAGACCGAGCTCACTACCGAGCGTCTGGAGCGAGCGCTTTCGCGCACCATCTGCAACCATAGCTGGCTTGTCCAACGCGTCACGCGCCCAATGCGCGAACGTATCGATGGTGATTTCAATTTTCTCCGACTCGGCCGCCTGAGCCCTGACAAGCGACTCCAAGTACCCCTTGAGCGTCCTGTTGAATGTGAGAACAAGGACTCGGACGGGCGGCTTCTTTGCCATCCGGTCCTTTCGCCTGAGGAAGACCGCGAGATTGGCTTGAAGCTTGAGAATCGCGGTGGTTGTCTTTCCGCTGCCGGCCGCGCCGCGGATAACCTCCACCCCCGGCCGAACGCGCGCGAAGATTTTCAGCTGCTCAGGGGTTGGCTTGATACTTAACAGAGCTTTCATCGGAGCATTCCTTCCGCTCTTCTAGTGGATGGCGATTGCGCGCTGGCGCCTTGCCAAGGTTGAGCAGACTAACAAATGTTAGCGCGACGTGTAGGACAAATGATCTGTGGGAGATAATCCCCCCATGACCCACCGCCGCATCGGAGACACCTCCCGCATCATCCGCGCCCCTCGGGGTAGTGCCCTCGCCTGCCGTTCATGGCTCACCGAGGCGCCCTTCCGGATGATCCAGAACAATCTCGACCCAGACGTCGCCGAAAATCCGGCAGAGCTGGTCGTCTACGGGGGCATCGGCAGGGCCGCAAGGGACTGGCCCGCCTTCGACGCCATCCTCGCCGCCCTCAAGGATCTCGCCGACGACGAGTCGCTCCTCGTCCAGTCCGGCAAGCCCGTCGCGGTCTTCAAGACGCACGCGGACGCACCGAGAGTCCTCATAGCGAATTCGAACCTGGTGCCGAAGTGGGCCACGTGGGACCACTTCAACGAGCTCGATCGCAAGGGCCTGATGATGTACGGGCAGATGACCGCGGGCTCGTGGATCTACATCGGCTCGCAGGGCATCGTGCAGGGGACGTACGAGACGTTCGCCGAGGCGATGCGACAACACTACAGCGGACAGGCCTCTGGCCGCTGGATCCTCACCGCAGGCCTCGGCGGCATGGGCGGCGCGCAACCGCTCGCGGCGACGATGGCCGGCGCCTCGATGCTCGCCGTCGAATGCCGCCAGTCGCGCATCGACATGCGGCTTCGCACCGGCTACCTCGACAAGCAAGCGAAGAGCCTCGACGAAGCGCTCGCGATGATGGCGGGCGCGAAGACCGCGATCTCCGTGGGCCTGCTCGGCAACGCGGCCGACATCTTCCCCGAGATCGTGAAGCGCGGCGTGCGCCCCGACCTCGTCACGGATCAAACCTCCGCGCACGACCTCGTGAACGGCTATCTCCCCGCGGGCTGGAGTGTCGAGCGCTGGGAGGCGGAGCAGAAGACCCATCCCAAGGCCGTCGAAGCCGCCGCAAAGACCTCGATCGTCGCGCACGTGAAGGCGATGCTCGATTTCCACCGCGCCGGCATCCCCACCGTCGACTACGGCAACAACATCCGCCAGGTCGCGAAGGATGAAGGAGTCGCCGACGCGTTCGCCTTCCCCGGCTTCGTGCCCGCGTACATCCGCCCGCTCTTCTGCGAAGGCAAGGGCCCGTTCCGCTGGGTCGCGCTCTCCGGCGACCCCGAGGACATCTACCGCACCGACGAGAAAGTTAAACAACTCTTCCCCGACGACGCGCATCTGCACCGCTGGATGGACATGGCGAGGGAGCGCATCAAGTTCCAGGGGCTGCCCGCGCGCATCTGCTGGCTGGGGCTCGGGCAGCGACATGTGGCAGGGCTCGCGTTCAACGAGATGGTCGCGAGCGGTGAGTTGAAGGCGCCGATCGTCATTGGCCGCGATCACCTCGACACGGGTTCGGTCGCGAGTCCCAACCGCGAGACGGAATCCATGAAGGACGGTTCCGATGCGGTGTCCGACTGGCCGTTGTTGAACGCCCTGCTCTCGACTGCGGGCGGCGCGACGTGGGTGTCGATCCACCACGGCGGCGGTGTCGGCATGGGCTACTCGCAGCACGCGGGGGTGGTGATCGTGTGCGATGGAACACCTGCGGCGGCGAAACGTATCGAGCGCGTGCTGTGGAACGATCCGGCGATCGGCGTCGTGCGTCATGCGGATGCGGGATACGAGCTCGCGCAGGAAGTGGCGCGCAAGCACGGGTTGCGGCGCCCGGCCGAGTAGGCGGTGCCGATTTCCGCTGTTTGCATTCGCCTGATCCCCTGGATTACTCAAGTACTACGTGGGATCCCTAAAGTGATCCCCTGTATCAATTAGGTGAGCCAGAGGATCAGGCGAATGCAAACTGCGATTTTCGAACCTCAACGCCGTCGGATGCGCTAATGAAGAATGACAGCGGAATGAAGAGCGCCGTCCCGCCCTACCTGTTTCGCCGTGGAGGCGGCGCGCTCATCGTCTCGCTGCCGCATGTCTCGACCTACGTGCCGCCGACGATCGCGAACCGTCACACCGAGGCCGCCGCGCAACGCCCCGACACCGACTGGCACCTCCCGCGCCTCTACGATTTCCTCGCCGAGCTCGACGCGACGGTCATCACCGCCACGCATTCGCGCTACGTGGTGGACCTCAACCGTCCGCCCGATGATGTGAGCCTGTATCCGGGACGTGTGACAACGGGTCTGTGTCCGCTCGAGACCTTCCACGGTGCACCGGTGTATCTCGAGAACTGCGCACCGGATTCCGCAGAGATCGCTCAAAGGGTGGAACGCTACTGGAAGCCCTATCACCAGCGCCTCGCAGCGGAGCTCGCTCGCATTCGCGCCCAACACGGCGTCGCGATGCTCTGGGACGCGCATTCAATAGTGTCGGAGGCGCCGCGCCTCTTCGAGGGCCGCCTTCCCGACTTCAACCTCGGCACGGCGGACGGCAAGTCTTGCGACGCATCACTGGCGACAGACCTCGAAGCCATCCTCCACAAGCACCACGGCTTCACCTCGGTGCACAACGGCCGCTTCAAGGGCGGCTACATCACGCGCCACTACGGCCAGCCGGCGAATGGAATCCATGCCGTCCAGATGGAAATGGCCTGCTCAACGTACATGCAGGAAACGCTTCCGTATTCGTTCGATAATGTGGGCGCCAGCCGGGTGCGCCACGTGCTGCGAGAATTGTTCGACCGCCTCATCGAATTCACCAAGAAAGACAAGACGCAATGAAAAGCCTTGGCCTCACGCTGCTCCTCGCCCTCCCCGTCGCCGCGCAGGGCACCGACGAAGTGCCCTTCATCACCACGCCCGACCACGTCACGATGACGATGCTTCGCATGGCGAAGGTGACCGAGAAGGACTACGTGCTCGACCTCGGCTCCGGCGATGGGCGCATCGTGATCACCGCGGCCAAGCGCTTCGGCGCGCGCGGGCTGGGCGTGGAGATCGTTCCCGACCTCGTCAAGCAGAGCATCGAGAACGCGCGCAAGGCCAAGGTTTCGAAGCGCGCGGAGTTTCGCGAGCAGGACCTCTTCAAGACGGACCTCACGACCGCGACCGTCATCACGATGTACCTGCTCCCGGAAGTGAACCTGCAGCTGCGGCCCGCGATCCTGGCGCTGAAGCCCGGTACGCGCATCGTCTCCCACGACTGGGACATGGGCGACTGGAAGCCGGATCGCACGGTCATCGTCGACGTGCCCGACAAGAAGGTCGGCAAGGAGAAGTCGAGCAAGGTGCACCTGTGGACCGTGCCCGCGAAGATGGACGGGCATTGGTGCGGTTCGGGCCAGTCGAAGGGCGTCACGCTCGACGTCGCGCAGAGCTACCAGGTGGCGCGCGCGACGTTCACGCGCAACGGCAAGCCCATCGCGGTGATCGGCGGCACGATCGACGGCGCGGAACTGAAGGCCATGACCATCGAGGGCCGCAAGGACGCCGTGTGGCTGCGTGCCAACGGCGACAAGCTCACGATCACGCGCGCCCAGGGCGAGCTCGCACTGGCGCACGGCGGCGTCTTCACCGCCTGCAAGTAGAAAAAGGGGACAGTCCCCTTTATTCGATTCGACCTTAGTCCCATGGTGTAGCCGGGAGCTTCCTGTCAGCGTGTGGGCAGGGAGGCTCCATGAGAACGACAATCGCCGTTGTGCTGTGCGCACTCTCGCCTGCGCTGGCACTCGCGCAGGATCCTGCGCCGCAGAAAGCCGTGCCGCCGACGAAGGCGCCCGTGCCATCGAAGCCAACGCCGGTGCAACAGCCGCCGCAGGCGAAACCGCAGCCGCCGCCGCCACCGGAATCGAACCAGCCGAAACAGCCGGTCGTGGTCACCATCGCGGCCCCGCTGCCCTCAGGACGTGTCCTTTCCTCTCCTCCCGGCATCGACTGCGGCACGATGTCGAAGGCCAGGGTCTGCAGTTACACCTTCATGTCGGGCGAGCCGATCCAGCTCCTGGCGGAGGCGCCCAGGGACGCACCGGGCGCAACAGTGACCTGGACCCCCGCTTGTTCCGAACCGCCTTCGACGGTCTGCGTGTTGAGGCTCGCCAAGTCCACCACCCTAGTCGTGACGATCACCCCGAAGGCTCCACCGTCCCCGCCTCCGCCCCTTCCGCCCCCGCCTCCTCCCCCGCCGCCACCGCCCCTGCCGCCGGCGAAGAACGTCCTCAAGATGGGCGAGATGCTTCGCACGAAGGCGACGCTGCAGTCGCCCGGCAGGACGCACTACGCGATCCAGCAGCCCGACGGCAACCTGTGCGTCTATGCCGGAACGCCGGACAAGCCGGGCAAGCACCTCTGGTGCCTGAATACCGCGGGTGCCTCGGGGGAGTACGTCACCGCGATGCAAGGCGATGGCAATCTCTGCGTCTATCGCGGCACGCCCGAGGCGATCCAGCCCGGTCCCCTGTGGTGCTCGAAGACTTCCGGGCAGACTTTCCTGACGCTGCAGGATGACGGCAACCTCTGCGTCTACCGGGGCACGAGTCCTGCGGACAACCGCGGCGGCCTGTGGTGCCACAACACGAACGTGATGCCTCCAGTGAAGCCGATCACGCATGTGATTCCGCAGTACTTCCGCGACACAGACCAGCAGGCGGTGGCACTCGGCAACGCGACGCCCTATGGCATGTGGGTCACCGTGTACAAGCCGCTCGATCTCGTCGTGACGACCTCGGTCTTTCCCACGATCGTGACTGCGAGGTGCGTGAAATCCGGTACCGAATCGCACTTCACGACCGACATGCCCCTCAGGAGCAAGTACCAAATTCGAGCGGAGATGACGAGCACGGCCGATTGCTCCGCGTTGCCGGGCAACCGCCACGTGATCTGCGATACGCGGATGACGGTGGAGCGCTATGACCCGCACCGCCACTACTTCAGCGCGGTGCTGCGTACGAGCGGACCCGGTAGCTGCGCCTGGGACGGCGCGGTGAGGAGCCGCCCCTAGATAAAGGGGACTGTCCCCATTTCCAAAAGGGGACAGTCCCCTTTAATTTCTTGTTACAAATCGCCGGGCGGTGTCGTTTCTTCCGTCAACGCGCCCGCCGATGCCTCCGTTGTTGGGCTGTGGGACATTTGTCCCCAACGGAGGTATCGAAGATGAACAAGATCGTGACATTGGCGGTGGTTTCGGCCCTGGGGTTGGGAAGCGCGACGGCGATGGCGAAGCCGAGAGGCGAGTACGTGACCGTCGTTTCCAGCACCCCGATCTACGAAACGGTTTCGGTCCCGCAGCAACAGTGCTGGATGGAGCCCGTCACTACCTATGAATCGCGTCCTGTTCCTGCCGGCTACGTCTCGCGTCCGGCCATCGGCCCGGGCACGGTGATCGGTGCGGTGCTCGGCGGCGTCATCGGCCATCAGGTCGGCGGCAGCAATCGCGCCCAGAATGCGGCCACCGTCGCGGGTGCCGTCATCGGCGGCGCGGTGGGCAACCACGTGGATCGCACCAACGGTGTCGGCTACGTAGCGCAGCCCGCCTACTACAACCAACAAGTGGCAGTGACGCACAGCGTGCAGCGCTGCACGACGACGGCGGCGGTGAGCCAGCGCATCGTGGGCTACGACGTTCGCTACGTGCACCATGGCCGCCCGTTCGTCGCACGCATGCCGCATGCCCCGGCACACGGCCACATGCTGCGCGTCGGCGTCGATGTGTTCCCTGGTGCTGGTCCGGTCCCCGCCCGCTACGGCTACGGGCCGGTCACGCCGGTCTACGTGCGGTAAGTCCCCGCGAAGTAGGCAGCGCGTGGACGTACACCTCCCGTGTACGCGAGCTCGGCAGGCTCCTCGGCATTCCAGACCACGAAATCCGCGGACTTGCCGGGCTCGAGGGAGCCCGCTTCCTCTTCAAGCCCGAGCGCGCGCGCGGCATGCGCGGTCGCCCCGGCGAGGGCTTCCTCGGGCGTGAGGCGAAAGAGCACGCACGCGAGGTTCATCATCAGCGGCAGCGAGGTGTACGGCGACGTGCCGGGGTTGCAGTCGGTGGCGATGGCCATCGGCACGTTGTGACGGCGCAGCAGCTCGATCGGCGGCAGCTTCGTTTCGCGCAGGAAGAGATAGGCGCCCGGCAGCAGCATCGCCACCGTCCCCGACTTCGCCATCGCGAGAACCCCCTCCTCGTTCGTGTGCTCCAAGTGATCAGCCGAAAGCGCGCGGTTGCGGGCGGCGAGTGCGGCGCCACCCAAGTCGGAAAGCTGGTCGGCATGCAGCTTCACTCGCAGGCCCATCTCGTGCGCGGCACTGAAGACGCGCTGCGTCTGCTCCGGCGTGAAGCCGATTCCCTCGCAGAAGCAATCGACCGCATCGGCGGCACCATCGAGCGCGATCGCGGGGATCATCTCCTTGCACAGGAGTTCGATGTAGTCGTCCGCGCGGCCGGCGAATTCGGGCGGTAGCGCGTGGGCGCCGAGGAACGTCGTGCGGATGCGAACCGGGATGTCCTTCGCGAGGAGCTTCGCCACGCGCAGGATCCGCATCTCGGTGTGCATGTCCAGGCCATAGCCTGACTTGATCTCCACCGTCGTCACGCCGCCGGCCATCAACCGGCGAAGGCGGGCGAGCGACTGGTCGCGCAGCTCCATATCGCTCGCCGCGCGCGTGGCCTTCACCGTGGCGGCAATCCCCCCGCCGGCCTTCGCGATGTCCTCGTAGCTCGCCCCTTCCAGCCGCTTCTCGAATTCCGCAGCGCGGTTCCCGCCGTAGACCAGGTGGGTGTGCGCGTCGATGAGGCCGGGCGTCACGAGCGCGCCCTCGGCATCGAGCATCTTCGGATCGGCGCGCGCCGGGAGCTTCTGGCGATCGAGCTCGGCCATCGGGCCGACCCAGGCGATGCGCCCTTCGCTCGTCGCAAGCGCCCCGTCCTCGATCATCGAGTACTTCCCGCCCCGCATCGTCGCGATGCGCGCGTGGATCACCAGGGTTTCGCTCATGGGGCCGTATCATACCGGCCATGACGACGTCCCTCTTCGCTTCCGACGCCCTCTTGCCCGACGGCTGGGCGCGGAATGTGCGCATCGACTGGGACGCGGCCGGCACCATCACCAAGATCACCCCAGGCGCCAAGGACAAAGGTGTCCCCAAAGCGGCCGGCCCCGTGCTCCCGGGCATGCCCAATCTCCACTCGCACGCGTTCCAGCGCGCGATGGCCGGGCTCGCCGAACGGCACGGCCCGAGCAGCACCGACGACTTCTGGACCTGGCGTGTCGCGATGTACCACCTGGTGCAGACGCTCGAGCCCGACGACATCGAGGCGATCGCGGCCCAGCTCTACATCGAGATGTTGAAGCACGGCTACACGTCGGTCGCGGAGTTTCATTACCTTCATCACGATCGCAACGGCACGCCGTATTCGGACCGTGCGGAGCTTGCGCATCGCGTGATCACCGCGGGGAAGAACACCGGGATCGCGATGACGCTGCTCCCCGTGATCTACACGCACGGCGGGCTCGGCCACCAGCCGCTCAATGCGGCGCAGAAGCGATTCGCCGGTGACTCCGAGTCGATTCCGCGGTTGCTCGAGGGCTTGATCGATTTCTACGCGGGCGAGCCGCATCTACGCTTCGGCATGGCGCCGCATTCGGTCCGCGCGGTGGACGCCAACACGCTGACCGAATCGATCGCGGCGTTGGAACTGATCGATGCGACCGCGCCGATCCACATGCACGCGAGCGAGCAGCGCGGCGAGGTGCAGCAGTGCCTCGAGACCCATGGCGTCACGCCAATCGACTGGGTTTGCGACATCGCTCCGGTGAGCGATCGCTGGACGTTCATCCATGCAACCCACGCCACGGATCGCGAAGTCGAGCGGATGGTCCAGTCCGAAGTCGTTGCGGGCCTTTGCCCTACGACGGAAGCGAATCTCGGCGACGGGATCTTCCCGCTGCATGCGTATGCGCGCGGCGGCGGGCGACGCGGCATCGGCGGGGACAGCCACGTGAGTGTCAGCCCCTTCGAGGAGCTGCGCGCGCTCGAGTACAGCCAGCGGCTTGCCCGGCACGAGCGCAACGTCACGGCGACCGATCTGCAACCCGAAGTCGCCACCAACCTCTGGGCCACGGCGTGCATCGGCGGCGCGCAAGCGCTGGGCCAATCCATCGGCGAGCTCGCGGTGGGGCAGCGCGCGGATCTCGTCGTGCTCGACGGCGCCGATCTCGACTTCGAAGGGCTCGACGCGGGCACGCAGCTCGCGGTCGCGATGTTCTCCGGCTGGAAGAACCGTATTACCGATGTCTTCGTCGCCGGACGCCATGTCATTGACGCGGGCCGGCACTACAGCGAAGAATCGACGGCAACTGCATTCCGACAGGTGCTTTCACGCCTGCGCAAATAGAAAATGAGCCGCGCACAAACTCTCGTTCTCGCTCTTCTCGTCCTCAACATCCTCCTGGGTTCCGTCTGCATCGCCGTGGCCCGCGGCGACCGTCACTCACCCGCCCTGCGCTACTGGGGCTGGGGAATGCTCGTCTACGCGCTCGGGCTCGCGATCACGCAGATGGGCTTCCTGCCGCGCTCGTTCGCGCTGGCCGTCGGCAATTCGCTGATCGCCTGGGCGCCCGTGCTGTCGATCCGCGCCGTCGTGACCCACACGCCCCACGTGCTCCCGAAGCGCCTGGTGTACGCGGTGCTGGCCGTCACCATCGCGGTCCTCGTGTGGAACAACTTCTTCGCCGCGCCGTCACTGGCACTCGTGAACCTGCTCGCGCCTTCGTTCATCGCGATCGGGCTCTTCGTGCTGGGCACCGTGTGGCTGCTGCGCTCCCCGCCCGCCGAGGCGTATGCCGCGGCCCGGTTCCTCGCGCTGGTCATGGCGGTCACCATCGTGCTCTGGATCGCGCGCAACGCGTTCGTGATCAACGCGATCGGGGGCACCAACGACCGCGACCGCGTGGACTTCATCATCTCGCTCTTCGCGATCGGCCAGATCGTCGTGGCGGTCGCCTGCACGATGAGCCTCTTCTGGATCGAGGTGCGCAAGATGGAAGCGGCACTTCGCAAGGTCGCGTTCAGCGACGCCCTCACGGAGCTACCCAACCGCCGCGCGATGATGGAGCGCTTCACCGAGGAAGCCGCCCGCGCCACGCGCCACGGCAGCGGCTTCGCGCTCCTGGTCCTCGACATCGATCACTTCAAGCGCGTGAACGACCAGCACGGCCACCTCGCCGGCGACGCGGTCCTGCGGAACGTCGCGCAGCTCCTCGCGTCGAACAAGAGGGCCGAGGATGGCCTCGCACGCATTGGAGGAGAAGAATTCGTGCTCCTGCTCACCGATCCTTCCGGCGACGCGGCGGCCACCGCCGATCGCCTGCGCGATTGCATCGCGCAATCGGAGCTCGTCGCCGCGGGCTCGCGGTTGCGCGCGACGGTGAGCGGCGGCATTGCGCGCTACCCTGAGGACGGCACCGACTGGGATCGCCTCTTCGGTGTCGCGGACCGGCGCCTCTACGAGTCCAAGAAGGCGGGCCGCGACCGTGTAACTTCTTCGGGCTAGTCGCTGCGCCGAGAGGTCTTGCGCAGCGGCAACCTAGTGGGCTCGGCGAAGCGCCGACTCGATAGCGCCGCGAGTCGCTTCCAGGTGTGACCTGCCGGTCACCACCAACACACGCTCTCGGTTGCCGACCGCTTCGACGATCGTCCTGACCATGTACTCCTCGCGGAACTGCGTCGAAGTTCTCGCGACGTCGTTCAAGACCGAGAGTTTTTCCCAAGGGCTGGTCCATTCCACCGTTGCCTCCCTCCAGTCGCCCGGCCCGGGGGCCATTGCCAGGAGCAGCGGAGCTAGCTCGGTGCTCGTCCTGGGTGGCCCCCCTACGGCGGCCATCCGGGGGACCGAAAGATATCGGTCGACACGCTCCTCGATCGATGCGGTGTCCTGATTTCTCCTGAAACCCGGAACGGCACGTACTGCGTAGAACACCTTGGCGACCTGCGGCGAGTGCTTGGAGACCACGTGCGCGATCTCGTCGGCCCACTCAGGGTCGACCGAATTTGCGGGCAACTTCGCCTGACTGGCGATCCAGCGTGCAAAGCCCATCTCCCCAAAGCTTCTGACTACATCATCTCGGGCGGTCAGTCCGGAAACCGGGGGATTGCCGCCCTCGTTGAGCACCAATGTTGGCCGGAACTCGCGCGCGAGCCTTGCGATCTCCTCGATCTGCGGGTCGGTCGGGTCTGCAGTGTGACGCGTCCCAATGTAGAGCAGCGCGCCACCAGATCCTTGCTCGATGTGAAGAGTGGGAAGCTGAGTCTGACAGCACGGCGGTGCCGCCTGGTGAACGGGGCTCGTGTCAGCGCACGAGGCGAGAACGAGCGCACCAACTGCCAGCGCGCATCCGTGCAGGAAGCTTCGAGACATGTCCCAATACTATCGCGGCGCCACCGTGTAACCTCATTCCGGCTGATCGGCCATAGGCGATGCCAATCGCGCGTATCGGAACTATCAATTGGACGGCCCCCTCGATGTGGGCATAGGCTCACAGCACAACCACGAGGAGGCACCGATGAAAGCTCTCAAAGGCACCAAGACTCACGACAACCTCAAGGCCGCGTTCGCAGGGGAATCGCAAGCGAATCGCCGCTACCTTTATTTCGCAAACAAGGCCGACGTCGAAGGACAGAACGACGTTGCCGCGCTGTTCCGCTCGACCGCGGAAGGCGAAACGGGCCACGCCCACGGTCACCTGGACTACCTCGCGATCGTCGGTGACCCGGCGACGGAGCTCCCGATCGGCTCCTCGCGCCAGAACCTGAAGGCCGCCGTCGCCGGCGAGACGCACGAGTACACGGACATGTACCCGGGCATGGCGAAGTCGGCCCGCGGTGAAGGTTTCGACGAGATCGCCGACTGGTTCGAGACGCTGGCCAAGGCCGAGCGTTCGCACGCGAACCGGTTCCAGAAGGCCCTCGACGCGCTGACGGACTAAGGCTCCCTGTCATCCTGACGGAACTGTCATCCTGAGGAGCGCAGCGACGAAGGACCTGCTTGAGTGGTTTAACTGTTAAAACCCTAAAGCAGGTCCTTCGGTCGCGTCGCTCCCTCAGGATGACAAGCCTTACCCTCAGGACGATAGCGGCTTCTCCATGACCGTCCGCGAAGGCAGCCTCGAAGCACCCACCCGCCACCCCCTGGACTGGAAGAACCCGGAGTTCTACGACGAGGCGAAAGCCCTCGACGAAGCCGGGCGCATCTTCGACATCTGCCACGGGTGCCGGCGCTGCGTCAGTCTCTGCAACGCATTCCCCACGCTGTTCGACCTGGTGGACGAAAGTCCGACCATGGAGTTGGACGGCGTGCCGCGCGAGAAGTACTGGAAGGTGATCGACCAGTGCTACCTGTGCGACGTCTGCTACATGACGAAGTGCCCCTACGTTCCGCCGCATCCGTGGAACGTGGATTTCCCGCACGTGATGCTGCGCGCGAAGGCGGTGCAGTTCCGCAAGGGTTCGCCCACGAAGTTCCGCGACGTGCAGCTCTCCTCCACCGATCGCAACGGCAAGCTCGCGACGATTCCCGTCGTCGTGCAGACGGTGAATGCCGCTGCGAAATCACCGACGCTGCGAAGCCTCGGTGAAAAGATGATGGGCGTGGACAAGACGGCGTGGGTGCCGGAGTTCACGCCGAAGAAGTTCCGTCCCAACGCGGCGAAGAGCAAGCCGCACGGCGTAAAGGACGGCCCGCGTTCGCCGGGCAAGGTCGCGATCTTCTCGACCTGCTACGTGAACTACAACGAGCCGGGCATCGGCCACGACCTCACGAAGATCCTCGACCACAACGCGATTCCGTACGTGCTGGTCGAGAAGGAAGCCTGCTGCGGAATGCCGAAGCTGGAGCTCGGTGATCTCGATAGCGTCGCGGCACTCAAGGCGCAGAACATTCCGCAGCTGGTCGCGCTTGCGCGTGCGGGCTACGCGATCCTGACGCCCGTTCCCTCCTGCACGCTCATGTTCAAGCAGGAGATCCCACTCATGTTCCCGGAGGACGCGGACGTGAAGGCGGTGCAGGACGCGATGTTCGATCCGTTCGAATACATCGTCGCGCGCCACAAGGACGGCCTGCTCAAGACCGACTTCAAGACGCCGCTCGGGAAAGTTTCGTATCACATCCCCTGCCACTCGCGCGTGCAGAACGTCGGCCAGAAGACGCGCGAGACGCTCGCGATGGTCCCCGGCACCGAAGTGCAGACGATCGAACGCTGCTCGGGGCACGCGGGCACCTGGGGCGTGAAGAAGGAGTTCCACGCGACGGCGCTGAAGATCGGCCGCCCCGTCGTGAGCCAGGTCGTGCACTTCGAGCCCGACCATTTCGCTTCCGACTGCCCGATGGCTGGACACCATATCGAGGAGGGCCTTGCCGACAAGAAGGGCAAGGCCGAACTTCACCACCCGCTGACCCTGATGCGAATGGCCTACGGAATCCCTGAATGACACTCGCCATGCCCAAGATCACCCGCGACTCCCTGCTCACCCTCGAGGCCTACGCCAAGTCCCGCAAGGACTTCCGCGCGCAGGTCCTCGCGCACAAGAAGGCGCGCACCGCGCACCTGGGCGATCACCTCACGCTCATCTTCGAAGACGAGCTCACGGTCCGCTACCAGATCCAGGAGATGCTGCGCATCGAGAAGACTTTCGAGGAAGCGGGCATCCAGGACGAGCTCGACGCCTACAACCCGCTCATCCCCGACGGCCGCAACTGGAAGGCCACGATGCTGATCGAGTACGAAGACGTCGAGGAACGCCGCGTCGCGCTCTCGAAGCTGCGGGACGTCGAACACAAGGTGTGGGTGCAGGTCGAAGGCCACGCGAAGTCCTTCGCCATCGCCGACGAGGACCTCGAGCGCTCGAACGACGTGAAGACCTCCGCCGTCCACTTCCTGCGCTTTGATTTGAGCGACGCGATGGCGGCTTCGCTGAAGAATGGGGCGGTGCTGGCGATCGGCGTCGATCACCCGAACTACGCTGCGTCGCTCGATCCGGTTCCCGATGCGACGCGCGCGTCGCTGATCCGCGACCTGCGATAAAGCAGTGTCATCCTGAGGAGCGCAGCGACGAAGGACCTGCTTTAGGCCGTTAACTGATTCAAGCAGGTCCTTCGGTCGCGTCGCTCCCTCAGGATGACAGGGTTTCTTCTACAAGCAGGCTCGCACGAGCGAGCGAGTGCGCAGCACCGCTTCCTGCGTGAAGCGGCTCTTGTACGCCGCAGCAACTTCCTCGAGCTTCGCCTCCTCGATCGATGACCCTCCGTGGACGATCTCCACGACGCGCGAGGGCTCACGCACGATCGCCTGGTCCTTGCCGCGCCACTGGCCGCTCGCCGCGTAGATGGTCAAGCCGGCGGGAAAGCGCGGCGTGATCTCCGACTCGACGAAGCGCTGGAAGTCCGCCTCGGGGATGACGACGCCGGTCGTCGTGGTCCCACCGAGGTAGAGCCGCTCGACGAGCTGGTCGCGACAGCGCGCATCGCCGCCCAGGCCGGTGCAGCCCGAGAGGAAGACAACGAATACCAGCGCGGCGAGCCTCATGCTGCCTCCTTCGGGGTGCGGCTGCCAAGGAAGGCGCCGCCCAGGATGAGGATGATGGCAGCGAGTGTCGCCCACGTGAAGCGGCCCGCGCCAAGCGCCACGAGCAGCAATGTGGAAAGTAGCGGCGTGAGATACGCGAGCGTGCCGATCACGCGTGGGTCGCCTCGCTTCAGCGCGCGGTCCCACAGGTAGAACGCGATGCCCATCGGACCCACGCCTAGCGCGATCAGCCACGGCCAATCCTGCGCGGTCGGTACGTAACGAGTCTCGAATGCGAAGTGGCACGCGAGCGCGGCCGCGCCCGAGGCGAGGCAAAACCACGCCACATACGACGTGGGAAACGCCGAGAACCTTCTCGTCATGAGCGAATACGTGGACCAGATCAACGCCGAGGCCATCGCGAACGCGTAGCCGAACCACGAGCCCGAGCCCGTCGAGGGATTCGCGGTGATCAGCACCGCCGCGCCGATGAATCCCATCAGGGCCGCGAACGCATGGCGAGCGCTCCACGCGATCCCCGGAACCATCACGGGGGCGAGCACCACGATCAGGAGCGGCCACAGGTAATTCACCAGGTTCGCTTCCACCGGCGGCGCGTGGCGGAGTGCCAGGAAGAGAAAGAAGTGAAAGCCGAACAACCCGTACACGCCGAGAGCCAGCGCGGGCCAGGGCGGCGGCCGGCGCACGAGCGCACGAGCGCCCACCAGCGAACCGATGAGGAGCGCGATTCCCGTGAGGAGGAAGGGCGGCACCGCGGCGAGCTGCAATGCAATCGCCGCGAGTGCCGCCCAAAGCACGATGGCTCCGAGCGCGATCACCGCCCGATCATAGCCGCCTCAGGCGGCCTGCTTCTTCGGCTTGGTGCGCTCGAACAACCGGCGGCCCCACAGCGCGGTCGGCTTCGAGACCAGGCGCTCCTGCGTGTAGTGCCGCGCAAGTTCCAGCTGGCCGGCACGCGTGGCCGCGTCGATCAGCGTGAGCGTGAGGATGTCGCGCTGCGCGTGGCTTCCGCCGAAGCGCGCGGAGATGTCGCGCGTCGCGCGCAGCAGGTCCACCGCATCGGCGAACCGCTCCTCGCTGTACGCGATCGCCGCCTCCGAGGCGGGCCGGCCCACGAAGCGCGCCATGTCCGCGTTGGAGGACGCCGCACCGAGGCTCGACTGGAGTTCCTCGCGCGCTTGCTTGATCGCCGTCTTGCGGCCGGTCGCCGCGAACGACAGCACGCCATGGAAATCGTTGAACGCCGCGTAGCCGGCCTCGGTACCGAGATCTTTTTCCCACGAATCGGCGACGGACTCCATGCGATCGCCGATCTCCACGCCCTCGAGCTTCAGGCGCCAGAGCATCGCGGTCGCATCGACACGGCTCATCGCCATCTCGAGCGCGCCGGCGAGGTGATCGTCGTGGATCGCCAGCGCGCGCGCGAAGTTGCCTTGATCCACGTTGAACAGCGCGAGGTGCCACCAGTTATGGAACTGGAACGCGTTGTCGGCCGGGGCCCATTGCTCCTGCCGCGTCTCGAGAAACTGGATGCCCTCCTCGATGCGGCCCTGCATTTCCATCACGTGGGTCACCGCGTGCACGGCCCAGCTGTCGAGCGGCTGCAGCTCGAGCGCGCGCAGGCCCGTGTCTTCCGCCTCCGGGTACTGGTTGCACTCCTCGAGTCCGAACGCATGCATGCCGAGCACGTACGCGAATTCGGGATCGTTCGCCGACCAGTGCGGCAGCACGCGCGTGACCCGGTTGCGCAGATTCAGCGCGTCGCCGCGCACGAAGTCGAAGAGGTGCCCGACCTGCAGCGCGAGGATGTCGCGCGGATTCGCCACGAGCACGTCTTCAATGGCAGCAACACCGCCGTGCCAATCGTCTTCGGCCAGGCGCCGCGCGGCAGCGGCCAGCGCGCGCTCGCGGTCCGTACCCTTGTCGATGGCGCGCTTGCCCGCATCGAGCGTCGCGATCGCCATCTTCGCGAAGCGTCGCTCGTAAGCGGTGATGAGTGCCAGGGCCTTGGCGACATAGGCGCCGGCGAAGGCCGGATCGGCCGCGATGGCCTGGTCCAGCGGGGCGAGCGGATCGCCGGTGAAGCTGAGCACGGCGCGAAGGCCGTTTTCATAGGCGGCGAGGGCCTGGGTGCTAGAGGTGGAAACGGTCAAACCACGTGAATCGCGAAGCATGGGAGTTCAGTCCTCACTAAGGTAAATGCTGCAACCAACCAGTTGGTATGTTACAGGTGTAGGCCCCTAAGTCAAGATAAGGTCTTGAAACTTTGGTTGATAAGACATACCTTCCAGTACGTTATGGACACTCCTTTGGATGCACGCCGGGTTCGGAACCCTGGGCAAACGCGCGAGAAGATTCTCGATGCGGCCCAGGTGCTCATTCTCGACCACGGCTTCTCGGCGACCACCGTGGACGCGGTCGTCGGCCGCGCCGGAATCACGAAAGGCGCGTTCTTCCACCACTTCCCGAGCAAGTCGGACCTCGGACGGGCGCTGGTCGAACGGCACGCCGCGACCGACCGCGAGCATTTCCTCGCGCAACTGGCCCGCGCGGAGAAGCTTGCCGCGGACCCGTTACAGCAAGTGCTGCTGCTGATCGGTTTCTATGAAGAGGAATTCGACGCGATGGAAGAGCCCTACCCGGGCTGCCTGTTCGCGTCCTATATCTACGAGCACAAGCTCTTCGACGACGGCACCCTCGAGATCCTGAAGGACGCCGCGCTCTTCTGGCGCGCTCAGATGAAGGCGAAGCTCGAGCAGGTGATGGCCGCGTATCCGCCCAACCGTGCGGTCGAGCTCGACAGCCTCTCGGATCTCTTCTACTCGATCACCGAGGGCGCGTTCGTGATGACGAAGACCCTGGGCGACAAGACGATGCTCTCGCGCCAGACCAAGCACCTGCGGACCTACCTCGAGCTCCTGTTTGCAAAGTAGAGGGGTCAGATCCCTTTAAATGATTCGGGGCAGCCATGGCTGCCCCGAATCATTTAAAGGGATCTGACCCCTCTACTTTGCAATCTTGATCGACGGGAGCTTCACGGAGCGGATGGATTCCGCGAGTGCTTCGACCGCAAGCGGGCGATCGAAGCTCGTGCGCCACGCAAGGGCCACCTTGCGCGAGGGAATCGGAGAGGCGAACGGCACGACGCGAACGAGCCGCGAGCTGTAGCGCGAAACCAGCGCGCTCGCCGGCAGCACGCTCACCCCAAGCCCGGACGCCACCATGTTTCGAATGGTCTCGAGCGAGCTGCCCGCGCGGCCCTCGGGCTGCGCGGTATTGGGCTGGCCCGGGCAGGCTTCGAGCACCTGGTCTCGGAAGCAGTGGCCGTTGTTGAGCACGAGCAGGTTTTCCTCATCGAGCTCAGATGGCTTCACCGCCTTGCGCGTCCCCCAGCGATGCCCCTCGGGCACCACCACGCTGAACGGCTCCTCGTAGACCACCTGCGTCTTCACCCCCGGCAGCGAGAACGGCAGCGCGATCACCACGACGTCCAGCTCGCCCTCGCGCAGCATCGGCGCGAGATTGCCGGTGAGGTTTTCCTCGATGGACAGCGTCATCGCCGGCGCACGCTTCTTGAGGATGGGAATGAGGTCCGGCAACAGATACGGCCCGATCGTCGGAATCACACCGAGGCGCAGCGCCCCCGCGAGTTGGTCGTGCGAGCCCTTGGCGATGTGCTGGATCTTCCCCACTTCATCGAGGACCTTGCGGGCCTGCTCCACGACCTGGCCCCCGCGCGGGGTCACGATGACTTCGCTCTTGTTGCGCTCGAACAACTTGAGTCCGAGTTCTTCCTCTAACTTGGCAAGAGCGAGGGACAACGTGGGCTGCGTCACGAAGCATTTCTGGGCGGCGCGGCCGAAGTGGCGCTCCTGGGCGAGGGCGACCACGTACTTGAGTTCGGTGAGGGTCATGGCTTGCTCGATAGGGTCTGGCTATCGAAAGTATAACGACAATCAATTGGAGAAATCAATCGGAACCCCGGAGAATTGCGGCTGTCCCTATTGAACAACCCCCGAAACAAGCCAGGAGAGTGCAAATGTTTCCCAACAGCGAAGGCAAGCGAGTCCCCGACGTCACGTTCCGCACGCGCGAGGACGGCCAGTGGAAGGACATCACCACCGACGACCTCTTCAAGGGCAAGACCGTGATCGTCTTCGCCCTCCCCGGCGCCTACACGCCCACCTGCTCGACCACGCATCTGCCGCGCTACAACGAGCTCGCGGCCACGTTCTCGAAGCACGGCGTGGACGAGATCGTGTGCCTGTCGGTCAACGACGGCTTCGTGATGAGCGAGTGGCAGAAGGACCAGAACGCCCCGAACATCACCTTCATCCCCGACGGCAACGGCGAGTTCAGCGACAAGATGGGCCTGCTCGTCGACAAGACGAACCTGGGCTTCGGCAAGCGCTCGTGGCGCTATTCGATGCTCGTGAAGGACGGCGTGGTCCAGAAGATGTTCATCGAGCCGGACAAGGCGGGTGACCCGTTCGAGGTCTCCGACGCCGACACGATGCTCAACCACATCGCCCCCAGCGTGAAGGCGCCCGAACCCGCGGTGATCTTCTCGAAGGCCGGCTGCCCGCACTGCGCGCGCGCCAAGGACGTGCTGAACGCCAACGGCATCGCGTACGAGGAAGTCGAGCTCGGCAAGGGCATCACCTTCTCGACCGTCCGCGCCGTTTCCGGCAAGGGCACGACGCCGCAGGTGTTCATCGGTGGCAAGCTCATCGGTGGCGCCGACGAAGTGGAAGCGCATTTCGCGTCCAAGACCAAGAAGGCTGCGTAAGTACCTGGAGTGAACCCAAGGGAGTGAGCATGCAAACGCTGCACGTGGATGTTGCTGTCATCGGAGCCGGCACTGCGGGGCTGGCGGCCTACCGGGCTGCCCGAGCGCGGGGCGCCAGGGCCGTCCTCATCGAGGGCGGGCCCTACGGCACGACCTGCGCGCGCGTCGGTTGCATGCCCTCCAAGCTGCTCATCGCCGCCGCCGAGGCCGCGCACGCGATCGAACGCGCGCCCGGTTTCGGCGTGCACGTCGATGGCCCGTTGCGCATCGACGGCCGCGAAGTCATGGCGCGCGTGAAGCGCGAGCGCGATCGTTTCGTGGGCTTCGTATTGAATGGCGTGGAGAACATTCCCGAGGGCGACCGGCTTCGCGGGAACGCCACGTTCATCGACCGCAATACGCTGCAGGTCGAAGGCGGCGCGCGTGTCGTCGCCCGCACGGTGGTGATCGCCACGGGTTCGCGCCCGTCGGTGCCGCCGGTCCTTTCGAAGCTGGGCGACCGGCTCGTGATCAACGACGACGTCTTCTCGTGGGACGACCTGCCCAAGTCGGTGGCCGTGTTCGGCCCCGGCGTGATCGGCCTCGAAATCGGCCAGGCGCTCGCACGCCTCGGTGTCCGCGTGGTCATCCTCGGCCGCGGCGGCCGCGTGGGTCCCATCTCCGACACCGTGGTTCGCGCCGCGGCATTGAAGGCATTCGCGCCGGACTTCTGCGTCGATCCCGATGCGAAGGTCGCGCGCGTCGAACGCGTGGGCGATGAAGTCGAGATCGAATACGTCGATTGCGGCGGCAAGTCGGTGACCCAGCGCTTCGAGTACGTGCTCGCCGCTACCGGCCGCGTGCCCAACATCGATCGGCTCGCGATCGAGAACGCGAAGCTCCCGTTGAATGCGGTGGGCGCGCCGGCGTTCGACCGCAAGACGCTGCAAGTGGGCGACACGCCGGTGTTCATCGCTGGCGATGCCGCGAACGACATGCCGTTGCTGCATGAAGCCGCTGACGAAGGCCGCATCGCGGGCGACAACGCGGCGCGCTTCCCGAACATTGTCGAGGGCGATCGCCGCGCCCCGCTCGGCATCGTCTTCACCGATCCGCAGATCGCGATCGTCGGCGGCGGCTGCGCCACGATCCCGAAGGGCTCGTTCATCGTGGGCGAAGTCTCGTTCGAGGACCAGGGCCGCTCGCGCGTGATGCTCCGCAACCAGGGGCACCTGCGCGTGTATGCCGATTCCGCCGACGGCCGATTTCTCGGCGCCGAGATGGTCGGGCCGGACGCCGAGCACATCGGCCACCTCCTCGCCTGGGCGGTGCAGATGCGCATGACCGTTTCGCAGATGCTCTCGATGCCCTTCTACCACCCGGTCATCGAAGAGGGCCTGCGTACGGCGTTGCGCGACTTGGACGCCAACCTCCAGAAGGCCCAGCGCCTGGCCGCCTGAAAAAGGGGACAGTCCCCTTTTTCGGTTGGGGTATCCTCAGCGCACAACAAAATCGTGGCCTGATACCCAACCATGAAGAAATTCGGGTTCCGGATCCAGACAAGGGGAGGCTCGACGGTCGAGAACCTGGTGATCCAGGGGCGCGACCGCGAGGAGGCTGAGCGCAAGCTCCGTCAGGTCTACCACCACTGCACCATCCTGGATGCGAAGGTGCTCGCCGATCCGGTGCCGGAAGACGCCTCCGACCTCGAGGGCGTCATCTCCATCATCGCGAGCGAAGGCCGGGACGACCCGCCTCAGGCGTAGGCGACCGCCGGTTCCGGCAGCGCGACGCGCCGCACCCCGAAGAATCCCGCCGAATCCAGCTCCTCGAACAACGCGCGGTAATCCGCGGCGCCGCGGCTGTTGGGCGCATGCGCGAACACGTCCTGCGAGCTGAACGGGCTTTCCGCGATGGCGACGGTTTCCGAAATCCGCGACTCGCAGAGGTTCGCGCCGAAGTGCGACTTGAAGCGCTCGAGGATTTCCCACGACATCTTGCGGCGACCATCGAAGCGCGTGATCACGTAGCGGCGCTGCACCGGGTGCCCGAGCACGCGCTGGAGCGCATTCAATGTTTTCTCCACCTGCAGCGCGCCCGTTTCCGCGAGGAAGTCCGCGGAGACCGGCACGAGCACGCGGTCGGCGGCGAAGATCGCGGAGAGCGAGAGCACGCCCAGCATCGGGCAGCAGTCGATCACCACGGGACGCACGCCATTGAGCTGCTCGCGCTCGAGGCCGATGCGCAGGCGATTGAGCACGTTCGGGCCCTTGCCGAATTGCGTGTCGACCTTGGAGAGCTCGAGGTGCGAGGGGATGACTTCCCAGCCCGCGTTCGCGTTGCGCACGAGGTCCATCAACGGGCGCGAATCGCGGAAGAAACCGTAGACGCTCTCGGCCGCGGTATTCACGCGCGCGCCGCAGATCTGCGAGAGGTGGGCCTGGGGGTCGAGGTCGATCGCAAGCGGATCGAATCCCTCGCGCGCCAAGGCGGCGATCAAGTTGAGCGTGGTCGTAGTCTTGCCGACCCCGCCCTTCTGGTTGAAGACAGCGATTCTGGCCACGTGGGTTTTTTCACTCCCTGATTTGGCCCAGTTTACCGAGCCGGTACGACGGGACCTTTGCAGTCCTCTGAAATCAGTCTAGGCGCTAAATCAGGCACTTGGCAAGCCTTTTTCAACAAGGCCTCATGAAGGCCCCGGAAGGTCCTGACGCGCCTTGGGATCATGTGGAATAATCCGCGCTGCCCTCGACACCGACCCCGCATGACCCCCGAATCCGTCCTCGCCAAGACCCCCAAGGGGGTCGAAGAGATCGAACGCCGCACTTACCACCTCCAGTCGCGCCTGCGGCAGGCGTTGATCCGCATTGATGGCGTGAAAACGCTCGACGAGCACTTCGAGCTGGCCGGCGATCTCGCCGACGCCCTCTTTGCCCAGTTCGAGGAGCTCGAGCGCGAGGGATTCGTGATCGACACGACCCCGGTCCCCACCGAGCCGCTCGAGCCCGAACCGGTGGCTGAGACGGAGCCGATGACCCCGCCGGCTCCGGCGGCCAAGGCATGGCCCCCGACCAAGCCGGCAGCGCCTGCTGCCCCTGTCCGCCCTGCGGAATCCGACGCCGAAACCACGCAACCGGTCTCGGCCGCCGTTTCGGCCGCCGCTTCGGCCGCCGCCTCCGCGCCTGTCTCGTTCGACTCGCCCGTCAAGTTCCGCCTGGGTGACCTGCTGGTCGATGCCATGGGACCGGAAACGGGCAAGCTCGGCACGACGCTCCAGAGCTGCCGCAATCGCGAGGACCTCGCGAAGTGGGTTGCGTATGCCTTTCCGCGCATCCAGGAAGCCGCGGGCAAGGACAAGGCGAAGACCTTCTACAAGTCGGCGAAGCAGCTGGTCGGCTAGAGGTGCTTCGGGAAGCGCTCCGCGAAGACGCGGAGGTTGTCGGTGAACATTCCATCGACGCCCCACGAGAACAGTTCCTCGGCGCGGGCAATGTCGTTCACGGTGTAGATCATCACGCGAAGGCCCAGCTTGTGCGCCCGATCGACGTCGGCGCGCAGCAGGTTCTTGTGGCTCGTGTGCAATGACGCCGCTTCGAGCGCCTCGAGGCGATCCCAGTCAGCGGGCTCCACGCGATCAGTGAGCCAGCCGCGCGGCAGCTCGGGCGACATGATCTGCGCCTCGCCGAGTGCGGCGAACGAAAACGACGAGAGCAGCGGCGGCACCGGAGCCGAAGCGAACAGCGCTGCGCTGACAGCAGCGACATGCGCACCCGTTTCCTTGTCGCGGCCGGGACTGGGTTTGATCTCGATGTTCACCATCGCCTTCTTCGCGAGGATTTCCCTGGCGAAGGCATCGAAACGCGCGATCGGCTCGCCGCGGAATTCCGGCGAATGCCAGGCGCCTGCATCGAGCTTCGCGAGATCCGCCCACGCGAGCGTGCCGGCATCGCCCTTGCCGCTCGTGGTGCGCTCGAGCGTCGCATCGTGCAGGAGCATCGCCACGCCATCGCTCGAGAGCTTCACGTCGATTTCGCACGCGCGGTAGCCCAGCGATTGACCGAATCGAACCGCGGCAAGCGTGTTCTCCGGAGCGAGCGTGCCGCCGCCGCGATGGGCGATCAGCTTCGGATAGGGCCAGGCCTTCACTTCATCACCACCACGATGACGATGAACACCGCGTACGCGTAGCAGGCCGCGATGAGGTCGTCGAACATCACGCCCAGGCCGCCGCGGAGATTCTTCTCGAAGAGCTTGATGGGAAAAGGCTTCCAGATATCGAAGAGCCGGAAGAGCCCGAAGACGACGAGCTGCAGCAGCAGGCTCGAGGAAGCGAGGGCCGCGAGCGGCAGGAACGCGACGACTTCATCCCAGACGATGGCGCCGGAATCCTCGATGCCCATCGCGCGGCCGGTAACGCCGCACGCCCAGATGCCGACGAAGAAAAGCGGGATCGCGAGGAATGCGATCACGAGGACCGGCAGGAATTGCTGGAGGATGAGGCACAAGCCCCAGGCGAGCAGCGTGCCGAACGTGCCGGGCGCCTTCGGGGCGAGGCCGGCGCCGAACCCGAGCGCGATGAAATGCGCCGGGTGCGCGACCAGGAAGCGCGCGTCAGGCCGCGGAGAAATGGTCGAAGCCACCGCCGTCGACCGGCACGGGCTTGCCGTCGGTACCCATCAGGCTCACACCCTTGCCGCGGTGGATCTGGCCGATGCGCGTGATCTGCACGCCCAGCATGTTCGTGAGGTCCTCGATCGAATCGCGCGAGTTCGGGTTGGCCGTGAAGCACAGCTCGTAGTCGTCCCCGCCGGCGACGACGGCGTTCAAGCCCTCGGGGGTGCCCACGTATTTCGCGCCGATCGGCGAGAGCGGAATCGCGGAGAGATCGACCTTCGCGCCGACCTTCGAGAGGCGGCAGACGTGACCGAGGTCCGAAAGCAACCCATCGGAGATGTCGATGGCACTCGTGGCCATGCCGCGCAGCGCCTGGCCCAGCTGCACGCGCGGCGTGGGCTCGTAGAGACGCATGATGGTCTCCTGGAGGTCCGCGTCGTCGAGCTTCAGCTTCCCGCGGCGATGCGCCACGGAGAGCGCGGCATCCCCGATGCGGCCCGAAACCCAGATGTCGTTGCCGACCTTGGCGCCGGTGCGCTTCAACGCGGCACCCGCGGGCACCTCGCCCATGATCGTCACGGTGAGCGCGAGCGGACCGCGCGTGGTGTCGCCCCCGACGAGCGAGACATCGAACTCTTCGGCGAGATCGAAGAAGCCCTTCGCGAATGCCGCGAGCCAATCGTGGTCGACGGACGGGAGCGTCAGCGCGAGCATCGCCCAGTGCGGCATCGCGCCCATCGCGGCCATGTCCGAGAGATTCACCGCGAGCGCCTTGTGGCCGAGGTTCTCCGGATCGACGTCGGGGAAGAAATGCGTGCCCGAGACCATCGTGTCCGTGGAGACCGCGAGGTCCATGCCGTTGGAGACGTCGATCAGCGCCGCGTCGTCCCCGACGCCGAGCACAGCATTGGCTGCCGGGCGCGTGAAGTGACGCGCGATGAGATCGAATTCGCTGCTGAGCTTCGGGGTGGTCATGCGTTGGTCCGCCTCTTTGCGGCAACCTCTTCCGGGCGCACCTGGGCGGCGAGCTTGTCGAGGATGCCGTTCACATATTTGTGGCCATCGGTGCCGCCGAAAACCTTGGCGAGCTCGATGCCTTCGTTGATCGCGACGCGATAGGGAACGCCGGGGCAGCGCATGAGCTCGTACGCACCGAGCAACAGCACCGCGCGCTCCACCGGGCTCACGTCCGCCCACTTGCGATCCGCGAGCGGCTCGAGCTGGGCCTGGAACTCCTCGGCCCCGCCGATCGCGCCGTTGATCGCTTCCTTGAGGAACTTCGCGTCGGCTTCCTTGTAACCCTCGAGGTCCTTCAGGTCCTTGAGGATCTGCGCGGGCTTGCCGGCGCCGAGCAGCCATTGGTACAGGCCCTGCACCGCGAACTCACGGGCAAGGTGCTTGGCCGAATTCTTCATTCGCCCGCCGCCTTCAGGGTGTTGGCCATCTCCACCGCGACCTTCGCGGCTTCCGCGCCCTTTACCACCGCGCGCGCCTTGGCCTGTGCTTCGTCCTGCGTGGTGAGGACCCCATTGGCGATGGGAATGCCGGTCTCGAGCTGGACTTCGACGATGCCGCGCGCGCTTTCGTTGGCGACGACTTCGAAATGGTAGGTCTCGCCGCGGATCACGCAGCCCAGGGCCACGAGCGCGTCGTAGCGGCGGGCGAAGCCGCGACGCTCGAGGGCGAGTGTTTGCAGCACGAGCGGAAGCTCCAGCGCGCCGGGCACGGAGACCACGTCGATGTCCGCTGCCGCCACGCCAAGATCCACGAGGGCCTTGTCGCAGGCGGTGAGGAGCTCGCGCACGATGTCTTCGTTGAAGCGGCTCCAGACGATGCCCACGCGCAGGCCGCGGCCGTCGAGTTTCGGGGTCACGTCCTTCATACGGCTTTCAATCCCTTCGCATCATCGGGCGAGACGTACTCGACCACTTCGAGTCCGAAGCCCGCCATGCTGGGAATGCGCTTCGGGCGAGCCATCACGCGCATCTGCCCGACGCCCAGGTCCTTCAGGATCTGCGCGCCGATGCCGTGCAGGCGCGGATCCCATTTCTTCGGGGCCTTCACTTCCTTTGGACCGCTCGCGAGGCGCTCGAGAATCTCCGAAGCGGGCTCGCGCCGGCGCAGCAGGACGATCACGCCCTCGCGGTGGTGCGCGACGATGCGCATGGCGTCCTGTACCGAATACGCGTGGCGGCTCGAATCGAAATCGAAGAGGTCGAGCGACATGAACGGTTCGTGCACGCGCACGAGCACCGGGCGATCGGGCGTGGGCTCGCCCTTCACCAGCGCGTAGTGGAGTTCGTCCGCGCTCTTGTCGTGATAGACGCACAGGCGGAACGCGCCGTAGGCCGTGGTGATCGCCTTGTCGGAAACGCGCTCGACCAGCTTTTCGGTTTCGCTGCGATGGCGGATGAGGTCGGCGATCGTGCCGATCTTCAGGCCGTGGGCCTTGGAAAACTCGAGGAGATCGGGAAGCCGCGCCATCTCGCCATCGGGCTTCATGATTTCGCAGATCACCGCGGCGGGCGTGAGGCCCGCGCGCTCGGCGAGGTCGCAACCGGCTTCGGTGTGGCCGGCGCGAACGAGCACGCCGCCGTTTTGCGCCATCACCGGGAAGATGTGGCCGGGCTGGACGATGTCCGTGGGCTTCGCGTGGCGAGCGACGGCCGCACGCACCGTGCGCGCGCGGTCAGCCGCGGAGATTCCGGTCGTGACACCCGTGGCTGCTTCGATGGAAACGGTGAAGGCCGTGCCCATGCGCGCGCGGTTGTCGCTCACCATCATCGGCAGGCTCAGCTGGCGGCAGCGCTCTTCGGTGAGCGTGAGGCAGATCAGGCCGCGGGCGTGCGTCGCCATGAAGTTGATCGCCTCGGGGGTCACGAAGTCGGCGGCGAGGACGAGATCTCCCTCGTTTTCGCGGTCTTCCTCGTCCACGAGCACGACCATCCGGCCGGCGCGGATTTCGCTGATGATTTCGGGGGCGGAACTGATGCTCATGATGTGCGTATTTTGCCTGATTCCAGGATGCGCTCCACGTAGCGCGCGAGGACGTCGGCCTCGAGGTTCACGCGGGCGCCGGGGGCGAGATTGCGGATCGTGGTGACCGATCGCGTGTGCGGAATGATGTTCACCTCGAAGCGCGCGCCGTCGACCGCGTTGACGGTGAGGCTGACACCGTCGACCGCGACGGATCCCTTGCGCGCGAGGAGGTGCGCGAGGTCCTTCGGAGCGTCGATCGCCAGCCGGAAGCTGCCGCCGAGGTCGTCGAAGGCCGCCACCGTACCCACGCCGTCGACATGGCCCGCGACCAGGTGGCCGTCGAGGCGGTCGGACAGTCGCAGGGACTTCTCCAGGTTCACTTCCCGCCCGGATTCGAGTCCGGTGGTGACGGCCAGCGTTGCGCGCGAGGTATCCACTTCGAAATGGTCGGCGGTTTTGGCGACCACCGTGTGACAGGCACCCTGGATCGAGATCGAGTCGCCGATCTTCACTTCGCCGAGGCCGAAGTCGCGCGCCTCGATGCGCAGCCGCACGCCGTCGCCCTGGGCGGTGGCCGAGGCGATGCGCCCGACATGCGTGATGATTCCGGCGAACACGGTCAGCTCCCGAAACGCGCGGTGAGGCGCAGGTCTTCGCCGACGAAGCGCACGTCGAGGATGCGCAGGCGCTTCGCGTCGCTAAGCGAGGTGAGGTCCGGGAAGTCGAACAGGCCTTGCGCCCCCGTGCCGAGAACCAACGGCGCGAAATAGAGCACCAGCTCGTCGATCACGCCCGCGGCAACCAGCGAGCCGTTCAACTTCGCACCGGTCTCGACCGTGACTTCGTTGAAGCCGCGCTTGCCGAGCTCCTGCGCGATGGCGACCAAGTCGGTCTTGCCGGGCTTCTTCGGATCGATGGGCGCGGTCACGACTTCGGCGCCGGTGGCTTCGATGCGCTTGCGCTTGTCGGCGTCCGTGCTCACCGTGAAGATGAGCGGCGGCTCGCCCTGGAGGATCTTCGCTTCCAACGGAACGTCGAGCCGCGAATCGATGAGCACGCGCTTGGGCTGGCGCGTGGCCGGCACGTGGCGCACGGTGAGCTGCGGATCGTCGCGAAGCACCGTGCCGATCCCGGTGAGCATCGCGCAGGAACGCGCGCGCAGGACGTGCACGTCGCGCCGGGCAATCTCTCCGGTAATCCACTGGCTCTCGCCGTTGGCGAGCGCGATGCGCCCGTCGAGCGACGCCGCGGACTTGATGCGCATCCACGGGCGGCCGAGCGTCATGCGCGTGACGAAGCCGCGATGGGCTTCGGTCGCTTCGGATTGCATGAGGCCCACGTCCACTTGCACGCCGGCATCGCGCAGGCGCTGCGCGCCCTTGCCCTTCACCAGCGGATTCGGGTCTTCCATCGCGGCCACCACGCGGCCGATCTTCGCGGCGAGCAGCGCATCGACGCAGGGCGGCGTGCGGCCATGATGGTTGCAGGGTTCGAGCGTCACGTACGCGGTGGCGCCTTCAACCGATTCCTTCGCGGCGGCGATCGCCCGCACTTCCGCGTGGGCCTCGCCCGCTCGCTCATGCCAGCCCTCGCCCAGCACCTTGCCGGCGCGCGCGATGACGCAGCCGACACTGGGATTCGGGGAAGCCGTGTCGCGGCCACGGGCCGTGAGCGCGAGCGCCCGCGCCATGTAGGCGTGGTCTTCGCCCGTGAAAGTCACTTTGTATCCCGGACTTCGCGGATGGCGTCGCGGAAATCCTCGACGTCGGAGAAGCTCTTGTAGACGGAGGCGAAGCGGATGTAGGCAACCTTGTCGAGCTTGCGAAGCTCTTCCATCACCAGCTCGCCCAGGCGCCGCGAACCGATCTCGCGCTCACCGAGGGCCAGCATCTTCTGTTCGATGCGCGTGATGGCCGCATCGACGAGCTCGGTCGTGACCGGACGCTTGTGCAGCGCCCGCTGGAAGCCCGTGCGCAGCTTCGCCGAGGAGAAGTCCTCGCGCACGCCGTCGGTCTTCACGATCTGCGGCATCCGGAGTTCCGCCGTCTCGTAGGTCGTGAAGCGCTTGCTGCAGACCTGGCACCGGCGGCGGCGGCGAATGGAATCGCCCTCCTCGCTCACGCGCGAGTCGATGACCTGCGTGTCCTCGGCGCTGCAGAAGGGGCATTTCACGGCGCGGGTTCCTTACGCCATCCCGAAGGTCGCGCGCATGGCGGGACCGTACACCGGGAACCTCGCGCACAGCGTGTTCACTTCGGCGCCGACCTTCGAAATTGCGGATTCGTTGCCTGCGGCCTCGAGGGCATCGGCCACGAGGTTCGCCACCTGCCTGGCTTCCGCGTCCTTGAAGCCGCGCGTGGTCATCGCCGGCGAGCCGATACGGACACCGCTGGTGACGAAGGGCTTCTCGGGATCGTTCGGAATCGCATTCTTGTTGACGGTGATGTGCGCGCGGCCGAGCAGCGCCTCCGCGTCCTTACCCGTCACCTTCTTCGCGCGCAGGTCCACGAGGAACACATGGCTCTCGGTGCGGCCCGACACGATGCGCAGTCCACGCTGCGTGAGCGTCTCGGCCATCACCCTCGCGTTCACGGCGACCTGCTGCTGGTAGGTCTTGAAGGCCGGCTGCTGCGCTTCGAGGAACGCGACCGCCTTCGCCGCGATTACGTGCATCAGCGGTCCGCCCTGGATGCCGGGGAAGATCGTCGAGTTGAGCGCCTTCTCGTGCTGGGCGGCGGCGAGGATCACGCCACCGCGCGGGCCGCGAAGGGTCTTGTGCGTGGTACTGGTCACGAAGTCGGCGATGCCCACCGGCGAGGGATACACGCCCGCGGCGACGAGGCCCGCGTAGTGCGCCATGTCCACCATCAGCAGCGCGCCGGCTTCGTCCGCGATCTCGCGGAACTTGTTCCAGTCGGTCTTCAGCGAGTACGCCGAAGCGCCGGCGACGATCATCTTCGGCTTGTGCTCTTTCGCCAGCGCACGCACCTGGTCGTAGTCGAGCTCTTCCTTGTCGTTCAGGCCGTAGGTGATGGCGTTGAAGATCTTGCCCGAGAGGTTGACGCTGGCACCGTGCGTAAGGTGACCGCCCGCGGCGAGCGACATGCCGAGAATGGTGTCGCCGGGCTTCAACATCGCGAAGTACACGGCCTGGTTGGCCTGCGAGCCCGAGTGCGGCTGCACGTTCGCATACTCCGCGCCGAAGAGCTTCTTCACGCGTTCGATCGCGAGCGTCTCGGCAACATCGACGAATTCGCATCCGCCGTAGTAGCGCTTGCCCGGATAACCCTCGGCGTACTTGTTCGTGAGCACGCTGCCCTGTGCCGCGAGCACGGCGGGACTGGCGTAGTTTTCGGAGGCGATCAGCTCGATGCCTTCTTCCTGGCGGCGGCCTTCGGCCTGCATGGCTTGCCAGAGCGCGGGATCTACCGCCGCGAGGGTGTGCGTGTCGGCGAACATGGCTTCAAGTGTTTGAATGAGCGTGAATTTTAGCACGCGAGCCATGGGCTCGAATGGGGTTTCCCCCATGCTCACTTGAAACGGTCGACGATCTCTCCGTTGCCGAGCATGCAGTAGTGCTTGAGGCCGAGCGACTTGAGCCACGCGAGACCTTCGCGCTCGCCCTTCAGCATGGCGATCGTGGTGGCGCTGCCGGCGACGAGGCACGTGGGCGCATGCACGGTGACCGAGCGCAGGCCGCGCGCGGAGCGTCCGGTGCGCGGATCGAGGATGTGGCAGTGGCGAACGCCGTCGACTTCGATGAAGCGCTCATAGTCGCCGCTCGTCGCGAGCGCCCCCGAGGACACAGGCAACTGCGCGATCACCGCATCGGCGACGCGCGGATGCTTGATCCCCACGCGCCACGGCAGGCCATCGTCGAGCGTGCCCAGGATCGCGAGGTCACCCGCGAGATTCACCAGCGCGCTCGTGAACCCCTTCTCCTTCAGGATGACGGCAGCGCGATCGACCGCGTATTCCTTGCCGAAGCCACCGAAGTCGAGCTCCATGCCGTACTCGGGAAGGCGCACGGTGGTGTCGGTGAGCTCGACCTTCTTCCAGCCGATGAGGCCCAGCAGCGGCGCCAGCTCGGCATCGCTCGGCACGTGATCGACCTGGAAATTCCAGGCCGCGCGCAGAACGCCGGCCGTGGGATCGAACAGGCCGCCGCTGTTCTCGTGGCAGGCGTCCGCGAACGCGAGCAGCCCCAGCGTTTCCTCGTCGATCGGCACCGGCGCCTCGCCCGCGGCCGCATTGATGCGCGAGACGATGCTGTCGGGTCGGTAGCGCGAGAACTTGGCCTCGATGCGCAGCACTTCGTCGCGCGTGGCCATGGCGGCCGCCTTGGCGCGGGCCTCGTCCTCGGCGTAGAGCTGGATCTCGTTGACCGCGGCCATCGCCTTGAACGACATGCGGAAGAGCCGCATCGGAATCCTAGAATTCTTTGATGATGGATCCGAAAACGTACCACGCCCGCAGGGTATTGAACGCGGAGCTGCCATCGCCACCCAGGCGCAGGTCCTTCGCGTTGTAGTAGTAGCCGACCGTGCCCTCGACGAGCACGCCGCTGTCATGCCGCCAGATGCCGCGCACCGAGGGCGAAAGGCCGCCGAACGCACTGAGCCGCTGATCGCTCGACAACACCGCGGGCCGCGGCGTGGGAATCACCGGCGAATAGAAATCCGCGGCCGACTGCGTGTAGTAGCGAAGCGCGGGCCGCACCGACCACGCCTCGTTGATCTCCTGCTCCCACGCGGCCTCGAGCGTATGCGCGCGGATGCCCCAGTCGTCGCGGAAGAAGCGGTACTCCGCCTGGAGCGTGCCCTTCGAAGCCGGGACGTGCTGCCGGTAGCGCGTGAGCCAGGCGAGCGAATCGCGCGAGCCGGGCCGCACATCGGCCGCGAGCTGCGGAATGCCCTCGCTGCCCGGTGGCGGAAACGTGAACGTGATCTTGTAGGGATCGTTGTAGTAGCCGTCGCCGCGACTGAACTGCAGCGACGACTGCACGATCGCGAGCGGCGAGAGAACCTGCGTCACGCCAATGAGATATTCCTTGGTGTCGCGCCGCTCGTGAAGTTGCGGGTTGTCCCGCGAGCCCACGCGATCGTTCGCCTTGCCGTATCCCGCCGTCAGCGTGGTGAGCTTCTGGTTGAGATCCCAGGTGGCCTCGAGACCGAAGGCCCGCGAGTCGTAGTCCACCTCGTCGGAGATCGTGCGGCTCGCGGAGAACGTGAAGTCGCCCAGGCGCTTGGTGAGCTTGGCGTCCGCGCCCTTGCGCCGGTCGGTGATCGAGGCCCCCGTGATCGTCTGCACGGGCGTGCCGCCCTGGTTGGAGACGACCCGCGGCGAGGCGCCCGTGATGATGTCCATCAGGATGCTGGCGCGAAACTCCCACGTCTCCGCGAACGAAAAGCGCGTCCACAACACCGGCTCCGTGATCTTCATGAGATCGCGCTCCTTGTAGCCGAGCACGGAGAAGCCGATCTCGCCCGTTTCCGCGGCGCCCGAACGCATCGGCACGGCGAGGACGGGAAGTGCGAGTGCGGCCTTCATCAGCGCGGCAAGCGCGCCACCGTCCTGCTTAGTTGCAGCCACAGCCGCCTCCGCCCACGGTGCCCACGCCGCTCGCCGCTTCCTTGGCGGTGTAGGTCTTCTCGAGCGCGTGGGCCATGCCGGGCGATGAGGCCAGCGACATGTCGCGGCGCGCGAGGTGCTCGCGCTGCCAGGGTTCGACACTGGCGCATCCGCCGATCATCACGAGCAACACGAGACCGGCAGCAAGGGCGATGCGCTTCACGATTTCTCCTGGAGCAGCTTGTCGATTTCGGCGGCGAGCGATTGGGCGGTCGATTCCGTGAAGCCCCGGTGAACGACGCGCACCACGCCCTTGCGGTCGATGAGGTAGCCGCTGGGCATCGCCTTCACTGCGAAAGCCTTCGCGGCGCCATCGCCTTCATCCGGGATCCAGGGAAAGGTGATCGGGACCTTCTTCAGGAAGCGCTCGGCGTTCTCGGCCTTCGTGTCCTTGTTGATGCCCACGACGACGAAACCCGCCGCCCCCTTCTGTTTGTAGAGGCCATCGAGCAGCGGCATCGACAGGCGGCACGGCACGCACCACGAGGCCCAGAAGTCCACATAGACCACCTTGCCGCGATGGGCCGCGAGCGCGGGAAGGTTTGGGGCGGGCGCACCCGCCTCCACCGCGAGAACAACGGTGGAACCGCAGAGCAGCAGGAAGAAGGCGCACGCCCGGGCGGTGGCGGCGCGCATCAGAACGCGAAGCGGGTGATGGCCCTCGTCACCGTGACGCCGTTGATGGTGTAGGCGAGCGTGCCCGTGGTGGCGGTGGTGAAGGTGAAGGTGGCCGATCCGACCTTGACCACGCCGACCTTGCTCGTGTCATAGGCGCCGGTGGGTGGCGGACCCGAGACGCGATAGATGTCGCCCGTGTAGCTCGTGGGCGTCGTCCACGTGCCATCGGGCAGCGAGATCCACATCGGCTTGTTCGGGTTCTCGTACAAATAGAACAGCGAGAAGATCTTGTTCGAGACGTGCTGCGTGACGTTGATGCCCCAACCCGGCTGCGAAGGATCGAACCAGAGATCCGTGTAGTTGAGCGTGGGGACCGTCGGCTGCCCGGGATCGGGCCCGGGATTCTGGAGGAACGCGATGTAGGCAGCGACATCGGCGAGCTGCGCATTCGTGAGCTGGATGAACGACATCGCCCCGACTCGCTGGATGGCGGCGCGGATGAGGTCGGGACGGTTGGGCGCCGTCTCGGGGCCACCGACCGGCGGATTGCCGTGGCAGACCACGCAGATGCTGTTGAAGATGGCCGAACCGTTCTGCACGTTCTGGGCAGCGGTGGGCAACGCGGTCGCGAGGCCCAGGATGAGGGTCAACACGCCGATCGATCGATGCAGCATCTCGTGAACGCTCATGACGCAATCCGATGCGAGGGGCCAAGGATACCGCGCACGTATGGGTCCATTGACGACAGATACGGCGCGCGATTGTGAACGGATGTATCGGGCATACTTCCGCGACAACAATGAAACGGCGCGGACTATTCCCGCCGTTGGAGGAAATCGGTGCGCTTCCTGCTATCGACCGCTCGCGCGATCGACTTCGTGAACGACCGGGCCGGCTCCGCGGCCAACTGGCTGGTGCTCGCCGCCTGTCTCATCAGCGCGGGACACGCGATGACGCGTTACGCGTTCGACCTCGCCTCCAACGGCTGGCTCGACGCGGCCAAGTACCTCTTTGCCGCACTGGTGATGCTCGGCGCCTCCCACACGCTGCGCCGCAACGAGCACGTGCGCGTGGATATCCTCTACACAATGCTTTCCGCGCGAGGCAAGCTCTGGTTGGACCTCATCGGCACCGCGGTGTTCTTGGTTCCGTCGATGCTGGTGATCGCCTGGTACTCGTGGCCCTTCTTCATGCAGTCCTGGTCGATCGCGGAAGGCTCGGCCAACGCGGGCGGCCTCGCGCAGTACCCGGCAAAGATCCTGCTTCCGCTGGGCTTCACGCTGGTCGCGCTCCAGGGCGTGTCGGAGATCATCAAGCGCGCGGCGTCGCTGCATGGCGACGCCTCCTACACCGCGCACTACGAGCGGCCCCTCCAGTGATGTCCGCAGAGTGGCTGCCGCCGCTGATGTTCGCGTGCATGGTGCTGGTCATGCTCATCGGTTACCCGGTGGCGTTCTCGCTCGCGACCCTCGGGCTCGTTTTCGGATTCGTCGCGGTGGAGATGGGCATCTTCCCGGCGGAGTTCCTGCAGGCCATCCCGGGGCGCATCCACGGCAGCGTGCTCATGAACGACCTGCTGCTCGCGATCCCGTTCTTCACGTTCATGGGCGCGGTGCTCGAGAAGTGCGGCCTCGCCGAGGACATGCTCGACTCGATGGGCCAGCTCTTCGGCCCGATGCGCGGAGGACTCGGCTACTCGGTGATCCTGGTGGGATTCATCCTGGGCGCGATCACCGGGACGGTAGCCGCGCAGGTGATCGCGATGGCGCTCATCTCGCTGCCGGTGATGATGCGATACAAGTACAACATGAAGTACGCCACGGGCGTGCTCGCGGCCTCGGGGACAATCACGCAGTTGGTGCCGCCCTCGCTCGTGTTGATCGTCCTCGCCGACCAGTTGGGCAAGTCCGTCGGCGACATGTACCTCGGCGCGTGGGGGCCTTCGATCCTCCAGGTGCTGCTCTTCATCGGGTTCACGTTCGCGGTCAGCGTCGTGAGACCCGAGTGGGTGCCGGGCGTGCCGAAGGAACATCGCACGTTGAGCGGCTGGCCGCTCGTGAAGAAATGCCTCTGGGGCATCGTGCCCGCGGCCGTGCTGATCTTCGTCGTGCTGGGCACGCTGCTCATGGGCCTCGCGACGCCGACCGAGGGCGGCGCGATGGGAACGGTGGGCGCCATCGTGCTCGCGACCGCGCGCCACCCGCAGCTGGGAACCGGAAGCCGCCGCTTCCTGCTCGTGGGTGTTATCGCCGCGGGAATCGCGGCGATCATCGGCATCTTCGCGTTCAAGTCGCTCGCGTTCCAGGTGGCCGTCGCGGTGGTCTACGCTGCGATCGTGTGGGCGCTGGTGCGTGCGGCCGCCATCGCGGACCTGCGCGACCTCATCCACAAGGCCTTCGCCGCGACGATGCGGCTCACGGCGATGGTGATCTTCATCCTGATCGGCTCGACGTGTTTTTCCGTCGTCTTCCAGGGCGTGAATGGCGGGCCGTGGCTCGAAAGTATGCTCACCGGATTGCCCGGCGGCGTGTGGGGGTTCCTGATCGTCGTGAACCTCTTCGTGTTCTTCATCGCTTTCTTCCTCGACTTCTTCGAGATCGCGTTCATCATCGTGCCGCTGCTCGCACCGATCGCGAAGGTGCTGCTCACGCCGATCGTGGGCGAGGAAGCCGCGCTGGTGTGGTTTGGCGTGATGCTGTGCGTGAACCTGCAGACCTCGTTCATGCACCCGCCCTTCGGCTTCGCGCTCTTCTACCTGCGCGGCGTCGCGCCCAAGGAAGTGAAGAGCTCGGACATCTACTGGGGGGCGCTGCCGTGGGTCGGGCTGCAGCTCGTGCTGGTCGCGCTGGTGATCGCGTTCCCGAAGCAGGTCACGATGTTCCTCGACAAGCCGCAGGCCGTCGATCTCGACAAGGTGCAGATCGAGATGCCCGCGGAGTCGAAGGAACCGACCGAAGACCCGATGAAGGCCTTCCAGAAATAGAGGGGTCTGACCCCTCTACTTCTTGGCGCCGGCCATGAAGTCGTCGAAGGTGTTCTCGGTGAAGCGCATCCACGTGATGAGGTCGTTGCGGAACGGCATCACGTGGTCGTGGACCTTCTTGAACTTCGGGTTCTTCGCGCAGTTCTCCGCGAAGATCTCGAGGGTCGCCTTGTAGCAGGCGTCCATGACGTCCTTCGGGAAGGCCTTGGGTCTCACGCCCGCGGCGACGAGGCGCTTCAACGCCTGCGGATTACCCGCGTCGTAGCGCGCCATCATCATCGTGTTGCCCTCGTGGCACGCCGCTTCGAGCACCGCCTGGTAGTCCTTGGGCAGCTCGGACCACGCCTTGTTGTTCACGAAGAGGTGCAGCGCCGGCCCGCCTTCCCACCAACCCGGGTAGTAGTAGTTCTTGACGATCTTGTTGAAGCCGAGCTTCTCGTCGTCGTAGGGGCCGACCCATTCGACGGCATCGATCGATCCCTTTTCGAGCGCGGAGTAGATCTCGCCGCCGGCGATCTGCTGCGGGACCACGCCCAGCTTCGCGAGGACCATCCCGCCGAAACCGGGGATGCGCATCTTCAGGCCCTTGAGATCCGCGAGGCTCTTGATCTCCTTGCGATACCAGCCGCCCATCTGCGCGCCCGTGTTGCCGCAGAGAATTCCGCGCACGTTGTAGTCGGCGTAGAACTCGTTCATCAGCGCGTCGCCGCCGCCCGCATACCACCACGCGTTGAACTGGCGGCAGTTGAGGCCGAAGGGCACGGCGGTACCGAAGGCGAAGGTCGGATCCTTGCCCACGTAGTAGTAGCTCGCCGTGTGACCGCATTGCACGGTGCCGTTCTGCACCGCGTCGAGGACCTGGTTGCCCGGAACGATCTCGCCGCTGGAGAACGTCTGGATCTGGAACTTGCCGTTGGTCGCGGCGGCCACGCGCTTGCCGACGACATCGGCGGAAGCGAAGATCGTATCGAGCGTCTTCGGGAAGCTCGAGGCGAGGCGCCACTTGATCTCGGGTTGCGATTGGGCGATTGCCGGCGCGCTGCTCGCGGCGAGAATGCCGGCCATGCCTGCGCCGGTGGCGTTCAGGAATTTCCTGCGTTGCATGTCCCCTCCTGTTGGTCTTTTATTCGCCCGCGATCGTCATGCGATCGACGAGGATGGATCCGCACTGCTTGGAGCCTCGCACCAGGACATCGCGCCCGCAGGCAACGATGCCGCGATACATGTCGAGCAGGTTCCCCGCGATGGTGACTTCCTCGACCGGGTACTTGATCTCGCCGCCCTCGACCCAGAAGCCGGCCGCGCCGCGCGAGTAGTCGCCCGTGACGGGGTTCACGCCCTGGCCGAGCAACTCGGTGACGAGGAGGCCCCGCCCCATGAGCTTCAGCAGGCCCGCCTGATCGTGCTCGCCGGGAGCAAGCACGAGATTGTGGTTGCCGCCGGCGTTGCCGGTCGTGGGCAGCCCCAGCTTGCGCGACGAGTAGGTCGACAGGAACCAGCCCTTGAGCACGCCGTCTTCCACGACATTGCGCTTCACCGTGGAAACACCCTCGCCATCGAAATAGGCACTGGCCATTTCGCCGTGCTGGTGCGGATCCTCGAGGATCTGCACGTGTGGCGCGAAGATCGCGGTGTCGAGCTTGTCGAGCAGGAATGACGAACGCCGGTAGAGGCTCGAGCCCGAGGCCGCGCCGACGAAGGAGCCCAGGAGGCTGCCGGAAATGTTGGCGTCGAAGAGCACCGGCACATCGCCCGTGGGCAGGCGCCGCGAGCCCAGGCGGCTCACCGCGCGCTGGCCCGAAACGCGGCCGACATCCGGGCCGCGCTCGAGTTGCTTGAAGTCGCGATGCGAGGTGTACCAGTAGTCGCGCTGCATCCCGGCCTTGTCCTCGGCGATGACGCTCACCCCGATGCTCGCGCGCGAGGTCGGATAGCCGCCGAAGAAGCCGCGCGAGTTGGCGAGGATGAAGTCCGCGTCGTGCGCGCTGACCGTCGCTCCCTCGGTATTGGTGATCCGCTTGTCGACCGCGAGCGCGGCGGCTTCCGTTTCGCGCGCGATCTCGATCGACGCTTCGACCGAAAGACCCCACGGATGGAAGAGACCGAGATCCGGCGCTTCGCCCTTCCAGAGGCGATCGACGTCGGGCAGGCCCGCGAATTCGTCCGCGGCCGTGTGGCGCGCGATGGCACAGGCGGCCTCGACCGTGCGGCGTATGGCGTCGTCCGACAGGTCCGAGGTGCTCGCGTTGCCGCGGCGCGTGCCGAAGAAAACGGTGATCCCCAGGCCCTTGTCGCGGTTGTATTCCACCGTCTCGACTTCGCCGCGGCGGACGGTGACGCTCTGTCCGACAGCCGCGGAGATCTCGGCTTCGGCATCGGAGGCGCCACAGGCCTTGGCGATTTCGAGGGAACGGCGGGCGGTCTGCGCCATCGCGTCTCGGGAGAGCGGGAGCGCAGCGGATGCGAGGTTGGTGTCGGGCATAATTGCGGGGCGATGCAAGACGATGATTTTATCAGCAAGACCCAGCGCAAGCGGCAAATGCTCGACATTCAGAATGTCGGCAAAGCCTTGACGAAGCTCTCGAACGAGGAGCTTTCGCGCATGACCCTGCCCGAGAACCTGCGGGAGGCGGTCGTGGCTGCGCGCCAATTCAACAAGCACGAGGCCATCCGCCGCCAGCTCCAGTACATCGGCCGGATCATGCGCGATCTCGACGTGGCCCCCATCGCCGAGCAGATCGCAGCGATCCACGCGCCCTCGAAGCGCGACACCGCCCTCTTCCACCGCGCCGAAAAGTGGCGCACGGACCTCATGAAGGACCCCACCGCGATGGCGCGGTTCCTCAAGGAATTCCCCGAGGCCAACACGCGCCGCCTGCAGGCGCTGGCCGACGCGGCCAATGCCGAGCGCGACGCCGACCGGGCGCCCAAGTTCTACCGCGAGCTCTTCCACGCGATCAACACGCTGCTGCAGGAACAGTTGCGGAGGGACAAGTGAGCCACGATGCGGTGAGGATCGGCCTCGTCTCGACGAGCGACCGCGCGTCGCAAGGCGTCTACAAGGACGAAGGCGTGCCCGCGCTCGAAGCCTGGCTCACGGGCGCGCTGTTGAACCCCATCACTTTCGAACGCCGCGTGATTCCCGACGAGCGCGTGATGATCGAAACCATCCTCGTGCAGCTGGTCGACGAAGTCTGGTGCGACCTCGTCATCACGACGGGCGGTACAGGCCCGGCACCGCGCGACGTGACGCCGGAGGCGACGCTGGCCGTGGCCGATCGCGAGATGCCCGGCTTTGGCGAGCAGATGCGCCGCATCAGCCTGGAGTTCGTGCCGACGGCAATCCTTTCCCGCCAGGTGGCCGTGATCCGCAAGAAATCGCTGATCCTGAATTTGCCCGGGCAGCCCAAGTCGATCCGCGAGACGCTCGAGGGCCTGAAGACGCCCGAGGGCAAGACGCAGGTCGCGGGAATCTTCGCGGCCGTGCCCTACTGCATCGACCTCATCGGCGGCCCCTACCTCGAAACCCGCGAGGAAGTCGTGAAGGCTTTCCGCCCCAAATCCGCAATCCGACCCCCGAAGACCTGAAATGGAAATGCTTCAACACATCGAGCTCGTCACCGGCCCCGATCCCAAGGGCACCATCATCTGGATGCACGGCCTGGGCGCCGACGGCTGGGACTTCGTGCCCATCGTCCGCGAGCTGCCGCTGCCCGAAGACCTCGCACTGCGATTCATTTTCCCGCACGCGCCGCCGCGGGCGGTCACGATCAACAACAACCAGGTGATGCGCGCGTGGTACGACATCGTTCCCGACGGCCAGTCGCTCGACTTCGCGAGGAAGCCCGATGAAGCCGGCATTCGCGAATCGCAGAAGGCCGTCGAGGTGCTGATCGAACGCGAGAAGAAGCGCGGCGTGCCTGCGGACAAGATCATCCTCGCGGGCTTTTCGCAGGGCGGCGCGATCGCGCTGCAGACGGGCCTGCGCCACGCCGAGGGGCTCGCGGGCATTGCCGCGCTCTCGACCTATCTCGCGATTCCCGATGCGCTCGCGAAGGAAGCCTCCGCCGCCAATCGGCGCACGCCGATCTTCATGGTGCACGGCACGCAGGATCCCGTGATTCCCGTTGCGCTGGCCGACGCGTCGCGCAAGACGCTCGAAGCCGCGGGTTATCCGGTGCAGTGGACGACGTATCCGATGCCGCACTCGGTGTGCGCGGAGGAAGTCGAAGCGCTGGGAGAGTGGATCGCGGCGAAGTTCAGGAGCCGGATATTGTTGGCCTGACAGGAACTGTCATCCTGAGGGCCGCAGGCGCGAAGGACCTGCTTGAATGGTTTAACTGTCAAACCCCTCAAGCAGGTCCTTCGTCGCTTCGCTCCTCAGGAAGACAATGTCTATTGCACCGGCGTCGCGAGCGGCTTTCCTTTTTCGACGATGTACGTCGCGATCACCTTCGCCGGCTTGTCGCCGACGGCCTTCGCATCGTGGATCTTTCCCGCAGGGATGTAGTAGCTATCGCCCGCCTTGAGCGTGCGCGGTGGCTCGCCGTCGATCTCGAGCAGTGAAGTGCCCTCGATCACGTAGCCCGTCTCGGGGCCGAAGTGCGTGTGGCGGCCGGCCGAAGCACCGGGCGCAATCTCCGCGAGCCCCACGATCACTTCCTTGCCGCCCTCGATGTCGAAGCGCTGCAGCGGCGTGCGCTTGATTCCGGCAGGCGGCGTCTGCGCGATGGCACAAGCGCACAGCGCGAGCGTTGCGGCGATGGCCAGCGATGCGATTCTCATGATGCGGCCTCCTCCGTCCTGACCAGCGGCGCGAGCGCAGTACGCATGGCTTCGGGCAGCGACACGGGCTTGCGCGTCACGCGATCGACATACACGTGCACGAAGTGGCCCTGCGCCGCGGCGGAATCTCCTTTGCCGAAGAGCGCGATCTCGTAGCGCACGCTCGAGCGCCCGACCTGCGCCACTCGCAGCCCGCCGGTCACGAGTTCGGGATAGCTCAGCGGCGCGAAATACTGGCAGCCGGTCTCGACGACCAGGCCGATCACGGGGCTCTTCTCGATGTCGAGCAATCCCTGCTCGATGAGCCAGGTGTTCACGACCGTGTCGAAGTACGAGTAATACGTGGCGTTGTTCACGTGTCCGTACGCGTCGTTGTCGGCCCAGCGCGTCGTGATCTCGCGAAGGACCGCGTACGCGCTGCGCGGGTGCGGCGAGGGACGCGGCATCAGGGCTCGCCGCCGCCCGCCGTGGGTACCGCGGCGGCTGCGGCTGCGGCGGCCACCGCGCGCGATTCCGCGCCGACAACCGGGAAGCGCACCGTGCGCTCGTAGACGCCCGGGATGGGCGACAACCCGCCTGCCATGAACGCCTCGACTTCGTCGCGGCGCTTCATCGTGTCGTTGTAGCCGAGCTGGATCAGCTCGCGGCAGTAGCCCTGCTCGAACAGCAGGTAGCTCGCGAGGTTGGCGCCGCCACGCCGCATGGCTCCGATCGACCGCAGCAGGAAGCGGATCGGCCACGGCAGGTTGCGCACGTGCTTCACCGCGATCGCATCGAGCGGTTCGGACGGCGTGATCACCAGCACGTCGACGTGGTGCAGCGTGAGGCCCATCTTGACCAGCGTCTCGCGCGGCACGGCGCTGATCGTGCGGTTGATCCGTTCCAGGCGCTCAAGGTCCACCGCGAGGCTGTCCAGGAAGATCGAGTTCATCACGTGGCCCGCCACCTGCGCGAGCGTGGGGTAGTTGTCGCCGCGCGTGCGGTCCGGCGCTTCGCTCTTCAGCTTGGCGGTACCCACGACCACGACGCGATCCGCCCCCAGGTGCAGCGCGGGGCTCACGGGGGCGACCTGGCGCATCGAGCCGTCGCCGAAGAACTCGCGATTGAGCTTGTGCGCGGGAAAGAGAAACGGGATGGCGCTCGAGGCCATGAGGTGCTCGACGCCGATCTTCGTCTTGATGCCCACGCGCTGGGAGCGCTTCCAGTCGTCGAGGTCGGGACGGCCCTCGAAGAAGCTGCAGCTCTGCCCCGAGGTGTAGCCCGAGCAGCTGATGGCGAGCGCGTCGAGCGCGCCGGCGGCGATGTTCTTCTCGATGCGGGTGAAATCGAGCTTGCGGCTGAGCAGCGCCTGCAGCGGCCGGTTATCCAGCAGCGAGATCGGCTTGTTCTTCATCCACGCGCCGAAGATCATCCCGGCGAACCACTTGCCGCTGTTGACCGCGACGCCGGCGAAATCCGAGCGATAGACGTGGCGCGGTTCGAAGTGGCGCCAGACCTCGAGGAGGTTGTCGACCGCCTTGCCGAAATCGTCCGCGTAGACCGCGAGCGAGCCCGCGTTCACCGCACCGGCGGACGTGCCGCTGATGATCGGGAATGGATTCACCTTGGAGTCGGGCAGCATCTCCTTGATGGCCTGCAGCACACCGACCTGGTAGGCCGCGCGCGCGCCGCCGCCCGAAAGGACCAGTCCTGCCTTGGGAGGCATCGTGCTCATACCCGCGACGATGTACCCGCAGCGCGGGCGTTTTGCAACATCTCGACCGCGTGGCGCCGCGTAGCTTCGGTGATCTTGAGGCCGCCGAGCATGCGGGCGATCTCGGTGACGCGCTCCTCGGGATCGAGCGGCTCGACAGCGGCGACGGTGCCGCGCGCGCCCGGATGCTTCGAGACGCGCAACTGCGCACGCGCGTGAGACGCGACCTGCGCGAGGTGCGTCACGCAAAGGACCTGGTGGTGCATGCCCAGGGACTGGAGCAATTTGCCGACGATTTCGGCGACACCCCCGCCGATGCCCGAATCGACCTCGTCGAACACGAGCGTGGGTACCGCGGCCTGGCCGGAGAGCAGGACCTGGATCGCCAGTGCCAGGCGCGAGAGCTCGCCGCCCGAAGCAACCTTCGCGAGCGGTGCGAGCGGCTGGCCCGCATGCGCCGACACCTGCAGCTCGATACTCTCCAGCCCGCCCGAAGTGGGTTCCTCCAGCGCTTCGATCGCGACCGACAGGCGCCCGCCTTCCATGCCCAGGCGCTGCATGGTCTTGGTGACTTCACCGCCCAGTTTCTTCGCGCCGTCGCGCCGCAGCTTCGAAAGCTTCGCGGCCGACGTGCGGAACTGCGCTTGCGCGGCGGCTTCCTGCGCCTTCAGTTGTTCGAGGCTTTCCTCGCCACCGAGCTCCGCGAGGCGCGCGCGGCGCTCCGCGAGGGCTCCGGGAATGCCGGAAGGATCGACCCGGAAGCGGCGCGCGCAATCGTGCACGGCGGCGAGCCTGCGATCGACTTCCGCGAGGCGACCCGGATCGACTTCGAGTTTCTGCAGATAGCGGCGCAACTGTTGCGCGGCCTCTGCGGCATGGACGTTCGCCGCTTCCACATCGCGACGCGCTTCTTCGAGACCCGCATCGAACGCCGCGGCTTCCGCGAGCAGCGTGCTTGCACGCCCGAGCCGGCTGGTTGCCGACTCCTCGGATTCATCGAGCGCTTCGGCGCACGTGGTGACGGTTTCGATCAGCTCCTGCGCGTGCGCGAGCCGTCCGTGTTCGGCTTGCTCTTCGGCCCACTGCGCCGGCTCGAAACCCAGCGCTTCGAGATCGCGGATCTCGTGCGCGAGCAATTCGCGTTCCCGCGCACTGCTCGCCTGCGCGTTCTCGCGCGCCGTGCGCTGGTTGGCGAGCTTGCGCCACTGCGCATGCAACCCGCTCACTTCGCGCGCGAGCGCCGTGCCTTTCGCATAGACATCGAGCAACGCGCGCTGCGCATCGCGCTTGAGCAGCAGCTGGTGCTCGTGCTGGCCATGAATGTCGAGAAGCCGCTCGCCGAGCTCGCGCAACTGCGCAACCGTCGCCGGACGACCGTTCACGAACGCGCGCGACCGGCCGGACACGTCGATGGTGCGCCGTACGACACACGCGCCATCGCCCTCCTCCAGCTCCGCGGCGCGCAGCCATTCGAGGGCCGGGCCCGTGGCCTCGAATTCGGCACTGATGTCGGAGCGCTCGCAGCCCGTGCGAACCACGCCCGCATCCGCGCGGCCGCCCAGGGCGAGTGCGAGCGCATCGACGAGGATGGATTTGCCCGCACCCGTCTCGCCGGTGAGCGCGGTGAAGCCCGCGCCCAGCTCGAGGTCGAGGCGGTCGACGATCACGTAGTCGCGGATGGCCAGGGCACGAAGCATCGGCGTGCAGCGCTCAGTTGTTTTCTTCGTTCCAGTGCAGCTTGTTGCGCAGCATCGAGAAGTACCGGTAAGCCTTCGGATGCAGGATCACCGCGGAATGGGGCGAGGCGGTGATCGTCACGACGTCGTCGACTTCCAGCACGCTGTGGGCCTGCACGTCAAAGTTCGCGCGCGCGTCGCGCCCACGCAGCAGCGTGATCTCGATCTTCGCGCTGCTCTGGATCGCGACCGGCCGGTTCGAAAGCGTGTGCGGCGAGATCGGCACGAGCGAGATCGCGGAAAGGGCCGGGTGCAGGATCGGGCCGCCCGCGGAAAGCGCATAGGCGGTCGAGCCGGTCGGCGTGGCGACGATCAGGCCATCGGCACGCAGGTTGTAGATGAACTCGCCGTCGATCGCGACCGAGAGCTCGATCATGTTGGCCACGGCGCCGCGGCTCACCACGACGTCGTTCATCGCCGTGGTCGCGAACGTGCGCTTGCCGCCGCGCGACACCCAGGCATCGAGCAGCGTGCGGCTCTCCGAGGTGTACTCGCCGTCGAGGACCTCTTCGATCGCCGGGGCCACGTTGTCGGCCGGGATGTCGGTGAGGAAGCCCAGGCGTCCGAGGTTCACGCCGACCAGGGGCACCTTGCGTTCCGCCATGCGGCGCGCGCAAGAAAGCAGCGTTCCATCCCCGCCCACGACGATGCAGATGTCCGCGCCTTCGCCGAGCTTGTCGAGCGCATGCGTGGCATCGGGCTTGGAACGGGCGGCGGTCGCGGTCGCGGCATCCATGTGGATCGCGACTCCGCGGCGGCGAAGTGCCCCGGTCAGCTGCTCGAGGGTCTGGGGGAGGTTCGCCGCGTCGCTTTTGCCAATGATGGCCGCGGTCTTGAATGGCGAAGGCATGGCCTCAATTAAATCACGATGGGGAGTGAGGCGTTTTAATGAAATAGAATGGGGCCCATGCTCAACGACCGCGCCCAGAGCCTCCTCAAGATCCTGGTCGAGCGCTACATCGCCGACGGACAACCCGTCGGCTCGCGTGCCCTCTCGAAGGTCTCTTCGCTCGAGCTGTCGCCCGCCACCATCCGCAACGTCATGGCCGACCTCGAGGAGATGGGCTTCGTCGCGAGCCCGCACACCTCCGCCGGCCGCATTCCCACGCCCAAGGGCTACCGCTTCTTCGTCGATACCCTGCTCACCGTGCGCCCGATGGAACAGCTCGAACAGGAGCAGCTCCAGAAGCACCTGCTGCCCGACGACCCGCATCGCGTGGTCTCGGCCGCCTCGCAGCTCCTGTCCGACCTCACGCATTTTGCCGGCGTCGTGGTGGCCCCCCGCCGGCGCGGCGCCGTGCTGCGCCACGTGGAGTTCTTCCGGCTTTCGGAAAAGCGCGTGCTGCTGATCATGGTCGCGAGCGACGGCGAGGTGCAGAACCGCGTGCTCCTGACCGACGTCGTCTATTCGCCCTCGCAGCTCGTGGAAGCGGCGAACTTCATCAACCAGAACTACGCCGGGCTGGAGTTCGACCAGCTGCGCCACAAGGTGCGCAACGAGCTCACGCAACTGCACGGGGACATCTCTGCCCTCACGCAGGCGGCCCTTGCCACCGGCAGCGAAGCGCTCAAGGAGAAGCACGAGGACGTCGTGATCTCCGGCGAGCGCAACCTCCTGGAAATCTCCTCGGACATGCAGCGCCTGCGCAAGATGTTCGACCTCTTCGAGAGGAAGACCCAGCTCCTGGGCCTGCTCGAGCAAAGCGAGCGCGCCGAGGGCGTGAAGATCTTCATCGGCGGTGAGTCGCAGCTGGTACCCCTCGACGAATGCTCGATCGTCACCGCACCCTACGAAGTGGACGGCGTGGTGATGGGCACCGTCGGCGTGATCGGCCCCACCCGCATGGCCTACGAGCGCGTGATCCCGATCGTCGACGTCACCGCCAAGCTCGTTTCTTCCGCGTTGTCCCAGCACTGAGTGGGTATCGAACGCACGGGGGTCCTGCTCGTCAACCTCGGCACGCCCGATGAGCCCACGCCGCGCGCCGTGCGCCGGTACCTGCGCGAATTCCTGATGGATCCGCGCGTCGTGCAGATCCCGCCGGTCCTCTGGTGGCCGATCCTCAATTTCCTCGTGCTGCCCTTCCGCGGCGGCACCTCCGCCGAGAAGTACAAGCAGGTCTGGACGCCCGACGGCTCGCCCCTGCGCGTGTACCTCGAGCGCCAGGCCCAGATGCTCAAGGGCTACATGGGCGAGCGGCTCAAGGTCGCAATCCCGGTGGTGGCCGCCATGCGCTACGGGAAGCCCTCGATCGCCGCGGGCATGGCCGAACTCAAGGAGCGCAACTGCAAGCGCCTGCTGGTGCTGCCGCTCTATCCGCAGTACTCGGCGAGCACGACCGCGAGTGTCGAGGACGCGCTCGCGAAAGCGCAGAAGTACCATCCGTTCGGACGCGTCCATGTCGTGCAGGACTTCCACGACAACGCCGGCTACGTGAAGGCGGTGGCGAAGAACATCAACGACTACTGGATGAAGCACGGCCGCCCCGACCGCCTCGTGTTGAGCTTCCACGGCTTGCCCAAGGCGATGATCGACGCGGGCGACCCGTACAAGACGCAATGCCACACGAGTGCCCGCCTCATCGCCACCGAGCTCGGGTGGAACGATGCGCGCACGATCGTCACGTTCCAGTCGCGCTTCGGCAAGGCCGAGTGGATCGGCCCGGCGACTGATGAAGTCCTCTCGAGGCTGGGGTGGGAGAAGGCGGGCCGCGTGGACGTGGCCTGCCCGGGCTTCGCTTCCGACTGCCTGGAGACGCTCGAGGAAATCGCCATCGAAGGACGCAAGACGTTCCGGGCCGCGGGCGGGAAGGAGTTCCATTACATTCCCACCACGAATGACACCCCCGCCTGGATGACAGCGCTGACCGCGATCGCGCTCGATAGCCTGCCCTTGTTGTACGACCGTTGAGGAGAAACCGATGCTGAGCCTGTTGCTGCGCTGGATCGTCAACGCTGCCGCCCTGCTGCTGGTGGCCTACCTTTACCCCGGCGTGGCGGTCACGACCTTCTTCGCGGCACTCATGGCCGCGCTGGTCCTGGGGCTGGTGAACGCGGTCATCCGGCCCATCCTGGTGATCCTCACGCTGCCCGTGACCATCCTCACGCTCGGGCTTTTCATCTTCGTGATCAACGCCTTGCTGTTCTGGTTCGTGGCCGAGGTCGTGAAGGGCTTCGAGGTCACCGGCTTCATGGCCGCGCTGATCGGCTCGGTCCTCTACAGCGTGATCACGCTGGTCACCAGCTGGCTGCTCTTCAGCCCTCCGAAGAAATAGTCCTACCGGAGGGTTGAAATACCCCTACGGCACCCCCAACTTCTCCGCAACGATATGTTTTTAATGGAGATTTCCCTTGGGGGAGCCTGCTCAGACCAGTACCGGGGAGACGCCTGAAGGCGTCGGCATTCCGGATGCCGGCGCAACCGCGCCGAACGCACAACCCGATCCGCTGGCCGAGGCACTCGCCGAAGCCGCTCGCCTGCGCGAGGAATGGCTGCGCGCGAAGGCGGAAACCGAGAACGTCCGCCGCCGCGGCCAGGAAGACGTCTCCAAGGCGCACAAATTCGGCGTCGAGGGCATGGCTTCCGCCCTGCTCGGCGTGAAGGACGGACTCGAAGCCGCGCTCACTGTGGAAAGCTCGTCGCTCGAGGCGGTTCGCCAGGGTGTTGAGCTCACCGCACGCCAGCTCGATGCCGTGTTCGAACGCTTCGGCCTCAAGCCCGTGGCCCCGGCCGTCGGCGAGAAATTCGATCCGCACCGCCACCAGGCCATCAGCGCGGTGCCGAGCGAGCAGGAACCCAACACCGTGGTCGCGCTGCTGCAGAAAGGCTGGCTGCTGCACGACCGCGTACTGCGCCCCGCCCTCGTCACGGTAGCGGCCGCGCCCGGTTGAAATCGCGCCGAAAAACCCGATTTAAGTACTAGACCAACAGCATTCGAAGAAGGACTACGAAAATGGCAAAGATCATCGGCATCGACCTGGGCACCACGAACTCGTGCGTGTCCATCATGGAAGGCGGCAAGCCCAAGGTCATCGAGAACTCCGAAGGCGCGCGAACCACGCCCTCGATCGTGGCCTATGCGGAGAACGACGAGATCCTCGTCGGTGCCCCCGCCAAGCGCCAGGCCGTCACCAACGCGAAGAACACCCTCTACGCGGTGAAGCGCCTCATCGGCCGCAAGTTCGAGGAAGCCGAGGTCCAGAAGGACATCGGCCTCATGCCCTACAAGATCGTGAAGGCCGACAACGGCGACGCCTGGGTGGAAGTGCGCGGCAACAAGCTCGCGGCCCAGCAGGTTTCGGCCGAAGTGCTGCGCAAGATGAAGAAGACCGCCGAGGATTATCTCGGCGAGCCCGTCACGGAAGCTGTCATCACCGTGCCGGCTTACTTCAACGACTCCCAGCGCCAGGCCACCAAGGACGCGGGCCGCATCGCCGGCCTCGAGGTGAAGCGCATCATCAACGAGCCCACGGCGGCGGCGTTGGCGTTCGGCATGGACAAGAAGGAAGGCGATCGCAAGATCGCGGTCTATGACCTGGGCGGCGGCACGTTCGACATCTCGATCATCGAGATCGCCAACGTCGACGGCGAACACCAGTTCGAAGTGCTCTCCACGAACGGCGACACGTTCCTGGGCGGCGAGGACTTCGACCAGCGCATCATCGACTACATCGTCGACGAGTTCAAAAAGCAGAACGGCCTCGATCTGTCGAAGGACCCGATCGCGCTCCAGCGCATCAAGAGTGCCGCCGAGCGCGCGAAGATCGAGCTCTCCTCTTCGCAGCAGACGGAAGTGCGCGAGCCCTACATCGCGATGGCCAACGGCGTCCCGGCCCACCTCGAGATGAAGCTCACGCGCGCGAAGCTCGAGTCGCTCGTCGATGACCTCATCGAGAAGACCATCAAGCCGTGCGAGATCGCGCTCAAGGATTCGGGCGTGAACCTCGCCGACATCGGCGACGTGATCCTCGTGGGCGGCATGACGCGCATGCCCAAGGTGCAGGAGAAGGTGAAGGCCTTCTTCGGCAAGGAGCCGCGCAAGGACGTGAACCCGGATGAAGCGGTCGCCGTCGGCGCCGCGATCCAGGGCGGCGTGCTCCAGGGCGACGTGAAGGACGTCCTGCTGCTCGACGTGACGCCGTTGTCGCTCGGTATCGAGACCAAGGGCGGCGTGATGCACAAGCTCATCCAGAAGAACACGACGATCCCGACCAAGGCGAGCCAGGTCTACTCGACGGCCGAAGACGGCCAGTCGGCGGTGACCATCCACGTGCTCCAGGGCGAGCGCGACATGGCCCGCGGCAACAAGAGCCTTGGCCAGTTCAACCTGGAAGGGATTCCGCCCGCCCCGGCCGGCATGCCGCAGATCGAGGTGCAGTTCGACATCGATGCGAACGGCATCATGCACGTGCACGCCAAGGACAAGGGCACGGGCAAGGAGAACCGGATCACCATCAAGGCGAGCTCGGGCCTCACCGAGGAAGAGATCCAGAACATGGTGAAGGACGCCGAGGCGCACGCCGACGAGGACAAGAAGGCCCTCGAGCTGGTGACCGCGCGCAACCAGGCCGACACCGCACTCCATTCGATCAAGAAGTCGCTCACGGAATACGGCGACAAGCTCGAAGCCGGCGAGAAGGAAAAGATCGAGGCCGCCGCCAAGGAACTCGAGGAAGTGATCAAGGGCGAAGACAAGGACGCGATCGAGGCCAAGACCCAGGCGCTGCTGACCGCCTCGCAGAAGCTGGGCGAGAAGGTCTACGCCGAGACGCAGGCCAAGGCGCAAGCCGAAGCCGGCGCCGCGCCCGGCCCGGAAGCGCAGGCCGCCTCCGCCGAGGCGAAAGCCGACGACGGCAAGAACGTGGTCGACGCCGAGTTCACGGAAGTGAAGGACAAGAAATCGGCTTGAGGCTTGGCTGCAAACGCATGACGGGGTCGGGCCGTAAGGTCCGGCCCTTTTTCGGTTTTAGGGAACGGGGAAATTGATGGCTCAGAAGCGCGATTACTACGAAGTGCTCGGCGTGAACAAGGATGCCTCCGACGAGGACATCAAGAAGGCCTATCGCAAGCTCGCGATGAAGTTCCACCCCGACCGCAATCCCGACAGCAAGGATTCGGAAGAGAAGTTCAAGGAAGCGAAGGAAGCCTACGAGATCCTCTCGGAAGCCGAGAAGCGCCGTGCCTACGACGCCTACGGGCACGCCGGCGTGAGCCAGCAGATGGGCGGCGGTCCGGGGCCGGGTGAGGCGGGCTTCGGCGGCTTCGCCGAAGCATTCGGCGACATCTTTGGCGACATCTTCGGCGGCCGCGCGGGCGGTCCGCGTTCCAACGTCTATCGCGGCGCGGATCTCCGCTACAACCTCGAGATCTCGCTCGAACAAGCCGCGCGCGGCACCGAGACCAAGATCCGCATTCCGGCGATGGAGGAATGCGAAACCTGCCACGGCTCGGGTGCGAAGCCCGGCACGCAGCCCAAGACGTGCACGTCGTGCAACGGCCAGGGCTCGGTGCGCGTCTCGCAGGGTTTCTTCTCGATCCAGCAGACCTGCCCCACGTGCCACGGCACCGGCCGCATGATCACGGACCCCTGCACCGCCTGCCGCGGCGCGGGACGCCTGAAGAAGCACAAGACCCTGCAGGTGAAGATTCCCGCGGGCATCGACGAGGGCGATCGCATCCGCCTCGCCGGCGAAGGTGAAGCGGGCGTGAACGGCGGACCGTCGGGCGACCTCTACGTCGTGATCCACCTCCAGGAGCACGGGGTCTTCCAGCGCGACGGCGACGACCTGCATTGCGAGATGCCGGTGAGCTTCGGCATGTCCGCGCTCGGCGGCGAAGTGGAGATCCCGACGCTCGACGGCCACGCGAAGATCAAGATTCCCGCGGAGACGCAGACCGGCCAGGTCTTCCGGCTGCGCGGCAAGGGGATCAAGGGCGTGCGCTCGAGCTACCCGGGCGATCTCCTGTGCGAGATCGTGGTCGAGACGCCGGTGAAGCTCACCGACCGCCAGAAGGAAATCCTGCGCGAGTTCGAGGAGATCAACCGCAAGGACGGCGATCGCCACAGCCCTCGCGCGAAGTCGTTCATGGACAAGGTGCGGGCCTTCTTCGCGGGCTGAACGCCCGCCCCTTGCGTCTTCAGTTGCGGTACGTGCCGCCGCGCGACAGGATCGACAGATCCGTCCAGTTGCTGCCGTGCTGCGACGTATCCGAGATGTTCACCACGAACCCGCCGGTGTCGTACTTGCCGATCTTCTGCAGGCCGGCGACGACTTCCTTGGGTGACGTGCCGCGCGCCTTGCGCAGGCCTTCGACGAGCACCTTGGCGGCGATGCAGCTCTCGAGCGTCGTGTAGTTGAGCTCGACCTTCGCGGCCGCCATCACTTCGCCGCATTCCTTCACGATAGGCACCGACGTCGTGCGCGGGTTCGGGACCACCTGGGTGACGTTGGTGCCCTTCGCGGCCTTCGAGCCCGCGAGCTCATCGGGATTCACGAACGACAGCGCCGAAATCGGGAATGACTTGCTCGATTTCGCCATCGCGTCGATGAGCTCGAGCACCGGAGGAAATTGCGTCGTGGCGATGATCACCTGCGGACCGTAGGCAAACAGGTCCTCGAACACCTTCGGGTCCACCTTGGCGCCGCGCTTCACCGAGACCCGGTGCGGCGTCTGGCCGTGGGCCTTGAGCAGGTCCGCGACGGTGGTGTAGTTCACCTTGCCCACTTCGTCGTCGTAGTGGATGACGGCCATCTTCGTCGCGCCGAACACGGACCAGTGCGCCACGATGCGCGAGATTTCGTCGCCATAGGATGCGCGGACCGTGTAGACCGACTTCTTGTCGCGAATCGCGAGCGAACCCGAGAACGGGGCAAAGATCGCCATCCCGTTGGCTTCGGCGATGGGAATCGCGTCGAGGCTCAACGTCGCGGAGGCAAAGCCATAGAGGAGCGAGACCTTCTTCTCTTCGATGAGCATCTTCGCGTTCGCGCCCGCGCGCTTGCGGTCGCTCACGTCGTCGAGCGTGATCATCTCGATCTTGCGGCCATTGATGCCGCCGGCTGCGTTCACCTTGGCGAAGTAGGCGAGCGCGCCGTCGCGGATGTCGCGGCCGACGTCGGCAACGGGACCCGAAAGCGGGGCCGATTGGCCGATGAGGATCTTCTCCTGGGCGTGGACAACGAAAGACGTGGATGCGGCCGTTATAGCGAAAGCGAAGACGGCCACGCGTGCCTGCGTGGAAATGGCTTTCATATTTCCCCTCCGAGGGAAGTGTTTAGGTAGGCGCGGTTTGTTTTTGCTTTGCATCCATCCTCCGCCTACTCGCCTGCGCCTGCATTTCATTTTTGTTGCTTTTGTAGTAAGCCCTTGTACTTTCAAGCAAAAATTGGTTAACTGCATCACATACCGGAACAGGAAAGCCAGATATGTTCCCGCGTACACAAAGATGTCTTCCCAGAAGGAGACCGAGCCATGTCCCGAATCGCCCTCGCAACCCTTAGTTTCCTGGTCGCCACGCTCGCCGCCGCCCAGGGCGTCACCGAATCCACGATCGTCCTTGGCCAATCGGTCGCCCTGACCGGGCCTGCCGCTGAGCTCGGCAAGGACATGCAGACCGGTGCGAACCTCTACTTCAACTTCGTGAACAGCCGGGGCGGTATCAACGGCCGGAAGATCGTCCTCAAGACCCTCGACGACGGCTACGAGCCGCCGCGCGCGGTCGAGAACACCAAGAAATTCATCAATGAGGAGAAGGTCTTCGCGCTCTTCGGCTACGTGGGCACGCCCACGAGCAACGCGGTGCTGCCGCTGTTCACCGAGGCCAAGGTGCCCTTCATCGGCGCGTTCACGGGTGCCGAGTCGCTGCGCGCGCCGTTCAACCGCAACATCTTCAACGTCCGCGCGAGCTACTTCGACGAGACGGAAGCCATCGTTCAGCACCTGACCGCGATGAGCGTGAACAACATCGCGATCTTCTACCAGAACGACGGCTACGGTCAGGCCGGCCTCGCGGGCGTCGAGCGCGCGATGAAGAAACGCAACATGGAGCTCACGGCGCGCGGCACGGTGGAACGCAACACCGTCGACGTGGCGAAGTCCATTGCCGAGATCCGCAAAGGCAACCCGCAGGCCGTGATCATGATCTCGGCGTACAAGTCGTGCGCGGCCTTCATCAAGGGCATGAAGGCGGCGGGCTCCAACCCCACGTTCTGGAACGTCTCCTTCGTGGGCAGCAAGGCGCTCGCCGCCGAGCTCGACAAGGAAGGCCGCGGCGTCCAGATCTCGCAGGTCGTCCCGTTCCCCTGGGACGCCTCGATCCCGGTCGTGAAGGAATACCAGGCGTTGCTGGCGGAAGCCAAGGCGGGTGAGCCGGGCTACGGCACGCTCGAGGGCTATATCGCCGCCAAGGTCACAGTCGAAGGCATTCGCCGCGCCGGCAAGAAGCTCGATCGCGATAGCTTCACCAAGGCGATGGAGTCGATGAGCCCGTGGGATGCGGGCGGCTTCAAGATCGCCTTCGCCCCCGATCGCCACAACGCCTCGACGTTCGTCGACCTGACGATCATCTCGAAAGACAAGAAGTTCGTCCGCTAGCGCGAGATACGAAAGGCAAGAGAAAGGCAAGAGAAAGGCAGAAAGAATCCGCAGATAAACGCGGATAAACGCAGATAACGGCTTGTGAGTTGCGGCTCCGTCAGTAGAACGTGCCCGCAATTCTTGGCATCAACCCACCAAGCTCTTATCTGCGTTTATCCGCGTTTATCTGCGGATTCTTTCTGCCTTTGACGTTGACCTGCCCTACCGCCGCCGCCACTCGGTGTTGCCGCCGGGCTTGTCCTCGAGGATGACGCCGGCGGCTTCGAGCTCCTTGCGAATCGCGTCGGCCCGGCCGAAATCCTTCGCCGCCTTGGCTGCCTTGCGCTCGGCGATCTTCGCTTCCACATCGAGTTCCACGCCGCCCTTCAGGAACGCGTCCGGGTCGGTCTGGAAGAACCCCAGCGTTGCGCCCAATGCCTTCAGCAGCCCCGCCGCTTCGGCCGACTTCGTGCGATTCACTTCGCCACGCAGCTCGTGCAGCACGGCGAACGCGACGGGCGTGTCGAAGTCGTCGCTCATCGCCGCGCGGAAGCGCGCCGCGAGCGGATGCGACCAGTCGATCGGCGCATTGGCCGGGGCGACTTCGCGCAGCGCCGTGTAGAAACCGAGGAGCGTGTTGCCCGCGTCCTCGAGCGTCTCCCACGTGTAGTTGATCTCGCTGCGGTAGTGGCCGCGCAGCAGGAAGAACCGCACGGTCTCGCCGCCGCGAACGGGATCCAACTTCGCGAGGATCTCGCGCAGCGTGAAGAAGTTGCCCAGCGACTTGGACATCTTCTCGCTGTCCATGTTGAGGAACGCGCCGTGCATCCAGCAGCGGGTGAAGGGTGTGTGCCCCGCGCCTTCGCTCTGCGCGATTTCGTTCTCGTGGTGCGGGAAGGTGAGGTCCACCGCGCCGCCGTGGAGATCCACGGGCGTGCCCAGCTCCGCCGCCGCCATCGCCGAGCATTCGATGTGCCAGCCGGGGCGGCCGTCGCCGTACTTCGAGCTCCACGAGGGCTCACCGGGCTTCGCGGACTTCCACAGTGCGAAGTCGAGCGGGTCCTTCTTGGCGGTCTCGACCGCAACGCGCTCGCCCGCGCGCAGGTCATCCAGGTTGCGGCGCGAGAGCTTGCCGTAGCCGGGGAAATCGCGAACCGAGAAGTACACGTCGCCGTTGGGCGCGCGATACGCGAGGCCCTTCGTCTCGAGGGTCTCGATGAGCCCCAGCATTGCGTCCACGTACTTCGTCGCGCGCGGCTCGCGGTCGGGCGCCAGCAACTTCAGGCGCGCGCAATCCTCGTTGAACGCGGCGGCCATCGATTCGGCGAGTTCACGGAAGGGAATGCCGCGCTCGTTGGCCCGGTCGATGATCTTGTCGTCGATGTCGGTGACGTTGCGCACGTACGTGACATCGAGGCCCACGGTGCGCAGCCAGCGCGCCACCATGTCGAACGTCGTGAACGTGCGCGCATTGCCGATGTGGATGTAGTCGTAGACGGTCGGGCCGCACACGTAGAGGCCGGCCTTGCCGGCCACGTGGGGAACGAAGCGCTCTTTGGCGCGCGTGAGGGTGTTGTAGATGGTCAGTTCGGACATGGGAATGGCTCGGCGCTCGGGCGGCGCGGCATCATCGACGTTGGAAGGACGCGGCGGGGTTCCGCCGGACGTTCAGGACCGAAGCTGGGAACAACAACCAAAAGCCCGTGCCCAAGCGCACGACGCACGCCAGAAGGCGCCGGTGCGGCCATCGAGGGGCGCGGGTGTCGAGGTGAGCCGCATTGTGAAGCCCCCCCAAGGTTGGTAGAATGTGTTTCCCATTAAATTCAACAAATTATAACACGATGCTGCAGCGCAACTCGATGAGGAAAGCACTCGCGAAGGCCCTCGCCGGGGTGTTTTTTTGCGGTGCCGCCGTTGCCTATGCCGCGCCCGCCGATGACCTCAAGGACGCGCAGAAACTCTACACGCAAGGCCGCCTCGCCCCGTCGCTCGAGAAAGTCGACGGCTACCTGAAGGCGCAGCCGCGTGATCCGCAGGGCCGATTCCTCAAGGGCCTCATCCTCACCGAGCAGAAGAAGACCAGCGAAGCGATCCAGGTCTTCACCGGACTCACCGAGGATTACCCCGAGCTCCCCGAGCCGTACAACAACCTCGCCGTGCTCTACGCATCGCAGGGCAACTACGACAAGGCGAAGAGCGCGCTCGAGCTCGCGATCCACACGCACCCGAGCTACGCCACCGCGCACGAGAACCTCGGCGACATCTACGCGCAGCTCGCAAGCCGCGCCTACGATCGTGCCCTCGCCCTCGACAAGAACAACGCCGCGGCGCAAGTGAAGCTCTCGATGGTGAAGGACCTCTTCAGCTCGCAGAAGGTCGCGACGGCTGCCACGAAGCCCGCACCGACGAAGACCGCCGAGCCCAAGGCCGCCGAACCCGTGAAGCCTGCGCCGAGCGAACCTTCGAAACAGGAACCGCCTCCGAAGGTCGCGACGACCACGCCGAAGACCGAACCCACGAAGGCGGAGAAGCCCAAAGCCGAACCGGCCAAGGCCGCCCCGACGAAGCCCGCGCCGAGCGCCGGCGACGAGACCAACGCGCAAGTCGCCGCGGCCGTCACCGCGTGGGCCAAGGCCTGGAGCTCCAAGGACGTGGCGGGCTACCTCGCGGCCTATGCGCCGGACTTCGAGACGCCCAACGGCGAAGCGCGCGCGGCCTGGGAGAAAACCCGCACCGAACGCATCGAGGCGCCCAAGTCGATTGAGGTCGGCGTCACGATGAAGTCGATCAAGGTCTCGGGCAATGAAGCCACGGCGGTCTTCCGCCAGGCTTATCGCTCCGATGCCATGAAGAGCAACAACACGAAGACGCTGAAGCTCGTGAAGGTCGGAGACAAATGGCTCATCAAGCAGGAGCGCACGGGCGGGTGAAACGCGCGTTCTTTGCTGCACTCGCCCTCGCCGCGTGTCCGTCGTTTGCGGATGGCGATGGCGACGGCTCCGCCGGCGTTTTCTCGTTCTCCAATGACGTCGAGGGTTCGCTGGTGCGCGCCATCGTCGGCCTGCGCGAAAGCGGCCTGCGCCAGGCCATGGGCGAGATCGACGAAGTGCTCCTCCGCAATCCCAATTTCCGCCTCGGTCACTTGATTCGCGGCGACCTCCTGATGGCCCGCGCGGGCCAGCCCGTGGCCTTCGGCGCGACGGCCACCTCGGCGAGCATGGCGCCCCTGCAGGATGAAGCGCGCGTGCGCCTGCAGCGCTATCTCGACGCGCCGAACATCGAGCACCTGCCCGCACCCCTGCTGCAGCTCTCACCTTCGCAGCCGCACGCGATCCTCGTCGACACCACGCGCTCGCGCCTCTTCATCTACGCGAACGACAACGGCCGGCCGAAGTACGTGACCGACTTCTACATCAGCCTCGGCAAGAACGGCGACGAGAAGCGGCGCGAAGGCGACCAGAAGACCCCGATCGGCGTCTACACGATCGTCTCGTCCAAGGAAAAGCTGCCCGACTTCTACGGCACCGGCGCCTATCCGATCAGCTACCCGAACGAGTGGGACAAGCGCAACGGCCGCAACGGGCATGGCATCTGGCTGCACGGCACGCCCTCGGAAACGTACAGCCGCCCGCCCTTCGCGACCGACGGCTGCGTGGTCCTCACCAACGACGACTTCAATCGCCTCGCGCGCTACGTCGACGTCGGCCGCACGCCCGTCGTCATCGGCCGCAAGATCACCTGGCGCGAACCCGCGAGCTGGGAGAACGACCGCAAGGAGTTCCTCAACGCGTTCGGCCAGTGGCGCACCGATTGGGAAAGCCGCGACACCGACAAGTACCTCGCCCACTACGGCAAGGAGTTCGAGCCGGGGACAAAGAGCCGCGAAGCCTGGAGCGCGCAGAAGCGCAAGGTGAATGCCGGCAAGTCCTGGATCAAGGTCGGCGTCGCGCAGATGAGCCTGTTCGCCTATCCGGGCGCGGGCCCCATGATGATGGTGACCTTCGAGCAGGACTATCGCTCGAACAACCTGTCCAACAAGACCCTGAAGCGCCAGTACTGGGCCAAAGAGGGCGACCGCTGGCGCATCGTCCACGAATCCGTCGTTTCCTAAGAGGTCCTCCATGCAATTCGCTCGTCGCAACACCCTCGCCACGCTCGTGGCACTCGCCGCACTCGCGCCGCTCGCCGCGTTCTCGCAGGCCAAGGCCGATCCCGCAAAAACCGCCGCCGCGTCCTGCAGCGCAAAGTTGAAAGGAACTGATCCGATGAAAGTCAAATTCACCACCTCGATGGGCGCATTCACCATCGAGCTCGACAAGGCCAAGGCCCCGATCTCCGCCGAGAACTTCGTGAAGTACGTCGAGTCCGGCCACTACAACGGCACGATCTTCCACCGCGTCATGGACAACTTCATGATCCAGGGTGGCGGCTTCACCAAGGACATGGCGCAGAAGCCCACGCAGCCGCCGATCAAGAACGAGGCCCCCAATGGCCTGAAGAACGACGAGTACACCGTCGCGATGGCGCGCACCAACGTGGTCGACTCGGCCACCGCCCAGTTCTTCGTCAACGTGAAGCAGAACGACTTCCTGAACCACGCGGGCCCGAGCAACTTCGGCTACGCGGTGTTCGGCAAGGTGGTCGACGGCAAGGACACGATCGACAAGATCAAGAAGGTGCCCACCGGCAACGCCGGCGGCCACCAGAACGTCCCGACCACGCCCGTGGTCATCGAGAAGGCTGAGTGCATCTGAGCGGTCGCACGCTCTTCATCTCGGATCTTCACCTCGACGAGTCGCGGCCGGAAATGGCCGCGGCTTTCGAGGGCTTCCTCTCCAAGGAAGCGCGCAGCGCCGATGCGCTCTACATCCTCGGCGACCTCTTCGAATTCTGGGCGGGCGACGACAGCCTCGCGCTCCCCTTCCAGGCCCGCATGGCCGACGCGCTCCGCGACACCGCCGCGCGCATTCCCACGGCGTTCATGCACGGCAACCGCGACTTCCTCGTGAACGGGCCCTTCTCGCGTGAGACGGGGGTCCGCATGCTCGACGACCCTTCACAGGTGGATCTGTACGGAACGCGCGCGGTGCTGCTGCACGGCGACACGCTCTGCACGGACGACACCGAGTACCAGGCGTTTCGCGCGAAGGTGCGCGACCGCGAATGGCAGCGCGCCACACTTTCTCGTCCGCTCGCCGAGCGCGTCGCGCTGGCGAAGTCGTATCGCGAGGGCAGCGAAGCCGCGAAGCGCGGGAAATCCATGGAGATCATGGACGTCGCCCCGGCCGCGGTGGAGAAAGCCTTCGCCGACTCGGGCTGCGACCTGATGATCCACGGCCACACGCATCGGCCCGCGCGCCACGTGCATCGCGTAGGCGGACGTGAATGCATTCGCTGGGTGCTTTCTGACTGGTACGACCGCGGAAGCTACCTCGAGGCCACGCCCTCGGGACTGCGCGCCGTCACCCTCTGAGCGCCAAGCGCCGCGCGGATCTCGGGCATCTTCGCTCGCGTGTAGGCTTCGGCGAGCGCGATCACGCGGCGGCGATACGCTTCGTCGTGACCCGCGTAGTAGCCGATGTTCGGGTGCAGCAGGATGTCGGCATCCTTCGCTTCCAGCGCCACCAGCTTCGCGCGCTTCGCATCCTTGTTCACCCATTCGGCCGGCGCTCCGGCGGGCGTGTCCTTCTCGTAGGCGGAGACATCGATCGCGATCACGATGCGCGCGCCGAGCTTCCGGGCTGCGCGAATCGGCACCGGGCTCGCTTCGTCGCCATCGACGTACGCTTCACCGCCGATGCGCACCGACTCGAACCTCCCGGGAGTCGCTCCCGAAGCGCGCACCGCGAGGCCCGTGTCGCCGCGGTTGAAGAGCACGAGCTCGCCATCACGGGCGCGCGTCGCGACGGCAACGAACGGTGTCTTGAGGCGCTCGATGGGTACGTTGGCCACGCGCGAGTTCACGAAATTCTGGATGGTGCGGCCCGTCGCCGGGCCTCCCGTGACGAAGCCCACCTCGAAGAAGTCGAGCACGCTGATCTCCATGGCAAGCTGCTCGAGCGCCTTCGCCTGCATTCCCGATGCGTAGAGCGCTCCCACCATGGCGCCCACGCTGGAGCCCACCACGAGGTCGGGCTTGATGCCTTCGGCCTCGAGCACCTTGAGCACGCCGATGTGGGCGAAGCCGCGCGGGCCGCCGGAGCCGAACACCAGGGCGATTTGCGGCGCAGCACCGGGGGCGGGCTCGAAGCGCGGCAGGCGCTCGGCGGGGATATCGGAATCGCCGAGATTGCAGGCCGCGAACAGGCTGGCGACAAGGAGTGCAGCGGCCCGTACCCACGGCGAGAAACGCATCATCGCGCGCAGTTTTCCTTCTCGCGCTTTTCTTCCTTGGCGATCTCGCTCGCGCGCCCACCCTCGTCGAGGTAGCTGCGATTGCCTTGTTCATCCTTCGTGTACACGGGCACGGGTGTGCGCAGGATCTCGAGGCGCTTGCGGGCGTTCTCGCAGATCTTCTCGCGCTCCGCGGCTTCTTCCTCGCGCTGCTTGAAGGAGCGCTCGGCTTCGTCGCGCTTCGCCTGGCGCTTGCGGAATTCGGCTTCCTGCTCCGACACGGTCTTCGGCGGCGCGGCGTCGGGCGCGGGCGTGGCCGCAGCGGCGCCCTTCGGCGCGGAGGGAACGGCGACTGGCGTGGCCTTCACGCCCTCGGGCGGTTTCTCGCCGTAGTGGACGCGTCCGTCCTTGTCGGTCCATTTGTAGACCTGCGAGTGCGCGACCGGGGCCGCGAGCGCAAGTGCGATGGCGATGACCAGCGTCCTCGTAAGGCTCATGGGACCTCCTAGGCTGGGGCGGGCTCGTCCAGGCGCAGCGTCAGGCACTTGGCCGATCCGCCCGCCTTCATGAATTCGGTGAGCGGCGTCTGCACGACGTCGTAGCCCTTGGCGCCGAGGTCCGCGACAAACGCCGCCGATGCGCGATTGACCACGAGGGTCTTGCCCGCGTTCACGGCGTTGCAGGCGAATGCCAGGGCATCCTCCTCGCTGATCGCGATGCGCTTGGCGGCCGGGATGCGCTTCTCGATGGTCTTCTGCGATGCGGCATCGAAGGCCGGCGGGTAGTAGATGAAGTTGCCGCCTTCGAGCGCGCAGAAGCACGTGTCGAGATGGTAGAAGCGCTGGTCGGTGAGCTTGAGCGGCACGACCTCGGTATCGAAGCACTTCTCGATCTTCGCCTTCGAGGCGAGCACCGAGCGATGCCCGTAGGCCATCCACAGGCGGTTGCCGCCGCGATCGAACAGCGCATCGCCCGCGCCCTCGAAGGGCATGTCGCGCGGCATGAGCGTGACATCAAAGCCGCGGTCCATGAACCAGTCGGCGAAGTACGGCTCTTCGGCCTGGCGCTCGGGATAGCGGAAGCGCGAGACGAGGAAGGTGTTGCCGCGCAGCAGGCCCGCGTTGGCCGTGAACACCATGTCCGGCGTGCCGGGCTGCGGAAGCACGAGGCGCACCGTGGCGAGATCGCAGAGCACGTCGTAGAGCGAGCGCCATTGCTTCTTGGCGAGCGCGTTGTCGATCTTGCGGACGTTTCCGTGCATCCACGGATTGATGATGTACGAGACGTCGAAGAACTCCGGCGGGCACATCAGGAACACGTGGCGCGTGCGCTGCATTGCTTAAGAAAGTCCCCGCTCCAGGTCCGCGCAGACGTCGGCGGGATTCTCGAGTCCGACCGCGAGCCGGATCATGCCCTCGCCGATGCCGGCCGCTTCGCGCTCCGCGGGCGTGAGCCGCGCGTGCGTCGTGGTGGCGGGATGGCAGATCGTGCTCTTCACGTCGCCGAAGTTCGCGGTGATGGAAATCAGCTTCACCGCATCGATGATCTTCCACGCCGCTTCGCGGCCGCCCCGGGCGACGAACGAAAGCACCGCGCCGCCCGCCGACTGCTGGCGCTTGGCGAGCGCGTGCTGCGGATGCGATTTCAATCCGGGATAGATCACGCGCTGCACGCCCTTGTGGGCTTCGAGCCAGCGCGCGACTTCGAGCGCATTGGCCGACTGCGCCTGCATGCGGATGCCGAGTGTCTCCATGCCCTTCAGGCACACCCATGCGTTGAACGGGGAAATGGCCGGGCCTGCGGTGCGCACGAATTGATAGAGCGGACCGCTGACAAGGTCCTTGCGGCCGGCAATCGCGCCCGCGAGGACGCGGCCCTGGCCGTCCAAGTACTTGGTAGCCGAGTGGATCACGAGGTCGGCGCCGAACTTGATCGGTTGCTGCAGCGCCGGCGAGCACACGGCGTTGTCCACGGCGAGGATCGCACCGGACTTCTTCGCGAGTGTTGCGAGTGCCGCGATGTCGGCGATCTCGAGCGCGGGATTCGACGGCGACTCCACGAAGAAGAGCTTGGTGTTCGGGCGAACCGCCTTCACCCACGCGTCGGCGTCGCGGGGATCGACCCATGTGGTTTCGACGTTGAACTTGGACAGGATCTGGTCGAAGAGCGGCACGACGGTCCCGAACACGCCGCGTGCGGCAATCATGTGATCGCCCGCCTTCAGCAACCCGAAGACCGTGGTCGCCACCGCCGCCATGCCGGTCGATGTCGCGACACACGCCTCCGCGCCTTCGAGCGCGGCGAGGCGGTCCTGGAACATCGTGACCGTGGGATTGGTGAAACGCGAATAGATGTAGCCGGGCTCTTCGTTCGCGAACTTGCGCGCGGCCTCGGCGGCACTCTTGTAGACGAAGCTCGTGGAGAGGACGAGCGCTTCCGAGTGCTCCTGGAAATCGCTGCGGATTCCCCCGGCTCGCACCCCCAGGGTGTCGGGCTTGTGGTCGGATGCCATGGGACTAGTCGACGGTGGAGAGGCCGAGGTCGAGCTGGTAGCTCGACAGCCGCGTCTGCGACTCGCCGTCGGCGCGCGAGGCCTCGATGGAGGCGAGGTACGACTCCGAGACGTCGCCCGTGATGTAGTTGCCGTCGAAGCACGAGCAATCGAAGCGCTCGATCGCCGGGTTGCAGGTGCGCACGGCTTCGATGAGGGCGTCGAGCTCCTGGTAGATCACGGCGTCCGCACCGATCGCCTCGGCGATCTGCGCTTCGTCGCGGCCGTTGGCGATGAGCTCCGCGCGCGAGGGCATGTCGATGCCGTACACGTTCGGGAAGCGAACGGGCGGCGCGGCGGAGGCGAAGAACACCTTGTTGGCGCCGCTCTCGCGCGCCATCGACACGATCTCGCGGCTGGTGGTGCCACGCACGATCGAATCATCGACGAGCAGCACGTTCTTGCCGCGGAACTCGATCGCCATCGCGTTCAGCTTCTGGCGCACGCTGCGCCGGCGCAGCTCCTGGCCGGGCATGATGAACGTGCGGCCGATGTAGCGGTTCTTGATGAAGCCTTCGCGGTACGGCTTCTTCAGCTTCGCGGCGACTTCGAGCGCGCTCGGGCGGCTGGAATCGGGAATCGGAATGACGACGTCGATCTCGTCGCGCAAGCCCAGCGACTTGATCTTGTCGGCGAGGCTTTTGCCCATGTTGCGGCGGCTCTCGTAGACCGAGATGCCGTCGATCACGGAGTCGGGCCGCGCGAGGTACACGTATTCGAAGATGCACGGGTTGAGCTGCGTCTTCTCGGCGCAGATGCGCGCGTGGAAGTTGCCGCTCTCGTCGATGAGGATCGCTTCGCCGGGTGCGACGTCGCGCATCACCTTGAAGTTCATCGTGTCGAGCGCGACGCTTTCGGAGGCGACCATGAACTCCACGCCCTTCTCCGTATCCGCGCGGCCGATGATCAGCGGGCGGATGCCGAAGGGATCGCGGAAGGCGAGCAGGCCGTAGCCGGCGATCATCGCGACCACCGCGTAGGCGCCCTTCACTCGGCGATGCACGCCGGAGACCGCCTTGAAGATCATGTCCGGGTCGAGGCGCGGGCTGCCCTGCGAGGCGTCCGTGATCTCGTGCGCGAGGACGTTCAGCAGCACCTCGGAATCGGAATTCGTGTTGACGTGGCGCCGATCCTCGGCGAAGAGCTCGTTGCGCAGCTGGTCGGAATTCACGAGGTTGCCGTTGTGCCCGAGCGTGATGCCGAAGGGCGAGTTCACGTAGAACGGCTGCGATTCGGCGACCGACGAGGCGCTGCCCGCGGTGGGATAGCGGCAGTGGCCGATGCCCATGTGGCCCACGAGGTTGCGCATGTCGCGCGTGCGGAACACGTCGCGCACGAGACCGCCGCCTTTGTGCATGTGGAAGCTGTGGCCCTCGGCCGTGACCAGGCCCGCGGCATCCTGTCCACGATGCTGCAGGACCGTCAGCCCGTCGTAGATGATCTGGTTGACGGGGCTGCGCGCGACGACTCCGATGATGGCGCACATGGCTAGAGTGTAGGCGCTTTCATGGCAGCGGGACGACCTTGCCTTCGAGGCCCGCGGCTGCAACTGCGACCTGCGCCTTCTCGGCTGCTTCCCTGGTGGGGTATGGACCCGCGCGCAGGCGCGTGAGCCCGCTCGAAGGAATGCGTTCGGTGAAATGCGTGATCTTCGCGGCGGCGAGCTTGGCGCGCGCCTGCTTGAGCTTCTCTTCGTCGCCGAAGGCGCCTACTTGCACCGCGAAGCCTTCGAGCTTCGGAGCGACAGCAGGCGGAGCGGCAGCAGCTACAGGTGCTGCGGGAGGCGGCGCAGCGGCAGCGACGCTCGCCGGCGCAGGGGCGGGAATCGACGAAGGCTTCGAATTGAGGACCTTGGACTCGACGGGCTTCACTGCGGCGGTGGCGGGCGCGGGCTTGGGAGCCTCGACAGGCTTGGTCTCCGCAGGCTTCGTTTCCGCAGCCTTGGGCGCTTCAGCTGCGGCCTTTGCGGGCGTCGGCGCCGGGAGAGGTGCTACTGCGTCCTTGGAGGGAATCGTGAGCGCGGGTTCCTTGCGTTCGCGATTGGGCTCGGGGTCGAGGACCATCGGAACGAAGACCACGGCGAGGAGGACGATCGCGACAGCGCCTATGAGCCGCTGGCGGCCCTTGCGTCGCACTTCGAGCTGTTCAGCGGTCGGGGTTTCCGACATGGCGCGGGGTCTCCGGGCTAACGCGATGCTTCCAGCGCTTCGGCCACGGTATAGAACGATCCAAAGACGCAAATTCTATCATTGGGGGCTGCCTCCCGACGCGCCGCGTCGAGTGCCTGGGCTACCGTGGCAAACGAGCGCGTTACTCCCGCATATCCCCTCGCCGCGAGGGCCTCCGTGAGCTGCGTGGCGCTCGCCGCACGGTCGCTCGCGACACTCGCCACGAACCACTCGTCGATGCGTCCCTTGAGCGCGTCGATGACCGCACCGATGTCCTTGTCGGCGAGCATCGCGAAGACGGCGATGGTCCGCGGGTAGAAGCCCATGTCGAGGAGACCGTCGGCGAGCGAGCGCGCCGCGTGCGGGTTGTGCGCCACGTCGAGTACCACCGCGGGCTGGCCGGGCAGCACCTGAAGGCGGCCCGTGAGGCGGACGAGAGTCAGGCCGCGCTTGATCTCGCCCAGCGACACCGGGAGACGGTCGGCGACTTCATCGAGGGCCGCGATCGCGCAGGAGGCGTTCTTCAACTGCCAGGTGCCGCGAAGTGCGGGCACCGGAAGCGCGTGCTTCTTGCTCCTCCGCCCTCGGAACTCCCACTGCCGCTCCTGCAGCGCGAAGCCGAAATCGCGGCCGAGGATCTGCAGGTCCGCGCCGATCGCCTGCGCGTGCTTCACGAGCGATTCGGGCGGACCCACGTCGCCGAAGAGCGCGGGCCGGCCCTTGCGGAAGATGCCCGCCTTCTCCGCGCCGATTGCTTCCCGCGTGTTGCCGAGAAAGGCCTGGTGATCGAGATCCACGCTGGTGACGATCGCAACGTCCGCATCGATGATGTTCACCGCGTCGAGGCGCCCTCCGAGACCCACCTCGAGGATCGCGCAATCGACGTTGCGCTCGTTGAAGAGCCACAGCGCCGCGAGCGTTCCGTATTCGAAGTACGTGAGCTGTGTGCTGCCGCGCGCCGCCTCGACGCGCTCGAAGCTTTCCACGAGCGGCGCATCGGCCACGTCCTCGCCCTGCAGGCGGACGCGCTCGTTGTAGCGGATGAGATGCGGCGAGGTGTAGCAGCCGACCTTGTAGCCGCACTCGAGAAGGATTCGCTCGAGGAAAGCACACGTAGAACCCTTGCCGTTGGTGCCACCGACAGTGATCGCAACCTTGGGCGGCTTGAGCTGCATGCGCCCGGCGACCTCACGGACGCGGTCGAGCCCCAGCGCGATGGCCGAGGGATGCTGCGCGGAGATGTAGGCGAGCCAGTCGTCGAGCGAGCGCTGCAACGGCTTCAGGCCCCCGGGGCGGGCTCGCGCTTGAGGAGCGTGCACATGCGCGCGATCTTCTCGCGCAACTGGCGGCGGTCGACGATCATGTCGATGGCACCCTTCTCCAGCAGGAATTCCGAGCGCTGGAAGCCTTCGGGCAGCGTCTCGCGCACCGTCTGCTCGATGACGCGCGGCCCGGCGAAGCCGATGAGGGCACCCGGTTCGGCAATCACGACGTCGCCGATGAACGCGAAGCTCGCGGAGACACCGCCCATCGTGGGATCGGTGAGCACCGAGACGAACGGCTGGCGCACCGCGGAGAGTTGGTGCAGCGAGGTCGTGGTCTTGGCCATCTGCATGAGCGAAAGGAGGCCTTCCTGCATGCGCGCGCCACCGGTAGCGGTGAAGCACACGAACGGCACGCGCTCGTCGCAACACGCCTGCACCGCGCGCACGAATCGCTCGCCCACCACGGAGCCCATGGAGCCGCCCAGGAATCCGAACTCGAACACCGCGGCGACCAGCGGCACGTTCAGCACCGAGCCTTGCATGACGACCAGTGCATCGGTCTCGCCCGTTTCGCGCTCAGCCTCTTCGAGGCGATCGATGTACTTGCGCGAATCCTTGAACTTGAGCGCATCGACCGGCAGCACTTCGGAGCCGAACTCCGCGCGGCCTTCGGGATCGAGGAAGAGATCGAGACGCTGGCGCGCGGAGAGGCGATTGTGGAACGCGCACTTCGGACAGACGTGGAGGTTCTTCTCCAGGTCCGTGAAATAGAGCACCGCTTCGCACGACGGGCACTTGCTCCACAGGCCCTCGGGCACCGCTTTCTTCTCGCGCTGCTCGTCGTGCTTGATCTTCGGGGGGAGGAGCTTCCGGAACCAGCTCATGCGGCCCTCGCGAGGTTGTCGAGCGCGGCGCGGAACTCGCGCACCAGCGCCTGCAGGCGCGGCGCGATGGCGTCCGCCGGAGCGTTCGCGATTTCATCGACAAGGCGGCTGCCGACGACGACGGCATCAGCGAAACCGGCAACGCGAGTCGCCGTCGCAGCGTCACGAATGCCGAAGCCGACACCCACGGGAATCTTCGTCTGCTTGCGGATGCGAGCGATCGCCGCTTCGACGTCGGTCGTGTCGATGTGCGACGCACCCGATACGCCCTTCAACGACACGTAATAGATGTAGCCGCTCGCGATCTTGGCAACGCTCTCGACACGCTTCGGCGTCGACGTCGGAGCGAGCAGGAAAATGGGATCGATGCCCGAGCCTTCGAGTGCCTTCAGGTACTCGGCGCTCTCGTCCGGCGGCGAATCAACGACCAGCACGCCATCCACGCCGGCCTTCTTCGCTTCGCTCACGAATGCGGCGTAGCCCATGTGCTCGATGGGATTCGCGTAGCCCATGAGCACGATCGGCGTCTTGTCGTTGCGCTTGCGGAACGTGGCCACCATGCCGAGGATGTCTTTCAGCCCCACGCCGTGCTTGAGCGCGCGCTCCGAGGAGCGCTGGATCGCGGGACCATCGGCCATGGGATCGGAGAACGGCACGCCGAGTTCAATCACATCGGCGCCACCGGCGACGAGCGCATCCATGATGGCCGGCATCTGCGCGGGCGAAGGATCGCCCGCCGTGACGAAGGGAATCAGCGCGCTGCGCTTCTCCTTGCGCAGGGCTTCGAAGGTCGCGGCGATGCGGCTCAAAGCGTGATTCCCGCCATCTTGGCCACCGTGTGCATGTCCTTGTCACCGCGGCCCGAGAGGTTCACGAGGAGGATCTGGTCCTTCTTCATGGTCGGCGCGATCTTCATCGCATGGGCGATCGCGTGGCTCGACTCGAGCGCCGGGATGATGCCCTCGGTGCGGCACAGCGTGTGGAAGGCATGAAGCGCTTCGTCATCGGTGACGGAAACGTATTGCGCACGGCCCGTGTCGTGCAGCCATGCGTGCTCCGGACCCACGCCCGGATAGTCGAGACCCGCGGAGACCGAATGCGTCTCGGTGATCTGCCCGTTCGCGTCCTGCAAAAGATACGTGCGATTGCCGTGGAGAACGCCCGGCGATCCGGCGGTGATCGAGGCCGCGTGCTTGCCCGTGGAAATGCCCAGGCCGCCCGCCTCCACGCCGATGAGCTTCACTTTCTCATCGGGAATGTACGAGAAGAAGATGCCCATCGCATTCGAGCCGCCGCCCACGCACGCGAGCACGGCATCGGGTTGGCGACCGGCGATGGCGGGCATCTGCGTCACGCACTCCTTGCCGACCACGGAATTGAAATCGCGAACCATCATCGGGTACGGATGCGGTCCCGCGACGGTGCCGATGATGTAGAACGTGTTGCCCACGTTCGTGACCCAGTCGCGCATCGCTTCGTTGAGCGCGTCCTTGAGGGTCTTCGAGCCGCTCTCGACGGGAACGACCGTCGCACCGAGCAGCTTCATGCGGTGCACGTTCTGCGCCTGGCGCGCGATGTCCTCGCTGCCCATGTACACGACGCATTCCATGCCGTAGCGCGCGGCGACGGTGGCCGAAGCAACACCGTGCTGTCCGGCGCCCGTTTCCGCGATCACGCGGGGCTTGCCCATGCGCCGCGCAAGCAGCGCCTGGCCCACGGTGTTGTTCACCTTGTGCGCGCCCGTGTGATTCAGGTCTTCGCGCTTCAAGTAGATCTGCGCGCCGCCGAGATCCGCCGACAGGCGCTTCGCGTGATAGACGGGGCTGGGACGGCCGACGTAGTGCTCGAGCTCGTCCGCAAGCTCCGCCTGGAAAGCCGGATCTTCGCGCGCGGTCGAATAGGCGATCGTGAGCTCGTCGAGGGCCGCCCGCAGCGTCTCCGCAACGAAGACTCCGCCATAAGTGCCGAAGTGTCCGGCGGCGTCCGGGAGGTCGTAGGGTTTCACGCTCGCGCGCTCCGAATGAATGCGGTGATCTTCGCGGGGTCTTTGACTCCCCGTTCGCTTTCCACGCCGCTCGAGACATCCACGGCCCAGGGCCCGACTTCCCGGATCGCGCGGCCGACGTTGGCAGCGTCGAGTCCGCCCGAGAGGATCACGGGGCGCGACAGGTTGCGTGGGATGCGCGACCAGTCGAATGCTCGCCCGGTACCGCCTTTTTCTCCGGGCACATGCGCATCGAGCAACAGCGCTTTCGCTCGGGAGAACATACGCGCACATTCTACCAAATTGACCCTCTCCTCCATGCGCACCGCGCGCACGTAGGGCTTGCCAAACTGCTCGCAGTAGGAAGGGCTTTCGTCACCGTGGAATTGCAGCAGGTCGAGGGGCACCGCCGCGAGGACTTCACGCACGCGCGCTTCAGGGGCATCGACGAAGAGTCCGACCGCCATCACGAACGGCGGAAGTGCATCGGCGATCTCCGCGGCACGCGCGGGCTCGATCGCACGCGGGCTTGGCGCGTGAAAAACCAGGCCGATCGCATCCGCGCCCTCGGTCGCCGCAAGCAACGCGTGGGCCTTCTCGCGAATGCCGCAGATCTTGATGCGTGTGCGTTGAATTTTGGGGTCAGGAACCATCGACTACCCGGGCGACTTCGAGCAATGCGTTGCGGCGGAAGGCCGGCAACGCGAACGCGGAATCATACTCGACGGCCGAGAGGTACAAGCCCTCGGCGGCGAACGTGGGCGCGGCGAGCTTGCGATCGCGCCCTTCGAGCAGCTCCAGGAGCCAGGTCTCGGGCTGCCGGCCCGCACCCACGTACACAAGCGAACCCACGATGTTGCGCACCATGTGGTGGAGAAACGCATTGGCCCGCAGCGTAAAGATGACGAGGCTCCGCACGCGCTCCACGCGCACCTCATAAACGTCCCGCACCGGGCTCTTCGCCTGGCATTGCGCATCGCGGAAGGCGCTGAAATCGTGCTCGCCCACGAGCGACTTCGCCGCGTACTTCATCGCCCCGACATCGAGCGGCAGGTGGAACCAGCCCACGCGATCGTGCAGCGCGGCGGGTGCCACGGGGTCATCCAGCAGGAGGTAGTGGTACGTGCGCGAGCGGGCGCTGTAGCGCGCGTGGAAGTCATCCGGCACGGTCTTGGCCCACACGACCCGAACCCGGGGATCGAGGAAGGTGTTGGGTCCGCGCACCCACGAGACGTTCTCGCGCACAGCGTCGGTGTCGAAGTGCACGACCTGCCCTGTAGCGTGGACTCCGGCGTCCGTACGGCCCGCGGCGGTGACTTCGATGGGTGCGTCGGCAAAGCGGCTCAGCGCGGCCTGCAGGTGGTCCTGCACGCCACAGCCGCCCGGCTGCGTCTGCCACCCGCAGAAGGCGGTGCCGTCGTACTCGATGCCGAGTGCCATGCGCATGTTTGGGGGCTGCAAAAACAAAGGGGCAGGCCCTGGGGCCTGCCCCTATTCTTGCAAGCTTTCTAGAGCGAAGCGATCAACGAATTCGCTTCGGCCTTCTGGGAGGCGGAGCCTTCCTTCGCGACTTCCTGGAGGATCTCGCGGGCACCGTCCTTGTCACCGATCTCGAGGTAGGCCTTGGCCAGTTCGAGCTTGGTGCTCACGGCATCGCTGCCACCGCCGGAATCACCCATGTCGAGGTTGAGGTCCGCCATGCCCGAGCTCGCGGGCGCGGAGGGGGCGATCGTCTTGTCAGCGCCACTGCCCGGGAAATCAAGGCCGGAGAGGTCGAAGTCGAACGAGGGCTTTTCCTTCGGCGCTTCGGCGACCGGGGCCGCGGGCGCAAGGTCGATATCCATCGACGAGGGCGCATCGAGGTCCAGGTCCGTTGCGGGCTTGTTCGAATCGAGGTCCAGGTCGAAGGCGGGCGCCGACGAGGTATCCAGGTCGCTCACCGCCTGCGAGCTGCCCTCGAGGTCGAAGTCGAGGTCGGGCTTCGGCGGTGCCGCAGGCGCCATGGCCTGGTACGTCGACGTACCGGAGGCAGCGGCCACGTAGAGCGGGTTCGTCGGATCGATCTGCGCGCCCATCGCGGCGGCCTTCTGCCACAACGGATGGTTGTCGCCGACCTGCGCGTGCAGTTCCTTCGCGACGTTCTCGAACGCCGTGGAGCTCTTGCGGGCGTGGTAGATCTCGAGGAGCTTCAGCGCGATCTCATGGCGGCTCTTGTCGCGCGCCATCGCTTCCTTGAGGATTTCCTCGGCCTGCGCATCGCGGCCATAGGCGATGTAGACCTCGGCCTCGGCGACGGGATCGACTTCATCCGTGTCGATCGAGCCGGGGCCAGTCTTGTCGAAGTCGGTGAGGAACGAGCTGTTACCTGTGTCCACCAGCCCACCACCCGACTTCCCCGTGACGGTGTTGGGCTTAAGGTCGGAGGGGAAGGCGCTCGTCATCGAGCTCGAAGGTCCGGCCTCAGCCCGCTGCTTTCGTCGTCGGGCCCAGAGGAAACCACCCAACCCCAGCAGTCCGATGCCACCGATGCCGGCGGCAAGGTACGCGGGGTTGTCCATCAGCTCATCCATCAAGCCGGGGGGCGGCGGGGGCGGCGCGGCCTTCTTGGCGGCGGGCTTGGGTTCGGCAGGCTTCGGTGCTTCGGCAACCTTCGGGGCTTCCGCGGGCTTCGGCGCTTCAGCGGGCTTCGTCTCCGCCGGCTTCACTTCCGCGACCTTCGGCGGCTCCGCGGGCTTCGCGGCTTCCTTCTTGGGCTCTTCCTTCTTCGGCTCTTCCTTCTTGGGAGCCTCGGCAACCTTGGGCGCGTCCGGGATCTTCTTGTCGCCGGGCTTCGCCTTGTCGTCAGGCTTCACCGGCGCGGCGGCCTTGAGGTCCAGCAGGCGCTGCATGTCGCGGATCTGCTTCTCGAGCTCGGTGACGCGCGACTGCGATTCCTTGAGCGCCTTGTCCTTGGAGATCACTTCTTCCTGGAGCGCGCTCACACGGTCGGAGCCGCCCTTGCCCGCTCCGCCCTTGCCGGATTCGGACTTCGAGAGCTTGAGGGTGTCCTTGCCTTCGGCGGGGGCCGGCGCAGGCGGCGGCACGGCGGCCGAGGCGATGCGACCCGAGGAAGCGCTGGAAGCCTGCGTACGTGCCGGGAGGGTGCTCACGCCACCGGCGAGCGACTCGCGGTACGTGTTCCAGTTGGCGACGTGCGTGCGGATTTCCTTGTTGGCTTCCTTGTCTTCGATCTTGCCGATCTCTTCCGCCGACGGAACCTTGAGGATCTGTCCGGCCTTCAGGCGGTTCATGTTGCTGTCGACGAACGCGGCCTGGTTCTCGCGATAGAGCGCGACGAGCATCTGTTCCATGCTCACCGAGGAAGGCTTCACTTCACCTGCGATCTTGCGCAGCGTTTCGCCCTTCTGGACGGGGCCATAGGTTTCGCCGGCGGGCGAACCGATGAGCGCGGGGCTGGGGGCGGGCTTCGCGGTGTTGAGTTCTGCTTGTGCGGAGGGCGAACCGGTGGTTGCCGGAGCGCTCGGGGCCGAAGAACCCGACGCCGAAGGTGCAACCGCCGGCGCGGCGGCCGGCGGCGGCGTTGCCTGAACCGTTGCGGTTGGAGGGGCTGCGGCCTGTGGCACGCGCCCTTCCGCGAACCCTGGCGGATCCAGAAGAATCGGGTACTCGCGCTGGATGCGGCCGGCGGGCCAGGTCATCTCAATGAGCACATCGACGAACGGCTCGTTGATCGGGCCGATGCTCGAGATCTTCAGGTAGGCCTGGCCGTTGGGACGCTTCTCGACCGAGAAGCGCAGCAAGCGCAGGACGCTGGAATATTCAATGCGCGCTTCGCGATAAGCCTCAGGAGAGGCGACGCGAGCGGTCAGTGTGTCGAACTCACCGGGTTGAATCGATACCAGGTCGATCTCTGCTGCCAGGATCTGACCGAGCGCCGACGTGACCGTGAGCTTGCCGAGGCCCGCAGCGTGCGCCGCGATCGAGGCCCCGAGGAGCAGCGCAATGGCTACTCCGGTTCGTATTGTCCTCACCATCTTCATGCCCGTCCCAATCTCGGAAGACCGGTAAAAGTAGAGTAGCATCAAGTAGTTATTGTTTCAACTTCACCCGGATTATTGCATTATCGCTTAAGTCGGACATTTTTCAAGCGTTTTTTCCCGACCGGGGCTCCCCGGCCGGGCTCCTCACCCCTGTTTCTACTGCAGTTTCCCCTCAAGGATCCGAAGCATCCGGCGCAGCGGTTCGGCGGCCCCCCAAAGCAGCTGGTCACCTACAGTGAAGGCCGAGAGGTACTCGCCTCCCATTTTGAGCTTTCTGAGGCGTCCGATGGGAATATCGAGCGTCCCGGTGACCGCGACCGGGGTCAGGCGCTTGAGCGTCTCCTCCCGGTTGTTCGGGACCACTTTCACCCACGCGTTGCCGCCGGCGAGGATCTTCTCGATATCGGCGATCGGGACGTCCTTCTTGAGCTTGATCGTGAGGCCCTGCGAGTGGCAGCGCATGGCGCCCACGCGAACGCAGATGCCGTCGACCGCGATCTCGTTGTTCTCCGCGCGGCCGAGGATCTTGTTGGTCTCCGCATGGCCCTTCCACTCTTCGCGGCTCTGGCCGTTACCGAGATCCGTGTCGATCCAGGGGAGCAGGCTTCCTGCGAGCGGCACGCCGAAGTGCTCGGTCGGGAATTTCTCGTCGCGCAGGATGCCGGCGACTTCGCGGTCGATGTCGAGGATCGCGGAGGCGGGGTCGTCCAGCAGCGCCTTGGCGGTGAAGTGGACCTCGCCCATCTGTTGGAGCAGCTCGCGCATGTTCTGCGCACCCGCACCCGAGGCGGCCTGGTAGGTCATGGCCGTCACCCACTCGACGAGGTCGGCCTTCAGCAGGCCGTCGATCGCCATCATCATGCCGCTCACGGTGCAGTTGCCGCCGATGAAGTCCTTCGTGCCCGCGGCCACCGCCTTGTCGATCACGGGACGGTTCACGGGGTCGAGGATGATGACCGCGTCCTTCTGCATGCGAAGCGCCGAGGCCGCATCGATCCAGTAGCCCTTCCAGCCCGCCGCGCGCAGCTTCGGGTGGATGGCTTTCGTGTAGTCGCCGCCCTGGCAGCTGATCAGGTAATCGTTTTTCGCGAGCTCGGCGACGTCGTTGGCGTCCTTGAGGGGCGCGATCTTCTTGCCGACATCCGGACCGTTCCCGCCGACGTTGGACGTCGTGAAGAACACAGGGTCGATGAGATCGAAATCGCGTTCGGCACGCATGCGCTCCATGAGCACGGAGCCGACCATGCCGCGCCAGCCGATGAATCCAGCGGTCTTCATTGTTCTTCCTTCGGCGAGGGCGTTTGCTTGGGGGGCGCAGTCAGCGCCCCTCGCACGCCGCCTGCAGTTCTAGAGAGCTTTCACCACGGCTGTACCCATTTCCGCCGTGGTGCAGGGTTTCGTCGTTTTCGTCGCGATGTCGGCCGTGCGCAGGCCCGTGGCCAGCGCGGCACGCACCGCGGACTCAATTCGCGCGGCGAGGTCGGTGCGATTGAACGTGTAGCGGAACATCATCGCCATCGAGAGGATCATCGCGAGCGGATTGGCGACACCCTTGCCGGCGATGTCGGGCGCCGAGCCATGGATGGGCTCGTAGAGGCCCTTCCCGTTCGCGTCGAGCGAAGCGGACGGCAGCATGCCGATCGAGCCCGTCAGCATGGAGGCTTCATCCGAGAGGATGTCGCCGAACATGTTGCCGGTGACGATGACGTCGAATTGGCGGGGGTTGCGCACGAGTTGCATGGCGCAATTATCCACCAGCATGTGCGAAAGCTGAACCTCGGGGTATTCGGGCGCGATTTCCTCGGCGATGTCGCGCCAGAGCTGCGTGGTCTCCAGCACGTTCATCTTGTCGATGGAGCACAGGCGCTTGCCGCGAGCCATAGCGGTCTTGAAACCGACGTGGAGGATGCGGCGGATCTGCGCCTCCGTGTAGCGCATCGTGTTGAAGCCTTCGCGATTCGGTGCTGCTCCCGTGATGCCGCGCGGCTGGCCGAAGTAGATGTCTCCAACAAGCTCACGGACGATCATGATGTCCAGGCCCGAGACAACTTCGGGCTTCAGCGTGGACGCATCGGCGAGCTCCGGGAAAACGTTTGCCGGGCGCAGGTTTGCGAAGAAATCACACTCCTTGCGAAGACCCAGGATGGCTTTTTCGGGACGCTTGTCGCGGGGAAGCTTGTCGTACTGCGGGCCGCCGATGGCGCCGAAGAGGATGGCGTCGGACTGCTGCACGAGCTTGAGAGTTGCGTCAGGAAGCGGATCACCGTGCGCGTCGTAGGCGGCACCGCCGACGAGCGCTTCCTGCGTCTCGATCTTGAGGCCTTCGCTGCGCAAGACATCGAGCACGCGAAGCGCTTCGCGCATGATTTCGTTGCCGATGCCATCACCGGCCAGCAGTGCGATTTTCATCGTCGCCCTACTGGAAGATCCAGGGTTCGGTGCGCTTACGCTTCTCTTCGTATTCCCGGATCGCGTCCGCGTGGCGGAGCGTGAGGCCGATCTCGTCCAGGCCGTTGAGGAGGTTTTCCTTGCGGGTGGCGTCGATGTCGAACGGGTACGTCTTGCCCGAGGGGGTGACGACGGTCTGCGAGGGAAGATCGATCGTGACCTTGTAGCCCGCGTGCGCCATCGTCTCGTTGAAGAGATGGTCGACCTCGAGCTCGGTGAGGACGATCGGCAGGAAACCGTTCTTGAAGCTGTTGTTGAAGAAGATGTCGGCGAACGACGGCGCGATGACTGCCTTGTATCCGGCCTGCTGCAGCGCCCACGGCGCGTGCTCGCGCGAGGAGCCGCAGCCGAAGTTCTTGCGGGCGAGCATGATCGTCGCGCCCTGGTACTGCGGGTAGTTCAGGACGAAGTCGGGGTTGGGCCGGCGCTTCGTGAGGTCCATCCCCGGTTCGCCGGTGTCGAGATAACGCCACGCGTCGAACAAATGCGGACCGAAGCCGGTGCGCTTGATCGACTTGAGGAATTGCTTCGGGATGATCGCGTCGGTGTCGACGTTGGCGCGGTCGAGCGGCGCCACCAGCCCCGTGTGCGTGACGAACTTTTCCATGGACTACTTCTTGGCGGCCTTCTCGATGGCTTCGCCGCCCTTTTGCACGTCCTTGCCGACGCCTTCCATGGTGTTGCACGCGGACATAAACAGCGCGGCAGCCACGAGGAAAAGGAGCTTCTTCATCGGAGTGTTCCTTATGAAATTGGGGAAGCAGTTGAATTATAACGGGACTTGTCGGGAATCGGCCCGGACTCAGGTATACTGCGCGGGCAGGATCAGTCAATTAGTCGAAGTCTCAGTCTCCCTCCGAACCGCTTTCATGGCGGTGCCTAGTGGCAGTCAATTCCCCTACTTGATCGTTCATGACCCGTTCCCGAACCCGGTTGGTTCGGATTATCGACAAGAAGGAAATACGCAAATGGCACAAGGTACCGTGAAGTGGTTCAACGACAGCAAGGGCTTCGGCTTCATCACCCCGTCTGATGGCGGCAAGGATCTCTTCGCCCATCACTCGGAAATCCAGATGGATGGCTTCAAGAGCCTGAAAGAAGGACAAGCCGTGGAATTCGAACCGACCCAAGGCCCGAAGGGCCCGGCCGCTTCGAGGATTCGCGCGGTCTAAATTCTCGATCGCTCGAGAATTGCAACCAGATAGGCCCGGGAAACCGGGCCTTTTTGCTTTTGGGGGATCGGACCGCGCTAGTGCGCGGTCACGCGGCCAGCCGTCGGTGGAGTCAACCCTGGAACAGTGCCCACGTAGCATTGATCCTCTTCGGACCACTGCACGATTTTCAAGTATCTGTCGCTGTCCTTCACGAGTGCGTCCTCCTTGCGAGGCCTAGCGTATGGGCTTGACCGAGTCCAACCGCCCTCCCAACAGTTGCTCAGCCATCTCAAGATCGAACTGCCGCTGCAGGTTGAGCCAGTAGTCGGCCGACTGATCGAATGCCCTTCCGAAAAGGAGGGCTAGCTCGGCGGTCACCGGCCTGCTCCCCTTCACCACGTGCGAAATGCGCATCGGTGACACCCCGATCGTCCGGGCGAACTCTGCCTGGGACATGCCGAGTTCGGATAGTCCCTCAGCAAGGAATTCCCCGGGGTGGACAAAGCGGGGCCGCTCTCGCACCTTGCGGGCGCCTCTAGTGGTAGTCGACGACCTCGACGTCATTCGCATGAACTCCTTCAAATCGGAAGCAGATCCGCCACTGCTCGTTGATCCGGATGCTGTATGTCCGGTCGCGAGTTCCGGAAAGCAGCTCCAGCCGGTTGGACGGCGGAAATTTCATGTCACCCACGCAGGCCGCCGCATCCAGTTGCTGGAGCCGTCGCATGGCACGCGCTTGGATCTCAGGCGGTATCCGTCGGGAATGGCCGGTCCGGAAGAACTGCTCCGTTTCCTTGGACGCGAAGGATCGAATCACCGGGGAGTATAAACAATTCGTTTACGGGGCACAAGACATCGCCCCACGAATTGCACAACGGCTGCTGCGGGAATCGGATGACGCTTACGACTGGCGCCGAACGTCCACGAAGTGCCCCGCGATCGCAGCCGCAGCCGCCATCGCCGGGCTCACCAGGTGCGTACGACCACCCGCGCCCTGCCGCCCTTCGAAGTTGCGGTTTGAGGTGGAGGCGCAGCGCTCGCCCGGCTCGAGCTTGTCGTCGTTCATCGCGAGGCACATCGAGCAGCCGGGTTCGCGCCACTCGAAGCCTGAGTCGCGGAAGATGCGGTCGAGGCCTTCCTTCTCGGCCTGCTCCTTCACCAATCCCGATCCAGGCACAACGAGTGCGAGCTTCACGTTGCTCGCCACGCGCTTGCCACGAACGATCACGGCCGCCGCGCGAAGATCTTCAATGCGCGAGTTGGTGCACGAGCCGATGAAGACCTTGTCGATCGCGATGTCGGTGATGAGCTTGTTGGGTTCGAGGCCCATGTAAACAAGGGCCCGCTCGATCGCCTCGCGACGGGACGGGTCCTTTTCCTTGTCGGGGTCTGGCACGCGGCCCTCGATCGAGACCACCATCTCGGGCGAAGTGCCCCAGGTGACTTGCGGCTTGAGGGACGCGACGTCGATGTCCACGGTGCGGTCGAACTTCGCACCCGGGTCGGAGACGAGCGTGCGCCAGTAGGCCGCGGCCTTCTCGAACATCTCGCCTTGCGGTGCGTGTGGCCGGCCGCGCAGGTATTCGATGGTCTTCTCGTCGCACGCGAACATGCCCGCGCGGGCACCCGCCTCGATCGACATGTTGGAGACCGTCATGCGGCCTTCCATGGAGAGGCTTCGAAACGCGCTGCCGCCGAACTCGATCACGCTGCCGGTTCCACCCGCCGTGCCGATCTTGCCGATGACGGCGAGGACGAGGTCCTTCGCGGTGACACCTGTCGGGAGCGTTCCTTCGGCGCGGATGAGGAGCGTCTTCGCCTTCTTCTGCGCGAGGCACTGAGTCGCGAGGACGTGCTCGACTTCGCTCGTGCCAATTCCAAATGCGAGCGCTGCAAATGCGCCGTGGGTGGATGTGTGGCTGTCACCGCAGACCACCGTCATGCCGGGAAGTGTCGCGCCCTGCTCCGGACCGATCACGTGGACGATGCCCTGGCGGTGATCCTTCATGCCGAAATAGGTCTTCACGTGGAACTTCTCGACGTTGTTGTCGAGCGTAGTGACCTGCAGGCGCGAAATGGGATCGGCGATCTCGCGGTCGTTGCGGCCGACGGCCGTGGGGACGTTGTGATCGGCGGTGGCGACGACCGAACCGATGCGCCAGGGCTTGCGATGGGCGGCTTCGAGACCTTCGAAAGCCTGGGGCGACGTCACCTCATGGACGAGGTGGCGATCGATGTACAGGAGTGCCGTTCCGTCCGCGTCCTGGTGGACGAGGTGGGAATCCCAAAGCTTTTCGTAGAGGGTGCGAGCGGTCATGACGAAATTATACGACCGCCACGGGTGGCGGCGCCTACACGGTCGATGCGGGAAAAGTCAGCGGCATCAATGTGGATCCCCTGCTCCCACCGACAAGCGTGAACTACCTTCGCGGCCGGTCCGCCGAAGCATCGACAGGCGCCGGCTCCGTGTCCCCCGGCCCCAGCTCCGTGAGCTTCGACCACGACCAGTACGCACCATCCGGCGCAGGGATGCTCCCGGCGGAGGTATCGCCCCAGGTAAAGATCGAGCCCCGTCGCCCCGTGGAGAGATTCTTGACGCCGACCGCGAGCGATCCGTCCTCCAGCCGCGCAAGCTTGAAGCTGCGCATCACGGTCTTGCTGCCGTATTCCTCCGGGTTCGTCCCCGGCCTCGCGGCGAACTCGAGCATGTTCGTCTTGCAGCTCACTTCGTTCTTCGGAAAGATCCTGAACGACCATTCGCGCGTGAGGGTCGTGCGGTAGTTCGGATTGCGGTTGATCGAGCGCGAGCGGATCTCGACCTCGCCGCCGTTCTCGCGAACCCAGATCTGCATCTCGCCGCCGTAGATCGGAACCGGGATGCCGTCTTCTCCGGGAACTTTGTTGGTTGGCCCACGGCCCGCCCACGTCCCCGCGACCGGCGGCCAGGCATAGACGCCCTGCATCGACGGGCATCCGATGGTCTTCGTGCGAACTTTGCCGAACGAGAGATCAGGGAGCGGCGAGCCACCTTCTACGACCTCTTTCTTGCCGCAGGAGGCTGCGATGGGGAGTAGCGCCGAGAGCAGGAGCCGCAGCATTAGTGAACGCAGCGTCAAGGCGTCCTACTTCGCACAGTCCGTAAGGGGGATCCAGTTGCCAGCCGCATCACGAATGTGGTGCGCGGGCCCCCTCCGGGAGGGTCGTTCCGTCCACGAGGACCTTGCCTTCGACAACCTTGCCGGTGACGATTCCCATAGATTCAATGCTACTCCCTGGATTGACGCCCTGAGGTAGTGACACCGCTTCCCCGCTCACCATGGATGGCTGCTCCACTTCAGCGCCGACTCCGGTCCACACCGGGGACAGACATACCAAGTGCCATCCTGTTGTTCGACGGCCGTGCGGTACGGCTCGCTCGCCCGGCGAAGGTGCTCTGCCACTTCCTCTGAAGTCGCGATTCGCACGGGGCCGTAGCAGGCCATGCATTCATCGATTCCGGGAAGGGTTCCAAGAGCAGCCATGGCGATTCAACGCCCGCCGTCGGGAGGCGGTTTACGTGCCCTCCCCACTCGGTCCGCTTGGTTGCCAAGCCCAAAGGAATCCCGCAACCTTCCTCGGCGCACCCGAGTCGACAATGCCCATCACCGACGACCTCGACCAACAGATCCGCACCGCCGCCTTCATCCACGTGAGGCGGATGCTCGAGATCCGGGACCCGCTGACCTCCGAGGACATCGCGCGCGGCTTCACCTTCCAGGGGGAGCGCATTCCGCTCATCAACCCGCAGCGCGGCATCTTCAAGCCGCAGCAGTTGAAGTACGCCCTGTCGATCAAGACCGTGGTGCCGAGGAAGGGCGCGAGGATCTGGTACGACGACCAGCGCGCTGCCCACGACCAGATCTACAAGGGGGACGAGACCGTCGCGTACTCCTTCATGGGGACGAACCCGGAGGCGGCCGACAACCGGTGGCTTCGTGACGCGATGCGAAACCAGACCCCGCTGATCTACTTCCTGGGCGCGTTCCCCGGGCACTACCACGCGATCATTCCGGTCACGATCGTCGGATGGGACGCCAAGGCGTTACAGGCGCAAGTCTCGATGGGATTGCCGGGCGAGCTGCGCGCCGACCCGCAGGAGACCGCGCTCGAACGACGCTACGCGTTGAGGCAGGTGAAGACACGGCTGCACCAGACGCTCTTTCGCGCGGCCGTGATCTCGGCCTACGGTGGACGGTGCGCGCTTTCAGGGCTTCCCGAGACGAGTCTTCTCGATGCCGCGCACATCAGGCCCGATGCGGACGAGTTGATGGGGCAGCCGGTAATCACCAATGGGCTGCCGCTCACGAAGCTGCATCACGCAGCGTTCGACAACCATCTGATTGGCATCAATTCGGACTATCGGGTCGTGGTCTCCAGGCGCCTTCTGGAGACGCGTGATGGACCGACGCTTGAAGCGCTGAAGGCGCTCGATGGGAATTTCATCAATCTTCCGAGGCGAGCCAAGGACCAGCCGGATCGAGAAAGACTGGCGGTTCGCTACGAGACGTTCGAGAAGGCGAACTAGGCGTGTCGCGCCGGGAACGAAGCACGAGGCGAGCGTTGAACGGGTAGAGGCGATGGTTTCGTGGACCCGGGACGTTGGAGAGTAGAACTCTTGAAGGCGCTCGAGTGGAAGCGCCTCGAGCAGCTCGGCGCGGTCTACTGGCTCGCTGACACTGTCAAACAGAACAAACCATAGGTATCGTGAGCATGGCCACCATCCCGAGCGACAGTCCCTCTGCGCGCCTGTTCGCGCTGACGAAAAGTTGCCCGGTGCCGCTGCCCGCGGGCGTCGTGCCAGTCCCATATCAACTCTGCGCGCCAGACTTCTGGCCGGGCGGGCTTGGCCACGATCCCTCCGCCGCGTTCCCGCGTGGCGGTGTCATGTGCCTCGGCCACAATTACGGCATTCCGAGCGATTGGGAGGACACTCGGCGCAATGGCGCGGCCATCCTGCGTAGTAACACCACGTGCCGCGTAACGCTTGAAGTATTCGCGCGCTGCGGCGTGCCGCACCCTGAACTTTTCCTGACCAACTTTTTCTCGCACATGATGGACGCCAAGACTCCAATTGGGCGCTTTTGCGGCGCCGGCCACAGCGATTACGAGATGTGGACGCGCGCGGTACTCGTCGCACAGATTGAGGTCATGCGCCCGCGCGCAGTCTTCATCCTCGGGCTGCACGTGCCGCCAATGCTCGCCCCGCTGGCTCCTGATTTCCGGCCGTGGGACCGCCACCGCACGATGTCCGCTCTCGATACTTCTGGCACTGCGTTCGTGCCGCGCGTTACGTTTGGCGGCGACGGCTGGTCACACAGTTCCTCCGTGGCAGTCATCACGCACCCTTCGAAACGGCACCTCAACGTGGGACATCGACGCTACAAGGGGCTGGTCGGAGATGCGGCCGAAGTGGCGATGATTCGTGACGCGCTGGACGCAAGCGGGGAGGTGAAGCCATAAGCGCGACACGGAACGTGAATTGATCACTCCGCCGGAAACGTTCGGATGTACCGACTGAGGTGGAACGAGGCGAGCTTCACTTCTTCGCGCGTCAATCGCTCGCTCTCGTGCTCGAGAAAACCCGGCAACGACTTCGGCTCCAGCACCCAGACGTCCTTGGGCGTGCCCTGCGGTTGCGCGATCCACCACCCCGGAAAAAGAACCACCGGCTTGACCCAGTACTTGCGCCCCGTCCCTTCCTCGACAAGGCGAGCCAGATAGTCAGCCTGCGCGCGTGCCTGGAGAATGGGATCGCGATCCGGCGTGCGGCCGCCGACCTTCAGCTCATGACCATCGAACTCAACCTCCGCGCGGGGGCCACGCGGCTTTCTCCACGTCTTCGTTTCGATCGCGAAGATTCCACCCGGCCCGATCAGCACGTGGTCAATGTTGAAGCCGGGTGCCGGAACATCGTGATAGACCTCGTACCCACTCCCCCGCAGGCGCTCAAGGAACTGCCCGACGGCCTTCTCTCCCTCCGCTGCCAAGCGGAGGTTTCTGAATTCAGGGAGGAACTTTCGAACTCGAATGCCCGCATAGGCGATCGCGGCAAGTGCCACCGTGGCAACGGCCCACGGGGCCGGCGGCTGGTTGGCGTAGGCACGCCAGACCTCCAAGGCAGTAAGCACGACGCCAGCCGCCGCGGCAATGAGCGATGGCTCGAGCTTCTCCTGAATGCTTCTCCGTCGCTCCTCGCAGGACTGGCCCGGTGTTCTCAGGGGCTTGTCCTTGAGAGGCGAGCGGTTCCCCGGCGGGCCAACGCTCATATCCCCCTCCCCGAATGAGGCGACTACCTCACAGCGACTCGCACCACTCCCTGACCTTGGCCGCCATGAGTTGGCGCCTCTGTATCAGGAAATCATCATATTCGGGAACATCGCCGTCCAAGAAGGACGGCGGAATGCAATGCTGTCGGAGGTTTTCAATCAACTCTGCCTTCTTCGTAATTCCTCCGTGTTTCTTCTTGCCGCCGTTGACTTGATCAGCAAGCTCCTCGAAATACTTTTCCGGCGCCTTCTTTCCAATTGCGATGTTGATCTCGCTCTGTGCCAAGACAAAATTGGCGATCTGGTTGTACTTCCCCCTGGAGAATCCCTGCCCCTTCAAGTGATCCTTTGGATAAACGTGGTGAACGTCCGTTCGATTCAGGAGCAAATCGTTCACCGTGATGTCGCGCGACAGGAAACCTCTGTCGCCGGCCTTTACTTGAGCTGCCTGGTACGCCAGGAAGAAGGCGTTGTTTACGGATGATGTGTCGAGCTCGATTGGGACCAGATTCGACCAGAAATTCTCTGACAATTCCGCCTTGAGGATTGCTTCGCAATAGGACCCAATCCCGAGGGCGTCGATCTGGCGAATGTCATAGTCGATATCGGTCTCCGGATTGCCACGCGAGTATCGGCGAGTCAGCAGTGACATGGCATACCAACGGCGCACCACTTGCTCCAGGTCTGCCGCTGGTAGCTTTTCGGCCCGACCCTTCAAGTAAAGGATGTACGCAAAGTTGACGTTGTTCTGGGCACTAATCAGATCGGCTATCACGAAGCCGCCGGAGCGGAGAATCATGGTGATTCGATCGAAATGTGTCTTATTGATGAAAGCGAGGATGCCCTTCTTTAGCCGACCAAAGGACTGCTCCGCGATTACTTCCTCGTACTGCTTGGTTTCAAAGTTGCGCCCCGAGAGTAGGGCAACCAAGTCCTGAAGCTTGCCGCGTCCGAATTCCGACGTGAAGGCAACCCTCAGCATGTCCGTGTAGGTCGGGTCATAGATATCGTCGTTGATATCCTTCAACCACTTCATTGCAGGAAGGAACTCGGAGGCTGCGAAGGCGCGATCCCCCTTCTCAATCTTCTTGTAGAACTCCGGAGCCTTGGACAGGTGGCAAAAGTAGTCGATTGCCTTTCGCAGCAGATTGCCACCGTAAGTCTCGTTGGCGGCAATCTTCGACATGGCAAAGTCGGCTTGGGAAAGCTCAGCTCCCGCGGAATTCACGCGGATGAAAATTTCGGTCACTGTCTCGATGTCGAGGTCTTCGGCAAGCTCGATGATTCCAACATGGTTGTTGATGATCTTTCGCAGCCTTTCGAGAATGCCGAAGACCATTTCTTCATCCACCCCCTTGTTGGCGGCGGCATAAGCTCTCGTGATCTGGAGGAGTTTGGCGTCCGGCGCAAACAGCGTTGAGACATCTTCAATCCACTTCACGTCCTTTCGAATGATCGGCGTAGCGACGTCAAACTTCTCTTCCAATGGGTTGAATGCGATCCTGATTCGAACGGTTTCGTAATCCTTGGTTAGGACCTCTCGACCGAGAATTGCGGCCATCAGTGCGGTTACGCGCTGCTGGCCGTCGATCAAAATCCTTTTCCCCGCGGACGGCGTACCGTCTTTTAGTTTTACGGTGGGGTTCCGCCACGAAATCAGATAACCGATCGGATACCCCTGATAGAGCGAGTCGAGGAGATTTCTGACCTTCGTCGCCTCCCATACAAAGGGCCGTTGGATTTCAGGTATGGCTATTTCGCCCGACTTGACCCAGGTCAGAAGCGTCTCGATCGGATGCGGTGCTACTGAATAGCGCTGCGTCGCCATGCCTGATGCCTCCCCCTGTTCGCTCGAGATCGTGCTCTAAGCGTCGCGACTCCACCGGAAAATGAATCTGGCACACCCGTTGGCCGTCTCTGAACTCAATAAGTTCAGCCGTAGCTACTGGCAGAGATACTGCTGCGTCAGGGCGTCAAGGGTCATGTTCTCCGCAATTGCGTCGTGCGGAATGAGGACATACGACCAGGGCTTTTCACCATATGCCGTCGCATGCCGCGAAGCCTGAGAGCACCACATCACTGCCGCGCCTCTCTTTGCCACGACCTCAACACCAGCCATCTGGCTCTTCATCTTCGGCTCGATCATGAGGATCGAGCCTTCAGTCTCTGCCACGAAGTCAGGTTGGTACTCCGAAATGTCGCCACCGACCTTGTAGTAGATCTGGAACTGACCCTTAGCTGGACGAAACCACTTCTCAGAGTCTCGCTCAAGGATTACTGCCAACTTGCGCTCTGGGTCTGAGTCGAACTTCTGCACCGGATACAGGCAACGCTTGAATCCCCCGAAGTTGTACTTCGCCATATTGCTCTTGTCTTCCGGCGAGACGCGGTAGTCGGCAAGCGTTTGTCCGGCGACGGTGGCATACGCGCTCGCCTTTAGCTCGGTGAACCCTTTGCTCACTTTGGTTTCGTAACCGTCAGCTTCTTCCCAATGATGTTTCTGCATCTGTGCGTGGACAAACTTAGCAATGTCTCGCTGATAGCAGCGCAGTACCTTGCGCGTGTCGTCCTCCGAGAGGTAGCCGCGAAAGTGCTCAACCGTTTCACTCGCAAGGTCGTAGAGAAGATCGGCATGCGCGTCGTACGCCACATCATCGAAATCGACGAGACCGCTAACCACGTAATCTTCGAGCCTCGCCTCGTCATTGCCACCTTTTCCGAGAGCGATAACCTCGAATTGACTGGTCCGTAGGTGCCGGACCCAGAGCTCATCAGACACAGGCGGGTATTTCAAACTCGTCAGATCCAACTTGAACGGCTTGAAGCCCGACTTCACCACGCCACGTGGCACAACAAGAATGCGCGGAATGCCGATCGTCTGCTGTGTTACGAGGTCGATCGTTTTCGCTACCACGGCGGCAATGTCCGGCCTCTCCACTACGGCGTCCAACTCGAGCTGCGCCGGCCGGTGCCGTTCCTCGACCGCCTCGACAATTGCCCTCTGAATCTCCGGCTTCTTCAAGTGCGCAATTGTCGGAAGCGTTTGAGGCTGGTTTTCCAGCTTCCTGATCACTTCCCATGCGATCTGCGCGACCTTCTGCTCCTGCGGTTTGGCGAATGTTAGCGCTCCTCCGTCAGCAACGGAGGTACTGCTGGTCGCATGCTCCGGAGCCAATCCCAGCTTTGTGGCGAGCTGCGACTGCGATACCAGTGTCACAGTCTTCTGCGCGAGTTGGGCCGGATCTATGAAAACTTGCAGGATACGGATTGCGGAATCCGCCTTGCCCGCCTCGTCTACAATCTCCTGGAACCGGTCGTGCGCCACGATGTTCAGACGGTCCACGGCCGATACACCCGTACGTTTGCCGTAAGGCAGTCGCAACCCACGGCCGATGGACTGCTCGATGAGAGTACGGGCGTTGGCCGCGCGCAGCGGCACGATGGTGTAGAGATTGGTCACGTCCCAACCCTCCTTCAGCATGTTGACGTGAATGACAATCTCCGTCGGCTCGTCCGCCTGCTCCACCTTAAGCAGCCGCTCGATCATCTCCTCCTCTTCCGCGCCGGTCTTGCTGGAATCGACCTGAATGACCTTTTCCTTGTACTGCCCCTCGAAGAACCGGTCGGACTTGACGAGTTGCAGGAGCTGGGCGGCGTGCGTGGTATCCCGTGCGATAACAAGGAGGAATGGCTTTACGATCGTCTTGTCCGAAGTCCGCGCGTAGGTCTCCAACTCCACCTTCACGCTTTCATGCAATCGCACTCCATCCTCGAGCTTCAGGCGCTCGATCTCGTCCGGTGACATTCCCGCCGGATTGAAATTCTTTCGCGTCACTACGGCCGGCTCCTTCACGAATCCATCTGCCATCGCCATTCCCAAGGCGTAGTCGAAGATGACGTTCTTAAATGAAACGGGGACCTTACCCGTCTCGACAAAAGGCGTGGCCGTGACCTCCAGACCGAGGATCGGCTTCAACTCGTTAATAGCGCGCACGCCCGCGCTCGCGCGGTAGCGGTGCGACTCGTCCATGAGCAGCACGAGATCGGGCAACGCGGCGAGGTAGTCAAAGTAGCTCTCGCCGATATACTCCGAAAGGCGCTTGATGCGCGGAGACTTGCCGCCGCGCACCTCCGAGTTTATCTTCGAGATGTTAAAGATGTTGACCTTGCACTGGATCAGCTCGTCGAACAGCGACCCCGCCTTCGCCTCGTAGTTGTCCCCGGTGATGATCTCCGGTGCGTCGCTGGCGAACTCCGCAATCCCTTTAAACACGTACTTTGGCGTGTTCGGCGTAAAGTCCGCAATCAGCTTGTTGTAGATCGTCAGGTTCGGCGCTAGGACGAAAAAATTGTTGATCCCGTGCGCGAGATGGAGGTAGCTAATGAACGCCCCCATCAGACGAGTCTTCCCCACGCCCGTTGCGAGCGCAAAGCAGACGGACACGAACTCCCTCTCAAAATCCGTGACCGAGGGAAACTCGCTGCGGATCGCCGCGAGCGCCGCGGCTACGTCCGCCCCCTTCTTCGGCGGCGCGATTTCCGTAATCCGATCCAGGAGCTCGAGCGAGCGCCGCTGCGGCGGCCGCAGCGACAACCGCCCTGCGATTGCGTTGACGTGCCGGTTCATTTCTCCCCTTCCCCGAAAAGCCCTTGCTGCCCGGGCTTCGGAGGTGCTTTGGGAAGGTTCTGCACCTTCAAGCTGTAATCATCGTGCCCCCACTCGCAGCGCGACAACACCTGCCTCGGAATCTTCTTTACCGTGAGATTCGGATACTCGCCTCGCCCCCGGAACGCGGTGCACAGCACCAGCAGCGACCGCTCCCTCCCAACCTCGTCGCTCAGCTGCTGAAGCTGCTCTTGGCTCAGATTCGCCGTCGTGACATAGAGAAAATCTTGCTCCGTGGAATGTCCCTGCTGCCAATACACGGCATCACTCGGCGCATACGTAAATCCTTCCAACTTGCACAACGCCTCCGCGAGCATTGCAGCGTTGTACTCGCTGTTAATCACCCAGTTTCCCCACTTGTCCTTCGCCATCAGCGACGGCGCCAAGCGGTAATACCGAAACCCACCGCCGCCCTTCCATCCAGCAGCCTCAGTAATTCCGCCGGGGTCGTCTCCGTCGATAATCTTTTTCATGCGCGGAATAACGTGTGTGTGACAGTGCTCGCCTAGCTCCACCATGATCCACCGCCTACCCATCTTGTGCGCTACTGCGCCAGTCGTCCCTGAACCAGCAAATGAATCCAACACCCAATCCCCGGGGTCGGTGACCGCATCAATCAGCAAGTAAAGTAGCTTTTCCGGCTTCGGATAGTCAAAAGCATCTTTTCCGAACAAAGCCTCACTTTCCGCATTCGAGTCCTCGTAGGTCGCAATGCCGTAGTGAGCGATCGAGAGTAGGTTCTTGATCTTCTTTTCTTCGCCGCCAGCCTTAATGTGATTTGGTCGAAATGGCACCTTGCTAATCAGTAGCTGTTCGCCATTCCCAATGATCTCGTCGAGTTTCCTTTGGGAATAGCGCCATTCCCCTTCAAGCCGAAACGCTGTCGCGTTCCGGCCATTCTTGACGGCGAACTTGTCTAGCAATCTTGTGATGATGTTTCCCTCAGACATGTCCTGAGGTTTGAACTCCTGGTCATGGCATTTGAAATGGACCGAGCCAGCTGGAAACGTCAATACTTGAACACCGTTCCCGGCATTGTTGAGGGGATACTTCTTCCCCTCCGTCGTCAGACCTCCAATGAATGGAGGAGAGGATCCTCGATCAGGCGAATATGCCAGGATGTACTCAGTGACGACCCCCATGTTTGCGTTTAGAAACGACGGCTTCTTCTTCTTCTCCCAAATGAACTGACCACAGAAGTTCATGCGGCCAAAGATCTCGTCCATCAGCACCTTTAGGTACGCCTGCTCGTGGTCATCGATGTGCACGAAGATGATTCCGTCTGATCTAAGAAGCTTTCGAAGCAACTCAAGGCGATCGCGAATCAGGCTAAGCCACGTCGAATGCTCCACTCCGTCGTCATAGTGCTCATACGCAGCCCCGGTGTTGTACGGCGGGTCTATGTATATGCACTTAATGCGCCCAGAAAACTCTTGCTCAAGCGCTTTCAGCGCCAAAAGGTTGTCGCCGAAAATGAGGCGGTTGTCGTACAAGTCTGCCCCAGTTACACGGTGGCTGGCGTGATAGGACCTCGCCGCATTCTCGATCAAGATGCGAGGTTCAAGCTTAGGCCGCAGTTCCTTGCCTACCCACGTGAGCTGCAGGCTAGGTTGTCGTAGTGTCATTCAATGCGTCCTAGGCTAGGATCGTCCAGCGGCGGCTTCCCGCACGTGTCGGGGGACCGCATCGTTGGACTAGGTTTCTGTACTTAGCCGGAAAGGCGGATCGCGTAACAATTTCAAAGCTAAATGATCCTGCTTTCTTGCGGATGAGCAGCACACACGGTCGATCTCGATAGTCCAACTCTCGAACAACAATCCGCACCGTGTGATTCGCGAAGATGGTCATGGTCAATGTTCGTGAATCCTTTGTCCACGCAGGCGTCAATGCAATTGCCTTCGTCGCACCGACAATTGCTGGAAGTCCAAAAAACCTATGTGCGGCGGCCATTGGGAGCTGAATCTGCTTTCCGTCTTGTCCGGTTTCCCTAGGCATCACCTCAAGGACAAGGTCCCCCCTTCTAGCAATTAGGCCCGGAGAGGCAGAACCGTGGCGCTTGCCGCGTTTCCGGCGAACCGTGAGCTGCTCACGTTTACTCCAGGTAAAAGTACCAAGGGCCACACGGCGCTGTGCGTAATCGATACGCTCGTTTTCGTAATCGTCTAAAAGCTCGTCCGTTGCCTCGGTACTACCGTCATGAACTTCCTGCGCCCATCGTTTCAACGTCCTGGGCACCACCGACGACTTGATTAGCGCCGCAAACTCTACGTTGTTGAGAAGACCGTCCCGCGTGAGGTTGTTGCTCCCGATCCACACCCAGTTTTTTTTCGCCCCCTGAAGCCACACGACCTTCGGGTGAAATACACCTGTGTAGTTTGTCATCACGCGCACGGATACCCCGTCCTCAACCATTGCGCGCATGGCCTCTGCGTCGGTAATCGCGTGGTCCGTTCCGACATAGGCGATAAGGGTTCTCCCGTCCTTCCCGCTCCTCCAACGTCTCAGGGCTCGCCGGAACTCCTGCCATCCGGAGAGAGTCACCGCGTAGAAATACATCCGCAAATGCTCGCCTGTCGCATCGGAAAGAGCTTCAAGAACCGAGTCTCGCAACGCAGTAACGGTCCAGTCAGCACCAGTTAGTGTTGGCAGACATACTCGATTCATTCGCGAGCCTCCTGAGTGCTACCGGTCATAGACCAGCGAACTGTGAACAGCTGTCTTGCACTTGCGTGTTGAGCTAGCTTCCCTTCTATCGCCACGATCAATGCTTCCCGCTGTTGATCCACCTGGTCCTGCGCATCGAAGAGTGTCCGCCTCTTCTCATTGCGCTGCGATTCGAGCGCCCTGATCTTCCTTTGGGTAGCCAGCTTGTCCTCAAGGCTTGCTGCGCTCGTTGCGGCACGGCGTGCGTCCTTAATCTGTCGGTCGAACTCCTTGATCGCCCGCTCTAAGCCAAGCTTGAGGTCATCGGCCCACCCTTCGAGCTTGTCGGCCTCGATTTCGAAGAAGCGGGCATTGCGTTCGGAGATTGTCCGCTGGATGGCGCTCTTGCATTCATCCGTCTGGCGGTCGAGTTCAGTTGGGTTCACCGGAAGGCATGCTGGCAAGATTGCAGACCGCGCGGGGAGGGAGAAGAAGCGCCGGAGTTGGTCCTCCTGCAGTGCCCGACCGTCGTCGGTGACTCCGGCAAGGATGAGATGGTCTTCGGCCTGGTCAAGCGACTCGACAGTAAAGAGGCTCAGGCGAAGCCAACCGGACTTGCCGCCGAGGGACTCAAGGATGGAGATAAGGCCACCGTAGGCAGCGTAGTCGAAGACAATCTCGGCCACCGGAAGGTCACGCGCCTTCGCCCGATCTAGCACCTGTTGCGCGAGCGGGTGACCCGTTCTGTATAGAAGGGCATCGCCGGACCGCCGGGGGAGTTCGTATAGGCCAATCGCGATGCCGTTGCCGTTGCCGTAAGGGCATGACCTCAAGCGGAAGGAGGAATCATCGATGAACTCTGCGTGGCCCGCCAGCTCATGCCGTGTGATATCCATCAACTGGTGCTCGAAGCGATTGAGGTATGCCTTCGAGGCGTCGTTCTGTACGCGAAGCTTCTCCCGCACCTCTTCGTCGAAGTTCTCGAGGAGTTGGCGGCGAGTGCGGGTCATTGCCTCGCTGATCTCGAAGTTCAGTTCGAGCTGGAGCTGGTCAAAAGCGGTCTTGATGTCCTCGCTCTTGCGACACTGCTGGTAGATCGCGGCGATCCGCTTCTCGAAGTCGACGCCGGACTCTATCGCGCCGAGTACTTCGTCGCTCGCGCCGAACACACCTTCGAATAGCTGAAACTTCTCGGAGAGAAGTTGGTAGACCCGCTGGTCGGCTTCGTTCTTGCGGTTGAGGAAGTTGACCACCACCACGTCGTGCTTCTGCCCGTATCGGTGGCAGCGGCCAATGCGTTGCTCGATACGCTGCGGGTTCCAGGGCAGGTCGTAGTTTACGACGAGCGAGCAGAACTGGAGGTTGATACCTTCAGCGCCGGCCTCTGTCGCGATCAGGATGCTGCCTTCGTCGCGGAAGTAGTCCACCAACGCCGAGCGCATATCAGCGGTGCGCGAGCCCGTAACGTGATCGGTGCCGGCGTGACGCTCGCTCCAGGCCGCGTAGATCGCCTTGGAACCCTCGTCGTTGTTGGACCCGTTGAAAAGGACGAGCCCCTTCGCGTACGGGCTGTCAGCAAGAAGGCGAACTAGGTAATCCTGCGTGCGGCGTGACTCGGTGAAGATCACTGCCTTCTGCGCTCCGCCCAGCTCGGCCGCCTTGTCGAAGGCGACTCGCAGGGCCTTGAGAAGGGCTTTCCCCTTGGCGTTGTGATCGATCGAAGTGGCAAGCTTGGCGAAAGACTCGAGGTCGGCAATCTCTTGCTCCAGCGCAATGCGGTCGACGTCTGAAAGCTGCGGTTCGGCGGCCTCGTCTTCGTCCCACTCCTCCGCGGTCTCGTCCAGTGCCTCGTAGTCACTGTCGAGCTCCTCTTCCAGCGGCCCGGCCGGTGCTTCCTTCGCGAGCTTCGCCCTGAGGCGTCTCGACAGAGTCCCTAGTGCTCCCGCAATCGCAAAGGTGGACGACGCGAGTAGCTTACGCAGAACCAGCGTCATCAGAGACCTTTGGCTCGCGGGAAGGCCTTGGAGATTGTCCCGTTGAAGGTATTCCGAGACCAGGTGGTAAAGACGATCCTCGCCCTCTTCCGGCGAGAACTCCTCGACGAGCGGCAGGCGCCGCGTATAGGAAACATAGCTCGTCACCTGCCGCCGCAGCGTGCGATGGCAAATCGGCTTCAGGCGCTCTTTGAGCTGCTGGAAGACGCGTTCCTGGCTGACATTGGCGAACTGCTCGCGAAAGCTCTTCACGTCACCGAAGGCATGTTCGTCGATGAAGCTCACCAGGCCGTATAGCTCAAGGAGTGAATTCTGGAGTGGTGTAGCAGTAAGGAGGAGCTTTGGCGCATTCGCAAGCGCGCCCTTCAGCGTATTCGCGATCACGTTGGAAGGCTTGTAGACATTGCGCAGGCGATGCGCCTCGTCGATGACCACTAAATCCCACTGTACTGCGCTCACGTCGGAGGCCTTGCTGCGGGCGAATTGGTAGGAACAGATTGCGATGGAATCGTGCACCGCGAACGGTTTGAAGTTGCCCTTCTTGACGGCGTCGCTGTAGGAGCGTGATTCAAGAATGCAAGACGGCAAGAAGAACTTCTCGCTCAGCTCCTGATGCCATTGCTTACGCAGGTTCGATGGCACGATGACCAGAATCCTGCGCTTTCGCTCCGCCCACTTCTGCGAGAGGACAAGGCCAGCCTCGATCGTCTTGCCAAGGCCAACTTCATCGGCGAGCAACGCTCCCTTTGAGAGCGGCGAGCGAAAGGCAAACAGCGCGGCTTCGACTTGGTGGGGATTCAGATCGACCTGTGCACCCGCCACCACGCTGGCCAGTCTCTCCGCATCGTCAGATGAACAGCGGCGGGTCAAATCCCACGCGAGATATTGCGAGTGATAGTCGGTGATTGAAGCGGTCAATGCCCGGCCTTTGTAGGTCTTGTTCTAGAACGCACCTCTGCCTACGCCTCCAATGGGTCTGGATCCTCTAGGGGAGGCCCTGGTTTCTTGCTCATTCCGCCGACCGCGGGAATCGCCGTCCCTCGTACGTCGACGTCCGCGTTCTGCGCCTTCTGCCTCAACGCATGGTCAATCAACACCAGCGCTAGGAAGGCCTCCCCAATCGGCGTCGCCCGAATCCCCACACAAGGATCATGCCGCCCATGCGTCTCAATCGTCGCCGGGTTGCCTTCCACATCAATCGTCTTCCGCGGCAGGCGAATACTTGAAGTGGGTTTAATAGCAATCGAAACCGTCACATCCTGCCCCGTCGAAATCCCGCCCAGGATCCCGCCCGCATTGTTCGAGAGAAAGCCGTCCGGCGTCATCTCGTCGCCATGCTCGGTCCCCATCTGTTCGATCGAGCGAAACCCCGCACCGATCTCCACACCCTTCACCGCGTTGATCCCCATCATCGCCTGGGCAATGTCCGCATCCAGCCGCCCGTAGATCGGCTCGCCCCAACCCACAGGCACACCTGAAGCGACGACGTTGATCCGCGCGCCGCACGAGTCGCCGGATTTGCGCAGCTTGTCCATGTACGCCTCGAGCTCGGGCACGCGCGAGAGGTCGGGCGCGAAGAACGGGTTGCCCTCGGCCTCCACGTCCTCCCAGCGCTTGAACTCGATCTTGTTGGGGCCGATCTGCGCGAGGTAGCCGCGCACCACCACACCGTACTTCTCGCGCAGCCACTTCTTCGCGATGGCACCGGCGGCAACGGCGGGCGCGGTCAGGCGAGCCGACGACCGCCCTCCCCCGCGCGGATCGCGGATGCCGTACTTCTTGAGATACGTGTAGTCGGCATGCCCCGGCCGGAACGAGTTCGCGATCTTCGTATAGTCCTTCGAGCGCTGGTCCTCGTTGCGGATGAGCAGCGCGATCGGCGTGCCGGTGGTCTTGCCCTCGTACACGCCCGAGAGGATCTCGACGCGGTCCTCCTCGCGGCGCTGCGTCACGTGGCGTGAAGTGCCAGGTTTGCGGCGATCGAGGTCGGGTTGGATGTCCGCTTCGGACAACAACATTCCGGGCGGGCAGCCGTCGACGACACAGCCGATCGCGGGACCGTGGGATTCCCCAAAGGTCGTGACGGTGAAGAGGGTTCCGAGGGTATTGCCGGACATGGGGTGCGCAGCGAGTTAATTGGAGTTTCAACGATGTTAACAGCGGCGCGCCGAGTCGGCACGCCCGGCCAATACGCTGGCGCTTTCAAGCAGGTCCTTCGGGCGCTGCCGCCCTCAGGATGACAGCAATAGCCATCAGGACGACAGGACTAGAATCGCCGCATGAAAGCCGCGATCGCCGCTGCCATCCTCTTGGCCGCCGCATTGCCCTCCGCGTTCCTCTCCCCGGCCCTCGCCACGACTCCGCCCGCGGCTGACCCCCGTCCCCACGCGCCCCTCCCACCAGCGCAGCGCATAGTCACCGAACCCCGCACCCCCGACTACCGCTTCCGCAACATCCCCTTCACTCTCTCAAGCTGGGACTCAAACAACTGGGCGGTCGAAGCAAAGGTGACCGGCTGGGCAACCGCCGAAGGCCGCCGCCTCATCCTCACCTTCGTCGATCCGCTCCTGCTCCGCCGCACGGACCCGAAGCAGAAGAATCCGCCCAACGTCATCACCGCCGTGCAGGTGCTCCTCGTGGTCGATGGCACGACCTCCTTCTCCACCGTCGCGAGCGGCGCCAAGGTGCCGGTAGGCAAACCCCTCCCACCTGGCACCGAGCCTCTGGAAATCGAGCTACCCGAACAAATGTCGATCGAGCTGCCGGACGATCCGCGCGGCCCCCTCGCGCCCGGGCTCGCGAACACGTTCCTCAAGCTTTCCGTCGTGATGCCGGGCGAGGACGAAAAAGGCGTCACGCACGCGGAGTATCGGTGGGTCTACGCCGATGGCAATCGCACGCTGTTCGCGGATCTGCTCGTCGAAGGCGGGCACAAGGCGGTGTGCGCGAGGGCGGACACGCTGCGCCGCGCGTTCGACTGGGATTGCCCCGAGCGCGTGAAGGAGCTCGTGGCGGCCGGCGCGAATCCGCACGCACTCGACGCGCGTCCGCAGAAGGAGGAGCCGCGCGACTCGCCGCTCGAGGAGGCCGTGCGCAAGAACAACCTCCCCGCGGTCCTGGCGCTGCTCGCCGCCGGCGCCGACCCGAACCGCCGCACCTACGTCTACACGCCCTTCGAGCTCGCCGCGTCCGAGGGGCGCACCGAGTTCATCGAGCCCATGCTGAAGGCCGGCGCGATGCGCGATGTCGTCGGCGACCACGGCTTCACGCCGCTCATGCTCGCCGTCCACTACAACCATGCGGCGACCGTCGCGGCCCTGTTGCGCGCGGGCGTCGATCCGAACCGGGGTGCGACGAATCGCAAGGACCCGTTCTGGAACGGGCAGACGCCGATCATGTATGCGGTGCGCGCGGAGCAGGCTGAGGTGCGCAGCCTGCTCATCGATGCCGGCGCGAGTCCCACGCGATCCATGCCCAACGGCTTCAACGCCTTCATGCTCGCCGCCGAGCAGGACGGGCTGCACGCGTTCAGGGAGTTCGTCGCGATGGGAATCGCCGTGAACACGCCGGGCGATCGCGGCTACTTCGAGGGCATCACGCCGTTCATGAGCACGGCGGTGCGCTCCGACGTGAAGAACATGGAGGCGATGGTGAAGCTCGGTGCGGATCCCAGGACTCGGGATAAGCAGGGGCGGGATGCTCTGTACTGGGCCAGGCACTTCAAGCGAGAGGAAAATGCGGCGTGGCTTGAGAGGCGGCGCTAGCGCTTTACAGCAGGTCCTTCGGGCGCTGCGGCCCTCAGGATGACAGTCGCCTTGACGTTTCTGGATTCCTTACTTTAAAGTAAGGCATGACCACCGCCACCCTCACCAGCAAGGGCCAGATCACCATCCCCAAGGAAGTGCGGGAGGCCCTGGGCGTGGCCGCGGGCGACCGGGTGGAATTCGTCGAGGAAGAAAAAGGCGTCTACAAGGTCGTCGCGGCCACCCGCGATGTGCGGCACCTCAAGGGGCTCGTCGGCAAGCCGCCCGCGCCCGTCACGATCGAGGCGATGAAGCGCGCCGTGGCCCGCCGCGCCTCGGGCAAGTGATCGCGCTCGATACCAACGTCGTCATCCGCTACCTCGCGCAAGACGAGCCGCGCCAGTCCGCCGCCGCCACTCGCCTGCTGGAAAAAACGCTCACCGCGCAGAACCCGGGCTTCATCTGCCTGGTCACGCTGTGCGAGATCGCCTGGGTGCTCGAGGAGTGCTACGGCGCCGATCGCGACCGCATCCGCGCGGTCGTCGAAGGGCTGTTGGGGACGAAGCAGATCGAAGTGGAATCGGCGGAGCTCGCGTGGAAGGCGCTTCGCGCCTGGCAAGGCACTCGCGCAGACCTGAGCGACGCGATCATCGGCCAGGTCGGGCTGGCGCACGGGGCGAGCAAGGTCGTCACCTTCGACAAGGCCGCGGCGAAGCTTTCGGGGTTCGAGCTACTGGCGTGAAACCGGCTTCGCTAGGGCCGAGCGCTCCCAAGCGTTTCCATGGCAGCGCCCCGAAGTCCGGCTAGCAGGGCCACGCCATCCTCCCGCACCCGCAGCTCCCCATACCGAGCCCGAGTAAACCGATCCGCCGTCCCTTCCTGGAAGAAATACGCGTCGGTCACGATCCGGGTTTGCCTGTCCCGCACGCGGTACTCGAGCAGTTGCTCATCCGCGGCGAGGGCCACGCCTTCCTTGTGCAGTCGCGCGAATGTTCCAACTCCCCGCGAATCGACCTTCAGCACGAGCCGCCCGTGGTCGGGATCACCCGCCGCGATCTTGCTGGCGATGGCGAAGCGAAGCTGCATGTAGTCGCCCTGCATGAGTGAGCGCGGGTCGACGGGGGCGAGCTCGAGCAGCACCACCTTCCCGTGCGCGAGCGTCTGTTCGTGGCGCCAGGTCGTCCAGCCCGCGCCGCCGAGGACGAGGGCCAGACCGAAGGCCGCAAGGATTCTTCGAGTAAGCGCGCTCACGACACACGCTCCGCGGGCCACGCGCGCATCAGCCCGAAGCGCGCAAGCAGCAAGACCGCGCCCGTCCCCGCGAGCGCACCGGCCTTCACGAGCAGGGACTGGTCGAGCTGGTAGTAGTAGGCGCTGAGGTAGCCGATCACGCCGGCGATCGCGAGGCCGACCAGCGTCACGACTCCGGCGCGAAACCCAGCGATCAACACGAGGATCCCCGCAACGATCCCGGGCGCGGGGCTCGCCGCAATGACCAATGCCCCCGCCGCGACCAATGCAAACGCGCGCAAGCGCAAAGGAGCAGCAGCGCTCGAAGCCGCGACGAAGTAGATCAACCCAACGCCATACCCCGCCGTCTCGAGCACGCGCCACGTCGTCAGCGAAAGGGAGATCTCGCGCACCACGGGCGGCACGTCCCAGGCAAGCACCGCGATCCCGACACCCCACGCGATCGCGCAGAACATCGACGCATGCCGGCTCGCACGCCAGCGGGTCTCATTCACCCACAGCGCCGCGAACCCCAGCGAGAGCACGCCCGCGGCAATGCCCTCCGTGCCGGTCTTGTCGAGCGCGTAGTAGAGCGCGGTCGCGGCGAACAGCGTCGAAAGCAGCCGATGGAGAAAGTTAGGCATCAGCACGACCAGCGCCACCTGGAAGGCCACGAGCAGTCCCGCGACGCTTCGGTCTTTCCACGTGAGCGCTTCGCCCAGCCCGAACGCGACCATGAACTGGCCCGCGAGGCTCATGGCGAGCGCGAACTGCTCGACGAGGTCGCCGGTCTTCCACCGGTAGACGGCGCTCGCGACCACGCACAGCGCGATGCCGATCGCGATCAGCACGACCCCTTCGCGGAAGAGCGACGCCAGGATCACGCCGAAGAACGCGACGATGAGGATGCCGGCGATCCACCCGCAGAAGCCGAGCATCGCGCGCACGTACCAGGGCGAGTGCGCCGGATCGTCGGCCGCCGCCGTCGCGGTGGTGAGCCCCTCGGCCCGAAGCCGCTCGAGAACCGTGACGAGATTCATCGCGCCTCCCATCGACGCGCCAGGGAACGTATCCACGTTGCCGCGAGCGCAGAAAGTCCAACGAGCACCAGCGCCGTGAACAACAGGCCCGCCGAGGAACTCATCAAGTCCCCGGCATAGCGGCCCATCACCGTCGTCACCCCCGCCACCACGGCAAAGGCACCGACAGCAACGATCAGCAGGTCGCGGCGGTAGTTCATGTAGATGAGGTAAGCGCCCGACAGCACGACCACGTAGACGATCGCGTCGGCGAAGCTGCGCCCACTCCTGTCGAGCACGAACACCATGAAAGTGAGCGTGGCGCTCGCGATCGCCATCACCGCAGCAAGCCGCGCGACCACGCGCGCGCCCTCGTGCTGCACCGTCCGCAGCCACAGCTCCGCGGCGACCAGTGCAAGACAGTTCAGGACCACCAACCCGTAGCCCATGGCAGTCACCCCGCTGTCGATCCACCACCAGCCTCGCAGGTTGCGGACGTACAACGCGACCGCGACGTTCGCGATCGCGAGCAGCACCGCCCAGAGCGACGCACTGCCCGCGGCCAGCGCCCACGGCACGCAAAGGACCGCCCACGTCGCGAAGAGCTGCCACGGATCCGCGCCCGTCTGGAAGGTTTGGCCGATGAAGGCGAGCAGCGCGCCGGTAGCGAGCGTTGCCCCCAGCATCGCGGCGCGGCCGATGGGCGTCGAAGGACCGCGAACGATGCCGAATCCCGCCGAGCCCGCGACCAGGGCACCGAGCAGCGCGATCTTCCCGATCCGCTCGAGCTCGTTCCAGTTGTACGCAACGAAGAAGATCGCGCCAGAGGCGATGAACAGCGCGCCGCCGGTGAGCAGCGCGCGATCGAGGAACCATCGCCAGCGCGCGGTATCGGGCGTGATGCCTGCGATCTCGCGGGCGCGGGCAAGCGCACGCGCATCGAGCGCGCCCGACTCGGCCATCGTGTTCAGGTAATCGGCAAGCGAGCGGCTCATGACTATTCCTCCATCGGCCAGCGGGCGTGCTTCGATCGTGGCCCGCGCGGTCGCAGCGGCGGGGGCCGCTGTCCGAAGCCGGGCGGCGCGCGATACGTGGCCGGCCGCTCGGGTGTCGGAAAGGCCGCCGGATTCGCCCGTCGCGCCTTCATCAGCGCCTGCCGGACCACGCGCGGGTTTTCACGCACTACGTGGAGGAGCACGAGCGCCGTTCCGGAAGGGTCCCGGTTGCCACGCTCCCAATGGCGCAGCGAAGCGACGTGAAAGCCGAACCAATTCGCGAACTCCCGTTGCGTGATCCGCATGGACTCGCGCAACCGGCGGACGTCGAAGGGGGGAGCCCGCAGCAAGGCTGCCGGCGCTGGCGACCCAGGCGCCGCCGCAGGCGATGTGAGTGGCAGGTCTCGAAAACGCGGCTTTGCATTCGGCTGATCCTGGGGATCGCTCAATTGATACAAGGGATCACCGAGCTGATCCAGGGTATCAATTGACTGGCACTGGGGATCAGCCGAATGCAAACCGGGTTTTCGAGTATCCATCACGGCTCAATGCGCGAGGCCGCGGCCGGTGCACGTGGCGGCACGGGCGCGAAATACCCGACCGCCAGCATGAGCACCCCCACGCCAATGAACGACGCGATGCGCTCGAGCCCGCCGAGATTCGCGAGGTCGACCGTCACGAGCTTCAGGACGACCACACCCATGAGCGCGGCGCCCACCATCCAGACCGCACGCGAGGCGCGCCGCACGGCGTAGACCATGAACGCGAGTGCCAGCGCCGACCAGAAGATCGACAGCGAAGCCTGCACGAGAAACGACTTCTCCCACGCCGACCAGCGATACGGAACGTCGAACCAGTGGTGCAGCGAGCGAAGCAGCACGCCGTTCGCCCACGCGAAGCCGGCCAGTCCCGCGAACACCGCGAGCCGGTTGCCGGTGAGGTACGGCGGCCGCTCGAGCCCCGCGCTCTTGAGCCCGCGCAGCCACGTCATGAACGCGACCACCACGAACAGGTGCCCGAGATCGACCGAGTTGAAGCCCGGGATGTAGGGCAGCGGCGCGCTCTTCCCGTTGTGCAGCGCGTTCACCACGAACACCCAGATCCAGAGGGCCACGGCGAGCGCGGCAACACCGGCGCGCTGGTACGCCCACGGATGCGCGGCGATCGGCCAGCGGCGCTGCAGCACGGGCCACGATACGAGGACCATCGCCATCGACGGCACGACGACGAGCGCCGGGGAGAGCCAACCCGTGGGCCGGAGGCCGATGTCGATCAGTTGCCAGTGCAGCTCCCAGCTTCCGAGCACGACGAGCAGCAGCATCAGACCCGCATGCGAGAAGCTGATCCAGCCGCCACGGCCACGATCCTCGGCGGTCTCGATGTGGTGCCGCGCCATCAGGTGCGCAAGGACCGCGAACGGCCACGCGATCCACCCGCCGCCGGCGAACGGATGGCCCGCGCGCAGGTGCACCAACTGCAGGATCAGCACGATGATCATCGCGGGCAGCAGAAACAAGGAGGGCCACGAGGCCTCGGTCCAGGCATACCGGCGATGGAACGGCGCGAACAGCAACGCGGTGGCGGCCATGATCGAGAGGTCCGCCATCAGCTCCAGGTGCTGCGGCAGGAACTGGTGCGCCTCGTCGAAGGTGGCGAGCAACCACCACACGAGCGCCCAGATGAACATCCACTGCGCGGCCCACGAACCGGCACGGCGCAACGCGAGATGCGTCACCAGACCCGCGGCCGCCATCAGGATCGCGCCGAGGAACGCGTGATTCAGGAACGGATACGTGCGATCGATGCTGCCGTGCTCAAGGAGGATCATCGGCCCGGAGAGAATCTGTAGCGCGACACCCAGCAGCACCGCGAGCGGCCGCTTCTGCCGCGCGCCGTACCACGCCACGGCCGCGCCCTCGATCGCCCACGCCGCCGAGGTCCAGCGCGGATCGACCGCGAGCGGAATCGTGATCGTCGCGAAGACGATGCCGAGTGCTATGAACGCGCGCTCGAGCAATCGCCACTCGGGGCCGGTGCGCTTGTGCATCACGCCGGCCAGCACGAAATAGAACACCGACACCGCGAAGCTCGACCACGCCATGCCGTACTCGGTGTCGTTCACGAGCGTGGACTGCATCGCGAAGCCCACGAGTGGTGCACCGAAGACGATCGTCGCATCGACCATGCGGCCGGCGGGCGTCGAGGCGAGGCGCGCGAAGAAGATCGCCACCGCGACGTACAACAGGAAGAAGAACACCAGGAACGGCTCGACGGTCGCGAAGTTCTCGGGCTGGTAGTAGCGATAGCCCCACGCGAGCCCGATCACGAACGTGAACACGAAGCCGATCAGGTTCAGCGACCGCCAGCTGCGGAACCACGCGGTCGCGAGCACGGCAAGGTTGAGGATCGCGTAGTAGCCGAACAGCAGCACGTGATCGCCCTGCCCCGTCGATGAAAGCACGGGAGCGAGGAAGCCACCCGCGGCGCCGAAGCCGGCAAGCACTGCTGCGTCCTGCCGAATCGCGAGCCACGTCGCGAGGATCGCAATAGCCACCAGCAACGGAAACGCGATGGCCGCGGGAATCATCTCGTGCAGCCGGAACGCGCCATACACCGCGAGATACAGGATGCCGATGCCTGCGCCCTGCAGCGTCAACGCGTAACCGGTGCGCGTGTCGCGGAGCCGCCATCCGAAGATGAGAAGAATCAGTCCCGCGATCCCCACGCCGCCCAGCTGCACCTCACGCGGCACCGCATCGTTCACCACTGCATGCCGGATCAGGAACGCGATGCCAATGAACAGCACCACGATGCCCACGCGCGCAATCGCATTGCCACCGGTGATCCACGCGACCAACGGATTGGGCTGCGGCGGTTCGACGGCTTTGGGGGGCTGCGGCGGTTCGACGGGTATTGATTGCTGGGGCGCTTCCTCTTCCACCCCTGTCATCCTGAGGGCCGCAGCGCCCGAAGGACCTGCTTGAGCAGCGATAGCGGGCTCTGCTTGAAGGGCTCCCGCCCCTCCAGCAGGTCCTTCGGCCACTTCGGGCCTCAGGATGACATTGCTTTCGGGCCTCAGGATGACATCGCTTTGCGGCCCCTCGGCCGCTCGCGGTTCAACCGCTCGCGTAACCTCAACCCCATCCACCTTCGCCAGCCGTGCCTCCAACTCCGCCACTCGTGCCTCAAGCAACGCAATCCGGTCTTGAGGCACCTGCGGCGCAGCCGCCACAACAGCCTTCACTTTCGCCTTGCCACTCGGCTGCCTCCGCGCATCGACGATCAGCCCAAACAACCAACCAATGAACCCGCACGCCATCACGCCGGGCACGCCGAACGCGAACCCACCAACGATCGCACCGATGAGAAGTCCCCACCACATGGCGATTACTTCCAGTCCCCGCGCAACTCGAGCACCTTCGCCTCCAGCACGTCAGGCGTCGCCTGCGCTGCCGGAATCGCAGGCGCAACGTTCAGCCCGATCTTCGAGAAGAATCCGCGGCGTACGGGTTTCGTCATCGCCGGCCCATCCTTGCGCGAGAAGAAGCTTCCCCACAGTCCTTGCAGCGCCATAGGCACCACGGGCACGGGCGTACGTTCGAGAATTTTCACGGTGCCGCCACGGAACGACTGCAACTCGCCCGTATTGGTGATCCGCCCCTCGGGGAAGATCGCGACGAGGTGGCCGGCCGCGAGCTCCTCGGCCACGCGGTCATAGGCGCGCTCGAGCATCGCCGCATCCTCTTTAGCAGGAGCGATCGGGATCGCCTTCCCGGTCTTGAAGATGAACGAGATGATCGGCGTCTTGAAGATGCGGTGATCCATCACGAACCGGATGGGTCGCGGGCTCGCCGCGAGGATCACCAGCGGATCGACGAAGCTCACGTGGTTGCAGATGATCAGCGCCGCACCGGTCTCCGGGATGTTGTGCTCGCCCTTCTTCCGCAGCCGGTAGAACGAGTGGATGAGCACCCAGCACAGGAACCGCATCAGGAACTCGGGCACCAGGAAGTAGATGTACGCCGCGACCGCCGCGTTCATGACCGCCGTGACAAGGAACAGCTCCGGAATCGACAGGCCCTGCCGCAAAAGCATCATCGCCATCAACGCCGCGACGATCATGAACAGCGCATTCATGATGTTGTTCGCGGCGATGATCCGCGCGCGGTGCGCCGGGGCCGCATGCGCCTGGATCTGCGCGTAGAGCGGCACGGAGTAGAAGCCGCCGAACATCGCGAGCAGGAACAGGTCCACCATGATTCGCCAGTGGTGCGGCGACTGCATGAAGACCCCGATCGTCTTGAGGTCGCCGGGAACGAGCCCGGTCGTGGCCCACCACAGGTCGACCGCGAACACGGTCATGCCGATCGAGCCGAAAGGCACGAGCCCGATCTCCACCTTGTGCCCGGAAAGCCGCTCGCACAGGAGCGCGCCGATGCCGATGCCCACGGAGAAGACGGCGAGGAGCAGCGTGACGACATTCTCGTCCCCGCCAATCACGTCGCGCGCGAACGGCGTGAACGACGTGAGGAAGATGGAGCCGTAGAACCACAGCCACGAAATGCCCAGCAGCGAATTGAAGACCGTGCGGTCCTTCGCCGCGATGCGCAGGTTCGCCCACGTTTCCGTGAACGGGTTCCAGTTGATCTTGAGCTCGGGATCCGGCGCGGGCGACAACGGCACGAAGTGCGCCGTCACGCGGCCGGCAATCGCGACAACGAGGCAGCCGATCGCCACGTACGTCGGCCCCTGGCTTCCGGTCTTGATCAGCAGCCCCGCCGCGATCGTCCCGCCGAGGATCGCGACGAACGTGCCCATCTCCACGAGGCCGTTGCCGCCGGTGAGTTCTTCATCGCGCAAGTGCTGCGGGAGGTACGCGTACTTCACCGGGCCGAAGAGCGTCGAGTGCAGGCCCATAAGAAAGACGGCGACGTAGAGAAGTGTGGCGACCTGCCAGATGAAGCCCGCCCCCGCGACCAGCATCACCACGATCTCGAAGTCCTTCACGAAACGGATGAGCTTTCCCTTCTCCAGGCGATCGGAGAGCTGGCCCGAGGTTGCCGAGAAGAGCACGAACGGTGCGATGAAGATCGCGCCGATGAGAAACCCTGCCGTCGCAGGCGGGATGCCGCCCCACTCCGCCGCGTGGAACGTCGCGAGCAGCGTGAAGCCGAACTTGAACAGGTTGTCGTTCGCGGCACCGAGGAACTGCGTCCAGAACAGCGGACCGAAGCGGCGCTCGCGAAGCAGGTCGAACTGGCTGTGTGCGGCCATCTCAGGCGCTCCTGTCGAAGAACGAACGCGTTTCGAACGCGGCGTTCGGAAGCTTCTTGCCTTGATGCTGGATGGTGCGTTTCAGGACGAAGTCGAAAAGGAGCGAGTTGGCCTGCCGCAGTTCGCGGAGCAGCTTGGCCTCGCCCTCCTTGAGGAAATCTGCCTTCACGTAAGCCGAAAGCGAAAAGATCGGCATGACGCCGGGCAGCGGATAGTCCGAGCCGTTGAGCAGCCGATGGTGCCAATCACCCTTCTCGATGATGATGCGGGAAAGGTTCTTCACGCGATTGGACTGCGTGACAGCCGAGAGATCGCCGAAGAGGAGGTCGTCGTACTGGTGATCTCCCATCAGTTGCGAGAAGAGTTCGAAGTCCTCCTTCTTCCCGCCCTTTGGATTGAAGTTGGCATCGAGGTCGTCACTCTCGCCGAGCGAGGCGCAGTGCGCGCCGATCACTCTCACCCCGAGCCCCAGGGGAATGCGAAGTAGCAGCGGATTGTTGAACTCGTGGCGCCCGGCGCCATCCAGCGCCCTTTCCTCGCCCACGTGCGTAAGCAGCGGCATGTCGAGCCGCTTCATCTCTTCGAAGAACCTGCGCGTTTGCTCGTTCCTGAAGTCGATGCCCATCACCGACGGCAACCACTTCACAGCTCTTGCGCCGTTCGCCTTGGCTTTCGCAAGCTCGTCGAGCGCATCGGTGCGGTACGGATGGATCGAGGCGATCCACTCGAATCGCTTCTTGTTCTCGCTTGCCTTGCGCGCGGCATATTCATTCGACACCGAGAAGACAGTCTGTCCGTCGATTTTCTTGTGTGTCGCGGCGTCATAGGTGTCGTCGAACGCGAGCACCATCACCTTGGCGCCATCCTTCAGCTCGCTGGCCAGGTGCGCAAGGCGCGTGACCATGCCGGCGTCGAGGCCCGCGTTGTCGCCTCCCCCGCAGCTCGCATTCACGTAGAGCACGCGCTGGATCCGAGTCTTCAACGATTTCGTGGGGTTCTCCCAGACACCCGTCTCGCCCAGGCCGTTACCGAAAAGATGGGTGTGAGTGTCCCAGACGCGGTCCGCATGCAATCCGTCCCAGGCGGCCCTCACCAATTCCGCGGTCTCCTTGTCGATTGGCGCGGTGGGGCGGCAGCAGTTGAAGACGCCCTGCTCCAGGCTCATTCCGCAGCCCGTCAGCGTCGTGAGGCAAGCGCCTCCGAGGAGGAAATCCCGGCGTCTCATGAGATCAGGACCGTTCGCGAATGTACGCAAGCACGGCGGTGAGCGAGTTCTCGAGGAAGCCCTTGTTGATCCAGTAGAAAACTTCCTTCCCCACCTTTTCGGATTCGAGCACGCCCGCCTCCCGCAGAAGCTTCAGGTGATGCGACACCGCGGAGCGCGAAAGCGTGGAGACCTCGACCACCTGGCCCACGTTGAGGCGCTCGCCCGGTTCAAAGGTAAGAAGGATGCGCTGGCGGTGTTCGTCACCCAGCGCCGTGAACGCGCGCGAGATGGTTCGCCATTCGCGGGGGATTGCACGCAGATAGTTCCTGTTCATGCGACGACATTCTTGGTTATATCGACGCGACATGTCAAGAAAATTAATGGGGTCAGACCCCTTTAACGGGCTTCCCATTGTTAAAGGGGTCTGACCCCATTAATTTGATAAACTCGGCGCAAGAAAAACACCATTTCGCTCAGGTATTTACGCCCCGATGCAAGACGATATCCGCCAGGCCGCCCTGGAGTACCACCGCTCTCCGGTCGCGGGGAAGATCGAAGTCACCGCGACCAAGCCGCTCGCGACGCAGCGCGATCTCGCGCTCGCGTACACGCCCGGCGTGGCCGCCGTGTGCGAGGCCATCGCGGCGAACCCGGCCGAGGCGCACTCGCTCACCGCGCGCGGCAACCTCGTCGCGGTGATCACCAACGGCACCGCGGTGCTCGGCCTCGGCAACATCGGGCCGCTGGCCTCCAAGCCCGTCATGGAAGGCAAGGGCGTGCTCTTCAAGAAGTTCGCCGGCATCAACGTCTTCGACATCGAGGTGAACCAGTCCGACCCCGACAAGCTCGTGGAGCTGGTCGCCGCACTCGAGCCTACGTTCGGCGGCATCAACCTCGAGGACATCAAGGCGCCCGAGTGCTTCTACATCGAGAAGAAGCTGCGCGAGCGCATGAAGATTCCGGTCTTCCACGACGACCAGCACGGCACGGCGATCATCGTCGGTGCCGCGGTCGTGAACGGCCTGCGCGTGGTCGGCAAGGACATCGGCAAGGTGAAGCTCGTGTGTTCCGGTGCGGGGGCCGCGGCGCTCGCGTGCCTGGACATGCTCGTGGCGCTGGGCCTCAAGATGGAGAACATCTTCGTTGCGGACATCGCCGGCGTGGTCTACCAGGGCCGCAAGGAAGAGATGGACGACAACAAGATCCGCTACGCGAAGAAGACGGACGCGAGGAAGCTCGGCGACATCATCAAGGACGCGGATGTCTTCATCGGTCTTTCCGCGGGCGGCGTGCTCAAACCCGAGATGGTGAAGGCCATGGGCCCGAAGCCGCTGATCATGGCGCTCGCCAATCCCACGCCCGAGATCCTCCCCGAGGAAGTGAAGAAGGTTCGCGACGACGTCGTGATGGCCACGGGCCGCTCGGACTACCCGAACCAGGTGAACAACGTCCTGTGCTTCCCGTTCATCTTCCGCGGCGCGCTCGATGTCGGCGCCACGACGATCAACGAAGCGATGAAGCTCGCAACGGTGCATGCGATCGCCGATCTCGCGATGGCCGAGCAGTCGGACATCGTGGCAACGGCCTACGGTGCGGTCGGCGCAGCATTCGGTCCCGAGTACCTCATTCCGAAGCCCTTCGATCCGCGCCTCATCGTGAAGATCGCCCCGGCAGTCGCGAAGGCTGCGATGGACAGCGGTGTCGCCACAAAGCCGATCACCGACTTTGCGGCATACACGCAGCGCCTCAACGAATTCGTCTACCACTCCGGGCTGATCATGAAGCCCATCTTCACCGCGGCGAAGGCGGCGCCCAAGCGGCTCGTGTTCGCGGAAGGTGAAGACGAGCGGGTGCTCCGCGCCGTGCAGGTCATCGTGGACGACGGCATCGCCAAGCCCACGCTGATCGGCCGCCCTGCCGTCCTGGAACGCCGCATCGAACGCTTTGGTCTGCGACTGCAGGCCGGCCGCGACTTCCAGGTCGTGAACCCGGAGCACGACGAGCGTTACCGCGACTACTGGCAGGAATACCACCGCCTCACCGAACGGCGCGGAGTGTCGATCGCGTACGCGAAGATCGAGATGCGCCGGCGCCTCACGCTGATCGGCGCGATGCTCATGCACCGGGGTGAGGCTGACGGGATGATCTGCGGCACGTTCGGCACGCCGCGGCTGCACCTCACCTACATCGACCAGGTCATCGGCCGGCGCCCCGGGGTGGACAACTACTACGCGATGAACATCCTGATGCTCCCGAAGCACACGGTGTTCATCTGCGACACGTACGTGAATCCGGATCCGACGCCCGAGCAGATCACGGAGATGGCGGCCCTCGCGGCAGAAGAGATCCGGCGCTTCGGCCTCACGCCGAAGGCGGCGCTGCTTTCGCATTCGAACTTCGGCACGAGCGATACGCCCTCCGCGGTGAAGATGCGCGCGGCACTCGAGCTCATCCGCAAGCAGATCCCCGACCTCGAGGTCGAAGGCGAGATGCACGGCGATGCGGCGCTCAATGCGGAACTGCGCCTGGCGTCCTTCCCCAACTCGCGCCTCAAGGGCGATGCGAATTTGCTTCTCATGCCCACGCTCGACGCGGCGAACATCTCGTTCAATCTCCTGAAGACCGTGGCGGGCGACGGCATCACCATCGGGCCGATCCTGCTGGGCGCCGCGAAGCCCGTGCACATCCTCACGCCCACCGCGACCGTGCGGCGCATCGTCAACATGGCGGCGCTGGCGGTCGTCGACTCGCAGATGCAGAAATGATCGACCGCTTCCACCATCTCTTCATCGCGGTCGCCGACTTCGACAAGTCGCTGGCGTTCTATCGCGACACCCTCGGCTGGCAGGTGGTCGCCGACTGGGGCCAGGACGGCAAGGGGCGCGGTGCGGTGCTTTCCGGCGGCGGCATCAAGGTCGTGATCGCCGAGGAGCATCTCGCCAAGGGTGCGAACGGCATCCAGCCCAACGTGCACCTCGATATCCACGACATCGACGCGCGCTTCAAGAAGATCCCCAAGGGGGCGCACATCGTGGTCGAGCCGGAGGAAACGCACTGGGGCACGCGCTGGTTCGTGGTGCGCGATCCGGACGGCAACATGATCGCGTTCGAGGAACTCCATGGACGGGACTGAACGCGTATTGCGGCTGCCGCGCGCGATCGGCGAGCCCGCGACGATCGGCGTGTACGCGCTCTCCGGGCGCGTTGACCAGTCGATGCTCGCGAACGCCGTGGACCACATGCGGGAACTCGGCCACCGCGTCATCATCGCGGAGGAAACGAACCACGAGTGGCGCTACTTCGCGGGCACGGATGAAGAGCGCGTCGCGGGCTTCCATCGCCTGCTCGACGACCCCTCGATCGACATCATGATCTGCGCGCGGGGCGGCTACGGCGTTTCGCGCGTGCTCGCGCACATCGACTGGAACAAGGTTGCGAACAGCGGCAAGTGCTTCGTGGGCTTCAGCGACTTCACCGGCTTCAACATGGCGGCCTACGCCTGCGCGAACCTGCTCACGTTCCACGGCCCACTCTTCTGCATCGACTTCGGCGACGGCCCGCCCAACGGCTTCATGGAGCAGCACTTCTGGTACACGCTGAGCCGCGGCACCGAGCGCCTCGACGACATCGCCTGCGAGCACGGCTACGAGCCGCGACGCATCGACGGTCGCATGTGGGGCGGCAACCTCTCGCTCGTCGCGCATCTGGTCGGCACGCCGTATTTCCCGAAGATCGAGGACGGCATCCTGTACGTGGAGGAGATCGGCGAGGAGCCCTACGCGATCGAGCGGATGTTCTTCCAGCTCTTCCACGCCGGCGTGTTCTCCAACACCCGCGCGATCCTGCTCGGCGACTTCCACGACTGCAAGCCGGCGAACCCGTCACGCTATCCGTACGAGATGGATGAAGTCGTGGAGACGCTTCGCAAGCTCGTGCCGATTCCGGTGCTCACCGAGCTGCCGTTCGGCCACGTCGCACGCAAGGCCACCCTGCCCTTCGGCGCGCCCGCCACGCTGATCCTCTCCGAGAAGAGCTACAGCCTCAGCTACTCCCACTTCCTCGGGAAATAAGTGGGGTCAGACTCGACTTAATTTGATTCTGTGGATAACTGGGGCCTGACCCAGTTATCCACAGAATCAAATTAAGTCGAGTCTGACCCCACTTATTTCAGGCAACTCCGGGGCGGTTGGCGCGGCGCTCGCTGCGCCGGTCCTGGATGAAGATGTTGGCGACCATGTAGAGGCCGCCGGCCACCGCCGTCAGGAAGCACACGATCGCGAGACCCGGGTAGCCGAAGAGCGTCCACGTGGTCTCGATCCGCATCATCAGTGAAGCACCGATGATGAGCGCGGCGAGGATCACGCCCGACGCGATGCGATTGGCGATCTTCAGCAGCCCTTCCATGATCACCGGCGCATCAACCGCGCGGACCTTCATCTCGAGATCCTTGCCCGCGACGAGATCCATGATCCGGTTCAACCGCACGGGCAGGCCGGACAGGAATTCCTTTACGTCGAGCAACGTCGTGGCGATGTTGCCCTTGTTCGCATCACGCGTCAGGCGCTTGGTCATCAGCTCGGAGGTATTGCGGCGGATGGCGGCGTCGGCGTCGAAGTCCGGCGAGAGGATGCGGCCGACTTCATCGAGCTGCAGCAGCGTCTTGCCGAGCATCGTGAATTCGCTCGGCACGTGCACGCCGAATTCCGCGGCGCTGCGGGTGACCTCGAGGAGCGTGCGGCCCATGCTCGACTCGCGCAGGTGCTGGCCCTGCCGGTCCACGACCAGGGCGGCCACGCGCTTGCCGAAGCCCACCACGTCGAAGCCCAGGTCGGTCTCGCTCATGTCGCACAGGGAATCGGCGACCTCCTCGGACTTGCCCTCGCTCATCGCGAGCAGCACCTTGAGGAGATTGTTCTGCATCGCCGGCGTCGTGTGGCCGACCATTCCGAGATCGAGCAGCGCCACGCGCCCGTCGTCGGTGAGGAAGACGTTCCCGGCGTGCGGATCGGCGTGATAGATCCCATCGACCAGCACCTGCTTCAGGTACGCGCGGAAAAGCTGGTCGGCGAGCGCGAAGCCGCTGACCTCGAGGCGCGCGAGCGGGCTGATCTTCGTGATCTTGCGGCCCTGCACGAAATCCATCGTGATGACGCGGCGGGTGCTGAAGTCGGGCACCGGCTGGGGAATCTGGATGAGGTCGAACTCCGCGAGGTTCTTGCCCACGAGGATCAGGTGCTGCGCCTCGCGCTGGTAATCGAGCTCGCGCATGATCGACGCGCGCAGCTCTTCCACGATCTCGCCGAAGCGATGCTGCCGTCCAACCTTGGTGTAGCGGTCGAGGAAGCTCGCAACAGTGGCGAGCGCCGCGAAGTCGTCGACCACCTGGGGCACGACGTCGGGACGCTGCACCTTGACCACGACCTCGCGGCCGTCGCGCATGATCGCCGTGTGCACCTGCCCGAGCGAGGCTGCGGCGAGCGGCTCGGGATTGAAGTATTCGAAGGCCTTCGAGATGCGCACGCCGAGCTCGGCTTCGACGATGCGCTCCACGTCGGCGTACGGAAACGGCTTGACCTTGTCCTGCAGGCGCGCGAGGGCCTTCAGGCACCGGGGCGGCAGGAGGTCGGCGCGGCTGGAGAGCACCTGCCCCAGCTTCACGAACGTGGGGCCGAGCGCCTCGAGGTCGTCGGCCAGCTCTTCGGGCGGCGGGTCACCCGGGGATGTCTTGAGCAGCGGCTCATCGATGCCCAGTTCCTCCTCGGAAGCCATCTGCTTCACGAGGTCGGAACGGCCGTACTTCCACAGGAGTTGCGCGATCTCCTTGTAGCGTTTCATGCGCCGGGCAGTTGAGCTCATGGCGCTTAATGTGAGGCTGCGCTCGCCGCTCGTCTGTCAGCGGGACGTCGCGTGTAGGCGTAGGGCGGGTCCTACGAAAGATCAAAAAGGGGTCAGGTTACTTTTTCAACCTGTCCCCTTTTCTCGGGGAAAAGGGGACAGGTTGAAAAAGTAACCTGACCCCTTTTTGATCTACGCCGCGACCTTGATCGGGATCGCCGCGCGCTTCTTCACGGAGTCCGGGTCGCGAAGCTGCTGGAGGAGATCCATCCCGCGGGCCCTCGCATCCTTCAGGTGGCGCTCCTTCACCGGGCCGTAGCCGCGGATGCCTTCGGGCACGGAGGCGATCTGCACGGCGAGTGCCACGTTCTTCGCGTCGAGCTTGCCCAGTACCTCATCGATCACGGTCTCGTACTCGCCGATCAGCGCGCGCTCGGTCTTGCGTTCGGCGCTGTAGCCGAAGATGTCGAACGCGGTGCCGCGCAGGCCCTTCATCCTCGCGAGCACGCGGAAGGCCGACATCATCCACGGGCCGTAGACGCGCTTGCGCGGCTCGCCGGTCTTGGGATCGGTCTTTGCCCACAGCGGCGGCGCGAGGTGGAAGTTCACCTTGTAGTCGCCATCGAACTGCTTCTCGATGCGCTTCATGAACTCGCCGTCCGTGTACAAGCGCGCGACTTCGTACTCGTCCTTGTACGCCATGAGCTTGAAGAAGTAGCGAGCCACGGCCTCGGAGAGCGCATTCGAGCCCGGCGCCTTCGCCGCTTCCGCGGCCCGCACCTTCGCGACAAAGTCGGTGTAGCGCTTCGCGTAGGCGGCATCCTGGTAGTCGGTGAGGAAGTCGCGGCGGCGCGTGATCATTTCCTCGAGCGAATTCGAGAGGCGCTGCGTCTCGGGGGTCGCTTCCGGCGGAACGGCCACGCGCTGCACGGCGGCGAGATCGACCGCGGCACGGCGGCCCCACTCGAACGCGCGCAGGTTGCCTTCCACCGCGGCGCCGTTGAGCGTGATCGCCTCGCGGATCGAAGCTTCCGCGAGCGGCACGAGGCCCTTCTGCCACGCGTAGCCCACCATGAAGAGGTTGGTCGCGATCGAGTCGCCCATGAGCGCCGTCGCAATGCCCGACGCGTCGATGAACTCCGATCCGCCCTCGCCCGTCGCATCCTTGATGGCTTCGGCCATGTCGAGGCTCGGGATCTGCAGGTCCGGGTTCTGCGCGAAGCCGCCCGTGGGCGCGATGTCGCTGTTCACGACCGCGCGCGTCTTGCCGACCTGCATCTTGGCGATGGCTTCGTCGGAGGCGGTAACGATCATGTCGCAACCGATGACCACGTCGGCCTCGCCCGCGGCGATGCGCACGGCGTGGATGTCTTCGGGCCGACGCGCGAGGCGGATGTGCGAATACACCGATCCGCCCTTCTGCGCGAGGCCCGTCATGTCGAGCACTGCGGCACCCTTGCCTTCGATGTGCGCGGCCATGCCGAGCAGCGCACCAATCGTGACGACACCGGTTCCGCCCACGCCCGTGACGAGGATTCCATACGCCTCGTCGAGCGACGGCAGCGCCGGTTGCGGCAGGTCCATCTTGAGCTCGGTGCCCGCGGGCTTGCGCTTGCGCAGTCCACCGCCTTCGACCGTGACGAAGCTCGGGCAGAAGCCCTTCACGCACGAGTAGTCCTTGTTGCACGAGGACTGGTCGATCGTGCGCTTGCGGCCGAATTCGGTTTCCACCGGCGCGACGGAAAGGCAGTTCGATTTCTTCGAGCAATCGCCGCAGCCTTCGCACACCAGCTCGTTGATGAACACGCGCTTCTGCGGATCGGGGAACGTGCCGCGCTTGCGACGGCGACGCTTTTCCGCGGCGCACGTCTGGTCGTACACGAGCGCGGTCACGCCCGGGGTCGCGCGCAGCTCGATCTGCACCGCATCGAGATCATCGCGATGGCGAATCTCCACGCCCGGCGCGAAGTCCGCATTGGCTTCGTACTTCTCCGGTTCATCGGTGACCACGAAGATCTTGCCCACACCTTCGGCGCGAACCTGGCGCGTGAGCATCGGCACCGAGAGCGGGCCGTCGACGGGCTGGCCGCCCGTCATCGCCACCGCGTCGTTGAAGAGGATCTTGTAGGTGAGGTTCACCTTCGCGGCGACCGCCGCGCGAATCGCGAGCAGGCCCGAGTGGTAGTACGTGCCGTCACCGAGGTTCGCGAACACGTGCGGCGTTTCGGTGAACGGCTGGATGCCGATCCACGGTGCGCCCTCGCCGCCCATCTGCGTGAAGGTCATCGTCTCCTCGGGGCGGATCCAGATCGCCATGTAGTGGCAACCGATCCCCGCGAGCGCCTTGCTGCCTTCGGGAACGCGCGTCGAGGTGTTGTGCGGGCAGCCCGAGCAGAAATACGGAATGCGCGCGACCTTGTTCCGAGGCTTCGCGAGCTCGGCTTCCTTCGATTCGATGAATTTCAGCCGCGCCTCGACGATCTTCGAGGTGTAGAACTTGGCGATGCGCTTGGCGATCACGCGCGCGATCATTGCGGGCGTCAGTTCACCCGCCGCGGGCAGCAGCCATTCGCTGCGATGCGTCTCCCACTCGCCGTGCTCGTCGTACTTGCCGATCACGCGCGGACGCACGTCGTCGCGCCAGTTGTAGAGCTGCTCCTTCATCTGGTACTCGATGACCTGGCGCTTCTCTTCCACGACCAGCACTTCATCGAGGCCTTGCGCGAACTCACGCAGGCCATTGGATTCGAGCGGCCAGGGCATGCCGACCTTATACAAACGAATACCAATCTCGGCGGCGTGCTTCGTGTCGATCCCGAGGTCGTCCAACGCCTGCAGCACATCGAGGTAGCTCTTGCCCGAGGCGATGATCCCCAGGCGCGGGTTCGGCGAATCGATCGTGATGCGGTTCAACTTGTTCGCACGCGCGTACGCGAGCGCCGCGTAGATCTTGTCGTGCTGGAGCCGCAGCTCCTGCTCCATCGGCGCATCGGGCCAGCGGATGTTCACGCCGCCTTCGGGGAGCTGGAAGTCGGTGGGGATGATGATCTTCGGGCTGTCCGGGTCGATCGCGATCGACGCGGAGGAGTCCACGGTCTCCGAGATCAGCTTGAACGCGACGTAGCAGCCCGAATACCGCGACATCGCGAAGCCGTGCAGGCCCAGCTCGATGATCTCCTGCACGCCCGTGGGGTACAGGACGGGGATCATCGCCGCGTCGAACGCGTGCTCGCTTTGGTGGGGAAGCGTCGAAGACTTGCAGGCATGGTCGTCGCCTGCGAGCAGGAGCACGCCGCCGTTCTTGGCGGTGCCCGCCGCATTGGCGTGCTTGAACGCATCGCCCGAACGATCGACGCCGGGGCCCTTGCCGTACCACATGGCGAACACGCCGTCGTATTTGGCGCCTTCAAAAAGGCCGACCTGCTGCGAGCCCCACACGGCGGTCGCAGCGAGCTCCTCGTTCACGCCGGGCGTGAAGTGGATGTGATGGCTCTTGAGGTGATCGCGCGCCTTCCACATCGCCTGGTCGAGGCCACCGAGCGGCGAACCGCGATATCCGGAGACGAAACCTGCGGTGTTGAGTCCGGCGGCGAGATCGCGCTCGCGTTGCATCATCGCGAGGCGGACAAGGGCTTGGGTGCCGGTCAGGAACGCGCGCCCGGAGGCAAGCGTGTACTTGTCCTCGAGGGACACGGGTACTGCGGACATCGGGCTTCCTCCAAAATGGGTGCTTTGGGGCGCTTCGGCCGGCCGCAGGATTGTGTCCCGCGTCGGGGAAAGCCGCAAATTATACGGGGTTGGACACCCTCGGAGCCAGCGGTTCACTCTCCCGCTGCAGGGATTGGAGCAGTGCCGAGGCCTCGCGCACCGCCGGACTGCCCGCCCCTTCGGAAAGGCGATCCAGGATGGGTGCGAGCAGGTCGAACGCCTTCATCCGCTCGCCTTGTTCGCCCCAGAGTCGCGCCAGGCTGGTGGCGGCGCAAAGCTCCGAGAACGTGGCCTCCTGGTTGCGCGCGAGCGCGATCGCCTCGCTGTAGGCGGCCTCGACCTCCGCGCTGTTGCTGCCGGGCACGAGCCGCAGGTAATCGCCGAGCCAGCGCAGGCAATGGGGCCAGAAGTAGCGCTCCGAGCCCGAGCTCAGCTCGTCGCGCACCCGGCCCGCCTCAGCCGCGCCCGCCTCGAAGTGGCCCATCGCCGCGAGCACGTACGCATGCACGGCGTGGTGCGCCGGCACCATCGCTCCGGTCTGGGTACGCGCCAGGTGCCGCAGGCCGCGCTCCATGAGCGGCAGCGCGCCGGGAACATCGCCGGACAGCACCCGCGCGTGGCCGCTCAGTACGGCGCCGTATCCGCGCCATAGATCCATGTCGTGCTCGTTCGCGAATGCGAGCGCTTCGGCGCTGAAGCGCCGGGCCGCATCGGCATCGCGAGCCATCGCAGCGACGATCGCGCCGTGCACCAGCGCATGACCCAGCGTGTGCACGTGGCCCATGGCGCGCGCGGCGGCCACCGTTTGTTCCACCAGTTGCCAGGCGCGATCGACGTAGCCCAGGGCAAGGAGTGTCAGCGCGACGTGGAACTGGGTCGCGATGTCCGGATCGGCGGCAAAGCGTTGCGCGACGGCGATGCGCTGCTCGCGCGATTGCCGCCGCAGCACGATCGCGAGTTCCTCGGCGAGCTCGAACGTGGTGTTTGCCGCGACCAGCTCGCCGGTGATCATCTCGCCGATCCCCAGCGCGCGAAGCGCGGTCAGCATGCGCCCGTCGCTGCGATCGCGCTGCGCGCCATCGCGCATCCCGCGTGCGATCCGCAGCGCCTTCGCGTGCTCGCCGCGAACGTAATAGGCCACCCACATCGCATAGGAAACGGAAAAGCGGTTCGGCCGGTCGGGCATCGTGTCGATCAGCGCCTGCGCACGTTCGAACACCGCGACGGTTTCCGAATGGCTGTAGCCGCGCAGCGGAATCGTCGCCTGGCCGAGGAGGAGGAGCAGCCGCAGGCGGCACTCCTGCCAGGTCCGCTCGAGCGGCATCGACTCGGCGCGCTGCAGCGCGTGGCTGAGGTGCGCGATCGCTTCCTGGTACGCCGGGCGCGCAAGTGCTTGCGCTCCCGCACGCTCCCAGCAGGCGATGGCTTTCTCGATCAACCCGGCTTCCGCCGCGTGCTGCGCGAGGATCTCCGGCGGCGCTTCGGGGTTGCCTTCGAGTGCGGCGACGATGCGCGCGTGGATTTCCTGTCGCTTGGACCGGAGCAGGCTCTCGTAGGCGGCATCGCGCACCAGCGCGTGCTTGAAGACGTAGGAATCGCCTTCGGCACGGTTGCGCCGGAAGACGAGCTCGGCCTCCTCGAGTCCCGCCAGTCCCTTGTGCAGTGCCGTGGCCTCCAGGCCGCTCACCTGTTCGAGCAGCGCCCGGTCGAACTCGCGGCCGATGCACGCGGCCGTTTGCGCCACGTCCTTCACGGTGGCGTGGCGGTCGAGGCGCGCCATCATGCTGTCGTGCAGCGACGCGGGGACCGACAGTCGCGCGAACCCGGGCGAACCTCGCTCGCCCTGGCGAGCCTGCGCCTCGAGCACGGTCTTGGTGAGCTCCTCGACGAACAGCGGCACGCCATCGGACTTGGCCGCGATCTCGCCGAGAACGGGAACCGGCAGCGAATGGCCCTTCGCAAGGTGGCCCACCATCGCCGCGATGTCACTCGGCCCGAGGCGGCCGAGAGAAAGGCGCGTGAGATGGCCGCGCTCGTCGAGGTGATGCACGAACTCCGGACGCGCGGTCACGATCGCGAGGATGCGGCTGCCGGCGATCCGCTCGACGCACATCTCCACCAGCTCGAGCGTCGTGGGATCGATCCAGTGCGCGTCTTCGAGCACCCAGAGGACGGGCGTGCGCTCGCTGATGCGCAGTACCTGCGTGAGCAGCGTCTCGAACGTGCGCGCGCGTTGCTGTTCGGGCGAAAGGTCCAGCTTGCCGTAGCGCCCGGAGCCGTCGATGCCGAGCAGCGAAGCGATGAGGGCGGCATCGGCGTCTTCGGCCCCGCCCAGGATCGCGTCGAGGCGGTCGAGCTGTTGCGCAACACTCTCGTCGGCGCCAATCCCCGAGGCACGCCGCAGCTGCTGGATCATGGGGTGCAACGCGCTTCCCGAATGGTAGGGCGAGCACTGGTTGCTGATCAGCACATGATCCCCGCCGGCAAGCTCATCTTCGAGCGCGCGCAGGATGCGCGACTTGCCGATGCCCGGCTCGCCGGTGAGCACCACCATCTGTCCACGTCCCTCGAGGGCGAGGCGCCAGCGGGCCTTGAGCAGGCCCAGTTCCGCATCGCGGCCCACCATCGCCGTCACGCTGTCGCCTTGCCGCGCTTCGTAGCGCGTGGCCACCGTGCGCTCGGCCAGGACGGCATAAGCAGTAACGGGCTCGGGTAATCCCTTGAGCCGCCGCGGTTCCATTTCCCGCATCTCGAAAACGTTGCCCACGAGCGAGCGCGTCTGGGCGCTCACGACGATCTCCCCGGCGCCCGCCTGCTCGAGCAGCCGCGCCGCGAGGTTGGGCGTCTCGCCGATCACGGCGCGTTCCTTCGCCAGCAGGTCCCCCACGACGACGAGGCCCGTGGCGATGCCGATGTGCGCGGCAAGCGGCTCGCCGGAGGGCGAGCGCAGCGCGGCCACGGCGCGCACGATGCTCAGCGCCGCGCGCACGGCCCGCTCGGCATCGTCCTCGTGTGCGCGGGGGTAGCCGAAGTAAACCAGCGCACCGTCGCCCACGTACTGGGCCACATGCGCCGCGTAGCGCTCGGCTTCCGTGGCGATCGTCGCCTGGTACTCGCGGATCAGGTCGCGAAGCTCCTCGGGATCGAGGCGGCTCGACAGCGGCGTGGATCCGACGAGGTCCACGAACATGAGGGTGAGGCGACGGCGCTCCGGGTTCGCGGTGTCGCCGGTGGCGAGGCGCACGATCGCCGCGAGCAGCTTCACCCGCGGCCCGATCGGCACGCCCATCTCTCTCAGGTGGACATCGGTCAGGAGCGGCAGGGCCTCGGCATCGATCCCGCGCTCCTCGAAGACGTCGGCGTATTCGCCGAATCCCCCGGTCTCCAGCCACGTTCTTACGTCACGCTTCATCGAAGGCCCCCCGCCTCCTGCAGCATGTACGCCAAGTGTGAATATGCACTAGTCAGCGCTACCTTGGGGAGTACAGTACGCGACTGGCGCAAGCCGCAGGCAGCGGCTGTGTGACTTGAACGAGCGGAGGCTAAAACAATGAGCTCGAATCCGGCGCAACCGGCCGCAGGCGACATGACGCCGGCGGAGTACGTCAAGGCGATGGACGCCCTGAGCGAGCCGTCGTTCTGGTTCGAAGCGTTCAACGCCTACCCCCAGTGGGTGATCAACCTCCTGTGCCGATTGCGGACGGTCCACAACTGGATTCCGGGCTGGTCCCTGGTCCTCGGCCACGAGGAAGTCCGCGAGGCCCTCTCGCGCGACGCCATCTTCCCCGTGGGCTGGGGCGGCAAGATGGAGGAAGTCACCAAAGGCGAGGGCAAGGAAGGCGCGAACTTCGTCCTCGGGATGGAGAACGACGACCACTACAAGGCGAGCTACAAGCAGCTCGCCGAATGCTTTCCCCTCAAGGACCTCACCGAGCACATCACGACCGCGACCGCCAAGCGTGCTGGCGAGATCCTTGCGAGCAAGGAGCCTGGCAAGCCGTTCGACGCGGCGCAGGACCTGATGCTCGCGATCCCCGCGGGCCTGTGCCGGACGTACTTCGGTCTCCGGTTCGACGAAAAGGACGATGTCCTGTTCGCCAAGTGGAGCCTGGGGCCGAGCTCCTACACGTTTGCCATTCCCGGCGAGACGCCGCCGCCCAAGAAGGCCGTCTCGGACGAGGGCGCTTGGCACCTGCGCCGAATCATCCGCGACTCCATGGCGGCTGCGAACACCATCGACCTGAAGACGCCGATGGATCGCATGATGAAGAAGGGCCTTCCCGAAAAGCAGGTCATGGCCCAGTTCTTCGGCATGGTGCTGGGATTCATCCCCACCGACGTCCTCGCTGGCGGCAACATCCTCGAGACGCTGCTGCGCTATCCGAAATTCCTCGAGCGCGCACGCGCGGCGGCCGTGGCCGGCGACGACGATCTCCTGTGGCGGTGCCTGCGTGAGGCACTTCGGTTCCGGCACATCAATCCGGGCATGTGGCGCTACTGCCCCGAGGGGCACACGTTCGCCTCCGGGCGCAAGACGCCCGCAGGAAAGAAGGTCTTCATCGGATACCAGTCGGCCATGTTCGATGCACGCCGGATCGAGCGGCCCCACGTCTTCGATCCCGACCGGTGCGACGAGGACTACGTCACCTTCGGCGTCGGCCAGCACTGGTGCATCGGCGCGTACATCGCCCGCGAGCAGATCACTCAAACCTTCAAGCCGCTCGTGAAGCTCAGGGGCCTGCGGGCCGTGGGCCATGGGCGCGCGACCGCGCGGCGGTTCAGCGACATCTTTCCCATCAGCCTTCCGGTGGTCTTCGACAAATGAACACCGTGCTCACCACCGTCGCCGTGCCCTTCCCGGCATTCCGGACCGAGGCCGAGGGGCCGACCAGCGTCGTCGACAAACTCGACGGCATCCTCGATCGCCTGGGCGATCCGAAGGGAAAACCCTTCGAGGACGCCGCAACCGCCCTGCGCGGTTGTGGCATCCACTTCCTGAGCATCGTCGCCGTACCGCCCGAGGCGGGAAAGACACGGGCGCACCTCGTGATCGAAGTCACTGCCGACGCGCCGCTCAAGGGGGTGCTGACGCGCGTGGCCACCGCGATCCCCGCGCCGCTTCGCGAAGTCATCGAGGCCGCCGGCGTTCCCATCGACGGCCCGCTCGAATGCTTCCTCGAGCGGCACGAGTGCTCCGTGAACCTGCAACTCTTCGCAGGCACAGCCGGGCTGCACTTCAGCGGAACGCCCGGAATGCGACGGGACCGCATCAAGCTCGAGGCCGACCTCGCGGCGAAAATCCAGGAGGTCCTCGGCAACCTGCCCGCGCCTCCCGACTCCGCGCTCTCGCGCCTGTACAAGGTGCGCGGCGAGATCTTCAAGGATCCGTACCTGAAGTGGGCCTTCGTGTCCGAGCGGATGCCGTTGCGCGGCGCCTATAGGACGGTGCCCTGGATCGAGTTGCTGCCCATCTTCTTCCGCGACTTCGCGTGGATATGGGTTCCCCTGCCGATACTGACGATGATCATCGGCTGGTCCCTCCGCGGCTTCCTCTGGGCGTTCACGTGCACGCTGCTCGTGGTCTTCTGGGAGGCCTTCGCGGCAGGCCTCATCATCTGGTTCGGCTACTGGCGGCTCCGTAAGCAGGAGAAGGAGGACTTGCCCGTCGACGAGGAACCCTCCGAGCCGCTCATGCGCGAAGTTCTCGCGCGCGAAAACCGACCCGAATACGCGCAGAACCACCTGGCGGGCGTTTCGACGTTGAAGGGCAAATGGTTCCGGTACGTCACGTTGCGCATCGGGCTGTGGCTCATCGCCGAGAGCGGCCCGCGCGGCTCGCCTCCGGGCTTCATCGACAAGATCGGCAACATCCATTCGGCGCGCTGGCTGCAGCTTCCCGGCACGCAGCAGTTGCTGTTCCTCTCCAACTACGGGGGCAACTGGCAGGGTTACCTCGAGGACTTCATCGCAAGACTGCGCGACGGGTTGAGCAGCGTGTGGAGCAACACGCTCAACTTTCCGCGAACGACGCTCCTGACGCAGGGTGGCGCGGAAGACGGCGCGCGGTTCAAGCGTTGGGCGCGCCGCCAGCAGATCCCGACGCGGTTCTGGTTCAGCGCGCATCCCACGCTCACGACGGACGCGATCCGCCGGAACGCCGAGATCCGGCACGGATTCGCAAGCGCCACCAACGAAGAGCAGGCGGCGAAATGGCTTTCGCTCTTCGGCTTCGCCGCGCGCGACACGCTGGAGAGTCGCGAGATCCCGACGCTCGCCTTCGGCGGAATGAAGAACATGCTCCATGCGCAAGCGCTGATGCTCAGCTTCGCGGCACGCGAGAAGGCCATGAAGTGGCTACGCGACATCGAGCCGCGCCTTACCTATGGCGAATCGACGCCCGAGAAGAAAGCGCTCCTCGTGGGACTCACCGCACCCGGGCTCGCCAAGCTCGGCGTCGGCCCGGACGCGTTGGCGACCTTTCCGGTCGCGTTCCAGCAGGGGATGTCCGCCGTCGGTCGCGCTCGCGCGCTTCACGACGAGCCGGACAAGTGGACCTGGGGCAAGCGGCCCGAGGACACCGACGCGATCCTCCTTGTGTATGGCAAGACGGAAGGCGAGCTGAAGGACGCCTTGACGGAAGAAAACAAGGCGCTGGACGACGCAGGAATCAAGTCGCGGCCGATCCGACTCGATCCGCTGACCGATCCCGTCAAGGAGCCATTCGGATTCCGGGACGGGATTTCGCAGCCGATCATGCGCGGCTCGAAACGCTGGTCGCGCACGGCCACGGATTCGATCCACACGGTCGAACCCGGCGAGCTGGTGCTGGGCTACCCCGACAACTTCCTGAACATCGCGCCAACGCCCCAGGCACACGGCCGTGACGTGGGACGCAACAGCACCTACCTTGTCGTCCGCGAGTTCGAGCAGCACGTGACGAAACTCGATGACTACCTCAAGGCGCGCGCGAAGGAATACCACACGAAACCTGGCGTGCCGGGAGACACCGAGGCGGATGTGAAGGATTGGCTGCACGCCAAGATGGTCGGACGCTGGAAGGACGGCACCTCGCTGATCCGTCATCCCGATAAGCCTGGTCGCCTGCCGCCGGAGGAGGCGCTGCGTCGCAGTGCCGCGGCTGCTTCGACACCCGAACCCGCGACGCCGGACCCGGCCACTGAACCACCACCGGCACCAGCATCGGCATCCGCACCGGCAACTGCGCCTGCACCTTCGCCACGTCCGGCATTGGCACTGGCACCCGGGCCGATCAAGGACACGGTCAATCCCGACAATGCGTTCCTCTACGGCCGCGAAGATCCGGACGGCCTGCGCTGCCCGCTGGGTGCGCACATTCGCCGCGCCAATCCTCGTGACAGCCTCGAGCCCGGCTCCCAGGTGCAGATCAAGCTCTCGAATCGGCATCGCGTGATGCGCGTCGGGCGCAACCTGCCCAAGCAATCGAACGGCAATGCCGGCCTCCTGTTCATGTGCGTCAACGCCGACATCGAGAGGCAGTTCGAATTCCTGCAGCAGGCCTGGCTGCATGGATCGACGTTCCACGGCCTCGATGAAAGCGATCCGCTCCTCGGACGTGGGAGCCAGACGAAGGTCCCGTTGACCATGACCATCCCCACGCCGCACGGCCCGCTCCGCATGGACGGGCTCGAGAGCTTCGTGACCGTGAAGGGTGGCGCGTATTTCTTCCTGCCGGGCCGGACCGCCATCAGCGTCCTCGCGTGGGGACCTGCGGGCCGTCCCCTGAATCCGTCCACCCCCGAGGATGGCGCCCGCCGCGGCTACGCTTAAAATGGGGGCATGACCTCCACGCCCCTGCTTCCCTTCGAATCCGTTTCCTTCGCGGGCCGCGCAAGCGGCCCGCGCCTCATCGTCACCGGCGCCGTGCACGGCAACGAGACCTGCGGCACGCAGGGCATCCGCCGCGTCCTCGAGGAGATCCGCTCCGGCGCGCTCGCGATCGAGCGCGGCGTGGTCACCTTCGTACCGGTGTGCAATCCGCTCGCCTACGCGAAGAAGGACCGGATCGGCGACCGCAACCTCAACCGCAACCTCGCGCCCACGCCCAATCCCAAGGACTTCGAGGATCACGTCGCGAACTGGCTCTGCCCGCTGCTCGCGAGCCACGAGGCGCTGCTCGATCTGCATTCCACTCGCGGCAAGACGGAAGGCTTTGCTCTCGTCGGGCCGCAGGACAACCAGGGGCTCATCGAACCCTTCAAGCATTCGAAGGCCGAGCGCGACATGGCCAAGCATCTGGGCGTGAAACGCTTCGTCGAAGGCTGGCTCGATACGTATGCGCGTGGCGTTGCACGGCGTCGCGCGAACGCAGCGGCCAATCCGCTCGCGGCCGATGCGATCTACGGTGTCGGTACGACGGAGTACATGCGCTCGGTGGGTGGCTACGCGATGACGCTCGAGTGCGGCCAGCACGACGCGCCGGAATCACCCGAGGTGGCGTACCAGGCGATCCGCAATACGCTCGCGTTCCTCGGCCACGTGAACGGCCCGCCGCCCGCGGAAGTGAAAACCTACGAGGCGCTGCGCCTGCACGAAGTGATCGATCGCGACCACGCCGAGGATAAATTCAGCCGGGCCTGGGCGAGCTTCGATGCGCTCGCACCGGGCGACCTCATCGCCATCCGCAATGACGGCACGGAGATTCGCGCGCCAAAGCACGGCCGCATCCTCTTCCCCGACGTGGGAGCGAAGCCGGGGCATGAGTGGTTCTACCTCGCGGAGACGATTGGCGAAATTTGAGGCGGTGTGGCTGGCGGAGGCCTAAGTCTTTGGAACCGCCGATGAACGCCGATTCAACGCCGATTGCCGCCGATGAAAAGCAAGGGGGCAAAGGTCATGGCGAATGCGTCGCGAACGTCCATCTCTGCGACGACACACACTTCTCATTGATCGGCGGCAATCGGCGTTGAATCGGCGTTCATCGGCGGTTCCAAAGCCTCTTGCTTCCGTCAGCCCCGCTCCCTAATGAAAAAACAAATACCCCACTGCGATGGCTGCAACGACCGCCGCCAAGTCCGCGAGTAGACCGTAGCCCACGGCATACCGCGTCTTCGTGATCCCCACCGAGCCGAAGTACAGCGCGATGATGTAGAAGGTCGTGTCGGAGGCGCCGCCGATGATGCTCACGAGGCGGCCGACGAAGGAATCCGCGCCGTAGGTTTTCATCGCTTCGATCATCAGCGCCCGCGCACCACTGCCGCTCACGGATTTCATCAGCGCCGTGGGAAGCGCGGGTACGAAGTCCGTGTTGAAGCCCATCAGCGCAAACGTCCAGGCGCAGGCGCCGACGATGAGGTCCATCACGCCGGAATTGCGCAGCACGCCGATGGCGACCAGCATCCCCACGAGGAACGGGATGATCATGATCGAGGTCTGGATGCCGCCCTTCGCGCCTTCGATGAAGACGTCGTAGACGTTGGCCTTCTTCCAGAGTGCGCCGGCGATGAAGCCCACGATCACGGTGAAGATCAGCACGTTGCCCGTCACCGTCGAGATCGCCTGGATCTGCTCGCGTGTGAAGATCGCGCTGAACGCCCACACCATTCCGCCGAGGAATGCCGTGATGCCGCCGATCCACGCGAGGATCACCGGATCCATCAAGCGGATTCGCTGCTTCAGCGCGACCGCAAGAAACGCGACCAGCGTTCCGAAATAAGTAGCGATCAGCGTCGGGATGAAGATGTCCGCGGGATCCTTGGCGCCGAGGATCGCGCGCTGCGCCATGATCGACACGGGAATCAGCGTGAGCCCGGCCGTGTTCAGCACGAGGAACATGATCTGCGCGTCGCTCGCGGTGTCCTTCTTCGGATTGAGCGTGTGCAGGCTCTCCATCGCCTTCAAGCCGATCGGCGTCGCGGCGTTGTCGAGGCCGAGGAAGTTCGCCGAGTAGTTCATCACCATCAGGCCCGTGGCCGGATGGTCGCGCGGCACCTCGGGGAATATGCGCGAGAAGAACGGGCCGATGAGCCGCGCTACACCCGCGATGGCGCCAGACTTCTCACCGACGGCGAGGATGCCCAGCCACAGCGTCATGATCCCCGCGAGCGGCAGCGCGATTTCCATCACCGCGATGCGCGCGGATTCAAACGTGCCGTCGACGACCTTCTTGAAGATCGACGCATCGCCCAGGAACACCCACTGGGCGAGCGCCGCGAGGAATCCGACCAGGAAGAACCCGGCCCAGAGATAGCTGAGCGCCACTAAGCCGGGCTCAGTTGATCTTCACCCAGATCGGGGCGAACTTGTTGTCCGAGCGGTGGACGAGCGAGATGTTCGAGCGCGACACCCACGGGATGACCTGGCGATGGATCGGGATCACGAGCACTTCGCGCTGCAGCACTTCGATCGCCTTGTTGATCTGCTGCTGCCGCTTGGCCGGATCCATCTCCACGTCGATCGCGTCGATGAGCGCATCGAGCTCCGCGTTCGAGAAGTTGCCGTAGTTCGTGTCGCCGTAGCCCTTGTCGTTCAGCGAATGGAAGAGCGGCTTGAACGTGAAGATGGCGTCGCGGTTGTTGTCGCCCCAACCCTGCATGCAGGCGCTGAATTCCTTCTTCGGCGTGCGCTGGAAGTACTGCGCCTTGGGCATCGCGTCGACTTTCACGTCGAGTCCGATCTTCGCCCACATCGCGGCCGCCGCAAGGCAGATCTTGTCGTCGTTCACGTAGCGGTCGTTGGGGCAGTGCAGCGTGAAGCCGAAGCCCTTGGGATACCCCGCCTCCGCGAGCAGCTTCTTCGCGGCCTCGACGTCGTAGGGCAGGCGCTTTTCATACGACGCGGGAATGCCCTCGCCCTTCGGGTTGGGTGTCGCGATCGCGGTCGGCGTCGAGAGCCCCCGCATGATCTGGGTGCGGATCGCATTCACGTCGATCGCCTGGTACAGCGCCTGGCGCACGCGGCGGTCCTTGAACGGGTTCTTGCCCTTCACGTCGGAAAACAGCAGCTCGTCGCGCGCCTGATCGAACGTGAACGTGATCACGCGCGTCTCGTCGCCCTCCCAGACCTTGAACGCGGGATCGGTCTTGAGCGCGAAGACATCCTGCACCGGCGGATCGAGCACGAAATCGAGTTCGCCCGACTTCAGCGCGGCGAGCCGCGTCGCCGCGTTTCCGATAGGGCGGTACTCGATCACGTCGATGTTGCCCTCCATGCGCCCGTCCTTGATGCCCCACCAGTCCTTGTTTTTTTCCAGCACCGTCTTCACGCCGGTCTCGTAGGTGACGAGCTTGAACGGGCCCGTGCCCATGGCGTTTCGCGAGGCGTGCGTGACTTCCTTGGCGGCGTAGTTCTGCGGCTCGGCCGAGTTGTTCTTCTCCGACCACGCCTTGCTCATGATGGGAATCTCGCCGATGGCGATCAGCCCCACGGGATTGGGCTTGTCGGTCGTGAATTCCACCGTGTACGCGTCGATCTTCCTCGGCTTGCCGGCGGGAATCGCGTAGGTGCGGAACTGCTGGGACTTCGCGGCGCGCTCGAAGGAGAACACCACGTCGTCGGCGGTCATGGGCGTGCCGTCGGTGAACTTGACGTCCTTGCGCAGCGTGAGCACGCGCGTCGTGGGGGAGATGACCTTCCACGAGGTCGCCAGCCACGCGGTCGCGTTCATGTCCTTGCCCGGCATGATCAGCCGCTCGTAGACCATCGCGTTGAAGCTCTTGGTGAAGCTTTCGTCCTGCGCGTGGGGGTCTTGCGTCGTGATGTCGCCCGAGGACGACCACTTGAACGTCTTCTGCGCGAGCACCGCTTGCGGTGCGGCGAGCGCTACGAAAACAAGCAGGATTCTCGCGAACATGCCACTCCCCTTTCGTGTCGATTGGCCTTATTGTATAGGCGATGAAACGACTAATGATGCTGTGTGCGGCGCTCGCCCTTTCGGGCTGCGCCACGGGGCTGCGGTTCGACGACAGCTACCAATCCACCGGCCACGACAGCCGCGCGCAATTTCTGGTCCTGCACTTCACCTCGAGTGACTTCCCCTCGTCGCTGAAGATCCTCACCAGCGGCCCGGTGAGCTCGCATTACCTCGTGCGCGACGACCCTCCGACCATCTACCGGCTGGTCGACGAGAACCGCCGGGCCTGGCACGCCGGGGTGAGCAACTGGCGCGGAAGCACGCTGATGAACGCGAGCTCGATCGGCATCGAGATCGTCAACCGCGGCGAGATGGGCGGCCCGGGCAGCGGCGTGTGGGAGGAGTACTCCCAGGCGCAGATGGACGTGGTGATGGCGCTCGTGAAGGACATCGTCGCGCGCCACAAGATACTTCCCGAGCGCATCGTCGGCCACAGCGACATCGCCCCGACCCGCAAGGTCGATCCGGGCCCGCGCTTCCCGTGGAAACGCCTCGCCGACGAAGGCCTGATCCCGTGGCCCGACGAGAAGGAAGTCGCGCGCCGCATCCCCGCCTTCGAACAGGTGCTCCCGGACATCACCTGGTTCCAGGATCGCCTCGTGAAGTTCGGCTATGGCATCCCGCTCTCCGGGTCGCTCGACGAGCTCACCGTGCGCACGCTCTCCGCCTTCCAGATGCGCCACCGCCCGAAACGCTACGACGGCATGCCCGACGCCGAGACCGCCGCGATGCTCGACGTCCTCACGGGTCCATGAGGCGGCGCGATGCGCTGCTCGCCCTCTCGGTCCTTGGCGCATCGGCGGCCGGGTGCGCGCCGCGTTCGCAGGCCCAGCCGGTGAACGACCCCCTCGACGCGCAACTGCTCGAGATCCTCGCGGATCCGGAGGCACCACTGGTCAGCCTCGCCGCGCTCTCGATCCGCAATGGCACCGTCGTCTACGAGAACGCCTTTGGCCGCCGGCACGTCGCCGACACGGACGGCCCCGACCTCCCCGCGCGCACGGACACGCTCTTTCGCGTCGCTTCCATCTCGAAGCTGGTCACCACGCTCGGCGTGATGAAGCTCGTCGAGGCCGGGCGCCTCGACCTCGATGCGGATGCCGGCGAGTACCTGGGCTTTCCCCTTCGCAATCCGCACTTCCCCGCCGCGAAGATCACGGTGCGCATGATGCTCGCGCACATCTCGTCGATCTGCGACGACGGCGGCTACACCTGGGACGAGACGGTCGATATCCGCGACGTCTTCGTGCCCGGCGGTTCACGCTATGGAACGGGCGCGATGTACATGCCCAAGTCGCCCGGTTCGTACTTCCGCTACACCAACGTCACGTGGGGCGTGATCGGCACGGTGGTCGAGCGCATCACCGGCGAACGCTACGACCTCTACATGAAGCGCGCGGTGCTCGACCCCCTGGGCATGACGGGCGGCTACAACGCCACGGCGATCGATCTCTCGCGCATGGGGACGCTCTACCGGAAGCGCATTCCCGAGGACGACGCGAAGTGGTATCCCGAAGGCCCGTGGATCGTGCAGGTCGATGACTATCACGGCGCCCCGCCCGTGCCGCGCGCCGGCCCCAACTACGTTCCGGGGCGCAACGGCGCGCTGTTCGGGCCACAGGGCGCGCTGCGCGCGTCGATCACGGATCTCGGCCGTGTGATGCGGATGCTCATGAATCGCGGCGAACTCGACGGCCAGCGCTTCCTCGGGGCCGCGACGATCGAGAAGATGTTCGAGCGCCAGTGGCGCAACGTCGGGCCGACGAGCGGCCAGACGTACGAGGACCTCACGAGCCCGCGCTTCCAGGCCTGGGCGCTGGGCAACCAGCACTTCCTCGACGTAAGCGGCGCCAACCAGGGCGACCGCCTCGTGGAAGGCGGCGGATTTACCGGCGTGGGTCACCTCGGCGATGCATGGGGCCTGCGCGGCGCCTTCGTCTTCAACCGCGATTCCCGCGACGGCTTCATCTTCCTCGCCGGCGGCCCCGGGTTCGATCCCGCGACGCGGCCGGGGAAGTACTCGGCGTTCTACCGGTACGAGGAAAGGGTGATGACGGCGCTGGCAAAATAAGTGGGGTCAGACTCGATTTAATTTGGGGTTAAATTTCCCTGTAAAAAAACCGGTCCATTGGGCCACCTCTCTTGTGAACTGCCTGAGGTGATCCAATGGACCGGTTTTTTTACAGGGAAATTTAACCCCAAATTAAATCGAGTCTGACCCCACTTATTGGACCGCCGCCTCGAGGAGCGTCAGCGTCTGCGCGCGCGTGTCGAACCGCGCACGGATGCCCACCGGCAGCGTCATCTGCTGCGCGATGTGGCCGAACGAGTAGCCGTAGGCCGCGGGTACCTTCAGCGACGACATCTGCTCCTCGAGCACCTCGCGCAACGTGAGCGACGGTTCTCCGTCATTCGCCTCGCACTTGCTGAAGACGCCGAGCATCACGCCGGTCGCCCGCGTGAGGATCTCGGCCTGGCGAAGCTGCGTGAGCATGCGGTCGATGCGGTACGGCGCTTCGCTCACCTCCTCGAGGAACAGGAGGTTCGCGCCCGGCTGCAATCCGTACGGCGTGGCGAGGTGCGCGCAGACCATGCTGAGGTTGCCGCCCACCAGCCGCCCTGTCGCGACACCTTCGCGATAGGTGCGCATCTCGAAATTCGGTTGCGATAATGCGCGCTCGAAGTTCTCGTCGGCGCCCGAGAAGCTGCGAGTCGCCTCGGGCTCCATGAGGACGGCGCGCAGGTTCGCCGCCGAGTAATCCGAGAACGTGGACGACGACACCGGCCCGTGGAAGGTCACCAGGCCCGCGCGCCGCAGGAACGCGATGTGCAGCGCGGTGATGTCCGAATAGCCCACCAGCACCTTGGGTGAGCGGCGCACGAGGCCGTAGTCGATGAGGGGCAGCATGGCGCTCGCACCCGCACCCCCGCGCGCGGCCCAGATGCCGGCCACTTCGCGATCGCGGAACATGGCGTGGAGGTCGTCCACACGATGAGCAACCGTTCCCGCGTAGCCGCCATGCATCGCGCGCAGGTTCGTGCCGAGCTTCACGCGAAGCCCCAGTGATTCGAGGTTGCGTACGCCGCGTTCGATCTGCGCGTCCTCGAGATAGCCCGAGGGCGCGATGAGGCCGACGAGGTCGCCTTCCTTGAGGCGCCTGGGCTTCACGAGCGATCGCGACGGCGGTTGCACCGCCGCGTCGCCCGCAAAAGGAAAAGCGGCCGCTAGAGCGGCCGCGATTCCCGAGACGAAGTGACGTCGGTTCAGAACGTGTACGTCGCCCGGACCATGTACGCACGGCCCCTCGGGTCCGCCACGCGCGGATCCCAGCCTGCGCCCGGCGTGAAGTCGAGGTTGTGCGCCGTGAAGGGCGGGTCCTCATCGAGCAGGTTCTTGATGGTCGCCGACAGCGTGAGGTTCTTGAAGCCGTTGTACACGCCCGTCAGGCCGTAGGTGATGTACTTGTCGATCTCCGAGTTCCATCCGGCCGGCGGGTTCGAAGGACGCTGGTCGTCGTAGCTGTGGGTGTAGTTCTGGAACAGCGTGAAGCTCCACGGGCCGCGCTCGTACGAGACTTGCGCGAAGTGCTTCCAGCGGACCCACAGGTCACGGTTGTTCCAGGCACCGACGAGCTCGGTGTACGGGTTCGACTCGAGAACGCGCGTACGAGCCCGGTCGATATACGTGCCGTCCATCGAAGCCGTCCAGCGGCCTTCCCACTGCCAGTTGAAGCGGATGCCGACGTCCGTGCCCTTCGTGAGGTCGCCCGCGGCGTTCACGAAGCCCGCGCGGATGTAGCCGCCCTGGCCGTCGAGACGTCCGTTGGCGCCGCGCACGAGGTTCTCGGGCATCGACGTGTAGTTCGCGATCACCTGCTGGGGCGTGAGCTCGTAGATGCGGTCTTCGCGCTCGACCTGCCAGAGGTCGACGCTGAAGTCGACCCACGACGCCGGCGAAGCCACGAAGCCGATGCTGTACTGCTTCGAGAGCTCCGGCTTCAGGTTCGGGTTGCCGCCCTGCTGTCCGTTCGGGCGAATTGCGCATACCGAGAGGTCCGCACCCGGCACGTTGCCGTTCGGGCACAGCACGGGGTCGGCGATGTTGCCCGGGATCGGCGATTCCGTCGTGGCGGTGTAGAGCTGGAAGAAGCTCGGAGCGCGGAAGCCTTCGTTGTACGAACCGCGGAACACCAGCTCCTTGATCGGCTGCCAGCGGAACGACACCTTCGGGTTGGTGGTGCTGCCGAAGTCGCTGTAGTCGTCGTAGCGGAGTGCGCCCGTGACTTCCAGGCCCTTGATGATCGGGATCGCGATCTCGCCGTAGAAGGCCTTGATGGTGCGCTCGACCTTCGGGAACTGCGGATCGAACGGCGCCTGGTAAACCGGCTGCGACGTGCGCGAGCCATCGTCGAACTTGTAGCTCTCCTTGCGATAGTCGAAGCCCGCCGCGACGCTGATGGCACCCGCGGGGAGCTGGTACACCTCGCCCGAGATGTTGCCGTCGAACTGCGTGAGCTCGGCCTCGCCACCGAAGAGCCTCTGCCCGGCTGCGCTCGCCGCCTGCAGCATCTGCAGCGCCGCGGCCGTCTGCGTCTGGCCGGGAAGCAGCCACGGGTTCACCTGGCCGCTGGCCAGCGCCGCCGTCAGGGGCGCCGTATACATGTAGCCGCTGCCGAGCACCGATTCGGCTTCGCTGCCCGACTGCGAGAAGCCCATCTTGTAGTCCCAGCTGCCCCACACGTTCAGCTGGCCCTCGATGCCGATGAGCGCGCGGTAGGCGTCGGTCGTGGTCTCGATGGTGCGCCCGCCGCACTCCATGCAACGCCAGCGATAGGCGATCGGGAGGTTGGCGTTGAACGACGGGATGTAGGCCGAAAGGTTGTTGTAGTACGGGCCGCCGACCGGATAGCGCATGCCGAGGAAATCGCCGGTCGTCGTGATCTGGTACTCCTCGAACTGCTTCCTCGCCTCCGTGCGCGACGCGATGATCTCGCCGATGATGTTCATCTCGTTGCTGACCTTGAACGTGCCGCGCGTGACGATCTGCGTGCGGTCGACCGGCTGGATCAGCACAGCCGATCCGCCGTAGTCATACGCGCAGGCATACCGGAAGCCCGGCGCGTTCCAGAGACCGAATTCGTACTGCGACTGCTCCGGGATCGAGCCGCAATTGTTCTGGAACGACAGGAGGTTCGCGCGGTTGTAGGTCTGCGAGCCCGTACCCGGCGTCGTGAACGAGGCGCCGATGGCGGTGCCGGCAAGACCCGTGTGCGTCGCGTAGGGCGTGCCCGCCGTATCCGGCGAGAGTCCGCGCTCGGGCTGGTAGCCGTTCGAGAACTTGCGATCGCCGCCGTTCAGGATTTCCTGGCGGTCGAAGGACAGCACGCCCAGGATGTTGAAGCGATCCTTGTCGAGATTGCCCCAGCCGGCGGTGATCGAGCCGCGATAGACGTTGCCGCCGCCCTCTTCCGTCATGTCCGCCATGGCGCTCACCTGCACGCCCTCGTAATCCTTGCGGAGGATGAAGTTGATGACGCCGCCGATCGCGTCCGTGCCGTAGATGGCGGAAGCGCCGTCCTTCAGGATTTCGACGCGCTCGATCGCCGCGAACGGAATGGAGCTGAGGTCGACCGCGTTGCCTTTCGCGCCGTGCGTCGAGAGGCGACGGCCGTTCATCAGCACCAGGGTGCTCGAAGCACCGAGGCCGCGCAGGTTCGCGCTGCTGTTGCCGTTGTTGTTGCGATCGGTGGTGCCCAGCTGGATGCCGACGTTGGACGAGAGGTTGTCCGCGCCGGTGCCGTTGGCCGAGATCTGCATGAGGAGCTGCTCGACGCTGGTGACGCCGCGCTTCTCGATCTCCTGCCGGGTGATGACCTGGACGGGCAGCGCTCCTTCTTCCTGGATGCGCTTGATGCTCGAACCCGTGATTTCAAGTTTTTCGACCTTCGTCGTTGTCTGCGCCCAGACCGAACCGGAACCCGTGATGCATGCCAGCGACACGGCATGGCAAAGCAGTCGGAGTCTCACTGTGATTTCCCCCTTGTTGTTTCGATGGAACTTCCCCGGACGATTCTGCTGAATTTGCGGCAATATTACAAATGGCTAATGTCCGTGTTCTCAACGACACTCCCGCTCCCCTTCCATGATCGCCCGCTTCATGCTAGCCGGCGCGCTGCTCGCGGCCGGTCACCCGGCCGTTGCCGCCGGAATTCCCGATTCGATCGCCCGGCAGGCCCGCGCCGCCGGCATTCCCGAGGATGCAATCACCCTCGTGGTGCAGCGGCCCGGCGATGGTGCGACGCTCGCGTCGCACCACGCTGACCGCCCCGTCGCGCCCGCTTCCACGCTGAAGCTCCTCACGGCGCTCGTCGCGCTGGAGACCTTCGGGCCCGGCTATCGCGGCTCGGCCGAGCTTCGCACGCGCGCCGAGGCTGTCGACGGCGTGCTCGAGGGCGATCTCGTGCTCAAGGGCTTCGCGGACGTGGATCTCGACACCGCGGCCTTCGAGCGAATGCTCACGGGCCTGCGGGCGCGCGGCATCCGCGAGATCCGCGGCGACTTCATCCTCGACCGCACCTTTTTCGATCCCGCGCGCACCGACGTGGGCCTGCCTCCCTTCGACGAGGCCCCCGAGTTCCGCTACAACGTCGTTCCCGACGCGGTGCTGCTCAACACGAACCTGATGCGCCTCGAGCTCTCGGCCGACGAGAAGGCGATGCGCGTCCTCGTCTCCACGCCACTCGAAGGTGTCGTTGTGTCAGCCGGCGAGATGAAGCTCGTCGACAAGCCCTGCGAGGATTGGGAAGACTTCTGGACGATTCCGGTCGTGAAGGAAAGCGCCGGGACGATCCACGTGCGCCTGCAGGGCGAGTTCCCGCGCCGCTGCAACGCATCCACCGAGATCAACGTGATCGAGCGCGTGGCCTTCGCCGATCGCCTGTTCCGCGCGCTGTGGACTCGTTTGGGCGGGACGTTCACGGGCAAGACCCGCGACGGCGTCGCTCCCACGGATGCGATCGTCCTCTCGACGCACCGCTCGCGCGCCTTCTCGCAGGTGCTGCACGACATCAACAAGCGTTCCGACAACCCGATCACGCGCGTGACCTACCTCACGATCGGCGCGCGCCCGCCCGATGGCCCGTTGCTGCCGACCGCGGAACGCTCGGAGCGCTTCGTGCGCGCCTGGATGAAGCAGCGCGGCATCGACGACGCGGGGCTCGTGCTCGAGAACGGCTCGGGGCTTTCACGCAAGGAGCGCGTGAAGGCCTCGCAGCTCGCCGCGGTGTTGCGCGCCGGCGCGCACAGCGTGTGGTCGGCGGAATTCGCCGCGAGCCTGCCGATCGTCGGCCACGATGGCGGCGGCATGCGCACGCGGTTGCGCGGCGTCGCCATCGCCGAGGGCACGCGCTTCAAGACGGGCACGCTCAAGGATTCGACGGGGCTCGCGGGCTACCTGCGCACCGCCGCGGGCGAGACACGCATCGTGGTCGCGATCATCAACCACGAGAACGCGAAGAAGGGCGTCGCGCGGCCGCTGGTCGACGCGCTCGTCGAGTGGGCCGCGACGCTGAAGTAGACGGGGCGGGGTCGGGCTCGAATGATTTTGGAGTCAAGAATCCTTGGAGAAAATAGCCTCCATTGGATTCCAAAACGCCTCCATTGGAGTACCCGCACGAGACGTCAAATCCAGGCGTGGCTCGTCGACCTGTAACGCACGAATTCACATCGCAGGCGGGTACTCCAATGGAGGCGTTTTGGAATCCAATGGAGGCTATTTTCTCCAAGGATTCTTGACTCCAAAATCATTCGAGTCCGACCACCTACCTGACTTCCACCCGCTTCCCGCCCCCCGCGGCGGACGCGTAGATCGCCTCGACGATCGCCATGTCGCGCCGGCCCATCGCGCCGCCGACGCGCGATTCCTGGCCGTTGAGTACGCATAGCGCGAAGTCGTCCATCTGCAGCGCCTGCTGGTTCACGCCCGCGATCACGAGCGGACCGCGGCTCGTGGCGCCGGCGATCCCGCCGTAGTTGAACGCGGGCTTCAACTCGAACCAGCCGCCCTTCGCTTCGGCGCGGAAGTCGTTGCGGCCGGCGTCGTAGCTCGTGAAGGACTCGCACTTCGCGCCGTTCGGGAACTCCAGCGTCCACGAGATGCTTTCCTCGACGTCCTTGAAGAACTCAGGCCGCTTCTTGGGATGCACGGTGGCCGTGGCTGCAACCGGCGTGGCGCCGGCAGCCATGCACGCTTCCTGCACGACGTAGATGCCGAGGTCCATCAACGGGCCGCCACCGGCGAGCGCTTTCTCTGCGCGCCATTGCGCCTTCTGCATCGAAAACGCGAAGCCGCCCGTCATCGTCATGAACGGACCGAACTCCTGCGAACGCACGAGCTTGCGCAGCTCCTCGTGGAACGGATCGAAGTGGAGCCGATAGCCGATCGAGAGCTTCACGCCCGCGGCCTTGCACGCGTTGATGATCACGTCGCACTGCGCGGTGCTCACTTCCATCGGCTTCTCGCAGAGCACGTGCTTGCCCGCCTTCGCCGCGGCGATGCAGTCGCGCGCGTGCAGCGCGGGCGGCGTCACGACGTAGACGATGTCCACGTCCTTGTTGTCGGCGAGGCGGCCCATCGTGTCGTAGCCGTAGACGCTTGACTCCGGAAAGCCATAGTCGCGCGCCCACTGGCGGCCCTTCTCGGGCGAGCCGGTGACCACCGCGCTGAGGCGGCAGTGCTTCGTCTGCTTGAGTGCCGGGCCGAGCTGGCCGGTCGAGTACATGCCGAGGCCGACGAGGGCCACGCCGAGTTTCTTCATGGGATCCTTCGCATGGAGCCGCGGCGAAGCAAGAGCGAATGCGCCCGCGGCGGAGAGTTCGAGGAAACGGCGGCGTGAGCTCATGGAAAGTCCTCGCTAGAGAACGCGGACGAATTCGTTGCGGATGCGCTCGCGGTCGCCGCCGTCGAAGTGCCACCACTCGCGCGAGATGCCCTGCCAGCCGGCTTCCTGCATTACCTCGCGCAGCAGGCGGCGATTGGTGACGTGCTCGGCCTTCAACTTGCCCTGGGCGACGTGCTCGTCTTCCTTCACGGGGTGCGAGAGCTCGGTGAGGTCATCGAACGGCGTTCCCATGTCGAGTTCGCGGCCCTCGCGATCGGCGAGCGTGATGTCCACCGCCATGCCGAAGGAATGGATCGAGCCGCGCGAGGGGGGCGCCAGGTAGATCTGCAGGCCCGTGCCCTCGAGCCGCGCCCAGAGCCGCTCCTGCACGCGTTGCGGCCGCAGCGCATCGAGCACGACGAGGTGCAGGTCCGGGCGGCGCGTCGTGAGCGCATCGACCGCCTGCGCCAGGCGCGCGGCGCCTTCGCGATGGATCCACGCGCAATCGAAGGGCGCATAGAGATCGCTGCCGACGAAATTGTGGGGGCTCGCGTATCGGAGATCGACACCGATTCCGGCAATGCTCGCGAGCGTGCGGAAATCCGGATGTCCGTGCAGCGATTCGATCGGCAGGGTGTTCGCCATGCAGCAAGCGTACACGGGCGCGGCTGAGCTAGAAAAGCCGGGCCTGCCCGTGGCGCGAGGGTGGCGTGAACTTCGACGCATCGACCGCATAGTCGCCGCGCGTCAATCCGAATCGCTCGAGGCCCTTCGCGAAACGCTGCTTCAGCAGTTCCGCGAAAAGCCCCTGCCCCTTCATGCGGCTGCCGAAGTTCGGGTCGTTGTCGCGCCCGCCGCGCATCTCGTGCACGCGCGACATCACGTGCGCGGCCTTCAACGGGAAGCGCTCCTCGAGCCACGCGCGGAAGACCTCCTTCACTTCCCAGGGCAGCCGAAGCAGCGTGTACGACGCGGTGCGGGCACCAGCCTCCGCGGTCGCTTCGAGAATGGATTCGAGCTCCGAATCGGTGAGGTAGGGAATCACGGGCGCGACGTTCACGTTGACCGGGATGCCGGCCTCGGAAAGCCGGCGGATGGCGAGCAGGCGCCGCGCCGGGGCGCTCGCCCGGGGCTCGAGGTAGCGCGAGATACCGTGATCGAGTGTGACGACGGTGATAGTGACGTTCACCAGCCGCTCGCGTGCGAGCTGCGAAAGAAGATCGATGTCGCGCTCGATCAGCGCGGACTTGGTGATCAGCCCGACCGGGTGGCGCGTTTCGAGCATGACTTCCAGCACCGATCGCGTGATGCGGTGCTCGCGCTCGATGGGTTGGTACGCATCGGTGTTCACGCCGATCACGATCGTTTCACAGCGGTAGCCGGGCTTCGCGAGCTCCTCGCGCAGCACCTCCGCGGCGTTGGTCTTCGCGCTGAGGCGCGTTTCCCAGTCGAGGCCCGGCGAGAGTCCCAGGTAGGCGTGACTGGGCCGCGCGTAGCAGTAGGGGCAGCCGATCCCGCAGCCGCGGTACGGATTGAGCGACTGGTTGAAACCGATGTCGGGCGAATCGTTGCGCGAAATGATGCTCTTCGCGCGCTCGATCGCGATCACCGTCTTCGGCTTGCTCGGTCCGTCCTCCGGCTCCTGGAACCAGCCGTCATCGGTTTCGCCGCGCGCCCACTTCTCGAAGCGTCCTTCGGGATTGATCGTCGCGCCGCGGCCCTTGGCGGCCGCGCCATGGTTGCCGGCTGTCGTCTTGAGGGGCATCGCAAAATTCTAGTGCGCCGAACCATCCCGCGCGCGATCGCACCGCGATTGTGGATAACTCCCCTAAGACCTTGGTCGTAGTGGCCCGGGGCCTTACGTCCTGATGACTGGATCGGGGCTCGCGACTATGCTGGCGTCACAACTACAGGGAGATTCACCCAATGATCACGAATGTCTTTTCGCGCACCGCGCGGGCGATCTCGCTCGCGGCCGCACTTGCAACCCCCTTTGCCGCACTCGCGCACAACAACCCCGGCTACTCGCACGACTCCGGCCCCGGCGGCAACTACAGCAAGCCCTCGTGGATGGGCGCGCTGGCCGACGGCAGGAAGATCAGCGAGCTCAGCGTGCCCGGGTCGCACGACACCATGTCCCATCACGGCGGCGACATCGCGAAGACGCAATCGATGCCGCTGGCCACGCAGCTCAACTCGGGCATTCGCGCGCTCGATATCCGCTGCCGTCACGTGAAGAACGGCTTCCCGATCTACCACGGGATCATCGACCAGAAGGCGGATTTCCGCGACGTCCTCAACACCGCGCAGGCCTTCCTCAAGGCGAATCCGAGGGAGACCATCCTGATGCGCGTCAAGGAAGAGCACACGCCAGACGGCAACACGCGCACCTTCGAGCAGACCTTCGAAGATTATGTGGCGAAGTATCCGGGCCTGTTCTGGACGGGAACGGGCACCAACCCCACGCTGGGAGAAGTGCGCGGGAAGATCGTCGTCCTGCAGGACTTCCGGCCGGCCACGAAGACCTGGGGCCTGATGTGGAACACCTTCGACATCCAGGACGACTTCAGCGTGAAGACCAACTGGGACCTCGAGGGCAAGTGGAACAAGGTCTCGGCCCAGGTCCAGGACGCCTTCAGGGGCGACGCCAACAAGGTCTACGTGAACTTCCTCAGCGCCTCGGGCGGCTCGTTCCCCTACTTCATCGCGAGCGGGCACTCGAGCCCCGGCACGGGCGCGCCGCGCCTGGCAACGGGCAAGACCACGCCGGGCTGGAAGAACTGCTGCAAGATGTTCCCGCGCGTCAATTGCGCGATCGGCATCTGCACCATCGCCTTCGAGGGCACCAACACCCTGATGTACGACACCCTCAAGACGCTGGGGATCGGCCGCGTCGGCATCATCTACGCCGACTTCCCGGGCTATGGGTTGATCGACGAGATCATCAAGCGGAACTGAGTGACGGAGGCCGCGCCTAGCGCGCGGCCTTCTTCGGGTACACGCCCGACTTCGGCTCCATCGTTTCCAGGTTCCAGTCCGCTTCGACGAAGGGCGCGCGCGTTTCCTTCTGTTTCGGATACGCGCTCACGTCCTTCTCGTCGTTGATGATCTCGCCACGGCCCTCGGCGATGAAGTAAAGCACCCGGATATCGTCTTCGTCGCGATCCCAGGGGCGCGCACCGGCCTCCGCGAGGATGTGGGTCTCGAGATCCGCGGCCGGCATCACCGGCAGGCCCGCGGGCCAGGACACCGGCTCCTTCGCCTCGATGAGCTTCGCCTTCGTGATTCCGTAGCGGCCGAACATCGGCAGCGGCGCGCCGTGCTTGTCCACCGCGACGTTGTCCTTGGCGTAGTACTCGATGTCGCCGTCACCACCGAGCATGAAGAACGAGAGGCGCTCGTCGGTCGACGGTCCGCCGCGCAGCACGTTGCCCACGGCGCTCATCTGGCCCACCTGGTACGGCCGATTGCCCCATTCGAGCGCCATGAGGTTGTAGTGGATCGCGCGCTTGCCCGGGTTGTAGATGAGGTTGTTCACGACCGCACCGCGCACGCCGCCCTTGAAGAGCGGGCTGCGCTCGACGTTGTGCGCGTAGATGTTGCGCCAGATGAGGATGTTGGTGACGTTGTCGTGGATCAGCGAGCCCTTCGAATGCTCGCCCTTCGGGTGGCTGGAGTCCGCGAGGCCTTCCGAGGCGAGGTTGTACTGGAAGGTGATGTTGCGGCTCGTGCCATTGCGCCAGTCATCGGGTGTGGCGCCGGTGAAGCGCGGACCGGATGCGGACATGTTCTCGTCGATCGCCCAGCTGAACGTACAGTGGTCGACGATCACGCGGTTGGCGGACACGGTCGAGAATGCATCGGCTTCCCAGCCGCTGCGCTTCGCCTGCCCGTCCGCGCCGGTGCGCACGCGGATGTGCCGGATGATCACGTCGTTGGTGCGCAAGTCCAGGCCGCCCTTGATGAGCGTGATCCCGGGCGAGGGCGCGGTCTGCCCCGCGATCGTGAAGTACGGCTCGGTGATCTTCCATTCCTTGCGGCCCATGTCGATGACGCCGCCCACTTCGAACACGATGATGCGCGGGCCCTTCTCCTTGAGCGCCGCGAACAGCGACCCGGGCCCGTCGGCGTTGAGGTTGGTCACGCGGATGATCTTGCCGCCGCGGCCTCCCGGAGTGACGGCGGCCCAGCCCACGGCCCCGGGGAACGCGGGCTGCGGTGCTTGTGCGGCTGCGGTGGTGGCGACGAGGCCGGCAAGGGCCAGCGAGACGAGGGCTTGGCGCATCAGGTTCTCCTTCAATCGTGCGTGTTGCGGAATTCGGCGAGGTACGGCTCGGCCGGCATCGGCCCCGCGGCGTACCCCAGGTAATCATCGGAATCGTATTGCACCACCCGATAGCGCGGCGAACCGGGCGCGTTCCACGATGCCCACGGCTGCAGCTTGTCGATATGCGCGCCGATGCGCGACTCGAGGATGATGGCCTTGCCCACCGCTTCAGGCTTCTGCCCCTGCGGCCACTGGCGCGCGAGCTTGAAGACACCGGCGCGGGCGTTGGCCGAATCGTCGGCCGTGAATGCGCAGCGGTGGAAGACGAAGCCGAAACGCGTCGCATGGTGCGTGCTGGGCGCGAGCGCGAAGGATTCCTTGCGGAACGCGCCGATCGTGCGGATCTCGGAATCGAGGAAGTACGCGGTCGCGTCGCCGAAGATGAAATCCATGTCGCCGTGGACCTGCGAGCGATGGATGAAGATGCGCGGGATCTTGCCGCCCGAGGACTTGAGGTAGAGCGTGTCCTGGAAACCCAGGAAGCGCACGTCGTCGAATTGCACCTTGTCCGCGCCGTCGACTTGCATCGCGACCGCCTGGTTCTGCCCGCGCTCGTCGCCCACGCCCCGGTTGTAGGCGTTCTCGAAGGTGAGGTTGCGCGCCTGGAAGCCCGCGCCGCGAATCCACGCGACCGATGAGCCCGCGGTGCCGATCTCGGCGCGCTCCTTCACGGAGGCATGCATCGCGGCGATGGCCGGGGGCGAGTTGGCGAACGCAGCGCCGTACGCTGCCGCGTAGCGCTCGCCCGTCATCCGCGAGAAGAGGTTCGCGCGAATGCGCGTCTCGCCGGCGTTGCTGCCTCCGCCCACGAGCGTGATCGACGCACCCGTGTCGGGAACGTAGATCAGCTCCTCGTAGACGCCGGGCTTCACGAGGATGCGCATTCGCCCCGTGCGGGTCGAGGCGGCGTCGATCGCCGATTGCACGGTCGCAAACGTTCGCTGTCCATCGGCTTTCGCCGCACGATCGACCGTGGCATCGACCAGCGGCACGGTGCGGGTCGCGAACGGATCGGTGAGCGGATCCCAGCCATCGCGAGGATCGCCGGCCAGCACCGCGCGGTAGGCGTAGCGTGCGGCCTGCGCTTCGTTGAGCTGCGGGCGCACCGTCAACAAGGGTGCCAGGTCGGGCACCGCGCGGCCGAGGTGGCGCGCGACCAGGCGCGCGAAATACGCCCCGCCCTTCGAACCCAGGTGCGTGCGATCGAAATCCGGCGGCGGCATGGCGAGCGTGTCGGCTTCCGTGCTGCCCATGCGCGAGACGGCGGCGGCGCTCTCGGCATTGATCTCCAGCACCGCCACGCCGGTTGCCTTGCCCACCTCGCGCGTGGCGTCGGCCCAGGGCGCGAGATCGTTGACCAGCGCGCCGTCGCGGAATGAACGGCGCGTGAGCGGTGTGAGCAGCACCGGGATTGCGCCGCGCTCGCGCACTTCGTCGACGTAGCGGCGCATGTTCACCGGAAATTCCGTGGAAAGGTCCGTCGAGCGTCCGGGCTTGCCCGGCTGGTCGTTGTGGCCGAACTGCACGAGGACGTAGGTCGTGCGCGAACCGTCGGCCAGCAACTCCTGCACGCCCTTCCACAGCCCTTCGGCGCGGAAGCTCATGGAGCTCCTCCCGCCGCGCGCGAGGTTCACGCACTCGACCTCGGGACGGAAGTACGAGCAGAGGGTGTTGCCGTAGCCCGTGCGCGGCGCCAGCGTGGAATCGCCCACGAGGATCACGCGCACGCCTCCAGAAGAACCGGGGGCTGCGAAAGCGAGTTCGCAGCCCCCGGAGAGAAGCACCGCCAGGGCGGCTATGCGCAGGACGTCACGCATGCGCCTGGCGGTTTCTTGCGGCTTCAGAACTTGACCCGCACTCCCAGCATGTATTCACGGCCCGTGACGTGGTAGACCACGGGGCTGTTGCGGGAGCTCGAGATGTACTGGTCGTTGGCTTCATTGGTCAGGTTGACGCCTTCGAACGTGAGATCGACGTTCGGCGTGAGCTTGTATGACATCGACATGTCCACGTTCGTCGTCTTGTTCTTGCCCTCGACGTCGTTGTTGTTCTGGCCCGGGACGCGGGTCAGGAACGAATCGCGCGACGTTGCCGAGACACGGACGCTGAACACGCCGTCGTCATAGTAAAGCGTACCCGACAGGGAGCGCGGCGAGAGGTTGAGCAGGTCGTCGGTGATCGTCAATTCCGCGGTGGGCGAAATGAGGTAGTTGATCTCCGACTTCACGTACGTGTACGCGACCAGGGCGCCGAAGTTCTTCCAGATGCCGGGCAGGAACGTGAACGGCTGCTGGTAGTTGATTTCGATGCCCTTGAGCGGACCGCCCTTCGTGTTCACCGGCGTGGTGACTGCGAACACTTCCTCGCCCGTGAAGTTCGCGGGCAGCAGGTTGAGCGGAAGACCCGTCTGGTTGTACGGGACGTTCGTGCGCAGCTGCTGGATGTAGGTGTTGATGTCCTTGTAGAACAGGCCGACGCCCAGCAGCGCGTTCTTGTCGAAGTACCACTCGAAGTTCGCGTCGAACGTGTTCGCGCGGAACGGCTGCAGGTACGGGTTGCCCGCCGTGATCGTGAGGTTGCCCGTGGTGGCGATCGCGCCGCCCGGCGAGAGGTTGCCGAGCTGCGGACGCGCCATCACCTTGGACGCGGCGAAGCGCAGCATGATGTCCTTCGAGAGGCTCACCGCGAGGTTGGCCGAAGGCAGCCAATCGTCGTAGTCCGTGTCGACCTGGACTTCCGTGCCGCCGCCCGTGGCCTGGTAGCCGATGGCGTTCACCTTGGTCTTCACGTAGCGCACGCCGGCGTTGCCCTTGTAGCTGTAGCCGAACGCGGTCGACGAGAAGTCCGCCATGAAGAAGCCGCCCGTGTCCTCTTCGGTCACCTTCCGGTTGTTGCCGCGCGCGTTGCCGTTGGTGATCGAGGACAGCGTGTAGTCGCCAGGCCCGCCCGCGGGACCGGACTGCAGGCAATTGCAGTAGATGTTGTACGCGTTGACGATCGCGTTCAGGTTCGGGATCACCCAGGAGGTGACCGTGCCGCCCGGAAGATCCAGCCCGCGGCCGAAGCCGGAGATGGTCGTCGTGAGGTCGGCCATGCTCGTGCCCGCCGGCGGCGCGAAGATCGTGTCGTTCTGGTTGACGCGGCGGAACTCGAACGTGTCGAACTTGTACTTCTTGTAGTCGAGGCCGCCCTTGAGCGACACCGCCGGCGTCAGTTCGTAGTTCAGGTCGATGTGGCCGGTGTCGATCTTGTTGGTCGCGCCTTGCGGACGGATCCGGATTTCACTCGTCGTGGTGTTCGGGATCGTCGCGGGCTGCGTGCCGGTGGTGACGCGCGGCACGCCGAGCAGCGTGAGCGGGTTGTTGGTGGCGCTCGCCGGATCGAACGGATAGGTGATCGCACCCATGCGCGAGTTCTCGCGGAAGTCGAGGCCATAGCCGTTGACGTTCAGCGCGTCGAGCGTGGTCGTGGTCTGCACCGGGTTGTCGAACTTGGAATCGGAGCGGCCGATGCGCGCCGTGAGCTTCATGCGATCGCCGATGTCCTGCTCCCACTGGAGGCTCGGCTGCTTGAAGGTCGTGGAAAGCTCGTCGTAGCGCGACTCGGAACGGATGTCGACGCCGTTGTACACGCCGTAGAGCAGCGAGCCGTTCGAGTCGTAGCCCGTGGAAAGCACGCTGGTCTGCGGCTTGCCGCCCTGCGCGGCGGAGCGGCTGAAGGAGATCGCCTCGAGGAAGTCCTCCTGGCGGGTCGCATCGAGCTTCGAGTACAGCATGTCGAACGTGAGCAACGTGCCGGTCACGGGCTTCCACTGGATCGAGCCGGTAACACCGGTGCGGTCCTGTTCGTGCGTGAGGCGTCCATAACGCGGCAGGCGCGGGTGGAAGTTGTTGTTGTTGCTCGCCGTGTTGTAGGCGTCGGTCGCACCCGCGGAGGCAGGCAGGCGGTTCACGCCCTGCGCGGCCGGGCCGCAGGTGGTCGCGGTGGATGTGTTCGGGTTCGCCGTCACGCCGATAGGAGCGCACCAGCCGCCCGACGATCCGCCGTTGTCCCAGCGCACCGTGCTGAAGCCCTCTTCGTAGAGGTTGCGCTTGCCGAACGAGCCGGAGAGAAGCACGCCGACGCGGTCCTCGGCGAAGCGGGTCGAGATGAGGAACGCGGCGCGCGGGTCCGTCTTCTCGGAGAGATCGTTGTAGCGGCCCTGGAGCGACGCCGTGGCGGTGAAGCCCGGATAGTCGAAGGGACGCGCGGTCTGCAGGTCGACGGTCGCGCCGAGCGAGCCTTCCTCGACGTCGGCCGACATCGACTTCCTCACCGTGAGGGTGGTGAAGAGCTCGGAGGCGAAGACGTTGAAGTCGAAGCCGCGCGAGCGGTTGGCGCCACCGGAGCTGTCCGTGCCGCCCGTGGTCGCGAGCGCCTCGAACATGTTGATGCGTACGCGCGTGAAGTCGAGACCCAGGCCGCGGACCGTGATGTTGCGGCCTTCGCCCGCGTCGCGGTCGATCACCACGCCCGGAACGCGTTGCAGCGATTCGGCGATGTTGGAGTCGGGAAACTTCGCGATGTCTTCCGCCTTGATGACGTCGACGATGTTCGTGTCTTCGCGCTTGGCGTTGAGCGAGCTCTCGAGCGACTGGCGGAAACCCGTGACGGTCACCTTCTCGACCTTGTCGGGCGTGTCGCCAGGCTTCGCTGCCGCGGGCGCCTGCGCTTGCGCCTGCTGGGCCTGGAACATCATGGCGGCCATCACGGCGAGCGCGATGGGCGAAAGGGAAAACCTTTTCTGGTTCTTCATGTTTCTCACTCCTCCTGAGACTCTCTTGGTCTTGGGTTGAAGCGCGAGCGGTGCGCCTCTTGTTTCCCACCTGTCCCGCGGCCGGCTCCTGGGGGTACCGACCGCGGGAAGGGAAACGTTTTTCTAATCTAGCGGGATCGGACGGATGGTGTCAACAAAGGTCCGGTTCGGGATCAAGGCTTCCATGGGGATGAGTTGGATCGCGGGGATGCCGACTATCCTATTGTTTTATATGTATTTATGGACGCCGCTTGGTAATTCAACATTGCTGTCGGCGTCCGCCCCGGCCTGCTCCGCCGGCAAAAAGAAAACGTTTACTACCATCGGGAAACTTGTTACCTTCACGCCCCGGCGCCGGGCCGCGCGCGTATTGAATAGGTATCAGCGGGCGCGCTTTCGCGCCTTGGCGATGGAGGCGGCCGCCGCCTCGGAGTGGCGCACGCGAGTGGAATCGCGCATGACCAGGCGCGGCTCGATGAGCACGTGGCCGGCCTCGGATGTCTGCTCGCCGGCGATCTCGCGGAAGAGCATGCGCATGCCCTCCTCGCCCAGGCGTTCGCTCTGCGTGTCGACCGTCGTGAGCGCGGGGCTGGTGAAGCGCCCGAACGGAATGTTGTCGATGCCCACCACCGACATGTCGTCGGGAATGGAAATGCCGAGCGACTTCGCCACGCTCATGAAGCCGATCGCCACCATGTCGTTGTAGCAAACCACCGCGTCGGGCCGGTCCTTGCGCAGGACGATCCCCGCGCAGACCTGCTCGCCTTCGACGATCGTGGGACCGCGGACCTCGAAGCGCGTGAGCGGGAGGCCATGCGTCTGGAGGCACTCGCTCAAACCGCGCATGCGCTCCGTATCCGGCCGCGCCGGCGCGAAGCCTGCGTAGGCGATGTTGCGGTGCCCCTGCTTCACGAGGAGCTCGCCGATCATGTAGGCCGCGGCGTAGGCGTCGACCGCGATACTGGGCGAGCCCTTGGGCGCGGGGCGCCCGGAGAACACGACGGGCTTTCCGAACCCCAGGACGCGATGGAGCTGCTCCTCGGGCATGCGCGTGCTCACGATCAGGCCATCGACGCGCCGGCTCAACGCGATGAGCAGTTCGTCCTCGCGCGCCTGGCTCTCCTCGGTATCAACGAACAGCAGGTTGTAGCCGTGCTCGAGCGCCACGCGGTTCGCCCCCTTCACGATGTTGGTGAAGTGGGGGTTGGAGATGTCGAGGATCGCCACGCCGACCGCGCCCGTCTTGCCGGTGATCATGCTGCGCGCGAGCGGGTTCGAGTGGTACTCGAGCTCGTCGATCGCCGCCTGGATCTTGCGCTCGACCCCCGCCGTGAAGCGCTGCGTCGAGTTGATGAACTTCGAGACGGTGGCGATCGAGACGCCCGCAAGGGCGGCGACGTCGCGGATGGTGGGTCGCTTCTTCATCAGTAAACGTTTTCCGGGTTTCTGGCGATGGCGGGAGGGGTCGCCCATGCGCCCCCGGATTCCCTTCGCCTTGACAAGGATAACCCGTCCTCGCAAAATGCGGAAAACGTTTTCCCTTTCCAGCCACTCATCCGCCCGCTCCTCCGCGACGCCCCACACGGTGATCCATGAATGACGCACGACAAGAATACCGCCGCATCCTGCTGACCGGCGCCGCGGGCGGCCTGGGCAAGGTGCTTCGCGAGGGGCTGAAGCCCTTCGCGTCCGTGCTGCGCGTGTCCGACCGCGTGGACATCGGCACGGCGAAGACGGGCGAGGAAGTCGTGCTCTGCGAGCTGGGCGACAAGGCCGCCGTGCACCGGCTGGTCGAGGACTGCGACGCGGTGGTGCACTTCGGCGGCGTGTCGGTCGAGACGAATTTCGATCCGATCCTCGAAGCGAACATCGTTGGCCTCTTCAACGTGTACGAAGCGATGCGCAAGCACGGCGTGAAGCGCGCGGTGTTCGCGAGCTCCAATCATGTCACCGGCTTCTACAAGCAGGCCGACCGCATCGATGCCGATGACCCCGTGCGCCCCGACGGCCTCTACGGCGTCAGCAAGTGCTTCGGCGAGAACCTCTCGCGCTTCTACTTCGACCGCTACGGCATCGAGACCGCGTGCCTGCGCATCGGCTCTTCGTTTCCCGAGCCCAAGGACCGGCGGATGCTCGCCACGTACCTGAGCTACGCCGATCTCATCGAGCTCGTGCGGCGCGCGCTCTTCGCGCCCAAGGTCGGGCACACGGTGATCTTCGGCGCCTCCGACAACAAGGTGACGTGGTGGGACAACGCGAAGGCCGAGCACATCGGCTTCAAGCCGCGCGACACGTCGGAAGTGTTCCGCGCACGCGTCGAGGCGGCCGGTCCCCCGCTCGATCCGTCCAACCCCGTCGCGATCTTCCAGGGTGGCGCGTTCGTCACCGCCGGTCCGTTCGACGACTGAGGCGGGCATGGCGGCGATCGAAAGACTGTCGGACCCCCTCTTCACGGTCGGCGAGTCGCCCGTGTGGCGCACGTCCGAATCCGCGCTCTACTGGGTGGACATTCCCGCGAAGAAGATCCATCGCCTCGATCCCGCGAGCGGACGCATCGATGCGTGGACCGGTCCCGAGCAGGTTGCGTGCATCGCGTTCGACGCCGAGGGCGGCATCATCGCCGGCCTCGAGACCGGCATCTTCGCGCTGCGCCTCGGCAACGGCGGCACCGTTTCTTCCACGCGCCTCGCGGCCCCCGCGATGCCCATGCCCAACATGCGCTTCAACGACGGGCGCTGCGACCGGCAGGGCCGCTTCTGGGCGGGCACGATGCACCAGGACATTCCCGCGGCCCATCCGGTCGGCGCGCTTTATCGCTACAGCGCGCTCCATGGACTCACCGGTCCGGTGGAGAACGGGCTCATGACGCAGAACGGGCTTGCGTGGTCGCCCAAGGGCGATCGCATGTACCTCTCGGACTCGAACCCGAAGGCGCAGCTCGTGTGGGCCTTCGACTACGACACCGACACGGGGACGCCGAGCAACAAGCGGCTCTTCGTCGACATGAACCTGCATCCGGGGCGCCCCGACGGCGCCGCGGTGGACGCCGACGGCTGCTACTGGACCTGCGCCAATGACGCGGGCCAGCTCCTGCGCTTCACGCCCGAGGGCAAGCTCGACCGCAGCATCGCGCTGCCGGTGAAGAAGCCTTCGATGTGCGCCTTTGGAGGCGTCAATTTCGATACCCTGTACGTGACGTCGATACGTCCGGCCAAAGAGGCGGACCTCGTCGACCAACCGGCCGCGGGTGCGTTATTCGCACTGCGGCCCGGAATCCAGGGGCTGCCCGAAGCCGAATTCGGCGCCCCGAAGCACAACGCCTGACGACAACGAGGAGAACCACATGAGCCTGATGCTCCGTACCGCGATCGCGGCCTGCGCGCTCGCCGCCACCGCCGCCGCCCCGCTGGCCACCGCCCGGGATTTCCGCTCGGCCGAAGTGCACCCGAAGGACTACCCGACCACACTCGCCGTCGATCAGATGGGCGAAACGCTGAAGAAGAACTCCGGCGGAAAGCTCGCCTTGCGCGTGTACGCGAACGGCGCGCTGGGCACCGAGAAGGACACGATCGAGCAACTGAAGATCGGCGCGCTCGACATGACGCGCATCAACGTGGCGCCGCTCAACAGCGTCGTGCCCGAGACGATCATCGTGGGCCTTCCCTTCCTCTTTCGTTCCGTCGAACACATGCGCAAGGTGCTCGATGGCCCGATCGGCGAAGAGATCCTCGCGGCGATGGAATCGCAGGGGCTCGTGGGCCTCGCGTTCTACGACAGCGGCGCGCGCTCCTTCTACACCGTGAAGAAGCCGGTGAAGTCCATGGCCGACCTGAAGGGCATGAAGGTGCGCGTGATCCAGTCGGATCTCTTCGTCGCGATGGTCCAGGCGCTGGGCGCCAACGCCACACCGATGCCCTACGGCGAGGTCTATACGGCGCTCAAGACCGGCATCGTCGACGCCGCAGAGAACAACTGGCCGTCGTATGAATCCTCGCGCCACTTCGAGGCCGCGAAGTACTACAACCTCTCCGAACACTCGCTGGTCCCCGAAATGCTGGTGTTCTCGAAGAAGGTGTGGGACGGGCTCTCGAAGGACGAGCAGGCGCAGATCCGCAAGGCGGCGAAGGAATCGGTGCCGTACATGCGCAAGCTCTGGGACGAGCGCGAGGTGAAGTCGCGCGCCATCGTCGAGAAGGCCGGCATCCAGGTGGTCCCGATCGCGAACAAGCAGGAGTTCATCGATGCGATGAAGCCTGTGTACGAGAAGTTCGCCTCGACGCCGAAGCTCAAGGACCTCGTGAAGCGCATCCAGGAAACGAAGTAGGTCTCCCGGATGAATGACGCCACACGCCCGGGGCAATCGCCCCGGCGACTCCGCCTGCTCACCCGCGTGAACGCGGTGCTCGCGCGTTACGGCGCGTACTTCGCCGTCGCCGGGCTGGTCTTCATCGTCGTGATCGTGGCCTGGCAGGTCTTTGGCCGCTACGTGATGAACGACAGCCCCACGTGGACTGAAAACCTCGCGCTGGTGCTCGTTCTTTACGTGACGTTGATCGGCGCGGCGGTCGGCGTGCGCGATGCCGGCCACATCGGCATGGAGTCGTTGCTGATCCTCGTTCCCGAGCGCGTGCGGCTGAAGCTCGAGATCGTGATCCACGTCCTCATCGGCCTTTTCGGCGCCGCGATGATGTGGAACGGCTGGATCCTCGGGTACTCCGTGGCCTCGTACAAGCTTGCGAACATCAACCTGCCCGAGTCGGTGCGATACGTGCCGCTCGTGCTTTCCGGCGCGCTGATCGTGCTGTTCTCGATCGAGCACATCCTCGCGCTGCTGGACGGAGAAGAAGTGGAGCCGGCGTGGCACTGACGATCCTCGCGGTCAGCTTCATCCTCCTGCTGGTGTTGGGCGTCCCGGTCGCGTTCGCGATCGGGTTGTCGGCGATCTGCACGATCCTCTACGAGGGTCTGCCGATCGCCGTTCTTTTCCAGCAAATGATGTCCGGGATGAACATCTTCTCGTTCCTCGCGATCCCGTTCTTCGTCTTCAGCGGAGAGCTGATGCTGCACGGGGGCATCGCCGACAAGATCGTCGCGCTCGCGCGCAACATGATCGGCCACATCCGCGGCGGCCTCGGGATGTCGAACGTCGTCGCGTGCACGCTCTTCGGCGGCGTGTCGGGTTCGCCCACGGCGGACGTCTCCGCGATGGGCACGGTGATGATCCCGATGATGAAGAAGGAGGGTTACCACGTCGACTACGCGGTCAACGTGACGACCCACGCCTCGCTCGTCGGCGCGCTCATGCCCACGAGCCACAACATGATCATCTATTCGCTCGCCGCGGGCGGGAAGGTGTCGGTGAGCTCGCTCATCGCCGCAGGCGTCGTGCCTGCGGTCGTACTCACCATCTGCATGCTCGTCGCCGCGTACCTCGTGGCGGTCAAGCGCGGCTACCCGGCGGGCACCTTCCCGGGCTGGAACGCGTTATGGCGCTCGATGGCCGCGGCCGCGCCCGGATTGCTGATCATCGTGATCATCCTGGTGGGCATCCTCTCGGGCGTGTTCACGGCAACGGAATCCGCGGCGGTAGCGGTGGTGTACTCGATCGGCCTCACGATCTTCGTCTACCGGACGATGACGCGCGAGAAGTTCCTCAAGGCCGCCGCCAAGGCCGTGAAGACCACGGGCGTGGTGCTGCTGCTCATCGGCGTGTCGACGATGTTCCAGTACCTTGCGGCGCTCTACCAGGTAGCCGACCTCGCGGGTGCGGCCGTCGGCAGCATCTCGACGAACCCCTTGATGGTGTTCCTCATCATCAACATCATCCTGTTCCTGCTCGGCACGTTCATGGACATGGCGAGCACCATCCTCATCTGCACGCCGATCTTCCTGCCGATCGCGATGCAGTACGGCATGGATCCGGTGCAGTTCGGGATGGTGATGCTGATCAACTGCGCGCTGGGGCTGAACACCCCGCCCGTGGGCACCACGCAGTTCGTGGGCTGCGCGATCGGCGGCATCTCGGTGGGCGAAGTGATGCGCACGATCTGGCCGTTCTACACGGCGCTCATCGCCGCGCTGCTGCTGGTCACTTACGTCCCCTCGTTCTCGCTCTGGCTGCCGCGCCTGCTGATGAACTGAGCGGGGCCGCAACGGCGTCGCGCACGTCGCGCGATGGCTATTCCTGGGGAACGTCGTTCTCGGTGACGAAGCGCCGCCATGTCTGCGCGCTCTGGGCAATGGCGTTCGCCAACTGGGTCGGCGTCGAACCCTCGGCCACCAGGTGCTGCGTCGCAAGCGCCGCGCGCAGGGCCGGATCCTCCAGGGCGCGTCCAACCTCCCGTGCGAGTCGCTCGACAATGGCCGAAGGCGTTCCAGGCGGCGCGACGATCGCATTCCAGTTGGGAATGGAAACGTCGAGTCCCGCTTCGGCCATCGTCGGTACGTCGGGCGCCTGTTCGCTGCGCGCGGGCATGAGGGTCGCTAGCATCCGCAGCTTTCCCGCCTTCACCTGGGGCAGTGCCTGGGCGAGCGGTGTGAAGTAGACCTGCACGCGCCCCTCGACGACATCCATGAGCGCCGGCGCGCCTCCCTTGTAGGGCACGCGGACCATGGTCGTCCCGCTCGCCTTCATGAACTGCACCGCAGCCATGTATTCGCTGAGCGGGCCCGTCGCGTAGTTCAGCTTGTCCGGATTCGCACGCGCATAGGCCACAAGCTGCGCCACCGATGAAGCGGGTACGGAAGGATGCACGTACAGCCCATGGGGAAGCCGGCACACCATCGACACGGGCGTGAATTCGGAGAAGGACTTGAAGGGCGCCGACTTCTGGAGCAATGGCAGGCCGGTCATCGAGGACATCGCCCAGAGGAGCGTGTAGCCATCGGGCGCGGCGGCAATGGCCGCCTGCGTCGCAATGCTGCCGCCGGCACCGGGCCGGTTCTCGATGATCACGGGACGGCCCAGCGATTTCGCGAGCGATTGCCCGATCAATCGCGCCGCGGCATCCGACGCGCCGCCCGGGGGAACGCCGACGAGCAGCTTGATCGGCCTTTCGGGATACTCGGCCGCGGCCGGAAGCAGCGCCAACGTGAGCAGTGTTGCAAGGAAACGCTGCAGCGGATTCATGGATGCCCTCGTGGAGACGACCTGGCAACGAGCCTACGCCCGCGCCGCTGCATATTGGAAATGAATATCGCGTATAAGTCACATTCGAAGCATCGATATCCGATCCGCGGAGGCGCCATGAAACACGAAATCGGAACGCTCGGCAGGCGTGTGGACCTCAACCTGCTGGTCATCTTCGATGCGGTCTACCAGGCTCGCAGCCTGACCGAGGCCGGGATTCGGCTGGGACTCAGCCAGCCGGCGATCAGCCACGCGCTCGGGCGCTTGCGTCACGTCTTCGGGGACCCGCTTTTCCTTCGAACGCCGCGGGGCGTCGCGCCCACGCAGGTCGCGGACCAGGTCGCCCCCAGAGTCGCCGAAGGACTGTCGATCATCCGCTCGAGCTTCGAGCCCCCTCGCTTCGATCCGGCCACGTCGACGCGCCTCTTCACGATCGGGATGGCCGACATCGGCGAGGTGGTGCAACTGCCGCTCCTCATGAAGGCGCTGCGCAACGCGCCGGGCATCCGGCTCCGGACCATCGCGCTTCCGCCGACGCAGGCGCGCGCCGCACTGGCCGACGGCCAGGTCGACCTCGCGCTCTCGAATTTCCCGGTGAAGGCTCCGCTCCACGAGGAAATCCTTGGAAAGCCCGGCTACGCGACGATCGTGCGAAGGGATCATCCCACCCTTCGCTCTAGAATCACGCTCGCCGCATTCCGGCGCGCGCGACACCTGCTCGTGCGGCCCGCCGGTGCGGGCGTCAGGCACGGTGAGGTCATCGAGAAAGCGTTACGCGCGATCGATGCGACGATCGCCATCCAGGTCGGGCACTTCTTTCCCGTGGGCGCGATCCTCGCCAAGACCGATCTCGTGGCGACAGTCCCGCTCGGCATCGCGAAATCGATGGCGCGCCTGGTGCCCCTGGGTATCTTCAGGCCCCCGATCAAGCTGCCCGTGACGCACCTCTCGCTGGTGTGGCACGAGCGCTATCACGGCGACCCCGGCAACCAGTGGCTGCGCGAAATATTCGTCCGCGAGACGCGCCCACTCTATGAGCAGGGTCCGTAGAGGTCGGCCCGCGATTCGTCCGGCTTCAATGAAAACGCCCAACCTCGAAAGGCTGGGCGTTTGTTTTGCCGCCGCTGTTTCGTTAACCCTCTTCGCTCTTGGGCGGGTCACTCTTCGCCGGCTGCTCGATCGGTGACGGCGGGACCGGCTCGGCGGGCTTCGGCTCCGGAACGGGGTCCGGTGCCGGTCGCATCGCAGGCGCCTCATCCACCGACGGACTCGGGCTGAGCGGCGTGCTCGCGGATTTCGTCGCCGCGCTCTTCGCAGTCTTGGGCGATGGGGCCACACTCGCAGGCGCGCGAGCCGGCTCCTCGGTGCGAACTTCCGGAACCGTCGCCGGCGCTTGCGCGATCAGCGTCGGGGCTTCGGCAGGCGGTGTCGTCGACTCGGCGACGACCGCGGGCGGCTTCGCCACGGGCTTCGGTGCCTTTTCAGAATCCTTCGTTGCGTAGTCGAGCGCTACTGCGCCACCGACCACCATGACCGTGATCGTGCCAAGAACAAATCCAAAGTGATGACTCATTTGAATCCCCCTATTGAGTTGGCTACATTGAATCGGACAGAGGGTTTCGGCCGTGGGTTGCGCTCTTCAGGGCAGAATCGGACGGCACCTACAGGCCTGGAGCGTGCCCTCCTACAATGACGCCGCATGCAGGGTCGAAATCCGGAGGACAGTGCGGACTTCTAGGGCATCATTGCCGCGTCCATGACAGCCCGTCTGAGCATCGCAATCATCGGCGGCGGCATCGGTGGCCTGTTCGCGGCCAACGCGCTGCTCGCGCGCGGCCTTCGCGTCACCGTCTACGAGCAGGCTCCCGCCATCGGCGAAACCGGTGCGGGCGTCTTCGTCACGCCCAATGCGGTGCGTCACCTCGAGCGCGTCGGACTCGGAGGCGCGGTCGAGCGCCTGGGCGCACGCGTCGGCCCGGAGTCTGCCTATTTTCATCACGACGGCGCGCACATAGCGCCGGTGCAGGTGACCGATGCGGCGGGATGGAATGCCTGCTTTGGCATGCACCGCGCTGACTACGTCGAGTTCCTCGCCGCGCACCTGCCCAGCGACACACTTCGCACCGGCCACCACGCGGTCGGCTTCGAGCAGACCGCCGACATCGCCCGCGTGAGCTTCGCCAACGGCGCCGTCGCCGAGGCCGATGTAGTGATTGGTGCAGATGGCATTCATTCCGAGCTGCGTCCGCACGTCTTCCCTCCATCCAAGCCCGTCTTCCACGGCACGATCGCGTACCGCGGCCTCGTCCCGCGCGAGCGCTTGCCGCATTGGCCCTTGGACCGGTGGCAGATGTGGGCGGGCCCCGCGAAGCACTTCCTCGTTTTCCCGGTGCGCGGCGGCGACATGGTGAACTACGTCGGCTTCGTGCCGGCCGATGAGCAGATGAAGGAGTCGTGGTCCGCGCCGGGGGATCCGGACGTGCTGCGCCGGGAATTTGACGGCTGGGACGCGCGCGTGGGCCAGGTGCTGGAACAAGTTGACCGGACCTATCGCTGGGCGCTCTACGACCGGGAACCGCTGCCCACCTGGACCCGGGGCCGTCTCAGCCTCCTCGGAGACGCCGCGCATCCGATGCTGCCGCACCTCGGCCAGGGCGCGAACCAGGCGATCGAGGACGGCATGGCGCTCGCCACCATCCTTGCACGGGCCGACGCGGCCAGCGCGCCTGCGTGCCTGCTCGCGTATGAGCGTTTGCGCCGCGAGCGCGTGGCCGAAGTCCAGTTGGGAGCGCGCAAGCACGGACTGCGCGTCGATTCGCGAGTCGAGGATCTTCGCAAGCGCGACGCGGATCTCGTTGCGCACGCCGAGTTCCGCAAGCAGCTCTACTCGTACGACGTCGTGACGCACGCCGAGCACGCAGTGAACGCAGCGCCGCCTACTTCGCCAGGCCAGCCTTCTTCGCCATTTCGATGACGCGCTTGAACTCTTCGCGTATCTCGGCCAACTGCTGCTCCGGCGTCGCGTAAGCCTGGACGATCCCGAACGGCGCGAGCCTCGCGCCGACCTCGGGCGCCTTGACCGCCTGCTCGATGGCCGCGACGAGCGCCTTGCGCGCGTCCTCCGGAATCCCGGCGGGGGCGAGATAGCTGAACCAGATACCGAAGAGGTCCTCGCGGTAGCCGAGTTCCTTCAACGCCGGAATGTCCGCGTATTCGGCGACCCGGTTCGAGGTCGCGATTCCGCGCAACGCCCCGGCCTTGATGTGCGCGCCGAGCGCGCCGAGCGACAGCGCTGCGCCTTCAATGTGGCCGCCGCGCAACGCGGTCGCCGCGGGTGCGGCTCCGGTATAGGGCACCGGCACCAGGTCCACGCCGGTAAGCGCATTGACGAGCAGGATGCAGAACTCCCCGACCGACCCGGCACCGGGGTGCCCGATACGCACCTGACCCGGATTCTTCTTCGCATGCTCGATCAGCTCCGCGAAGCTTCGATAGGGCGCATCGCTGCGAACCGCGAGCACGCTCGGCGTGCGCGACGAGATCCCGAGCGGCACGAGATCCTTCTGCGCATCGTACGAAGCGGACTGCGGGTCGAGCGCGGGACGAAACGTAAGCGCGCTGTTCTGCGCGAACAGGATTGTCTGCCCGTCCTTGCGTGCATGCGCGACGCTCGCCGCACCGATCGCGCCGCCCGCGCCCGGGCGATTCACTGTCAGTACGGGAACGCCGAGGCGGCGCGACATCTCTTCGGCCATCGACCGCGCGGAAATATCGGCGGCATCCCCGGGTGCGAGCGGCACGACGATGCTGATCGGGCCGTTCGGAAACGTCTGCGCGAACGCACCGCCCGCGCACCAAGCCACAAAGCAACCAATGATGCCAAGGCGACGCAACGGAAACGCGCGTCGCCTTCGCCAATCCATCTACTTTTTTCCCTCGCCCTTTTCGGGCGCCTTGGGCGCGGCGGGTTGCGGGTCCGGTTCGATCATCCCCTCGGTGAGCCCCGCGAGACTGCCGCCTTTCAGGCCCAGCTCCTTGAGCAGCGCGTCGATCAGCGGCTGCTGCGTGCGATAGCTCAACGCCGCCTGCACCGCCTGGTCCGCGAGACTCCCGCCACCGGACGAGGCGGAACCACCGCCACCGCCGGAGGAGCGCGTGAGTCCATCCACCTGGAAGATCTTGATGCCTTCGATCTTCTCCATCGGCTTCACGGACTCCGCGATGATGCGCGGCAGCGCGGTGATGAGCGCGATCTTCACCTGCATCGCGATCTGCTCCGCCGAGAGCTTGTTGATCGCCTCGTTGATCATCGACTTGCCTTCGGCTTCCACTTCGTAATTGCGCAGGTTCGCTTCCGCACGGATGCGCAGCGCCTGCGCATGGTTCTCGGCGGCGTCCTTTTCCGCGGCGGCGCCCACCTTGATGCCGATCGCCTGCACCTGGGCCTGCTTGTCGGCCTCGACGAGGTCGACCTCCTTCTCGCGTTGCGCCTCGGCGACCGCGGCGGCGGTGATCACCAGCTGCTCCGCTTTCACGGCGCCCGCGCGTGCCTCGTTCGCCTTCGCCTCGGCCTGCGACTGCTCCTCGGACTTCTTCGCGACCGAGATCGCCTTTTCCTGGTTGGCGATCTGCGTCGCGCGGGCCTGGTCGATCTCCGCGATCTGCACGTTGCGGTCGGCATCGATCTGCTTCTGCTTGACCGCGAACTCGCGTGCGACGTCGGCCTCCTTCACCTGGCGTTCGGCGTCGATGCGGGCCTGCTCGGCCTCGCGCTTGCGCTGCGCCTGGATGGCGGCGATCGCGGCGGCCTGCTCGGCTTCGCGGGTGGCGACCTCCTGCTGCTGGGTCAGCGTCGCGAGGCGCTGGTTGCGCTCGATGTCGAGCTTCTGCTGCGTCGCCTCGAAGTTCTTCTGCGCGATCGCGACCTGCGTGGTCTGCTCGATCTCGTTGCGCTCCTTGCTGCGCTTCTGCGTTTCCTGCGTGAGGCGCGTCAGGCCTTCGGCGTCGAATGCGTTGTCCGGATTGAAGAAGTTCTTCGACGTCTGGTCGAAGCTGGTGAGCGAAACGCTCTCGAGCTCGAGGCCGTTCTTCGTGAGGTCCTCGGCCACCGCGTTCTGCACGGCCTGGATGAAGTCCTGGCGCTTGTCGAGGAAGTCCTGCATCGTCATCGACACCGACGCGGCACGCAGTGCGTCCACGAACTTGTCTTCCACCAGCGCCTTCAGAGCCTCGGGATCGAGCGTGCGTTGGCCCAAGGTCTGCGCGGCATCCGCGATTCCCTCGACCGTGGGGATAACGCGCACGAAGAACGCAGCGACCACGTCGACCCGCATGCGGTCCTTGGTGAAGAGGCTGTCCTTGTCGGAGCGGTGCACCTCGAGCTTGAGGGTGTTCATGTTCACCCAGATGAGCTCGTGGAAGACCGGCAGCTTCACCGCGCCGCCGTCCATGATCACTTTCTGGCCGCCCAGGCCGGTGCGCACGAACGCACGTTCCTTCGACGAGCGCTGGTACAGGCGCGAGAAAATCATCCCCACGACGAACAGCGCGACGACGACGATCAACGCGACGATGATGGTGTTCAGCAGGTCCGGCATGACGGCTCCCATCTTGTTTTTCCCCTATTGCGATCTAAAGCAGGTCCGGCTTCGGATTGCGGATGCATTCGAACTTCTTGCCGCTTACGCGCTTCACGAGCAACACCTGGTCGTTGGCACCGAAGGTTGTTTCCGGTTGGTCGGGTTCGACCAGCACGTAGAGCGTCTGCCCGAATTCCGTGGTGAGGCGGGCTTGCGCGGGATAGCCGTGCTTCGCCGTGCCGCCGGTCACCGTGGCGATACGGCCCACCAGGGAGTCGAGCGACACGGCGGCACTCTGCTCGCGCGGCAGCACGCGGGCGAGCATGCCTCCGGATATGCGAACCACCGGCAGCGTCGCGACAAATGCCGCGGGTGCGCCGATGAGTGCCGGGATATAGATGCCGAAGAGCGCGTGCACGACGATGTTCGCGAGGAAGCCGATGACGGCATAGGTCGCGAGGAAGATCACCACGAGCACCAGCAGCGGGACGCGCCCCACGTGCAGCCAGCCAAGCCATGAATCGGCCGGCACGTCCCCTCCTTCATGCCCTTCGTGGGATACGAGACTGTCGAGCCAGTGCGAGGCGCTCATCCCCACCAGCAGCGCAACCCCTTCCACGGCCGCGATGACAAGCATCACCAGCGTGGCAATCAGGAAGGGCGCGGACTCCGGCGCGAGAAAGACTCCCATGGCCGGCCTATTGCTTCTGCGGCATCGTGGCCCTCAGCTTGGCGAGCCGCTCCTCGACGCGGTGCGAACGCTGCAGGTCCTGCAATTCCTTCAGCTGCGTCGCGTTGGCGGTCACGTTGGGGCTGAGGCCGCTGACGCCGGTCTGCCGCGCCATGACGCGGTCGAATGCGGAGCCCGCGTTGTCGACGCGCATCTGCGCGCGCCCGCTGTTGTTGGTGGACACGCCGGGCGGCACCTGGCTCGCCCGTGCAGCGATGAACTCGCGCAGCGCCTCTTCCATCTCGCGCTTCTTCGCGAGCAGCGCCGTGATGTAGCCCTCCAGGTCGTGGCCTCGCTCCGACTGCTCCGCGAGCATCTTCTGCAGCACGGGAAGCTGGTCCTCGATGTTGATCTGCTTCTCGACGCCGGCGCGCGCGAGGTCCTCGCGGCCCTGCTCGATGGCAACCTCCACCTGCGAGGCGAGGCGCTCGCTCTCCGTGTTGAGCTTGTTCAGCTGCGAGGTGACCAGGTGCTTGGCCGCTTCGGCGCGGCCCAGCTCGATGCGGACTTCGTCGATCACCTGGTCCACTTCGCGGATGGCTTGCGCCATGGTCGCCTCGGGCGCCGCGTTCTCGACTGTATCGAGCAGCGCGTGAACGCTGCCTCCGACGATGCGCGTGACCCGCGCCGAAATGCTGTCTGCCATGGTCATGTCTCCTTTCGGGATTTGCGGTCGGCCGAGATGAGGCCCGCGAGCTCGAGGATCCTGGGCAGGTGTCTTTCGATGGCGTGGGGATCGTAACATTCCGCCGCAGGAGTGACGCCCAGCCGCATGAGCGTCGAGAAAAGCTGGAAGCATCGTTGCACGAGTGCCGCCTCGATCTCGGTGACGTGCGCTTGCGCGTCCTTGCCGAAGCGTCGTTCCGACAACATCGTGGCCATGATCTGCGGCAGCCATTCGACCACCGCGTTGATCGCGTCCGAGTGCATGCGGTGGCGGTTCTCCACCTCGCGCAGCGCGACCACGAACGGACCGAGCAGGTCGCGCAGCCAGGCCACGCAGGTCATGTGGTCCATGGTGCCCTGGTGCTGCTTGCGCATCTGGGCGAGGAGCGCTCTCAGCTTGTCGCTGGGGGTGCTCGCGCCCGAGACCTCGAGAGCCGAGAGCCATTCCAGGTCTTCCGAGGGGATACGGACCGACAGGGTTTGCATCTGGGTGCTCATTCGCCTCTCCCGCCCGCCGCGTTCATTCGCGGGCATATGCATACGTTTGTATGCAAACTACCCGGGCGGGAAGTCCTTGTCAAGCCCCGGGACCCACAAAGCAAAAAGCCCGACTTCGCTAGGAAGTCGGGCTTTCTGTTGGGGAGGGCCTGGCCGGCGAGCTCGCCTATTGCTTCAATGCGATGGTCGTCCTGGTCTTCGGATCGAACTTGAGGTTCACCTTGCTGATCGCGCACATGTCGAGGCTCGTCATGACCGCCTCGGCGTTGTTATCGGCGAAGACCACTTTCATGTCCTGAACACACGCAAGGCGGGCGCCGAATTTGAGCACGATCTGCGTTCCGTTCTCCATTGCGGCGTTGTCCTGGAACCGGTCGCCTCCCCACTGATTCTGGCCGGCCGGCGAGAGGTAGACCTCGCGAATGGCGTGGCCTGAATTGTTGGCAAGCATGACTTCCGAGTCGCCGGCGAACGACGGGCCGGCACCCAGCGAGGCGGCGGCAGTGAGCATCAGGCCGAAGGTGCGCAGCTTCATGTTGTTTTCTCCCTGAGTTTTGTGAACGACTGGGGAGAATGATGGGACTGCCGCGCCAAAACCCGTGTGAGGCCGGTCACACCGGCCTGTTAAGGCTGTAATCGAGTCCGAGGGCCGACAGGCGACTCACTGCCTCGAGTTCAAGCCTCGGCGACCGGAGTGGTCGCGACGGCGGGCGCCGGCGCTTCCTCACTTACCGCCGGAGCGCGCGGGAGAGTGAAGCGGAAAGTCGCGCCCTGTCCCACCACGCTCTCGACGACCACCTTGCCGCCGTGGGCCTCCACGAACGTCTTCACGATGGCGAGGCCGAGGCCCAATCCGTCGCGCTTCGGGTCGGTCTCGAGCGCCTCGAACACCTTGTCCAGGCGGTCCGCGGGAATGCCGGCGCCGTCGTCCTGCACCCAGATCTCGAGGGGCGAGACGCCGCCCGGATCCCTGGCTCCTATGATGACCTCGCCGCCGGGGGCGTAGGTGATGGCGTTGCTCAACAGGTTCTGCAGGACGCGGCGCAGGAGGTTCGCATCGGCGTTCGCATCGATCTCGTCGGGCACCTGGTTGATCACCCGCGTCGCGGCCTTGGTGGCGATCGGCTGAATGTCCTGGATGACGGTCTCCACCATCGGCCAGAGGTCGAACTTGCGCCGCTCTATCTTCACGCCGAGCTCGGTGAGGAGCTGCGTGTTCTCCGCGAGCACGGCGCCTACCAGCGCCTCGAGCTGGCGCGTATTGCGGGCGAGGATCTTGAGGAGCCGCGTGTTCTCGGCATCCAGCCCGTTGCTCCCGACGCGCTTCTCGAGCAGGTACGTGGAGAAGGCGATCACGCTCAACGGCGTTCGCAGGTCGTGGGCGACAAATGCGAGGTGCTCGCTGCGCCGGCGCTCGACTTCGCGCGCCTGGCTCGCGGCGAACGCCTTCACCGCGTCGCCGATTGCATCGTCGAAGAACTTGTCGAGGTAGCGGCGATCATCGCCGGCCAAGGTCACGCCGTGGCGCTCGCCCAGGTCGTGGATGCAATCACGCAGGATGTTGTACTCCGACACCACTTCCTCGATGTCGAAGCCATCCTCGAAGCGCTGCAGTCCGTGCGCCAGGGGGCTGGAGGGGCTCGTGTCACCCTCCGCGGCCTCGGAGGCGGTCACCAGACATGCGGCCAACTCCGCGATCCAGCCGGGAAGATGGTCGTTGAGGGTAGGGACGTCGAGCTTGGCGGCCGACGGCAGGGCGCGCACGCGTGCGCGCCAGCGGAGCAGGACCGCGTCGCGCTCCTCGAGGATGGCAGTGGCCAGCTGACGAAGGATCTTCATGCGGCAACCTCGGAGGAAGATCGTATAGGACTCGGCCTACAGTAATAGGTTCGGAGGTGCGGGCGATCGCAGGTCAGAGCCGGCGTGGCGATCGCAGGAGCCAGGCGGTGTAAATGACGAATACCGCCGTCGATGCGCCGAAGACGATGACTTGCGTTGCGGTTGAAAGGGTTGGAAGCAGGGCGAACAGCAGCGCGAACGGCGCTGCGCCGATAGCAGTGGATAGCGCAACTTCGGCCTTGGTGGTGCTCGGACTGAACAGGCCGAGCGCATACGACAGGACGTCGACCGGGAACGTCATACGCAGCATGATCAACGAGCCCAGGCGGTAGCGCGGATGAATCAGCCGGTCGATTTGCGCATGGCGCGTCACGGAAGGAAAGTGCCGCAGGATCCATGCGCGGGCGTGGCGCCCGAGCACGAACGAAAGTGTCGCACCGATCACCCAACCCAGGAGCAGCAGTAACGCAGTCAACCAGGGGCCCCAGGCAAGGACCGCGATCGGCACCAGCGGCAGGTTGGTGAGCAGCGGCATCAGCACCGCGACGACCGACGTGACAACGAACACCGCGAGACCCGCTCGCTCGTTGTCCAGCACTGCCTCGCGAATCGGTATCGCGTACTCCTGTGCCAGCCACGCCCCGGCAGCGAACAATGCGACCACCCACAAGCCGGTCCGTAACGAGGGCCACAGGTGGGCCCATGTCAGCGCGTGCGCGGGAGGGCCTTCCGGGCTGTGCATGCGAGCATGTTCGCACGCCGGATGCGCGCACAAAATGCAAAAGCCCAACCACGTGTGTGGTTGGGCTTTTGTTTTGTAAGGCCCTGGCGATGACCTACTTTCTCACGGGCAATCCGCAATATCATCGGCGCGGCGTCGTTTCACGGACCTGTTCGGGATGGGAAGGGGTGGGGCCAACGCGCTATGGTCGCCAGGAATTCTGTCGAGTTCGTTGAGTCGGTGTGTTGAGCTCAACGCGCTCATGTTCGGGATGGATAGAAGGTGTTGCTGGGCGAGGCATTGCTGCCTGCATTTTGGTTCTTGGTTTTGCGTTGCAGGACTCACAAGCTTTTCGCAAGGTTATAGAGTCAAGCCACACGGGCAATTAGTACCGGTCAGCTAAGGACGTTACCGTCCGTGCACACCCGGCCTATCAACGTGGTGGTCTACCACGACCCTTCAGGGAGGTCGAGCCTCCGGGAGATCTCATCTTCAGGCGAGTTTCCCGCTTAGATGCTTTCAGCGGTTATCTCTTCCGTATATAGCTACCCGGCAATGCCACTGGCGTGACAACCGGTACACCAGGGATACGTCCACTCCGGTCCTCTCGTACTAGGAGCAGCCCCCGTCAAATCTCCAACGCCCACGGCAGATAGGGACCAAACTGTCTCACGACGTTTTGAACCCAGCTCACGTACCACTTTAAATGGCGAACAGCCATACCCTTGGGACCGGCTACAGCCCCAGGATGTGATGAGCCGACATCGAGGTGCCAAACTCCCCCGTCGATATGAACTCTTGGGAGGAATCAGCCTGTTATCCCCAGAGTACCTTTTATCCGTTGAGCGATGACCCTTCCATTCAGAATCACCGGATCACTATGACCTGCTTTCGCACCTGCTCGACTTGTCAGTCTCGCAGTCAAGCCACCTTATGCCATTGCACTATGAGTACGATTTCCGACCGTACCTAGGTGACCTTCGCACTCCTCCGTTACTCTTTGGGAGGAGACCGCCCCAGTCAAACTGCCTACCATGCACGGTCCCCGACCCCGTCAAGGGGCCCAGGTTAGAACCGCAACGTCGTCAGGCTGGTATTTCAACGTTGGCTCCACCGAGTCTGGCGACCCGGCTTCAAAGCCTCCCAGCTATCCTACACAGACAGCGTCACAGTCCAATGCAAAGCTACAGTAAAGGTTCATGGGGTCTTTCCGTCTAGCCGCGGGGAGATTGCATCTTCACAAACATTTCAACTTCGCTGAGTCTCAGGAGGAGACAGTGTGGCCATCGTTACGCCATTCGTGCGGGTCGGAACTTACCCGACAAGGAATTTCGCTACCTTAGGACCGTTATAGTTACGGCCGCCGTTTACCGGGGCTTCGATCAAGAGCTTGCACCCCATCACTTAACCTTCCGGCACCGGGCAGGCGTCACACCCTATACGTCGACTTCCAACGTCTTAGCAGAGTGCTGTGTTTTTGATAAACAGTCGCAGCCACCGATTCTCTGCGGCCTTTCTCGGCTCCCCCTGTACGGGTTCACCTACCAAAGGCACACCTTCTTCCGAAGTTACGGTGTCAATTTGCCGAGTTCCTTCTCCTGAGTTCTCTCAAGCGCCTGAGAATTTTCATCCTGCCCACCTGTGTCGGTTTGCGGTACGGTCCCAACGGGCTGAAGCTTAGTGGCTTTTCCTGGAAGCAGGGTATCCGCGACTTTGGAGAGCAAGCTCTCCTCGTCCCGCGCCTCAGCATTGACCCCCCGGATTTCCCTAAGGGATCTGCCTACACGCTTCACCGGCACATCCAACAGCCGGTTCGCATAACCTTCTCCGTCCCCACATCGCACCCGTCGGCGGTTCTGGAATATTGACCAGATTCCCATCAGCTACGCGTCTCCGCCTCGCCTTAGGGGCCGACTCACCCTGCGCCGATGAACGTTGCGCAGGAAACCTTGGGCTTTCGGCGAGCGGGCCTTTCACCCGCTTTATCGCTACTCATGTCAGCATTCGCTCTTCCCATACCTCCAGCAACCCTTACGAGTCACCTTCGCAGGCGTAGGGAACGCTCCTCTACCACCGATGGATTGCTCCATCGATCCGCAGCTTCGGTTATCGGCTTGAGCCCCGTTACATCTTCCGCGCAGGACGACTCGATCAGTGAGCTATTACGCTTTCTTTAAAGGATGGCTGCTTCTAAGCCAACCTCCTGACTGTCTGTGCCTTCCCACTTCGTTTTCCACTTAGCCGATATTGGGGACCTTAGCTGGCGGTCTGGGTTGTTTCCCTCTTGTCCCCGGACGTTAGCACCCGGGGACTGTCTGCCGTGCTCGAGCTCTACGGTATTCGGAGTTTGCAATGGTTTGGTAAGCCTATAGCGGCCCCCTAGCCATAACAGTGCTCTACCCCCGTAGGCAATACACGACGCACTACCTCAATAGTTTTCGAGGAGAACCAGCTATCTCCGGTTTTGTTTAGCCTTTCACCCCTATCCACAGCTCATCCCCGACCTTTTCAACGGGCGTGGGTTCGGCCCTCCAGTGGGTGTTACCCCACCTTCAGCCTGGCCATGGATAGATCAACCGGTTTCGGGTCTACGCCGCGCTACTGAATCGCCCTATTCAGACTCGCTTTCGCTTCGCCTTCGGCATCAAGCCTTAAGCTCGCAACGCAACGTAAGTCGCTGACCCATTATACAAAAGGTACGCCGTCACCCGGATTGCTCCAGGCTCCGACTGTTTGTATGCATGCGGTTTCAGGATCTATTTCACTCCCCTCCCGGGGTTCTTTTCGCCTTTCCCTCACGGTACTGGTTCACTATCGGTCGATTACGAGTATTTAGCCTTGGAGGATGGTCCCCCCATCTTCAGACAGGATTTCACGTGTCCCGCCCTACTTGTCTCGAGCTCAGTTCCACGCATTCGTTTTCGCGTACGGGGCTATCACCCGCTATGGCCGGACTTTCCAGACCGTTTCGCTAACGCTCGCGCTAAAGCTCGAAGGCTCTTCCCATTTCGCTCGCCACTACTTTGGGAATCTCGGTTGATTTCTGTTCCTGCGGTTACTGAGATGTTTCAGTTCTCCGCGTTCGCTCCTTCGCTCCTATGTATTCAGAGCGAGGTGACCCTATGACGGGCCGGGTTTCCCCATTCGGAAATCTGCGGATCAGCGCCCATTTGCCGGCTCCCCGCAGCTTATCGCAGGCTGTCGCGTCCTTCGTCGCCTGTAATCGCCAAGGCATCCACCACATGCACTTATTCGCTTGACCCTATAACCTTGCCGCCCCCCTTGCGGGGAGCAGGTCCGAGGTAAAGTTCCTCGCACCACGCAGCTATAGTTCTCTCGCGCGCTTGTGCGTCCATCAAAACAAACGAGTTTGATGAACATGCAATACATCACCCAGTCGTGTGATCGCGCCCCGGTTCTTAAACACTTTGCACGCTGTAGCGGATATCCCAGGCAATCGCTTGCCACGGGCATCCACGCGCAAAAAGAACCACGCGAACACACCACCTTCTAATCCCGAATTGTTAAAGAGCAGCCGATCGATGACTTCAATAAAGAAGCATCGAGGAGCACGCGCATACACGCACTCTCCGATGCACCCTCAACACAGAACAAAACTGGTGGAGCTGGACGGGATCGAACCGACGACCCCCTGCTTGCAAAGCAGGTGCTCTCCCAACTGAGCTACAGCCCCGCTTCTCGCCTCCCCTAGCGCCTCTTCTTCTTTTGATCGCGCCCTCCAGGACCCCACGCAAAGTTGGTGGGTCTGGATGGATTCGAACCATCGACCCCCGCCTTATCAAGACGGTGCTCTAACCAACTGAGCTACAGACCCGATTCCTGGGCGCTCTCGCACGCTAAGAAACAACCGATAGATGGTGGGCGCTGCAGGTAAAACCGCTGCGGCGACAATCTCTTCTCTAGAAAGGAGGTGATCCAGCCGCACCTTCCGATACGGCTACCTTGTTACGACTTCACCCCAGTCACGAATCTCACCGTGGTCGGCGCTCCCCTTGCGGTTAAGCGACCGGCTTCTGGTGAAACCCGCTCCCATGGTGTGACGGGCGGTGTGTACAAGACCCGGGAACGTATTCACCGCGACATGCTGATCCGCGATTACTAGCGATTCCGACTTCATGCAGTCGAGTTGCAGACTGCAATCCGGACTACGACGCGCTTTGTAAGGGATTGGCTCCAGGTCGCCCCTTCGCAGCCCTCTGTACGCGCCATTGTATTACGTGTGAAGCCCTACCCATAAGGGCCATGAGGACTTGACGTCATCCCCACCTTCCTCCGGTTTGTCACCGGCAGTCTCATTAGAGTGCCCAACTAAATGTGGCAACTAATGACAAGGGTTGCGCTCGTTGCGGGACTTAACCCAACATCTCACGACACGAGCTGACGACAGCCATGCAGCACCTGTGTTCCCGTTCCCTTTCGGGCACACCCGAATCTCTTCAGGCTCCAGGACATGTCAAGGGTAGGTAAGGTTTTTCGCGTTGCATCGAATTAATCCACATAATCCACCGCTTGTGCGGGTCCCCGTCAATTCCTTTGAGTTTTAACCTTGCGGCCGTACTCCCCAGGCGGTCGACTTCACGCGTTAGCTTCGTTACTGAGAGTGTCAAACCCCCAACAACCAGTCGACATCGTTTAGGGCGTGGACTACCAGGGTATCTAATCCTGTTTGCTCCCCACGCTTTCGTGCATGAGCGTCAGTGTCAGCCCAGAGACCTGCCTTCGCCATCGGTGTTCCTCCTGATATCTACGCATTTCACTGCTACACCAGGAATTCCAGTCTCCTCTGCCGCACTCCAGACTCCCAGTCCCAAACGCCATTCCCAGGTTAAGCCCGGGGATTTCACGTCTGGCTTAAAAGCCCGCCTGCGCACGCTTTACGCCCAGTAATTCCGATTAACGCTCGCACCCTACGTATTACCGCGGCTGCTGGCACGTAGTTAGCCGGTGCTTATTCTTCCGGTACCGTCAGTAGTCACGGATATTCACCGTAACCGTTTCGCTCCGGACAAAAGAGCTTTACAACCCGAAGGCCTTCTTCACTCACGCGGAATGGCTGGATCAGGGTTGCCCCCATTGTCCAAAATTCCCCACTGCTGCCTCCCGTAGGAGTCTGGGCCGTGTCTCAGTCCCAGTGTGGCTGATCATCCTCTCAGACCAGCTACCGATCATCGCCTTGGTAAGCCTTTACCTCACCAACAAGCTAATCGGACATCGGCCAACCCAATCGCGCGAGGCCTTACGGTCCCCCGCTTTCCTCTCCCGAGCTCATGCGGTATTAGCCTGGCTTTCGCCAGGTTATCCCCCACGACTGGACATGTTCCGATGTATTACTCACCCGTTCGCCGCTCGCCGCCAGGGTTGCCCCCGCGCTGCCGCTCGACTTGCATGTGTAAAGCATTCCGCCAGCGTTCAATCTGAGCCAGGATCAAACTCTTCAGTTCAATCCATTTAAAACTCACTCGAATCACTTGGATTCAAAAGTGAGCACTGCAAGCATTGCTTTATCCGAGATCCCCACAACACGCTTCGCACCCATAACAGGCACCCACGTGAAGCAGGCTCGCAACAACGCCCACAACACCCACCTCTATCGGCTGTAACTTGTTAAAGAGCGATGGCACTCCCTTGCCGTGCAAGCTACTGGGAGTTGGTTGCGGGGGTAGGATTTGAACCTACGACCTTCGGGTTATGAGCCCGACGAGCTGCCAGACTGCTCCACCCCGCGCCAGAGTCGGTGCGCTCGAACCTTGCTGCTGGTTAGAACGTCGCCGAGAGGTAAATTATGGCATTTTGCGACCCCGAGCGTCAACCCAAACGCCGGAACAAACCCAGGGCGGCACCCAAAATTTCCGTAAATCAGGACGTTAGAGGTTAGTCACCGATGACCGGCACCGAGTTGCATGTCCTCCAGACCGTCGCCCTCGCCTCGCTCCTCGCATGGGCGAGCGGCGTGCGCCTTTATCTCGTGATCTTCGCGCTGGGCCTCGCGCACCAGCAGGGTTACTTCGCACTGCCCGATGGCTTGAAGATGCTCGCGCATCCTTATGTTGTATGGACCGCGGGCTTCCTCGTCGTGATGGAATTCCTCGCCGACAAGTTTCCCGGTGTCGACAGCGCCTGGGATGCGATCCACACGTTCATCCGCATTCCCGCGGGCGCGCTGCTCGCGGCCGGTGCTACCGGTGACACACTCACTGCGCTGACGATTGTCGCGGGATTGCTCGGCGGGACGATCACGGCCGGCACGCACTTCACGAAGGCGGGCGGCCGCGCGTTGATCAACACGTCGCCCGAGCCTGTCTCCAATTGGACCGCGTCATTCGCGGAAGACTTCGCCGTGCTGGGCGGAATCTGGCTCGCCTTCCAGCATCCGCTGGTGTTCCTCGCGTTGCTCGTTGTCTTCCTTGCGATGGTCGCGTGGCTGCTGCCGAAGTTGTGGCGGCTGGTGAAGGGAATCTGGAGCGCCTTCGCGACACCGAGAGAAAAGGGGTCAGGTTAGTTTTTCCTTCTGTCCCCTTTTCTACCGCGAGCTAGGCGGGACGTCGCTCCACGAGCGCTTGGGCGAGCGTGCCGCTGTCGACGTGCTCGAGCTCGCCGCCCACGGGCAGGCCGCGCGCGATGCGCGAGACCATCAACCCCTTGGCCGAGAGCAACTCGCTCACGTAGTGCGCCGTCGCTTCGCCTTCGACGGTGAAGTTCGTCGCGAGGATCACTTCCTTCACGACGCCGTCGGTCGCGCGCTTGAGCAGGCGATCGAGGTGGATCTCCTTCGGGCCGATGCCGTCGAGCGGAGACAGCCGCCCCATCAGCACGAAGTACATGCCCGAGAAGCTCTGCGTCTGCTCCATCATCAGCAAGTCGCCCGGAGTTTCGACGACGCATAGCAGCGTCCGGTCGCGACGCGTCGATGCGCACACCGCGCACTGCTCCGCTTCGGTAAACGTGTTGCAGCTCGCGCAATGGCGGATGCGATCGAGCGCCGCGGCGAGCGCGCCCGAGAGGCGCCCCGCGCCTTCGTGATCGCGCTGCAGCAGGTGATAGGCCATCCGCTGCGCGGACTTCGGCCCCACGCCCGGCAGGCAGCGCAGCGCGCGAATCAGCTCGTCGAGTGAGCCCGGGTTTTCCATCGCGCGGCGCGGGTTCCTAGAACGGCAGGTTCATGCCGGGCGGAAGATTCATGCCCGCCGTGAACCCCGCCATCTTGGACTGCGCCGTCGCGTCGGCCTTCTGCACGGCATCGTTGAACGCCGCCATGACGAGGTCCTCGAGCATGTCCTTGTCTTCCGTGAGCAGGCTCGGATCGATCGTCACGCGCTTGGCCGCGTGCTTGCAGGTCATGACGACCTTGACCAGGCCGGCACCAGATTGGCCCTCGACCTCGATCGTCGCGAGCTCTTCCTGCACCTTCTTCATGTTCTCCTGCATTTGCTGGGCCTGCTTCATCAGCGCGCCCAGGCCACCTTTGCCCATCATGGTTCGAGCTCCTTAGCTGGTGGGGCCGTTGTCGTTGCCGGACGGCCGTATGGATGAGGGAACCACCTCGGCGCCCATGTCGCGCACCAGATCGCGCACGAAGGGATCCGCCTCGATGGCCGTCGCGGCAGTGGCCTGCCGCTCTTCACTTTGCTTTTCGCGCACGGCCGCGAGGCTCACACCGCTGGTTGCGCCCGTCTTCACCGTGAGCCGGAAGTTCGCGCCGAAATGTTTCGCGAGCTCGGCCTTCAGCTTGTCCTGGTAATTGCGTTCCGAATAGGCGCGATGCGCTTCGGGCACGACAAGCTCCAGGTTGTTGTTGTTGAACGACGCCAGCTCGCCGTAGCGCGCGAGCAGCCCCGCCATTCCGGTAAGTTGCAGGCGCGCGACGAACGCGGGCCAATCGCCATCGAAAGGGATTGCGGCCACGGGCTCCGAGGCAACGGGTGCCGAGGTTGCGCGCGCAGGTGCAGGTGCAGCAGGCACGTTCACAGCCGCTGCGACCGGCGCAGCGGATCGGCTCGGCGTGGGCGCGGCGACGGCAGGCGTGGGTCTTGCGACAGACCGCCCTTCCGCATTGCCACCGGAGAACGACAGCATGCGAAGAACGGACATCGAGAACCCGGCGAACTCATCGGGCGCGAGCGGAAGGTCGCGGCGGCCGAGCACGGCGATCTGATAGAGGACCTGCACGCGCGAGTTGTCGAGGCGCGCAGCAATGGCTTTCAAGCGAGGCGTGTCGCTTTCGTCCGCAGGCGGATCGATGCCCGCGAGTACCAGCGCGATGCGATGCAGCAGCGACGCGAGATCTTCCAGCGCGGTATCGAAATCGATGCTGCGTCCGGCGATTCGCTCGGCCTCGCGCATCGCGCCAGGACCATCACCGGCGACAACGCATTCGAGCAGCGGCCACACGAGATCGCCACCGACGGACCCCAGCATCTCGGCGACCTGCGCGGCGGCAACGCGTCCACCACCGTGGGCGATTGCCTGGTCGAGCAGGCTCAGGCTGTCGCGCACGCTTCCAGCCGCGGCCTTCGAGAGGTGCGCGAGCGCGGCGTCTTCAAAGGGAATGCCTTCCGCTTCGAGCACGCGCTTCAGGTGCCCGGCGATGACCGGTGGCGCAAGCGGCTTCAAGTTGAATTGCAGGCAGCGCGACAGAACCGTCACCGGCAGGCGCTGCGGATCGGTCGTGGCGAGGATGAACTTCACGTGCTCGGGCGGTTCCTCGAGCGTCTTCAGCATCGAATTGAAGGCGGACTTCGAGAGCATGTGCACTTCGTCGATGATGTAGATCTTGAAGCGGCCGACCGTGGGCATGTACTGCGCGTTCTCGAGAAGCTCGCGCATCTCGTCGACCTTGGTGTTGGTCGCGGCGTCCACCTCGAGGAGGTCGACGAAGCGGCCGCTGTCGATCTGCGTGCAGGCCCCGCACTTGCCGCACGGCTTGGGGGTGATGCCGGTCTCGCAGTTCAGCGCCTTGGCGAGGATCCGCGCGAGCGTGGTCTTGCCCACACCGCGCGTTCCGGTGAATAGATACGCGTGGTGGAGACGCTTCGAGGCGAGCGCGTTGGCGAGTGCCGTGACGACGTGGGCTTGGCCGACGAGTTCCTCGAAGGCCCGGGGACGCCACTTGCGGGCGAGAACTTGATAGGTCATCGAACGGCTTGGGAATGGGAAGAGGCGAGCCTTGTCCCCGGCACTTGAAGGAATCGACTATGGCTGCTTCGTTCCCGACCTGACCAGGTTTGCCGCCCTTCAATGCGGGGGGGCCCGCCAGCGCAAATTATCGCACAGGGATCGCCTCGTTCCGCGCGCACGTGCGAAATCCTGCGAAGGCATCGGCGCGCTCGGGGCGGTAGAAATTGCGCCAGCGATTGTGGACAAGTCGGCTTCGCGTGGCGAAGCACCCGCCACGCAACACCTGGTGCGTGTGGAACCACGGCTGCGAGTAGTCCGTGTAGGGGCCGGCCACGAAGCCTGCATACGGCGCGAATGGCGAGGCGGTCCACTCCCAGACGCCGCCCAGCATGTGGCGAAGGCCCTGCCCGCCGCCATGAGGCCCGGTATGGCGATAGTCCAGCGTCCCCGCCTCGACGGATTCACGCGCAGCGAATTCCCACTCGGATTCAGTCGGAAGCCTGCGGTCCGCCCAGCGGCAATAGGCCTCGGCCTCGGGCAACGCGACATGAATCATCGGTGCGAAAGCGTCGAGCGCGTGCCATGTGTCGAAGCGCCTTGCCTGCCATGTGCCGTCCTGACGTCGCCAATATCGCGGCGGCGGAAGCTTCTGATCCTCCACGAATTGCGCGAACTCGCCCTGCGACACCGGCCGGTCGGCGATGGCGAAGGGGTCGACGTGGGTCGTGAATGCCGGGCCTTCATTGTCGAACGCGAACGCGCGCGAGCCTGCGGGCGTGCCCTGGACGAACTCGCCACCGTCGAAAATAACGTCGCGCGTGGGCGTCGGCTCCGAATGCGGCGGATCGAGCGCCGGCAACGGGGGCGCCGGCAAAGCGAGCGCCTGGAGCGTCATCAGCAACGCTTCGGCGTGCATGTCCTCGTGGAGCAGCGCGAGACGAAAGAAGTAGCGCTCTTCCTCGCTACTGCGTGCCAGCGCCTCGAGAGTCGCATCGAGCGTGTCGGCCATGTACGCACTCACGGGCGCACGAGGAGCCCGCGCGATCTCCCAGCGATCGCGATGCGCGACGATGCTCGAGTTCCACAACGCATCGGCATTCTCGAAGTGCGACCGGCCGCCGCGCCCGCCGTTTCGCAGGCACCAGAACTCCTGGAACCAAGCGATGTGCGCGAGTTCCCACTGCGGCGGGTTCACCGTCTCGAGGTAAGGGACGTTCCATTGGCCTACGTCGAGGTGCGAGTAGATCGCAAGCGTGCGGGCGCGCGCCTCCGAAAGCGCCTCGGACAATGCCGCCGGTTCGTATAATTCCCGCATGGCTCCTGTCGCCAAACCGCTCGTGAGGATCGTGACGCCCGGCACCCGCGAGAAGAACGACGGGAACTGGCGCACCGCGGCGCGCTGGTCGGAAATGCTTCGCGACCGCTTCCGGGTGATTCTACAGACGGCCTGGAGTGGTGAGCCAGCCGATGCATTGATCGCATTGCATGCGCGCCGCAGCGCGGAATCGATTCGCGCCTTTCGCGATCGCAACCCGCACGGCCGCATTGCACTCGTGCTGACGGGGACCGATCTCTACGGCGACCTGCCCGGCAACAAGGAGGCCGTCCGCTCCCTCGACATCGCCGATCGCGTGATCGTTCTCCAGGAGGACGCGCTCGATCACCTCCGCGCGGCCTGGCGCAAGAAGAGCGCGGTGATCTACCAGTCGGCGACACCGTTGCGTCCCGCGTCGAAGGCGAAGGGCCGCCTCGACTGCGTCGCCGTGGGCCACCTGCGCGAGGAGAAGGATCCCGAAACGCTGTTTCGCGCGCTCTCGCTGTTGCCCAGCTCGCTGCCCATCCGCGTGCGCCACATTGGCGCGGCGCTCGACCCGAGGCTGGCGAAGCTCGCGCGGAGCACCGCGAAGCACGATCCCCGCTATCGCTGGTTCGGGCCGCTCGCCCACGGCCTCACGCGCATCGCGATTCGCAACGCGCATGTGCTGGTGCATCCCTCGCGCCTCGAAGGCGGGGCCAATGTCATTGCCGAGGCACTCGCATCGGGGAGCACGGTGATCGCGAGCCGCATGTCGGGCAACGTCGGCATGCTCGGCCGCGACTATCCGGGGTTCTTTCCGGTGGGAGAACCTGCCGAGCTCGCGGACCGCCTCGCGCAAGCACTCGACCCCGCCTACCTGCGCGAGCTCACGCGCGCCTGCAGGAAACGCGCGCCCCTCTTCCGCCCGGAACACGAGGCGCGCCAATTGGGGCGGATTTTGTCCTCGCTCCTTGCTTAGATCACGGTTGGACCAAAGGACTAGAATCGCGGTTCGGCGCTGCGCCGTGATCACGTAAGGGTTCGCATGGACATGCAGGTACGTCTCACCCAGTTCAGCCACGGCGGAGGATGCGGCTGCAAGATCGCGCCCGGCGTCCTGGAGAAGATCCTCGCGAAGGGCGCGGCCGGCATCGTGCCCGCCGATCTCCTCGTGGGTATCGAGACGAGCGACGACGCCGCGGTCTATCGCATCAATGACCACCAGGCCATCGTCGCCACCACCGATTTTTTCATGCCCATCGTCGATGATCCGTTCGACTTCGGCGCCATTGCCGCGACCAACGCGATCTCGGATGTCTATGCGATGGGCGGACAACCGCTCTTCGCGCTGGCCCTCGTCGGCATGCCCGTGAACCAGCTGCCGGTCGAAGTGATCCGCAAGATCCTCGAAGGCGGCGAGTCCGTGTGCGCGCGCGCTGGGATCCCGATCGCCGGCGGCCACACGATCGATTCGGTCGAGCCCATCTACGGCCTCGTTGCGATCGGCCTCGTGGATCCGAAGAACCTCAAACGCAACGCGGGCGCGAAGCCCGGAGACGACCTCGTGCTCGGCAAGCCCCTGGGCGTGGGCATCTACAGCGCGGCGCTCAAGAAGGGCCGCCTCGATGACGCCGGGTACGCCGCGATGATCGCGAGCACGACGAAGCTCAACACGCCCGGTACCAAGCTCGGGACCGTCGCGGGCGTCACTGCCCTCACCGATGTCACGGGATTCGGCCTGCTCGGACACCTCGTCGAGATCGCCAAGGGTTCGAAGGTGGCCGCAAGCGTGGATTGGAACCGCCTGCCGCTGCTTCCCGGCGTGGTCGAATTCGCCGCCGAAGGAATTGTCACGGGCGCGTCCGGTCGAAACTGGGCCGGCTATGGCGACCGCGTGAAGCTCGGCGCGTCGATCAGCGAAGCGCAGAAGGCAATTCTTACCGACCCGCAGACGAGCGGTGGCCTGCTCGTCGCATGTTCGCCGGGCAGCACGGAAGAAGTGCTGCGGATCTTCCGCGATGACGGGTTCGGCGAGGCGGCCGTGATCGGCCGCATCCAGGCCGGAGAACCGTCCGTATCGGTGCAGTAGGTCGCCCGCAAAAACGCCAAGGAGGAGTCCGTGGATTCGAACGCGCGCGCCGCACCCCTTGCCTCACGATTGTCCGCGCTGGAACAGCGCTTCCGCGAGATCCGCGCCCGCACCCGCGCGCTCGCCGCACCGCTCTCGGCCGAGGATTGCGCCATCCAGTCGATGCCCGATGCGAGTCCCACGAAGTGGCACCTCGCGCACACGACGTGGTTCTTCGAGACCTTCATCCTGTCGCAGCACGCGCCGCAGTACCGCGCGTTCGATCCCGCGTTCAAGGTCCTCTTCAATTCGTACTACAACGGTGTCGGCGACAAGCACCCTCGCCCCGAGCGCGGCCTGATCACGCGGCCCGACCTCGATGCCGTGATGGCCTATCGCGACCACGTCGAAACCGCGATGGACGACTTCCTCCATGATGCCGCGCACGCCGAGCCCGTGGCCGCGCTCATCGAGCTGGGCCTGAACCACGAGCAGCAGCACCAGGAGCTGATCCTCACCGACTTGAAACACATGCTGTCGCGCAATCCGCTCAAGCCCGCCTACGAGAAACACTGGCCGCTCACCTCGGTGCAGGCGCGCAAGGCCGACTGGATCGCGTTCGCCGAGGGGCTGCACGAGATCGGTCACGACGGCGCGGGCTTCGCCTTCGACAACGAGACGCCGCGCCACCGCGTGTTCCTGCCCGCGTTCGAACTCGCCTCGCACCCGGTCACGCACGGCGACTTCATCGCCTTCATCGAAGACGGCGGCTATCGCCGGCCCGAGCTCTGGCTCTCGCTCGGCTGGGACGCCGTGCAGGCCCGCGGTTGGGAAGCACCGCTCTACTGGGAAAAGCGCGACGGCCAATGGCACACGTTCACGCTGCGCGGCCTCATGCCCGTCGATCCGAACGCGCCCGTCTGTCACGTGAGCTTCCTCGAAGCCGAGGCGTTCGCCCGTTGGGCCGATGCACGCCTGCCCACCGAGGCCGAATGGGAGGTCGCCGCCGCCGGTGTCGCGCGCGAGGGCAACTTCCTCGAGAGCGCCGCGTTCCATCCGCTCGCGTTGCGCGAAGCCTCGCCGCGCGGCGTGCCCGCGCAAATGTTCGGCGACGTGTGGGAGTGGACCCGCAGCGATTACGGCCCGTACCCCGGATTCCGCCCCGAGGCCGGCGCGGTCGGCGAATACAACGGCAAGTTCATGTGCGGCCAGTACGTGCTGCGCGGCGGCTCCTGCGCAACGCCCGCCTCGCACATCCGCGCGAGCTACCGCAATTTCTTCCCGCCGGACGTGCGTTGGCAGTTCTCCGGACTGCGGCTCGCGCGCGACGCACCGTGAGCGGCGCCAACCTCGCCGAATCCCTCGAGCACTATCGCAAGCTCGCGCCTCGCTATGACCGGCGCACGCAGCTGATCGACAACATTCGCAACGAGACGATCGCGGCCCTCGATCTGCGCGCGGGTGACTTTGTCCTCGACGCAGGCTGCGGCACCGGCTGGTGCCTGCCGAAGCTCGCTGCCGCCGTCTGCACCAACGGCCACGTCTTCGCGTTCGATCCATCCCCGGAGATGCTGGAGATCGCGGCGCATCGCGTCAGTGACTCCGGATTTGCGAATGTCGACTTGCAATGCGCCACCGCCGAGGATTACCGCGCGCCGGTCCCGTTCGATGCAATCCTCCTGAGCTACACGCACGACATCCTGCGTTCGCGCACGTCGCTCGCCAACCTCATGCGCCTGGCGAAGCCCGGTGCCCGCGTGGCCGCGACCAGCACGAAGCTCTATGCGCCGTGGCTGGCACCCGCGAATTGGTATTTACGCCTGAGTCACCGGGGTTACATCACGAACTTCGAGGGCATGGACGCGCCGTGGTCGCTGATGCCGGAATTCCTCACGGACTTCCGGGTGCGAACGAGCCCCTTCAGCCAGCACTACATCGCCACGGGGCGCGTGCGTCAGGACGCGTAGAAGACGGAGTAGCCGTCGCCAGGGCTGGACCACCGGCGCGTGCGCGTGAATCCCGAATCCTGCAGGAGTGCTGCGACCTCACCCGGCGTGTACTTGTACGAATTCTCCGTGTGGATACGCTCGCCCTTGGCGAACGTGCGCTCGTAACCGCGCGCCTTCACGACCTGTTCGCTCACGGCCTCTAGGTGCATTTCCACGCGGCCGGCGGTCTCGTTGTAGAAGCCGCGATGCGTGAAGGCATCGAGCGCGAAGTCGAACCCGAAGCGGCGATTGAGATGCAGCAGGATGTTGCGGTTGAACGAGGCCGTCACACCCAGCGCATCGTCGTAGGCGGCATCGAGCAGCGCCTTTTCCTTCTTGCCATCCACGCCGATCAGCAGGCCGCTTCCGGGCCGCGTCGCGCAGGCGCGATGGATCGACGCGAGCAGTGCGCGCGCATCCTCCGGCGAAAAATTGCCGATGCTCGAGCCCGGGTAGAAGAACGTGACCTCGCGCTCATCGAGAAGCCCCTCGAGATCGACGCCATGCGTGAAGTCGGTCACCACACCCACGAGTTCGGTGCCGGGAAAATCGGGCGCCATGCGCGAGAGTGCTCGCTCGATTTCCGGGCCGGCGATATCCACGGCCAGGTAGCGAGCGGGATTGAGGAACGGCAGCCACGCCTCGGCCTTGCAGCAATCGCCGGCGCCGAGGTCGACGAACTGGCCGCCCTGGCCCACAGCCTCGGCGATCTCGCTGCGGAAATCGCGGAAGATCGCGATCTCGGTGCGCGTGGGGTAGTACTCGGGGAGCTGGCAGATCGCGCCGTAGAGCGCGCAGCCGAGCTCGTCGTAGAAATACTTGGGCGCGATTCGCGCCGGCGCCGCGAGCAGGCCCGCGACGACCTCCGCGCGCTCGTCGACGATGGCCTTGCCGGGCCGGTGGACGATGCTGTACCCGCGCGCATCGGCCGCGGGCTTCTTCAGGTGGACGACGCTGCTCACCGGCTTTTCCTCCTCGATGGCGCGGGGAATGCCCCCAAGCGGACTCCGGGAATACGCGAAGCAAGGCCGCCCGGATGCGAGAATACGGCATGTCCGCCGCTACCAAGCCCCTGCGTCTCGCCTTCAGCCTTCGTTTCGAAGACCTCCACGACCGCCCCGGCCTCGAGAGGGTCGATGCGGCCTTTCTCGACATGCTACGCCGTGAAGACAGCGCGCTCCACGATCGGTTCGTCACGGCGCGTAACAGCGTTGCGTCACTTTCCTACAAGGAAGAAGCCGAGCTGCTGATCGCCGCGGCGCCGACACTCGACCGTTTCATCGGCGAGCTCTTCGACATCGAAGGCGAGGTCGAAGCGCTGCAGGCCGGAGTCGAAGCCCTCGCCCCGCTCTACCGCGTGAAGCGCAAGTTCGTGCAACGCCGCGCGATGCTCAAGATCAAGGCCGACGAGGCCGCCGCGTTCGACGGCGCCGCGCTCGAAGCGCAGGTCGCGGGCTTCCTCGGCGCTCCGTTCGAGGAGCTCTCGTTCGCGACTCACGTGCTCGCCTGGCAGGAGGACGAAACCGGCAACGCCGAAGCCCTCGCCGCCGCCGAGCGCTTCGCCGCGTGGGCCGCGCACACCGCCGAGGGCCGGCGCCGCTACAAGGGCGGCGTGCTCTTCAAGCCGCCGCAACGCGTGGACCCGATGCACCTCGTGCCCGTCGATACGGATACGAAGGCGGGCTACACCGTCCATACGCTTCATCACATCCGCCGCCGCAGCGGTTTCGCGCTCACCGACCCGGGGACCAACCTCGCCGGCGCGCTCGACGAGGCCAACTACTGCATCTGGTGCCACGAGCAGGGCAAGGACTCGTGCTCCAAGGGTCTGAAGGAAAAGCCCGCGGAAGACGGCACGATCGCGTTTAAGAAGAGCCCGTTCGGCATTCCGCTCGCGGGCTGCCCGCTCGAGGAACGCATCTCCGAGTTCCACAAGCTGAAGACCGAGGGCTGGTCCGTCGGCGCCCTCGCGATGATCGTGATCGACAACCCGACGGTGTGCGCCACGGGTCACCGCATCTGCAACGACTGCATGAAGGCGTGCATCTACCAGAAGCAAACACCCGTCGACATCCCGCAGGCCGAGACGCGCACATTGAAGGACATCCTCGAGCTGCCGTGGGGCTTCGAGATCTATTCGCTGCTCACGCGCTGGAATCCGCTGAATCTCCGACGTCCGCTCCCACTGCCCCCCACCGGCAAGCGCGTGCTCGTCGTCGGCGCGGGCCCTGCGGGCTTCACCGTGTCGCATCACCTCATGAATGATGGCCACACGGTCGTGATCGTGGATGGCCTCAAGATCGAGCCGCTTGACCCCGCGATTTCCGGCGTGGCCGCCGATGGCAGCCGCGTGGCGTTCCATCCGATCCGCGATGTCGCGAGCCTCAAGGAGCCGCTCGACGGCCGCGTGATGGCGGGCTTCGGCGGTGTCGCCGAGTACGGCATCACCGTGCGCTGGGACAAGAATTTCCTGAAGATGGCGCGGCTGCTCGTCGAACGGCGCTCGCAGTTCGCGATGATCGGCGGCATCCGCTTCGGCGGCACGATCACGTCGGAAGACGCGTGGTCGCTGGGCTTCGATCACATCGCCCTCGCGCTCGGGGCCGGCAAGCCCACGATCCTCGACCTTCCCAACGGCCTCGCCCGCGGGGTGCGTGCTGCGTCCGACTTCCTCATGGGCCTGCAGCTCACCGGCGCGGCACGCACCGAATCGATCGCGAACATGCAGGTGCGCTTGCCGATCGTCGTGATCGGTGGCGGCCTCACGGCGGTCGACACGGCCACCGAATCGCTCGCCTACTATCCCGTTCAGGTCGAAAAGTTCCTCGCGCGCTACGAGGCCCTCTGCGCCGAGCGCAGCGCGGGCACCGTGCGCAACGAGTGGAACGAAGAGGAAACCGAAGCCGCGGAAGTGTTCCTCGCGCACGCGCTCGCCCTCCGCCGCGAGCGCGCGGATGCCGCTCGCGAGGGACGCGACGCGAAGATCGTCGAGCTCCTCCAGTCCTGGGGCGGGGCGACCATCGCCTACCGCAAGCGGCTCATCGACAGCCCGTCGTACACGCTCAACCACGAGGAAGTGGAGAAGGCGCTCGAGGAAGGCATCCGCTTCGCCGAGAACCTCACGCCGGCGCGCATCGAGCTCGATCGCTTCGGCCACGCGCGCTCGCTCATCGCCAGCGCGGCCACCGCGGAAGGCGCCACGAGCGAAGTCGAGCTCGCCGCGAAGACCATCCTCATCGCCGCCGGCACGCAGCCCAACACGGTGCTCGCCCGCGAGGATCGCAAGGGCTTCGTCCTCGACGGCAAGTACTTCCGCGCGATCGACGACGACGGCAACCCGGTCACGCCCGAGCGCTCCGCGAAGCCGAGCAATCCGCAGGTGCTGATGTCGCGCGACGCCGAGAACCGCTACATCAGCTACTTCGGCGACCTGCACCCGTCGTTCTTCGGCAACGTCGTGAAGGCGATGGGCTCGGCGAAGCAAGGCTATCCGGTGGTGAGCCGCGTGCTACAACGCCGCCCGACGCGCGATGCCGCCGAGACGCCGCGATTCATCGCGCAACTCAACGACCTCCTGCGTGCGCGCGTGGAGCGCGTCGAGCGCCTCACGCCGAAGATCGTCGAAGTCGTGATGCGCGCCCCGCTCGCCGCGCGCAAGTTCAAGCCCGGCCAGTTCTATCGCCTCCAGAACTTCGAGACACTCTCGACGCGCGTCGAAGGCACCACGCTGTCGATGGAAGGCCTCGCGATGACCGGTGCGTGGGTGGATGCCGACAAGGGACTCGTCTCGATCATCGCGCTCGAGATGGGCGGCTCGAGCGACCTGTGCGCGACCCTCAAGCCCGGCGAGCCCGTTGTGCTGATGGGACCCACCGGCAAGCCCACGGTCACGTCGCCCGGCGAGACGGTCGTCCTCGTCGGCGGCGGACTCGGCAACGCGGTGCTCTTCTCGATCGGCGCGGACTTCCGCCGCCAGGGATCGAAGGTCCTCTACTTCGCCGGCTACAAGAAGTTGATCGACCGCTACAAGGTTGCGGAGATCGAAGCCGCGGCCGATGAAGTCATCTGGTGCTGCGACGAAGCGCCCGGCTTCAAGCCCACGCGCCCCGGCGACAAGACGTATGTCGGCAACATCGTCGATGGCATGGCCGCGCACGCGTCCGGCGCCCTCGGCGAAGCGACCGTGCGGATGCAAGACGCCAAGCGCGTCATCGCGATCGGTTCCGACGGCATGATGGCCGCCGTGGGCCGCGCGCGGCACGCGATCCTCAAGCCCTACCTGCGCCCCGATCACGTGGGCATTGGCTCGATCAACTCGCCGATGCAATGCATGATGAAAGAGATCTGCGCGCAGTGCCTGCAGCCGCACGTCGATCCCGCGACCGGCAAGGTCACGTACATCTTCTCGTGCTTCAACCAGGACCAGCCGCTCGACCGCGTGGATTTCCCGGCGCTGCGCGAGCGCCTCGGGCAGAACTCGCTGCAGGAGAAGCTCACGGCGCAGTGGGTGGATCGCTCGCTGCGGCAAACGGGCCTGCGAACCCGGGCGGACTGATGCCGTTCGGCCGCGCCGCCAGCGTTGCGCTCGCCCTCCTCGTCCTGGGCTGCGGTGGTGGCGGCGGTGGCGGAAGCGCATCGCCACCCACCACCAATCCGCCAATCGGGCCGACGGCCGACATCACGTTGCTCTTCCTGGGCAACAGCCACACCGCGGCGAACGACCTGCCTTCGATGGTCGCCGCAATGGTGAGCGCCGCGCGGCCGGGAAAATCCGTCGCCGTGACCCAGGCGCCGGGCATCATGATGCTCGACGAACGCGCGGGTCATCCCGGCACGCTCGAGCTGATGGAGAACCGCACGTGGACGTTCGTCGTCCTCCAGGCGCAGCCCTACAGCAGCAGCGGCCAGTTCGTGTATCCGATCGACGGCGCCGTCTCGCTGGTGCGCAAGGCCCGGAGCGCTCGCGCCACGCCGATCATCTTTCCCGAGTGGCCGCGAAACGGCATCGCGGAAACGCCGCGGATCCTCGACGTCTACACATCCATCGCCCGCGCTGAACCCGCGTGCGTCGCACCGGTACCGCAGGCGTGGGATCTTGCACGTGCCCGCACCCCGTCGCTGATCCTGCACGACGCCGACGGCAACCACTCGGCGCCCGCCGGTGCATTCCTCGCCGCGCTGGCGATCGCCACGACGATGACGGGCACCTCACCCGACACGCTGCCTTTCCTTCCGGGGCTGAACGTCACCGAAGAAATGCAGGCGAGGCTGCGTTCCGCAGCGGCCGAGACCGTGCTCGCGTATGCGCCGCGGCAGTTCTGCCCGGCCGATCCGGCCTTGCCTCAGTAGCCGTGTCCGCGATTATCGGGCGCGGTGCGGCGTGGACGGCGGATCGCAGGGCTCGAACAGATCGAGCTCGCGCTTGTACTCCACCGACTCGATCTCCATGAAGCCCAGCACCGTCGCGTAGACGTTGTCGTGTGTCCGCGGCACCTTCGTCTGGCCCAGCATGCACGCGGCATTCCAGCGTTCCAGCCGGATGAACTGCGGCGACACCCACGAAAACATCGGCACGTGCGTCTGCTCCTTCGGCGCGACCGCGAACGGCATTCCGTGCAGGTACAGGCCGTTTTCTCCAAGCGACTCGCCGTGATCCGACACATACAGCAAGGCCGTCGCGAACTGGTCCCCGAGCCGCTCGAGGAGTTGCACGGATTCGCCCACGACGTGATCGGTATAGAGAATCGTGTTGTCGTAGGCGTTGCGAAGCGAGGCCCGGTCGCAGGATGCGAGGTCGTTGGAGCGGCACGCCGGCACGAAGCGCTCGAACGCGGGCGGATAGCGCTTGTAGTACGCCGGCCCGTGGCTACCCTTCAAGTGGAGGACCACGAGCGTGTCGCGTTTTTCCGCGCGGATCTTCGCTTCGAGGCCGTCGAGCAGGATCTCGTCGTGGCATTCGCCCGGCTCGGGGCACCAGCGAGGATTGCTCGAGCCCGTGTAATCCACGAAGTCGGCCTTGTCGCACACGCCCTTGCATCCGGAGTCGTTGTCGAGCCAGAGGACGCGGGCTTTCGATCGCACCACGACGTCGATCAGCGTTTCATTCTCGCGCCCGCGCAGCAGGGAGAATTCGTGCCGCGTGAATCCGGAGAAGATGCACGGGACAGAGATCGCCGTGGCCGTGCCGCAACTCTCGGTATCGGGAAAGTAGTAGCCGCGTGAAGCGCGCATCCGTGGTGTGGTGTCCCGCAGGTAGCCGTTGAGTCCGTGGTTCTGCGCACGCGCCGTTTCGCCCAGCACGAAGATGAGGAGCCTGGGCTTCGCGATCGCATAGTCCTGGTGCGCATCCGTGCCTCGCGGCGCACGGACCGTGTTCGCGGCGAATTCCATCACGCCCACGGAAATGGCCGCCGCGAGGATATTGCCCGGCGCCACGGTGTGGAAGGTGACGTCCCGATTCCGGATTGCGGTCGCGTAGCGCGCGTACTGCGCGTACACGACCCCGGTCGTGATCACGACGAGCACCATCAGCGCGAGCACCGGGCGCAGGGCGGAGGTGATCCGGCCCTCGTTGGGCCGCAGCGGCCAGCGCCAGAGCAGGATCGCCGGCAGCACGCCGACAACGAGCACCCACGCCACCAACCGCGCGTTCAGGAGCTCGAGGCTCTCGCCCGGGTTCGTCTGCACGATGTTGACCAGCATCGTCTTGTCGAAGCGGGTGCCGAGGAACGTGCTGAAGAAAGACAAGGGTGCGGCGGCCAGCACCACGGCCATGCAAAGCAGTTTCGCCCCACGACCCCAGAAGAACAGGCCGAGGACCACCAGCAGGAACAGCGAAGCGGTGACCAGGAACAGCCAACCGCCGAAGGCAAAGAACAGGGCGCCCAGGCCCTCGCCGGCCGAGCGCGACTCGTGGAAGAGCTGGACGGTGTAGGCGTTGGGGACGGTCGCAAGCCACGTCGCGACGAGGAGGAACAACGAGGTCCGGGTGAGGGCCGGAAGGCGTGTCGATGACGTCATACCCCAATGCTAAGCCCAGCCGTGATGCTCGGCGTGCTCGGGGACCGATTCGGCCCCATAATGTTGGCCTCATATTGATGCAACGCAAAAGCAAGGAAGGATCGTCGTGAAGAAATTCGGATGGCTTGGCCTCGTCGTGGTGGCGTGCGCGCTTCTCGCGGCTTGCTCGAATGAAGGACGCAACCAGAACTCCGCCGACCTGCGGGTCGTGCATGCGGTTCCCGGCCTCGACGCCATCGACGTCCTCGTCAACGACGACCCGAAGGCGTCAGGCGTCACGTACACGAACATCTCCGAATTCACGAACTTCAAGGCGGGTTCACGCAACGTGAAGGTGCGCACCTCGGCGAACGGCACGGTGATCGTGGAACGCGATCTCGCCTTCATCGACGGCACGCGCACGACGATGCTGGTGGTCGGTTTCCCCAATGCCGTGGCGACCCTGCAGTTGCTCGACGATTATTTCTCGCCCCGGAACAACAAGATCGCCGTTCGCCTCGCGAGCGCGACGATCAACCTGCTTCCGGTCGACCTCTATTTCGGAACCAGCGCGGACATTTCCAACGCCACGCCGCTGATCGGGGGCGTGGGCTTCGGCAACACCTCCCAGTACATCGAGATGGACGAGGGCACGTACACCGTCATCCTCACCGAGTCCGGGACCAAGAACATCATGTTCCAGGCCGCACCTCGGGCTTTCGGAGGCGGATCCGAGAACACCATCGTGAGCTTCCCGGCCAATGGCGGCGGTCTCACCAATGCGATGCTGCTCACGATGGACGGCGGCACGTTCGTCGCGAACCCGCTGGCCCGCGTGAAGTACGCGAACGCCATTCTCGGCTCGACCCTCAATTTCAGGGCGAACGGCGTGGCCTTCGCGAACGACACCGTCTACACGTCGGTGGCGACGAGCTACACCACGGTCGCCTCGGGGGCGCGCACGCTGACGATCGAGTCGTCGAATGTGCCGGGCACGAGCATCGCCACGCTCGCCAAGACGCTCGATGCCGCGGGCGACTTCACGGTCGTCGCCGTGAACACGCTCGCCGCGCCGGAGCTGGTCGTGTTTACCGACGCCAATATCTTCCCGGCGACGACGGTCGCCAACGTGCGCTACGCGAACGTCCTGCCCTCGGCCGCGGCGGTGGATGTCGTCGTGAATACCGAAAGCAAGGCCACGAACCTCGCCTTCAAGTCGGCGACCGTGACCACACCGATCACGCTCGCGGCGGATACGACTTACACCTTCACGTTCAAGCGCGCGGGTACCGAGACGGTCATCGCAACGCTTGCGGGGGTGGCGCTCGAGCCCGCCGCTGTCTACACCGTGTGGCTCTTCGGGCCGGATTCAGGCCCGATCATCCGCGTGGTGCGAGACCGCTAGGAACGCGACCAGGCGTAGAGGTTGACCGGATCGCCGGGAGTGAGCTCGCGCGTGCCCTCGGGCACGAAGCCGAGCTTGCGCAGCAAGCGCTCGGAGATCTCGTTGCTCGCCGTGAAGATCGCGACGATGCGCTTGAAGCCGAGCTTTCCCCACGCGTAGTCGAGCACGCCCACGGAGGCTTCGTGGGCGTAGCCCTGCCCCCGGTACGCGGGAAGGAACGCGAAGCCGAGATCCACGTCCTCCAGCTGGTCGCGCTTCACGAGCCCGCACATCCCGACCGGCGCGCCATCGCTCCTGCGCTCGACGATCCACAGGCCGAAGCCATGCTTCGCGTAGAGCTTCATCGGGCCGTTCTCGAGATAGCGGCGCGCGTCGTCGAGCGAGTGCACGTTGCGGTCGCCGATGAAGCGGATCCACCCCGGATCGTTCACCAACTCGACGATGAAGGGCGCGTCCTCGAGGACGAGGCGGCGGAGCGACAAGCGGGGGGGTTTCGACGATGTTCACGCCGGCAGGGTAAACGCAAACGGCGATCACGCGCCAACGCCATTGGATAACTCGCTCCACCGAAGGCGGCCCGCACCCGGGTTATTCACATTGCGACGCCATATTTCACTCGCGCGCGCCACAGCCCTAGCATGGGCGCGTGAGAGCGCGCGTCTACCTGTTGCGAAGTAACGGCCGGCGAGTTCGCGCGGACCTCCGCAAGCCCATCGCGGGATACCTGCAACTCCAGACCAAGGTAACCGGCAGCGTCAGCACCACGGCCTTGCATCTGCACGAGCGCGATCCACAAGGGTCACGAACCGACGAGCTGGTGTCGCCGCTGTACGAGCCGGTGCTGGTGGCGCTCGGGACGGACGCGCTGCTGATGAGGGGCTTCGAGTCGGTGAATGGCGCCGCGTTCGTGCAGGAATGGCGCTGCGTGTTCGACCGTCATTGAATGACGTGGCGGAGAGGGCGGGATTCGAACCCGCGTTAGGCTATTAACCTAAACACGCTTTCCAGGCGTGCGACTTAAACCGCTCATCCACCTCTCCGCGGTGGCACAACTTCCAAGCGGTTGCCGCAAGGAAGCCCGAAATTATACCGGCAACGCCCTCACCTTCCCAGTATCAGCTTGTGGAAGGAGAAGAGCTGGCGCGAGAAAAGGATCAGCAGGATCAGGACCATCGCCCCGTGCACGGGCCACAGGCCCAGCCAGACGGGGATCTTTCCCTGCGCGGTCCAGGCCTGGAAGATCGACAGCAGGTTCGAGTAGAGCGCGTAGACGAGCACCGCGAGGAGCAGGTTCCAGGAGCGGCCCGAGCGCGGGTTCACGAACGCGAGCGGGATCGCGAAGAGCCCCATGATCACGACCGCGAGGGGTGTGGCGAAGCGCCAGTGAAGCTCGGCGGCATGGGGCGGTGTGGGATCGTCGAAGAGGTCGAGCGTGGACTTCTGCTTGTTGGTGGGCGCCTCGCGCTTGGCTTCCTTCGCCTCGATGCGGATCGCGTAGCGGTCGAAATCCACCGTGCGGTAGTCGAGCGTCCCGGGCGTGCCTTCGTAGCGGCGGCCCTTCAGCAGCACCACGAAGCGATCGCCGTTCTCCGCGGTCTCGAGGAAGCCGCGCTCGGCCACCATCACGCCCATGCGGTCGCGCTCCGTCGACTGCACGAACACGTTGTTCACTTCGGCATCGTCCGCGGAAAGCTTGTCCACGAAGAACACGCGCTCGGAGTTGCGCGATTCGCGGAACACGCCGGGCGTGACCCCCGCCACTTCATCGCGTGAGAGCAGCAGGCGCTGGTACTCGACGCTTTGCGCCTGCGACCACGGCGACACGGCGAACGAGAGCAGCGCGCACACGAGCGCAACGGGCAGGCAGAACTGCAGCACGGGCGTGACCCATGCCGCGAGCGAAAGACCGGAGGTGAACCACACGGTCATCTCGCTATCGCGATAGCTGCGCGAGAGCGTGAGGAGCACGGCCGCAAACACCGCGATACCGAGCAGGACCGGAAGGTAGTTGAGGATGCCGAAGGCGATGAGCCCGAACACCGCTTCGGGCAGGACGTCACCCGTCGCCGCCTTGCCCAGCAGCAGTATCAGCAGCCGAGTCAGGATGATCGCGAGCAAAACGCCGACGACCGCCATCGCGACCAAGCTGAATTCGCGGATCAGGCTGCGCTGGAAGATCACGGCGGGATATAATCCTGAGGTGCGGGAGGCGCACCCAAGTCAAGGAAAACAAATGGAATTTAGCATAAAGAGTGGCAGTCCCGAGAAGCAACGCACGGGCTGCGTGGTCGTCGGCGTCTTCGAAGGTCGCAAGCTCTCGGTCTCGGCGATGGATATCGACAAGGCCTCGGGCGGATATGTCGCGGAGGTGTTGCGCCGCGGTGACCTCGAGGGCAAGGCCGGCACCTGCCTCCTCCTGCACAACGTTCCCAAGATTCCGTCGGATCGCGTGCTGCTCGTGGGCCTCGGCCGCGAACGCGATTTCCACGAGACGGCGTATCGCACCGCGCTCGCCACCGCGACCAAGGGGCTCAAGACCACTGGCGCGACCGAAGTCATGCTCTGCCTCACGGACCTCCCGATCAAGCGGCGCGACACCGGCTGGAAGGTCGAGCAGGCCGTGCTCACGATCATGGACGGCGTCTATCGCTTCGACCAACTGAAAACCAAGGCCGTCCCCGCCAAGCGCGCGCTGCGCAAGGTGTCGCTGCATGTCGACAGCCGTGGTGAGATTCCCGAAGGGGAAGCGGCCGTCGCGCGCGGATACGCGATCGCGGAGGGTGCCTGTTTCGCGAAGGACCTCGGCAATCTTCCCGCGAACATCTGCACGCCGACCTATCTCGGCGAGCAGGCGCAGGACCTCGGCAAGAAGCATGGCTTCAAGGTCGAGGTGCTCGAGCAGAAGGACATGGAGAAGCTCGGCATGGGCTCCTTCCTCGCCGTTGCGCAGGGAAGCCGCCAGCCGCCGAAGCTGATCGTCATGGAGTACCTGGGCGGCAAGAAGGAAGACGCCCCGGTCGCGCTCGTCGGCAAGGGCGTGACCTTCGACACGGGCGGCATCTCGCTCAAGCCCGCCGCCGAGATGGATGAGATGAAGTACGACATGTGTGGTGCCGCGAGCGTGCTCGGCACGATGAAGGCCATCGCGCTGATGAAGCTGCCGCTCAACGTGATCGGCGTCATTCCCGCCACCGAGAACATGCCCGGCGGCATGGCCGTGAAGCCCGGCGACATCGTCACGACGATGTCGGGCCAGACGGTCGAGATCCTCAACACCGACGCCGAGGGCCGCCTGATCCTCTGCGACGCACTGACCTACGTCGAGAAGTACAAGCCCGCCGCGGTCGTGGACATCGCCACGCTTACGGGTGCGATGGTGATTGCGCTCGGCCACGTCGCCACCGGCCTCTTCGCCAACAGCGATCCGCTCGCGCGCGAGCTGCTGCACGCCGGCGAGGAATCCTGGGACCGCGCGTGGCACATGCCGCTCTGGGACGAATACCAGGAGGGGCTGAAGTCCAACTTCGCGGACATCCCCAACATTGCGTCGCGCGCTGCCGGCTCCGTCACCGCCGCGTGCTTCCTGTCGCGCTTCACGAAGGCGTATTCGTGGGCGCACCTGGACATCGCGGGAACCGCGTGGAAGTCCGGAGCCGAAAAAGGCGCAACGGGTCGGCCCGTGCCGCTGCTCGCTCACTTCCTGGTGAAGCGCGCCGCGTGACCCGCATCGACTTCTACCACTACGCCGAAGACAAGCAGCGCTTCGCCTGCCGCCTCGCCGCCAAGGCGTTCGAGCAGTCGAAGCGCGTGATCGCCTGGTCGCCGGATCCGCAGGTCCTCGCGGACTTCGATCGCTCGCTGTGGACTTTCCAGTCGATCCGCTTCGTCCCGCATTGCATGCTGGGCGCGGCCGTCGCTTCCGAAACGCCGGTGATCCTCGCCGCGTCCGGCGATGAGCTCCCGCACCACGACGTGCTGATCAACCTCTCCGACGAAGAGCCGCCCTTCTTCCCGACGTTCGAGCGGCTGCTGGAGATCGTGTCGGCCGGCGACGAAGACAAGCAGCGCGCCCGCGGCCGCTATGCCTCGTACAAGAAGCGCGGCTACGAGATCACCGTGAACGCCATCGAGGGTTGACCGTGTCCGACCGAGACCTCATCGACAAAGCCGACTCCCTCCTCAAGCGCCACGCGATTTCCTCGCCCAGCTCGGGGTCGGATACCGGCGGCATCCCGGTGCTCACGGATATCGTCGAGCGTCCCGGTGGCAATGCGCCCGAAGGCCCTGCCGCGGACATGGCCCGCGAGATCTTCACGCACGTGATCGCCGAAGTCGAAGGCCGGCTCGCCGCCGACCTCGAGAAGCGCCTCGTGGAACACCTGCAAGCCGAAGTCCACGTCGCCGTCGCGAGCGCGCTCGGTGACCTCCGCCAGGAAGTCGCCAATGCCATCGGAGATGCGGTGACCGAAGCCCTGAAACGAAAGTAGAAGAAGCGAAATTGACCGAGCTTTCCAAGCAGTTCGAACCCCACGCAATCGAAGCCCGCTGGTACCCCTTCTGGGATTCCAAGGGCTATTTTCGCGCGACCTTCGACGCCTCGCGGCCCTCGTTCTCCATCCAGCTCCCGCCGCCCAACGTCACGGGCACCCTGCACATGGGCCACGCGTTCCAGCAGACGCTCATGGATGTGCTCGCGCGCTGGCATCGCATGCGCGGCTTCAACGTGCTCTGGCAACCGGGCACCGACCACGCGGGCATCGCCACGCAGATGGTGGTGGAGCGGCAACTCGAGGGTGAAGGCACGTCGCGCCGCGAGCTCGGTCGCGAGAAGTTCGTCGAGCGCGTCTGGACCTGGAAGGAACAATCGGGCTCCACGATCCTCGGGCAGATGCGCCGCCTGGGCGCTTCGGCCGATTGGTCGCGCACCTACTTCACGATGGACGAGGCCCGCTCGCGCGCGGTGACGGAAGTGTTCGTGCGCCTGCACGAAGAAGGCCTCATCTACCGCGGCAAGCGATTGGTGAATTGGGACCCGGTGCTGCAGACCGCGGTGTCCGACCTCGAAGTCGAATCCGTCGAGGAGAACGGCACCCTCTGGAGCCTTCGCTATCCGCTCGAGGATGGTTCGGGTCATCTCACGGTGGCCACGACGCGTCCGGAAACGATGCTCGGCGACACGGCCGTGGCCGTGCACCCCGAGGACGATCGCTACAAGCACCTCATCGGCAAGAACATCCGCCTGCCGCTCGTGGGCCGGCTGATCCCGATCGTCGGCGACGAATCCGTGGAGCGCGAGTTCGGCACCGGTTGCGTGAAGATCACGCCGGCGCACGACTTCAACGACTACGCGACCGCGCAGCGCCACAAGCTGCCGATGATCAGCATCTTCACGCTGACGGCAACGGTAAACGAGAACGCACCCGAGGCCTATCGCGGTCTCGATCGCTTCGTCGCGCGCAAGCGCGTGCTCGCCGACCTCGAGGCGCTGGGCCTCGTCGACGGCACGAAGCCGCACAAGCTCATGCAGCCGCGTTCGCAACGCTCGGAGGCGGTGGTCGAGCCGATGCTCTCCGACCAATGGTTCGTGAAGATGGACACCTTCGCGCGCGAAGGCCTCGCACCCGTGAACGACGGGCGCATCCGCTTCATTCCCGGCGAGTGGACCTCGGTCTACCGCCAGTGGCTGGAAAACATCCAGGACTGGTGCATCTCGCGCCAGCTCTGGTGGGGCCACCAGATTCCCGCGTGGTATTCGGACGACGGCACGCCCTTCGTGGGCCGCACGTTTGAAGAAGCCGCCGCGAAAGCCAAGGCCGCGGGCAAGAGCCTCGCTGCCGATCGTCGCGATCCGGACATGCTCGACACCTGGTTCTCGTCGGCCTTCGTGCCGTTCTCGAGCCTCGGGTGGCCCGACGAGAAAACGTTCGCCGCCGAACGGGCGTTCTACCTCCCCTCCTCCGTGATGATCACCGGCGCCGACATCATCTTCTTCTGGGTCGCGCGGATGATCATGACGACGCTGCACTTCACGGGCGAAATTCCGTTCCGCGACGTCTATCTCAATGCGACGGTGCGCGATGGTGAAGGCCAGCGCATGTCGAAGTCGAAGGGCAACACGATCGACCCCATCGACGTCATCGACGGCATCGATCTCGCGACGCTGCTCGATAAATCCACGAAGGGCCTGATGCTCGCGTCGCACAAGGAGTCCGCGGCCAAGCGCATCAAGCGCGACTATCCGACCGGCATCGACTCGTACGGTGCCGATGCCCTGCGCTTTACCTACGCCGCGCTCTCCACGCACGGCCGCACGCTCAACTTCGACCTGAAGCGCTGCGAGGGCTATCGCAGCTTCTGCAACAAGCTCTGGAACGCTACGCGCTTCGTGCTGATGAACTGCGAAGGCAAGGACGTCGGCCTCGACGATCAGGCCCCGGTCGAGCTTTCGCAGATCGACCGCTGGATCATCTCGCGGCTGCAGCGCACCGAGCGCGACGTCGACCAGGGGCTCAAGGAATACCGCTTCGACGTGTCGGCCCGCGCGCTCTATGAATTCGCCTGGGACGAGTACTGCGACTGGTACGTGGAGCTCGCGAAGGTGCAGATGCAGAACGGCACCGAAGCGCAGCAGCGCGGCACGCGCCGCACGCTGATCCGCGTGCTGGAAACCACGCTGCGCCTCGCGCACCCGATCATCCCGTTCATCACCGAAGAGCTCTGGCAGACGGTGGCACCGATGGCCGGGCGTGGCGGCGAAAGCATCATGATGGCGCGCTACCCGGAAGCCGAGGACGCGAAGCTCGATCCCGCGGCTGAAGCGTACGTCGCGATGCTCAAGGAGATCGTGAACGGCGCCCGCAACCTGCGTTCGCAGATGGGCCTTTCGCCCGCGCTGAAGGTGCCCGCGTTCCTCGAAGGCGATGCGGCGAAGCTGGAATCCTGCAAGCCGCACATCGCGATGCTCGCGCGCCTCTCGGAAATCACGCTCGTCGACAAGCTGCCGGCTGCCGAAGCGCCGGTCGCGACGACGGCCTCGGGCAAGCTGATGCTCCACATCGAGATCGACCGCGATGCCGAGCGCGCGAGGCTTTCGAAGGAAGTGGCGCGCCTCGAGGGCGAGATCACGAAGGGAGAAGCGAAGCTCGGCAACGCCTCGTTCGTCGAGCGCGCCAAGCCCGAAGTCGTTGACCTGGAGAAAAAACGCCTCGCAGATCACACCGCGAAGGTCTCCGAACTGCGCGCACAGCTTGCCAAGCTGAGCTGAACGCGCGGACGTGCCGCTCCCCACCAGCCTCCGCGCGCTCAACTCGCCCAACTATCGCCGGTACTTCATCGGCCAGCTGGTCTCGATGCTCGGGACCTGGGTGCAGTCGGTGGCCCTCATGTGGCTCGCCTACCGGATCTCGGGTTCCACCTCGTTCACGGGCCTCATCGGCTTCCTGAACGCCGTCCCGTACCTCTTCCTCTCGCCGATCGCCGGCGTGCTCGGCGACCGCCTGCCGCGCCGGAAGATCCTGATGGTGGTGCTCTCGCTGCTGATGCTGAACGCCACGGCGCTCGCCATCCTCACCGGGATGCACCTGATCACGATGCCGGTCCTCGCGGGATTCGCGCTGTTCTCGGGGCTGTGCAACGCGTTCGAGACGCCCACGCGCCAGTCGATCTTCGCGCAACTCCTGGAGAATCGCGAGGACCTGTCCAATGCCATCGCACTGAACTCCATGCTGATGAACGGCACGCGGCTGGTGGGACCTTCGATCGGCGGACTGATCATCGCCGCGACCAACGAGACGGTGTGTTTCGCGATCAACGCGGTTTCCTACGTCGCGGTGATCGGCGCGCTCGCGCGCACGCGAGTCGTGCACCGGCGGCCGCCACGCGAACCCACGCGCCTGCTCGCGGACCTCGCCGAGGGCTGGCGCTTCGCCATGGGCTTCCTGCCGCTGCGGCGCATGCTCTTCATGCTCGCGGTCGTGAGCTTCTCGATCAGCCCGCACGCGACCCTCATGCCCGCCATCGCCGTGAAGACCTTCGACAGCGGCGCGGAGTTGGTGGGGCTCTTCATCGGTGCGGTGGGCCTGGGTGCGGTGATTGCCGCCATCAGCCTCGCGCGGCGCCCCACGATCCGCGGCCTCGCGCGCTGGATCGGCATCGCCGCGGTCATCGGCGGCGTGGGCGCGATCGGCTTCTGCTTCTCGCGCGAGGTGTTCCTCTCGTTCGTGCTCATGATGATGGCGGGCTTCGGCCTGTTCATGGTCGGCGCCACGAGCAACACGATCATGCAGGCGATCGTGGACGAGAACATGCGCAGCCGCGTGCTCAGCTACTACACGATGTTCTTCATCGGCTCGGCGCCGCTGGGCCACATCAGCGCGGGCTACCTCGCCGAGCACATCGGCGCGCCCAATACGTTCCTCGTGGGCGGCATCATCTGCCTCGTGGCGGGCGCGATCTTCCTCTGGCAGATGCCCGCTTTCCGCCAGCACATGCGGCCCGTCTACGTCAGCCGCGGTATCATCCCCGCCTCGCCGGAACCGCCCCAATAAGGAGAAAACGCATGGCCACGCTCAAGGGAAAAACGCTCTTCATCACCGGTGCATCACGGGGCATCGGCCGCGAGATCGCGATCCGCGCCGGCAAGGATGGCGCGAACGTCGTCATCGCTTCCAAGACGTCCGATCCGCACGCCACGCTGAAGGGAACGATCCACTCGGTGGCCGCCGAGGTCGATGCCGCGGGCGGCAAGGGCCTCGCGATCCAGCTCGACGTGCGCGACGACGCCGCGATCGACGCGGCGATCAAGCAGGCGGCCGACAAGTTCGGCAGCCTCGACATCCTCATCAACAACGCGAGCGCGATCAGCCTCACGCCCACGCTCGAGACGCCGGCCAAGCGCTACGACCTGATGCTCACGGTGAATGCGCGCGCCACGTTCCTCTGTTCCCGCGCCGCGATTCCCTACCTCAAGGAAAGCGCGAAGGCCGGCCGCAACCCGCACATCCTCACGATGTCGCCGCCGCTCTCGATGAAGCCCGAATGGTTCCAGCACTACACGGCGTACACGATGAGCAAGTACGGCATGAGCATGTGCACGCTCGGGATGAGCGCGGAGTTCGCGAAGGACGGCATCGCCGTGAATTCGTTGTGGCCGCGCACGACCATCGCGACCGCCGCGGTCGAGGTTCACTTCCCCGAGGAGATCCTCAAGGCGAGCCGCACGCCGGAGATCATGGCGGATGCCGCGCACGTGATCCTCACGTCGGAATCCCGCAAGACGACGGGAAACTTCTTCATCGACGAAAAGGTGCTGCGGGAGGCGGGGGTGAAGGACTTCGAGCGCTACGCGCTCAATCCCGGAACCGAGTTGTTCCAGGACATCTTCGTTGACTGACTAAGGCAGAAAGAATCCGCAGATAAACGCGGATAAACGCAGATGAAAAGCTGAAGGACGAGTGGGCGGTGGGGTCCGGGCACGCTGACTCAATTTCGAGGTCCATCGAGACCTCTGCTTTCATCTGCGTTTATCCGCGTTTATCTGCGGATTCTTTCTGCATTACCAGTGAAGCGCTCAGCGCTTCTTCATGAAGAAAGTGAACTCAGGTCCCTCGGACGACGACAGGAGCTCGTTGCCCGTCTGCTTGCAGAAGGCCTGGAAGTCCTTCACGGAACCCGGATCGGTGGCGACGACCTTGAGCACCTGGCCCGACGCGAGGTCCGTCAGGGCCTTCTTGGCGCGGAGGATCGGCAGCGGGCAATTGAGTCCGCGGACGTCGAGTTCGCGATCGGCGGCTAGGGTGGTCGTCATGGGCTTCTCCGTTGAACCGGCATTTTACATCGGGGCGGCTTGCCGCCTTTCCAAGGCCCCCGGCTTGCCCCTGCCGTCCGCCATCGGCTAGCATTCCCGGGTCGGGGCTTCGCAGGCCCCCGGTGCCTCGTGCAAAGACGGTGTCCCGTCCAAGTTCTGCGTCTCCCGCACTCGTGAGGACCGCCCATGGACACCGTGACCCCCGCCCTATCCCCCACTGACCTGATGCAAGCCTTCGCAAGCGCACGCACGCCCCTGCTCGTCGATGTTCGCCGCGCTGAAGCCTTCGCGGCCGATCCGACCCTGATGGCCGGCGCGACCTGGCGCGACCCCTTCAAGGTCGCCGAATGGGAGAAGTACCTGCCGCGCCACCGGCCGGTCGCAGTCTATTGCGTGCATGGCCACGAGATCAGCCGGAACGCCTGCAGCGCGCTGCGCGCGGCCGGTGTCGATGCCCGCTTTCTCGACGGCGGCATCGAAGCCTGGCGCGCGCTCGGCGGGCCGACGCTGCGCAAGAGCACGCAGCCCGTCGTTCCTTCCGCATCTGGGGCTCCGACGATATGGGTTACGCGCGAACGGCCCAAGATCGACCGCATCGCCTGCCCCTGGCTGATCCGTCGGTTCATCGATCCGTTCGCGCAGTTCGAGTTCGCGCCGCCGGCCCAGGTGCTCGCTCGCGCAACGGCGCTCGGAGGAACGCCGTACGACGTTCCCGGCGTGACCTTCACGCATCGCGGAGATCGTTGCAGCTTCGACGCGCTGGTGGAGGACTACGGGCTCGCGGACGCGGCACTCGCTCGGCTCGCCACGATCGTGCGCGGCGCCGATACCGACCGGCTCGATCTCGCGCCCGAAAGCGCCGGGCTGCTCGCCATCTCGCTGGGCCTGGGCGACCAGCATCGCGACGACCACGAGCTCCTCGAGCGCGGTTTCGTGATGTACGACGCGCTCTATGCGTGGTGCCGCAGCGCGGTCCGGGGAACCGCCGAGCGCCACAACTGGAAGGTGCCCGCATGAGTGGTGCGCCGCGGCCCGTCGCTTTTCGTGAGGCGCTCGCTTTCTGGCTGAAGCTCGGTTTCGTGAGCTTCGGCGGACCGACGGGCCAGATCGCGATGATGCATCTCGAGCTGGTGGACGTGCGCCGCTGGATCTCTGAGCGGCGCTTCCTCCACGCGTTGAACTACTGCATGTTGCTGCCCGGCCCCGAGGCCACGCAGCTCGCGACGTACGTCGGATGGCTCATGCACGGAACGTGGGGCGGAATCGTCGCAGGTGCGCTCTTCGTCCTCCCCTCGCTCGTGCTGCTCATCGCACTGTCGTGGGTCTACATGGCCTTCGGCGACGTGCCGGCCGTGGCCGCGGTGCTCCAGGGCGTGAAGCCGGCGGTCGTCGCGATCGTCGCGGCCGCGGCCTGGCGCATCGGCCAGCGCACGCTGCGCAATGCGGTGCTCATCGCGATTGCAGCGGCCGCCTTCGTGGCGCTCTTCGTCTTCGACGTGGCGTTTCCGCTAATCGTGCTCGGGGCCGCAGTGATCGGTTTCGTCGGAGGCCGCATCGCGCCGGCAGCCTTTGCGCTGCCCTCGTCGCACGCCAGCGCCTCGGGGACACACGAACCGGCCGTCATCGACGATGACACGCCAACACCAGCGCACGCGAAGTACTCGGGCGCGCGGTTTGCGGCACTGCTTGCGGTGGGATTGATCCTCGGTGGCGGAACGCTCGCGCTGCTCGCGATGGCGTACGGTTGGAACGGCGATTACACGCAGATGGGCTGGTTCTTCACGAAGGCGGCTCTCGTCACGTTCGGCGGCGCCTACGCGGTGTTGCCCTACGTCGTGCAGGGCGCGGTGGAGCAATACGGCTGGCTTACCGGCGCGCAGATGATCGACGGCCTCGCGCTCGGCGAGTCCACGCCGGGGCCGCTGATCATGATCGTCGCCTTCGTGGGATTCCTCGGCGGATGGACCAAGGCGCTGCTCGGCCCCGAGTCGCTGTTCGTCGCCGGGATGTTGGGCGCGGTCGTCGCGACGTTCTTCACGTTCCTGCCGTCGTTTCTCTTCATCCTCGCGGGCGGGCCGCTCGTCGAGCGCACGCGCGACGATGCCAAGCTGGGCGCGCCGCTCACGGCGATCACCGCCGCGGTCGTCGGGGTCGTGGTGAATCTCGCCGTGTACTTCGCCGCCCAGGTGTTCTGGCCCTCGGGACGGATCGACGCGTTCGCGATCGTGCTCGCAGCCGCGGGGCTGGTGGCACTCGTGAGATTCAGGATCGGCGTGGTGCCCGTGATCGCGGCGAGCGCCCTCGCGGGCCTGCTCGCGTGGGCATTACGAGGCTAGGGCGCGGTGTACGTCCCGGACTTGCCGCCGCGCTTCTCGACCAGGCGGATGTCGCCCATCGTCATGCCGCGATCGACCGCCTTGGCCATGTCGTAGATCGTGAGGAGCCCGACCTGCACGGCGGTGAGCGCCTCCATTTCGACGCCGGTACGCGCGGTGCATTCCACGGTGGCGCGGCACTCGATCGCGGACGCCGCGGCATCCGGAACGAACTCGATGGCAACCGACGTGAGCGGCACGGGGTGACAAAGGGGAATGAGCTCGGAAGTCTTCTTCGCGGCCTGGATCGCGGCGATGCGCGCGACACCGAGGACATCGCCCTTCTTCGCGGTGCCGGCCATCACCATGGCGAAAGTCTCGGGCTTCATGCGGATCGTGCCCGCAGCCACGGCGACGCGATGGGTCTCCGCCTTGCCGCCGACATCGACCATGTGGGCCTGGCCGGCCGCGTCGAAATGGGTGAGCTTTTCATTCATAATTGTCTTGCCCGCGGAACCCTCCGCAGGGCCGGTCGTCATAGTAGCAGCTTGGCCCAACTGACCCCCTCCCGCGCCTTGAACCTTCGCGCAGTCCTCCTCCTCTTCGCCGCACTGACCCTGCCCGTTTCGGGCCAGGGCCTGCCCGATCTCGGCGATGCCTCGTCCGCATCGCTCTCGGAGCAGCAGGAGAAGACGATCGGCAACCGCATCATGCGCGAGGTCCGGACCGATCCGGCCTACCTCGACGACCCGGAAGTCACCGACTACATCCGCTCGCTGGGCAACCGCCTGCTCGCCTCGAGCGAGAATCCGCGCACGGGCCTCGAGTTCTTCATGGTCAACGACGAGCAGATCAACGCCTTCGCGCTCGTCGGCGGCCACATCGGCATCCACACGGGGCTGTTCGCGCTCACGCAATCCGAAGCGGAGCTCGCCGGCGTGGTCGCGCACGAAATCGCGCACATCACGCAGCGCCACCAGGCGCGCTCCATCCACGGCCAGCGCTCGAGCCAGTGGACCTCGCTCGCGGCATTGGCCCTCGCGGTCCTCGCCTCGCGCAGCTCGTCGAGCCAGTCGGGCCAGATCACGGAGGCCGCGCTCGCCTCCGCCAGTGCCCTCGCCATCCAGAGCCAGCTCGACTACACGCGCGAACACGAACGCGAAGCCGACCGCGTGGGCCTCGTCACGCTGGAACGCGCGGGCCTCGATCCGCGCGGCATGTCCGCGTTCTTCGAGCGCATGCTGCGCGCCAATCGCCTCGCGGAGTTCAAGAGCGCGCCCTCGTACCTGCGCACCCACCCGCTCACCATCGAGCGCATCGCCGACATGCAGGACCGCATCGAGCGCATGCCCTCGCGCCTCGTGCCCGATTCCTTCGACTACCGCATCGCCCGCGCGCGGGTGCGCGCCTCGATCGGCTCCGCCACCGAAGCCGTGAAGGCGGCCAACCTGCAGCTCGAGGACAAGACCGTCGTGCGCCTGCGCGAGGACGTGTACCAACTCGCGGTCGCTCAACGGCGCGCGCGCGAATTCGACGCCGCCTGGAAAACACTCGCGCCCCTTCGCGAAGGTCCCGGAGCGCGCCAGCCGGCGTTCGAGCTGCTCGCCGCGAGGCTCGAGACGGATCTCGGCAAGCAGGACGACGCCCTCGCGACCTACAAGGCCGCCCTCGCCACCTCGCCCAACTACCGCGCGCTCGTCTACGGGCGGCTCGAGCTGCTGCTCGATCGCGGCCGGCCGCGCGAAGTCCTCTCCGACCTCGAGGAGCGGCTGCGCAACGTGAGCGACGATTGGCGCCTGTACGAAATCCAGGCGCGCGCCTACGAAGCCGTCGGCAACAACGTCGCCCGCCACCGCGCGCAGGCAGAAGCGTTCTATCGCCGTGGTAACCTCGGCGCCGCGGTCGACCAGCTCGAGCTCGCGAGCAAGCAGAAGGGCAGCAACTTCTACGAGTCCTCGATCGTCGAATCGCGCCTGCGCGAATTGCGCACGTTGCTTGAAACCGAACGCGAAGCCGAAAAGGCCATGAAGATCAGCTGATGCGATTCCTGCCTGCCCTCGTCCTCGTCGCCATGGGGGCTGCACTTCCCGCGCTGTCCCAGCAACTCGATGGCCGCACGCTCTTCACGCGTGCCGACAAGGGCCATTGCATCGCCTGCCACCAGGTCCCGACCGGCGCCGGCCCCGCAACGCGCTCCGATCTCGGCCCCGCGCTCACCGGCGCGCGCATGCGGGAGCTCGGCAAGCCGTCCCTCAAGGCGCTGGTGCACGATCTCTCCGGCGCCAATCCCGCGACCTCGATGCCGCCGTATGGCAAGCACAAGATCCTCGACGCCGGCGAAATCGATCGCGTCGTGGACTACCTCCATGCGCTGCCCTGACCCTCGCTCAGTCGTCGCGGGCACATTGCTCGTCCTGTTCACGGGGCTCGCGGCGGCCAATCCGGAAGTCACCCGCACGGCGATCACGGAGCGCTTCCAGCGCGACTTCCCCGCGCTCTCGCCGGCCGACTACGCACTCGGTGCAGCGGCGTTCGATGCGGAGTTGCGCGCACAGGTCGAAGCCAACGCAGGCGCGGCGCAAGCCGCGGGCGTGGTGGAAGCGGGCAAGAAAGTCGCGCTGCGCAAATTCAAGAACGGTCGCACGATCGCCGGTTGCTTTCCGAATGGCGGCAAGCGCATCGCCGCGACCTACCCGCAATACGATTCGCGCCTCAAACGCATCGTCACGCTCGAGACCGCGGTGAACCAGTGCCTGAAGACGCACAACGAGCCGCTCCTCGATCCGGCCGATACCGAGATGGCCACGCTCACCGCGTACCTGCGGTCCCTCTCCGACCAGCAGAAGATCGCGGTGCGCATTCCCACTGCGGCCAACGAGAAATTCGAGGAAGGCCGGCGCCTGTACTTCACGCGCCTGGGCCAGCGCAACTACGCGTGTGCCACGTGCCATGTGCAGGGCGCCGGTAAACGTTACGACGACCTCCCGCTTTCGCCGGCCCTCGGCCAGGCCACCCACTGGCCCATCTACCGCGACGCGAAGCCCGTCACGCTGCAGGCGCGCATCCGCGAGTGCCTCGAGCGCATGGGGGCCGCGCCCTTCGCCGCCGGCTCCGACGAGCTCAATCACATCGAGCTTTTCCTCACCTACCTCTCGAACGGCATGCCCCTGCGCGCCAACGCGTGGCGCTCCCGCTAGGCTGTAACCGGTTGTAAACCCGGGCACCTTCGGAGCCCCGGCTCCTCTAACATGCCGGGTACAACAACGATGGGCGCACCATGAAAAAACTACTCAGGCCCGGGGTTCTCATTCCACTCGCTCTCGTGCTCATTTCCCTGGGCGCGTGGGCCGTCTGGAAGAACCAGGGCGGGCAGGATCCGGCCGAGCGCTGGCGCCTGGACACGGCCGATCGCGGCGACGTCGTCCAGGTGATCACGGCCAACGGCAACTTGAATCCCGTGACCTCGGTGAGCGTCGGTACGCAGGTCTCCGGCACGATCCTGCGGCTGCACGCGGACTTCAACAGCGAGGTGAAGCAGGGCCAGCTGCTCGCGGAGCTCGATCCTTCGCTCTTCAACGCCGCGGTCGCTTCGTCCTCCGCCAACCTCAACAGCGCTTCGGCGGCATTGCGACTTGCCGAGACCAAGGAAGCGCGCACGCGCGCGCTGGTCGGCAAGGGCTTCATTTCGCAAGCCGAGCTCGACGTCAACGTGCAGGAGCTCGACGCCGCGCGCGCGCAGGTGGAAGTGGCCAAGGCGCAGGTCTCGCGCGACAAGACGAACCTGGGCTACGCGACGATCCGCTCGCCGATCTCCGGCGTCGTGGTCGCTCGCACCGTCGAAGTCGGGCAGACCGTGGCGGCAAGCTTCAGCACGCCCACGCTCTTCACGATCGCGAAGGACCTGAAGGAAATGCAGATCGAGACGAGCATCGCCGAGGCCGACGTCGGTGGCTTGAAGGAAGGCCAGCCCGCGCGCTTCCGCGTCGATGCATTCCCGGGACAGTTCTTCCGCGGGCAGGTGCGCCAGGTGCGCCTGAGCCCGACGATCCAATCCAACGTGGTCACCTACACGGTGATCGTCACCGCCGACAATCCCGAGGGCCACCTGAAGCCCGGCATGACGGCTTACGTGCAGATCACCGCCAACCGCAAGCAGGGCGTGCTGCGCGTGACCAATGCCGCGTTGCGCTTCCGCCCCGCGACCCCGGAGCCGGGCAAGGACGCGCCCAGGGAGCCCGTCAAGGAAGGCGAGAAGCCTGCTGCGGCACCCGGCAAGGGCGGTGGCGGCGCGCCGGGCAGTGGTGGACGTGGCGCGCGTGGCGGCGGCGGGCAAGCGACGCAGCAGCGCGTCTACAAGCTCGTCGACGGCAAGCCCGTGGCCGTGCCGGTGAAGACGGGATTGTCGGACGCGAACTTCACGGAGATCGTCGAAGGCGACATCAAGGAAGGCGACAAGCTCGTCACGCGCGACCTCGTGGCACAAGGCACGGCCGGCCCCGCCGCGCAGCCGCGCATGCGGATGTTCTGATGGCCGAACGCTTCATCGAGGTCGCGAATCTCGGCAAGGTCTACGAGACCGCCGCGCCGGGCACGCCGCCCGCGCTCGAGAACGTCTCGCTCTCGATCGAAGCGGGCGAGTTCGTCGCGGTGATGGGTCCGTCGGGCTCGGGCAAGTCCACGTTCATGAACATCCTGGGCTTGCTCGATGCGCCCACGTCGGGAAGCTATCGCCTCAACGGGCAGGACGTCGCCGGCCTCGAGACCGACGACCTCGCGACCACGCGCAACAAGGTGTTCGGCTTCGTGTTCCAGGGCTTCAACCTGCTCAAGCGCGTGACCGCGGGCGAGAACGTCGCGCTTCCCCTGATGTACGCGGGCATGGGCCGCTCGGCGCGGCGCGAGCGCGCGAAGGAAGTGCTCGCGCAGATGGGCCTCGAGAAATACGTCGATTCACTGCCCAGTCGCCTCTCGGGCGGCCAGCAGCAACGCGTGGCGATCGCACGCGCGCTCGCGAACCGCCCGCAGCTGATCCTCGCCGACGAGCCCACCGGCAACCTCGACACGAAGACGAGCGAGGAGATCATGACCCTCCTCGTGAAGCTCAACCAGGACACCGGGGTCACGATCGTGCTCGTCACGCACGAGAACGACATCGCGCAGTTCGCGCAGCGCCTCATCCGCTTCAAGGACGGCCACGTCGTGCACGACGGCGCGGTGATCCGCGAGGACGCGGCCGAATGAATCTCTTCGCGATCATGGCCGAAGCCTGGCGTTCTCTCGGCGCGAACAAGCTGCGCACCGGGCTCACGATGCTGGGCATGATCATCGGCGTGGCGGCAGTGGTGTTGATGCTCGCGGTGGGCCGCGGCGCCCAGAACTCGGTCAATCGCGCCGTGGCCTCGATGGGCTCCAACCTGCTCGTGATCCTCTCGGGCAGCACCTCGACGGGCGGCTTGCGCGTGGGCTCGGGCAATGCGCCGACCCTCACCGCCTCCGACGCCGAAGCCATCGCCAAGTTGCCGGGGGTCGTCGCCGTAGCGCCCACCTTCCCGGGCGGCGCGCAGATCGCCTACGGGATCAACAACTGGGGCACCCAGGTGCTGGGCGTCACACCCGAATACACGAGCGTGCGCGACTGGCCGGTGGAAACCGGCGACCCCATCACGGACACCGACGTGCGCAGTGCCACGCGCGTCGCGCTCATCGGCTCGACGGTCGCCGAGAAGATCTTCCTCGACGAGGATCCGATCGGAAAGACGATGCGCATCCGCAACCAGCCCTTCACCGTGATCGGCGTGCTGCGCAAGAAGGGCCAGAGCCTCGACGGCCGCGACCAGGACGATTCGGTGCTCGTGCCCATCACCACCGCGCAGAGCAAGCTCTTCGGCAATCGCTTTCCCGGCACGGTTCGCTTCATGTTCGTGCAGGCGACCAGCGCGGAAGCCACGCGCATCGTCGAGCAGGACACCACCGCGCTCCTGCGGCAGCGTCACCGCTTGCAGCCCGACGCCGAAGACGACTTCACGGTGCGCAACCTCACGCAGGTCGCGGAGACGGCGGCGGGTACGGCGCGCGTGCTCTCGCTGATGCTCGGCGCCATCGGCTCGATCTCGCTGATCGTCGGCGGCATCGGGATCATGAACATCATGCTGGTGTCGGTCACCGAGCGCACGCGCGAGATCGGCGTGCGCATGGCGATCGGCGCGCGCCGTCGCGACGTGCTTGTGCAGTTCCTGCTCGAGGCGTTGATGATCTGCATCGTGGGGGGCCTCGTGGGCATCGCGATCGGCGTGGGTGGCGCGATCGGTGTCGCACAGGCGATGAAGCTCGAGATCGAGCTCTCGGCCACGGTGGCGCTGGTGGCGTTCGCCGTTTCCGCGGCGACGGGAATCTTCTTCGGGTTCTGGCCCGCGCGTCGCGCGGCGAGCCTCAGGCCCGTGGAGGCTTTGCGCTACGAGTAGGGCTGCTGCTCGGGACTTCGATCCACGGGTTCACCTCCGCGTATCCCAGCACCTCGCCGGTCGTCGCGTCGAGAAGCACGCTGTAGTCCTTGTTGCGGCCCTTGAGCGGCAGGAAGCGCGTCTCGGCCGCGGTCTTGCCGATCGACTTCAACGCCTTGTCGACGATTTCCGCGCGATCGCCCGAGGCACGCAGGTCTTCCACCTTCCGGGCCTTCGATAGCGCGTCCTTCGCCATCTCCGCATACGGCACGTAGTACTGCGGAAAGGCCTGCAGGTCGCGGCCCTTCAATGCCGACTGGATGATCCTGAATTGCTCGTCGGGATCCTTGGGCGTCTTCGCGGCCACGAGTGGCGGCCGGGCCCAGGGCACGGAGCGCAATGCGAGAGGAGCCTTGTCGCGATCCTCGTCAGGGATGATCGAGGCGGCGACGATGTCGAAGCGGTCGATCGTGTAGACCAGGTAAAGCGGGCGCGCCGCCGCGACGACGCTGATGCCATAGACCAGTGCGGCGAGCTGCACGATGCCGATCACGGTCAGGTCGAAACGAATGAGGTCGAGGCGCTTGCCCTTGGTGAAGACGATCAGCGTGATGAACGGCCCGAGGATCACGTCCACGGCCACCATGATCATCACCAGCTCGTTGCCGCCCATCGCCGTGAAGAACGGCCTGGGGTACCAGAGTGCCAGCATCGACGTGACGACGACCAGCGCGATCAGCGCGCTGATGGACAGGTGGATTCCGGAGGCCTTCCAGCGATTCATGGCGCGAAGCGTAGCCCAAAAGAAAAAGGGCGGGGAAGAATCCCCGCCCTTTCCTTGCAGCCTAGAGACGAATCGGTTACTTCTGGGCCTGACGGCAGTTGGCCGGGAAGAACTTGTATTCGGTCGAGGCGGCATCCGTACCGCACCACCATGCAGCGACGGAGTCGGCGCCACCAGCAACCGTGCCGGCCGTATCCTTCATCGCCGTGAGGTACAGGGCGTTCGCATCGACAACGGCGTCAACGGCCTGGATGTCGACCTTGATCTGGCCGCCAGTCACCGTCAGCTTCTCGACGTACGTGGTCACGGCCGACGAGCAACCAGCTTCGTTGGCGTCCTTCGGGAACGCGTTCTTCGACGCCATGTACTCCGACAGCGACGTCTTGCAAGCGGCAGCGGCAGCGGCCACTTCCGTGATCTTCGAACGCTTCAGGTAGTCCTGGTACGCCGGGATAGCGACGGCGGCCAGAATGCCGATGATCGCAACAACGATCATCAGTTCGATCAGCGTAAAGCCGGATTGCTTCTTCATGAAAACTCCTTTGTTAGGTTTGGGGATGCATCCCTTGATTCTTAAGAACCCGCTACGGGCACCGGCTTAAATGCAACTGCCGTGCCACTTCAGGGGGAAAAAGCAGTGTGCGAAATCGCACATTCTGGAATCCAATAACTTCAATAATTTCAATGCTTTAATCTATATTTCCCGGGCCGACAACAGACCCTCCCGCTGGCGGTCTCCGACGTCCTCCCGCGCGCCGGCAGGCCAATGCCACTTTGTGGCCGGAACTGCCGCGTCCTGTCACCAAAGAAAAAGGGCGGGGAAGAATCCCCGCCCTTTCCTTGCAGCCTTGAGACGAGACGATTACTTCTGGGCCTGACGGCAGTTGGCCGGGAAGAACTTGTACTCGGTCGAGGCGGCATCCGTACCGCACCACCATGCAGCGACGGAGTCGGCGCCACCAGCAACCGTGCCGGCCGTATCCTTCATCGCCGTGAGGTACAGGGCGTTCGCATCGACAACGGCGTCAACGGCCTGGATGTCGACCTTGATCTGGCCGGCAGTCACCGTGAGCTTCTCGACGTACGTGGTCATGACCGACGAGCAACCAGCTTCGTTGGCATCCTTCGGGAACGCGTTCTTCGACGCCATGTACTCGGACAGGGACGTCTTGCAAGCGGCAGCGGCGGCAGCCACTTCCGTGATCTTCGAGCGCTTCAGGTAGTCCTGGTACGCCGGGATGGCGACAGCAGCCAGGATGCCGATGATCGCAACAACGATCATCAGTTCGATCAGCGTGAAACCGGATTGCTTCTTCATGAAAACTCCTAGATGGGTTGTGAGTCGGGGGATGCGTCCCACAGCTCAACAACCTGCTACGGGTACCCACTAGGTGCAACCGCCGTGCCACTTCCGCGCGGTCGGCGCAGATGACATCTGCAATCTTCATTGAATATTTATATCAATGAATACAGCGACATAAATAAAAATTATCGGGCTGGCGCGGCGGGATCGGAAGAGGGGCTGCCTACCCGTCACAAGCTCGGAGAGAGCCCAGGTCATTTCATGGGCATCTACTGCCGCGTCCCGTCACCGGCCGGGGGCCTCTTCGGCGGGGGGGCGGCGGGCCGGGGCGGCCGTGGAAGCCTGGGGATAGATGTGCGCGAGCATCACGCGGATCGGCAACGGATCGGCCGCGCCGGGCGGGAGATCCTTCTGGTGGCGGTCCCAGAACTGCCGGCCTTCGGCCAGCCGGCCCTCGGCGATGCGCGCCGCGGTGCCCGCGAGGACGAAGGTGACGCGGTCGCCGGCCGGCCACTGGCGGGCGGCCAGCAGGCGGTCGCTCGCCTCGCGCATGGTGCGCGCGTCGTGCCGGGCAAACGCTTCGTAGAGCGTCAGTCGATCCCTTTCGGCTTCACCGAGGGATCGATAGCAAGGCGAGGCGCGCAGGGTCGAGAAGATCTGGTCGATGACCTGCCCGCGCAGCACGGGCGTGACCTTGCGCAACATGCTCTCGACCGCGTCCACCCAGAGCCCGCGATTGGCCGCGCAGTTGGTGAGCCCTTCGCGCGCGAAGGAAAGCGTGACGAGATCGTTTGCGGGAATGCGGCTCACGGTCGTCGTGCGGCCGAAGAACAGGCCGACGACCTCCGCGGCGAGATAGGCCTCCCCGAGCCTCCTCGACGCGATCTCGCGCGGCGGGGCCAGCTCCTCGAGGGCGATGCGGCTGTCGCCATCGAGCAGCGCGCTGAACGGAACGAAGGTCTTCGGAACGTGGGCGAACTCGAGCGAGTTCTCGCGCGTGTACCGCGCCTTGGCCGCGTGCTGGTCGACGATCGGGAAGTAATCCGAATTGGTCGGATAGCGCGACTTGTTGACGAGGGGCTCGATCACGCGGCGCGTGGCGATCTGGTCGAGGCGGAGCTCCGCGATCGAGCGGTAGCCGATGCGGTCGAGCGTCTTGCTCAGCCCCTTGTGGCGGAAGATGTCGTCGAGCGACGCGGGAACCTTGCCGTCGCGCGCGGCCACCACGAGGACGTCGCCGGGCTGCATCGTGTAGATGCGGTAGTCGGGGAAGTTGCGGCCCAGCGCCTTGAGCATCGAGGCGAGGAGGTCGAAGTCGATCTCGTAGATCTGCAGCCACTGCATGAGGTAGCCGCCTTCGGCGACGTGGTCGCGAACGCGCGCGTAGAACTCGTCGGAGAAGAGCGTGGCCACCCCGCTCACCCACGGATTCGACGGTTCGGAGACGATCACGTCGTACTTGGAGCGGTTCGCCGCGAAGAAGGTCTTCGCGTCCTCGATGTGGATGTGGCTGCGCGGATCGGTGTAGGCGAGCGTGTTGAATTGCCCGAAGAGCTTCGCGCCCTCCACCATCGCCGGTTCGATCTCGATGGTGTCGACCCGTTGCAGCGTGTCCGCACCGAGCAGCGCGTGCGTCGTCAGGCCGGAACCGAATCCGATGTTGGCGATCGACTTCGCGCCCGGCTTGTGCGCGTGCGCGAGGGCCGCGATCAGCACCATCGTCGACTCGTCCTGCGTGGGCTTCTCGTTCGGGTTGAACTGGAGCGCCGCATCGGGCTTGCCGTTCGTGCGGATTCCGCGCTCCTTGCCGTTCGTGGTCACCGAGATCGTCGCGGTCTTGCCGTCCTTGTAGTACTCGAGATGCCAATCGGCCGGCGAGAGGAAGTGGTTGTAGCGGAAGATTCCGGACGACATCTTCAGCTTGTCGAGGTCGAGCGCGGTGAAGGTCGCCACCGCCACGATCGCCACGGCCACCGCGGGGCGCCACGCATTGCGCGTGCGATCCATCGCGAGCAGCGCGACCGCGGAGCCGGCGGCAATGTCGAACGCCGCACCCAGGCCCGTGAGCCCCTTCACGCCGAGCAACTCCATGCCGACGTGCGTGGAGAACGCGGCACCGACGATGCAACCGGCCGTGTTGGCGGCATAGACGCGGCCAATCGAGGCTTCGCCACCGCCGCGGGAAAGAAGCAGCGCAGTCGCCAGCGGCAAGGTCATGCCCGCGCACATCGCCGCGGGGAACATCACCGCCATCGACGACCAGTGGCCCATGATGTTGAGCAGCGTGTAGCCCTCGGGCGAGCGCTGCAGCGCGAACATCATCCAGCTGATGAGCTCGAGCACGCCTCCGTAGGCCGCGATGGCGAGGACGGCGAGGAATCCCTTGGCAAGCAGGATGCCGGCAAGCCACGCGCCCTGGCGCTCCGGCCGCGGCGCCCTGAGTGCCAGCACGAGTCCACCGACAGCCATGCCCAGGATGAACGCCGAGAGCATCACCTCGAATGCGTGCGTCGAGGCGCCCAGGCCCATCGTGAGCATGCGGATCCAGGCGATCTCGTACATGAACGACGCGGCGCCCGTGACGAACGCGATGCCCGCGATCGCGAGCGTGAGCCGCCGGGTCGTGTCGGCGGTCGGAGCCCGTTCGGGTGCGCGCGCGGATAGCGCCTTCGACAAACCCCACACCACCAGGGCCAGCAGGACGTTCATGATCCCGGCGGTGAGGATCGTTCCGGGAAGGCCGAGGCGTTCGATCAGGTAGAAGCCGCTCGCGAGCACGCCGATCGACGCGCCGAAGCTGTTGGTGAAATACAGCCACGACAGCGTTCGCGTGCTGTCGGTGGGATAGAGCCGCATGATCCCCGCGCTCATCAGCGGGAATGTCGAGCCGAGCAGGAGCGACGCGGGAAGAATCAGCGCCGAGGCCAGTGCCCACTTGAAGAGATCGACCGCGCCGGGTGAACCGAGCGCCGGGATCACGGACACGAACGCCCAGTCGATCACGCCGACGAACATTCCGTGGAAGGTGATCGCAAGCACGCCGATGCCGAGCTCGGCGATCGCGTAACCCATCAGCAGGTTCGGGATGCGATGCGTGAAGCGGCTCACGAGCCACGAGCCGAGCGCCATGCCGCCCATGAAGATCGCGAGCACGAGCGTCTGCGCGTAGGCCGCATGCCCCAGGAAGAGCTTGAGGTAGTGGCTCCAGATCGACTCGTAGATCAGGCCGGCGAAGCCTGAAATGGTGAACAGCGCGAAGAAGATGCCGACCGGAATTCGTGTCGTCATGATCGCCGCCTCGCGCCGGTCAACGTCCGGCCGGTCGGTCGCCGGCCTTCTCGACATCCTCCTCCGGCACCTTCGTTCCATCGGGTGCGGTCGGATAGAGGTGGGCGAGCATCGCGCGCACGGGAATCTGGGTCGAGATCCGCACGAGGATGCGGTCGCGATGTTGCTCCCAGAATTGGCGTCCCCCCTTGAGGTCACCCATCGCGATGCGCGCGCTGGTACCCGCGAGGACGAACGTCGTCCGGTCGCTCGCGTTCCAGCTGCGCGCCGCCAGCAGGCGATCGCTGAGGTCCTTCATCGCCGGCGCATCGAGCTTCGCGAACGCCTCGTAGAGCGCGACGCGGTCCTTTTCCGGCGCCGCCAGGTTCTTGAAGCAGGCCGAACCGCGAACATTGGAGAAGATGCGGTCGTTGACGGATCCACGCAGCACCGGCGTCACCGATCGCAGCATGTCCTCGAGGGCATCCACCCAGAACGTGCCGTCGAGCGAGCAGTTCGTCAGGCCTTCGCGCGCGAGCGAAGCCTGGATGCGTCCCGAGGGCGCGAGGCGCTTGCCCGGCGGAGCGTTGGTCAGGAACACGTTGGCCATCTCGACCGCGACGTGGGCCTCGCCGACGCGCTTGGAGGCGACGCTGCTCGGCTTGCTCAGTTCCTCGATCTGGATGCGCGAATCCTGGCCGAAGAGCGCGCCGAAGGGGATGAACGTCTTGGGAATGTTGTTGAACTCGAGCGCGTTGGCCTTCGTGAAGCGCGCCTTCGCGGCGTGCTGGTCGATGACCGGGAAGTAATCCGAGTTCATCGGATAGCGCCCCTGGTTCACGAGCGGCTCGATCACGCGCCGCGTGGCCACCAGGTCGAGGCGCATTTCCGCGAGGGAGTGGTAGCCCACGCGGTTGAGCCTCTCGCGCACCTTGGGCTGCTGGAACAGGTCGTCGCTCAACTCTGGCACCTTGCCGTCGCGCGCGGCGACGATGAAGATGTCGCCCGGCTGCGTGGTGTAGATGCGGTAGTCGGAGAAATTGCGGCCGAGCGCCTTCAGGACGGACGACACGAGGTCGAAATCGATCTCGTAGACGTGCATCCACTGCATGAGGAAGCCGCCCTCGTTGATGTGGTTGCGCATGCGCGCGTAGAACTCGTCGGAGAAGAGCGTCGCCACGCCGCTCACCCACGGGTTGGACGGCTCGGAGACGATCACGTCGTACTTGGAGCGGTTCGCCGCGAAGAACGTCTTCGCATCCTCGATGCGGATGTGGCTGCGCGGATCGGAATAGGCCGCGGCATTGAATTTCTCGAACAGGCGCGCGCCTTCGACCATCGCCGGCTCGATCTCGATCGTGTCGACCACCTGCACCTTGTCCGACCCCAGCAGCGCGACGGTCGTGAGGCCCGACCCGAAGCCGATGTTGGCGATGGTCTTGGCGTCGGGCTTGTGCGCGAGCGCGAGGCCGGCGATCAGCACCATCGTGGATTCGTCCCACGTGGGCGGATTGGCCGGACTGAACATGAGGCCCGCATCGGGCTTGCCGTTGGTGCGGATCGCGCGAAGCTTGCCGTCGCCGGTCACTGAGATCGTCGCGGTCTTGCCATCCTTGTAGTACTCGATGTTCCAGATCGCGGGATCGAGGAACTCGCCGCTGCGAAACACGCCCGACGCCATCTTCAGCTTGTTGAGGTCGAGGGCGGAGAACGTCGCCACCGCCACGATCGCAATCGCAACGGCGGGACGCCACGCTGTGCGGATGCTCTTGGTCACGAGGAGTGCCACGGCGGCACCCATGGCGATGTCGCAGGCCGCGCCGAAACCCGTGAGCCCCTTCACGCCGAGCAATTCCATGCCGACGTGCGTGGAGAATGCCGCGCCGACGATGCAACCGGCCGTGTTGGCCGCGTAGACGCGGCCGATCGAGGCTTCGCCGCCGCCGCGCGAGAGCAGGAACGCCGTGGCCAGCGGCAAGGTCATGCCCGCGCACATCGCCGCGGGGAACATCACCGCCATCGACGACCAGTGACCGGCGACGTTGAGCAGCACGTAGCCGCTCTCGGTGCGATTGAGCGCCGTCATCATCCAGCCGATGAACTCGAGCACCTGCGCATAGGAGGCGATCGCGAGCACCGCGAGGAATCCCTTGGCGAACAGGATGCCGGCGAGCCACACACCCTGGCGCTCCTGCCGCGGCGCCCGAAGGGCGAGCACCAACCCGCCGATCGCCATGCCCAGGATGAAGGCCGAGAGCATCAGCTCGAACGCATGCGTCGAGGCACCCAGGCCCATCGTAAGCATGCGGATCCACGCGATCTCGTACATGAACGACGCGGCGCCCGTGACGAATGCGATGCCTGCGATGGCCAGCGTGAGCCGCTTGGTCGCGTCGGCCGCCACCGTGCGCTCGGGCGCGCGGGCGGTAAGGGCTTTCGACAGGGCCCATACGAGGAGCGCGAGGCCCACGTTCATGATGCCCGCGGTCAGGATCGTTCCCGGGAGGCCGAGGCGTTCGATCAGGTAGAACCCGCTCGCGAGCACGCCGATGGACGCGCCGAAGCCGTTAGTGAAGTACAGCCACGAAAGCGTTCGCGTGCTGTCGGTGGGATAGAGCCGCATGATCCCCGCGCTCATCAACGGGAATGTCGAACCCAGCAGCATCGACGCCGGAAGGATCAGCGCCGAGGCCAGTGCCCACTTGAATAGATCAACCGCACCGGGGGAACCAAGCGCCGGGATCACCGAGACGAATGCCCAGTCGATCACGCCGACGAACATTCCATGGAAGGTGATCGCGAGCACGCCGATGCCAAGCTCGGCGATCGCATACCCCATCAGCAGGTTCGGGATCCGGTGCGTGAAACGGCTCACGAGCCACGAGCCGATCGCCATGCCGCCCATGAAGATCGCGAGCACGAGCGTCTGCGCGTAGGCCGCGTGGCCCAGGAAGAGCTTGAGGTAGTGGCTCCAGATGGACTCGTAGATGAGTCCGGCGAATCCGGAAATGGTGAACAGGGCGAAGAAAACGCCCACGGGGATTCGTGTCGTCATGGGGAGCAGTTCGGGTTCGTTAAGGGAAAGCCTGCGCTTGCTAGCAGGAAGCGTGCCTCAGGGCCTGTAGCCCGGGATCTGGGACTCGTTCACTTCGTCGATCTGCTCGGGGTCGAGGAATTCCCGCGCATAGCCGAGATACACCTTCTCGCGAACGAAAATGTCGAAGAGGTCCGGGTCGATATGGCCGTTCTCCTTGAAGCGTCCGAGAATGCCCAGGGATTCCGACAGGGTCTTGCCCGGCTTGTATGGACGATCCTTGGCAGTTAGTGCCTCGAAAATGTCGGCGATCCCCATGACCCGGGCCTGGACGCTCATCTGCTCGCGCGTGAGCCCCTTGGGGTAGCCCTTGCCGTCCATGCGCTCGTGGTGGCCGCCGGCGTACTCGGGCACGTTCACCAGGTGGCGCGGCCACGGCAGGGCCTCGAGCATCTTGATCGTGGCGACGATGTGGTGATTGATGATCTCGCGCTCGCCCGGGTTCAGCGTGCCCGCGGCGATGTTGAGGTTGGATTCCTCGTCCTTCGAAAGGAAGCGCTCGAGCTCGCCCTTCTCGTTGCGCAACTGGTATTTCGCGATCTGGGAGACGCGCGCCTGGTCCTCGGCGCGCATGCGTTCGCCGCCGATGTTCGTTCGGCGCAGGAATTCGCGATCGTCGTCGTACTGCCGGATCTTCGCCGCGAAGGCTTCCTCGGCGCGGCGCTCGCTCGCTTCGTCGTGCGCCTCGCGCGCCGCGAGCTTGCCGCGCATCATCTCGACCTCGGCTTCGCGCTTGAGGACCTCGAAGCGCGTGGCGACGAGCTCGATGCGGTCGAAGATCGTCTGCAGCTTGGTCGCCTTGTCGACGACGTGCACGGGTGTCGTGATCTTTCCGCAGTCGTGGAGCAGGCCCGCGATCTTCAGCTCGTAGCGGTCCTTCTCCGTCATGCGGAAATCCTTGAGCGGACCGTCCGCCGCGGCATGCGCCGCTTCCGCGAGCATCATCGTGAGCGTGGGCACGCGCTTGCAGTGGCCGCCGGTGTACGGGCTCTTGTCGTCGATCGCGGTGTTGATCAGCTCGATCAGGGATTCGAAGAGCACCTCGAGCTGCTGGATGAGCAGGCGATTGGTGAGCGCGATCGCCGCCTGCGAGGCGAGCGATTCGGCCAGGCGCTGGTCTTCCTCGCCGAAGCTCGTGACCCGGCGGGTGGCCGGGTCCGTCGCGTTCAGCAGCTGCAGCACGCCGATGATGTCGCCCTCATGGTTCTTCATCGGAACCGTGAGGAAGGACGTCGAGCGGTAACCCGTGCGCTTGTCGAAGTTGCGCGTGCCCGAGAAGTCGAAGCCCTCCTCGGTGTACGCGTCGGCGACGTTGACCGTCTTGTTGTTGAGCGCGGCGTAGGCCGCGATCATCGTGTTGTTGGGCTTGCCGTCCTTGTCGTGCAGCGGGATCGGGTAGAACGGAACGGGATTGCCGGAGGTGCCGCCCATCGCGATCGACAGGCTGTCGGTGCGCACGATCTCGAACTGCAGCTTGTCGCCCACGAGGCGGTAGAGCGTCCCGGCATCGGCGCGCGTGAGGTTCTTCGCGGCGATGAGGATCGTCTCGAGCAGCGTGTTGATGTCGCGCTCCTGCGAGAGCGCGATGCCGATCGCGTTGAGGTACTCGAGCTTGGAGAGGAAGTGCGTCTCGAGCGAGTGCGCGAGCTCCGAGGTGCCGCCGCGGGCGGCGATCGGAACTGCGCGCAACTCGTCGCGCCGCGTGGCCATTACTTGATGCAGACCGCCCGGACACAGGGCATGTCGGTCACGCCCTGAAGCACCTTTTCCATGCCGTCCATCTTGAGGGTCAGCATCCCGTCGGCGAGCGCCTGGGTGAACAGCTGCGCGACGCGAGCATGCTCCACGATGAGCTTCTTCGCGGCGTCCGTGCCCACCATCAACTCGTGCAGGCCGCAGCGACCCTTGTAGCCCGAGCCGCCGCAGATGTCGCAGCCCTTCGCCTTGTACATCACGTAGTCGCTCTTGCCGAAGCCGTAGTCCTTCTGGAAGCGCTCGAACACCCGCTTGTAGCCGGCGTTCAGGTCCTTCTTGAACTCGTCGGTGTTCTTGAGCTCCTCGCAGTACTCGGCGATGAAGTGCTTCACTTCCTCCTGGGTCGGCGTGTACGCCTCCTTGCACTTGCACAGGCGCTTGGCGAGACGCTGCGCGAGGATCCCGAGCAGCGCGTCGGCGAAGTTGAAGGGGTCCATGCCCATGTCGAGCAGGCGGATGATCGATTCGGGCGCGGAGTTCGTGTGCAGCGTGGCGAACACCAAGTGGCCCGTGAGCGACGCCTCGATGCCGATGGACGTCGTGTCCTTGTCGCGCATTTCACCGACCATGATGATGTCCGGGTCCGCGCGGAGGAACGATTTCATCGCCGTGGCGAACGTGAACCCCGCCTTCGGGTTCACCTGGCACTGGCGCAGTCCCTTCTGCGTGATTTCGACCGGGTCTTCCGCGGTCCAGATTTTTGTGTCGACGGTGTTGAGGAAGCCCAGCACCGAGTGCAGCGTGGTCGTCTTGCCCGAACCCGTCGGTCCGCAGACGAAGAACAGGCCATAGGGCTTGGACACGCAGGCCTTCAGCCGCTCCATGTTGGCCGGCAGCACGCCCAGCTTGTCGAGCGGGATCGGCTCGCCCGCGGCCAGGATCCGCATCACGACGTCCTCGACGCCACCCGCGGTCGGAATGGTCGCGACCCGCAGCTCGATGTCGAGCGGTCCGTATTTCTTGAACTTGATCTTGCCGTCCTGGGGCTTTCTCTTCTCCGAGATGTCCAGGTCGCACATGATCTTCAGGCGCGTGACGAGCGCCTGGCGGTAGGAGGCCGGCACTTCGATGTAATTCGCGAGTGAACCGTCCTTGCGGAAGCGGATGCCCACCTTGCCCTTGCCAGGCAGCGGTTCGATGTGGATATCGGAGGCGCCCTGGTTGTACGCGTCCACGATGATCTTGTTCACGAGCTTCACGAGCTCGTTGTCCGCGGCCGCCGAGACTTCATCGACGCCCCCGCTCGCGATGGCATCCTCCTCGTCGTCCAGGCTCGAGAGCAGGTCGCCGATGGATTCGTTGCTGCCCCCACCCGCGCCTTCGGCCCCGAAGTACTGGTCGAGCGTGAGCTTGAAGTCCTTCTCGGACGTGACCTTGTAGACGAACTTCGCGCGCGGGAAGACGTTCTCCACCATGCGCGAGCTCTTCACGCGCTCCGGATCGGTGGACATGATGACGATGCCCGCCTTGCTGTCCTCGAGCGGAACCCAGTGGTTGCTCTCGGCGTAGTCGCGCTTGATGTTCTTGAGCAGGTCCATCGACTTGATGCGGTCGGCCTTGAACGGCTCGTAGTCGACGCCGAAGAACTTCGCGAGCGCCGCGCCGATCGCCTGCGGCTTCACCTGGAACTCCTCGACGAGGATGTCCTCGACGTTCTTGTTCTTGCGCCGCGCGGTGCGCGTGGCGAGCTCGAGCTCGCCGGCCGCGATCACGTTGTCGATCACCAGGTACTCGAACTTCGACTGGATCGACCCGGGCATCGACTGGCGCACGCGGAAGGCGATCGCGAGCGTCTTCGAGAGCTCCACCACGCCTTCGTCGTGCAGCGCGGAGAACGGCTGGCCCGAGAGGTTGTTGATGAGCTGCACGACCCCCATGAGGTCCGTGCCGGTCTCGCCACCCAGGATGGGCGCGATCAGCATCTGCTTGGAGCGATACCCCGTGCGCTGGTCGACGGCCTTCAGGAACGCGAGGTTGGGCGAGTACGTCTTGAGCTCGGCGTCGTCGTAGACGTCCTTGATGTTCATGTGGCGCTTGTTGAGCGCCGCGAAGCCCGCAAGCGACGATTCGGAAATCGGCAGCTTGATGTCCTTGAACGAATTGAGGCCCGTCTTCACCTTCGAGACGATCGACCCGCCGTCCTCGCTGGTGATGTAGACCGTCATGCGATCCGCCTCGAACAGCTGGCAGATGTCGCGGGAGACATCGAGGATGATTTCGTCGACGTTCGCGGTCGAGTGGATCCGGTTCGTGACGACCTGGATCTTCTTCGAGAACGCGAGCTTCGCGCTCATGTCGGCGACGTTCGCCGATCCCGTGGTCCGTGGTTCCAATACTGCGCTCATGGTCACACCTGCCGATCTTTAGTCCGTCAAATTCACGGGGGTTAGAGCGAAAATTCCTGGCCCGTCTCGAGCATCCGCGGCCGCCAGCGTCCTGCGGCCACGCCGATTTCCCTCATGGTGAGCGCGCCCTCTCCGGGCTTCAAGTGCGTGATGAACACCTCGGGATGGCCATGCATCTTGGCCAGTTCCGAGGCGAGCGTCATCGGGCACAGGTGCTTCGATGCGGTGGCGACGTCCTGCTCCTTGTTGGAGAAGGCCGTCTCGATCACGAGGTACTTGAGGTTCTTCGCCTCGTTCACGGCTTTCCACAGGCCATCGTTCACCGTGGTGTCGCCGCTGTACACGAGGGAGGCCTTGCCCGAGTCGAGCATGTAGCCGACGGCGGGTACGGTGTGGTTAGCCGGAATCGCGGTGATTCGCCGGCCGTCGATCTCGACGGTCTCACCCACCTTGATCTCGCGATAGATCATGAAGGGCTTCTCGGCATCCGGAATCTGGGTGAAATCGGGCCATAGCTTCCAGTTGAAGAGGTGCGACCTCAGGATGTCGAGCGTTTCGGCGATGGCGTAGACCACGATCGGCGTGCGCCGCATCCAGCACACCGTATCCACCAGGAACGGGATGCTCGTCACGTGGTCGAGGTGCGAGTGACTCACGAAGATGTGGTCGATCTTCGCCAGACCTTCGAGCGGCAGGTCGCCGACGCCGGTCCCGGCGTCGATCAACACATCGTCGTCGACCAGCAGCGCGGTCGTGCGCAGGCTTCCGCCGATGCCGCCGCTGCAGCCCAGTACCCTGATCCGCATCTCCAGTCCTCGGGCGCCGCGGCCCTCGCCCTAATTATGGGCGCAAGCTTGGGGCCCGATTGTGCACCAGCGCACAGAATTTTCGTGCACCGCGCGGCATCCGGCTCAAGGCTTGTAGAAGAACTCCATCTTCACGCCCGCGATCTCGATGAGGTCGTGGTCGTTGAGCATGTGAGCCTGCGCCCCCAGCGACGCGCCATTGAGCGTCGGGTAGGTAGCCCCTTCCACGTGGGTGACGAAGTAGCCGTTCGGGCGCTTCGTGATCACCGCCACCTGCAAGCCGGGCTTGCCGATCGTGGTCAGGTTCTTGGTGAGGTCGAGGGTACGGCCGGCCGCGGCGCCCGAAAGCACCTGGATGGCCGCTTCGCGCAGCGAGCTGGCGCCACCGGCAGCACCACCGCCGGCGGCAGCCGGGGCGGCCGCGGCAGGCGGCGGGGGCGGCGGAGCCGGAGGAGCGACCGGGGACGGCGCCGGCGGAACCGTGGCGGCCGCCTTGGGCTCGGGCACGAACGCCTTCATCCCGGTTTGCGTATCGCCGAGGTTGGGCGCGGCCGGCGCGGCGGCAGCGGGTGGCGGCGCAGCCTTCGGGCTGCGGATGATCATGGTCTTCTCGAAGTCCGCCGCGCTCGTCGCGGTGGGCGCGTCGTTGAAGTACTTGAGCTTGTGCTTGCCGATCTCGATGACGTCGTTGTTCTGGAGGAAGTGTTTCTTGACCGGCTTCCCGTTGACCATGGTGCCGTTGGTCGAGCCCAGGTCCTCGATGAACGAGTCATTGAGGATCGTGATGATCGCCGCGTGCTCGCCACTGACCGCGAGGTTGTCGATCTGGATGTCGTTATGCGGCTTCCTGCCGATGAGGGTTCGCTCCTTGGAGAGCGTGTGCTCCTTGAGCACTTGCCCGTCGACACTCAGGATCAGCTTGGCCATGGTCGTTGTCCTTGCGTGGTGCTTATTGTGTGCGTTACCTGAAAATTGACTTGAGGCGGGCGAGCCAGCCGCGCGCGACGCCGAAAGGCTCCGCGACCCGGATCAGCATGGCCGAGATGTTGTCCCGGCCCCCGTTGTCGTTCGCGGCCTGGACGAGCTGCTGAACCGTCAGCGTGGGATTGGTTTTCAGCGTGATCAGCGTCAACCGGATCTCCTCGTCCTCGACCATGTCGCTCAACCCGTCCGAACACAGCACGTACGTATCTTCGGGCTGCGTCTCGTACACGTGCACCTCGGTCTCGACCGTCGGGTCGATGCCCAGGGCGCGCGTCACCAGATTCTTGTTCTGCGAAAGCTTGGCCTCTTCCGCCGTGATGAGGCCCGAATCGAGTTGCTCCTGCAGCAGCGAGTGGTCGCGGGTCACCTGCTCCATCACTTCCCCGCGCAGCCGGTAGAGCCGCGAGTCGCCGATGTGCGCGACCGTGAGGAAGTTGTCGTAGAACAGGCACACCACCAGCGTGGTGCCCATCCCCGCGCATTCCGGGTTGTTCTGCGAGGTCGTGAAGATCGCGCTGTTCGCGCGCGCCACCTGCTCCACGATCAGCTTCTCGGACAGCGCCTTCGCTTCCTCGCGGCCCAGCCGGTCGACATCCCTCGGCCGCCACGTTTCCTGCAATCCATCGGAGATGAGCGAGGTAGCCATGCCGCTGGCGACTTCGCCGGCGTTGTATCCCCCCATTCCATCGGCCAGCACGTACAGGCCGATCTCCGGACGTGCTTCGATGCAATCTTCGTTGTGGTCGCGTACGCGACCCGGATCCGTCTGGCTCGCCTGATGCAGCGCCGTGGAAAGGGTCATGCGCACCTCCGAGGCGCCGGGACGCGCGCGCGCGCGACCACGTGCGTGCTCGAATCCCCTTTGCAGTGCGCCCACTTTTCCATCGCCGTTCCGGTCTCTTGTCGGTTCTGTCTTGTTTGCGTTCCTACGGCCGACCCGCACCCCTCAGCGAAACGCGCAAAAACTCGCTTTTATAATAACTTAAAAAGTATTATTGAGAAAGAATCCCGGTTCCGCCCCGATGTCCCTGATTTTGCACGAGACTTTCGGGCCCAAGCGGCCGGAAATCGTGGCCTTCCGGCCATGCCGCTGGCATTATACGATTCGATCTGCGGGGCATCTTCGCAGCCCCGGATGTTCATCGAACAGACTTCCCCGGAATCCCCTTTCGCGAGGCCAAATCATGGACCGCTTGCAAGACGTCGACCCGCTGGAAACCCGCGAATGGGTCGATTCGCTCGACGCCGTTCTCGAGATCGAAGGGCCGCAACGCGCCCACTTCCTGCTCGAGCAACTCGTCGACAAGGCGCGCCGCTCGGGCGCCTACCTGCCCTACAGCGCGAACACCGCGTACATCAACACCATCCCGCCCCACCTCGAGGAGCGGATGCCCGGCGACAGCGAGATGGAAGCGCGGCTGCGCTCGATCGTGCGCTGGAACGCGGTGGCGATGGTGCTGCGCGGCGGCAAGAAGGACCTCGATCTCGGCGGCCATATCGCGAGCTTCTCGTCCGCGGCCACGCTCTATGACGTCGGCTTCAACCATTTCTGGAACGCGCCTACCGAAACCCACGGCGGCGACCTCCTCTACATCCAGGGTCACTCCTCGCCCGGTGTCTATGCGCGCGCGTTCCTCGAAGGACGCCTCACCGAAGCGCAGCTCGACATGTTCCGGCAGGAAGTCGACGGCCAGGGCATCGCGAGCTATCCGCACCCGTGGCTCATGCCCGATTTCTGGCAGTTCCCCACGGTATCGATGGGCCTCGGCCCGATCCAGGCGATCTACCAGGCGCGGTTTCTCCGCTACCTCGAGCATCGCGGCATGGCGAAGACCGAGAACCGGAAGGTCTGGGCGTTCATGGGCGACGGCGAGATGGACGAGCCCGAGTCGCTCGGCGCCATCGGCCTCGCATCGCGCGAGAGCCTCGACAACCTCATCTTCGTCGTGAACTGCAACCTGCAGCGACTCGACGGCCCGGTGCGAGGCAACGGCAAGATCATCCAGGAGCTCGAGGCCGAGTTCCGGGGCGCCGGCTGGAACGTGATCAAGGTGATCTGGGGCGGCTACTGGGATCCGCTCATCGCCCGCGACAACGACGGCCTGCTCCTGCGCCGGATGGAAGAAGCGGTCGACGGCGAATACCAGAAGTTCAAGAGCCGCGACGGCGCGTACGTGCGCGAGCACTTCTTCGGCAAGTACCCGGAGCTCAAGGCGCGCGTGGCGAACATGTCCGACGAGGACGTGTGGCGCCTGAACCGCGGCGGCCATGATCCGAACAAGGTCTACGCGGCCTATGCCGCGGCGATGCGCCACAAGGGCCAGCCGACGGTGATCCTCGCGAAGACCGTGAAGGGCTACGGCATGGGTGCGGTGGGCGAAGGCAAGAACATCGCGCACCAGCAGAAGAAGATGCCCGTCGAAGCGCTCAAGCAGTTCCGCGACCGCTTCAACATCCCGATCGCCGACGACAAGATCGCCGACCTGCCGTATTACAAGCCGGCCGCCGATGCGCCGGAGATGAAATACCTGAAGGAGCTGCGCGGCCAGCGCGGCGGATCGCTGCCGCAGCGCCGCTCGAAGACCACGAAGCTCGAAGCGCCGAAGCTCGAATCGTTCAAGGCGCTGCTCGAAGCGACCGCCGCGGGACGCGAGATCTCCACGACGATGGCGTTCGTGCGGATGCTCACCGCGCTCGTCAAGGACAAGGCGCTCGGCAAGAACGTCGTACCGATCGTGCCGGATGAATCGCGCACGTTCGGCATGGAGGGCCTGTTCCGGCAGCTCGGCATCTACTCCTCGCTCGGCCAGCTCTACGAGCCGGAGGATTCCGACCAGCTCATGTTCTACAAGGAAGACAAGAGCGGGCAGATCCTGCAGGAAGGCATCAACGAGGCGGGCGCGATGTGCTCGTGGATGGCGGCGGCGACGTCGTACTCCAACAACAACGTGCCGATGATCCCGTTCTACATCTTCTACTCGATGTTCGGCATGCAGCGCATCGGCGACCTCGCGTGGGCTTCCGGCGACATGCGCGCGCGCGGCTTCCTCGTCGGCGGTACGGCCGGGCGCACGACGTTGAACGGCGAAGGCCTGCAGCACGAGGACGGCCACAGCCACGTGCTCTCGTCGACGATCCCGAACTGCCGCTCGTACGACCCCACGTTCGCCTACGAAGTCGCGGTGATCGTGCAGGACGGCCTGCGCCGCATGGTCGAAGAGCAGGAAGACGTCTTCTACTACCTCACCGTGATGAACGAGAACTACCCGCACCCCGCGCTGCCCGAAGGCGCGCGCGAGGGCATCCTCAAGGGCATGTACAAGCTCACGGACGGCGGCGAGACGAAAGGTCCGCGCGCGCAATTGCTCGGTAGCGGAACGATCCTGCGCGAAGTGATGGCCGCGGCGGAACTGCTCAAGAAGGACTGGGACGTCACCGCCGACGTGTGGAGCTGCCCGAGCTTCAACGAGCTGCGCCGCGACGGCATCGCCACCGCGCGCTGGAACATGATGCATCCGACCGAGAAGGCCCGCGAGTCGTACGTCGAGCGCTGCCTGGGTGTCGCGAAGGGGCCGGTGATTGCCTCGACCGACTACATGCGCGTCTTCGCCGACCAGATCCGCGAGTTCGTGCCGCGCCGCTACAAGGTGCTCGGCACCGACGGCTTCGGACGCAGCGATTCGCGCGAGAACCTGCGGCGCTTCTTCGAGGTGAATCGCTTCTACGTCGTGGTGGCCACGCTGAAGGCGCTCGCCGAGGATGGCGAAGTTCCCGCGGCGAAGGTCGCCGAGGCGATCCGCCAATACGGCATCGACATCGACAAGCCCGCGCCCTGGACGGTGTAACGCGCAGCACGTAGTGACGACAACAAAAGAAAACGAGGAGAACGCGTTGTCCGCGATCGAGATCAAGGTGCCCGACATCGGCGACTTCAAGGACGTCCCGGTGATCGAGCTGCTGGTGAAGCCCGGCGATGCGGTGAAGAAGGACGATTCGCTCGTCGTCCTCGAATCCGACAAGGCCACGATGGAAGTGCCCTCTCCGATCGCCGGTGTCGTGCGCGAATGGAAGGTGAAGGTCGGCGATTCGGTGAGCGAAGGCACGCTCATCCTCACGATCGACGGTGTCGCCGCGGCCGCGAAGCCCGCACCAGCACCGGCACCCGCGCCGGCTGCGAAGGCCGCCCCGATGCCCGCGCCTAAACTCGCGGAAGTGCCCAAGCCCGCAACGCCGCCCGCGGCTGCGCCGGCACCGGCACCTGCAGCGAAGGCCGCGGCACCTGCTGCGCCGTCGCCCACTCCAGCTCCCGCGCCCGCACCGGCCACCGCGCCCGTGCAGCAAGCGCCCCTGCCCGCGCGTGAAGGCGCCGTGCCTGCGCACGCAAGCCCTGGCGTTCGCCGCTTCGCGCGCGAGCTCGGTGTGGATGTCGGCCGCGTAAAGGGCTCCGGCCCGAAGGCGCGCATCCTCAAGGAAGACATCCAGTCGTACGTGAAGACGGCGCTTGCCGGCGGACTCGCGACACCCGCGCCCGCGGCTGCGAAAGGCGGCGGTCTTTCCGACCTCGGCCTGCCCGCATGGCCGAAGGTGGACTACGCGAAGTTCGGCCCGATCGAAGCGAAGCCCCTTTCGCGCATCCAGAAAATCTCCGGACCCGCGCTCGCCCGCAACTGGGTGATGATCCCGCACGTCACGCAATTCGACGAAGCCGACATCACCGAGCTCGAGGCATTCCGCGTTCGCGTGAACGAGGAGAATGCGAAGTCGGGCCAGAAGATCACGATGCTCGCGTTCCTCATCAAGGCCAGTGTGGCGGCCCTCAAGAAATTCCCGGCGTTCAACAGCTCGCTCGACGGCGACAACCTGGTGTTCAAGAACTACTGGAACGTCGGCTTCGCGGCCGATACGCCCAACGGCCTCGTGGTTCCCGTGATCAAGAACGCGGACCAGAAGGGCGTGAACGACATCGCGCGCGAAACGTCGGAGCTCGCGGCGAAGGCTCGCGACGGAAAGCTGGGCCCGGCCGACATGCAGGGCGGCACGTTCTCGATCTCCTCGCTCGGCGGCATCGGCGGAACGATGTTCACGCCGATCATCAACGCGCCCGAAGTCGCGATCCTCGGCGTGTCGAAGTCCGCGATGAAGCCCGTGTGGGACGGCAAGGCTTTCGCGCCGCGCCTCATGCTCCCGCTCTCGCTCTCGTACGACCACCGCGTCATCGACGGCGCGTCGGCTGCCCGCTTCACGGCATATCTCGGCCAGGTACTCGCCGACATGCGCCGCGTCGTGCTCTGAGGGAACGTCCATGGCACTCCTAGAGGTCAAGGTCCCCGACATCGGGGACTTCCAGGACGTCCCCGTCATCGAAGTCCTCGTGAAGCCGGGCGACACGGTCGAGAAGGAGCAATCCCTCGTCGTGCTCGAATCGGACAAGGCGACGATGGAAGTGCCGTCGACGCACGCGGGCACGGTGAAGGAAGTGAAGGTGAAGGTCGGCGACAAGGTGACGATGGGCGTGACGATCGTCATGCTCGAAACGGCCGCAAGCGCTGCCGCCTCCGCACCCGCCGCAACGGCACCCGCACCTGCTGCGGCACCCGCACCGGCCACCTCGGCAAGCGACATCAATGTTTCCGGCGCTGAACTCGCCGCAGTCCTCGCGTCCTCGCCTTCGAAGGCCGCGGAGGTGCGCGAGGTACTCGCCTCCACGCTCGCGAGCCTCGAAGCGGATTACCACGCGGAAGTGCTCGTGCTGGGCTCCGGTCCCGGCGGATACACCGCCGCCTTCCGTTCCGCCGACCTCGGCAAGAAGGTCGTGCTGGTCGAGCGCTACTCAACGCTGGGCGGCGTGTGCCTCAACGTGGGCTGCATTCCGTCGAAGGCGCTGCTGCACACCGCCAAGGTCATCACCGACGCCGAGGACGCCGCGCACCATGGCGTGACCTTCGGCGAAGCGAAGATCGACCTGGATGGTGTGCGCAAGTTCAAGGAAGGCGTGGTGGGCAAGCTCACCAAGGGCCTCGCCTCGCTCGCGAAGGCGCGCAAGGTCACCGTCGTCACCGGCAAGGCGCAGTTCACCGGTGCACGCACGCTCGAAGTGGAAACGTCCGAAGGGAAGAAGGTCGTTTCGTTCGAGAACTGCATCATCGCGGCCGGCTCGCAGTCGGCGCGCATTCCCGGCTTTCCCTACGACGACCCGCGCCTGCTCGATTCCACGACCGCACTCGACCTGAAGGACGTTCCCAAGCGCCTGCTCATCATCGGCGGCGGCATCATCGGCCTCGAGATGGCGACCGTCTATGACGCGCTGGGCTCGAAGGTCACGGTGGTCGAGTTCATGGATCGCCTCATCCCCGCGGCCGATCCCGACATCGTGAAGCCGCTCGCGCGCCGCATCGAGAAACGCTACGAGAAAATCCTGCTCAACACGAAGGTGGCGAAGCTCGAGGCCGTGGCCAACGGCCTGCGTGCCACGTTCGAAAGTGCGAAGGGTGGCGAAGCCGCGCCCGCACCGGAGATCTACGACCGCGTGCTGCTCGCGGTGGGCCGCCGTCCGAATGGCAAGGCGATCGCCGCCGACAAGGCCGGTGTGAACGTCGACGAGCGCGGCTGGATTCCCGTCGACAACCAGATGCGCACCAACGTGCCGCACATCTACGCGATCGGCGACATCGTGGGCGAGCCGATGCTCGCGCACAAGGCGTCGCACGAAGGCAAGCTCGCGGCCGAAGTGATCGCGGGCATGACCCACCACGTGTGGGAAGCCCGGACGATCCCGAGCGTTGCGTACACGGATCCCGAAGTGGCCTGGATGGGTTTGCAGGAGCCGGAAGCCAAGGCGAAGGGCATCGAGTACGAGAAGGCGATGATCCCGTGGGCCGCGAGCGGACGCGCGATCGGCATGGCGCGCGAGGAAGGCGCGACCAAGATCCTCTACGAGAAGGGCACCCGCCGCATCCTCGGGGCCGCGATCGTGGGCATCAACGCGGGCGAGCTCATCGCCGAGACCGTGCTGGCACTCGAGATGGGCGCGGACGCCGAGGACATCGGCCTCACGATCCACGCGCACCCGACGCTCTCCGAGACCGTGTACTTCAACGCCGAGATGGTCGAAGGCACGATCACGGACCTGATGCCCCCGAAGCGCTGATGGCCGACGCGGCGGACTGGGGCGCGCGATCCCGCGCCGTCTTCGCGGGTGCGGCCGACCCGAAGAAGCTCTCGACGGCGGTCGTCACGTTCCACAAGCAGCTCGACGAAGTCATCACCGCGACGATCCAGGGTCACGCGGTGCCGATCGCCTGCTCGCGCGGCTGCCACTACTGCTGCAGCCTCCAGGTCGAGGTGCAACCGGCCGAGACCTTCACGCTCGCCGCATGGCTCAAGCGAACGTTCGCACCCGATCGCCTTGCCGCCGTGCTGGAGAAACTTCGCGAGAACGCGCGGCGCACGCGCGAGATGGGGCTGGAAGCGCGCAAGCGGGCGAACATTCCCTGCGTGCTCCTGGGCAACGACGGCGCCTGCACCGCCTACGCGGCGCGGCCCGCGCAGTGCCGCAAGTTCAACTCGATGAATCTCGAGACCTGCAAGGCCTCCTACGCGAACCCGGCCGACGACTCGATCGAAAGTCCGGAGCACCGTGCCATCTCGCACAACGCCTCGGTGATCATCGCGCAGGCGCGCAACGCCATCCGCGACGCGGGCCTCGACGACACGAGCGCGGACATGAACCTCGCGTTGCTCGAAGCCCTCGAGGGCTCGGTGGCCGAGCGCCGCTGGCGCTCCGGGAAGAAGGCCTTCGTGAAGTAGAGGGGTCAGATCCCTTTACTTTCGCTCGAAAGTTAAGGGATCTGACCCCTCTACTTCACGGAAGGACCGCGGGCGCAACGAGAGCCAGCGCAGCGAGCACGGTGAGGCGCTTGGCGCCGAAGAAGCCACCTTCGCGCGATTCGGCGTCGATGATGCCCGCGACCTCGTGCGTCTCCGAGAGGATCGGAACGCACGCCTCCGATTGCACGTCCGCATCGCACACGTAGAAGCTGCCCCCCGAGGCGACATGCCGGCGCACATCCTCGATCACCGTCGCGCGACCGGTCAGTCCCACCGTGCTGTTGGTGCTCGATGCGGCGAACTCGTGCGTGAGCGGAAACTCGGCGCGGCTGGGTCGACCGAGGTAAGCGAGCTTCACGAGGACCGGCACGCCCGCGGAATTCTTGCGGGCCTGGTAGATCCCGATCCAGTCTGCGCCGGTCGTCTCCTGCGCACGGGCGACAAGCCGCCGAAGCATGGCAAGGCGCCGCGTCGTCTGCTCGGAGCGGCCGCCGAGGATGCCAATGAGGTTGTAGGGCACCGGTGCCAGCTGGTCGACGATCGAGCACGAGCCGTCCTCGCTCAGCATCGGCACGGGATACGCGTAGAGGGCGGCGGGGTCTTCGACCTCGACCGCGCCCGCCATCGCACTGACGAGATCATGGATCGCGAGCTCGATATCGGCCTCGCGCCCGACGAGGCTCTCGAGCCCCGCCATGCGCAGGTAGGCGCTGATGCGCTTGACGGTGGGTTCGCTCATCGGCGACTCTCTGGCTCCAGCTTGCAACCCTCTCGGAAATGAATCGCGCACTCGTCGTGGCGATCGCCGCGCTGATGGCGACATTGCCATTTTCTCACACGGCCGCACTCGTCCGGCTCCTGCTCGCGATCGCGCTCGCCGCGACGATCGTGATCGCGTACCGCGTCGGTCCGCGCTGGAAGGATCTCGCCCCGCCGTTCGTGACCTGCTGGCTCGCGTGGTTCGGGTGGTCGGTGCTGTCGATGGGCTGGTCGATCGATCCCGACTACACGGCCTCGGAGCTGCGCTCGGAGTTCTTCTACGGCGCGATCATGATCGTGGTCGCGCAGTACGCGCTGATGCGCGAGGGTGCGGAGCGCATCCTGATGCCGGTGCTCGCCACCGTCAGCGTGGCGCTGGGCCTGCTCGCCGGCGGCTACTTCCTTGCGTTCGGCACCGTCGAGGTTCCCGACATTCCCTTCGGCGGACCCGGCAATCTCTCGAGCGTCGTGCTGACACTCTTTCCCGTGGCATGCGCCGCGGCCCTCGTCCCGGGCGCGGGTGTCGCCGCGCGCCGCCTGGGATTCACGATGGCGCTCGCGTTGCTCGTGGCCGCCCTCGCCACGCTCAATCGCACGGTCTGGCCCGGGCTCGCGGTCGAGATCATCCTCGTGGCACTGCTCGTTCGCCCGATCAAGGCCGACGCGCGCCGCCTCGCGGCCCTCGGCGTCATCGCCCTCGTGTTCGCGATCGCGCAAGTCACCATCGCGCACACCGTCCGTTTTTCCGAAGGCTCGCCGGCGGCGAAGGCGCTCGCGCAGCGCGGCGATCCGCGCCCCGCACTCTGGGCGGATGCCATCGAGCGCATCGAGTCGCGGCCGATCCTGGGCCACGGTTATGGCCGCGGCATCCTGCGCAAAGAGCTGCAGAAGAAGTTCGACAACAACCTCATCTGGCATGGGCACAACATCTTCCTCGATGCCGGCGTGCAGCTGGGTGTGCCCGGGGTCGTGCTGATCAGCCTGCTGTTCGCGGCGATCGGGCTCGCGGGGCTCACGCTCGCGCGCAGCACGGACGTCACCGCGCGCCTGAGCGGCGCGGCCCTGGTCGCGGTGGTCGCGGGAACCCTCGTGCGCAATTTCACCGACGACCTCTGGGCGCGGCAGAACGCCCTGCTCTTCTGGGCGATTGTGGGTGGACTCGTGGGGTTAGGCATGCGGCGCATGCGCGCCGCGGCAGCCTCAGCCGCAGCTACTTCTTGATGACGGTGTCGAGCGGCGGGCGCTCGAGGAACTTCACTTCGAGCCCGCGTGAACGCATCCAGTCGGCGACGGCGAAGCCGGTAGCGCGCGGCCAGGGCCGCAGGTCCTTCGGCGCATAGCGCTTGTACTCGGCGAGCTCCTCGCCGAGCTTCACTTCACCCCTCGTGACGACGTGATAGCAGAGCATCACTTCGTTCTTGCGCTCGAAGATGTAGTTGCCGATGAGGTTCGTCTCGACCGTCTCGAGGCCGAGCTCTTCCTTCACTTCGCGCGCAACGCCCAGCTTCGGATCCTCGAGCGGCTCGAGGTAACCCGTGACGAGCGCGAACCAGCCATCCGGCCAGCCCTGCCCGCGCGCGAGGATGATCTCGCCGTCGTGCTCGACCAACGCACCGACGGCCGGCGTGGGGTTGCCCCACTGGATATAGCCGCATGCTGCATCGCAAGCGCGGCGCAGGCTCGTGACGCCGTCTGCCACGAGCTCGCGGTCAGTCAGGGGCTTGGCACAACGGGGACAGAAATTGAAACGCTCGAGGGTCATGGGACTTTGTTCAAGCAGGTCCTTCGGGCGCTGCGGCCCTCAGGATGACAGTTAGACGCGGACCTCGGGATGACAATTCCTAGAGTCGTTGCTCAACCCAGCCCTTCACCGATTCGAGTGCTGCGGGAAGACCCGCCGCATTGGTGCCGCCGGCCTGCGCCATGTCGGGGCGCCCGCCGCCCTTGCCGCCGACCTGCGTGGCGACGAAGTTCACGAGCTCGCCCGCCTTCACCTTGCCGGTGAGGTCCGCGGAGACGCCGGCGATAAGGCTCACCTTGTCGCCATCGGCCGCGGCGAGCACGATCGCGCTGCTGCCGAGCTTGTTCTTCAGCTGGTCGAGCGTATCGCGCAGCGTCTTCACGTCCGCGCCCTCGAGCTTCGCGGCAAGGATCTTCGCGCCCTTCACCTCGATCGCGCTGCCGGCGAGGTCGTCGCCCTGGCTTGCGGCCATCTTGCCCTTGAGGCGCGCGACTTCCTTCTCGAGCGCCTTCACCGTTTCCATCACCTGCGCGAGCTTGGCCTCGACTTCCTGGGGCTGGGCCTTGAGCGCATCGGCCACGCGCGCGAGGCGCTGCGATTCCTGCGCCCCATACGCGAGCGCCACGGTGCCCGTGATCGCTTCCACGCGCCGCACGCCGGCCGCGACACCGCCTTCGGCCACGATGCGGAACGGACCGATGTCGCCGGTGCGCGCCACGTGCGTGCCGCCGCAAAGTTCGCGCGACGAGCCGATGTCGAGCACGCGCACTTCGTCGCCGTACTTCTCGCCGAAGAGCATCATCGCGCCGAGCTTCTGCGCGTCATCGATGGGCATCACGCGGGCGTTGGTCGATTCGTTCTTGAGGATCTCCGAATTCACGATCGTCTCGACGCGGCGGATCTGCTCGCCGGTCATCGGGGCGTTGTGGCTGAAGTCGAAGCGCGTCTTGTCTTCGTCCACGAGCGAACCCTTCTGCTGCACATGGGTGCCGAGCACTTCACGCAGCGCCTTGTGCATGAGGTGGGTCGCCGAGTGATGTCGCACTGTGCGCGAGCGCTTGTCCATGTCCACCTGCGCGGCAACCGCGTCACCGACCTTGAGCTCGCCCGTCTTCACCGTGCCGTAATGGCCGAAGACGTCGGGCTGGATCTTCTGCGTGTCCTGCACGTCGAAGAGCGTGAGGCAGGTGCCGCCCTTGCTGAGCTCGCCACGGTCGCCGACCTGTCCGCCGGATTCCGCGTAGAAAGGCGTCTTGTCGAGCACGACGATGCCGGTGTCGCCCGCCTCGAGGCGATCGACGACGCTGCCCTCCTTGTAGAGCGCGACCACGCGGCCTTCCTCGGACAGCGACTCGTAGCCCTTGAACGCGGTCTTGGCACCCTTGTAGTCGAGCTGCGTGCCGCCCTTGAACTTGCTCGCCGCGCGGGAGCGCTCCTGCTGCGCGCTCATCGCCTTGTCGAACGCCTCCATGTCGATGTCGAAGCCGCGTTCGCGGCCGATGTCGGCAGTGAGGTCGACGGGGAAGCCGTAGGTGTCGTAGAGCTTGAACGCGGTTTCGCCGTCGAGGCGCTTCGCGTTGCCGGCAAGCGCCGTATCGAGCATCGCCATGCCGTTTTCCAGCGTCTCGCCGAAGCGCTTCTCTTCCTGCTCGAGCGTGGCGGTCACGCGGGCCTGCTCACGCTTCAACTCCGGGAACGCTTCGCCCATTTCGGCGACGAGGTCCGCGACGATCTTGTAGAAGAAGGGCTTCTTCTGGCCGAGCTTGTAGCCGTGGCGCATGGCGCGGCGCGCGATGCGGCGCAGCACGTAGCCGCGGCCTTCGTTGCCGGGAATGACGCCGTCGCACACGAGGAAGGCGCAGGCGCGAATGTGATCCGCGATCACGCGCAGGCTCGCCGACGTGAGGTCCTTCGTGTTCGTCTCGCGCGCCGCCGCCTTCACGAGCGACTGGAAGAGATCGATCTCGTAGTTGGACGTGACGTGCTGCAGGACCGCGGTGAGGCGCTCGAGGCCCATGCCCGTATCGACCGAGGGCTTGGGCAGCGGGTGCATCGTGCCGGCTTCATCGCGGTTGAACTGCATGAAGACCAGGTTCCAGATCTCGATGTAGCGATCGCCTTCCGCGTCCGGAGAACCCGGAGGCCCGCCTTCGACGCCGGGGCCGTGGTCGTAGAAAATTTCCGAGCACGGGCCGCACGGGCCGGTGTCGGCCATCTGCCAGAAGTTGTCGCTCTCGTATTTGCGACCGCCCGGCTTGTCGCCAATGCGCACGCAGCGATCCTTCGGAACGCCGATCTCGTTGGTCCAGATGTCGAACGCCTCGTCGTCGGTGGCGTAGACCGTGGTCCAGAGCTTCTCCGCGGGCAATCCGTAGTGGACGGTGAGCAGCTCCCACGCGAACTTGATCGCATCGCGCTTGAAGTAATCGCCGAAGCTGAAGTTGCCGAGCATCTCGAAGAACGTGTGGTGGCGCGCGGTGTAGCCCACGTTCTCCAGGTCGTTGTGCTTGCCGCCCGCGCGCACGCAGCGCTGCGAGGTGACGGCGCGCAGGTACGGGCGCTTCTCGGTGCCGAGGAACACTTCCTTGAACTGGACCATGCCCGCGTTGGTGAAGAGCAGCGTCGGATCGTTGCCGGGAACGAGCGGGCTGGAGGCGAGGGGCTGGTGGCCCTTCGACGCGAAGTAGTCGATGAACTTCTGGCGAATTTCTTTGGTTTTCATTCGGTTGGGTGCGTTGCGACGCGCGATGGGGTCGCGCGCGGGGAAATTGCAATGATAACAGAGGGTTGCTACTTCTCCGGGTGGATGACCCCGCTCTTGCCGCCACCCGGGCCGAAGCTCACGTGGACCACCGTCTCGTGTTTCGAGGAAACCCGGTGGGCAAGGCTCTGTCGCGCGACCTGGAAGAACACCATCATCTCGTCCGGGACATGCCCCTGTTCGATCAGCAGGTCATAGAGCGTGTCGTACGCGCGGCTGTCGGCCAGGCGAGAGACGACGAGGTGGTTCAGCGGGTAATGACGGAACATCGTGCGGCCGGTGTTCATCACGCTGTCGAGTCCCTCGATCGTCGCGCATTCGTCCGCGCCCGGGAGGAGGTTCTTCACGACATAGGGCGTCAGGGTGCGAATCACCCCGAGGAAGTCGCCCGGCCCGTTCATCACGATCGGAGCCTTGTGGAATTCGTAGGCGGAAAGGGCGAAGGCCCTGCCGTGCGCATTGCCGCAATGGCGCTCGGGGTCGAGTTTGTGGACGAGGCGCATCACGTCATAGCGATACGTCTGGATGTTGACGTCCACCACGATCCGGCCGTCGCTGTGCTCGTGCACGACCGGCAGGAAGCATTGCCAACCGCCTTCGATGCCGCGGACGAGGTAGAAGCCGATCTTGCGAAACCCGTGCGGGCGAGCGAGCGGCTCGAACTGCGCGGCGAGCTGGTCCGTGAGCCGCGTGAGATCGATGCCGGTCGAGGACACGCGCTCATGGCCGTTGTCGTCGCGAATGTCGAGCACCATCCCGTCGGCGCGATAGACGAATCCATCGCTGTGGACGTTGAGCCCGATCTCGTTGGCGGTGTCGCAAACGAAGGGAAAGACGTCGGTGAGGCGCTGCGTCTGGATGCCCAGGACGTAGACGCCCCGGTCCGATTCGCCTCCCAGCGGGCCGTCGATCCACACGCCGCGTTCTTCCTGCTCGTCCTCGGGAATGGTCGTGATGCACGGGTGGACTGCCGTCAGGCGGCGGATGAGCTCGTGGAAGCGCGGATTGCCCGATGGGCCGTGGTCCCGGAGCCAGTCCACGATGAGCTCCGACTCGGTATAGGTGCGAGGCGCGGGATACTCGAAGATCTCGAAGGTGGTCGACATGCGCCTATTCCGCGACCTGGATGCGCTTCACCCGGCCCGACGCGCCGGTCTTGATCGAGACTGCCGCTTTTGTCGTGCCGAAGCGCTTCGCGACGAGGGCGATCAACTCCGCGTTGGCCTTGCCATCGACGGGTGTGGCTTTCACGCTGGCGACCCACGTGCCGTCGGGCTGCTCGGTGAGCTCGGAGGTTCGTGCATTGGGCTTCACCTTGACCTGGATCGTTTTCACCACGGACCTTTGGGGGCACCAACCGAGACTTTAGCCGCCTTCCGTCGCGGCATACTCGGCGGATACTAGTCTCGCTGGGTCCACCCAGAACGACAACAACCAACGCAGGGAGCGCACATGAACCGCTTGATCGCAGTCACCGGGGAAGCCGTACGAGTTGGCGGAGCGCTGGCCCTGTTCGTCGCACTGGCTGCGGTCGCGCAGCCGGTCCCGTCCGGCAAGGTTGCCGCACCGGCACCGGCGGGCACAGGCATTCCACCCATCGAACTACTCCTGAAGAACTTCCCCACGGGTAGCGACGAAGAGGTCAGGAAGCGCATCGGCGGAAAGGTAGACGAGCCCTGGATTACCAATACCTCCGCGGTTCGACTGTCCCGCGCGTTCAATCTTTCGGGCGCCCCGATCCCGGCGGCGAACACCAACGCGGGGATGCGCACGCTCAAGGGCGCGGACAAGCTCAACTACGCCTACAGCGCCGCCGAATTTCGAACGTGGCTCACGTCCAAGTACGGCCAACCGACCCTCAGCCTCAAGTCGGGTCCCTATGGCACGGCACCGCAGGCGCTCAAGGGCAGGCGCGGCATCATCTTGTTCCACGACGTCGGGTGGAGCGATGCATCCGGCCACATGGACCTCTGGGACGGCCAGAAGGTGGCGGGGAAGGAGTACTTCGCGCTCGCCAAGCAGATCCACTTGTGGGAACCGAAGGCCACGACCACGGCCGCGGCCGCCAAGACGGGGATCCTGACGGCGACGACGAATGTGCGTTCGGGGCCTTCCTCGTCGGCAGCCATCGTCGGCAATCTGGAGCGTGGGACCGTGGTTACGATCACGGGCGCGGTGACCAACAATTTCTACAACATCGGCAACAACCGATACGTGAGCGCGACCTACGTGAAGCTTCAGTAGGACATCAGCGCGAATCGGGGAGCGTGTAGTCGAAGTCGTAGAAGTGCTTGCCGCCGGCTTCGATGCGCACGCCCATCTTGCCCGTGATGCCGGTGAGTTCGCCCGTGCCCGAATCGGGCACGACGATGACCGCGAGGTCCGGCGCGCCGCGCGTCATGGTGCCGCGGTGCTGCAACAGGAACGTGCCGCTCCTGCCTTTGAGCTTGCCGGTGACGCGCTCGATCGCAACGTACGCCGCGGAGCCCTTGGTCGCCGTCATGCCGGTGAGCATCTCGCCCTTGCCGCTGGCTTCGAGGTCGCCGCTGAATTTCTTTTCGAGCGACATGCGAGCAAGAGGAGCGCCATCGCCAATGTCGTCGGACGATTGCGGCGTCATCTTCACTTCGAAGGGACCGGTGGCGCGGTGGGTCATGGGCGTTTGAGCGTACGAATGGGTGATGGCCGCGGCGAGTGCCAGCGGAAGCACGATGGTGCGCGCGTGCTTCACAGGACGGCCTCGGGATTGAACTGGGGGTTCTCGATGATCCCGAAGCGGTTGCCGAAGGGATCCCTCACCGCGGCGACCTTGATGCCGTCGCCGACATCCTTCACGGGCTCGAGCGGCGTAGCGCCAAGCTTGATCAGCTCCGCGTACGCGGCTTCCGCGTTGTCCACGCCCCACAGCGGGCGCGCTCCGTCGATGTCGGGGATTTCGTCGGGCACGAGGCCCAGCTCGAAGCCACCCACCGAGAAGCCCACATAGAACGGTTCGTCGAAATACGGTTTGCGTTCGAGGACCTTCTCGTACCACGCCTTGGCGCGGGCGAGATCGGGTGCCGGATAGAGCGCGGTTCGCAGTCCGAGAATCATGAGGCCTCCATTTTCACTTCGGTCGCGGGCACGACCGCCACGCGCGGGCCGAAGCTCGTCATGTTCGCCAGCGTTGCGTTGTGGTGCGCCACGATCTGCGCGGCCTTGAGCACGCCGTTATCCATCGTGGCGTGGGCATCGGAGGGCAACGCGACCTCGTAGCCGAGTGCGAGCGCCTGGCGGACCGTCGTGTCCACGCAGAAATCGCTTTGCAGCCCGCAGACCACGAGGCGCTCGACACCGCGCTCCTGGAGCATCTCGTGGAGATCGGTGTCGTGGAAGGAATTGGGCGTGGTCTTGCGGACGCGGTGATCGCCGGGCGCAATCGCGAGCGTATCGGCGAGTTGCCAACCCTCCGCCGCAAACCGGAGCGGCCCCTCGCCTTCCTCGTGTTGCACGAGGAAAACAGGAATGCTCGCCGCCCTTGCTCTCGCGCTGAGCGTGTTGATCCTCTCGATCACGCGATCGACGTCCGCCATGGCCCACTCGCCCACGCAAAGGGCGCGCTGCATGTCGATGATGACCAGGGCCGACTTCATCGAGGCCTAGCCGGCTCGTGCCGAGGTGCAGCAAGCCTCGACCGAGGGCTGCAGCTCCCTCTCGGGCGTGCCGCCGATGGGCAGCCACTTGCTGCTGCCGATGACCAGCGCCACGAGCACGACGCCGATCGAAATGAGGTTCTGGTTACGCGGGTTCATTTGATGTCTCCAATTCCTTCAGGAAGCGGAAGATCTCGTCGAGGGGAAAGCCCCGGCCCTGGAGAAAACGCACGTGCTTCAGTTTTTCCCGCTCGTCATTCGGCGCGGCCTTGAAGCGCGTGCGCCAGACCACGGCGACCTGCGCCCGGCCATCGGCGCCCGCGGCCTGCACGCCGGCGACGATGGCTTCGTCGGCGATGCCACGGCTCTTCAGGTAGTGCGCGAGCTTCAGCGGGCCAAAGCGAGAAGCCTTGGCTCGCGCCGTCAACTCGGCGAATCGCACATCTGAGAGCCAACCGCGGGCGCTAAGGTCGTCCAACAAAGCTTCGACTTCGCCCTGCGCTTCCACGTCCCGCGCGAGCTTTCGGCGCAACTCCTCGCGGGAGTGCTCACGCCGCGCAAGGAGCCGCAAGGCCCTTGCGCGGAGCGACGGTTCTGTCCGGGAAGACATGAAGGCCCAGGCCACGATCGTTCAGGATGGGAATGATCCCGACCTACTCGGCTTCAGCGGGGTCAACGACTTGCGGCAACCCGCCCACGATGCCGATGGCCTCGCGGATCTTCCGCTCGATCTCCTGCGAGATGGCCGGGTTTTCCTTCAGGAACTCGCGCGCGTTGTCCTTGCCCTGGCCGATCTTCTCGCCGTTGTAGGCGTACCAGGCGCCGGACTTTTCCACGATGCGGTGGATCACGCCCATCTCGATGATCTCGCCTTCGCGGGAGATCCCCTCGTTGTAGAGGATGTCGAAATCGGCGACGCGGAACGGGGGCGCGACCTTGTTCTTCACGACCTTCACGCGCGTCTCGTTGCCGATGACCTCTTCGCCCTTCTTGATCGAGCCGATGCGGCGGATGTCGAGGCGCACCGAGGCGTAGAACTTGAGCGCGTTGCCGCCCGTGGTGGTTTCCGGGTTGCCGAACATGACGCCGATCTTCATGCGGATCTGGTTGATGAAGATCACCAGCGTGTTGGAGCGCTTGATGTTGGCGGTGAGCTTGCGCAGCGCCTGCGACATGAGGCGCGCCTGCAGGCCCATCTGGGGCTCGCCCATCTCGCCTTCGATTTCGGCCTTGGGCGTGAGCGCGGCGACGGAATCGACCACGACGCAATCGACCGAGCCCGAGCGCACGAGCATGTCTGCGATCTCGAGGGCCTGTTCGCCGTTGTCCGGCTGCGAAAGCAGGAGCTCCGAGATATCGACACCGAGGCGCTGCGCGTACTGCGGATCGAGCGCATGTTCCGCATCGATGAAGGCCGCCGTGCCGCCGAGCTTCTGGATGTTGGCGATGACCTGCAGCGTGAGCGTGGTCTTGCCCGAGGATTCCGGACCGTAGATTTCGCAGACGCGACCGCGGGGCAGGCCGCCGATGCCGAGCGCCATGTCCAGGCCCAGCGAGCCGGTGGAGACCGCTTGAATATCACGCGACACATCGCGATCGCCCATCTTCATGATCGAGCCCTTGCCGAACTGCTTCTCGATCTGCGAAAGCGCGGCGGAGAGCGCCTTCGACTTGTTTTCGTCCATCTTGGAATCGGTGGCCGGAGGAGTGGAGATGACTTTGAGCATTGGAATTATCCCTTACGTTGACGTTTATTGAGTTCCGCCCAGGCCTTAGCGCGTGCGACGCGCCAGGCCTGCCATCACACCGAAAATCTCCAGGCCACCTCGAGGGCGGATGACCGGAAAGGCCTTGTTCGCGGGCTTCAGGACGAACTGGCCATTCTTTTCCCGATCCAGGTACTTCACGGTGAATTCGTTGTCGACGATCGCCACGACGATCTCGCCGATGTTTGCATTGGGTTGCTGCTCGACGATGATCAGGTCGCCGTCGTGGATGCCGGCATCGATCATCGACTCGCCCTTCACTCGCACGAGCGAGGTCTTGGAAGGCAGTCTCACGAGGTAATCGTCCAGGGTGATGAGGTCGTACCCATCGGAGATCGCGGGATTGGGCAGGCCCGCCTGGACCGGCTGGTCCGTGAGGCGGCGCTCGAAGAAGCGCGCGCCGGGCTTGAGCTGCTTGTCGGGCGTCCAGCCGAGGATGCCTACCTCTTCGTAGCGCTTCACGCACTCCGAAACCCAGCTCTTCGCCGAGATCCCCCACAGCGTCGCGAGCACGGAATACGACGGAATCACCTTGTGCTCGGCGTAGTAGTCCTGGAGTTTCTCCAGGTAGATGGGATCCAGCTGCGGCTTCATTTGCTTGAACGCCCCTCGCGAGGAAGGGCTGACAGAACGAGTGTTCTGTTCAAGCTACAGAACGAGTGTTCTGTTGTCAAGCCTCTGGTGACTTCTCCAGGGCCTGGATAAGGCCTTTCAGAACAAATTCAATGGCTTGCCTGCGAACTTCCGTTCTGTCCCCGGCGAACTGGCGGGACTCGAGGCGGGCTGCGCCACCCCGGACGCACCAGCCGAACCACACCAGACCCACCGGTTTCCCCGGGCTGCCGCCGTCCGGACCGGCAATGCCGGTGATCGCCGCCGCCGTATCCGCCCGGCTCCAGCGAAGCGCCCCGAGGACCATCTCGCGCGCGGTCGCTTCTGAGACCGCGCCGTAGTCGAGGAGCGTGTCTTCCTTCACGCCGAGCTGTTCCATCTTGGCTTCGTTGCTGTACGTCACGAACCCGCGGTCGAGCCAGCCGGAGCTGCCCGGGATGCGAGTGATCGCTTCGCACGCACCCCCGCCGGTGCAGGACTCGGCCAGTGCCAGCACCCGGCGGCGCAAATGACAGGCTTCGCCGAGCTGGCGCGCGAGGGCGGTGATGCGGTCGTCTTCCATGGCGCCGTAACGATAGCCGTTCGACCCCCCATCGGTCGATTGGCGACGGAGGGCGGCGGTTCGTCGCAAATGATCCACGGCGTCCGCGGGCGACATCTAACGTCCGGCCATCGTCAACGCCGGGAGAAAACCATGAACCGCCTGCAAGCCGCACTCGCCTGCTCCACGCTCGCCTTGTCCGCCGCCGCATCGGCCGCCGACATCGCCATCGAAGTCAAAGGGATCACCGAGGCCAAGGGAAACATCATGGTCGCGGTCTACGACAAGGCCGACCAGTGGTTGGGCAAGCCGCTGAAGTACGCGCGCGTTCCGGCCGCGATGCCGAGCGTGACCGTGTCGATCGAGGGACTCGAGGCTGGGGTGTACGCGGTCTCGATCTACCAGGACATCGACAGCAACGGAAAGCTCGACACCAACGTGATGCGCATTCCGATCGAGCCGATCGGCTTCAGCAATGACGCCACCGGCTCATTCGGCCCGCCGAAGTTCGAGGACGCGCGCATCCAGGTCCCGGCCTCCGGCACGCGAATCGTCATCAACCTGAAGGGCTGACCATGGAACGACGCGCGTTTCTCTCCTCGGTGGCGGCGACTGGCTTGGTCGCGGCCCTTCCCACGACGGGCATGGCGAAGTCCGGCACGCCCGCCTTCAATCCGCGGCACACGCCGATGCGCGGGTTCGACGGGCAGGATGTTTCCTGCGACTCGCTCGCGATCGAGGGCAAGCTTCCGCCCGAGCTTCGCGGCACGTTCTTTCGCAACGGCCCCGGGCTCTTCGAGCGCGGCGGCGAGCGCTACCTGCACCCTTTCGATGGCGACGGCCTCGTGCACGCGTATCGCTTCACGGACAAGGGCGTGTCCCACCGCGCGCGGTTCGTGCGCACCGAGAAATTCAAGGCCGAAGCGCAGGCCGGAAAGTTCCTGATCAACGGCTTCGGCACGCGGGTCAAGGCCGGCATGCCGATCACGAGCTCCGACTCGTTCAACACGGCGAACACGAGCGTCCTGCTCCTGAAGGGGCAACTGCTCGCGCTGTGGGAAGGCGGCTCGGCGTATGCGCTCGACCCCAATACGCTCGAGACGATCGGGCCGGTCGCATTCAGCCGCGAGCTTGCGAAGCTGCCGTTCTCCGCGCATCCGAAGGTCGAGCCCGACGGCACGACGTGGAATTTCGGCGCGTTCGGCAAGAACCTCGTGCTCTACCACTTCGCGCCTGATGGCACGCTCGTGCGCTCTGGCGTCGTGGAGTCGGGCGGAGTGGGAATGGTCCACGACTTCGTGGTCACGGAGCGGCATATCGTCTTCGTCCTTCCGCCTGCGGAGTTCGATTTCAAGGCCTTCTCCTCCGGCAAGGCCATCACCGAATCGATCATCTGGCATCCGGACCGCCCGACGCGCGTGCTCGCGATCGACAAATCCGACTTCTCGCGCCGCCGCGAGTACGAGCTCGAGGCTTTCAGCCTTTTCCACTTCGGCAACGCGTGGGAGGACGCGCAGGGCGTGATCCGCGCGGACTTCGTGCGCAGCGACAATCTCTCGCTCATGATCGACTGGATGCCGCGGATGATGGCCGGCGAATCGATCCCCGCGCCGACAACGAACGCGGCGTTCCTCACCGCCGATCCCTCGACCGGCAAGGCGCGCCTGGAGATGCGTACGGGCAACTGCGAGTTCCCGGCCGTGGATCCGCGGATCGTCGGCCGCCGCCATCGCCAGTTGTTCATGCCCGGGTCCGTGCGCAACGATGGCTACTCGGGCTTCGACTACGTGATGCGCCTGGATCCGGAGACGGGCAAGGAGGATCGCTACGTATTCGAAGCGGGCGTCTCCCTCGAGGAGCACATCGTCGTGCCGCGTCCGGGTTCATGCAAGGAAGGCGACGGGTGGCTGGTGGGCGTGGGCTTCGACAGCCGCCGCCAGCAGAGCCTCGTGAACGTGTTCGAAGCGGGCAACCTCGCTGCAGGCCCGGTCGCCATCGCGCGGCTCCCGTACTGGGTGCCCTCGTGCTTCCACGGCCGGTGGGTCTAGAAAAAGGGGACTGTCCCCTTTTCTAGTTCTGCTCGCCGGGGCGGCCTCGGTACCAGTAGAGGTAGCGTTCCGTGAACCCGAACTGGCGATAGAGGTCGCGCGCCGGCGTATTCGCCTGGTCGACCTGGAGGTACGCATCGCGAGCGCCCCGCGACCACGCGTGCGCCAGCAGGCCCGCGACGAGGCGGCGCGCATGCCCTGCGCGGCGCTGCGTTTCGTCGGTGATGATGTCGAAGATGCCCGCGGCGGCTCCTTCAATGATCGTGAGTCCGGTGGCGACCACGCGGCCCTCGACCTTCAACACGGCCGGCAGCTTCGCGAGCGGACACCCCTGCAGGCGCGAGAGATGGCCCGCGCACTGCTCGCGCGACGAGCGGCGCAGCGCGCCCACGATCGCCACCCACTCCTCGAGAGGCAGCGACTCGACGGTGGCGCCATCGAAGCGCTCGGGCTGCAGCGCCGCGCTTTCCACCGCCGTCACGTCGAAGCGCCCGTAACCGCGCTGCTCGAGTTCCATTTCGAGACCCGGCGGTTGCGTGAAGGGCGTGATGCGAAAGATCGCCGGCAATCCGACCGATGCGTACAACTGCTCGCAATAGGCGATCTTCTCCGCGATCGGAACGGCCGAGGGATACACGGGATTGATCGACCGCGCGCGCTTCGCCTTGCCGGGTGCCAGCCGCAGGACCCAGCCGTCGTAGAGAAGCTGACCGGGAGGCGCCGAGGAGTTGAGGCTCAGCTCCTCCAGGCGCCACGCGTCCAACGTCATGCGGCGAGGCGCTTGCCCGACGCGGTGTCGAAGAAGTGGATCTTTCCGGGCATCACCGAGAAGGTGAGCGCCGCGCCGGGTTCGGGCGTCTCGTGCCCGTCGACGCGTGCCACCAGCGCCGAATCGCCGACGAGGCCGTGGATCATCGAGTCCGCACCCAGCGCCTCGATCGTTTCCACGGTGAGCTTGAACTGCGGGCCCGGACCGGCTGCAACGAGGTGTTCGGGCCGGATGCCGGCCGTCACCAACTCACCGGCGTTCGCGCGCTGATCCGCGGGAATGGGCAGGCGCACGCCCCCGCCGATGTCGAGCTCGTCGCCCACGCGCTTGCCGGGCAACAGGTTCATCGACGGCGAGCCGATGAACGTGGCGACGAAGAGGGAAGCGGGCTTGTCGTAGACCTCGATCGGGCGGCCCACCTGCTCCACCACGCCGAGGTTCATCACGATCATGCGGTCGGCGAGCGTCATCGCCTCCACCTGGTCGTGCGTCACGAAAATGCTGGTGGTCTTGAGCTCGCGGTGCAGCTTCTGGATCTCCAAGCGCATCTGCACGCGCAATTTCGCATCGAGGTTCGAGAGCGGCTCGTCGAAGAGGAACGCCGCCGGCTCACGCACGATGGCGCGCCCCATGGCCACGCGCTGGCGCTGGCCGCCGGAGAGCTCGCGGGGCTTGCGTTGCAGGAACGAGCCGAGCTCGAGGATCTTCGCGGCGCGCTGCACGCGCGTCTCGATGTCCGCCTTGGACAGGCCGCGGATGCGAAGGCCATAGGCCATGTTGTCGTACACGCTCATGTGCGGATAGAGCGCGTAGTTCTGGAACACCATCGCGATGTTGCGGTCCTTGGGCTCGACATCGTTCACGCGGCTGCCGGCAATGGCGATCTCGCCGTCGGTGATCGTTTCGAGCCCGGCGATCATGCGAAGGAGCGTGGACTTGCCGCAGCCCGAGGGCCCGACGATCACGATGAATTCCCCGTCGGCGATCTGCACGTCCACGCCGTGGATCACCTGGAGGGTCTTCGTGTAGCTCTTCCGGACGCTGCTCAGTCTGATTTCGGCCATTGCCTATTTCTCCGTTTCGACCAGGCCCTTCACGAACCAGCGCTGCATGAGAATCACCACCAGCGCGGGCGGGATGAGGGCCAGCATCGCAGTGGCCATCACGAGGTTCCATTCGGTGAGCGCGTCGCCGCCCACGATCATGCGCTTGATGCCGATCACGACCGTGTACATCTTCTCGTCGGTGGTGATGAGCAGCGGCCAGAGGTATTGGTTCCAGCCGTAGATGAACTGGATCACGAAGAGCGCGGCCATGCTGGTGCGCGACAGCGGCACCACCACGTCCCAGAAGAAGCGCATCGGACCCGCGCCGTCGATGCGCGCGGCTTCCGCGAGCTCGTCGGGAATCGTCATGAAGAACTGGCGGAAGAGGAACGTCGCCGTCGCCGAGGCGATGAGCGGCAGCGTGAGGCCCAGATAGGAGTTGAGGATGCCCAGGTCCGCGACCACCTTGAACGTCGGGATGATCCGCACTTCCACCGGCAGCATCAGCGTGATGAAGATCATCCAGAAGAAGAAATTCCGGAACGGGAAGCGGAAATAGACGATCGCGAAGGCGGAGATGAGCGAGATCGCGATCTTCCCGAGCGCGATGCCCACCGCCATCACCAGGCTGTTGAGCATCATCTGGCCGACGGGCGCCTGCGCGCCTCGCGTCGAGCCCGCGGTGAGCACCTGCGAGTAGTTGTTCCAGAGCTGGTCGCCCGGAAGGAGCGGCATCGGCACCGAGAGGATGCTGTCGAGCGAATGCGTGGATGCGATGAACGTCACATAGAGCGGGAACGCGACCAGGATCACGCCCACGATCAGCACGAAGTGCTGGAACGCGCGGAGGACGGGGCGGTTCTCGACCATCTAGTACTGCACCTTGCGTTCGATGTACTTGAACTGCACGACCGTGAGCGCGATGACGATGACCATGAGGATCACCGATTGCGCCGACGAGCCCCCGAGGTCCGCGGCCTTCACGCCGTCGTAGTAGACCTTGTAGACGAGGATCTGCGTGGCACCGGCCGGGCCGCCCTGCGTGGTCGCGTCGATCACGCCGAACGTATCGAAAAACGCGTGCACGATGTTCACGACGAGCAGGAAGAACGTCGTGGGCGAAAGCAGCGGGAAGACGATGTTCCAGAAGCGACGCGTGGGCGAAGCGCCGTCGATGGCCGCCGCTTCCATCACCGAGCGCGGAATCGACTGCAGCCCCGCGAGGAAGAAGAGGAAGTTGTAGCTGATCTGCTTCCAGACGGTGGCGATGACCACGAGGATCATCGCCTGGTCGCCGCGCAGCACCCAGTTGAAGTCGATGCCCATGCCGCGCAGGAGATACGAGACGATCCCCACGGACGGCGCGAACAGGAACGCCCAGAGCACGCCGGCGACCGCGGATGCGACCGCGTACGGCCAGATGAGCAGCGTCTTGTAGACCATCGCGCCGCGGACCACGCGGTCCGCGGCCGTCGCGAGGAGCAGCGCCACCGACAGGCCGATGAAGGTGACGAGGATGCTGAACACCGCCGTCACCTTGAAGGACTCGTGGTAGTTCGTGTCGTTCCAGAGGTCGATGAAATTGCGGAACCAGACGAATTGCGTCTGGGTGCCGAAGGCATCCTGCAGCAGGAACGAGTAGTAGATCGCCTGCGCGGCCGGCCAGAAGAAGAAGATGATCGTGACCGCGAGCTGCGGCGCGACCAGGACGTACGGCAGCCAGCCCGAGCGGAAGACGACGCGCTTTTCCATGCCCGGGCTGCCTGCTTGCTACATCAACCTTTGTTTGCGGCTTCGAACTTCCTCAGGATGTCGTTGCCGCGACGCACGGCATCGTCCATCGCCTGCTTGGCGCTCTTCTTGCCGCCGAGCACGGCCTCGATCTCTTCCTCGATGACCTCTCGGCCCTGCACGTAGTTGCCGAAGCGCAGCCCCTTGGAGTTCCCGGTCGGCGGCTTGTTGGTGAGCTGGCGCACGGCGATGTCCGTTCCCGGGTTCTTCTCGTAGTAGCCGGCCTTCTTGGTGGCTTCCGCGGCCGCGAGCGTGATCGGCACGTAGCCCGTGGACTGGTGCCAGTCGGCCTGGATTTCCGTTCCCGACAGGAAGCCCATGAACTTCGCCACGCCCTTGTAGCTGTTGTTGGTCTTGCCGCCCATCACCCAGAACGAAGCGCCGCCGATGATCGAGTTCTGCGGCGCGCCCACGATGTGGTCGTGGTATGGCAGCAGGTTCACGGAGAAATCGAACTTCGCGTTGCGGCGGATGTTCGCCTGCGCGCCGGAGCTCGAGGTGAGCATCGCGCATTCGCCCGAGAAGAAGCGCGCCTCGGCTTCATTGCGGCGGCCCGAGTACGTGAACCAGCCCTTCTTCGAATAGTCGGCGAGCATCTCGATGTGCTTCACGTGCTCGGGGGAATTCACCTTGAACTCGGTGTCCATGCCCGCGATGCCGTTTTCCTTCGTGCCGATCGGCAGGTTATGCCAGGCGGAGAAGTTCTCGACGTGCACCCAGGCCGGCCAGCCCGTCGTGTAGACGCAGCTCTGGCCCGAGGCCTTGAGCTTTTCGGAGACGGCGGCGAATTCCTTCCACGTCTTGGGCGCCTTGTTGGGATCGAGGCCCGCCTTCTTGTACGCGTCCTTGTTCACGTAGAACACGGGCGTGGAGCTGTTGAACGGGAACGAGAGCATCTGGCCCTTGTAGTCGGTGTAGTAGCCCGCGACCGCCGGCATGTACGCCTTGGGATTGAAGGGCTCGTCGGCGTCCTTCATCAGCTTGTAGACCGGAACCACCGCGCCCTTCGCGGCCATCATCGTCGCGGTGCCCACTTCGAAGACCTGGAGCATGTGCGGCGCATTGCCGGCGCGGAACGAGGCGATCGCGGCGGTCATCGATTCGGGGTAGGAACCCTTGTAGACCGCGACGACCTTGTAATCCTTCTGGCTCGCGTTGAATTTGTTCGCGAGCTCGTTGACTTTGTCGCCGAGCGCGCCGGTCATCGAGTGCCAGAGCTGGATTTCAGTCTGGGCCTGGGCACCGGTCACCCCGAACGCGAGGGCAACGGCGGCAAAAAGGGATTTGCGGAACATCGGGATCTCCTCGAGGCTGTTTTGGAATGTTATGGGAACCAATGTTACAAGAAGTCAGCCCCCGGACAGCGCGGCGATGATCAGGACCTCATCGGTGGACGCGAGCGCAGCGGCCAGGCCCGGCGCCGGCTCCCGGTTCACGAAGATGCGGATGTGCTGCCGGATCGCATCCTGCTCGTCGATCATCCGGAAGCGGATGCCGGGAAATTGCCGGTCGAGGTCGGCGAGGACTTCAGCGAGGGTCGCCCCGGCGGCCTGCACCTCGCGCCGGCCCGCGGTGTAGCTCACGAGCGGGCTGGGCAGCACGACCTTCATGCGACGAGCGCGGTCTCCACGGCGTAGATCTCGGGCAGGTGCTGGACCACGCAATGCCAGTTATCGCCCTCGTCGAAGCTCGCCCACACTTCGCCGCCGGTCGTTCCGAAGTAGAGGCCGACCGGATCGAGCGCGTCGGCCATCATCGACTGGCGCTTCACCGTGAACCAGCCCTGCCCCTTCGGCAGGCCCTGGTCGAGTCGCTTCCACGAATTGCCGGCATCGCGCGAGCGGAAGGCCGCGGGCTTGCCGCCGATGGGCACGCGCGGCCATACGGTCGTACCGTCCATCGGAAAGACCCAGAGCGTGTTCGGGTCGCGCGGATGCAGCACCATCGGGAAACCGATGTCGCCCACCGCCTTGGGCATGTTGTCGCCGATGCGTGTCCAGCGATCGGCCTTGCGGTCGAGGCGATAGATGCCGCAATGGTTCTGCTGGTACACCACGCCCGGCGCGGCGGCGCTCACCCTGACGCAATGCGGATCGTGGCCGTATTCGGCCTCGGGATCGGGAAGGAAATTCGCCTCGACGCCGCGGTTGAGGGGTTTCCAGCTCTTGCCCTCGTCGCGTGATTCGAAGACGCCGCCCATCGACATGCCGATCACCAGGTGGCGCGGGTCGAATGGGTCGACGTTGATCGAGTGCAGGGTCGCGCCATCGGGCGGGCCTTCCTCGCCCTTGTTGATCCACTTGTCGCGCATCGGGTGCTCGTTGAACCCCGCGACGCCTTGCCACGTCACGCCCGCGTCGTCCGATTGGAAGAGGGCTTGCGGCGAAGTGCCGGCATACCAGCGTCCCGGGTTGCGCGCATGTCCCGGCGTGAGCCAGAAGACGTGGTGCACGCTTTCGCCCGCCTCGCCTTCCGGAGCTTTCGGGAACGCGGGCGGTTTCGCGGCTTCCTTCCACGTCTTGCCCAGGTCGGTCGAGCGCATGACGGTGGGGCCGAGGTGCCCGGCGCGAACGGCGGCGAGGACCGTGCGCCGATCGCGCGGATCAATCACCGCATGATTGACGGTCTCACCGAGGAAGTGGGGCCCCTCCATCGACCAGCGCTTGCGAGCGCGGTCAGCCTTGATGACGAACAGGCCCTTGCGTGTTGCGACCAGGAGCCGGAGGCTCAGTCGTCGTCCTTCTTGATGAGGGACTTCAGCGAACCGAAGAGGCCCTTCTTCTCCTCGGGCGGCGGCGGCGCGGGCGCGCGCTGGGGCGGCGGTGCGACGTACGTCGGGATGGTCTTGGCTTTCGGCGGCGGCGGGGGCTGGCGTGCGTTGAGCGGCGACTTCTTCACGACGTCGGTCCAGGTGTTGGGCCGGCCGATGAAATACTTCGCGAACTCCTCGACCGCCTGCTCGTTGAACTCCTGCGCCATCAGCGCGAACAGATCGACTTCGAGCACGCCCACGTTCTTCGCGACGACCTTCATCTTGCCCGTCTCGTGGTCGCCCTCGAGCTTGCCCTGCACGCGGAAATCGCAGTTCACCTTGAAGATCTCGTGCGTGATGACCTTGCGATCGTTGCGGAACTGTTCGCTCTTGTGCTCGATGTTGTACGACCAGAGCGTGTCCCGGAACTTCTCCATCTCATCCGGGTTCTTCTTGATCGTGAGCACCTTGTCGGACCAGGCGCGGTAGGAGACGTGCACCTCGCCGTAGTAGTCCTTGTCGATGAAGTGCTTCGAGCGGAAATCGCAGAAGAAGTCCTTCACGATCAACCCGCCGATATCCCCGACCGTCGGAAGCTTGTACACGAACGGGCTGGGCATCGAGACGACGTTGAGCTGCTTACCCAGGTCGTTCAGGTACATGAAATTCCGGCGCAGCGCATGATCGACGGCCACGGCGTTGCCCCGGAGGCTTTCCGTTCGGTCTGTATCCTGCGCCTTGAGTGCGTCGGCTTGCTTCTTGAGATCGTCTAGGAGTCCCACGGGCCCTCGTAATTCCTGGCTGTTCCGGCAAAATCTTACCGCATCGTCACGCTTAGCGCAGGAGACATCTTGCCCCCCGTCACAAAGGCCGTGCTCGCCCTCGACCAGGGCACCACCAGCTCGCGCGCCATCGCCTTCGGGCGCGACGGACGCGTCCTGGGAGTGGCACAGCAAGAATTCCGCCAGATCTTTCCACAGCCCGGTTGGGTCGAGCATGACGCCGGGGAAATCTGGCGCACGCAACGCGACGTGGCCGCCCAGGCGCTCGCGAAGGCAGGCCTGTCCGCAGGCGAGGTCGCCGCGGTAGGAATTACCAACCAGCGAGAAACCACGGTCGTCTGGGATCGCAAGACCGGAGCACCCATCGCCCATGCGATCGTGTGGCAGGACCGACGAACCGCGGCGCGTTGTGACACGCTCCGACAGGCGGGTCACGAGGCCCTTTTCGCAGAACGCACTGGGCTGGTGCTCGACGCTTACTTCTCCGGGACCAAGCTTGCGTGGATCCTCGACAACGTCGCCGGCGCCAGGGCGCGGGCCGAGCGCGGCGAGCTCGCCTTCGGGACGATCGATACGTGGCTCGCCTGGAAGCTTTCGAATGGCGCGGCACACGTGACGGACGTGAGCAATGCCTCGCGCACACTGCTCTTCAATATCCACACGCTCGATTGGGACGACGAGCTCCTCGCGATCCTGGACATTCCGCGGGCGCTGCTGCCCCGGGTCGTCGCCTCGAGCGGTGTGGTTGCTACCACGGAGTGCGAGGGCCTGCCTCGCGGCATGGCGATCGCGGGCATCGCCGGCGACCAGCAGGCCGCACTCTTTGGCCAGGCCTGCCACCGCCCGGGCATGGCCAAGAACACCTATGGCACCGGCTGCTTCCTCCTCATGAACACCGGGGAACGTCCTGCGCGCTCGTCGCATCGCCTGCTCACGACCGTCGCCTGGAAGCGCCAGGACAAGACCCAGTACGCGCTCGAAGGCAGCGTGTTCATCGCGGGGGCGGCGATCCAATGGTTGCGCGACGGCCTCGGGATCATCAGCTCGGCGCCGGAGATCGAATCGCTCGCCGCCAGCGTTCCCGATGCGGGAGGCGTGTTCTTCGTGCCGGCGCTCGCGGGACTCGGCGCGCCCTACTGGGATCCGCGTGCGCGCGGCGCCATCGTCGGCCTCACGCGCGGCGCCACACGCGCCCACCTCGCGCGCGCCACGCTCGAGGCGATCGCCTTCCAGAGCGCGGAACTGCTCGAAGCCATGACGGCGGATGCGGCGATCCATCTCACCGAGCTTCGCGTCGACGGCGGCGCGACCGCGAGCAACCTGCTCATGCAAATGCAGGCGAACCTGCTGGGCGTGCCCGTCGTGCGGCCGAAGGTCACCGAGACGACGGCGCTGGGCGCGGCTTACCTCGCGGGCCTCGCGACCGGCTTCTGGCGCGATGAAGCGGAGATTGCCGCACTCTGGGAACGCGATCGCGTATTCGAACCGGCGTTGTCGCGCGATGCGGCGGCGACGCGCCTCGCAGAATGGAAGCGCGCCGTCGAACGGGCGCGCGACTGGTCACGGGATTCATGAAACTGCCACGCGAACGCCACGGCGCTGCAATCACGGGGGCCTAACCTTCGGGTTTCCCACCCCCCTGTCAGAGGCTTGCTCCTTTCCCCTCTGGTGGACCTTCCGCGACGGCAACGGCCGTCGCTTTTTTTTGGCCGGCTGGTCAGAGCGGTTCGAAGGCGATGTTGTGGCGCTTCAGCGTCGCAAGGATGAACGCGCGCCAGACCGGTTCGGGCTCCCACACGCGTCGCACGCTCTCCCACGCGGTTTCCGGCGAATCGCGCAGCGTGACCACTCGATGCAGGAACATGAAGGACGAAGCGCGAAGGTTGACCTGGCAATGCACCAGGACCTTGCGGCCCTTGAAGGCCGAAAGCGCCTGGGTGAACGCCTCGAAGTCGGAAGGCTGGGGCGCGCCGAACTTCACCGGAATGTTGAGATAGACGATTCCCTGCTTCCCGAGGATCAGCGGCTCGTCCTTCACCGCGTCTGACACCGTGGGCGGCGCGAGGTAGATCACGGCCTGGTAGCCCTGCGCACCGAGTTTCTCGAGCATCGCCGCCGTGGGCTGGCCCGACGTCGCGAGCGACGGCGTGATCTCGACGAAATTCACCGGACGCTCGTCCTGCCCCTGCGCACTGGCCGCGGATACCGCGAACGCGACGATGGCCGCGCCAAGGCGCAAGGCGTTCATGCCGCGGGTGGATCGGCTTTCAGGAAGTGCTGGCGATAGTGCCGCAGCTCGTCGATCGACTCGTGCACGTCGGCGAGCGCTTCGTGCTTGCCGTGCTTGGTCACGCCCGCGAGGACATCGGGACGCCAGCGCTTGGCGAGTTCCTTCAGCGTGGACACGTCGATGATGCGGTAGTGCAGGTACGCGTCGAGCAACGGCAGGTAGAGCGCCATGAAGCGGCGGTCCTGGTGGACGGTGTTGCCACAAAGCGGCGCCACACCCTGGGCCACGAGGGGCTTCAGGAAGGCAACGAGTTGCGCATCCGCCTCGGCCTCGGACAACGTCGAGGACTTTACCTTGTCGACGAGGCCCGAACGCGTGTGCGTGGCGGTATTCCACGAGTCCATGCCCGCAAGAACGGCATCCGGCTGGTGGATAACCAGCACCGGCGCCTCGGCCAGGACGTTCAATTGGGAGTCGGTGACCACCATCGCCACCTCGAGCACGCGCTCGCGGTCGGGAACGAGGCCCGACATCTCCATGTCTATCCAAACGAGCGGGGTGCTGTCCTGTGCCATAGAATTCGCGCAATCGACCGGGAGCGGATTGTGTCACGCCGCCCGGCCTTCGCCAAACGACATGAACACCTACGCCACCATCTTCCTCGCCTTCCTGGCTGCCGGCCTCGCCGCCCGGGCGTGGCTCGCGCTGCGCCATGCGCGGCACGTCACCGCCCACCGTGACCAGGTCCCGGCCGACTTCGCGGCGATCATCTCGCCGGAAGCCCACCGGAAGGCGGCGGACTACACGCTCGCCAAGCTGCGCTTCGCGCTGATCGAGATGGTCGTGCTCGACGGGGCGCTCGTGCTCCTGCTCACGCTGGGCGGCGGTCTTGCCGCGCTCGACTCCATGGCCGCGCGCGCCTTCGGCGACGGCGCCCTCCGGGGGCTGGTCACGCCGTTCGCGCTCATGGCCGTGATGGCGCTCAACGCCCTGCCCTTCGACCTGTGGCGCACGTTCGTGATCGAGGAACGCTACGGCTTCAACAAGACGACGCCGGCGACGTTCTTCGGCGACCTCATCAAGGGCGCGGTGCTCTCCGTCGCCCTGGGCGCGCCACTCCTGCTCCTCATCTTCTGGTTCGTGAGCACGACCGGCGCGCTGTGGTGGCTCTACACGTGGATCGCGTGGGTCGTCTTCACCGGGTTCCTGGTCGCGGCCTACCCGCGCTGGATCGCGCCGCTCTTCAACAAGTTCACGCCGCTCGAGGAAGGTGAAGTGCGCCGGCGCATCGAGGCCCTGCTCGGCCGCTGCGGCTTCCGCGCCGATGGCCTGTTCGTGATGGATGGCTCGAAGCGCTCGAGCCACGGGAACGCGTACTTCACGGGCCTGGGGCGCACCAAGCGCATCGTGTTCTTCGACACGCTCCTCGAGCGCCTCACACCCGAGGAGATCGAGGCGGTGCTCGCGCACGAGCTCGGCCACTTCGCGCGCGGCCACATCCCGCGCATGCTCCTGGTTCGATTCGCGCTCGCGTTCGTGCTGCTCGCGTTCATGGGCTGGTTGCTCGCCACCCCGGGATTCGCGCACGCGCTGGGCCTGGGCCATCCGGCTCATATCGGCGCGGCGCTCGCGGGCTTCGCGCTCGTGCTGCCTGCCCTGCTCTTCCCTTTCCAGCCGATCGGCGCCGTCCTCTCGCGCAAGCAGGAATTCGAAGCCGATGCCTATGCGGCGCAGCACGCGTCTGCCACGGGTCTGGTCACCGCGCTCACCAAACTCTACCGCGACAACGCGGCCACGCTCACGCCCGATCCGCTGCACTCGCTGGTGTATGATTCGCATCCCCCGGCGGCCATCCGCATCGCCCACCTCAGGAATCCATGAACGAGCTGGCCCGCAAGAAATGCGTTCCGTGCGAAGGCGGCGTTGCGCCCCTCACGCCGCAGCAGGTCGGGCCGATGCTCAAGGGCCTGCAGGGCTGGGCGCTCGACGGCAAGATGATCGCGAAGACCTACTCGTTCAAGAACTACTACGAGACGATGGCCTTCGTGAATGCCGCCGCGTGGATCTCGCACCGGGAAGACCACCACCCCGACATGGCGGTGGGCTACAACCAGTGCAAGGTGAGCTACGTCACGCACGCGATCGACGGCCTCTCCGAGAACGACTTCATCTGCGCTGCGAAGCTCGACGCGCTGTTCGACCTCTGAACCTTCCCACCCCACGATGACGACGCGTCGCGAGCGCGAGCAGCAGGTCGTTGTCGAGGGACGCGTGGTCGCCGACTTCGGCCGCGAATTCCTCGTGGAGCTCGCCGACCGCCGCCAGATCGTGTGCACCCGCAAGGGCAAGCGGCAGGACGCCGCGTGCGGCGACTTCGTCGAGGTGAAGCTCACGGGCTCGGCGCAGGGTTCGATCATCCGCGTCGGCACGCGCCGCAATCTCCTGTTCCGCTCCGACGAGTGGAAGGAGAAGATGCTCGCCGCCAACGTCGACCAGGTGGTGATCCTGGTCGCGCCCAAGCCCGTGTTCAGCGAGGCGTTCCTGAACCTGAGCCTCGTGGCCTGCGAGGCGGCGCGCATCCCGGTGGTGATCGCGCTCAACAAGAGCGACCTTCCCGAGCACGCCGCGACGCTCGCCTCGCTCAAGCTCTACCAGAAGATCGGCTACCTCGTGCTATCGATGTCGGCCAAGTCGGACATCGCGCCGCTGATGCCGCACCTCGAGGGGCAGCTCACGCTGCTCGTGGGCCAGAGCGGCGTGGGGAAATCCAAGACGGTGAACGCGCTGGTGTTGAGCGACGTCGCGCGCGTCGGCGAGCTCACGGCCTCGCGCGAGACCGGCGCGCACACCACGACCTTCTCGCGCATGTACCGGCTCGACAAGGACACGGTCATCATCGACACGCCGGGTTTCCAGTCGTTCGGTCTCTTCCACCTCACCGAGGACCAGATCGGCGAGGCGATGCCCGAGTTCCGCCCCTTCCTGGGCACGTGCAAGTTCAACGACTGCGCGCATCGCAACGAGCCCGGCTGCAAGGTGATCGAGGCCGCCTCGCGCGGCGAGATCAAGGCCGAGCGCCTCTCCTTCTACCAGGTGCTCATCGAGCAGCATCGCGAGCTGCACGAGTCGCATCCCGACTGGAAGAAGTAGGCCGCTAGGCGCGAAGCCTAACGGGAATGCGCCGCCGGCCGAATTGGCTCGCCGCTTCGAACGCCACGAATCGCCCGGGAATCTGCGTCGCACACTCGGGACAACGCCCATCCGCCGTCAGCCGGCAGGCATCGATGCGATGCCAATCGCGCTCGATCAACGCGGTGCGGCACGAGGGGCAGAAGGTCGTCCCGCCCTCGCGATCGTGGACGTTGCCCGTATACACGTAGCGCAGCCCTTCTTCGATCGCGATGTTCCGCGCGCGCGTAAGCGTTGCCGCCGGCGTGGGCGGCAGGTCGGTCATCTTGAAATCCGGATGGAACGCAGTGAAGTGCAGCGGCACATCGGGCCCCAGCTCCGCCATGATCCAGCGGCATTCCGCACGGACTTCTTCGGGTGAGTCGTTCTTCCCTGGGATCAGGAGCGTGGTGATCTCGAACCAGACGTCCGTGTGGTGCTTCAGGTAGACGAGCGTGTCGAGCACGGGAGCGAGCTTCGAGCCGGTGAGCTTCACGTAGAACTCGTCCGTGAAGCCCTTCAGGTCCACGTTGGCGGCGTCCATCTTCGCGTAGAACTCGCGGCGCGGCTCGGGGCTGATGTAGCCCGCGGTCACGGCGACCGTGAGGATGCCCTGCGCACGGCATGCATCGGCGACATCCATCGCGTACTCGGCGAAGATCACCGGATCGTTGTAGGTGAACGCCACACTCCTGCAGCCCGAGCGCGCCGCGGCGTTCGCGATCGCCTCGGGGCTTGCCTCGTCCATCAGCCGGTCCATGTCGCGCGATTTCGAGATGTCCCAGTTCTGGCAGAACTTGCACGCGAGGTTGCAGCCCGCGGTGCCGAAGGAAAGGACCGCGCTGCCCGGGAGGAAATGGTTGAGCGGCTTCTTCTCCACCGGATCGATGCAGAAACCCGACGAGCGGCCGTAGGTCGTGAGGACCATCGCGTTGTCCACGCGGGCGCGCACGAAGCAAGCGCCCCGCTGGCCCTCGTGGAGCTTGCAGTCGCGCGGGCACAGATCGCACTGGATGCGGCCATCGTCGAGCGCATGCCACCAGCGACCGGGATGCCGCGAGCCTTCGAGCGCGTCAGCGGCGACTGCGGTCATCGACGAACTTCTCGACCGTATAACGCGTGATGCGCAGGTCGGGATGCCAGAAGCGCGGCGGCAGCGCGGCCTTGCGCCGCAGCTCGCTGAGGAATTGCGTGGGATCGGGAATGCTCTGCCAGACCTGCGGCAGGAAGGTCGCGCTCGAGCCCGCGTACTCGAGGTAAATGCCGTCGATGCCGGGGCGAAGGTTCGCGATGGCCTCGGACTCGCTGACAGCGCGAACGGGGCTGCGCGGCGAAAGGACCGAGACCTCGACCTCGAGCGCATCGAATTCATCGCTCGTGACGGGCGGGAAGCGCGGGTCATTGAAGGCGGCCCTGCGCGCGTTGTGCGCAACGTCGGCACCAAGCGGCCGGCGCGCGTCGATCGAGCCGATGCAGCCACGCAGGTCGCCCAGCTTGTGCAAGGTGACGAACGTCGCGGCCTTCTCCAGCAACCACGGGTCTTCATGGCCCGGTGGGGCCGAAAGGCCGAGCGCTTCACCGATCGCCGCGCGCGCAATGTCGACGAGCACGACGCCCCGCGGCGCGCGATCAGGCATGGCCACGCTCATGGAACGCGAGCGCCGCGTAGCCGACGACGCGATCGCGTCCGCCCGCGGTATCGCCGGAGTTGCGCAGGTCCACCAGCTCCACGTCGAGCGCACGCCGGCGCGCGACCTCGATGAGCCCGTTGATCGGCGCCGCGCCGCACGCCGTCTCCGGCACGAGGCACGGGTCGAGTCGAAGAATCTGTTCTACCGTCGCACGATCGATCACGCGGGCTTCGTCGTACGGGTGGTAGTGCGAAAGATCGGAGCTGACGACCACGAGCGTCTCCGGCCCTCCCCAGACGACTTCGAGGAGCTGGGCCATCTCGTCGATCGACGCGTCGCCCACCACGAGCGGGAGGAGCGAGAACGTCCCGAGCACGCGCTGCAGGAACGGCACGTGCACCTCGAGGGAATGCTCGAGCGCGTGCGCCCGGGTGCTGGACTCGACAAAGGGCAGCGCGAGGACGCTGGCGGCTGCGGCCCGGTCAATGGGAACCGAACCGAGCGGCGAGTCGAACGCTTCAACGTCCGGCAGGGCCACGCCGCGAACGTAAACGCGATGCGCGGGGCCGGCCAGCACGACGCGGCGAATGCGGCCGCGCAACGGCGAAAGGCGGGCATAGACGCTCGCCGCGATGGCCCCGGAATACTGGTATCCGGCGTGGGGGGCGATGATCGCCTTGGGCGCAGGCCCGTGGGCCGGTGCCGCATCGGCGAGGAACGCGGCGACCTCGGCCGAAAGCACCGCAGGGTCGCGCGGATAGAAGGAACCCGCCACGGCGGGGGGACGAATGGATGGCATGGACCACCTCCGCAGGACTACGGAGATGGGACTAGCGTAGCACCGTCAAAGTTTCAGGGATGCCTTCACTTTGCCCGCGCGTTCGTGCCGCGCGACGAGCTCGATTGTCGTGCCCTTGCGCGCGCGCACTGTCCACTCCGCCTGGCCGCGATCGGCAGTCACGTGGAGGTCGGGCAGGAACGCCTGGAGCGTGACCTTGTTCGCGCGCCCTTCGAGCTGCAGCCCCTCGATGCGGGGCTTCCCACCGACGAGCGATGCGCCCTTCGGCAGCTCGATCTCGTAGACCACGCCGCGCGTGATCTTGCGCTCGAGTGCGCGCTTGGAGACGTAGCTCGGCAGGTAACCGGAGTTCTGCACGGCGATGCGCACGCGCCACGTGTCACCCCCGAGCGACTCCACCTCGGTCTTCAGCAGCTCGAGCCTGGGAAGCGTGAGCGCCTGCCAGACGATCCACTCGGGGAAGCGCTTCACTTCTCGCTCGATGTACTTCGCCGGCGGATTGCGGAAGGTCGCGAGCTTGTTCCAGCCGCCGAGCTCCACGGGACCGAGCTGCGGATGGTTGAACGGATACCACTTCACGTAGCCTTCGCCGCCCAGTTCCTTGTCGCTCCACGCGATGAGCTTGAGGTCATCCTCGGGCGGATGCTCCCGATACCAGTCGATGAAGTGATAGCTCTCGATCCCGGCTTCCTTCACCGGCGCCCAGATCTCCACCGTCCAGAAGAACGCGCCCTGGTGCTCGTACAGCCAGTCGAACGCACCCGTGATCACCTGCTTCGGGTGGTACTTGAAGTCGTGGAAGATGGAGATGTTGGGGTAGCCCGTGAGCTCCGTGCTCTTCTTGCCGAAGAGCTTGTAGAGCCAGAGGTCCTCGGCGTGCATCTCGTCGTCGGCCTGCGTGGAAAGCGGCCGCAGGATCACGCCGCTGTGCGTGTGAAACGAAACGCCGCCGCCGATGTTCGGGTGCTTCACGATGAAATCGACGACCGCGCGCACTTCCGGCTCGGACGTCGGATACGGCCCCGCGCCGAACTGCTGGAACTCCTGGCGCCAATCGACGGGGAAGTTGCGATTGAGGTCGAGGCCTTCCTTGTCGCGGTTCACGCGAATCTCGACGCCGTCGTAGTTCCTGAGCGTGCCTTCGGGGACGATGCGCCAGTACTTGCCGCCCTGTTCCGCGGGATCGCGCGGCGTCATCAGGCGCGGATCCGAGGGATGTTCCTTGTACGCGCCGTTCGAATCGGCGATGCGCATCGAGAGGATGCGCCCGTCGCCATCGACGTCCTCGACGTCGAGTCCCTCGACCGGATCCTCGTCGAATGGATAGGGCCGCGTCGAGGAGCGGATGTACTTGGGCTTGTCGGCGAGCGCCCATTCCGCGCCGTCCGGATTGATGCGCGGGCAGACATAGAAAGCGCGGGTGTCGAGCAGTCGCGTGATGTCCTCGCGCTTGCCGTGCTGGTCCTCGAACGTCTTCAGCAGGTAAAGACAAGCGGTCGAGGCCGTGAGCTCGCCCGCGTGGATGTTGCCGTCGAGCCAGAACGCCGGCTTGTCGGCGGCAGGCCCGGTCTTCGTGTTGGTGACCGTGACCAGCCAGATGTCGCGGCCCTCATGGCTCTTGCCGATGCTCTCGAGCTCGAAGAGATCCGGGTGCCGTTGGGCGAAGCCTTGCAGGTGGGTGGTGAGGTCGGCGTAGCGGTAGAAGCGGTCGAAGCGCAGTTCCATGAGGTCGTTCTAGGAGGATCGGTTCTTTCGCAGGAGCTTCCACGCGCGCGGGCCGACGAGCACGACCGCGGTGATGGCAAGCAGCGTGGCACTGATGGGGTGGGTGACGAGCACGGTGAGATCACCCTGGCTGATCGAGAGCGCGCGCCGCAGCTGCTGCTCGGCCAGCGGCCCGAGGATCAGGCCCACGATCACCGGCGCCACGGGGAAATCGTAGCGACGCATGATGAAGCCGGTGAGGCCCACGCCGTAGAGCAGGAACACGTCGAAGGCCGATTGGCGCATTCCGTACACGCCCAGCGTGGCGAAGACGAGGATGCCCGCGTAAAGCTGCGGCTTCGGAATCGCGAGCAGCCTCACCCAGATGCCCACGAGCGGAAGATTGAGGATCACCAGCATCACGTTGCCGATGTAGAAGCTCGCAATGAGGCCCCACACCAGGTCCTTGGAGCTGATGAACAACAACGGCCCGGGCTGCAATCCGTATTGCTGGAACGCCGCGATGAGGATGGCGGCGGTCGCCGACGTGGGAATGCCCAGCGTGAGCAGCGGAACCATCGCGCCCGTGACGCTCGCGTTGTTCGCGGCTTCGGGCCCGGCCACGCCTTCGATGGCGCCCTTGCCGAACTCTTCCGGATGCTTCGAGAGCTTCTTCTCGATCGCATACGACAGGAACGTCGGGATCTCCGCGCCGCCCGCGGGCATGCAGCCGAAGGGGAAGCCGATCGCCGAGCCGCGCAACCACGGCCCCCACGAACGTTTCCAGTCCGCCGCATTCATCCACACGCGGCCCTTTACCTTCTCGAGCGTTTCGTCGAGGGCCTGCAGCTTCGAGGCGCTGTAGAGCGTTTCGCCGACCGCGAACAAGCCGACTGCGATGGTCACCACTTCGATGCCGTCCATCAGCTGCGGCACGCCGAAGGCGAAGCGCGTCTGGCCGGAGGTCGCCTCGATGCCGACGAGGCCGATCGCCAACCCGACGAACAGGCTCGCCAGGCCGCGCAGTGCCGAGTTGCCGAGAACCGCCGACACGGTCGTGAAGGCGAGAACCATCAGCGAGAAGTAGTCCGCGGGGCCGAACTTGAGCGCGAGCTCCACGACGACCGGCGCGAGGAACGTGACCAGCACGATCGCGAGCGTGCCGGCGATGAATGAACCGATGGCGGCGGTTGCGAGCGCGGGTCCGGCCCGTCCGCGCTTGGCCATCTGGTTGCCTTCCATCGCGGTCACGATGGTGGCCGATTCGCCCGGAGTGTTGAGCAGGATCGACGTGGTCGAGCCGCCGTACATCGCACCGTAGTAGATGCCGGCGAACATGATGAGCGCGCCGGTGGGTTCGACCTTCGTCGTGAGCGGCAGCAGCAGCGCGACCGTGACCGCGGGCCCCACGCCGGGCAGCACGCCCACGGCGGTGCCGAGCAGCGCACCCAGGAACGCGAGCATGAGGTTGTTCGCCGTCAGCGCGACGGCGAAGCCGCCCATCAGGGCCTGCAGGGTCTCCATCATTTCGGGATCGGCAGGATGCCGGCGGGCAACGTCATGCCCAGGCCGTAGTTGAACGCCACGAAGATCGCGGCGGAGAGCACCAGGCCCACGACGATGTTGAGTCCGTAGCGGCGGCTGTTGAATCCGCGCGCGCACAGCACGTAGAGCGCGGTGCAGGCGATGACGAAGCCGCCCTTCTCGATCACCAGGCCCGCGACGATGAGCGAGGCGCTGATCCAGCCGAACGACGCCCAGTCCATCGGCATCGCCGCTTCGGCGGCTTCATCGACGCCGATGAAGCCGTGGCGCCAGACATCGACCACCAGGCCCAGGCCGATCACCACGAGGCCGATGCCGATCAGCACGGGGAAGAAACGCGGGCTCACGCCCGCGTAGCCGGCGCCGCCCTCGATGGTCGGCGTCAGCGCGAGCATCACGACGCCGATGGCCGCCACGCCGGCGGCCACCGCGAACTGATGCCAGGGGCCTCGCACGCAGCCCTACTTCTTGAGGCCGAGGCTTCCGAGGATGTCGCCGATGCGCTTGTTTTCATCCTCGACATACTTCGCGAACTCGTCGCCCGCGATGTAGATGCCGAGCCAGTCGAACTTCTTCAGCGTCTCCTGCCAGGCCGGGCTCTTCACCGCCTTCTCGACCGCGGCGATGAGTTCCGCCTTCTGCGCGGGCGTGATGCCGGGGCCGGCGAAGATGCCGCGCCAGTTGAAGAGCTCGACATCGATGCCCTGCTCCTTGAGCGTGGGCACTTCGATGCCGGGGATGCGCGCCGGCGACGAGAGCGCGATCGCGCGCATCTTGCCGCTCTTCACGTGCTCCGCGAATTCACCCCAGCCCGATACGCCGACCGTGACCTGGCCGCCGAGGATCGAAGCCACCGCCTCCCCGCCGCCCTTGTAGGGGATGTAGTTCACCTTCGCCGGATCCACGCCCGACGCGCGCGCGATCATGCCCGCGAGCAGGTGATCGGTGCCGCCGGCGCTGCCGCCGCCCCACGAAACACTGCCCGGGTTGGCCTTCAGCATCGCGACGAGACCCTTCATGTCCTTGATCGGCGAGGACGCGGGCACGACGAGCACTTCGAATTCGCCCGTGAGGCGCGCGATCGGCGTGACCTGCGAGAGCGTGACGGTGGACTTGTTGAGGATGATCCCGCCGACCATCACCATGCCGCCGATCATCACCGCGGAGCCATCGCCCTTGGCGGAGTTCACGAACTGCGCGAGGCCGATGGTGCCGGCAGCACCACCTTTGTTGTCGTACTGGATGCTCTTCGCCGAACCTGCTGCCTGCATCGCAGCACCGAGGTTGCGCCCGGTCTGGTCCCAGCCGCCGCCCGGATTCGCGGGGATCATCATCTTCACACTGTCGAGCGCCATGGCCGGTGCCGCGAAGCACAATGCGGCCGCCACCGCGGCAAGACGCGTCCTGGAAATCGCAAACATGGGAACTCCTCCGTCGAGATGTGTTCTGGTATTCCCGACCTGATCGATCGGGTGTCGCGGAAAGTCTACGCGAGTTGCAACGCAGCCGCGAGAAGGTAGGCCACGAGCCACACGATGAGCGAGCGCCACAGGAGTCCCTGCAGGCTCGCGAGCGCGTCTTCGCGCGCGGGCTCGCCCGTTCCCAGCGCGGGACGATCGATCAACGCACCGCCGAGGGCGATCGGGTCGCCCAGGCGCACGCCCAGCGCGCCCGCACCGCTCGCGAGCACGATGCCTTCATCGGGACGCAGCCAAAGCGCCGCCTGCGAGCGCCAGCAGAAGAGCGCGTCCTCGAAATCGCCGACGATCGCGAACACGAACGCGCTCACGCGCTGCGGGATCCAGTCGATCACGAAGAACGCGCGCGTCGCGAACCAGCCGAAGTCGCGCTCGGAGGGATCGACGCTTTGCTCCCACGTGCGCGCCGCGCGCCGCGCGAGCGGATGCACGACGAGGCCGATCGGCCCCGGGAGCAGCAGGAACCAGAAGAGCATCGCGAAGGCGCCGTGGTGCGCTTCGCGCAGCGCATGTTCGCCGGCGAGGCGCGCGATCGAACTGGCCTCGTCGATTTCGACGGGCTCCCCTTGCCAGAGCGCAAGCGCATTGGCTGCCGCCACGGGCTGCCCGTCGCGCAGCGCCGCCTCGATCGCGGCGACATGGCGCACCGTCGCGAGGAAACGCAGGCTCGCGTAGAGCACCACCACGTTGAAGATCCAGAGCACGACCGGATGAATGGCCGCGGCGGCCGCGGTGACCAGCGCGACAGGCACCAGCACCAGCGCCATCAGCGCCAGCCACGCGAGGATGCCCGAGTTTCGGTCGCCGGCATTGAGGCGCTTGGCCGCGGAAAGGCACAGGCGCCCATACAGGGCGTGGAGGTGCTGGCGACCGTCGCCCGGCCAGGTATTCCGGGCAAGCAGCGCGACGAGGAGGGCGAGGAGGCTCAAGATAATCCGGGGCGGAGGTGGGGATTATAATGGCCGGTCCACAGAGGAGAAAATTCATGCACAAGAAGCTGATCGCAGGACTGGCCACGGCGCTCGTCGCGCTCACGGCAAGCGCACAGGATTACCCGACCCGCCCGGTCACGATGATCGTCCCGTACGCGGCCGGCGGCCCGACCGACACCGTGGCCCGCGTGCTCGGCCAGTACATGACCAAGCCCATGGGCCAGACGGTGGTTGTCGAGAACAAGCCCAGCGCGGGCGGCATCCTCGGCCCCGAAGCCGTGAAGACCGCGAAGCCCGACGGCTACACGATCCTGATCCACCACATCGGCATGGCCACCACGCCGACGCTCTACCGGCAACTGCGTTACGACCCGCTCAAGGATTTCGAGTACATCGGCCTCATCAACGAAGTTCCGATGACCATCATCGGCAAGAATGACCTACCCGCGAAGAACCTTACGGAGCTGATCGCCTACATCAAGGCGAACAAGGACAAGGTCACCTACGCCAACGCCGGCGTCGGAGCCGCCTCGCACCTGTGCGGCATGCTCTTCATGAGCGCGATCAAGACCGACGTGCTGACCGTTCCCTACAAGGGCACGGGCCCGGCGATGAACGACCTGCTGGGCGGCCAGGTGGACTTCATGTGCGACCAGACGAGCAGCACCACCGGCCAGATCAAGGGCGGCAAGGTGAAGGTCTATGGCCTCACGTCCAAGCAGCGCGTCGCCTCCCTCCCCGACGTGCCCACGCTCGACGAGCAGGGCCTCAAGGGCGCCGAGGTCGGCATTTGGCACGCGCTGTACGCGCCGAAGGGCACGCCCAAGGCGGTGATCGACAAGCTCGTCGCCTCGATGCAGGCCGCACTCAAGGATCCGGAACTGCTCAAACGCTACGCCGACATGGGTGCCGTCACGTACCCGGCCGACAAGCAGAACCCGGCCGCGCTGCAAGCCCACCTCAAGGCGGAGATCGACAAGTGGGCGCCGCTGATCAAGAAGGCCGGCGTCTACGCCGATTGAACAAAAAAAAAGCTCCACCGGGTGACCCGGTGGAGCTAACCGCTCTCGGAGGAGAAACGCCGGCATCTCTGCCGGCGTTTTCTATTTGCAACGACCGTGCCAAGTTGATTTACCCCGCAATAACCCCGCCTGAAGGCCCTTTGCGCGGGTTTTTTCCCCGAATTGGTGCGAAATAGGTTTCGATTCTGGTGCGGTCGGCGTCCACATCCTCGCCCGGCTCGATCGTCGGACCGAAGCGGATCTCCTTCTTGTCGTAGTCGAGCGCCGCCAGCACCACGGGCACGCCCGCGCCTCGCGCGATGTGCAGGAACCCCACCTTGAAGTGCTCCACGTGGCTGCGCGTGCCCTCGGGCGCGACGACGAGCACCTGGCTTTCGGTCTGCGCGAACGAGGCGATCGATTCGCCCACCACGCCGTGCGAGCTGGTGCGATCGACCGGAATGCCACCCATCCATCTAAGGAATGGCGCGAACGGCCAGACGAAGATCGTGTGCTTGGCCAGGAACGAAAGCTTCAGGTCGAGCGCGAACATCACGCACATGCCCATGACGAAATCCCAGTTGGACGTGTGCGGCGCGACCGCGATCACGTACTTGGGGACGTTGGGGAATTCGCCGGCGGTATTCCAGCCGTAGGCGCGCAGAAGCGTGCGGCCCAGGAAACGCGTCGCCGCGCTGCCCCGGCGCGGGACACGCGGCGCCACGTCGATAATGTGCATCACTGGAAGTACGTCGCCGCCGCCTTCAGGTCGACGTTGCCGCCGGAGATCACGATTCCGACGCGCTTGCCGCGAACGTCGATCGGGCCGTCGAGCACCCCTGCGGCGCCGAGCGCCCCGGTGGGCTCGACCACGAGCTTCATCCGCTCCCAGAGGAAGCGCATCGCTTCGACAAGCTGCGCGTCGGTCACGGTGATGACGTCGTGCACGTGGCGCAGCACGAGCGAGAGCGTGAGCTCGCTCGGCGCCTGCGTGCGCGCGCCATCGGCGATGGTGTCGGGTACGGCGATCTTCTCGATGCGCTTGGCGCGGAAGGAGCGCTGCACGTCATCGCCGGCGGCCGGCTCGACGCCGATCACCTTGATGCCCGGCGACAGGTGCTGTGCGGCGATCGCACTGCCCGAGAGCAGGCCTGCGCCACCGCAGCAGACGAACAGGTATTCGAGAGGGCCGATTTCCTCGATCAGCTCCTTCGTGGCCGTGCCCTGCCCGGCCACGATGTCCGGGTGGTCGAACGGCGGGATAAGCGCGCTGCCACGGTCGTCGGCGAGCTTCTGCGCGACCTTCTCGCGGCTTCCCTCGGCGCGATCGTAAAGGACGATCTCGGCGCCGTAGCCCTTGGTCGCGGCAATCTTCACAGCCGGCGCGTCGTGGGGCATGACGATAACCGCGGGGACGCCGAGCAGCTGCCCGGCGAGCGCGACGGCCTGCGCGTGGTTGCCTGACGAAAAGGCCACGACACCGCGCTTGCGCTGCGCTTCATCGAGCTTCGCGAGCGCGTTGTAGGCGCCACGAAACTTGAACGCGCCCATGCGCTGGTAGTTCTCGCACTTGAAGTACGCCTCGCAGCCTGCGCGTTCGTCGAACTGACGCGACGTGGCCACGGGCGTGCGGTGCGCGACGCCTTCGATGCGCTGCGCCGCGGCCGCGACGTCGGAATAGGTGACGCTCACTCGAGGGTGATGTTGCCGTCGAACGAAACGGTGAGGTCCACGCCCTCGATGGTCAGCGTCATCTTCGCCGGGAGGGTCTCGTTGCCCTTGAGCTTCCCCGAGGCGGTGGCCTTCTCGATCGCGACTTCGATCTCGCGTTGTGATTGGACGCCCACGACCTTGAGGAACTTGCGGATGCTCATGTTGAAATTTTCGGGATTCATGCGATGCCTCTTCTAGGTACGGGTGATCACGCCGAGCGCGTCCCTGAGGGTGTCCTCGGGCAGGTCATTCACGCTCTGCGCGAGGATGTCGGCTTCGGTCGCGACGGACTCGGGGAGCTTGCGGCTCTCCATCAGCGCCACGAACTGCGCGGCCGCTCCCGCTACCTTGAGCAGCTTGGTGCGCTCGGCCATGAGGATCTCCAGCTCCTTGCTGAGCATGAAGGTGCCGGTGTTCTGGTGTTGGTTTGCCGCGGACATGTTGCGTTCCTTCGCTGGCCAAACCGTAATTCTACCCTTCGGCGCGGATCAGCCCGCGCGCGCCAGCGGGAGATTCCCCAGCAGATTCTGGGGTTTTAGCTTGAGCGTGCGGTCGGGACGGAATCCCAGGCCGATGTAGACCGCGCTGCCGCGGATCTGCGGCAACACATCCTCGGGATTGCGGAACTGGAGAATGAAGAGCGCGGCCAGTCGCTCGTGATCCTCGGGCGCGACGGTCTCACCCTGGTAGAGCGCGTTCAGGATGGCGGTCGAATCCACGTCGAGCCCCACGTGCCAGCGCCAGCGCGCGTCCTGCACGCGACCCACCGGCTCGATCGTCGTGGCCACGCCGAGGAAGTGGCCGATCCATTTCTCCAGCACCTGCGCGAGCGCGGCCGCGCCCTCGCGGCCCGGAGTGAGGTCGAGCAGGAAACTGAAAAGCTCGTCGCGCATGAAATAGATGGGCGCGTTCTCGCGCGAGAGGACATCCATCTTCGGCGGTTCCATCGCGACGTCCTGGCTGCGCAGCAGCCGGCCCATGTTCCCGAAGCCACCGGTCTCCGAAAAGACCTCGACCGTCGCCGCATCCGCAGCGAGCACGACGCCGCCCTCGGTGCTGACACGCTGTTTGCGAAACAGCAGCTCGGCGGCACGGCACAGCCAGGGATCGTCGGTCCCGTCGAGAATGCCGCGAACGATCACCTGCGCGAGCGCATCGACGAACGGCGGCGCGATGCCGACCTCTGCCTCGCGAAAGAGCGACGCGTAGCAGGCCTCGAGCGTCGGGTGCGCCAGCACGCGATCGCGAAACCGGAGGAAGTGAGTCCAGTTCTCGCGCGCATCGGCGTCTTCGACGGCGGCAAGCTCCGTTGCCTCGACGCGCAGGCGCGGCTTCGCCTGGAGGCGCGCATGCAAGTGCCGCTCCGCGGGCCCTGCTTCGTCGGGGGGAAGGAGTTCCTCGCGATCGAGGAACCGGGAGAGCCACGCGTCCGTGGCCACGAGGCCGCCATCCGCCGAGCGCTCGAGCAGCGTGAAGCCGCTCGAGGCCCAGAAGTCTTGATGACTTGTCATCCTGAGGAGCGAAGCGGCAAGAAGGACCTCCTGAGCGCGCGAAGGATCTGCTTTACATACAAATCCGCTGCGCTGTTCAAGCAGGTCCTTCGGGCCTGCGGCCCTCAGGATGACAGGGAACGATCAACTGCCAATCGTCGCAACGTCAGGTAGGGGAAACCCGTTGAAATTGCTCGCGTACGCAGTGGTGTACGCGCCGGCGTTCTTGATGAAGATGAAGTCGCCTTCCTGCAGGTCGCCCGGAAGGAGCTCGTCACGCATCACGACGTCGACGGAATCACACGTGGGGCCGGCCACGTTCCACGCGACGGGTTCGCCATCGCGATCGGTGTAGATGTTGTAGCGCAGGCCCTCGGTGGTCTCGATCACGCCGCCGAACACGCCCGCGTCCCAATACATCCAGCGCTGGTCGTTACGGGTGGCCGTGCCCACCACGCGGCAGATGAAGTAGCCCGCGTCGGAGACGAGGTAGCGGCCGGGCTCGGCGATGATCTGGATCTCGGGCCCGAAGTGGCGCAGCTCGCGGTTGATGAGGTCCGCGATCGTCTCGATCGACGGCATCGGCTTCACGTGGCGCACGGGGTAGCCGCCACCAAGGTTGAGCAGGCGCGGCTTGAGGCCGGCGGTGCGCATCGATGCGAACACCTTGCGCGCGCGCTCCATGCCCACGCGCCAGTTTTCCGGATTCAGGCACTGCGAGCCCACGTGGAAGGTCACGCCGGCGAGGTCCGCCTGGCACGCGGCTGCGGCCAGGATGATCTCGGGCACGTCATTCATGTGCGCGCCGAACTTGCCCGCGAGCGGCCAGTCGCTGCCGATGTTGGGCGCGTCGATGCGCAGGTACATCTTGGCATCGGCCTTCACCGACTTGACCTTGACCACTTCCTCGACGCAGTCCACGACGTACCACTCGACGCCCTTGGCCGCGGCGTACTCGAGGTAGGCGCGCGACTTCATCGGGTTCGAATAGAAGATCTCCGCGACCGGCACGCCGAGCGACAGCAGCAGGTCGAGTTCCGCGATCGACGCGATCTCGAAGCCCGAGCCTTCCTGGATCAGCACCTTCAGGACGCGCGGATCGGGATTCGCCTTCACCGCGAAGTGCGGGCGCACGCGCGGCAGCGCGGCACGAAAACGCTTCGTCTTCGCGCGGACGATATCCAGGTCGATCAGGAGGACGGGCTTCTTGTACCCGTGCTTGGCGAGGTGCTTCTTGACGCGGTCGAAGTCGAGACTGACTTCGGGATGGGTATCCAGCGGGAACTGGGGCTGCGGGCGGAGGTTCTTGACGGTGGCAGATCGTGGCATTGCAGGCTTGGATACCTCCCCGGGGGGCCCTGAAAATCCTGTTAAGAAAGAGTCCCTTAGGACTCGCTTTCGAGAAAAACGCGCGAATTATAGGGCAAGAACCGGAGCATGCGGAAAGTATTTGCCCCTGCGTTGCGGGAAAACCCTCGATACCGGCCCGCGGGGCGTTGCAAACGTCACATCTTGGGCAGCGTCACGCCCGCCTGTCCCTGGTATTTCCCTCCGCGATCCTTGTACGACGTCTCGCAGACCTCGTCGGACTCGAAGAAGATCACCTGGGCCACCCCTTCGTTCGCGTAGATCTTGGCAGGAAGCGGCGTGGTGTTGGAGAACTCGAGCGTGACGTAGCCCTCCCACTCGGGCTCGAAGGGCGTCACGTTCACGATGATCCCGCAGCGGGCGTACGTGGATTTCCCGAGGCACACGGTGAGGACGTTGCGCGGGATGCGGAAGTACTCGACCGTGCGGGCGAGCGCGAACGAATTGGGCGGGATGATGCACACCGGCCCGCTGAAATCGACGAACGACTTGGGATCGAACGCCTTCGGGTCGACGATCGTCGAGTTGATGTTCGTGAAGATCTTGAAGTCGGTGGAGGCCCGGATGTCGTAGCCGTAGCTCGACGTGCCGTACGAGACGATTCGCTTGCCATCGACCTCGCGCACCTGCCCGGGCTCGTACGGCTCGATCATGCCGTGCTGCTCGGCCATCTTGCGGATCCACTTGTCGCTCTTGATGCTCATGGCTCGATCTACGTGTTCTGGATGACGATCTTCGGGAACATCCCCGAGCGGTCCTCGCCCTGCTTGGCGATGCGCGCCGCGATCTTGCGGGCGATGAGCCGGTAGGCCGCGGCGATCGGGCCGTCGGGCTCGGAAACCACCGTGGGCTTCCCGGCATCGGCCTGCTCGCGAATCCTGATGTCGAGCGGCAGGCTGCCCAGCAGCTCGACGCCGTAATCCTTGCTCATGCGCTCGCCACCGCCCGCGCCGAAGATGTGCTCGGCATGGCCGCAGTTCGAGCAGATGTGCACCGCCATGTTCTCCACGATGCCGAGGATGGGAATGCCCACCTTCTCGAACATCTTGAGGCCCTTGCGCGCATCGATGAGCGCGATGTCCTGGGGCGTGGTGACGATCACCGCGCCGGTGACCGGGACCTTCTGCGCGAGGGTGAGCTGGATGTCACCAGTTCCGGGCGGCAGATCGACCACGAGGTAATCGAGATCGCGCCACTTGGTCTCGGTGAGGAGCTGCTCGAGTGCTTGCGTGACCATGGGCCCGCGCCAGACCATCGGCGTGTCGGGTTCGATCATGAAGCCCACGCTCATCGCCTGGAGGCCGTGGCCTTCCATCGGCTCCATGGACTTGCCGTCCTTCGAGCTCGGCCGCCCGGTGATCCCGAGCATGAGCGGCTGCGACGGGCCATAGATGTCGGCGTCGAGCATGCCGACGCTGGCCCCTTCGGCAGCAAGCGCCAGCGCGAGGTTCACGGCCGTGGTGCTCTTGCCCACGCCGCCCTTGCCGGACGCCACGGCGATGATGTTCTTGATGCCCGGAACCAGCTTCACGCCCTTCTGCACGGCGTGCGAGACGACCTTCGACTGGACGTTGGCACTCACCTGCGAAACCCCGGGGAGCTTCGCCACGCGCTCGACCACCTGCGCACGCACGCTTTCGAGCACGCTGCGGGCCGGATAACCGAGCACGAGGTCGAGCGAGACGCGCTCGCCATCGATCTTCACGTTCCGGGCGCTCTTCGCCTCGACGTAATTGCGTCCCGTGACGGGGTCGATCAGCTCGGAGAGCGCGTCGAGGACGTCTTTTTCGGAAACAGGCATGGGATCGGTGGTGCGGGGGCGTTTCGAGAGCGCAATTCTAAAGCAATTTGTTATGATCGCCTTGCCTCGAAAACTCCCGTTCATGCCCCGCAAGCTCTTCGTCACCACAGCGCTTCCCTACGCGAACGGCCCGTTCCACATCGGGCACATCATGGAGTATGTGCAGGCCGACATCTGGGTTCGCTACCAGCGGCTGCAGGGGCACAAGGTCAATTTCGTCTGCGCCGACGACACGCACGGCGCGCCGATCATGCTGAAGGCCGAGTCCGAGGGCACCACGCCCGAGGCGCTCATCGCGGCCGTGGGCGAATCCCACAAGCGCGACTGGGCCCGCTACCTCATCGGCTTCGACCACACGTACACGACGCACTCCCCGGAGAACCGCGAGCTCGCCGGCGAGATCTTCACCGTCCTGAAGAAGGACGGCTTCATCGAATCGAAGACCATCGAGCAGTTCTTCGACCCGGTGAAGGGCATGTTCCTGCCCGACCGCTACATCAAGGGCGAGTGCCCCAAGTGCGGCACCAAGGACCAGTACGGTGATTCCTGCGAGAACTGCGGGGCCGTGTATGCCGCGACGGACCTGAAGAACCCTTTCTCGGCGCTCACCGGCGCCAAGCCGGTCATCAAGAAGACCGATCACTTCTTCTTCAAGCTCTCCGATCCGCGCTGCGTGGCCTTCCTCAAGGAATGGACGCAGGACGGCAAGCTCCAGCCCGAGGTCTCCAACAAGGTGCTCGAGTGGCTCGACGGCGGGCTCAACGACTGGGACATCACCCGCGACGCGCCCTATTTCGGCATCGAGATCCCCGGCGCCAAGGGCAAGTACTTCTACGTCTGGCTGGACGCGCCCATCGGCTACCTCGCCTCGCTGAAGAACTTCCTCGAGAAGAAGGGCCAGGACTTCGACAAGTACCTCGCCGACCCGAAGGTCGAGCAGATCCACTTCATCGGCAAGGACATCATCTACTTCCACACGCTGTTCTGGCCGGCGATGCTGAAGTTCTCGAACCGCAAGGTGCCCGACAACGTCTACGTCCATGGCTTCCTGCAGCTCTCGGGCGAGAAGATGTCCAAGTCGCGCGGCGTCACCGTGAGCCCGCAGAAGTACATCGACCTCGGCCTCAACCCGGAGTGGGTGCGCTACTACCTGGCCGCGAAGCTCAACGGGCGCGTCGAGGACCTCGACTTCAATCCCGAGGATTTCCTCGCCCGCGTGAATTCGGACCTCGTGGGCAAGTACGTGAACATCGCGAGCCGGGCGGCGGGCTTCATCGCCAAGCGCTTCGCCGGCAAGCTCTCCGACGAACCGCTCTCCGCCGGGCGCGAGCTCAAGCACAAGATGCGCGGCAATCTCGCCGCGCCGGCTGCACCGGCCGCGGTGGACGACCAGGCGCCGTCGATCCTCTTCGAGGTGCGAAGCTTCGCCGACCCGATCGCCGCCGATTACGAGGCCCGGGAGTTCGGCAAGGCGATCCGCCAGGTGATGTTCCTCGCCGACCGGATCAACCAGTACGTCGACGAGCAGAAGCCCTGGGAAATCGCCAAGGAGGCGGGCCAGGACGCCGCGCTGCAATGGTTCTGCACGCTCTACCTCGAGCTCTTCCGGATCCTCACCGTCTACCTGAAGCCCGTCCTGCCGAAGGTCGCGGAGGACGTGGAAGCCTTCCTCGCGCTCGCCAAGCCCCTGCAGTGGGAAGACGTCGCCAATCCGCTCAAGGCCGGCCACACGATCCAGCCGTATCGCCACCTGGTGTCGCGCGTCGAATCCAAGCAGATCGACGAGCTGCTGGCACCTCCCGAAGAGGCGAAGCCCGAGACGGCGAAGCCCGCGGCCGCTGGTGACGCGCCTGAGTTCCGCCTGGAGCCCGTGGAGCCCCCGAAGCCGCCCGTGCTGCTGCCAGTCGCGGAGATGATCTCGATCGACGATTTCGGCCGCATCGACCTCCGCATTGCCCGCATCGTCGACGCGGAGCTCGTGGCCGATGCCGACAAGCTCCTCAAGCTGACGCTCGACATCGGTATCGAGAGCCGCACGGTGTTCGCGGGCATCCGCTCGGCCTATACGCCGAAGGACCTCATCGGCCGCCTGACCGTCATGGTCGCCAACCTCGCGCCACGCAAGATGCGCTTCGGCGAATCGCAGGGCATGGTGCTCGCCGCCGGCGACGGCAACTCCATCTACCTTCTCTCCCCCGACTCCGGCGCCGTGCCGGGCATGAGAATCAAATAGCCGGCCGTTCGGTCGGCCCCTTGATTCTCATCCTGGGCTCACGAGGGATCTGCTTTCCGCTTCCCAGAAAGTGAAACGCCCACCGGTTAGGGCGGGCGTTGAGGTGTGCGCCTCGTGGGTGTTATTTTTTATCAGCCGAACGAAACGTCGCTCACCTGTTCATAGGGAAGCTCGTCGGCCGTGACGATTTCGGAGTAGGCCGGCGCAGCGCGCTCGCCGCCGTATGTCATGTCCCAGACCTGTTCCTGCGGGGTCTCGGCGCTGTTGAGCGCAACCACGGTGGTGGCCGCGGCGCTGGCTTGGGGGTTGTCGATCGAGTCGGCGTTGGCCGGCAACAGGGCGAACACACCAAAAGCCATGATCGTGAGCGCGCCGGTGACCACTGTTTGTTTCACGTTCATCGTTGTTCTCCTTATTGCGTGATTGCGTGGGTTTGTTCGTTCGGCGGCTTTGTTTGCCCGCCTTCTGAAGACGAGCCCATCGTGTTCCTCGGCGCCGCAATCGCCTGTGATCGATTCCACAACTCGGGCCCAACGGGATTACAGCGGTAGGAATGGCGCATTACGGCTGTAAGGAAGTGGGGCAGAATCGCGCCCATGCCGCGCCTCACGCCCCTCGCCCCTCCTCCTTATATGACCGACCGCAGCGCCCTCGAGCGCGAGGTGGTCGTCGAGGTCTTTCGCGCCAGTGGTCCGGGCGGCCAGCACGTGAACAAGACGGAGTCGGCGCTGCGGCTCACGCACCCGCCTTCCGGGGTCGTAGTGCGCGTCGAGGACACCCGCTCCCAATTCCGCAATCGCGAGATCGCCTTCGAGCGGCTGATCGAGGCCCTTACCCGCCTCAACCACGTTCCGCGAAAGCGCATCGCCACGAAGCCTTCGAAAGCGGCGAAGCGGCGGCGGATCGAGGAGAAGAAGGGCCGAGGGAAGACCAAGCAAACCCGGGGACGGGTCCGTGGCGACGAGTGAGCGTGTCTGCCGCCACCTGAGCATCCACGGCCGCGTCCAGGGCGTGTGGTATCGCGAGTCGATGCGCCAGTTCGCCGAGTCGCGGGCGATCACGGGCTGGGTCCGCAATCGGATGGACGGATCCGTGGAAGCGATGGTCCAGGGTGCGCCCGAGGCCGTCGAGGCGATCATCCGGTGGGCGCATCGCGGGCCGGAGGCGGCGCAGGTCGATCGCGTGGATGTCTCTGCGGGAGACGGCGACTTCCCGACCTTCGAGAAGCGGACGACGGGCTAGTACACGACCTCGACGTTCTCCTCGCGCAGCCACTCGTTGAGCGAGGCAAGGAGGGGCTCGGAGATCTTCACCTTATATGCGTCGGGCAGGCGGATATCGCACTCGCCCTCCGTATTGCGGTAGCGAATGGAGACGGCCACGCCGCCGCCCTGGTAGGGGGCGAGGATCTGCCGGAGCTTGGCGGCGTCCGCCTGGCCGTTGATCTTCAGGCGCAGCACGCGCGCGTGGGCCGCGCGCACCTCGGAGAGGTCCATCAGCTTCTCGGCGGTGACGCGCAGGCCGCCCGAGAACTCGTCGTTCTGCACCTTGCCCGCAAGCGCGATCACCTGGTCCTCCGCGATGATCGCGCGCTTCTCGTGGAAGAGCTCGCCGAAGACCACGACCTCGAGCTTCGCCGTGGCGTCATCGAGCGTGAGGATCGCCATGCGGCCGCGGCGGGTGTTGCGCATCTGCACGCCGTAGATCACGCCGGCGAGCATCACGGTCTCGCCGAAGTTGGTGGGCACGACGCGATTGAGCGGCGTGGAGGCCACGCGCCGCAATTCATCGCGGTACGCATTGAACGGGTGGCCGCTGAGATAAAACCCCAGGGCCTGCTTCTCGTTGATCAGGCGATCGCGCTCGGGCCACATCGGCACCTTCACCAGCGCGAACACCTCGGCGGCGGCATCGTCGGCGCCACCGAACAGGTTCGACTGGTTGGCGAACTGCTCGCCCTTGTCCGCCGCGTCGATCGCATTGCCCAGCGATGCGGCGAGGCTCGCGCGATTGGGTTCGAGCGCGTCGAACGCGCCGGCCTTGATGAGGGCTTCCATGGCGCGGCGGTTCACGATGCGCCGGTCCACGCGCCGGCAGAAATCGCCGAGGTCCTTGAAGGGTCCGCCGGCCGCGCGAGCCGCGACGATGTTCTCGATCGCACCGCGTCCCGTGCCCTTCACCGCGCCCAGGCCGAACTGCACGTTCTTCTCGTCGACGGGCACGAAGCGGTACTCGCCCGCGTTGATGTCGGGCGGCGCGATCTTGAGGCCGTTCTTGAGCGCATCCTCGTGGACCGACTGCACCTTGTCGGTGTCGTCCATCACCGCGGTCATGTTGGCCGCCATGAACGCGGCCGCGTGGTGCGTCTTCATGAACGCCGTCTGGTACGCGATGAGGGCATACGCCGCGGAGTGCGACTTGTTGAAGCCGTAGCCCGCGAACTTCTCCATCTGGTCGAAGAGGATGTTCGCTCGCGCGGGCACGAGCCCGCGTTCCTCCGCGCCCGCCGTGAAGATCGCGCGCTGCTTGGCCATCTCCTCGGGTTTCTTCTTGCCCATCGCGCGGCGCAGCAGGTCCGCACCGCCCAGCGTGTAGCCGCCGATCACCTGCGCGATCGTCATGACGTGCTCCTGGTACGTCATGACTCCGTACGTGGGATCGAGGATCTCCTTCAGGCGCGGATCGAGGTAATCCCAGCGCGTCTTGCCGTGCTTGCGGTCGATGAACTCGGGAATGAGGTCCATCGGGCCCGGGCGGTAGAGCGCGTTCAAGGCGATCAGGTCCTCGAGGCGGTCCGGGCGCGCGCGCATGATGAGGTCGCGCATGCCGCGCGATTCGAACTGGAAGATCGCGACCGTGTTGCCCGACGAGAAGACCTTGTACGCGGCCGGGTCGTCGAGCGGGATCTTCTCGACATCGAAATCGGGCTGGCCCAGCGCGTGGATGTTGCGCGTGGCCTCCGCGATGATCGTGAGCGTCGTGAGGCCGAGGAAGTCGAACTTCACCAGGCCGGCCTTCTCGACGTCGTCCTTGTCGAACTGGCTCACGAGCGCGTTCGAACCCTCGGCGCTGTAGAGCGGCGCGAAGTCGGTGAGCTTGCCGGGCGCGATCAGCACGCCGCCCGCGTGCATGCCGACGTTGCGCGTGAGGCCTTCGAGCGCGAGTGCCAGCTCCATCAGCTCCGCCACACCTTCCTGCTCTTTCATGAGCGCCCTGAGCTGGGGCTCCATCTCCAGCGCCTTGGTCAGCGTGATGCCCAGCTCGAAGGGCACGAGCTTCGCGATGCGGTCGACCTCGCCGTACGGCATCCCGAGCACGCGACCCACGTCCCGCACCACGGCTTTTGCAGCCATGGTCCCGAAGGTGGCGATCTGCGAGACGCACTCGGCGCCGTACTTCTGCTTCACGTAGTCGATGACGCGGTCGCGCCCGTCCTGGCAGAAGTCGATGTCGAAGTCGGGCATCGACACGCGCTCCGGATTCAGGAAGCGCTCGAACAGCAGCTCGTAGCGCAGCGGATCGAGGCCGGTGATGCCCAGCGCATACGCGACGAGCGAGCCCGCGCCAGAGCCGCGGCCCGGCCCCACCGGCACGCCATTGGACTGCGCCCAGTTGATGAAGTCCGCGACGATCAGGAAGTAGCCCGCGAAGCCCATCTGGATGATGACCTTCAGCTCGAACTCGAGGCGCTCGGCGTAGCGCGCGCGTTCGTTGGCGCGTGCGGCTTCGTCCGGGTAGAGCGCGGCAAGGCGCGCTTCGAGGCCCTCGCCCGAACGCAGGCGCAGGTATTCCTCGATCGATTCGCCGCGCGGCGTGGGGAAATCCGGAAGCCGGCTCTTGCCCAGCTCGAACTCGAAGCTGCAGCGGCGCGCGACCTCCACGGTGTTCGCGAGCGCTTCGGGCAGGTCCTCGAACAGCTCCGCCATCTCGTCTTGCGTCTTGAAGTACTGCGAAGGCCGGAATTCGCGCGGTCGGCGCTGGTCGCCGAGCACGTATCCCTGCGCGATGCACACGCGCGCTTCGTGGGCGCGGTAATCCTCGCGCTTCACGAATTGGATGGGGTGCGTCGCGACGACGGGAAGATCGAGGCGCCCGGCGAGCGCCACGGCGGCGCGCAGGTGCGGCTCATCGCGGTCCGGATCGGCGCGCTGGACCTCGACGTAGTACGCGCCGGGGAAATCCGCGTCCCACTCGCGCGCCAACGCTTCCGCCTGGGCGGGATTGCCCGCCATGAGCGCCTGCCCGACGTCACCATGGCGCGCGCCGGAAAGAACGATGAGGCCCGACAGCCCCTTGAGCCACTCGCGCCGGATTTCCGCCCGGCCCCGCCACTGGTTCTGCTCGTGGGCCCGCGTGACGAGCTCGCAAAGGGCGAGATAGCCGGTGCGGTCGCGGCAAAGGACGACAAATCGGTAGGGATGGTCGCGGCTGCGCTCGTTCGTGAGCCAGAGGTCGCAGCCGATCAACGGCTGCACGCCGACGCCGCGCGCGGCCTGGAAGAACTTCACCGCGCCGAACAGGTTCGAGAGGTCGGTGATCGCGAGTGCGGGCATGCCGTCGTCGGCCGCTGCATCCACGGCCGCATCGACGCGCGCGATCCCGTCGACGATCGAATACTCGCTGTGAAGCCGGAGGTGGACGAAGCGGGGAGCGGGCATGGATCGAGGCGGCAGTGACACCGAAATTCTACACCCCGGGGTAGGGAAGCTCTGAACAAGTCCCAGGGGTGCGCGACGGGTCGATTTCGGGATCGATTCTAGGCGCCGAGTCCGACGCAAGGTCCAGCACCTTGCTAGGACGAGCAACGACGAAGCGGCCCGAAATCGCCCGTCCCCGGATACGTCGCCCAAATAGGGTCGACGTGATTGCGGGTTGAGGAAGGTGCGGCGTCTGCTTCGTTGCTTGGCTTGCGAATAGTCTTGCTATTCGCTGCGCCTCGCGCCTCGCATCCATTCGCACCTGCCTCAACGCGCATCCCCTGGGACTTGTTCAGAGCTTCCCTAGCGCCTCTCGGCGAAGAAACGCCGCAGGACGGCGCCGCAATCCTCGGTGAGGACGCCGCCTTCGAACGTGGCGTGGTGGTTCAACGTCGCAACCGCCGGCAAGTCGATCGCGCTGCCGCAGGCACCGGTCTTCGGATCGCGCGCGCCGAAGACCACGCGCGCGAGCCGCGCATGAATCATGGCGCCCACGCACATCGCGCAGGGCTCGAGCGTCACATAGAGCTCGCAGCCGGGAAGGCGATAGTTGCCTAGGCGCGTGGCCGCCTCGCGCAGCGCGATGATTTCGGCGTGCGCGGTCGGGTCCGAAGCCAGGATGGGGCGGTTGAATCCGCGCCCGATCACTACGCCATCCTTCACGACCACGGCGCCGACGGGCACTTCACCCGCGGCCGCGGCCTGCGCAGCGAGCGCGAGTGCTTCGCGCATCCAGATTTCATTCGACATGGAGGGCGATGATAAGCGATGGGAGGGGCCACGATAGAATCCGTACGCAGACTTGAAAGACAAGAAATCGGTCCCCCATCGTGATTGCCGAAAGCCTCAAAGCACTCGCCCCGATCCTTCCGACGAAGGGTCGAGGACAGGTTGCGTCGCTGCTTTCGCAGGCAGTCGACGCCCTGCGCACGCCCATTGCAGCGGCGGAGACGAAAGATCTCGTGGACGCGGCGGTCGGCATCGGCCGCACGCTCTACTCCTGCGGTCGCTCGCGCGAGGCGCTGGCGCTCGCGCAAGCGGTCCTCGCCCAATGCACGCTTCTCGACGACCGCATCCAGACTCGGCGCGCAGCAATGCTCTGCGGACTGCTGCTTGGCGACAGCGCGGATCTCGTCGGCGCGATCGAGTATCACGCGCAGGCATTGCGCCTGTCGGCGCAGTCGGGCGCCCGGTTCGAGATGAGCCAGGACTGGGGAAATATCGGAGTGGGAATCACCGCGGCCGGAAACTACGCACTGGCGGCGAAGTGCTATCAGCGATCGCTCGAGCTGGTCGATTCCAATCCCGGCCCCGTGTATCCGCGCTACACCGCGTGCCTGAATCTCGCGGACTGCCTGTTCCATCTCGGGGATGTCGAGCGCGGGCTGCGTTACGCGGAGCGCGCCCTGCGCGAGATGACGCCGGAATTTCAGAAAAGCGATCCGTACACCGCGATCCTCCTGCGCCGCAACCTTGTGCGCCTGCTAATCGCCGCGGAGCGCCTCGAAGCGGCCGACGTCCATTCGCTGAAGGCCATGGAAGAGGCTCGCGAACATCCTTCGCCGCGGTCGACGATCGCCGCTGATACGACCCGCGCCAGCGTGGAGCTCGCAACCGGCCGCGTCGATGTCGCCCTCACGAGGCTCGAGCGGGCACTCGATGCCTCACGCAAGGTGCCCGCGGCGTTGCACGACACGCTCGCGTGCATGATCCGGGCGGACGAAGCGAGCGGAAACGTTTCACGCGCGCTCATGCGCCTCGACGAACTGTCGGAGCACGTCTACCGTTCGGGCGTCCAGCGGATCCGCGACCACCTCGCCCTCTACGGCATCGATTCCACGAGTGGTGCCGACACCGTACGCAGCGAACTCGCGCGCGCCCGGCTCGCCGACCGCCTTGCGCCTCCCGGGGCTCCCGAGAATCTCGCAACGCTGCAACGCCTGGCCGTGGGCGCGGCGCTACGCATGGACGCAAGCGGCTGGCACGGCGTGCGCGTTGGTGCCCTCGCCAAGGGCTTCGCACTCGCGTTGGGCCAGGGGCCTCTTGAAGCCCTGGAGGTCGGCGTGGCGTGCGAGCTGCACGACATCGGAATGGTCGCGGTCCCCGCGGCCATCCTCGCGAAGAAGGGAACACTCAATCCGGCCGAAACCGAAATCGTTCGCCGTCACGTTACCGCCGGCGTGGAGATGCTTCGCGGCGACAATCACCGCCAGCTCCTGCTCGCCAGCGACGTTGCGCGGTTTCATCATGCCTGGTGGGATGGCAGCGGCTACCCGGAACGCGTGAGCGGCCGGTCGATCCCGCTGGCGGCTCGCATCTGCGCCATCGCCGACAGCTACGACGCGATGGTCTCGGGTATCGGTGGCCGTGCGCCCATGACGATGGGCGAGGCCCTGGCGGAGCTCGAGCGCGGGTCGGAAACGCAATTTGATCCGGAGCTCGTCCCGGAATTTGATACATTTGTTCGCCGGGAGCTCGAGGTGCAGGGTATCGACCCGTCATCGTCCTCGGGGATGGAAGACTTTCGAAGCTTGGTGGTTTCGCTCATGGAAGATCGCGGACTCGTCTGATGGAAGACCGGGAAATCGGAGCCAGGGAGCAGCAAATGCTCGAGCTTCTCGCCGACGGGGCGACGAGCCGGCGCATGGCCGAGACGCTTGGCTTCCGGGACGGCACCATGCGCGTCTACCTTCACCAGCTCTACCGCAAGCTCGGCGTGGCCAATCGCTCCGAAGCCGCGGTGTGGTTCGTGAACCGAAACCGTGGCGACCTCGCGAAGGCGGCCCCTGCCCGGGAGGCGAAAGCGTCCGGGGATCTCTTTGGCGACGCCGCGATCGCAGAAGGCCTTTACGGGGCCCTGGGCGTGATGAGCGTTTTCGTCGGGCCGTGCGGCCTGGTCTGGGAAGTCGGGCTGCGCATGCGCGGCAAGACGATGGACGCAGCACTTGAAGAGCGCCGCGATCGAACGCGTGCCCTGTGGCGCGCGCTGCTGCGTGGTGACTTCGCTTTTGGCAAGCACGCCTACGACGAGGACCTCGACCGCACGAGGGCCGACCCCACGAATGCCGTCCTGCTCGCGATCCTGCTGAGAATCGGCGGCTACTCGGCGGCGGCCGAACGTGTCAGCGCGCGGATCCAGGACCGGCGCAAGGCGGGCCCAGCACCGTCCGCGCGAGAGACCAACTTGTTGCGCGCAGTGACAACGGCGATCGATGGCGGCGACCTGACGGCGCTCTCACGCCTTGCTTCCGACAAAGCATCCGACCCCACCAAGCATGTCGCGCTTTGCGCCCTGTTCCACGTCAACAGGGCATCGCGCGATCACGATCGTGCACGCATCGCCGCCAACGCCCTTTGGACCGAGGCGGGCTCGACGCGCAAGCAGCTCGAAGCCATGGGCGAAAAGCCCTTCGCGGTAGCCGCGAAGGGCGAAACCCCGCCCCTGAAGACAACTTCGAAGGAAAAGGCTTCCTCGCGCTAGCGAAGCCCCGCCGCGACTAGGGCCAGTTCGGCCCCGCGTCGCCACCGCCTGCCAGCAGCAGTTCGAAGTCATCGAGCGTCCTGAGCTCGTCTTCGCGAGCCTCCCTGATGGCGCCCGTTTCAATCGTCGTCCGGTCCAAAATCCGCGTCGTCCTGGCCTGATCCATGTGCGTTCTCCTGATGGCTGCGCGGGTCCTCCCGCGCCACGCCCTATAATTAACATTTGTTAATTGACAAGGCAATGATCATTAACAGATGATCGGTCGAAAGATCGTCGTTGCCCAAGGGATATGGAAACACGCGGGGAAGGCCTCACTTCACTGCCCGCGACGCGTGAGCAGCGGCGCCACGCGATGGCAGTGGTCATCGGATCCGCGGTGTTTTTCATCGCCGTGGCCCCGTTCGCGCGAGTGCAGCTCGACCCCTATCCCGCATTCATCCCGGCCTACCAGGCCGCGATGGTCGTCACCGTCCTCATCACGTCCGCGTTGCTCTTCGCGCAACTGCGATTCTCGCGCTCGCGCGCCCTCCTCGCGCTCGCGTGCGGCTACCTCTTCACGGCTACGATCGCCTTCGCCCACACCTTGTCGTTCCCGGGCCTGCTCGCGCCGGGCGGGCTCCTCCCCGGTGGCCCCCAGACGACCGCGTGGCTCTACATGACCTGGCACGGGGCCTTTCCGCTGTTCGTCCTGGCCTATGCGCGCCTGCCCGGGCAGTTCACGGTGCCGCGCGCCAGCGGGAAGTCGATCACGGCAACCCTCGCGGCCGCCTTCGTGTTCGTGGCGCTCGCCACCGGCGGGCACGACGCGCTGCCGGTCATCATGGAAGGCCATCGCTACGCGCCGCTCATGCCCTTCGTCGTCGGGACCGTGTGGCTGCTCGCATTCGTCGCCTTGTTCGCGCTGTGGACCCGGCCCCATAGCGTCCTGGGCCTCTGGCTGATGGTCGTGATGTGGGCCTGGGTCTTCGACATCGGGCTCTCGGCCATCCTCAACGGCGGACGCTTCGATGTCGGGTTCTACGCCGGGCGCCTCTACGGCCTGGTCGCCGCGAGCCTCCTTCTTGTCTTCCTCATCATGGAGAACGGCCGCCTTTACCGGCGGCTGCGCAAGAAGAACGAGGCGCTCGAACGCGCGCGTGCAGCGGCGGTCGAGGCCGAGCGGGCCAAGGGCGCGTTCCTCGCGACGATGAGCCACGAGATCCGCACGCCGATGTCGGGCGTCATGGGGATGCTCGAGCTCCTGGCGCTCACCCGGTTGGACTCGGACCAGCGTTCGACCCTCGGCGTGATCCGCGACTCGTCGCAAGCGCTGCTGCACATCGTCGACGACATCCTCGACCTGTCGAAGATCGAGGCGGGCAAACTCGCGCTTCGGCCCGAACCGACTTCGCTCGTCGCGATCGTGAACCGCGTGCACGACATCTATGCCGGGAACGCGAGCGCGAAAGGACTCCTGCTCGCACGCGCCGTGGACCGGGAGTTGCGTCCCGCGCACCTGGCCGACCCGCTGCGGCTCGGCCAGGTCCTCAACAACCTCGTGAGCAACGCGATCAAGTTCACTAGCGAGGGCACGATCACGATCCGCGTGGAAGTGCTCGAGCGCCGTCCCACTTCGGACCTCCTGCGCATCAGCGTCGAAGACACCGGCATCGGGATCTCCTCGGAGGAAGCCGGGCGCCTCTTCCGTCCCTTCGAGCAGATCGGCCGCGAGAGCGGCGGCTCCGGCCTGGGCCTGTCGATCTGCCGCCGCCTCGCCACGCTGATGAATGGCGACCTCGCCTTCGAAAGCGCGCCGGGCTCGGGCACGCGCATGCGCCTCACGCTCGAGTTGCCGATCGCTGAAGGCGCAACCGTCGTCCATGTACCGAAGATCGCGCGCGCGCGGCCAGCCACGCCTGCCGTCGCGCGCACCGTGGCGATGAGGCTCGCCGAGGACAGCAGGGGCGATCCCCGCGTGCTGGTGGTCGACGACCATCCCGTCAACCTGCTCGTGCTCACCAAGCAACTGGAATCACTGGGCTACGCAGTGCGGACGGCACGCGACGGGTTGGAAGCCCTCGGAGCATGGAACACGCGGCGGGTCGCCGCGATCCTCACGGACTGCGACATGCCCGAGATGTCGGGCTATGACCTGGCGCGCCACATTCGCGCGCGCGAGCAGCGCGACGGGCTTGCGCGCCTCCCGATCATCGCGTGCACCGCCAATGTCATGCAGGGTGAGCGGGATCGTTGCATCGCCGCGGGCATGGACGACTACCTGCCCAAGCCCATCGAGCTGGCCACCCTGCGTGCCAGCCTGGAGCGATGGCTCCCCAGCGCCGGGCCGGTCGACTGCACCGCGATTCGCGAGCTCTTCGGCGACGATACGAGCCGCGCGCGCGAAGCGCTGATGCAATTCAGCCTGCATGCCGTGCACGACACCCAGATGCTGCAACTGGCCATCGATGCAAACGACCTGCCCGGCGTGATCCACGCGGCCCATCGCATCTGCGGCGCGAGCCGGTCGATCGGCGCGCAATCGCTCGCCGGTGCGAGCGCCGCGCTCGAGCGCGCCGGCCAATCGCGCGACTGGATCGCGATCCGCTCGGCGATGCAGCCGCTCGCGGGCGAGCTCGTGCGGCTCCAGGCCCATCTCGCCTCAAGGGAGTCGGCGTGATCAACGGCCTTCGCTTCCTTGTCGTCGAGGACCACGCGTTCCAGCGTTGGCTCATCGGCAGCCTGCTCGATGGACTGGGCGCCGAGTCGGTCCACCTGGCGAGCGACGGCACGGCGGGGCTGCGGACACTGGCGAAGGCGGGCGACCAGATCGACATCGTCGTGAGCGACCTCGACATGCCCGGCATGGATGGCATGCAGCTCATCCGCCACATGGGCGAGCGGCGCCACCCGGCCTCCCTCATCGTGCTGAGCGCCATGCAATCGCCGCTGCTCGCGAGCGTCGAGGCGATGGCCCGCGAGTACGGCGTCACCTTCCTCGCCGCCATCCCGAAGCCGCTCACGGCGCGCAAGCTCCAGGCCGCCCTGGACCTGCATCGGCCGCGGCCCGAAGTGCCGGCCCGCGCGCCGCTTCCGCGCTTCACGCCCGTCGCGATCGCGCAGGGACTGGAGCGCGGCGAATTCGAGCCCTACTTCCTCCCCCGCGTGGACATCGCCACCGGGTGCATACGCGGGGCCGAAGCCCTCGCGCGCTGGAACCACCCGACCCAGGGCCGCGTGCAGCCCGAAGCCTTCATTCCCGTCGTCGAGACCCGCGGCTTCATGGAATCGCTCACGAACCTGATGGTCTGCACGGCCACCGCGCACTGCCGGACCTGGCGCGACCTCGACCTGGACTTGTCGGTCTCGATCAATATTTCGTCGACGCTCCTGGGTGACGGGCGCCTCGCTGATCGCCTCACCGAGCTCGTGGCGGCCGCGGGCATCGAGCCGCGCCACGTGACATTCGAGATCACCGAGACCGCGGCCACGCGCAACCTCGGGCGAACACTCGAGAATCTCACGCGCCTTCGCATGTACGGGTTCGGCCTCGCGATCGACGACTATGGAACGGGCTATTCGTCGATGCAGCGCCTGGTGAACATGCCGTTCACGGAGCTCAAGATCGACAAGACCTTCGTCACGAATGCAGCGAGGGAGCCGTCGAGTCGCGCGATGGTCGAGTCGAGCCTGGAGCTTGCGCGCAAGCTCGGGCTCACGACGATTGCCGAAGGCGTGGAAGATCGCGAAGCCTGGGAGTTGTTGCGCAGCATGGGCTGCCCGCAGGCCCAGGGCTACTTCATCGCCGCACCGATGCCCGCGGCCGAATTCCTGACCTGGGCGCACGAGCAGAAGCAGTTGCCCGGTGCGTCCTGGTCCGAGGAAGCCTAGGCGTCCTTCGCGAGGGCCGCGGCGTATTGCTCGGGCTTGAAGCTCACCAGCGTGCGCTTGCCCAGGTCGAGGACCGGCCGCTTGATCGCGGAGGGATTGGCGATCATCAGGCTCACCGCCTTCCTCGCGTCGAGGTCCTTCGTGAGATCGGCATCGAGCTTGCGAAACGTCGGACCCGCGCGATTGAGCACCGTCTCCCACCCGTGCTCGCGCACCCAGCCCTCGAGCTTCGCGCGATCGACGCCCGCCTTCTTGTAGTCATGGAACGCGTACTCGATGCCACGCGCCTCGAGCCAGGCGCGCGCCTTCTTCATCGTGTCGCAGTTCGGAATTCCGTAGATCGTGATCATCGGATTCGATTGTCGCACGCGCCGCAAAGGCACTCGCCGATGCTAAGGTGGCCGCTCGCTCTCAACCCGGACCGGAAAAATGACTTCGCTCATCCGTTGCGTGCTCGCGGCCGCCTTGCTCGCCGCGCTGCCCTCCTTCGCGCAGGACTGGCCCAACAAACCCGTGAAGATGATCGTGCCCTTCCCGCCCGGCGGCGGCACCGATACGGTGGCGCGCCCGCTCGCGGCGAAGCTCTCGACGATCCTCGGCCAGCAGGTCGTCATCGACAATCGCGGTGGCGCGGGCGGCACGATCGGCGCCGCGGTCGCGGCGAAGTCGCCTCCGGATGGCTACACGGTGCTGCTCTATTCGGTGCACGGCGCCGTGGCGGCCGCTGCCTACAAGACTCTCAGCTATGACCTCGAGAAGGACCTGATGCCGGTCACCACGGCCGCGATCTTCCCCGATGTGCTGGTCGCAGCGAATCGCGTTCCCGCGAAGACGCTTCCGGAGTTGATCGCCTACGCGAAGGCCAATCCCGGAAAGATCAACTGCGGCTCGGCCGGCAATGGAACCTCGCGCCACCTCTCGTGCGAGATGTTCGCTTCTGCGGCGGGGTTCAAGGCGACGCACGTCCCGTACAAGGGCACGGGGCCCGCGACCGCGGCGCTGATCGCCGGCGAGATCGACTACATCTTCGAAGCGCTCGGGAGCGCGGCGGGCCAGATTCGCGGTGGCACGGTGCGGCCGATCGTGGTGACCTCGGCGAAACGTTCTCCTTCCTTCCCGGAAATCCCGACGGCGATCGAGTCCGGCATGGCCGGGTTCGAGATCACGTCGTGGTACGGGCTGTGGGTGCCCGCGGGCACGCCTCCGGCCATCGTGCAGAAGCTGCAGCAGGCCGTGGTGAAGGCCTTCGCCGACGCGGACCTCAAGGACACGTGGTTCAAGCTGGGCGCCGAACCGGGAGGCTCGACGCCGGAAGAGTTCCGCGCGCTGGTCTCGAAGGAGATCGCGAAGTGGGGGAAGGTCGTGAAGGAATCGGGCGTCACGATCGAGTGAGACACGAATGAAACCTCGCCTCGCGGCGCCACCGGGCGCGTGCGACACGCACATCCACATCTTCGATCGCCGCTACAAGACCGCGCCCACCGCTTTCTTCCAGCCGCCGCACCGGCCGCTCGAGGACTACCTCGCGATGCACCGCGAGCTCGGCCTCTCGCGGGTCATCGTGGTGCAGACGAGCGTGTACGGCTTCGACAACGGCTGCGTACTCGAATCGATGGCCGCCATCGGCGCGGCAGCGCGCGGTGTCGTCGTGGTTCCCGTCGATGTGGACGAAGCGGAGCTCGACCACCTCACGAAGCTCGGCGTTCGCGGCGTGCGCTTCTTCATGCTGAAGGGCGGCGTGCTGCCGTGGGAAGCGCTCGAGCCGCTCGCGGCGAAGGTGCGTCCGTTCGGCTGGCACGTGCAGCTGCAACTCGATGGACGCGACCTGCCGCAGTACGAGAAGCGGCTCGCGGCGCTGCCGGTGGATCTGGTGATCGACCACGTCGGCAAGTTCCTCGAGCCGGTGCCGCCCACGGACCCGGCGTTCAAGTGCCTGCTGCGGTTGCTCGATGGCGGACGCTGCTCGGTGAAGCTCGCCGCACCCTACGAAACATCGAAATCAGGACCGCCGCATTTCGAGGATGTCGGCGTGCTCGCGCGCGAGTTGGTCCGCACGCATCCCGAACGCTGCCTGTGGGCGAGCAATTGGCCGCATCCCAACCGGCCCGAGAATCCGTCGAACGCGGCGATGCTCGACCTGCTGCTCGAATGGGCGGATGACGACGCGACGCGCAAGGCGATCCTCGTCGACAACCCCGCGCGCGTCTACGGCTTCTAGCGGGGAGCCGCCGAGACGCTCACCTCGATCGGCGAGCGCGTCCCCTGCGCGAATTCGTCCACGTATTTCTTCCACGCGGCCGCATCGGTCACGTGGCCCGCGCGATTCCACGCGAACCCCGCCCAGTAGGTCGCCGCGCCGCTCGCCGGAACCGGCGCGAGCACGAGGTGATTGAGCTTGTCGTCGGCACGCGGCCCGAGAGGCCCGGCCGCCGAGACGATCGCCAGCCCCTGCTCGCCCGCGCCCTGCTCGACCTTCTCCCACTTGAGGAGCCAGCCGCGATCGGCGTCGAACTCGACTTGCTCGCCCTCGACCTTCTTCAAACCGATCGCGGTGGTGAGCGCGCGTTCCCTGCCCGGACGCGTGAACGTCTTGTACGTGCTGCGGAAGTGATCGAGTTGCGAGCCTGCATCGAGCGTGACGCGCTTCACCTCGCTCACGCTCACGCCATCGACCTCGAAGGGCGCGTACTCCAGCTCGAACATCACGCGGATCGGGCCGCTCGCGAGCACGCGCGAATCCACGAAGTTGCGCGAGGTCCAAAGGCGCCCGGCGGCCCAGAGGCCGTTGCCGCCGCAACCGCGCGACAACCCGGCGGAGTAGAAGTCGGCGCCCTCGCCTGCGTCCTGGTGGTAGTGGTCGGCGAGGTACCAGTCGTTGATGACCATGCGCGGCGTGCGCTTGGACCAGACATCGATGGTGCTGCTCGCCAGCGGTTCGCCATCCCACGTTTCCAGCGCGCGACCGTAGGTGCGGTGCGCGATGCGGTCGTTCTCCCAGGCGAAGTCGTCGAAGCGCTCGCGCACGAAGCGGCCGAATGCCTTGAACTGTTCCTTCGCATAGACCTGCCGCGCGCCCTCGCTCACCGTGAAGGCGAGCGTCTCGTTCGCGCGGAAATCGGCCTGGAAGATGACGATGTCGGGTTTGCGATAAGCGTCGAAGTCGGTGTCCACGGCCTGCACGAGCAGTTCGCGGCCCTCGGCATTGCGGACGTGGACTGTCGCGAGGTCCTTCACGCCAAGCGGTGCGAGTTGCGCTGCGGTGAGCTCGATCGTCTGCGCGCTGCGTACGAACGGCAGGCGGTTGACCGCCGTGACCTTCAGCTCCGCGGCGTGGCCGATCGCGGCGAGCACGGCGCAGCAAGCGGCCAGGCCGCGCAGGACTCGCACTACTCCCACTCGATGGTGGCGGGCGGCTTCGACGAGATGTCGTAGGTCACGCGGTTGATGCCGCGCACCTCGTTGATGATCCGGCTCGAGGCGCGGCCGAGCAGATCGTAGGGCAGCTCCGCCCAATGCGCCGTCATGAAGTCCGTGGTCTGGACGGCACGCAGCGCGACGACGTAATCGTAGGTGCGGCCATCGCCCATCACGCCCACAGAACGCACGGGAAGGAACACGGCGAACGCCTGCGCGACCTTGTCGTACCAGCTCGTTCCGTCCGCATCCTTCGCCTTGCGCAGCTCGTCGATGAAGATCGCATCGGCGCGGCGCAAAAGATCCGCGTGCTCGGGCTTCACTTCACCGAGGATGCGCACGCCCAGACCCGGCCCCGGGAACGGATGGCGGAAGACCATCTCGCGCGGCAGGCCCAGCTCCAGGCCCAGCGAGCGCACTTCGTCTTTGAACAGCTCGCGCAGCGGCTCGAGCAGCTTGAGGTGCAGCGATTCGGGCAGGCCGCCCACGTTGTGGTGGCTCTTGATCGTGACCGCCTTGCCCGTCTTCGCCCCGGCGCTCTCGATGACGTCCGGGTAGATCGTGCCCTGCGCGAGCCACTTCGCCTTCGGCAGCTTCTTCGCCTCGCGCTGGAATTCCTCGACGAAGAGCCGGCCGATGATCTTGCGCTTCTGCTCGGGATCCGCGACACCCTTCAGCTCGCGGTAGAAATCCTCGGACGCATTCACGCGATCGACCTTCACGCCCATGTGCTTCGCGAAGGTCTCCATCACCTGGTCGCCTTCGTTCAGGCGCAGCAGGCCCGTGTCCACGAAGATGCAGGTGAGCTGGTCGCCGATCGCCCTGTGGATGAGTGCGGCGGCCACGGCCGAATCGACCCCGCCCGAGAGGCCCAGGATCACTTCATCCTTGCCGACCTGGTCGCGAATGCGCTGGATCGCCTGCGGCACGAACTCGGGCATGTTCCATTGCGATCCCGCGCCGCAGATGTCGTGCACGAAGCGGTTGTAGATCTTCGTGCCCTGCTTGGTGTGCGTGACTTCCGGATGGAACTGCACCGCGTAGAACTCGCGATCCGGATCGAACATGCCCGCGATGGGGCACGCGTCGTTGGAAGCCATGAGCTGGAAGCCCGGCGGCAGCGCCGTGACCTTGTCGCCGTGGCTCATCCACACGTCGAGGTAGCCCTCGCCTTTCGGGCCCTGGCGATCCTGGATCCCGTCGAGGAGCTTCGAGTGGCCGTGCGCGCGCACCTGGGCGTAGCCGAACTCGCGAACCTTGCCGTTCTCGACGCCGCCGCCCAACTGCGCGGCCATCGTCTGCATGCCGTAGCAGATGCCCAGCACGGGAACGCCGGCCTTGAACACGTACGGGTCGGCCTTCAGCGTGTCTTCGTCGATCGCGGAGGCGTGGCTGCCCGAGAGGATGATTCCCTTCGGTTCGTACTCGCGAATGAATTTTTCGCCGACGTCGTTGGGATGCAGCTCGCAGTAGACCCCGGCTTCCCGGATACGGCGCGCGATGAGCTGGGTGACCTGGGAGCCGAAGTCGAGGATGAGAATCCGGTCCATCACTCAGTCGACTCTGTAATTGGGGGCTTCCTTCGTGATCTGCACGTCGTGGACGTGCGACTCGCGCATTCCCGCGGAGGTGATCTCGACGAACTGCGCATGGTTGTGCATGTCGTCGATCGTCGAGCAGCCGGTATAGCCCATGCTCGCGCGCAGGCCGCCCATCAGCTGGTGGACGATCGCGACGACCGGGCCTTTGTAGGGCACGCGGCCTTCGACGCCTTCGGGCACGAGCTTGTCGGCGTTCATCTCGGCGTCCTGGAAGTAGCGATCGCTCGAGCCCTTCTGCATCGCGCCCAGCGAACCCATGCCGCGATACGACTTGTACGAGCGGCCCTGGAAGAGCTCGATCTCGCCCGGTGCTTCCTCGGTGCCGGCGAACAGGCTGCCGAGCATCACGCTCGACGCACCCGCGGCGACGGCCTTCGCCACATCGCCCGAATAACGGATGCCACCGTCGGCGATGCAGGGAATGCCCGCCGACTTGAGCGCTTCAGCGACATTCTGGATCGCGGTAATCTGCGGAACGCCGACGCCCGCGACGATGCGCGTGGTGCAGATCGAACCGGGTCCGATGCCGACTTTTACGCCATCGGCGCCGTTGTCCACGAGCGCCTTGGCGCCGTCCTTCGTCGCGACGTTGCCGCCGATCACCTGCACGTTGGCGTATTTCTTCTTCACCCAGGAGACGCGATCGAGCACGCCCTGCGCGTGGCCGTGCGCCGTATCGACGACGATCACATCGACGCCGGCTTCCACGAGTCGCGCGACGCGATCGTCCGTGTCCTCGCCCACGCCGACCGCCGCACCCACCCGCAAGCGGCCGAACTGGTCCTTGCTGGCGTAGGGGTGCTCCGACGACTTGAGGATGTCCTTCACGGTCATGAGGCCGCGCAGCTCCCAGTCGCCGTTGATCACCAGCACGCGCTCGAGGCGGTGCTTGTGCATGAGCTCGCGGGCGTCATCCGTGCTCGCGCCCTCCTTCACCGTCACGAGCTTGTCGCGCGGCGTCATGATGTTCTTCACGGGCTGGTCGAGGTTGGTCTCGAACCGGAGGTCGCGGTTGGTGACGATGCCGACCACGCGCTTGCCTTCGAGCACGGGCAGGCCGGAGATCCGGTGGCGCCGGGTGAGTTCGAGCACCTCGCGGACCGACATGCCCGGGTTGATCGTGACCGGATCCTTCACCACGCCGCTTTCGAAGCGCTTCACCTTCGCGACTTCGGCGGCCTGGGCCGCGGCGGACATGTTCTTGTGGACGATGCCGATGCCGCCTTCCTGCGCGAGCGCGATCGCGAGGCGCGATTCCGTCACCGTATCCATGGCGGCGGAGAGCAGCGGGATGTTGAGCTGGATCGACCGGGTGAGCTGGGAGGTGAGGCGGACTTCGCGGGGCAGGACGGTCGAGTGAGCGGGGACGAGAAGGACGTCGTCGAACGTGAGCGCTTTCTGGATGACGCGCATCTGGAACCAAACCCTCGACACAAAAACGAATTATACCGATGGCCCCTGCCCCGAACAACCGAGCGGTCCACGCGGCCGCCCTGTGCCGCGTTTCATTGACGTTCGAGTCGAATCTCGTTAAGGTTACCTAAATGCTTGAAAGTTCTAAGGTTTACGGCGTCGTCTGGTGGGGCTTGATGGTCGCCGCGTGTGCCATGCCGGAGACGAGCGCGCCGGTCGCGCCGCCGGTCGTCGTGGCACCCGCGCCCGCGCCGAAAATCGACGACGCCGCGCTCGAGCAGGAGGCTCGCGCCTTCCTCGCGCAGGCGGAAACGGATATCCAGCGAGCGCGCGCAAAACGCGCGCTGTGGTCGAAGGCCTGGGAGTCGTTGGTGCTCGCGCGCCAGGCTGCAGCCGCGAAAGACAACAACGCGACGCGCACGCATGCAAAGCGCGCCAGCGAGCTCGCACAATTGGGGATGGAGCAACTCGCCTACCCCGCCGTCAAATAGGTACGTTCGAGGAGATCGACATGAAGCGCCTGATCTACGCTGCCATCGCCATCACCATGGCCATGCCCGTCGCGGCCCAGCTCTACAAGTGGACCGACAAGGACGGCAAGACCCACTACTCCGACACGCCGCCCCCGGGCCAGGAAAGCAAGTCGCTGAGCGTCGGCAGCGGCGCCACGACCACGACTCCCGCGCCCGCATCGGCCGGCGCGAAGACGGCCGTCGAGCGCGACAAGGAAGCCGAGGCCGCCCGCAAGGCGCGCAGCGATTCGGCCAAGAAGGCCGACGACGCCGCGAAGGATGCCGAAGGCCGCGCGGAGGCCTGCTCGCGAGCGAAGGCCGCCTACGCGACCTACGCCGACGGCGGTCGCATCCACAAGTACAACGACAAGGGCGAGCGCGACTATCTCAGCGACGAAGAGATCGAGAAGGAGCGCGCACGCAGCCAGCGCGAGATGAACGAGGCCTGCAAGACATCGTGATTTCCGCTCCCCGGTAGCGGGCCGGGAAACTACAACAATGACCGCCACGGCGCGCGCACTCTCCCGGTTCCTCGCTGGAACCGTCGCAGGGGCCATCGCGCCGTTGTGCGTCGGGGCCGCGACGCTCGGCGACATCGAAGTGCTCTCGCGGCCGGGTGAACCCCTCGTTGCAACCATCGCCATCGATGCCGCAGGCGGCGAGCGCATCGAACCGTCCTGCGTGTTCCTCTCCCGCGGAAGTCCCGACACCGGCCCGTACGTGACCGGCGCGAAGGTCGGGTTCGAAACGCGCGGCACCCGCCTTCACCTGCACGTGCGCAGCAATGAAGCCGTCGGCAATCCCGCCGCGCGGCTGCGGGTCGTGCTGCGTTGCCCGGGCGAGACGACCTTCGCCTATCGCGAGTACTCGGCGCTGTTCGCGGCACTACCACCGCTCGCACCGGTTGCGCCCGCGCTCGTGCCGGCACCCACGGCGAGTGCGCAAACCGCGCCTGCGGCCGCGCCGACGGCTCCTGCCACGCCGCTTGCACGCGGCGGCTTCCCGGTGCAGCCGGGCGACTCGCTCGACTCCATCGCCGGCCTCATCTTCCCGCGCCAGCAGGACGCGCGGCGCCTCTACGTCGAAGCCTTGCGCGAAGCGAATCCTTCGTTGGGATCGATCGCGCCTCGCGAACCACTTCCCGCGGGCACGACCCTCGCGCTGCCCGACCTGCGCACGTTCGCGCAAGGACGAGCCCTCACGCCGCGCGAGCCTGCCGTCGCAGCCGCACCCGCAGCGCCCGCGGCAACACCACGTGCACCCCGCAAGCCACAACTCGCCGAAGCACCACCCAAGCCCGCGCCGGCACAACGAGCCACTCCGCCTGCGGAACGTCCGAAGGTGGCCGCCGCCAAGCCCGCTCCCGAAGCACCCGCGCCTGTAGCGCCCGCAAAATCCACGACGCCGCGGCCGCGTCTCGCGGAGAGCCCCCCGGGTCCGGCGTTCGTCCTGAAGCTTTCGTCGAGCCCGGTGGATCTTTCCCGCTCGCGCACCATCGATGACGCCGAGCGCGCCCGGATGCGCGAGCGCCAGCGCGTTCTCGATTCCGATGACCAGGTCGCCGCCTTCCTCGCGTTGCGCGACAGCGTGCAGCGCCTCGAAGGCCGCGTGGCCGAGCTGCAGCTCAAGCTTTCGACGCTGAGCGCCACGCAGGCACGTGCGGCCGCTGTCGAAACCGCGCCACCCAAGGTCGCGGCGAAGGTCGAACCGACGCCGCCACCGAGCAAGCCCGAACCCGCGAAGGTTGAAGCTCCGAAAGTCGAGCCGCCGAAAGCAGAGCCTCCGAAGCCCGAGCCTCCGAAGGTTGAAGCACCGAAGGTCGAACCGGCGAAAGTCGAACCGCCGAAGGTCGAGGCGCGTCCGCCCGAACCGCCAGCACCCAAGGTCGAAACGCCGGCACCCGTGCGCGGCAATGTCCCGGCGTCGAGCGATGGTTTGCCCACATGGCTGTGGATCGTCGTCGCGGCCCTCGTCGTGCTCGCCGTCCTCCTCGCCTGGTGGCTCATCGCTCGCCGGCAACAGGAGGAATACTTCGAGGAGGAGTACGAGGACGGCCCGCCGTCGGCCGACCTGCCGCTGCCCGACGAACCCGACTTCGAACTCGACGACTCGGCACCCATCGACGTCGCCGCGCCTGTGCGTCGCGAGATCGATTCCGATGCGGAGCTGACGACGCAGGTGAATGTCGGCGATCCCAGGGCCCTGCGCCGCCGCTACATCGAGGAGCGCTTCCCGGAGATCGTGAACGGCACCATCCTGCTCGACGACCCCGATTCCGTCGTGAAAGCCGCGCGCCTCTTCTACGAGCAGGGCGTCATCCCGCGCGCCATCGAGCTCCTGCAGTTCGTCACCGAGGAGAGTCCGGCCCAGGCGAAACCGTGGCTCGCTCTTTTCGAGATCTACCGCCTCGAACGCCAGACGGAAGAATTCGCAAACCTGGCCGTTCGCTTCAAGGAGCCGCACGGCAAGTCCGAGAACTGGCGCAAGGTGCAGTTCTTCGGGCGCGAGATCGACCCGGCCAACGCGTTGTATCGCGACGTCACCGCCGGCATCGAGACCATCAAGTTCGAAGCCGGCAAGCCGCCGGCGCCGTCGAGCTACGACCCGATCGCCGAGAACTGGCTCGCCGCGCCGATGGACTTCGAGAATGAAGTCCTGGCCAACGAATTGCGCCGCGGACTGCTGAACGGAGCCGGCCTCTCCGACCAGGATCTGCTCCCCAACCCGATGCCGGCCCTGCGCCGCGTCGAGATGTTCACGGTGGCCTGAGCGCATGAGCACCGGCTACCCCCTCGACGTCGACCGCGTCCTCCAGCAGAAGACGGTGCGCGACGCGCCTTCGCGCGCGCTGTTTCTCGCGGCGATGCGCGAGTTCGGCAAGGAGGGCGGCGATTTCACGCTCGAGCGCCTGCGCCAGTTCATGCAGGTCGAGGAGCACTTCCAGGCACTGCTCAACTATGACCAGCTCGAATTCCTGCACCAGTCACCGGAGTCGGCCGAGGGAGATCGCGACTTCGCGCTGAACGTGCAGCGCATCTGCCTCGAATCGGCCAACGGATTGCAGCGGTACCTGCGCACGCGCAGCCAGTGGGCCGATTCCAAGGAAGCCCTCGAGGTGATGTTCCGCGTCACGAGTCTCGCGCTGCATGCGATCCACAGTTACGTGAAGTGGGGCTACTTCCTCGCCGAGCCCGGACGTTCGACGCCGTGGCGGCAGCTGCACGCGCTCTACTCGCTCGCGGAGTCCGACGGCTTCTCGCAGGTTCCGGTGGTGCTCCATCCGTCGCAGCCCGCGTTCCGACCCTCCGCGCAAGCGCTCTACCTGCGCACGCTCCTGCTCGACGCGCTCAACTCCGGCAACCTCTCGAAGGTCCAGATCGAGATCGCCGACGGCTGGTTCTCGTCGTGGTGCAGCGATTACGCGCTCGAATCCGAGTACTCGTCGCGCAAGCACCTCTTCTACGTCGATCTCGCCTCGGATTCAGGCTTGCACATCATGCGGCGCGACAGCCACGGCGAATCGATGCGCTATGTGCGCGCCGACGGGTTGCGCGCGCAGATCGAGGAAGTCCAGGCGGGCTTGCGGCAGGGCAAGCTCTACGCAGGCTATGGCGCGGGCGCGGTGTTCCCGGTCGAGGAGCACGTCGCGTTGCTCGCGATGATCGAAAAGCTCTACCACTCGATCCTCGCGGGCAGCGAGAACCGCGTCGAGGAACGGACGCATTTCGAGGACCGCGAGGTCGATGTCGCGATCGGCGTGGAGCTCGTGATGCGCAAGTCTCGCGAGCTGAATGTGGCCGATGGCCCCGAATCGGGAGCCGTCACGCCCGCACCGGCCTCCGCGAGCGACACGATCGAGCTCTCGGCCGAAGGCCTTTCGCTCGTCCCCAACGCGCCGGCGCCCGAAGCGCCCGCCGACGATCCCGAGCTCAGCCGGTGGCGCGTGCTCGACCTCAGCTCCAACGGCTTCGGCCTGCTGGTCGATCGCGCGACGAGCGACAACGTGTTGCTCAACGGCCTGCTCGCGCTGCAGAACCACGAGACGGGTGGCTGGATCCTGGGTCACGTGGTTCGCAAGCTTCCCAACCGCGTGCGCGGCGAGATGCTGCTGGGCGTGGAGGTGCTTGCGTACAAGAGCATGCCCGTCGAGCTCCAGGAGGCCGACGGCACCGGAAGCGTGGAGGCGATCTACCTGCCGGGACTCGACCAGAACGGCAAGCAGGATTCGATGATCATCCGCACACAGGATTTCTCGGCCGACAAGACGTTCACGCTCTACACGGCCGGCGGGATGTTCCGCCTGAAGCTCAATCACATCGTGCGCAAGGGTGCGGACTGGATCAAGATCCGCTTCGAGATCGTGTCGCGCGCTTGACCTTCACGCGCTCGCGCCGCATCTGCTTCGCGTCCGCCTGCAGCTCCCGATAGAGCTCGACGCGATCGCCCTCGCGCAGCACCGTCGCTCCGCTGCGCTCCACCGACCAGATCCCCGTTCGCCACTTTGCGGCCTCGACCTCGGGGTAACGCTGCGCGACGTTGGCCGCGGACACCGCGTCGGCCACCGTGCTGCCCGCCGGAAGATCGAGTTCGATCACTTCCTGGCGCCGCGGCAGCGCGATCGCGATGGAAACCTTCATGGGTTCTGCGCTTCGGCGCGTGCCACGAACCGGTCGACGAGCGTCTCGGCGATGTGCCCGAACACAGGCCCGAGGACCAGCTCGATCGCCTTGCTGTCGAACGCGTAGTCGAGCGCGAACTCCACCCGGCAGCCGTCAGCCCCCAGCGGCGTGAAATGCCAGTGGCCGTGGAAGCGCTCGAACGGGCCCTCGGTGAAGTCGAGGTGCATCCATTCCGGAGGCTCCTTGCGGTTGATCGTGGCCACGTGGCTCTTCAGGCCGTGGTAGTCGATCTCGATGCGCCCCTGGGTGATCGTCGGCGTGCGCTCGATGAGCGTCGCCCCGCTGCACCAGGGCAGGAAGCTCGGATATTGCTCGACGTCGTCCACGAGGGCGAAAAGCGCCTCGGCGGGCCGGGCAACAATGACGGACTTGCGGACGGTAGGCATGAGAAAATCGCCGCATGAGTATTGTCGAAAACAGGAAAGCGTTCCACGACTACTTCGTCGAGGAGCGTTTCGAGGCCGGGCTGGTGCTCGAGGGCTGGGAGGTGAAGGCGATCCGCGCCGGCCGCGTGAACCTCAAGGAAGCCTATGTCGTGCTCAATCGCGAGGAGCCCTTCGTGATCGGGATGCACATCAGCGCCCTGCCCACGGCCTCGACCCACGTCAACCCGGACCCGACCCGCTCGAGGAAGCTCCTGATGCACGCCGAGGAGATCCGCAAGCTCATCGGCAAGGTGGAGCAACGCGGCTACACGCTCGTTCCGATCGACCTCCACTTCGTGAACGGCCGGGTGAAACTCGCCATCGGGCTCGCCAAGGGCAAGAAGCAGCACGACAAGCGCGAGACGGAAAAAGAGCGCGACTGGAAGCGCGAACAGCAGCGCCTCATGCGCAGCAAGGCGTAGAAAAGGAAAAGCCCGCTTTCGCGGGCTTTCGTTGTGCAGGTGGGGTGGCTGATGGGGTTCGAACCCACGACAACCGGAATCACAATCCGGGACTCTACCGCTGAGCTACAGCCACCATTGAAAATCTGAATGCCGGGCAATACTGGCGCGCCCGACAGGATTCGAACCTGTTACCCCCGGCTTAGAAGGCCGGTGCTCTATCCGGATGAGCTACGGGCGCGTTCTGAATCCTTGATGCGAGAACAGTGGTCGGGGTGAGAGGATTCGAACCTCCGACATCTTGCTCCCAAAGCAAGTGCGCTACCAGACTGCGCTACACCCCGACAGGGAACGCGGCACGACCAGCGCGCGAATTATAGCGCGCTGGCCGTACGCAATCGTTACTGGGGTGGCGTCGCGGTCTCTGCCGGCGCAGCGACGGGCGGCGGAGCCTGCGGCGACTCTTCCTTGCGTGCGGGCGGATCCAGCAGCGCCTTTCTCGAGAGGCGGACGCGACCCTTGTCGTCGGCTTCCATGACCTTGACCTTCACGATCTGGCCTTCCTTCAAGTAGTCCGAGACCGCGTTCACGCGCTCGTGCGCGATCTGCGAGATGTGCAGCAGGCCGTCCTTGCCGGGCAGCAGCTGGATGATCGCGCCGAAGTCGAGCAGACGAAGGACCGGGCCTTCGTAGATCTTGCCGACTTCCACTTCGGCGGTGATCGCGAGGATGCGCTGGCGCGCGTCTTCGCCGGCTTCGGCCGAGAGGCAGGCGATCGAGATCGTGCCATCGTCCTCGATGTCGATCGTCGTGCCAGTCTCGCGCGTGAGCGCCTGGATGACGCTGCCGCCCTTGCCGATCACTTCGCGGATCTTGTCCGGGTTGATCTTCATCTTGACGATGCGCGGGGCGTAGTTCGACATCTCGACGCGCGGGCCGGGGACGGCCGTCTTCATGAGGCCGAGGATGTGCAGGCGGCCTTCCTTGGCCTGCTCGAGCGCGACCTTCATGATTTCCTTCGTGATGCCCTGGATCTTGATGTCCATCTGCAGGGCGGTCACGCCGCGATCGGTACCCGCGACCTTGAAGTCCATGTCGCCGAGGTGATCTTCGTCACCGAGGATGTCGGTGAGCACGGCGAAACGTCCGCCGTCCTTGATGAGGCCCATCGCGATACCCGCGACGTGGCCCTTGAGCGGAACGCCGGCATCCATCAGCGAAAGGCAGCCGCCGCAGACCGAGGCCATCGACGACGAGCCGTTCGACTCGGTGATTTCCGAGACGACGCGCAGCGTGTAGCCGAATTCTTCCTTCGACGGGAGCACCGCGAGGAGCGCGCGCTTGGCGAGGCGGCCGTGGCCGATTTCGCGGCGCTTGGGGCTGCCCACGCGGCCGGTTTCGCCCGTGGAGAACGGCGGGAAGTTGTAATGCATCATGAAGCGCTCGGTGTACTCGCCCTGCAGCGCGTCGATGATCTGCTCGTCCTGGCCGGTGCCGAGCGTCGTGGTGACGATCGCCTGCGTCTCGCCTCGCGTGAACAGCACGGAGCCGTGAACGCGCGGAAGCAGCGTCGGGCGGATCGAGATGGGGCGCACGGTGCGCGTGTTGCGGCCGTCGATGCGCGGCTCGCCGTTGAGGATCTGGCCGCGAACGATCTTCGCTTCCATGTCCTTCAGGATCCCGCGCGTGACGTTCGCGTCGGCGGGGTTGTCCTCGACCTTCACGCACGCGTCCATGACCTTCTTCTTGATCTCGTCGAGCTTGCCCGAACGCAGCGACTTCGACTTCATGCGATAGGCCTCGTTGAGATCGGACTCGGCGAGCGCGCGGACCTTCTCGACCAGCACGGTATCGACCGGAGCGGCTTCCCAGTCCCAGTCGTCCTTGCCCGCCTCGTCGGCGAGCTCGGCAATCGCCTTGATGGCGATCTGCATCTGCTCGTGGCCGTACACGACGCCGGCGAGCATCACATCTTCGGGAAGCTCTTGCGCTTCCGATTCGACCATCAGCACGGCTTGGTCCGTGCCGGCGACGACGAGGTTGAGCTGCGACGTCTCGAGGTCCGTCTTGGTCGGGTTCAGCACGAACTGGCCATTCAGGTAACCCACGCGCGCGGCGCCGATCGGGCCGTCGAACGGGATACCCGAAAGCGCAACGGCGGCCGAGGCGCCGAGCAACGCCGGGATGTCGGAATCGACTTCCGGGTTGATCGAGAGAACTGTCGCGATCACCTGGACTTCGTTGTAGAAACCATCGGGGAAGAGCGGACGCAGCGGACGGTCGATCAGCCGCGATGTCAGGATTTCCTTCTCGGAGGGGCGACCCTCGCGCTTGAAGAAGCCGCCGGGAATACGTCCCGCGGCGTAGGTCTTCTCCTGGTAGTCGACGGTCAGGGGAAAGAAGTCCTGGCCGGGCTTCATGTCCGGACGGCCGACGCACGTCACGAGGACGACGGTGTCGTCCATGGTGACCAGCACGGCGCCGTCGGCCTGGCGGGCGATTTCTCCGGTTTCTAGCGTGACCTGGTGCTGGCCGTACGGAAACGTCTTCTTGATGGATTTCACGGTGTTTTCCTGTTCATCTGGGCCGGACTGCGGCGCGACGCGATCGTCGCGGGTACTCCGGCAGGGAAGGGGGCCCGGCGCAACGAAAAAACCCCGCGTTCGCTCATGCGGCGACGCGGGGTTTCGGGGGCCGAGTGCGGGTCCTTACTTGCGCAGGCCGAGGCGCTCGATGATCGAGCGGTATCCCTCGACATTCTTGCGCTTCAGGTAGTCGAGCAGGCTGCGGCGCTGGCTCACCATGTGCAGCAGGCCGCGGCGCGAGTGGAAATCCTTGACGTTGCTCTTGAAGTGGTCCGTGAGTCCGTTGATGCGCTCCGTAAGCAGCGCGATCTGGACTTCGGGCGAGCCCGTGTCGCCCTTGGCGCGCTGGTATTGCTCGACGATGCGCGCCTTGTCAGTGGTGGTTACAGCCATGGGTCATCTCTCCGTTGAAGCTTGCAGTCTTGTCGTCTCGATTGAGCCCGTTATTTTAGCCCGTCGAGGGCCAATAACTCAAGCAAAATCAGGGGAGTCGGCCTTGGGAGTGCCGGCCATGAGGCGGACGGCAAAAAGCCCTCCGGCGCCGTCCCGGCGCCCCACGCCAAGGAAGTCTCCGGCCTCGCGGAAGACCGTGACTTCCCCCTCGGCGCCTGTTTGATTGACCCGCTGGCCGTGGCAGAAGGCCGCTGCACCGGCGGCATCCAGCGAGACCCGCGGCAGGCGCTCGACGAAGCGCTCCGGGGGCATCAGCCGCAGGGATCGTGCGGTGGGGTCCGCCTGTTCCAAGTGCTCCAGGGTCACAGCGTCGGACAGGTGAAGATCACCGACGTGGGTTCGCCGCAGCGCGCATAGATAGGCGCCGAGGCCGAGACGCTTTCCGATGTCTTCGGCCAAAGTTCGGATGTAAGTCCCCTTTGAGCACTTAACCGAAATTGTGACCTTTTCGCCGACGATCTCACCCACTTCGAGGGTGTGGATGGTCACCCTCCGCGGAGCCCTCGGGACCTCCACCCCCTCCCGGGCCAGTTCGTACAAGCGCCTCCCCTCGTAGTGCAAGGCCGAGTACATAGGGGGTATCTGATCCTGCTCACCCACAAAGGAGGCCGTAACTTCGGCGATCCTGTCGGCATCTACGTCGATATCGAGCTTTGGCGAAAGGGAGCCTTCAATGTCACCCGTGGAGCTCGTTTGCCCGAGGACCAGCGTTGCGAGGTAGCCCTTGTCGGCATCGAGGAGGAATCGCGAGAACTTGGTCGCTTCGCCGAAAGCGAGTGGCAGCAGGCCTGTCGCGAATGGATCGAGCGTTCCCGTGTGCCCACCCTTCCGGGAGGCGAGCAGGCGCTTCGTGATGGCCAAGGCCCGGGTGGAAGTGACGCCGGCGGGCTTGTCGAGAAGCAGTATCCCGCTAGGACCCTCGTCCCGCCGCATATCGCCGCGAGCTACCGACTGGTGCTGCTGCGGGACTTGGGCTTGGCCTTCTTGGCCGTCGTCTTCGCGGCCTTCTTGGCCGTCGCCTTCGGCGTCTTGGCGGCCTTGACCGCCTTGACCGTCTGGACCGGCTTGCCTTCGGTCGCGACCGCCTGGTCGATCAGTTGCGAAAGGCGAACGCCCCGCTCGATCGACTCGTCGTAGGAAAAGTGCAGTTCGGGGACGGTCCGGGTGCTCAAACGGTGCGAGAGACCGGATCTGAGGAAACCCGCGGCGCGACTGAGTCCCTCCGCGCAAGCCTCGACCTCTTCAGGCGGGCCCAGCGTGGTGAAGAACACCTTTGCATGCGATTGATCGCGAGAGAGCTCGACGCCGGTGAGCGTCACGAGGCGAACTCGCGGATCACGCACCTCGAGGCGGACCAGCTCCGAGAGCTCGCGCTGGATCTCCGCGGCGATGCGGCTAAGGCGCTGTTCGCCCATCGCTGCAGTGCTTCCTCAGGCGAGCGAACGGGCGACTTCGACGACCTCGAACACTTCCAGCATGTCGCCAACCTGGATGTCGTTGAAGCCCTTGAGCGAAAGACCGCATTCGAACCCGGACTTCACTTCCTTCACGTCATCCTTGAAGCGCTTGAGCGAGTCGAGTTCGCCGCTGTGGACCACCACGCCGCCGCGAACCACGCGCACGGAGGAATTGCGGCGCACCAGACCGTCGGTGACCATGCAACCGGCGACGGAGCCGACCTTCGAGATGCGGAACACGTTCCGGATCTCGACCTGGCCGATGACGCTTTCCTTGCGCTCGGGGGCGAGCATGCCGTTGATCGCGGCCTTCACGTCGTCGACCGCGTCGTAAATGATGTTGTAGTAGCGGATGTCGACGCCCGAGTGCTCGGCAAGCTTGCGTGCCGCAACGTCGGCGCGCGTGTTGAAGCCGATCACCACCGCCTTCGAGGCGAGGGCGAGGTTGATGTCCGATTCGGTGATGCCGCCCACGCCCGTGTGGATGATGCTCACCTTCACCTCGGCGGTGGAGAGCTTCACGAGCGCATGCGCGAGGCCCTCATACGAGCCCTGAACGTCGGCCTTGATGATGAGCGCCAGCGTCTTCGCGCCTTCGGCCAGCTGGTCGAAGACATTCTCGAGCTTGGCCGCCTGTTGCTTGGCGAGCTTCACGTCGCGGAATTTGCCCTGGCGGAACAGCGCGATCTCGCGTGCCTTGCGCTCGTCATTGAGCACCAGCACGTCGTCGCCCGCACGCGGCACGTCCTGCAGACCCTGGATTTCCACCGGGATCGAGGGACCCGCTTCGTTCACGCTCTTGCCGTTCTCGTCGCTCATCGCGCGCACGCGGCCGAACACGGCGCCCGCGAGGACGATGTCGCCCTTGCGCAGGGTGCCGGACTTCACGAGGATCGTCGCCACCGGGCCACGTCCCTTGTCGAGGCGCGATTCGATGACCACGCCCTTCGCAGGCGCGTTACGCGGAGCGCGCAGTTCGAGAACCTCGGCCTGCAGCTGGATCAGCTCCAGCATGCGGTCGATGCCTTGTCCGGTCTTGGCGGAAACGTCGACGAACTGCGTTTCCCCGCCGAATTCTTCGGGCACGACTTCGTGCGCGAGCAACTCCTGCTTGACCCGCTGCGGATTCGCCTCGGGCTTGTCGATCTTGTTCACGGCGACGACGATCGGCACCTTCGCGGCCTTCGCGTGGTTCACCGCCTCCACCGTCTGCGGCATCACGCCATCGTCAGCAGCGACGACGAGCACGACGATGTCGGTGATCTGGCTGCCGCGCGCACGCATCGCCGTGAAGGCTTCGTGGCCCGGCGTGTCGAGGAACGTGATGACGCCGCGCGGCGTCTCGACGTGATATGCGCCGATGTGCTGGGTGATGCCGCCCGCTTCGCCAACCGCGACGCGCGCCTTGCGGATCGCATCGAGGAGCGAGGTCTTGCCGTGGTCGACGTGGCCCATCACCGTGACGACCGGCGGGCGAATCTCCGCGGAAGCATCGTCGGCAGAAGCGGCCGTGAGGAACGCCTCGGGGTCGTCGAGCTTTGCCGGCTTGGCAAGGTGGCCCATTTCCTGGACGACGATCATCGCGGTCTCCTGGTCGAGGACCTGGTTGATCGTGACCATCGTGCCCATCTTCATCATCGTCTTGATAACCTCGGCCGCCTTCACAGACATCTTGTGGGCGAGATCACTCACGGAGATGGTCTCGGGAATCGGCACCTCGAGAATCTTGGGTTCGGCCGGTGCGACGAAGTCCGTCCCACCTTCGTCATCGCGATGACGTGCCCCACGCGGGCCGGCACGCCAACCAGCGCGGCCGCCAGAGGCATCACCACGCGTCTTGATCATGCGGCGGCGCGCCGCGTCATCGACCCAGGAGGTCGCGGGCTTCACCGCCTTCTTGTCGGGCTTGGCCTTCGCCTTGGCCGCCTTGTCGGCGGGCTTGATCACCGGGCGGTGCAGCGTGCCTTCGGCAGCAGCCTTTTCGCCCTCGGCAGACTTCGCTTCGGTGGCGGCAGGCGCCTCGGCCTTGACCTCCACGAGCGTCGGCGCTTCGGCCTCGGTCGCGGGCTCTTCACCCTTCTTGCGGATGACGCGCTTCTTCTTCGGCGCTTCGGCATCGGCCGGCGCGGCCGCGGGAGCGGCGGGTGCTTCGGCCGCGACTTCGTCGGCCTTCTTCTTGCTCGTGACCGCAGCGGCCTTCTTCGTGCGCGACTGCGCATCGGCGGCCTGTCGCGCTGCCAGCTCGGCCTGGCGCTTCGCCTCGGCTTCGCGCTTGCGCGCCTCGTCCTCGTTGATGATGGGTGCGGGCGGGGCGACCGGCTTCACTTCCACCGGCTCGACCGGGGCCTCGACCTTGTCGACCTTCACGAAGGTGCGCTTCTTGCGCACCTCGACCTGGATCGTGCGGGCCTTGCCAGTCGAGTCGGCGCGCTTGATCTCCGTGGTCTGCTTGCGCGTCAGCGTGATCTTCTTCTTCTCGTCCTTCTTGCCGTGCACTTCCTGCAGGTAGTCGAGCAGGCGCGTCTTGTCCTGCTCGGTGATGGCGTCATCGCCGGCTTTCTTCTTTACGCCAGCCGCGGCGAGCTGCTCGAGCAGCAGCTCTACCGGGAGCTTGAGCTCCGTGGCGAATTGGGCGACGTTCGACTTTGCCATCGTGTGATTTTCTCCGGGCGTCCGCCTTAGGCGGAGGCCTGCGATTCCTTGAACCACGGCGCGCGCGCCGTCATGATCAGCTTGCTCGCGCGATCCGCATCCATCCCAGTCATTTCGGTGAGCTCTTCGGTATCGAGGTCAGCCAGGGCGTCCATCGTCGTGATGCCCTTCGCGGCGAGCACGCGGGCGGTTTCGTTGTCCATGCCGTCCATGACCTGGAGGTCCTCGGCGGCGTGTTCGACTTTCTCTTCGCTCTGGATCGCTTCGGTGAGGAGCGCATTGCGCGCGCGACGGCGAAGCTCGTTGACCGTCTCCTCGTCGAACGCGTCGATCTCGAGCATTTCGTTGAGCGGCACGTACGCCACTTCGTCGAGCGACGTGAATCCTTCCTGGACGAGGATCTCCGCGACTTCTTCGTCGACGTCGAGCTTCTCCATGAAGAGTGCGCGCAATCCGGTCGTCTCTTCGACGCTCTTCTGCTCGCGTTGCTCGACGGTCATGATGTTCAGTTGCCAGCCCGTCAGTTCGGAGGCAAGGCGCACATTCTGCCCGCCCTTGCCGATGGCGAGGGCGAGCTGGTCTTCTTCGACGACCACGTCCATCGAGCGGCGCTCCTCGTCCACGACGATGGAGCTCACCTCGGCGGGCGCGAGCGCGTTGATCACGAACTGCGCGGCGTCTGCGGACCAGAGGATGATGTCGACGCGTTCGCCGGCAAGTTCCTGGGTCACGGCCTGCACGCGCGAGCCGCGCATGCCGACACAAGTGCCGACCGGATCGACCCGGGGATCATTGGACTTCACGGCGATCTTGGCGCGCAGGCCTGGATCGCGGGCGGCGGCCCTGATCTCGAGAAGGCCTTCCTCGATCTCCGGAACCTCGAGCTCGAAGAGCTTCACGAGGAACTCCGGCGCCACGCGCGACAGGATGAGTTGCGGGCCGCGGGCCTGCCGATCGATCTTCTGGATGTAGGCGCGGACGCGATCGCTCACGCGCAGGTTTTCCTTCGGGATCAACTGGTCACGGGGCAGCAGCGCTTCGACGCGCCCCGATTCGACGATCAGGTTGCCCCGCTCGGCGCGCTTCACGGTCCCGGTCACCAGGGATTCGCCGCGCTCGAGGAAGTCATTGAGGATCTGCTCGCGTTCCGCGTCGCGGATCTTCTGCAGGATCACCTGCTTGGCAGCCTGCGCCCCGATGCGACCGAATTCCTCGGCCTCGAGGGGCTCTTCGTGCACGTCGCCCACCTTCGCCTCGACATCTTCGGCGAGCGCATCGGTAATGGCGATCTGGTGCGCGGGCTCCTCATGCTCCTCGTCGGGCACGACGGTCCAGCGACGGAAGGCGTTGTAATCACCGCTCTCGCGATCGATTTCGACGCGCACGTCCACTTCGTCCTTGAATCGCTTCTTCGTCGCGGAGGCAAGGGCGAGTTCGAGCGCGAGGAATACGGTGTCTTTCGCGACGTTCTTTTCGCGCGACAGCGCCTCGACCAGCAACAGGATGTCCCGACTCATGATTTTTAGGTTCTCTCCAAATCCTTAAATTTCCGGGACGAGCCTCGCACGATCGATGTCCTCGATCGCGAGCGTCACCGGACTGCCCTCGACTTCCAGAATCACGCTGCTGCCTTCGACGCGGATCACGCGCCCCTCGAAACGGCGCCGCCCATCCTGGGGCAGCTTCAGCCGCACAGTGGCTTCTCGTCCCGTGAATCGCTCGAAGTCCGCCAGACGCTTCAGCGGCCGGTCCAGACCGGGCGACGAAACTTCGAGACGCTCGTATTCAATTCCTTCCACTGCGAAAGCGCGCGTGAGGTAGTTGCTCACGCTCGCGCAGTCCTCGACCGTAATGCCCGCCGGCCGGTCGATGAAAACTCTCATCAAGCCGCTGCGGGAAGCTTCGAGGTCGACGAGCTCGTAACCAAGGCCCGTCAGGCCCTCGGACAGCCAAGTTTCGAGGTCGCGAATCGCCTTCACAAACAAAAAATGGGCCGAGGCCCATCTCATCTTTTGAAACCGAAAGATTCTATCACGAACGAGGCCCCTCCGCCCCCCCTTTGGCGCTCCGGACCCACTGCACCGCCTTGGGTTGCGGGCCGTTTCCGGCCCGGTCGGACCCCGGCACACACCGTTTAATACACGTTGTATTTATGTAACAGAAATGGGGCGTTCCAGCCCCGTTCTAGTGCCCAGCTGCAACGGAGCGAATCCTGCTGTCTCCCACTGTTGCAATTGCGCAACAATGGGCAAAAAATTGTTGGATAATTCACAGCCAGTAGCTATCATCCGACGCGTGTCAACGCCTTGTAAGGTATATCGCACACAAGGCTCACTCTCTAAGCAAGTTCATGTATTTCAATAGGTTTTTTTGCTTTTCACCTGGGGGAAATTACAACGATGAATCCGAGATTTAGGTCTTTCGCCAAGAAGCCCTGCGTCTTGGCCACGGAAATCGCCATTGCATTGATGGCAGCCCCGCTGGCCTTCGCGCAGCAACCCACCCAAGCCTCGACGAAAGTCGAGAAGATCGAAGTCACCGGCTCGCGCATCCAGGCGCCCGAGCTCGAAGGTGCCAGCCCGGTCGCGGTCATCCGCGCCGAGGACATCAAGCTCGAAGGCGTGCGCAACGTCGAGAGCCTGCTCAACAACCTTCCGCAGGTCATGGCCGAGTACGGCAGCAGCGATTCGAACGGTGCCACGGGTACGGCAACGGTCAACCTGCGCAACCTCGGTTCGACCCGCACCCTGGTCCTCGTGAACGGTCGCCGTCTGCCCCCGGGCAGCCCGATCGGCAGCTGGGCCGCGGACTTGAACCAGATTCCCGCCGCACTGATCCGCCGCATCGACGTCCTCACGGGCGGTGCCTCGGCTGTGTACGGTTCGGACGCCGTTGCTGGCGTCGTGAACTTCATCATGCAGGACAACTTCGAGGGTGTTCAGGGCGAGGTGAACTACTCGTTCTACAACCACCAGCAGAACAACCCGAAGGGCATCGCCGATCTCGTCCAGGGTCGCGCGAACACCAACCCGGCCCAGTTCAAGGTCCCGGGCGACATCAAGACCGACGGCGAAGTCATCGACGTGAACCTGATCCTCGGCGGCAACTTCGCCAACGGCAAGGGCAACGCGACGGTGTTCTTCGGCTACACCGACACGAAGGCCGTGCTGCAGTCCGAGCGCGACTTCAGCGCGTGCTCGCTGAACCCGTCGGGCTCGAACTTCGTCTGCGGCGGCTCGGGTACGAGCTACCCCGGCCAGTTCCTGCTGAACGGCGGCACGGGCCCGGCCCGTACCGTGGCGAACGCGCAAGGTGGCGTCCGTCCGTTCGTGGCTGCGACCGACCAGTACAACTTCGGTCCGCTCAACTACTACCAGCGTCCCTCGCAGCGCTACTCGTTCGACGCGTCCGCACACTATGACGTGACGCCCTCGGCGCGCATCTACTCCGAGTTTGCCTTCCACGACAACCACACGGTCGCGCAGATCGCCCCCTCGGGTCTGTTCGGCGTACTGGTCAGCGTGACGGGCGCGAACCCGCTGCTGTCGGCCGACTGGCGTTCCGCCATGGGCCTCACCAGCGCGACCTCGACGCATGACGTCGTGATCCTGCGTCGCAACACCGAAGGCGGCGGCCGCCAGGCCGACCTCCGCAACACGTCGTATCGCGGCGTGTTGGGCATCAAGGGCGACGTGGCCCAGTATTGGAACTACGACGTGTACGGCACCCTCGGCCGCGTCGTGTACCAGCAGGTCTACCGCAACGAGTTCTCGATCTCGCGCAGCCAGCGCGCCCTCGACGTCGTGGCCGATCCGGCCACGGGCGCCGCGGTCTGCCGCTCGGTACTCGATGGTTCGGATCCGAACTGCCGCCCGTACAACCTCTGGACCCTCGGTGGCGTGACGCAAGACGCGCTCAACTACGTCCAGATCCCGGGCATGCAGACGGGCTTCACCTCGACCGCCGTGATGGGCGCCACGATCGGTGCCGACCTCGGCGACTACGGCATCAAGATGCCGGGCGCGCGTAGCGGCGTCGGCGTGTCGTTCGGCTTCGAGCGTCGCGTGGACGAGCTGGTCCGTGAAGTCGATACGGCCTTCTCCACCGGCGACCTCGCCGGCCAGGGCGGCTCGACGGGCGGTGTTGCGGGCCAAGTGGCCGTGAAGGATTACTTCATGGAAGCCCGCCTGCCGATCCTGGAGCGCGTGGACTTTGCGCATCTCCTGAGCGTCAGCGGCAGCTACCGTCGTTCGGACTACAGCACGAACCAGAAGACCGACTCGTATGGTCTGGGCATCGAATGGGCGCCGGTCAAGGAAGCGCGCCTGCGCGGTAGCTACCAGCAGGCCGTGCGCGCCGCGAACGTGTTCGAACTGTTCACGCCGCAGACGCCGGGCCTGTACAACAACGACGCGGATCCGTGCGCAGGCGCGACCCCGACGGCGACCCTGGCCCAGTGCGCACGCACCGGTGTCACGGCTGCCCAGTACGGCCGCATCCTCGACAGCTTCGCGGGCCAGTACAACGCCCTGTTCGGCGGCAACCCCAACCTGAAGCCGGAAGAGTCGAAGAGCTACACCGCTGGTATCGTCTTCGAGCCGATGCCGAACCTGAGCGCCTCGGTCGACTACTACCAGATCAAGGTGGAAGACGTCATCGGCAACGTTCCCCCGCCGACGATCCTCGACCAGTGCTTGCAAACCGGCTCCGCAGCCTTCTGCTCCCTGATCACGCGCGACTCGGCCGGTACCCTCTGGCTCCTGCCGCAAGCGCAGATCGTCGCGACGAACATCAACATCGCGAAGTGGAAGACGTCGGGCGTGGACATCGGCGTGAACTGGACGCACAAGTTCGGCGACATGGGCAGCCTGAACCTGAACTTCCTCGGGACGTACCTGAAGGAGTTCAAGCAGGAGCAGCTGCCGGGCCTCGGCGAGTACGATTGCGCCGGCCTGTTCGGCACGACGTGCGGCGTCACGCTGGGCGTTCTCCCGGACTGGAAGCACAAGTTCCGTGCGACCTGGGCGATGCCGTGGAACGTGGATGCCGCGATCACGTGGCGCTACATCTCGGAAGTCAAGAACGAGGCCTCGAGCAGCAACCCGCTGCTGTCGGCCGCGTACCCCGAGGTGGACAAGCAGATCGACGAGCGTAGCTACTTCGATATCGCCGCAACCTGGCGTATCAACAAGAACTACACGTTCACGGGTGGCATCAACAACGTGTTCGACAAGGATCCGCCGATCGTTTCGTCGATCGCCGCGGGTGCTCCGTTCGGAAACGGCAACACCTACCCGAACGTGTACGACACGCTTGGCCGCAAGATCTTCCTGACCTTCACGGCGAAGTTCTAACAGCCGCAGGCAGGGCACCAACGAAAACGGCGAGCTTCGGCTCGCCGTTTTTTTTCGCCCGCTGCGCGGAGGCTATCCGCCCTGCGCGAACGGCGAAGCACCCTCCCCGAATTCCTGCACGCCGTGCGTGATGACGCTCACCAAGTCACGCTCCGCAGCCGTCAGGAAGGAATTCCACACATCGAAGATCAGGATGATTCGCGGCACATCGCTGTCGTTCCACGCCTCGTGCTCGAACGTGTCGTCGAAAACCCAGGCCTTGCCCTCTCGCCATTCGCGCTTCTCTGCACCGACGCGAAAGCCGCATCCGGCCGGCACGACCAGCGGAAGGTGAACGATGAAACGCGTGTTGGTGACGCCTGTATGCGGAGGGATGCGCGTCTTGGGGGCAAGCACCGAGAAGAAGGCAGTGGGCGCATGCATCGGCACATCGCAAAGCGGCGCGACCTTGAGCAGTGCCGCCGTGCGCGGGCAGCGGGCAAGGTGCTCATCGACGGGCTTCCCGTTCTTGAGCAGGAAATAGGAGCTCCACCGGCGCGAATCGTTGAGCTCGCCCCACTGGTCAAGGGGCGCCCCGACGGGCTTGGAGATATACGGCTGGAAGTCCTGGCTGGCCTGTGAGAACGCGGCCTGGGCCTCCGCACGAATTTCCGGCGTGGCCGCCTCGAAGGCATCGAGCCAGGGATACTCGGCGCAGTCCGGGAATTCGATCGCCGGGAGCCGCGGGAACTGCATGAACGTGGGAGCGGGCATGTACAGACCGCGACGCCCCATCAGGGTCTCGTAGCAGGCCTCCACGCGCTCCATGCGCTCTCCGGGATGCCGAGCCTTCGCTTCCTTCAGGCGTCCCTCGAGGAACGCCTCCGTGGCCTTCAGGTGACCTTCCACGGCTTGCCGGGCGTGCGCGACGGCCGCCTGGAGAGCCGGCGGGTGCCCGTCGCCCGGAGGCAGGCAGAACAGGAACGCCTGGTACAGGAAGGCCGCCTGCTTGGTCTTGCCCTGGCGCTCGAACAGCCGCGCCTTCTGCAAGAGGGCCGGGTAGAAGCGAGGGTCTGCAACCAGGGCCCTTTCAAGGGCAGCGGCCTCGCCCGCGTCATCCCGCAGGTCGCGATTGGCAAGGGCGAGATTCAGCCACAGCGTGGCGCTTCCGGAGTCAGCGGCAACGGCCTTTTCGAGAAGCGGGCGCGCCGCCGCAGGCTCGCCGCGAATCAGCTCGCGCATACCTGCTGCGTTGAGCACGCCCGGGTGTCCCGGCGCGAGCTCCTGCACCTGCGCCATCGCGCGATCGCCGGCCCGACGGTCACCCGACCGATCGGCGCGATCCACCTGTTCCATCAACTCTCGAATCCTTGCGTCTGTTGCTGCGGCCGACATGCTGCGATCTCCCGGTTCGGAACGGCAGCGATTGTACCCGTGCGTTACATCGACTTGCGCGCGCAGCGCGGCAAGGTAGGATTTTCGCCTCGACGCAACGCAGTCCTCAGGAGGTAACCATGGATCGCCGCAACGTGATGGTGTTCTCGTCCCTGATGTTCCTGGCCGCCGCGGCATTCGCGCAGGACGCCCTCCAGGCCGTCAAGTCGAAACAGCTCGACCAGCTCCAGGTCGCGCCGGGCTTGAGTGCCTACAAGAAGGTGCTCATCGATCCGTCGAAGGCCGAAGTCCATCCGGGCTGGATGCGCAGCATGAACGACGGGTTGGGCGGGCCCAAGGTCAAGCGCGCCGATGTCGATCGGATCGCGAAGGAATCGGCCAAGGGTCTCGACATGTTCGTCGCGCCCGCCTTCAAGGCAAATGGCTATGAAATCGTGACTGCGCCTGGCCCCGGCGTCATGCGCATCGCTGCAAGCGCGAACGAGATCTACGTCAACGCGCCCGACACGAACCAGCCGGGCGTGATGTCCGCGACCGAAGACGCGGGCACGGCGCGCATGCGCCTGGTTGCCACCGATTCGGTCTCGGGCAAGCCCCTCGCCCGCACCGAGCACAAGCTCACCGCGAGCGGCGCGACCGGGAGCCCGACCCGGGCGACCAACGTGAGCAACCGGTTCTGGTTCGGCAACGCATTCGAGCGCTGGGCCGTCAACGTCGCCAAGGAATTGCAGGCCGCGACGCCGCCCGCGCCCAAGTCGTAACGGCGTTCGCCATCCGATAAAATGGCGGGGTCACCCCCCGCCATGCAGACCTACCTCGACCTCCTCGCGCACGTCCTCGAGCGCGGCACCCGCAAGTCCGATCGCACCGGCACGGGCACCCTTTCGGTGTTCGGCCACCAGATGCGCTTCGACCTGCGGGAGCATTTCCCGCTGCTCACGACGAAGAAAATCCACCTGAAGAGCGTGGTGCACGAGCTCCTGTGGTTTCTCCAGGGGAGCACGAACGTGGAATACCTGCGCGCCAACGGCGTCACCATCTGGGATGAGTGGGCCGATGCACGCGGCGAGCTCGGACCAGTGTATGGGTACCAGTGGCGATCGTGGCCTGCGCCCGATGGCGCGCACATCGACCAGATCTCGCAGGTGCTCCAGCAGATCCAGTCGAATCCCGATTCGCGCAGGCTGATCGTCTCGGCGTGGAATGTCGCCGACATTCCGAAGATGGCGCTTGCGCCCTGCCACGCATTCTTCCAGTTCTACGTGAACGACGGCAGGCTCTCCTGCCAGATGTACCAGCGCAGCGCCGACATCTTCCTGGGCGTGCCCTTCAACATCGCGTCGTATGCCCTGCTCACGCTGATGATGGCGCAGGTTACGGGCCTCAGGCCTGGCGAGTTCGTGCACACGCTGGGCGATGCGCACCTCTATCTCAATCACGTCGATCAAGCGCGGGAACAACTCGCGCGCAGCCCGCGGACGCTGCCGACGATGAAGCTCAATCCGGCGGTGAAGGATCTCTTTGCGTTCCGCTACGAGGACTTCACGCTGGAGGGTTACGAGCCTCACGCGGCGATCCGCGCGCCGATCGCCGTCTGATGGCGGCCACGCGCTCGATGATCGTCGCCATGGCGCGCAACCGCGTCATCGGCAATGGCAACGGCATGCCGTGGCACCTGCCCGCCGACCTTGCGCACTTCAAGCGCCTCACGATGGGTCACCCCATCATCATGGGCCGGCGGACCTACGAGGCGATCGGCAAGGCGCTGCCCGGTCGCCGCAATATCGTCGTGACCCGCACGCCCGGCCTCAACGCGCCTGGGTGCGAAGTGGTGGATTCACTGGCTGCCGCGTGGCGCATGGCCGGTGACTCCGGCGAGGTGTTCCTGATCGGCGGCGGACAACTCTATGAAGCCGCGCTGGGCGAGGTGGATCGGATCTACCTGACCGAGATCGACGCCACGATCGAAGGCGACACGTATTTCCCTCCGCTCGTCACTGGCGAATGGCGCGAAACCGAACTGTCCCGTCAGGCGCCCGACGAGCGCCACGACAAGGCGATGCGCTGGGTCCAGCTCGATCGCATCACTTCGAGCGATCGCGCCCGCCGTCCTGGCGCACAGTAACCTTGCTGGCCACGATGCCCCGGTCATCGACCATGACCGAGAAGTCCGCGAGGTAGCCCCAGCTATCGCGAAAGCGATAGTCCCAGGCGTCCTGCTTCAGGTTGTCGAAACGCACGATTCGCCAGGGCGGCCCGATCATCCTTCGGACCTCTTCGGCAGTGGTTCCGGCGCGGATCTGCTGGAACTGGTCATCCGTGAGCACCTGCTCGACCTGGGTGACGCGGCCATCCTTCATCGAAACCATGTACGTCTGCGTACCCTGCGGGCCCTGCGGATACGCGAGGCGCCGCGTGCCGTCCCGGAGGGTGTTCTCCTCTGCGGGCGGGCCCATCGTCTGGCGAACGTCGGCTTCGGTCGAAACGCCGGGTTTGAGGCTCCCGGCCGAGGCACAACCGAGCAACGCGAGGAAAGCAACGGAGGCAAGGGACTTCATGGCAGTTCCTTCGCAGCGGCACCGGTGGCCACTCTATACGTCTCCGACCGCAGTGGCCGGCGGGCGTTCTGCCCGAACGGGAGCCCCAACGACAAGGCCCGATCGCGAGCGATCGGGCCTTGAAGGGTTTTGGTGGGCTGTGAAGGATTCGAACCTTCGACCTACGGATTAAGAGTCCGCTGCTCTACCAACTGAGCTAACAGCCCGAAATGGGCACTGATTGGGGGGTGATCCTGGTAGGGCGTACTGGATTCGAACCAGTGACCAACGGATTAAAAGTCCGCTGCTCTACCAGCTGAGCTAACGCCCCGCGGGAAAACCGAAATTATATCGTCCGGCACTATTTCGGGTCAAACAAACCGGAGGACGGCGGTGGAATCGGGCCTTGCTACCATCCCGACAATGAACGACCACGTCGCTGCGGTCCAGCGCCTTCGCAAGACGCTGGCCGGCAATTCCCGGGATGGCATCGCCTGGCACAACCTGGCGGCCGCCGAAGGGGACCTGGGACACGCCCCCGAAGCCGAATCCGCTGCCAGGCGTGCGATCGCGCTGGGCATCCAGGCCCCGGAAACCCATTTGGTCCTTGCCCGCGCCCTCCAGGTGCAGCGCCGCTTCGACGAAGCCGACCGCGCCTTCGAGAAGGCCATTCGCCTGCGTCCGGGCTACGTGGATGCTCACCGCGACCTCGCGCAACTCGCGTGGATGCGTACGGCCGATGCGACGACGGCACTGCGGCGCGTGGATGGAGAACTGCGAAGGGACCCGCGGCAGCCGGGCCTGCACCTCGTGCGCTCCATCGTCCTCGAGTTCGCCAACGACAACGCGTCCGCGCTAGAGGCCGCCCAGGCGGGGCTGGTCATCGCAGCAACCGACGTCGACCTGCTTCGCCAAGCCGCGCACCTCAGTGCGAATGTCGGCGAGCCCGAACGCGCACTTGCGCTGGCCCATCGCGCGCTTGCCGTGGCACCCGCAGCGCCGGACGTGCGGCTATCGGTGTGCGAAGCGCTCCTCGCCTGTGGCCGCCACGCCGAAGCAACGCCGCTCCTGGAGGCCCTACGCGCGCAGGATCCCGAGAACCAGCACATCCTTGCAATCCTCGCGCTCGCGTGGCGTCTTGCCGGCGATCCGCGCTATCGCGAACTCTTCGACTATGGCTCGCTCGTCGAAGCTCGCTACCTCGACGCCGCCGCGCGCACGCCGGACTTCCTCGCGCGCGTCGTAAGTGGTTTGCAGGGCATGCATCAGTACGAGGCGCATCCGCTGCAACAGTCCGTGCGTGGCGGAAGCCAGGTCACGCTCGAGGAAGCAGATCGCGACAACGCACCCCTTGCAGGCCTGTTCGAATCCATCGAACGCGCTGCCAGCACGTACCTCGCAAGAATCGGACGTGGAAACGATCCGATGCGATCGAGAAATACCGGGCAATTCGCCATCAGCGGGGCGTGGAGCGTGCGGCTGCGCTCCGGTGGCTACCACGCGGACCACGTGCACCAGAAGGGATGGCTGTCAGCCGTGTGCTATCTGTCGGTGCCGCCGCGAATCGGTGCCGGCGCGCAGGAGAACGACCGCGCAGGATGGTTGCGGTTGGGCAAGCCCGGCATCGCCACGCGTCCGCCCTTGCCTGCGGAGCGCCACGTGAAGCCCGAACCCGGACTGGTGGTCCTCTTTCCCGCCTACATGTGGCACGGCGTGGAACCGTTCGAGGATGATGCGCCGCGACTTTCGGTCGCGATGGACATCGTGCCCGTTTGAGCGGCCTCAGCCCTCGCGAGTGATGCGCCAGTACTGCCACTTCATCGTGGCCGCACTTCCCGCGACGATCGCGACGAACGCGAGGATCGAACCAAGGGCGAGTGTCGAGAATCCACTCAGGCCCTGCCCGATCGTGCAGCCCAGCGCGGTAACGCCACCAAAGCCCATGAGGATGCCGCCGATGATGTGCATCGCGGTGTCCTCGGCGTTCGCAAATCCCTCCCACCGGAAGGTCTTTGTCGCTAGCGCGTAGGCCGCCGACCCCGCGATGATGCCGACGGTTGCCGCGATGCCGAAGGTGACGGTCAGCGACTTGTCGCTCCAGAGCATCAGCAGCTCGAGCACGTAGCCCACCGGAGCCGTGAAGGACAGTGATTCGATGGTGCGGCTGTTGGTGCCGAAGTAGGTGTCCTCGAGCGTCGCCGGATTCTCGGCGTGCCCGACATGTCCCGTGAGATACCAACCGCCGACGACAACCAAGCCGACCACGATGCCGCCGAGAAGGTGATCGAAGCTCCCGCGGAAATCGCGATCCTTCAGCACGAAAGCGAGCAGCGCCGCGGCAACCACGAGCGCCACCACGAGCTGCGTCGCGTTCGCGCTCGCGCCCGTCCACGCGGAGATCAGTGTCGGCACATCCTGTCCCGATAGCTTGAATGCCGCGAGGTCTGTGGCCACGGGATCGATCCAGCGAGTGCGCCAGATCGCGAACAGGCCCTTCAACGTCATGTACGCGGCGATCCCCAGAAACACGAACACGACCAGCGACTTGAGGCTTCCGCCGCCGACGCGAACGAGCGTCTTGCTGCCGCACCCGGAACCCAGCGTCATGCCGACGCCAAAGAGAAACCCGCCCAGGATGTACGCGAGCCATGTGACGTTGGGACGCGTGTAGAAGGACTTCGACAGATCGATCTGCCCGGTCAGGTCGAGGATGTTCGTGCCGATGATCGCCACCGCGATCGCCAGCAGCCACATGCGCATGCGGCCCCAGTGGCCCATGTTCACGATGTCCGAGACGGCACCCATCGTGCAGAAGTTCGTGCGGTTGGCCACGGCGCCGAAGATGAACGCGAGCGCGAAGCCGCCGGCGGCCACGATGACCGGAAGTTGCGAGACGTCGCCCATGTCAGCTCACTCCGGGCTGGTAGCGCGTGGGATCGGCGATCCCCGATGCCGCGAAGCCCTCGCGACGGAATCGGCAGGAGTCGCATTCTCCGCAGGCCCGGCCTTCTCCATCGGCGTTGTAGCACGATACCGTTTGCGCGAAATCGACGCCGAGCGCGTGGCCGCGCTGCACGATCTCGCCCTTGGTCATGCGCACGATCGGCGAGCGGATCTCGATGGGCGCGCCCTCGACGGCGCGGCGCGTCGCGAGGTTAGCCAGCGCGGCGAACGCGTCGAAGAACTCGGGCCGGCAATCCGGGTATCCGGAGTAATCGACGGCATTGGCGCCGGTGAATATCGCGTCTGCCGAAACCACTTCGGCGAATGCGAGCGCCAGCGAAAGGAAGATGGTGTTGCGCGCGGGCACGTAGGTGATGGGGATTCCCGCAGAGGGCGCGCGGGGCACGTCGATCGACTTGTCGGTGAGCGCGGAGCCACCGAATACCCCGAGGTCGAGATGGACCACGCGATGCTCGAACGCACCGCCTGCCTTGGCGACGCGCGCCGCCGCTTCAATCTCAACCCGATGGCGCTGCCCGTAGTCGAGCGTGAGCGCGTGGCAACGCCAACCTTCCGCGCGCGCGATGGCAAGAACGGTCGCGGAATCGAGCCCGCCCGAGAGCAGGACGATGGCGGACTTCAGGAGGCTCCCCTAGCGCTTCTGCGACCCGAGTCGCGTGCGGGCCTTGCCTGCCGCCTCGGAGCCCGGGAACCGCGCAATGATGTCCTCGAGCGTGTTGCGCGCGCTGCCGTTGTCGCCCTGCTCGGATTGCAGCGACGCAATCGCCAGCAGCGCGTCGGGTGCCTTGGGCGATTGGGGATGGCGGGCGATCAGCTTTTCCTGCGTCGCGAGCGCGTTCTTGTAGTCCTTGAGATTCGCGTAGGCGATGCCGATCCAGTACTCCGCATTGGGCACGAGCGCGCTTTGCGGATAGTCCTTCACGAACGCACGAAACGCATCGATCGCGGAGGCAAAGTCATTGCGGCGAAAAAGGCCGGATGCGGCGTCGTAGGCCTTGATCTCGCGGGCCTGGTCTTCCTTGGATGGCGCGGCTGCGGATGCGGATGCCGTCACGGGTGTCGTCGGCGTTCCCGCGGCAGGCGAAGCGGGCGAGGATGTACCGCCGGGAGTCGCGGGCACGCCCTCGAGGCGTTTCATGCGCGAATCGAGGTCGAGGTAGAAATCGCGCTGGCGCTTCTGGAGCTGCTCGTTCTGGTTCGTGAGCACCTCGATGCTGCCGCGCAGGCGCGCGATCTCGGCGTTCAGGCCGTCGATCTGCCGAAGCAGCTCCACCACGCCGATACTGCGAATGCTCTCCTCGAGCTTCGCGATGCGCGCTTCGTTGTCCTTGCCCTGCTGGAGGAGCTCCTGGCGCAGGTCGGCGATGCGCTTGCGCGCCTCATCGTCGTCGAACAGGCCGGCGTGCGCGTGAAGCGCGGCGGCCGCCGCGAAGGCGGCCGCGCCGGCGAAAAGCCTATTCACCCGCGTACTTGATGTCGGCGCGGCGATTCTGCGACCAGGCGGGCTCGTCATGCCCCGGCGACATCGGCTTCTCTTCGCCGTAGCTCACCGTCTCGATGCGAGCTTCGCCCACGCCCAGGACCGTCATCACCTTCTTGACGGACTCGGCACGGCGCTGGCCCAGCGCGATGTTGTACTCGCGGCTGCCGCGCTCGTCGCAATTGCCCTCGATGCGGATCTTCGAATCACGCTTGTCGGCCATGTATTTCGAGTGCGCCTGGACCATGCCGCGGTACTCATCCTTGACCGCATTCGAGTCGAACTCGAAGAACACGCTGCGCTTCGAAAGAATGTTCGACGGATCGCGAAGCGGGTTGCCGGCGATGTTCGGGTTGGTGGCCGGCGTCGTCGTCCCGCTCGTGTTCGGCGTCGTCGTCGGTGCCACGGCGGTCGAACGATCCGCGACCGGTGTATCGGTCTTGGTGTCCTTGCTCGCGCAGGCGGTCAGCAGCCCAGCGAGGGCGATTGAGAGTGCAATTTTCATCATGGCGGACTCCTTGAAATGTTGATTGTTTCCGGACACGCGATCCACGGGGTCTATGCCCCGCTCAGTTGGTTGGCAGCGGTCCCCACGCCGGGTCGCGGACATCACCGGCGGAGGATGTAAGTCTTTGCTTGACCCGCCCGTCGCTCGATACCGCGGCCAGTTGACCTCGGCCACCCGCCTGAGCCTCGTACAGGATCATCTTACCGTTCGGAGCAAAACTCGGGGAATCGTCAAGGGTGCCCTCGGTCAGCGCCGTCACCTGGCCCGTCGCGAGCTCCAGCAGCGCTATGCGGAAGCGACCGTTCTCGCGCTGCACGAAGGCGATCGCCTTGCCGTCGGGGCTGTAGCGCGGTCCCACGTTGTACGTGCCCTCGAAAGTCAGGCGCTGGGCCGCTCCGCCGGAGGCCGGCATGCGATAGACCTGCGGCGTGCCACCGCGATCCGAGGTGAATGCGATCCACTGGCCATCGGGCGAGAACGCGGGCTGCGTGTCGATTGCGTTGGTCTCCGTGAGGCGCTGCGCCTCGCCGCCATTCGCGGAGATGCGATAGACCTGGGTAATGTCGTCCTTCGAGAGCGCGACGGCGAGGTGCTTGCCGTCGGGCGACCACGCAGGCGCGCTGTTGTTGCCGCGGAAATTGGCAACGATCTTCGTCGTACCCTGCGCCAGGTTCTGCACGACCACGATCGGCTTCTTCTGGTCGAACGAGACATAGGCGAGGCGGCTGCCGTCGGGCGACCACGTCGGCGACAGGATGGGTTCGTTCGAGGCGAGCACCGACTGGGGATTGAAGCCATCCGCGTCCGAGACCTGGAGCTCGAAGCGCGTGCCCCGCTTCACCACGTAGGTGATCTTGGTGGAGAACACACCTTTGTCGCCCGTGAGCCGCTCGTAGATGACATCGGCGATGCGGTGCGCGGTGGCCCGCAGCTGAGCGGGCGGGACGACGTACGAGTAGCTCGCGAGCTGGGCCTGCTTCTGCACGTCGAAGAGGCGGAAACGCACCTCGACGCGCCCGTCGGGCAGGTTGTCGATCTTGCCGATGACCAGGGCTTCGGCCGTCCGGGTCTGCCAATCGACGAAATTGACCTCCGAGGGCTCGGTCGGCAACGGGCTGACGCCCACCGCATTCACGAGGCGGAACAGTCCCGTGCGCGCGAGATCCGCGCCCACGACTTCGCTCACCGACTGGGGCTGGGACGTCTCGCCCGCCAGGGGAAGGATGGCGACAGGGATTTGCCGGCCCCCCGTCGTCGTGATGTCGATGGTGAGCTGGGCTCGGGCTGATAGGGCCAACAAGAGGGCCCCGAAGCAAAGCAGGTAGCGCGTCATCTTTTTCGTATCCCAGCTGGCCTTTGTGGCCTAGCGCTCGTGACGGAGGTTGAGGTTAAGGTCCCTGAATTGGGCGAAAAGTTCCGAATCCGCCGGCGGTACCGGCAAGGGTTGGGCGCTGCGGATGGCCCGTTCGATGGCCGCATCGTAGATCTTGTTGCCGCTCGAACGGGTCACTGTCACGTCAAGCACATCCCCACCGGGCAGGATCTTGATCCGAACCTGCAGCTCAGTGCCCGTCGGGACCGTGTCCGGGACGTTCGCCTTGCTGCGGATTCTAGCCCTGATCTTATCGCTCCATAAGTTCATCTCGGCCTGCTTGGCACTCAGCGCCTGCTCGCGTGCCTTCTCGGCCTCGCGCTTCGCCTTGTCCTCATCCTGGCGGCGCTTCTCGTCCTCGCGCTTCTTCTTCGCATCGTCCTGCTTCTGCTTCTCGGCCTTGTCGCGCTTTTCCTTCTCGACCTTCTCCTTTTCGCGCCTTTCCTTCTCGAGCTTTTCGCGCTTCTCGCGCTCCTTTTTCTCGGCGATGGCCGCGTCCGGTTTCGGCGGATCGGGCTTCACCTCGGGCTTGGGGGGATCGGACTTCGGCGGATCGGGCGGCGGTGGATCGGGTTTGGGCGGATCGGGTTTGACCGGGTCGGCCGCCTTCGCCGGCGGAAGCTTGTCCCAGAGCTCCGCTTGCAGGGGCGCCGCGGGCCGGTTCTGCCAGGTCACGCCGAAGACGATGAGCGCGAAGAAGGCGGCGTGGACGATGACCGCGAGGATGATCGCGCGGATGCGGCCTGGTTGCTTCCGCTTCTCGAGCGCGGGGGGCGTCTCTTTCACGCGCGTCACGGGGTCGCCGGACGCGCCAGCAGGCCAACGCGCTGGACCTGGCTTCGTTGCAGCAGGTCGAGGACCTTGAGGATTTCCTCGTAGCGGGCGTTCTTGTCGCCGGCAATCACCACTGCCTGGCCCGGACTTTCCTTCTGGGTCTGGCGAATGAAGGCCGCGAGGTCTGCTTGCCGGACGAGGCGTTCGTCGGGCCCCTTGGCACGATCGACCACCGCGAGCTCGCCCCCGGCGCGTACGCGAACCTCGATGGGTGCGACCGCGGGGTCGAGCTTCTGGCCCACCTGCGGCAGGTCGATCTGGCCGGGATTGATGAGCGGCGCGGCGACCATGAAGATGATCAGCAGCACCAGCATCACGTCGATGTACGGCACCACGTTGATCTCGGCCATCGCGCGGCGGCGTCGCATTGTTCGATGGGCCCCTAGCGTTCCGGCTGGTGGGCCTGGCGCTGGAGGATGTTGGAGAGCTCTTCCATGAAGCTCTCATAGCGTCCGGCGAGGCGATCGATGTCGTGCGTGAAGCGGTTGTACGCGATGACCGCGGGAATCGCCGCGAACAGGCCGATCGCCGTGGCGATCAACGCTTCCGCTATGCCGGGCGCCACTTGCGCGAGCGTCGCTTGCGCGACGTTCGACAACGCCCGGAACGAATTCATGATCCCCCAGACCGTGCCCAGCAAACCGATGTACGGACTGACCGAGCCCACGGTCGCGAGGAAATTCAGGTGCGACTCCAGGAGGTCCATCTCGCGCTGGTAGGTCGCCTTCATCGCGCGGCGCGTTCCCTCGAGCAACGCAGTGACATCCACGCCGGACCGCCCCTTGAGCTTGAGAAACTCCTTGAAACCCGACTCGAAGATGCGCTCCATCCCGGAGCTCACGTGGCGCCCGTTCGCGGCCCGCTGGTAGAGCCCCACGAGGTCCGAACCGCTCCAGAACTCGCGCTCGAAGTCGTCGGCCTGGCGGCGGGCCCGGCGGATCGCGAACAGCTTCATGAAGATGTAGGTCCACGACAGCATCGAGGCGAGGACCAGCGTGCCCATCACCACCTTCACGACGATGCTCGCGTTGAGGATCATCGAGACGATGGTCAAATCGTGGCTCACGAGCATGCCGGGCTCCGGTTCAAATCGATGCCTCCAGTTTTCTCTTCAACGGCTCGGGAATCTCAACGGGTTTGAGGCCCTCGGCCGAAACGCACGCGACCGTCACCTTGGCCTTCACGAGGATCTCGTCCTCGCGCCTGACCTGTTGCTCGAAAACGCAGCGCACCTTGCTGAACGACTCGAGCTTCACGCTCACGTCCACCGCGTCGTCGAGCCGCGCGGGCTTGAGGAAATCGACCGTCATCGAGGTGACCACCAGCGCCACGCGGTGGTCCCGGGCCAGGGCCTGGTGGCCGAAACCCAGGTGACGCAACCATTCGGTGCGCGCCCGCTCGAGGAACTTGAAATACTCGCCGTGGTAGACAACGCCACCCGTGTCCGTGTTCTCGTAATAAACGCGGACCGGGAACGTATAGGTGAAGAGATCCGTCTGCAGTGCCGGACGGGTGGCGATGCGGCTCATGGGAACAGGTCGCCTTCGCGCGTTGGCATCCCGGCGATACCGAAGTGCCGGTACGCAAGCGCGGTGGCCAGGCGGCCGCGCGGCGTGCGCTGCAGGTATCCCTGCTGGATGAGGAAGGGCTCGAGCACATCTTCGATGGTATCGCGCTCCTCGCCGATGGCCGCGGCGAGATTCTCCACGCCCACCGGCCCGCCGCCGAACTTCTCGATCACGGCGAGCAGGAGCTTGCGGTCCATCACGTCGAGGCCGATCGCGTCGACGTCGAGCATCTTGAGGGCGAGGTCGGCGACTGCGTCCGTCACCTCGCCCTGGGCCTTCACCTCGGCGAAGTCGCGCACGCGGCGCAGGAGCCGGTTGGCGATTCGCGGCGTTCCCCGGGAGCGCCGCGCGATCTCCTTCGCCCCGCCCGCATCGATGTGGACATCGAGCAGCCCCGCCGACCGGGTGACGATCCGCGTGAGCTCGTCGGGCGTGTAGAACTCGAGGCGCGCGACGATGCCGAAGCGATCGCGCAGCGGGTTCGTGAGCATGCCGGCCCGCGTTGTCGCGCCGACCAGCGTGAACGGGGGCAGGTCGAGCTTCACGGAACGCGCCCCGGGACCTTCGCCGATCATGATGTCGAGCTGGAAATCCTCGAGTGCCGGATACAGGATTTCCTCGACGACCGGATTGAGCCGGTGAATCTCGTCGATGAAGAGCACGTCATTCGGTTCGAGATTCGAGAGGATGGCGGCGAGGTCGCCCTGGCGTTCGAGCACCGGCCCCGAAGTCTGGCGAAGGTTCACGCCCATCTCCCGCGCGATGATGTGGGCGAGCGTGGTCTTGCCCAGCCCCGGCGGGCCGAAGAGCAGCGTGTGATCGAGCGATTCCTTGCGATTGCGCGCCGCCGTGATGAAGATCTCGAGCTGCTCGCGGATCTTCACCTGGCCGACATACTCGGTGAGCTGCCGCGGACGAAGTGCGCGTTCCTCGCCGTCTTCCTTGGGCGAAGTCGTGGCACCGGAAATCAGGCGGTCGGCTTCGATCACGTTTTGGCCAGATGCTTGAGCGCTTGGCGAATCGCATCGGCGATCGCCAGGTCGGGCGGCAACTGCTTCACGGCTGCCGCCGCTTCGCGTTCATTGTACCCAAGGCCCATGAGCGCATTGAGCACGTCGTCCGCCTGGGGCGAGCTCGATTTCGCGAGCGCCACGGAGGCCGGCAGCTTGTCGCGCAGCTCGAGGATCAGCCGCTCCGCCGTCTTCCGCCCCACGCCGGGGACCTTGGTGAGGCGTCCGGCGTCTTCGCTCGCCACGGCCGCGGCGAGGTCGTCCACGGAAAGTCCCGACAGGACCGACAGGGCCACCTTCGGCCCGACACCGTTCACCTTGAGAAGCTGGCGAAACGCGAGACGCTCGTTGTTGGTGAGGAAACCGAAGAGCAAATGGGCGTCTTCGCGCACGACGAGGTGCGTGAGCAACTCGACCGGCTCGCCCGTGCGCGGCAGGTTGTAGAACGTGCTCATCGGCACATCGATCTCGTAGCCGACACCACCGGCGACGACCATGACCTGGGGCGGATGCTTCTCGGTGAGGATCCCCAAGATCTTGCCGATCACGAGAGCCTCCCGCGCTTGACGCGGCGCCCGCGCGTGACGATCGCGCCCATGCCCAGGCCGCCGTGGGCGTGGCAGATCGCGCAGGCCAATGCATCCGATGCATCGGGGCCCGGTGCCACCGGAAGCTTCAGCAATCGCTTCACCATCTCCTGCACCTGCTCCTTGCGCGCGTGGCCGTTGCCGACCACCGCTTGCTTGATCTGCATGGCGGTGTACTCCGCCACGGGCAGCTTCGCAAGGACTGCCGCGGAGATGGCCGCACCGCGCGCCTGTCCGAGCAGCAGCGTGGACTTCGGGTTCACGTTCACGAACACTTCCTCGACCGCGACTTCGCCGGGGTGGAAACCGTCGATCACTTCGGCGAGGCCCGCGAGCAGCGCCGCGAGCCGAAGCGGGAGCGTGCTGGCCTCGCGCGAACGGATGCGCCCGCTCGCGATGTACGCGAGATGCGAGCCATCTTTTTCGATCAGTCCATAGCCTGTCACCGCGAGACCCGGGTCGATGCCGAGGATGCGGATGACTGCCACCTCAGAACACCCTCGCGTACATGCACGAATCGGCGAGATCACCGGCGTTGTCACGGCGGGACTGGAGGCGAATTCCCTCGAGCGTGAAGCCGCACTTCTCAGCCACGCGCCGGCTGGGAAGGTTGCGCGCATCCGAGGTGATTTCGATGCGGCGGGCACCCAGGTGCGTTCGCGCGAACTCGGCCAAGGCACGAGTCCCCTCGGAGGCAAATCCCTGGCGAGCTCGCGTGGTCCGCACCCAGTAGCCGATCTCGAACTTCGGGATGGCCCAGTCGATGGTGTGGAGGCCGCCCTTGCCCACGACGGCCCCGTCCTTCGAGTACCAGGTGAAATCGAGCGTCGTTCGCGCGAGCCATTTGGCCTGAGCCTCGCGCGCATACGCCTCGGTCTCCTCGGACGACTGCAGCTGCTTCGCCCAGGGCATCCACGTCGCGAGCTGTGGGTAGGATTCGACGAGCGCCTCGTGCACCTCGGCGCCCTGCCCGGCTCGCACCGCCCGAAGCTGCATCCGCTCCGTCTCGATGAGCTCGGGAATTTCCAGGAGGAGCGCGCGAAGCAGCTCGGCCACTCAGCCCCCGGCGATCGCCGCGGTGGTGTGCACTTCCTGCACGTCGTCGAGGGACTCGAGCGCGTCGAGCAGCTTCTGCATCTTCACGGCATCGTCGCCGGTGAACTCGGTCTCGGCCGTGGGCTTCATCGTCACCTCCGCGAGCTCGGCCTTGAATCCGGCCCTCTCGAGCTTCGCGCGCACCGTCGAAAGCTCGTAGGGCGCGGTGATCACCTCGATCGCCCCGTCGTCGTGCGTGATGACGTCATCCGCGCCGGCGTCGAGGGCGGCTTCCATGAGCTTGTCCTCGTTGGTCCCCGGGGCGAACACGAGCTGCCCGCAATGCTTGAAGAGGAAAGCGACCGAGCCGTCCGTGCCCATGTTGCCGCCGAACTTCGCGAAGGCGTGGCGCACTTCAGCCACCGTGCGCACGCGATTGTCGGTGAGACAATCGACCATGATCGCCGCGCCCTGCAATCCGTACCCTTCGTAGCGGACTTCCTCGTAGCTCACGCCCTCGAGATCACCGGTGCCGCGCTTGATCGCGCGCTCGATGTTGTCCTTGGGCATGTTGTTTTCCGTCGCCTTGTCCACGGCCAGCCGCAGGCGCGGATTCATATCGGGATCGCCGCCGCCCATGCGGGACGCGACGGTGATTTCCTTGATGAGGCGAGTGAAGATCTTGCCGCGCTTGGCGTCCTGGCGACCCTTGCGGTGCTGGATGTTCGCCCACTTGCTGTGTCCTGCCATATGGGTCTCGTTGCTGCTCGCGCGTCAATGCCGGGCGGGAAAGCTCAATGGTAACATTCGCCTCCCGCCCCTCTCCAGAGCGCACCGCGTGCTAGAACCGCTGCTGGTCGCGAAGTCGAAATCGGACTTGGGTCTGTTGCCCGGATTGGCCAATCGCCACGGGCTCATCGCCGGTGCGACGGGAACCGGAAAGACCGTCACGTTGCAGACGATGGCCGAGCGCCTGAGTGCCATCGGCGTGCCCGTGTTCATGGCCGACGTGAAGGGCGATCTCGCGGGCCTCGCCGCCGCGGGGGGATCGAACGCGAAAGTCGCGGAGCGCGTGAAGAGCCTCGGCCTCGAGGGCTTCGAGTACCGCGCCTGCCCGGTCGCCTTCTGGGACGTGTTCGGTGAGAGCGGGCACCCGGTGCGTTCCACGATCAGCGAGATGGGTCCGCTGCTGCTCGGGCGCATCCTCGATCTCAACGAGACGCAGTCGGGCGTGCTTGCGGCCGTGTTCAAGATCGCCGACGACCAGGGCCTCCTGCTGCTCGACCTCAAGGATCTTCGCTCGATGCTGCAGTTCGCCGGCGACAACGCCTCGCAGCTGCGCACGCAATACGGCAACATTTCCACGGCCAGCATCGGCGCGATCCAGCGCGGCTTGCTCACCCTCGAGTCGCAAGGCGGCGACAAGTTCTTCGGTGAGCCCGCGCTCGATCTCGCGGACCTCATGCAAACCGTCGGCGGCCGCGGCGTCATCAACATCCTCGCGGCCGACAAGCTGATGTCGCGCCCCCGCGTGTATTCGACGATGCTCCTCTGGCTGCTCTCCGAGCTCTTCGAAGCCCTCCCGGAAATCGGCGACCCGGAAAAACCCAAGCTCGTCTTCTTCTTCGATGAAGCGCACCTGCTGTTCAGCGACGCGCCCAAGGAATTGCTCGAGCGCATCGAGCAGGTCGTGCGCCTCGTGCGCTCCAAGGGCGTGGGTGTGTATTTCGTGACCCAGAATCCCCTCGACGTCCCCGACACGGTCCTGGGGCAGTTGGGCAATCGAGTGCAGCATGCGTTGCGCGCGTTCACGCCGCGCGACCAGGCGGCGGTGAAGTCCGCGGCCACCACGTTCCGGCCCAATCCGAAGGTCAAGGTCGAGCAAGCCATTACCGAGCTCGCCGTGGGCGAAGCGTTGGTGTCCTTCCTCGACGAAAAGGGAACGCCGCAGCCTGTCGAGCGCGCCTTCGTCGTGCCGCCCGGCTCGCGCCTGGGACCCCTCACAGCCGACGAGCGACGCAAGGTCATCGAGGCTTCGCTGGTTGCAGGGCATTATGAGAAGGCGGTCGATCGCGAGTCGGCGTCCGAGCAGTTGTTGGCGCGAGCGCAATCGAAGACCGCGGCGAACGAGAAGACCGAAGGCTCCGGCGGCTTCCTGGATTCGCTGGGACTGCCCGGGGGCAGCAGCAAGGGACGGACACGAGAGACCGCGATGGAAGCGGCAGCGAAAAGCGCGGCCCGTGCGATGGGCAGCGAAGTGGGGCGCAGGATCATTCGCGGGGTGCTGGGGTCGATCTTCGGCGGCCGGCGGTAAAGGGGAGAAGACAGATGGCCAAGACCGGCGAGCGCAAGGCTCAGATCCTGCAGACGCTGGCGGAGATGCTCGAGCAGCCCAAGGGTGAGCGCATCACCACGGCGCTGCTTGCTGCGCGCCTCGATGTATCCGAGGCCGCGCTCTACCGCCACTTCGCGAGCAAGGCCCAGATGTTCGAGGGCCTGATCGAATTCATCGAGACGACGCTCTTCACGCTCGTCAATCGCATCCAGTCCGACGAGAAGGACGCGATGCGCCAGATCGAGGCGACGATCGCGACGCTGCTCGGGTTCGCGCAGAAGAATCCGGGCATGACGCGCGTGCTCATCGGCGACGCACTGGTGAACGAAGACGAACGCCTCCAGGTGCGGGTGAACCAGCTCCTCGACCGCCTCGAAGCCAGCTTGCGCCAGAGTGCACGCCTGGCCGTGACCGCCGCGCAACTGCCCGCCGATTGGGATGTGAATGCGTACGCCAACGCGATGATCGCGTTTGTCATTGGACGCTGGCACCTGTTCGCGAAGAGCGGCTTCAAGCGCTCGCCGATGGAGGGCTGGACGCCCCAGTGGCGCATCTTCGGGCCTTGAGCGGGCTGCCCGAACTTTCCACCGCGCGACTTTCGCTGCGCCTCGCGCGCCCCGCGATGGCCGATGCGATGGCGCGATTCCTCGCCGACAACTGGACCGGGCACCTCGACCGCTGGTCGCCGCCCGCGGGCCCCGGATGGTTCGAGCCGGCGTTCTGGCGCGCGCGCCTCGAGCGATCGGAGTTCGAATGGCGCTCCGGAACGGCCGCGCGATTCGTGGTCCAGCCCCTCGGTCCGGAGTCGGGCGAGGTGATCGGATCCATCAACCTCACGAACGTCGTGCGAGGTCCCTTCCAGGCATGCCACCTGGGATACCAGATCGCACGCAGCCACGAGGGACAGGGCCTCATGCACGAGGCACTCGATGCGCTCGTCGCCTTCGCGTTCCGGGAAATGCGGTTGCACCGGATCATGGCCAACTACGTTCCGACGAACGCGCGCAGCGCCAAGCTGCTCGATCGCCTCGGGTTCGTGCGCGAAGGACTCGCGAAAGACTATCTGTTCATCGACGGCGCATGGCGCGACCACGTGCTCACTGCCAAGACCTTCGCCGCGTTCGAGCAGGACTGGCTCGACGTCCCGGGACGGTAGCCGCCTAGTCGTCGCCTGACGCCGCCTGGGCGAGCAGCGTCTCGACGCAGGGCTCGCGGTGGCTGCGCGGATGGAACGTGACGTCGCCGCACAGCTTCTGGAATCGACGGAACAGCGCCTCGAGCGAGGTCGCGCCGAGATTGAAGATCCCGTACCGATAGCTACCCAGCCACTTCATCTCGCGCGCGAGATCGGCGCCGCGCTTGCGATAGACCATCACGTGGACGTCGGGGTTGCGCGACTGGAGCTCCTCGATCTCGCGTGCGCTGGGCCAGCGCGACAGACCCTCGCCGCTGAAGTCGCGCAACACGAAGCTCGCCGCATGCGAATCACGCCCCTCGCGGTGACGAACGACGGGCTCGAGGCCGCATTCGAGATCGAGCAACACGTCAAAGAGACAGAAGCCATCGACGCGCTCGAAGAGGTCGTAGAACTGGCCCGCCGCTCTCGGATTGATTTCGATTACCCGCACGGAGCCGCTCGCCGGATCGACGCGCATCTCGATGTTGAACACGCCCTGCGAAAATCCGAGCCCTTCGAGCAGGCGCACGGCGACGTCGTCGATTCGCTCCAGGAGCGATGCCGGCAGCGCCGACGGATACTGGAAGCGCTGGAAGTGATCGGTCCCGGGATACATGATCGAGTCCACGGTGCCCAGCATCGTCACGCGCCCGTTGCGGGCGTAACCGTTGGCCGTGACCTGGCGCCCCGGGAGGATTTCCTCGGCGATCATGCTGAAGGGCTCCTCCGTCATGTCGCTGTGCGCCTTCATCACCTGGTCGAACGGCCTCACCAGCCGCTCGATGATCGCGCGCTCGAACCAGCCGAAATGGGTGTGCTTGCGAAAATCCTCGAAGGAATCCACGCGCCGCGCCAGGACCGAGTACGCGGCCTTCACGGGCTTCACATAGAACGGATACGGCAGCGGCACGTCCTCCGGCCCCGCGTAGTCGCGACGGATGAGGCCGAAGCGCGCATTCGCTTCCGGAGCGATGCGCTCGAACGCCTGCCGCGCGTAATACTTGTGCTGGATCGTGAGGATCGCCTCGACGGGCGTGTGCGGCAGCCCGAGGCGCTTGGCAATGAGGGATGCGAGGAAAGGCCCGAACTGCTCGTCCGACGTCACCACGCCATCGATTCGCCCGCCCGAGTATCCAGCGACGATCCGATCGACGAACGCGAGCGCGTCGAACCAGAACAGGCGCGCGTTGTCGGGAAAGCTGAAGAGGTCGAATCCTTCGAAGAAGAATTCGTAGCGATCGCGGTAACGGCCATCACGGGCGACGGCACGATCCCACTCGTCGGGGAACAGCACCAGGATTCGTCGGGTCATCAACTGGTTCTACGGGGCCGAGGGCTCTCCGGATGCGGCTGTTGCGGGCCAGTGTAACGGAAATGAAACAGGGGCCGCGTGCGGCCCCTGTGCCGAACTCCCACTGCTGCCGCGACTAGCCGAGCGTGTCCGCCCAGATGTTGGCCGCCCAATTCATCGTGTAGGCGCCCTCGGCCTCGTTCATGGCCGCGGAAACCCCGCCCGCGCCCGGCACCGCCTTCATCGTGCGGTCCTTCTCGTCGTATTTGTGCACGGAAGCGACGTGCACGGATTGCGTACCGGACACCATGCTGTAGCAAGTGTTGATCAACGTCGGCGAAGGATTCGGCGCCTGGTTGTTGATGAGCGCCACGACCGCGGCCGCGCAAACCTTGCCGTGACCATTGGCCATGGTCGCCGACTTGGGCATCGCCGGCGCGATCTGGAGCGAGTCGCCCAGGATGTGCACGTTCTTGGCGGCCTTCGACTCGTAGGTGAGCCAATCGACCTCGCACCACCGGCGATTGACGGTGATGAAGGGTGCGGCAACATTGCCCGCCTTCATCGGTGGCAGCACGTTGAGCACGTTGCCCTTCACGTCGCCGAACTCGAGCTTGACCACGCTGCCTCGGACATCGACATCGACCGCCTTGCTGTTGGGCCGGTACTCGATGATGTCCTTGTAGAGCTCCGCCCAGGCCTTCTTGAAGAGCGGCCCCTTGGACGTGACGTCCTGGTTCGCATCGAGCAGCAGCACTTTCGATCGCGGCTTGGATGCCTTGAAGTACGCCGCGACCTGGCACACGCGCTCGTACGGCCCAGGTGGGCAGCGATACGGCGCCTCGGGCATCGAGAGGACGTAGACGCCGCCGTCGGGCATGGCTTCGAGCTGGCGACGCAGCTGCGCGGTCTGCGGGCCGGCCTTCCACGCGTGCAGCACGGCGTTCTGCGCGTCGGCGCCACCCATCGCGGGGAGCGCTTCCCACATGAAATCGATGCCGGGCGAGAGGATCACGCGGTCGAAGGACACGGGGTCCCCGCGCGAGAGCCGCACCTGCTTCTTCTCGACGTCGACGGCGGTCGCCGTATCGCGCACGATCTTCACGCCATGCGTGCGCTCGAGCGCCGTGTACGGCGTGGTGATGTCGGCCATCGTCTTGAAGCCGCCGAGCACCATGTTGGAGATCGGGCAGGAGACGAATGCTTCGTTGGGCTCGATCAGCACGACTTCGATCGAAGGATCGAGCATCCGGATGTACTTCGCGGCCGTCGCGCCACCGTAACCGCCACCGACCACCGCCACACGGGCCTTCGGTGCGCTCGGCGTCGAGGCGCATCCGGAGAAGCCGGCGAGCGTCACGCCGGCCGCGCCGGCGATGAGGAAATCCCTGCGTCGCATGTTCATGATGGCCTCCGGCTAGCGTTGCTTGGAGAAGTAATCGGCGAGCGCGGCCACTTCGGCATCGCTGTAGCCCTTCGCGATCTGGTGCATGAGCGTCGCGGGCTTCGTGCCGGCCTTGAACTGCGCCATGGCGGTGCTGATGTCGGCTGCGGGTCGTCCGGCGAGCCCAGGCACCGTGGAACCGGCGGCGGCCTTGCCGTTCGTGCCATGGCAGGCCGCGCAGTTCGCGGCGAGGGAGCGAACGCCCGACTCCGTCAGATTGGAAGCGGCGAATGCGGGGGGAGGCGGAGGCGGTTGTTGTGCGTCGGCAAGGCTTGCAAAAGCTGCAAGCCCGGCCGCGACCCAGAAAGCGGTGCGCTGGCCCATGGAATGCTCCTCGAAAGGCGGAGCCGCCAGAATAGCGCAATCACCCGCGACGCAAGAATCAGCCGGCGCTAATGCGCCGGCTGACGGTCACGTGGAGGTCGACTCGACGGGCTCGGCGGGCTGCGCGGTGGGCGCGATGTCGAGCCGCACCTTGCCATCGGCATCCACATCGATCGTGACGCGGCCACCTGTGGCGAGTTTGCCAAAGAGCAGCTCGTCGGCCAGCGCGCGGCGAATCGTGTCCTGGATGAGGCGCGCCATCGGGCGCGCGCCCATCTGCGGATCGAACCCGTTCTTCGCGAGGTACTTCTTGAGCTCCTCGGTGAAGAGCGCGTCGACCTTCTTCTCCGAAAGCTGCGCCTCGAGCTGCATGAGGAACTTGTCGACCACGCGCAGGATGATGATCTCGTCGAGCGCCCCGAAGGAGATGACCGCGTCGAGGCGATTCCTGAACTCCGGCGTGAACATGCGCTTGATCTCGGCCATCTCGTCGCCGGCCTTCTTGTCGTCGGTGAAGCCGATCGAATTGCGCGACAGTCCCTCGGCCCCGGCGTTCGTGGTCATCACGATCGCGACGTTGCGGAAGTCGGCCTTGCGGCCGTTGTTGTCGGTGAGCGTGCCGTGGTCCATCACCTGCAGCAGGATGTTGAAGATGTCCGGATGCGCCTTCTCGATCTCGTCGAGCAGCAGCACGGAATACGGATGCTTCGTGACCGCCTCGGTGAGCAGGCCGCCCTGGTCGAAACCGACGTAGCCCGGAGGCGCGCCGATGAGGCGCGACACCGCATGGCGCTCCATGTACTCCGACATGTCGAAGCGAATGAGCTCGACGCCCATGATGAACGCGAGCTGGCGCGCGACTTCCGTCTTGCCCACGCCCGTGGGGCCCGAGAAGAGGAAACTGCCGATCGGCTTCTGGGGATTGCCCAGGCCGCTGCGGGCCATCTTGATCGCCGCCGACAGCGCGTCGATCGCCTTGTCCTGGCCGAAGACGACGGCCTTCAGGTCGCGGTCGAGGTTCTTCAACTGGCTGCGGTCGTCGGAGGACACCGTGCGCGCCGGAATCCGGGCGATCTTGGAGATGATCTCCTCGATCTCGGGCTTGCCGATGACTTTCTTCTGCCGCGACTTGGGCAGGATGCGCTGGAGCGCACCCGCCTCGTCGATCACGTCGATCGCCTTGTCGGGCAGGTGGCGGTCGTTGATGTAGCGCGCCGAGAGCTCAGCCGCGGTCGTGAGCGCGTTAGCGGTGTACTTCACGCCATGGTGCGACTCGAAGCGGCTCTTGAGCCCGCGCAGGATATCCACGGTCTCCGCGATCGAAGGCTCGTTCACGTCAATCTTCTGGAAACGCCGGGACAGGGCGTGATCCTTCTCGAAGATGCCGCGGTATTCGTTGTACGTGGTCGCGCCGATGCACTTGAGCTGCCCGGAGCTCAGTGCCGGCTTGAGGAGGTTCGACGCATCGAGCGTCCCGCCCGAGGCGCTGCCCGCGCCGATCAGCGTGTGGATCTCGTCGATGAAGAGGATCGCGTTCGGATTGTCGAGCAGCTGCTTGAGCACCGCTTTGAGGCGTTGCTCGAAATCACCGCGGTACTTCGTCCCGGCCAGCAGCGCGCCCATGTCGAGCGCGTAGACCTGCGCCTTCGCGAGCACTTCGGGAACCTGGTTGTCGATCACGCGCTTGGCCAGGCCCTCGGCGATGGCGGTCTTGCCCACGCCGGCCTCGCCCACGAGCAACGGGTTGTTCTTGCGGCGGCGGCAAAGCACCTGGATCACGCGCTCGAGCTCGGACTCGCGTCCGATGAGCGGATCGATCTTGCCGTCGATGGCGAGCTGGTTGAGGTTCTGGGTGAAGCTTTCGAGCGCGCCACCGGTTTGGGCCTCCGGCGTTTCCTGCTCGCCCTCGCCCTCCTCGCGCGCTCCCGGCGCCTGCGGCGCCTTCGTGATGCCGTGCGAGATGTAGTTCACGACGTCGAGCCGCGACACGCCTTGCTGGTGGAGGAAGTACACGGCGTGCGAATCCTTCTCGCCGTAGATCGCCACCAGGACGTTCGCGCCGGTGACTTCCTTCTTGCCCGAGGACTGGACGTGCAGGATCGCGCGCTGGATGACGCGCTGGAAGCCGAGCGTGGGCTGCGTGTCCACCTCGCCCGTGCCGGCGACGGTGGGGGTGTGCTGCATGACGAAGTCGGCGAGCGCCTTCTTCAGCTCGTCGATCTTCGCGGCGCACGCCTTGAGCACCTCGGCAGCCGACGGGTTGTCGCACAGCGCGAGCAGCAGGTGCTCGACGGTGATGAATTCGTGGCGCTTCTGGCGCGCTTCCACGAACGCCATGTGCAGACTGACTTCGAGTTCCTGGGCAATCATGTTTCCTCCATCACACACTGCAGGGGATGCTGGTGCTGGCGCGAATACGCCGCCACCTGGTCCACCTTCGTCGATGCGACATCCTTGGGATAGATCCCGCAGACGCCACGTCCTTCCGTATGCACTTTGAGCATCACCTGGGTGGCCCGTTCCCGCGGCAGCGTGAAGAACAGCTGCAGCACCTCGACCACGAACTCCATGGGGGTGTAGTCGTCGTTATACATCACGACCTGGAACATCGGCGGCGGCTTGACCTTGGTGGCGCTGGGCTTGAGTACCGTGCCACCGCTGCTGGGTTTGTTTGCCATGGAAGGTTGCTGGGAACATCTCATCCTAATATGGACAAGCGAACCGTGATTTTCAAGACCCTTCAACTGGTTGCACGCGCCGCCGGTCGGCGCGTGGCGCGAATGACACACTTTCTCGCCCGATGCCACAGCGGTATTGACTTGACTCTGGAGCCCGCGTACAAAGCGCCTTGGAGTTTGGTTTCAGGATTCTGCATCGCCTTTTGACGTGCGGGGGCTGGGCCGAACAATGTGCGGGACTCCACCCGTATCGACATGAGGTACGCATGGCAACAGGCACCGTGAAGTGGTTCAACGACGCGAAGGGTTATGGATTCATCACGCCGGACGACGGCAGCGAGGATCTCTTCGCGCACTTCTCCGCGATCCAGATGCAGGGTTTCAAAACGCTCAAGGAAGGCCAAAAAGTCTCCTTTGACGTGACTCAGGGACCCAAGGGCAAGCAGGCGTCCAACATCCAGGCCGCCTGACGCCGTAGCGAGAATTGAAAAACCCCTGTGGCTCGCGCCGCAGGGGTTTTTTTCTGCCTGCTTTCCGGGGCGATCCTCAGCCCATCCGGCGCTTGAGCTCCGAGTCCACCGCGTCCATGTACTCCTCGGTGGTCAGGAACGGATGGTCCGGGCGGATCAGGATCGCGAGATCCTTGGTCATCTTGCCCGACTCGACCATGTCCACGCAGACCTTTTCCAGCGCCAACGCGAAGTTCACCACGTCCGGCGTATTATCCATCCGGCCGCGGTACTGCAGGCCGCGCGTCCACGCGTAGATCGACGCGATCGGGTTCGTCGACGTCGGCTTGCCCTGCTGGTGCAGGCGATAGTGCCGCGTGACCGTTCCGTGCGCCGCCTCGGCTTCGACCGTCTTGCCGTCGGGCGTCGTGAGCACCGAGGTCATCAGGCCCAGCGAACCGTAGCCCTGTGCGACCGTGTCCGATTGGACGTCCCCGTCGTAGTTCTTGCACGCCCAGAGGTAGCCACCCGTCCACTTGAGGTTCGAGGCCACCATGTCGTCGATGAGGCGGTGCTCGTAGGTGAGCCCGGCCGCATCGAATTTGGCCTTGAACTCGGCGTCGAAGATCTCCTGGAAGAGAATCATGAAGCGCCCGTCGTAGACCTTGAGGATCGTGTTCTTGCTCGAGAGGTACACCGGGTACTTCCGGTTGAGCGCGTAGTTGAAGCAGGCGCGCGCGAAGCCCTTGATGGACTCGTCCAGGTTGTACATCGCCATCGTGACGCCCGCACCCGGCGCCTGAAAGACGTCGCGCTCGATCGGAGCCCCGCCGCCCTTGGGCGTAAAGATGAGCTTGAGCGAACCCGGACCGTCAAACTTGATTTCGCTCGCACGGTACTGGTCGCCGAAGCCGTGGCGCGCCACGACGACCGGCTTGTCCCAGTGCGAGACGAGGCGCGGCACGTTCTTGCAAATGATCGGCTCGCGGAAGATGGTGCCGTCGAGGATGTTGCGGATCGTCCCGTTCGGGCTTTTCCACATCTGCTTCAGGTTGAATTCCTTGACGCGGCCCTCGTCGGGCGTGATCGTCGCGCACTTCACCGCGACGCCGTACTCCTTCGTGGCATTGGCCGAATCGACGGTGACCTTGTCGTCGGTCGCGTCGCGATGCTCCACGCCAAGATCGAAATACTTGAGATCGACGTCCAGATACGGAAGGATGAGCTTCTCGCGGATTCGCTTCCAGATGATCCGCGTCATCTCGTCGCCGTCCATCTCGACGATCGGGTTCTTCACCTTGATCTTGGCCATCCCTTGCTCCCTCGTGTTTTCTGCTGGCGAATCCAAAATTATAGCAAAGCACCCTGAGGCGACCGGACCCCTATGCCCCGAACCATCATCCTGAACAAGCCCTTTGGCGTCCTTTGCCAGTTCACCAGCGAAGGCGATCGCCCGACCCTCAAGGATTTCGTCCGGGTTCCGGGCGTCTACCCCGCCGGCCGCCTCGATACCGACAGCGAAGGCCTGCTGGTGCTGACCGACGACGGCCGTTTGCAGACTCGCATCGCCGATCCGCGGCACAAGATGGAGAAGGGCTACTGGGTCCAGGTCGAAGGCGAGCCCGGGGAGGCCGCACTCAAGGTCCTGCGAGCCGGCGTCGAGCTCCCGGACTTCGAGACCCTGCCCGCGGAGGCGCGGCGTATCGACGAGCCCCCGGGCCTCTGGGAACGCGACCCGCCGATTCGCGTGCGCAAGGCCATTCCGACGTCGTGGCTGGAGCTTCGGATCCGGGAGGGAAAGAACCGCCAGGTGCGCCGGATGACCGCCGCCGTGGGGTTTCCCACGCTCCGGTTGATCCGCTATCAGGTGGGGCCCTGGGAGCTTGCTGGGCTCGCCCCGGGAAAATGGAGGGAAGCTTCCCTGTCAACCCCGGTATAATGCGCCGCGTTAATGCCGAGGACGAGGCTGAAGAATTGGTCCTGTCGATTGCCCTGCATTGATGACCCCTGACAAACATAAATCAAGGAAATAGCAGAAATGAACAAGCTGTCCACCCTCATCGCAACCGTGTTTGCTGCTGCCTCGTTCTCCGTCCTGGCCCAGGCCCCCGCCGCTCCGGCGAAGGCTGCTGAGCCGGCGAAGACCCCCGCCCCTGCCGCTGCTGCTCCTGCCGCTGCTGCTCCTGCCGCTGCTGCTCCTGCCGCTGCGCCCGCCAAGGCCGGAACGCCGAAGGCTGACGCGAAGCCCGCTGCCGACAAGCCGGCCAAGAAGCCCGCCGCCAAGCCCGCCGCCGACAAGAAGCCGTCGAAGAAGCCCGCCGACGCGCCGAAGGCTGACGCGCCGAAGGCCGACGCGAAGCCCGCTGCAGACAAGCCCGCTGCTGCCGCCCCGGCCGCTCCGGCTGCTGCTGCCGAGCCGAAGAAGGATGCCGCCCCGAAGAAGCCTTAATTCTTCGCGGAACGCATCACGAAGGCGGGGCCTCGGCCCCGCCTTTGTTTTTGGGACAATTGCTCAATGAAAGTCGTCGTGGGCCTCTCGGGCGGAGTCGATTCCGCCGTCGCCGCCCTCCTGCTCAAGCAGCAGGGTCACGACGTGCTCGGCCTCTTCATGAAGAACTGGGAGGACGACGATGACGACGAGTACTGCTCGACGCGCGAGGACCTCATCGACGCCGTGTCGGTCGCGGAGAAGATCGGGATCGACATCGAGGCGGTCAACTTCGCCGCCGAATACCGGGAGCGGGTCTTCGCGAGTTTCCTCGCCGAGTACCAGGCGGGCCGCACGCCCAACCCCGACGTCCTCTGCAACGCCGAGATCAAGTTCAAGGCATTCCTCGACCACGCCCTCTCGCACGGCGCCGAGCGGATCGCCACGGGCCACTACGCCCGCGTCGAGGAGCGTGACGGTCGCCATGCACTGTTGAAGGGCATCGACCCGGGCAAGGACCAGAGCTATTTCCTGCACCGCCTCAACCAGGCGCAGCTCTCGCGCACGCTCTTTCCGGTGGGCGGCCTGCACAAGTCGGAGGTGCGGCGGATCGCGCGCGAGGCAGGACTGCCGAACCACGCGAAGCGCGATTCGACCGGGATCTGCTTCATCGGCGAACGGCCCTTCCGCGCCTTCCTGGAGCGCTACCTGCCACGCGAGCCCGGTCCGATGGTCACGCCCGAGGGGAAGGCCGTCGGCGAGCACCAGGGCCTCATGTATTACACGATCGGGCAGCGCCAGGGCCTGGGTATCGGCGGCAGCCGCGAAGGCGACGGCACGCCCTGGTATGTCGCCGGCAAGGACCTTGGAGCCAATCGGCTGGTCGTCGTCCAGGGCCACGACCATCCGCTCCTGTTCAATCGCACCCTGAATGCCTCGGACGCGAGCTGGATCGCCGGCGACGCACCGTCGGAAATCGAGGGCCTCGCGGCGAAGACGCGCTATCGCCAGTCGGATTCAGCCTGCTCCATGCAAGCCCGGGAACAGGACGGATTCGCGCTGGCCTTTGGCGAACCCCAATGGGCGGTGACGCCCGGGCAATCGGCCGTGGTCTACCGGGGAGAAACCTGCCTCGGTGGTGGCGTGATCGCCTGATCGCGCATCAGGCCGGCGGTCGCGTTCCCGCGAACGAGGGCCGCGCGTCGAGCTTCGCGGCGTAGCCCGCGAGGTTCGGATGCTTCGATCGCCAGTCGATCTCCGGCAGGCGGAAGGCGACGTAGAACAACGCGCAACCGGCTGCGAGGTCGGCGAGCGTCATCGTCTTTCCGTTGAGCCAGGGACGATCGCCTAGCTGCTTCGCCAGGCCCTCGATGCCCGCGTCGATCTTCCCGCGCTGGCGATCCATCCAGGTCGGATCCTGGCGCATCGCCTCGCGCTTGCGCTCGAGCACGATCGTCAACGCCGCGTCGCAAATACCATCGGCCAGCGATTCGTCGCAGCGCACGTGAGCCCGCTCGAGGCCCGCGCCCGGAATGAGGGGCGGGCCGCCAAGCGTGTCGAGGTACTCGGTGATCACGCTCGAATCGAAAAGGCTGGTCCCGTCATCGAGGATGAGCGTCGGGATCTTGTTCAGCGGGTTGTGGCGCGGCACGGTCGACGCGGGACTCCACACGTTTTCCTCCACGAGATCGCAGGCGATCTGCTTCTCGGCGAGGACGACGCGAACCTTGCGGGCGTAGGGGCTGGTATGCGAGGCGATGAGCTTCATGAGCCGCATGATAAAATTTCCACCGGAATCGCGCATGTCATCTCCCCTCACCGCCCTTTCGCCCCTCGACGGGCGCTATAGCGCCAAGACCCGGCCGCTCCAGGATCACTTCAGCGAATTCGCGCTGATGCGCTGCCGCGTGCGCGTCGAGGTCGAATGGCTCAAGGCGCTCGCCGCGGACCCCGGCTTCAAGGCGCTCGCGCCCTTCTCTGCGGAGACGATCGCCGAGCTCGATCGTGCCGCCTCGGGCTTCGCCCTCGCCGATGCCGAGCGCATCAAGGCGATCGAAGCAACGACCAACCACGACGTGAAGGCCGTCGAGTACTGGCTGCGTGAACGCCTGGCCGCCAGCACCGAAGTGATGCAGGCCGCGGAGTTCATCCACTTCGCCTGCACCTCCGAGGACATCAACAACCTTTCGCATGCGCTGATGGTCCGGGGCGGCCGCGATGCCGTCGTCCTTCCGGCGATCGACAAGCTCGTCACGCGCCTCGACGGCCTCGCCACGCAGCATGCGGACGTCGCCATGCTCGCGCGCACGCATGGCCAGCCCGCGACACCGACGTCGCTCGGCAAGGAAATGGCGGTCGTGGCCGCGCGGCTCAAGCGCGCACGCGCGAAGCTCGCGGGCGTCGAACTGCTGGGCAAGATCAACGGCGCAACGGGCAACTTCAACGCCCACGTGGCGGCCGCGCCTGATTTCGACTGGCCGCGATTCGCGCGCGCTTTCGTGGAGCGCCTGGGCATCACCTACAACCCGCTCACCATCCAGATCGAGCCGCACGATGCGCTCGCCGAGGCCTTCGACGCGGCCGCCCGCCTCAACACGATCCTGATCGACCTCAACCGCGACATCTGGGGCTACATCTCGCTCGGCTACTTCAAGCAGCGGGTGAAGGCGGGCGAAGTGGGCTCCTCGACGATGCCGCACAAGGTGAACCCGATCGACTTCGAGAATTCCGAAGGCAATCTCGGGCTCGCCAACGCGCTCCTGCGCCATTTGTCGGAAAAACTCCCCATCTCGCGCTGGCAGCGCGACCTCACCGATTCCACGGTGTTGCGCAACATGGGCGTGGCCTTCGGCTACTGCCTGCTCGCCTACGATTCCTGCGACCGCGGGCTCGCGAAGCTCGAGGCCGATCCGGCCCGCATCGCGCGTGACCTCGATGAAAGCTGGGATGTTCTTGCGGAGGCAGTTCAGACCGTGATGCGCGCGCATCGCATCGCCGGGTCCTATGAAAAGCTCAAGGACCTGACGCGCGGCAAGGGCGGCATCGACAAGGCCGGACTGCACGCGTTCATCCGCGGCCTCGAGCTGCCCGAAGACGTGAAGGCGCGCTTGCTCGCGCTGACGCCCGCGACCTACACGGGGCTCGCCGCGCGCCTTGCGCGCGGCGGCTGAACTCAAGCCGGACGCAGGTCCGGCGGGCCGTCTCCCAATGCGGCGATCTCGCCACTGAGCTCCCCGCCTTCCTGCACGAGCACCTTCCCGTAGCGGATCTTTCCCGACACGCGGCCCGTTGCGTGGATGACGAGACGCTTGCGCGCCGTCATCTCGCCCTGGAAATTGCCGCGCACTTCGGCGACGTCGATATCGACCTTGCCGCTGAAGGCCCCGTGCTCGGCGATCTGGATCGCACGGCTTTTCATCGTGGCCTCGACACGACCCTCCACAACGAGCGTGTCGCAGTCGTGGATCTCGACGCCCTTCAGCTTGATGTTGGGGCCGACGATCAGCTTGCTGCCGCCATGCTCTTCGGCCTTCGCAACGGCCTCGCCCGGCGCCGGCGATCGTGCGGGGGTTGGCACGATCGCCGGCGTCGCACTGGGCGAGTTCGCCGCGGTCGGCCGTGCGGGCGCAGCAGGCTCGGGAGGCCGCACATCGCGACGGCCGAACAGGTTCTCTCCGTATTTCATGGGTCGCTCCTCAATCGTGGGGATGTTCAAGAGAGGACGCGATACAGGATCCGTGCCACACACGCCGCCGCAAGCGATTCTCCTGCGACATCACGGACTTACCGCGTGCAGCCCAGGGGGATCGCAACACGCGATTCGTCGCCGTGCGGCTACGTCGTTCGCGAACGAATCGTGCAAGCGACTGAATCGCATCGCATTACCCATGTCGCCCGAGTGAGACGAGCGCGCCCGATCAGATCATCTCGAGCGACGATTTGCGCGTAGGCGCAGGGAACAGGCGATCGAGCTCGGCAAGCGCCTGAGCATCGAGCGTGATATCGAGAGCCGCGCGGTTCAGCTTCACGTGCTCGGGATTGCTCGCCTTCGGAATCACGAGGATGTCGGGCTGGCGAAGCAACCACGCGAGGGCCACCTGCGCCGCGGTGGTTCCCAGCGAGCGCGCGAGCGCCACCAGGCCGCGATGCTTCGCGAGGCGGCCCTGCTCGACCGGCGAATACGCCATCGTGGGAATGTGCCGCTTCCGGCTCCACGGCAGCAGGTCGAACTCGATGCCGCGGCGCTCGAGGTTGTAGAGCACCTGGTTCGCGGCGACGGGCGCCTCGCCGAGTCCCTCGAGATCGGACACGTCGAAGTTCGACACGCCCCAGGATCGGATCTTTCCGTGCGCCACCAACCTCTCGAGCGCTTCCGCCGTTTCCTCGAGGGGCACGCCGCCGCGCCAGTGCAGCAGGTAGAGATCGATCTGTTCGACACCCAGGCGACCCAGCGAGGCTTCGCAGGCGGCGGGAACCCTGCGGCGCGAAGCGTTGTGCGGGTAGAACTTGCTCACGAGGAACACCTCGTCGCGGCGCCCGCGGATCGCCTCTCCCACGACTTCTTCGGCACCGCCTTCGCCATACATCTCCGCGGTGTCCACCAGCGTCATGCCCAGGTCGAGCCCTTGTCGCAAGGCCGCGACTTCCGCCGCGCGCGCGCCTGCGGCTTCGCCCATTCGCCAGGTTCCAAGGCCCAGCCGCGGGACGGTCGGACCATCGGGAAAGGACCACGTGGAAATCTTCGTTGTCATCGGATTTGCAGCCCAGCCGTTAGAATGGTCGGGCAACCGCGCCCTGACCCCCTGCCGAGGAGAACCTCATGAAGAAGCTGTTGGTAGCCGCCGCGATTACGCTGGCGAGCCTCGTCGTACCCATCGCGTCGTATGCCCAGGATGCCAAGAAGCCCGCACCCGCCGCCACTGCGCCTGCCGCTGCGTTGATGGACATCAACTCCGCTTCCGCGAAGGAACTCGCGACGCTGCCCGGCATCGGTGAAGCACGCGCGACGGCCATCGTGAAGGGCCGCCCCTACAAGGGCAAGAACGAACTGGCCGACAAGAAGATCATTCCCGAATCGGTCTACGAAGGCATCAAGGACAAGATCATCGCGAAGCAGAAGTAATCACGGCTCGCGCGTTGTTCGACGGGGCGGCTTCGGCCGCCCCGTTTTACTTTCAGACCGTGGTCGTGGCTTCCCCATACTGCGGATTCACGCGTGTCTTGTGCCCCAGCTTGTTCAGCGCGTTGATGTAGGCCTTGGCCGAAGCGACGACGATGTCCGTGTCCGAGCCCATGCCGTTCACGATGCGGCTGCCCTTCGCGAGGCGCACCGTCACCTCGCCCTGCGAGTCCGTGCCTTCGGTGACGTTGTTCACCGAGTAGAGCAGCAACTCCGTACCGCTCTGCACGACGCTCTCGATCGCCTTGAACGTCGCGTCGACCGGCCCGCCGCCGCGCGCCTCGGCGCGATGCTCCTTGCCGTCCTCGCTGATCACCACGCGCGAGAAGGGCTGCTCGCCCGTCTCCGAATGCGCGGTGAGCGAGACCAGCTTGTAGTGCTCCACGTCGGGCGTCACCGCCTCGTCCGACATCAGCGCCTGGATGTCCTCGTCGTAGATCTCGCGTTTCTTGTCGGCGAGCTCCTTGAAGCGCGCGAAGGCGGCATTGAGCTGTTCTTCCGATTGCAGCGAGATCCCGAGCTCCTGCAAACGCGACTTGAACGCGCTGCGGCCGGAGAGCTTGCCCAGCGAGAGGCGGTTCGCACCCCAGCCCACGTCGGACGCCTTCATGATCTCGTAGGTTTCGCGATGCTTGAGCACGCCGTCCTGGTGGATGCCCGACTCGTGGGCGAATGCGTTGGCACCGACGATCGCCTTGTTGGGCTGCACGGGGTAGCCCGTGATGGTCGAGACCAGCTTGCTCGCGGGGACGATCTGCGTCGCGTCGATGCCGGTGGTGCAGGCGAAGAGGTCGGAGCGCGTCTTGACCGCCATCACGATCTCTTCGAGCGACGCGTTGCCGGCGCGCTCTCCAAGGCCGTTGATCGTGCATTCGACCTGGCGCGCCCCGTTCATCACCGCGGCGAGTGAGTTGGCCACGGCCATGCCCAGGTCGTTGTGGCAGTGCGTGGACCAGACGGCCTTGTCCGCATTGGGAATGCGATTGAGCAGGACCTTGAAGAGCTCGCCCCACTTCTCGGGAATGCTGTAGCCCACGGTGTCGGGCACGTTGATGGTCTTCGCACCCGCATCGATGCAGGCCTCGAAGATGCGGCACAGGAAATCCACGTCCGAGCGCACGGCATCTTCGGCGGAAAACTCGACGTCATCGGTAAACGTGCGCGCGAGCTTCACGGCCTTCACCGCGGCCTCGAGCACGGCGTCGGGCTCCATCCGCAGCTTGTGCTTCATGTGGATGGGGCTGGTGGCGATGAACGTGTGGATGCGCGCGCGCTTCGCCGGCTTCACGGCTTCGCCAGCCTTGCGCACGTCGTTCTCGTTGGCGCGGGCGAGCGAACAGATGGTGGAGTCGCGTACCGCCGCGGCGACCGAGCGGATCGCCTCGAAATCCCCGGGGCTCGACGCCGCGAAACCGGCCTCGATCACGTCGACCTTCAGGCGTTCCAGCTGGCGCCCGATGCGGACCTTGTCGTCGCGGCTCATGGCGGCGCCCGGGCTCTGCTCCCCGTCGCGCATGGTGGTATCGAAGATGATCAACTGGTCTTTCATGCTCTGCTCCCGAATCTGGATGGACTGATCCGCCCCGCGTTTCCTGAAGCGGCTGGGTGATGCACGGTACTGCTGGGGGGTAGTGTATTTAGCGCGCGGGGCGCAGCAGCAGGCCGAGCGCGAGCGCGCCGGCCAGGGAAAGGCGAAGGATCGTGAGTGCGATGTTCGCTTGCATGGAAATAACTATATCACGGCCGAAATGGCCTACGGTTCCTGGGGGGCCAGCTCGCGGCTCGACTTGCCGCCGAAGCGAAGGAGCACCGCCGAGATGTCGTGCGAACCGCGTTCTTCCGCGATGTCGAGCGGCGTCATGCCCGAGAGGTCACGGACATTGGGATCCGCGCCCGAGGCGAGCAACACCATCGCCGCGTCCTCGAACGAGACTTCCGCGGCCAGCGCGAGCGCGCTGAGCCCCTGCGCGTCGCGCAGGTCCAGCGTCGCACCGCGCGAGATCAGCGCCTCGATCGCGGGGAGGTTGGTTTCCTCGACCGCGAACATGAGCAGCGTCTTGCCGCCCGAATCGATCACGGTGTCCGGGGGCGTCGTCGCGAGCATGCGGGCCAGCGCCGAGACGTTGCCTTCCTCGATCGCGTCGCGGATGTGCTGGTACTGCTTGAGCGTCGCCTCGCTGCGCCAGCGCATGACGACCCACATCACGTAGCCCGACATCCCGTAGGCCACCATCAGCCCCCAAAGCACGTGGGACGGCTCGATGGAGATGAGCAGCAGCACGAGCACCATCACGGTGGTCATCCAGAATGGCACCGCACGGCGCAGGTTGATGTCCTTGCCGCTGTAGAACTTCACGTTCGAGATCATCGTGATGCCGGCGTACACCGTGAGGCCCGCGGCGAACCACTTCACCTCTCCGCCCTTCACCTGGTAGTCGTTGAGCACCCAGATCATTCCCGCGACGAGCGCGGCGGCGGCCGGACTCGGGAGGCCGGTAAACCAGCGCTTGTCGGCAACCGAGAGTTGCGTATTGAAGCGCGCCAGCCGCAGCGCGGCGCCCGCGCAGTAGACGAACGCGGCGATCCAGCCGATCCGCCCCATGTCCTTGAGCGCCCATTCGTACATGACGAGTGCGGGCGCCGCGCCGAAGGAAACCATGTCCGCAAGGCTGTCGTACTCCGCGCCGAAGGCCGATTGCGTTCGCGTCATGCGCGCCACGCGGCCGTCGACGCTGTCGAGCAGCAGCGCGATGAAGATCGCGACCGCGGCGTGCTCGAAACGATGATTCATGCCCTGCACGATCGCGTAGAACCCCGCGAAGAGGTTCAGCGTCGTGAACAGGTTGGGCAGCAGGTAGATGCCGCGCCGGCGGATCGGCTCGGTGAGCAGCCTGCGGGGCTTGAGGGCGGGTGCACTCATCCCGGTTAGACGCCCGCTAGTCCCGGGGAAGTTCCGCGAGGACCGTGCTCGTGGCCTTCACGATGTCGCCAATGGCAACTTTGGGTACCGATCCGGGAGGCAAATACACATCCACGCGCGATCCGAAGCGGATGAAGCCGTAGCGCTGACCCGCCGCCAGGCGATCGCCCCTCTTCACGTAGCAGAGAATCCGACGCGCGATCAGCCCCGCCACCTGCACGCTGGTGACGTCCCGGCCGCTGGCGGTGCGAATGTGGACCGCATTGCGCTCGTTGTCCGTTGACGCCTTGTCGAGGTCGGCGTTGACGAACGTGCCGGGCGAATACCACACGTCCTCCACGCTGCCGTCGACGGGCGAGCGGTTCGAATGGACATTGAACACGTTCATGAAGACGCTGATCTTCACCGAATCGCGTTTCAGGTACGTGTCCTGCGCGGGGCCGACCTGGACGATGCGTCCGTCGGCCGGCGAGAGCACGAGGCCTTCGCCCTGCGGGACTTCGCGCGGCGGGTCGCGGAAGAACTGCAGCACGAACAGGGCGATGATCCAGAACGGGAGCGACACCCAGCCGCCAAACCACGTCACCCCGGCGGCGACGGCCACGGCGATCGCGAGGAAGGGCCAGCCTTCCTTCGCGATGATCGGATGCGGGTAGTGGGCCATCAGTTGCGGGTCTGGTCGACGAGCTTGTTCTTCTTGATCCACGGCATCATGGCGCGCAGCTTCTCGCCGACCTTCTCGATCTCGTGCTCGGCCAGCAGCCGGCGCTTGGCGTTGAGCGTCGGCGCGCCGGCGCGGTTCTCGAGGATGAAGTCGCGCGCGTATTCGCCCGACTGGATGCGCGCGAGGCACTCCTGCATCGCCTTCTTCGACTCCGGCCCGATCACCTTGGGCCCGGTCTCGTACTCGCCGAACTCCGCGTTGTTGGAGATCGAGTAGTTCATGTTCGCAATGCCGCCCTCGTAGATGAGGTCGACGATCAGCTTGGTCTCGTGCAGGCACTCGAAGTAGGCCATCTCCGGCGCGTAACCGGCTTCGGTCAGCGTCTCGTAACCCATCTTGATGAGTTCGACGATGCCCCCGCACAGCACGGTCTGCTCGCCGAACAGGTCGGTCTCGGTCTCCTCGCGGAAATTGGTCTCGATCACGCCGCCGCGCGTGCCGCCGATCGCGCAGGCGTACGAAAGGGCCAGCGCCTTCGCCTTGCCGGTCGCGTCCTGGTGGACCGCGATCAGCGCAGGCACGCCGCCGCCTTGCGTGTAGGTGCTGCGCACGAGGTGGCCCGGGCCCTTGGGCGCAATCATGATCACGTCCACGTCGGGACGCGGATCGATCTGCTTGAAATGGATGTTGAAGCCGTGCGCGAACGCGAGCGCCGCGCCCTTCTTGAGGTTGGGCTCGATCGATTCCTTGTAGACGGAGGCGTGGTTCTCATCGGGGAGCAGGATCATCACGAGATCCGCGCCCTTCACCGCCTCGCCAACTTCCTTCACGGCGAGACCCTTCGCCTTCTTGACCTTGTCCCAGGAGGCACCGCCCTTGCGCAGGCCCACGGTGACCTTCACGCCGGATTCCTGCAGGTTCTGCGCGTGGGCATGGCCCTGCGAGCCGTAGCCGATGATGGTGACCTTCTTGCCCTTCACGAGGGAGAGGTCGGCGTCCTTGTCGTAGTAGACCTTCATGTTCGTTTCCCGTATCTGATTTGCGGTAGAGGGTTCAGGCCTTCAGGACCCACTCGCCGCGGCCGATGCCCGAGACGCCCGTGCGGACGGTCTCGAGGATCGCGCTGCGATCGAGCGCTTCGAGGAAGGCGTCGAGCTTCTCGGTGGGGCCCGTGAGCTCGATCGTGTACGACTTGTCGGTGACGTCGATGATGCGCCCGCGGAAGATATCCGCGGTGCGTTTCATCTCTTCGCGATCCTTCCCGCCGGCGCGCACCTTCACGAGCATCAATTCGCGCTCGATGTGCTTGCCTTCGGAGAGATCGACCACCTTGACCACGTCCACGAGCTTGTTGAGCTGCTTGGTGATCTGCTCGACGACGTCATCGGAACCGGTGGTCACGATGGTCATGCGAGACATCGTGGCGTCCTCGGTAGGAGCCACGGTCAGCGTTTCGATGTTGTAGCCGCGGGCGGAGAAGAGGCCCGCCACGCGCGAGAGCGCGCCGGCTTCGTTTTCGACGAGGATGGAGAGGATGTGGCGCATGCCTTGAAGTCCCGCGCGGACGCGGGAATGGAAAGATCGGTCGGGTTACAGATCCTCGGCGAGGATCATTTCCGAGATGCCCTTGCCGCCGGGCACCATCGGGAAGACGTTTTCGGTCTGGTCGGTGATGATGTCGAGGAAGACGAGCCGGTCCTTCAGCTTGAACGCCTCGCGCAGCGCACCCTCGACATCGCCGGGCTTGTCGATGCGCATGCCGACGTGGCCATAGGCATCCGCGAGCTTCTCGAAGTCGGGCAGCGCGTCGATATACGACTCTGCATAGCGGTTGCCGTGGAAGAACTCCTGCCATTGCCGGACCATGCCCATGTAGCGGTTGTTCAGGTTCACGATCTTCACCGGCAGGTGGTACTGCTTGCAGGTCGATAGCTCCTGGATGCACATCTGGATGGACGCCTCGCCCGTCACGCACGCGACATCCATGTCGGGGAACGCGAGTTTCGCGCCCATCGCGTAGGGCAGGCCGACGCCCATCGTGCCCAGGCCACCCGAGTTGATCCAGCGGCGGGGCTTGTCGAACTTGTAGAACTGCGCCGCCCACATCTGGTGCTGGCCGACGTCCGAAGTGATGATCGCGTTGCCGCCCGTGACCTCGTAGAGCTTCTCGACCACGAACTGCGGCTTGATGAGCTTCGAAGCGCGGTCGTACTTGAGGCAATCCTTCGCGCGCCACGTCGCGATCTGCGCCCACCAGGCGGCGAGCGCCGCCGGATCCGGTCGATCCTTCGTGCCCTTGATCAGCGCGAGCAGGTCGTGCAGCACGTCGCGCACATGGCCGACGATGGGCACGTCGACCTTCACGCGCTTCGAGATCGACGAGGGATCCACGTCGATGTGGATGATCTTCCGCGTGGGGTTGCCCGCGGCGAAGTGCGCGGGATTGCCGATCACGCGGTCATCGAATCGCGCGCCGACGGCGAGCAGCACGTCGCAACCCTGCATCGCCATGTTCGCTTCGACCGTGCCGTGCATGCCGAGCATGCCGACCGACTGCTTGTCCGTGGCCGGATACGCGCCCAGGCCCATCAGCGTGTTGGTCACCGGGAAGTTCAGCAGGCGCACGAGCTCCGTGACTTCCGCCGATGCTTCGCCCAGCACCGCGCCGCCGCCGACGTAGACCATCGGCCGCTCCGCGGCCAGCAGCAGCTGGAACGCCTTCTTGATCTGCCCCGCATGCCCCTTCACCACGGGGTTGTACGAGCGCATATGCACGTGCTCGGGGTAGTGGAAGCGCGTCGTGTGCTGCGAGACGTCCTTCGGGATGTCGACCAGCACCGGACCGGGACGGCCGGTGGTAGCGATGTGGAAGGCCTTCTTGATCGTGCTCGCGAGGTCGTTCACGTCCTTCACGAGGAAGTTGTGCTTCACGCAGGGCCGCGTGATCCCCACCGTGTCGCACTCCTGGAACGCGTCCTCCCCGATGGCGCGCGTGGGCACCTGCCCCGTGAGCACCACCATCGGGATCGAATCCATGTAGGCGGTGGCGATTCCGGTGACCGCGTTCGTGACGCCGGGACCGCTCGTGACGAGCGCCACGCCGCACCGGCCGGTCGCTCGCGCATAGCCGTCGGCCGCATGCAGCGCGCCCTGTTCATGCCGTACGAGAATGTGGCGAACCTTCGTCTGCTTCGCGAACGCGTCGTAGATGTACAGCACCGCACCGCCCGGGTACCCGAATACGTACTCGACACCCTCCGCCTCGAGGCAGCGCATGACCACTTCGGCGCCCGTCAAGGTTTCGCCGGTTTCGGTGATTGCAGGCGGTTTGAGTTCCATAAGGCCTTGTAATTCGAGAGTTTTCACGAATCGCGGTGGATCGGAGAGGGTAGCCGCTCGCCCCCCTTTGGTCAAGTTGGAAACCACCCCGGAATCGCCTGTGACGGCAGCCGGCACGCGGGTCGCGTTTGCTACCATGCGACGCAAACCGGAGACCGTCACTGGCCACGCAAAAGGAGTTGAGTGATTTCCTCGCCCAAGTCGAAAGGCGCGCTTTCAAGCAGAGCGTCTTCGCCGTGCATGACGAGGCCACGGCACTCGACATCGTGCAGGACGCGATGCTGCGGCTCGTCGAGAAGTACTCCGACAAGCCCGCGGCGGAGTTGCCGCTGCTCTTCCAGCGGATCCTGCAGAACGCGATCCGCGATCACTTTCGCCGCGGCAAGGTGCGCTCGACATGGACGACACTGCTGTCGAACCTCGGGCTCGGCGGCGAGGACGGCGATGGCGACCCGCTTGAGATCATGGAGGTCGAGGACCTCGCCAATGTCCCGGCCTCCCCGGCCAAGCAGTTCGAACAGGCCGAAGTCATGGGGATCATCGAAGCGGCGGTTCAGGAACTCCCGGCACGTCAACGCGAGGCGTTTCTGCTGCGTTACTGGGAGGAACTCGATGTCAGCGAGACCGCCAAGGCGATGGGTTGCTCGGAAGGCAGTGTGAAAACCCACTGTTCCCGAGCGACGCACGCATTGGCCAAAGTCCTGCGATCGAAAGGCATAACTCTATGAATGAAAAAGACTTTGCAACCAAGCTGCGGCCCTGGCTCGATCGTTCCGCGGGCGAAGTAGGCGAGCTCCAGGCCACCCGCCTGAGGGCCGCCCGCCTCAAGGCGATGGATGCGTACCGCGAGCCGGTAAGTATCCTGGGAGTGGTCACGGTCGGCGCCGGCCTGGCCGAAAACATCCGCTACACGCTGGTGCAACGCGCCCTCCTGGTGCTTCCGATCATCGCCCTGGTCGCCACGCTGGCGTTCCAATCGGCCTCCACGGACACCGACGATTTCGGCGAGCTCGACGCGCAACTCCTCTCCCAGGAGCTGCCGCCCGACGCTTTCCTCGACACGGACTTCCGGACGTGGCTGGGAAAGACCTCGGGCTGATCGACGCCATGCTCCGGAACGCGCTTCGCCTCGCCATTGCGGCCCTGCTGTTGCCGGCCGCCTTTGCCTTGGCCGCCGCCGATCGGGACCTCACGACGCCAACCACGCCGTGGTCGAATCTCAACCCGGCGGACCGGCAGGTCCTCGCGCCGCTCGCGGGCGAGTGGGATCGCATGCCCGGCTACCAGCAGCAGCGCCTGCTCTCCGCCGCGAAGCAGTACCCCAAGATGCAGCCCATCCAGCGCGAACGTTTCCAGGAGCGCATCCACGACTGGGCCGCGATGAGCCCGGATCAGCGCAAGGCCGCGCGCGAAACCTTCCAGGGCATGAAGAAGCTGCCTCCGGAAAAACAGCACGAGCTCAAGGAACGCTGGCTCAAGAAGCGCGAAGCCCAGCAAGCTCCCGGCGGACAGCAAGCTCCCGGCGGACAGCAGGCTCCAGGCCGCCAGCAGGCTCCCGGCGGCAAGCCGCAGTGAGCGATGCAAGCGGGCTGCGCGCGCCGACGTTTCACCGGCGCCTCGCGAGCGGCCTCTACGAACTGTTGATCCTCGTGGCGGTGGTCCTCATCGCCACGTTCCCGTTCCTCGCGATCGTCGGTGGTGACGCGACCTTCGGATGGCGCCGTCACTTTCTGCAGTTGTGGGTGCTAGGCGTCGTGGGCGGGTACCTCGTCGGGTTCTGGACCCACGGGGGGCAGACACTCGCGATGAAAACATGGCGCATTCGCCTGGTGCGGGAAGACGGCGGCCAGGTCAGCACGGGCCGCGCAATCCACCGCTACCTGCTCGCGCTGCTCGGCCTTGCGGCCGCGGGCCTGGGATTCCTCTGGGCATTCTTCGATCGCGACCGCCAGTTCCTGCACGACCGCCTTGCCGGCACGGCACTCGTCGCGGCCTAGCGTTTCTCCGCGCGGAGCAACCCTCCGCCAGCCACTGCCACGAAGATCGCGAGCGGCAACCCGGCCGAGAGGATCGCGGGCCAGTCGTTGAGCACGCCCACGTGCGAGAACAGCCGCCCCGCGAAGTGGAATACGAGGCCGAGCAGGATGCCGAGGACCACACGCGCGCCGACGCCGCCGGCTCGCGTGGACCCCAGCGCAAAGGGAATCGCGAGGACCATCATCACGATGGCCGCCACCGGATAGAGCAGCTTGTTCCAGAGCGCAATCTCGTAGCGCGTGGTCTTCTGCCGGTTGTCGCGCAGGTGCTCGATGTACGCGCGCAGGTTCAGCGCGGACATCTTCTCGGGAACGATCTTCAGGACGGAAAGGATGTCGGGCGACAGCACCGAGGTCCACATCATTTTCGGCAGCCGCTCGAGCACCGCGTTGTCGCCCACGAAGCGCGTGAGCTCCACGTTGGTGAGCGCCCATTTGTTCTGCCCGGCGTAGGTTCCCGACTCGGCGCGGCTGATGGCCGAGAGCCGGTGCGCGCGATCGAACTCGTAGATCCGAAGGTTGAGCAGGGTCGTGTCGGGCGTCACGTCCTGGATGTTCACGAAGCTGCGGTCGTCCTTCACCCAGAAGCCGGAGCGGAATTCGCGCGCGACGATCGAGCGCGTGGCCTTGAGGCGCAATCCCTTGGCCGCCTCCTCCGTGAAGGGCGCGACGAACTCCCCGGCGACGACTGTCACGACTGCCAGCACGAGTCCGGCCCCCGCCACGTGCAACGCCAGTTGGGAGAGCGACAGGCCGGATGCCCGCATCACCGTGAGTTCCGAGTGCTCGGCCATCCGCGCGAGCGCGAAGAGCGTCCCGATCAGGCCCGCGGCGGGCAGGATCACGTAGGCGTGCGACGGAAGGGAAAGCGCGACGTACCCGAGCATCGCGTTCAGCCGGTAGTTGCCCCGGCCCAGGTCGTCGAGCTCGCGGATAAGATCGAAGAACGCGAACAGCGTGAGCAACGCCGCGAGCACCAGGGCGGTGGTGAGGAGAATCTCGCGGGCGAAGTAGCGGAAGAGCAAGGTGCCGGGATTTTACCCCGCGCTGGTAGAGTCTCCCGATGGCCAAGAAGGTTTTGATCGCCGACGACGAGCCGAGCATCGTGGCCTCGCTCGAGTTCCTCATGGCCCGCAGCGGCTATGAGGTGCGGATCGCGCGCGATGGCGAGGAAGCGCTCGCCCTCGTGGCGTCCTTCCTTCCCGACCTGGTCCTGCTCGACGTGATGATGCCCCGGCGCAGCGGCTACGAGGTGTGCCAGCGCATGCGCGAACGGCCGGAGTGGCGCGACATCAAGATCGTCGTGCTGTCGGCCAAGGGGCGCGAGGCGGAGGTTGGCAAAGGCCTGGCCGCCGGCGCCGACGCCTACGTGATCAAGCCCTTTTCCAACCGGGAACTGGTCGAAAAGGTCGGGGAACTGCTGGCCGCCTAAGAACCCCTGTATCTAGGTATCATGGGCTCAGTCTTCCCAGGAGGAGACATGAATCCAGAACAGATTTTCCGCAAGAGCCCCAAGGGCCGCGAGGAAATCGAGAAGCGCACGCTCCGGCTGGAATCCCGCCGGCGCTCCCTGCTTATTCTCGTCGACGGCCAGTTGACGGCTGCCGAAATCGCGAGCAAGGCCCCCCACCTCGAGAACCCCATGGGCATGTTCCAGGCCCTGCTCTCTGAGGGCTTCATCGAGCACGCCGACGGCAGCCTGCCTTCCACGGCGCCCGAACCCGCCGCCGTAAGTGCCAGCCGAACCCGCAGCCTCGAGGAGCTCAAGCGCGCGGCTTCGCGCGAAATCGAGCGGCTGCTGGGCCCGGGCGGCGACGCCATCGCCATGAAGATCGAGCAATGCGAGACCCTCGAGCAGTTCACTTCCGAAGCCCACAAGGCTCGCGATGCGCTGGCCAACTTTCTGGGTGCCCGCCAGGCCGAAGCCTTCTGGAAGGCCATCGGATCCTGACCTCTCCCCCTTGGGGTTTACCCTAATAGCCGCGTTTCGCTGGGCGGGAATATCATCGCGGAGCCGACTCGATACGGCCCTGAGTTGTCGAATGCAACTACAAGGAGGAGGAGTACTTCATGGAACTTACCGAACAGCATCGGGAGTATTGGCGTAAGAACCTGGTGATCACGTCAATCCTGCTGGCCATCTGGTTCGTCGTCACTTTCGTCGAAGCATGGTTTGCGCGGGAGCTGAACAGCATTACTTTCCTCAGCTTTCCGCTCGGCTTCTACATGTCCGCCCAAGGCTCGCTGGCGATCTACGTGATCCTCATCGGCGTCTATGCCTGGTACATGAATCGACTGGACATCCAGTACGGCGTGGATGAAGGAGAAGACGTATGAACCAGGCCGCTTTCAGCCACAAGGCATTCTTCTCGCAACTCAAGAAGTACTACGCGTTCTACACGGTCGGCTTTCTCACCTTCCTGGTGGCCCTCGCGATCGCCGAGCAGATGGGCATGTCGCGCCGCTGGATAGGCTACTGGTTCCTGTTCGCCACGATCGCGCTGTATGCGGGCATCGGGATCATGAGCCGCACGGTGGACGCAGCCGAGTACTACGTCGCGGGACGACGCGTGCCAGCCTTCTTCAACGGCATGGCCACCGGCGCGGACTGGATGAGCGCCGCCTCCTTCATCGGGATGGCGGGTACGCTTTACCTGTCCGGCTTCGACGGCCTCGCGTTCGTGATGGGATGGACGGGCGGATACGTGCTGGTCGCGCTGTTCCTCGCGCCTTACCTGCGAAAGTTCGGCCAGTTCACGATTCCCGACTTTCTCGGCGAACGCTACGGCGGGAACATCGTCCGCTCGATCGGCATCTTCGCGGCGATCCTGTGCTCGTTCACCTATGTGGTGGCGCAGATCTACGGTGTCGGCCTGATCACGAGCCGGTTCACCGGCCTCGAGTTCGGCGTCGGCGTGTTCGTGGGTCTCGGCGGCATCCTGGTGTGCTCGTTCCTCGGCGGCATGCGCGCGGTCACGTGGACCCAGGTGGCGCAGTACATCATCCTGATCATCGCGTACATGACGCCCGTGGTCTGGTTGTCAATGAAGTACACCGGCAACCCGATCCCGCAGCTCGCATACGGCCAGGTGCTCCAGAAGGTCACGGAGCGTGAGAAGCAGCTCACCACGGATCCCAAGGAACTCGAGGTGCGCGGGATCTTCAAGGCGCGCTCTGACGCGGCCGATGCGAAGCTGAAGGGCCTGCCCGCTTCCTACGACACCGAGAAGGCCGCGGTGGCGAAAAAGCTGGAAGACCTCAAGACGGCGTCGGCCCCGGGTGGCGAGATCGCGGCAGCCGAAAAGGCCGTCGCGGACTTCCCGAAGGACGCGGTTGCTGCGAAGGCTGCGTGGACCAAGGAGAAGGGCCTCTCGGCCCGCGCCGGTCCGCCCAAGCCGCACGCAACGCCGTACCCGGGCAAGGATGAAAAAGCGCAGAGCATCGCGCGGCTGAACTTCATCGGCATCGTGTTCTGCATGATGTTCGGCACCGCAGCGCTTCCCCACATCCTGATGCGCTACTACACGACGCCCAGCGTTCGCCAGGCGCGCCAATCGGTGACGTGGTCGCTGTTCTTCATCTTCCTGCTTTACTTCACCGCACCGGCGCTCGCCGTGCTAGCCAAGTACGACGTCTACCACTTCCTGGTAGGCAGCAACTTTGCGAGCCTGCCAAACTGGGCGGCGAACTGGGCGAAGGTCGATCCATCCCTGCTGTCGATCACGGACATCAACAAGGACGGCATCGTGCAACTCGCGGAGATCGTGCTGGGCGGCGACATCATCGTGCTCGCCACGCCGGAAATCGCGGGCCTGCCGTATGTCGTGTCCGGCCTGGTGGCCGCGGGTGGCCTGGCTGCGGCGCTGTCGACCGCGGACGGACTGCTGCTCACGATCGCCAACGCCCTGTCGCATGACCTCTACTACAAGATGATCGACCCCTCCGCCACGACGGCTCGCCGCGTGACGGTCTCGAAGATCCTCCTGCTGGTGGTGGCCCTTGTGGCGGCGTACGTGACCTCGCTCAAGCCTGGAGACATTCTGTTCCTGGTCGGTGCCGCGTTCTCGCTCGCTGCGTCCGCGTTCTTCCCGGCCCTCGTGTTGGGGGTGTTCTGGAAGCGCGCGAACAAGTGGGGTGCGATCGTCGGCATGTTGGCGGGATTGGGGATTTGCATGTACTACATGGTGCGCACCTACCCGTTCTTCGGCGGCGTGGCGGCAAACCAGTGGTTCGACCTCGCGCCGATCTCGGCGGGCATGCTCGGCATGCCGGTGGGCCTGCTCACGATCGTCGTGGTCAGCCTGATCACGCCGGCGCCCGGCCCGAAGGTCCAGGAGCTGGTCGAGCACGTGCGCTACCCGCACCTGAAGGGCGACATCGATACCCAGGGGACCTGATCCCCCGGCAGCAAGCGAAAGCAACAAAGGACAAGGCCCGCGAAAGCGGGCCTTGTTCACGTCAGGACAGCAAATTTCACGAGGACCCGGGAAAACATGGCATCGCATCGCCTCACGGATATCTCGCGCCGCGTCCTGGCACTCGGCGCGGCATCCGCCGCACTCGTCGTCGCACCCGGCTGCTCTGATTCGGGTTACCCTCGCGGCCAGTTCACCGGATACGTGATGGACAAGACTGAAGATGAAGTCGCAGACAAGGCTGGGAAACCCGACTCGACCGAGAAGGTCGGCGCGGAGCGCTTGAAATGGGTCTACAGGAAGAAGACGTTCAACCCGGACAACCAGAACAAGCCGGACGTGGAAACGGTCCTCACGTTCAAGAGGGACGCAGACACCGGCAAGATGAAGGTCGAGTCGATCGATTTCCTGTGATCCGCCGCTCGTCGCGCGCTGCCCCGCATAGACCATGAACTTCGAATCCAGGCGCCACTACTGGCGCGGCCGCTTCTTCCTGCTCGTGAACCGTCCTGCCCGCGCCCTCGAAGGGTTCGAGGCGGCGCTCGCGTCGGATCCCTCGAACGTGAAGGCCGCCAACAGCCTGGGCTTCGCCTACGGCCTGCTCGGCAAGGACGCGCTCGCGCTGCAGAGCTTCCGCAGGGCGCTGGCGATCGCGGACAACGCCGTGACCTGGTTCGACATCGGATTCATCCACGAGCGCATGCAGCAATACCCGCAGGCGATCGAGGCGTTCGAGAAGGCCGTCGCCCTCAGCCCGAAGATCGACCGCGCGTGGTACGGGCTGGGGATGGCGCACGCTCACCTTGGCCAGCACGTCAAGGCGGCCGCCGCGCTCGAGAACGCCGCGGAGCTGCAACCGATGAACCCGCACGCGTGGTACGCGCTGGGAATGGCCTATTACGTCCTCGGCGAATCCGACAAGCTTGCCGCGGCGCGGGCGCACCTGGACCGCTTCGATCCGAAAATGGCGCTGCGGCTGGGCAAGGAAACCGGGACGGAAAGCTGACGATGCTGCTCACCGTGATCATCCTGAAGGGACTCGTGGAACTGCTGGCGCTCACCCACGTCGCGCAGGCGATCCTCTTCATCTTCGCGGGCGCCACGCGCGACCGGAACGTCGTCTACAAGATCTTCGTGACCGTGAACCGCCCGATCTGGAAAGCCACGCGCTTCATCACGCCGCGCTTCATCGTCGACGCGCACGTGGGCTTCGTGAGCTTCTTCCTGCTGTCGGTGTTCTGGGCCGCCCTGGTCGTGGCGAAGGTGTACCTGGTCCTGCAGGCTACCGCCCCCGCTCGCTGAGGGCTTTCCACTCCAGCGTCGCCTGCACGAGCTCGGCCACCGAGCCGACTTCGAGCTTCTCCATGATGTGCGCGCGGTGCGCCTCGACCGTCTTGATGCTGATGTCGAGGCCCTCGGCGATCACGCGGTTGAGCTGGCCGGCCACGACCCGCTCGAGCACTTCGTGCTCCCGTTGCGTGAGCTGCGCGATCCGCGCCGCCACCACATGGCGGCGTTGCCGGTCAGTACTGGCCTTGGCATCGCGCTTCAGGCATTCGCGGATGAGCGCGACGATGCGCTTGTAGTCGAATGGCTTCTCGACAAAGTCGATGGCGCCGCTCTTCACGGCTTCGACGGCCCGCGGCACGTCCGCGCGCCCCGAGAGGAAAATGATCGGCAGGTCGACGCCGCGTTCCTTGAGGGTTCGCTGGATATCGAGCCCCGTCATGCCCGGCATGTGCAGGTCCAGCACGAGGCACCCCGAGCTTGTGGGCCCGACGGCCGCGAGAAAGGCCCGGGGATCGCCGTGGGTCCGGCAGGGGATGGCTTCCTTGCGCATCAGCCAGGCCATGAGCTCGCGCGTCGACTCGTCGTCGTCGACCACGTGCACGACTTGCTCGGTCACGGTCGCATTCATACGCTAGGCCCCGACCCGAACATGCCCGACGGCCCGATCGCCGCGGGAAGCGTGAAGGAGAACGCCGAGCCGCGACCGGGCTCGCTCTCGACCCAGAGACGCCCGCCGAAGTGGTCAACGATCTGGCGGCAGATCGCGAGACCCAGGCCCGTTCCCGCGGGCTTCTCGGTCAACGTATCGCCCACCTGCCGGAACTTCTCGAACAGGAAGGCCTGGTGCGAACGATCGATGCCGATGCCGTTGTCCTGGACGACGACGCGAACGTCACCGGCCGCCTCGGACACATCGATCTGAACCTGGCCCGTGCCTTCCGGGCAGAACTTCACCGCATTCGACAGCAAGTTCAGCATCACCTGCATGAGGCGGTCGCGATCGGCAAGGACTTGCGGGACATAGGACGAGATGTTGGTCCGCAGCTCGACGCCGCGGCTCTTGAAAAGCAGGCTGGTCGAGCTTACGGCGTCGTTCACGATTTCGCGAACGTCGAGCTCGGCCGTGCGCCACTCGGCGAGACCCGATTCGAGCTTCGCGAGGTCGAGCACCTGGTTGATGAGGCGCGTGAGGCGCTCCGATTCCTTGATGATGAGACCGAGGAAGCGATGGCGCTCCTCGGGATCGATGTCGGGGTAGTCGTGCAGGATCTCCGAGAACGCGCGGATCGAGGTGAGCGGCGTGCGCAGCTCGTGCGTCACCGTCGTGATGAAGTCGTCCTTCAGGCGATCGAGCTCCTGCAGCCGCTCGTTGGCGGCCTTCAGGCTCGTGGTGGCGGATTCGAGGGCCTGCTGCTTTTCCTCGAGCTGGTGGCTGTAGGCGATCACCTGCGAGGCCTCGTCGATGATGGTCATCACCTCGTCGATGCCCAGCGGCTCTTCCTGCGCAACGGTCGCGACCATCGTGTGCGCCGAGGCCGCGCCGATCGTGCCGGCGAGCTGGATCTCGGCAAAGTGCACGAGCTGCGCATCCGCATCGAGTTCCTCGACCGACTTGTGGCCGCGCTCGTTGGCGTAGGCGAGGAAGAGCTCGGCGGCGCGCGACGGGCCGAGGAAGCGGCCCAGCAACGTCTGCAGCGCCGAAGCGGAGGTCGTCCCGCGCCAGACGCGCCCGCGCTCGCCCGTCTGCGAGAACACATCGACGAACAGCGTGGCCTGGCTGTGCTCGGCCGCACTCTGGCGACCCAGCAGCGAGACGAGCATGTAGGCGCCGACGTTGGCGACCATGCTCCAGATCATCGCGTGGGTAATCTGGTCGAGGCCCGTGAGCCCGAAGAGCGCCGACGGACGCAGCAGGTCGATCCCGAAGGGTCCTTCCAGGAACGCATCGCCCAGCCAGCCCGACTTCGCGAACGCGGGCAGCAGCAGCGTGTAGAGCCACACGAGGAATCCGGCCGTGAGGCCTGCGAGCGCGCCGATGCGCGTGCCACCCTTCCAGTAGAGGCCGCCGATGATCGCGGGGGCGAACTGCGCCACCGCCGCGAACGAGATCAGGCCGATCGAAACGAGCGCGTACGCCTCGCCCGCGATCCGGAAGTAGAAGTAGCCCAGCAGGAGGATGGCGACGATCGCCGCGCGCCGGATGTCGAGCAGGATCGACGAGATGTCGTGCCGCGACGCGAGCCTGAGCCACTTCCAGCGAAGCAGGATCGGCATCACGAGGTCGTTGCAGACCATCGTCGAGAGGGCGATGGTCTCCACGATCACCATGCCCGTGGCCGCGGAGAGGCCGCCGATGAACACCAGCAGTGCCAGGCCCTCGCGCTGGAACGCCATGGGCAAAGTGAGCACGAAAGTGTCGGCGTCGACGTTGCCTTCGGGAAATGCGAGGCGTCCACCGAAAGCGATCGGCAGCACGAAGAGGTTGATCGCGATCATGTAGAGCGGAAAGAGCCACACCGCCTTGCGCAGGTGCTTCTCGTCGACGTTCTCGATCACCGCGACCTGGAACTGGCGCGGCAGGAAGACGATCGCGAGCATCGACAGGAGCGTGAGCCACACCCAGCTCGCGAACGTGACGCCGTCCTCGCCAAAGGGCGTCATCAGCTGCGCGAGCTCCGGCTGCTGCGCGGCGCGGCCGAAGATGTCGCCCACACCGTCGTACATGCCGAATGTGACGAACACACCGACCGCGGTGAATGCGACCAGCTTCACGATGGACTCGAACGCGATGGCCGCGACCATGCCCTCGTGGCGCTCGCTCACATCCAGCTGCCGCGTTCCGAAGGCGATCGTGAAGAGCGCCATGAAGAGCGCGACGTAGAAGGCGGTGTCCTGCATGATCGTGGCCGCGTCCACCTTCTGCGGCATGACGATATCGGGGTACTGGAGCAGGATCTGGAAGCTCGATGACACGGCTTTGAGCTGCAGCGAGATGTACGGGAGGATCCCGATCACCGCGATCACCGTCACCAGCCCGCCCACCAGCGCGCTCTTGCCGTAGCGCGACGCCACGAAGTCCGCGAGCGAGGTGATGCGGTTGATCTTGCTGATGCGGATCATCTTGCGCACCACGAACCACCACAGCAGGATCATCAGCGTGGGGCCGATGTAGATCGGCAGGAACCCCACGCCATCGCTCGCGGCGCGGCCCACACTTCCGTAGAACGTCCACGCCGTCGCGTACACCGCGAGCGACAGGCTGTAGATCACGGGATTGGCGATGATCGAGCGGCCGGCCTCGGCGCGCTTGTCCGCGTAATAGGCGATCGCGAACAGCAGCCCGATATAGCCGAACGAGGCGACGACGATGACCCAGCCCTGGAGCATGCGGCGCGCCTAGTCCGAGCGTTCCACGATCGCCCACACGAGGGCCACGAGCAGCACCCAGGCGACGAACAGGTAGGCGTAGATCACGGGCACGCCGAGCAGCGTGCCGCGCACGTTGAAGAGCGTGAGGAACGGGAAGTTGAACAGCAGGCAGCCGAACAGGAACAGCGCGACGAGCCGCGCTCCCTTGCGGCTGGCCTTGGGCATCACGTCCGCACCCTCCTCAGAGGTTCTGCTTGAGCTGCTCCAGGATCGCCGGGTTCTCCAGCGTCGAGACGTCCTGGGTGATCGACTCGCCCTTGGCGATCGAGCGCAGCAGCCGCCGCATGATCTTGCCCGAGCGGGTCTTGGGAAGGTTGTCGCCGAAGCGGATGTCCTTGGGTTTCGCGATCGCGCCGATCTCCTTCGTGACCCACTCGCGCAATTCCTTCGCGATCTTCAGCGCTTCGTCGCCCGTGGGACGCGCGCCCTTCAGGACCACGAACGCGCAGACCGCTTCGCCCGTGAGGTCGTCCGGACGGCCCACGACGGCCGCTTCCGCGACGAGCTTCGAGTTGGCGACCAGCGCCGATTCGATCTCCATCGTGCCCAGGCGATGCCCGGAGACGTTCAGCACGTCGTCGATGCGGCCCATGATGCGGTAGTAGCCGTCCTCGTCGGTGCTCGCCCCATCACCCGCAAGGTAGTACTTGCCCTTGAAGTCCTCGGGGTAGTAGCTCTTCTTGAAGCGCTCGGGATCCCCCCAGATCGTGCGGATCATCGAGGGCCAGGGACGCTTGATCACGAGGATCCCGCCCTTGCCGCGGCCCACCGAGTTGCCGGTCTCGTCGACGATGTCGGTGACGATGCCCGGCAGCGGCATCGTGCAGGAACCAGGCTTGAGCGGCGTCGCGCCGGGCAGCGGCGTGATGAGGTGGCCGCCGGTCTCGGTCTGCCACCACGTGTCCACGATGGGGCACTTCGAATTTCCGACCGTCGTGTAGTACCACATCCACGCTTCCGGATTGATCGGCTCGCCAACGCTGCCCAGGATGCGAAGGCTCGACAGGTCGTACTTCTTGGGAAGGTCGGGGCCGGCCTTGATCAGCGAGCGGATCGCGGTGGGGGCCGTGTAGAACACGTTCACCTTGTGGTCCTGGATCATTTTCCAGAAACGACCCGCGTCCGGATACGTCGGCACGCCCTCGAAGACCACCTGCGTCGTGCCCACGGCGGTGGGCCCGTAGCAAACGTACGTGTGGCCGGTGACCCAGCCGACGTCTGCCGTGCACCAGAAGACGTCGTTGGGCTTGGTGTCGAACACCCACCTCATCGTGAGCATCGCCCACAGCAGGTAGCCGCCGGTCGAGTGCTGCACGCCCTTGGGCTTGCCGGTGGAGCCGGAGGTGTAGAGGATGAACAGCGGATGCTCGGCATCGACCCAGGTGGGCTCGCAATCGAGCGGCTGGTCCTTCACGGCGTCGTGCCACCAGGTGTCGCGGCCCCGCTGCATGGCGACCTGCGAGCCCGTGCGCTGGTAGACGATCACGTTGGTCACGCCATCGCAACCGCCGAGCGCAAAGGCTTCGTCGATCACCGGCTTGAGCGCGATTTCCTTGCCGCCGCGAAACTGTCCGTCGGCGGTGATGATGGCGATCGCGCCGGCGTCGATGACGCGCTCCTGCACGCTCTTCGCGGAGAAGCCGCCGAACACCACGGAGTGGGTCGCGCCGATGCGCGCGCAGGCTTGCATCGCGCAAACCGCCTCGATCGACATCGGCATGTAGATGAGGACGCGGTCGCCCTTCTTGACGCCCATCCCCTTCAGGGCGTTGGCGAGCTGGCAGACGCGGTGGTAGAGGTCCTTGTAGGTCGCCTTCGTGATCTTGCCGTCGTCAGCCTCGAAGAGGATGGCGACCTTGTCGGGCTGCGTCTTCAGGTGCCGGTCGAGGCAGTTGTACGAGGCGTTGAGCTCGCCGTCGTGGAACCAGCGGAAGAACGGCGCGTTGGACTCGTCGAGCGTCTTCGTGAAGGGCTTGTGCCAGAGCAGCGTCTCGCGCGCGAGCTTCGCCCAGAACCCCTCGAAATCGCGTTCGGCCTCCTTGCACATGGCCTCGTAGGCGGCCATTCCGGAAATGTTGGCCTGCTTCACCATGGTTTCCGACGGTGGAAAGACGCGCGTTTCCGACAGCACCGACTCGATGGTGGACATTGTTTTTTTCTCCTCGGGATTTGAAACGTTCTTTGACTGTTTTCTAGCATATTTCACGCCCCGCCGCCTTACGCCCCTAGGGTAAACCCGCGTTTTGACGCACCGCAGCATCCGGTGTTAGCTTCATCATTCGCACCGGAGCCCCCGCATGAATGCACCACACTCCAACGACCTGGCGACCGCCGAAATCCTCGGCGACTACTGGCCGGGCATCCAGATCTACTACCCGCCGGTCAAGTACGCGCCCTCGCTCGGCATCTACGAGGACCTCGAGCAGGCGGCGCAGCGCTTCAAGAAGCACGCGTGCAATACCACCTCCCACACCCTCCTCTTCGACCTCGAGGACGGGTGCCGCCAGAAGGAGATGAGCCGCGAGCTTCTGCGGCGCGAGCTGCCGGGGCTTGTGCGAAAGCGCCAAGTACAAGTGGCCGTGCGCATCAACCCCTTCCGCACCGAGGAGTACGAAAAGGACCTGCAGATGGTCCGGGACCTCGCGGAGTACTTCGACGTCGTGATGCTCGCGAAGGCGGGCGAGGCGTACGGATCCCCCGAGATCCGCGACCTCTCGGCCGTCCTGGTCGGGCTCAACCACCGCATCACCATCCAGCCGATCATCGAGCACCCCAAGTCGCTCAAGATCGCGCCCGACCTCATGCAGTACTCCACGGTGAAGCACGTGGTGTTCGGGATCCACGACTTCTCCAAGGCGATGGGCATCCAGATCACCCCGCGCGGCTGGACCGAGGAGCTCAAGTTCTACCTGCACGACATCCTTTTCGAGGCGCGCATCGCGGGCAAGGGCGTGATCGGTGGCGTGGAGACGCTCATCGGCAACTCGCCCATGCCCGAAACCTTCGTGGAGCCCGACGACGTGCGCCGATGGCTGGATCTGCACGGCGACGAGGAATCGCGAGTCGTGTACGGCCACGCGCTCGAGGAAGCTTCGCTGGGACTGTCCGGCAAGCAGGTGATCCACCCCTCGCACATCCACCCCTGCAAGGTCGCCTTCACGCCCTCGCCCTCCGAGATCAAGACGAAGATCGCGATCCTCACCGCCGCGATCGAAGCCGACGCGCTCCTGGGCGGTGCGATCAAGTTCCAGGGCGAGATGCTCGACCCGCCGATGTTCGGCAAGGCGCTCCAGACCCTGCTCAAGGCCCACGCGCTGCATGCGCTGGCGGAAGCCGACACGCGCTTCGCGATCGACGTGCTGAAGCGACTGCCCGCGCAGGTCGTGCGCGAGAACTGGCCCTACGGCGTCATCCTCTGATGCCGCGCTTCACGCCTTTCCCGCCCTGGACGTGGGAGGTCCCGGCGGCGCTGAACATCGGTGTGGCCTGCACCGACCGCCACCTCGGCACGCCCACCGAGCAGCAGGCTGCGATGATCGTCGAGGACGACACGCTCGGCACGAGCACGATCACCTACGGCGAGCTCGCCGCACGCACGAGCCGCTTCGCGCAGCTGCTCCGCAACCTCGGCATCGAGTCGGGCGAGCGCGTGCTGGTGAGACTCCCCAACTCGATCGACTACCCGACCGCGTTCCTCGGGACGATCAAGCGCGGCGCCATCGCGGTTCCGACCTCCACGCTGCTCACCGCCGAGGAAGTGCAGTACCTCGCGAAGGATTCAGGCGCGGCCGCGATCGTCATCGACAATGCGGCGTGGCGCGCGATGGGCGCTTCGCTTTCCGGCGGGCTGCGCTTCGCGCTTCTCTGCGGGTCGGGTGACGTTCCCCCGGTTCCCGGCGTGCAGGCGCTGGACCTCGAGCTCGCGCTCGACGCGATCGCGTCCTGGGACCCGCCCGCGGCTACGAAGCCTGACGATCCCGCGTACCTCGTCTACACGTCGGGCACAACCGGCTATCCGAAGGGCGTACTCCACGGCCACCGCTCACTGATCGGCCGCACGCCCGCGTGGACATATTGGTTCGACTCCCGGGATAGCGAAGCGCCGGTGGACAAACCAGCTGAGGATCGCATCGTCCACTCGGGCAAGTTCAACTGGACATACGTCCTCGGCTCCGCGCTCATGGACCCGCTCTATCGAGGCAAGACCGTGATCGCGCACGAAGGGCGCAACGACGCCGCCACCTGGCCGCGACTCATCGCGAAACATGGCGCGACCACGTTCATCGGCGTGCCCACGATCTATCGCCAGATCCTGCAGAAGACGACGCTCGGCAAGGCCGATGTCCCGACGCTGCGCCATTGCATGAGCGCGGGCGAACACCTCTCGGACGAAGTGTTCACGCAGTGGAAGGAGCGCTTCGGGCTCGATATCTTCGAGGCGGTGGGCATGAGCGAGTTCAGCTACTACCTCTCGCAGAGCAAGTTCCGCCCCATCCGGCCGGGCAGCGCGGGCTTTCCGCAGCCCGGCCACGACATTCGCCTCCTCGATCCGCAAACGCTCGCCGAGTCAGCCGCGGGCGAGGAAGGGATGATCTGCATTCCCGAGTCGGATCCGGGCCTGTTCCTGCGCTACTGGAACCTCCCCGAGGAAACCGCCGCGCTCAAGCACGACGGCTGGTTCTTCACCGGCGACTACGCGCGCTACGACGAGGACGGCTACCTGTGGTTCCTCGGCCGCAAGGACGACATCATCAAGAGCTTCGGTTATCGGGTGTCGCCGTACGAAGTCGAACGCGTGATGAAGAGCCATCCCGGCGTGGCCGACTGCGCATGCATCGCGGAAGAGGCCGGTGCGGACAAGCGCCTCGTGGTCGCTTACGTCATCGCGCAGCCGGGAAGCGAAGCGGATCCCGATGAGCTCCTCGCCTTCGCGCGCAAGCACCTTGCCGCGTACAAGGCGCCCAAGGTGGTCTATCTCGCCCGCGACTTTCCGCGCACCCGCAACGGGAAGATCCTGCGTCGCGAGATCGCGCCGACGATTGCCACCGCCCGCTCATCGCGGGATTGACGCCCCTGCTCGAAAGGATGCCGCCCTTGCGCGCATTGCACGCCACCCTCGCCCTGCTCGCGTTTCTCTGCTCCGCCTGCAGCACGATGACCGATCGCTGCGTGACGCCGACGCTCGCCATCATCGGTGCAACCGTCTATCCCTCGCCGACTGAAGCGCCGATCGCCGATGGCGTCGTCCTCATCCACGGCGACAAGATCGTGGCGGTGGGTACGGCAGCCGCGATCTCCGTCTGCGCGGACGTCCCGACCATTCGTGCGCAAGGACAACACCTCGTCGCCGGCTTCCAGAACAGCCACATCCATTTCACCGAGCCGATCTGGGAAGGCGCCGCCTCGCAACCGGCGGCGAAGCTCGGCGAACAACTGAACGACATCGCCTTGCGCCGGGGCTTCACCACCGTCGTCGATATCGGCTCGCATACCGCGAACACCGTCGCGATGCGCGCGCGCATCGAGCGCGGCGAAGTCGTCGGGCCGCGCATCCTCACCACCGGCATCCCGTTCTATCCGGTCAACGGCATCCCCTGGTACCTGCGCGACCTGCCACCGGAGATCCTGAAGATGTTCAACACACCGGCCACGCCGGCCGAGGCTCGTGCCCTCGTCGCGAAGCAGGTCGCCGAAGGCGCCGATGCGGTGAAGCTCTTCACCGGCTCGGGCATGGGCCAGGGCAAGGTGCTGCCGATGGACACCGCAATCGCAACGGCGGCCGCGGACGAAGCGCACAAGCTTGGCAAGCCCGTCTTCTCGCACGCGTCCAACCTCGCGGGCCTCGAGGTGGCGATCGCGGCGCGCGTCGATGTGATCGCCCATCCATTGCAGGACACGGACGACTGGTCGCCCGCCGTGAACGCCCGCATGCGCGAACGCGGGATGGCGATGGTCCCGACGCTGACCCTGTTCGGTAGCGTGGACAACATCGCCGCGATCGAGCGAGAGGTAGGGGATTACGCCCGTGCCGGCGGCCAGATCCTCTTCGGCACGGACGGTGGCTTCATCCCGTATCGCGGCACCGACGAGGAATTCCTGCGCATGGGCCGCGCCGGCCTCGACTGGCGCGCGATCCTCGCTTCGCTCACGACGGCGCCGGCAGCCCGCTTCGGGGAGTCGGCACGGCGCGGACGAATCGCGCCCGGAATGGATGCCGATCTCGTGCTGCTTTCCGGCGATCCGTCACGCGACACCGGGAACTTCTCGAATGTCCGAATGACCATTCGACGGGGTGTGATTGCCTTCGGCCGGTAGCACGCGCAATGGTAAAATTCGGCAGCCCTCCGTAGTCCCTGGCATCACGCCTTCTCCGCTCACCATCCAGACCTGCCGATGACTCCCGATAAAGTGCTGCGCCCCCTGAAACCCCTCCCGAATCTCATCTTCATGAGCCGGTGGCTGCAGCTGCCGCTCTATCTGGGCCTGATCGTCGCGCAGGGCATCTACGTCTGGGTCTTCTGGCAGGAGCTCTTCCACCTCGTTCTGGCGACCTTCGGCAACGCCGACTCGCTCACCCACCTGCTCGACGCCGTCACGGTGGAAGGCGGCGTGCGCCCCACGAAGCCCAACGAAACAGTGCTGATGCTCGTGGTGCTCGGGTTGATCGACGTCGTGATGATCTCGAACCTGCTGATCATGGTGATCGTCGGCGGCTACGAGACCTTCGTTTCGCGCATGGGCCTGCAGAACCACCCCGACCAGCCCGAGTGGCTCTCGTCGGTGAATGCCTCGGTGCTCAAGGTGAAGCTCGCCACCGCGATCATCGGCATCTCGTCGATCCACCTTTTGAAGACGTTCATCAACGCCGCGCACCACGACGACAAGGTGATCATCGCGCAGGTGGCGATCCACATCACGTTCCTGCTCTCGGCAATCGCGATCGCCGCGTCGGACCGGCTCATGCCCCACCCCACGCCAGGGAAGAACCACTAGGAGCCGTCGTGACCACGATCCGCGAAGAAGACTTCATCGCCTCCGTCGCCGACGGCTTCCAGTTCATCAGCTGCTACCACCCGCTCGACTACATCAAGCCGCTCGTGGAAGCCTACGAGCGCGAGCAGTCGCCCGCGGCGAAGGACGCGATCGCGCAGATCCTCATCAACTCGCGCATGGCCGCCGAAGGCCGCCGGCCGATGTGCCAGGACACGGGCATCGCCATCGCCTTCATCAAGGTCGGCATGGACGTTCGCTGGGACACGAAGAAGTCGCTGCAGGAACTCGTCGACGAAGGCGTGCGCCGCGCGTACACCGACAAGGACAATCCGCTGCGCGCTTCGATGCTCGCGGACCCGGACGGCAAGAGGAAGAGCACCGGCGACAACACGCCCTCCGTGACACACGTCGAGCTCGTGCCCGGCGACAAGGTCGATGTGATCCTTGCCGCGAAGGGTGGCGGCTCGGAGAACAAATCGAAGTTCGCGATGCTGCTTCCGAGCGACAACATCGTCGACTGGGTCCTGCAGCAGGTTCCGACGATGGGCGCGGACTGGTGCCCGCCCGGGATGCTTTCGATCGGCATCGGCGGTTCGCCCGAGAAGGCGATGCTGATGGCCAAGTGGGCCATGATGGAACCGCTCGACATCCATGAGCTGAAGGCGCGCGGCGCGAAGACACGATCCGAGGAACTGCGCCTCGAGCTCTACGAGAAGGTGAATGCGCTCGGCATCGGCGCGCAGGGCCTGGGCGGCCTCACCACCGTCCTCGACGTGAAGGTCACCGACTACCCGACGCACGCGGCCTCGAAGCCCGTCGCACTCCTGCCCAACTGCGCGGCCACCCGCCACGTGCACTTCGTGCTCGACGGCTCCGGTCCCGCGAAGCTCGAGCCGCCTTCGCTCGACGACTGGCCCAAGCTCACCTTCGACACGTCGAAGAGCCGGCGCGTGAACCTCGATGCGCTCACCAAGGCCGAGATCGCGACGTGGAAGGCCGGCGATCGCCTGCTGCTCAACGGCAAGCTGCTCACCGGCCGCGATGCCGCGCACAAGCGGCTCACCGACATGATGGCCAAGGGCGAGAAGCTGCCCGTCGATCTCACCAATCGCTTCATCTACTACGTGGGTCCCGTCGACGCCGTGCGCGAGGAAGTGGTCGGTCCCGCGGGCCCGACGACGGCTTCGCGCATGGACAAGTTCGTCGAGCCGCTGCTCGCGAAGACCGGCCTCATCGGCATGGTGGGCAAGAGCGAGCGCAAGGATGTCGCCATCGAGTCGATCAAGAAGCACGGCGCGGTGTATTGCATCGCCGTGGGTGGTGCGGCCTACCTCGTCTCCAAGGCCATCAAGGGCTCGCGAATGATCGCCTTCGAAGACCTCGGCATGGAAGCCATCCGCGAGTTCGACGTGAAGGACATGCCGGTCACGGTCGCCGTCGATTCCACGGGCGAGTCCGTGCACAAGACCGGCCCGACGGAGTGGCGCGCGAAGATCGGCAAGATTCCGGTCTCCGTCGCCTGAATCGTTGAGCGCTGACGCACTCTGGCTCGCGCGCCATGCGCGCGAGCGCCGGCCGCTGCTCGTGCTGGCCGCGTCGGCCGCCGATGCCGAGCGCCTGCGCGAGGAAACCGCCTGGTTCGATCCGCGGCTCCGGGTGCACCGACTGCCCGACTGGGAAATCCTGCCCTACGAGGAATTCTCCCCGCACCCGGACCTCATCTCGGAGCGGCTCGCGACGCTCTGGCAGATGCAGGGTGGCTCCTTCGACGTCGTGATCGTGCCGGTCGCCACCGCGTTGCAGCGTCTCCCCCCTCGCTCGTACCTCGCGGGCCGCACGTTCCACCTGCGCCAGAAGGATCGCCTCGATCTCGCCGCGCTGCGCGGGCAACTCGTGCTCGCCGGCTACGCGCACGTGCAGCAGGTGATGAGCCCCGGCGAGTTCTGCGTTCGTGGCGGTCTCGTCGATCTCTTCCCCTCAGGCAGCGCCGTTCCCTACCGGATCGACCTCGTCGGCGAAGAGATCGAATCGATCAAGACCTTCGACGTCGATACGCAACGCTCGATCTACCCGGTGGGCGAAGTCCGCTTGCTGCCGGCGCGCGAGTTCCCGCTCGACGAAGAGGGCCGTGCGCGCTTCCGCGAGAATTTCCGTGAGCGCTTCGAAGGCGATCCGTCGCGATCGCGTGCCTACAAGGACGTCTCCAGCGGCCTCGCGCCCGCGGGCGTGGAGTGCTACCTGCCGCTCTTCTTCAGCGGCACCGAAACGATCTTCGACTATGTCCCGAAGGACACGCGCTTCGTGATCCACGGCGAGCTCGCCGGCAGCGCGGAGTCGTTCTGGAAGGATCTCAAGTCGCGCTACGAGCTGCTGCGTGGCGACCGCGACCGGCCGCTGCTCGAGCCGAGGGACCTCTACCTGCCGGTCGAGGATCTCTTCATCGCCCTGAAGGAATTCGAACGCAAGGACTATTCGCCCGAGATCTCGGGCGCGCGCGCCTTGCCGAGGCTGGAAGTCGATCGGCGCTCGGTGGAGCCGTTGAAGCGCCTGCGCGAATTCCTGTCGAAGTACTCGGGGCGCGTCCTCATTTCCGCCGAGGGCGCGGGCCGGCGCGAGACCCTAATGCAGCTCTTGGCTGAGCACGACGTCCATCCCGTACTCATCGAAAGCTGGGACGCATTCCTCGCCGCCACGCATCCGCTTGCGATCGCATTCGGTCCGGTCACCAGTGGCTTCGAGCGCACGGACCAGCCGATCGCCATCGTCACGGAAGCCGAGCTCTACCCGGGGCAGGTACGCCAGGCGCGCCGCCGCGATGCGCGCGCGAAGTCGAGCGCGGAAGGCATGCTGCGCGACCTCGTCGAGGTCAAGGAAGGCGATCCCGTCGTCCACAGCCAGCACGGTATCGCTCGCTATCGCGGCCTCGTGACGATGGATCTCGGCGAGGGCCCGACCGAATTCCTGTATCTCGAGTACGAAGGCGGCGACAAGCTTTACGTGCCGGTCTCGCAACTGCATGTGATCAGCCGCTACACCGGCGCGTCCCCGGATTCGGCGCCGCTGCACCGGCTCGGAAGCGGTGCGTGGGAGAAAGCGCGGCGCAAGGCGGCGCAGCAGGTGCGCGATACCGCCGCCGAGCTCCTCGACTTGTATGCGAAGCGCACAGCGCGCAAGGGCTTCCAGTTCCCGCTCGCGGGAAAGGACTTCGAGGCCTTCAACGCGGGCTTCGAATTCGAGGAGACGCCCGACCAGGCGGCGGCGATCGAGGCCGTGGTTCTCGACATGACCTCGGGCAAGCCCATGGATCGGCTGGTCTGCGGCGACGTGGGCTTCGGCAAGACCGAAGTGGCGATGCGCGCGGCGTTCGTCGCGGTCGCCGCGGGCAAGCAGGTCGCGATCCTCGTTCCGACGACGCTGCTCGCCGAACAGCACTTCGAGAATTTCAGCGACCGCTTCGCCAACTTCCCCGTGAAGATCGCCGAGTTCTCGCGCTTCCGGAGCGCGAAGGAAATCGCCGCCGGCGTCGAGGGACTGGCGAGCGGTGGTGTCGACATCGCGATCGGCACGCACAAGCTCATCCAGAAGGACGTGAAGTTCAAGGACCTGGGGCTCGTGATCATCGACGAGGAGCATCGCTTCGGCGTACGCCAGAAGGAACAGTTGAAGCAACTGCGCTCCGAGGTCGATGTCCTCACGCTCACCGCGACACCCATTCCGCGCACCCTCGCCCTCTCCCTCGAGGGCCTGCGCGATTTTTCGGTGATCGCCACGGCGCCGCAGCGGCGCCTCGCCATCAAGACCATCGTCAATCGCGAGACCGCGGGCATCGTGCGCGAGGCCGTGATGCGCGAGCTGAAGCGCGGCGGCCAGGCGTACTACCTGCACAACGAAGTCGAGACGATCGAGAACCGCCGCGAGGAGCTCGAGAAGCTGCTGCCCGAAGCGCGCATTGCCGTCGCGCACGGCCAGATGCGCGAGCGCGACCTCGAGGGCGTGATGCGCGACTTCTACCACCAGCGCGCGAACGTGCTGCTGTGCTCCACGATCATCGAGACCGGCATCGACGTGCCGACGTCCAACACGATCATCATCCATCGCGCCGATCGCTTCGGTCTCGCGCAGCTGCACCAGTTGCGCGGGCGCGTCGGCCGCTCGCACCACCAGGCCTACGCGTACCTGCTCACGCCACCCGAAGAGGCGCTGAGCGCCAACGCGAAGAAGCGCCTCGAAGCGATCCAGATGATGGAAGAGCTCGGCGCGGGCTTCTACCTCGCGATGCACGACCTCGAGATCCGCGGCGCCGGTGAAGTGCTGGGTGAATCGCAATCGGGTGGCATCCACGATGTCGGCTTCGCGCTCTACACCGAGATGCTCGAATCGGCCGTGCGCTCGCTCAAGGCCGGCAAGGAGCCCGACCTCTCGAAGCCCTTCGCCGTCGCCACCGAGGTCAACCTGCACGCACCGGCATTGCTCCCGACGACCTATTGCGGCGACGTGAACGAGCGCCTCGTGATCTACAAGCGCCTCGCGAATGGCTCCACGGCTGAAGACATCGAGCGCCTCACCGAGGAGCTGGTCGATCGCTTCGGTCCACTGCCCGATCCCACGCGCGTGCTGCTCGAATGCCATCGCCTGCGCATCCAGGGCGCGCCCCTTGGCGTCGCGAAGATCGATGCGAGCCCCGCGGCGATCGTCGTGCAGTTCGTGCCGCAGCCGCCGATCGATGCGCGCAAGGTCCTCGCACTGGTGCAATCGAGCCGCCTCTATACACTCCCCGGGCCGGACCGCGTGCGCATCGCGCCGTCCCATGAAGACCTCAAGGCCCGCGCGAACGAAGTCCGGCGCTTCCTGGGAAGGCTCGCATGACGAACCTCAACCTCATCATCCAGGGTGAAGACGTCGCCACACCCGACCTGAAGGCGCTCCATTCGATCGCCACCGGGAAAGCGATCGAGCGCATCGCCGACAATGCCTTCCGCATCACCGGCGCCGATGCCGATGCCGCGAAGCGAGACGCCGTCGCGGCCCACTGCGCGAGAGCGCGCCTCGACTGGGGCTTCGTCGCGCCCGGCCGCGCACTCGCCGACTTCGGCCTCCTCGCGATGGACATGGACTCGACGCTGATCTCGATCGAATGCATCGACGAGATCGCGGACTTCGCCGGACGCAAGACCGAGGTCGCGTCCGTCACGGCTTCGGCCATGCGGGGCGAGATCGATTGGCCCACGAGCCTGCGCCAGCGTGTCTCTGCGCTTGCAGGCCTCGATGAGACGGCCCTCGCGCGCGTGTACGCCGATCGCCTGCGGTTCAATCCGGGCGCAGAGCGACTGATTGCGGCGGCGCGAGACCAGGGCGTGAAGACGCTGCTCGTCTCCGGCGGCTTCACCTACTTCACCGACCGCGTGCGCGATCGCCTGAAGCTCGATTACGCGTACTCCAACGTGCTCGACGTCGCCGGCGGCAAACTCGCCGGAACCGTGAGCGGACCGCTGGTGGACGCGGGCGGAAAGGCGGCGCACCTGCAGCGCATCGCGAGCGAGCTCGGCATTGCGAAGGAGCGCGTGCTCGCGATCGGCGACGGCGCGAACGACCTGCCGATGATGGCCGAAGCGGGAACGAGCGTCGCCTACCACGCGAAACCCGTGGTGAAGGCGAAGGCGACCTACGCGCTCGACTACGTCGGGCTCGAGGGCGTCCTCAACCTGCTGGCCGGTTAAGGCTTGGGCGGGGGAAAGTAGACGTACGACGAGGCCGGGGCGTCCGAGGCCTCGTGCTCGCGTTGCGTCTGCGGGTCCTGCGGGCGGTCCCACCACGTGGCGCGCAGCTTCGGGCGCTGGGCGGCAACCTGCGGGTTCTTCGCGAGGAATTCCTTGAGAAAGCGGGTGGCTTCCGACTCGTACATGGCGCGTCCAGTAGTCCGCCTCGGCTTGCGGCGGGTTCGGGGATAATAAGCCATGCGGCTCACGTACCCCAAGTCATTCCTCTCGCTGCTGCTGATCGGCTTCACGATCGTCGCAGCGCCGCTCCTCTTTGCGTTGTTTTCCAATGCCGTGGCCTTCGAGCGCCTGGCCGCCCTCTCGGAGCAGGCCGTGCTCTCCGCCGTGAAGGTCACGCAAGCAAGCCGCGCGCTGACCGTCAACATCAATGCCCTCGAGCGCTCGGCCCGGCAATACGCCGTCGCGGGGGAAGGGACCTTCCTCGAGGCCTATCGCGCCAACCGCGCGGCGTTCCAGGCCTCGCTCAAGCAACTCGAGGAAATGCCGCTCTCGGACGACCAGCGTGCCGAGGCGACGGCGATCTCGAAGCAGGAAGAAACGGTGCACCAGACGCTCATGAAGTCGCACCCAACGGCCGAGCTCTCGATGCGACTCGCCGCGGATTTCGGCGACATCGCCGATCGCGGCCTTGCGCTGGTTCGCATCGGCGACCAGGTCATCGACGAGGGCATCGAGCAGCTGCGCACGCAGGCCGTGAAATCGCGCAACCGCGTCTTCTGGCTGATGATCGCGATGATCCCCACCGCGGTCCTGCTCATCGCCTCGTTCACCTTCCTCATCGCGAAGCCCATCTCGCAGGTGACTTCGAGCATCCGCAGCCTGGGCGAGGGGCAGTTCGCCAAGCCCATCACGATCGAGGGACCGGGCGACATGGTGCGTCTTGGCGAGCAACTCGACTGGCTGCGCGAACGGCTCATCTCGCTCGAAGCGCAGAAGACACGCTTCCTGCAGCACCTGTCGCATGAGCTGAAGACGCCGCTCACGGCGCTGCGCGAGGGCTCGGATCTTTTGTCCTCCGGGGTTGTCGGAAACCTGAATGCCGAGCAACGCGAGATCGCGCTCATCCTCCAGGAGAATTCCATCGAGTTGCGCAAGCTCATCGAGGGCCTGCTCAACTACTCCGCCGTGCATGCTTCCCAGGCCTACCTCGACGCGAAGATCGTCCAGCTTCGCGACGTCGTGCGCCGTGTCATCAACGACCGCAAGCTCGCGATCGTCGCGAAGGCCATCCGCGTCGAGCTCAACTGCGAGAACGTCACCGCCTACTGCGACGAGGAAAAGATCCGCGTGCTGCTCGACAACCTGCTCTCCAACGCCGTGAAGTTCTCGCCCGAGCGCGGCCTCATCTCGATCAAGCTCTACAAGGACCACGCGAACGCCGTGCTCGAGGTGTCCGACGAAGGGCCGGGCATCCCGGCCTCCGAGCGCGACAAGGTCTTCGAAGCCTTCTATCGCGGCACCGACTCGCCGCTGGCGGCCATCAAGGGCAGCGGCCTGGGCCTGTCGATCGTCAAGGAGTACGTCCAGCTCCACAAAGGCGAGGTCGAGATCCTCGAAGGTCCCGGCGCGCACTTTCGCATTCGCTTCCCGCGCAAGCGCGATCTCGAGGAAGCCGCATGAAGTGGCTTGCCCTTGCCGCCTGCGCCTTCGGCCTCGGCGCCTGCGCACTCCTCGAGGAGGAGAAACCCGCTCCGGTCGTCGTCGCGCCCGCGCCGCCCCGCAAGCCCACCAGCGCCGATGAGCTCCTGGCCTACCTCGATCGCCTCCGGGCCCTCGACGAAGCCGCGCTCGCCCTGGAGACCTCCCGGCAACGCGAATTCGCCAAGAAAGACCCGACCGACCTCGCCCGCCTCAAGGCCGCCCTCGCGCTCTCCACGTCCCCGCAATCCGAAGAGGCCGACATCCTGGCCCTCATCGAACCCCTCTTGCGGGAGGGATACGCCATCCAGGACGCGGATGCCCTCGCAATGGCAAGCTTCTTGCAAGGAATGGCCTTGGAACGCCGCCGGCTCAAGGAGAGCGCCGCCGTGGCGAATGGCCGCTCCCGTGACGATCGGAAGGCGATGGACGCGCAAAAGCACCGCGCCGACCACCTCGAGCAACGCGTGACGCAGCTGCAGCAGAAGATCGATGCCCTGACGAGCCTCGAGAAAAGCCTCTCGAAACGCGCCACGCAAGGAAAGTGATGTCGAAGGAAGGCAAGGCCTCGCTGCTGGTGGTCGACGACGACCCGGATCTCCTCCGGCTCCTCGCGATCCGCCTCAAAGCCAACGGGTATGGCGTCTCGGCCGTCGATTCGGGCCAGCGCGCGCTCGCGTCCATCGCCGCGTCCCGGCCCGAGCTCGTGCTCACCGACCTGCGCATGGATGGCATGGACGGCATGGCGCTTTTCCAGGAGATCCAGGCGTCCTATCCGGGCCTGCCGGTGATCATCCTCACGGCCCACGGGACCATTCCCGATGCCGTCGCGGCGGTGAAGCGCGGCGTCTTCGGCTACCTCACCAAGCCCTACGATCCGAGCGAGCTCCTCTACCAGATCGAGCGGGCCCTCACGCTGCATGGCGGCTCCGGTCCGCGCGGGAACGGCGCCGGGCAACTGTGGCGCGAAGACATCATCACGCACTCGTCGCTCATGGAGGACCTGCTCGCGAAAGCGCAGCGCGTCGCCGCGGGAGACGCGAGCGTATTGATCCAGGGCGAGAGCGGCACGGGCAAGGAATTGCTCGCGCGCGCCATTCACCGTGCAAGCCCGCGGGTCAACCAGCCGTTCGTCGCGATCAACTGCGGCGCGATCCCCGAGACCCTCCTCGAGAGCGAGCTCTTCGGGCACATGAAGGGCTCGTTCACGGGCGCGATCGCCGACCAGCGCGGCCTCTTCGTCGCCGCGGACAAAGGCACGCTGTTCCTCGACGAGATCGGCGATATGCCCCTCGCCCTGCAGGTGAAGCTCCTGCGGGTGATCGAGACGCGCGAGGTCCGCCCCATCGGCGCGACCCGCTCGATTCCCTTCGACGTGCGCATCATCTCGGCGACCCATCGCGACCTCGCGAAGGAGAAGGAGTCAGGCGGTTTCCGCGAAGACCTCTACTACCGCCTGAACGTCGTGACGCTGCGCTTGCCCACGCTGGCCGAACGGCCCGAGGACATTCCCCGCCTCGCCGAACATTTCCTCGCCACGCTCGCCCCCCGCTACGGGCGCGAGAAGGCGGCGTTTTCCTCGGAAGCGCTCGAGCACCTGGTAAGAGCCAAGTGGCCGGGCAACGTCCGCCAGCTGTTCAACGTCGTCGAGCAGTCGATCGCCCTGTGCCCGACGGAGATCATTCCGCAGGCTTTCGTCGAGCAGGCGATCCAGGTCGAGATGCACGAGATGACCTCCTTCGAGGATGCGCGCAAGCGCTTCGAGCGGGATTACCTGACGCGTATCCTCAAGCTCACGAAGGGCAGCGTCTCCCAGGCGGCCAAGCTGGCGAGGCGAAACCGGACCGAGTTCTACAAGCTTTTGCAGCGTCACGGCATCGAAGCGGCCCTCTTCAAGGCTGACGCCAAATAAGTCGCACCCGTCGCTTTTCAGCGACAGGCGCGATTTGTGTATAATCAGGGAGTTAGTGCAGTTGCCGGGGTAGGCTGTCGCCGATTGGCGACATACTAAGGGGTACGGGTGTCGCCAAATGGACGACAACTTCCCTGAATCCCAAACTTTTCAAGCGCTTGCAAAAATTGGCACCAACTTTGCAAGTAGAGGGCACGTAGTACCCTCCTGTATTTCAAGAGTGCGCCTTGTGGGGCAGGTATCCTGCCCCTTTTTTTTGCCTGTTATTCCGGCAGCGCATTCATCCGATAGAGCGTGATCAGGGCCACCGTGGGCTTGCCCAGGGGGGCCAGCCAACGCGCGTAGACACCCTCGATGTCCCCCGTGCGATAGAGCTGCGCGATCACCCGATCGGCTTCCAGCCGAAGCTTCGAATCGCCGCGGCGAACCACGATCGCGTACGGCTCGTACGAGAGCTCCTCCGGAAGCGGAATCAGGTTCTCAGCACCGCCGGCCGCCAGGAACGTCCCGAGCAGCGCCGTGCGATCACCGGCCATCGCATCGACCTTGCCGTCCTTCAGCATCTCGAAGGCTTCCTGGACCGTCTGCGTCTTCACGACCTGCGCGTTGATGAACCGGCTCTTGAGCGCCGTTTCCACCGCGGCGAGCGTGGTGGTCTTGTCGGCGACGGCGACCTTCTTGCCCTGGAGATCGGCCATGGTCGTCGCGGAGGTGCGGCGCGCGAGCAGCGCCGCGGCGTCGATGAAGATCGGCAGCGTGAAGTCCACCTGCTCGCGGCGCTTGATGGTCACCGTGGTCGTGCCGCATTCCATGTCCACCTTGCCGCCGGCAACCGCATCGAGGCGCGTCGTCGGCGTGAGGGGCACCCACTCCGTCTTCATATCGGCGATCTTGAGCTGGTTCTGGATGGAGGCCGCGATGCGCTTGCAGATCTCCACCGAGTAGCCGCCCGCTTCACCGTCCTTGTTCTTGTACGAGAACGGCAGCGACGTCTCCGAGTAGCCCAGGCGAATGGTGCCGCGCTTCTTGATGTCGGCCAGGGCGTCGGGATCGTGCGCCAGGGCGGATCCCGCGGCCACCAGCAAGCCGGCCACGGCGAATTTCGTGAATCTCATTGTTTGATGCTCCAGGTGAATGGGGTTTGAAGGTACGGCAGGCGCAAGTGTGTCAGAAGCCGCTGCGAGTCACCAATCCCGCCCGTGCCATTCCCGCCGGTTACCGCTGTAAACCGCCGAGTGACGTGGGACACAGGCAATTGCGCTGCAGTTACCTACGATGCGTGTCATTCAATCAGAACAAGAAGATTCACGATGCGCACGCTCCTCGTCACCCTGCTGTTGCTCGCCTCCTCGTTTGCCCACGCTCAAACACCGGGGAAGCCGTTCCGCATCGGCAACAGCGGACCCTCGAGCGGACCCAACTCCGCCTCGATGCTGGAGCTGCTCGACGGAGCGAAGCTCTACTTCGACGCCGTGAACGCCGCCGGCGGAATCAAGGGACGCCGCGTGGAGCTGCTGCAGCGCGACGACAACTTCGAGGTCGCGCGCACCACGAAGAACGTCGAGTCGCTGATCGACGAAAGCCGCGTGGACGCACTCCTCCTGGTGCGCGGCACTCCGCACAACGAGGCGATCCTGCCGATCATCGAGCGCGCGGGCGTGCCGCTGATCGGCCCGTCCACCGGCGCGATGGTGCTTCACCAGCCCATCAAGCGGTACGTCTTCAACGTGCGGCCGTCCTACCGCTCCGAGGCCGAGAAGCTCGCGCAATTCCTGATCCAGCTGGGCAAGCGGCGCGTGGTGCTGATCCACGTGAACGATTCGTTTGGCGAGGACGTGGCCACCGGCATCGTCGCCGGCCTCGCCGAGAGCAAGCTCGCGCCGCTCGGGGTCCACAAGTTCGACCGCAAGACGGTCGACATCGGCAAGGCCGTGCCGGACGTGAAGCGCGCGAACCCGGATGCGATCGTGCTGGTCGGAGCGGGCGCGGCGGTCGCCGCCGGTGTAGAGGCGCTGCGCAATGCGCAGGTTCAGGCCTCCATCGCCACGGTTTCGAACAACGCCTCGACCGGGTTCATCAAGTCGCTCGGAGGCAACGCGAGCGGCGTGATGGTGAGCCAGGTGTTCCCGGACGAGCGCCTGGCGGCCGTGCCGCTGGTTCGTGAAGCCGCGGGGCATGCCAGCAAGAAAGGCCTGCAACTCACGCCCGCGATGATGGAGGGTTACTCGGCGGCCAAGGTCACGGTCGAAGCGCTGCGTCGCTGCCAGAACGGCTGCAACCACGCCGAGCTGCTGCGCTCGCTGGAATCGCTGGACATCGACCTGGGAGGCGTTCGCGTCGCCTACTCGCCCACCGACCACAGCGGCATCGAGTTCACCGACCTGTCGATCATCGACAAGCACGGGCGCTTCCGCCGCTAGTCTAGTCGGCCTCTTCGATCCAGGCGAGCTGGATCGCTTCGAGGATTTTTTCGCCCGAGCGCTGCGGGTCGTCATCGAACCCTTCGAGCGCGAGCACCCAGTTGCGAAGGTCGACGAAGTTGACGCGCGTCGGGTCGATCTCGGGATGCTTGTCGGCGAGCGCGATCGCGATGTCGCGCGAATCGATCCACTTCATTTGCGGCTCTCGGACACCTGGTTGAGCGTGTACTTGGGAATCTCGATGGTCAGCGGTTCGTCGGCCACGCGCGCCTGGCACGAAAGGCGCGAGGTGAGCTCCAGTCCCCAGGCCTTGTCGAGAAGGTCATCTTCCTTTTCCGTGGCGGGCTCCAGCGACTGCGAACCTTCGCGAATGATCACGTGACAGGTGGTGCACGCGCAACTTTTCTCGCACGCGTGCTCGATCTCGATGTGGTGCTCGAGCAGCGTATCGCAGATCGAGCGGCCGGGCGTGGCCTCGATCACCTTGCCCTCGGGGCACAGCGTCTCGTGCGGCAGGACGGTGAGGCGGGTCACTTGGCCACCTCGTCGAGCCGCTTCCCGGAAAGCGCCGCGGAGACGGCGCGATCCATCCGGCGAGCCGCGAAGTCTTCGGCCGCGAGGTTCAGCGCCTCGATCGCCGCGCGGATGACGCGATGGTCCGTGCCGGTGCGCGCGGCTTCGAGGGCCGCGACGCGGGCGTCGATCTCCTTGCGCTCCGAGGCGGGCAGCAGATCTCCGTCACGCGCGAGCGCAGCGCCCACCGCGCCCAGCATCGACTCGGCCTCGACACGTTGTTCGCCCAGGGCGCGCGCGTCGCGATCGTGTTCGGCGTGCGCGAATCCTTCCTGCAGCATGTGCGCGACTTCGTCATCGGTCAGGCCGTACGACGGCTTCACGACGATGGACGATTCCACGCCCGAGGTCTTCTCGCGCGCGGACACGGACAGCAGGCCATCGGCGTCCACCTGGAATGTGACGGCGATGCGCGCCGCGCCTGCGACCATCGGGGGGATGCCGCGCAATTCGAAGCGCGCGAGCGACCGGCAATCGGCCACCAGCTCGCGCTCGCCCTGGACGACGTGAATCGCCATCGCCGTCTGGCCGTCCTTGAACGTGGTGAACTCCTGCGCGCGCGCCACCGGAATCGTGGAGTTGCGGGGAATCACGCGCTCGACGAGACCACCCATCGTCTCGAGCCCGAGCGACAGCGGAATCACATCGAGGAGCAGCCAGTCGTCGCCCGTGCGGTTGCCCGCGAGGACGTTGGCCTGCATCGCCGCGCCCACCGCCACGACCTGGTCGGGATCGAGGTCGCGCAGCGGCGCCTTGCCGAAGAAGTCCTCGACCGCGCGCTGCAGGTGCGGCATGCGCGTGGCGCCGCCGACGAGCACCACGCCGTCGATGTCCGCGGCCGTGAGCTTCGCGTCGCGCAGCGCCTTGCGCGTCGGGCCCAATGTGCGCTGCACGAGCGGCTGCGTGAGGTGTTCGAACTCCGCACGCGTGAGCGCGAGGTGCAGGTTCTGGCCGTACGAAAGCGTGACCTGCGCATCCGCGGCGTCAGCACGTGAAAGCTTCTCTTTCACTTCTCGGGCCTCGGCGAGCAGCCGGCGAGTGTCGCGCGCATCGGCGAGCTGGTGGCCGACGCGCCAGTGCGTTGCGATCGCCATGTCGAAGTCATCGCCGCCGAGCGCGGAGTCGCCATTGGTCGCGAGCACTTCGAACACGCCGCGCGTGAGCTTGAGGATGGAAATGTCGAACGTGCCCCCGCCCAGGTCGAACACCGCGAACGTGCCTTCGCTCGCGTGATCGAGCCCGTAGGCGATCGCCGCGGCCGTGGGTTCGTTGAGCAGGCGCAGCACATTGAGGCCCGCGAGCTTCGCCGCGTCCTTCGTGGCTTGCCGCTGCGAATCGTCGAAATACGCGGGCACCGTCACGACGGCGCCGACCAATTCGCCGCCGAGCATCGATTCGGCGCGATCGCGCAGCACCTTGAGGATTTCCGCGGAGACCTGCACGGGCGAGCGCACGCCGGCGGCGGTCTCGATCGCCACCATGCCGGGGCCGGCGCGAAACTGGTAGGGCAGCGCGCCGTACCGCGCCACGTCGGCGACGCCGCGGCCCATGAAGCGTTTCACCGAAACGATCGTGTTGGCCGGGTCGTCGGCCTGCGCGGTCCGTGCATCGTATCCAACATCAATGCGGCCATCGGGAAAGTAGCGGACCACGGAAGGAAGCAGCGGACGACCTTGCGAATCCGGGAGCACTTCGGCCGCGCTCGAGCGCACCGTGGCCACCAGGGAATGCGTCGTGCCCAGGTCGATGCCGACCGCGACCTTGCGCTGGTGCGGTTCGGGGGATTCGCCCGGTTCGGAAATCTGCAGCAGGGCCATGCTAGCGAGCCGTCTCGTGCAGTTGCTCGAGTGCGTCGTCGACTTCGAAGTCGAGCTTCTCAAGGAAGCGGAGCTTCCGCACGAGGGCGCAGCCGGCCGCACCGTCAAGCTTCGCGCCCAGAGCGCCTTCGAGTTCGCGGAAGAGGCCCGAGCGCTCGCCCGAGAGATCCTTGCGCAAGGCTTCGAGCGCCGCGCCATCGCGCGATGCGCGCGCGTCGGAAGCGGCTTCGCGCCATTGCATCTGCTGCATGAGGAAGTCAGCGGGCATCGCGGTGTTGGTTTCTTCGCCGGTGTCGAAGCCGCGCAGAGCGAGCAGGTAGCGGGCGCGGTTCAGCGGATCGCGGAGGGTCGAGTAGGCCTCGTTGGCGCGGGTGGCCCACTGCATGGCCACGCGACGCTCGGCCGGTGAGGCGTTGGCATATCGATCGGGGTGGACCCGCGACTGCAACGCCCGATACCCCTCCTCCAGCCTGGCCGCATCGATCGCGTACGCGACCGGCAGTCCCATCAGCTCGAAGTGGTTGGCCGTCTCATTCAAACGTTGAACGATTCGCCGCAGCCGCAGCGGTCCTTCTCGTTCGGGTTGTTGAACTTGAAGCCCTCGTTCAGGCCTTCGCGCACGAAGTCGAGCTCCGTGCCATCGAGGTACGCAAGGCTCTTCGCATCGATCAACACCTTCACGCCGTTCGATTCGAATTCCTGGTCGCCGGGTTGCGCTTCGTCCGCGAACTCGAGCTTGTACGCCATGCCCGAGCAGCCCGTGGTGCGCACGCCCAGGCGCAGGCCGATGCCCTTGCCGCGCTTCTCGATGTAGCGCTGCACGTGGCCGGCCGCGCGGTCGGTCAGCGTGATCATCAGTCGGCAGCCTTCTGGTCGTCACCGTTCTTGAGGCGATAGTCGGCAATGGCCGCCTTGATCGCATCCTCGGCGAGGATCGAGCAGTGGATCTTCACCGGCGGGAGCGCGAGCTCCTCGGCGATCTGCGTGTTGCGGATGGTGCCGGCTTCGTCGAGCGTCTTGCCCTTCACCCATTCGGTGACGAGCGAGGACGACGCGATCGCCGAGCCGCAGCCGTAGGTCTTGAACTTCGCATCCTGGATGCGGCCGTCCGGACCCACCTTGATCTGGAGCTTCATCACGTCGCCGCACGCGGGCGCGCCCACCATGCCGGTGGCGACACCGGCTTCGTCCTTGCCGAACGAGCCGACGTTGCGGGGATTTTCGTAGTGGTCGATGACTTTTTCGCTGTATGCCATGTCTGTCTCCTGGCTCCGGCCACCCTCTCAGGGGCCTCGGCTTGGGTGCTTCAAGTCAGTGTGCAGCCCACTGCACGGTATTCAAGTCGATGCCGTCCTTGTACATCTCCCAGAGCGGGCTCATCGCGCGCAACTTGCCGATGCGTTCGGTCAAGAGCTTGATCGCGAAGTCGATATCCGCTTCCGTCGTGAAGCGCCCGAGCGTGAAACGGATGGAGCTGTGGGCGAGCTCGTCGTTCCGGCCCAGTGCACGCAACACGTATGAAGGCTCGAGGCTGGCCGACGTGCACGCCGAACCCGAAGAAACCGCGAGCTCCTTGATGCCCATGATCAGCGACTCGCCCTCGACGAAATTGAAGCTCACGTTGAGGTTGTGCGGGACGCGCTGCTCGAGATCGCCGTTCACGTAGATCTCTTCCATGTCCTTCACGCCGGCGAGCAGTCGGTCGCGCAGCATGCGAATGCGCTCACCCTCGTTCGCCATTTCCTCGCGAGCGATACGGAAAGCTTCACCCATGCCGACGATCTGGTGCGTGGCAAGCGTTCCCGAGCGGAAGCCCTTTTCGTGGCCGCCCCCGTGCATCTGCGCCTCGAGGCGCACGCGCGGCTTCCTGCGAACGTAGAGCGCGCCGATGCCCTTGGGGCCGTAGGTCTTGTGCGCCGAGAAGCTCATCAGGTCGACCTTGGTCTTCTCGAGGTCGATGGGCACCTTGCCCGTGGACTGCGCGGCGTCGACGTGGAAGATGATCTGCTTCGCACGGAGGATTTCGCCCATCTCCGCGATGGGCTGGATCACGCCGATCTCGTTGTTCACGTGCATCACGGACACGACGATCGTGTCGGGGCGCAATGCCGCCTTGAATTTCTCCAGGTCCACGAGCCCGTTGGGCTCCGGATCCAGGTACGTCACTTCGAAGCCTTCGCGCTCGAGCTCGCGGCAGGTATCGAGCACGGCCTTGTGCTCGGTCTTCACCGTGATGATGTGCTTGCCCTTGCCCTTGTAGAAGTGCGCCGCACCCTTGATCGCGAGGTTGTCGGACTCCGTTGCGCCCGAGGTCCAGACGATTTCCTTCGGGTCGCAATTGACCAGCTTCGCGACCTCGAGGCGCGCCTGCTCCACGGCTTCTTCCGCTTCCCAGCCAAACGAGTGGCTGCGCGAGGCGGGATTGCCGAAATGCTCCGTGAGCCACGGAATCATCTTCGCGGCCACGCGGGGATCGACCGGCGTCGTGGCCGAGTAATCGAGGTAGATCGGATGCTTGCGGTCCGCGCTCATGGCAAGCCTCAGGCGGACACGATCTGGCGCGTACGGCTCTGCGGCGCACGAACGATCGTCACCGGGCTCGTGCGCTGCTGGTCCACGAGCTGCGAGAGCTTCACCGTCGAAAGGAAACCGTAGACCGTCTTGTTCAGGTCTTCCCACAGGTCGTGGGTCATGCAGCGCTCGTTCTCGCGACAGTTCTCGCGCCCGCCGCACTGCGTCGAATCGATGGGCTCCTCGACGGCGCAGATGATGTCCGCCACCGAGACTTCGGAGGCCGCGCGCGCGAGGTTGTAGCCGCCGCCGGGGCCGCGGACGCTCTCCACGAGCGAGCGGCGGCGCAGCTTCCCGAAAAGCTGTTCCAGGTAGGACAGCGAGATCTTCTGGCGGCCGCTGATGCCCGCCAGCGTGACCGGGCCCTCGGCCGAATTCAGCGCGAGGTCCAGCATCGCCGTCACTGCAAAACGTCCCTTGGTCGTGAGCTTCATGGTGACCTCGAATTCTATCAAAGTCCGACTAATTTAGTCGGCTTTAGTTCAGCTGCGTCCGCCGGCGGCCCGACGCTCGTCCCCGGCCTCGCCGGGGGTGTTTTCCAGCCCTTCCAGGCGCCGGAGGATCTCGGCCAGGCGGCCGTCGATGTCTTCGGTGCGGGAGCCCAGCGCCTGGATCACCCGGTTCAGGGGGTCATCAAGGTCAGCGCTCACTGCGTAGGCGTCGAAGGCCATGCGCTCGGCCTGCGCCGAGTGCTCGACCACGCGGGCCGGAATACCCACGACCGTCGCGCCAGCCGGCACGGCCTTCACGACGACCGAGTTCGAGCCCACCTTGGCGCCGTCGCCTACCGTGAAGGGCCCGAGAATCTTGGCGCCCGCCCCGACGACGACGCCCTTTCCGAGGGTCGGATGGCGCTTGCCCTGGTTCCAGGACACACCGCCCAGGGTGACCCCGTGATAAAGGGTGCATTCGTCGCCGATCTCGGCCGTCTCGCCGATCACGACACCCATGCCGTGGTCGATGAAGACGCGGCGGCCGATGGTCGCACCCGGATGGATTTCCACCCCGGTGAGGAAACGACCGACGTGCGAGAGCAGGCGCGCGACCCACTTGAGGCCGGCGTTCCAGAGCCCGTGCGAAATCCGGTGCAACTGCAGCGCGTGGAAACCGGGATAGCAGGTCAGCACTTCCCAGACGCTGCGAGCAGCCGGATCGCGCTCGAACACGCACTGAATGTCTTCGCGAATACGGCGGAACATGGACGCAGTTTATGATTCCCGAGTAAAATTATCAACTATTGTCCGGCACGCCTTTCGGCCCCTTCGTCTTGAAGCATTTCTTCCGGCAGTACGTCGAATTCCTTCGCAGGCCGGAAGTGGCGCGGCTGATGCTCCTCGCCCTCATTTCGCGGATGCCGGTGGGCATGGTCGCGTTCTCGATGCTGATGTTCCTGCGCGAGAAGCTGGGCGCGTTCTCGCTCGCGGGCAGTGCCGTCGGGATCTACTTCGTCGCGATGGCCGTGTGCGCCCCGATCCAGGGCCGCGTCATCGACCGCGTCGGGCCGCGCGGGGTGCTGATCGTGACGGGAGTCGTGCACCCGCTCGCGATGCTCGCGGTCCTGCTGTTCGCGTACTACGGGTTTTCGTTTGGCTACGTCGCCGCGGCTTCGGCCGTGTGCGGCGCCTTCGCCACCCCGATCATCACGCTCACGCGCACGCTCTGGCGCCAACGCTTCGACGACGAGCACGACCGTCGCCGCGCCTTCGCCCTCGATGCGGTGATGCTCGAGCTCAACTTCACGCTGGGCCCGGTGATCTGCGCGGCGGTGCTCGCGTCAGCCGGCGCAACGTGGGCCTTCGGACTGAGCATCGTGGTCGTCGTGCTCGCGGCCGCACTCTTCGTCGTGGCCCGGGCCACTCGCCACTTCAAGCTCGAGGCGCACGCCGAGCGCCACCTTTTCGGGCCTCTCACGGAGCGGCGCCTGGTGCTGCTCTTCCTCGCGTCGTTCGGCCTGACGACCTGCTTCGGGCTCCTGGAAGTGGGCTATCCGGCGTACGCGACCCAGATGGGCGTTCCCGCGGCAGCCGGCCTGCTGCTGGGAATGAACGCGCTGGGCAGCGCGACGGGCGGCGCCGTCTATGGCGGGCTGCACCTGCGCATGTCGTACGAGCGCCAGTTCGCCGCGGTGCTGGCACTCATGGCCGTCCCGCTCTTCATGCACCTGCTGTTCGAGGCCTTCGCGGCGTGGATCGCGCTCGCTTACGTGACCGGGCTGCTGATCGCGCCGGCGATCGCCTCGCAATCCGTGCTCGTCTCGCGGCTGGCACCGTCGAAGTACGCCGCCGAAGCGTTTACGTGGTCCTCGACGTTCATCGTGGCCGGCCTCGGCACGGGCATGGCCGTAGGCGGAACGCTCACGGAGCTCGCGGGCGTCAGGCCGGCTTTCGCGACCGGGGGCGCGATCGTTTGCGCGATGGCGCTGCTGGCGTTGCTGCTGCGCTCGCCGGGCACGCCGCGAGCAGCCCCTGCAGAAGCTTGACCTCCTCGCGCTCGACCTGTGCGCGCGCCATCAATCGCCGCACGCGCTCCATGAAGCGGCCCGGCTTCTCCGGATCGAGATAACCGCTCGCGATCGCGACCCGCTCGAGGTTCGCGAAGAGCTTCTCGAGATCCGCGTTGGTCGCCGGCGCGCGCACGCGCGGGCCCTCCGGAGCAAAGGCCGCTGCGGCCGAGGCCACTTCATAGCAGGCCACTTGAACAGCCGCCGCAAGGTTCAGCGAGCCATACACCGGATTCGAAGGCACCGTCACGAGCTTCTGGCAGTGCCCCAGTTCCACGTTGCTCAGGCCCGACGTCTCGTTGCCGAAGACCAGGGCCACGGGGCCCGCGTGCGCCGAGGCCACGATCCCGGGAGCGGCTTCGCGCAAGGTGGCCGCCGGCTGCGATAGATCACGCCTGCGGGCGCTGAAGCCGATGGCGAGCACGCAGTCGGCGAGTGCGGCCTGGAGCGAGCTGAAAACGCGAGCGTTCGCGAGCACATCGTCGGCGCCGGCCGCCATGGCGGTCGCATCCGGGTCGGGAAAGTGGCGCGGCTGGACGAGCAGGAGATGCGCGCATCCCATGGTCTTCATCGCGCGCGCAGCCGCCCCGATATTGCCCGGATGGCTGGGTCGCGCGAGGACGATGCGCAGATTGGCAAGGGCGTCGCGGGCCTTCATAGTAAAATTCTGCCATGCATCCGATGCTCAATACGGCCGTGAAGGCCGCGCGCAAGGCCGGTTCCATCATTTCCCGGGCGTCCAACGACCTCGATCGACTGACGGTTCACCGCAAGCGGCAGAACGATTTCGTCAGCGAAGTCGACCACGCGGCCGAGGAAGCCATCATCTCCATCCTCAAGACGGCCTACCCCGACCACGGCTTCCATGCCGAAGAAAGCGGGAAGGATCGCTCGAAGGCGGAGTACGTCTGGGTCATCGATCCGCTCGACGGCACGACCAATTTCCTCCATGGCTTCCCGCAGTACTGCACCTCGATCGCCATGCTGCACAACAACGTGCTCACGCACGGGGTGATCTTCGATCCCAACCGCAACGAGCTCTTCACGACCACGCGCGGCGCGGGCGCGTTCCTGAACGAGCGGCGCATCCGTACGAGCAAGACGCTGCACCTCAAGGATTCATTGATCGCCACAGGATTCCCGTTCCGCGAGACCGACCAGCTCGAGGATTACCTGCGCATGTTCAAGAACGTCACGAAATCGAGCATGGCGATCCGCCGGCCCGGCGCGGCCGCACTCGACCTCGCGTGGACGGCCGCGGGCCGCGTCGATGCGTTCTGGGAAATCGGCCTTTCGCCCTGGGACATGGCAGCGGGCGCGCTCCTCGTGCGCGAAGCCGGCGGCCTGGTGGGCGATCTCGACGGCGAGGAGAACTTCCTCGAGAAGGGCGAGATCGTCGCCGGCAACCCGAAGGTCTTCAATACCCTGCTCCAGGTCCTGAAAAAGCTGGATTGAACTCGCGACTCGACGCGCAGCCGCATCGCATCGTCGTCGTGGGCGGCGGTGCCGGCGGCCTCGAGCTTGCGACCAAGCTGGGCGACCGGCTCGCAGACAAGGGCCGCGCGATCGTCACGCTGGTCGATCGCAACCGCACGCATCTGTGGAAGCCGCTCCTGCATGAGGTCGCCGCGGGCAGCATGGACATCCACGCGCACCAGCTCGATTACCTTGCGCAGGCGCGCTGGCACCACTTCACGTTCGCGGTAGGCGCTCTCTCCGGCCTCGACCGCAAGGCGAAGCAGGTGATCGTCAGCGCCGTGCGCGATGACGAGGACCAGGAGATCCTTCCCGAGCGGCGCATCCCCTACGACACGCTGGTCCTCGCGATCGGCAGCGAATCCAACGATTTCGGAACACCGGGTGTGCGCGAGCACGCGTTCACGATCGACCAGGCCTGGGATGCGAACCTCTTCCATCGCCGCCTGGTGAATGCCTGTTTTCATGCGAACTTCGCGTCTTCATCCGGGGACGGTGCTTCGCAACCACGCGGCCGCGTGCTCCACATCGCCATTGTCGGCGCGGGCGCGACGGGCGTGGAGCTCGCCGCGGAACTGCACAACACCACCCGAGTTCTTGCCACCTACGGCCTCGAGAACTTCAATCCCGAAAAGCAGATCCGCATCTCGGTGATCGAGGCGGGGCCGCGCGTCCTCGCGGGCCTGCCCGAGCACATCGCCGAGGGCACGGTGCGCGTGCTGAAGGACCTCGGCGTGGACGTGCTCATCAACGAAAAGGTGATCGAGGTCACGGAGGAGGTCGTCAAGACCGCCTCGGGCCGCGAAATCCCCGCGGAATTCACCGTGTGGGCAGCGGGCATCCGTTGCGCGCAGGTGCTCAAGGACATCGATGGCCTCGAGACGAACCGCGTGAACCAGGTGGTGGTGCAGCCCACGCTGCTCGCGACGCGCGACGAGAATATCTTCGCGATCGGCGATTGCGCCGCCGCGGCCTGGACGGATGGCCGGCTGCTGCCGCCGCGCGCGCAGACCGCGCACCAGCAGGCAACGCATGTCCTGAAGATGATCCAGCGCCGGATGGCCGGGAAGCCCCTCACCGCCTTCCGGTATCGCGATTTCGGCTCGCTCGTTTCGCTGGGCAACTACGACACCGTCGGCCAGTTGATGGGCTTCATCTCGAGCGAGAAATTCCGCGTCGAAGGGTGGCTCGCGAAACTGTTCTACATCTCGCTCTACCGGCAGCACATCTGGGCGCTGCACGGTTTCTGGCGCATGGCCCTCGATACCCTCGCGCGGCTGATTCGCAGCCAGACCGATCCGAAGGTGAAGCTGCATTGATCGCGTGGCCCGCCTGGCCGGTGCCGCTCGCATGCGGCCTCGTGCCGGCGGTGGCGGTGTTGCTCGCCTGGGCCCTGTCGATCGACGCGGGGCTCATTCCCGACTGCCTGCCCTGGTTCGAAGGCTGCACCTCGATCAGCCGTGCGGCGCGGCATGGCCACGGCAACCCGCTCTTCAAGCTGCTCATGCTGCCCTGCGCCCTGCTGCAGGTGTGTCACTGGGCGCTCGCGCGCGAGTGGCTGCGGCTTCGGCTGCCTGATTCGAAGGCACCCAACGTCCTGCTCGCCGTGGGCATCCTCGCGGGCGCCGCACTCGCGGCGTACGTGACCTACCTCGGCACCGAAGGCGCCTTCTACGGCCGGATTCGCCGCTTCGGTTTCTCGATCTACTTCGGCGCAACCTTCATCGCATTCCTGCTCTTCGTGCGCTTGTTGCTGTCCCTGAAGGTCCATGCCGCGATCGCCCGCTCGATGCTCGCGATCTGCGCGCTGATGCTCGCGCTTGGCGTCACGGGCGTGCTCGTGCAGGGGTTCCTCGCCGACGCCGGCCTCGTGGATCGCATCGAGAACGCCCTCGAGTGGCACCTTGGTATTTTCCTCTGTGCAGGATTTCTCCTACATTCGGCTCTGTGGAGAGCGAGTAGTTTCAAGGTTCGCCTCTACGCCTGAAACCACTCGGGCGCGGGTACGGCGATTGTGTGAAAAGGAGTTCCCATGAGCAACAAACCGGTGGATTTCTCGAACTTCAAGGGCGACGGCAGCGCCAAGACCGATTTCTCGAACGTCAGGAGCGGCGGCGGCGAGAAAACGGACTTCTCCAACGTCAAGAGCGGCGGGAGCTCCACGGCCACCAAGATCTACGAAGTGGTGTCCGGCGATTCCCTCTCGAAGATCGCCAAGCGCGAGTACGGCGATGCCAACGCGTGGCGCGCGATCTTCGAAGCCAACACCGATATCATCAAGGACCCCGACAAGATCTTTCCGGGACAGAAGCTCAAGATCCCGCCGAAGTAACCTCAGGAGAGTTTCATGAACGCATTCACCCGATACGCCGCTTTCGCCCTCGTGGCCCTGGGCCTGGTGGCCTGCAAGAAGGATCCGCCCCCGGCTCCGCCGCCGCCCACTTCTTCGGCCCCGGCGCCTGAAATCACGGCCGCCCCGCCCGCGGCGTCGACCGTCGCCGTCGCGAACGCGACCCTGGGCAGCGCCGTCGGCTCGGACAAGAAGATTTCCGCCGCGACCGAGTCGTTCGCGAAGGGCGACACTTTCCACGTCTCCGTGGACACGACCGGCGCAGGAACCGCGAATCTCAAGACCAAGTGGACGTACTTCGAGAAAGACAAGTCCGCCACCACGATCGCCGAGCAATCCCAGACGATCGCGCCCGCGGGACCGGCCACCACGGAGTTCAACGTGAACAAGCCCGACGGCTGGCCCGTCGGCGACTACCAGGTGGAAGTCTCGATCAACGACCAGGTCGCGCAGACGAAGAAGTTCGCGGTGAAGTAGCCGCGCGGCTCGGCGGTACAATCGAAGGGGGTGCGATTTTCCGCGCCCCCTTTTCTTTTGACCGTGGACACGCCAACCTCCGAGCCCAAAGCGGCCGCCCATACGCCGATGATGCAGCAGTACTTCGCCCTCAAGGCGCAGTACCCCGACATGCTGCTCTTCTACCGGATGGGCGACTTCTACGAAGTCTTCTACCGCGACGCCGAGCGCGCGGCGAAGATGCTCGACATCACGCTCACCACGCGCGGCGCCTCCGGGGGCCAGCCCATCCGCATGGCGGGGGTCCCCTTCCACTCGCTCGAGCCGTACCTCGCGAAGCTCGTGAAGCTGGGCGAATCGGTCGCGATCTGCGAGCAGGTCGGCGATCCGGCCACGTCGAAGGGTCCGGTCGAACGCAAGGTCGCGCGCGTCGTGACGCCGGGAACCCTCACGGATTCGGCGTTGCTCGCGGCCACGCGCGAGAGTTTTTTGTGCGCGGTGCAGGTCACGGAGTCGGTGGCCGGCATCGCGTGGATCTCGCTCGCGAGCGGGCAGCTGCGGATCACCGAAGTACCGCGCTCGCGCCTCTCGGCTGAACTGGAGCGCTTGCAACCCGCGGAATTGCTCGCGCCAGACGGCTTCGAGATTCCCGCGCTTCGCGACGCGCCTCCCACCAAGCGGCTCGAGCCGTGGCACTTCGAAGCCGAGGCGGCGAAGCGCGATCTCGCGCGCCAGTTCGGCACCGCCGATCTCTCGGGCTTCGGCTGCGAGGGGATGGACGCGGCGATCGCCGCCGCCGGCGCCCTCATCGCCTACTGCCGCCAGACGCAGCAATCGGCGCTCCCGCACGTCACCGGCCTTCGCGTCGAGCGCGAGAGCGAGTTCGTGCTCATGGACGCGGCTACGAGGCGCAACCTCGAGATCACCGAGACGATCGCGGGGGCGGAGTCGCCCACGCTTTTCTCGCGGCTCGATGCGTGCGCGACGTCGATGGGCAGCCGCCGCCTGCGCCATTATCTTCATCATCCCCTGCGCGACACCGCGACCCTGCGGGAGCGCCAGGACACGATCGGCGCACTTCTTGAGCGCGACTCGACCGTTCGCCACGCGCACGTGACGGCCGCATTCGGCGCGTGGTCCGACGTGGAACGCATCGCCGCACGGGTCGCACTTCGTACCGCCCGGCCGCGCGACCTTGCGGGCCTGCGCGACACGCTCGCGACCCTTCCCGATTTGCACGCGTTGCTGAATCGATCCGGCCAGCCCGGCCTCGCGCGCGCCGCCCAGGGGCTCGCGCCTTCGCCGGAGATCCTCGATCGCCTCGCGGCCACGCTGCGTGACGAGCCCGCGACCGCCTTGCGCGAAGGCGGCGTCATCCGCGACGGCTTCGATGCCGAGCTCGACGAGCTGCGCGCGATCCAGAGCGACTGCGGCGCGTTTCTCCTCGACATGGAGAAGCGCGAACGCGAACGCACCGGCATCGCCAACCTGCGCGTGGAGTTCAACAAGGTCCACGGCTTCTTCATCGAGGTGACGGCGGGCCAGCTCGACAAGGTGCCGGTGGAATACAAGCGCCGCCAGACGATGAAGAGCGCCGAGCGCTTCATCACGCCGGAGCTGAAGACCTTCGAGGACAAGGCGCTCGCCGCCGGCGACCGGGCGCTGGCCCGCGAGAAGGAGCTCTACGAGGCGCTGCTCGACGATCTCAACCGCCACATCGTGCGGCTGCAGGAGATCGCCGATGCCGCCGCGAGCCTCGACGCGCTCGCCTCGCTCGCCGCCTCGGCCGAAGCGCTCAACCTCAACCGGCCCGAGCTCGTCGCCGACGACGTGATCGAGATCGAGGCCGGACGCCACCTCGTGGTCGAGGGACAGGTGGAGGCCTTCATCCCGAACGACGCGAGCCTCACGCGCTCGCGCCAGCTGTTGCTCATCACCGGCCCGAACATGGGCGGCAAGTCGACGTACATGCGGCAGGTTGCGCAGATCGCACTGCTCGCCTATTGCGGTGCGTTCGTTCCCGCGAAGTCGGCGCGGCTCGGTCCGCTCGATCGCATCTTCACGCGCATCGGCGCCTCCGACGACCTCGCGGGCGGACGCTCGACGTTCATGGTGGAGATGACGGAAGCCGCGAGCATCCTCAACAACGCGACCGCGCGAAGCCTGGTGCTCGTCGACGAGATCGGCCGCGGAACCTCGACGTTCGACGGCCTCGCCCTCGCCTACTCGATCGCGCGCCACCTCGCCGAGTCCACGCGCTGCTACACCCTCTTCGCGACGCACTACTTCGAGCTCACGCAGCTCGCGACACTCCTGCCCAACATCGCCAACGTCCACCTCGATGCCGTCGAGCACAAGGACAAGATCATTTTCCTGCACAAGCTCGAGGGCGGGCCCGCGGACAAGTCCTACGGCATCCACGTCGCGCACCTCGCCGGCATTCCGCGCGACGTCGTGCGCGCCGCCCGCAAGCACCTCGCGGAGCTCGAGAAGCATCTGCGCCCTGCTTCGTCGCAGTCGGACCTCTTCGCCGCAGCCGCAGCCCCGGAGCCCGAGCGCCATCCGCTCCTCGATGCGATCGACGCCCTGCAGCCCGATTCCCTCTCTCCCAAGGAAGCCCTCGAGGCGCTCTACCGCCTCAAGAAGCTGGGAGATGACCAATAGGGACAGACCCCATTGGAGCGCTGTAACAGTTAATCGGCGTCGGACTGTTACAGCGCTCCAATGGGGTCTGTCCCTATTGGTCATCGCAGGCTGCGCGGTCCATTCGCCTCACCCAGATGCCTTCACGTTCGGCGTCGTGGGCGACACGCCTTACAGCGAGTCCGACGAGGTGGCGTTCGACGCGATCGTCGACACGATGAACGCGGAGCCGCTCGAGTTCGTCGTGCATGTGGGCGACATCAAGTCGAGCCGCGCACAGTGCACCGATGCAATCTATCTCGATCGCAAGGCGCGCTTCGATCGGTCAGCGCACCCGTTCATCCTCGCGCCCGGCGACAACGAATGGGTGGATTGCCGCCGGCAGCGCGCCGGCGGCCACGATCCCCTCGAGCGCCTTGCGAAGCTGCGCGAGATCTTCTTCTCCGGATCGCGCCTGATGGGCAAGCGCCAGTCGGTCGCATTCGAGGCCCAGGAGGGCTACCCGGAGAATCGCCTCTGGACGACGCGATCGGTGGTCTTCGCGACCCTCAACGCGCAGGGCAGCAACGACAACGTGGGATTCGACGCGCGCAATGACGAGGAGGCCGTACGCCGCGGCGCAGCGAATCGCCGCTGGCTCGATCGCGCCTTCGCCATGCCGAACGCGCGCGCGGTGGTCGTGATCTTCCACGCGAATCCGTTCGTCAGGAGTAAGCAGCTGGTCTACGACGCGCTGGTCGCGTCGCTCACCGCGCACGCCGTATCCTTTTCAAAGCCCGTGCTCGTGGTCCACGGCGAGACGCACTTCCAGCGCGCGGACCAACCCTTCCGCGACGGCGACGGACGCACGATCGCCAACATGACGCGGCTGGAATCTTTCGGGAGCCCGTTCGTGGGCTGGGTGCAGGTGTCGGCGGATCCCGCCGATGCGCGCTTCTTCCGTTTCCGGACGCGCGGGCAGTCGACTACGTTTCCGTGACGGTGAGGCCCGGGGCGTTCGCGTCCTCGCGCTCGAGCTCTTCCGGCGTGGCCGGACGCACCGAGGTCACGGTGCCCTTGAACCAGAGGCGCTCTCCCGCAAGCGGGTGGTTTCCGTCGACGACGACCGTGTCCTTCGTGACATCCGTGATCGTGTAGATCAGCGCGTCGTCCTCGTTCTCGCCGGGCACGCCTTCGAAGCGCATGCCCACTTCGATGTCCGAGGGAAATTTCGAACGCGGCTCGACGCGCAGGAGCTCGGCGTCGTAATCGCCGAAGGCATCCTCGGGTTCCAGTGTCACCGCGACTTCGTGGCCGGGCTCGCGGCCGTGGAGCGCGCTCTCCACCTTTGCGAAGATGCCGCCGTAGCCGCCGTGCAGATAAGTGACCGCGGTGCCTTCGTCCTCGAGAAGGTCGCCATCGCAGTCGCGCAGCTCGCAGGCGAGCGTCACGACGGTGTCGCGGTCAATTCGCATGGCCGTTCAATTGCTTGACGGCCTTGAGGACCTCATCAGCATGGTTGCGGGGGCTGACTTCGCCCAGGATGTGGCGGATGGTGCCCTTCTTGTCGATGATGAACGTCGAACGCCTCAGGCACGGCTTGGTGTCCTTGGTCACGAGGACGTCATAGAGCTGGCAGACCTCGGCTTCGGTATCGGCGAGCAGCTGCACGGTGAGGCCGTGCTCGTCGCGAAATGCCGCGTGCGACAGCACGTCGTCGCGTGACACGCCGAACACGACGGTCTCGAGTTTCTCGAATTCGTTTTCGCGGTCGCTGAAGTCGATCGCCTGGATGGTGCATCCGGGCGTGCCGTCCTTCGGGTAGAAATAAAGGACAACGTTCTTCTTGCCCCGATAGCTGGATAGACTCATCATCTCCATGCTTGCATCGGGGAGCGTGAATGCCGGTGCTGGTTGGCCTACTTGGAGCATGGCGTTTTTCGCTCTAAACGTCCGGAAGATTCTAATCCTTTTTCATGACGCGCAAGGCGAAGCACTCCTTCCTCGGAAGACTCGACGCTAGCACGTTCATGCGTCGCCACTGGCAGCGAAAACCGCTGCTCATTCGTGGTGCATTTCCGGCGTTCACCGATCCCATCGATCCGCGCGGCGTTCTCGAGCTCGCGACGTCTTCGGATGCCCATTCACGCCTGGTGCAGCATCGCGGGAACCAGTGGACGCTCGAGCATGGGCCGTTTTCCATGGTTCAACTCAAGCAACTTCCACGCCGGAACTGGACAATTCTCGTCCAGGACACGAATCACTTCTCCGAGCGCGCCGCGCAACTGCTCGAGCGCTTCGATTTCATTCCGCACGCGCGCGTCGACGACCTCATGGTGAGCTACGCGACCGACGGCGGCGGCGTAGGTCCGCATGTGGATTCGTATGATGTGTTCCTCCTGCAAGGCCACGGGAGGAGGCGCTGGCGCATTTCGACGCAAGCCGATGTCGCGTTTCGTCAGGGTTTGCCGCTGAAGATCCTCGCGCGGTTCAAGCCCGAGCAGGAGTGGGTGCTCGAGAGCGGCGACATGCTCTACCTGCCACCCGGTGTCGCGCACGAGGGTGTCGCCGAAGGCGAGTGCCTCACGTGGTCGATCGGCTTTCGCGCGCCGAGCGATCGCGATCTCGTGGCCGCGTTCCTCGATGACCTTCGCGATCGCCTCGATCCGCCCGGGCATTACACCGATCCCGGTGCCGGCGCCGCGCGCAATCCCGGTGAAGTCCCCGCGGCACTCGTGCAGCACGCGCGGCGCGTACTCACGTCCATTCGCTGGAGCGAAGCCGATGTGCGCGCATTCGCGGGACGCTTCCTTTCCGAACCCAAGTCGCAAGTCGTGTTCGATCCGCCCTCGCGGCCCGTCCCCCGCGCGCGCTTCACCGCGCAGGCGGCACGCCGCGGCATCGCCCTCGACGGTGGCTCGCGATTGCTGTTTTCTGGCAGCATGGCATTCATGAACGGCGAGGCCGTGCGCGTGCCGCGAGGCGCGGGTCCGGCGCTTCGAGCCTTCGCGAACCACCGCCGCATCGAAGGCCCCACGCGCGCGAATGCCGCGTTCTGGAACCTCGCCTACGATTGGTACGTCCTCGGTTTCTTGCACCTGGCCGCGGACGCGGACAACGCGAAAGGGAGGCGATGATGAGCGATACCCCCGCGAACGCACCGAAGCCGGACTACCGCCAGATCACGAGCGAGGCCGAGTCGCTCGCCGCGATCGACGCGGTGATCGCATCGGCGCAGCGCACGATCCGCATCTTCGACATCACGCTCGCGCGCCGCGGCTTCAATTCAGTCGCGCGCAGCGAGGCGCTGCAGAAATTCTTCGTCGCCGGCCGCGCGCATCGGCTTCACATCGCGCTGCATGAGCCCGAACACCTGGAGCGCGAGTGCCCGCGGCTGCTCATGCTGCTGCGCCGCTTCCCGATGTCGATCGAGATCCACCGCACGATCCAGCAAGCGCGCGACGCGACCGACCCCTTCGTGATTGCCGATGACCACAGCGTCTGGCATCAGCTGCACTTCACGCAGTCCCGGGCCATTGTTGCGCTGCACTCGCACGCGGACGCCACGCCCATCCTCCAGCGGTTCGAGGAAATCTGGGAACTGTCCGAGCCGGCCGTCTCGGCCACGACGCTGGGCCTTTGAACCGTCAGGGTTTTTTACCGGATCGCCCGTATCGCGAAAAAGGTCTTTTTGCTAGAATCCTGCGCTGGCCGGAAGACTCCCCAGGGCGCGTTGCGATGCAGCAAGGAGGGACCGCCAACGAACCCCGCGCGATATCCAATAACTCACGATCCAAGGAAGACTCAAAATGAAGACGTCGTACCTCCTCGCAGCCCTGCTCGCCACCGCCGTCGTTGCCTGCGGCAAGACCGAAGCCCCGAAGCCCGCCGAAGCCCCGAAGGTCGAGGCCCCGAAGGCTGCCGAAGCCCCGAAGCCCGCCGAGGCCCCGGTTGCCGCGCCCGCCACCGGTGCCGCCCCGGCCGACGCGAAGCCCGCCGATGCCAAGCCCGCCGACGCGAAGCCCAGCGATGCCCCGAAGGCTGGCGACGCCGCCCAGGGTGAAATCAAGCCCGCCCAGGCGCCGAAGAAGTAATTCGCGCCCTGCGTGAAAAGAAACCGGCCTTCGGGCCGGTTTTTTTTCGTCCTCTTTGTGCTTTCGTCTTTCTTCCCGCGACCTCAGCCATCGATGGGTGTGGGAGGATGGTGGCAGCTGGGCTGAGATGAGCGGCGGTAGATAATTTGTGGTGGCGAGCGGTGGCGGGTGCCGCCCTCGTCGATGAACGGCGATCGACATGACTGGCACACGCTCTCTCGTTGCGATCAGCGCCGCCCCGCTGTTGGAGACGCCCCGATGGTTCCGGCGCTGAGCCATCGACGAAGGGTTGATCACGAGAGGCCCCCCACCGCTCGCTGCAGGATCGCCGGTGCGCCAGGAATTTCGAGCGCAAGTTTGGGTAGCGAGATCGGCGGCCTGTGCTGGAGAGGTTGGGGCCGGGTCGGGATCAACCCTTCGTCGATGGCCCCGGTGCAGGTGTAGCTAGACGTCGCGCCAGGCGAAGCCTTCGTCCTGTGCCGCGATCCCGATCCAGGATTCTTCGCAGCCCATCGCCTGCGCAAGGGCCGCCGCTGCCAGGGCTCGCGTGTTGTTCTGCTGGGAGAGGTGGGCGGCGATGACGTGCTTCATGCGCGAGCGGTCGAGGTGCGCGAGGAGCGCTGCCGCGTCGGCGTTGGAGAGGTGGCCGAAACGGCCGCCGACGCGCAGCTTCAGGCTGGGTGTGTACGGCCCGTTCATCAGCATGTCGCGATCGTGGTTGCACTCGAGCACGAGCGCGTCGCAGCCGGTGAGTTTCTCGGCCACGTGCTGCGTAGGTGTTCCGAGGTCGGTGACCACACCGATCCGCGAAGCGCCGTCGCCGAACACGTATTGCACGGGCTCGCGCGCGTCGTGCGGAACGGCGAAGGGCTCGACCTGCAGCTCGCCGATCGCGAAGACCGTGTGCGAATCGATGAGGCGGATCAGGACTCGCGGGAAGTCGTCGGGCAGCCACTGCGCGGTGCCGCGCGTGAGGTAGACCGGAACCGCGAAGCGCTTGGCGAAGGCGGCCACGCCGCCGAGGTGATCGTCATGCTCGTGCGTGACGACGATCGCGGTGAGGTCCGCGGGCGCGAGGCCCGCGCGCTCGAGGCGGCGCTTGGTCTCGGTGATCGAGAACCCGCAATCCATCATCACCCGGGTCGTGCCGCGCTCGACGACGAGCGCGTTGCCCAGGCTGCCGCTCCCGAGCGACGAGAATCTCACTACTTCAGCTGGTCGTAGAGGAGGCCGAGGATCTTCTTGCCGGTGGACGTTGCTTCCACGGCGCCCTGCATGTTCTGCACTTCCACCTTCGAGCCGCTCGTTCCGGCGTCGGCAACGAAGATGCGGTACTGCGGCTGCGCCGCCTTCGGCGTCGGCTTCCAGAACGCGAGGCGCTCGGCCCAGGTGAGCTTCGAGGTGTCCTTGAGGTCGACTTCGGGATCGACGTAGCGCACGAAGAACACGCCCTTGGTGCGGTCGCGGTCCTCGACGGTGAAGCCGACGCGATCGAGCGCGAGCCCGACGCGGCGCCAGGCGCGGTCGAAGCTGTCGTTCATCACGAGCGGGCCCGCGCCGTTGTTCTGCAGGACGGCGTTGCCCACGGGTGCTGCCGGGGTGGCAGGCGCGCCGGGCTTGCCATCCGCGGCCTTGGGCGCCATGGCGAGCACGGTCTTGTCGTCGTAGCCCAGCTTCACGAGGATGCGACCGAGCATCTCGGCCTCGAGCTCGGGATCGGAGGGACGCGGTTGCCACGCCGTCTTTTCCTGCGACGTGCTGGTCCAGACCTCGTCGGCGCCGTAGTGCGCGATGTAGATCTCGGTCGTGCCGGCCTCGGCACCGCGCTCGAGGCGCGTGCGGAAGCGATCGCGCTGGTGCGTGGAGTACAGGCCGTCGATGGCGCGGCCGATGGTGCGGCGGATGATGTCTTCGGGAATCTTGTTGCGGTTCTCGGCCCAGTCGGTGTCCATGATGCCGAGCTCGGGGCTCTCGCGGCGCATCACGAAGCCCGTCTCGATCCAGAACGTGCGCAGGATCGGCCAGAGCTGGTCGGGCGTGGCCTTCACGACGATCCAGCGCTGGGCGCCGGCGCGCTCCATGCGCGCGTTGGTCGGTGCCGGCAGCACGCCGAGCGCGGCGGTTGCAGGCGCCGTACCGCGGTCACGGCTGTACGTGGAGAACGTCGTCTGCGTCTTCGGATCGGGAATCGCGAAGCGGTCGTCGATCGTCGGGTTCGTGAGCTCAGGCGGCACTTCGAGCGCGGCCTGCGGCGAGCGCGCGGCGGCGCTGGTGTACTCGGTGCTCTTGGTCACGGAGCCACAGCCGGCGACCAGCGCGGCGAGGACGATGAAGGGGAAAACCGGTTTCATGTTGCGGGTCCTCTGGATTCGTTCAGGCGATGCAGCCCGCCTCGCGCAACGCGGCGGCAAGCGCCTCGTGGTACTGGGAGGCGAACGGGGTAAGCGGAAGGCGGATGCCCTCCGCGACACGGCCCATCTTGTGCAGGGCCCACTTCACGGGAATCGGGTTGGCTTCCAGGAACAGGTTCTTGTGGAGGCCGAGCAACTTGTTGTTGATCGCGATGGCGCGCTGCGAGTTCCCCTCGCGCGCGGCCACGCACATCTCGTGCATAAGTTTCGGCGCGACGTTGGCGGTGACCGAAATCACGCCGTTCGCGCCGAGCTGGATGTACGCAAGCGCTGCGTCGTCGTTGCCGCTGAAGATCGCGAAGCTCTTCGGGATGCGCTTCAGGAGATCAGTCACGCGCTCGATGTTCGAGGTCGATTCCTTGAGGCCCACGATGCCCGGCACCTGCGAAAGACGGACCACCGTGTCGTTGTGCATGTCCGCCACGGTCCGCGAAGGGACGTTGTAGAGGATCATCGGCAGCTCGACCGCTTCGGCGATCGCCTTGAAGTGCCGGTAGAGGCCTTCCTGCGTGGGCTTGTTGTAGTACGGCACGACCGAAAGGCCGTACTTCGCGCCGGCTTCGAGCGCGTAGCGCGTGAGCTCGATGGCTTCACGCGTCGAATTGCCGCCCGTGCCCGCGATCACCGGAATACGCCCGGCAGCGAACTCCACCGCGGCCTTGATCAGCGCGGCGTGCTCCTCCATGTCCACCGTCGGCGATTCGCCCGTGGTGCCGACGATCACGATCCCGTCGGTACCTTCGGCGACATGCCAGTCGATGAGTGACTTGAGGCGGGGAAAATCGAGCCCGCCATCGGCGAGCATCGGGGTCACGATGGCGACCAGGCTTCCGGTCAGCATTCGGGCAAAGCCTTGATTCTTGGAAAGCGGCGATTTTACCAACTAAATGGCGCCCGACCCCATTTCGTTGCGGGCGCAGACCCTCTGGACGGCCGCCGGACGGGGTTCGGCCACGACCAGGTCCTCGAAGGCGATGACCCGCAGCTCGCCCTGGACCACTGCCAGCAGCTCGCCCGGCAGCAACAGGAAGTCCGGATTCGAGGGCTTTCCGAAGCGCTCGTTGCCGCGCGCGAAGGTCTCGTAAAGGAGGATTCCGCCGGGTTCGAGCGAGGTCACGAGGCGCGGTAACAGGGGGCGATGGAGGTAGTTCGTGACCACGATCGCATCCCATTTCCGGCCCGGATAGGGCCAGGGCCCCGCCTCGAGGTCGGCCGCGAGCACCTGCACCTGTGGCGGGGGATCGACGAAGGCCGCCGGATCGCGGTCCACCGCATCGACTTCGAACCCCAGGCGCGCGAGCCAGCGGGAATGCCGGCCGCCGCCGCAGGCGAGGTCGAGGACGGCGCCACCGGGACGGATCATCGCGGCCCAGCGCTGGACCCATTCGGACGGCGGCAGATCGTGGGTGTGTGTGTTCACTGAAACAACTCGGCGATGGTTTCCTCGCCGATCGCGAACCCGGTGCTCATGCCCGTGCCGCTCGTGACGGTGACGAGGCGCGCGCGTGGCCCCACTTGCGCGGCGAGCACCGGCTTCACGTTCGCGACCGGGTAGGAGCCCACCCAGCGCTCGATCACCTGCGGTTTCGGAAGATCGAGCAGCGCGGTCAGCTCGGCGAGGATCAGGGCCTCGACCTCCGCCGTCGAATCGCGATCCACCGCGTCCGCGTAGCGATGCGAATCGCCGACCACGAGCGTGCCGTCGACGCCCTGCGCGACGATCAGGTGGACGCCGGCTGCGAGCTCGCGCGCGCATTCCGCTTCCAGTTTCAAGCGCAGCCGCGCCGCGGCGGGCTGGGTGGCGAAGCCCTCGTAGCGAAGCAGGCTTAGGTCCGTCATCACCACGCCGGGCAACCGCCACGAGGGCGCGGCCACTCGCATCATCTGCAGCATGCAGTGGCGAACCTGCGCCTCACGCGCGCGGTCTGGGAACAGTGTCGCGACATCCGCGCCGACAGTCAGCACGATCGCGTCGGCTTCCACGCAACCGTTGGCGTGATGCAAGCCGCGCTCGTCGACCGCGGTGACGGGCGAGGACCAATGGAAATCCACCTTGTGATGCGCAGCGAGCCAGGCGGCGAGCCGTGGCAAGGCTTCGCGCGCCTCGATGCGAACTTCGTGCGGGCTCCACAGCGCGGCGGCCGCCTTCGCGACGACCATCGGATGCGAGCGCAGTCGCGCCGGATCGAGCAACTCGCAGCCCGCGCCCGCCGCGGACGCCGCGAATTCCTCGAGGACCGCGAGCGCTTCCGCGCGCCGGGCAACGATCAGCGCGCCACGCTGCTCGACATTGATGCCCGCGGGACCCGCCACTTCAAGCCACGCATCGCGCGAACGCTGCGCGCGCGCCTGCGAGGCTCCCTGGCCCGAGACGGTGACGAAACCGAAATTCTGGATGGAAGAGCGCGAAGCGCGGGCATCGCGCTCCACCACCGCCACGCGCAACCCGCGGCGCGCAGCCGCGAGGGCATGGGCGAGGCCCACGATGCCCGCACCCGCAACCGCAAGATCGTAGCGAGCCATGCCGCCATCATAGCGGCATGGCCCGGAGGCTTACTTTGCCGCGGCTCCCGCCATCGCGACCACGCCGTCCTGGTCGGCATTGACGCCCGAGACGCCGATGCCGCCGATGATCTTGCCATCGAGGATCAGCGGCACGCCGCCTTCCACCGTGCTCGCTCCACGCAGGTTGAGCGCGCGCAAACCCGCGCCGCCGCCCGCCACCGCGTCCTGGAACACCTTCGTGGAACGCCGGTAGATCGCCGACGACACGGCCTTGTCGACCGATACCTGCATGCTCGCCGTCTGCGTGTTGTCGGTTCGCTGGAAGTAGACCAGGTTCCCCGCGGTATCGACGATCGCGATCGCCACCGGCCAGTTGTTCTTCCGGGCTTCGGCATCGGCAGCCGCCGCGTACTTGCGAGCCTGCTCGAGCGTGACATTGGTTCCGTACTGGGGCACCTGGGCGCTCGCCAAACCGGCGACCAGCAACGTCGCACCGCCAACGAGGGCGGCAATCCTTCGCATGGACATCGTCTCTCCTCCGTCTTGTGGGGTCATGACTGCAATGCCGCCGGCCGAGACCGGGGTCAGTCAGGCTAACACCGCAATCCGGCGATTGCTTCCCGCCGGATATCGGAGGTTTCTCCCGCGGGTGCGGGATGGAAGGCGCTAGGCCGCGGCGCGCAGCGGCGCGATCTTCGTGACGTTCATTTCCTTGAGCGTCTCGGCGACGGCGGAAACGACGTTGCGCATCTCGTTCGAGTCGATCGCGCCGATGCAACCGACGCGGAAGGTCTCGACCTGGGTGAGCTTGCCCGGGTAGAGGATGTAGCCGCGCGACTTCACCCGCTCGTAGAAATCCTTGAAGTTGTAGTTCGGGTCGCCCGGCGCGTGGAAGGTGACGATCACGGGCGCCTGCACCTCGGGCGTGAGGAACGTGCGGAAGCCCAGCGCCTGCATGCCTGCGATCAGCGTGTCGCAATTCTTCCGGTAGCGCGCGCCGCGAGCGGGCGTGCCGCCCTCGGCCTTGAACTGTCCCAGCGCAGAATGGAACGCGGCCACGACGTGCGTGGGCGGCGTGAAGCGCCACTGCGTCGTCTTCTGCATGTACGTCCACTGGTCGTACAGATCCATCGCGAGCGAGTGCGAATTGCCCTGGCACTTCTCCAGCACGGCCTTGCGGGCGATCACGAAGCCCATGCCGGGCGGACCTTCGATGCATTTCCCCGATGCGGCGATCACCGCGTCGATCGGATAGGCCGAGGCGTCGATGTCGATCGCGCCGAACGAGCTCATCGCATCGACGATCAGGCCCTTGCCGTGGCGTGCGCAGGCGGCACCGATCTCCGCGAGCGGATTGAGGATGCCCGTGCCGGTCTCGCAGTGCACCTGCGCGACGTGCGTGATCGCCGGATCCTTCGCGAACGCTTCCTCGATCATCGCGGCGGTGGGATAGCGATCTTCGGGCAGGTCGAGCGCGACGTGCGCGCGGCCAAGGTACTTGAGGATCTTCAGGATGCGCTGGCAGTACGCGCCGTTCTGCGGCACGAGGACCTTGCCGTCGCGCGGCACGAGGTTCGAGAGCGCGGCCTCGACCGAAAATGTTCCGCTGCCCTGGAGCGGCACCGTGACGTGCGTCGCGCCACCGTGGATCACCTCCACGAGGTCCGCGCAGATCGAGGCCGTCATCCGGTTGAAGGTCACGTCCCACGAGCCCCAGTCGCGCAGCATCGCCTGCTTGGTTTCGAGCGAGGTCGTCAGCGGCCCCGGCGTGAGGAGAATCGGATCGTTGCCTTTGATCATGGGAGAGCTCCTGTCGGAATTCTGCTAAATAACCAAATCTTGAAACACGGAGGACGCAGAGGACACGGAGGGCAGGAGGTGGTCGTCGCGAAAGCGGGGCATTGGCGTACGCAGGATCAGCACGTTCCTCGGGATCCCGTTGATCGCGCGGGCGAGGCTAACCTCCCCTCCTCAGTGTCCTCTGTGTCCTCCGTGTTTCAAGGTCTAGTTCGTTTCAGCTTCGCCAAGCCTGCGTGCGGCGATCGAGCCAGACTTGAAGGAAATAATAGACCACGCACATCGCGGCCGAGGTGAGGACCACCAGCGTGGCCATCGCCGCCGCCGGGCCGATGTCGCCCGCCTCGTCGAGATTCACGATCGCCACCGACGCGAGCGTGGTCTTGGGCGAATACAGGAACACGACCGCAGAGACAGTCGTCATCGCGTTCACGAAGAGGTAGCGGCTGATGTCGAGCAGCGCGGGCAGGCACACCGGCAACGTGACCTTGAAGAACGTGCGCCAGAACGGCACCCGCAGCGACGCCGACACCGCCTCGAACTCGTTGTCGATCTGCTTGAGCGCGGTGAGCGCGGTGAGATGCGAGGACGTGTAGTAATGCACCGTCGTGCAGATCACGATGATCGCCATGCTGCCGTAGATGAAATGCAGCGGGTTGCCCGCCTGCACGAAGAAGAAGATGTAGCCCAGGCCCAGCACCATGCCCGGCACGCCCATCGGCAGCACCGCCATCAGGCGCACGAACGGGCGGAACGCGTCGATCCCGCGAGTCTTCTCGAGGAGGTACGCCGCGCAGAAGATGAAAACGGCTCCCAACGTTGCGCACCACAGCGCCATCTTCACGCTGTTCCACCACGACACGATCACGCCCGCGTCGATGAGACCCAGGCGGTAGTGGTCGAGCACGAGCGAGAAGTTGTAGGGCCAGAGCTTCACGAACGAGCCGTAGACCGCCATGCCGAGGATCGCGAGCATGAGCAGTGCGAGCGTCCAGCAGAACGCCGTCATCGCCCAGTCGTACGCGGGCGAGGGCTTCGGCACGTACGGCACCGAACGCGCCGAGAGCAGCGCCTGCTGCCGCTTCTGCACGTAGCTGTCGACGACGTACGTCACCGCCACGGGCACGAGCAGGATGATCGCCACGACCGCGCCCTTCGGGAAGTCCTGCTGGCCGATCACGAGCTTGAAGATGTCGGTGGCGAGCATGTTGAAGTTGCCGCCGATCACCTTGGGAATGCCGAAGTCGGAAAGTGCGTAGGTGAACACCACCATCCACGCGCTGATGATCCCGTACTTGGCACCGGGCAGCGTGATCGTCCAGAACTTGCGCAGCGTGCTCGTGCCCAGCGCGTCGGCCGCTTCGTAGAGCCGCGCGTCGGTGAGCGAGAGCGCGGTGACGAGGATCATCAATGCGTGCGGGAAGGTCGCGAACACCATCGAGGCGACGATTCCCGATGCGCCATAAATCTGCGAGCCGCCCATCCAGCTTTTCAGCAACCCCTGGTTGCCGAACCAGAAGATGAACGAGATCGCCGCGAGCAGCGACGGCGCGAGGATCGGCACCAGCGCGATGTTGCGAAGCAGCGGCTTGAAGCGCATGCAGCTTCGCGTGAGCGCATAGGCGAACGTGAACGCGAGCGGAATCGTGATCGCGGTGACGAGCGTGGACACCCAAACGCTGTTCCAGATCGATTGCGCGAGCGACGGCGTATGGAAGTAGGTATTGAAGTTCGCGAAGCCGACGAAGGCCCCCGCCTTGTCCTCCACGCTCTTCACCAGGATCATGAACAGGGGTGCGAGCAGGAAGATCGCGAGCGCCAGGCCCACGACGATCAGCAGGCCGTTGCCGACGCGGTCCGTCCAGTGGACCTTGAGGTGTGTCTGCCCGAGGCCCGCCGACGGCTGGGCGTTGAGGGTCGGAGCCTGCGCGCTCACCGTGCCTACGCCGGTTGCGCTTCGAACACGCGCACGCGATCGGCGGGAATGGCCACGCGCATCGTGTCGCCCGGTTTCACGTGGAATTCTTCCATGTCGTTCACCGAGAGATCGGCGAAGAGCGGCTGGTCGATGCCGTTCATGCGGAACGTGAGGCGCGAATACGACCCGAGGAACTCCACCTTCTCCACCACGGCAGCGGCGGAGTTGGGCGTTGCGCCGCCCACGCCGCGCACGATCACGTCCTCGGGCCGGAAGAAGACGCGCAGGCCGGACCCATTCCCGGCGGGTGCATCGTTTTCGATCTCGAAGCGCTGCGCGCCGATCATCACGCGCTTGTCGCCCGCGCGCGTGGCCGGGAGCAGGTTGGTCTTGCCCACGAAGTCCGCGACGAACGGCGTCTGCGGATTCCGGTAGACCTCCGTGGGCGAGCCGATCTGGTCGATCACGCCCTGGTTCATCACCACGATGCGGTCGGCCATGGAGAGCGCTTCCTCCTGGTCGTGCGTCACGAGGATGGTCGTGATCCCGAGGCGCTGCTGGAGGCTGCGGATCTCTCCGCGCAGGCGAACGCGCACGCGCGCATCGAGCGCCGACAGCGGTTCATCGAGCAGCAGCAATCCCGGCGAGGTCGCGATCGCGCGCGCGATGGCGATGCGCTGCTGCTGGCCACCGGAGAGTTGCGCAGGAAACTTGGCACCCGAATCGGGCAGGCCCACGAGCGCAAGCAGTTCGTTCACGCGCGCATCGCGTTGCGCGCGCGCCATGCCGCGGTTCACGAGCCCGTAGGCCACGTTCTCGGCGATCGAAAGATTGGGGAACAGCGCGTACGACTGGAAGACGATCCCGTAGTCGCGCTTCATCGGCGGCAGGCGCGAGATGTCCTTGCCCGCCTGGATCACCGTGCCCGAGGTCTGCACCTCGAGCCCGGCGATGATGCGCAGCAGCGTGGTCTTGCCGCAGCCCGAGGGCCCGAGGAAGCAGACGAGCTCCCCCGGGTGCACGGCGAGGCTCACACCCTTCAGCGCGGTGAAACTCCCGAACTCCTTGCGGATGTCTCGGAGTTCGAGGAACTCGGTCATTTCTCGGTCTTGACCGCGTAACGCTTCTGCCATTCGGTGAGGATCTTGTCGCGGTTCTTCGCGGCGAACGCGAAGTCGTTCTTGATGAGCAGCTTCTCGAGATCGGCAGCGGCCGGGATGTGCTCGAGCTTCGTCGCCACGCCCGGATAGGCCACGATCGCGAAGTTCTTCGAGTACGCCTCGTTGGCTTCCTTCGACGCGACCCAGTCCATCAGCTTCTTCGCCGCATCCATCTTCTTCGTGGTCTTCATGATCGCCGAGCCTTCGATGTCGTAGCCCAGGCCTTCCTTCGGGAACACGATGTCGACCGGCGCGCCCTTCTTCTTCACGTCGTTGGCGCGGTACTCGAACGAGATGCCGATGACGAACTCACCGGCGCCCGACTGGCGGCACGGCTTCGAGCCCGAGTGCGTGTACTGCGCGATGTTTTCGTGCAGCGCGTCCATGTACTTCCATCCATCCGCCTCACCCCAGAGCTGCAACCACGCGGTGACGTCGAAGTAGCCCGTGCCCGACGAAGCCGGATTGGGCATCGTGATCTGGCCCTTGTAGATGGGCTTGGTGAGGTCCTTCCACGTCTCGGGCTTCGGGATGCCTTTCTTCGCGGCTTCGGCCGTGTTGAAGCACACCGCGGCGGCGTACACGTCCTGGCCGACCCACTGCGGCGGCTTCGCCTTGTCGCTGTACGTCGGGTTGAGCTTGTCGAAGCCCACCGGCGCGTACGGCGCGAGCATTCCCTCGGCCTTGAAGATCTCCAGGCCCGAAGCGGCGACACCCAGGATCACGTCGGCTTGCGGGTTCGCCTTCTCCGCGATCAGCTTGGCGATGATCACGCCCGTGGAGTCGCGCACGAACTTGAGGTCGATGTTCGGGTTCGTCTTCTGGAACGATTCCGTATATGCCTTGAGCTGGTCGGTTTCGAGCGCGGTGTAGACGAGCAGCTCGGTCTTCTGGGCCCAGGCGTTCAGGGTAAAGACGGCGGCCACGGCGGCGATGCACGCCTGCCGGCGGGAAATACGGGTCATGGGACTCTCCTGGTCTTGATGGGGGGTGGGGGCGAACCTGTGCGTCCGAGCCCATTATTGCGGGATTGGGCCGAATGCGCGAGTGCACCGCCGCCGGAGCGCTGCAGCTCGGCGACGATCTCGAGAAAGGCCTCGACGAGCCGCGCGCCGCGCCGCTCCTCCAGGCAAACGACGTGCGCGTGCGTGTACACATCGGCGTCACGAAGCCGGACCATCCTGATCTCCGGATCCGGGATGTATTCGACTTCCGACACGGTGCCCACGCCCACGCCCATGATCACCGCCTCGCGAATCGCCTCCCGGCTGCCGATCTCCATTACCACGCGCGGCGTGACCCCGTGATCGCGAAGCGCATCGTCGAAGGCCTTGCGGGTGGTGGAGCCCTCTTCGCGCAGGATCATTCCCTCGCCCGCGAGGTCGCGGATCGAGATCGACTTGCGGCGGGCGAAGCGGTGCGAACGGTGCACGAAGACCACGATGCGATGGCGGCTGTAGGGCACGGAATGGAAACGCGGGTCCTCGGTGTACTGCGCGAGCACGGCGACCTCGGCCTGGTAGTCGAGCAGGCGCTGCAGCACTTCGGTGGAATTGCCGACCCGCACGGACACCTCCAGGCCGGGATAGCGGCGATTGAAGCGCGCCAGCATTTCAGTCACGTGAAAGGGGCCGACCGCGGCGATGCGCAGGTGCCCGGACTTGAGCTCGCCCGAATCCTCGAGCAGGTGCACCGTCTCGCCCTCGAGCGTGAAGATGCGCTGTGCCAGCTCGTAGAGCTGCTCGCCCAGCGGGGTCAGCGACACCTTGTGGCCGCGCCGGTAGAAAAGCTCGATGCCGTAGGTCTCCTCGAGGAAGCGCACCTGCGTGGTGACGGTCGGCTGGCTGATGTGCAGCAGCTTCGCCGCGCCGGTGAAACCGCCCGCGCGTGCCACCGCGTGGAACGAACGCAATTGAGTCAGTCGCATGGTGCCCTCCGGCCTCCAACATAGCTTTTCTGAATGGTCGGGTGCAAATAAAACAATTTGATCTATGGACCGGCGGCGGCGCATGGTGCCGGGACCGGGCCAGCAAGAGCCGGAACACTCCGAGGAGGAGCGCTTCTTGAAGTCCGTCACGCACCGGTACCACAACCCGGTCGCCATTCGACTTGGCGCGGGCACGGTAGCGCAGTTGCCTGAAATCCTTGCGGGGCGCCGCGCGGTCCTCGTCACGTTCCCCGAAGCCGAAGGTCTCGGCCTGGTCGCGCGCCTGCGCACGATCCTCGGCGATTCCCTCGTGGCGGTCGAAGATCGCATCGAACCCAATCCCGACGTGAGCTACCTCGCCGCGATGTACGAGCGCTTCTGGCGCGAGCACGCGCGGGCCGATGTGGTGATCGCCGTCGGCGGCGGCAGCGCGATCGACACCGCCAAGGCATTGATGGTCGGCACGGAGAGCGGCCGCTTCGACGACCTCATCGCTCTACTCGCCACCGGGAAGCCCTTCACGCCCGCGCGCGTCAAGGCGCTCATCGCCGTTCCGACGACCGCGGGCACCGGCAGCGAGGTGACGCCGTGGGCGACGATCTGGGACAAGGCCGCGGGCAAGAAGCATTCGCTGCACCTGCCGCAGACCTGGCCCGAGGTCGCGGTGGTCGATCCCGAGCTCATGCTCACGCTGCCCGCATCAGTGACCGTGCAAAGCGCGCTCGACGCGCTCTCGCACGCGCTCGAATCGATCTGGAACGTGAATTCCAATCCGATCTCCGATACGTATGCGATCGCGGCGGCGCGCGAGGTCATCGCCACCCTCCCCGCGTTGCTGAAGGATCCGCGCAACGTCGAGCTGCGCGCCCGCATGGCGCTCGCCGCGTTGAAGGCCGGGATGGCCTTCTCCAACACCAAGACTGCACTCGCGCACTCGATCTCGTACGAGATGACGCTGCGCTTCGGCATCCCGCACGGCATCGCCTGCTCCTTCACGCTGCCGATGGTGCTCGGGCGCGCGGTCGGCGTGGACCCGGGCCGCGACGCGGTGCTGGGCGCGATCTTCGACGAGAACCTCGAGGGAGCGCCAAGGCGCCTCGAGAATTTCCTTCACGAAGTCGGCGTGCAGACGGACTTCTCCGCGTACGGCGTCGATGCGGAGGAATCGCGCCGCATGGTGATGAACGCGCTCGATGGCGTGCGCGGCAAGAACTTCATGGGGGTGAGGACATGAACCTGGGATGGATCGACCGCGTCACGCCGGCCATCGATGCGGCCAGCACCCTCGCCGGCAAGCTGATCGCCTGGCTCATCGTGCCGATGTTCTGCGTGTTGTTCTTCGAGGTGATGATCCGCAAGATCGGCCGGCCCACGCTCTGGGCCAACGACATCGCCACCATGTGCTACGGCGCGCACTTCTTCCTCGCGGCGGCGTGGACACTGAAGATCCAGAAGCACATCCGCACCGACTTCTTCTCGAAGGACTGGTCGCTCAGGACCCAGGTGTGGATGGATCTCGCGCAGTACATCCTGCTGTTCCTGCCCGGCATGGTGATCTTCACCTGGGCGAGCTGGCAGTTCGCCGCGGAATCCTGGGAGCTCAGGGAAGCGCTCATGACCACGTGGCGCCCGCCGGCCTATTGGTACAAGAGCATCATCCCGCTCGCCTCCATCCTCATCATGCTGCAGGGCGTGGCCGAGGTCCTGAAGTGCATCAAGACGCTGCAGACCGGCGTCGACTACCGCGCGAACCAGGAGGGCCCGAGTGAGCTCACCTGACCGCCGCACGATGGGAGCCCGGCCATGAGCCCGGAAGTCCTGGGACTCGTCCTGCTGGGGTTGATGTTCGTCGTCATCCTCGGCGGCTTCCCGATTTCGTTCACCTTGATCATGCTGGGCGTGGTCTTCGGCTACATCGGCCTGGGCGACAAGGTCTTCTACCTGATGACCTTCCAGGTCTTCGACACGATGACCGACACCGTCCTCGCGGCGGTGGCGATGTTCACCTTCATGGGCTACGTGCTGGAGAGTGCCGGGCTGATGAACCGGCTCTTCCACGCGGTGCAACTCCTGTTCGGGCGCGTGCACGGCTCGCTCTACCTCGCGACCATCTTCACCGCGACCCTCTTCGCGGCCGCGACGGGCATCGTCGGCGCGTCGGTGACGATCATCGCGTTGATGGCCGCCCCGGTGATGATGCGTTCGGGCTACGACGTGCGCATGTCGGCGGGCACGATCTGCGCCGGCGGCACGCTGGGCATCCTCATCCCGCCGAGCGTCATGCTCGTGGTGATGGGCCCCGTGCTGCAGGTGTCGGTCGCGCGGCTCTACGCGGGCGCGCTGCTGCCGGGCCTGCTGCTCGCGGGCCTGTATCTGCTCTACACAATGACGCGCGTGTGGATGAACCCGAAGCTGGGGCCTCCGCTTTCGAAGGAAGAGCTCGACGTCCCCAAGGGCTACGTCCTGCGCGAGTTCTTCTTCGGCCTCATTCCCCCGACGGCGCTGATCATCGCGACCCTGGGCTCGATCGTCACGGGCTGGGCCACGCCGACCGAGGGTGCTGCGATCGGTTGCATCGGCGCACTCGCGGTCACCGCGGCGCACGGCAAGCTCACCTGGGCGGTGTTCAAGGATTCGACCTACCGCACCGCGCAGACCGCGAGCATGGTGATGATCCTGCTCATGGCCTCGAACTTCCTGGGCTCCGTGTTCTCGGCGCTTGGGACGCCCTCGTACATCGCGCAGGCGCTCGTGGCGTGGAACATCCCGCCCGACCTGCTGATCCTCTCGATCCTCGCCCTGTGCTTCGTCCTGGGCTGGCCGCTCGAGTGGGTGCCCATCGTGGTGATCATCGTCCCGATCTTCCAGCCGATCCTCGAGACGCTGAAGGTGGACATGGTGTGGTTCAGCATCCTGCTCGCGGTGACGCTGCAGACGTGCTGGCTCTCGCCACCGGTCGCGCTCTCCGCGTACTACCTCAAGGGGATCATGCCCAAGTGGAACCTCGCGGACATCTACAAGGGAATGATGCCGTTCATGGTCCTGCAATGGATCGCGGTTCTCATCCTGTATTTCTTCCCGAAGATCATCCTCGTGCTTCCCAACCTCGCATTCGGAACGAAGTAGCGGCAACGACAACCCAGAAGGAGGAGAAGAGATGGAACGCAGAAAATTCCTGAAGTCGGCCGGCGCAGGCCTCGCGGTGGGCGCCGCGGCCGCTCCCGCGATCGTGCATGCCCAGGGCACGCAGCATCGCTGGAAGCTGCAGAGCGCGAACCCCGCGGGCACGCCGCACATGACGCTGCTCAACAAGTTCGCGACCAACGTGGACAAGATGTCCGCGGGCCGCCTGAAGATCGAGGTGCTCACGAGCGGCGCGATCGTGAAGCCCGACTCGATCCTCGAGGCGGTCAACAAGGGTGTCGTCGACAGCGGCCAGTGGTGGACGCATTACGCGACCGGCAAGCATCCGGCAGGCGGCCTCTTCAGCGCGCCGCTCGGCGGCTCGGGCAGCGGCCTCGACCAGATGGGCCAGCTCGCCTGGTACATGCAGGGCGGCGGGCGCGACCTCTACGTCGAGTACTACCAGAAGATGCTGAAGTCCGACGTGATGCCGTTCCTGTATGCGCCCGACGGCCCGGAGTGCTTCGGCTGGTTCAAGAAGCCGGTCACCTCGGTCGCGGAATTCACGAAGCTTCGCTTCCGCATCTCCTCGGGCCTGCCCTCCGACGTGCTGAAGGACATGGGCGGCATCCCGATGAACCTCGCCGGCGCGGAGCTCATCCCCGCGGCCGAGCGCGGCGTGATCGACGGCGTGGAGTGGATCAACCCGGCCAACGACATCAAGGTGGGCCTGCAGGACGTCTTCAAGTTCTACTCGATCCAGGGCCTGCACCAGGCCATCGACATCGCCGACATCGTGATCAACATGGCCAAGTGGAAGGCGCTCGGCCCCGACCTGCAGGCGATCGTCGAGACCGCGCTCACCACCTCGCTCTTCGACGCGATCCTCTACTTCCAGTACGAGAACGCGAAGGCGCTGGCCGAGATCAAGACCAAGGGCGTGACGGTGTTCGATGCACCGGCCGACTACGCGCCGGCCTTCATCAAGTCGGCGAAGAAGGTGCTCGCCGAGCTGGAGAAGAAGGACGCGTTCTTCAAGAAGGTGCTCGATTCCCAGCGCGCCTACGCGAAGCTCACGGTCCCGTACACGCGCGAGACCTCCAAGCTCTCGACGCTGATCGCGGGCGCCGCCGAGATCTGACCGCCTCACCGGCCGGGCCTCCCTCACGGGGCGCCCGGCCGTTTTTCATTTGACGGCCGGCTTGCAGATTGTCTACAATCTACTCCCCGCCTTTTCCGGACTTTCCCATCCCATGGCGTCCCTCCCGGTCGAAACGATCGCGCTCCTGCAGAAGCACTCGCTCCCGGCGATGGTCCGGCACGAGCTCGAGCGGCGCATCCTCGCCGGCGAGCTGCTCCCGGGCGCGAAGCTCAACGAAGCCGACATCGCCGACGACCTCAAGGTCTCGCGCGGGCCCGTGCGCGAAGCCTTCCGGGCGCTCGACCAGGCGGGCCTGGTGCGTACCGAGAAGAACCGCGGTGTGTTCGTCCGCGAGCTCACCCATTTCGAAGCCGACGAGATCTACGAGGTCCGGGCCGGCCTCGACGCGATGATCGGCCAGCTCGTCGCCGAGCGTTGCACGCCCGCGCAAGTGGAGGCGCTGAAGAAGCTCCTGAAGGAGATGGACCGCGCGGCGAAGAAACGCAGCGTCGACGAGTACTACCCGCTCAACGTCCGCTTCCACGACCTGCTCGCGCAGTTCACGGGCAACGAGACGCTGCTCGCGATGTACCGGCGCCTGGTGAACGAGCTCCACTTGTACCGCCGCGAGACGCTCGAGCACGGTCCGGAAAGCTTTCCGACGTCGACCAAGGAGCACCAGGCCATCGTCGACGCCATTTCCCGCGGCGACGCAGAAGCAGCGTCCCGCCTCCTGCACGACCACGCGATCGAAAGCCGCGAGCGCCTGCACCGCACGCTCGAGCGCGCCTCGATCCCCCTGCCGCGACCCGCGGCCAAGAAACGGAGGAAGTCCGCATGAACGCCCCCCTTGAAGTGAACGGCCGCAAATACCGCCGCCCCACCGATCCCGTCGTCGTGGTGTGCGTGGACGGCTGCGAGTTCGACTACCTCACCGAGGCCGCGAAGGCGGGGGTCACGCCCTACCTGAAGAGCATCCTCGATGCGGGCCAGGCATACCGGGGCGACTGCGTCGTTCCCTCGTTCACCAACCCGAACAACATCTCGATCGTCACGGGCGTGCCACCCGCGGTGCACGGCATCTGCGGAAACTTCTTCTACGACCGCGACGCCAACGCCGAAGTGATGATGAACGACCCGAAGTACATGCGCGCGGGCACCGTGTTCGCCGCGATGGGCGACGCGGGCGCGAAGATCGCGGTGGTGACCGCCAAGGACAAGCTCCGGAAGCTCCTGGGCTACAAGCTGAAGGGCGGCATCTGCTTCTCGTCGGAGAAATCCGCCGAGGTGACGCTCGCCGAGAACGGCATCGAGGACGTCCTCGGGCTCGTGGGCATGCCAGTGCCTTCCGTCTACAGCGCCGAGCTCTCGGAGTTCGTGTTCGCCGCGGGCGTGAAGCTCCTGGAGACGCGCCGTCCGGACATCATGTATCTCTCGACGACGGACTACATCCAGCACAAGTTCGCGCCGGGAACCGAAGGGGCCAACAAGTTCTACGCGATGATGGACAAGTACCTCGCGAAGATGGACGCGATGGGTGCGGTGATCGCGCTCACGGCCGACCACGGCATGAACGCGAAGCAGAAGCCCGACGGCTCGCCCAACGTGATCTACCTGCAGGATGTGATCGACAAGTGGATCGGAGAAGGCAAGGCCCGCGTGATCCTGCCGATCACGGATCCGTACGTCGTGCACCACGGCGCGCTCGGCTCCTTCGCCACGATCTACGTCGAAGGCGAAGACAAGGCCACGGTGGCGACGAAGCTCCTCAAGATGGCCGGCATCGATCTCGTGCTCGGCAACGCCGACGCCGCGAAGCGCTTCGAGCTGCCGCCCGATCGCATCGGCGACCTCGTCGTCGTCTCCGCGAAGCACGTCGTGGTGGGAACCAGCGCCTCGCGCCACGACCTGTCGGGCCTCGACGCCCCGCTGCGCTCGCACGGCGGTGTTTCCGAACAGACCGTGCCGCTGCTCTTCAACCGCCGCGTGGCGAAGCTGCCCGACCGGCGGCTGCGCAATTTCGACATCCTCGACATCGCCCTCAACCACCTGGAGGCGCGCGCGGCCACGGCCGCGGCCGCGGACTGAGCCATGAACGACCGAGCCCAGCAACAACGCGTCATCGAAGTCCGCTTCCCGTTCACCGGCGAAGTGGTCGGCACCGTGCCGATGGCCACGGTGGCGGAAGTCCGCGAGGCGTTCGCCGCCGCGCACAAGTACAAGCCGAAGCTCACTCGCTACGACCGTGCGTCGATCATGCAGAAAGCCGCGGCACTCCTTCGCGACCGCGTCGGCCCCGCGTCCGACCTCATCACGCGCGAGTCAGGTCTGTCGAAGAAAGACTCGACCTACGAAGTGGGCCGCGTGTGCGACGTGCTCACCTTCAGCGCGATGGAAGCGCTGAAGGACGACGGCCAGGCTTTCTCCTGCGACCTCACGCCCCACGGCAAGCAACGGCGCGTCTACACCAAGCGCGACCCGCTGCTCGGCGTCATCTCCGCGATCACGCCCTTCAACCACCCGATGAACCAGGTGGCGCACAAGGTCTGCCCTTCGATCGCGACCAACAACCGGATGGTGTTGAAGCCCTCCGAGAAGACGCCGCTCTCGGCGTACTACCTCGCGGAGCTGCTCTACGAAGCGGGGCTGCCGCGCGAGATGTTCCGCGTGATCACGGGCGACCCGCGCGAGATCGCCGACGAGCTGATCACCAACGAGCACGTCGACCTCGTCACGTTCACGGGTGGGGTCGCCGTCGGCAAGTACATCGCCTCGAAGGCCGGCTACCGCCGCATCGTGCTGGAGCTCGGCGGCAACGATCCGATCATCGTGATGGAGGATGCCGACATCGAGGAAGCGGCCACGCTCGCCTCGCAGGGCTCCTACAAGAATTCCGGCCAGCGCTGCACGGCCGTCAAGCGGATGATCGTGCACGAGTCGGTGGCCGATCATTTCGTGGAGCTGCTCGTGGCGAAGACGAAGGCCTGGACCTTCGGCGACCCGATGAACGCCAAGCTCGAGATGGGCACCGTGATCGACGAGTCCGCGGCGAAGCTCTTCGAGGCGCGCGTGAACGAGGCCGTCTCGCAGGGCGCGAAGCTGCTCGTGGGCAACCAGCGCCAGGGCGCGCTCTACTCGCCCACGGTGCTCGACCGCGTGGACCCGAAGATGACCGTCGCGATGCAGGAAACCTTCGGTCCGGTATCGCCGGTGATCCGCTTCAAGACCATCGATGAGGCAATTGCCATTTCCAACGGCACCGCGTACGGATTATCCTCGGCGGTATGCACCAATCGCCTCGACTACATCAACCGCTTCGTCTCCGAGCTGCAAGTGGGGACGGTGAACGTGCGCGAGGTCCCGGGCTACCGCCTGGAGCTCACGCCGTTCGGCGGGATCAAGGATTCAGGCCTGGGCTACAAGGAAGGCGTGCAGGAAGCCATCAAGAGTTTCACGAACCTGAAGACGTTCAGTCTCCCCAACTGAGTTGCTGACGCTCCTCAACCTCCTCGCTGCCGTCGCCCTGCTGGTGTGGGGCACGCACATCGTCCGCACGGGGATCCTCCGGGTCTTCGGTTCCGACCTGCGGCGGATCCTCTCGAAGAGTGTCGCGAATCGCTTCTCGTCCTTCGTGTCCGGGCTGGGCGTGACGGCACTCGTGCAGTCGTCGAGCGCGACCTCGCTCATCGCGAGCTCTTTCGTCGCGCAGGGCCTCATCACGTTGGGACCCGCGCTGGTCATCATGCTCGGCGCGGATGTCGGCACGGCGTTGATGGCGGTGGTGCTGTCGCTCGACCTGCGCTGGATTTCACCAGCGTGCATCTTCTTCGGCGTGGTGTTCTTCCTCTCGCGCAAGAACACCCGCGCGGGCCAGATCGGACGCGTCGCGATCGGCCTGGGCCTCATCATCCTGGCACTCGGGCTGGTCTCCGAAGCTTCCGCGCCGCTCACGCAGGCGCCCGGCATCAAGGTCGTGTTCGCCTCGCTCTCGGGCGATACGATGCTCGACATCCTCATCGGCGCGATCCTCACGGTGATGTCGTGGTCGAGTCTCGCCGTCGTCCTGCTTTCGGGGACGTTCGCCGCCACGGGCGTGATCTCCGTGGGCGAAGGCATGGCGCTGGTCATCGGCGCCAACATCGGCAGCGGCCTGCTCGCGGTGCTGGTCACGCTGAAGACGCCGGGCGATGGCCGCCGGGTCGCCGTGGGCAACCTGATCTTCAAGACGACGGGCTGCGTGATCTTCTACTTCGCGATGAAGCCGATTCTCCCGCTGCTCTCGAGCTACGGCGCAAGCCCGATGGCGCAGGTGCTCCATTTCCACGTGGCGTTCAACCTGACGATCGCCGTGCTGTTCTTCTTCTTCACCGACCACGTCGCGCGTCTCGTGACCCGGTTCGTGCCGAGCGTGGCCGCGCCCGTGAGCCAGGTCGAACCGCGCCACCTCGACAACGGCGCGCTCGTGACCCCGGCCCTGGCGCTCGCCAACGCCGCGCGCGAGACGCTGCGCATCGGCGACGTCATCGAGCAGATGCTCGACGGCATGCTCAAGGTGATCCGCACGGACGACAAGCAGCTCGTCGCCGAGATGATCAAGCTCGACGACGACATCGACCGCCTCTACACCGCGGTGAAGCTCTACCTCACGCAGATCAGCCGCGAGGCGCTCGACGAGAAGGACGGCCGGCGCTGGGCGGAGATCATGCAGCTCACGATCAACCTCGAGCACGTGGGCGACATCCTCGAGCGCATCCTCCAGGATCTGCGCGACAAGAAGATCGGCGAGCGGCTGAACTTCTCCGAGGAGGGCACGCGCGAGATCGAGGAGATGCACGACAAGCTGATCAAGAACCTGCGCCTGGGCCTCTCGGTGTTCCTCAACGGGGACCTCGCGAGCGCCAAGCAGCTGCTCGCCGAGAAGGAGGCCTTCCGCGACCTCGAGCGCCGCTACGCCGGCACGCACCTCGATCGCCTCTCGGGGCAGACGGTGCAATCGATCGAGACGAGCTCGCTGCACCTGGACATCATCAGCGACATGCGCCGCATCAATTCCTTCTTCTGCTCGACCGCCTACCCGATCCTCGAGCAGGCGGGCGAGCTGCGCTCGAGCCGCCTGCGCACGAGCGCACCGACGGGCGCCTACAAGCCGCTGCCCGCGGATCAGGTCCCCGGTCCCGCGAAGTAGCCGCCATGGGCCTGCGTCTCGCCGACATCGAGAAGCTGTTCCGTGACCACGGTCACATCGCCTACAGCGGCGAGGGCGTGAGCCAGCTCGAGCACGCGCTGCAGAGCGCGATGCAGGGGGAGCAGGAAGGCGCCGAGGAACCGCTGATCGTCGCGGCCCTGCTGCACGACCTCGGGCACTTGCTGAATCTCCAGGGCGAAACGCCGACCGCGCGGGGCATCGACGACCAGCACCAGTACTTCGCGATTCCCTTCATCCGGCCGCTGTTCGGCCCCGAAGTGATCGAACCCATCCGGCTGCACGTGGATGCGAAGCGCGCGCTGTGCTCGCTCGAGCCCGATTACTACGAAGCGCTCTCCGAAGACTCCAAGCGCAGCCTCACGCTGCAAGGCGGTATCTACACGCAAGCCGAGACCGACGCTTTCCTGGAGAAGCCGTTCGCCGAGGAGGCGATTCGATTGCGTCGCTGGGACGACGGGGCGAAAGTCGCCGGTCTCGCGACACCCCCGCTCGCGCACTACCTGGCGATGGTCGAGCGCTGCAAGCTCTAGACCGCCACCACCGGCAGTGAGACGCGGAAGGTCGCACCGACCTCCTGCGCCGGCTCGAGCGTGAGCTCGCCACCGAGGCGTTGCATGATCTGCGCGCTGATCGCGAGCCCGAGGCCCGCGCCTTTCTCGTCGGTCTGCGTGTGGGTGGAGCCCCGCATGAACTTGGAGAAAATGCGCTCGCGCTCGTCGGGCGGAATGCCCGGGCCGTTGTCCTCGACCAGCACTTCGTAGTTCCCCTCATGAACCCGGCTCGAGATGCGCACGCGCCGCTCGTCGTGCGTGTTGTACTTGACCGCGTTGGCGATCAGGTTGATGAACACCTGCGAGAGCCGGTCCGCGTTGGCTGAGACCGTGACCCCGTCGACGCCCGGCCCCGTTTCGATCGCCACACCCGCTTTCTCCGCAAGTCCCTGGCAGGCGCCGATCGACGCCTGGAGCGCGCGCTCGGGATCGAGGGCCGTGCATTCGATGGGAAGCTCGCCGCGTTCCAGCAGGTTGAGGTCGAGCGTGCTGTCGAGCAACCGCGTCAGCCGCACGCTCTCCTCGTGGATGATCCCGATGTAGCGCGCCGAGCGCGCCGGATCGATGTCGGGTGTCTTCTTGAGGATCTCCGCGAACGAGCGGATCGAGGTCATGGGCGTGCGCACCTCGTGGCTCACCTGCGAGAGGAAATCGTCCTTCTCGCTGTCGAGGCGCGTCAGACGGGCGTTGACATCGCGGAGCTGCTGCGCGGCGGCCTCGAGCTGCTGGCTGTGGGCTCGCGCCCGCTCCGTCTCGTCGGCGAGCCGCAGCAACTTGTCCACGCTGATCGTCTCCACCGTGACCACCTGCGAGACCATCGCGCGCGCCGACGCGCCGCCGACGCTGCCCGCGAGCTTGCGCTCGAGTTGCGTGATGAAGGCATCGTCGGCCACGGGCAACCCGCCGTCGAGCCCCTGCTCGCGCGCAGCCTGTTCGAAGAACTCGCGCGCCTCGTCGGCGCCGAGGATGCGCTGCGCAAGCACGCTGAGCTCGCGGACGGGGGCGGTGCGCCGGATGAGACCCGAGGCTGCATCGGCCGGCGTGCTGAAGACGTCCACGAAGAGCGTGGCCTGGAGCCGCTCGAGGGGCCGCTGCTCGCGCGCGAGCGACAGCGCCACGAAGAGCAGCGTGTTCACCGAGATGCTCCAGAAGACGGAGTGCACCAGCGGATCGAGCCCCTCCAGGCCGAACAGGGCGTGGGGCTTGAGCCACGCGAGGCCCAGGAGCCCGTCGCGCACGATGTCGGGCGTGACCAGGAACTCGAAGCTGGGAAGGAAGAGCGTGTACGCCCAGATGGCCCCTCCGGCCGCGAGGCCCGCGAGCGCGCCCGTCACGTTGGCGTTGCGCCAGAAGATTCCGCCCAGCAGGCAGGGCAGGAACTGCGCCACGCCCGCGAACGCGATGAGGCCGATGGCGGCGAGTGCTCCCGGCGTGCCGCTTAGCCGGAAGTAGAGGAAGCCCAGGAGCAGGAGCATGCAGATGCTCACGCGCCGCGAGCGCAGCAGGAAGCGGCGCACTTCGCCGCTCACGCCGACGCGCACCCAGTTCAGGTGCAGCGCCACCGGCATGATGATGTGGTTCGACACCATCGTGGAGATCGCGATGCAGGCTACGATCACCATCGAGGTCGCCGACGAGAATCCGCCGAGGAACGCGAGCATCGCGATCGTGTCCTGCCCCGCCCACATCGGCAGCGTGAGCACGAACATGTCGGGGTTGGAGCCCGCCGGCAGGAACGCGAGGCCGGCAATGGCGATCGGCAGGATGAAAAGGCAGATGAGGAAGAGATAGAGCGGGAAGAGCCACGACGCGGTTCGCAGGTGCCGCTCGTCGGCGTTTTCCACGACCATCACCTGGAACTCGCGCGGCAGGCAGATGATCGCGGCCGACGCGAGGAACAGCGTCGCGATCCAGCGCGCGCCGAAGGCGTCCTCGCCGTTGAGCATCTCGGGCGGCGCGTGCGCGAAGATGGCGCCGGGGCCGTCGCTGATGCCCCAGACCACGAGCACTCCCACCACCAGCAGCGACACGAGCTTCACGACCGCTTCGAGCGCGATGGCCGCCACCACGCCGTGGTGCTGCTCCTTCGCATCGATGTTGCGCGTGCCGAAGAGAATGGTGAAGACGGCGAGCCCCACCGTGATCCAGAAGCCCAGGCGGAAGTCGGGACCGCGGATCGGCAGGCCCGCGAGCGGGTCGGGGCCCGCGTGGCCGATCACCTGGAAGCTCGTGGTCACGGCCTTGAGCTGCAGCGCGATGTAGGGCATCGAGACCACGACCGTGATCAGCGTCACCAGCGCGGCGAGCGGTACGCTCTTCCCGTAGCGCGACGAGATCATGTCCGCGATCGACGTGACCCCGTGCTCGTGCCCGATGCGCACGAGCTTGCGCAGCACCACCCACCAGCCGATGAACACGAGCGTAGGCCCCAGGTAGATCGTGGCGAACTCGAGGCCCGAGCGCGCGGCCGAACCCACCGCGCCGTAGTACGTCCACGAAGAGCAGTACACCGAGATCGACAGCGTGTAGACGATCGGCGACTGCAGCCAGCCGAGGTTGCCCGAGCGCGCGCGCCGGTCGCCCACGTGGGCGACGAAGAAAAGCAGCGCCACGTACACCAGCGAGATGATGAGGACGAGGTTGGCCGGATGCATCAGTCGAGCCGGCGCGCGAGCAGCGCCGCGGCGACGATGAGTCCCACCCAGGTGCTGAAGACGTAGACCACGATGAGGGGCACGCCCGAGATTTCCCGGTGCACGGCGAACAGCGTGATCAGCGGCGGCATAAGGAGCGCGAGCCCCAGCAGCGGCAGCAGCGCGGCCGCATCGCGGATGCGTCCCGGCGGCGTCTTCACGCGGCGGCTGTGCCCGTCACGCGCCGCACCGCATCGACCACGTCGGTGTTCGCGAAGGGCTTCGTCATGAAAGCCTGGACGCCGATCTCCTCGGCACGGCGGCGATCCTGCGGCTGTCCCTTGGCACTGAGCACCACCACGGGAAGCTCGCGCAGCGCGGCGTCGGCGCGCACCTGCTTGAGGACCTCGAGCCCGTTCATCCTCGGCAGCATGATGTCGAGGATGAGCACGTCGGGCGGCTCGGAGCGCAGGCGCAGCATCGCGGCCTCGCCGTCGAGCACCGAGGTGACCGCGAAGCCCTCGCGCTCGAGCACGAAGACCAGCGACTCGATGATGTGGCGCTCGTCCTCGACGAGCAGCACGCGCTTGGGGCCGGGGCTTGCAGGGGGCATGGCGTCGTTCCTCATGCGTCGATGACGGGATCTTCCTGCCGGTACGCACACTCGCGCCGCACGCACAGGCGGCAGTTCGAACCGACCGGGACGGCGGGCGACGTCGACGCGAGGTCGAGGCCGTCGCCGTAGACGGTTCGATCGGCGTGCAGCACATCGCACGCGAGCATGATCGAAAGCATGCGCCGCGGCATCGGGAACGCCGGGCGGGGCTTCTCGACCGTGCGCGCCAGGAAGAGGAAGCGCTCGCCCCCGGGGAACGCGGCCACCTGGCGCACCATGGCGCCGGGCGACTGGAACGCGCCGTAGACCGCCCACAGCGGACAGGCGTTGGCGTGGCGCGGCAGCAGCAGGCGCGGCAGCGGCAGGCGCTTGGTCACGTAACCCGCCGTATCCACGCGCAGCAACGCGAATGCGATGCCTTCGGCGCCCGGCTGGCGCAACGTCGTGAGCCGGTGGCACACCTGCTCGAAGCTCGCGCCGAAACGGCTCGCGAGATGATCGATGTCGTAGCGCGAGGACACGGCGGCCGCGTGGAAGTCCTCGTAGGGCAGTACCACGGCGCCGGCGAGATAGGAAGCGAGCACGCGCTGCGCGCGGCGCCGCGCGACATCCGTCGCAAGCGACGCGCCGTGGAGCGCCTCGGCAATCGGGCGCCCGCCATCGAAGCGTTCCGCGGCCGCGCGCGCGAGGTGGAAGCGGCGCGATTCGGCGGGCAGGTTGTCCGGAATCGCGAGCGTCGCCGGATCGACGTCGTGGGCGCGCCGCAGGTAATCCTCGAGCGCGTCCTCGATGCCGCGGCTCCCGATGCCCGCCTGCGCGCGCAGCGCCCCGGCGGCTTGTTCGAGAACCGGAAAGTAGTTGCCGCGATCGAGGAGGAAATCATCGACCTCTTCGATCGGCGTCACGGCACGCGTGCCGGCGTTGGAGCGATCGAAGAACGCCGCGAGCGCCTGCGCGACATCGGCCAGGCGCCGGCTCTCGGCACCGATGATCGTCACGAAGCGCGCGCGCCTCTCTTCGGGGAGATCCCCGACGCTCTCGAGGATCTCCGCCGACGAGCGGATCACGGAAATCTGCGTGAGCAGGCTATGCACCGCGTCGCCGAGGAAAGGATCCTGGCTCAAGCGATCGGAGAGCGCGTTGACCGCCTGCTCGCGGTCGACGAGCGTGCGGTTGAGCCGCACCAGCGCATGCGCCCACGCCGTATGCCGCGCCGCGAGATCGCCGGCCGAGCGCGCATCGAGCCCGAGCTCGGCAAGCACCGGCTCGCCGGCGAGCTCCACCAGGTCGGAGAGCAACCGGCGCTCGGCCGCCCCATCGATCTCGTCGATCTCGAGGCCGAGCTCCGAAGCGATGCGCCCGAGCAGCGCGCCGCCGATGTTGCGTTTGTTGCCCTCGATCAGGTTGAGGTACGAGGGCGAGATTTCCACGCGCGCCGCGAGCCACGACTGCGTGTACCCGCGCGCCCGGCGCCGGTCACGGATGCGCGCGCCGATCAGCGACCGCGCCATGAGCCGAAATGCTGCAGTGCAGGGTGGAAAATCGACACATTGACTCCGTATTCAGTCAATTCTCGACAAATTTATCCAATACAACCAACAAGATATTGCTCCCTTTACGGATGCTGGTCCAGCATGACCCCGCGGTCCCAATTCACGATGCGATCAAGGACGAGGAGACGACAGTGAGCCAATTCGACGAAGAGAACGGCCGGCGCAAGCTGCTCAAGGCCGGGCTGGTGCTGGGAGCAGCGGGGCTCGCGGCCCCGTCGCTCATCTACACGCGCAACGCGTGGGCTGCGAATTTCCGCAACGATCCGGCCAAGGCAAAGACCGTGATGCTCGGCTTCAACGTGCCGCTCACGGGCGCCTATGCCGACGAGGGCGCCGATGAGCTGCGCGCCTTCAAGCTCGCCGTGAAGCACCTCAATGGCGAAGGCGATGGCGGAATGATGAAGACCTTCAAGCCCTCGCAGCTCAAGGGCAACGGCATCCTCGGGAAAAAGGTCGAGTACGTCTCGGGCGACGACCAGACCAAGGCCGACGCCGCGCGTGCCTCGGCCAAGCGGATGATCGAGAAGGACGGCGTGATCATGTTCTCGGGCTGCTCGTCATCGGCGGTCGCAGTCGCGACCCAGGCGCTCGCCCAGGAGATGGGGATCATCTACATGGTGGGCCTCAGCCACTCCAACGACACGACGATGAAGGACCGCCGGCGCTACGGCTTCCGACACTTCTTCAACGCGTACATGTCGGGACAGGCGCTCGCACCAATCCTGCAGGACGAGTTCGGCAAGGATCGCCAGGCCTATCACCTGACGGCCGATTACACCTGGGGCTGGACGCAGGAAGAATCGATCAAGAACGCCACCGAGAAGCTCGGCTGGAAGACCGTGAAGGCGGTGCGCACACCGCTCGGCGCCGGTGACTTCTCGCAGTACCTCACGCCGGTGCTCAACTCCGGTGCCGACGTGCTGATCCTGAATCACTACGGCAAGGACATGGTGAATTCACTCACGCAGGCCGTGCAGTTCGGGATGCGCGACAAGCAGGTGAACGGCAAGCGCTTCGAGATCGTGGTGCCGCTTTACTCGCGGCTCATGGTGCAGGGCGCGGGCGACGCGGCCAAGGGCATCCTCGGCACGGCCAACTGGCACTGGACGCTCAAGGACGAGGCCACCAAGGCGTTCGCGAAGTCCTTCGGCGCCGAGTACGGCTTCCCGCCCTCGCAGGCGGCGCACACCTGCTATGTGCAGACGCTGCTCTATGCCAACGCGTGCGAAATGGCCGGCACCTTCTATCCGCCGGAAGTGATCAAGACGCTTGAAGGCTTCAAGTTCGACGGGATGGGCAACGGGCCGACGGAATATCGCGCAGGCGATCACCAGTGCATGAAGGACGTCCTGGTGATGCGCGGCGTGCAGAAGCCGGCCAACAAGTTCAGCCTGCTCGAAGTCGTGAAAGTGGTCCCGCGCGCGCAGGTCGACTATCCGGCGACGATGGGTGGCGGCGAACTCGGGCCGTACCAGGTCTGAATGGACGCAGCGGTCCTTCAGCTGCTGAACGGGCTGGACAAGGGCGGGGCCTATGCGCTGATCGCGCTGGGCCTCACCCTCATCTTCGGCACGCTCGGGGTCGTGAACTTCGCGCACGGCGCGCTCTTCATGATCGGCGGCTTCTGCGCGGTGACCACGCAGAAGCTGCTCACGCTGTCGAAGAGCGTGAAGGATGAAAGCGTCACGTTCTTCGATTCCTATACGAAGATCCCCTACCTGAAGCTCTGGTGGGGCGAGACGGGCGAGCGAATCATCGACTACTCGGTGCCGCTGTCGATCCTGCTCGCGATTCCGGTGATGCTCCTCATCGGTGTCGCGATCGAGCGCGGCCTCATCCGCCATTTCTACCGCCGCACGCACGCCGACCAGATCCTCGTGACCTTCGGCCTCGCGATCGTGCTCCAGGAAATCGTGAAGGCCTCCTTCGGCGCGAACCCGATCCCGATGCCCGCCCCCGCGGTCGTCGCGGGCAGCGCCGCCGTGGGCTCGTGGATCGGTCTCTCGGACGCGGTGAGCTACCCGTGGTGGCGCCTCGTGTATTTCTTCTTTTCAGTCGCGGTGATCAGCGCGGTGTTCGCCTTCCTGCGCTTCACCACGTTCGGCATGGTGGTGCGCGCGGGCATGCGCGACCGCGAGACGGTCGGGCTCTTCGGCATCGACATCGAGCGGCGCTTCACGATCGTCTTCGGCATCGCGGTGGTGGTCGCCGGGCTCGCGGGCGCGATGTACACGCCCATCCTCTCGCCCGATTACCACATGGGGATGGAATTCCTCGTGCTGTCGTTCGTCGTGGTGGTGGTGGGCGGCATGGGCTCGCTCGGCGGCGCGGTCGCTGCCGGGTTCCTGCTGGGCATCCTGCAATCCTTCGCGTCGATGAACGAGGTGAAGAGCCTCATCCCCGGCATCGACCAGATCATCATCTATCTCGTCGCGGTGGCGATCCTGCTGGTGCGTCCGCGCGGCCTGATGGGACGGGCCGGAGTGATGGAGACATGAGCGCGCGCTTCGAGCCGGGCGACGTCGCCCGCAAGGACAACCTGCTGCTCATGGGTTTCGCGGCGGCGGTGCTCACGATGCCGCTGTGGATGCAGCCCTTCGGCGCCGCGTATCCGGACCTCCTGCAGCGCTTCGCGATCTTCGGCATCTTCGCGATCGGCTTCAACATTCTCTTCGGCCTCACGGGTTACCTCTCGTTCGGCCATGCGGCGTTCCTCGGCGTGGGCTCGTACACGGCGGTGTGGGCGTTCAAGCTGCTCACGGTGAACGTGCTGCCCGCGATCGTGTTCGCGATGCTGGTCTCGGGCCTCTTCGCGCTCGCCATCGGCTTCGTGAGCCTGCGGCGCTCGGGTATCTACTTCTCGATCCTCACGCTCGCGTTCGCGCAGATGTGCTACAACCTCGCGTACTCGGTGCTCACGCCGATCACCAACGGCGAGACGAGCCTGCAGATCACGCGCACCGATCCGCGCGTGCTCGACACCTGGATCTCGGGTGCGAGCGCCCTCATCCCGGCGACCAATCTCTTCGGCCTCGAGATGAAGGGATATCCGGGGTTCTATTTCTGCGCGGCGCTGCTGATCGGCGCGTTCTACGTCGCGATGCGCATTTCGCGCTCGCCCTTCGGCACGATGCTTCGCGCGATCAAGTCGAACCAGAACCGGCTCAACTACACCGGCGTCCACACGCGGCCCTACGCGCTCGCGGCGTTCGTGATCTCGGGTGTCTACGCGGGACTCGCCGGCGGCTTGCTCGCGTGCACCGATCCGCTCGCCGGCGCCGAGCGCATGCAGTGGACCGCCTCCGGCGAGGTGGTGCTCATGACGATCCTCGGCGGCGTGGGCACGCTCCTGGGCCCGTTCCTGGGCGCGGTCATCATCAAGTTCCTCGAGAACATCTTCTCGGCGTTCAACGACCAGACGCTGCACAGCGCATTTGGTTTCCTGCCCGACGGGCTGGAGAACGTGGTGGTGCAGGTGACGGGGCTCTTCGTGGGCGAGGGCTGGCACCTCACCCTGGGCGCCCTCTTCATGCTGCTCGTGATCTTCCTGCCTGGTGGGGTGATGGAAGGCGTACGGCGCGTGGGCGGCCTCCTTCAGGGGTTGAAGGCCGCCCCGCGTGCCGGCGTTCGCCGTGCCACCCCGGCCGATTCGGCCGCTTCCGGGGAATAGCATGTCGCTCCTGCAGGTCCAGATGGTCAACAAGAGCTTCGCCGGGCTGCGCGCCCTCTCCGACGTGAACCTCAACGTCGAGGAAGGCACCGTGCACGCGATCATCGGCCCCAACGGCGCGGGCAAGTCCACGCTCCTCAATTGCTTCGTCGGTCGCCTCGCGCCCGACACCGGCAGCGTCCTCTTCGACGGCAAGTCGCTCGTCGGCCTCGCGCCGCACGAGATCAATCAAGCCGGTGTCGCGCGCGTCTTCCAGACCCCCGAGGTGTTCTCCGACCTGACGCTCGAGGAGAACGTCACGATCCCGACGCTCGCGCGCCGCGATGGTCCCTTCGCGCTGAACGCGTGGCGGCGCCTGGGCTCGCGCCGCGACGTGCGCGAAAAGGCGATGCACATCCTCGAGGACGTGGGACTCGCCGACGAGCGCGGGCGCACGGCGGGCACGCTCTCGCGCGGCGACAAGCGCCGCCTCGAGCTCGCGATGTGCCTGGTCCAGGAACCGAAGCTGCTGTTGCTCGACGAGCCCACCGCGGGCATGTCGCGCGCGGACACGGAGAAGACGATCGAGCTGCTCAAACGCATCGGCGAGCGGCGCATCACGAAGGTCATCATCGAGCACGACATGCAGGTGGTGTTCTCGCTCGCCCATCGCATCAGCGTGCTCGCGCAGGGCACCGTGATCGCCGAAGGCGATCCGGCCTCGATCAAGGCCGACGCGCGGGTGCAGGAAGCCTATCTCGGAGGTACGCACGCGTGAGCGCCCTGCCGCAGCAACAAGCCAGCCCCGGTGCCTATTTCTCCTGCCGCGACCTGCACGCCTACTACGGCGAGAGCTACATCGTGCAGGGCGTCAGCTTCGAAGTGAACGAAGGCGAGATCGTCGCGCTGCTGGGCCGCAACGGCGCGGGGAAGACATCCACGCTGCGAACCATCGCGCGCCTCGCCGACCCGCAGTTGCGCCAGGGCGAGATCTGGCTCGCGGGCAAGCCGCTGCACACGATGTCGTCGTGGCAGGCGGCGCGCCACGGCGTGGGCCTCGTGCCCGAGGACCGGCGCATCATCGGCGGCCTCACGGTGGAAGAGAACCTCAAGCTCGCACGCATCGAGCGACCCGTGGGCTGGCCGCTCGAGCGCCTCTACGAGCACTTCCCCAAGCTCGCCGAGCGGCGCATGCAGGATGCCGTGACACTCTCCGGAGGCGAGCAGCAGATGCTCGCGGTGGCGCGCGCACTGGGGCGCGAGGTGAAGCTGCTGCTCCTCGACGAGCCCTACGAAGGCCTGGCCCCGGTGATCGTGCGCGAGATCGAGAAAATCCTGCACGAGGTGAAGGCCGCGGGATTCACCACCATCATCGTCGAGCAGAACGCGGTCGCGGCACTGGCACTCGCCGACCGCGCGATCATCCTCGACATGGGCGAGGTCGTCTTCGACGGATCGGCGCGCGAAGTCATGGACAACGCGGAACTGCGACGGGAATATCTGGCGATCTAGTGCAATTGAAGGATCCACGATGACCTGGGGAGATTCGCTGTTCCCCGCCGACGATGTCCCCGCCTGGCGCAAGGCGGAGCGCGCGCGGCTGATCGCGCAGCGCGAGGCGGTGCCGCTCGAAGAGCGCCATACGATCGATGCGCGGATTACCCAGTTCCTGATCACGGGGTTCCCGCTGCTCGCGAAGCTCACCATCGGGTTCTATTGGCCCATGAAGGGCGAGGTCGAACCGCGTTTCGCCATTCGCCATTTCCGCCTCCAGGGCGCACGCGCCGCGTTGCCCGTCGTGGTCGAGCGCGGCGCTCCCCTGAAATTCGTCGAGTGGACGCCGGGTTGCGCCACCCGCCCCGGCGTCTTCGGCTTGCCCGTGCCGATCGGCGACGAGGTCGTGCCCGACGCTGTCCTGGTCCCCCCGGTGGGCTTCGGCGCTCGCGGCTACCGGCTCGGTTACGGCGGGGGCTACTTCGACCGAACCCTCGCCGCGCTCTCGCCCCGGCCGATCGCCATCGCCCTGGCGCGCGAAGCGAGCCGCATCGAAACCATCCACCCCCAGCCGCACGACGTCCCGATGGACTTCATCGTGACGGAGGAAGGCATCCATCACGTGAGCGCGGAGGGCATGCACCGGTTGACCCGGGTCGAGGAGGCCGCGCGCCTGGCCGATCGCCTGCGCGAGACTGCGACGCGGCACTTGCGATAAAGTCGGGCGGTCCTCCATCTCTTCAGTCCGGAGCCCGCCATGCCGTTTCTCGTTCGCGCGTTCCCCGTGTTGCCCGGCAAGGAAAACCAGCTGCGCCAAATGGCCACCGAGCTCGCAGGGCCGCGCACGGAAAGTGTTGGCGGCTTCTACCGCAACCTCGGCGTGTCGCACGAAAGCTGGTTCCTGCAGAAGACGCCGCAGGGCGATTTCATCATCGTGATCACGCAAATCGATAACGCGGAGAAGCGGGCCGAGGAGTACGCCGTTCGCGATGACGGATTCACGGAGTGGTTCAAGGCGCGGGTCCGGAGCCTTTCGGGGATAGACCCGGACACGCAGCCGCTCGGGCCGCCCACCGAGCAGATCTTCGAGTGGAAGCCGCGCTGAAGTAGCTCGCCACCTCCGCTACACTCCTGCATTCGTTGGCTATGAAGGGGAGCGGGATGAAGAAGCAGGCGCGCAAGGCTGTCCGCACACCGTCCACGGCGAATGCGGCGGTGCTCGAGACGATCCGCAATTCAGGGGCGACCAAGGTGAAGGTGGCCGTCTCCGACATCGACGGCATCCTGCGCGGCAAGTACCTCCACCGCGACAAGTTCTTCTCCGCGGTCGAAGGCGGCTTCGGTTTCTGCGACGTGGTCTTCGGCTGGGACGCGCACGACCAGTGCTACGACAACACCAAGCTGACCGGCTGGCACCACGGCTTCCCCGACGCGATGGTGCGGCTCGACCTCTCCACGCACCGCAACGTTCCCTGGGACAACAACGTCCCGTTCTTCCTCGGCAACTTCGTCACACCCAAGGGCGATCCGCATCCGCTCTGCCCGCGGCAGGTGCTCAAACGCGTGCTGGCGCGCGCCGAGAAGATGGGCTTCTCCGCGATGGTCGGCTCCGAATACGAGTTCTTCAATTTTTCCGAGACGCCGCACACATGGAACGAAAAGAAAGGCGTGGGCCCCACGCCGATCACGCCGGGCATGTTCGGCTACTCGCTGCTGCGCGCGAATCTCAACCGTGAGTACTTCAATGCGCTGATGGATGAGACGGGCGCCTTCGGCATCCCCATCGAGGGGCTGCATACGGAGACGGGCCCGGGCGTGTATGAGGTGGCCATCCAGTTCTCTTCGGCGCTCGAGGCTGCGGACCGTGCGCTGCTCTTCAAGACCGCCGCGAAGGAGATCGGCTCGCGCTTCGGCGTGATGCCGTCGTTCATGGCCAAGTGGAGCGCGCAATATCCGGGCTGCTCAGGTCATTTGCATCAGAGCCTCTCCGACGGCAAGAAGAACCTCTTCCACGATCCGCGCGGCAAGCATGGCGGCATCTCGAAGCTCTTCGAGAGTTACCTCGCGGGTCAGTGCGCCGCGCTCATGGAGATGGCGCCGATGTTCTGGCCGACCGTGAACTCCTACAAGCGCCTCGTCGACGGCTTCTGGGCGCCGGTAAAACCGACCTGGGGTGTGGACAACCGAACGGCAAGCTTTCGCGTGCTGCCCACCGGCCCGAAGAGCACGCGCCTCGAAACGCGCTGCCCGGGTGCGGACATGAATCCGTATCTCGCTACCGCGGCCGTCATCGCTGCCGGACTGCACGGCGTCGAGAAGGGATTGAAGCTCACGCAGAAACCGATCACCGGCACCAACCAGGGCTCGGAGAACATCCCGCGCGCGCCGCGCACGCTGATCGAGACCACCCGCATCTTCGAGAAGTCGAAGGTCGCGCGCGACTGGTTCGGCGACGACTTCGTCGAGCACTTCGCCCGCACCCGCGAATGGGAATGGCGCCAGTGGCTCGACGCGGTGACCGATTGGGAATTGAAGCGGTATTTCGAAATTATTTAGAAAGTGAAATTGTCATCCTGAGGAGCGCAGCGACGAAGGACCTGCTTGAATGGGTTAACAGTTAAACCCCTAAAGCAGTTCCTTCGTCGCTGCGCTCCTCAGGATGACAGTGCAACTAGAGGATCCACCTTTGCACCCCATTTTCAAACACGCCTCATCGCTGGCCTTCGCAGTCGCCTGCACCGCAGCTTCCGCCGCCGACACTGTCATCACCGCCGACCGCCTGCTCGATGTCCACAGCGGCCGCTACATCGACAAACCCGCGATCCACGTGCGTGACGAGAAAATCGTCGCGGTGAAGTCGCAATCCGAATTCACCGCGCCCGAAGGCGCGACGCGCATCGACCTCGCGGGCATGACGCTCGTGCCCGGCCTCATCGACATGCACGTACACATGGATAGTGACCCGACCTACGGCGGCTACACGCGCCTGCAATTCACCGACCGCTTCTGGTCGATGCTCATGGTGGTTCACGCACGCCGCACGCTCGATGCGGGCTTCACCACCGTGCGCAACCTGGGTGCGAGCGACTGGAACGACGTGGGCCTGCGCCAGGCGATCGATGCGGGCAAGCTCATCGGCCCGCGCGTCGTGACGGCCGGGATTTCCTTCGGCTCGACCGGCGGCCACTGCGACCGCACGTTCTTCCCGCCGTCGTTCCGCGCGAAGAACGAGTACGCCGCCGACAGCCCCGAGGAAGCGGTGAAGAGTGTCCGCAGCGTGCGCAAGTACGGCGCGCAGGTGATCAAGATTTGCGCGACCGGCGGCGTCTTCTCGCGCAACACCGAGCCCGGGCAACAGCAGATGACACTTGCCGAGATGAAGGCGATCGTCGACGAGGCGAAGATGTGGGGCCTCAAGGTCGCCGCACACGCGCATGGCGCCTCAGGCATCAAGGACGCGATTCGCGCCGGAGTCAGCACCATCGAGCACGCGAGCCTGATCGACGACGAAGGCATCGCGCTCGCCAAGCAGCACGGCGCCTGGCTCTCGATGGACATCTACAACACCGAGTACACGCAGTCCGAAGGAAAGAAGAACGGCGTGCTCGAGGAGAACCTCAAGAAGGATCGCGACATCGGCGACATCCAGCGCGAGAATTTCCGCAAGGCGCACGCCGCCGGCGCGAAGATGGTCTTCGGCACCGACGCCGGCATCTATCCGCACGGCGAGAACGCGAAGCAGTTCGCCTGGATGGTGAAGTACGGCATGACGCCGCTGCAGGCGATCCAGTCCGCCACGCTCAACGCCGCCGAGGCGCTGGGACGCAATGACGTCGGCGTGGTCGAAGCCGGCCGCTATGCCGACCTCATCGGCGTGAAGGGCGATCCCCTGCGCGACGTGAGGGCCCTCGAAACCGTTTCCGCCGTCGTCAAGGGCGGCACCCTCATTCCGACGAGTCGATAGAGAACTGTCATCCTCCGACCACTGTCATCCTGAGGAGCGCGGCGACGAAGGACCTGCTTGAGTGTTTTAACTGTTAACCCCTACAGCAGGTCCTTCGTCACTCCGTTCCTCAGGATGACAGGGCAACTCAAGACAACCCGCACTGAAAGCGCCAGCAGCCATGTCCATCAACAAATTCTCCTTCCCCACCATCATTCACTTCGGCGCCGGTGCCCGAGCGCTCGTTGCCGATCACCTCAAGGCCAACGGCATCCGCCGTCCGCTCATCGTCACCGACAAGGGCCTGGCACCCCTGCCGATCCTCGCGGACTTCCGCGCTTCGCTGAAGGGCCTCGAGGTCGAGACCTTCGCCGGCGTCTTCGGCAATCCGACGAAGTCGCAGGTCGATGCCGGTGCGGCCGCTGCACGCGCGCACAAGGCCGACTGCGTGATCGGCTTCGGCGGTGGCGCGGCGCTCGATGTCGCGAAAGCCGTGGCCCTCATGACCACGCACGACGGTGACGTCCTGCAATACGCCTGGGACCATCCGCAGGTCCTGCCGATCACCAAGGCGCTGCCCTACTTCATCGCACTCCCGACCACCAGCGGCACGGGGAGCGAAGTCGGCCGCTCGAGCGTGATCTCGCACGACGAGACGCACGTGAAGAAGATCATCTTCAATCCGGTGCTGCTCGCGAAGGCCGTGTTCGCGGATCCGGAACTCACCCTCGCGCTTCCGCCACACGTCACGGCCGCGACCGGCATGGACGCCCTCACCCACAACGTCGAGAGCTATCTCTCGCCCGCGTACCACCCGCTGTGCGACGGCATCGCCCTCGAAGGCGCGCGCATCGCCGCGCACGCGCTCGAGAAGGCGGTGAAGGAACCGTCGAACCTGCAGGCGCGCTCGGACATGATGATGTCGTCGCTCATGGGCGCCATCGCTTTCCAGAAGGACCTCGGCGCCGTGCATTCGTGTGCGCATGCGCTCGGCACCGTGATGGACATGCACCACGGCCTCGCCAACGGCGTGATGATCGACTTCGTGATGCGCTTCAACATTCCCGCGTGCGGCCCGAAGATGGCCGAGCTCGCGCGCGTGTGCGGCGCCGGTTCGACGCCCGAGGATTTCGTGACATGGCTCGCGGCGCTGAAGCAGCGCGTCGGGCTCCCCGCGAACCTCGCCCCGCTCGGCGTCACGCGTTCGCACATCCCCGCGCTCGTGGACATCGCGATCGTGGACACCTGCCACCAGACGAATCCGCGGCCCTGCACGCGCGCCGACTTCGAGGCGCTGTTCAGCGCGGCCCTTCAATGACAACCGAGCTCACAGACGCCCAGGCACGGGCGAGGCGGTTGTCGCGTTCCTACCGATGCCGCTGCGGCAAACCCGTCTTCTTCGACAACACGCTGTGCCTCGCGTGTGGCGCGACGCTCGGGTACCTGCCCGACGAAGGCCGCGTCGCGGCGCTGGAGGCCGGCCCGCAGCCGGGCACGTGGACCACTTCGGGCCGGGCCGACGTGCTGAAGCTCTGCGGCAACCGCCATTCGCCTGCGGGCTGCAACTGGTTGATGTACGCGGCCAACCCGAAGGACCTCTGCATCGCATGCCGGCTCAACCGGACGATCCCCGATGTGCAGGACGCGGACAACGCCCGGTATTGGGGCCGAATCGAGGGCGCCAAGCGCCGGCTGACCTCGCAGCTGATCGCATTGGGGCTGCCGGTGCGCTCGAAGCTGCATGACGATCCCGAGCGCGGACTGATGTTCGATTTCCTGCGCTCCCCTCCCAAGGGACCGCAGGTGATGACCGGCCATGCGGACGGCCTGATCACGATCAACGTGGAAGAAGCGGACGATGCCAAGCGCGAGCAGATCCGCCACGCGATGCGCGAACCGTACCGCACGCTGCTCGGCCACTTCCGCCACGAGGTCGGCCATTACTACTGGGACCGGCTGGTCTGGAATACCCGGTGGCTGGAGCCCTTCCGCAATTTGTTCGGCGACGAGCGCGCGAGCTACGCCGACGCACTCAAGCGCAACTACGAGCAGGGACCGCCGGCGGACTGGGCGCACTCGTACATCAGCTCCTACGCGACCATGCACCCGTGGGAGGACTGGGCCGAGACGTGGGCCCACTACATGCACGTGGTCGACACCCTTGCCACCGCCATGGGCTTCTCGCTCGATCCGCATAACCTCGAAGGCCACATCGAGCCCTTCGGACCGGATGCGCTCTACGCGCCCGATGATCCCAACGCGACGCGCTTCCTCGAGCTCCTCAATGGCTGGCTGGAGATCGTCATGGTGTTGAACGAGATGGCCCGCAGCATGGGGCAGCCGGATTTCTATCCCTTCGTCATGTGCAAGCCCGCCGTGGCCAAGCTGCAGTTCGTGCAGATGGTCGTCCTCGATTCGAGGAGCAATCCTGAGCTCTGAAAACGCATCCTATGCAGCCGACGACGAGCCGGTCTTTGTTTCCACCGGCACGCTCCCTTCCGGCGACCAGGTCCGCGCCATTGTGGAAACGGCCTACGCGCGTTTCCGCGACGAACGCACCGGCCACGTAGCGGACTACATCCCGGCGCTGGCGAAAGCCGATCCCGACGCCTTTGGCATCTGCGCGGCCGGCACTGGCGGCGAGAGTTTCGCCGTCGGTGACGCGGACGTGCCGTTCTCGATCCAGAGCGTCTCCAAGCCCTTCGTCTTCGCGCTGGTGTGCGAGGCGCTGGGCGCCGCGGAAGCCGCCGAGCGCCTGGGCGTGGATGCCACGGGCATGCCCTTCAATTCCGTGATGGCGTTGGAGCTCGACGCCGACCGCGCGACCAATCCCCTCGTGAACTCGGGTGCGATCGCAACGACGAGCCTCGTTCCGGGTGCGACCGTAGAGGAGCGCTGGGACCGCCTGCGTGCCGGACTCAGCCGCTTCGCCGGGCGCGCGCTCGCAATGGACGACGATGTGTACGCGTCCGAGGCCGCCACCAACTTGCGCAACGTCGGCATCGCCCATCTGCTGCGCGGTTACAGCCGCCTGTTCAGCGACCCCGACGAGGCGGTCGACGTCTACACGCGCCAGTGCTCGCTGCTCGTGACCGCACGCGACCTCGCCATCATGGGGGCCACGCTCGCGGGCGGCGGCGTGCAACCCGTCACCGGCGAGCAGGTGATCTCGCCCGACACCTGCAGGCGCGTGCTCGCGGTGATGGCCACCGCGGGTCTTTACGAACGCTCGGGTTCCTGGCTCTACGACGTCGGTCTTCCGGGAAAAAGCGGTGTGAGCGGCGGCATCGTCACGGTGTCGCCCGGCAAGGGCGCGGTGGCCGTCTGGTCGCCACCGCTGGACGCGGCAGGCAACAGCGTGCGCGGGCAACTCGCAACGCGTTTCCTCTCGGAGCGCCTGGGGCTTAACCTCTTCGCCTCGGCGGCATCCAGAAATTAATGGGGTCAGACTCGACTTAATTTAATTCTGGGGATAACTGGAGCCTGATCCCAGTTATCCCCAGAATTAAATTAAGTCGAGTCTGACCCCATTAATTTGAGAAGTGGCTGGCGACCTGGCCGGCGATGCCGGCCAACAGCGGCGCCGGCATGTCGTGACCCATCCCCTTCACGAGGTTCAGCGTCGCGTTTCCGCCGCCTGCGGTGACGACGCGCGCGGTCTCGACACCATGCAGCGGCGGGATGAGCGGATCCTCGGTGCCGTGGACCACGAGCGTGGGCGCCTTGATCTTCGCGACGACGCGCGAGCGATCGCCGCTCGCCGCGATGGCGATCAACTGCCGCGTCACGCCATTCGGATGATACGAACGCCGAACGTGCCGCTCGCAGATGTCGCGCAGGTCCGCTTCCGGCGTGGGATAGGTGCGGCTGCCGATCGTGCGGAGGCGAAACATGAGGCCGCGCACGGCGCCCTCGAAATCGCCGGCCTTCGCGGGCGGACGCAGCAGCGCACGGCGCGCGCGCCACGTAGGTGACGGCAGGCTTCGCCGCCCGGTGGTCGACATGATCGACGTGAGGCTTGCGACACGATCAGGGAAAAGCGCAGCCACGTTCTGCGCGATCATCCCGCCCATCGAGACGCCGACGACGTGCGCGCGGCCGAGGCCCAGCGCATCCATCAGCGCTACCGTGTCCTTCGCCATGTCGTCGATGTAGTACGGCGCCTTCATCGGCAGGTGCATCGCGTACTTCATCGCTTCGAGCGTGATGTTGGGCGTGCCAAGGTGATCGAGCATCGTCGAGAGGCCGGCATCGCGGTTGTCGAAGCGCACGACGTGGAAGCCGCGCTCGACCAGCATGCGGCAGAAGGCATCGGGCCAGTAGATGAGCTGCATCGCGAGGCCCATCACCAGCACGACCGGTGGGTGAGACGGGTTGCCCAGCGACTCGTACTCGAGCGCCAGGCCGTTGGCGCTAATCGTCGCCAATGCGTTCCGGGTCCGGATAGACCCACTGGCGCCAGCCGTTGCGATGGAAAGGCTTCCACCGCCCCTGGGCCTGCGCGAGTCGATCGGCGACCGCGTACCACGCCACCGGGTTGACACCCATGCCGACGTGGCTCGCCGTGACTTCGATGTTCTCCACGTGCTTGGCCGGTTCATTCACGCTGCACTGCCACGCGACGACGCCATCGGTGCGGCTGTACACCGAGGTCGTCGGCACCGGCGGGGCTTCGCGCACTTTCGCGAGGAGCTTCGGGTCGTCGAGCTTGTGGCCGCTCGCGAGCTCGTAGATGCGCCACGCGTTCGTGGCCTTGGGTGAACCGGTGAAGGGCGTGCCCAGCGTGATCACGCAACGCACGGCTTCGGGCATGAGCTTCGCGATCTCGCGCGCGTAGATGCCGCCGAGGCTCCAGCCCACGAGGCTCACCTTGCGGCCGCTCTCCTTGCGCATCTTCTCTACGCGCTCGAGGCTTTGCTCGAGCACGCCGGCGCGCGGGCCGAAGTTGAACTTGAGGTCCCAGCCGCGCGCGTCGTAACCGAGCGAGCGCAGGAAGGCGCGCAGCGGAAGCGTGCTGAGGTCAGGGGCGGCGAGGCCCGGGAACACCATCAGCGAATGGCCGTCGCCCGCAGGCGCGTTGCGCAGGAAGGGCCACGACGCGAGGGAAGCGCCGAGCTCCCAGGGTGCGCGCCCTTCGAGGGCGAGCAGCAGCGGGCTGGGCGGTTGCAATTGCTGTGCTGCGGGCATTTCGCCGGTCTTTCGTTTCTTCATTTCCTTCGAGCGAGCTTGAGCAATTCCGTGTGCGAGTCCTGCAGGCGTTTCGCGAACGCCCTCAGGCCCGGCATCGTGTCTTTGCAGGCCACCAGGCCGTAGCCCAGTGAACCATCGTAGCTGATGATCGTGATGTTGAGGCCCAGCCCGTGCGTGACAATTGACACGGGGTAATAGGCCGTGGCCCGCGCGCCGGCCATGTAGAGCGGCATCTGCGGTCCCGGCACGTTCGAGATCACGACGTTCGCGATGACGGGGCCGCGCCCGGTGGCAACCACCTTCCGGTGCAGACCACTCGCAAGCGCCATCAGCCAGGGCACGCCCAGCGACGGCAGGTCCATGGGAATCGCGCCCCGGGCGCTTCCCGTCAGCTTCTTCGCGCGGCCGGCGGCGGCGTGGATCGCGGCGAGACGCTTGGCCGGATTGGAGATATTCGTCGCGAGCCCCACGAGCATCATCGTGACCTCGTTCGCCCTCGTGGTGTCGCCGGGCGCGCGCAAGCTCGCGGGCACCGCGCCGACCATCGGCTGCTTCGCGGGAAAGGTCTCGCGAAGCGCGCCCGCACAGGTGGCGAGCACGACGTCATTGAGCTTCACGTCGAAGCGACGCGCGATCTCCTTCGCTTCGGCGAGCGGCACGTTTGCGGAAACGAACGCGCGTCCGGCGCCGATCTCGCCGTTGAGCGGCGTGCGCGGCGCGCTCGCGCCCTTCACCTTCGGCGCGGTGACCGCCACGGCGCCCGCGCGGCCCATGGCCTTCAGGGTTTCGGGCAACGCCTTCACGATCCGCCCGTACTGCGCGACTGTGTTCCGCAACGCGGCACCGAGCATTTTCGCGGTCGACGGCGGCAGGTACGTTTTCGCGGGTTCCGCCCCGGCGCCCGTGCGCTTTGGCGGGCGCGCTTGCGTATCGAGCAGCGCCTGGGCGACGGCGATGCCACCCTGCCCGTCGAGCGCGGCGTGATGGAGCTTCGCGTAGATCCCGACCTCGCCGGTCTTCAAGCCTTCGATCACCGTGAACTCCCAGAGCGGATAGTCGCGATCGAGCAGGCCTTCATGCAACCGGGCGACGGCAGCGTCGAGTTGCGCACGTGTCCCGGGCTTGGGCAGCACCAGGCGACGGATGTGCCGCTCGAGGTCCACGCGCCCGGCGCGCAACCACACGGGGTTGGCGAGGTCCAACGGCATGAAGCCCAGCTTGTGCGTGAAGATCGGCGCGAGATCCAGCCGGGCGGCGATGTGATCGCGGAACGCCTTGAACGGGCGTTTTTCGAGGAGCATCAGGCTGCCGACGTGCATGGGCGTCGCCGGCGTTTCCAGTTGCAGGAACAACGCGTCGAGCGCGCTGAGATGCTTCATACGGGAGCATTGTTGCACGGTTGGCGATAAGATTGAGCTTATGGACCCCTTGAAAATCGGCATCTCGGCCCGGCTCCTCTACCCGGACCCCACCCGCCAATTCCTGCCCACCAAGACGGTGCAGTACATGGAGCAGTCGGCGGCCAACTGGGTCATGTCCGGCGGCGTCCTCGCGTTCATGGTCCCGGAGATGAGCCTCGCCTCCCCGCACCTTCCCAACGGCGTCACGGTGAAGGATTACGTGAACCAGCTCGACGGCCTCGTCCTGCAGGGCGGCGCGGACATCGCGCCCGAAACCTATCGCGAGACGCCGATGAATCCGGCGTGGTCGGGCGACCGCATCCGCGACCAGTACGAGATCGAGCTCTTCCACGAATTCGTGCGCCAGGGCAAACCCGTGTTCGGCATCTGCCGCGGTTGCCAGCTCATCAACGTGGCCCTCGGCGGCACGCTCTACCAGGACCTCGCGACTCAATTGCCCGATTCCGGTCATCACCGTCACGACACCAAGTACGAGCACAACTTCCACGACATGTGCGTGCTGCCCGATACCTGGCTCTCGGGCCTCTATCCGCAAGTCTCCAGGACGCGCATCAACACCATCCACCACCAGGCCGTGAAGACGCTGGGCGAAGGCTTGGTCGTCGAAGCCAAGAGCGATCCCGATGACGTCGTCGAGGCCGTGCGCTGGGAAGGCCACAGCTTCGTGGTCGGCGTGCAATGGCACCCGGAGTTCATGGACCCGGGCGATGTCGCGCTCATGGACGGCAAGCCGCTGCTCAAGGCCTTCCTCGACGCCTGCACGAACCGCAAGAAGACCGGCAAGGCATCGCCCGTCCTCGCCCGGGCGGCCTGACCCATGGCCCGCCTGAAGGTCACGAGCCCGGCCACGGGCAAGCCCATCGCGTCCCTCGAAGCCGACGATGCGAAGAGCGTCAAGGCGAAGTACGAAGCCGCACGCGCCGCGCAAGCGAAGTGGGCGAGGGTCCCGCTGAAGAAACGCCTCGCCGCGATCGCGGAGTTTCGCGAGCGCGTGCTGGAACAAGTGGACCCACTCGCGAAGGTGCTCACCTCCGAGACGGGCAAGCCCATCACGCAGGCGCGCAATGAGCTCAAGGGCTTCCTGCCGCGCATCGATTTCTTCCTCGCTGAAACCGCGAAGACCCTCAAGCCCGAGAAGGTCTCGAAGGCCGCCGGAATGGAAGAGGTCATTTCCCACGAGCCGCTGGGCGTCATCGCCAACATCTCCGCGTGGAACTATCCGTGGTTCGTCGGCGGCAACGTGTTCGTTCCCGCGCTGCTCGCGGGCAACGCCATCCTCTACAAGCCTTCCGAGTACGCCGCGATGACGGGCCTGGAGATCGCGCGCCTCCTGCATGAGAGCGGCATCCCGAAGGATGTCTTCGTGCCGTTGATCGGCGCGGGCGATGTCGGCGCGGCGCTGCTCAAGCAACCCGTCGATGGCGTGTTCTTCACCGGCTCGTATGCCACGGGCAAGAAGATCGCGCAGTCCGTGCGCGGCCGCATGCTGAAGCTCCAGCTCGAGCTCGGCGGCAAGGATCCGGTCTACGTCTGCGAGGACGTGGACATCGCCAAGGCCGCGGCGGGCATCGCCGATGGCGCGTTCTACAACACCGGCCAGAGCTGCTGCTCGGTCGAGCGCATCTACGTGCGCGATTCCATCTTCCCGCAATTCGTGAAGGCCTTCGTCGACGAGGTGAAGACCTATCGCGCGGGCGATCCGCTCGACGACGCCACGTACATTGGCCCGCTCACGCGCGCGCCGCAGGTGAAGGTGCTCGAAGCGCAGGTCGCCGACGCGAAGAAGAAGGGCGCGAAGGTGCTCACCGGCGGCAAGCGCGGCAAAGGAAGCCGCTTCGAACCCACCGTGCTCGTCGACGTGAACCACAAGATGGCGGTGATGCGCGAAGAGTCCTTCGGTCCGGTGATCGGCCTCATGAGCGTGAAGGACGACGCCGAAGCCCAGCGCCTGATGAACGACACCGACTACGGCCTCACCGCCGGCGTGTACACGACCGACCGCAAGCGCGCCGAGCGCATCCTCGCGGGCGTGCACGCGGGCTCGGTCTACTGGAACTGTTGCGACCGCGTGAGCCCGCGCCTTCCGTGGTCGGGCGTCGGTCACTCCGGCGTGGGCCTCACGCTTTCCACGTACGGCATCGAAACGTTCACGCGACTCAAGGCCTGGCACCTGCGCAGCCCGTAGCCATGGAGTTCGACTTCGCCCTGGTCCTCAAGACGGCGTTGCTCGCGATCGGCGCGCTGCTGCCGATCACCAATCCTCCCGGCGCCGCACCCGTGTTCATGCGCTTCACGAGCGGGCTCGAAGAACCGCTGCGCGTGGCGATGGCCCGCAGCGTCGCGATGAATTGTTTCTTCCTGCTGGTCGCTTCCGCGTTCGTCGGCGTCTACGTGCTCGCATACTTCGGGATCTCGCTCTCGGTCGTGCGCGTGGGCGGCGGGCTGCTCGTGGCCGCCACCGCGTGGCGCATGCTCACCGCGGACGAAGGCAGCGACGACGCGCAGAAGCCCGCTCCGCGCAGGGTTTCCCCCGAAAAAATCCGGGGGCATGCGTTCTATCCCCTCGCCTTCCCGCTCATCGTCGGTCCGGGCTCGATCGCGACCGCGATCACGATCGGCACGACGCTCCCGCGCCACGACGTCGCCGCGATCTGGGCGGGCATCGGCCTGGTCCTCGGCCTCGCGGGCGTCGCGCTCGCGATCTACCTCGCCAACCGCTATGCGCCGCGCCTCATGCGATTGCTCGGCGATACCGGAACGGCGGTCTTCCTCCAGCTCATGGCGTTCATCCTGTTGTGCATCGGCGTGCAGATCGTCTGGGATGGCGTGAGCGAGCTCCTGAAACCCTGGCGTCCAGGCCACTGAAAGAAAACAAATGAAGACAACCGTTCCCGCGTTTGCCCTCTTCCTCCTCGCGTTCAATGCGTTCGCGCAGGGAGATCCGAAGCGAAGCGACGATTACAACGAAGGCTATCGGCGCGGATTCAAGGACGGGTTTCGGGAGGGATCCCTGGAGGCCGACAAGCGCGGCGCGGTCGCCGCGCCCGCACCCATCAAGGCGACCGGCCCGATCACGATCACCAGCGCCTACTACGGGACGAGCTCGAAGAACTGCAACGCCGCCCATTGGCTCGGGAAGCGCGTGAACGGCAAGCGCAGCGCTTCCGTGCAAGTGGAGAACAGCATCTGCGGCGATCCGGCGCCGGGTGCGAGGAAGAGCCTCGAGGTCACCTACATCTGCGGCGCGCTGGTGAAGACCGAGTCGGCCTTCGAGCACCGCACGGCGAGCTTCGACTGCACCTACTGAAAAAAAGGGGTCAGGTTAGTTTTCCAATCTGTCCCCTTTTCCGCACAGGAAAAGGGGACAGATTGGAAAACTAACCTGACCCCTTTTTTCCTCAGAACGCGTAGCGAGTCAGCGGAATCGTCCGCCCGCCGGGGAGCGTCATGGTCGCGGTCGTGGGACTCGTGAACTGGATGGTCGCCGGGCCGACGTTCGGATTGGTCACCGCCGCATTCGTGAACTCGAGCCATGTTCCGCTGTAGCGCAATGGATCGGGCGTGGCCGATACGGTGATGTACCAGATCGGTTGCCCGGCCTCGTTGTACATGTAGCCCGCCATCGTGGCCGAGCCGTTCTGCCACTCGATGAAGAAGCCGCGGCCGGACTCGGCGGCATTCCACCACCAACCGGATTCGGGCACGTCGGCCTGCGACGGCGACGTGAGGCCGCCGGGCACGATGTTGAAGCGCTCGATGGGCGTCGTCGTGCCGCTGGGCCACGTGATGACGCCGCGCGTCGCGCTGGAGAACGCGAGCGTGATCGCGCCAGGTGACGACGAGGTGATCGGCTTGTACGCGCCGGTGAGCGTCTGGCCGCCGGAGGCCGCGATCAGCGGACCCTGGTAGACCGCGCCTTCGAACTGCGTCGGGCCGCCGAACACGAACCACGACGAGCGTCCGCTGGTGTCGTAGAGATACGACGCGCCCCAGAGACGGTCGCCCGACATCTCGAGCGAATAGCCGCGGCCCGGTTCCGCCGGATTCCACCACCAGCCGGTCTGCGGCGGCACTGGCCCGCACTCGGTCGTGCCCGGCCCGTTGTACGCGCTGCGGCTGGTGCCGTTGGCCGCCATCTCCGTTCCGGTCGAGCCGTAGCCCACGAAGACCGTGGTGCCCGTCACAGCGGCGGCCGACACGGCGTTGAGCATGTTCACGGTCGCGCCTGACGCGGAGAGCACGGCATTCGTATACGCCTGCATCGCCGAAGCACTCGTCTCCACGAGCTGGCCCGAGGAATTGAGCTGCGCCATCACGCACGGCGGATCGTCCTTGAGGACAGGACCTGACGACTTGATCACGCGGCCGCGCGGTGCCCACGCGAAGACGTAGAGATTCGCGGTGCGGCCGACGTCCTGGGCGCGGAAGCGAATCTGCGCGGACGCCGTGACCGCGGCACCCGATACAGAAGCGGACGTATTCACCGGGAACACCGGTTTCAGATTGTCGGGAACGAGCTGCGCGTTTTCGGGCGTGAGATCGAGGAAGCCCACGCCATCGGAATCGGTGACGAGCCGCGCGAAGAGCCGCTCGACGAACGTGCCGTCTCCCACGCCGCCATCGCCGTTGCGGCCCCACGCGATCGCGGTGCCATCGACGGCGATCGCGCCGGAGTTGCCCCAGCCCGCGGCCACGCTCGCGACGCGCGAGCCAAGGCCCGGCACCACGCGCGCCACGGCGCGGTCGACGAGATTGCCGTCGCCCAGCATGCCGCGCGGCCCGAAGATGTTGCTGCCCCAGCACGCCGCCGCACCCGCCGAGAGCGCGGCGCATGTGTGATATGCGCCCGACGCGACCATCGCGACTCCGGATGTAAGTCCGAGAACGTCGACGGGTCCGGTCTTCGCGTCACCCACCGGTCCATTGCCGAGCTGGCCGCGATCGTTGAGCCCCCAGCACTTCAACCCGCCCGCCGGTGTTCGCGCGCAGCTGTGCTCCCAGCCCATCGAGAGTTGCGTCGCGGTGATGCCGACATTGCGGGGAACGTCCGTCGGCGGCGTGACGGTCGGCGTGCCCAGCTGCCGCGCCCAGTTCTCGCCCCAGCACCACACCGTGCTGTCGGTCTTGATCGCGCAGGTGTGATGCCCGCCGAGCGAGACCGCTCGCGTGCCGGTTCCGAAAGTCGTGACGTCGACGGGTGTCAGGCGCTGCGGGGTGGTCGAGAACGAGCTGTCGCCCATGCCGAGCTGGCCGTGGGTATTGCCGCCCCAGCAACGCAGGCCACCGAGCGCGGTGATCGCGCACGTGTGATAACCGCCGGCGGCAATCGCAACGACACCGCTCGAGAGTCCGGAGACATTCACCGGCGTCGTGCGTTGCGTGGTGGTGCCGTCGCCAAGCTGCCCCGAGGCGTTGTCGCCCCAGCAGCGCACCGCGCCCGCGGTGGTGAGCGCGCAGCTGTGCTGGTAGCCCATCGCCACCGCGGCGACACCGGTCGCGAGCCCCGGCACATCGCGCGGCGTGCTGCGCCTTTGGGCAGACGAACCATCGCCGAGCTGTCCGTAGGCGTTGTCGCCCCAGCACTTGAGGTTGCCTTGCGAATTGACGGCGCACGAATGGAAGCCACCGAAGCCGAGCTGCGCTGCGGGGGTTGCCTGGCCGAACGCGCCGAAGGCCACAAAGAGAAGCGAGAGTACGAGGGTGCGGTTCATGGCTACATCTTATCGAGGGATTCGGAGGAGTCCCAGCCATCGGCTGGGGGATCGGTTCGAAAGGCGGCAATCATGTCGAGGTAGTGGCGCGCCACGCCGTCGCCCTCGCGCAACGCGAGGATCGCGCGCCATTGCGCTTCGGCGCCGTCCCAGTCGCGCGCGCGATACAGGAGGAACGCGGCATCGGTGAGCTCGCGGATCTTCGCGTCGTCGTCGAACGTGAAGATGTCCACGGGTTCGCTCTTGCCCTTCACGACCACGCGGCCCACCTGCCGCAAGGGTGCGCCGGGCTCCTGCGCGCGGGCGGTCTCGCCGCTCATCAGGATGCCGGTGCCGAAGAGCTTGTTGACACCCTCGAGGCGCGAGGAAAGATTCACGCCGTCGCCCAGCGCCGTGTAGTTGAAGCGGTCTGCCGCACCCAGGTTGCCGACCACGGCGACGCAGGTGTTGAGACCGATGCGCATGTGGATCTCCGGCAACCCGCGTGCGACGAGATCCGCGCGCATCGCCGCGATGTCGGCCTGCATCTCGCGCGCCGCCTGCCCCGCGCGCGCGGCGTGGTTGGCCACGTCGAGCGGTGCATTCCAGATCGCCATCACCGCATCGCCGATGAACTGCGTCACCGTGCCGCCGTTGCGCTTGGCGATCGCCGAGGCGCGGGTGAAATGCTCGGTGATGAGCTCGGTCACCTGCACCGCGCCGAGCGCTTCCGAAAGCGTCGTGAAGCCCTTGAGGTCGGTGAACAGCACGGTGACCTCGCGCCGCTCGCCGCCGAGCTTCAGCTTCTCGGGATTGGCGAGCATCTGGTCGACCACGTCGGGCGACACATAGAGCGAGAACGCGCGCCGCACTTCGTTCTTGCGATGCTGCTCGGTGAAGAATCCGAGGCCACCGAGCGCGACATACATCGTGGTGATGGCCGCCATCGAACCGAGTACCGGCAGCCAGGTGAGCTGCTTCGCGAAAAGCACCCACGCGAGCGCAGCGACCAGCCCGATGAGACCCAGCGCGATCGCGAGGCTCAGCAGCGGCCGCCACCGCGCCATCAGCACGGCGCACAACACAACGACGAGCGCCAGCAATGCAGTCGGGGCCCACGCCGGCGCGGGCTTGATCGGATCGTTGCGCAGAACCGTCTCGAGGATATTCGCGTGGAGCTCGACGCCCGGCGTGAGCAGTCCCGTTCGCTCGGCGAAAGGTGTCGCGAACATATCGGCCTGCGTGAAACCCGCGTCGATCGACGCCTTCAGGTCGCGCCCGACGATCACGATCTGGTCGGCAAACGCGTTGGCCGGCAGCATCTTGTCGGCCTCGAGCGCCTGGTAGTACGAAACGTAGGGGAACGTCCGGTATGGGCCGGCATAGCGAATGTACGAACCCGGCGGGGGATTGGGCTCGGCGAGCATCCCCGGCTGCAGCTTGTTCACCTTGCGGATGACCTCGCGCCAGAGGACGTCGTCGCCATCGGGCAGGCGGCGCACGACCTGGTCCCCGGACTCCGGCTGCACGGTCGCGAGCCCGTTCGCCGCACCGGCCTTGCGAAACGCTTCCAGCGGATCGACGCGCGACCACAGCTTCGCATACGCCGTCTCCTGGTAGACCTTGTCGGACACGAGCACGACCCCGCCATGGCGTGCGATCGCGGCCGCGAGCGCCTGGTCTTCGGCCTCGACCGATGCTTCGGAGAGGAGCACGTCGAAGACCACGACCATCGCCCCGCCCCTGGCGAGCTGGTCGAGCAGCTTCGCGTGCAGCCCCCGCGGCCAGGGCCACTGCCGGCCGATCTCCGCGAACGAGTTTTCGTCGATGCCGACCAGGGTGACCGGGAACTTCGAAGCCATCGGCGCGGTTTCCACCGAGAGCACGTCGAAGCCCTTGAACTCGAGGCGCTGCCAGTAGTCGGTATGCGCGAGGAGTGCGAAGAGTGCGAAGACCATGAGCCCGACCGCGGCGACGTAGCGCGCGAGGAGCCCCGAGGGGCGCCTGGCCGTCAAAACCGGTAGCTCACGACGGCGCTGAACACGTCGGAATCCTCCTTGCGGAAGAGATTGCCACCAAACACCTCGAGCGCCCAGCGCTTGTCCGCGCTCTCGGTGAACAGCGTCACCTGCGCGTCCCACCCGTGGGGCAGCACGACGAGGTTCGCTTCATCGGCGTAGCGCTTGCTCCGGTTCGACGCGATCGTGGTCACGAACACGCGCGGCGCGATGGTCCAGGTGAAACCGAGGTTCACGTAGTGGCGCGGGACGTAGGGGATCTCCTTGCCCGAGAACAACGGCAGCGAGTTCGTGTTCTTCGAATCGCTGAAGGTGTAGTGGGCGCGCACCGCGAACGCCGGCGACACGATCGATTCGAGGCCGACGTGCGCCTTGCGCACACGGCCTTCGCTGTAGATCGGGATTTGCTCGAGACGATCGGGCGTGGCGGGCGGCGTGATCACGCGATTGCGCAGGCGGTCGAGGTTCGTGGTGTCGCCGCTCGTGTTGAGCGGGCCGTCGAGCGGCGAGACGAGGTTCTCCACGCGGCTCTCGCCCACGTCGGCAACGACGAAGAGGTCGCGCCGCACGTTCCACTGCCACGCGGCGTTGCACTGCTTCAACTCGCCGCCGCCGAGCACGAGCTGGTCGTCGAGCGGAATGCCGGCGATCGCGATGGGCATCAGCGTGTCGAGACCGATCGGCCGCAGCCACTGGCGGCAGGCGGCGCGAAGCAGCGACGCTTCGCCGGTGCGATACGTGCCGCCCAGCGCCGGATCCCATCCGCGGCGGTTGTAGTTCTCGGTCGCGGTGATGATGCCGCCCGGGAGTGTGGCGAGGATGTCGCGGTCCTTCGTGTGCTCGCGCCATGCGAGACCCACCTCGGCCGTCGCGCGCTCGCCCTTCCAGCGCGCGTGCGCGTAGACGATGTCGGTGCGGTCGCGGTCTTCCTGGTCGAGCGCTTCCTGGTTCACGGGATTGGCCGGCAGGTGCAGGCCTTCGTCGCGCACGAGATGCCGTGGATCTTTCTTGCGCGAGGTTTCCGCACCGGCGGTGAGCTCCCAGCCCTTCCACGCCACGGTCGTCGTGCGCAGTGCCACGTCGCTGGTCGTCGGCTCCTGCTGGAAGTGCTGGTCCTGCTTGAGGGTCGCGACGTTGAAGAGCTCGAGCGACAGCACGGTGTCGAGCTTCGAATCCTCGCGGCTGCCGCCGGCCTTGAGCCACCAGCTCGTATCGGCGGTGGGTGCGTAGCGCAGTCCCGCATCGAGCCGCGAGATGTCGCCGACGATCGTCTGGTTCTCGCGCGTGACGCCGGCGGTGCCGAAGTTCGAGATGCTCCCGAGGTCCACGTCCGCGGACAGGCGATTGAAGTACAGGAACGCGGAGAGCTCGTGCGTCGGGCGGAAGCCGAAGGCCGCCGTGATCGTGCGCGCGGAGCCATCGAAGATCGCGTTGCCCGAATCGACGCGCGTCTCGATGCCTTCGATGAAGTACGACATCGGCCGCGGCGAGGCGATGTAGCCGTTCAACGTGATCACCGGTTCGATCACGCTGAAGTCGTCGCTGTGGCCGTAGCGAATCGAGGCCGTCGCGTGATGGCCGGGCGCGGCGAACAGGGTCTGGAAGCGGTTCGAGGCGCCGAACACGAGCGGGTCGGTGACGAAGCCCTGGATCAGCTCGGAGCGCTTGTTGAACTCGCCCGGATAGCGATCGGCGAGAAAGAGATGGCTCCCGCCCCAGAACGGCATGTACGAATCCTGCGCGAGGCTGCGCGACCACGACTCGAGGCCGAGCGAGGCGAGCGCGGTGCCGACGTTCGCGATGCCCTTCTGGTTGTCGGCGATCTGGTTCGCCGACTTGAGGTTGGGCATGCGCACCAGCGCTTCCCTCGCCTGCTCGGCGGCGAGCGCGTATTCGATGCGGTCGACATGGATGATGCTCGCGAGCAGGTACGGCATCGGATCGCGCGGATCGAGCTCGGCGGCACGGCGCAGCGCTTCGAGCGCGGCATCGACGCGCTCCTGCGCGTACCACGTGGCCGCGATGTACAGGTGCGCGCGGGCGTAGCGCGGCTCGACGAGCGTGGCCTTCAGCAGCGCTTCATGCGCGGCCGGGATGTCGCCGGTCTTGAGGCCGAGAACGCCCAGGCCCGTCCAGGCGACGTAGTGATCGGGCTTCTCCGCGACGGCTTTCTGCAGCAGCTCCTTCGCGCGCGCGAAGTTGCCGGCAAAGGATTCGAGCGTGCCGAGCTCCGCCAGGTGCGACGGGCTCGACGGATCGAGTGCGAGCGCCTTCTCGAAGAGCACGCGCGCGCGACCGACGTTCTCGCGTTCGCCTTCGATGATGCCCGCGCCCTGGTAGCCGCGCGCGTCATTGGCCGCCACTTCGATCGCACGCGCATACGCGCTCCCTGCAGCGCGCGCCTGGCCTTCGAGTCGCTCCGCGTCACCGAGTGCCAGCAGCGCTTCGACGCTGTTGGGCCCCTTCGCCACGGCCTCGCGGGCAATGGCGATCGCGCGCTCCGGTTCGTCTTCGAACGAAGCGAGCCGCGACAACGCCGCCGGAAAGCGCGCGTCGTCGGGATACTGCCGCGCGCCGTCTTCGAGCACCTTGCGGGCCGAAGCGGTATCGCCATTGAAGAGGTGCTCGTCGGCCTTCACCAGCAGCGGCGAACCCGGTCCGGTGTAGCGATTCGGATCGACCGTGATCGACGACACCCACTGGATGCGCTTGCGCGATGTATTGAGCAGCAGCTTGACCGGCGCCTTGCCCTTCTCGGCGAGCGCCTGTTCGTTGCGCGCGACCAGCACGCGGCCATGCTCGTTGTAGAACTCCACTTCACCGCTGAACACGGAAAGCGTTGCGCGGCCTTCCGCATCGACCGCCATTTCCCAATCGGTGCCGCGGATCGCCGCGAGCGCCGAGGGCGTTTCCATGATCAGGCCCTTGGGAGCGGTCTTCGACTGCACCCAGCTGCGGCCCGAGTTGAGGTTGATCGTGGTCGCGGCGTCCTTCGTGCCCGCCGTCTCCTTGATCTGCAGCGTGCTGTTGGGCGCGAGCCGCAACTGCGTGCGATCGGGGAAGAGGATGCCCATGCGGCTGCCGTCGCCGGTGCGCACGTAGTTGGTCGCGAACAGCGACTGCTTCACCGCCGCGGGCTTCCACGCGAGCTGCGAGACCTCGCGGAACTCGCCCTTGCCATCGAGGCTCGCGATCTCGGCCGCGGCCGGCGCCGCCGCCTTCGGCTGGGCGGCTCCGTGGAACGGCATCGCCGCCAGGGCGATGGCGGCGAGGAGGCGAAGCATGCGCGCGGGACGGGTTGTCTTCATGAGGGCCATTGTCCTAGAAGCGGAAGCGCGTGAGCGGGATCTGCCGCCCGCCGGGAAGCGTCATCGTCGCGGCGGTCGCGCTCGTGAACTGGATCGTCGCGGCACCCACGTTGTCGTTCGTGCGCGTCGCCGCGCGATACGGCCCCGATTGCGTCATGCCGTTGGCGAATTGCCACCACGCGCCGTTCATGGCGAGCGGGTTCGGGGTACTGATCACGGTGATGTACCAGATGGGATTGCCCGCATCGTCGTACATGTAGCCCGCGATATCGGCGGTACCGCCCTGCCACTCGATGAAGAAGCCGCGGCCGTTCTCCGCCGCACTCCACCACCAGCCGTTCTCCGGCTGGTTCGCCAGCGGTGCGGTCGTGAGGCCGTTGGCCACGATGTTGAAGCGCTCGATGCCCACGGTTCCGCCCGGCCAGATCATCGTGCCGGTGCTCGCTGTGTTGAACGCGAGCGTGACGTTGCCCGCCGTGGCGCAACTGTTCGCGCGATACGCGCCGGCGAGCGTCACGCCACCCGAACAGGTGTAGAGCGGCGCGGTGAACAGCGCGCCCTCGAGCGTCGTCGGACCCGACGCAACCTGCCAGGTCGCGCGGCCCGATGCGTCGTAGAAATACGCCGCCATGAAGATGTTCCGGCCCTGGCGCTCGATCGAGTAGCCGCGCCCGCCCTCGGCCGTGTTCCACCACCATCCGGTCTGCGGCGCTTCGGGTCGGCATTCGACCGCGCCGGGGACCGTGACCGCGGCGCGGTTGATGCCGTCGTTGATCATGCCGCCCGAGCTCGTTCCGTAGCCGACGAACATCGTCGCGCCTGAGACGCCGGGTGTGGCGACGTTGTTCAGGATCGCGACCGACTGGCCGGACGCCGAGAGAACGCCGCTGCTGTACGCGATGAGCGATGAAGCCGACGCCGCCGTCAGCTGCCCCGCCTGGTTGAGTTGCGCGAGCACGCAGGGCACCGCGTCGGTCTTGAATCCGTCGGCGCGCTTGGCGGTACCGACCTTCAACGTGGTCGCCGTGACCCCTTGCACGCGCGTGGCCGGCGCGAGGGCGAAGACGTACACGTTCGAGGAGGTTCCGACGTCCTGCGGCCGGAACTGGATCGCGGCCTGCGCGGTCGCGCTCACCGCGTCGATCTGGCTGGTCACCGTCATCGGAAACGGCGGGTCCGCCTCGAGCGTGAAGCCGCCCGTGATCGTGTAGTTCACGCCCTCGTGGGACTCCGGCGCGGTGAAGCTGATCGACGCCGTCGTTCCGTTCCACGTGCCCGTGAAGGGCTCGCTCCAGCTATTGGAGGGATTCCAGGTCGCCCCACAGGTTCCGTTGGGGTTGTGGATGAGGTTGAAATCGGGCTCGGTATGCTGGAACTGGCCCGAGATCGGGCCGGGCTGCGAGAGGTCGAGCCCGATGAGGGCCATCGTGCCGTTGAGCGTGATCGAATTCGAGCACCCCTCGGGATGCTCGGTGATCCGCAGGTTGCCCGTGCATGCGCCGCTCACGCCACTGGCGAAGCTGCAGTCGAACTCGGCGTCGAAGCCGGAGCCGTCGTTGAACTTGGCGCCGATCTTCCCCTTGATGCTCGCCGCCTCCGCCGATTGCACGAGCGCCGCCACGCCCAGCACGAGCATGGCCGCCAGGGAGGTGAAGCGTGATGACCAGGATGTGTGCGCGCGCATGACTCGGTCCTTTCTGGAATCCGGACTCTTCCTGCAAACCGTTCTCACGCGCAGGCTCAGAAACGGAAGCGCGTGAGCGGCACCTGCCGGCCGCCGGGCATCGTCATCGTGGCGGTCGTCGTATCGTGGAACTGGATGGTCGTCGGCCCGACGTTGCCGTTCACCTGCGTCGGCGCCTTGTACGGGCCGCCCTGCGTCTGTCCGTTGGCGTACTGCCACCAGGTGCTGTTGAGCGCGAGCGCGGTCGGCGTCGGCGCGACCGTGATGTACCAGATGGGATTGCCGGCATCGTCGTACATGTAGCCCGCGATGTTGGCCGACCCGTTCTGCCATTCGATGAAGAAGCCGCGGCCGTTCTCGGCCGCACTCCACCACCAGCCGCTCTCCGGAACGCCGGCCTGCGGCGCGGCGGCGAGGCCCCCGGGCACGATGTCGAAGCGCTCGATCGCGACGTTGCCACCCGGCCAGACCATCGTTCCCGTCGAGGCGCTCGTGAACCCGAGCGTCACCGAACCGTTGGCCGTGCAGTTGTTGGTCTTGTACGCGCCCGCGAGCGTCACGCCGCCGGTGCAGCGATACAGGGGCGCGGTGAAGAGCGAACCATCGATCGACGAAGGACCGGAGGCAACCAGCCACGTCGCGCGGCCGTCGGCTTCGTAGAAGTACGCCGCCATGAAGAGGTTGTTGCCCTGCTGCTCGATCGAGTAGCCCCGGCCGCCCTCCGCCGTGTTCCACCACCAGCCCGTTTGCGGCGGCTGCGGCTTGCACTCGACGCTGCCCGGAACCGAGACCACGCTGCGGTTCGTGCCGCTGTTGAGCATCGCGGCGGCGTTCGTGCCGTAGCCGACGTAGACCGTCGAGCCCGTCAGTTGCGCCGTGCTGGCACTGTTGAGCACCGCGACCGTCTGGCCCTGCGCGGTGAGCGTCCCCGAGAGCAGGGCCGCGAGGCTCGAGGCACTGACCTGCTGCAACTGGCCGTTCGAATTCAATTGCGCGAGCACGCACGGCACGGGATCCGCCTTGCCGTCGCGGCGCTTCGCGTAGCCCACGACTTTCATCGAGCTCGTGGCACCGAGCACCGATGCTTGCGGCGCAACGACGAAAACGAAGTAGCTCGCGTTGGTGCCGACGTCGGAGGCGCGCGCGCGAACGTTCGCATCGAGCGTGGCACCCCCGCGCGACGTCACCAGCAGGAACACCGGAACCTTATCGCCCGGAATGCTCGTGGCCACCGCCGGGTCGAGATCGAGGAACCAGTTGTTCGCTTCGATCGAACCCGCGCCGCCTTCGCGCAGGACGACCACCGGCGAGAGCCGCGTGGCGACCGTGCCGTCGCCGACGCGTCCATCCGGACTGAAACCCCATGCGTACACGGCGCCGTCGGTCGTGCGCGCCAGGCCGTGGACACTGCCGCCGGTGACTTCGGCCACGCCACGCACGCCGGTGACTTGCACCGGACGCACTTGCTCGAAGCCTTCGCCGTCGCCGAGCTGCCCGGTGTAGTTCGCGCCCCACGCCCACACGGTGCCGTCCTGGCGAATCGCGAACGACGAAGAGCTGCCCGCCGCGATGGAAACGACGCCCGTCAGTCCCGGGACTTGCACCGGCACCAGCCGGTCGGTGTTGGTGCCATCTCCGAGCTGGCCCGAGTAGTTGCTGCCCCACGCCCACACGGTGCCGTCGGTGCGCAACGCGAGCGAGTGCGCGCCGCCCGCGGCGATCCGGGTCACGCTGGTCAGTCCGTTCACGAATCCGGGCGACGAGCGATTCGCGGTGTTGCCGCTGCCCAGTTGTCCCGAATCGTTGGCGCCCCACGACTGCACGCCGCCGTTGGACTCGAGCACGAGCGTGTGCGAGTCGCCCGCGGCGAGCGCGCTGATGCCCGAGAGTGCGGCGATTCGTTTGGGTTCGTTCTGCTGCTCCTCGTCGCCGTGGCCCAGCAGGCCTTGCCACGCATAGCCCCAGGACCAAACGGTGCCGTCGGTCTTGAGCGCGAACGAGTTGAAGAAGCCGGCGGCAACGTCGCGCACACCCGTGAGCACGCGCACCGCGCCCGCCGTGGAACGCGAGTTCTGCGTGCCGTCGCCGAGCTGCGCCTGCGAATTGCTGCCCCAGGCGATGACGGTGCCATCCGCCTTCACGGCCAGCGTGTGCAATCCGCCCGCCGCGATCTTTTCGATGCCGGTTGCGCCGGGAACGAGCGCGGGCGTCGTGCGCAGCGGCTTGGCGCCGTCGCCCAGCTCGCCGAAATCGTTGGCGCCCCACGCGCGCACCGTGCCGTCCGCAGGGACCGCGAAGCCGTGGCCCCCGCCCGCCGACATCGCGACGATCGCGGGAATGCTGATCACTCGCACCGGCGTGCCGCGATTCTCGGACGTGCCGTCGCCGATCTGGCCGCTGGCATTGCTGCCCCACGCCCACAGCGCGCCGTCGCTCGTGCGCGCAAGCGAGAAGAACGCGGCGGCGGAAATGTCGGTGACGTTCGCGAGGCCACTGACCTTGACCGGCGTGATCGAAGGCGTGAAGCGGCCATCGCCGAGCTCGCCCGAGTAACCCATGCCCCATGCCCACACGGTGCCGTCGCGCGCGCGAACCAACGAGTGATAGATGCCACCGGATGCCGCGGCCGCGTCGGTGATGCCGGGAACGACGGTCGGCACCGCGCGGAATTGCGAAGACTCGTTGTGGCCGAGCTGGCCGCCGTAGTTGTAGCCCCACGTGAGCACCGCGCCCGCGGCCGTGACGGCCATGCTGTGCTGCGTGCCGGCGCTGATGTCGACGATGCCGGTGAGTCCGGGCACGGCCGCGGGTGTCGCGCGAGCGTCGCTCGGGGTCCCGGTGCCCAGTTGCCCGAGATCGTTGCGCCCCCACGTCCACACGGTCCCGTCGTTCTTGAGGACCAGCACGTGATCGCCTGTCGATGAAATCTTCGCCACGTCACTGATGCCGTTCACGCGCACGGGCACGTCGGCCTGGATCGCGTCGCTGCCCAGTTGGCCCTGCCAGTTCACGCCCCAGGCCCATACGGTGCCATCGGATTTCAGCGCGATGGAATGATTCGTGGCCGCGGCGATCGCGATCACGCCCGTGAGACCCGAAACCGGCGCGGGCGTCGAGCGATTGGTGTTCGTGCCGTCGCCGAGCTGTCCCTGGCTGTTGCGGCCCCAGGAACGCACGGTGCCGTCGTTCATCAACGCGAGGACGTGGTTCGCGCCCGCGGAAATCTTCGCGACACCGGTGATTCCACTGACCGTCACGGCGGAGGCGGTGAGCAGCGTGCGGCCCTGGCCGAGCTGCCCGGATGAATCGTCACCCCATGCGCGCACGGTTCCCCCGGCATCGAGCGCCAGGCTGTGGAAGGCGCCGGCGCGCACGGCGGGCGTCGCGCCAAAGGCGGGCATGGCGCTCAGTGCGAGCGCTAGGAAGAGGATGGGAGTGCGCATGGGAGGACCCATTGTCGCAGGTCGGCGTGACTGGCCTCAACAGGCGTGGTTCCCACGCCTGACCTCACGCATTCACGCCCGAAATGCCGAATATTCGACGGCGACCCTAGAAACGGAAGCGCGTGAGCGCGATCTGCCGCCCGCCCGGCAGCGTCATCGTGGCAGTGGTGGCACTCTGGAACGAGATCGTCGCCGCACCCACGTTGTCGTTGGTGCGCGTCGCCGCGCGATAGGGACCCGCCTGGGTCATGCCATTGGCGAATTGCCACCAGGCACCATTCATGGCGAGCGGGTTGGGCGTAGCGATCACGGTGATGTACCAGATCGGATTGCCCACGTCGTCGTACATGTAGCCCGCGATGTCCGCGGTGCCGCCCTGCCATTCGATGAAGTACCCGCGGCCGTTCTCCGCCGTGCTCCACCACCAGCCGTTCTCGGGCTGGTTCGCGAGCGGGGCGACGTTCAGCCCGTTGTCGACGATGTTGAAGCGCTCGATGCCGACCGTGCCACCGGGCCAGATCATCGCGCCGCGGCTCGCGTTGTTGAAGGAGAGCGTCACGTTGCCGGCGGTGGCGCAGCTGTTGGGGCGATACGCGCCCGCGAGCGTGACCCCACCCGTGCACGAATAGAGCGGCGCGGTGAAGTACGCGCCGTCGAACGACGTCGGCCCCGAAGCCACCTGCCACGTCGCGCGACCCGTGGCGTCGTAGAAGTACGCGGCCATGAAGATGTTGCGGCCCTGCTTTTCGATCGAATAGCCGCGTCCACCTTCGACGGTGTTCCACCACCAGCCGGTTTGCGGACCCTCGGGGCGGCACTCGACCGTGCCGGGCACCGTGACCACGCTGCGGTTGATGCCGTCGTTGATCATGCCCGTCGAGGTCTGGCCGTAGCCGAGGTAAACCGTGGCGCCGGCGACGTTGGGCGTGCTCACGTTGTTGAGCACCTGCACCGTCTGCCCCGCCGCGGTGATCACGCCGGTGCTCAAGGCGGCCAGCGACGAAGCCGTAGCGGCGACGAGCTGTCCTGCCTGGTTGAGCTGCGCGAGCACGCAGGGCACCGCATCGGTCTTCAATCCGTCCGTGCGTTTCGTCTCGCCGATTTTCAGTGTGGTCGCGGTGACACCGAGCACGCGCGGCGCCGGGGCGAGTGCGAAGACATAGATGCTCCGCGTGGTGCCGGCGTCCTGGGGACGCGGCTGGAACGTCGCCGTCGCGTTGGCCGTGGTCGCGTTGATCGTGCTCGTGACCGCCATCGGGAAGACCGGGGCTGCCGAAGACTCCGCCTTGATCGCGACGTTCGTGTAGACCTCATAGCGCGCCGAGCTGTAGATGCCCGGCAGCGCGTTCGTGTTCAGGCCGACGATGGCCTGGAATCCGGCACCGACTTCGTATTCCTGGCCCGCGGTGTAGGTACCGGCCGGCACGGTCTTCGTGAGGAAGTTCGGCGAGGGCGTTGCATCGCGGCCCTGGACGATCAGGTTGATGTGGTCGCCGCCCATCACCATGACGCCATTGATGTTCGATGAGTACGCGTTGAATCCGCTGGTCGTGATGGTGAGCGGCTGGCTGGGATCGAACACGTACTTGCCGTTGGACCAGGCGCCTCCGGGACTCGAGAGCGTGAGCACCGGGGCATTGGGATACGCGTCTCCCGTCAACGGCAACGGAACCGTCGTCCCGTTGACGGTCATCGTGTAGGTGCCATTGGGAAACTTCGAGTTGAGGTCGGCCTGGTTGGGCGATCCCCAGTCGTTTCCGTTGGTGCCGGCGCGCCAGATCCCTTCGTCGGCCACGTAGACGAGCTTCCCCATGTTGTACCAGGAGCCCACCGCGCCGAAGTTGACGGGCCCGTTGAACGTGGGAACGGTAATTCCGGCGATGTTCTGGCCGATGACCTGGGCGTGGAAACCATAAGGCCCGCCGTAGTTGGGCCCTGGCGGTGTCGGATCGACGATGACGTTGGTCGCCGAGGTCTGTATGTGCTCGATGACCTTGCTGACCGTAACGTGGGAAATTTGCGCTGCAGACTCGCTCATGTACGCGAGGCAAAGCGCCAGGACCAGGCTAGTAAGTGTGCGCATGTATAGGCTCATTTTTGAGTCTCGAAGTGCACCCAGACTAGCACCCGGACATCGCACGCGAACAGTACCTGGAGCGGTAATACTCACGCCCAGCACCGGGAATATCTGCGGGCGTCAGACGGCGAGCTTGCCCAGGTAGGTCCTGAAGGCGTCGTGGGCGGCCAGCGCGGAGAGCGATTCGCCCTGCGCGAGCCGTCCCTTGTTCACGAAGACGAATCGCTCGCACACTTCGTTGAGCAGCTCGAGGTGGTAGGGCTCGTTCGGATGCAGGCACACGAACACGATGCGCCCCTCGCCCTTGAGCCGCCGGAAGAAATCGAGCATGAAGCCGATGTAGCCGTCCTGCGGATTGAATTGCGGCTCGTCGAAGAGATGGATCATCGGCCGCTGCGAGCTCGCGCGCTCCATCGTGAATTCGGGGCGCGTGCGGCGGAACGAGCGCACCTGGTAGCTCTGGTGGTAATGCATCGCGAGCTGCGCACGCTCGCTGTAGCGGACCTGGTGGATGTCCTGGCCCGCGACGGTCACGCGGCCCGAGGTCGGCTGGTTGTTGCCGGTGATCAACTCGAAGAGCGTGGTCTTGCCCGAGCCGTTCGGACCCATCACGCCGACGATGCAAGGCTTGTCGATGGCGAAGTCGGCCTCCAGCGTGAAGGTCGGTGTCTTGTCCCACCGGCCGCGGGTGTAGACCTTGGAGAGATTGTCGACGCGCAGCATCGTCAGGCTCCGAGAAGGCGCCGGCGAAGGCCGGCATCGTCACGCAGCTCGGCTGCGGGGCCGGCGTGAACGAGCACGCCGCGGTCGAGCACGTAGGCGCGGTCAGCGACTTCGAGCGCGGTCTGCACGTTCTGCTCGACGACCAGCACGCCGACACCTTCGTCCCTCAATCGGCGGATCACGCGCATCACGTCCTGCACGACCTTCGGTGCCAGGCCCTGGCTCGGTTCGTCGAGGAGCACGAGGCCCGGGGCGCCAAGGAGCACGCGCGAGATGGCCACCATCTGCATCTCGCCGCCCGAGAGGTTCTCGCACTCGCGATTCATCAGGTGCTCGACCGCCGAGAACACCTCGAAGCATTCCTTGAGCGACCAGCGGCGAAAGCGCGTGGCCTTCTCGGCGATCGCGAGGTTGCGTGCGACCGTCAGCGTGGGAAAGATGCGCCGGTCGTCGGGCACCCAGCCCACGCCTGAGCGCGCGATCTCGTGGGTGGCGTCTCGCGTGACGTCGCGGCCGTCGAAGCTCACGGTGCCGCGCTTGGGACGCGTGAGACCGAGGATGGAACGCAGCGTCGTGGTCTTGCCCGCGCCGTTCGCACCCAGGAGTGCCACGACTTCGCCGGCAGCCACCGCGAGCGACACGCCGAAGAGCGCCTGCGTCTCGCCATAAAAGGTATCGATGCCGGCGACGTCGAGGAGCGCGCTCATGCGAGCGCCCCGAGGTTCGAGCGCTGCACCCAGGGATTGCCCTTCAGCTCCGCGGGCGTGCCGCGCGCGATCACCTGCCCCCAGTGCACGACCGCGATGCGATCGGCCAATCCGAAAAGGAAACGCATGTCGTGCTCGATCAGCACCATCGTGACCTTGCCCTTGAGGCTCGCGACGAGTTGCGTGAGGCGTTCGACACCCTCCGCTCCGAGGCCGGATGTCGGTTCGTCGAGAAACAGGAGGCGCGGGTTCGAGGCCAGTGCGACGCCGATCTCCAGCGCGCGGCGATCCCCGTACGAGAGACTCTTCGCGCGCGTCGATTCCTTGCCGGCGAGTCCCACCGCCGCGAGCGTTTGCGCGGCGCGGTCGGTCGCTTCGCGCAGCACCGCGGCATCCTTGATGGCATTGAACGCGCGGGCACGCAGCTCGGGCGTCGCGATCATCGCGTTCTCGAGCGCGGTGTAGTCGTCGAACAGGTTCATCACCTGGAAGGAACGCGCGATGCCCAGCCGCGAGATCTCGCGCGGCTTGCGCCCCGTGATGTCCTGCCCCGCGAACGTGACGCGCCCGGCGTCCGGGCGATGGTGACCGGTGAGGACGTGAAAGCACGTCGTCTTGCCCGCGCCGTTCGGTCCCATGATTCCGTGGATCTCGCCCTCCTCCACGTCGAAGCTCACGTCCTGCAGCACGACGCGATCGCCGAAGCGCTTGGCGAGGCCCTGGGCGGAGAAGAGCGCCGTCATTTCGCGGTGCCTCTCCAGCTTTGCCACATGCCCGAGATACCCTCCGGCTTGAACAGCACCATCGCCATGAAGAGCAGGCCGTACCAGAGGAGCCACGTCTCGGTGTACGCGCCCAGCAGGTCGCGTGCGAGGATGAAGAACGCCGCGCCGATCACCGGCCCCCAGAAGCTCACGAGGCCGCCGCCGATCAGCACCATCATCACGACGTAGCCGGAGTTGTGCAGGCTCATCACGTTGGGATAGGCCGACTGCTGCGCCATCGCGAAGATGGCACCCGCGATGCCCGCGATCGCGCACGAGATCGTGAAGGCGCTCCATTTGTAGAGCCAGGTGTTGTGGCCCACGAAGGCCGCGCGCGTCTCGTTCTGCTTCACCGCGAGCAGCACGCGGCCGTACGGCGAATGGATCAGGCGATAAAGGAAGAGCGTGACGAAGACGAACGCGCCGAGCGTGAAGTAAAGAAGCGCCTCGTTCGAGGCGAGCGAGAATTGCGCGAAGCCCAGGTCGAGCGGCGGCCGCTTGATGTTGAGCAGCCCGTCCTCCCCGCCGGTGACGCTGTGCCACTTGATCGAGATGAACCAGAACACCTGGCCGAAGGCGATCGTGAGTAGCGCGTAGTAGATGCCGCGCCGATGCGAGATGAAGGCTGCGACGAGCGCTCCCGCGAGCGCCGCGGCGAGAATCGCGATTCCGAAGGCGCCCCAGAGGCCGGCGCCCAGCTTGAGCTGCGCGAGCCCGAAGGCATAGGCGCCCACGCCGAAGAACGCGCCATGCCCGAACGAGGGGAGCCCCGCCTGCCCGAGCAGGAGGTTGTAGCCCAGCGCGAAGATCATCCACACCATGATCTCGACCGCGAGATACGGGTAGAGCCCGACCTTGTTCACCCAGAGCGGGGCGCTCGCGAGGATCGCGAACGCGACGAGGTGCGCGGGCGTGACGAGCGGGGTGCGGGCCAGGGACGGATTCACGCGGGGAAATATACGTTCTAAGATTGCAATGGGCAAGAACATTTGTTCTAATCTTGCCCATGCCCACGCCCGCTGGCACCTACGACGAGCTGCAGGCCGAGATCGGCCGGCGCTTCCCTGGCCTCTCGCGCCAGCTGCAGGCCATCGCGCGCTTCGCGCTCGAGCGGCCCCACGATGTCGCGCTGGATACGGTCGCCGCGGCCGCCGCCAAGATCGAGGTGCAGCCTTCGGCCATGGTGCGCTTCGCCCAGGCCCTTGGCTACGACGGTTACTCGGACATGCAGCGCGTCTTCCGCGAGCGGCTGGTCGAGCGCAGCGGCAGTTATAAGGAGCGCATCGCGCGCATGCGCCGCGGCAAGGCCGCCGAGTCCAGGCCCAAGGCCGTGCTGCGCGACTTCGTGGCCGATTCGATCGCCAACCTGTCGAATCTCGAAGAGCACGTGGATGCCGAGCGCCTCTCCGCCGCGGTGAAGCTCCTTGCCAAGGCCGGGCGCATTCACCTGCTCGCCCAGCGGCGCGCCTTTCCGGTCGCCTGCTACCTTTCTTATGCGCTCGCCCAGCTCGACCTTCCCGTGACGCTGATGGATGGCGTCGGCGGCATGGTGCGCGAGCAGGCGCGCGGCTTCCGCGACGACGACGTACTGGTCGCCGTGAGCTTCCGCAACTATTCGCCCGACGTGATCGAGCTCGCCGCCGACTGCAAGCGCCGCGGCGTGCCGGTGATCGTCATCACGGACAGCGCCGTCTCCCCGCTCAATCGCAGCGCCACCATCGCCTTCGACCTTGGCGACCACAGCGAGCGGCCCTTCCGTTCGCTCGTCGAACCGCTTTGCCTCGCGCAGGCGCTCGTGGTGAGCGTCGGCCATGAGATCACCCGTGGCAAGCACTGACCGCCTCTTCGACGTCGCCTGCCTCGGCCGCGCGGCCGTCGATCTCTATGGCGAGCAGGTCGGCGTGCGGCTGGAGAACGTCGCGACGTTCGCGAAGTATCTCGGCGGCTCGCCCGCGAACACCGCCGTCGGCGCGTCGCGGCTGGGCCTGCGCGCGGCGATGATCTCGCGCGTCGGCAACGAACCCAACGGCGGCTTCGTGCGCGAGACGCTCGTGCGCGAAGGCGTGGATGTCTCCCAGGTCTCCACGGATCCCGAGCGCCTCACCGCGCTGGTTTTCCTCGCGCTGCGCGACCAGGACACCTTCCCGCACGTCTTCTATCGCGATCGTTGCGCGGACATGGCGCTCGACGCGTCCCACATCGATCCCGCATTCATCGCCTCCTGCGGCGCCCTGCTCATCTCGGGCACGCACCTCTCGCAGGAGGGCCCGCGCGCGGCTTGCGTGAAGGCCGTCGCGGCGGCACGCGCGGCAGGCACGCGCGTGATCCTCGACATCGACTACCGTCCCGTGCTCTGGGGCCTCGCGAAGCCCGCCGAGGGCGATGCGCGCTACGTCGCCTCCGACCACGTGACCGGGCACATGCAGGCGATGCTGGCCGATTGCGCGCTCATCGTCGGCACCGAGGAAGAGATTCGCGTGGCCGGCGGCTCGGGCGATACGCTCACCGCACTCGCACACATCCGCAACGCGTCCAAGGCGCTCATCGTCGTCAAGCGCGGGCCGATGGGCTGCGTCGCCTTCGACGGTCCCATTCCCGCGAGCCTCGACGAAGGCCGCGCCGGTCCGGGTTTCGCGGTGGAAGTCTTCAACGTCCTCGGCGCGGGCGACGCGTTCATGGCGGGCTTCCTCAGCGGGTGGCTGCGCGGCGAGCCGATCGAACGCTGCTGCACGTACGCCAACGCGTGCGGCGCCATCGTGGTCTCGCGCCATGGCTGCGCGCCGGCGATGGCAACGTCCGCCGAGCTTGCCCATTTCCTCTTGAAGGGCGTGACCACGCCGCGCCTTCGCGAAGACCGCGACCTCGAGCACGTGCATCGCGCCACCACGCGTCGCAGCGGCAAGCATGAGCTTCTCTATGTGCTCGCCTTCGATCACCGCTCGCAGCTCGAATCGGTCGCACGCGCCCACGGTGCGGACAACACCCGCATCGTGCAATTCAAGTCGCTGGTCGCCCAGGCGTTCGAATCCGTGAGCCGCGGCCGCGCGGGTTACGGCGTGCTCCTCGACGACCGCTATGGCGCTTCGATCCTGCCGCGCTTCGAAGGCACGCCGGCCTGGGTCGCGCGCCCCGTGGAAGTCCCCGGCTCCAATCCGGTCGAGTTCGAGCCGGGCGCGAACCTGGGGCTCGCACTGCGCACGTGGCCCGCGTCGCACGTCGTGAAGTGCCTCGCGTTCTTCCATCCGGACGATCCGCCCGAAGCCTCGGGGACGCAGCTCGGCCGCATGCGCGACCTCGCGGAAGCCTGCGCGCTCACCGGCCACGAGCTGCTGCTCGAAATCATTCCCCCCGCGCGCGAGGGAACCGCCGACTTCGTCGTCGCGCGCGCGCTCGACGCGATCTACTCCGCCGGGATCCGTCCCGATTGGTGGAAGCTCCCGCCCAGCGCCGACGGCGCGGCGTGGGACGCGATCGGCGCTTCCATCGAGCGCCACGATCCGCTGTGCCGCGGCGTGCTCGTGCTCGGCATGGAAGCCGGCGCCGATGCGCTTCGCGAAAGTTTCGCGGTCGCGGCGCGCAGCCCCTGGGTCCGCGGCTTCGCCGTGGGCCGTTCCATCTTTGCCGATGCCGCCGCCGACTGGTTCGCCGGGCGCGCGAGCAACGCGCAGGTCGTCACCTCCATTTCTGCCCGCTACCGCGAAGTGATCGCGCTGTGGGAAGCCGCACAACAAGGACTCAAGGAGAGCGCATGAGCAACCCCCGCATCGGATTCGTCGGCATCGGCATGATGGGCCACGGCATGGTGAAGAACCTGCTCGCCAAGGGCTTCCCCGTGACGTTCAAGGTCAATCGCGACCGCTCGCGGCTCGAGGACCTCATCGCGGCCGGCGCGAAGGAAGTCGATTCGTACGCCAAGCTCGCCGCGGACTCCGATTTCGTGATCGTGTGCGTGACGGGCTCGCCGCAGGTCGAGGAAGTGATCCTCGGCAAGGGCGGCCTGCTCGAAGGCGCGCACAAGGGCCTCATCGTCATCGAGACCTCGACCGCCGAGCCCGGCTCCACCGCCAAGGTGCGCGAAGCACTGCTGGCCAAGGGCGCGGATCTCGCCGATGCCCCGCTCGCCCGCACGCCCAAGGAAGCCGAGGAAGGCCGCCTCAACACGATGGTCGGCGCCGACGACGCGCTCTTCGCGAAGGTGAAGCCGGTGATGGCGGCCTTCTGCGAAAACATTTTCCACGTCGGGCCCGCGGGTGCGGGTCACACGTTGAAGCTCGTGAACAACTTCATGGCGATGACGATCGTCGCGAGCATCGCCGAAGCCTTCTCGGTGGCCAACAAGGCCGGCGTGAAGTTGGACAAGCTCTTCGAGGTGGTGTCGATGGGCGCGCTCAACTCGCCGATCTTCCAGATGGTCGCGGGTGGTGCGGTCGCGGGCGACCTCACGCGGATGAAGTTCGCGATCCGGAACGCCGCGAAGGACATGCGCTACTACACGCACCTCGCCGAATCGCTGCCCGTGCCCTCGTTCGTGGGCGAGGCGGTTCACCAATCGTATGAACAGGCCGTGGCCCTCGGGCTCGGCGACAAGCTCATGGCCTCGATGATCGAGGCGCAGGAACAACTAACCAAACAACAAATCATCCGCAGATAAACGCGGATAAACGCAGATAAGAGCAAGAAGACATTGGTAGCTGAAACCGCGACGCTGATTCAAATGGAGAAGTCTCAACCACTCTCACCCCATCCGCGTTTATCTGCGTTTATCTGCGGACGAACGCTTTAGTTGCTTCAAATTAGGAGGAGAAAACCATGAATGACGACAACAAAGTCGCATCGCAGAAACGCCGCAGCCTCATGCAAGCCATCGCCGCCGGTTCGGCCACCTCGTTCTTCGGCCCGTGGGCGGTGAATCACGCGTGGGCGCAAACCGCGCAGAAGAAACCGCTGGTGATCGGCCTCACGATGGACGCGAGCGGCCAGTACGGCGCGAGCGGCGTCGAGGAACGCCTGGGCGCGATGATGGCCATCAAGGAGTTCAACGACAAGGGCGGTGTCCTCGGGCGGCGCATCGAAGCGCTGCACATGGACACGGAAACGACGCCCGCCACCGGCTCGCGCGTTGCCGAGCGCCTGATCACGCGCAACGAAGCCGCGTTCCTCATCGGCGCGCTGCATTCGGGTGTCGCCAACGCGATCAGCCAGGTCGCGCAGAAGTACGGCTGCATCTTCCTCAACACCAACTCCAGCTCGCCCACCGAAGCCGGCAAGGATTGCCACCGCACGAAGTTCGTGTGGGACGGCAACGGCACGAACTTCGCCCACGCGATCGTGAAGAACGCGATCGCCGTGAACGGCAAGAACTGGGTGATGCTCACCAACGACTACGTGTGGGGCCACAACACCGCGAAGTCGATGCGCCAGATCGTCGAGGCCAACGGCGGCAAGATCATCGAGGAGCTGATGGTCCCGCAGAACACGCGCGACTTCTCCTCGTATCTCCTCAAGGTGCAGCAGCTGAAGCCCAACGTCGTGGCGACCGCGGTCGGCGGCGACGACATCAAGGCCCTGCGCCAGCAGGTCGTGCAGCTGAAGCTCAACCAGTCCGCGGCGTGGGTCAACAACCAGCAGGACTGGCCCGACGTGTACGGCCTGGGCCCGGAGTCGATCTTCGGCGTGTTCGGCACCACGTGGTACTACCGCCTCGACCTGCCCGGCGTGAAGGAATTCGTCGCCGCGTACCAGAAGCAGTACCCGGGCATGGCGATTCGCAATCCGGGCAACGTCTATCACAACGGCTACATGGCCACGCGCGAGCTGCTGCGCTGCGTCGAGGAAGCGGGCACCACGAACAACATCGCGGTCATCAAGAAGCTCGAGGGCCGCAAGATGAGTGCGCTCGACCGCATGCAGCACCACGATGCGTGGATCGATCCCGTGACCCACCAGGTGCAGCAGACGATCTACATGGCGACGTACAACAGCAAGCCCGCGGAGAAGGACGACATCTTCACGATCCTCACGCAGGCCGACCCGAAGGACGTCCAGGACAAGGACGCCGCCGGTGCGTGCAAGCTGGAGAGCTACGAGGCGACGCCGACGTACGAGGTGTAGTCCTTGCTGGCCAACTTCCTCCCTCACGTCCTCAACGGGCTGTCGTTGGGGCTGCTGTTCGCGCTCATCGCGCTGGGCTTCATGCTCATCGTGGGCGTGATGGAGGTCATCAACCTCGCGCACGGGTCGCTCTTTGCGCTGGGTGCGTACGTCGCCCTGTTCCTGATGGGCTTCTTCGACGGCATCCCGATCGGCATCCGCTACGCGCTGGTGCTCGCCCTCGCACCTTTCCTGGTCGGGCTCTTCGGGATGCTGATCGAGCTTTGCATGCGGCGCACCTACGGCAAGGATCCGCTCTACGGGCTCCTGCTCACGTTCGGCGCGGCGCTCGTGATCGAGGAGCTGATCCGCGTGGTCTGGGGTTCGCGCGAGCAGCAGCTCAAGCTTCCCGAGGCGATCTCGGGCGCGGTGCTCATAGGCGACCTGATCTACGCGAAGTACCGGTTCTTCGCTTGCGCGCTTGCGAGCGGACTCATCGTGATGCTCTGGCTCTTCATCGAGAAGACGCGCTACGGCGCGATCATCAAGGCCGGCGCGCATGACAGCGAGATGGTGCGCGCGCTCGGCTATAACCTTTCAAGGCTGCGCCTGGGCGTCTTCGCGCTCGGCACCGCGCTCGCGGCGATCGCGGGCATCGTGATGGCGCCCATCTGGGGAATCCGACCGCACGTCGGGGTGGATGCCGTGGTTCCGGCGTTCCTGATTATCGTGCTCGGAGGCGTCGGCAGTTTCTGGGGCGCGGTGGTCGCGGGCCTCATGGTGGGACTCGTGGTGGGTCTCACCGGCGCGTATGCCTCCGAGTGGTCGCTCCTTTCGATGTACCTGCTCTTCATTCTCGTCGTGACGTTCCGGGCCCGGGGATTGTTCGGGCGGAAGTCGGCGCTCGATAACTGAGCAATCCGCACTTTGTCATCCTGAGGAGCGCAGCGGCGAGAAGGACCTCCTGAGCGTACGAAGGATCTGTTTTTTGCAGTCAAAACACTCAAGCAGGTCCTTCGGGCCTGCGGCCCTCAGGATGACAGTGGGCGCGCGACCGCGCTACTCACGAAGACAGTAGTATCTCCAGCCATGGTCCTCAAAGACAAAGTAGCCGTAGTAACCGGTGCGGCAGGCACGATGGGCCTGGCCGCGGCGAAGTTCCTCCTCGAGGACGGCGCGAAGGTCGCGCTCGTCGACGTGGACATGCTGCGGCTCGACAACGTGGGCCGCTTCCTGCGTGGCACGACGCTCGCGGTGTCGTGCGACATCTCGGATTCGATGGCGGTGCGCCAGGCGCACCAGAAGATCGCGGCTGAGCTGGGTCCCGTCGACATCCTGGTGAACAACGCCGGAATCCTCTCCAACAACAAGTCCGAAGGCACGCTCGACGACGAGTGGAAGCGCGTGATGGGCGTGAACCTCGATGGGGCATTCTTTTGGTCGCGTGCGGTCCTGCCCGGGATGAAGGCGCGCCAGTGGGGCCGCATCATCAATGTCTGCTCGCTCGCCGCGAAGACCGGCGGGCTCACGGCCGGCACGGCGTACTCGACTTCGAAGGGTGCGCTCACCTCGCTCACCTTCTCCCTCGCGCGCGAGGCCGCGGCCCACGGCGTGACGGTGAACGGCATTTCGCCCGCCTACGTGAAGACTCCGATGATCACGGAGGGGCTCAACGAGCAGCAGCGCAGGCAGCTCCTCACGCAAATACCGGTCGGCCGGTTCTGCGAGCCCGAGGAATTCGCGCATGCGGTGCGCTTCCTCGCGTCACCTCTCGCGGGATTCATCACGGGCGAGATTCTCGACGTGAACGGCGGCTTGCAGATGGACTAAGGCTGGAACCACAGATGAACACAGATGGACACAGATAACCTCTTCGACCTCAAGGGCAAGGCGGCCTTCATTCCCGGCGGCTACGGCGGCATTGGCGAAGCCGTGGCGCGCGGGCTGGCGGCGGCCGGGGCCACTGTCACGGTGGCCGGGCGCGACGGCAGCAAGGCCGATGCGCTCGGGAAGGAACTCACGGCGGCGGGCCAGCGTGCCTTCGGCGTCGCCATGGACGCGAACAAGGTTGCAAGCATTCGCGAAGCAACGGACAAGGCCGCCCAGCACATGGGCCGGCTCGACATCCTCGTGAACTGCATCGGCATGAACCGCGAGCAGAAGATCGCCGACGTCACCGAGGAGCAGTTCGACGAGATCTACCGCGTGAACCTCCGGTCCGCGATGTTCCTCGCGCAGCAGGCGGCGAAGTACCAGGTCGAGGGCAAGCGCGGCGGCAAGCAGGTGCAAATGCTCTCCGTGCGTTCCATGCTCGGCATGCGCGGCTACGGCTATTCGGCGTACTGCTCGACCAAGGGCGCGCTGGTGATGCTGGTGAAGCAGCACGCGCTCGAGCTCGCGGCCAACAACATCCAGGTGAACGGCGTGGCCCCCACGGTCGTGGAGACCGCGATGGCGGGCAACTGGAAGAAGGATCCAGGCCGCTGGGAAGCGCTGCTCGCGCGCATCCCGCTGGGGCGCGTGGCGCAACCGCGCGACATCGTCGGAGCAACGCTCTTCTTCTGCGCGCCGGCCTCGGACTTCGTGACGGGGCAGGTGCTCTACCTGGATGGCGGGATTACGGCGACTCAGTAGAAAATTGTCATCCTGAGGAGCGAAGCGGAAAGAAGGACCTCCTGAGCGCGCGAAGGATCTGCTGTCAAAACCCTCAAGCAGGTCCTTCGTCGCTTCGCTCCTCAGGATGACAGTCTCCGGGGTAGGACTTTTCCCACACAGGTTTCGGCGTAATCCTTACGAACCGTTCGGAATATCCGATAGAGCGTTGCGGGGTGGCACGGCACGATAGCCCCCATGAAACAGCGCACCGTCCTCATCGCGATCACCGCCGCCGGCCTCCTTGGAGCCGCCGGCCTGGGCATCGGCGCCTCGGCCACGTCCGAGCCTTCCCTGATGTCACGCAGTGACTACCAGTCGCTCCGGGATGCGATCGCCAAGACGACCGCGGATGACTTCGCGGCCTGCGAAACGATGAAGCCCGTGGCGCGCGGCGAATGCCTCGCCGAAGCGCGCGCGAGCGAATCGGTGCAACTCGCGGAGCTCGAAGTGCGTTACCGCGGCACGGTTTCCGCGGCCAACAATGTTCACCTGGCCCGCATCGACGCGGCCTATCAGGTCGCCCGCTCGAAGTGCTTCCTCCTCTCGGGCGCGGGGCGCGACAACTGCCTGATCGCCGCACACGCGCAGAAAGCCCACGCGCGCATGCAGGCGCACGCCGAGATCAACGAAGCGCCCGTCGTTGCACGCACGCACGATCGCCGCGAAGGCTGAGCCTCCCCTAGCTTCAAGACGGCGTCGGTTATCATCGACGCATGCCCCACCTCCTCCCGAAGGTCGCGCTCGCCGCAGCCTGTTTCGCCGCGCCGGCCTTTGCGGCCGATGAAAAACGCAGCATCTTCATCGATCCCGACGACGGCTACTTCGATGGCTCGGAGTGGCTCATCGACCGCAAGGGTTTCCTGCCGGTCCCGATCATCATCACCGAGCCCGCCGTCGGCTATGGCGGTGGCGTAGCGCTTCTTTTCATCCGCGAGTCGATCCGTGAAGTCACCAAAGGCGCCACGCCGGGCCACGTGACCCCGCCCGACATCTTCGGCGGGATGGTCTTCGGAACGGAGAACGGCACGAAGGGATACGGCGGCGGCGGCATGTTCTCGTTCGCGGACGACCGCTGGCGTTACCGGGGCGGCGTGGCCAAGGTCGACGTGAACCTCGACTTCTACGGCATCGGCGGCAAGGACCGCGCGCTCGGATACAACCTCGACGGCATCATGTCGATGCAGCAGGTGCTCTATCGCCTGGGCGAGAGCAGCAACTTCATCGCCCTGCGCTGGATCTATCTCGACCTGAAGAATCGCTTCAACCTCGCGAGCGAGGCGGCCGAGCTTCCCGCGTTCTCGCGCGCCGAAACGAGCTCCGGCGTCGGCCTGTCGTTCGAGCACGACTCGCGCGACAACATCTTCACGCCCAACAGCGGCTGGACCGGAACCTTCGACACGACCTTCTATTCGCCCGACGTCGGCAGCGACCACACGTACCAGGCGTATCGCGGGAAGATCTTCGCGTACTTCCCGATCGAGAAGAAGTTCGTGATCGGCGCGCGCATCGACGGACGCGCGGCCCGCGGTGACGTGCCCTTCTACCAGTTGCCCTTCATCGACATGCGCGGCATTCCCGCCGCGCGCTACCAGGACGAGAACACGGGCGTGCTCGAAACCGAAGTCCGCTGGAACGTGACGCCGCGCTGGTCGCTCGTCGGTTTCATCGGCGCTTCACGCGCGTGGGGCAAGGACACGAACTTCAAGGATGCGGGCACGGCCGTCGCGAAGGGCGTGGGATTCCGGTACCTGATTGCGCGGCGCCTGGGTCTGTACATCGGCATGGACGTCGCGCGCGGCCCCGAGGACGACGCGTTCTACATCCAGGTGGGCAACGCCTGGCGCTAGCGCCTAGCGCAACGCGTGCCGCATCCAGAGCGCGGCCGTCAGCACGAGCACCGCCACACCCTGGTGCAACACACCCAGCACCACCGGCACGCGCAGCAATAGCGTGCTGATCCCGAGCGCCACCTGGATGGCGAGCATCGCGAGCAACAGGTGCGCGGCGAAGTACGCACGCGGATCGAGCTCCGCGGCGCGGCGCGTACGCCACCACAACCACGGCACGAGGAAGATCAGCAGCCACGCGACCACGCGATGGTCGAACTGCACCGTCGCCATGTTGTAGCCGAAGTTCTTCCACCACGGCTCGATCATCAGGATTTCCGGCGGGATCACGTGTCCGTTCATGAGCGGAAACGTGTTGTACGCATAGCCCGCGCGAATGCCGGCCACGAGGCCGCCGGTCACGACCATCGCGAACACGAGCACCACCAGGATGGAGCCATGCGATCGCAGCCCGGCCGGCGTCCAATAACGCTGCGGAAATAGGATCCCGAGTGCAACCCAGAACATCGCCGCGTAGATCACGAACGCGAGCGTGAGGTGTGCTGCGAGGCGAAACTGGCTTACACGCGGATCGTCCACGAGCCCGCTCGCGACCATGTACCAACCCATGAAACCCTGGAGCGCACCGAGCGCGAAGATGCCGGCGAGCTTCCAGGCAAGCGGCTTGTCGAGCTTTCGCCGCAGCAGGAAATACATGAAGGGCGCGAAGAACGCGAGGCCGATCACGCGGCCGAGGTTTCGGTGGATGTACTCCCACCAGAAAATTTCCTTGAAGCCTGCGAGCGTCATGTCGAAGTTCTTCAGGCGGAACTCCGGTGTTTTCCGGTACTTCGCGAAAGTCTCGGCCCACTGCGCGTCGTCGAGCGGCGGCAGCGCGCCCAGGATCGGTTGCCACTCGACGATCGAAAGTCCGGAATGTGTCAGTCGCGTGATGCCGCCGACGACGACCATGGCGAACACGAGCGCGCAGCAAGCGAGCAACCACCATGCCACCGCGCGCGGCGCGGCGGGCACGCCCTCGCCCGCAGGCGAGCCGGCGAACGTGAAACCGGAGGTGGCACGAATCATTCGCTCATTCTAGGGGCTTGGCGCGCGCGTGGCGGTTTGACATGAATCAATGGATACGCAGGTTGGAGGACCACCATTTGCAAGGTATAAACTGATCTGCGCTTGGCACATTCCCGCGACTGCTCCTCGTGACTTTTGCTCAACAATTCCCCCGTTTTTCGGAGAAGACCATGCCCGCACCCGCAACGAGAATCGACCATTTCTTCTCAGGCGCCGAAGCGCGCCTGGATCGCTGGCGCGAACTGCATCGCGCGACCCAGGTCTGGGCCGCGAAGGCCCGCACCGGCTCCGATGCCAATGCGCGATCAGCCGTCAGCACCGCGCTCTCCGAACTCGTCTCGTTCGAGGATTTCCAGGCATTCCCCGGCCATCGTTTGCTCGCCGCGCTGAAGGATCGCATCAAGGGCGGCGACGCCATGGGTGCGGCCCGCCTCGTGCAGCGCATCTCCTCCGCGCTCATGTCGCGCAGCTATCGCTCCGACTCCGGTGAATGGGAACCCGAGGACGAATCCTCCGGCGGCGGCGAGCGGCAGATGCCCACGGCGGCAGGCGACCCGAAGGCGCGCCCGTACTTCGAAGTGCTGGTGGTTTCGCCCTCGCCCAGCACGAAGTGGCCCGGCCAGATCCAGAACATGCGCAAGCTGCGCCGCAACCTCGATGCGTTCATCTACGAACCCGTGGTCGTGGGCTCCTTCGAGGACGCGATCCTCGGCGTCATGCTCAACACCGACGTGCAGACGGTGCTGATCTATGACGGCTTCCCGTTCGCCTCCACGCACAACGCGCCCGTGATGCGCCAGTTCCTGATGGCCACGCTCGACATCAAGAACGACGACCTCGCGCCCCATGACTACGGCCTGCGCCTCGCGCAGGCGGTGAAGAAGATCCGCCCCGAGCTCGACATCATCCTGCTCTCCGACCGCAATGCCGAGGTGATCGCCGCCGATCCAGCCGCCGCCTGCATATCGCGCGTCTTCTACGACGTCGAGGAGCCGCTGGAAATCCACCTGTGCATCCTCCAGGGCGTGCAGGACCGCTACTCGACGCCCTTCTTCGACAACCTCGTGAAGTACGCGCAGAAACCGGTGGGCACCTTCCATGCGCTGCCCGTTGCGCGCGGCAAGTCGATCTTCAAGTCGAACTGGATCCGCGACATGGGCGAGTTCTACGGGCCCACGCTGTTCCTCGCGGAATCGTCGGCCACCACCGGCGGCCTCGACAGCCTCCTCGAGCCCACGGGCAACATCAAGGTAGCGCAGGAGAAATGCGCGCGCGCGTTCGGCTGCGACGAAGTGTTCTGGGTCACCAACGGCACTTCGACCTCGAACAAGATGGTCGAGCAGGCGCTGCTGCAGCCGGGCGACATCGTCATCGTCGACCGCAACTGCCACAAGTCGCACCACTACGGCTGTGTCCTCGCCGGCGCGCAACCGTACTACGTCGAGGCGTACCCGATGACGGAGTACTCGATGTATGGCGGCGTGCCGCTGCGCGGGATCAAGAAGGCGCTGATGGACCTGAAGGCCGCGGGGCGCCTCCACAAGGTGAAGATGGTCGTTCTCACCAACTGCACGTTCGACGGCCACGTCTACAACACCAAGCGCGTGATGGAGGAGTGCCTCGCCATCAAGCCCGACATGATCTTCCTCTGGGACGAAGCCTGGTTCGGCTTCGCGCGCTGGTCGCCTTTCTACCGCGGCCGCACGGGCATGGGCGCGCGCGCCGCACTCAAGGAAGACTTCGCCAATCCCGCTTACGCCGAACACTACAAGGCGCAGGTCGCGAAGCTCGGCAAGGACCTCAACCCGAAGGACAAGCGCGTGCTCGACACGCGCCTGTATCCGGATCCGAAGAAGGCGAAGCTGCGCGTCTACATGACCACGTCGACCCACAAGTCGATGTCGGCGCTGCGCCAGGGTTCGATGGTCGGCGTGGGCGACGAGGACTTCCACCTGGTCGTGGAGAACTTCCACGAAGCGGTGTTCACGCACGCCTCGACCTCGCCCAACCAGCAGATCATCGCCTCGCTCGACGTCGCGCGCCGGCAGATGGAGCTCGAGGGCTACGAGCTGGTGATGCGCTCCATCCAGCTCGCGCTGGAACTGCGGCGCGAGGTCAATAACCACCCGCTCGTCTCGAAGTATTTCCGCATGCTCAACGTGGAAGAGATGATCCCCGCCTCGTACCGCGGCTCGGGATTGCGCAGCTACATCGAGGACGGGATCACCTGGGCCGACGCGCTCAAGGCCATCCGCGAGGACGAGTTCATCCTCGACCCCACGCGCCTGACACTCGTGTGCGGCACGGCGGGCTTCGACGGCACGCAATTCAAGGGCATCCTCGCCTCCGAGTACGAGATCCAGCTCAACAAGACTTCGCGCAACTCGGTGCTCTTCCAGACCAACATCAACAACACCCGCAGCGACGTCGCCAACCTGATGAAGGTCCTCGTCGAGATCGCCCAGAAGATCGACAAGAAGCTCATGAGCGGCGACGACACCGGGCGCAAGGCTTTTGCCGCGCGCGTGAAGTCGCTGATGGAGGACGTGCCGGACCTGCCGAACTTCAGCTACTTCCACGACAAGTTCCGCGACAACCCGAAGGGCACGACGCTCGAGGGCCACATGCGCGAAGCGTTCTACATGGCCTACGACCACGACGGCTGCGAGCACGTGAAGCTCTTCAGCTCGGAGGCGGACAAGCGTGCGCGTTCCGGCCCGCCGCTGGTCTCGGCGAACTTCGTGATTCCGTATCCGCCGGGCTTCCCGATCATGGTGCCGGGCCAGGTGATCAAGCCCGACACGATCGAATTCATGCGCAAGCTCGACGTGAAGGAGATCCACGGGTACGACAAGAACCTGGGCCTCAAGCTCATCGCCCCTGCGGCGCTGGGCATGAAGTCGAAGAAGGCAGCCGCTTCGCGGGCCAAACCCGCGAAGGCAGCGCGCAAGACCAAGAAGGCTCGCAAGTAAGCAGCCCATCAACCTTTAGAGGAGGCATCGCATGGAATCGCTTTTCAAGTTCCTCGCAGCCAATCCGTTCATGCTGTTGTTCGTCACGGTCGGGCTCGCGGTCTGGATCGGGAAGTTCTCGGTCAAGGGCTACGGGCTCGGCGCGGTGGCTGCGTCGATCGTCGTGGGTTGCGCCCTGTCGGTGTGGGCGTCCGTCTATGGCGTGAAGCTCGAGCTCAACAACTTCGCCAAGAGCCTCTTCTATTACCTGTTCATGTACGGCGTGGGCCTGCGGGTCGGCCCCTCGTTCATCAACAGCCTGAAGGGTGACGGCCTCAAGTTCACCTTCCTCGCGTTCGTCTCGAGCATCATCGGCCTCTTCCTGGTGGTCGTCGGTGCGAAGCTGTTCGAGCTCCCGATGGGGGCCGCGGGCGGCATGCTCGCCGGCTCGCAGACGATGTCCGCGGCGATCGGCTCGGCCGAACAGGCGGTGACGCAAGGCGCGGTGAAGCTCGCGGATGGCACGACGGCCGAGCAGGTGTCGGCGATGATCGCGCTCTCCTACGGCATCACCTACATCTGGGGCACGGTCGGCATCATCCTCATCTGCAAGTACCTGCCGAAGTGGTGGGGCATCGATGCCGCCGCCGCCGCGCGCAAGTACGAGGAAGAGCACGGCGTGAAGAGCGTGGACGACGCGGGCCTCACGGGCTACCAGCAGTTCAGCCTGCGTGCCTACAAGCTCGAGAACGCGAAGTGGGACGGGAAGTCGATCAAGGACTTCCGCGCGGAGAACCCGGAATACCGCATCGTCAACGTGCGCCGCGGCGGCGAGCTGCTCGGAGCCGATCCGTCGCTCACGCTGAAGGTCGGCGACTCGATCGCGCTGGGGGGCCATCGCAAGGCGCTCACCGACAAGATGGGCCTCATCGGTCCGGAAGTCGATGACGCCAAGGTGCTCGACATCCCGCTCGACCAGGCCGAGATCCTCGTCACCAACAAGGAGTTCGTCGACAAGCCGCTGAAGGAGTTCCGCAACACGGACGCGGCGGGCCAGCTCCAGATCACGAAGATCGAACGTGCCGGCAATCCGATCCCGCTCGCACCCGAGATGAAGCTCGAGCGCATGGACGTGGTGTTCGTCGCGGGCCTGAAGGACGCGGTGCAACGCGTGGGCGACCTCGTCGGCCGCATCGCGCGCCCGAGCACGGCCACCGACCTGCTCACGCTGTCGGTCGGCATGATCCTGGGCTTCCTGATCGGCCTCATCCAGTTCCCGGCCTTCGGTTCGCAGGTCGGCCTGGGCAACGCGGGTGGGCTGCTCGTCTCCGGCGTGATCGTGTCCTCGCTGCAGTCGCGGCTGCGCTTCTTCGGCAACACGCCGAATGCCGCGCGCAACATCCTCGAGGACATGGGCCTGATCGTCTTCGTGTGCATCGTGGGGATCAACTCGGGCAACTCGCTCCTCACGCAGCTCACGGGTGCGATCGCGCTGAAGATCTTCATCGTGGGCTTCATCGCCTGCAGCATCCCGCCGATCGTCGTGTGGGCCATCGGCCTGCACTACTTCAAGATCAACCCGGCAATCCTCATGGGCGGCGTGGCAGGTGCGCGCAGCCACTCCGGGCCGTGCCGCGAAGCCGCGCACGAGATCAAGAGCACCGTGCCGTGGATCGGATTCCCGGTGGGTTACGCGGTGTCGGGCGTGCTGATCACCGTGTTCGGTTACTTCGCGATGGTTCTAGCGAAGTGACGGTGCGGATGTCGTAAGTAAATCGGGGGAGCCCTTGGGCTCCCCCGATCATTTACAGCGCTGCGATCCTCAGGTCTTGAGCGCCTTGTACTTGAACTTCTGGCCGCTGACGCTCGCTTCGTACATCAGGCCACCCTTGGCGACGGTGAAGGTCGCCATGCCCTTGTTGTAGCCCGGGCCTACCGTCTTCGCGTCGTTCTTGCCTGCGCTCGCACCCGCGGAGGAACCCGCGGTGCTGCCCTTCGCACCCGCCGCCGCGGTGATCGCCACGGCCGAGGCTTCGGCGCCGAACTCGAAGTTGCCGCCGGTGAATTCCTTGAACGAGCGCTCATCCTGGAAAAAGATGATCTGGCTGTAGGCCTGGCCGCCGAGCTGGAAGCCGACGCTGAGCTGCGTCATCGATGAATCGCCGACGTGCTTGCCCTGGGCGTAGACGCGGCCCTTGCCGTACGCGCCGCCAACACCGACGCCGCCCTTGCCCACCGTCGGGAACACGGCATAGCCGTACGCGGAGTCGAACATCCTTCCGCTCTCGCCCGCTTTCTTGAAGACGTTGATCGTGTCCGTGTACTCGTCGGCCCAGGCGGACGCCGACGCGAATGCAATGAACAGGAATGCCAGGAATGCCCTTTGAAGTTTCAACATGGTTCTCACCTCCGGTGACAAGAAATGCCGTTCATTTCGCGATCGCGCCCGCCAGCTCGTCGAGGCGCACCCGCAAGCGCTTCAGGGCCTCCGCGTCGGGCCCGCGCAGCGCCTGCGAGAGCGTATCGAGCCCCAGTTGCAGGGCGGCGACAACGCGATCCTCTTCTGCTGTGACCTCGTGGCCGAGCCGGCGTTCCACGTCGTGGTCCCGCCAGGCCTTCACGGTCGCCGCCATCCCATCGTGGAGCTTGCCTTCGAGCTTGCGCAGGACCTTGCGGTCGGATTCGCCGCGTTCGAGGGCGGCGAGCAGCTTCTGCGCGGCGGCGACGACGTCCCCGGTGCACCGCTCGACCTCGTCCTTGCCGTGCACCGGAAACACGAAGAGGCTCACCGCGAGCCCGACCACCACGCCCACCAGCGTATTGACGATTCGATAGAGGTCGTACTCGAGCGCATTGGCGTCGTGCATCACGAGCGTGACGAGGCACACCGACACGCCGATGCGCGCCACCGCGACGCCCCATCCGCTGCCCAATGAAATTGCCGCCGTAAGCAGTGCCGCGAGTCCGACCGTGAGCACGTTGGGTCCGGCAAGCAGGGCGATGCCGACGCCGGCCGCGATCCCTGCGAGCGTCCCCTTTACGCGGTTCAGCGACGAGCCGAGATCCTCGCCGACGTTGGAACCGACGACGAGTGCGGCCGTGAACGCGCCGTAGACCGCGTACTGGTTGTAGTTGCCCAGGGTGAGCAGGTACGCGAGGGCCGCGGCGATCCCGACCTTCGCGCAGTAGCGCAGCTGCGAGCCGGTCAAGGCTTCGCCATCTCCTCGATCGCGCGCGCGGCCGCCGTGTGCTGCGGGACCGCGAGGCCCCGTCGGGCATTGGCCGCCGAAAGCTGAGCGCCCTGCGCACTGCCGCGCGCCACGAGGTCCGCCCCGCGGCCGTAGACGACCCGGGTGATGGCCGCCACCTCGAGGTCCGTCATGTCCGGACCCACCGCGAGGATTGCGGAGGTCGCCACGGTGCGCACATTGGTCGCCTGGCTCGCGTACGTTCCCTTCGGGAGCGTGAGCTCGAAGTAGGCCGGGCTCTTCGCCGCCATCGCGCGAACGACTCTTTCCTCGAGCGGAACCAAACGCAGGGGCACCGCGGCGGCGGCGTCGCGAACGCTGTCGGCCGGGAATCCGATCACCTGGATCACGGCATCGACTTCCTTCTGGCGCAAGGCCACGAGCGCGTCACCGAGCGGAAGCTCCGCCGCCTTGCCGAGATCCTTCAAGCCGATGTCGTGAGCCGCGAGCACCGCGATCGCCGTGGTGCGTGAAGCCGCGCCGGGCACGCCGATCGCGACGCGCTTGCCGCGCAATTCGGAGAACGACTTGATCGGGCTGTCGTTGCGCACGAGCACATGCACCGCCTCGGGGTAGAGCGCGCCGACGGCGCGAAGCGACGGATACGCGCCATCCTGGGCGAACGACCCCTTGCCCTCGAGCGCATCGAGGGCCGCATCCGATTGCGACATCGCGAGCACGACGCGGCCGTCGCGGAGCATTCTCAGGTTCTCTTCGCCGCCCGGCGTGATGAGCGCGACGGTGCGAGCCCGCGCGGCGGGGAAGGCCTGGATGAACCGAAGGTACTGCCCATTGAGCGGCCCCGCGGCGATCGCATAGCCCTCGGAAGCTCGCGCCAGGCGCGCGCGGATCGCGGCGTGCGCGGACTCGAGCTCCTCGGCGATCACCTCGCGAGCGAGCGCCGACGTTTCCGGTGGCGCCGTCTCGATCGATTTCTTCATCGCCTCGATGAGCTTCTCGGGCGTGGGGCGCGGCCCGCCGCTCCCGACCTCGGGCGCGGCCACCGCGCGGTAACCCTGCGGCGCCACGGGCGACCACTTGTCGCCTTCCTTCTTGTAGATGGCCGAGCCGTGCGCGCGAATCACGTCGCCCGCCTTGTTGCCACCGGTGGTGATGCCGGAGAGGCCGCGCGGACCCGTGCCGAATCCGCTGACCAACCCGGCCACGCCCGGTGAATCCCACGCGCCGAAGTCGTAGTCCTTCGCGAGCTTCAGGTCCGCGTCGAAGTAGATGACGCGCCGCGTTTCACCCGCCGGCGCCTTCACGTCGTTCTGCGAGCCGCGGCGATGGATGTCCTGGATCGACACGAGCCCCTCGGGCATTGCCTCACCCACGCGGGCGACGACATCCTTCTTGAGCGCATCCGAGTCGGGCCCGCCTCCACACGCCGCGACCAACGTGGCCACGAGCAACGCCGCAAGGATTCTCATGGCCCGCCTCCCATGAATCCCAGTGACAGGAAACCGGTGAGGATCAGCGCGTTCATCAGGTCCACGAAGAACGCGCCTGCAAGCGGCACGATCAGGAACGACTGGGGCGCGGGACCATACTTCGCGACAATCGCCTGCATGTTCGCGATCGCAGTGGCCGTCGAACCCATGCTGAAGCCGATGAACGCGGCGGAAGTCACCGCGGCTTCGTAATCCCGGCCCATGAGGCGGAACGTCACGAAGATCGTGTACGCCGAGATCATGGCGACCTGCGCCACGAGGATCAGGAGCAGCGGGCCGGCGGAGAGCGCAACCTCGACCAGGTTCAGCGCCATCATCGTCATCACGAGGAAGAGCGAGAGCGAAACGCCGGAGATGAGGTCGGAGGCGCGGTCGTCGAGCTTGAGTCCCGCGAACGGCACGAGGTTGCGGATCGCAACGCCGATCACCATGCACCACAGGAAGCTCGGGATCGTGATCGGCAGCTTCACGTTCTGCCCGAGCCACTGGCCGGCGATCACCGCGGCGACGATGCCCATGAACGCACCGATCGTTCCGAGGGTGGAGATCGGTGGCGTGTTGGCCGTGGCCTGCAGTTCGCCACCCGCCTTCGCCTCCGACTTGAGCTTGTGCTTGCTGATCAGGTACTGCGCCACGGGGCCGGCGGCGATGCCGCCGAGGATCAAGCCGAACGTGGCCGAGGTCATGGACAGTTCCATGACCGACTGGAGGTTGTTCACCTCCGCGAAGCGCTCGGCGTAGGCCGCACCCGTTCCATGGCCTCCGACCAGCGTGATCGAGCCCACGATGATCCCGTAGAGCGGATGCAGGTCGAGCGCCTTCGCCACGAAGATTCCGGTGACGTTCTGCAGGAGGATGAACGGAAAGAGGACCACGAGGAAGATCGCGAGCGCCTTCCCGCCCTGCTTGAGCAGCCGCAGGTCGGCGCTCATGCCCACGCCCGCGAAGAACATGAGCAGGAGCGTGGGCTTCATCGTCGCGTTGAGCGAGAACTTGAACTCGGAGACCGCCATCAGGATCGAGATGACGGCCGCGAACAGCAGTCCCCCGGTAATGGGATCCGGGATGTTGTACTTGGAGAGGAACCAGACCTTCCGGTTGATCGCCGCGCCGATCAGCAGGCACGCGAGCGCGGCAAGCAACGACTCGAGAGGGTCGAGGGTCATCAGATCACGCCGTCGGCCTTCATCTTCGCGATCATCACCTTCGCCAAGTCCTCGGTCGCCTTCGCGACGCTACCGGGCTCGGTGACCTCGCTCGTGCCCGACCAGGCCGGCTTGTCGGTCTTCATGTTGAAGAGCGTCAGCTCGATCGTCATGATTTCGTAGACGTTCACGTCCGGCGGCATCGCCATGTACGCGCCGCCGTAGAAACCACGGTATCCGCGGCCGTAGAAGCCGGGGGCCATGTAGCCGGGCGAGACGTTCACGTCCTTCTTCACGCGCAGCAAGCGCGTGACGAGCACCGCATCGGCGCCGGCCTTCTTGACCGCCTCGTCGAGACGCTCGTTGGAGACCTGTCCGGTCTCCGGCAACACCGCATAGCTCGGCGAGGCGCCCGTTCCCGAGGCGCGCAATGCCGCCGAGAACCCGTCCTCGAACACGCGGCGGCTCGAATCGCTCTTGCTCACGCCGACGACGAGAATCTGCTTGAAGGCGCCGGCGTGTGCCGGATCCTTCCATGTGTCCTTCACCGCGGCCGTGGAGCAACCGAAGACGACAACCAGCGCGGCGAGCGTGGCAATAGTGTTTCGGAAATAGGAACGCGAGCGCATGACTCCTCCTTTTCGCATTGCGAATCGCGTGAGGCGATCCGGCGAATAGAGTGCCACAACACCGCCTGCGGTGCTTTGGGGGAAGAAGGGACGACGGACTACCGGAAGGAGTAGCGGAACTCCACGCGATCCTTGCGCACGGAAATGTGCTCTGGCTTCATGCCGCTGATTTCAGGCATCCAGTTCTTCGTGCCCTTGTAGACGATGCGGCCCGACTTGGCGTCGTAGCAGAGCTCCGTGCTGCGCGCGTCGCACGCGCCGGAGAGCAAGCGCCCGTCGCCATCCACGCCGCCCTGCAGTTCGGGCAACTGGATGCGCGCGGTGTTCGCTGCGGGGGAAGCAGCGGACACCGCGGGGGCGGTGGCAGCGATGGCTTTCGCCTTCGCATTGGGGTCGAGGTCGAGGGCAAAAGCCTGGCTGCCGCAAAATCCCGCGGCCATACCGAGGATGCACGCCAACCGTTTCATCGCCCAACCTCCTGTCCCGAAACTTCCGGGACTACTGCAGTAGACACATCCTACGGCCGGAAGTTTGGGCTCCGCTGTGCAGCAGCGCACAAAAAAACCAAAACAAATCAGGAGAAAGTGTCGCCCTTTGGCGACGAAGCGAGCGCTAGCGACTCTTCGAAGCGCGCAGTCCGCGAATCGACTCGGGCTCGTCGAAGCTGTCGGCGCTCGCGGCAGCCCAGAAGACCTTGTAGACCGGGCTCGAGGGAACGCCCGCGAGCAATTCACCCGGCGCGAGCCAGTGATGCAGCGTCGCGAGCGAACGCACCTCGTTCGAGGACACGCGGCGGATCACGTGCTCGGGTCCGAGGTCGGCCGGGTGCGAAAGTCCCGCGGCACCGAGCAGCTCCTTCAACGCCTTCATGGTGTTGAGGTGGAAGTTGTAGACGCGCTGCGCCTTGTCGGGAATCGCAAGCGCGCGCATGCGCGCCGGATCCTGCGTCGTCACGCCCGTGGGACACAGGCCCGTGTGGCAGGTCTGCGCCTGCAGGCAACCCAACGCGAACATGAAGCCGCGCGCCGAATTGCACCAGTCCGCGCCGATCGCCATCGTGCGCGCCACATCGAAGGCCGTGACGATCTTGCCGCTCGCGCCCACGCGCACCTTGTCGCGCAGGTTCGTGCCGACGAGCGAGTTGTGCACGAGCATGAGGCCCTCGCGCAACGGCGCGCCAACGTGGTCGGTGAACTCGAGCGGTGCGGCACCGGTGCCGCCCTCGCCGCCATCGACGACGATGAAGTCCGGGACGATGCCCGTCTCCACCATCGCCTTCACGATGCCGAACCATTCCCACGGATGGCCGATGGCGAGCTTGATGCCGGTGGGCTTGCCGCCCGAGGCCTCGCGAAGGCGCGCGACGAATTGGAGTAACCCGACCGGCGTGGAGAACGCCGAGTGACGCGCGGGCGAGATGCAATCGACACCGATCGGCACGCCGCGGGCCCTCGCGATCTCCTCGGTGACCTTCGCGCCGGGCAGGACGCCGCCGTGTCCGGGCTTCGCACCCTGGGACAGCTTCACCTCGATCATCTTCACCTGGTCGGAGGCGGCGTTCTCGCGGAAGCGCGCTTCGTCGAAACGACCCTGGGCATCGCGGCAACCGAAGTACCCGCTGCCGATTTCCCAAACGAGGTCGCCGCCGCGCTCGCGATGCCACTTCGAGATCGAGCCTTCGCCGGTGTCGTGATAGAAGTTGCCGCGGCGCGCGCCTTCGTTGAGCGCCAGCACCGCATTCGACGAGAGCGCGCCGAAGCTCATCGCTGAAATGTTGAACACGCTTGCCGAATAGGGCTTCGCGCACCGCCCTTCGCCGAGCGTGATGCGGAAATCGTGGCTTTCGATGTCGACCGGCGCGATCGAATGGTTGATCCACTCGTATTGCGCTTCGTAGAGGTCGAGCTGCGTGCCGTAGGGGCGCTTGTCGACGACTCCCTTGGCGCGCTGGTAGACGATCGAGCGCTGTGCCCGCGAGAACGGCAGCTCGTCGCGGTCGGCCTCGAGGAAGTACTGGCGGATCTCGGGCCGGATGAACTCGAAGAAGAAGCGCAGGTGGCCTATGACCGGGTAGTTGCGCCGGATGGCCACGCGCGACTGGGTGAAGTCCCAGAGGCCCACGAGGGCGAGGACGCCGAAGACGGCCGCGGGCCAGACCCAGTGAAACCATGCGGGCACCATCGCGAAGCAGGCCGCCGAAGCAAGAATGCAGGCGCCCCATGCCCAATATCGCTGTGGAATCAGCGTTTCGGTCCCGCCGCTCATCGTTCCCCCCGGTTTGGCCCTTTCAGGACGCCCGGATTATGCGCCGGGGCACCGCGATTCCTACAGCGGACCTGCCAACTATCTCACTCGCGGATGCCGGTCCTTTCTACGTCCGATCGGGGGCTTCCTCCAATGGTCCTGCGCAACGCGCTCATGGAGACTGTCCCACAAGCAGGCGGGCAAAACCCTTTGGGAGGTGCGCCATGGACGAGCAAAGACTCCGGCAGGAAAACGAAACCTTCACCGGCACGGGCGGCCGCAGCCAGGAAAACCGCGAACTCCGCTTCCGTCCCGCCTTCCTCGACTGCGCCACGATGGCCGTCTACGTCTCGCGCTTCGCCGATGGCCGCCCCGCTCCGTTCCACGTCCTCGATGGCCTGCCCGACGAAGTCGTGATCGACCGGACCCTTTCCGGACGTGTCGTTTCCACCAAATCGACGCTGATCGCAGGATTTGAGCGCGGCGGCTACTTTTTCACACGCACTGCCGCAGCCCGCGCGGTCGTGCAGTGGACGCCCGCAGCGAGCTAGATTTCCCCTCCGCCGCCCCGTCGCGGGCGGCTAGAGCATTCCGCAGCCCTTGGCAACCCCCTCCGTTGCCACGACGCAACACATACCCTTAGTTGTTGCAAAGATGTTTCACCGCACCCCTATTTGTAGCTAAACTCGACGCGCAGTCGGGCATTTGGGGGACGGCGCTCGATTTCGACGGGATTGGTTGCATTCTGGGGCCCGATCGAAAGCGACGGCGAGCCGGTGTCCGGCATCCGGTTTCACAATACGAAAGGGTACTTTCAATGAAGAATCGAAATGCCGCTGCGGCATTCCGCCGCACAGCGATTTCTGTCGCCATTGGCATGTGCATCGCGGGCGCCGTGCATGCTCAGTCCGTGGATGGAAACATCCTGGGTTCCGCCAAAGCTGGTTCAACCGTCACGCTGACGACGCCCTCGGGCGCCACGTCCACGGCTACGGCCCGTTCGGACGGAACGTTCTCGTTTGCCAAGGTGCCTCCGGGCAACTACAAGGTTTCCGCAGATGGTCAAACCCGCGACGTCGCGGTCGCTGCCGGCGTGGATTCCCGCGTTTCGCTCGAATCCTCGGTGGTGGACAAGGTGACGGTCACCGGTTCGCGCATCCAGCGCGACACCTTCAACTCGACCTCGCCGGTCCTCGTGATCACGCGCGACGAGACGCTCATGTCGGGCTTCAACTCGACGACCGCAGCCCTCCAGGGCACGGGCGTCACGGCGGGCGGCGGCCAGATCAACAACACGTTCGGCGGCTTCGTCACCGACGGCGGCCCGGGTGCCAACACCGTCGGCCTGCGCGGCCTCGGTGCCACGCGCACCCTGGTCCTGCTCAACGGCCGTCGCATCGCGCCGGCCGGTACGCGCGGCTCGGTGGGTTCCGCCGACCTCAACGTGTTCCCGACCGCCGTTGTCGACCGCATCGAAGTGCTGAAGGACGGTGCCTCGTCGATTTACGGCTCGGACGCTGTCGCTGGTGTCGTGAACGTCATCACGCGCAAGAACATCAAGGGCGTGACGATCGAAGCGCAATACAACAAGCCTGAAGACGGCGGCGGCGAAGAATTCCGCGCGTCGGGCACGTTTGGCTACACGGCCGACAAGGGTTACTTCAGCGGCTCGCTCGAGGTCTACGACCGCAAGGAGCTCGCCCAGAAGGACCGCGACTGGCTGAACTGCGAAACGGACTACCGTCGCACTTCCGTCAACGGCGTCGTCGGCGAGTGGGGCAGCGCTGACTACATCGACCCGCGCACCGGCAAGCCCAAGTGCTATGGCATCACGGGCACCGGCAACCAGGGCGTCACGATCAACACGATCGGCACCGGCAACATCGTCGGCGTCGGCGGCGCTGGCACCGTGGGCACCACGTTCAACCGTTGGCGTCCGAACGCCTCCATCACCACGGGCCTTCCCGGCTACGAAGGTGTGGGCGGCGGCACCAACAACCTCAACGCGCGCGACACGTACGAGCCGCGGATGGGCAATCGATCGCTGGTGTCACCGGCCACGGTGAGCACCGGGTTCTTCCAGGGTGGATACGACACGGGCGTCCTCGGCAACGCGGAATTGTATTTCGAGGCGCTCCTCAGCCGTCGCGAATCCGAGCAGACGGGCTATCGCCAGCTGTCGCTCGACTACGCTCGCGGCAGCCCGCTGATCCCGCTCGCGCTGCGCAACGCCCCGAACCTCCAGGCCGCGCCGACTGCCCTCACCAACGGGCAACCGCTGCAGATCCGCGGCTTCATCGGCTTCGGCAACGACAAGGGCGAGCAGCAGGTCGACTACACCAAGTTCACCGGCGGCCTGAAAGGCAACCTGCCCTTCTCCGACTGGAAGTACGACGGTGTCTTCAACTACTCGTACTCCGACGCAAGCTACATGCGCCAATCGTGGCTGACCGACCGCCTCGCCCGCAGCCTGGACGTCGTCCAGAACGCGAACGGGACGATCACCTGCCGCGACACGAGCGGCGGCTGCGTGGCCGCACCGGTGCTCACGCCCGCGGTCGTAGGCGGCCAGCTCCCGCAGGACTGGATCGACTACACGTTCGTGAACGACACGGGCTACACGAAGTACAAGGAGTACGCGACCACCCTCAACACCAACGGCACGCTGTTCTCCATGCCGCACGGTGATATCCGTGGCGCCATCGGTATCGAGTATCGCAAGTCGGAAATCAACGACACGCCGTCGCTCGATTCGCAGACCGGCAACCTGTACAACCTCACCTCCGCCACGCCTACCCGCGGCAAGGACAACGTCTGGGAACTCTACGGCGAAGCGGAAATTCCGTTCCTCCGCGGCGTCCCGGGTGCCGAGGAACTCACGGCCAACATCTCCGGCCGCTACACGGACTACAAGTCCTACGGCAGCGACACCACGTACAAGATCGGAGCGCTGTACTCCCCGATCAAGTCGCTGTCGTTCCGTGCGGCGCAGGGCACGTCGTATCGCGCTCCGGCGCTGTTCGAGCAGTTCGTCGGCGCAACGACGGGCTTCCTGGCGTCCACGGGTGACCCCTGCAACAACTACGGAGCCCTGGACCAGACCTCCGCACGCGCCCGCAACTGCGCGAGCGAAGGCCTGCCGACCAACTTCCTCGCCACGAGCAGCATCACCAGCATCACGATCGGCGGCGCAGAAGCGGGCTTGAAGGCCGAAACGTCGAAGAACAAGACCTACGGCGTGATCTTCCAGCCCGAGATGCCGACGGGTTGGGGCGATGCGTCGTTCGCGGTCGACTACTACGACATCAAGGTCGACAACGGCGTGGACCGCATTGGCACGGGCAACATCCTGAGCCTCTGCTACGCCCAGCAGAACTTCGCCTCGCAGTACTGCCGCCTGGTGACGCGCTCTCCGGCGGGCACCAACCGCCAGCTCAGCGTGAACAACAGCTACGTGAACGTTTCGACGGACGTCGTGAAGGGCTACGACCTCACCGTGCGCTACGTCCAGAACATCGGACCGGGCACGTTCCGCCTGAACGGCGTGTTCACGAAGTACAAGGAGCAGGCCAACAAGCTGTTCCCGGATGATCCGCTCGTCAGCTTCAACGGCTCCATCGCCCACGGCGCGCCGGAGAAGACCGGTGTGTTCGACTTCAGCTACACGTGGAAGGCCTGGCGCGTTCGTTACGGCCTGGAGTGGATCGACAAGATGTCGAGCTACGAGTTCTTCGAGGAAGATCCGGCGACCAGCACGTACCAGATGGCAACGCCCAGCTACTATCGCCACAACCTGTCGGCCGAGTACAAGGCTGACAAGTGGTCGATCATCGTTGGCGTGCGGAACCTCGAAGACGAGACGCCTCCGCCCATCTCGCAGGGCTTCGCCAACCGCGTTGGCAATGCTCCGCTCTACAGCGGCTTCGACTATGTCGGCCGTACCTGGTTCGTGAACGCTCAGTTCACGTTCTAAGTCCGCAGCATCGCGCCACGTCGCCGACCGGTGACGTGGCGCTTTTTCTTTCTAGGAGGTGAATCGACCATGTGGACAATGTCCCGTCTCCGGATGTCCGCCCTCGCCTTCGTCCTTGCGATGGCCGCGGTGGCTGTCCAAGCCAAACCTACGCCGCCGACGATCCAGCAACTTGCGGCGTTCCCCAAGATGTCGGGCTTCACGATCTCGCCCGACGGCAAGCACATCGCCGGGCTCGAGAGCCGTGGCGAGGAACGCGTCATCCTGGTCTGGGGCACCGATGCCCTCGACAAGCCGCCCGTGACGATCGGCTCGCAGCGGATGAAGATCACCGGCGTGCAGTTCATCAAGAACGATCTGCTCGCGGTCTCCATGTGGCAGCCCTACGACGCGCGCCTCGACAAGCTCACGAAGACGTTCGTCAACAAGCTCTTCATCACCGACCTCGGGGGCAAGAACTGGAACGAGCCCATCCCCCAGGATCGCGGGATGAGCCGCATCGAGGAAAAGCTGATCGCGCTCTCGAACCCGACCGTGCTCGACCGGCTGGTCGATGACCCGGACCACATCCTCGTGGTGAACGACGTTCGCGGCAGCGCGGGCGACGTCTTCAAGGTGAACGTCCGCAACAATCGCGCCGAACGCGTCCACCGCGCCGACGAGAAGATCGCCGGTTACGTGACGGACCTCGACGGAAATATCCGCGCGCGCGAGCGGGCCGACGTCGACACGACGGGTGCGTATGTCGTCGCGGAGATCAAGGAGCCGAGCGGCAACTGGGTCGAGCACTTCCGCTCGTACGTGAAGGAGCGCGACGAGGTCCGGATCGCCGGCTTCGCCAAGGATCCCAACATCGCGTTCGTGGTCAGCAACGTCGGCCTCGACAAGGCCGTCATCTACGAATACGACGTCGCCGCGCGCAAGCGCAAGGAAATCCTGTTCCAGCACCGCTTCTTCGACGCGTCGGGCGTACTCATCAACCGCAGCAAGAACTCGGGCGACGTCCCGTTCGGCGAGATCCTCGGGGTCACGTACGACGGCCCGCGCAGCGATCTCTACGACGTGCAATGGACCTCCCCCAAGGCCCAGGCGCGCGACAAGGGAATTCGCGACGCGCTGGGGCTCAAGCGGCGGCCGCTCAAGGTGACCGACACCGAGAACGGACAGAGCGCCGAGATGGAGTACGACCTCGACGCAAGCTACCGGATCCTCTCGTCCACGGCCGACCTCGCCAACGTGGTCTTCGCCGTCGATGGCGCCGCGCGCCCGCCGGAGTACTACCTGCTGCGCAACGGCAAGCTCACGATGCTCGCGAAGGCGTATCCCGAAGTCGATACGGCATCGCTGGGCAAGGCCCGCCTGGTCTACTACAAGGCCCGTGACGGCCTGGATATTCCCGCGTTCGTCACCACGCCCAGCACGGACCTGTGCGGACCTGCGCCGTGGCCCGCGGTCGTGCATCCGCACGGTGGCCCCTGGGCGCGCGACGGGATGGAATTCGACGGCTCGATGTGGGTTCCGCTCATGACCTCACGATGCATGGCCGTGCTGCAGCCGCAGTTCCGCGGCTCCAATGGCTGGGGCCGCAAGCTCTGGAAGGCGGGCGACGCGGAGTGGGGCCAGAAGATGCAGGATGACAAGGACGACGGCGCGAAGTGGCTGGTCGACCAGGGCATCGCGCAGAAGGGCCGCATTGCGATGTTCGGGTTCTCGTACGGTGGTTACTCCGCCATGGCCGCATCGGTGCGCCCCAACGGGCTCTACAAGTGCGCGATCGCGGGTGCGGGTGTCTCCGACCACAAGCGGATCTGGGCGCAGTTCTACACCAACCCGTTCTTCCGCGAGCGGCAGTCGGCGACGGTCAACGGGTTGAACCCGATCGACAAGGCGAACGCGATCGAGATTCCGATCATGGTGTACCACGGAGACCGCGACCAGACGGTGCCTCTCGAGCAATCGGATTGGTTCGTCTCGAAGGCCAAGAGCTCGAAGCAGCCGGTGGTCTATCACGAGATCGCCGACTATGCCCACGGCCCGGCATGGACGCGCAAGATCATGGGCGACCAGTTGAAGATCATCGAGGACTACCTGCTGAAGGACTGCGGCGCGAAGGGTCTCTAGGCCCCGGCAGTTTTTCAAAGCCCCGCGGAGAACCCGCGGGGCTTTTTCATTGGCTCGTCCTAGGAAGGCTTGCCAATCACGTTGGTCACGGACTTCACGCCCGGGACGGCCCTCGCGACCGCCACGGCGCGCGCGATCACGTCGGCGGCAGGTGCGGTGCCATTGAGGATCACCACCGCATTGTTGGTGTCCACCGTGACCTTCACGTCCTTCAGGAGGGGATCGGCAGCGATCGCTTCCTTCACCTTGGTGGTGATGGTCGCGTCGTCGATCGATTGCGCCACGGTGCCTTTGGGCGCGGGCTGCGGCTGGACTTCAGGTAACTGCGCGAGCGCCGAACCTGCGGCGATTCCCGCGACGAGCACTGCGGGGATCCAGGATGCTTTCATGCGGGACTCCTTCACTCTTTGGGACCTCAGGTGATGGACATCGGTCGCTCGCGCCCGTTCGCGACTCCGTGCGTACGCGTAATTATTGCAACTGTTGGTGATCCGGTTGCGTTCGTAGCGCCGCGCGCGCGTGAAATGCCAACTTCCTCACAGCCCCCGCTGCCGCCCCCTGCGACGATGGTTGCATCAGGACAGGCCATCACCGGAGGCGCTCGTGAACGAACAGCGGCTGAAACTCGGAAGCGACGCCCACGCGGGAACGGGCGGGACCAGCGAGCGCAATAGCGGCCTGGGCTTCCGGCCTGCGTTCCTCGACAAGTCGACCATGACGATCTATCCGTCGCGGCTTGCCAACGGCACGCTCGCGCCCTTCCACATCCTCGACGGCCTGCCCGACGAAGTCGTGATCACTCGCGACGCGAACGGGCGCGTCATCGAAGCGAAGCCTTCGCTCGTGGCGGGATTCGAGCGCCGGGGCTTCTTCTATACGCGTGCGGCCGCCGCGCGCGCCCTGAGCGAGTGGTTCATCCCATCCTGGGAGCAGGACTGAACCGCACCCGAAAATGAAAAGGGGCCAGTCTCTCGACTGGCCCCTTTTCCTGATTCTGGCGCGCCCGGCAGGATTCGAACCCACGACCCCCTGGTTCGTAGCCAGGTACTCTATCCAACTGAGCTACGGGCGCAAAAGAGCCGGAATTATATAGCTTTTTCGCCCGAAACCCAATGCCGGGCCGGCCTAGCGGCGCTGCGCCGCGACCTTGTCCAGCGTGATCCGGCGGGCCGGTTTTTCCCCCTGGAAGGTCACCGTCACGAGGGCCTCGCCGCGCTCCCCGGTGACGAGCAGCGTGTAGCCCTTGGTCGGCGGGGCCGCCAGGGCGTTCTCCTGGCTGGAGGTCACCACCTGCGCGGTCACCGGGCCGATCAGCGCCGTGACGTTGGCCTGTTGCGCGACGAAGGCCATGGCCGCTTCCTTGTCCTGCCGGCTGTCGCTCGCGTTTTGCCACGCGGCGTAGGCGATGGGCCCGACACCCGCCGCGAGCACGAGCACGCTTGCGCCAACAGCCTGCAGGCGCTTCGCAGGCTGGCCCTGGGTCTTGATGCGGATGGCGTTGCCGATCGCCACGCCGAGGCCGAAGGCGAGGGCCACGAGCGGAATCCCGACCAGCGCGATGAGCAGGATCGAACCGGAATCGCCCGCGTTGCCCGAAGCCATCGCGCCGAGGATGACCGCACCGAGCGTGATGCCCCCGATGATCGCAACATTGCGCGCCCCAAAGAACATCGCCGGCAGGAGGCCGGCGAAGAAGGGAACGCTGAAGATCGCGACGTAGAGCATCGCGGGAGTTTACCCGGGAGCCATCGCCTTCATCGCGGCTTTCATTTCGGCCGGGCTCATGTCGCGCACGTGCGTGGCCACCGACCAGGAGTGGCCGAACGGATCGCGGATCACGCCATAGCGGTCGCCCCAGAACTGGTCGGCCACGGGCATCGAGACCGTCGCGCCGGCTTTCACCGCCTGCGCCACCACCGCATCGACGTCCTTCACGTACAGATGGATCGTGACCGGCGAGCTCTTGAGCCCTTTGGGTCCGATGATGTTCCACGCCGGATTCTCGTCGACCAGCATCACGCTCGAGTCGCCGATGCGAACCATCGCGTGCATCAGCTTGCCGTCGGGTGCGGGGATGCGCGCTTCTTCCTTCGCGCCGAACGCCTTCTTGTAGAACTCGATCGCATCGGCCGCGCCCGCGCACACCAGGTGCGGGGTCACCGTATGCATGCCTTCGGGAATGGGATCGACCTTCGGTTTCTTGCTTGCCATGTCCGTCTCCTTGTTCGTAGGGGGGCTACCCTGCCTAGTCGAACGGGATCAGGCCGGATCGACACTTTCGAGCATCCGCTTCACCTTGTCGGCGAGGCTCGTCTGCGTGAAGGGTTTCACGAGGAGGTCCACGCCCGGATCGAGCCGGCCGTGGTGGATGACGGCGTTGCGGGTGTACCCGGTCATGAAAAGGACGCGCAGGCCGGGGCGCCGGTCGAGCGCCGCATCCGCGAGCTGCCGGCCGTTGACGCCCCCGGGAAGCCCGATGTCGGTGAACAGCAGGTCGACGCGGGGGTGCTCGTCGAGAAGCCGCAGCGCCGTCACCGCTTCTCCGGCCGACAGGATGTCGTATCCCATCTCGCGGAGCACTGCCGTCGTGAATTCACGCACGTCCTCGTCGTCCTCGACCAGGAGGATGGTCCCCTGTCCCTTGCCGTGAACCACTGAAGGTGCGCGCGTCTCGGCTTGCGGGACGCCGCTGCCGGTGAGTCGCGGCAGGTAGAGCTTCACGGTCGTCCCTTCACCCGGTTCCGAATAGATCTTCGCGTGGCCACCCGACTGCTTCACGAAGCCGTACACCTGCGAGAGTCCCAGGCCGGTCCCGCGACCGACTTCCTTCGTGGTGAAGAAAGGCTCGAATGCCTTGGCGGCGACCTCCGGCGTCATGCCCGTGCCGGTGTCGCTCACCGCGACCATCACGTACTGGCCCGCCTTGACCTCGGTATGCGCCCCGGCATAGGTCTCATCGAGGTACGCATTCGAGATCTCGACCGTGAGCTTTCCGCCACCGGACATCGCGTCGCGCGCGTTGAGCGCGAGGTTGAGGATCGCGGTCTCGAGCTGGTTGGCGTCGGCCATGATCCACCAGACGCCCGCGCCCAGGACCGTCTCCACCTCCACGCTTTCGCCCAGGGCCTGCTGCAGCAAGGTGGTGACGTCCACGATGAGCGTGTTCGGGTTGATCGGCTTGGGATCGAGCACCTGCCTGCGCGAGAACGCGAGCAGGCGATGGGTGAGGCTTGTCGCGCGCTCGGCGTTGCGCTTGAGCATGTCGAAGTACTGGCGCGCTTCGGGCGGGACCTGTCCGAGGCGCTTCTCGAGCAACTCGAGGGCGTTGCGGATCACGTGCAGCAGGTTGTTGAAGTCGTGGGCAATGCCACCGGTGAGCTGCCCGATCGCATCCATCTTCTGGTACTGGGCGAGCGCTTGGTCGCGGCGCACGCGCTCGTCGATGTCGCGCGTGATCTTGGCGAAGCCGAGGAGCCGTCCATTGCGGTCGCGCAGCGGGTTGATCACGATGCTCGCGAGGAAGCGGGTACCGTCCTTGCGCACGCGCTCGGCATCTTCCTCGAAGCGCCCTTCGGCCACGGCGCGCTCGAGCGCGCGCTGCGGATCGCCCGCCGCTCGTTGCTCGTCCGTGTAGAAGCGCGAGAAGTGCTGGCCGATGATCTCCTCCGCGCGATATCCCTTGATGCGCTCCGCGCCGGGATTCCACTCGACGACCACGCCCTCCGGGTCGAGCATGTAGACCGCGTAGTCGGATACGCCCTGCACCAGCAAACGGAACCGTTCGTCGACCCTTTGGCGCGCGGACTCGGCGGCCCGCAAGCTGCGGATCGCGAACAGGAGAACCCCCACGCCGGCCATGAGCACGCCGAACGTGAGGATGCCGCCCAGGACCGCGGCGCGCGAGCCCTCCCGTTCGAACTCGGCCGCCCTTGCGAGGCGCTCGGAAGCCAGCGCCCTCTCAGCCTGCAGCGCGGCCTGGAGGATCGTGTTGACGCTGTCCATCGCCTCGCGCCCGACGTGCGTCTTCATGATCTTCAGCGCTTCGGCCGGGTTGCCGCGATCGTTGGCCGCGAGCGACTCGTGCAGCTCCGACATCTTGATGTCGATCTGTTGCGCGAGGATGGGCCAGCGGCGCTGCTGCTCGGGGTTGTCGAGCGTGAGCTCCTTCAGCTTCGCGAAGAGCACCGGGACTTCGCCCTCGGCCTTGCGAAACGGCTCGAGGTACGACGGATCCCGCGAGAGGAGATAGCCACGCTGGCCGCGCTCGGCATCCTGCAGCGAGCGGCGCAAGGCCTGCGCCGTCGTGATGACCTCGAAGGTGTGCGCGATGACTTCCGGCCCGGCGCGCAGCTGGGGGGCGACCCGCGTGCCGCGATCGATCTCGAGCCACAGGTGGCCCAGGCTCGCCAGCACGATGAGGGCCAGTCCGAGCCACAAGGCGCGCGTGCCGCGACTCACCCCGCAGGCGCCCTGAGCAGGGCGTTCACGTACTCGACGAGGATGCCCGGACCGAAGGGCTTGTGGAGCACCTTGTGGGCACCCAGCTCCCTGGCCATGTAGAGGTGCGTCGAGCTCTTGAGCGCGCCCGACATCGCGATGATCTTGAGATCGGGAAATTCGGCGCGCAGGTCGCGGATCGTCTCGATGCCTTCCTTCTCGGGCATCACGATGTCGGTCACGACGACGGCCGCGGGCCGGGTGCGCTGGAGCTGGATGCCCGACGCGCCATCGGCGGCTTGCGCGACCTCGTGCCCGGCGGCTTCAAGCACGTCCGCGACGACCATGCGGATGTCTTCGTTGTCGTCGATAACCAGGATGCGCGCCATGCGCGAATTCTACAGGCGCGCTGCCACCTAAGGCGCTCGCGGGTCTCCGAGGTGCTTCCTGAGCCAAGTGCTCATTTCCCAGAGCGTATGTCCGACGGATTCGCGCGCCGCGTAGCCATGCGATTCCGCCGGCAGTTGCACGTAGCGCACGTTCCCGCCGGTACCTGCCAGCGCGGCGAAGAGGCGATCGCTCTGCTCGGGAAATGTCCCGGAGTTGTTGTCCGCCTGCCCGTGGATGAGGAGCAGCGGCTCCTTCAGCTTGTCGGCGACCAGGTACGGTGACAGCTTGAGGTATGCCGACTGCGCCTCCCACAGGTTGCGCCGCTCGGCCTGGAAGCCGAAAGGCGTGAGCGTCCGGTTGTAGGCGCCGCTGCGCGCGATCCCTGCCTTGAAGATGTCGGTGTGGGCAAGCAGGTTTGCGGTCATGAAGGCGCCGTAGCTGTGGCCACCCACGGCCACGCGCGCCGGATCCACGAAGCCCAGCTCCGCGGCCTTGGCGACCGCAGCCTCCGCGTTCATCGTGATCTGCTCGATGAAAGTGTCGTTCACCTTCTCCGGATCACCCACGACGGGCATCGTCGCGTCATTGAGCACCACGAACCCGTCGAGCACCAGGAACAGCGGGCTCGTGCCGGCAATCTGCTCGAAGCGGTTGACCGAGCCGGACACCTGTCCGGCCAGGGCCGGATCCGTGTACTCGAGCGGGTACGCCCACAGGAAAGCGGGCCGCTTCTCGCCGGGCTTCAGGTCGCCTGGCTTGTACAACCAGAAAGACAGGTCCACTCCGTCCTTGCGCTTGAATTTCACCAGCTCGCGCTTGATGGCCCGGACCTGCGGCGTCGGATCGGCAAAGGCAGTGAGCGGCTTCGGGGCTGCCGTTCCGTCATGCAAGAAAAGGTTCGGCGGCTCGGAATTGCTTTCGCGCGAAGTCACGAAGCGCTCGCCGCGCGCATCCAGCAACCTCACCACCGACTCGTAGTGCGTCTCGGTCGAGTGGAAGAGCCGCTTCTTGCTCTTGTCCTCGAGGTTCCAGCGATCGAGGAAGGGGCGGTCGCCGGTGGGTGTCGCACCCGTGCCGACGAAGAAGACCTGGCCTTCGCTCACCCTGGCGGCGCTGCGGCCATTGGGCAGCACCTGCGTGACCGGCGCTCCGGGGTTGTTGTAGCGGTCGCGTGCGTTGAGATCGAACAGCGTGTTGAGCTCCGCGCCCGGCTTGGCGGGGTCGACGAGGAAGACCTTCACCCAGACGCGATCGCGGTCGAGTTCCTGCACCAGCAGGCGGCCGTCGTCCAACGGGAAGAGACCCGTGGCGCGCTGCGGCACGCGCAGGACCTCGACCGGCTCGCCCGTGTAGGGCGGTGCGAGCTTCATCAAACGGTCGCGGTGCGAAACCCTCTTGCGCGGATCGCCCTCGTCGAGCGCTTCGAGCCAGTAGACGTTGCCATCGGCCGTCGCCGAGGAAATATAGGAACGCGGTCCCTGGACCACACCCTGGACGGGAACGTTGACGCGCAACGCCACGTTGGGGAGATTCCGGATGAGCGCGCCGTCCAAATCGATGAGCGATACCTCGCGGCCGAACGACTGGTGGGTCACGGCGTAGCTGAAGGGTCGCGCGAGCTTCTGCACCAGGATGTGCTTGCCGTCGCCGCCCACGACGACGCTCTCGTACATCGCGGCCGGTCCGATCACCTTCGTTGCCCCGCTGGCGAGGTTGATGCGCACGAGCTCCGCGGTCACGACATGCTCGAAGCGCGCTTCGTCGGCCGGATTGCGCAGCAGGTCCTGGAAGGTGCGCTCGGGCGATCGCCGGCCAAAGCTCTCCTGCACGACGGGGCCGGTCGGCGCGCCCGCATCGGCTACCTTTGCGCGGTTCCGAGGGACGATGAGCGCGAGCAGCGCATCCGAACCCATCCAGTCGAGGGAGCCGCCCGTGGCGTTCTGGAGGGCGATGCCGGGCACCTGTGCCATGCGCGCGCTCGCTACGTCACCCAGCCAGAGCTCGGTGGAAGTGGACGTGCGGCGACGGAGCGTGAAGCGCTTTCCGTCGGGCGAGAGCGCAATCCCGTAGAAGTCGCCTTCGGGGGGGATCGCTACGGCGCGCTCGGTAGCCGCGGCATCCGTGAGATCACGAAAGGTGATGCGATCGATGTGCCCCACGCGATGCGGCCCGTTTGCGGCGACATCGATGCGGTTGCCCGCGAGCGCCGCGAAGGGGCGCGACAGTTCCTCGATGCTCGGGTAGCGACGCGCCTCGACAACCGCAAGCGTCTTCCCGGCCGGGTCGATGAACCGCGCGGGTAGCGGCTTCGCATCGAGGACGGCGCGGATCGACTCCGGCGGGTTCTTGTACTCGGGGACAGGTTGAGCGAAGGAGCCCAGGGCGAACAACGAAATCGCGGCGGCGAGATACGGTCGCATTGCGGGCCTCCATCGCGGTGAGGCGGGCATGTTAGCCGATAGTAGAAACGCCCGCGCGAGGCGGGCGTTCATTTGCATCTTGGCGGAGAGAGAGGGATTCGAACCCTCGATACAGGTTTAAGCCCGTATAACGCCTTAGCAGGGCGCCACCTTCGGCCACTCGGTCATCTCTCCGGTGCCGCAATTTTACAGGAACTGGCCTGCCGAGGCTCGTGGCCCGGTGGCCCCGCCTGCCCAAAGCCGATATCCTCGCCCCGGTCGCCACTTTCGAGGAAAACGGGGATGCCGCTCCGCAATGCACGAGGTTTCGGACTGATCGACATCATGGTCACGCTGGTCGTCATCTGCGGACTGGTGATCGCAGCGAACTACTACCGCGGCCGCCCCGTTGATGACCCCACCAAGATCGACACGTCGCTCCCGGACTTCTCGACGGAGTCGCACAAGTCGGGCGCGAGCTACTACCTCGAAGGCACGGTGACGCGCGTCACGCACAACGAGGCCGGCGCGTACTTCCGGCTCAAGGCCCCCAACGATCGCGAATACTGGGTCGTCGGGACCAAGGCCCACAGCGGCGGGATCAAGAACGTCGCCGCCGGCCAGGTCGCGATGATGAAGGTCCAGCCGAACACGGGGCCGAGCCTCACCAACTCGATGATGGTCGCGCCCGGCGCCCTCGCGCCCGAGGCCTTCGTCTACCAGTACCTCGTGAAGACCGCGACGCCCGCGGGCTACAAGGATCCCCACGAGGAGGAAGAGCGCGCCGCGACGAAGGCTGAAGCCAAGGCCGCCGCGGCGGCGGCGGACGACAAGGACGACGACTGACCGGCTAGCGCAGCTGGTCCCAGAAGAACGTGTAGGTCAGCGCCCAGGTGTAGGCCTGCTGCGTCGGGTTGGTCCCCGCCGCGTGGCCGCCCTCCATGTACTCGTAGTAGAGGACGTCGTGGCCCTGCTCCTGCATCCGGGCCACCATCTTGCGCGCGTGGCCGGGGTGCACGCGGTCATCGCGCGTCGACGTGTAGAAGAAGACCTTCGGGTACGCGGTCCCGCGCTTGACCTTCTGGTACGGCGAGTAGGTCGAGATGAATTCCCAGTCGGCGGGAACATCCGGATTGCCGTACTCACCCTGCCACGACGCGCCCGCGAGCAGCTTGTTGTAGCGCTTCATGTCGAGCAGCGGAACCTGGCACGACACCGCGCGGAAGAGCTCCGGACGCTGCGTGAAGGCCGAGCCCACGAGCAGGCCGCCCTGGCTGCCACCCATGATTCCCAGGTGGCGCGGTGTCGTGACCTTGCGCGTGATGAGGTCCTCGGCGACCGCGATGAAGTCGTCGTGCGTCTTCGCGCGTCCCTCGCGCTGCGCCGTCTTGTGCCACTGCGGGCCGAACTCGCCGCCGCCGCGAATGTTCGCGAGCGCCCAGACGCCGCCCTTCTCCAGCCACGCCGAGCCGATCGTGCCGCTGTAGCTGGGCGTCATCGAGATCTCGAAGCCGCCGTAGCCGTAGAGGATCGTCGGGTTCGTGCCGTCGAGCTTCGCGTCCTCGCGCATGACGAGGAAGTACGGGATCTTCGTGCCGTCCTTCGAGGTCGCTTCGTACTGCACGACCTTGAGGCCCTTGGCGTCGTAGAAGCTCGGGAGCGATTTCAGTTTCTCGCGCTGCGCCGTGCCGCCCTTCGCGTAGTACAGCGTGGTGGGCTCTAGGAAGCTCGTGACGGTCATCCAGTAATCGTCGCCATCGTCACGCTCCACCGCACTCACGCCCACGCTGGCCGCCGGAGGCACCGGCACGTCGCGCAGGACCCACTTGCCGCCTTCGCGGCGCGCTTCGCTCACGCGCCCCTTCACGTTGTCGAGGATGTCGAGGACGACGAGGTTCTTCGTGACCGTGTAGCTCTGCAGCGAGACGCGCGCACCGGGCTCGAAGACGAGCTCGAAATCGCGGCCGCCGGCGAGGAACTTGTCGAGGTCGATCGCGATGAGCGAACCGGACTTGAACGCGGTCGCCGCGGGTTTCCATTCGGCCTTCAGGCGCACGAAGAGCAGCCCGTTGGCGGTCGTGAGCGCGGAATCGCTCGGCGTGGCGAGCCTCACCCAGCGATCGCCCTGCTTGATGTATTCCTCGCTGTTGAAGAAGTCCACGTGGCGGCTGTAGCGCTCGTAGGTGCGGCCCTTCTCGTTGTCCACGATGGGCCAGACGCTCACGTCGTTCTCGATGCCTTCGAACAGGAGCTTCGCGTCCGCCATCGGCGTGCCGCGCTTCCACACCTTGATCTGCCGCGGGTAGCCCGACTTGGTGAGCGTGCCCGGTCCGAAGTCGCGCGCGACGTAGAGCGTGTCGGCGTCCTTCCAGGCGAAGTAGCCCTTCGATTCGACCATCTCGAAGCCGCCCTTCACGAACTCCTTCTTCGCGATGTCGAACTCGCGCACGACCACGGCATCCGCGCCGGCGCGCGAGAGCGAGATCAGGCAGCGGTTGTAGTCGGGATAGAGGCACGACGAACCCTTGTAGACCCACTTCTCCTTCTCTTCGTCGGAGAGCTTGCCCACATCGAGCACGAGATCCCACTTGGGCTCGGCCTTGCGGAATTCCTCGAGCGTCGTGCGGCGCAGGATGCCGCGCGGGTTGGCCGCGTCCTGCCAGTAGTTGTAGTACCAGGCGCCGCGCTTGGAGACGTTGGGGATGCGCTCGCGCGAGTTGTACACGGCGAGCAGCTTTTCGTGGATCGCCTTGAATTGCGGCTTGGCTTCCAGCGCCGGCAGCGTCTTGGCGTTCTCGGCCTTCGCCCACGAGAGCGCCTTTTCGCCCTGCACCTCTTCGAGCCAGATGTAGGGGTCGTCCTGTGCGAAGGTCATGGTCGAGAGTGTCATCAGGGCAGCGGCAACGATTCGCTTCATGGCTTCATGTTCTCCTGCGTCGGTTCCTTGTCGAGCTCGAAGGCCTTGTGCAGCACCCGCACCGCGAGCTCCATGTATTTCTCGTCGACCACGACCGAGGTCTTGATCTCGGAAGTGGAAATCATCTGGATGTTGACGCCGTCGCCGGCGAGCGCGCCGAACATCTTGGCGGCAATGCCCGCGTGCGTGCGCATGCCGATGCCCACCAGCGACACCTTCGCGATCTTGTCGTCGCCCACGACGCCGCGCGCCTTGATGGCGGGCTTCACCTTGGACTCGAGGATTTCCATCGTGCGCTTGTACTCGGCGCGGTGGACCGTGAAGGAGAAGTCCGTGAGGCCCTCGGTGGAGGCGTTCTGGATGATCATGTCCACGTCGATGTTCGCGTCGGCCACGGGGCCCAGGATCGAATACGCGATGCCCGGCTTGTCGGGGACGCCCAGCACGGTGATCTTGGCTTCGTCGCGGTTGAACGCGATGCCGCTGATGATGGCCTGTTCCATGTTCTCGTCTTCCTCGAAGGTGATGAGGGTACCCATGTCGGTCGAATTCACGTCCGTGAACGACGACAGCACCCGCAGCTTCACTTTGTACTTCCCGGCGAACTCCACCGAGCGGATCTGGAGCACCTTCGAGCCGAGCGAAGCGAGCTCGAGCATTTCCTCGAAGGTGACGGTCGCGAGCCGGCGCGCCTCGGGCACGACGCGCGGATCGGTCGAGTAGACGCCGTCGACGTCGGTGTAGATCTGGCACTCGTCGGCATTGAGCGCGGCCGCGAGGGCAACACCCGTCGTATCCGAACCGCCGCGGCCGAGCGTGGTGATGTTGCCGTTGGCTTCGATGCCCTGGAAGCCCGCAACCACCACGACGTTGCCGGCGACGAGGTCCTTGCGGATATTCGCGTCGTCGATCGACAGGATGCGCGCCTTGGTGTGGGCGTCGTCCGTGAGGATCTTCACCTGGAAGCCCGTGTAGCTCTTCGCCTTCACGCCGATCGCGTGCAGCGCGACCGACAGCAGGCCGATCGACACCTGTTCGCCGGTCGAGGCGATCACGTCGAGTTCGCGCGGGCTGGGCTCGGGATTGAGTTCTCTCGCAAGGCCGAGCAGGCGATTGGTCTCGCCGGCCATCGCCGAAGGAACCACCACCACCTGGTGGCCTTCCTTCACGAAGCGCGCGACGCGTTTTGCGACCTCGCGGATGCGTTCGGGGCTCCCCATCGAGGTGCCGCCATACTTCTGGACGATCAGTGCCACGGGCAGTCTTTGGGCAAAAGGCGCTATTTTATAGGAACCGGCGTCCCCGACCCAGATGAAAAACTACCTCCGGCCGCAGACCGTTGCACTGATCACCCTCGCCTGCGGGGTGCTCGTGAGCGTCGCGGCGTGGTTTTTCGTCGGGCGGCAGGCCGATCGCGAAGCGCGCGCTGACTTCGCGAACCAGGCGATCCTCGCCGCGAACCTCGTCGAACGCCGCGTCCAGCGCTATGTCGACCTGCTCTACGGCATGGAGGGCCTGACCGCCAATCGGCCCGACCTGTCGCGGCGCGAATTCCACCGGCATGTCTCCGCCCTCGCGGCCGCCCAGCGATTTCCGGGCGTGCAGGCCGTCCAGTTCATCCGCCGCGTCCCGGCCGGCGAACGAGAAGCATTCGTGCAAGGGGTTCGCAAGGACGGCTACCCGGCCTTCACGATCAAGCCCGGCGAAATGCGCTCCGAGTATTGGGTGATCGATTACGTCGAACCGATGGAGGGCAACGAAGCTGCCTTCGGGTTGGACCTGCAAAGCCGCGAGGCGCCACGACTGGCGATGGAGCGCTCGCGCGATTCGGCCGAGCCCGTATCGACCGGCCGCTATCGGCTCGTGCAGGAAAGGTCGGACAGCTTCGGCACCGTGCTCTACCTGCCGATCTACGACGGCGGCACCCCGCGCACGATCGCTGAACGGCGCGTGCGCGTGCGCGCCTGGGTGAACGTCGTGCTGCGCATCGATGACGCCTTCGCCGAGTCCGTGTCGGGCCCCTTGCTGGCGGGCCTGCGGCTCGCCGTCCACGACCTGGGGGCCACGCACTGGCCCACCCGCGCAACGGCCGCGGACGACACGATCTTCTACCGCTCGCATCCGGGCGCGGGCCGCCCTCCCGAGCGCAGTGCCTTCACGATGGACCTCGCCCACGACATCGACCTCGAGATCGCGGGACGCCATTGGCGGCTTCAGTTCAACGCCGATCCGGCACCGGTGAACGCTTGGCTGCGCCCGCTCGCCCTCCTCACGCTCGGCGCGGGCCTCATCGTGAGCCTGCTGCTCTTTGGGATCCTGCGCGCGCTGGCAAGCACGCGCAGCGAAGCGGTCGAGCTCGCGCAGCGCGCCACGCGCGACCTGCGCGCGCAACTGTCGCTCAACAAGGAGCTGATCGAGGCCATTCCGTATCCCGTGTACTTCAAGGATCCGAAGGGCCGCTACATCGGCTGCAACCAGAGCTTCGAGCGCGGCATCGGCATCACGCGCGACCGGCTGATCGGCCGCACCGCGCCCGACCTCTTCCCGGGCGAGTTTGCCGAGCGCTTCGATGCCGACGACCAGGACCTGCTGCGCACCGGCGCCTCGCGAACCATGGAAGCGCGCGTGCCGCACCCGTCGCACGGGCGGCCCACGGACGTCATGTTCAGCAAGGCCGTGTTCCGCAACGCCGACGGCTCCGCGGCGGGCATCGTCGGCCTCGCGATCGATGTCACCGACCGCAAGGCGCTCGAAGCGGAGACGCTGCGTTCGCACCACCGCCTGCGCGCCGTCATCGAGGCCGCGCCAGTCGCGATCATCGCGCGCGACCTCGATCTCAACATCCGCATGTGGAACCCCGCGGCCGAGCGCCTTTTCGGCTGGCGCGAGGACGAGGTGATCGGCAAGCGCGTCTCGATCGTCCCGCCACACATGCGCACCGAGACCGAATCGCACCGGCAGAAGGCGATGCGCGGCGGCATCATCCTGCTCGAGGAAACGCAGCGCATGCATCGCGACGGCACCTTCATCGACTGCTCGATGACGATCGCGCCGCTCTACGATGCCGCCGGTGCATGCGACGGCACGATGGTGACCATCGCCGACATCCGCCCGCGCAAGGAAGCCGAGCGCGCGCTGCGCGAAAGCGAAGGCCGCCTCAAGCTCGCGATGGAGGCCGCGCACATGGGCCTGTGGTACTGGTCGGCGGTCACCGATGACGTCACGTATTCCGACGGACTCAACCCGCTCTTCGGTCGCCCGATCGATGCGCCGCACACGGACTACCGCGCGCTGCAGGACATGCTGCACCCCGACGATCGTGCGCTGCTCGTGGCCACGCTGCGCCACGCGGTGAAGCACGGCCAGGATTTCCAGATCGACTACCGCACCGTGTGGCCCGACGGCACCGTGCACTGGGTGGCCAACCGCGGGCAGGTGCATCGCGGCCCCAACGGCCGCGCGATCAGCGTGGTGGGTGTGGCGATGGACATCACCGAACGCAAGATCGCCGAGCAGCGCATCGCGCACATGGCGCACCACGATGCGCTCACGGGGCTGCCCAACCGCGTGCTGCTGCACGACCGCATCCGCCAGGCCATCGCGCAGGCGCACCGCTCGAGCGCGCAGCTCGCGGTGCTCTTCATCGACCTCGACCGCTTCAAGACCATCAACGATTCGCTCGGCCACGCGCTGGGCGATCGCCTGCTGCAGTCGGTCGCGAGCCGCATCCTGGTGTGCCTGCGCGAAGGCGACACCGTGTCGCGCCTCGGCGGTGACGAGTTCGTGATCGTCGTGCCCAGCATCAACGGCGCATCGGATGCGTCGCACGTGGCCGCGAAGATCCTCGAAGTGCTTGGCGACCCCTTCCATCTGCACGGCAACGACCTGCACGTGGCGGCCTCGGTCGGCATCAGCCTGTATCCGTCCGACGGCCTGGACGCCGAGACGCTCATGCGCAACGCCGACACCGCGATGTACCACGCGAAGGATTCGGGCCGCGGCAACTTCCAGTTCTTCACGCCGCACATGAACGTCGCCGCGCAGCAGCGCCTCATGCTCGAGAACGCGCTACGCCGTGCGATCGACAACGGGGAATTCGAGCTGCACTACCAGCCGATCTACGACCTGCGCGACCGCTCGATCACCGGCCTCGAAGCGCTGCTTCGCTGGCATCCACCCGGACGCGATTCAGTGCCGCCGTCGGATTTCATCCCGGCCGCCGAGGAATCGGGACTCATCGTGCCCATCGGCGAATGGGTGCTGCGCGAAGCACTCAAGCAGGCGAAGGCCTGGCAGTCCGCGGGCCGGCCGCTGTTCATCGCTGTGAACGTATCGGCTTCGCAGCTCGCGCGCTCGAGCTTCGTCGAGCGCCTGCGCCACATGCTCCACCACACGGGCATCGATCCGGCGCTGGTGGAGCTCGAGCTCACCGAACGCGTGATCGTCGAAGGGGTCGGCGAATCGCGCTCCACGCTCGACCAGGTGGCGGCCCTCGGCGTGGGCATCGCGATCGACGACTTCGGCACGGGCTACTCGGGCCTCGCGTACCTGAAACGATTCCCGATCGACACGGTGAAGATCGACCAGTCCTTCATCCGCGATCTCACGGTCGATCCTGACGACGCGGCGATCGTCACCGCGATCGTCGCGATGGCCAAGTCACTGGGGATCGATGTCGTCGCCGAAGGAGTGGAAACGCAGGAGCAACTCGAGGCGCTGCAGCGCCTCGGATGTCATCGCGCCCAGGGCTTCCTGCTCGGCCGCCCGATGTCCGCGCGAGATATCGACAAGTTACTGGGGGCCGCGGCTGCCGCGGCCTAGCCCGCAACTTGTCATCCCGAGCCTGTAAGTTGTCATCCTGAGCCTGCGAAGGACCTGCTCTTACTTGAGCGACCCCGGGAGGGTCAGATCCTTTAACGTTTTTGGTTTTCTTTCCTTGTAAAAAAACCGTTCCACTGGACCAGTTGCTGAAGGGGCCCCACCCCGCGCAACTGGTCCAGTGGAACGGTTTTTTTACAAGGAAAGAAAACCAAAAACGTTAAAGGATCTGACCCCTCTACTTGGCTTTTACTTGTAGTCGGACACGAGGCCCTTGAGGTCCTCGGCGAAGGCGCTCTTCGCCCACGATTGCTTGAGGTTCGCGAGCATCTTCAGCTTCACCGCGTCGTTGCCGGGCCAGATGCCTTCGAGCCAGTTGAGGCCCGCGGCCGAGTGCCCGGTGTACGCGTAGCGATTGAGCTCCGCGGAAACGGCCGCGAGCACGCCCGTGCCGTAGTAATCGTCCCAACCCAACTGCTGGCTCGAGCGGCCCTGCTTGATCTCGGCGAGCTTCGCCTTGATCTCGCCGATGCGCGCGTTGCGCCGCGCGCTCTGGTATTCATCGCAACGCTGCTTGAGCCAGGGATTGGCGATGGCCGCGGGCTGCGCGCACACCGGCGGCGGCTGGCCCGGGAGCTTCGAGCGCATGAGGTCCGCGGCGAACTGGAAGCGGCCCTTCGGGCTCACCTCGAGAATCATCGCGGGGAAGTATGAATTCGCATAGGGCGCGAACAACGTCGCCGAGGAATCGTCGGCCGTGACCATGATCGGCGTCTTGCGCCCGGGGACTTCGAGGAAATCGCCGCCCCCCACGTTGTTGGCCGGATAGACCGCGAGGCGCTTCACCTGCGGCTTCACCTTGTAGACGTAGTGCGTCGTGCAGCAATGCGCGCCGCCGGAGAATGTCGAGAAGTGCAGCTCGGGTCCGCCATCGCCATCGAGGTCGCTGCCGAAGGCGTGGATGTGGATCTTCTTCACGTCCTCGGGTAGGTCCTTGGGACCCGACTGCCACGCGGGCTTGCCCTTGGTGAACACCACGACGCGCTCGAGCTCCTTGGTGCCCTTCGTGCGCACGAGGCCTACCTCGAAATCGCCCGCGGCCTTGGTCTCGGTCGTCTCCAGGCCCTGGGCTTCGACCCATGACTTGAAGTCCTGCGCGAAGGCAGTGGCAGGCAGGGCGGCGAGCACCGCGAAGATCCAGGTCGTGCGCATGAGGGTTTTCTCCTTGTCGTGCAGTGTTGGTGGAAGGTGTGAGATTCGAACTCACGAGGGGCTTGCACCCCTGCCGGTTTTCAAGACCGGTGCCTTAAACCGCTCGGCCAACCTTCCCCGGAAACGCGGCTAGTTTAGACGAAGCCGCCGCCGGTTCTCCTACGACCGAGGTCCCGGCGCGGCCAGCGCGCGGACCGGAACGTCGAGGATGCAGCCGAGCATCGGCGGGGCCAACACGGCAACGCAGCCCGGCGCGGCCGCGGGCGACGGGCTGTTCGCCTCGATCTTTGCGGTGAGCGCGTCCACCTGCTCGGCTTCGTCGGGGCGCGACGTGACCTTGAGGTATGACGAGTAGCGCGCCAGCCAATCCTTCATCCCGGGTTTGAGCGGCCAGTATTGGCCCGCGCGAAACTGCTCGAGGGATTTCAACTCCGCCAGCGCCCGCTCGCCGGCGGCCTTCGCGCCCTCGTGCTCGCCCGCGGTGTACAGCGTGCGATCCATGTTGGCCCAGGCGATGAGCCTGAACGTCATGTCGTCGCCCGCGGTCGAGGTCTTGAGCGTGGTCGCAAGCATTTCCGCGATGCGCAGCGCATCGTCGTTGCGACCGGCCTGCACGTACAACGCCATCAGGTTGTTGGCTTCACGCGGATACAGGTAGAACTTTTCGCCGGGCCGGTTGGCGCGATCGAACGCCTTCGCCGCTTGCTCGAGCTTTCCCTGCAGGGCGTACGCCTGGAAGAGCGGCGCCGCGTACATCTTGATCTGCACCCAATGGATTTGCGCCTTGTCGGCCTTGGCCAGTGCGAGTTCCAGCTCGGACTCGGCCTTCACGAGATCGCCGGCCGTGAGGGCTGCGATCCCCGCCTCGAGCACCTGGTGGGGCTTGCGCGGATCTTCACGCGTGCAAGCCGCGGCAATTGCCAGCAGTGCCAGCAGCGCGACGGTCCTCACGGCAAGTCCACGAAGCAGCGCTGCATCTGCGCGCCATAGATGCCCATGTTGTGGCAACGCCGGTCCGAGCCTGGATTGGCGGCGGCATAGGCGGCTTCCGATTCCTTCTCCGCGGTCGCGACCTCGCGCGCCTGCCCAGCGCGCGTGGAGTCCGTCGCGGAAATGATGTCGGCAAGCACCTCGAGCGCGGAGCCTGATCCCATGCGCAGGGCCGGATGGGGGCCGTTGCGACTGATGTCGGCCTCGATTTCGTCGGCCCACTCGATGGCGAACTCGGTGGCCGCCGGCGTCACGCCCTTCTTCTTGTAGATCTTCCCGAGGTTGCGGACGATGTACATGCGATCGCGCACCGTGTTGTAGCCGGCGCGGCCCGTGCCCTTGTACACGGTGAGCGCTTCGTTCAACGCCGCGATGGCCTCGTCTTCCTTGCCGGCCTGGTAGAGCGCCACGCCGTAGTCGTTGCGAAGGCGGAATCGGCCCGCCGCGTTGAGCATGTCCGTCGGATAGGTGCCGATCACCTTCGCGTAGGCGGGAAGCGTGGAGGCCGTCTTTCCCAGGCGCGCGGCCGAATCCGCGTAGCACTCGAGGGCCAGGATCGCGTGCATGCCGTTACCGACCTTGTCGGCGAGCTCGATCGCGCGGCCGCACAGGTCGTAGACCGACTTCACGTCGCCCGTGGCAAGCGCGGCCTTCGCGCCCTTCAGGGCTTCCTCGGAGGTCTTGGGGCCGCCGATGCCGAACTTGCCGCAACCCGCCACCAGCGCGAGCGCAGCCACCAGAGCCGCTCCCTGAATCGCCTTCATTGCCTGTCCTCCCGAACCAATTATATTTGTTATTGATTTTAAAGGGCTTTTCCGGGCGGCGCCGCCGGAGAGATTGTATGCAGGGCCTTGAAACTGACCCCCTCCTCCCCTACTCTAACTGTGGGTCGATTTCGATCCGACAACGCTAGAGGAAAACCATGGAATCCCAAACCCCGATGACGGCCCGTAACCCGGCGCAACCGATTGCGCTCGGCCAGAACCGGGTTCTGCGCAACACCTACATGCTGCTCGCCCTGTCGATGGTGCCGACGATCGCCGGCGCATGGATCGGCGTGGCGACCGGTTTCAATCTCTTCAGGCTGGGGCATCCGGCCATCGGCTTCATCGTGTTCATCGCGGCGGCCATGGGCTTCATCTGGGCCATCGAGAAGAACAAGAACAGCGCGGCCGGCATCCCGATCCTGCTGGGCTTCACGTTCTTCATGGGGCTGGTGCTCTCGGGAATGTTGACGTACATCCTCAGCTACAAGAACGGCGCCCAGTTGATCGGCCTCGCCTTCGGCGGCACGGCGGCGATCTTCGCCGGCATGGCCGCATGGGCATCAACGATCAAGAAGGACCTGTCCGGCATGGGCAAGGTCCTCTTCATCGGCGTGATCATGCTGATCGTCGCGAGCTTCGCGAACATCTTCCTGCAGTTGCCGGGGTTGATGATCGCGATCTCCGTGATCGCCATCGGGATCTTCTCGGCCTACCTGCTCTATGACCTCAACCGGATCATGGTCGGCGGCGAGACGAACTACATCACGGCGACGCTGGCGGTCTACATCGACCTGTTCCAGATCTTCCAGAACCTGCTCATGCTGCTCGGCATCTTTGGCGGCGACAGGGACTGACGTTCCCGCGTCACGAAAAAGGGCGGCCTCGGCCGCCCTTTTTTTTTGCCCTTCCTTCCCGCGACCTTCGCCATCGATGGGTGGGGTCGAACCGGGGGACCTTGCTACGTCGGGGAGAGGATCGATCTCGCTACTTCATATGTCGCTCGAGATTCCTTGCGCACCGCCGTTCTGCAGCGATCGGTGACACCCCCTCTCGACCCACACCCATCGCTGTCGAAGGTCGCGGGAGGCTTGTGGCATTACCGCTCCGGTGAGCCCCGTAGATAATTTGACGGTGCAGGCGGTGGCTGGTGCCGCCCTCGTCGATGAATGGCGCTCGACATGACTGGCACACGCTCTCAGTTGCGATCAGCGCCGCCCCGCTGTTGGAGACGCCCCGATGGTTCCGGCGCTGGGCCATCGACGAAGGGTTGATCACGAGAGGCCCCCCACCGCTCGCTGCAGGATCGCCGGTGCGCCAGGAATTTCGAGCGCAAGTTTGGGTAGCGAGATCGGCGGCGTTTGCGGGAGAGGATGGGGCCGGGTCGGGATCAACCCTTCGGCGATGGCATGGTGCTGCCTTGGACCGCGAGCAACGTGACGTTAGCGCTGGAACAGCGCGATCGATTCCACGTGCCCGGTGTGCGGGAACATGTTCACCACGCCGGCGGCCATCAGGCGATAGCCCTTCACATGCACGAGCACGCCCGCATCGCGCGCGAGCGTCGACGGACTGCATGACACGTAGACGATGCGCTCGGGCCCCGGCTCCGGCAGCGCCTTGCAGATGTCCAATGCGCCATCGCGCGGCGGATCGATGAGCAGCTTGTCGACGTGTCCCAGATTCTCGATCGCGCCCTCGGCGTTCTTGTAGAGATCGAACGAGACGAACTTCGCGCGCGCTTCGAGGCCGTTGCGGCGCGCGTTGGCCTGCGCCCGCGCGACGAGCGACGGCGCGCCCTCCATGCCGATCACGTCGGCGCCGCGCGCGGCGATCGCCAGCGAGAAGTTGCCCAGCCCGCAGAAGAGGTCGCCGACGCGTTCGCCCGGACGCGGATCGAGCATCTTGACGGCGCGCGAGACGAGCGTGCGATTCACGCCGGGGTTGACCTGCGTGAACTCCGTCGGCCCGAAGGCGAGCGAGAGGCCGAACTCCGGCAGGCGGTAGTCGAGCTCCGGCGCATCCTTCGGATACCACGGGTGCGCGGTCTCCGGACCCTTGGGCTGCAGCCACCACTGGATGCCGTGCGTGTCGGCAAACGCGCGCAGCTTCTCCTGGTCCTCCTCGGGAATGGGATCGAGGTGGCGCAGCACCAACGCGGTGACGTCCTCGCCCACCGCGAGCTCGATCTGCGGCAGGCGGTCCCGCGTTGCCAGCGACGTGAACATCTCGCGCAGCGCCGGGATCATCGCCGAGACCGCGGGGGTGAGCACCTCGCACGAGAAAGTGTCCGCGACGAAGCTCGAGCGCTTCTCGTGGAAGCCCACGAGCACGCCGCCCTTCTTGTGCACGTAGTGGACGGAGAGGCGCGCGCGCGTGCGGTAGCCCCAGGCCGGACCGAAGATCGGCGGAAGCATCATCTCCGCGGGCGCCTTGCCGATGCGCGCGAGGTTGTCCTCGAGCACGCGTTGCTTGGCCGCGACCTGCGCGCTGCCTTCGATGTGCTGCATCGCGCAGCCGCCGCAATTGCCGAAGTAGCTGCAGCGCGGCGTCACGCGCATCGAGCTTTCGCGCCCCACGACCTCGGTGACGGTGCCCAGGTCGTAGTTGCCCTTGCTGCGGCGTTTCGAATAGGCGACGGTTTCCCCGGTCACGCCGCCGTCGATGAACGCGACCTTGCCGTCGACATGCGCGACGCCGACGCCTTCGTGGTCGACGGACTCGATGAAGGCTAGCGTTCGCACTCGGTCTTCGGGTTCGCGAAGTCGAAGCGCTGGATCTGCTTGGTGACCGAAACGCCGTTCACGGTATAGGTGAGGGTCGCGCGGTTGCCGCCGCCGCCCGGGTAGATCGTGGTGTCGTCGCGATAGTAGAACTTGAGCGTCATCGTGCCGACCTCGAAATTGCTGATCGCCGTCCACGGGTTCGCGTTGAACGCGGGGCCTGTCGTGCGATAGAGCGCGCCGCGGAACGTGCCGTCGGCCTGGCGTGCGCCCGCGGACATCACGTACCACATCGCCTTGCCATCCGGACCGTAGGTGTAGAGCGTCGCGAAGATCGTGTTGCCCTGGTGCACGAGGTTGATGCCCCAGCCATTCTCGGCGGGATTCCACCAGAGGTCCTGCACGTTGTTGGCGAAGCTGCGATCGAACACCGACCACTTGCACGTGGGCGCCGTGCCGAAGGAATAGCGGTTGATCTGCTTCGAGACGCTCGCGCCGTTCACGGTGTACGTGAGGGTTCCAAGGTCCGCGTTGTCGAACCGGAGCCTCATCGTGCCCACCTGCACGGCGTTGATCGGGCCCCAGGGGCTCGCGTTGAACGCGGGGCCGGTCACGCGGTAGAGAATGCCCGTGAAGGAGCCGTCGGCCTGGCGATCGCCGTTGGACATCACCAGCCACATCGGCGTGCCGTCGGTGTCGTACGTGTAGAGCGTGGCGAAGATCACCGTGCCCTGGTGGCTCAGGTTGATGCCCCAGCCCGATTCGTTGGCATTCCACCAGAGGTCGGAGTAGTTGTTCGAGCCGACGTCGTACGCCTGCGCTTTCACCGTATAGCCGCCGGTACCGTCCCCGTCGAAGTGCGCAACCTGCACGAAGTAAGTGCCGGCCTGCAGCAAGCGGGTGATGCCGAAATCGAGGCTGCTCGTCTGGCCGTCGTCGTTCGACTCGAGGCCCGTACCGAACTGGTTGAGCAGCGTGCCGATCGTGTCGATCGAGCTTTCCGACCAGAGCGCGACCGCGCGCTCCTGCGAGAGCGTGAAGCGATAGACGTCGATATCGCCCGCGGCGCCGATCTGCTTGCCCGCGATCACGAGCGGGCCGGAGCGCTGGTTGAGCGGGAGGTCCGCGACCGGATCGAGCGGCGTGCCGATGATGTCGAGCGCGCGGTTGGGCGCATCGTCGACGGGCACCGAGGCGAGGCTGATGTACGGATCAATCTGCGGATGGAAGATCTCGAAGCGCGAATAGATGCCGTCGCGCGGGTTCGTGCAGGAGTCTCCGATCGTGCCGCCGAACAGGATGCCCGTGAGGCGCAACGAGCCGCCCAGCTGCACGAAGAGGCCCGAGCCGCTCGAGCCGCCTTCGGTTGCTCCGACGGTGAAGATCACCTCGTACATGTCCTGCGGATACGACACCGTCTCGGTGCTCGGACGGATCAGGCCCGTCATCGAACCGCGCGCCTGCCGGGCGGCATCGGCCGCCGGATGGCTGAGGCTCACCACGGCCGTGCCGTCGTTCAAGCGGCCCGTGCTGAAGCCGGAGTACACCGCGCCGGTGGGCGGCGGGCTGTTCATGAGCATCAGCGTCGAGTCGACGTTGAAGTTCGTGAAGATGAGCTGCATGCCGCCCGCGACTTGCTGGAAGCTGGTCGAAGCGTCGGCGACGTCGCACGCCGTCGTTTCCCAGAACCAGCGCGTCGTGAGGCTCGCCGCGGTGGCGGTTGTGCTCACGCAGTGGTTCGCGGTGAGCACGTAGGCCGCGGGGAACTTCGCCGTGTTGATGAGCGTGGCCGAGCAGTTGAAGCCGCGGCCATCCACCACGCCGTTGATGCGCATGATGGATTTCTTCGCTTCGGCGATCGCGGCATCGGTCCCGGTGTTGCCGGTGGAGCAAAGTGTGGACACCGTGCAGCTCGCAGCGGCCTTGGTGGTCGGACCCACGTCGAAGTTGAGAAGCGCGCCGACCGTGAGCGCCTCCGCCGAAGGCCGCACCGTGCTGAACACTTCAACGACCTGCGTCGCGCCGTCGGTCCACGGTCCCCAGGCTTCGTTGCCGAGCATCGGATCGAGCGTCATCGTGAACACGCGGCCGTCGTCGCCGGCGGCGCGCACTTCCATTGCGCCGGGCACCGTGCCCAGGTCGAAGCGCGCGCGCAGGCCTTCGGCGCCTTCAGCGCTCAGCCGGAAGCGCGTGACGTAGCCGCCGTCGACCGCGCGCCAGCTCGCGAGCTTGAATGGCACGGGGGCAGCCCGCACGGTGGCGACCCACTGCGGGCCGCCCGGATACATCGCCGCACCCGTGGCCTTGTGCAGGTTGCGGCCCAGCGTGATCGCTTCGGCCGGCGCGGCATTGGGCAGGCGGAATGCCTGCGGCGCCTGCGCGATGGGCAGCGCGGCTCGGGGAGGCATCTCCTGCGCCGAGGCGACAGCGCCCGGGACGTGCAGCAACAAGGCGGCGGCCGCGAAGACGACGGCGAGCGGGAGGCGATGGCGGGTCATGGGGTCGATTCCGGAAGATTGGAAGTTGCGCGTGGGTACGCGGGGGGAGTCGTGGCGGCGCCGCGCAAGGCCCGCACGAGGCGCGCGAGGCCGAGGCCCTGCTGGCGCCAGAAGCCCACCCCGTAGTCCGCGCCGTGCAGTTGGTCGCGGATCCCGGTGGCGGGGTACACATTGTCCGTATTGGCCGTGCCGAAGAGCCGGTCCCAGATGGGAAACAGCGTGGCGAAGTTGCAGCCGCGCACCCGGCCTTCATGGCCGAGGCCGATGGCGTGGTGGATGCGGTGGAAACGAGGGCTCACCAACAACCATTCGCCGATCCGGCCGAAATGGATGCGCGCATTCACGTGCGAGAAGCTCTCCACGATCCGCGTCGCGACGAGGATCATCGCGAACTGCATCGGCGGCACGCCGATGGCGAGCGCGACCAGCGCGAAGCAGCCATCGACGATGAGGTCATCGAGCAGGTGGTTGCGATCGTCGGTCCAGAACGTCATCTCGCGCTGGCTGTGGTGCAGGCTGTGCAGCGCCCACCATGCCTCGAAGCGATGCTGCGCGCGGTGCAGCCAGTAGGCGACGAAATCGAGAATCACGAGATACACGAGGAACGACGCGAGCGGTTGCGTGTGGAGCGCGGGCACGGCGTCCTCGAGCTTCCACGGCACGATGTCGTGCAGGCGAAGCCAGCCGTCGAGCGCATCCACGGCGGGCGTGAGCGCGATGAAGATGGCCAGCGGCACGATGCCCAGGCGCTGCAGGAGCGTGTAGATCACGTCGGTGCGCACGGGGCTGCGATCGGCCCACACCTCGATCGGCTTCCAGCGCTCCACGGCCGAGAGCACGAGTGCCAGCGTAGCGACCTCGAACGCGCCGATGAGGAAGAGCTCGGTCGCGTCGAAGGCCTGCTCCATGTAGGTCGACAGGCCGAGCGCGAACACGACGGGTTCGACGAGCTTCTCGAACACCCATCCGTGCAGGGACGCCCAGGCTGCGGTCAACGTTTCCAAGCGGCGCCCTCCGGAATGCGCGCGAAGCAGAATCCTTTGTCCTTCAATCCGGCGATCAGTTCATCGAGTTTCGGCCACATCGGTTCCTGCCGCGACCAGATGCCCAGGTGCCAGAGAAGAACGTCACCGTTACGGATGTCGCGCAATTGTCTCGCGAGAAGCGCGTCGCCGGGAAACTTGTCGGAGGGCAGTTCGTCACCGCTGAATCCGGCGGGCGACCAGCCGACGTGCGTGTAGCCGCAGGATTTCGCGAATTCGATCGCGCGCGGCGTGGTCTTGCCGCCCGGCGCGCGCCACAGGCCGTCGAAGCCGCGGCCCGTCATCGCCTTGAATGCTTCCTCGGGCTTGCGCAGCTCCGCGCAGAACGCCTCGCGATCGAGTGACTCGCCCTGCTTCGCGCCCCAGGGCACGTAGCTCACCTTGCCGCCCGGCGCATCGCCGCGCACGTACCAGTGGCGCCACGTGTGCGTGCCGAACGCATGGCCCTCGGCCGCGAGCTGTTTCCAGAAGGGAGCCCAGCTCGCATCGAGCGAAGCGTCACCGCGCTTCGTTTTTTCGTTGGCGAGGAAGAACGTCGCCTTCACATCGTGCTTGCGGAGTATTGCCGCCATCGCTTCAGCGGGCTCCATGTTCCCCGTATCGATCGTGAGGAACACGGTGGCGCGGCACGCGGCCAGGGCAAGCAGGAGCGAGGCAGCCGGCACGGAATCTACTGGCGCGCGGCGTGGGAATGAAAATAGATGCCGTGCGGCGACTTGCCGACGGGGACCTTGCCGACGACCTTGCGCGTGGCCATGTCGATCACGGTCACCTGCCGGATCCAGCGCGAAGTCACCCAGAGCTGCTTGCCGTCCTTGGTGAGTTCCATGCAGTCCGGGCCGCCCGGCACCGCGAAGGACTCCTTCACTTCCAGCTTCTGCTGGTCGATCACCGAGACGGTGTTCGAGACGCGGTTGGAAATGAGCAGGTGGCGCCCGTCGCCCATGGCGAGGAAGTTGTGCGCGCCCGCACCGGTGACGATCTTCTTCACGCTCTTCGCGGTGCGCCAGTCGATCACTTCCACGTGGTTCTCGCCCGTCATGCCGACCAGCAGGTGCTTGTCGTCGGGCGTCATCCAGATGCCCGCGGGCTGCTTGCCCACCGCCATCTTCCACTTGATCGTGTGCGCGACGAGATCGATCGCGGCGATCTCGTTCGAATCCTGCAGCGTGACGAACGCGAGCGAGCTCGCGGCATTGAACGCGACGTGGCTCGGCACCTTGGGCAGCTCGAAGCGCTTCACGAGCTTGAGGTCGGACGCGTTGTAGAGGTCCACGCGGTCGAGGCGATTGGACGCGCTCACCAACCACTTGCGGTCGGGTGAGTAGCCGATCTGGTACGGATCGCTGATGCGCTCCACGCGGCGCAGCACTTCGCCCGACAGCGGGTTGAGGAACACGAGGTCATTGCTCGCGGCGTTGGCGACGATGAGTTCCTTGTCGTCGGGCGTGGCCATCAGGTGGTGCGGCTCCTTGCCCACGGGAATGCGCTTCACTTCCTTCATGGTGGCCGGGTCGACGATGGACACCGTTCCGTCACCGGAATTGAGGACGATCACGCGTTCGCCGGCCGTGAAGGAAGCGGCGGCGGGAAGGACTGCCAGCGCGGCCAAAAGCAGGGTTTTTGCAAGTAATTTCATAGGCTTATGTTAACATAGACCGGTGATCTTCTTCTGCAATCGCTGCGGCGCCAACGCCTCCCAGCGCATCCCCGAAGGCGACAACCGCGAACGCGCGGTGTGCGATGCCTGCGGCACGATCCAGTACCTCAATCCCAAGATCGTCGTCGGCTGCCTCCCCGTGTGGGAGGACAAGATCCTCCTGTGTAAACGCGCGATCGAGCCGCGCCGTGGACTGTGGACGCTGCCCGGCGGCTTCATGGAGAACGGCGAGACCGCCGCCGAAGGTGCGGCGCGCGAGGCCATGGAAGAAGCGAATGCGCGCGTCGAGATCACCGACCTCTACACCGTGTATTCGATCCCGCACATCAGCCAGGTCTACATGATGTTCCGCGCGCGATTGCTCGACCGCGATGTCTCGCCCGGCATCGAAAGCCTGGAGGTGAAGCTCGTCACCGAGGACGAGATTCCGTGGGACGAACTCGCGTTCACGATGGCGCGTCGGACGCTCAAGCACTATCTCGAGGATAGGAAGACCGGGAACTTCATCACGCGCTTCGGCGACATCGTGCCTCCGGAAAGATAAGGATTTGTCATCCTGAGGAGCGCAGCGACGAAGGACCTGCTGTAGGGGGTTAACAAATCCGCTGCACTGTTCAAGCAGGTCCTTCGGGCCTGCGGCCCTCAGGATGACAGTTTTGCCATGCCCTTCTCCTACTACGACCGCCTCTCCGCCCGCGACAAGAAGATCTACCGCGCGAGCGACGCGATCCTGCGCATCGATCTGCCGGACATCGCCGCCCTCGGCCCCCTCGCGGTCGCCATCGAACCCGTGCTCATCGAAGCGAACCGTGCGGCCGTGCAGCGGGCGTCACAAGTGCTCGTCGATGCGATCAACGCGCAGCTGAAGACTCCGCCCATCCGCGTGAAGGTGCTCGAGCGCCGCCCCAGCAACTCCTACGGCGAGCTGCACGGGTTGTACGAGCCGGAGGAGGAGCGCGAGCGCGCCGTGATCTCCGTGTGGATGCGCACGGCGCAGAAGGTACAAGTGGTGAAGTTCAGGACGTTCCTGCGAACGCTGCTCCACGAGGTCTGCCACCACCTCGACTACGAGCACTACAAGCTCGCCGAGACGTTCCACACCGAAGGCTTCTACGCGAGGGAGTCCGCGCTGCTGCGCGAGCTCCTCGGGGAGAAGCAGCCCTAGGCGCGCTCCACGCGACCCGAGTAGCAGCCGCGCTTGGCGTTGTGGACGTGAAGGTAGCTCACTGAGGGATTGGCGAGCAGCCGCTCGAAGAGCGCCGCGCTGTCGGCTCCGTCCACGACATCCGCGTCGACGATCATGTGGCCCGCGTCGAACGCACGAACGCTGACGAGTCGCGTGCGAATGACTTCCGGCACGACATCGACAGCGTCGTAGGGCTGCGTCGAACCACGGCCGACGTAGATCGCGTGGCGCGAACGATACGGCGTGAGCTCCGGCAGGTGCTCATAGTTCACGAGCACCACTTCGTCGCCCGGCGCGATGTGCGCCATGCTCACTCGGCAAGGCATGCCCGGCTCCTGCGCGACGAGACGCAGCGCACCTGCCGCGCGAAGCTCCGCATCGGACATCGCGAAATAGCGGCTGAAAAGATCGGGGGAAAGTCCGCGCACTCGGAAGGCCATCAGCATCTCCGTTTCTTTGGGATGGCTCATTGTCCCTGCACTGCCCCCTTCGGGCTCGCCGTTTCCGGACATCGAATTGCGACTGTCCGGCTCTAGGGCTGACGCCTCGTCCGCTCCTTTACGAAGGTCACCACTCGATTGGCATCCTGGAGGGTCAGGGCACCGGTACCGATGACGATCTCGCGGCCCGTGCGAAGGTAGAGGACGACGACCGGCGCGCGGGAGTAGTCGCTGCGTCGCGCGGCACGGTGGCTCAAAGCCACCTCGCTTCGGATGACTTCGGACCACACCGTGCGATCTCGTTCGCCATACCACACGCGAACGACGACGCCATCGTCGTCCAGCGTCATCGATCGCGAGAACGAGTCCAAGGCTGCAAGGAACATGAGGAAAGGCATCACGGCGAGACCCAGGGTGACGCTCACGGGCCGACGGTCGCCCTCGAGCCACTCGTCCCCGTGGCGCCAGACAAAGAAGATTCCCAGGATCAGGATCCCCACGAGAATCAGGAACACACCCTCGCCGGGTCCCTTGTCGATCACGATGCCCGTGGCGGTCTCCGTGAGACGCATCGTGGCAACTACTTCGCGGGCTGGAGGCGCAGCGTGTGCGCGGCCTGGATCGCCTCGCGCTTCGTGGGAATGGTGATGTATTCGACCTTCACCCAGCGATCGGCGAGGTTCGAGTACCACGGCGAGAGGACGTTGCCCGATTGCCCCGTCGAGTGCATGTAGAGCGACTTCTCGAGGTCGGCGAAGTCATAGAGCGTGCGCAGGCTCGCGGCATGGCGATTGGCGAACGGGGACTCGTTGTCGCGGATGTTGATGTGGCCCACGTTCACGGTGTTGGTGTCGCCGGGCGTCTCGGGCGTCACGCTGAAGATCTTCGAGGCGACCGGCACGAACCCGAAGGGGCGGTGCATGCTCCACGCGTAGTGCGCCTTGCCCCAGCGCCACTCTGACGCAAGGCCGTAGCGCTTGCCGAGGTCTTCGCCCGCCAGGTCGAAGGCCTTGCCGGCGAGTTGCGCGCAGGTCTTCTTCTCCTTCGTGCTCACGTTGTCGCACCACGACGAGAGTCCGCCCTGGTCCTTCATCACGCCGATCATGAACTGCGAGCGCATCTCCCACCCGTCCGGGAAAAGGTCGCCGAGCTCGTCGGCATAGACCAGGCGCGAGAGCTCGCGATACCACGCCATGAAGGCCAGCGGCGCAGCGGAATCCGCGGTCATCTCGCCCTTCCAACCGGCGATCGTCCTCTGCGCTTCGCGACCCGCGAGCGTGCCGGGGCTCGCCGCCTGCATCGCGGGCAGCAGTTCCACGGCGAGGCGCGAGCGCACGTCGGCCTGGATGCGCCCGAAGCTCTCGAGCGAATGGCGCGGCGCCTTCGCGAGCAATTCCTCGATGCGATCGGCGCGATACGGTGCGGCCCAGTCCACGGACACGAACGGCTTGTAGCCGGGCGGCGTGATCTTGTTGTTGGCGGTCACGATGCTTCCCGACTTCGGGTCGTGCACCGCGGGGAGGTCCTCGAAAGCGAGCATGCCCTGCCAGTCGTACTTCGCATCCCACCCCGGAACCGGAATGCGCCCCATCGCCTCGTTGTCGGCGCGGCGCTTGGGCACGAGGGCCGGCGCGATGAAGCCGATGCGCCCGTCGACGTCGGCGAAGACCACGTTTTGCATCGGCGCATGGAATTCGCGCAATGCATTGACGAGCTGGTCGCGGTCGCGCGCGCGGTTGATCGCGAGGCCGGCGCGCACGGTGGCCGGATCGTCGGAGAGAGCCGTCCAGCCGAGCGCGATCACGTGCCCCTTGGGTGTTGCCGATTGCGCGGTCTTCACCACGTCCGAGATCACCGGGCCGTGGCGCGTGCTGCGGATCCTGATCTTGCGGTCCGCACCGTCGACGCGAATCACTTCTTCGCGCACTTCGAACTTCGCCTTGCCCGTGGGCGTGAGGTAGCTCATCTCGTCGCCGGGCACGAGGCGTTCGATGAAAAGGTCCTGCGTGTCGCCGTAGGTTGTGGTCATCGTCCAGGCGACGCGGTCGTTGCGGCCGAGCACGATGAAGGGCACGCCGGGCAGCGTTCCACCGACGACATTGCCCGCCGGTGTGGCGAGATGCGCGAGGTACCAGAGCGCAGGCGTCTGCAGTCCGAGGTGCGGATCGTTCGCGAGCACGGGCTTGCCGCTCGCACTCCGCGCACCCGAGACGACCCAGCTGTTGGAACCGAGCGCGTGCTCCGGGTTGGGCCAGCGTGCGAGGAGTTCCCCCGCAACGGGGTCCGCCTCGGCATACAGCGCCTTGAAATCCGGGAACGGGCGATAGGTTTCACCGGGGTTCGGCGGGATGAGCTCGGCCATGCGCGCCGCACCGAGCTTGTTCGTGTAGCGCAACCGTGCGAGCTCGGTACGCCAGTTGCCCGAGAGGTCCCACGCCATCACGTAGAGCCACGCGACCGTGTCCGCGGGCTTCCACTTGTCGGGCTTGATGCGGAAGACCTGGAACTCGACCGGCAACACCGGTTCGGATTCGAGAAAGGCATTCACCCCGGCCGCATAGGAATCAAGCACGCCGCGCGTCTCGGCATCGAGCTTCGCGACCGAGCGCTCGGCGAGTTGCGTGAACCCGAGCGTGCGCATCAGGCGGTCGGTATCGTAAGCACGCTCGCCCATCACTTCCGCGAGCCGCCCCGCGCCCACGCGCCGCTGGAACTCCAGCTGCCAGAGGCGATCCTGCGCATGCGCGTAGCCGATCGCGAAGGCCGCATCGCGTTCGTTCGTCGCGAAGAGATGCGGCACGCCTTCCTTGTCGCGCACGATCTCCACCGCGGCGGAAAGACCGCGCACGGAAACATCGCCATCGAGCTTGGGGAGCGACTGGTGCAACCACAACCAGGCGCCGGCGAGGACGCTCGCGACGAGCAGGACGACGAAGGCGAGGACGCGCGCGATCACGCGAGCGGAGCGGACTTCAGGACTTCCTCGAAGGTGGTCATGCCCAGCGCCACCTTGGTCGCGCCGGAAACGCGCAGCGGCCGCATGCCGGCCTTGTACGCGGCCTGCGTAATCGCGGGGATGTCACCGCCCGCGCCGACGACCTTCTTCACGTCCGGCGTCATCGGCAGGATCTCGTAGATCGCCACGCGCCCGCGGAAGCCCGTGTTGCGGCATTCGACGCATCCCACCGGGCGGTACACCTCGGTCGGCGGCGCGGCCTTGAAGGGCGCGCACACCGAGTGCCACAGCGCGTGGTCTTCCTCGCGCTGGAAGGGAATCTTTTCCTTGCAGTTCGGGCACAGCGTGCGCACCAGGCGCTGGGCCATGATGCCGATCAGCGTGGAGGTGAGGAGATACGCCGGCACGCCGAGGTCGAGCAGGCGCGAGATCGACGATGGCGCGTCATTGGTGTGCAGCGTCGAGAGCACCAGGTGGCCCGTGAGCGCGGACTGGATCGCCATCTCGGCGGTCTCGAGGTCGCGGACCTCGCCCACCATGATGATGTCCGGGTCCTGGCGCATGAGGGCGCGCACGCCCGCGGCGAACGTGAGGTCGATCTCGGTCTGCACCTGCATCTGGTTCAGGCGCGGATCCACCATCTCGATCGGATCCTCGATCGTGCAGACGTTCACTTCCGAGGTCGCGAGCTGCTTGAGCGTGGTGTAGAGGGTCGTCGTCTTGCCCGATCCCGTCGGCCCGGTGACGAGAAGGATCCCGCCCGGCGACTTGATCAGCGACTGCCACATCTCGTGCTCTTCCTTCGTGAACCCGAGGTCCTTGAAGTCGCGCTGCAGGACTTCCGGATCGAAGATTCGCATCACGACTTTCTCGCCGTGCGCGGTGGGCAGCGTCGAGAGGCGCAACTCCGTTTCCTCGCCGGTCACGGTGCGCGTCTTGATGCGGCCGTCCTGCGGACGGCGCTTCTCGACCACGTCCATGCGGCCGAGGATCTTGATGCGCGAGGTCATCGCGACCATCACCGTGTACGGCACCTGGTAGACCTCGTGCAGCACGCCGTCGATGCGGAAGCGCAGGATCCCCACGTCGCGCCGAGGCTCGAGGTGGATGTCGCTCGCGCGCTGGTCGAACGCGTACTGGAAGAGCCAGTCGACGAGATGGACGATGTGGTGGTCGTTCGCGTCGAGGTTGCGGCCCGCCTTGCCGAGCTCCACCAGTTGCTCGAAGTTCGACAGGCCCGAGGTCGGCACGCCCGAGGCTTCGGCGCGCTTCATGCTCTGCGCGAGGTTGAAGAACTCGCCCTGGTAGCGCTCGATGTCGAGCGGGCTCGCCAGCACGCGCTTGATCTTGAGCCGGAGCATCTGCGACAGCTCCGCCTCCCACGACGTCATGAACGGCTCGCAGGTGGCGATCGTCACCTCGTTGCCCTTCACTTCCGTGGGCAGGATGCCGCGGCGCTGCGCGTACTCCGCGCTCATCACCTGCGTGACCGACTTCAGGTCGATCTTGAGCGGGTCGACGTGCATGAACGGGATGTGCATCCGCGCCGCGAGCCAGACCGTGAGGCCTTCGGGATTCACGACGTTGTTGCGCTGCACCGGCGAACGGATGTTCGCCTCGGCAATGATCACGAAGGGGTGCTTCGCCCCGCCCCGGACGTAACGCGAGTCCTGGATGATCTTGGAGGCGACTTCCTTCTCGATGAGGCCGTCCTCGACCAGCCAGTCGAGGACTTCCTTCAGCGTGAGCTTGCGGTCGACGGCGGACTTGGGCGGCGCAGCGGTAGCCATGGCGGGAATTATGGCCCGAAAGGCCCCGAAGTTGCAGGGGTGTCATCCGACGGCAATGAGTTCGTCAAAATGCCTCACATGAACTCACAAAAAAATTCGCTTCCACTCCACCACCACGAGGGTAGTCTCTTTCGCTAACGCACAGTCCCCAGGAGTACTTCCGTGTCCGCCTACCACCTCGCCCAGATCAACATCGCCCGCGCAAAGGCCGAAATGGACGACCCCGTCATGGCCGGTTTCGTTGCGCGCCTCGACGATGTCAACAAGCTCGCAGATGACAGCCCGGGTTTCGTCTGGCGCTTGCAGACCGAGGAAGGCGACGCCACCGCGCTGCGTCCCTACGAAGACAACCGCATTCTCGTCAACATGTCGGTGTGGGAAACGCCCGAGGCGCTGCGCGCCTTCGTCTATCGCGGTGCCCACACGGACGTGATGCGCCAACGCAAGGCATGGTTCGAGCGCATGCCCGAGATGTACTACGCGCTGTGGTGGATTCCGGTCGGCCACATTCCCACGCTCCAGGAAGCCAAGGACCGCCTCGAGCACCTGCGCACGCACGGGGAAAGCGCCCAGGTGTTCACGTTTGCCAAGCTCTTTCCCGCGCCCGATGCGCAGGACGCGAAGCCGGTCGAGGGATTTGCCGACCCCTGCCCGGCACTGTGACCACCTCAAGGTTTGTCGCATCCCTCATCGCCGTAGCACTTGCAGCGGCCAGTCACACGGCCCACGCTGCGCCCGACGAGATTGAACTCGGGAAAAGCGACGGCTACCCGTTTCAGGCGTTGGTGCCCGGCTTCAGCTTCACCAATGAGCGAACCAAGGTCGGCACCTTCAGCAACATGGAGGAGATCTTCTCGCCCCGAAAAATCGCCGCATCGCCGGCGTCCTCACCGCTACCTCCCCATGACGGATCCCCGTCATTGACGTACTCGTACAACGGGCAAAGCTACTCGGTCGATGACTTCCTGAATCGACAACGGATTACGGGCTTGCTCATCCTGAAGGACGGGAAGGTCGTCCTGGAGCGCTACCAGTACGACCGCAAGCCCGAACATCGCTTCGCATCGATGTCCATGGCGAAGACCGTCGTCGGATTGCTGGTCGGCGTGGCCCTGAAGGAAGGCAAGATCGCGTCGCTCGACGATGCGGCCGAAAAATACGCCCCCGATCTGAAGGGATCCGCCTGGGGACCGATGACCTTGAGGAACCTGCTTCGCATGAGCTCCGGACTGAAGTGGAGCGACAAGGTTGTCGCCGGAGGGGCAACGGACATCGGAAGACTCAGCTCAGAGACCTTCTTTCGCCGTACCGGCGGAGGTCCCTCCGCGATCACGTGGGTGAAGGATTCCGTCGCGCCCCAGGGAACCACGTTCAACTATTCGAGCGCGGAGACGTTCGCACTCGCCCTGGCGCTTCGGGGTGCGATCGGCGTCGACCTGGCCACCTATTTCTCGGAACGGATATGGAAAGTCATTGGCGCGGAGTCCGATGCTTCCTGGCTGACCGACTGGTCGGGAATGGAGTCGGCCTTTTGTTGCATGAATGCGCGCCTGCGTGACTACGGCCGACTCGGCCTCCTGCTGGCCAACGATGGCTCGTGGAACGGGCGAGAAGTCATCCCCAGGGATTTTCTTCTCGATGCGACCGACGCCACTCGCCAGCCTGACCACCTGAAGCCACGTCGCGCGACCCAGTTCTTCGGCTACGGCTATCAAACCTGGATCTATCCCTACACCACTCGAACCTTCCAGGCCCGAGGGCTATTTGGCCAGGAAATCATTGTCCAACCCGAGTCCAGGATCGTCGTCGTCATGACATCGGTCTCGCGCACACCGGAAACGGTCAGTGAGGTGTTTGTCGAGAGAAACTATTTCGTCGGCGCCGTATTGAAAGCGCTTGGGGGCAAGGCCGATATGTACCGGTAACGGCGGCCAGCCCCGCAAGCTACTCCGCCTTCGCGCCTGACGCAGTCACGACCTTCTCCCACTTCGCCGTCTCGGCCGCGATCACCTTGCCGAAGTCCGCGGGCGTGCCCGGAATGGGCTTGCCGCCGAGCTCGGCCAGCCGCTCGCGCATCTTCGGATCGGCCAGCGCCCGGTTCACCTCGGCGTTGATCTTGTCGACAGCCTCCTTCGGTACACCGCGCGGCATGCCGATGCCGAACCACGCCGTCGCCTCATAGCCGGGCACGGTGTCGGCCACGGTCGGCGTGTCGGGCAACGCCGGGTCGCGCTCGGTGGACGTCACCGCGAGCGCGCGCAGCTTTCCACCTTTTATATGACCGATGGACGACGGCAGGTTGTCGAAGAGGACGTCGACCTGGCCCGGGATGAGGTCGGCGATCGCCGGGCCCGCGCCCTTGTAGGGCACGTGCAGCATCTGGCAGCCGGTCATCATCTTGAACATCTCGCCCGACATGTGGACCGAGGTGCCGCTGCCCGAGGAGGCCATGTTGATCTTCCCGGGGTTGGCCTTGCAGTAGTCGATGAACTCCTTCACGGTCTTCGCCGGGAAGTTGTTGTGCACTTCCATCACATTGGGCGCGCGCACCAGGCCCGCAACGGGCTCCACGTCGCGGATCACGTTGAACGGAAGGTTCTTGTAGAGCGTGGCGTTGATTCCGTGCGCGGGATTCACGAGCAGCATGGTGTAGCCGTCGGGCGGCGACTTGATCGCGATCTCGGTGCCGATGTTGTTGCCGCCACCGGGCTTGTTCTCGACGATGAAGGTCTGGCCCATCTTCTCGGTGAGCCACTGCGCGATGATCCGCGCGAGCACGTCCGTCGTTCCGCCCGGCGGGTAGGGAACGATCCACTTCACAGGCTTGTTGGGATAGCCCTGGGCCAGGGCGGGCAGCGAAATGAAGGCGGCGAGGAACGCCGCGGCGGCGAGACAGGCGATGCGGTGCACGATTTCTCCTCCGGTCTGTTTTAGGTCGGGACGCCACGCCATGCTAGCCGATTCGGGGCCCGGTTTGACCTGCCTCAACCCGTGGAGGAATATCGGGGTCAGCATCGCCCCAGCCATGATCAGGAGAACCGATGCATTCGCAAGACCCCGCTCGCAAACAGGAACTCAAGGCTTTCCTTTTCCTGACGGTCGTGATGGCGCCGGTGCTCGCCGCGCTCATTGTCTCGACCTATGGTTTCGCCATCTGGATCTACCAGATGTTCGCCGGCCCGCCCACGGGCTGAGCGCCATGGCCGAAGTCCACATCACCAGCGCCGTCGCCTTCGTGAAGCCGGAGCGCGCCGTCGCGATCGCCGCCGACATCGTTCGCCGCGGGCTTGCCGACGTTCCGCAGGCCGACGACGCGTCCGGCCGGCTGGTCGTCCTGATCGAGAAGCCCTCCACGGGCGACGTGCTCGACACGATCGACGCGATCCGCGCCCTCAACGGGGTCCTGGCCATCCACCTTGTCTACCAGCATGTCGAGGACGAATCGGTCCTCGCCGAGGATCACTCATGAAGATCACCCGCCGCGAATTCATCCGCAGCACCGCCATCTCCGCCGCTGCAGCGGCCGCAGGGATGCCGGCGCTCGCCTCCAACGTCGTCACCGACTCGGCCTCCGCCGGTACCAAATGGCACAAGGCGCCTTGCCGCTTCTGTGGCACGGGCTGCGGCGTCACGGTCGCCGTCAAGAACAACCGCGTGATCGCCACCAACGGCGACCCGCTGGCCGAAGTGAACCGCGGCCTGAACTGCGTGAAGGGCTACTTCCTCTCGAAGATCATGTACGGCGAGGATCGCCTCACGCGCCCGCTGCTGCGCATGAAGGACGGCAAGTTCGACAAGAACGGCGACTTCGCGCCGATCTCCTGGGAGAAGGCCTTCGACATCATGGCCGAGAAGTGCAAGGCCACGCTCAAGGCGAAGGGGCCTACCGCGGTCGGCATGTTCGGCTCGGGCCAGTGGACGATCTGGGAAGGCTACGCCGCGAACAAGCTCATGAAGGCGGGCTTCCGCTCCAACAACATCGACCCCAACGCGCGCCACTGCATGGCCTCGGCCGCGGTGGGCTTCATGCGCACCTTCGGCATGGACGAGCCCATGGGCTGCTATGACGACATCGAGGTCGCGGATGCCTTCGTGCTCTGGGGCTCGAACATGGCCGAGATGCACCCGATCCTCTGGACGCGCGTGACCGACCGGCGCTTGTCGAACCCGAACGTGAAGGTGGCGGTGCTTTCCGTCTTCGAGCACCGCAGCTTCGACCTCGCCGACGTCCCGATCATCTTCAAGCCGCAGACCGATCTCGCGATGCTCAACTACATCGCCCGCTACATCATCGAGACGGGCAAGGTGAACCAGGACTTCATCGCGAAGCACGTGTCCTTCAAGAAAGGCACGACCGACATCGGCTACGGCCTGCGCCCCACGCATGCGCTCGAGAAGAAGGCGAAGAACGCCGACAAGGCGGCCGACATGGCGCCGAGCACGTTCGAGGAGTTCAAGAAATCCGTCCAGCCCTACACCGCCGAATACGTCTCGAAACTCTCGGGGGTTCCGGTCGACAAGTTGAAGGCACTCGCCGAGCTCTACGCCGACCCGAAGGTAAAGGTGATGTCCTTCTGGACGATGGGCTTCAACCAGCACACGCGCGGCGTGTGGGCTAACAACCTCGTCTACAACATCCACCTGCTCACCGGAAAGATCTCCACGCCGGGCAATTCGCCCTTCTCGCTCACGGGCCAGCCCTCCGCGTGCGGCACGGCGCGTGAAGTCGGGACCTTTTCGAACCGGCTGCCGGCCGACATGGTCGTCACCAACCCCGAGCACCGCAAGCACGCCGAGGAGATCTGGAAGCTGCCGCCGGGAACCATCGTCGACAAGCCCGGGTACCACGCCGTCCTCCAGAACCGGATGCTCAAGGACTCGAAGCTCAACTTCTACTGGGTCCAGGTGAACAACAACATGCAGGCCGGCGCGAACATGATGGAGGAGGGTTATCCGGGCTACCGCAATCCCGACAACTTCATCGTGGTGTCGGACGCGTATCCGACCGTCACCTGCCAGGCCGCGGACCTCATCCTGCCCACCGCGATGTGGGTCGAGAAGGAAGGCGCGTACGGCAACGCCGAGCGCCGCACGCATTTCTGGCACCAGCTCGTGAAGGCGCCGGGCGAATCGCGCTCGGATCTGTGGCAGCTCATGGAGTTTTCCAAGCGCTTCAAGGTCGACGAGGTGTGGCCCGCGGAGTTGCTCGCGAAGAAGCCCGAGTACAAGGGCAAGACGCTCTACGACATCCTCTTTCGCAACGGACAGGTCGACAAGTTCCCGTCGTCGCAGATCGAAGCGGGCTACGAGAACGACGAAGCCAAGGCCTTCGGCTACTACGTCCAGAAGGGCCTCTTCGAGGAGTACGCGGCTTTCGGCCGCGGCCACGGGCACGACCTCGCGCCCTTCGACGAATACCACAAGGTGCGCGGCCTTCGCTGGCCGGTCGTGGACGGCAAGGAAACGAAGTGGCGCTACAAGGAAGGCACCGATCCGTACGCCAAGGCCGGCAGCGGCTGGGACTTCTACGGCAACAAGGATCACCGCGCCAACATCATCGCCCTTCCCTACGAGCCGGCCGCGGAAGAACCCGACAAGGACTACCCGTTCTGGCTCTCGACCGGACGCGTGCTCGAGCATTGGCATTCGGGCTCGATGACCGGCCGCGTGCCCGAGTTGCAGCGCTCGTTCCCGAACGCCGTGTGCTTCATGCACCAGGATGACGCCGATGCGCTGAAGGTGCGCCGCGGCGACGAGATCAAGATCATCTCGCGGCGCGGCGAGATGCTCACGCGCGTGGAAACGCGCGGGCGCAACAAGCCGCCCAAGGGCCTGGTGTTCGTGCCGTGGTTCGACGCTTCGCAGCTCATCAACAAGGTGACGCTCGACGCGACCGACCCGATCTCCAAGCAGACGGACTTCAAGAAGTGCGCGGTGAAGATCGTCGCCGTCACGAAGGGGGCCAAGGCATGAAGCGCATCCTCCTCGCGCTCCTCGCCGCCGGGTTGTGTTTCGCCGCGGCTGCGCAGAACCCTTCCTCGCCGGGCCTCAACCACGGCCTGCGCGGCAACACCGCACTCGACAAGGAGTCGACGCCGGCGCTGCTGCCCAAGCCGGTGAACGACGACCAGCGCAAGGCGCGCAACTATCCGATGCAGCCGCCGCTCATCCCGCACCAGATCGACAACTATCAGGTCGACGCGAAGTTCAACAAGTGCATGAGCTGCCACGGGCGCGACAAGGTCGCCGACAGCCAGGCGCCGATGGTGAGCGTCACGCACTTCATGGACCGCGACGGCAACATGCGCAACGAGATCTCCCCGCGGCGCTACTTCTGCACGCAGTGCCATGTCATGCAGACCGACGCGAAGGTGCCGGTGAAGAACACCTTCCAGGACTTCTACTCCGCGACCGCCGATGAAAAGAAGGGCGCGAAGAAATGATCCGCGCCCTGGTCGCGCGCGTGCAGGTCTGGTGGCGCACCGTCTCCACCCCGAGCAAGTACTACAGCCTGGGCTTCCTCACGGTGGGCGGGTTCATCGCCGGCATCATCTTCTGGGGCGCGTTCAACACCGTGCTCGAGCTCACCAACACCGAGCCCTTCTGCACGAGCTGCCACGAGATGCGCGACAACGTGTTCGTGGAGTTGAAACCCACGATCCACTATTCGAACCGCTCGGGCGTGCGCGCGACCTGCCCCGATTGCCACGTGCCGCACAACTGGACGGACAAGATCGGCCGCAAGATGCAGGCCTCCAAGGAAGTCTGGGGCAAGATCTTCGGCACCATCAACACGCGCGACAAGTTCGTCGAGAAGCGCCTGGAGCTCGCCCAGCACGAGTGGGCGCGCCTGAAGGCCAACAACTCGCTCGAATGCCGCAACTGCCATCGCTTCGAATCGATGGACTTCACCCGCCAGAGCGTGCGTGCGCAGGGAATGCACTCGACCGCGCTCGCGAACGGCGAGAAGACCTGCATCGACTGCCACAAGGGCATCGCCCACCGGCTGCCCGACATGGGCAAGGCCGCGGCCACGGGTCACTGACTGGACTCCCCGGCCGAGAGCCTGCGTTTCGAGTTCCACGGGGACGCTTCCCTGGCGCTTGCCGTGGCGAAAGCGCTCGCTCGCGTCGTCGATCCGGAGATGGCCATCGGCATCGTCGACCTCGGACTCGTCTACGAAGTCCGCATCGACGAACGCTCCGCGCTCGCGCGCATCACGATGACCACGCCCGCCTGCCCGGTCACCGAGCTGATCGTGGAGGAAACGCGCGAGGCCCTCGGCACCGTCGTGGGCCCGGAACGCGACATCGTCGTCGAAGTCGTGTGGGACCCGCCCTGGGATCCGGAACGGATGAGCGAACGCGCGCGCAGCGCGATGGGTTGGGATTGAGCGCCGCGCCGCGGCTGGCCCTCCTCGCGTTCGCCCTCGCCTGCGCTGTGACGGGAATCGCCGGCGGTCTCGCGCGCGCCGGTATCGCGGTCGATGCGCCCACCGGCGCCGCGCTGCACGCGGTGCTCATGATTCCCGGATTCCTCGGCACCGTGATCAGCCTCGAGCGCGCGGTCGCCCTCGGTTCGCGCTGGGCGTTCGGCGCGCCGCTCGCCGCGGGGCTCGGGGCCGTGCTGTTCGCCTTCGCCCCACCGCCCTTCGGCCTCGTGCTCATGGCCATCGCGCCCTTGTGGCTCACCGCCGCAAGCGTGGCGATCGCCGCGCGCCAGTTCGAGCCGCACACGGCGCTGCTCGTGGTGGCGAGCCTCGCGTGGGCCGTGGGCAACGTCGCGTTCCATTTCGGCGCCGCGTCCGCAGCACCTGCGTGGTGGTTCGTCTTCCTCGTGCTCACCATCGCGGCCGAGCGCCTGGAGATGACGCGCCTCATGAAGCGGCGCGCGGCGGCCGCTCCGCTTCTGGGCCTGTGCGTCGCGCTGCTCCTCGCCGGCGCGGCGCTCTCGCTCGCCGACGCCGCACGCGGCGGCATCGCGTTCGGTATGGCGCTCGCGGGCCTGGCCGCCTGGCTCGCCGTCTTCGATCTCGCCCGGCGCACGATCCGCACCGAAGGCTTCTCGCGCTACGCCGCGGTCGCACTCCTCGCTGGCTACGGCTGGCTCGGCGTCGCCGGATTCGCATGGGCGATGCAGGGCTTCGATCCGCGCTGGCGCGATGCCGCGCTGCACGCCCTGGGCCTGGGCTTCGTCTTCTCGATGATCCTCGCGCACGCGCCACTCGTCGTTCCGGTGATCGCGCGGCGCCGGCTCGCCTACACGCCGGCGTTCTACATACCGCTCGCCCTGCTGCACGCGTCCCTGCTCGTTCGGCTCGCTCTGGCGCCCTTCGACGCGGCCTTCCGCGCCTGGGGCGCGGCGCTCAATGCCGTCGCGCTGGTCGTGTTCGTGGCGACGCTCGCCGTCGCGATGTCCCGGCGCGGCGCATCCGGGGGAACCGGGAGCCTCGCGCCACCCCTTTGACGCGCGTCAAAGGCCCGGCGGCAAAGTTGCATATCGTTTGCAACTATTGCCAGCCGCGTAATCGCGTGAGGAACGGATCGTGAACAACCGCAAGCTGTGGATGTGGCTCGGAGCCACCTTTGTGCTGTCTTTCGCCGTGCTGCTGTACCTGGGCCGCGAGATCTACCTCGCCGCGCCGCCCGTGGTCAACGTGAAGGTCGAAGGCGGCAGGACGCTCTACACCGCCACCGAAGTCCAGAAAGGCCAGCGCGCCTGGCTCGCCGCCGGGGGCCAGCAGTTGGGCACCGTGTGGGGGCATGGCAGCTACGTCGCGCCCGATTGGTCGGCCGACTGGCTGCACCGCGAGATCGTCGCCTACCGCGACGTCCGCGCGCAGACGATGTTCCAGCGGCCGTATGCGCAGCTCACGACCTCGCAGCAAGGCTCGGTCGATGCGCTCGTGAAGCGCGAGCTGCGCGAGAACACGTATGACGCCGCGACCAATACGGTCAGCGTCTCGCCCGAGCGCGCCGAGGCGATCGCCACGGTCCAGGCGCACTACACCGCGCTCTTCGGCGACGCGCCCGAGATGGCGTGGCTGCGCGAGCGCTACGCGATGACCGCGAATAGCCTGCCTTCGGCCGAGCACCGCAAGGCGCTCGCGGGCTTCTTCTTCTGGTCCTCGTGGTCAGCGAGCACCGACCGCCCCGGGGAAAAGGGCCTGTCGTACACGAGCAACTGGCCGCACGAACCGGCGATCGGCAACACGCTGCCCTCGAGCGCGGCCATGTGGTCCGTGGCGAGCATCATCCTGCTGCTCGCCGCGCTCGCCGGCATGGTCTGGTACCACGGCTCGCGGCGCGAGGAGCCCGACCCGAAGATTCCGGAGCGCGACCCGCTGATCAACGCCGTCCCCACGCCTTCGATGAAGGCGACGCGCAAGTACTTCTTCGTGGTGATCGGCCTGATGCTGCTGCAGATCGCCATGGGCGTGGTCACGGCCCACTACGCCGTCGAAGGCAACGCCTTCTTCGGCTTCCCCCTCGCCGACTTCCTTCCCTACACCACGAGCCGCACGATCCACACGCAGATGGGCATCTTCTGGATCGCCACCGCGTGGCTCGCGACCGGCCTCTACATCGCGCCGCTGCTCTCCGGGCACGAACCGAAGATGCAGAAGCTCGGCGTGGACGTGCTCTTCTACGCGCTGGTCGCGATCGTCGTCGGCTCCACCGCGTTCGGCTGGCTGGGCACCTTGCAGCGCCAGGGCTTCGACTTCACGTTCTGGCTGGGCGCGCAGGGACTTGAGTTCACGAGCATGGGCCGCGTGTGGCAGATCCTCCTCTTCGTGGGCCTCATGCTCTGGCTCCTGCTGCTCGGGCGCGCGCTGTGGCCCGCGCTGAAGAAGCCCGGCGAGACGCGCGGCCTCATCGCGATGGTGTTCCTCTCGGCCACGTGCATCGGTGGCTTCTACGCCACCTCGCTCACCTGGGGCCAGCACACGCACTACTCGATGGTGGAGTACTGGCGCTGGTGGCTCGTGCACCTGTGGGTGGAGGGCTTCTTCGAAGTCTTCGCCACCGCGGTGATCGCGCTGCTCTTCACGCGCCTGGGGCTCGTCGCCGCGTCGTCGGCCAACCGCGCCATCGTGATGGAGACCATCGTCTTCCTGTTCGGCGGCATCCTGGGCACGCTCCACCACCTCTACTGGACGGGCACGCCGACCTCCGTGATCGCGGTGGGCGCGGTGTTCTCGGCCCTCGAGGTCGTGCCCCTCACGATGCTCGGCATCGAGGCGTTCGCGAACTACCGGCGCAGCAAGGCCGCGCCGTGGATCGCCGCGTACAAGTGGCCGATCCTGTGCTTCGTCGCCGTCGCGTTCTGGAACTGCGTGGGCGCGGGGCTGCTCGGCTTCGCGATCAACCCGCCCGCCGCGCTCTACTACGTGCAGGGCCTGAACATGACGCCCGCCCACGGACATGCGGCCCTCTTCGGCGTGTACGGCATGCTCGGGATCGGCCTCATGCTCTTCTGCCTGCGCGGCCTCTTCGAGCGCGCGCGCCACGCCGACTGGCTGCTCGCGCCGGCGTTCTGGGGCCTCAACATCGGCCTCGCGATGATGGTGTTCCTGTCGCTGCTGCCCGCCGGCATCTACCAGGCCTGGCACAGCATCGACACGGGCCTGTGGTATGCGCGCTCGCCGGCGATCATCCACTCGGGCGTCATGGAGACGCTGGTGTGGCTGCGCGTTCCGGGCGACATCCTCTTCGCGATCGGCGCGCTGCTGCTCGCGCTCTATGCGCTGCGGCTTCTCGGCCGCCCGGGGGCGAAGGTACCCGCGGCCGTGGGTGAAACGCAATCGCACGGCGGCCAAGCGCAGCCGCGCGGCGCGGACTGAAGCCATGCGCCTGCTCACTTCCACCGACTACGCGCTGCGGGTGCTGATCCACCTCGCCACCGCACCCACGGGGCACGCGACCGTGACCGAGATCGCGGAGGCTTACGGCATCTCGAGGAACACGCTCGTGAAGGTCGTGAACGGGCTGGGCCATGTCGGGCTCGTCAACACCGCGCGCGGCTCCGGCGGTGGCGTTCGCCTCGGCAAACCCGCGGAGGAGATCGACATCGGGACGGTCGTGCAGCTGATGGAAGGCACGGACGTTCTCGCCGAGTGCTTCGATCCGGCGGGCCACGGCTGCGTGATTGCGCGCAGCTGCCGCCTGCCGGCCGTCCTGGGCGAAGCCGCGCGTGCGTTCCATGCCGTGCTCGCCAGGCACACCCTCGCGGACATGGTCCGCGACCGCGAGCCCCTCGTCGCGATCCTGCATCCGGCAGGCGCCGCGGCGAAGGGATCGTGCTGCGGAGGTTGCGGCGGATGAAGCGTGCGCCGCTTGCCCGCGCGGCCTACTGCGCCGCGGGCACGGTGTTCGTCGCCATCGGAATCGCGGGCGTGATCCTGCCGCTGCTGCCCGCGACACCGTTCTTCCTTCTCGCCGCCGCCTGCTACTTGCGCGGATCGCAGCGCGCCTACGACTGGCTGCTCGCGCATCGCGTGTTCGGCGCGGGCATCCGCGCATTCCGCGAAGGCCGCGGCATTTCCCGCCGTGCCAAGGCGGCGGCCCTCGCAACGATGTGGGCGTCCCTGGGTGTGTCGATGCACGTCGCGGGCAGCCTCGGCGCCGTCGCGGCCCTCGCGGCGATCGGCGGCAGCGTGACGTTCTTCCTGCTGAGGTTGTCGTCGGCCTAGGCGCCGCGATTCGCTTTTTCCTGATCTAGTTCAAAGCCCGGGCGCAGGCGGCGGGCTACGCTCATCGGAATGCGCCTGGTCTGCCCCGCGGGAACACCGCCCTCCCTCATGGCCGCCGTGGACAACGGCGCCGATGACGTCTATCTCGGTTTCCGCGATGAAACCAACGCGCGCAACTTCGCCGGCCTGAATTTCGACGAGGCGTCGCTGCGCAAGGGCATCGATCACGCGCACGCGCGCGGGGCCAACGTGCTCGTCGCGCTCAACACCTACCCGCAACCCGGAACCTGGCGGCGCTGGCACGCGGCCGTCGACCGCGCCGCCGCCCTCGGCGCCGACGCGATCATCGTCGCCGACGCGGGGCTCATGCGCTACGCCTCGCGCGAGCACCCGAAGCTCCGGATCCATTTGTCGGTGCAGGGCTCGGCCACGAACGCCGAGGCGATCAACTTCTATCACGAGCGTTTCGGTGTGGCGCGCGCGGTGCTGCCGCGCGTGCTCTCGCTCGCGCAGGTCGAGAAGGTGATCGGCCGCACCAAGGTCGAGATCGAGGTCTTCGGCTTCGGCAGCCTCTCGATCATGGTGGAGGGGCGCTGCGCGCTTTCCTCGTACGCCACCGGTGAATCCCCCAATACCCACGGCGGTTGCTCGCCCGCCAAGGCGATCGCCTGGCAGGAACGCGGCACGGTACTCGAATCGCGCCTGGGCGGCGTACTGATCGACCGCTTCGACGCGGGCGAAAGCCCCGGCTACCCGACGCTGTGCCGCGGGCGCTTCACCGTGAAGGGCGAGACCTACTATCCCTTCGAGGAACCCACGAGCCTCAACACGCTCGAGCTTCTCCCGAAGCTCCAGGCGATGGGTGTGACCGCCGTGAAAATCGAGGGGCGCCAGCGCACGTCGCGCTACGTGGAGACGGTGACGCGCGTGTGGCGTTCCGCAATCGACGAATGCGCCACCCATCCGCAGCGCTATCGCGTGCATCCCGCGTGGCACGAAGCCCTCGCGAGCGTCTCCGAGGGCCGGCAGTGCACGCTCGGCGCCTATCACCGCCCCTGGAAATGATCCCGCAACGCCGCCCGCGCCTCGCACTCGGCCCCCTCACCTACTACTGGCCGCGCGCGCAGGTGTTCGACTTCTACGAGCAGGCCCTCGCCTGGCCCGTCGATACCGTGTACCTCGGCGAGACCGTGTGCTCGCGCCGCCACGAGCTGCGTTCCGCCGACTGGCTCGAGCTCGCCGCGCGCTTCGCCGCCGCGGGCAAGGAAGTCGTGCTGTCGACCTTCGAATTGATCGAATCCGATTCGGACATGCGCACGATGCGCGCGGTTGCGGAGAACGGCCGCTTTCGCGTCGAGGCGAACGACATGGGCGCGGTGGCCCTCCTCGCCGGGCGCGCGCCCTTCGTGGCCGGCCCTTTCCTCAACGTGTACAACGCGGGCACGCTCGCGCTGCTGGCCGAGTCGGGCGCGATGCGCTGGGTCGCCCCGGTGGAGCTCTCGGCTTCGGGCATCGCCGCCGTGCGCGCTGAGGCCGAACACGCGATCGAGACCGAAGTCTTCGCGTGGGGCCGCCTGCCGCTCGCGGTATCGGCGCGCTGCTTCACCGCGCGCTATCACAACCTGCACAAGGACCGCTGCGAATACCGCTGCCTCGAGGATCCGGAGGGCCTGCTCGTGGAGACCCGCGAAGGCGAACCCTTCCTCGTCATGAACGGCGTGCAGACGCAATCGGCGAGCGTGCAGAACCTCGCGCCATGGATGCCCGACATGGCGCGCCTCGGCGTGGATGTCCTGCGCCTCTCGCCCCAGGCGAGCGGCATGAGCGAAGTGGTTTCGGTCTTCGCGCAGCTGGCGTGCGGCGCGCTGGGCGTGGACGCGGCCGGCGAGCGCCTGGCACACGTCGCGAACGCGCGCACGTGCGACGGCTACTGGCACGGGCAACCGGGCATGGCGCGCGTCGCGCAGCCGCAATGAGGATCGCCTCGCTGGCGCTCGCCACGGCGCTCAATGCGTTCCTGCGCCGCAAGCTTCCCGCGGAGGTCTTCGATCGACTCTCGGGCCGCGAAGTTTGCATCGACGTGACGCGCCCCGCAATGCGCGTGAGCTTCCTCGTTCGCGCGCGGCATTTCGTGCCGATGCGCCCCAGCGGCGAACCGTACCTGCGCTTTCGCGCCAGCGCGCGCGACTTCGCCGCCATCGCCGCGCGCGAGGAAGATGCCGACACGCTTTTCTTCCAGCGGCGGCTCGTGGTCGAAGGCGACACCGAGAGCGGGCTGCTCGTGAAGAACGCCCTCGAGGCCCTCGAGGCGCCGCGCACGCGCGCGCTGCTTCGCCGGGCCTTGCGGATCACCGGAGCGCCGCGCTGAACGAGCCCACGACGCTCGCCGCGGCCCTGATCGCCGCCTTTCGCGCGCACGGCGCGACCGAGGTCTTCGGCATTCCCGGCGACTTCGCGCTTTCCTTCTTCGACGAGCTCGAGCGCCATGCGGCGCTGCCGCTCTACACGCTCTCGCACGAGCCGTCCGTGGCCTTCGCGGCCGACGCGTCCGCGCGCATCCGCGGCGCGCCCTCGGTGCTCGCCGTGACCTACGGAGCCGGCGCGCTGAACGTCGTGAACGCGATTGCCGGCTCCTACGCCGAAAAGGCGCCCGTGGTCGTGGTGTCCGGCGCGCCCGCGTCCGGCGAGCGTACCGGCGGCCTGCTCGTGCACCACCAGGCCAAGCGGTTCGATTCGCAGCTCGCCATCTTCCGCGAGATCACCTGCGACCAGGCATGCCTCGACGATCCTGCGCGCGCGCCCGCGGAGGTCGCGCGCGTGCTCGCTTCGGCGCGGCGGCTATCGCGGCCCGTGTACCTCGAGGTGCCGCGCGACCTATTCGACGCGCCTTGCGCCGCCATTGCGCGGCTCCCCGACGCGGAGCCCGACGCCGAAGCCATCGCCGCCTGCGCCGACGAGGTCCTCGCGCGCCTCGCCGCCGCGCGGCGCCCCGTGCTGATGGTGGGCGTTGAAGTGCGGCGTTTCGGGCTCGAGGCCGAGGTCGCACGCCTCGCCCGCACACTGGCGATCCCGGTCGTCACGAGCTTCCTGGGCCGGGGCCTGCTCGCCTCGAGCGACGCGCCGCTGGCCGGCACCTACCTCGGCGCCGCCGGCGATGGCGCGGTGAGCGCGCTGGTCGAGGAATCCGACGCGCTGCTCCTGCTGGGCGTGATCGTCTCCGACACCAACTTCGGCGTCTCGCCCACGCGCGTGGACCTGCGCCACGCCATCCACGCGCTCGACGGCTGCGTGAGGCTCTCGCACCATGCGTATCCGGACATTCCGCTCGGCGCGCTGGTCACGGCCCTTCTCGCACGCGCCCCCCGCCTCTCGGACGCTCGCCGTGTCGAGACCGCGCATCCGCCGCACGGCCTCGCCGACGACGCGCGCGCCGTCACACCCGTCGACATCGCCGCCGGGATCAACGACCTGATGGCCGAGCACGGGCGCTTCCCGGTGTCCGCCGACGTGGGCGACAGCTTGTTCACGGGGCTCGACCTGGAACCGACCGACTACGTCGCGCCCGGCTACTACGCGACGATGGGGTTCGCCGTGCCGGCGGCCCTGGGCATCCAGGCGACCACCGGACGCCGGCCCCTCGTGCTCGTGGGCGACGGCGCGTTCCAGATGACCGGCTGGGAGCTGGGGCATTGCCGCCGCTACGGATGGGATCCCATCGTCGTGGTGCTCAACAACAGCGGCTGGAGGATGCTCTCGGCGTTTCGTCCCGGCGCGCGCTACGCGGAGCTGGGCACGTGGGACTTCGCCGCGTGCGCGAACGCGCTCGGCGGACGTGGGTGGCGGATCGAGACGCGCCACGATCTGCAGCTCGCGCTGGGCAGCGCCGCGAGCGACCGGGGACAGTTCCACTTGCTCGACGTTCGCCTTGCGCCCGACGCCCTCTCGGAGACCTTGCGCCGCTTCGCCGGCGCCCGCGCCCCTCAGGCGACGAACAACGCAATCGCGGCGTAGTGCACGCCGCTGCCACCCATCACGAAGAGATGCCAGATCCCGTGCCAGTGCCGGTAGCGCTCGTCGAAGATGTAGAAGACGATGCCCAGGGTATAGATCGCGCCGCCGGCCGCGAGCCACGCGAGGCCCTCGAGCGAGATCGCCGTGACGAGCGGGGCCACCGCGACGAGCGCGAGCCAGCCCATGAGCAGGTAAATCACCAGTGACGAGGCGCGCGCACCCTTCGCGAGCGTCAACTCCTGGACGATACCGATCACCGCGAGCCCCCACACGATCCCGAAGAGCGTCCAGCCCCACGGTCCGTTGAGCGTCACCAGCGTGAAGGGCGTGTAGGTGCCCGCGATCAACACGTAGATCGCGCAGTGGTCGAGCTTGCGGAAGACGCTCTTCGCCGGGCCGCGCACGCTGTGGTACAGCGTGGAAACGACGTAGAGCAGCACCAGCGACGTACCGTAGATCGAGAAGGCGACGATGCGCCAGGGATCGGCGCGCAGCGACGCGGCGACGATGAGCGCGATGGCCCCCGCCAGCGCGAGCACCGCCCCCGCTAGGTGGGTGTAACCGTTGAATCGCTCGCCTGCGTACATGCTTCTCCTAACCGATCCTTGCCAGAAGTTCGCGCGCCCGCGCCTGCAGTGCGATGTAGGTGGCTTCCCACCCGCCGGCACGCGGCGTCGTGAGCGCGATGCGCTCCACGACTTCGCGCAGCGCCGCCGCCTCGCCCCGCGCCGCGGCGATAGCCGCATCATGCTCTTCGGCGGGAACGTACTCGGCCTTGCGATCGCGGCAGATCCCGACGCACGGCCGCGGATGATCGATGCGTCCGCAGCCCACGCATTCCCAGACGGCGATGCGCGTGACCTCGACCTCGGGCTCGGCTAGAACCGCCATTTCACCAACACGCTCGCGTTGCGGCCGGGCTGCGTGTAGCGGTCGAAGCTCGCGCCGGGATTGGTCACGGACTTCATGTCGGACCACCACCAGTACTTGCGGTCGAAGAGGTTGAAGATGCCCGCGTGCACGGTCACCTGCCCGCCCAGCCGCACGAATCCGGTGAGGTCGGCGATGGTGTACGACGGCGACGGCACGAGCACCCCAGCGGAAGCGTCGATGCGACTCTTTTCGGCAGCGTGGGTGACGACGAGTTCGCCGCCCCATTTTCCCGTCGGCAGCTCCCAGGCAAGGCCGGCCACCATCTTCGCGGGCTCGACCGCGTTGAGCGGCACGCCCTTCGAAAGATCGTCGCCGCGGCTCCACGCTGCACCCGCGCGCGCGGTCCAGCCGGGTGCCAGCCGCGCCTCGGCGCGCGCTTCGAGGCCTTCGATGCGCGCCTTCGTGACGTTCTGCGACTGGAAGGTGATCGGCGCGCCCGGCACGCAGCGCGGGTCACCCGGGCACGGCAGCGGCGCGCGCGTGATGATGAGATCGTGGTAGTCGGTGCGGTACGCCGTGAGCGAATAGTCCAGCGCTTCATGCCGGCCGCGCACGCCGAACTCGATCCCGCGGCTTCGCTCGGGCTCCAGGTCCGGATTGGCGATCACCGCGTAACCGAGCGGCAGGTTCGAAAGCCCCACGTTCGCGTCCGCATAGGGCGGCGCGCGAAAGCCCGCGGCGAGTTGCAGGGAAAGGGTCGTGCGCGGCGTGAGTGACCAGAGCGCGCCGAGCTTGGGCGACCACGCATCGTCCGAGAGCGAGACTACTTGCCGCCCGGGATTGGACGCGGTGTAGAGGTCGTCGGGCTCGGGCTTCGTTTCGTAGCGGTCGTAGCGCAGCGCGGGAATGAGCCGCACGGGATCGAGCGTGATCTCGTCCTGCACGAACGCGCCCACGCGCTCCACCTGCGTGTTGGGAAAGTCGCGCGTCGGGAAGATGTCGGTGCCGACGACGTTGGTGATGGAACCGGTGTTGAGATTCACCTGCCGGCCGTCGCGCTTCTCTTCGGTGTCGAGGCGCGCGCCTTCGACGCCGTAGACGAGCTTGTGGCGTCCGGCGAGGCTCTCGCCGATCAGCGTGAAGCCTGTTTCCTCCTGGCCGAAGGTGAAGCGCGCCTCGCGCCGGCAGCGCACGGTGCCGTTGGCCGAGAGGCACTGCGCCGTGGTGTTGGCGCGCTCCTCGAAAGTGTCCTGCGTGGTCTTCGCTTCCTGGCGGTACGCGAGCCACGAGAGGCGATCGACGAAGCCCGGACCCGCGGCGTCGCCGTCGATGCTGAAGCGGCTGCGCTCGGCGCGATCGTCCGCAACGAGGGTCACGGTCTTCACGGATTGCGGGTTGAGCGACCGCACGTCGGTCGCGACATCGCGCTCGTAGCGATCGAAGGTGAAGCGCCAGCGCCCGCTATCGAGGGGCACGACCACCTTCGCGAGCATCGCGGTCGAGCTCGTGTCCTGCGGATTGGGCGTGGTGCGCGTCGCCCCCACGGTGTCGGAGCTTCCCTGGTTCTCGCGCTCGTGGCCCTCGGCGCGGCTCGCGGCAACCAGCGCCTCCACACCCCCGAAGCGAAAAGCGCCCGCACCGAGCTCCGACCACGAGCGATCGGCTTGCGCGTAGCCCGCGTCGATCGCGCCCGCCGCGGTCGCGCCGCGAGCGAGCACGTCGCGCGGATCGATCGTGCTGATCGACACCACGCCCGCGAGCGCATCCGAACCGTAGAGCGCGGAACCTGGCCCGCGAAGGATCTCGATGCGCGAGACGAGCCCCAGGTCGAGCGGATTGCGATTGGCGTTCGAGAAGCTCCCGATCCGGAAGTGGTCGGGCATGCGGATGCCGTCCTGCATCATCAACACGCGGTTTCCATCCAGGCCGCGGATCGCGATGTTGCCCAGGCCGAAGCGCGTGGCCGAATTCTCGATCGACACGCCGGGCTCGTAGCGAAGCGCGTCGCGCAGGTCATGCGAAAGCGTGCGGTCGAGCTCCTCGCGCTCGATCACGCTCACCGTCGCGGGCGTGGCCTCGATGGCCTCGGCCACGCGGCTCGCCACCGAGGTCACGAGGATCTTGTCCATGGGAACCGGTGCCGCCGGCGTGCTTGTAGCCCCGGGAATCAGGGCAAAGACCAGGAATGGTAAGTACACGCTCCCATCCTGGGGCCCGCCCGGCGCCGACAGTTGATCCGGCTCAAATCCCCCGGCGCGCCGGCACCGACAATGGGCCGATGCATATACCAGTTCAATTTCCGTCGCGCCGCCCGGGCCGCACGATCGACCTGCTCGCGCACGCCCCGCTCTTCAAGGACGTCCCCCCGGACAACCTCGAGCGCATCGTCGCGGGCACGACGGAGATCCGCGTCGAACGCGGCCGCCTGCTCTTCCAGCGCGGCGATCCGTGCGTGGGCTTCCACATCGTGGTGTTCGGTCAGGTGAAGCTCTCGGTGGGCACCGCGGCCGGCGCCGAGAAAGTGGTCGAGATCATCGGGCCGGGCATGACCTTCGGCGAAGCGCTGATGTTCACCGACCGCCCCTACGTCGTTTCGGCCACGGCCCTGGTCGACTCGCTGCTGCTGCACGTGGACAAGTCCGTCCTCGACGCCGAGCTCGAACGCGACCCGCGCCTCGCGCGGCGCATGCTCGCCGGGCTTTCCTGGCGCCTGCACATGCTGGTGAAGGACGTCGAGTCGCTCACGCTGCACTCCGCGACCCAGCGCGTGATCGGCTACCTGGTGAGCCTCGAGGACGAAGGCGGCGGGCGCGTCACGCTTCCCGCCCAGAAATCCCTCGTCGCCTCGCGCCTCAACCTCACGCCCGAATACTTCTCGCGCATCCTCCACGAGCTGCAGGACGAATCCCTCCTGCGCATCGAGGGCCGCACGCTCGAGATCCTCGACCCCGCGCGCCTGCAGGCCTTCGGCGCGCAGGTCAGCGCGTAAGGACCCACCCGGCGAGCTTCTTCGCCTCGTCTTCCGACACCTTCGTGTTGGCCGGCATCGGGATCTGCCCCCATTTGCCGGTGCTGCCCTTCAGGATGCTCGCCACGAGCTTGGCATTCGCGTCCTTGTCGGCCTTGTACTTCTTCGCGACCTCGGCGTAGTCCGGGCCCACGAGCTTCTTGCCCACCGCGTGGCAGGCAGTGCAGCCCTTGTCCTTCGCGAGTTTCTCGTCGGCGCCGGCGGGCGCGCACACGAGGGCCGCCGCGACCGCGGCTATCGAAACGAGATAGTGCTTGGCTTGTTGCATGGTCAGGTCCTCTGCGGTGAAAGGGGAGCGCGGCGGTACGCCATGTCGCGATGGATCTCGCCGGCCGCCGCGGCGTCCAGGACGAGGCGCGCGACCGGGAAAGCCTCGGACTCCTCGATCCGGATGCGCTGGGAGTACGCCTCGGCGAGAGCGCGCGCGGCTGCGGAAAAATCCGGTCCGGGAAACCCTCCCGCCGCCACGCCGTGCAGCATCGAGCGCACGCGTTGCCAGGCCGCCTCGAGGACGGGGCGCTGCCCGGCGATCCGACGTTCGAAATCGCCGAACCGATCCGCGTCCTCGCCGCGCGCGAGCCCGGCGAGCACCGGAAACAGACCCTGCTCCTCGTCGCGGTCGTGATGATCGGCGGCGCTCTCGAAGAAGCGCAGCGCCGTGCCCGCGTATTCGCGTGCCTCGGGCGTCACGCCTTCCTTCGCGACCTTGTCGGCAAGATGGGTGACGAGGCCGCAGTTGCGCACGATCCGCTGGTGCGCCTGGTCGAGATCCTCCAGGACGCCCTCGAGCACGAAGCGGCCGCTGCGGCCCGCGCCGCAGCTAGTAGACGTCATGTTGCGTGTTGTAGATGTTGAAGTGGCCCGTCGGCGTGATCAGCTTCGGGTCCTTGATCACGGCCTTCAGCTTGAGCGTCTTGTCGTCCACGATCACGAGCGCGCTCTGCTGGTTCTTGGCACTCCACACCGCGAACCACACCTCGTCGCCCGCCTTGTTGTACTCGGGCTGCACGACGCGCCCCGCGGCATCGGCCGGGATGCCGGCCCACTCGGTGATCGGCAGCACCTTGAAGCCCGCCTTGAGGTTCCTCACGTCGAAGACGGCCACCGACTTGCTCACCTTCGGGTCCGGATGCAGCGGCGTGTCGACCCACAGGTTGTTGCTCTTCGGGTGCGTCTTGATGAAGAGGTTGCCCCCGCCCTGCCCGTCGACCTGCTCGCAGACCTTCCAGGCGTAGGCCTTGTGCTTCTCCGGATCGGTACCGATGAAGCTGATCTTCTCGCTGCCCAGGTGGCCCGTGGCCCACACCGGACCGCACTTCGGGTGCACGAAGTTCGCACCCCGCCCCGGGTGTGGAATCTTGTCCACGTCCACGAGCGAAACGAGCTTGCTGGTCTTCGCGTCGACGATCGCGATCTTGTTCGACTGGTTCGCGGCCATCAGGACGTAGCGCTTGCTCGCGTCCCAGCCGCCGTCGTGCAGGAAGCGCGCGGCGGGAATCTCGGTGATGTTGAGGTTGTCGATGTCGGTGTAGTTGACCATGAGGATCTTGCCGGTCTCCTTCACGTTCACCACGAACTCGGGCTTGTAGTGCGAGGCGGCGATGGCGGCCACACGCGGCTCGGGGTGGTATTCCTGCGTATCGACCGTCATGCCGCGCGTGCCGACCACCTTGAGGGGCTCGAGCGTGTCGCCCTTCATGATCACGAATTGCGGCGGCCAGTAGGAGCCGGCGATGGCGTACTTGTCCTCGTAACCCTTGTATTTCGACGTATCGACGCTGCGCGCTTCCAGGCCGACCTTGATCTCGGCCACGTTGTCGGGCTTCTCCATCCACAGGTCGATCATGTTGATCTTGGCGTCGCGACCGATCACGAACAGGTAGCGGCCCGAAGCCGACACGCGTGAGATGTGCACCGCGTAGCCGGTCTTGATGATGGAGATGATCTTCTTGGTGTCGCCGTCGATCAGCGCCACCTCGCCCGCGTCGCGCAGCGTGGTCGAGAAGATGTTCTCGAGGTTGTAGTTGTTCATCTTCTTCTTGGGGCGCTTGTCCACGGGCACGACCACGCGCCACGTGGCCTTCATCTCCGGCAGGCCGAATTCCGGCGGCTGCGGGGGCGTCTGCTGGATGTAGCGCGCCATCATGTCGACCTGCGGATCGGTCAGCTCGCCCGACGTGCCCCAGTTGGGCATGCCCGCGGGCGAGCCGTACTTGATGAACACCTTCAGGTACTCCGTTCCCTTGTCGAGCGTGAGGTCGGGCGTGAGCGGCTTGCCGGTCGCACCCTTGCGCAGCACGCCATGGCAGCCGGCGCAGCGTTCGAAATAGATCTGCCGCGCCTGGTCGAACTCGGTCTTCGACATCGCCGGCGCCTTCGGATTCACGTCCTGGTGCATGGGCGCGTCCTTGAGCGGCGACGATCCCGCCTGGTAGCGGATCTCCGCCGGATCGACGGGCTTGGGCTCGGGGGCGGGTGGCGTCTCGGTGTGCTTGCCTTGCGCGAAGGCGGAACTCACGGCGAAGGCAAGCGTGGCAAGCAGCGGGGTGGCGTGGCGCGTGGACATCCTCGGTCTCCTGGGGAGCAGTCTTTGTCGTATGTGTTCCGGAGTGTCGGCGCCGGCATGCACACCGACCTTGAACTCCATCAAGGTTTGGCGATTTAGCGAAAGACGGTGAGCTCGAAGCCCCGGTCGTCGCCGTGCAGGTCGTGGCTCCAGCCATCGCGCCGGAGCATCGCCAAGAGCGGCAGCGGCGCACGGTCGAACAGGAAGCGATGCGGCCCGGGCCCGGCTTGCGCGAGCGCGGACAGCACGCGCAGCAGGGGTTCGGGGGGTTCGAGCCCGCGAAGGTCGAGTGGATCGGGCGATGGCGAATGCACGCCGAATCGTCCCGCAGCCGGCAGGGGCGTTCCTTGAACTGGTTCAAGGCGCCGCCCCGCTGGCCGCCGGACGATTCGCTGCCGCTGGTACGGCGGCGTGAACTCACGACAACGGAGATCGCGATGAGCGAAAACACCGGAACCGCGCCCGAGCTCCCCGAAGACGAGCCCGTGCCCGCCATGCAGCAGTTGCTCGACAACCCCTTCCTGCTCCTGTTCGCGGGCGTCGCGCTACCCACCGTGCTCTACATCGTGTGGGGCGTGATGGAGATCGTGAACATCCCCGTGGCGAAGTGACGAGAGGCCCCCGATGAGCGCCATCGAACCCCCGCGCAACCGATTGTGGTGGAAGCAGCCGCTCGACCGCACCGAAGGGCTCTGGATCCTGATCGCCTTCGTGTGGTGCATGGTGATGTTCTTCATGATGCCGTACTGGCACATCTACGGAAAACAGAACCTCGCCAACGAGGCCTACCGCACCACGCCCGAGGCCTTCCAGAAGAAGACCGACGAGATGGTCGCGAAGCACAAGGTGCGCGAGGAGACCGACCTCAAGATCCCGGTCGTGCATCCGCCCGCCGGTTCCGACGTCTACCTCATCGCGCGGCTGTGGCAGTGGTGGCCGATGCTCGAGCTCGAGGCGGGCAAGACCTACCGCCTGCACCTCATGTCGATGGACTGGCTTCACGGCTTCTCGCTGCAGCCCGAGAACATCAACATCCAGGTCCACCCCGGCTACGAGCACATCCTCACGGTGACACCGACCGCACCGGGGAAATACTCGATCGTCTGCAACGAGTACTGCGGCATCAACCACCACACGATGGTGAGCCGCCTCTACGTGGTGAAGTGAGGAGACCGAGATGGCCGTGAACCGCAACTTCCGAACCTGCCCGTCCACGGGCCTCGTCTACCACGAGCCCGCCGAGAAACTGATGAAGTGGAACGCCGTGGCGGGCGTGGTGTTCCTGCTGCTTGGCGGCGTGCTCGCACTCCTGGTCACGCTCACGCGCTGGCCCGCGGTGCACCTGCTGCCCGCCGACTGGTTCTACCTCGTGCTCACCGCGCACGGGATCGACATGCTGATCTTCTGGATCATCTTCTTCGAGATCGCGGTGCTCTACTTCGCGGCCTCCACGCTGCTCAAGTGCCGGCTCGCGACACCGCGCATCGCCTGGGCCGCGTTCTGGATGATGATCGTGGGCGCGGTGATGAACAACGTCGCCGTCTTCAAGGGCGATTCGAGCGTGATGTTCACGTCCTACGTGCCGATGGGCGCGCACTGGGCGTTCTACCTGGGGCTCATCATCTTCGCGGTCGGGGCCCTGCTCGCCTGCTTCGTCTTCCTCGGCACGCTCGCCGTAGGCAAGGCCGAGAAGACCTACAACGGTTCGATCCCGCTGGTGACCTTCGGCGCGACGACCGCATGCATCATCGCGATCTTCACCATCGCCTCGGGCGCGATCATCCTCATCCCGACCTTCCTCTGGTCGGTGGGCCTGGTCGACCACATCGATTCGCTCATGTACAAGACGGTGTGGTGGGCGTTCGGCCACTCCTCGCAGCAGATCAACGTCTCCGCCCACGTCTCGGTGTGGTATGCCATCGCGGCGATCGTGTTCGGCGCGAAGCCCCTTTCCGAGCGCGTCTCGCGCGGCGCGTTCCTCCTCTACATCTTCTTCCTCCAGCTCGCGAGCGCGCACCACCTGCTCACCGACCCGGGCCTCACCTCCAACTGGAAGATCTTCAACACCAGCTATGCGATGTACCTCGCGGTGCTCGCCTCGATGGTCCATGGCCTCACCGTGCCCGGCGCGATCGAGGTCGCGCAGCGCGAGAAGGGCTACACCCGCGGGCTGTTCGAATGGCTGCGCAAGGCCCCGTGGGGCAACCCGATCTTCTCGGGCATGTTCATCTCGCTCATCGGCTTCGGGTTCCTCGGGGGCATCTCGGGCGTGATGATGGGCACCGAGCAGTTGAACCTGCTCATCCACAACACGATCTACGTGCCCGGGCACTTCCACGCGACGGTCGTGATCGGCACCACGCTCGCGTTCATGTCGCTCACCTACTTCCTCATCCCCACGCTCTTCAGGCGCGAGCTCATGTTCCCGAAGATGGCCGCGTGGCAGCCGTATCTCTTCGGCCTGGGCATGAGCGTCTTCGCGCTCTTCATGATGGGCGCGGGTACGCTCGGCGTTCCCCGCCGGCACTGGGACATCACGTTCGCGGGCAACGCGCTCGCGCACGAGTTCCCGGGCGCGGCGTTCCTGATGATGGGACTGACCGGGATAGCCGGCGTCGCGGCGGTCGTGGGCGGAGGGATGTACATCGCCATCGCCGTGGGCTCGATCTTCTTCGGCAAGCGCCTGGACGTTCCCGCCGCCCGGCGCGTGGCGGTGCGCGACGGCATGGCGCCGCCGCCCGAACCCGCACCCGCGATTCCCACGGGCCACGGCACGCCCGCCGCCTGGGGCCTGATCGCGCCGGGCACGTTCGCGCTCGCGATGGTGTTCCTCGTGTCCTTCGTCCTCTACTACTTCGTGAACTGGAAGTACCTGTCCACGGTGTGGCCGCTCAGTTGACGGAGGATTCGCGATGCGCCTTTTCCTCGACCTCTTCAAGCTGCGCATCGGCTTCGCGATCGCCCTGACCGCGCTCGCGGGCTCGATGGTGGCCCCGGGCACGGCCGGTGCGTGGCCGGTCGCGATCGTGACGCTCGCGGTGCTCTTCGCCTCGGCCGCCGCCGGCGCCTTCAACCAGTACGTGGAAGCCGACCTCGACCGGCGCATGGCGCGCACGCGCGGCCGCGCTTTCGCCACCGGGCGCCTGCAACGCGGCCCCACCTGGCTCGCGATCATCATCGCGATGGCCGCGGGCGCGACCGCGGCCGCCGCCACCGTGAGCTTCGAGGCAGCGCTCTACACCTTCCTGGGCGCGTTCACCTACGCCATCGTGTACACGGTGTGGCTCAAGCGCGCGACGTGGGCCAACATCGTGGTGGGCGGGCTCGCCGGAAGCTTCGCGGTGCTCGCGGGCGCGGCCTCGATCTCGCCGGAGGCGGCGCACGCACCGCTGCCGCTCGCCTTCGCGTTCATCCTCTTCCTCTGGACGCCGCCGCATTTCTGGAGCCTCGCGATCGTGCATCGCGAGGACTACGCCGCGGCCGGCATCCCGATGCTGCCCGTGGTGGCGGGCGAGGCGCGCGCCGCGCGCGCCGTCTTCGCCGGCGCCGTCGCGCTCGCCCTCTCCGCATTGCTTCCCCTCGCGCTCGGCATGGGTGCGATCTACGCCGTCGGTGCGATCGCCGGTGGCGTCCTGTTCGTGCGTGCCGCGTGGCGGCTCGCGCGCGAGCCCTCGAAAGCCACCGCGCGCGCGAGCTTCCGCGCCTCCCTGGTCCAGCTGTCGCTCCTGCTCGCCGCCGCGATCGCCGACCGCCTCGCCTGAGGGCGCGTCGTGACACGCTCACTCGCCCTCCTCGCCCTCCTCGCGCTCCACGCCGCCCCAACGCCGGCCGCATCGCTCGACGTCGACCGCGCGCTCGCGGCGAGCCGCGCGGCGATCGGCTCGCAACCGGGCGACGCCGGGCTCACCGGCACCGATGGCCGGCGCACCTCACTCGCCGCCTTCCGCGGCAAGCCGCTGGTCGTGAGCTTCGTGTACACCGCGTGCTCGCAGGTTTGTCCCACCACCACCAGGTATCTCTCGAAGGCCGTCGCCGAAGCGCGAACCGTGGTGGGCGCGGGCACCTTCGAAGTGGTCTCGATCGGCTTCGATCCGCCCGCGGACAATCCCATGTCGATGCGCGTGTTCGCCCGGCAGCAGGGCGTGGACGACCCGCGCTGGCACTTCGTGGTGCTCGATGCCGGCGCGAGGGAACGCGTCGCGCGCGACTTCGGTTTCAGCTACTCGGCCTCCGCCGGCGGCTACGAGCACCTCACGCAGGTCACCGTGCTCGACGCGCAGGGCCGCGTGCACGCCCAGGTCAATGGCGAAAGCTTCGCGCTGCCGATGCTGGTGCAGCCGTTGAAGGAGCTCGTCCTCGGCGCGCCCCCCGCCGCCCCCGGCAGCCTCACGTGGCTCGAGCGTGCGCGCCTGATCTGCACCATCTACGATCCGCTCGCCGACAAGTACCGGCTCGATTTTCGCCTCTTCATCGAGCTGGGCGTGGGCATCTCGGTCCTCGGTGCCATCGCGGCCTTCCTCCTGCGCGAGCGGCGCCGCGCCCGCCTCGCGCGGTGAGCGGCGCGCAATCGGCCGCGCAGCGCGCCTTCCTGCGCGTCGAGGGACTGCTCAACCGCGCCTTCGGCGACCGGCTCAATCCCTTCTACCACCTCGGCGCGCTCGCCTACTTCCAGTTCTGGATCGCGACGGTGAGCGGGCTCTACCTGTACGCGTTCTTCGAGACCAGCGTGACGGACGCGTACGCGAGCGTCGAGGCGATCACCGTCGGGCAGCGCTGGGCCGGCGGCGTGATGCGCTCGCTGCACCGCTACTCCTCCGACGGCATGGTGGTCGCGATGCTCCTGCACCTCGCGCGCCACTTCTCGTTCGGCCACCACCGCGGCTTCCGCTGGTTCTCGTGGGTAACCGGCGTCGTGCTGCTCTGGCTGGTCTACATCACCGGCATCAATGGCTACATGCTGCCCTGGGACCGGCTCGCGCAGTTCGTGGTCACCGCGAGCACCGAATGGCTCGACACGCTGCCGCTCTTCGACGGCCAGCTCGCGCGCAACTTCCTGCACGACGGCGCGGTGAGCGACCGGCTCTTCTCGCTGCTGTCGTTCCTGCACATCGGCCTGCCGCTGGGCGTGCTCGCGGCGCTCTGGATCCACACGCAGCGCGTGGCCAAGGCGCGCACGCAGCCCCCGCTGCCGCTCGCCCTCTCGCTGCTCGGCGCGCTCCTCGCGCTTTCGCTCGTCGAGCCGGCGGTGAGCCAGGCGCGCGCCGAGCTCGCGACACTCCCCTCCGCGATCGCGATGGACTGGTTCTACCTGCCGGCGCTGCCGCTCGTCTACGCGTGGGGTCCGCGCGAAACGTGGGCACTGGTGATCGGCGCCACGGTGCTCATGCTCGCACTGCCGTGGATCGGGCGGCGCGCGCGCGGCGCCACGCAGTTCGTGCTCTCGGTGCATCCGGACGAGCGCATCGTGGTCGCGCGCGCCGGCGAGACACTGCTGGAAGCGGGCCTGCGCGAGGGATTGCCGATGCCCTTCGACTGCCGCAACGGCGGCTGCGGCGTGTGCAAGGGTCGCGTGCTCGACGGCGAAGTCTCGCTCGGCGCCTACCAGGAGGGCGCGCTCGACGAGAAAGCGCGCGCCGCCGGTGAAGTTCTCATGTGCTGCGCGCGCCCACTGGGCGACGTCGAGCTCGAGTACCTGCCCGTGCCCGGCGCCCCGCCCGCGCCGGTGCGCCGCCATGGCGCGCGCGTCGTGTCGCTCGAGCTGCTCGCGCCCGACGTGATGCGCATCCTGCTCGAGGTCGATGAAGGCGGCCGGCCCCGCTGGCATGCCGGCCAGTACGTGAACATCCTGCTCGAGGACGGCGCGAAGCGCGCGTTCTCGTTCGCCACCGCGCCGCGCGAAACGGGTCCCATCGAAATGCACGTGCGCCGCGTTCCGGGTGGGCGCTTCTCCACGCGCGTCTTCGAAGGCATGAAGCCCGGCGACCGTATCGCGTTCGAAGGCCCGCTGGGCGCGTTCCACCTACGCGAGGACAGCGCGAAGCCCATCCTCTTCGTCGCGGGATCCACGGGATTCGCGCCGGTGAAGAGCATGCTCGAGCACGCCTTTGCCGCCGGATCGAAGCGGCCGATGGTCCTCTACTGGGGCGCACGCACGCGCGCCGATCTCTATGCCGCGGACCTCGCCTCGCAGTGGGCGCGCGACTACCCGAACTTCACCTTCATCCCGGTGCTCTCCGAGTCCCGCGCCGAAGACGCGTGGACCGGGCGTACCGGCCTCGTGCACGAAGCGATCCTTGCGGACTACCCGGACCTCTCGCGCCATCAGGTGTATGCGTGCGGGTCCGTGCAGATGGTCGAGGCCGTCGCACCCGCGCTCGCAAGCCGCGGCCTGTCGCCCGACGATTGCTTTTCGGACGCATTCCACCTTGCGCCCCGCCTTCGCGGTGACGCCGCCGATGTCGTGCGCCTCGGAGGCCGCGCATGAAAGCGCGCGCGATCCTCGCGCAGGTGGCGTGCTGGGCTTCGTTCGCGGCGCTCGTCGGTTGGCTGTCGCAGGCGCCTGCGTATACGCCCCTGAAGCCCGGCCACGCGCTGGTGAAGCTTTCGCTCAGCCACGCCGGCGAGCGCGAGTCGGCCTGCCGCGCGCGCAGCGCCGAGGAGCTCGCGAAGCTCGCGCCCAACATGCGCGCGCCGCTCGATTGCCCGCGCGCGCGCGTGCCGCTCCGGGTCGTGCTCGAGATGGATGGCGAGCCGCTCTTCGAAGCGGTCGCGCCACCGACCGGGATCAATCGCGACCTGCCCTCGGCGGTGTACCGCCGCATCGAAGTGCCCGCGGGCCCGCACGCATTTCGCGCGCGCCTCGCCGACGCGCCCGGCGGCGCATTCCGCCACGAAGCGCGCGAGCAGCGCGCGCTCGCCGCCGGCGACGTGCTCGTGATCGATTTCGCCGCCGCGGCCGGCGGCTTCCGCTTCCACCCCGAGAGGTGACTGAATGAACCCGCTTGCCCTTCACGCCGGCACTCCTTCCGCGTTCGCGGGCGAGCGCGTGGCCGAGTCCCCGTACGACCTCGCCGTGCCACGCGACGCGCGCCGCGCGCTGGCCATCTCCTGGCTGCTGCTCGGCATCACCGCCCTGGCTGCCTCGGGTCTCTTCTCGGTGCTGATCGTGGCGCTGCGCACGCCCGGGTTGAAGGACCTGCTGCCGGGCGCGGACTTCTTCCGGGTAGCCCTCGTCGCGCACGTGGACCTCTCGGTGCTCGTGTGGTTCCTCGCCTTCGCCGCGATGCTCTGGAGCCTCGCCGGCGGCGTGCGCGCGATCGCCGCGGGCCGCGCCGGCCTCGCGCTCGCCGCCACGGGTGCGGCGGCGATGACGCTCGCGCCCTTCGTGCAGCGCGCGCAGCCGGTGATGGCCAACTACGTTCCCGTCCTCGACGGCTCCGTGTTCCTCGCCGGGCTCGCGCTCTTCGCGCTCGGCGTGCTGGTTGCGGCCGCGCGGGCGATGGTGGTGTTCACTCCCGTGGGCGCGCGCGTCACGGGCGAAGGGGCGCTGCGCATCGGGCTCAACGCGTCGCTCGTCTCCGCCGGCCTCGCGCTCTACGCGTTCGCCCTTTCCTTCGCGCAGATCGACCGCGCACTCGACGCCGTCACCTACTACGAGCTCCTATTCTGGGGCCCGGGACACGTGCTGCAGTTCACCTACACGATCCTCACGCTCGTCGCGTGGCTGTGGCTCGCGTCGCACCTGGGCGCGCGCCTGCCGATCTCGCCGCGCGTGGCCGCCGTGCTCTTCGCGATCGCGCTGGGCGCGGTGCTCGGCACGCCCTTCATCTACCTTTCGCACCCGGTCGCCTCGGTCGAGTTCATGCGCCTGCAGACCTGGCTCATGCGCTGGGGCGGCGGGCTCGCGATCGTGCCGCTCACCGCGGCGGTCGCGTGGGGGCTGCTGCGCCTGCCCGCGCGCGACGCGAGGACACGGCCGCTTCACGCGGCGCTATGCGCCTCGATGGCGCTCTTCGCCGCGGGCGGCCTCGCGGGATTCTCGATCGCCGGTCCCGACGTGCGCGTGCCCGCGCACTACCACGGGTGCATCGTCGGCGTGACGCTCGCGATGATGGGGCTCACGTACTTGTTGTTGCCACGCTTCGGGTTCGCCGCGCCTTCCTCCCGGCTCGCGGCCTGGCAGCCGTGGCTCTACGGTGCAGGGCAGCTCCTGCACATCACGGGTCTCGTGATCTCCGGCGGCTACGGAGTCGCGCGCAAGGTGGCCGGTGCCGAGCAGGTGCTGCGCTCGACGCCCGAAGTCATCGGGATGGGCATCATGGGACTGGGCGGCCTCGTCGCGATCGCCGGCGGACTCGCATTCGTGGTGGTCGTGGCGCGTGCCTTGCGGCGGCCGGCATGAGCACGGCGACGGCGATCGCCGAAACGCCAGAGCAGCGCGCGGCGCGCGTGACGCGCGTGCTGGGCCGCGTGGGTGGATGGGGCGCGGCCCTGACACTCGCAATCCTCGCGGCGAGCGTGGCGCTGAGGCTCTCCACCTCCTTCGATCCGGCGGGCGAGCCGGTCTCGACGCTGCCGGAGGTCCTGGAAACGGTCGCGCGGCTCGGCCATCGCCTGTCCGCGATGGTGGTGTCGGTGCTCGCCGTCCTCGCCGCGATGATCGTGTTCTCGACGCGCCCCTGGCCGGCGGGCCGGGTGGTCGCGATGGTGCTGATCCTCGCCGACATCGGGCTGCTCGCGGCACTCGGCCGCCACACGCCCGGCTACCGCGTGGCCGCGGTCACGCTCGCCAACGTGCTCGGCGGCATGGTGCTCGCCTGCGCGTTCTGGTGGCTGCGCGAGGACGCGCTCCCGCGCACGTTCCGCGGGCCGCCGCGCGCCGCCGCGTACGCCTGGCTGGCCCTCGCGGCGCTCGTCGCCCAATCCGCGCTGGGAGCCGTGACGAGCGCGCTGGCGATGCGAGGCGACCGCGTGCTCGATCCGCTGCACCTCGCGATGGGCGTGGCATTCGTCGCCTTCGCCGCGCTCGCCGCATGGCCGCACCTCGGCGATCCGCGCAGCCGCGTGGCCGCGCGCATCGTCGCCAGTCTCGCCGCGATGCAATTCCTGCTCGGCCTGGCCCTCGCGCAGGCCGGCGCCACGCGCCCCGCGCCCGCGGGCTGGCTCCACGCCATGATCGCGTGCGCCCTGGCCCTCGCCCTCGTGTCGCTCGCGATGCGCTCCAGAAAGTAGAGGGGTCAGATCCTTCTGCTTTCTAGAGCGCGCGCGGGCAGCTCGCCAGGCCCTCGAGATCGTGGATCGAGACGTGGCGGCCCTTCACCGAGATCCAGCCGCGCTCGCGGAAGACGGAAAGCACGCGGCTCACCGTTTCGACGGTCAGGCCCAGGTAGTCGGCGATCTCGCGGCGCTCCATCGGCAGGCGGAACTCGCGCCACGAGTAGCCGCGGTCGGACCAGCGCCGCGCCGCGTCGACGAGGAACCCGGCAAGGCGCTGCGGCGCGGAGCGGTGCGCGAGCACCGCCGCGTGCATGCGCGCGTCCGCGATCTCGGCGGCGAGCAGCCGCCGCAAGTGCGCGGCCACGGGCGGGAAGGAATCAGCGAGCACTTGCGCGCGCCGAAGCGTGATCTCGCAGACCTCGCTGTCCTCGAGCGCCACCGCCGCGCCCGCGTGGCGGCGCGCGGCGAAGCCCTCGAGGCCGAAGGCATCGCCGGGCATCAGGAACCGCACAATGCGCGAACCTGCCTCGTCGACGGGCGTGACGACCTTGAGGAAGCCCGCCCGCACGGCGTAGATCGATCCTTGCGGCGAGCCGGCCTCGAAGAGCGCCTCGCCGTGCTCGAGTCGCCCGCGCGTGTCGACGGCGGGAAGGCTGTACGGCACGGGATCGGCGGCCTCGCACAACGGATGCAACGCGCATCCGGCGCAGCCGACCTGGCTCGGCCAGATGCTAACCGGGGCGTCCATCGGCGCGCGGCCTCCAGTAGACCGGCAGGTAACGCCACGACCACGCCGCGAAGCACGTGAACCAGAGCACGGCAGCACCCAGGACCAGCCCGCCGTACGCGCCGCGCCAGATATCGGCCCCCACGCGCAATACCACCGCGGACTGCAGGAGCCAGAACGCAAGCCATGTGAGCCGGTCGGCGGCGAGCGTGCGGCCCGAGTGGCCGCAGCTCACGCGGCTCACCATCCCGACCGTCGTAGACGCGAGGAAGCCCATCGTCACCGCGTGCACGGGCGCCAGCCCCAGTGCCTCGATGCCGAAGAGGCGCAGCAGCGATTGCGCCGCGTGGGCGAGGTACGCGAGACCCAGCCACGCGAAGCCCACGTGCAGCATGGCGAGCAGGCGGTTGGCGAAGCTCTGCGCGATGCCCCAGCGCACCGCGAGCGAAATCGCGCCCACGCCCATGGGCAGGTCGACGAGCCAGGTCCAGGCGTCGAGCTGGTGCGTGACCGCCATCGCACCGTGAGCGAGGCTGCCCCCGATGAGCGCCGCGAGCGTCCACATCGGGCGCCACGGTGCGATAAACGGCAGCACGCTCCCGGTAAAGAAGGGAATCATGCGGTGGCAGACGATGCAGAACAGCGGAACGAGGAAACCCCACAGCCCGATCATGATCATCGCGAGCGCGACGTGGTGATCGCCCGTCAGGGCCCAGGCCGCCATCATCGCGACGCCGCAGGCGCCGAGCGCGAGTGCGCCGGCCGCGAGCATCGCGTGGCGCCGGTCGGGGGTGCGGCTCGCGCGGATCATCCCCACGAAGCGCGCGAGCATCCACGCCCACGCGCCGAGGTAGAGCAGGACGGCGGCGGCGAACACGGTCGCACCCGCGAACATCGCGGCGTGAAGCAGGAGCGCGGACACGCACGCGGCAACGCCGGGCGGGATGTAGTCGCGCGGCGCCGGTGGAGGCAGGTCGAGCCATCGCGGGCCTGCGGTGAAGAGGAACCCGAAGATGAACAGCGGCAGGAACGCGTAGATCATCAGAAACGCGTGGACGTGCGGCGCATCCAGCCCCTCCCCCACGGGCGCGGGGATGCCGCGCGCGCGCAGCGCGAGCGTCGCGATCCACCAACCGCTCGCGAGCAACAACTGCACGACGCCGGTGAAGAAGAAAAGCCGGTGCGGCGCTTCGAGGAGGCGCTTGAACGCAATCATCCCCGTATCGTGCCCGAGGCTCCCGCGCGCGCCTTGATCTGGCTTAAACCGCCGCGATCCCGGTCAGCAGGTAGCGCAGCAGGTCGGCGACGGGCCGGATCGCGCTGCCGAAGGGCAACGGCTCGGATCCCCGGAAGAAAAGGCCTTTCTTCACGTCGCCGTGCAGCGCGTGGCCCAGGCGGGTCGCGATGCAGAACTGCCCGGCCGCGGCGATGCCGTCGCGCAAGCCGCAGGCCGTAAGGCATTGCAGCCCCGGCACGCAGCGGCGCGGATCGGCCTTCGCGTTCGCCTGCAGCGCCGTCTCGCGCCCGAGATAGCGGCGCAGCCACGGTGTCAGCACCGCGCGCGCGGGCAACCCCGCGACGCTCATGAAGGTGACCAGGTCCTCGCGCTTCGCCTCGGCGAGCACTCGCTTGAACTCCGGATGCGCGTCGCCCTCCTCGGTCACCGCGAACGCGGTGCCCACCTGCACCGCGGAAGCGCCGAGGGCCAGCGCCGCGCGAACCTGCTCGTGCGAGTGGATGCCGCCGGCCACGATGAGCGGAATGCGCTCGCGTTCGAGGTCGAGCGCGCGGAAGGTGGCGAACACATCCTCGATCACGCGCTCCGGATCGAAGCGCGGATCGTGCACCTCTGCAAGCCGCGTCGCGCCGAGGTGCCCGCCGGCGAACGCCGGATGCTCGATCACCATCGCATCGGGCACGCGCCCCTTGCGCATCCATTTGCGAAGCACGATCGACACGCCGCGCGCTTCCGAGAGGATCGGCACGAGCGCCACGTCGGGAAAGCCCGCGGCGAGCTCGGGAAGATCGAGCGGCAGGCCCGCGCCCATCACGATCGCGTGCGCACCCGATTCACAGGCCTGCCGCACCTGCGCGGCGTGGTCGTTCACGGCCTTCATCACGTTCACCGCGACGGCGCCGCTGCCACCGGCCAGGACCAGCGCGTCGCGCACTTCGCGATCGAGCGCGACGAGGTTCAGGCGATCGAGGGTCGCCTTGTCGCGCACGCCGTCACTCTGTGCGAGAAGGTCGGGGTGGTGCTGGCGAAGATCCACGCTCGAGATCGTGCCCATCGCGCCATGCCGCGCGACGTGACCCGCGAGGCGGTGCGCCGAAACGCCCACACCCATGCCGCCCTGCACCACCGGGCGCAGGCGCCGGCCGCGCAACGACCAGTCGGGAAGCGAAGCCCCGGCGTTCATGCCGCGTCCCGATACGTGAAGGAGGGAAACGCCGCCGTGAGCTCGGCGAGCAGCGCCGCGTCGGGTTCCCAGGCGCGCGCGCCCGTGCGCATCGCCGGATTCGCGCAGCCCCGCGAACGAAAGCGCTGCAGCGCGAAATGACGCACGCCCATCGCCACGAGCGAGCCCGCGAGCTCGCGCACGTCGCCGGCCGTGGCCAGCGCCGGATGCAGCGTCATGCGAACTTCGTAGGCGCAGTCGGCATCGAGCACGGCCTGCAGGCTCTTGCGAGCCGCCACCCCACTGCCGGCGACGCCCGTCACCGCCGCGTAGCGTTCGAACGGGGCCTTCACGTCGATGCCCACCCAATCGACTTCGCGCAGCGCGCGCTCCAGGCGCGGCGGGTAGATCCCCGCCGTATGCAGCCCCGCGGCGAAGCCCTGCTCGCGCACTTCCTTGATCGCCGGGACAAGCGCGGGATCGGACGTGGGCTCGCCGCCGCTGAACACGACGGCATCGACGAGCCCCCGGCGGCGCGCGAGCAGCGAGCGCACCGACGCCCAGCCCGTGTCGCGGCCCGAGCGCGGCTGCAGGTGCGGGTTGTGGCAGTAGCCGCAGCGCCAGGGGCAGCCCTGGACGAACACGACGGTGCTCACGCGACCGGGAAAGTCCACGGTCGAGTATGGAACGACGCCGCCGACGCGCAGGCGTCGCCTACCGGCCAGTGCCACCCTGGGCCTCGCGGAAGTAGGTGCGTTCTTCGTACTCCCCTTTCTTGCCGGTGTTGAACGACGCGGCCGGGCGGTGGTAACCCATCACGCGCGTCCACACTTCGCACGGCTGGCGTTCGGTGTCGTCGAGGACGACGTCATCCTTTTGCATCTCAGTCTCCTTGTTCGAGTTGGAAATCAGCGGCGCGCGCGCGGCGCTTCTTCGTGAGGATCTCCTCGTCGCAGCGCGGGCAGAAATCGTGGCGGCCCGAGAGGTAGCCGTGCTTCGGGCAGATCGAGAAGGTTGGCGTCACCGTGACGTACGGCAGGCGGAAACGCGCGAGCGAGCGGCGCACCAGTTGCTTGCAGGCTTCCGCGCCCGACACGGCACCATCCATATAAAGGTGCAGGACCGTGCCGCCGGTATAGAGGCGCTGCAGGTCGTCCTGCCGTTCGAGCGCCTCGAACGGATCGTCGGTGAACCCCACGGGCAGTTGCGTCGAGTTCGTGTAGTAGGGATTGGCGTCGGTGCCCGCCTGCAGGATGCCGGGGAAGCGGCGGCGATCCTCTTTCGCGAAGCGATAGGTCGTGCCTTCCGCGGGCGTGGCCTCGAGGTTGTAGAGGTGCCCGGTTTCCTCCTGCATGTCGACGATGCGCGCGCGCACGTGGCGCAGCAGCTCGAGGGCCAGCGCGTGCCCGGCCTCGCTGGTGATGTCGCGCGCGCCGCCGGTGAAGTTGCGCACCATCTCGTTGACGCCATTCACGCCGATCGTGGAGAAGTGGTTGCGGAGCGTCCCGAGGTAGCGCTTCGTGTACGGAAAGAGCCCGTCGTCCATCAGGCGCCCGATCACCTTGCGCTTGATCTCGAGGCTCGTGCGCGCGAGGCCGAGCAGGCGGTCGAGCTCGGCGTAGAGCGCGGCCTTGTCGCCGGGATAGCGGTAGCCCAGGCGGGCGCAGTTGATCGTCACGACCCCGAGCGAGCCGGTCTGCTCGGCCGAGCCGAACAGGCCGTTGCCGCGCTTCAGGAGCTCGCGCAGGTCGAGCTGCAGGCGGCAGCACATCGAGCGGATCATGTGCGGCTGCAGGTCGGAGTTCACGAAGTTCTGGAAATACGGCAGGCCGTACTTCGCCGTCATCGCGAAGAGCGCCTCGCAGTTGGGGTGGTCCCAGTCGAAGTCCTTCGTGATGTTGTAGGTGGGAATGGGAAACGTGAACACGCGCCCCTTTGCATCGCCGGCGGTCATCACGTCGATGTAGGCGCGGTTGATCATGTCCATCTCGGGCTGCAGGTCGCCGTACGTGTACGGCATCTCCTCGCCCGCGACGACGGGGATCTGCTCGCGCAGGTCCTCGGGGCACTTCCAGTCGAACGTGAGGTTGGTGAACGGCGTCTGCGTGCCCCAGCGCGAGGGGACATTGAGGTTGTAGACCAGCTCCTGGATGCATTGGCGGACCTGGGCATAGTCGAACCCGTCCTTGCGCACGAACGGCGCCATGTAGGTATCGAACGAGCTGAAGGCCTGCGCGCCGGCCCACTCGTTTTGCAGCGTGCCGAGGAAGTTCACGATCTGGCCCACCGCGGAGGACAGATGCTTCGGCGGCCCGGCCTCCACCTTGCCCGGCACGCCGTTGAGCCCTTCGGCGAGGAACGTGCGCAACGACCAGCCCGCGCAATAGCCCGAGAGCATGTCGAGGTCGTGGATGTGGAAATCGGCGTCGCGATGCGCCGCGCCCACCTCGGGCGGATACACGTGCGACAGCCAGTAGTTCGCGATGACCTTGCCCGACACGTTGAGGATGAGGCCGCCGAGCGAATAGCCCTGGTTCGCGTTGGCATTCACGCGCCAGTCCTGCTGCGTGAGGTATTCGTTCACCGAGCGCTCGACGTCGACCAGCGCGCGCGCGTCGTCGCGAAGCTTGCGGTGCTGCTCGCGATAGACGATGTAGGCACGCGCCGTGGCGATGTGGCCCGCATTGATGAGCGCGCGCTCGACGAGGTCCTGGATCTTCTCGACAGCGGGCGCGTCGTGACCCCCGGCTTCGATGGCCGTTCCAACGAGCGCCGTCAGCGTCGCCGCGGCCTGCTCGTCGAATTCTCCGGTGGCCGCGCCCGCGCGACGGATCGCCGAGAGCACCTTTGCCAGGTCATACGGCACCCGCGATCCGTCGCGCTTCACCACCTCCCTCATCTTCCCCTCCCGCCATTCTTGTTGTGTCGAGGAAGTGAGGCTAGCCCAAGGGGTTGGGGTCAACAACGCTCCGGCGCACGCAATTTCCGGCCGCGATGATCTGGATCAAACGCCCCCCGATGGCCCTTGATCTGGTTCAAGGGGCGGCGTCGGCGCCGCGTCGAGAATCCCTCCATCGCCAGGGACAAGGGTCTGCCATGAAGGTCTTCAGCATCACCAATCGCATCGATGCGGTCACCCGCATTCCCGATCGCTACCTCGGCGCGACGCTGCCCGCGCCACGCGCGGTGAAGATCGAGCTCACCTCGCAGTGCAACTACCGCTGCGGCTTCTGCGCGCACCGGCTGCGCATGAAGGACCGCGGCGGCATGGACCAGGCCTTCTTCGAGCGCGTGGTGGGCGAAATGGTCGACGCCGGCGTCGAGGAGCTGGGACTCTTCTATATCGGCGAGTCCTTCATGTGCGACTGGCTTCCCGAAGCCATCGCCTTCGCCAAGCAGCGCGGCATCCGCTACGCGTTCCTCACCACCAACGGTTCGCTCGCGACACCCGCGCGCGTGCGCGAGTGCATGGCCGCGGGCCTCGACTCGCTCAAGTTCTCGATGAATAACGCGGACGAGGAGCAGTTCGCGCAGATCGCCGCCGTGAAGGCGAAGCTCTTCCGCGATTCCATCGCCAACCTCAAGGCGGCCCATCGCGTGCGCGAGGAAGGCGCCTACCAGTGCGGGCTCTATGCCTCGTCGATCCAGTACGACGGCGAGCAGCAGGAGAAGATGCTCGCCCTCGTCGACGAGATCCGCCCCTACGTCGACGAGCACTACTGGCTGCCGCTCTACTCGATGGGCTCGCTCACCACGCAACGCGAGGAGGAGCTTGGCTACCGTCCCATCGCGGGCAACCAGGGGCGCATCGGCGCGCTGCGCGAACCCCTGCCCTGCTGGTCCGCGTTCACCGAGGGCCACGTCACGCACGACGGCAAGCTCTCGGCGTGCTGCTTCGACGCGGGCGACAAGTGGGTGATGGCGGACCTGAACGCGGTCCCGTTCATGGAGGGCTGGAACAGCGCGCCCTTCCGCGAGTTGCGCGCGGCGCACCTGAGGAAGGACGTCCGCGGGACGATCTGCGAGTCCTGCGTCGCCTACCAATAAATGGGGTCAGACCCCATTATTTCGCGCGGCGGCGCGCTTCCATCGAGCGGCCGAGGCGCTCGAGCTCCGCAGCGCCCAGGAGATGGCGCGCCAGCGGAATGAGGAGGCCTTCCTCCTGCGCGATGTGCTGGGCGTAGGCCTGGGCGAGGCGCCCGGCATCGGCGGGCGTGACGGGGGCGCCATCGAGCCCGCCCGCTATCGCCTCCAGGCCCTCGCGCACCGGCGCCCACAACGCGTCGAGCGTTTCGTGTTCGTAACGCAAGCGTGCAACGAGCGAGCGCACGGTCTCGGCGGATTCGGACGAGGCCACGGCCACCAGGGCGGGAAAGAGATCCTCTTCCTCGTCGAGATGGTGGTTGCGGCCCGCGACCGCGAAGAAGCGAAGTGCCGTGCGCGCGGCTTCCCGCGCTTCGTCGTCCGCGCCGTGCTCGACGACGTGGCCGGCGATACGCACGATCAGTTCGTAGTGGCGCGTGATGCGCTCGTGGCAAGCGTGCAGCACTTCGAGCGGTGAATCGAATCCGGCGGTCGGTGTGAGCAGGAGTTCTTTCATCATGGCGTGGGAGTGACGCAGAAGAGAGGATGGGAGGCGGCGTGGCCGAAGAGGGCGGTGACGGCAAGCAGCATGAGGAGCACGCCGGCCCACTTGCGCGAGCGCTCACCCAGTCGCGCGAGCACCCAGCCGGCGCCGAGGAGTGCGGGCACGGTGCCCAGGCCGAAGGCCGCCATTGAAATCGCGCCCGACGCGGCCGAGCCGCTCACCAGCGCCAGCGGCAAGGCGGCGTAGACGAGCGCGCAGGGCGCCCAGCCCCACAGCACGCCGAGCGCGAAACGGCGCGACGCGGTGCCCGGAGGACCGACGCGGCGCGCGATGGAAGCGGCAAGCGTCTCGAACGCAGGAGTCGCCCGAACGCGTGATGGAACGGGTGCGATGCCGGCGATGCGAACGCCCGTCACGAAGAGCACGAGGCAAGCGAGCCCGAAGGCCGCGAGTTGCAACGAAGGATGCGTGATCCATGCGGCCGGCGCCGCGCCGACCGCACCGACGGCCGCACCCGCGAGCATGTACGACCCGATGCGCCCGGCGTGGAGTGCGAGCGCCGAGCCCTGCCCCGCGCGCGCGAACCCGCCGCACATCGCGGCGCAGTGCGCCGAGCCGAGGAAGCCGAGCGCCAACGCGCCCAGGGCGAAGGAGCTCACACGACGCGCGAGTAGCGGGTGCGCTGCTGCGTCTCGCGCAGGTAGCGGTCGAAGACCGCGCACACGACGCGCACCAGCAGCCGCCCGGCGGGAGTGACGTGGATCCACCCGTCCTCGAGCTCGACGAGCCCGTCGGCCTCGAGCTCGCGCAGCGATTCCATCTCGCGGGCGAAGTAGGTGTCGAACTCGATCAGGTACGCGATCTCCAGCGATTCCTTGGCGAGCGAGAAGTGGCAGGCGAGCGCCTGGATGGCGGCGCGGCGCACGAGGTCGTCGGGCGAGAGCTGGATGCCGCGCAGCGTCGGGAAACGTCCCGCGTCGAGCGCGCTGTAGTACTCCTCGAGGCCCTTCACGTTCTGCGCATAGGCAGGCCCGACCTTGCCGATCGCCGAGACGCCCAGGCCCACGACATCGCTGTCGCCGCCACACGAGTAGCCCTGGAAGTCGCGCGTGAGCCGTCCCTGGCGTTGCGCCACGGCGAGCGGGTCGTTGGGTTTGGCGAAATGGTCCATGCCGATGTAGCGGTAGCCGGCCTCGCCCAGGCGGCGGATCGCCGTCGTGAGGAGCTCGAGCTTCACCTCGGGCGACGGCAGGTCGGCCTCGAGGATGCGCCGCTGCGGCATGAACATCGCCGGCAGGTGTGCATAGGAATAGAGCGCGACGCGATCCGGATCGCATTCGATCACGCGATCGAGCGTGCGCATGAAGCCCGCCACCGTCTGCTTGGGCAGGCCGTAGATGAGGTCGAGGTTCACCGAGGTGAAGCCGTTGCGGCGCGCGGCGTCGATCGCCTCGCGCGTCTGCGCGACACTCTGGATGCGATGCACGGCCTGCTGGACCTGCGGATCGAAGTCCTGCACGCCCATGCTGATGCGGTTGAATCCCACCTGGCCCAGGTGGGCGATGCCGGTCGCCTCGACCCGGCGCGGGTCCACCTCGATCGCCCACTCGCCGGCGGGATCGAAATCGAATGCGTCGCGCAGCGTTCCCACGAGCCGCTCGGTGAGCTCCCGGCCCAGGAAGGTGGGCGTGCCCCCGCCCCAGTGCATGCTCGAGATGCGCGCCTTGCCGGTGACGCCGGCGACGAGCCGGATCTCGCGTTCGAGGTAGTCGACGTACTTCGCGGCGCGCGCGCGGTCCTTCGTGATGATCTTGTTGCACGCGCAGTAGAAGCACAGCGTGTCGCAGAAGGGGACGTGTACGTATAATCCGAGGGGCCGCGAGAAGCCCCCGACGTTCCGGTTCGCGAGCCAGTGGCGGTACGCGACGTCGTCGAAGGCCTCGACGAAGCGATCGGCAGTGGGATAGGACGTGTAGCGCGGCCCGTTGCCGCCATGCTTGCGGATCAGGTCCGGATCGACAACGACGGCGCCTTCCTGGAAGGCATCCGGAACAGTGGAAATGCTCGGGGCAGCGGACATGACGCCCACTGTGCCCCTTACTGAAGGCGACCTTTTGACCGCGATCAAACCCCCGGCCCTCTCCTTCACCGAAGCGCGGCTGCGCGGCATCGTCGAGTCCGCGATGGACGCGATCATCACCGTCGACGAAGCCCAGCGGATCGTGCTCTTCAACGCCGCCGCCGAATCGGTGTTCGGCTGCCCGCGCGAGCAGGCGATCGGCTCGTCGCTCTCCCGGTTCATCCCCGAGCGCTTCCGCGGGGACCACGAGGCGCATGTGCAACGATTCGGCGAAGCGGGCGTCTCCTCGCGCCGCATGGGCTCGCAGCGCATCGTGCTGGGCCTGCGCAGCGACGGCCAGGAGTTCCCCATCGAGGCCTCGATCTCGCACGTCTCCGAGGACGGCCACCGCTTCTATACGGTGATCCTGCGCGACGTCACGCAGCGCTGGCTCGCCGAGAAGGCGCTGAGCGCCTCGCGCGAAGAGGTGCGCGAGTTCGCCCTCGCGGCGAGCACGGCGCGCGAGCAGGAGAAGAGCCGCTTCGCCCGCGAGCTGCACGACGAGCTCGGCCAGGCGCTCACGGCGCTGAAGATCGACGTGTCGTGGCTCCGCGAATCGCTTATGGGAGCCCCGGACGCGGTGAAGGCGAAGCTCGCCGCCATGCAGTTGCTGCTCGACGGCACCGTGGCCGCGGCCCGCCGCATCTCCTCGGATCTGCGCCCACTGATGCTCGACGACCTGGGGCTCGCGGCCGCCTGCGATTGGCTCGCGGAGAATTTTCGCAGCCGCACCGGCCTCGCCTGCGAGCTCGTGCTGGGCGAAGGCGACCTCGACCTCCCCGATCCGTGGGCCACCGCCGTCTTCCGCGTGCTCCAGGAATCGCTCACGAACGTGACCAAGCACTCGGGCGCCACGCAGGTCGAGGTGACGCTGGTGCGCGTGGCCGGAGAAGTCGTCCTCACGGTGCACGACAATGGCCGCGGGTTCTCGATCTCGGATCCGCGCAAGCCCGGCTCGCAGGGGCTCACGAGCCTGCGCGAACGCGCCTCGCTGCTCCATGGCACGGCGATCGTCGAGAGCACGCCGGGGCGCGGAACGCTGATCGAGTTGCGCCTGCCGGTGCGCGACGCCGAGGAAAGGCGATGATCCGCATCGTCATCGCCGACGACCACGCGATCGTCCGCGATGGCCTGAAGCAGCTGCTCTCCGCCGCCGACGGCATTGAAGTCGCCGGCGAAGCCAAGGACGGCCATGAGGCGATCGCCTGCGTGCGCGACCTCACCTTCGACCTTCTGCTGCTCGACATGTCGATGCCGGGCAAGAGCGGCATCGAGCTCATCCGCCAGGTGCACGCGGAAAAACCGAAGCTGCGCATCCTCGTGCTGAGCATGCACGAGGAGCACCAGTACGCCGTGCGTGCGATTCGCGCGGGGGCCTCGGGCTACATCACCAAGGAGAGCGCCGCGCGCCAGCTTGTCGAGGCGATCCGCAAGGTCGCCGGTGGCGGTGCGTTCATCAGCGCGGAGGTCGCCGAGCAACTGGCACTGGGCGCGATGCCCGGCGCCAAGGGGCAACCGCACGAAGCGCTCTCCGACCGCGAGTTCCAGGTCTTCCGCATGATCGCCGAGGGCCACGGCGTCTCCGACATCGCCGCGAACCTCAAGCTCTCGGTGAAGACGGTGAGCACGCACAAGGCCAACATCCTGCACAAGATGGGCATGACGCACGCCAACGAGCTCATCCGCTACGCGCTCGACCACGGCCTCGTCTAGTGCAAATAAGTGGGGTCAGACTCGACTTAATTTAATTCTGGGGATAACTGGAGCCTGACCCCAGTTATCCCCAGAATTAAATTAAGTCGAGTCTGACCCCACTTATTTGCACTAGGAATATTCCTAGGGTCGTTCCCGGAGTTCCTGCCAGCCCCGAATCATCCGCCGCCGATGGGCGCGCGTCCCGCCCGGGACGACAGTGGCGCCATGAACTCCGCCACCCGCACCTCGGTCTACATCGTCGACGATTCGCCCGCGATCCGCTCCCGGCTCACCGAGATGCTCTCGCGGATGGATCAAGTGACCGTGGTCGGGGAGGCCGGCAGCGCGCGCGACGCCGTCGAGGCCATCCTCCGGCTGCGCCCCCATTCGGTCCTGCTCGACCTCAACCTCCTGGGCGTTTCCGGCATGGAAGTGTTGCGCGCCGTCCACGAGCGCGCCCCCGAGGTCGAGTTCATCGTCCTCACCAACCATTCAGAGCCGCAATACCGGCGCGCATGTACCGCGGCCGGCGCCCGCTATTTCCTCGACAAGACCAGCGAATTCGACCGAGTACCTGACGTCATCGCGAAGATCGCGGCGTTGCGCCACTGAAGGAGCCCCCCATGCTTGCCACCGTCCTGCAGCGAGTCGACCCCATGAGCGCCCCCGCACCCCGCAAGAAGAACGTGATCGCCCACCTGAGCACCCCGTGCACGACCTGCAAGATGCGGGAGCTCTGCCTGCCCTGCGGCTTGGGCGGGCTCGCGGCCGAGCTCGACGACGCGGGCTACACCCGCAAGCGCGTCAAGCGCGGCGAGGCGCTCTTGCGCGCCGGCAGCGAATTCGACGCGATCTACGCGGTGCGCAGCGGCTTCTTCAAGAGCAGCGTCGTGCTCGAGGACGGGCGCGACCAGGTGACCGGCTTCTCGATGGCCGGCGAGATCCTCGGCCTCGACGGCATCGGCGGCGGCCAGCACGGCGCCGATGCGATCGCGCTGGAGGACAGCGAGGTCTGCATCATCCCGGCCGCGCGCCTGGACGACGTGTCGCTGCAGCGGCAGCTTCGCAAGGTGATGAGCCGCGAGCTGGTTCGCGACCAGGGCGTGATGACGCTCCTCGGGACGATGCGCGCCGAAGAGCGCCTCGCCGCCTTCCTGATCAATCTGTCGCAGCGCTTCCTCGCGCGCGGGTTCTCGCCGAGCGAGTTCCACCTCCGGATGACGCGCGACGAGATCGGCAGCTATCTCGGCCTGTCGCTCGAGACCGTGAGCCGCCTCTTCTCGCGCTTCCAGGACGACGGGTATCTCGCCGTCCAGCAGAAACACGTACGCATTCTCGATGTCGCGGGACTGCGCGCCGCCATGTTGCAACCCAACCACTGAAAGGACCGCCATGTACAAGCACATTCTCGTTCCCACCGACGGCTCGCCGCTTTCACTCAAGGCCGCCAAGGAAGCCGCGGCGCTCGGCAAGGCGCTGAAGGCGAAGATCACCGCCGTCTATGTGTCGGTGCCGTGGATGCCGCCGATGCACGAAGACGCCTACATCAACGGCATGTCCAAGGTGCGTGCCGCCTATGACAAGAACGCGAAGGCGAACGCGGCCAAGGCGCTGGGGAAGGTGAAGACCATCGCGAAGGCCGCCAGCATCGCCTGCGAGGAACTGCACGTGCAGGGCGACCAGCCGTGGAAGAGCATCCTCGCGGCCGTGAAGGCGCGCAAATGCGACGTGATCGTGATGGCCTCCCACGGGCGCGGCGGCGTCGCGAGCCTGCTCCTGGGCAGTGAGACCCACAAGATCCTCGCGCACTCGAAGACTCCGGTGGTGGTCTGCAGATGAAAATCCTGCTGGCTGCCGACGGGTCGGAATACACGCGGCGCGCCACGCGCCAGCTCGTCAAGCTGGCCGCGGCGCTCGCGCAGCCGCCCGAGATCCACCTGCTCAACGTGCATCCGCCGCTTCCCTATGCGGGCGCGGCGGCGATCGCGGAGTCGCCGGTGACCAAGTACCACGCGGACGAATGCGCGGCAGCGCTTGCCGTGGCCGAAGCCGTCCTGCTCGATGCGAGTGTCCCCTTCTACCGCTCCACGTGGATCGCGGGCAACACGGGCGAAATGATCTGCGGGTACGCAGCGACGAACGCGATCGACCTCATCGTGATGGGTTCGCATGGCCACGGAACGCTGCGCAACCTCACGCTCGGCTCGGTCGCCGATGCCGTGCTGCGCCAGGCGCCGTGTCCCGTGATGATCGCGAGGTAGCCATGACGCGAACCATCGCCACCATCGAGGAGTTCTACGCGCATGCGCTCGCCATCGAGCGCGAGGCCGCAGAACGCTACACCGAGTTCGAAGCGTATTTCGCCAATCGCGGTGAGGAGATACTCGCCGCGCTGTGCCGCAACCTCGCGACGATGGAGGCGAGGCACCTGGCCGCGCTGATCGAGGTGAGCCGGGAACTCACGCTCCCGGTGATCGCTCGCGACGGCTACTGCTGGCTCGGGCCCGGTTCGCCCGAGGCCGCGGCACGCGAGTTGTTCTACCGCGCCACGAGCGAACGCCACCTGCTCGAAATCGCCTTGAATGCCGAGCTCAATGCGCAACGCTTCTTCGAGTGGGCAGCCGCAACGTCACCGTCGGCGGAAGTCCGCGAGCAGGCCACCGAGATGGCCGCCGAGGAAGCCCAGCACGTCGGCTGGGTGAGCTCGGCGCTCGAATACCTGCCGCGCCGCGCGATCGATTGGCAATCCATCTTTTCCGTCCATCCCTGAGGAGATCCCCATGCTTGAACGCATCCTCGTTCCCACCGACGGCTCGCCGCGGTCCGACCGCGCCGTGAAGGCCGCCGCCATCCTCGCCAAGGCGAGCAACGGCAGCCTCACCATCTTCACCGCCCCACCCGACTACCAGATGCCGCCCTTCACCGATGGCTATCCGATCGACTGGCCCGCGGAGACGATCTTCCTCAAGGAGACGGCCGCGGCAACCACGAAGTTGCTCGCGCACGCGCGCAAGATCGCCGCCGCGCTGAAGGTGGACGCGAAGGTGGCCCAGGCCCGCAGCGACTCCGCGTCCGACGCCATCGTCGCGGCCGCGAAGCGCGAACGCGCCACGATGATCGTGATGGCTTCGCACGGCCGCAAGGGGCTCGAGAAGCTCCTGCTCGGCAGCGAGACCCAGAAGGTCCTCGCCCGCACGAAGCTGCCCGTCCTCGTCATCCGCTGAGATTGGAGATCGCCATGGACGATGCACTGCGCACCACCCTTCGCGGAATCCTCGAGCGGCGCGCGCACGCTCTGCGCCGCGAGATGAGCGAAGCCTTTCACCACAGCGCCAGCGGCGAGATCACGGGCGTCGAAGCCGACACGCAACTGGCCGGCGTCGAACGCGATGCCGCCGAGCTCGAGCGGGTCGAGCGGGCGATCACGCGCAGCTTCGGCCCCCAGTTCGGCACCTGCGCGGACTGCTACTCACCCATCGCCCGCGAGCGCCTCGTGGCGGAACCGTTCGCGGAGCGCTGCCTGGCCTGCGAAGCGCAGCGCGAGCGCCGCGAGCCCTCCGCCCATGCGAGCCTCTAGGCCGCTCGAGACCGAAGCCCCCGACTTCATCCGCCATCCCCTCGCGCCGCTGTTCGCGCCGGCGTCGGTCGCGCTGGTCGGCGCGAGCCCGCGCGCCGGATCGGTGGGCGCGGCGGTGCTTGCGAACCTGTCGGGTTTCCGCGGCACCGTGCACCTCGTGAACCCGCGCCACGCGACGATCGGCGGCGCTCCCTGCTACCCGAGCCTCCATGAGGTACCGATGCCGGTCGATCTCGCAATCGTCGCCGCGCCCGCGAGCGCCGTGCCCGCGATCGTCGCGGACGCGAAGCGCGCGGGAACGCGCGCGCTCGTCGTGCTCTCGGCCGGGTTCGGGGAGACGGGCGATGCGGGCCGCGCGCTCGAACGCGAGGTCGCGCGCGCCGCGAGCGAAGCGCGCATCCCCTTGCTCGGCCCCAACTGCCTCGGGCTCCTGCGCCCTTCGATCGGACTCAATGCCTCCTTCGCGCGCGGCGCGCCGCCCGAGGGCGGCGTCGCGCTCGTCTCTCAGTCGGGCGCGATCTGCTCGGCGCTCGTCGATTGGGCGGGTGCGGCGGGGGTGGGCCTGTCGTCGGTGGTCTCGCTCGGCGCGGCCGCAAGCCTCGATTTCGGGGCGATCCTCGATTACCTGCGCTTCGACGCGAAGACGCGCTCGGTGCTTCTCTACGTGGAAGGCGTGAAGCACGGCCGCGAATTCGTCTCCGCGCTGCGCGCGCTGGCGTGCGCCAAGCCGGTTGTCGCGCTGAAGGTCGGACGCCACGCCGGCGCCTCGCGGGCCGCGCGCTCGCACACGGGAGCGCTCGTGGGCAACGACGCCGTCTTCGATGGCGTGCTGCGCCGCTGCGGCGTGGTGCGCGTGCACGGCTACCACCAGCTCTTCGCCGCGGCACGGGCGCTCGCGGCAATCCCGGGACCCGTCGGCAATCGCACGGCCGTCCTCACCAACGGCGGCGGTCCCGGCGCGCTCGCCGCCGATGCGATCCCCGAAGCGGGCCTCGCGCTGGCGACCCTCGCGCCCGCGACGATCGCCGCGCTCGACCGCAGCCTGCCCGCGCATTGGTCGCACGGAAATCCCGTGGACATCCTCGGCGACGCGACCGGCGACCGGTTCGCCGCGGCGCTCACCGCCATCGCAGCCGACCCCGGCGTGGATGCCGTGATCGCCGCGTACGCGCCGACGCTCGTTTCCGAGCCCGGCGACGTCGCCGCGAAACTGGCGCCGGCCGCGGCCGCCTGCCCCGTTCCCGTGCTCACCGCCTGGCTCGGCGAGCACAGCGTGCACGACGCACGCGACGCGATGGTCCGTGCCGGCATTCCGGCATTCCCGACGATCGAGACCGCGGTCGACGCGCTCGGCGTGGTGGCGCGCTGGGGTTCGCTGCGCCGCCAGTTGATGGAAGCGCCCGGTCCGGCGAGCACCCACTTTCCGGAGCGACCGGCCGGCGCGGCGATCTTCAAGCGCGCCGTGGATGATGGCCGCACCATGCTCACCGAGGCCGAATCCAAGGAACTGCTGGCGGCCTGGGGCATTCCGGTGCCGGCGATGCGTCCCGCGGCTACGCGCGAGGAAGCGATCGGTGAAGCGGCCGCGATCGGATACCCCGTCGCGCTCAAGATCCTTTCGCGCGACATCTCGCACAAGTCCGATGTCGACGGCGTGCGCCTCGGTCTGCACGACGCGGCCGCGGTGGGCGAGGCGTTCGATGCGATCGTCGCCAGCGCGCGACGCCTGCGTCCGGACGCACGCGTCGACGGCGTCCTCGTCCAGCAAATGGTGTCGCGCCACGATGCGCGCGAAGTGCTCGTGGGGCTCGCGACCGATCCCGTGTTCGGTCCGGTCGTCACCTTCGGCGCGGGCGGTGTGGCCGTTGCGCTGCTCGACGATTCTTCGGTTGCCCTGCCGCCGCTCAACGAGCGCCTCGCGCGCGAGCTCGTGTCGCGCACGCGCGTGGCGAAGCTCCTGGGCGCCTACCGCAACGTGCCCGCCGCGAACCTGGAGGCGCTCACCGACGTGCTGCTGCGGGTTTCCGACATGGCGTGCGAGCTGCCCTGGATCGCCGAGATGGACCTGAACCCCCTGCTCGTGGATGCGCGCGGCGTCATCGCGCTCGACGCGCGCGTGGTGATCGATCCCACGCATCCGGCGCGCGACGCGCGCTGGTCGCACCTTGCGATCCACCCCTACCCGAGCTATCTCGAGCACGCCGGGGCGCTGCGCGACGCCACCCCCGTGCGCCTGCGCCCCATCCGCCCGGAAGACGCCGTGCTCGAGGCCCGCTTCATCGAAGGCTTGTCGCACCAGGCGCGCTACTTCCGTTTCCTGTCGGCGGGCGGCCACGCCTCGCCCGAGGCGATCGCCCGCTTCACGCAGGTCGACTACGAGCGCGACCTTGCCTTGGTCGCGCTGCACACGGACAAGGACGGCAACGAGGCGATCATCGGCGTGGCGCGCTATGCGCGCGAGTCGATTCCGGAGCACGCCGAGTTCGCCGTCGTCATCGCCGACCGCTGGCAGGGAAAGGGCCTGGGCTCGATGCTGATGGCGCGTCTCGAGGAGGCCGCGCGGCACGCGGGCATCGAACGCATGCGCGGCTTCGTGCTTGCCGGCAACGGCACGATGCTCGCGCTCATGCGCGCCCGCGGCTACGAGCTGCGGACGTTTCCGGGCGACACGACGCTGGTCGAGGCCACATCGCCCGCGAAGCCGCGCGCGAACGCATCGACCGCGCCCCAGTCCGTGTACTCGTAGTCGCGCGACGTGTCGGTCTCGCCCTTCGCCTTGCGCGAGATGAGGCGCATCACGAATCGCAGGATCGGGTTGTAGCGCGAGTAGAGAAGCGACCCGGCGAAACCCGCCACGCGCCGCGGCTTCCAGCCGGTGGCCGTCATGAACGCATCGATGTAACCCTGCGCGACGGCGGGCTTCGGGTTCGGGCCGCCCGCGCTCAGGCACACCGAGAAGAAGGCATTGGGCCGCGAATCGATCGCGTCGCGTGCCTCGCGCGCAAAGGAGATGAGCGCGCGCGAATGACTGCCGAAACGGACCGAGCCGCCGACGACGACGCCATCGTGCAGGGAGACCTCGTCGGCAAGCCCGATCGAATCGGCCGGGACCAGCGACACGCCATGGCCCTGCGCCTTGAGCGCCGCGCCGATGCGCTCGGCGATGCGCCGCGCCTGTCCCTCGACGGAGGCGAAGACCACCAGGACACGGCTCATGGGACCTCCCCGCCGCGCAGCGCGAGCGTGAGCGCCCCCGAGAGCGCGCACAGCGTCCAGAAGAAGAAGAATCCCAGGGCGTAGACCGCCTGGCGGCTCGCTTCGAGCGGGCGGCCGAACACCACCAGGTCGTGCGGATCGAAGATCGAGAAGAAGACGAACTCGGCCACGCCCGCCACCAGGAAAGCCGGCCAGAGAATCCAGAGAAGCCAGAGCGCGCGGCGCACCATGGCCGTCAGCCCGCGGCCTGCGCGAGGGCGCTCCAGCGCCACTCGGGCGTTTCGAGGATCAGGCGCCAGCGGCCGTGTGCGAGCGGCGGCAGCGGTGCCTCCCAGGTGCCTTGCGGCGTGCGCGCGAGCGACACGACGCGATCTTCTCCGGCGCGCGTCGGGTGCGCGAGCGTGAGCTGGATGCGATCGGGCAGCGGACCCGTCGCGGCAATGTGCGCAACGGCGCGCCCTTCGCGCAACGCAACGTCGGCCTGGAGGCCGATCGCTTCGGCGCGCGCTTCGCGCGCGAGCGTTCGATTGATCGCGAGGCCGCGCTTGTAGTAGTCGTCGGCGACCACGCCGTCGGCGCCGCGGTAGGCCACGACGGCCATGGAGATTCCCGCGACGACCACCACGAACGGTCCGGCCATGAGCAGCCAGGGCCAGCGATGCCGGTACCAGGGAGATGCGGTGGATTCGGTCATGGTCCTTGGCTCCTTAGCGGACGATGAAGACGGACTTCTCGGTGACCTGCAGCGCCGGGTCGTCGATCGACTCGATGGCGATGCGGATCGGATGTGAACCCTTGACGAGCGACGCGCGCGGCGCGCGCAGGCGCACCGGGAAGCCGCGAGTGGTGGCCGCTTCGATGGCGATCTCCGGCGCGGAGGCGACGATGAGCCCATCCACGCCCTCGACGCGAAGGCGATAGCGATGCGCCGTCTCGGTGGCGTTCATGACCTGCAGGCGAAAGACGTTCTCGAGCAGATCGCCTTCGACCTCGCGCACGAGCGCGCCGCGGTCGCGGATCACGTCCACCTTGAGCGGCACGCGCAGCCAGAGCGACCCGGCAGCGAGCAGGATCACCGCCGAAAGGATCCCGGTGTAGATGAGCGTGCGCGCACGCAGCACGTGGCGCACGAAGCCCTCGATGCCTTCGTGGCGCGCGATCGTGTTCTCGGTGGCATAGCGGATGAGCCCCTTCGGGTAGCCCACCTTGTCCATCACCTGGTCGCACGCATCGATGCACGCCGCGCAGCCGATGCATTCGTACTGCAGGCCCTTGCGGATGTCGATGCCGGTCGGGCACACCTGCACGCACAGCGTGCAGTCGATGCAATCGCCCAGTCCCAGCGCCTTCGTGTCGGCCTTGCGCGAGCGCGCCCCGCGCGGCTCGCCGCGGTTCACGTCGTAGGCGATCACCAGCGTGTCGCGATCGAACATCGCGCCCTGGAAGCGCGCGTAGGGGCACATGTATTTGCACACCTGCTCGCGCATCCAGCCCGCGTTGCCGTAGGTGGCGAGGCCGTAGAAGAGGATCCAGAAGGTCTCCCACGGCCCGGTCGCGAACGAGAGCACTTCGCCGCCCAGGTCGCGGATGGGCGTGAAGTAGCCCACGAAGGTGAAGCCGGTCCACAACGCGATCGCGCCCCAGCTCGCGTGCTTGGCGGCCTTGAGCGCGAATTTGCGCGCATCGAGCGGCGCGCGGTCGAGCTTCTCGCGCGCGAACTTGTCGCCCTCGATGCGCCGCTCGATCCACAGGAAGATCTCGGTGTAGACGGTCTGCGGACACGCGTACCCGCACCAGAGGCGCCCGGCGACCGCCGTGAAAAGAAAGAGTGCGAGCGCGGAAGCGACCAGCAGCAGCGTGAGGTAGATGAAGTCCTGCGGCCAGAAGACGAAGCCCAGCACGTAGAACTTGCGCGCCGCGAGGTCGAAGAGCAGCGCGGGCCGGTCGTTCCACGTGACCCACGGCATCCCGTAGAAGAAGAGCTGCGTGGCCCACACCAGCGCCCAGCGCCAGCCGGCGAACCAGCCGTGCACCGCGCGCGGATAGATCTTCTTGCGGACCTCGAACAGGCCCGACTCATCCGCGCCCGCGGGAGGCGCCGGATGGATCGGGATCACCCGGTCACGGTCGCGAGATTCCGTAGACATAGCCCGCGAGGATCTTGGACTTTTCCTCGCCCAGGAACTCGCGGTGCGCGGGCATCCGGCTCGAGCGTCCCTGCGCGATCGTTTCGGCAATCGTCTCGACACTGCCGCCGTGCAGCCAGATCTTGTCGGTGAGGTTGGGCGCGCCCATCGCGACGTTGCCCTTCGCATCCGCGCCGTGGCAGGCCGCGCACACCGCGAATTTCGGCTTCGCGTCCGAGGCACGCTTCGCATCGTGCTTCGCGCCGGAGAGCGAGAGGACGTAGTGGGCCATGTCGAGCGTTTGCTCCGGGCCACCCAGCGCCGCGCCCATCGGGGGCATCATTCCCTGCCGGCCATCGAGGATCGTCTTCACGAGCGTCGGTGCATCGCCGCCGTAGAGCCACGCGCCGGCCGTGAGGTCGGGGTAACCCTTGGCGCCGCGCGCATCGGACCCGTGGCACTGCGAGCAGTACGTGAGGAAGAGCCGCTCGCCCATGAGGCGGCCTTCGGGATCCTTCGCGATCTGGGCGACCTCGAGGGATGCAAGGCGCTGGAAGCGCGGGCCATACAGCGCATCGGCTTCCGCGCGTTCGGTCGCGTACTCGCCGGACGAGGACCACTTGAGGACGCCGGGGAAACTCCCCAGCCCCGGATAGAGCACGAGGTAGACAACGCCGAAGCCGATCGTGATCCAGAAGAGCCACATCCACCACAGCGGCAGCGGGTTGTTGAGCTCCGTGAGGTTCTCGTCCCACTGGTGGCCGGTGGTTTCCACGGGGGTACCGGGCACGCGCTTCTTGCCCTGCAGCGTGAGCAGCAGCGCGCAGAAGAGGATGGAGATGATGCTGAGCCCGGCAACCCACAGGCTCCAGAAGCCGTCGGTGAAATCACTCATCGTTCAGGGGGATCGCGGCGGCGCGTTCGTAGTAGGCGCGGTGCGTCGGCCACCAGGCCCAGGCGACGATGCCCAGGAAGGAGGCGAAGGTGATGACTTCGACGGTCACGCGGATCGTATTGAGGTCCATGTTCATCTCCGGGCTTTGATGACGGTGCCGAGCTCCTGCAGGTAGGCGACCAGCGCGTCCTCTTCGGTCTTGCCGGCGACTGCCTGCTTGGCGCCGAGGATGTCGGCGTCGGTGTAGGGAACGCCCACGTGGCGCAGCGCGCGCATCTTCGCGGCCGTGTCGGCGCCGGTCATCGGCGTCTTCGCGAGCCACGGATAGCCGGGCATGTTCGATTCGGGCACGACGTCGCGCGGGTTGCGCAGGTGCGTGCGGTGCCATTCGTCGGAGTAGCGCGCACCCACGCGCGCGAGGTCGGGCCCCGTGCGCTTGCTGCCCCACTGGAACGGATGGTCGTAGACGAACTCGCCGGCGACCGAGTAGTGGCCGTAGCGCTCCACTTCGGCGCGGAAGGGCCGGATCATCTGCGAGTGGCAGTTGTAGCAGCCCTCGCGGATGTAGATGTCGCGCCCTTCGAGGTTGAGCGCCGGATAGGGCTTGAGGCCCGCGACCGGTTCCGTCGTCGAGCGCTGGTAGTAGAGCGGAACGATCTCGACGAGGCCGCCGACGCTGATCGTGAGGATCACGAGGAGTGCCAGCAGGCCGGCTTTGCGTTCGATGAGGTCGTGGGTGATTTTCATCATTTCACTCTGCGTTGTAAGTCAAGGGCGGAACCGCCGATGAACGCCGATGAAAGGCGGATAGCCGCCGATAAAGCAAGGACAACGAGAGCCAGGGCCCCGAGTATCGCGAGCGCTTCCGATAGCACCGATCAGCATCTCGCACTGTCTTATCGGCGGCTATCCGCCTTTCATCGGCGTTCATCGGCGGTTCCGCCCTTGACTTTGAATAACCCGTTGCCTCACGCATGGGCGTGCACCGCGGGAGCGGGAATGGGCGCATTGAACGAACGGCCCGCGGCAATGGTGCGCGCCACGTTGTAGGCCATCACGAACATGCCCGAGAGCACGAGCACGCCGCCCAGCAGCCGCACCACGTAGTAGGGGTAGGTGGCCTTCACGCTTTCGACGAAGGTGTACGTGAGCGTCCCGTCGTCATTGACCGCGCGCCACATGAGGCCCTGCATGACGCCGGCGATCCACATCGCGGCGATGTAGAGCACGATGCCGATGGTCATGACCCAGAAGTGGACCGTGATGAGCTTCGTCGAGTACATCTCCTTCTGCCCGAAGAGCTTGGGGATCAGGAAGTACACGCAGCCGATGGAGATCATCGCCACCCATCCGAGCGCGCCCGAGTGCACGTGGCCGACGGTCCAGTCGGTGTAGTGCGAAAGCGCGTTGACGGTCTTGATGGACATCATCGGTCCCTCGAACGTGCTCATCCCGTAGAACGAGAGCGACACGATGAGGAACTTGAGGATGGGATCGGTGCGCAGGCGGTCCCACGCGCCCGAGAGCGTCATGATCCCGTTGATCATCCCGCCCCAGGAGGGTGCCAGCAGGATCAGCGAGAACACCATGCCCAGCGACTGCGCCCAGTCGGGGAGCGCCGTGTAATGTAAATGGTGGGGCCCGGCCCACATGTAGGTGAAGATCAGGGCCCAGAAGTGGACGATCGACAGCCGGTACGAGTAGATCGGCTTGCCGACCTGCTTGGGGATGAAGTAGTACATGATCCCCAGGAAGCCCGCGGTGAGGAAGAAGCCCACGGCGTTGTGGCCGTACCACCACTGCACCATCGCATCCTGCACGCCCGCGTACACCGAGTAGCTCTTGAACATCGTCACGGGAATGGCCGCGCTGTTCACGACATGCAGGACCGCGACCGTGAGGATGAACGCGCCGAAGAACCAGTTGGCGACATAGATGTGCTTCACGCGCCGCTGCCAGATCGTCCCGAAGAACACCAGCGCGTAGGCGAGCCACACGAAGGTGATGGCGACGTCGATGGGCCACTCGAGCTCGGCGTATTCCTTTGAAGTGGTGATTCCCAGCGGGAGCGTGATCGCCGCGGCGACGATGATCGCCTGCCAGCCCCAGAAGGTGAATGCGGCGAGGCTGTGCGAGACCAGCGGTACGTGGCAGGTACGCTGGACCACGTAGTAAGAGGAAGCGAACAGCGCGCAGCCGCCGAAGGCGAAGATCACCGCGTTGGTATGCAGCGGCCGCAGCCGGCCGTACGAGAGCCAGGCGATGTCGAAATTGAGCTGGGGCCAGGCGAGCTGCGCGGCGATGATGCAGCCCACCAGCATGCCGACGATGCCCCAGACCACGGTCATCACCGTGAACTGGCGCACCACCTTGTCGTTGTATGTGATCGCGGGGGTATCCATGAGGCCGTATCGTAGGGATGCCCGCCCCGCGGCGATTGACGCGGATCAAAGGGTTCAGCAGAACCGGTTGCGCAGCTCCCGGTACACGCGGCCCGAGTCGAGCAACGCGAGGTGGCCCACGCGGTTCGCGACCCACGTATCGCCCGCCGCGAAGAGGTCGCGGCCTTCAGGCCCCGCGCCGTGGCCCAGGGCGCTCTCGAGCGGCACGAGGCCGTCGCCCGCGAGGCGCTCGCCCAGGGTCCCCGGACGCCGCGCGAGACTGCCGGCGATGGCCAGGCATTCGACGCCCGCGGGCAGCGCGACCCGGCTGCCGTGGCGCAGGTCGGTGATGCCGGCGCTGCGCACGCGCCCCAGCCGCGCGAACGCCGCCGTGTAAGGGCTGGCGTCGAGAGTCACGTCGATCCAGTTGCCGCCGCGTTCCATCGGGGCGCCCGAGTGAGGCGTGCCGAGGAAGGCCATGCCCCGAAGGCGCGCGGGCCACGCGTGCCCGTCTTCCCGCGCGTGCTCGCAGGCACTGCGCGCGACCAGCCCGCCCATGCTGTGGCCGACGATCACGAGCTCCTCCAGCGGCACCGGCCAGTTCCGGCACAAGGACTCCAGGAGTTGCGCGAGCTCGCGCCCGTTGGTCGCTATGGGCCGCCCGCTGTTGTAGTGAAGGTAGAGCGCGGTGAGCGGCCGGCCCGCGGGAGCGTCGCGTTCCAGTGCGGCGCCGTGGTCGTGGCCCCTGCGCAGCCATTGAAGGTCGTTCAGGCACAGGCCATGGATAAGGACGAACACGCGCGAGGCGGGATGCGGCACCGCGCTCGCGAGCGCCGGCGCCGTGAGCTCGAGATCCTGGCCGTGGCGCCGCAAGCGCATCGCGATGGCCAGCGGATTGGCGCTCTGCGCCAGGTGGTCGCCCAGCACGCCGTTGAGTGCCGCGAGCACCGCCTCGCGTTTGCGCGACGAAGGTTCGTGGGCGAGAAAAGGCGCCACCTGGCCCAGCAGGAAGTCCACGCCGCCACCGGCCGTGCGTGCGGCGAATCGGATGGACCGGTACACGAAGCCCGAAATGCCCGTCATCGGCTCGCGCACCGGGGCACCGAGCGGCGCGGGGCGACGCGTGATGTTGTGGTGCAGGTTCTCCACGACGCCGGTCAAGCCGACGGCGGCTTCCACGGCGAGCTTGCCCACGCCGCGGACGTCCGAGACCTTGTTGCGGGGAATCGCCTTGGCCATCTGTTCCTTCGAGGCTAGCTGCGCAACGTTGCACGGAGTTGATGAGGATCAACGGAAGGCCGCGCCGCAGTCCGACAATGATCCCATGGGCGATCCGATTGCCAGTTGGCATGCCGAGCACGTCTACTTCAACCACCTGCTCGACCTCCTGGAAAAGCAGGTGGAGCGTTTCCATTCCGGACAGCGGCCCGACTACGAGCTGATGCTCGACATCATCCGGTACCTGCGCGAGTACTCGGACCAGTTCCACCATCCCCGCGAGGAAGTCGCCTTCGACTTGCTCGCCGCGCGCTGCAACGACCTGGCGCCGCTCCTCGACCGCCTCACGCAGGAGCACCGCGTGATCGCGATCGCGGGCGAGCGGCTCGAGGCGCTCCTCCAGGCCGCGCTCGACGACGCGCTCTTCGGCCGCGCGGAGCTCGAGGCGGCCGCGGCGACCTACCTCGTCTACTACCGGCACCACATCGCCCGCGAGGAAGGCGGCGTGCTCGCGCGCGCGAAGGAAGCGCTGACTCCCGAGGACTGGGAAGCCGCGCGCCGGGCCGCACCCTCGGGTGCCGATCCGCTGCACGGCCCCGATCCCGCCGAGCGCTTCCGCCGCCTTCGCCACCACCTCGCGGCGAACGCCTAGAAACTTCCGGACCGTGGCGCGAAGGCTCCGACGGTTGATAAAGGTCAAGGGAGCAGGTCGCGGAACGCATACCGTCAGGCCATGAATGCCTACGTCGCATTCCTGCTCTACCTGGGCGCGATCCTCTCCTTCGTGGCGGTCACGCTCGCGCTCAATCGCGCGCTGGGGCCCAAGCCCGCGCCCACGGGCGCCAAGCTCGAGCCCTTCGAATGCGGCGCGACCGCGATCGACCCGCGCAACGTCGGCCCCGTCTCCGTGAAGTACTACGGCGTGGCGCTCGCGTTCATCCTCTTCGACCTGGAGACGGTGTTCCTGATCCTCTGGGCGCTGGCCGCCCAGCCGCTCTCCACGTTCATGCTCGCGACCTTCGGGCTGTTCCTGGCATTCCTGGTGCTGATCCTCCTTTACTTCTACAAGACGCGACTCCTCGAGGCCGTGACGGAGTGACCATGGCCGCCTCGCACCCCACCATCCCGATCCACGCCGACAAGCCCGGCCACTCCGCCTTCGAATTCCTCTCGACGCGCAAGGACGAGCTGGTGGGCTGGGCGCGCAAGTTCTCGCTCTTTCCCTATCCGTTCGTGACGGCCTGCTGCGCGATGGAGTTCATGGCCGTGAGCTCCACGCCCTACGACACCGACCGCTTCGGCGCGGCGCTGCCGCGCTTCTCGCCGCGCCAATCGGACCTCCTGATGGTGGTGGGCACGGTCACGCACAAGCAGGCGCCGATCCTGCTCAAGGTCTACGAGCAGATGTGCGAGCCCAAGTGGGTGATGGCCTTCGGCGCGTGCGCCACGAGCGGCGGCTTCTACCAGAACTACGCGGCGCTGCCCGGCATCGACCGGATCATCCCCGTGGACATCTACGTGCCCGGCTGCCCGCCGCGGCCCGAGACGGTGATCGACGCGATCATGAAGCTGCAGGAGCGCATCGCGAACGACCACCATCCGATCCTCACGAAGGACTTCTGAGCCATGGCCACGGTCCTTCCCGATGCCCTGCCCGCCGTCCTCGAGGTCGCGCCCGACGCGCTGCTCGACACCGTGCGCCACTTGAAGGCGACGGCCGCGTTCGACCTGCTGCTCGACGTGACCGCGGTGGATTGGCCCGAGCGCCTGCCGCGCTTCGACGTGGTCTACCACTTCTATTCGACCTCGCATTTCGGCCGCATGCGCCTGAAGACGCGCGTCGGCGTGGACGACCCCACGGTCGCTTCGCTCACCCCGCTCTACGGAACGGCGGCCTTTCACGAGCGCGAGTGCCACGACATGTACGGCATCGTCTTTCGCGGCAACGCGGACCTGCGCCCGATCCTTCTTTATGAGGGCTTCGAGGGGCATCCGCTGCGCAAGGACTATCCCATCGGCCGCGAGCAGCCGCTCGTACCGCTGCGGAAGCGCTAGGCATCATGAACGCGCCCCTGCCCAACCCCATCCGCCCGGCTTTCGACGCGAGCACCGAGGGGGGCGCGGTGGTCGTGAACCTCGGGCCCTCGCACCCGGCCACGCACGGAACCATTCAAGTGGTCGCCGCCCTCGACGGCGAGAAAGTGCGGCGCGTGGACGTGCACTGCGGGTACCTGCACCGCGGCTTCGAGAAGGAATGCGAGGCGCACACCTGGCACAACCTCATTCCGTACGTCGACCGCCTGAACTACTGCTCGGGGCTCATCAACGACTTCGCGTACTGCGCGGCGGTCGAGAAGCTCATGGGTGTCGAGATCACGCCGCGCTGCAAGTACCTGCGCACGCTCCTCTCGGAGTACTCGCGCGTGGCCGACCACCTCACGTGCATCGCCGCCTCGCTCATGGAGCTCGGGGCCATGACGCCGTTCCTGTACCTCGTGATGATCCGCGACTACATCTACGAGCACCTGGCCGCGCTCACGGGCGCGCGCGTGACCTATTCCTATGGCCGCATCGGCGGCCTCGCGCGCGACCTGCCCGATGGCTGGCTCGCACGGCTGGACGAGATCCTCGTGCAGTACGAGGACTTCATCGGCCGCGTGCACGCGCTCATGGACCGCAACCGCATCTTCATCGACCGCACGCGCAACGTCGGCACCCTCTCGACGGCCGACGCCATCCACTGGGGCTTCACCGGACCGATCCTGCGCTCGACGGGCGCGCCGCGCGATCTTCGCAAGGACACGCCCTACCTCGCCTACGCCGAGCTCGACTTCGACGTGCCCGTCGGCATCAACGGCGACAACTACGACCGTTACTACGTGCGCATGCGCGAGATGGACGAGTCGGTGTACATGATCCGGCAGTTGATGCGCAAGCTCCCCGAGGGGCCGATCAACGTCGACGACCGGCGCTGCACCTTTCCCGACAAGGCGCTCGTCTACTCCGAGATCGAATCGCTCATCAACCACTTCAAGCTCGTGATGGAAGGCCCCGCCGTGCCCGCGGGCGAGGTGTACCTCGCGCACGAGTCGCCCAACGGCGAGCTCGGCTTCTACCTCGTGAGCGTGGGCGGCGGCACGCCCTACAAGGTGCACGTGAGGAGCCCGAGCTTCGTGCACATGGGCGGGGTGCACCGCCTGCTCGAGGGCTACCAGCTCGCCGACGTCATCCCGACCTTCGGCTCCGTGAACATGATCGGCGGGGAGTGCGATCGATGAAGCACCTGATCCCGGAATTCGAGAAGCTGCGCGAGCGCTTTCCCGAGGGCTTCGATTCCTCGCTCGTGCTGCCGTGCCTGCGCCGCATCCAGGAAGAGCGCGGCTTCGTGGCCGACAGCGACATCGAAGGCCTGGTCGCGTACCTCGGCGTGCCGCGCATTCAAATCGAGGAAGTCCTCTCCTTCTATGGCCAGTTCCGGCGCGCGCCCGTCGGGCGTTGCCACGTCGAGGCCTGCCGCAACCTCTCGTGCTCGCTGTTGGGTGCGGAGCGGCTGATCGACCACCTGTCGAAGAAGCTCGGCATCCGGCCGGGCGAGACGACCCCGGACGGCGAGTTCAGCCTCGCGACCGTCGAATGCATGGCCTCGTGCGGCACCGCGCCCATGGTCGCCGTGAACGGCAGCTACCACGAGGCGATGACGGCGGAAAAGCTCGACGCCCTCCTCGACTCGAAGCGCAGAGGCGATTGATGGGCGCGCGCCTGCTGATGAACTTCGAGTTGACGCCCACCTCGCACACGCTCGCCGACTATCGCGCGCGCGGCGGCTACCGCGCGATCGAGAAGGCGCTCGGCGAGATGACGCCCCAGCAGGTCACCGCCGAGGTCACCGCGAGCGGCATCCAGGGACGCGGCGGCGCGAACTTCTCGGCCGGTCGCAAGTGGTCGGTCGTGAACCTCAGCGACGGGCAGCCGCATTACCTGTGCGCCAATGCCGACGAAGGCGAGCCGGGCACGTTCAAGGATCGCTGGATCCTCGAGAACGCGCCGCACCTGCTGCTCGAGTCGATGCTGATCGCCGCCTACGCGCTGCAGGTGCGCCACGCGTTCATCTACATCCGCGGCGAGTTCGACCTGCCGTGGCGCCGGATCAGCGGCGCGCTCGAGGAAGCGTACGCCGCGGGCTACTTCGGCAAGCCGCTCTTCGGAACCGATTTCGTTTGCGACCTCGTGGTCTATCGCGGCGCGGGCTCGTACGTGTGCGGCGAAGCCTCGGGGCTGCTGAGCTCGCTCGAGGGCAAGCGCGGCTACCCGCGCAACCGCCCGCCGCGGCTCACCGTGCGCGGCCTCTACCAGCGCCCCACGGTCGTGAACAACGTCGAGACGCTCTCCAACATCGCCGGAATCATCAACGGCGGTGCCGAGGCCTTCAAGGCGACCGGCACGAAGAAGAGCCCCGGTACACGGCTCATCTCCATCTCCGGCCATATCAACAAGCCGGGCGTGTACGAAATCGAGCCCGGGGGTGCGTTCCGCGAATTCATCTTCGACACCTGCGGCGGCGTGCCCGGCGGCCGCAAGGTGAAGGCCATCATCCCCGGCGGCATCTCGACCAAGGTCGTCACGGGCGAGGAAGTCGACCGCCTCACGCTCGACAACGAAGCGCTCGCCACCGTGGGCTCGGGCATGGGCTCGGGCGGCATGGTCGTGATCGGCGAGGGCACGTGCATGGTGCGCCTGCTCCAGGTGCTGCTGCGCTTCTACCACCACGAATCGTGCGGCCAGTGCACGCCGTGCCGCGAGGGCATGGGCTGGATGCACCGGATCATCGACCGCATCGTCGCGGGCGGCGGCCGGCCCGAGGACCTCGAGCAGCTGAAGAAGATCTCCGCGTGGAACGACGGCAACACGATCTGCGGCATGGGTGACGCCGCGGGCTACGCCACCGTCGGGATCCTCGCGAAGTTCAGCGACGAGTTCGAATACTTCATCGCCCACGGCCGTTCGCGCCACGACGGGAACCTCGAATGCCGCGCATCTACATAGACGGCCTTCCCTACGAGGCCGACAGCCGCCAGACCGTCATGGAAGTGGCGGCGGCCAACGGCATCGTGCTGCCCGGATTCTGCTGGCACCCGAAGCTCTCGGTCGCGGGCAATTGCCGCCTGTGCGCCGTGCAGGTCGAGGGCCGCAGCTGGGTCGAGATCTCCTGCAACATGCCCGTCGCCCAGGACCTGAAGGTCCTCACCGATTCGGACATCGTGCGCGAGTACCGCAAGTCGATCCTCGCGCTCACCACGCTCAACCACCCGGTCGATTGCGGCATCTGCGACAAGGCCGGCGAGTGCCTGCTGCAGGATTACCACTACGAGCACAACGGCGCACCCTCGACCTCGCACGAAGTGAAGGTGCACGCCACCAAGTTCCACGCGTTGTCGTCGCGCATCACGCTCGACAACGAGCGCTGCGTGCTGTGCTCGCGCTGCGTGCGCTTCACGCACGAAATCTCGAAGACGAAGTCGCTGGGCATCGTGCAGCGCGGCGACACCTCGCTCGTGCGCGCCTCGGGCGACGGCGCCTTCGAGACGGACGCCTACTCCGACAACGTGGTCGACCTGTGCCCGGTGGGAGCGCTGCTGTCGCGCTCGTTCCTCTACAAGTCGCGCGTCTGGTACCTGAAGGCGACCCCATCGGTGTGCCCGGGCTGCGCGCGCGGCTGCGCCGTCAACCTCTGGCACCGCAAGCCCGAATGGAAGCTGCAGGCACTCGATGCGCGCCACAACCGCGCCATCGAGCGCATCACGCCGCGCGACAACCCCGCGGTGAACGGTCCGTGGATCTGCAACAGGGGCCGCGACCTCGCGCCCCTTTTCGAGCGCGAGCGCGCAACGCAAGCCATATGCGCCGGCTTCTCGGTCGCGACTCCCGCGGCGATCGAGGGCGCACGCTCGCTCATCGAGCGCGCGCGCCGCCCCGTGGCACTCGTGTCGAGCTGGGCCTCCAACGAGGAGCTCGCCGCGTTCGCCGCCGCCCTGGGCCGGCACTTCACCGTCTTCGTGAAGCGCGACCGCGAGCCCGAACCCGGCGAGGTCGTCGCCGACGATATTCTCATCTGCGCCGACAAGAATCCGAACAGCACCGGCGCGCTCGCGAACTTTGCGTCCGCCTGGGGTCCCGGCTCCACGCTGCCCGAGGGAACCGACCTGCTGCTCGTGTGGGGCGAGGGCTTCGACCTCGCGCAGGTGCCGCAGTCCCTGCGCACGATCGTGCTCGACGCGTGGAAGAACCCCGGGCACGCGCGCGCCGACGTCTTCATTCCCGTGAGCATCCAGACCGAGCGCCGCGGGACGTACACCAACTTCGAGGGCACCGTGAGCGGCTTCGAGGCGTGCTTCGAAAAGGACGACTCGGTGGCGCACGCCGAGGACCTCTTCGCGGCACTCGCCGCGGCGAACGTGGCGGCCGCATGATCCAGGACTTCGTGATCGTCCTGGGACTCGTGGGATACGCCTTCGGCGTGCTCATGACCTTCGGCACCGTGCTCACCTGGGTGGAGCGCAAGCAGGCGGCGATCATGTCCGACCGCATCGGCGCGAACCGCGCCTACATCCGCATTCCCTTCACGCAGGTGAAGCTCGTGTGGCTCGGTCTCTTCCACGGCATGGCCGACGGCCTGAAGATGCTGCTCAAGGAAGACTTCCACCCGCGCACGCACGATGCGCTGGGCTACGCGATCGCGCCCTGGGTGGTCTTCACGCCGGTGCTGCTGGTCTTCGCGGTCGTGCCCTTCGGCGGCACGATCGATCCGGGCCGGCTGATCCCGCCGCTGGCCGAGTGGTTCGCGGGCCGCACCTATCCGCTGCAGATCGCGCGCCTGGACGCGGGGCTGCTCGTGGTCTTCGCCTTCGGCGGGCTCACCATCATCGGCGCGATGCTCGCGGGCTGGGCCTCGGACAACAAGTTCTCGCTGCTGGGCGCGCTGCGCGCGGGCTCGCAGATGATCTCCTACGAAGTCGTGCTGGCACTCACGCTCCTGGGCCTCGTGCTGCTGCACGGCACGGTGGACCTCGGCGCGATCGTGCGGGCGCAATCGGGCGTGGTGCTGGGGTTCCTCCCCGCCTGGGGCATCGTCGTGCAGCCCTTTGCCGCACTCCTGTTCCTCACCGCGGCCATCGCCGAGAACAAGCGCATCCCCTTCGACCTGCCCGAGGCCGAGAGCGAGCTGATCGCCGGCTACTACACCGAGTACAGCGCGATGAAGATGGGCCTGTTCATGTTCGCCGAGTTCATCGAGATCGCGGTCATCGGCGCGCTCTTCACCACGCTCTTCCTCGGCGGCTACAACCTGCCGTACATGAGCGACGCGGGTTTCGGTTTCCCCGGCGGGTACTTCGTCGCGCTGCCGCACGCAGCCGCGGTGCTCATCCAGCTCGGCACCTTCCTCGCGAAGGTGCTCGCGGTGTGCAGCTTCCAGATCCTGGTGCGCTGGTCGCTGCCGCGATTCCGCTACGACCAGCTGCTGCGCTTCGCGTGGAAGATCCTCTTCCCGCTCGCCCTCGCGAACCTCGCCGTGACGGTCGTCGTCCTCTGGGCGATGGAGCGCGCATGAAACCCTACAAGCGCCCGCAGTACTGGAACTCGCCCACCATGGGTTGGTGGGAACGCGCCTACGTGTTCGAGATCGCGCGCGGGCTGTGGGTCACCGGCAGCATCTTCACGCGCAACATGTGGCGCTGGATCACCGGCCGCAAGGGCGCGCTCACCACTTATTACCCGGAGGAGACGCGCGCCGACTACGCGCCGCTCAACCGCGGCAAGCACATCCTCGTGCAGCGCGAGAACGGCAAGCCCCAGTGCATCGCCTGCAACCTGTGCGCGACCGTGTGCCCGGCGAAGGTGATCGAGATCGAGGCCGCGTTCGACCCCACGGACCCCCTGCACCCGAAGTACCCCGCGCGCTTCGAGATCGACTACTCGCGCTGCGTCTTCTGCGGGCTGTGCGTCGAAGCCTGCCCCGAGGATGCGATCCGCATGTTGAAGGAAGTGCCCGATCTGCCCACCTTCGACCGCGACACGCTGTGGCTCGGCAAGGAAGAGCTGCTCACGTGGAATCCGCGCAAGGACGGAGCGAAGCGATGATCGACGCCTTCCTGCTCTACGCCTTTCTCGGACTCGCCCTCGCGTCCTCGGCCGCGATGCTGGCACTGCGCCATCCGATGCACGTGGCGCTCGCACTCGTCACCGCCATGCTGGCCCTCGCCGGCGTGTACGCGATGCTCGGCGCCCACGCGGTCGCCGTCTTCCAGGTCCTGATCTACGTGGGCGCCGTGATGGTGTTCATGGTGTACGTGATCATGCTGCTCGACGTGCGCGACGCCTCCTACGCCCGGCGCTACACGGCATTCTTGTGGCCGGCGGCGATCGGCGCCGCGGCGCTGCTCGCCTTCCTGGGCCACGAGGTGTGGCAGGGCCTCGCACCGTTCGTCGCGGGCGAGGCGCTCGGCGTGCAGGCGTTCTCCGTCGTCTTCCTCAACGAGTACTGGGTGGCCTTCGAGGTGGTCTCCGTCCTGCTGGTGGCTGCCGTCGTGGGCGCGCTCGCCGTGGTCGAAGTCGGGAGGGCGCGCCGTGGCTAGCCTTCAGCTCCTCGGCTGGGCGAGTGTCGCGATGTTCGTGATCGGCCTGCTGGGCGTGGTCATCCGCCGCAACGTGCTGGTGATGCTCATGTGCATGGAGCTCATGCTCAACGCCGTGAACCTGAGCCTGGTCGTGCACGCGCAGCGCGGCGACCCCGCGGCCGCCACGGTCCTCGTGTTCCTCGTGTTCGTCGTGGCCGCCGCCGAGATCGCGATCGCCATTCCCATCGTGTTGCTGCTCGTGCGCCGCCGGCGCACGACCGACGCCTCGGCCTTCTCGGAGCTGCGCGGATGAGCGCCGTGAAGACATCCCTCCTCACCGCGATCGTGCTCCTGCCGCTCGCGGGCTTCCTGCTCAACGGATTGCTCGGCAACCGCCTGGGCAAGCGCTTCGTGACCTTCGTGGGCTGCGGCCTGCCGATCGCGGCGTTCGCGGTCACGCTCAAATGCTTCTTCGACCTGCGCGCCGCGGGCGGCGCGCCACTCGTGGAGACCGTCTATACCTGGTTCGCGGCCGGCGCCGACACCTTCGAGATCGCGTTCTACTTCGATCGCCTCACCGCCGTGATGGCGCTCATCGTGACGGGCGTGGGCTCGATGATCCACGTCTACTCGACGGGCTACATGAAGGACGACGATTCCTACGCGCGCTACTTCGCGTACCTGAACCTCTTCCTCTTCTTCATGCTGATGCTGGTGCTCGGGCGCTCGCTCCTCGTGCTCTTCGTCGGCTGGGAGGGCGTGGGGCTCGCCTCCTACCTGCTGATCGGCTTCTGGTTCGACGATCCCGCGAAGGCCGCGGCGGGCAAGAAGGCCTTCATCACCAATCGCATCGGGGACGCCGGGTTCCTCCTCGGCATGTTCGTCCTCTACTCGGCGGTGGGCACGCTCGACATGGACCGCATCAACGCCGCGTTCCTCGGCGCCTCGCCTCCCGCGGTGTCGGCGAGCCTCGTGGGGATCCTCCTCTTCATCGGCGCGAGCGGAAAATCGGCGCAGATCCCGCTCCACGTATGGCTGCCCGACGCGATGGCCGGCCCCACGCCGGTCTCCGCGCTCATCCACGCCGCGACGATGGTGACCGCCGGCGTGTACCTGGTCGCGCGGCTCTCAGGCATTTACCTCATCGCGCCCGAAGCGTCCGCCGTCGTCACCGCGATCGGCGCGGCCACGGCGTTCTTCGCGGCGACGATCGCGCTGGTGCAAACCGACATCAAGAAGGTGCTCGCGTACTCCACGCTCTCGCAGCTCGGGTTCATGTTCGTGGCGCTCGGCGTGGGCGCCTACGGTGTCGCGGTCTTCCACCTTTATACGCACGCGTTCTTCAAGGCCTGCCTCTTCCTCGGCGCGGGGAGCGTGATCCATGCGCTCTCGGGCGAACAGGACGTCGCGCGCATGGGCGGCCTCGCCCGGCGCATTCCCGTGACCTTCGCGACCTTCGCGGTGGCCACCGCCGCCATCGCCGGCATCCCGCCGCTCGCCGGCTTCTTCTCCAAGGACGAGATCATGTGGTTCGCCCTCGCGAGCGGACGCGGCGGCTCGCCCGCGCTCTTCGCGCTCATGGCCTTCACGGCGCTGCTCACTTCCGTGTACATGTTCCGGCTGCTCTGGCTCACGTTCTTCGGCAAGTCGCGCATGACCGCCGAGGTCGAGCACCACGTGCACGAGTCGCCCGCGTCGATGACCGGGATCCTCGTCGTCCTCGCGGTGCTCTCGGCCATCGGCGGTTTCGTGTCGATCCCGCACTTCCTCGAGGCGCAGCTGCCGCTGCCCGCGGCGGCCGAGGGCATGGCGCGCTTCCACATGGCCGTGCTCGTCGGTTCGATTGCGATCGCGCTCGCCGGGCTCGGACTCGCGGCGTACTTCTTCGGATCGGGCGCGGCGCGCGCCGAACGCGTACGCGCCGCCTTCCCGCAACTGCACCGCGTGCTCGCCGGCAAGTACTACGTGGACGAGGCCTACGAACGCTTCATCCTGCGGCCGCTCATGTGGATCTCGGAGCGCATCTTCCTGCAGTGGGGCGACCAGCGGCTCTTCGACGGCACGCTGCATGCGATCGCCGCGCTCGGGCAGCGCGCCGCGCGCGTTCTCGGACGCGTCCAGGCCGGGAGCCTGCACCTCTACGCCTTCCTCGTGCTCGCCGGCCTCGCGGGCGCGCTCTGGTGGACGCTTCGCCATGCGTGAAGCCCTCGCCCTCAACCTCCTGCTCTTCCTGCCCGTGATCGGCATCGTCGCGCTCACGCGCGCCCCCGCGACGCGCGCGGACCTCGTGCGCGCGATCGCCTTCGTGACGATGGCGCTGCAGTTCGCCCTCGCCGTGTGGCTGTACGCGTGCTTCGACCCGGCGCGCGCAGGCCTGCAGTTCGAGACGCGGCTGCCGTGGATCGCGCAGTGGGGCGTGTACTACCAGGTGGGCCTCGACGGCAACAACGTGTTGCTGGTGCTGCTCACGGCCTTCCTCGGTCCGCTGGTGGTCGCGAGCGCATTCACCGCGATCGACCGCCACGTGAAGCTCTTCTACGCGATGGTGCTCGCCACGCAGTTCGCCATGGTCGGTGCGTTCGTCGCGCAGGACCTCTTCCTCTTCTACTTCTTCTGGGAAGCGATGATGGTGCCGATGTTCTTCATCATCGGCATCTGGGGCGGGCAGCGGCGCATCTACGCGACCCTCAAGTTCGTCCTCTACACCGCCTTCGGCAGCATCCTCATGCTCGCCGCCGTGATCTACCTCGTGGTGAGCCTCTCGACCGCCGGCGGCATCACGTCGTTCGCATTCACCGACCTGCAGGGCGCGGCGAACCTGCCGCTGGGCGTGCAGACGATCCTGCTCGCCGCCTTCGGCCTGTCGTTCGCGATCAAGGTGCCGATCGTGCCGCTGCACACGTGGCTGCCCGACGCGCACGTCGAGGCGCCTACCGCGGGCTCGGTGATCCTCGCGGGCGTGCTCCTCAAGATGGGCACGTACGGATTCATGAAGATCGGCTTTCCGCTTTTTCCCCTGGCCACGCAGATGCTCGCCCCCGTGATCGCGACCCTCGCGGTCGTGAGCATCGTCTACGGCGCGTGCCTCGCACTCGTGCAGACCGACATCAAGAAGGTGATCGCCTATTCGTCCATCAGCCACCTGGGCTACGTGATGCTCGGGCTCGCGAGCTTCAACCTGCTCGGCATCCAGGGCGCGATCATGCAGATGGTGAGCCACGGCCTGGTCGCCGGCGGCCTCTTCATCATGGTCGGGATGATCTACGAGCGCTGCCACACGCGCGACATCGCCGCCTACGGCGGGCTCGCGAAGCTGCTGCCCGCGTACGCCGTGTTCTTCGCGATCCTCACCCTCGCTTCCATCGGGCTGCCCACCACGAGCGGCTTCACCGGCGAATTCCTCGCGCTCTTCGGCTACTTCAGCACCGCGTGGCCGCTCGCCGCGCAAGGTGAAACGCTGCCGCTGGTCCTCGCCGTGACCGCGGTCTCGGGCGTCGTGCTGGGCGCGCTCTACATGCTCTGGCTCGCGCAGCGCCTGCTCTTCGGCGCGGCGCGCGCGCCCCACCAGCCTTCCGTCGATCTCGACCTTCGCGAGAAATCGATCCTCGCCGCGATCGTGGCCGCGGTGTTCTGGCTCGGCCTCTTCCCCGCCGAGCCGATGCGCGCCACGGAGCAGGCCGCACGCGAGTATCGCGAGCTCGTCACCGCTGGCCGGCCCGCGCCGCCCGTCGCACTGCGGGGCACGCCATGAACGTGTCCCTGGTCTTCACTTCGCTGCTGCCCGAGCACCTGCTGCTCGCCGGCATCCTCACGCTGATCGCGATGGACGTGATCGCGGGCAAGCCGCGAGCGGCGATGGCCTTCGCGATCGCCGTCGTGGGTACGGCGTGCGCCGCGGCCCTGGCACTCGCCGCCGACGGCTATTCGGCCACGCCGTTCCCGGGACAGCTCTCGGTCGATCCCGCGGCACTGCTCGCCAAGGCGCTCATGCTGGGGCTCGCCGTGCCCGCGCTGCTGCTTTCGCGCGAAGCGTTCGCGAGCCGCCAGTTCCACATCCTCGCGCTCTCGTCGCTCTACGGCGCGTGCCTGATGGTCTCGGCCGACAGCTTCCTCACGCTCTTCCTCGGCGTGGAGCTGCTCTCGCTTCCGGTGTACGTGCTCGTGCTGCTCGCCTACCAGCGCCCCGAAAGTGCGGAGGCGGCGCTGAAGTACCTCGTGCTCGGGGGTGCTGCGAGCGCGACGCTGCTCATGGGCGCATCGCTCCTGCTGGGCTGGAGCGGATCGCTCGAGCTCGCCACCTTCGCGCGTGCACTGGGTTCGGGCGAGCCGCTCGCACTCGCGGGCTCGGCCCTCGTGCTGCTCGCCTTCTTCCTCAAGGCCGCGGTCGTTCCCTTCCATGCGTGGGCGCCTGACGCGTACGAAGGCGCGAGCGCGCCGGTGACGGCATTCATGGCGGTGCTGGTTAAGGCCGGCGTGCTGCTCGCCGCCGTGCGCCTCTTCGGGGCCGCGCCGCTCACCGGTCCCCTGCTCGGTCTGGTCGCGGTGCTGCCGCTCGCCTCCATCGTCTGGGGCAACCTTGCTGCGATGCGCCAGCAGAGTTTCCGCCGGATGATCGCGTACTCGTCGATCGCGCACGCCGGTTACCTCTTCTATGCATTCCTGGGCGATGGGGCGCTGCGATTCCAGGCGGTGGCCTTCTACGTGCTCGCCTACGGCGTGATGAATCTCCTCGCGTTCGCCGCCCTCCCGCCGCACGCCGACGATGTGCAGCGCGACCGCCTCGATCATCTTGCGGGCCTCTTCCGGCGCCGCCCGTACGCGGCGATCCTCATCGCGATCGCGATGTTCTCGCTCGCGGGGCTGCCTCCCTTCCCCGGCTTCGTCGCGAAGTTCCTCATCTTCAAGAACGCGATCGCCGCGGGCCACACGCTCTTCGCGGTGCTCGGCCTCGTCGGGAGCTACATCGGAATCTACTTCTACCTGCGCGTCGTGCAGTACCTGTTCATGAACGAGGAACCGCACCCGACGAGCCACGCCGGCCCGGGCCTCGCGGCCTTTGGCGCAGGCGCGCTGTGCCTCGCCGCGGGAATCGTGATCAGCGTGTTGCCGGGGTGGGTGCTGGGCTTCCTCTAGATTGACGGGGCTGAGCCGGTCCGACGAACGTCTTCTATTCGCTTATCTATTCATTTATCTATTCATCTATCTATTCACAAAGAGGCGTATTGACGAATAACAATATAAAAATCATGCGTTTACGATAAGCGGCGTTGGCAGGATATCTATTCATATGCCGGCTCCCCGATTCGCGGTCATCAGCTTAAACCTATGTTTTTACGGGAAAATCATGACTCTCTGAATGGGTCACTTCCGAATGTAAAGTTTCGTGTAAAGTTATCACCCAATGGGTGCTGCCAATATCGCGGAGGGGCGATGGTGATCGCCGTGAGGAGGGCTTCACTAGGCCAGCTTCCTAATGCGCCTCTGGCGTTAGTTCTCGCGCAGGTCGTGTTCAGTCGGCACCTGTCGATGCGAGATCGCATCCCGGCCATACAGGACGCGGTCCGCCGCGAATATCCCACATTCGCTGAGACCAAGATCCACGCGCTGGAGATTGGTGCTGCTGGAATCAAAACTAAGCAGGTTGATCGCTGGCAATTTGGCGATGCCACGAATCAGGCGGGCTTCCTAATACTGGAAGACGGACTGGTGTTCAATGCCACTGCGTATCGGGACTACCCCGCGTTTGCAGAAAGGCTCTCCACGATCTTGGGCATGTTTGAGGCCCTCGTACCGGATCTGCACGTCGAGCGCTTGGGTTTGCGATACGTAGACATCATCGTTCCCGCCGGCGATGAGGAGCCTGAGGAGTTCATAGTCAGTGGACTTCGTGCTACAGAACTCTCCAACATTGGACGCCATGCCAACTCGATGCACTTTTCCCAGATATTCCTGGACGAGGGGTATCTCAATTTCCGCTACAAGCGCGGTGGGTTGAATGAGCATTACATGCCCGATGACCTTCAGCCTTTCATCCTTGCCCCCGCCGCCGTTACTAGCAGAGCGAAGCACGCCCAGTCCCAGGGACGCAGTATCGCGTTCCTAGACTTCGACCGCATTGTTCCCAATCTCAGCTTGCGATTTGACAGTGCGGAGGTTCGAAGCCGATTCGATCGAATGCACAAAGATCTGTCCGACGCATTTAAGAAAGTACAAACACCCCATGCCCGGAAAGTCTGGTCAACGCCACCGTAAGGAGTACGCATGAGCGAGCACGTTCTCGACCGCTTTGGCACTCGGCAATCTCCCGACCATATTAGGGGGATCTACGACCTGATCATGAGCTTTAGCGGATCGGGGGCCCAAGGGGTCCCGGTTACGAGAGCGGACATCGTTGCTGGCTCCGGTATCCTGCCGGTGCGTGAGTCGGCCGATGCCGAACTAGATCCGCCATGGGCTGCAAAGCTCGGCCTAATAAAGGCTGCGTTGGGCCTCACCATGTCGCAGCTTGCTGACGTCCTTCAAGTGGGTCGGCCAACTGTGTACTCCTGGATGTCGGATAATGCGTCCGCCGAGCCGCGTGAAGGCAACAGAACGCGAATTGAAGAGATCTACGGCTGTGCCACCAAGTGGCTCGAGAAATCGCAGCGACCTGCTCTTGGACTCGGCTCCAACGTCGTAATAGATGGGCGGGACATCGTATGGCATTTGTCCCAGGCGAATATCGATGAGCAAGCGGTCGATGCCTTAATTGAGGCGTTGGGAGCAGTAGCGGTACAGGAGAACGAAGCACGCCATGCGAAAAGCTCTCTTGTGGCTAATCTCCGGGCTCGAGGCTTTGCTGATGCGCCTCAGAGCCGAGATCGCACGCGCCGAAGAAAGTAGCCGGAACGTCGTTCAAGCAGTCCGGGAGAACGACTGGCGCCAGGGCGACGTACTCCCCTCCGCCGCCCGGCACGTCATTTCACCATTCGTTTCCGCGCCATTTCCTCCGGATGCTTGGGTCATCGTCCTCACCCAATCCTGCGACCTTGTTCACAACAATCTCGCGGCAGAGCCGTCAGCCGAAGTGATTGTGGCCTCACCTATCACTGACGAGGACAAGGAAGTACGTCACCTCAGAAATCCCCGAAGGCTTCAAATTGAAGGCGCTCAAGACCAGAACTCGGTCCTCCTTGATTTGCGCATTACGCAACGCCACTCAATCCCGAAGTGGGTGCTAGCCGGGCATGAGCCGGACGGCGATCGAATGATCCCAGAAGGGGACCTTCGAACGCTGGTCCAGTGGGTGGCAGCGCGGTACGACCGCCGCGCGTTCCCGGATGCCTTTATGGACCGACTCAAACCGGTTGATAAGAACCTCCAAAAGGCATGGAAGCGCATGAGGGCAGTCACTTGCATCTACTTGTCGATCAGCTCGTATGAGGAACTCCCTGAGGAGTCACCCTATAGGGTCGCGCTGATAGCTGCGATGACCTCGGAGGATTTCGAAAGCGCCGACTTGCGCGGTCAAATGGAAGTTCAGCTTGGGCGGGTGACGGCTGCGATGGACGACTGCGGTGGAATCGAGATCGAGCGCGCCGAGCTGAGGCCTGAGGGCGAAATCTCCCTGGAAGAGCTGCGTCTCTTTGGAAGGTGGTACTTGGATACCTATAGTGATCGCGACGAACAGCATCGCGCACCCCCTGGCAACTCGGAATGAGTTGTCGGCTTTCGGCAATCGCCGACGCTACGTAGGACCTGGCGGCTCTCCTTCGTCAAGCAGACGAAGAGATCCCCGGTGGCCGACCGACCTCCTGCGCCGCTAGATAAGCGTCAACTCGCCGCACTGTTGGTAGCCGCTTTCGGCGACCCAATCGTGGCACTCCCGAATCACGAGTCGCCGTGTCCGCCTCGGTCTCCGGCTCGAATTTTCCGCACAACATGGAAGTAAGCCACAAGACGCAATTGATGTCTGGGTGGCTTTGTCGCGCCGACTAACCAACCCCGCTGGTGCTGGCCTTCCTAAAGGTTGACGCCAGTCAATCGGCGGCGGCAGCAGCGCGGGACAATGATCCCAGGAGATCCCCATGCGGACCCACGCCCAGTTGATCGAATCGCAAACGCAGCGCCTGATCGCCGAGATCGCCGCACGCTCGCACCACCCGCTCGAAGAGGTTCGGGAAATCTACGAGGCGGAATTCACGCGCCTCGACGGGCAGGCCCGCGTCAAGTCCTTCCTGCCGATCTTCGCCGCGCGCAGCGCCCGGAAGATCCTCGCCGCGCACTGAGACGGCAGCCGCGGCTTCCGCCCGCGAGTGCGCTCAGGTCCCCGCGCGCTTCGCCACCGGCGAATACAAATCGTGGATCTGCAGCCGCGTCGCCTGCAGGCGTCCGGCCACCACGCCCAGCAATCGCAGCATGAATTCGAATCCGAACGCGGGATCGCGGCGGCACTCGGCGAGCAGCTGCGGCGCATCGAAGGCGAGCGCCTCCACGGGCTCCAGCGCGCGCGCCTGGAACTGCTTGCCCGCGGCCATGAGCAGCGCCGACCAGCCGAGCTCGTCTCCTGCCGACAGGGTCTGCACGCGCAGCGTGTGGCCCGGCTCCTCGACCTCGAGCGCGATGAGGCCCGAGACGATCAGGTAGAAGTCCGGGCACTCGTCGCCTTCGTGGAAGACGACCTGGTCGCGCTCGAAGCGCACTTCGCGTGCGAGCTGCGCGAGGCGCGTGACGTGCGCCCCTTCGAACGCCGCGACGAACGGGTGCTTGCGGAGAACCGCCTGCAGGGCCTGGTCGATCATTGGGCCGTCCGCGCCGAGGCGTAGCGCGGCTCGTACATCTGCGAGCGCACCCACGCGAGGATGTCCCCGGGCTGGGGCACCTGCGCGAGCTTCTCGCGGAAGGCGATCTCCGCAACCGCCGTGGCGATGCACGCCGACACTTCGCGAATGCTCGCGAGCGGCGGGTAGAGGCTGCCCTGCGCGAGATCTTCCGGCGTGACGAGTCCGGCGAGCGTGCGCGCGGCCGCCATGAACATGGGCTCGGTCACGCGCGTGCTGCCCGTGAGGATTGCGCCCAATCCCATGCCGGGGAAGATGTAGGAGTTGTTGCCCTGGCGCGGCACGAAGCGCTGGCCATTGATTTCCACCGCCGGGAAAGGCGAGCCGCAGGCGAAGAGCGCGCGGCCGCCCGACCAGCGGTAGGCCTGCTCCGCGGTGCACTCCGACTTCGAGGTCGGGTTCGAGAGCGCGAAGACGATGGGCCGATCGTTGAACGCGGCCATCGTCTCGACGATCTCCTTCGTGAAAGCGCCACCGACCGCCGCCACCCCGATGATCGCCGTGGGCTTGAGTTCCTTCACGGCGTCGAGCAGCGTCGCAACACCCGCGTGCTCGTGCGCGTACGGCAGCTTGTGGTGAGCGAGATCCGTGCGCGACTTCACCACCAGGCCCCGCGAATCGAAGAGCCAGCACGTCTTGCGCGCCGTGGCTTCGTCCACGCCTTCGGCCACCATCGTCGCGACCACGAGGTCGGCGATGCCTGCCGCGGCTTCACCCGCGCCCTGGAAGAGGATGCGCTGGCCAGCGAGCTTGCCACCGGACACGCGCAGCGCCGAGAGCAGGCCCGAGACCGCCACCGCGGCCGTGCCCTGGATGTCGTCGTTGAACGTGGGAATCCGGTCGCGGTATTTCTGCAGCAGCCGGAAGGCGTTGTGGTTGGCGAAGTCCTCGAACTGGATCACCACGCCCGGGAAGGTCTCGCGCGCGGCGGTGACGAACTCCTCGACCAGCGCGTCGTACTCGGCTTCCTTGAGGCGAGGGTCGTGCAAGCCGATGTAGAGCGGGTCACCGAGCAGCTGCGGGTTGTTGGTGCCCGCGTCGAGAAGGACCGGCAACGTCTGCTCGGGCGGCACGCCCGCGCAGGCGGTGTAGAGCGAGAGCTTGCCCACGGGGATGCCCATGCCGTTCGCACCCAGGTCGCCGAGGCCCAGGATGCGCTCGCCGTCGCTCACGACGATGATCTTCACGTCGCGCCGCGGCCAGTTGGCGAGCACGCGTGCGATGCGCCCCTTGTCCTTCGCGCTCACGAAGATGCCGCGCGGGCGCTGGAAGATGTGGCCGAACTGCTGGCAGGCGAGTCCCACGGTGGGCGTGTAGACGATCGGCGTCATCTCGTCCGGGTGGTCCATGAGGATGCGGAAGAACAGCGCCTCGTTGCGGTCGTGCAGCGCGGCGAGGTCGATGTACTTCTCGAGGTCGGTGGGCTTGCGCCGGAAATTCTCCAGCACGCGCGCGACCTGCTCCTCCTGGGTGCACACGTGCGGCGGGAGCAACCCCCGGAGGTCGAGCGCGTCGCGCTCCTCCTCGGTGAAGGCGGTGCCCTTGTTGAGCCCCGGGTCGCGAAGGACGTTCACGCCGCGCGCGTCGTCGCGGGAAGGGACTGCCTTGGCTGTCTGCAGCATGGTTTCTCCTTGGGCGGTGCGGGCCTCAGGTGGGCTCGGGCACCATCTTGATCGCCCCGCAGGGACACTCGGACACACAGATCCCGCAGCCCTTGCAGTAGTCGAGGTTGAATTCGAAGCGCTTCCCCGGGCCGAGCTTGATCACGGCGTTGTCCGGGCAGACGCCATAGCAGTTGTCGCATTCGAAGCAGTTGCCGCACGACAGGCAGCGGCGCGCTTCGAACAGGGCATTGGTTTCATCGAGGCCGTGCACGACTTCGTCGAACGTATCGGTGCGCCGCGCGAGCTCGATCTGCGGACGCACGGTCTTGGGCGCGTCGGCGTAGTACCAGGTGTTCATCTTGTCGATGCCCGCGAGCTCGTGCTTGGGCCGCGGCGAATAGGTCGTGCCGTTCAACCACGCGTCGATGTGGCGAGCGGCCTTCTTGCCGTGGCCCACCGCCACCGTCACCGTGCGCTCCGAAGGCACCATGTCGCCGCCGGCGAAGATGCCGGGGGCACCCGTCATCATGTTGGCGCGCACCTGCACCACGCCGTCCTTCACCTCGAGGCCGGGCACGCCCTCGAGGAGCGCGAGGTCCACGTCCTGGCCGAGTGCGAGAACCAGCGAATCGGCCTGCAGCTCCTCGGTCTCGCCCGTGGGCTGCGGAAAGCCCTTCGCGTCGAGCACCATCTTTTCCACGATGAGCGAGCCGCCGTCGGTGACCTTGCGGATCGTGGTGAGCCACTTGACCAGCACGCCTTCCTCGAGCGCTTCCTGCAGCTCGGATTCGTGCGCGGGCATCTTCTCGCGCGTGCGCCGGTAGACGATGATCGCCTCGGTCGCACCCATGCGCTTGGCCGTGCGGGCGACGTCGAGCGCGGTGTTCCCGCCCCCGTACACCACCACGCGACGGCCCAGCAGGGGTTTCTCCTCCCCCTCCATGTCGCGCAATACCGAAACCGCGTCGAGGATGCGTGCCGCCTCGCCCGCCGGAATGAAGGCCCGCTTGCCGATGTGCGCGCCCACCGCGAGGAAGGCCGCGTCGAATCCGCCCGCGGCCATCGTGTCGGCGATGTTGGCGACTTTCGCATTCACTTCCAGCTTCACGCCCATGGCGACGATGCGCGCGACTTCGGCGTCGAGCACGTCGCGCGGCAGGCGGTACTTGGGAATTCCGAAGCGCATCATGCCGCCGGCGAGTGGACCCGCTTCCTTGATGGTCACCGCGTGGCCCAGGCGGCGCAGGTGGTACGCGGCCGAGAGACCCGAGGGCCCCGCACCCACGACCAGCACGCGCTTGCCCGATTCGGCGCTCGGCGGTACGAACGCCCAGCCGCGCTTGATCGCCTCGTCGCCGAGGAAACGCTCGACCGAATTGATGCCCACCGCTTCGTCGAGCTGGCCGCGATTGCACGAGGTCTCGCACGGGTGGTAGCAGACGCGGCCCATGATCGCGGGCAGCGGATTGTCCTCGACGAGCACGCGCCAGGCCTGCTCGTAGTCACCGCTCTCGGCGTGGAAGAGCCAGCCCTGGATGTTCTCGCCGGCCGGGCACGCGTGGTTGCACGGCGGCAAGCGGTCCACGTAGAGCGGGCGCAGCGTGCGCCACGCGCCGGTCTTGTTGGCGAGGCTCGAGCCCGGGTCGAGCGTGATCGCGAAGGGCTTGTCCATTTATTCGATCAGCCCGAAGTCGGCGATGTTCTGGTCGGCCATGCGCTGGATCTGCGCGATGCGCACGGTGTCGGGCGCCTTGCCGAAGAGGTGGGCGAAGCGTTTCTGCAGCTTCAGGTAGTCGGTCACGGGAACCGGGCGGCGGATCGTCGTGCGCGAGGTCACCTTGCCGTGGCGCGCCTCGAACAGCGGGTAGAGGCCGCTCTCGACCGCCAGGCGCGCGAGGCGGATCGTGTCCTCGGAGGCCGAGCCCCAGCCCAGCGGGCAGGGCACGAAGATGTGGAGGTAGCGCGCGCCGCGGATCTGCATCGCGCGGGTGACCTTCGCCTCGAGATCGCGCAGGTTCGCGACACTCGCGGTCGCGACATACGGAATGCGGTGCGCCATCGCGATGAGCGGCACGTTCTTGCCGGTGCCGAAGACGTTGCCCGGTTCGGGCCCGAGCGCGGGGGTCGTCGCCGTTCGTGCCGCCGGCGGCGTCGCGCTCGAGCGCTGCACGCCGGTGTTCATGTAGGCCTCGTTGTCGTAGCAGATGTAGAGCACGTCGTCGTTGCGCTCGAACATCCCCGAGAGGCAGCCGAAGCCGATGTCGGTGGTGCCGCCGTCGCCGCCTTGCGCGATCACGCGCACGTCGTCGCGGCCGAGCGCGCGCTGCGCGGCGGCCACGCCCGAAGCGACCGCGGCCGCGTTGCCGAAGAGCGAGTGGATCCACGGCACCTGCCACGACGTCTCCGGGTACGGCGTCGAGAAGACCTCGAGGCAGCCGGTCGCGTTCACGCAGATGACCTTGTTGCCCGTTGCGCGCATCGCCGCGTCGATCGCGTAGCGCGCGCCCAGCGCCTCGCCGCAGCCCTGGCAGGCGCGGTGCCCGGAATTGAGCGAGTTGGTGCGCTCCATGCCCGACTGCACCGAGCGCTGGTCCTCGGAGAGCAGCCGGTTGCCGACGGTGAACGTGCCCGTCTGGTAGTACTTGATGGTTTGGGGTTGGTCCATGGTCAGCCGATGCGCGAGGCGACCGTGCCCATGCGCCGCAGGATCGCTTCCGCGGTGGGCCCGGTGCGCCGCTCCTGGCGCTCGCGCTCGAGCTCGTGGTTCACGATGTCGGTGTTGAGGTCGAGGAAGGTGACAGGCTCCAGCGTTTCGCGCTCCGCGTCCTCGAAGAGCCGCGTGAGGGACGCGCGCGTGATGGCGCGGCCGCCCAATCCCGCGATCACGGTGTAGCCCTTGAGCTGGATGCCCGAAAGGGATTTGCGCACGCCGTCGGAGACGATGCCGCCCAGTCCCACGGCGAGGCATTTCTCCAGCACGACGACGCGCTTCGCGTGGCCCAGCGCCGCGCGCAGCGTTTCGAGCGGGAAGGGACGGAACGAACAGATCGACACCGACCCGATGCGCGTGCCCCGCGCACGCATCTCGTCGACGACTTCCTGCACCGTGCCGTTCACGGAGCCCAGCGATACGACGATCGTCTCGGCGTCCTCGGTTCGATAGGTCCGGAGGAGCCCGCCGGAGTCGCGCCCGAACGCGCGCTTGAACTCCGCGGCGAGCGCGGGAATGAGGTCGAGCGCGCGCAGCTGCTTGTGATGCGCGAGGTAACGCACTTCGGTGAACGCTTCGGGGCCGACGAGCGCGCCCATGCTCACGGGCTCGGCGGGATCGAGGATCTGGCGCGGCGCGTAGGGCGGAAGGAACGCATCGACTTCCTCTTGCGACGGCACGTCCACGCGCTCGTAGGCGTGCGTGAGGATGAAGCCGTCCATGCACACCATCACCGGGCAGGCGAGCTCCTCGGCGAGGCGGAACGCCTGGATGTGGAGATCGAGCGCCTCCTGGTTGGTCTCGGCGTAGAGCTGGATCCAGCCCGCGTCGCGCACCGACATGCTGTCGGAGTGGTCGTTCCAGATGTTGATGGGCGCGCCGATGGCGCGGTTGCCCACCGTCATCACGATCGGCAGGCCCAGGCCGGAAGCGTTGTAGACGGCCTCGGCCATGAAGAGCAGGCCCTGGCTGCTGGTGGCGGTGTAGGAGCGCACGCCGCCGGCCGAGGCGCCGATCGCCACCGACATCGCGGCGAACTCGCTCTCGACGTTGATGAACTCGCAACCCGTGAGCTCGCCCGACTTCACCATTTCGCCCAGGCCCTCGACGATGTGCGTCTGGGGCGTGATCGGATACGCGCACACCACCTGCGGGCGGCAAAGCGCGATCGCCTCGGCGACGGCGTGCGAGCCTTCGGTCTGTTTAAGCAAGGGCGGGCTCCGGGGTGCGGGTGGCCATCTCGAAGGCTTCCATCGCGGCCGCCATGTTCTTTTCCGCGATCGCCGGCGGAAACTTCTCGCGGATGGCGGCCACGACCGAACCGAGTTGAATGACGCCCGTGAGCGCCGCGAAGCCGCCGAGCAGCGCCGCGTTGGGCACGGGCCGGCCCACGTGCTTCATCGCGATCTCGGTCGCCGGGAGCGTGAACAGCCGGAAGGGGTGCTCGCGCTCGGCGAGGCTCGCGAGCCCCAGCGCGCTGGGAGGCCGCTTCGAGTTGAGCAGGATGAAGCCGCCGGGCACGAGGCCGGCGAAAAGGTCGACCTGGTGGAGGAGCGTGCTGTCCTGGATGATCAGGGCGTCGGGCTGCAGCACCGGCTCGCGCAGGCGGATCACGCGGTCGTCGATGCGGCAGAAGGCCATCACGGGCGCCCCGGTTCGCTCCGAGCCGAAGCTCGGGAATGCCTGGGCGTGGCGGCCTTCGAGGAAGGCGGCGACCGAGAGCATTTCCGCGCCGGACACGACCCCCTGTCCGCCGCGCCCGTGGATCCTGACCTGGAACAAGGGCGAACCTCCTTGAGCCCCATCGTCATCCGCTTTCCGCGTGCGGGCTTGATCAGGGTCAACACTCGGCGCTTCCGGGCGCGTAGGTTGGCCCGCATGGAGCGCAGCAGCGCAGTGATCGCCGGGGTCGGGCTTGCGCAACAAACGCGCAAGAGCCGCTGGCCCGCCCGCCTCGACGTCGTCCAGGGCGCGAGCGGCCTCGTGCTCGCCCTCTTCATGTGGGGCCACATGTTCTTCGTGTCCACGATCCTCATCGGCCCCGATGCGATGTGGGCGGTGACCAAGTTCTTCGAGGGCTACTTCGTCTTCGGTCGCTCCTACCCGGGCATCGTCTCGGTCGTGGTCGCGGGCGTGATCGGGCTGATCGTCGTGCACGCCGCACTCGCCCTGCGCAAGTTCCCGGCCAACTACCAGCAATTCGCCACCTACCGCGCGCACATGCGCCTCATGGCGCATTCGGACACGACGCTCTGGTTCTGGCAGGCGCTCACCGGGTTCGCGATGTTCTTCCTCGCCCCGGCCCACCTTTATGTGATGCTCTCGCGCCCCGACCGTATCGGCCCGTTCGAATCGGCCGACCGCGTCTGGAGCGACCACTTCTGGCCGCTCTACATCCTTCTCCTGCTCGCGGTCGAATTGCACGGCGGCATCGGCCTGTATCGCCTCGCGGTGAAATGGGGCTGGCTCTCGGGCCCCGACCCCGACCGCACGCGCGTTCGCCTGAAGCGCCTCAAGTGGGCGCTCACGGCGTTCTTCCTCGTCCTCGGCCTCGCGACGCTCGCCGCCTACATGAAGCTCGGCGCCGAGCACCAGGCGCGCTACGGCGAGCGCTACGTTCCGACGCACATGCGCGAAGCGAAATGAAGATCATCCACACCGACGTGCTGGTGATCGGCGCGGGCCTCGCGGGCCTGCGGCTCGCGATCGGCGCGCGGCGCCGCGGCTTCGAGGCGATCATCCTGTCGCTCGTGCCGGCCAAGCGCTCGCACTCCAAGGCCGCGCAAGGCGGCATGCAGGCTTCGCTGGGAAACGCCGCCAAGGGCCAGGGCGACAACGAGGACATTCACTTCGAGGACACGGTGCGCGGCTCCGACTGGGGCGCGGACCAGGACGTGGTGCGCATGTTCGTGAACACCGCCCCGAAAGCGGTGCGCGAGCTCGCGGCCTGGGGCGTTCCGTGGACCCGCATCCGCAAGGGCGATCGCGAAGTCGTCATCAACGGCCAGAAGGTCACCATCACCGAGCGCGACGAGGCCGAGGGCCTGCTCGCGCAACGCGATTTCGGCGGAACCAAGAAGTGGCGCACCTGCCACGTCGGCGACGCCACCGGGCACGCGATGCTCACGGCGGTGGCCGACCGCGCGATCGCCGAATCCATTCCCGTGCACGAGCGCACCGAGGCGCTCGCCCTCATCCACGAGAACGGCCGCTGCCACGGCGCGGTGGTCCGGGACCTCGTGACCGGGGAGTTGAGCGCCTATCTCTCACGCGCCACCGCGATCGCCACGGGCGGTGCGGGACGCCTGTACCGCAGCACCACCAATGCCGTGATCTCCGAAGGCATCGGCAGCGCGCTCGCACTCGAGACCGGCTGCTGTGCGCTGGGCAACATGGAAGCCGTGCAGTTCCACCCGACGGCGATCTTCCCCGCGGGCATCCTCGTGACCGAGGGCTGCCGCGGCGACGGCGGGCTCCTCAAAGACGCCGACGGCCACCGCTTCATGCCCGACTACGAGCCCGAGAAGAAGGAGCTCGCCTCGCGCGACGTGGTCTCGCGGCGCATGGAGGAACACATCCGCAAGGGCAAGGGCGTGCATTCCCGCTTCGGCGAGCACCTCTGGCTCGACATCACGCTGCTGGGCGAAAAGCACATCCGCCACAACCTGCGCGAGGTGTGGGAGATCTGCCACTACTTCCTCGGCGTGGACCCGGTGAAGGATCCGATCCCCGTGCGTCCCGCACAGCACTACACGATGGGCGGCGTGCGCACGCGCTCCACGGGCGAGTGCCCGACGATGCGCGGCCTCTTCGCCGCGGGCGAGGCGGCGTGCTGGGACATGCACGGCTTCAACCGCCTGGGCGGCAACTCGGTCGCGGAGACCGTGGTCGCCGGCATGATCGTGGGCGAGACCGTGGCCGACTTCTGTGCCGGCGCCGGCGGCGACGCGAGCCTCTCCCCGGCCCTCGTGCGCGAGTTCGTCGCGCGCGAACAGGCGAAGCTCGACGCGCTGACTACGCGCGCGAGCGGCGAGGACGCGAGTGCCATCCGCCGCGAGATGCAGGAACTCATGAGTGCCAAGGTCGGCATCTTCCGCGTGGGAGCCGAGCTCGACGAAGCCGTGGAAAAACTCCAGGCCCTCCTCGTGCGCAGCCGTTCGATCGCGTTGCGCGCGAGCTCGCCCGGCGCGAACCCCGAGCTCGTCACCGCCTATCGCGTGCAGAAGATGCTGAAGCTCGCCCTCACCGTCGCCCATGGCGCGCAGGTGCGCACCGAGAGCCGCGGCGCGCACTTCCGCCAGGACCATCCGCGCCGCGACGATGCCCAATGGCTCAAGCGCACGCTCGCCACGTGGCCCGACGAATCGGCCACGCTACCGACACTCGCCTACGAGGCGCTCGACGTGAAGCGCATGGAGCTGCCGCCCGGTTGGCGCGGCTACGGCGCGAAGGATTACATCGATCACCCCGACACCGCCGCGCGCCAGGCCGAGGTCGATGCCGTGAAGTCGCGCCTCGCGGGCGAAGGCCGCCTCGCGGTGCAGCAGGCCCTCCTGCCCTACGAGCACCTGCTGCCCGAGTGGCTGCGCGGCCCCAACGAACGCCTCGACGAGCGCTTCGCGGCACCGGCCGCGCGGGCCGCGGAATGACCATGGCCAACCGCCAGCTCAAGTTCCACATCCTGCGCTACAACCCGCGCGACATCGCCTCCGTCCCGCGGATGCAGACCTACGAGATCGAGGAAGCCGACGGGATGACGCTGTTCATCGCGTTGAACGAGATCCGCGAGCGCCAGGACCCGTCGCTGCAGTTCGACTTCGTGTGCCGCGCGGGCATCTGCGGCAGCTGCGCGATGATGATCAACGGGCGGCCCACGCTCGCCTGCCGCACGGTGACGAAGAACCTCGGGCTCGAGACCACGCTCGCCCCGCTCCCGGTGTTCGAGCTGATTGGCGACCTGTCGGTGAACACCGGCAAGTGGATGCGCCAGATGAGCGAGCGCCTCGAGACCTGGGTGCACGAGAAAGCCGGCGCCGTGGACATCTCGCGCATCGAAGCGCCGATGGACGCCGGGCTCGCCGAGCAGATCTACGAGCTCGACCGCTGCATCGAATGCGGCTGCTGCGTGGCCGGCTGCGGTACTGCCCGGATGCGCGCCGATTTCGTCGGCGCCGTGGGCCTGAACAAGATCGCGCGATTCCGGCTCGACCCGCGGGATACGCGCACGGACGCGGACTACTACGAACTGATCGGCGACGACAACGGCGTCTTCGGCTGCATGTCGCTGCTCGCCTGCCACGACGTGTGTCCCAAGAACCTTCCCCTCTCGACACAGATCGCCTACATGCGCCGCCACATGGCGGCCACGGGCTGGAAACAGGAGAAACCATGAGAAAGATGCTTCCGATTGCATTGCTCGCGCTGGCCGCGGCCTTCCCGGCCTTCGCCCAGCAACCCATCGTCATCAAGTTCAGCCACGTGGTGGCCATCGACACGCCCAAGGGCCACGCGGCGGAGTTCTTCGCCAAGCGTGTCGCGGAGCTCACGGGCGGCAAGGTGAAAGTCGAGGTCTACGCCAACTCGACGCTCTACAAGGACAAGGAGGAGCTCGAGGCGCTGCAGCTCGGGGCGGTGCAGATGCTCGCTCCTTCGCTCGCGAAGTTCGGGCCGCTGGGCGTCAAGGAATTCGAGGTCTTCGACCTGCCGTTCATCTTCGACAACTACGACGAGCTCCACAAGGTCACCGCGGGGCCGCTGGGTGCGAAGCTCCTCGCGAAGCTCGAGCCCAAGGGCATCAAGGGACTTGCGTTCTGGGACAACGGCTTCAAGTCCTTCTCGGCCAACAAGCCGCTGCGCAACCCCGAGGACTTCAAGGGACTCAAGATGCGCATCCAGTCGTCCAAGGTGCTCGAGGCACAGATGCGCGCCCTGGGCTCCCTGCCGCAGGTGATGGCGTTCTCCGAGGTCTACCAGGCGCTGCAGACCGGCGTGGTCGACGGCACCGAGAACCCGCCTTCGAACCTCTACACGCAGAAGATGCACGAGGTGCAGAAGAACCTCTCGGTCACCGAGCACGGCTACCTCGGCTACGCGGTCATCACCAACAAGAAGTTCTGGGACGGATTGCCCGCCGACGTGCGCGGCCAGCTCGAGAAGGCGATGGTCGAGGCGACCGCGTATGCCAACCGGATCGCGAAGGACGAGAACGACAAGGCGCTGGAAGCCGTGGCGAAATCGGGCCGCACGCAGATCTACAAGCCCACGCCGGCCGAGCGCCTGGCGATCAAGAAGGCGACCGTGAAGGTGCACAAGGAGATGGAGTCGCGCATCGGCAAGGAAACCATCGACGCGGTCTACAAGGAAACCGGCTTCGACCCCACGAAGCTCTGACGTGGACGCGGTGCGGCGCTCGCTGCCGATGCGTCTCCTCGACCGCCTCGAGGAGACGCTGATCACGCTGCTCATGGGTGGGGCCACCGTGATCATCTTCTTCGCGGTGGTCCACCGTTACCTGAGCGGCATGCCGATTCCGGGCGTGCAGGACTGGCTCATCGCGCTCCACTTCGGCTGGGCGCAGGAAGTGTGCATCTACATGTTCGTGTGGATGGCCAAGTTCGGCGCGGCCTACGGCGTGCGCACCGGCATCCACGTGGGCGTCGACGTGCTGATCAACGCCCTCAACCCGCGCAATCGCGCGCGGTTCGTGATCTTCGGGCTGCTCGCGGGAGCCACCTTCACGGCGATCGTCGGCACGCTGGGCGCGACGTTCGTCTGGGAGAACGGCGCCCACTACGCGATCTTCCGGTTCCTGGGCCTCCCCACGGGCGACGTGCCCCCGGGGCCGACGACACCCGACCTCGAAGTGTCCACGTGGATCGTCTACTCGGCGGTCCCGCTGGGCTCCTACCTCATGTGCTTCCGCTTCCTGGAGGCCACCGTCGGGTTCGTGCGCACCGGCGAGCTCCCGCACCACGACCACGGGCACGTCGAGGGCATCGACGAGACCGACCCACCGGTCCCGGGAGAAAAGGCATGAGCGCCGTCATCATCTTCACGCTGCTCCTGTTGCTCATGCTCACCGGCATGCCCATCTCGATCTCGCTGGGCCTCACGGTGCTCACGTTCCTCTACACGATGACCACCGTGCCCATCGAGTCGGTCGCACTCAAGCTGTTCACCGGCATCGAGAAGTTCGAGATCATGGCGATCCCGTTCTTCATCCTCGCGGGCAACTTCCTCACCCACGGCGGTGTCGCGCGCCGCATGATCCGCTTCGCCACTTCAATGGTGGGCCACCTGCACGGCGGCCTGGGGCTGGGCGGCGTGCTCGCGTGCGCGCTCTTCGCCGCGGTCTCCGGTTCGAGTCCCGCCACCGTCGTCGCGATCGGCTCGATCCTGCTGCCGGCGATGGTGAAGGCGGGCTTTCCCAAGCGCTTCGGCGCGGGCGTGATCACGACTTCCGGCGCGCTGGGGATCCTCATCCCGCCGTCCATCGTGATGGTGATGTATTCGGTCTCTACCAACACGTCGGTGGGCGCGCTCTTCATCGCCGGCGTCATCCCCGGGATCGTGCTCGCACTCCTGCTGGGCTTCACCACCTGGTACCGCGCGCGCAAGTTCGACTACCCGCGCCAGCCCAAGGCAAGCTGGAAGGAGCGCCTGGTGGCGCTGCGCGAATCGATCTGGGGGCTGCTGCTGATCTTCATCGTGATGGGCGGCATCTACACGGGCCTCTTCACGCCGACGGAGGCCGCGGCCATGAGCGCCGTGTGGGCGTTCATCGCGGCGGTCTTCATCTACAAGGATCTCAGCCTGCGCGACGTGCCGCGGGTGCTGCTCGCCTCGGCCAACATGAGCGCGATGCTGCTCTACATCATCACCAACGCGGTGCTCTTCTCGTTCCTCATGACCCACGAGAACATCCCGCAGGCGATGGCCGACGCGATGATCGGCACCGGCGTGGGCGTGATCGGCTTCCTGCTGATCGCCAACGTCCTGCTGCTCGCCGCGGGCAACTTCATGGAGCCCTCGTCGATCGTGCTGATCCTCGCCCCCATCCTGTTCCCGATCGCGATCAAGCTGGGCATCGACCCGGTGCACTTCGGCATCATCATGGTGGTCAACATGGAGGTCGGGATGTGCCACCCGCCGGTGGGCCTCAACCTCTACGTCGCCTCGGGCATCGCGAAGATGGGGATCACCGAGCTCACCATCGCCACCTGGCCCTGGCTCGTCACGATGCTGGTGTTCCTCGCGCTCGTGACGTACTGGCCCACCCTGTCGCTGGTCCTCCCCCGGGCGCTGGGCATGGTCGGCGGGTAGGTCTGACGCAGATCAAAGTCCGCGCGCGGTTCCGTGGTCCACTGGTCGCATGACCCAACCCGCACTCGTCCACGCGCTCCGCGGCTCGAAGCTCGCCACCGAGCTCTCCGAGGAGCAGCTGCACCTCCTCGCGGGCCAGGTCGCCTTTCGCGACCTGGCCGCGGGCGAAGTCCTGGTGGCCGAAGGCAAGTCCGACAACCATCTCTACGTGATCGTGCAAGGCGCGCTGGGCGTGATTCGCAACGCCGGCAGCCCCGAGCCGGTGACGCTCCTCACGCTCACCGCGGGCGACCTCGTGGGCGAGCTGAGCTTCCTCGACGCGACCCCCCACTACGCGGCCCTCGTCGCGCTCGGTCCGACGCGCGTCTTCGGCCTGGAGCGCGAGAAGCTCGAGGCCCTGCTCGAAGCGCATCCCCAGGTGGTCTATCGCGTGATGCGCGCCATCGTGCGCACCGTGCACCAGATCCAGCGGCGCCTGTCGATGCAATCGGTCGAGCTCACCAACTACATCACCAAGCAGCACGGGAAGTACTAGGCAAGTCGCGGGATGAAGTTCGCCCGGCTCGCCGTCCTCGTCTCGCCGCGCCGCCACCCGGAAATGCTCACGCGCCGGCGTGCGCTCGCGATCGTGGCACTCGCGCGCGGCCTGGCGCTGCTCTTCGCGGGGCTCACGCTCGCCTGGGTCGCGGTCGACTACGCCGTCTTCGACCCCGCGCTCGCCGGGCGCCTGGCCGTCGTCCGCCTGATCGCGGTCGTGGCCTTTGCGATGGTCTGGGGCATGCCGCCGCGGGCCGTGTCGGGGCTCGCGTCCGCGTACGCACGGCTGCTCGCGCTCTTCGCCATTCCCGCGGTGTTCCACGTGGCCACGCAGGAAATCCTGCGGACCGAATCGGTCGAGGGTCTCGCGCGCGGCATCGCGGCGGCCTATTCGCTCGTGCCCTACGCGATCGCGGCGGGGATCGCCGCGTTCCCCATCGTGATCGTCGAATGCGCCATCCTCGCGCTGCTGCCGCTCGGCCTGCTCGCCGGCACGACGCTGCGCGACGCGACGCTGGTGGGCAACGCGATCGTGCTCGACGCCTTCTGGCTGCTCTTCCTCATCACCGGCGCCAGCACCTTCGCGGCAATGAGCCAGGTGCGATTGCTCGCGGCCCTCATCCGCCAGGCCACGCGCGACCCGCTCACCGGATGCCTGCGGCGCGAAAGCGGCGCGGAGCTCCTCGAGGCGCAGTTCCGTCTCTCGCAGCGAAGCGGCACGCCCCTCACGGTGGCCTTCGCCGACCTCGACCGCTTCAAGGCGGTGAACGACGCGTGGGGCCATGAGGTGGGCGACCAGGTCCTCTCCGCGGCGGCGCGCGCGCTGCGCGAATCGGTGCGCGAATCCGACCTGGTCCTGCGCTGGGGCGGCGAGGAATTCGCGCTGGTGCTTCCCGACACCGACGCGAAGGCGGCCACGCGCCTGGTCGATCGCTTGCGCGAACGCGGCGCCGGGCAGCGCCCCGACGGCCGTGCCGTGACGCTGAGCATCGGCATCGCCGAGCGCCGCGCCGACGCGACACCCACTGCCTCGGCGCTGGTCGATCTCGCCGACCAGCGCATGTATGTCGCCAAGCAGGCCGGACGCAATCGCTGCGTGCATTCGTGCGGTGGCGAAGCACGCATCATCTTCGACCTTCCGTAGGCCGGGTAATTGCCCGACATGAGAAAGCTCCCCCTGGCCGCGCTCGCCGCGGCCGTCGCCCTGGCCGGATGCGCCGAGCTCCTGCCCAAGACCAGCAGCGAGGTCGACAGCCCGTGGGGCAGCTACGAAGAAGCGCGCGCGGCGATCGAGCGGATCGAACCCGGGCAAACGACGCTCGCCGACCTGCGCGAGCACGGGATCAGCCTCGCGTCCAATCCCAACATCGAGATGCTCAGCTATTCCGATATCGTGCTGCGCTTCCCGATGAACTGGGGGCTCGCGCTCGAGGCGGCCGATCCCGGGCTGCGCGACTGCCTGAAGGCGGGCAAGGAATGCACGGGCGTCGCGATCAAGGTGACGAAGATGCGCCGCGAGCGCATCGGCAACTTCTGGCTCGACGCGCTGCGCTTCAAGCGCGAAACCGAGATCACCGGGTGGAGCTTCAACGCGCTGCTGCTCGTCATCGACGGGCGTATCGTGTACACGCTCTACGGCGGGCAGCCGTCGGTGCGCGAGCACGAGATCGCGAAGAACCCGCTGGGTCCGTTGCAGAACTGGGGCGATCAGCTCAAGCCGCCCGACATCTCACCTTGAGGCAAACCATGCCCCGTTCCCTCCATGCACGCGCCGCGCGCCATCTCGAGCACCACCGCACCGATCGGATCGGCTGGCTGCGCGCCTCGGTGCTCGGCGCCAACGACGGCATCGTTTCCACGGCGAGCCTCGTGCTCGGCGTGGCCGCGGCCAACGGCACGCATGCGAGCGTGATGGTCGCGGGCTTCGCCGGGCTGGTCGCCGGAGCGATGTCGATGGCCGCGGGCGAATACGTGTCGGTGCGCTCACAGGCGGATTCCGAGCAGGCCGCCCTCGAGCTGGAGCGCAGCGAGCTCGCCGAGGACGACGCGGGCGAACGCCACGAGCTCGCGGCGATCTATGTCACCCGCGGCCTGGATCGCGAACTCGCACGGCAGGTGGCCGACCAGTTGATGGCCCACGACGCGCTGGGTGCGCATGCGCGCGACGAACTGGGCATCACCGAAGCCCTGGCCGCGCGGCCCCTCCAGGCCGCGTTCGCCTCCGCCGCGAGCTTCGCGGTCGGCGCGGCGCTGCCACTCGCGGTCGCGGCGGCGGTGCCCCACGCATACCTGGCCTCGGTGGTCTCGGTGACCTCGCTCGTGTTCCTCGCGGCGCTGGGCGGCGTCGCCGCGCGAGTCGGCGGCGCGAAGGTTTCGACGGGCGCGATGCGGGTCACGTTCTGGGGCGCGCTCGCGATGGCGCTCACCGCCGGCGTGGGCGCCCTGTTCGGAACGGCGATCTAGCCCAGAACGGGCGCGCGCCGATCAGTTCCGTCGCACCGCCCTCACGACTTCGTACCAGAGCACCGACGCGAAGCCCGCGGCCACCGCGACGGCGAATGCGCCCGGCGCGGGCGGCATGAAGCGGAAGAGGCTCGCGACGGACGGCGCATACACGCAGAGCACGAGCGCGCCGAGCGTGATGCCCACGACCCACCAGAGCGCCGGGTTGTCTCGCGTGAAGCGCGCGACGAAGCCGTGCTCGCCCGAGCGGTTGGCGAAGATGAGGGCGACGTCTCCGGCCACGAGCGCGGCGAACCCCAGGGCGCGCGCTTCGCCCTCGGGCAGCCCCTGCGCGAGTGCCAGGCCGTACACCGCCGTGACGGCGGCGAGCACGCTCGCGCCGAGTGCCAGGCCCACCGCGACGATCCTCGCCGTGAAGAGGCGTTCGCCGCGGCGGCGCGGCGGGCGGTCCATGATCCCGGCGTCGCCGCGCTCGGCCTCGAACACCACCGAACACGTCGGGTCGATGACGAACTCCAGGAACACCACGTGCACCGGGAAGACGAGCAGCGGCCAGCCGGCGAAGAGCGGCACGAAGGACATGCCCGCGAGCGGCACGTGCACCGCGACGAGGAAGCGCATCGCGTAGCGGATGTTGTCGTAGATGCGCCGACCAAGCCGCACCGCGCCCACGATGGAAGTGAAGTCGTCGTCGAGCAGCACGAGGGCCGCGGCTTCGCGCGCGACGTCGGTGCCGCGCGCGCCCATGGCGATGCCGATGTCTGCGGCGCGCAGCGCGGGCGCGTCGTTCACGCCGTCGCCGGTCATCACCACGACTTCGCCGTTGCGCCGCAGCGCCTCCACGAGGCGCAGCTTCTGCTCGGGCCTCACGCGCGCGAAGATCTGTGTAGCCGCCACGCATTGTGCGAGCGCCGCGTCGTCGAGCCCGCCGATCTCGGCGCCGGTCACGATGCGAGTGGCATCGATGCCCGCGGCCCGCGCGATCGCGGCCGCCGTCGCCGGATGGTCGCCGGTGATCATGACGACGCGGATGCCCGCCTTGCGACAAAGCGCGATCGCCCCGGGCACCGCGGGACGCAACGGATCGGCGAGCGCAACGAACCCCAGGAAGCGGAAGGCGAATCCGTTCGCGGCGGCGGGCCAGGGGGCATGCGTCCAGGGCGCGGCCGCCACGCCCAGCAGGCGCAACCCACGCGCGGCCGCCCGCTCCGCGGCGGCCGAGGCCGCCGCGCGCGCCGCGGGTTCGAGCGCGCACAGGTCCAGCACCGTCTCGGGCGCGCCCTTGATCGCGGCATGCGCGTCGCCTTCCACCGGAAGCCAGGCGTGGCACACGGCGAGGAATCCTTCGGCGAGCGGATAGCGCCGTTCGAGCACGCCCGCGCGCTCGTGCGCGCCGGGCGCCGTCACGTGGATCGCGCGCTCCATCGGATCGAACGGCGAGGGCTCGCAGGCGAGCGCGGCGGCTCGCAACAGCGCGGCGTCGTCCGCGTCCCGATCGGCCGTCGTTCGCCACCGGCCCTCGCGCCAGGTCTCGACCACCGTCATGCGGTTCTCGGTCAGCGTGCCGGTCTTGTCGCAGCACAGCACCGTGGCGGCACCCAGCGTCTCGATCGCCGGCATGCGCCGCGTGAGCACGCCGTGGCGCGAGATGCGCCACGCGCCCAGGGCGAGGAACACGGTGAGCACGACCGGAAACTCCTCGGGCAGCAGCGCCATCGCGAGCGTGAGACCCGCGAGCACGCCGCCCAGCGCGTCGCCGCGCATCGCCGTGAAGATCACCGCCATGAGGACACACAGGACGAGCGCCCCGATCGCGATCAGGCGCACCACGCGCGCGGTCTCGACCTCGAGCGCCGTGCGCGGCGACTCGCGGCCATGGAGGAGACTGCCGATTCGACCAAGCTCCGAGCGCGGACCGGTGGCGACGACTTCTCCGAGCGCCGTCCCACGCACGACCAGCGTGCCGGAGAACGCCTGCACCTCCAGCCCTTCGTGCGGATGCGCGCGCTTGGCCACGGGCACGGCCTCGCCGGTGAGGAGCGACTCGTCGACCATGAAGTCGTTGGCCTCGATGAGCCGCGCGTCGGCGGGGACGCGATCGCCCTCGCGCAGCATGAGCAGGTCGCCGCGCACGACCTGCGCGCCGGCGATGCGCTGCTCGCGCCCGTCGCGAATGACCAGCGCACGCGGGCTGGAGAGGTCGCGCAGCGCCTCGAGCGCGCGTTCCGTGCGCCGCTCCTGCACCACCGTGATGGCGACGATCACGAGCACGGAGGCCGCGAGCACGAGCGCCTCGCGCAGGTCGCCGAGCACGAGGTACACGAGGGCCGCGGAGACGAGGAGCACGAACGTGGGTTCGCGCATCACCTGGAAGGTGAACGCGATGAGGCCGCGGCTTTCGCGCGTGGGCAGCGCGTTCGGGCCGTCGGCGGCGAGGCGGGTCGCGGCCTCGGCGCTCGTCAGGCCCCTCTTGCCCACCGGGATCATTTCGGCGGACCGACCCCGCTGCCGGCGAGTACGCGGTAGTACAGGACCGGGATCACCACCAGGGTGAGCAGCGTCGAGGCGAGGATCCCGAAGATGAGCGAGATCGCCAGCCCGTTGAAGATCGGGTCGTCGAGGATGAACGCGGCGCCGAGCATGGCGGCGAGCGCGGTGAGCGCGATCGGCTTGGCGCGCGCCGCGGCGGCGTCGACCACCGCAGCCGCCGGCGTGGCGCCTGCGGCGAGCCTCAGGTTCACGAAGTCCACGAGCAGGATGGAGTTGCGCACGATGATGCCCGCGAGCGCGATCATGCCGATCATCGAGGTCGCGGTGAAATGCGCGCCGAGCAGCGCGTGCCCGGGCATCACGCCCACGAGCGTGAGCGGGATCGGCGCCATGATCACCAGCGGCACGACGTAGGAGCGGAACTGCGCGACGATCAGCAGGTAGATCAGCAGCAAGCCCACCGCATACGCCGCACCCATGTCACGGAAGGTTTCGTACGTGACCTGCCATTCGCCGTCCCACTTGAGCGCGTACTGCCGGTACGGGTCCGAGGGCTGGCGCACGAAGTACTCGCCGAGCGTGCCGCCCTCTTCCAGCGTCCGGCCGGCGAGCTTGCCGCGCGCCGCGAACAGGCCGTAGAGCGGGCTGTCGGCGCTGCCCGCTTCGTCGGCGAGCACGTAGACGACCGGCAGAAGGTCCTTGTGGTGCACGGGCCGGTCGCGCTCGTCGCGTGCCACGCGCACCAGCTCCGAGAGCGCGACGAGCGAGCCGTCCGCGCCGCGCAGCGTGAGCTTGAGCAGTTCTTCCAGGTCGCCCCGGCGCCCGGCGGGCAGCGTGAGGCGCACCGGCACCTCGTAGCGCGCCGATCCGTCGTGCAGCGGCGTCACGTCCGCGCCCGCGAGGCCCATGCGCAATGTCTCCGCGATGTCGCGGCCCGTAACGCCCGCGAGCGCCGCGCGCGCCTGGTCCACGCGCAATACGTAACGCGGCGCAGGATCGTCCACCGTGTCGTCCACGCCGACCACGCCCGGCGTGGCGGCGAGCGCCTCGCGCACGAGTGCCGCCACGCGAATGCGCCCGGCGGCCTCGGGCCCGTACACCTCCGCCACGATCGGCGAGAGCACCGGCGGGCCCGGCGGAACCTCGACCACTTTCACGCGCGCCTGCCAGCGCGTGCCGATCGCCTCGAGCGCGGGGCGCACCGCGCGGGCGATCTCGTGGCTGCGGCGCGAACGCTGCGATTTGTCCACGAGGTTCACCTGCAGGTCGCCCTGCTCGGGCTGCGAGCGCAGGTAGTACTGGCGCACGAGGCCGTTGAAGTTGATCGGTGAGGCCGCACCCGCGTACGCCTGGTAGTCGGTCACCTCGGGCACGGTCGCGAGGTGGGCGCCGAGGTCGCGCAGCGCGGCGGCGGTCACTTCCACCGGCGTGCCCGTGGGCAGGTCCACCACCACTTGAAATTCCGACGTGTTGTCGAAGGGCAGCATCTTCAGCACGACCAGCCGCACGGCGGCGAGACCCACTGCGAGTGCGAGCATTCCGGCGATCGCCGCGAGCAGCCAGCGGCGCCGGCGCGGCGCGCCGGCGGCATCGATGGAGGGGCCCAGCAGCGCGCGAAAGAAGCGCTCCAGGCGCGCGTCGAGCGCCGAAGGCCGCGCGCTCGCGTGCGCACCGGGCAGCTTGAGCGCGAGCCACGGCGTCACCGTGAATGCGATGGCGAGCGAGATCAGCATCCCCAGGCTCGCGTTGATCGGGATCGGGCTCATGTACGGCCCCATCAGCCCGCTCACGAAGGCCATCGGCAGGAGTGCCGCGATCACCGTGAGCGTCGCGAGGATGGTGGGTCCGCCTACTTCGTCCACCGCTTTGGGCACGATGTCGGCGAGCGTGCCGCCGTCGAGCCCGCGCCGCCGGTGGATGTTCTCCACGACCACGATCGCGTCGTCCACGAGGATGCCGATGGAAAAGATGAGCGCGAAGAGCGAGACGCGGTTCAGGGTGAAGCCCCAGGCCCAGGAAGCGAAGAGCGTCGCCATGAGCGTGAGCACCACGGCGAGGCCCACGATCGCGGCCTCGCGCAGCCCGAGGGCTGCGAGCACCAGCACGATGACCGCGGCGGTGGCGAACACGAGCTTGCGGATCAGGCTCGAGGCCTTGTCGTCGGCGGTGGCCCCGTAGTTGCGCGTGACCGTGACGCGCACGTCGGCGGGGATCACGGTGCCGCGTAGTTCGGCAACGCGCACCATCACGCCTTGCGCGACCTTCACCGCGTTCTCGCCGGGCTTCTTGGTGAGCTGGATCGTGACCGCGGGATGTTCGCCGCGAGCAGCGCCACCCGTGCGCGCCGCGGGTCCGCTGCCGGTCCACACGTAGCGCGAGGGCGTGTCCGGGCCATCGATCACTTCGGCCACGTCGCCCAGGCGCACGGTGCGCCCGCCCGACGAACCGACCACGATTTCGCGCACGTCCGCGTCCGAGCCGAGGAAGGCGCCCGCCTCCACGAGGATCTCGCGGTTGTCGCGCACCACCGAGCCGGCGGGCAGCGCCACGTTGGCGAGCTGCAGCGCGGCGCGCACGTCGAGCGGCGTGACGCCGCTCGCGGCCAGGCGGTCGGCGTCGAGCAGCACGCGCACCACGCGCCCCGGTCCTCCCAAGGTCGCCACGTCGCGCGTGCCCGGCACGCGCTTCAACTCGGCCTCGATCGCGTGCGCCACGCGCTCCAGTTCGAAGGCTCCCTTCGCGGGGTCGTCGCTCGAGAGCGTGAGTGCGACGATCGGCACGTCGTCGATGCCGCGCGGCTTGATGACGGGCTCGCCCACGCCCAGCTCGGGAGGCGCCCAGTCGCGATGCGCGGCGAGGGTGTCGCGCAACCGCACGATCGCTTCCGTGCGCGGCACGCCGACCTTGAACTGAACGGTGAGGACCGCGAGGCCCGCGCGCGAGACCGAGTAGACGTGCTCGATCCCTTCCATGCGCGCGAGCACCTGCTCGGCGGGCGAGGCGACCAGCGCCTCGACGTCGCGCACGGCCGCACCCGGAAGCGCGATGAACACGTTGGCCATCGTGACGTCGATCTGCGGCTCCTCCTCGCGCGGAGTCACCGCGACGGCGAAGAGGCCCAGCAGGAAGGCGAGCAGCGCGAGCAGCGGCGTGAGCTGCGAGCCCTGGAAGAAGCGCGCGATGCGGCCGGAGAAGCCCACGGCCGGCTAGCGGGCGGGACCGGTGGCCATGCCCGCGCGCACCGGATCGAGGGCGACGCGCTCGCCGGCGCGGATGCCCGCCAGCACCTCCACCGAGCGTTCGTCTGAGGCGGAGCCCAGCCGCACCTGGCGCAGGCCGGGAACGCCGGCCGCGTCGAGGACGTAGACCGCGGTCACTTCGCTGCGGCGGACGACGGCCTCGCGCGGCACCATGAGCCGCGGCGCACGGCCGACCACGAAATGCGCGCGCGCGAAGACCCCCGGATAGATGCCGCTCACGTCGGCGGGCAGGTCGATGCGCACCTGCGTGGTGTGCGTGCGCGGGTCGGCCGAGGGCACGACCGTGATCGACTTCGCGTCGATCCAGCGGTTGGCCGAGGGCACCTCGATGCGCGCCTTCGCCCCCGCGCGAATGGCCGGTGCCTGCGTCGATGCGACGTTGGCGACCACGCGCAGCGTCGCCGGATCGAAGCCGGTCATCAGCGCCTTGCCCGGCGTGGCCATCTCGCCCAGTTGCACGTGGCGTGCCGCGACCACGCCGCTGTAGGGCGCGACGATCACGGCGAAGCTTTTTTCGGTCGCGGCCTGCCCGGCGCCTGCGAGCATCGCCTTCAGGCGCGCCTCGGCGGCCTTGTGCTCGCTCTCGGCCTTGTCGAGCGCGGCCTGGCTCACGAACTTCTGCTGGAAGAGCTGCTTCGTGCGTTCGTATTGGGCGCGCGCGTTGGCGAGCGTGGCCTCGGCTTCGCGCGCCTGCGCCTCGCTCGCGCCGAGCGCCAGCGAAGCGGCGCGCTCGTCGATGCGCACGATCACGTCGCCCTGCTTCACGCGGTCGCCCACGTCGAAGCGGATGTCCACGATGCGCCCGGCGATCTGGGCCGAAACGGTCGATTGGCGCACCGCCTCCACCAGCGCCTCGGCCGAATAGGTGAGGTCGACTTCGCGCAGCTCCGCGCTCGCCGCAGCCAGCGCGGCAGCCGGTGGTGCGACGCCCGGCGATGGCGCCTGCTGGCCGCAGCCGGCGAGGGCTGCCACGCACGCGGCGACCACGAGCCGGCGCGCGGCGCGCATCAGGCGGCGTTCTTGGACACGCCCAGGCGCAGCAGGATCATCTCGAGCGGGCAGAAGCCGGTGAAGCCGCTCTGGAAAAGATTCAGGCCGACGAAGGCGGTGAGCCACAGCCAGTGGACGCTCACGAAGAGCGGGCTCGCGCTCACGCCGAGCGCGAGGCTCGCCAGCACGACGGCACCGGCGAAGACACGGATCAGTCTCTCGGTATTCATGACCCCATCGTGCGCTGGCGCTCGCGCGCGAGCTTGCGGCAGATCAAACGCCGACCGCGCCTCGGGCCGTAGGCTCTTGATCCATGCACCGCCAACCGAATCCCCGTCACGTCTGGCTCGCCATCGCCCTGGCGATCGCCGGAATGATCCTGCTCTTCGCGACCCGCACCGCTTCGGCGGCCGAGCCCCTGCGCGGCCAGGCGCTGTACGAATCGAGGTGCACGAGCTGCCACGAGAAGAGCGTGCACGGGCGCGTGAAGCGCGAAGCGAAGGATTTCAACGCCGTGCGCGCCTGGGTCGAACGCTGGAACGCGAGCCTGGCGCTGCGATGGGATGGCGAGGAAGTCGACGACGTCGCCGCCTTCCTCAACAACACCTACTACCGGTATCCCTGCCCGCCGACGATCTGCAAGGTCGTCTCGCTGCGTTGAGCCGCGTGCACTCCGGCCCCTGCGCGTGGATCACGCATTCGGGCTTTCGCCTGCACGAGATGGGCGAAGGCCATCCCGAATGTCCCGAGCGGCTTGACGCGATTTCCGACCACCTCCTCGCGATCGGGGTCCTCCCATGGCTCGTGCCCTACGACGCGCCGGCGGCCACGTTCGAGCAGCTCACGCGCGCGCACACGGCGCTTTACGTGCGCGAGCTCATGGCCGCGGCCCCGACGCGCGACTACGTCCACGTCGACCCCGATACGGCGATGAACCCGCATTCCCTCGACGCGGCACTGCATGCCGCGGGTGCGGCGGTGCTCGCCACCGACCTCGTGCTGAGTGGTGAAGCGCACCGTGCGTTCTGCGCGGTGCGCCCGCCCGGCCATCACGCCACGCGCGATGCGGCGATGGGCTTCTGCTTCTTCAACAACGTGGCCGTGGGCGTGCGGCATGCGCTCGACGTGCACGGGCTCGAACGCGTGGCGCTCGCCGACTTCGACGTGCACCACGGCAACGGCTCGGAGGACATCCTCGCGGGCGACGATCGAGTCCTGATGGTGTCGACGTTCCAGCGCGGGCTCTACCCATTCCTTGGTGAAAAGCCCGCGGGCGCGAACATGGCCAACGTGCCGCTCGAGCCGCGCTCGGATGGAACGGCGCTCAAGCGCGCGTTCGAGGAGGTGTGGCTGCCGCGGCTCGAGGCCTTCCGCCCGCAGATGCTGTTCATCTCGGCCGGGTTCGACGCGCATCGCGCCGATGAGATGGGCGGGCTGCGCTGGACCGAGGCCGACTACGCCTGGATCACGCACGCGCTGCTCGACGTGGCCGACCGGCACTGCGAGGGACGCGTGGTCTCATGCCTCGAAGGAGGATACGAGCGTTACGCGCTCGCGCGCAGCGTCGCCGCGCACGTGCGCGAGCTCTGCGGCGCGGCCTGAGGTCAGTCCGCTTGGGCGTGGGCTCGAAGTGCTTGCGCGGCGGATCGAGGCGATCAGCCTGGCGTGGGGTTGAAGCGCGTCTCGAGGGTTCGTGGCGAGCCGGCGGGCCGGATGCGCACGATGAACGTGGCCGGCGTGCGCGGCGCGAGGCGGATGTACTGGCCGTAGTTGGCCGAACCCGTACCGGGCTCGGCTTCGAGCACCTTCTTCAGCGTGTCCTGGCCGGCCTGCACGACCTCGACCTCGACCGCGGCGCCTCGCAGCGGCGCGCGCTTGTCGCCCTCATGAAGGGTGACGTTCACGTGGTAGTAGCCGCTGCCTTTGGGAACGCCCCCGTGCATCGAGGCCTCCTTCGAGCCGGGCGGATACGCGCGCAGGCGCTCGGCGTTCACCAGGCCGAAGTGGATCGCGACGCCGTCGACGGTGGCCTCGTACGGATTGCGCGGCGCGGGTGCGGCCGGCGGGGGGCGAGCCGCGGCGCGCGCCTCGGCGCCCGGATCGAACATATAGGCGATGGCGTTGCGCACCTCGAGGTCGGTGAGTTGCGCCGCCCCTCCACGAGGGGCCATGCCGCCGTGGCCGCGGATCGCGTGGAGCGTGAGCGTGTCGAGCCCTTGCTTCATGCGCGGAATCCACGCCTCGCGGTCGCCGCTCTTCGGCGCGCCCTGGAGCCCTGCCGCGTGGCAGGTGGAGCACACCGTGTCGTAGACCTCCCGTCCCGCACGGTTCCCCGCATCGCCGGCCGCCGTATCCGGCGTGGTCGCGAGGAGGAAGGGTGCGAGAAGGAAGATTCGGTTAAACACGCTCAAGCCTTCTCGAAGTGCTTGCGGGCGTCGGTCATCGCATGATGCAGGCGCTCCCAGGCTTCATCGGCGCCCTGCACGAAGTCCGACCACGCGGAGGTCGAGGCGCCCTGCAGCAGCTTCATCTGGTAGGCCGCCTGCTCCTGGCGGGCGCGAACGCCTTCGAGCTCCTTCGCATAGCGCTTGGCCATGTCGTCGCGCGCGGCCTTCGACTGCGCTTCCCAGCGCGCCATGTCCTTGTTCCAATCGTCGAGCCGGGTCTTGAGACCTGCTACATATTCGTCGCGGGTTTTCATCGTTGACTCCTTCGGGGCTGACACGTCCATTGTGGAAGCCTTGCGCAAGCGCTTCATGACGTGGATCAACTCAGGCGCAGATCAGCGCGGCCCGTGGTGCGCGCGGCGGATCGAAGCGATCAGCCACACGCTGTTGGCGAGCGCGAGGCCGATGCCCACGATGCCCAGCGCCCAGGCGACCGTGCTCACCTGGCTGCCCGATACCGACAGCAGGATCGACGAGCCCACGATCAGCGCGGCCGTGACCAATCCGATGGCCAGGCGATCGATGCTGCGCTCGATCTGGTCGCTCACGGTGGTGAGCTTGTCGACCTCGAAGCGCAGCGCGACCCCGTCGTCGGTGAAGCGGCGCGCGAGCGACTCGAGCAGGCGAGGTGCCGCCCGCACGGCGCGACCCCACTCGCGCGCGGTGCCGGAGAGGCGCCCGGCGACCTGGCCCGGCCCCCAGCGCTCGGCGGCGAGCCGCCGCACCCAGGGGCCGACCTGCTCGATGAGCTTGAAGCGCGGCACCAGCCGCGTGCCCAGGCCCTCGAGCGTGATCAGCGTCTTGAAAAGCAGCGCGAGGTCCGCGGGCAGCATCAGGTGGTGTTCGCGCATGATCGCCGCGATCTCGGCGAGGAGCGCGCCCAGGCTCACCTCGCGCAGCGACGCGTTCTCGTAAAGGTGCAGCAGGCGGCCCAGGTCCTCGGCGAAGCGCTCGGCCGAGACGCGCCGTCCATCGGCCCAGGCGAGGAGCACGTCGCGCATCGCTTCGGCATCGCGCGCGGCGACACCCTCGAGCAGGTCGATCAGCTCCGCGCGGCGCTTGCGCGAGAGCCAGCCCACCATGCCGAAATCGATGAGCGCGATGCGGTTGCCGGGGAGGAAGAACACGTTGCCCGGATGCGGATCGGCATGGAACATCCCGTCGACCAGCACCATCTGGAGCACGACATCCGCTCCGCGCCGCGCGAGCAACTCGCGGTCGAGGCCGGCGGCATCGGCCGCGGCGAGGTTCGTGGCCGGAATGCCTTCGACCCAATCCATGACGAGAAGCGAAGCGCGCGTGAAGGCCACGTGCACGCGCGGAACGAAGACGTCCTCGCGATCGCGGAAGCTCTCGGCGAAGCGCGATTGGCCGCGCGCCTCGGCCATGAAGTCGACTTCGCGCGCGAGCGAGCGGCGCAACTGGCGCACGAGCTCGACGGGGCGATAGCGGCGGGCGACGGGGTTCTGCTCTTCCCACCACGCCGCGAGCACCTCCAGCAGCAACAGGTCGGATTCGATGCGGCCGGCGACGTCGGGGCGGCGCACCTTCACCGCGACCTCGGAACCATCGTGCAGCCGCGCGCGATGCACTTGCGCAATGGAACCGGCCGCAGCCGGCGTCGTGTCGAAGGCAGCGAACACCTGCGCGGGCGGTGCGCCCAGGTCGGCCAGCAGTTGCGGCTCCACCTTGTCGTATGCGGCGGGCGAAGCGCGGTCGTGGAGCAGGTCGAGGCTCGCGATCCACTCGGGGCCGAGAAGGTCCACGCGCGTGGCGAGGACCTGCCCGAGCTTCACGTAGGCGGGGCCGAGCGCTTCGAGCGCGAGGCGAAGCCGCTCGGGCATCGGCCGCGCGGCGAGCGCCGGATCGGGATCCCACCCGAGCATGTGGCCCGCTTCGGCCAGCAGGCGGTGCGCGCCCACGGAATGCACGAGATCGTGCAGCCCGTGATGGATCAGGATGCGCGCGACCTCCAGCAGCCGGGGGACCGCGCGCAGGCGCTCGAGCGACTCGAGCAGCAAGGGACTACTTCTTCAGGAAGTCGCACGCCGGTCCGGGCCCGCCCGTTCCGCCGGGACCCATTCCGCCCTTGCCCATTCCGCCGGGCCCCATTCCGCCGGGACCGTGCGGCATCGTCGTGCCTCTTTCCTTCGCGCGTTGCTCCATCGCCTTGTAGTGCCCTTGCATGTAGGCGCTGCAACCTGCGTAGTCCTTCGAGCCCATGACGCGATCGCGATGCGCGGTGCGTTCCTCGGGCGTCATCATGGCCCAGCCGGGCGTGGTGTTCGCATTGCAGCATCCGCCCTGCATTCCGGGTCCGCCGCCGGGGCCGGAGCCCTGGGGCTGTGCCGCAACGTTGAAGGCGATCGCGAAAGCGGCGAGCGTGGTGGTGATGAGTGTCGTGCGCATGGTGGCCTCCTCGAGGCGATGGGTCATGACCCACCCTATCGCGCACCGCCTGTCGCCCCTTGCCGCGGATCAAGCCCGCGCGCGATTTCGGGACGGCCGCGAGCAGGAACCGAAACACGGGATGGGCCCTCAGGCCGGCGGCGTGGGCGACGCGTCGTCGCCAAGGATGTCGTTCGCCGGCGCCTCGAGATCCTCGAACTGCCCGCCGGTGGCGGCCACGAGGAAAAGCGCGCCCGCGATCAGGGCGACCAGCACGCCGAGCGGGACGAGGACGAAGAGGACTTCCATGCGGCATTGTGGGGCACGCCGCATCGCTGCGCTTGATGTCGATCAAACAGCGGTGCCCGGGCCGCTCCACGATGGCGGCATGAAGCTCACCTTCTGTGGCGCCACGGGAACCGTCACCGGGTCGCGCTACCTCCTGCGCGGCGACGGCGGCGAGGTGCTTGTCGACTGCGGCCTGTTCCAGGGCTACAAGCAGTTGCGCCTGCGCAACTGGGAAGCCCCTCCCTTTGCGCCGAAGCAGGTCGAAGCCGTGCTGCTCAGCCACGCCCACCTCGATCACAGCGGCTGGATCCCGCGGCTCGTGAAGGCCGGTTTCGCGGGGCGTGTGCATTGCACGCCGGGGACGCGCGACCTGTGCGCCCTGTTGCTGCCCGATTCGGGCCACTTGCAGGAGGAGGAAGCGGCGTACGCTCGCCGCAAGGGTTTCTCGAAGCACGACCCGCCGCAACCGCTCTACACCGTCGCCGATGCACTGGCGGCGATGCGCGCGTTCCGCGTGGTCTCGCGCACGCGCGCCGTGCACGTGGCGGGCCTTGAAGCGAGCTTCCTGCACGCGGGGCACTTGCTCGGCGCCTCCTCGATCCTCGTGCGCGGCGCGGGTGTGTCGGTGATGTTCTCGGGGGACCTGGGGCGCGACAACGATCCGATCCTGGTTCCGCCCGCACCCTTCGCAGGCGCCGACTACCTCGTCGTCGAGTCCACCTACGGCAATCGTTCGCACGACGCCGGCGATCGCGAGGCGAGGCTCGCCGACGTGATCACGCGCACCGTCGAGCGCGGCGGCATCGTGGTGGTGCCCGCGTTCGCGGTGGGCCGCGCTCAGGAGATCCTCCTGCACATCGCACGATTGCGCGCTGCGGGCCGCATTCCGGACGTGCCCGTCTACTTGAATAGCCCGATGGCGAGCCACGCCGGAGAAACGCTCGCCAATCACGTCGGAGAGCACCGCCTCACGGCCGCGCAATGCGCGGAGCTCACGCGCATCGCCCGCATCGTGGCCACGCCCGAGGAATCGGCCGCGCTCAACGCGCGCCGCGATCCGATGATCATCGTCGCGGCGAGCGGCATGGTCACCGGCGGTCGGGTCGTGCATCACGTGAAGGCCTTCGCGCCCGATCCGCGCAATACGCTTCTTTTCTGCGGCTACCAGGCGGGCGGCACGCGCGGGGCGACGATCGTGGCAGGCTCGCCCACCGTCCGCATCCACGGCGAGGACATTCCCGTCCGTGCGGAAGTCGTTTCCCTCGACGGCTTTTCAGCGCACGCCGATGCCGATGGGCTCATCGCCTGGATGCGCGCGGCGCGCACGCCACCGCTGTGCACCTTCATCACGCACGGCGAGCCCGACGCGGCCGACGCCCTGCGCCAGCGCATCGAACGCGAGCTCGGATGGAACGTGCGGGTACCCGACTATCGCGACCGCTACGAGCTCACCGCTTCGGGCGCGCGATCCGCAGGGCGTTGAGAACGACGAGCAGCGACGATACCGACATCCCGAGGCTCGCCATCCAGGGCGCGAGCACGCCCGCCGCGGCAAGGGGGATGGTCACCAGGTTGTAGCCCGCGGCCCACGCGAGGTTCTGCGCGATCACGCGGCGCGTGCGGCGCGCGGTCTCGATGGCTTCGGGAATCGCCATGAGGGACGGATTGATGAGGACGAGCCCCGCCTGCGACTGCGCGAGCGCCGCGCCCTGGCCGAGCGCGATCGCGACGTGGGCCGCCGCGAGCGAGGGCGCATCGTTCACGCCATCGCCGACCATCGCGACCTTCTCGCCCGTCGCGCGGAAGCCTTCCAGGATCTGCAGCTTGTCGTCGGGACTCGCGGCCGACACGGCGTGCGTGATGCGCGTGGCCCGGGCGACGCGGTCCACGACCGGCGCCCGATCGCCCGATACGAGACTCGACTCGACGCCGAGCTCGCGCAGGCGCGCGATCACTTCGGGCGCTTCCGTGCGCAGCGTGTCGTCGAAGCGAATGACGGCGAGCCAGGCGCCTTCCCGCACGAGCGCCACGCGCGGCGAATCGTCCTCGGGCGGCAGCGTCGGCGGTTCGCCCGCGATCTCGCGGCAGAACTGCGCCGAGCCGACGCGATGCACGACGCCATCGAGGCGCGCCTCGACGCCCGCGCCGGGAACGGCGAGCAGCGCTTTCACGGCGAGCGGCCGGGCGCCACTCGCCACCAGTGCATGCGCAATCGGATGCGGCATCGCCTGTTCGAGCGCGGCCGCGATCTGCAGGCAGCGCAGCTCGTCAACATCGCCGAGCACGTCGATCGTCGCGATGCGCAACCGCCCCGTCGTGAGCGTGCCGGTCTTGTCGAAGACCACGCGATCGATGTCCGCAAGCCGCTCGATCGCGGCCCCGTCGGTCACGAGCACGCCGCGCGCGGCCAGCGCGTTGGCGCTCGCGGTGAGCGCGACCGGGGTCGCCAGCGAGAGCGCGCACGGACAGGAAACGACCAGGACCGCCATCGCGACCGGGAGCGCACGCGCCGGATCGATGAAGCTCCACGCGACAGCGGCGATGGCCGCGAGCAGCACCACGCCGACCACGAAGTGGGATGCATAGCGATCTGCGAGCAGGGCCCAGCGCGGCTTCGACGCGGCCGCGCGTTCGACGAGGCGGCGCACCACGGAGAGCGTCTGCTCCTCGCCCGCGCGCGTGACGCGCGCACGCACCGGCGCGGAGAGGTTCACGCTGCCCGCGAGGATCGCATCGCCGGCGCGCTTGGCCGCGGGCGCGCTTTCGCCCGTGAGCAGCGCCTCGTTGAAATCGGTTTGACCCTCTTCGAGCGTGCAGTCGGCCGGAGCGGCGTCGCCGGCCGCGATCCACACGAGGTCGCCGGGCACCAGGGCGGCGGGCTCGACCGCCTCGCGCTGGCCCTGCGCGGTGAGACGCACCGCCTTGCGCGGCAGCAGGCGCGCGAGCGCTTCGGAAGAGGCGACGGTCGCGGCGAGCGCGCGCGCCTCGAACCAGCGCGCGGTGGCGAGGAAGAACACGAACATCGCGACCGATTCGTAGTAGACCGGCCCGCCGTGGAAGGTGGCGGGCAGGCTCGCGATCGTCGCCGCGATCAATCCGAGCGCGACGGGAACGTCCATGCCCGGATGTCCCGCGCGCAGGCCGCGCCAGGCATTCACCCAGATGGGAATGGCCGAGAACGCGAGCACGGGAATGGTGAGCAGCAGCGCGGCGAAGGACAGCAACCGCTCCTGGTCCCACGTGAGCGTGCCTTCGTCGGCGATGTAGGCGGGCCAGGCGAGCATCATCACCTGCATCATCGCGAGGCCGGCAACGCCCGCGCGCCAGAGGGCGGTACGCCGATCGCGCGCGGGGTCGCGGCGCGCGCCCGTGGTGGCGCGATAGCCTGCGCGTGCCACGGCCGCTTCGAGCTCGCCCTTGGTGATCGTCGTGGCATGGCTCACGCTCGCGCGGCGCGTCGCGAGGTTGAAGCTCGCGACACTCACGCCGGGAACGGCGCGCAGCGCCGTCTCGATGCGCGCCACGCACGCGCCGCAGCTCGCGCCCTCGACTTCGAGGGTCGTCTCGGCGCCGCCGGCGGGTTGCGATTTCCCGAGCGCGTCCACGTAGGACTGGCCTTCGCAGCAATTGTCCATCCCGCCAGTGTCCGCGCTTGCGCGCGCAGCCAGTTGACCCGTGTCAAACGAAAGGCCGGCGCTGAGTGGGTCCCCTGAAGGGCTTCAGCCATTGTCGTCCCAGCTGCGGGGATCCTCCAGCGGCTCGAGGTGCACCAGCACCTCGACGTGCGCGACTGCCTTGCGAACCTCCTGCTCGAAATGCTCGACCAGATCGTGCCCCTCCTGCACGCTCATCGCGCCCGGGACCAGCACGTGCACATCGACAAAACCGCGCGAGCCGGCCTGGCGCGTTCGCAGTGCGTGATAGTCGCAGCCACGCGCCTTCAGCGCTTCGAGCTCCGTGCGGATGCGCGCGATGTCCGCCTCCGGAAGCGCGCGGTCCATGAGGCCATCGAAGGAGCGCCTCACGAGGTGCACGCCGGTCCACAGGATGTGCACCGCCACGACGATGGCGATGAGCGGATCGAGGATGAGCCATCCCGTCACCTTCACCGCGAGCACTCCGACGACCACGCCCACGGTGGTCCACACGTCGGTGAGCAGGTGCCTCGCGTCGGCCTCCAGTGCGATCGAACGGTGCGCACGCGCCGCGCGCAGCATCGCCGCCGCACACGCGGCATTGGCGAGCGTCGCCGCGATCGAGAACGCGATACCCATCCCGACCTGCTCGAGCGCGACGGGATGCAGGAGGCGTGGAACCGCGGTCCACGCGATCACGCCGGCGGCGAGGAAGATCAGCGCGCCCTCGAGGCCGCTGGAAAAGTATTCGGCCTTCTCGTGCCCGAAGTTGTGCTCGGGATCGGGTTCGCGGGCTGCGTACGTCAGTGCGCCGAGAGCGGCGAGTGCCGCGGCCAGGTTCACGAAGCCCTCGATCGCATCCGAGAGCAGGCCGACGGAACCAGTGACGTAGTAGGCCGCGAATTTCAACGCGATGGTCACGACCGAGGTCGCGACCGAAAGTCCCGCGTAGAAGGTGGCGGATTTCATCTCGAAAAGCGGATCCTTCGGTGGGGCCTCAGGATGCCAGCTCCGATCGGTTGCGGTAGTGCTCGAGCGCTTCGGGGTTGGCCAGCGCCTCGACGTTCTTCACCGGCTCGCCGTGCACGATCGCGCGCACCGCGAGCTCGACGATCTTGTTGGACTTGGTGCGCGGGATGTCGGGCACCTGCAGGATCACCGCGGGCACGTGGCGGGAAGTGGTGTTGTCGCGGATCACTTCGCGGATGCGTTTCGCGAGCGCGTCATCGAGCGCGAGGCCTTCGCGCAGGCGCACGAAGAGAACCACGCGCACGTCGCTCAGCCAGTCCTGGCCGATGACGATCGACTCGACCACTTCCTCGAGCTTCTCCACCTGGCGATAGATCTCCGCCGTGCCGATGCGTACGCCGCCGGGGTTGAGCACCGCATCCGAGCGGCCGTAGATGATCAGGCCATCGTGCTTCGTGATCTCGCACCAGTCGCCGTGACGCCAGACGTTCTCGTACTTGTCGTAGTAGGCCGCGCGGTACTTCACGTCGCCCGGGTCGTTCCAGAAACCGAGCGGCATCGTGGGAAAGGGTGCGGTGCAGACCAGCTCGCCCTTCTCGCCCACGACCGGTCGAGCGTTCTCGTCGAAGACCTCGACCTTCATGCCCAGCATCCGGCACTGGATTTCGCCGCGCCACACGGGGCGAATCGGGCAGCCGCCGGCGAAACACGCAACGAGATCCGTGCCGCCGCTGATCGAGGCGAGGTTCACGTCCTTCTTCACCTTCTCGTAGACGTAGTCGAAGCCCTCGGGCGCGAGCGGCGAGCCGGTGGACAGCAGCACGCGCAGCTCCGGCAGGCGATGGTTCTTCTGCGGCTCCACTTTCACCTTCGCGATCGCGTCGATGAACTTGGCCGAGGTCCCGAAGTGCGTCATGTCCTCGGCGGCGGCGAAATCGAAGAGCACGTTGCCGCGTCCCAGGAAGGGCGAGCCGTCGTAGAGCAGGAGTGCCGCGTTCGCGGCGAGGCCCGACACCAACCAGTTCCACATCATCCAGCCGCAGGTCGTGAAGTAGAAGACGCGGTCGCCCGGCTTCACGTCGCACTGCAGGATGTGCTCCTTGAGGTGCATGAGCAGCACGCCGCCCGCGCCGTGCACGATGCACTTGGGCACGCCCGTCGTTCCGCTCGAATAGAGGATGTAGAGCGGATGGTTGAACGGCATGCGATGGAAGACGATGTCGCCCGCCGCGAAGGGTGCTACGAATTCGGCGAGATTCACGGCGCGCGGCGCCTTCGAGGCATCGGGCACTTCGCTGATGTAGGGAATGACCACCACGCGCTTCACGCTCGGCAGGTGGCCGACGATCTCCGCGATGCGCGGCAGCGTCTCGACCATCTTGTTGTTGTAGTAGTAGCCGTCGCAGCACACGAGGACCTTGGGCTCGACCTGGCCGAAGCGATCGCACACCCCCTGCACGCCGAAATCGGGAGAGCATGAAGTCCACGTCGCACCGAGGCTCGCGGTGGCGAGCATCGCGATCACGCTCTCGGGCATGTTGGGCATGAAGCCCGCCACGCGATCGCCCTCGCCCACGCCCTCGGCCGCCAGCGCCTGCGCGAAGCGCGACACGGTGTCGTAGAGCTCTTTCGACGAGAGGTGGCGGCGCACCTTGTCCTCGCCCCAGAAAATGATCGCGTCCGTGTCGTCGCGGCGCTTGAGGAGGTTCTCGGCGAAATTGAGCTTGGCTTCCGGGAAGAAGCGCGCGCCGGGCATCTTGTGCTTGTCGGCGAGAACGATGTTGCCGCGCGTCTCGGCGATCACGCCGCAGAAGGTCCACACGGCCGCCCAGAAATCCTCGAGCTGGTCGATCGACCAGCGGTAGAGGTCGTCGTAGTTCGCGAACGACTTCCCGTGCTGCTCGTTCACGAATTTCATGAACGCCGTCATGTTGGCGTTGGCGATGCGCTCGGGGCTGGGCGTCCAGAGCGGGGATTGGACTTCAGGGGCCATCGATCTGCTCCAGGGCGGCGGCGATCGCCGCCTCGACGCCGCGGGCCATCACGGGCAACGCCATCGAGGGCTTGCCGGGCTTGTCGACGACCTGCGACTCCGCATAGGGAACGTGGATGAATCCGGCGCGCGCCGTGCTGCCACTCGCCGCGAGGTAATGCAGCACTCCGTACAGCAGGTGATTGCAGACGTAGGTGCCGGCGGAGTTGGACACTTCCGCGGGCACGCCGGCGATGCGCGAGGCCGCGGCCATCGCCTTCACCGGCACGGTCGCGAAATACGCCGTCGGCCCGTTGGGCGCGATCGGCTGGTCGATCGGCTGCACGCCCGCGTTGTCGGCGTTCTCGGTGTCGTCGATGTTGATCGCGATGCGCTCCATGCAGAGCCGGTCGCGGCCACCCGCCTGGCCGACGCAAATGATCACCCCGGGGCGGTGCTTCTCGATCGCGCTCACGACGGTTTCGATGGCGCGGCGGAATTCGCACGGCACGGCCATGGTTTCAATGCGGGCACGCCCGATTGCATCCGGAAGGAGGGAGCACAGCTCCCAGGACGGGTTCGTCTTCTCACCCCCAAAAGGCTCGAAGCCGGTGACCAACACGACGTCGCACGGAAAAAGGGGACTGTCCCCTTTTTCGAAATGGGGACTGTCCCCTTTTCTAGCGCGCCGTCCAGCCGCCATCGATGGAGAAGGATGCGCCGTTGATTTGCGCGGCGGCATCGGAGGCAAGGTAGAGGGCCATGGCGGCGATCTGCTCGACCGTCACGAATTCCTTGGTGGGCTGCGGCGCAAGGATTATCTCCTTCGCGGCGCGCTCTTCGGAGATGCCCGCTTCACGCGCGCGATCCTCGATCTGCTTCTGCACGAGCGGCGTGTGGACGAAGCCCGGGCAGATCGCGTTGGCGCGGACACCGTGCTCCGCGACTTCCACCGCGACTGCCTTCGTAAATCCGATGAGGCCGTGCTTGGAGGCGATGTACGCGCTCTTGTTGGGTGAGGCGACCAGACCATGCGCGGACGCGATGTTCACGATGCGGCCGAAGCGGCGCTTCTTCATGCCCGGCAGCGCGGCTTTCGTCGCGTGGAATGCCGACGACAGGTTGATCGCGATGATCGCGTCCCACTTGTCGGCGGGAAAATCCTCCACGGGTGCGACGTGCTGGATGCCCGCGTTGTTCACGAGGATGTCCACGCTGCCGAACGCGGCCTCCGCGGTCGCGACCAGGTCGGCGATTTCCGCGGGCTTCATCATGTTCGCGCCGTGGTAACGCACTTCGACGCCGGCGGCTTTCTCCAGGGCGGCACGCGTCTGCTCGATCGCGGCTGCATCGCCCAGGCCGTTCAACATCACCTTGGCTCCGGCCCGCGCATACAGCGTGGCGATCGCGAGCCCGATGCCGCTCGTCGATCCGGTGACGACGGCGGCGCGGTCCTTCAGCGGATGGCTCATGGCAGTCCTATTCGCCGCGCAGCGCCCAGGCCTTCTTCGCCGCGGGCCGCGCGAAGCACGCCGCGAGCCAGCGCGCGAGATTCGGTTTCTTCGTGAGGTCCATCTTCCTCGCGCGGAACATCGTCGCGGACACGTTGAGGTCGGCCAGCGTGAATTCCTGCCCGAGCAGCCACGGCGTCTTGCCGAGCGCTTCGTCGAGCGCCGTGAAGGGCTTCGCAAGCTTCTCCAGCGCCGCGGTCACCTTGGCCGGATCGCGCTCGGCCTCGGGTAGCACGATCGCGTTGCGGGCCCACTCCACCATCGTGCCGTCGAGCTCGTTCGCGGCAAAAAGCGTCCACTGGTACACCGCGCCCTCGCCCGCAACGGTCGAGGGCCAAAGGCCCTTGCCGTGCTTGCGCCCGAGGTACAGGTTGATCGCGAGCGATTCGAAAAGCTTCGCGCCGCCGTCGTCGATCGCCGGCACGCGGCCCATCGGGCTCGCCGCACGAAACTCGGGATTGCCCTTGCCCACCGGCCCGGGGCTCTCGTCCTTGAAGTCGATCGCCACGCTCTCGTAGGGCAGGCCCAGTTCCTCGGCGAGCCAGTAGACGCGAATGGCGCGGGACATCGGCGTTCCGTAGATCTTCAGGGTCACGAGCGGCCTTTCGGGAGCAGCATTTCGATGTGGAGGATTCCGTCTTCGTCGTACGGGTCGGAGCTCTTCACGAACCCGAACTCGTTGTAGAACTTTTCCAGGCGCGCCTGCGCGCCGATGCGGATCGACTGGCCCGGCCAGAGCGTCTCGGCGCGCACGAGCGATTCCTTCACGAGTTCGCGGCCCAAGCCCTTGCCTCGCACCTGCGAGGTCGTGATGATGCGGCCAATCGAAGGTTCGGCGAACTTCACGCCGGGCGGCACGAGGCGGCAGTACGCCACGAGGTCGCTCGATCCGTTCGTCCCGAGCAGGTGCCAGCTCGGAAGGTCGGCGCCATCGACGTCCTGGAACGGACAGTTCTGCTCGATGACGAAGACCTCGATGCGCACGCGGAAAATCTCGTGCACATCGCGCGGAGTGAGATCGTCGAACGAGGAGAAGCGCCAGGAGATCATTTTTTGATGAGAAACGAAAAGCAGATCCTCGCCTCGAGGACGGCCGATCTAACGATCAGCCGTCTCTTTCGGCGCGGCTGCCCTTGCCAAGTGAAGCCACGTCTCCACGACCGTATCGGGATTGAGCGACATCGACTCGATGCCCTCTTCCATCAGCCACTCGGCGAGGTCCGGATAGTCGCTGGGGCCCTGGCCGCAGATGCCGACGTACTTGTTCGCCTTGCGGCAAGCCTGGATCGCGAGATGCAGCATGCGTTTCACCGCGGCGTCGCGCTCGTCGAAGGATTCCATGACCAGACCCGAATCGCGGTCGAGTGCCAGCGTGAGCTGCGTCATGTCGTTCGAGCCGATCGAGAAGCCGTCGAAGTGCTTGAGGAATTCGTCGGCGAGGATCGCGTTGGACGGGATCTCGCACATCATCACGACCTTGAGGCCGTTCTTGCCGCGCTCGAGGCCGTTGTCCTTGAGGATCGCGTGCACCTGCTCGGCTTCCTTGAGGGTGCGCACGAAGGGAATCATGATCTCGACGTTGGTGAGTCCCATCTCGTCGCGCACCTTGCGCATCGCGCGGCACTCGAGCTCGAAGCAATCGCGGAACGATTTCGCGATGTAGCGCGAAGCGCCGCGGAAGCCCAGCATGGGGTTTTCCTCGTGCGGCTCGTAGCGCGCGCCGCCGATGAGGTTGCGGTACTCGTTCGACTTGAAGTCGGACAGCCGCACGATCACCTTCTTCGGCCAGAACGCGGTGGCGATGGTGGATACGCCTTCCGCGATCTTCTCGACGTAGAACTCGACGGGGTTCGCATACCCGCGCGACTGGCGCTCGACCTGCGACTTGAGGTCGGCGGGCAGCGTTGCGAACTCGAGGCAAGCCTTCGGGTGGATGCCGATCTGGTTCGAGATGATGAATTCCAGGCGCGCGAGGCCGACGCCATCATTGGGCAGCTGCGCGAAGTCGAACGCGAGCTGCGGATTGCCGACGTTCATCGCGATCTTCACGGGGATCTTCGGCATCTTGTCGAGGCGCACTTCGACGACTTCGAAGTCGAGCTTGCCCGCGTAGATGTAGCCCGTGTCGCCCTCGGCGCAAGAGACCGTCACGTCGACGCCCTCGGCGAGCTTCTCGGTGGCGTCCTCGCAGCCCACGACCGCGGGCACGCCGAGCTCCCTCGCGATGATCGCCGCGTGGCAGTTGTTCACGAGAACCGGCGTGTAGCGCTCCGTGAAGACGATGTAGTTGTGGTGGTCGCCGACCGTGATGTTGTAGACGTCGTCCTGGGCGAGCGTCTCTTCCATCGCGACCCTGGCCTGGCGCAGATCGGATGCCAACAGGTGTTCCAGGCGATCCTTCAGTCGCGCGTCGCTGACTGCCGGAAGATGCGCGCTCAAGCCCTGCGCGTCGATCAGCAGGTTCTTGCGCACCCGATTGTTGAGGTCCGAATTGACCGTGCCCGGAAGCAACTGGCGGGTGTTGAAGAACCGGCTGCCGACCTTCCGCTCGTCACGGCAGGGTACCCGGGACGTGTAGCGTCTCAGGAGGTCGAGCTTCTCGACGATCTGCACGTTGTAGATCGACCGGTTGGTTGAAACCTGCGGCACGATGCCGATGCGCATGCAGGCGACGATGACGGCTTCGAGCAGATCGCCACCCGAGACGTACACGTTGACCCGGCCTTTCTGGAAACTGCCATCCCCGTCGATCACTCCGGCGAGGAAATGGCAGGCCACATCCGCGTCGCTCTTCAGCAACGTGGTCACGATCGTCTCCTGCTCTTCGCGCACGGCGGTCGCGATCGACTTGGAATAGCAGCGATACGCGTTTGCGGAGCCGACCACCTGCTTGCCCCGGATGAAGCCGCTCGAGACCTTCTTCGCGTGCTCCTTGAATGCCTTTCCGTAGTTGGCCTCGAGCGCCTCGTTCATCCGCGCGATGAAGTCGAGCTTGGCGACCTCCGGCTTCTGGATGAACGTGACCTCGCCGTGGGTGCGGGTCAAATGCACGTGGCCATCGGTCATCAAGCCGCCCAGCAGGTACGCCAGCGAGTGCTCCTTGCGGGTCGAGGCCGACAGCTGCGGAAGCTGCTGCGCGAGCAGGACACACTCCTGATTCTCGAGCATGTCCTGGATCTCGCGGTCGGCGAGTTCGCCGTTGGCGAGACTGAGCATCTTGTGATTCGGGGTCAGCTTGAGGTCGTTACCCTGCGCGCGTCCGGTCTGGGAGATGCCGACTCGGATCATTCCCGCGACCCGCTTCATCACCGCCAGGACAGGTTTCCACTCGATCCTGAGGGTCGCGCGGTTCAGCGACGGCACGCTCAGGCCCTCATGGCCGCGTTCGTGCAGCTCGCGGAAGGTCATGAAGCCGGCGTTCGTCAGGACGCGGGTATCACCGGAGAAGCACGTTCGCCCCCCGCGATTGGTGACGATCGCCGAAGCGCGCTTCATCACGGGCTCCCAGTTGGGGTCGGTCATGTCGGTCACGAGGATGTCGCCGTCCTTCACGCGCGCGATCTCGGAGACGTTCTTGATCACGCGCACCTTGCCCTGGCCGATCTTCGAGCCGATGGCTCGGCCCTCGGAGAGCACCTCGCCACGTTTGCCGATGCGGTAGCGCGTGAGCGTGTCCTTCTTCGTCTCCTGGCTCTTCACCGTCTCGGGACGCGCCTGGAGGATGTAGAGCAAGCCGTCCGTGCCGTCGCGGCCCCACTCGATGTCCATCGGGCGGCCGTAGTGCTTCTCGATCGCCACGGCGTAGCGCGCGAGCTCCTCGGCCTCGGCATCCGAGATGGAGAAGCGATCGCGGTCGGCCGGCGCGACTTCCACTTCCGCGACACTCTTGCCGGCACTGGACTCGTTCGCGAAGATCAGCTTGATCGCCTTGTTGCCGATCGCGCGGCGCACGATGGCGGGCTTGCCGTTCGCGAGGCACTGCTTCGCGACGTAGAACTCGTCCGGATTCACCGCGCCCTGCACCACCATCTCGCCCAGGCCATAGCTCGCGGTGATGAACACCACGTCGCGGAAGCCCGATTCGGTGTCCATCGTGAAGAGCACGCCCGCGGCACCGAGGTCGCTGCGGACCATGCGCTGCACGCCCGCGGAGATCGCGACCTCCGCGTGCTCGAAGCCCTTGTGGACGCGATAGGCGATCGCGCGGTCGTTGTAGAGCGAGGCGAACACGCGCTTCACGGCATCGAGCACGTTCGCGATGCCGCTGATGTTGAGGTAGGTCTCCTGCTGGCCGGCGAACGAGGCATCGGGCAGGTCCTCGGCCGTGGCCGACGAGCGCACCGCGAAGCTCGCGTTGGGTGCGCCCGCGGAGATGCGCGCGTATTCGTCCGAGATTTCCTTCTCGAGCGCGGGCGGGAAGGAAGCGCCTTCCACGGCCGCGCGGATCTTCGCGCCGGCGCGGGCGAGCGCCTCGACATCGTTCACGTCGAGGCCGGCGAGCGCCGCTTCGATCGTGCCCTGGATCTTGTTGTGCGCGACGAACTCGGTGAAGGCGTCGGCGGTGGTGGCGAAGCCCCCGGGAACGCGGACACCGGCGGCCGAAAGCTGGCTGATGAGCTCGCCCAGCGAGGAGTTCTTGCCGCCGACGGAAGCCACGTCGGTCATGCGGAGCGATTCGAGCGGGAGGACGCGGCGGGCGGGCATTTTCGAGGGGAAAGTCCGGCTTCTTCGAGGCTTGCAATTATAGCGGAGCGACAGCACCATTGCTGCGCCGCATCATCCTCCTTCCCCGCCGATCGCATGCCCCACAAGCGCCGCGTCTACTTCATCTCCGACCGCACCGGCCTCACGGTCGAAGCGCTCGGCTCCTCGCTCATCACGCAGTTCGACATCGTCGAGTTCCAGCGCATCACGCTGCCCTTCATCGACACGGTGGACAAGGCGCGCGAAGCCCTCGCCGAGGTGAACCAGGCGCACATCGATACCGGCCAGCGGCCCCTCGTGTTCAGCTCCATCGTGGACGACGCGGTGCGCGCCGAGATCAACAAGGCCAACGGGCTGGTGCTCGACGTCTTCGAGCGCTTCATCGTCCCGCTCGAATCCGAGCTCGGCCAGAAGTCGCTGCATCTCCTCGGCAAGAGCCACTCCGCGGGCAACGTGAAGGACTACAACCACCGGATCGAGGCGATCAACTACACGCTCTCGCACGACGACGGCGTCACCCACCGCGCCCTCGACGAGGCCGACATCATCCTGGTCGGTGTCTCGCGTAGCGGAAAGACCCCCACCTGCCTCTACATGGCGATGCAGTTCGGCATCAAGGCCGCCAACTACCCGCTCATCCCCGAGGACCTGGAAGCCAACCGCATTCCGCCCTCGCTCCTGCCGCACAAGGCAAAGGTGTGGGGCCTGTCGATCACGCCCGATCGCCTGCACCAGATCCGCAAGGAGCGCCGCCCCGACTCCACCTATGCCGCGCTCGACAACTGCCGCTACGAAGTCGCCGCGGCCGAGAAGCTCATGCGGCAGACCGGCATTCCCTTCCTCGACTCCACGACCAAGTCGATCGAGGAAATCGCGACCCACATGCTCCACGAGGCCCACCTCGTCCGTCGCGTGTACTAGGGCAGCACCGGGGACAGTTGGGCCATCGCCGAAGGGTTGATCCCGACCCGGCCCCAACCTTTCCATCAAATGCCGCCGATCTCGCTACCCAAACTTGCGCTCGAAATTCCTGGCGCATCGGCGATCCTGCAGCGAGCGGTGGGGGGCCTCTCGTGATCAACCCTTCGTCGATGGCTCAGCGCCGGAACCATCGGGGTGTCTCCAGCATCGGGGCGGCGCTGATCGAATGTTGGGAGTGCGTGCCAGTCATGGCGACCGTCATTCATCGACGAGGGCGGCATCAGCCACCGCCTGCCTCGTCAAATTATCTACGGGGCTCACCGGAGCGGTGATGCCACAAACCGCCCGCGACCTTCGACAGCGATGGGTGTGGGTCGAGAGGGGGTGTCACCTATTGCTGCAGAACGGCGGTGCGCGAGGAATCTCGAGCGACATATGAAGTAGCGAGATCGATCCTCTCCCCGACGAAGCAAGGTCCCCCGGTTCGACCCACACCCATCGATGGCGGAGGGCGCGGGGGGGAAGCGACGCGAGCTAGCCTGTGACAGAATAGCCGCCAACAGGGACCCCCTGAGTCCCGATTCCACCGCCCTCTCTAGGAGTTCCAAATGACGAAGAAGAACCGCGTTCTCCCCGCCCTTCTGCTTTCGCTTTTCGCCGGCGTCGGCGCGACCACCGCGCAGGCCCAGCAGTTCAGCAACGTGTACGTCTTCGGCGACAGCCTCTCGGATACGGGTTACTACCGGCCCTTCCTCACCTCGATCGGCGTCCCCTCGGCCCTCGTGTCGACCCTCGGCCGCTTCACGACCAACCCCGGCCCGATCTGGGCGGAGCTGATCGCGCAGCAATACGGCGTGGGCGCGCTGCCCAGCAACGTCGCGGGCGGAACGGTCTATGCGCAAGGCGGCGCGCGCGTCGCACTGCCTTCGGCCAGCACGCCCACCGGCGGCGCCCAGCGCCCGGTGAGCACGCAGGTCACCGAATTCCTCGCTGCGTCGGGCGGCGCCGCCGACCCGAACGCGCTCTACACCGTCTGGGCGGGTGCCAACGACATCTTCCAGAACCTGGCGGCACTGCAGGCCGGCGCGATCACCGCCGACCAACTCTCCGCGAACATCCAGGCCGCCGCTGCGGCCGAGGCGGGCCAGATCGCGCGCCTGCGCGCGGCCGGTGCCCGCTACATCATGGTGTTCAACCTGCCCAACATCGGCGCCACGCCGCAGTTCGCAGGCGCCGGTCCCGTGGTCCAGGGCCAGGTGACCGCGCTCTCCGCGGGCTTCAACACCGCGCTCTTCGCCGGCCTCGCGGGCCTGCAGGCCACGGGCCTGCGCGTGATCCCGGTCGATACGTTCGCGCTGATCACCGAGATCATGGCGAACCCCACGGCCTACGGGTTCACGAACACGACGGGTGTGGCCTGCGCGCCGTTCCCGCCGTTCGCCACCACGCCGAGCTCGCAGTTCTGCTCGGGCGCCAACCTGGTCGCGCCCAACGCCGACCAGACGTACGTCTTTGCCGACGGCGTCCACCCGACCACCGCCTCGCACCGCATCACCGCTGACTTCGTGAAGTCGCTGCTGAACGGCCCGGTGCAGATGACGCTGCTGCCCGAATCGGCACTCGGTGCGCGTAACGCGCATGTCCGCTCGCTGCGCGACGGCATCACCACCGGCCAGGCGGCAGCTCAGGGCCAGTGGACGATCTTCGGTTCAGCGGTCGATGGCGAATACGACATCGATCCCAGCCGCGGCGTCGTGGGTGTGGGCAACGACGTGCGTGCCGTCACCGGTGGCGTGACGGTTCGCGCCTCGGAGACGCTGACCCTCGGCCTCGCCGCCGGCCGCAACGAAGCGAAGGCGAGCTTCGGCAACAGCGCCGGCAACTACCGCACGCGCGAGAACGCGATCTCGGTCCTCGGCGGCGTGCGCCTCGACGGCCTGTTCTTCGATGCCGCGCTCACGTACGGCGACATCGAATGGAACGACATTCGCCGCCAGTTCAACATCGGCAACGTCGTGCGCACGACGACGGCCAGCACCGAAGGAACCAACACGTCGGCCTACGTCGGCGGTGGCTACGACTTCCAGCTCGACAAGTTCTCGATCGGCCCGGTCGCGAGCGTGATGATCCAGAACGTCGACATGAACGGCTTCGAGGAAACCGGCGCGGGCTCGGCCAACCTGCGCTACGGCGCGTTCAAGCGCCGCTCCGAGGTGTGGAGCGCCGGTGGCCGCGCCTCGATCACCCTCGGCCGCTGGACGCCGTGGGTGCGCGTGACGGTCGACAAGGAACGCCGTGACGACGAGCGCTTCATGAGCGCGACGCCGGTCTCGATGGCCACGAACAACGGCTACGACCTGCCGGGCTACCAGCCGGACACGAGCTTCATCACGAGCAACGTAGGCGTGACGGGCCAGTTCTCCTGGGGCGCGCTGGGCATCGCGTACTACAACGTCGCGAAGCGCGAAGGCCAGTCCGAGGAAGGCTTCACCGCCTCGGTCGCGATTCGCTTCTGAAGCGCGTCTTCTCCGCCGCAAACCTTCCCGAAGCGCAGCTTCTCGCCGACCGCCTCGCGGTCGGCGGGATTCGCGCGCGCATCCTCAACGCGAACGCCTCGAGCATCGCCGGGGAACTGCCGCCCGACCAGGCCACGCCGCAGCTCTGGGTCGAGGACCCCGGGCACGCCGAGCGCGCGCGCCTGATGATCGACGATTACCTCAAGCTGAACGCCAACGCATCGCCGTGGAATTGCGACGCGTGCGGCGAGGAGAACCCCGGCTCGTTCGAGCTGTGCTGGTCCTGCGGGAAATAAGTGGGGTCAGACTCGACTTAATTTAATTCTGTGGATAACTGGAGCCTGACCCCAGTTATCCACAGAATTAAATTAAGTCGAGTCTGACCCCACTTATTTTTTACGGCGTTCCGATGAACAGGTAGATCCGGCTCTTGCCGTTGGTGGAGTCGCCGTAACCGAGGTACACCGGACCGAAGAATGTATTGGCCGCGATGTATGCGCCGAACGAGTTCTGCCAGCCCTTCAGGTTCGGCTCGTTGATCGGATCCTTCATCCGCCCCGCTTCGATCATCGCGCCGGCGATCAGGTTGAGGCCGATCAGCGGCATCGGCTTGGTGAGGCGCCACTGTCCTTCGAGGCGTCCGTAGGTGTACTCCGAGCCCAGGATCTGGCCGTTGGCGAACCCCGAGAGACGGCGCGGCCCGCCCAGCGTGAAGATGTCGCTCAACGGAACGTCGGAGGAAGAGACCTTGCCGGCCTGGGCCGCGGCGACGAGCGTGAAGTCGCCCTTGCTGAGGGCAATCTCCCCGCCGCCCTCGGTGCGCCAGTAGGGCTTGAAGTCGTCGTCCTCGACGCCGTTCACGGCCGTCTTGCGCGCGTTGAAGTAATCGAGCGTGGCGCGATAGCCGCGCGTCGGGAAGAACGCCTGGTCCTGCGTGTCGAGATTGACGCTCGCCATGATGCCGCTCACGTCCTCGCCCACGTTCGGGAAGATCGAGAGGCCCGTGTCGAGCTTCGACTTCCCCTTGCGCCAGATGTAGCCCGCCTTCGCCTGCCCGTAGATGCCCAGGTTCACCCCGGCGTCCAGACCGATGTGCGATTCGCGGGTCCGGTATTCGGCCACGCGATCGCCGTCGAGGTAGAGGCCGAACTTGGACATCTGCGTGCTCACGTAGGGCCGCACGAACGTGAGCTGCCGGTAGTCGAGCGGCTGGTACAGCTCGGTGGCCAGGAGCTGCTCGCTGCCCAGCTGCGCGCCCACGAGCCACTCGCCGCCCAGCTTGTTGAGCCAGGTCTGACGGTAGAGGGCGCGGATGTTGTAGTCGGCCTCGCTCTCGAAGTCGGAGGCGAAGTTGAGGCCGAAGCGCACGTAGTCCGGACCCCACGGTTTCTCCACGGGCGTGATGCGCAGGATCGTCTTGTCGCGCTCGCGCGCTACGGAGTAGTCGAGGCCCTGCAAGTCGCCCTGGCTGTAGACCCACACGAGGTCATGGGCAAGCGCCTTCGCATCGAGCGGCTTGCCGACTTCCGAGCGCACACCCGCCTTGATGGAATCCGGGTTCACGAAGCGCGTGTCGCCGATCTGGACTTCGTCGATCGTCGGCGACTGCGCCGGCGCCGTGAAGCGCACGCTCGCGCGCCAATCGCGATACACGTGCGGCGGCGAGGAAAGTTTCTTCAGGCGGTCGATGACCTGCAGGGCGGCCTTGCGCCCCATCTCCGCACCTTCCATCTGGCGGCCGAAGTCCGCGGCCGTGAGGTCGCCGAGCTCGGGACGGATGTAGATGTCCTGCGGGCGCAGCAGCTCGAGCGAACGGGCGACGTTCTGCTCGGCGAGCAGGTTCACCATCTGCCCCACCACGCTCAGCACGCCGGTCACTTCGTCGGGCTTCATCATCGGCGAGCCCACGTTCACGGCGATCACTACGTCGGCGTTGCAGCGCTCGCGTACTTCGCCGATGGGTACGTTGTCCACGAGCCCGCCGTCGACGAGCTTGCGGCCTTCGCGCGTCACGGGGGCCAGCGCACCGGGCACCGACATGCTCGCGCGCATGGCCGAGGTGAGGTTCCCGGAGCGAATCGCCACGCGCTCGCCCGTGCCGATGTCGGTCGCGATCAGCGTGAGCGGCAGCGGCAGCTCTTCGATGGAGCGCTCGCCCAGATCCACGCGGACGAGCTGGTTGAAGAAGAGCTTGATCTTCTCGCCGGCGATCGCGCCTTCGCGGTAGCGCATGCCGTCCTTGCCCACGCCGAATTCCAGTCCCGAGAAGAAGCGGTCGTCGAGCTGCTTCCTGCGCAGGTTCACGAGGTCGCGCCCGGCGCTGTCGTCGAAGATCGCGGCCCAGTCGGTCTTGCGGATGAGCTCCTTCATCTCGGCAGGCGCAACACCGGCCACGTACGCGCCCGCCACGAGCGCCCCCATGCTGGTGCCGGCGACGCAATCGACCACGATGCGGTTCTCCTCGAGCACCTCGAGGATGCCCATGTGCGCGGAGCCGCGGGCGCCGCCTCCACCGAGCACGAGGCCGATCTTCGGACGGGCGGGCGGAGGGGTTTGCGCGAGCGCGGTTGCGGCGCACAGGGCAAGCAGTGCCAGCGCGGCGACGCGCCGGGCGGCGGAGGGCGATTTCACGGTCCGGATCCTGTCATCTGAGGGGTGCACGGTGCCATTTTGCCTGAGCGCGCTCGAAGGACCGGTGACTGTCGCGCCGCAAGGCTAGAATGGCGACAAAACCATCATACGAAGCTTGGGAGAAGGATCATGAGACGAATTGCCACCTGCCTGCTGCTCGCCGCCCCGCTCGCCTGGGCACAGAGCCCTTCCGACAAGCCGCCCGAGTCGTCCGTGCTGGTGAAGTGCGCCGAATGCGGCGTGGTGCGCAGCGTGAAGCGCGTCGAGAAGGAAACGCGCCCCACGGAGGTGGACAAGTCCAAGCCCTCGGGATTCGTCGCGACGATTCCGCTGGGCAAGGGAGCGGGCAAGCCCACGGTGGGCTCCTCCAACGACGCGCAGGAGAACGAGAAGCCGCCGGTCGTGAGCTACGAGATCATCGTGCGCCTGGACGACGGCCGCTTTCGCGTCGTGATCCAGGCCGAGGCCGACAACATCCGCGAAGGCGACCAGGTGAAGGTCGTCGAGGGCAAGGTCGTCATCCGCTGATCACACCTTCAGCGAGAACGGCGTGAAGTTGGTCTCGCGGTCGTAGTAGTCCTCGCCCTCGGCGCGCTTCAGGAACTTCACGATGGCGTAGGTCGCGGGCGTGAAGACGACCTCGACGGCCACTTTCGTGACGAACTGCGACGCCATCACCAGCGGCAGCTTGTCGTCGGGAATGATGCCGGTGCCCCAGAAGGCGAGCGGATAGAACAGCGCCGAATCCACCGCCTCGCCGACGATCGTCGAGCCGATGGTGCGTGACCAGAGCCACTTGCCCGCGGTGAGGATCTTCATCTTCGCGAGCGTGAACGAGTTCACGAACTCCCCGCACATGTAGGCAAACATCGAGGCGAGTGCGACGCGCCAGGCGTTGCCGAAGGCCACCTCGTAGGCCGCCTGGTTCTTCCAGAACGGCGCGGGCGGCAGCGAGACCACCACCCAGGCCATGAACGACGCGAACGCGAGCGCGGCGAAGCCCGCCCAGATGACGCGGCGCGAGCGCTTGTAGCCGTACACCTCGGTGAGGATGTCGCCGAACACGTACGAGATCGGGAAGAACAGCACGCCCGCGCCGAACGTGATCACGCCGACCAATGGCAGGTCGAGCTGCGAGGCCTTCGCCGGGCCGATCAGGTTGGAGCAGACGAGGATGGTGACGAACGCCACCATCACGAACTCGAAGTACTTGTACTGGCGTGGCGGTGCAGCGGCTTCTGGAGTTTTCATCGAGGTGGTCTCCGACTCGTTTGTTACTTGTTAAGGCGTTGGATCCGCAGATAAACGCGGATAAACGCAGATAAGGGCAACGACGGGCAAATGGTACATGGATGACTCGAAGCCGAACGCAGAATCGATGAGCTCCATTCTTCCATCGCCTTTCATCTGCGTTTATCCGCGTTTATCTGCGGATGATTGCCTTTGCCTCAGCGCCTCGAAGAGGGCAACCGAACCCGCGACTCCGGCGTTGAGCGATTCCATGCGTCCCGGCATCGGAATGCGAGCGCGCTTCGTGGCGGCGCGCATCAGCGATTCGCTCACGCCCGCGCCTTCGTTGCCGACGATGATCGCGAGGGGGCCTGTGAGGTCCAGGTCGTAGATCGATTCCTTCGCGCCGCCCGCGAGTGCCACCGACTTGCCGCGAAACGCCGCGAGCCAGGCCGCGAGGTCCGCGTCCTCGACGATGTTGAGCGCGAAGTGCGCCCCCACGCCCGCGCGGATCACCTTGAGCGACCAGGCGAAGGCGCAGGTCTTCGAGAGCATCACGTGGCCCGCGCCGACGGCCGCGGCACTGCGCAAAAGCGTGCCGACGTTGCCCGGATCCTGCACGTCCTCGAGCAGCACGACGAGGCTTGCATTCGCAGGGACCGCCACGCCTTCGGGCGTGGGTGCGGCGGCAATCACGCCCGTGGCCGAGTCGAGCGTCGAGAGCGCGTCAAAGAGCGCGTCCGAAATCACCGTGACGGCGGCCGGGTGCGCGCGGTCGGCGAGCGCGGCGACCTCGGCGCGTTCGAGCGCCGAACGGCTCACCATCAGCGAGTCGAGCTCGCGGCCCGAATCGAGGAACGCGGCAACGAGGTGCGCGCCCTCGAGCACCGAAAGCGCGCGGCGCTTGCGTTCCGCGGTGCTGGCGACGAGCTTCGCCATCGCCTTGTAGCCGGCGTTGTCGCGCGAGGTGATGGCCTTCATCAGAACGGGAGGCTCGCCTGCTGCAGCAAGGTGCGCACCGGGTCGAAGCTGCGGCGATGGATCTCGCAGGGACCGAGCATCGCAATGGCGAGCATGTGCTCGGGCGTGCAATAGCCCTTGTGCTTCGCGAAGCCGTAGCCGGGGAAGCGGTCCTCGAGCTGGCGCATCTCCGCGTCGCGCGCGGTCTTCGCGAGGATCGAGGCGGCGGAGATCGCGGGCACGAGGCTGTCGCCCTTCACGATCGCGCGGCAGGTCATCGCGAGCGGCGGATGGTAGAGGCCGTCGAAGCACACCTCATCGGGTGCGAAGGGCAGCGCCTCGACCGCACGGCGCATCGCGGCGAGCGTGGCCTGGAGGATGTTGATGCGGTCGATTTCCTCGACGCTCGCCGAAGCGATCGCCCAGGCGATGGCGTGCGCGCGGATTTCCACCGCCAGCTCCTCGCGTACTTCCGCGGTGAGCGTCTTGGAATCGGCCACGCCGTCGATGGGGTGATCCGGATCGAGGATGACCGCCGCCGCGTACACGCTGCCCGCCAACGGGCCGCGGCCCGCTTCGTCGACACCGCAAAGGCGCAGGCACGCGCTCACAGGTAGGGTTGCAGCGCGAGCGCGAGGCGTTCGTCGTGGCCCTGCGCGAGGCTGCGGTGCATGTCCGCGAAGCGATCGCGCAGCTTCTCGCGCGCGTCCTTGTGGTCGAGCCAGTTGCCCAGCGCTTGCGCGAGGTTCACGGGCGTCGCGTCGTCCTGCAGCAGCTCGGGGACGAGGAATTCGCCGGCGAGGATGTTGGGCAGGCCCACGTAAGGCAACAGGGCTTTGCGTTTCATCAGCCAGTAGGTGAGCTTGGGCATGCGATAGGTGATGACCATCGGGCAGCCTGCGAGCGCGGCTTCGAGCGTGGCGGTGCCGCTCGCGACAAGCGCGACATCGGCGGCGGTGAGTGCCAGGCGCGCGTGGCCGAAGAGGATCGTGAGCGGGAGCTCCTGCGCGCCCTTGATGTGCAGGCGCGTCTCGAAATAGTCGCGCGTCTCGCGCGTGGCGAGCGGCACGAAGAAGCGCACGTCGGGCCGCGTCTCGGCGAGCTTGCTCGCGGTGTCGATCACGAGGTCCGCATGTGCCTCGAGCTCGCTCATGCGGCTGCCCGGCAGCAACGCGACCGGCACTGCGAAGGACGGAAGGCGCAACTGCGCGCGCGCTTCGGTGCGATCCGGGTTCACCGGCATCGTATCGGCCAGCGGATGGCCCACGTAGCTCACCGGAATGCCCGCCTTCTCGTAGATCGCTTCCTCGAACGGGAAGATCGCGAGCATGCGGTCGACCGCGCGCTTGATGCCGTGGATGCGGTTCGCCCGCCACGCCCAGATCGACGGGCTCACGAAATGCACGGTGCGCGTGCCCGCGGCCTTGAGCTTCGCCTCGAGCGCCAGGTTGAAGTCGGGCGCGTCGACGCCGATGAAGAGGTCGGGCTTGTCGGCGAGCAGGCGCCGTGCGAGCTGCGAACGAATGCCGTGGATCTCGCGGAAATGCTTGAGTACTTCCACGTAGCCGCGCACGGCAAGCTTCTCCATCGGGAAAAGCGTGGTCGCGCCCTCGGCCATCATCTTCGGGCCGCAGATGCCGTAGAACTGGACGTCCGGATTGCGAGAACGAACCGCGCGGATGAGCGCAGCGCCGAGGAGGTCGCCGGAAGCTTCGCCTGCGACGATCGCGACGCGAGTCATTGTTCGATGGGCCTTAGCGCACGATGCCGCGCGTGGCGGTCCCGAGGAAGTCGACCAGCACCCGGACCTCGGGGGCGACCGCGGCCTGCTTCTCGAGCTCGGCGCGCGCTTCGGCGAACGTGAGGCCGGACTTGTAGAGCGTCTTGTACGCCTGCTTCAACGCGGAGAGCGCGGTCGGCGAGAAGCCGCGGCGCTTGAGGCCCTCGGCGTTGATGCCGTAGGGTGCCAGCGGGTTGCCGCCCACCATCACGTATGTCGGGATGTCCAGGAGCACCACACTCGAGACACCCGTCATGACGTGAGCGCCGATCTTCACGAACTGGTGCACGCCGGTGAAGCCGCCGAGCACGGTCCAGTCGCCCACGTGCACGTGGCCCGCGAGCGTGGCGTGGTTGGCGAAGGTCGTGTGGTTGCCCACGACGCAATCGTGCGCGACGTGGCAGTAGGCCATGATCCAGTTGTCGCTGCCGATGCGCGTGACGCCCGTGTCCTGCGTCGTGCCGCGGTTGAGCGAGCAGTACTCGCGAATCGTGTTGCGGTCGCCGATCTCCAGGCGCGTGGGCTCGCCCGCGTACTTCTTGTCCTGGTTGGCTTCGCCGATCGAGCAGAAATGGAAGATCTTGTTCTCGCGGCCGATCGTCGTGTGGCCGGTGATCACCGTGTGCGCGCCGATCGCCGTGCGGTCGCCGACCTCCACGTCGCAATCGACGACCGAGTACGGGCCGATGGAAACGTCTTTTCCAAGGCGCGCCTTGGGGTGAACGATGGCGGTGGGGTGGATGGTGGCCATTAGAACGGTGTCATCTAGAACGGTGTCATCTAGAACGGTGTCATCTAGAACGGTGTCATCAATATCGCAATGTCATCCTGAGGAGCGAAGCGACGAAGGACCTGCTTGAGGGGTTTAACAATTAAAACACTCAAGCAGGTCCTTCGGGTCTGCGACCCTCAGGATGACAGTTACGTTCGTTACTCCAGGCTCCTCAGCGCGCAAAGCAGCTCCGCTTCCGAAGCCACCTGCCCTTCGACCTTCGCGACCGCCTTGAACTTCACCATGCCGCGCGATTCGCGCACCTGCTCGACTTCGATCATCAGCGTGTCGCCGGGGACCACGGGCTTCTTGAAGCGCGCGCCGTCGATGCCGACGAAGTAGTAGACGTTCTTGCCGTCGTTCTTGATGCCGGCGGACTTGAGCGAGAGCACGGCCGCGGCCTGGGCCATCGCCTCGATGATCAATACGCCGGGCATCACCGCGTAGTGGGGAAAGTGCCCCTGGAAGAAGGGCTCGTTCATCGTCACGTTCTTCACCGCGACGATGCGCTTCCCGGGATCCATCTCGGTGACGCGGTCGATCAGCAGGAACGGATATCGGTGCGGGAGATACTGCTTGATCTCCTCAATGGTCATCGTGCTCACGGTCACTCTCCCCCCTTGCGCCGTGGCGAATGCGCGCGGCGTACTTCAACCAGTCTGCGTGTGGCATGAACGGCGCAACCGACGTGTAGACGCCGGGCTTGGTGATCGACTTCGTGATGAGCGTCATCGCCGACACCGTCACGCCGTCGCAGATCTGCAGGTGGCCCGTGATGCCCGCCTTGCCGCCGATGAGGCAGCGCTTGCCGATGCGCACGCTGCCCGCGATCCCGACGCAGCCCGCGATCACCGTATGCGCGCCGATCACGCAGTTGTGGCCGACCTGGATCTGGTTGTCGAGCTTCACGCCCTCTTCGATCACCGTGTCGTCGAGCGCGCCGCGGTCGATCGTGGTGTTGGCGCCGACTTCGACGTCGTCGCCGATGCGCACCGCGCCCACCTGCGGAATCTTCACCCAGCGGCCCGCGTCGGGCGCCATGCCGAACCCATCGGCACCGATCACCACGCCCGAATGCACGATGCCGCGCGCGCCGAGGCTGCAGCCTTCGTAGATCGTCACGCGCGGATGCAGGCGTGTGTCTTCGCCCACGGTCACGTCCTCGCCGAGGATGCAGCCGGCGCCGATGACCGCACGCTCGCCGACCTTCGCGCCGCGACCGATCACGACGAAGGCGCCAACCTCCGCGCTTTTCGCCACGCGCGCGGAAGCGTCGATCTGCGCGGTGGGATGGATGCCGGGAACGACCGCCGGCGCAGGGTTGAAGAGCGCGACGGTGCGGGCGTAGTAGGCGTACGGATTGGGCGTGACGATGCGCGGAAGGCTGGTCGCTTCGCGCTCGTCCGGGCCGAGGATCACGGCACCGGCCTTCGTGGCGGCAAGCTGGCTGCGATAGCGCAGGTTCGCGAGAAATGCGATCTGCGAGGGACCGGCGGATTCGAGCGTGGCCACGCCCGTCAGGGGCGCGGCGGCCTCGCCGACGGCTTCACCGCCGAGGCGCGCGACGATGTCGCGAAGGCTGAGGGAGGGCGGCGCGGCCAAGGCGGATCACTTGTCCGAGAGCGCCCGGATGACTTTGTCGGTGATGTCGATGCGGGTGCTCGCGAACACGGCCTCCTGCACGACAAGGTCGAACTTTTCCTGCTCGGCGATCTGGTTGATCACGCGCGTGGCGCGTTCCTGGACGCTCGCGAGCTCCTCGTTGCGGCGCAGGTTGAGGTCCTCGCGGATCTCGCGCTGCATGCGCTGGAAGTTGCGGCTGATGTCGGCGAGGGTGCGTTCCTTCTCGCGGCGCGCGCTCTCGGAGAGCGTCACGGTCTCGCGCTCGAGCTCCGTCTGGAGGTCCCGGCCCTGCTTTTCTATCTTGGAGAGCTCGGCGTTGCGTGCGGCGAATTCGCGCTCGAGCTTCTGCTGCGCGCGCTTGGCGGGCGTGGCCTCGCGGAACACGCGCTCGGTGTTCACGAAACCGATCTTCATCTCCACCGCGACCACCGGCAGCGCCAGGAGCGCCGCCATCCACAGGATCGCCAGTCTCATCACGTGCCTCGCAGTCCGGGGGCGTCCATGGCCCCTAGAATATCTTGCCCAGCTGGAACTGGAACCTTTCCGTCAGGTCCCCTTCCTGCTTCTTGATCGGGTAGCCCAGCGAGAACCGCAGCGGGCCCATGGGCGAATCCCATGCCACCGCCGCGCCGACCGATGCCCGCAGGTCCTGGGTCCTGATCTTTTCGCCCGGACCCCAGACGTTGCCCATGTCCATGAAGGCCCCCAGGCGAACATTCTTTTCCTTGTTGCCCGGCATCGGGAAGAGCACTTCGAAGTTCGCCACGAAGCGCCGGTCGCCGCCGAGGTTGTCGCCGTTGATGTCCTTGGGGCCCAGGCTCGCCGACTCGAAGCCGCGGATGCTGCCCGTGCCGCCGGCGTAGAAGTTCTTGAAGAACGGCAACGGCTTGTCCTTGTACCCGTCGGCCAGGCCGAATTCGGCGTTGGCGAAGAACGTGAGCCAGGGGAAGCGCTCGGGCGTCCACAGGTACTGGGTCTGGAAGGTCGCGCGGTAGTACGTGAGGTCCGCGGGCGGCAGGCCGACTTCGAGGGCGAATTCGTTGTACGTGCCGCGCGTGGGCCAGATCAGGCTGTCTCGGGTGTCGCGCGCGAAGGCGAAGTTGGTGCGGAACGTGTCCGACTTCTCGCCGAACTCGTTCACGAACTGCTGGTAGCGGATCGGGCTGAACGCGTCGATCGCGAGCTTCGTGATTTCGTACGTGAAGCCCAGCTGGAAGCCGTCGTACTCGGAGATCGGGACGCCGAAGCGCATGCCCGCGCCGGTCGAATAGGTGCGGTAGTCCGCGACCGAGAGGCTCTGGGTGTTCACGTCGCGGCGGAAGAAGTCGAAGCCGCGCGCCACGCCGTCGGCCGTCCAGTACGGGTTCATGTACGTGAACGAGTAGACCTTGTTCACTTCGCCGTTGTTCACCTGGAAGGCGAGCAGGTTGCCCGTGCCCAGGATGTTCGACTGCGACACCGAGGCCTGCAGCGTCACGCCTTCGGCGCCGGAGTAGCCCAGGCCGAAGGTGAACTGGCCGGTGTTGCGCTCGGTGACGTTGACGTTCACGTCCACCTGGTCGCTCGTGCCCGGAACGGCCGGGGTCTCGATGTTCACTTCCTGGAAGTAGCCGGTGCGCTGCAGCCGCTCCTTGGAGCGCGAGATCTTCTCGAGCGAATACCACGAGCTTTCGAGCTGGCGCATCTCGCGGCGCACGACCTCGTCCTGCGTCTTCTGGTTGCCCGCGACGTTCACGCGGCGCACATACACGCGCCGGCCCGGATCGACGAAGAACGTGAACACCGCCAGGCGCTTCTCGCGATCGACTTCGGGCACCGGGTTCACGTTCGCGAACGAGTAGCCGTCATTGCCGAGGCGGTCGGTGATTCGCTTGCTCGAATCGACGATTTTCTCGCGCGAGAAGGTGTCGCCCGGCTTGGCGAGCAGGAGTGCGCGGAGCTCTTCTTCCTTCACGATGAGGTCGCCGGCGAGCTTGATGTCGCCCAGGCGGTAGACCGGACCTTCGGTAATCACGATCGTGATGTAGATCTTCTCGCGATCGGGCGTGATCGAGACCTGGGTCGACTCGATGTTGAACTCGAGGTAGCCCTTGTTGAGGTAGTGCGAGCGCAGCGACTCGAGATCGGCCGTGAGCTGCTGCTTGGAATACTGGTCGTCCTTCGTCCACCACGTGAGCCAGCCGGGCGTGGTGAGCTTCATCGTGCGCAGGAGCTCGCGCTCGCTGAAATCCTTCGCGCCGATGATGTTGATGTCGGCGATCTTGGTGACGTCGCCTTCCTCGATGTCGAACCGCAGCGACACGCGGTTGCGTTCGAGCGGCGTGACGGTCGTGGTCACCTTCGCGCCGTAGTAGCCGCGGCTCGTGTACTGGCGCTTGATTTCCTTCTCGGCGCGGTCGAGCAGCGACTTGTCGTAGATCTTCGCCTCGGCGATGCCCGCCTGCTTCAGGCCGTCCTTGAGGTTGTCCTTCGTGAATTCCTTCGCGCCCTCGATGTCGATCTGCGCGATCGCGGGCCGCTCCTGCACGAAGACGATGAGGACATCGCCGTCGGCTTCGAGGCGAACGTCGGAGTAGAAACCGGTTGCATAGAGCGCCTTGATCGCACGCGCGGACTTTTCGTCGTCGATGCGGTCACCGACCTTGAGCGGCAGGTACGTGAAGACCGTGCCCGCTTCGGTGCGCTGCACGCCTTCGACGCGGATGTCGCGGATCGTGAACGGCTGCACGGCCTGCGCCGGCAGCGCTGCTGCGAGCATCCCGGCAAAGAACGCGAGGGACTGGAAGAGCCGGGGAAGCATCAAGGGGTTCAGCCGAAGAACAGTCGGTTCAGGTCGTTGTAGAAGGCGAAGAATGTGAGGCCCAGGAGGACCGCGATGCCTACGCGCTGCCCGATTTCCATGGTGCGCTCGGAGACGGGGCTGCCCTTCGCGATTTCGGCCAAATAATACACCAGGTGCCCCCCATCCAGCAGCGGAATGGGCAGGAGGTTGAGGACGCCGAGGCTCACGCTCACGAGGGCGAGGAAGCCCAGGAACGAGATCCAGCCCAGTTGCGCCGATTGGCCCGCATAGTCGGCGATCGTGATCGGACCCGAGAGGTTTTTCCACGAGACGTCGCCCACGATCATGCGGCCGAGCATCTTCAGGCTGAAAACGGAGAGATCCCACACCTTCGCGACGGCGCGCGTGGCCGATTCCACCGGCCCATAGCGCACGGTCGTGGTCATGCGGTCGTACTCGCGCTTGAGCTCCGGGCCCGCTTCGACGCCCAGGCGACCGGCGCGTGCCGCGCCCTCGCCCACGGCCTCGGGCACGGCGGTGAGCTCGAAGCGATGCGCGCCGCGCTCGACCTCGAGCCGCAGCGTCTTGCCCGCGCTGGCGCGGACTTCGGTGGTGAACGCGATCCACGTATCGACCTTGCGGCCGTCGATGCCGACGATGCGGTCGCCTTCGCGCAGCCCCGCGCGCTCCGCCGCGCCGCCCTTCACCACGCGGCCGATCGTCGCGCTCACCTGCGGCTGGTAGGGGCGAAGGCCGAGCTTCACGAGGAAATCCTGGTCGAGGTCGTCGGCGGTGAGGCCGCCCAGGTCGAGGCTGCGCACGCCGCGCGAGCTGCCGTCCGGGCCTTCGACCTGGACCGTCACCGTGCCGCGGCGCACCGCTTCCTTGAGCAGGTACCAGCGCACGTCGATCCACGTGTACACGGGCTCGTCGCCGATGGCGCGAACCGTGTCGCCGCTCTTGAAGCCCGCCTGGGCCGCCGCCGTGTTGGGCAGGGCATCGCCGAGCACGGGCTTGATGCCCGGCATGCCGGCGATGAACAGCGCCCAGTAGAGGACGAACGCCAGCAGGAAATTGGCCGCGGGGCCGGCGAGGACGATGAAGATCCGTGCCGCGACGCTCTTCTGGTTGAAGGCGCGGGGAATCTCGTGCGCGGGCACGTCCACCTCGCGCTCGTCGAGCATCTTCACGTAGCCGCCGAGCGGAATGGCCGCGAGCACCCACTCGGTGCGATCGGGTCCGAGCTCGCGCTTCCAGAGCGTCTTGCCGAAGCCCACGGAGAACCGCAGGATCTTCACGCCCATCAGGCGTGCGGCGAGGTAGTGGCCGTACTCGTGCACGACGACGAGCACGCCGACGGTGACGAGGAACGCGATGATCGTGACGAAGGCGGTGGTCATTTGACGGGTAGTCCGGCGGCGAGAACGTCGCCGCGAGCGAGCCGGGCGATGGAACGGGTGGCAAAGGCGCGTGCTTCGAGATCGGCGGCGTAGACCTGGTCCAGATCGTGCAGCTCTTCGACCGCGACTTCGGCCAGTGCGTTCTCGATCACGCGGGCGATGTCGGTGAATTTAAGGCGGCGGTTGAGGAAAGCCTCGACCGCGATCTCGTTCGCGGCGTTGAGCGCCGCCGGTGCCGTGCCGCCTTGCGCGATGGCTTCGGCGGCGAGGCCGACGCAGGGAAAGCGCGCCGGGTCGAGCGGTTCGAAATCGAGGCGGCCCACCGTGGCGAAATCGAGCGGCTCGGCACCCGAGGCGATGCGTTCGGGCCAGGCGAGCGCGCAGGCGATCGGCGTGCGCATGTCGGGCGCGCCCAGCTGCGCCACGACCGAGCCGTCGTGATATTCGACCATCGAGTGGATCACGCTCTGCGGATGGATCACGACTTCGATGGCGGCGAGCGGGCTCGCGAAGAGCCAGTGCGCCTCGATCACTTCGAGGCCCTTGTTCATCATCGTGGCCGAATCGACCGAGATCTTGCGGCCCATCACCCAGTTCGGATGCGCGCACGCCTGTTCGGGCGTCACGTGCGTGAGGCGCTCGGGCGGCGTGGTGCGGAACGGACCGCCGGAAGCGGTGAGGAGGATGCGGCGCACGCCGGCACGCTCGATCTCGCCCGCGCGCCCGCACGCGAATCCCCGCGGGAGCGATTGGAAGATCGCCGAGTGTTCGCTGTCGACCGGGAGCAGCGTCGCCCCACCTTCGGCCACCGCGCGCATGAAGAGCGGGCCGGACATGACCAGCGCTTCCTTGTTGGCGAGCAGCACCTGCTTGCCCGCGCGCGCGGCCGCGATGGTCGAGGGCAACCCGGCCGCACCGACGATCGCCGCCATCACGGCATCGACCTCGGGAAGTGTCGCGACGCGCTCGAGCTTGTCGGGGCCTTGCAGCACTTCGGTGTCGAGGCCGCGTTCCTTCAGGGCCGCGCGCAGGCGCTCCGCGCCCTGCTCGTCGGCGAGCACTGCGTACTTCGGTTTGTGCTCCGCGCACTGCGCGAGGAGCTTCGCGTCGTTCTTTCCGGCGGCGAGTGCCACGACTTCGTAGCGATCGGGGTGGCGCGCCACCACATCGAGCGTGTTCGCGCCGATGGAGCCGGTGGAGCCGAGTATCGCCAGTCTTTTTTTCATCTGCGTTTATCGGCGTTTATCTGCGGACATGATCTCAAACGCCCTTGTACGACACTAGCAACGCGGCGAGCGGCAGCGTCGAGCAAAGCGCATCGATGCGATCAAGCACGCCGCCATGGCCCGGCAGCAGGTTGCTCGAATCCTTCACGCCCGCGCCGCGCTTGATCCACGATTCATAGAGATCACCGATGATCGAGGCCGCGGTCAGCGCGAGGAGCGCGGTGAGGAAGACGATCCACCACGAGGTCGGGGCGACGCTGCCCGTGGACCACACGAGCAGCACGAGGCCGTAGGCGAGCACACCCGCGAGCGCGCCGTAGACGCCTTCCCAGGTCTTGCCCGGGCTGATCGCGGGTGCGAGCTTGTTCTTGCCGAAGCGGCGTCCCGCGAAGTACGCGGCGATGTCGGCGATCCACACGATGAGCGCGGCGGCGAGCAGCAGCCAGCGGCCGCGATCGCGGAGATCCACGAGCGCGACCCACATCGGCCACAGCGTGATCCAGCCGGCGAACGCGAGCGTCCAGGGCGCGGGGCGAAGCTTCTTCGCGAGCCACACCGGCACGGCGACTACCCAGAACGCCGCGGCGAGCCACAGCAGTGCCAGCGCGACGGCCGGGTAGAGCTGGCCGGGGGAGACAACGTAGAGCGCGACGAGCGTGCCGGCGATCGTGCCGGAGAAGACGAGGAATCCGCGTTGCGCGGTGGTGGCGAGCCCGCACATGCGCGACCACTCCCAGCAGCCGACGAGCGCGATCAGCGCGGCGAATCCGGCCCAGAGCCAGTGCGGCGCCCAGGCGAGCATGCCCAGGACGACGGGCAGCACGGCAACGGCGGTGATGACGCGCGTGCGCAGCATCGCGGGCGCCGCTCAGCCAACCCGCGGCATCGGCTCGTCTTCCGCGAGCTGTTCGCTGGTCCGGCCGAAGCGCCGTTCGCGCCGCCGGTACGAGTTGAACGCCGTCTCGAGCGCCTCGGCGCCGAAATCGGGCCACAGCGCATCGGTGAAATAGAACTCGGTGTAGGCGAGCTGCCACAGCAGGAAATTGGACACGCGCTGCTCGCCGCCTGTGCGGATGAAGAGGTCGGGCTCGGGCGCGTAGCTCATCGAGAGGTAGGGCGCGAGGCGCTCTTCCGTGATGGGTGCGTGCGGATCGTCCTGGCGCGCGCGGTTGGCGGCGTTGAGGACGTCCCAGCGGCCGCCATAGTTCGCGGCGACGGTGAGCGTGAGGCGGCGGTTGTCCTGCGTGAGCGTTTCGGCGCGGCGGATGAGTTCCACGATGCGCGGGTCGAACGCGTCGATCTCGCCGATCACCTTGAAGCGGATGCCGTTCGAATGGAGTTTCTCGACCTCGTTCTCGAGCGAACGCAGGAAGAGCTGCATGAGGAAGGAGACTTCCTCGGGCGGGCGGCGCCAGTTCTCGCTGGAGAACGCGAAGAGCGTGAGGTACTCCACGCCGCTCTTGATGCACGACTTGACCACGTCGCGCACCGTTTCCACGCCCTTGCGGTGACCGGCGACGCGCGGCAGGAATCGCTTCTTCGCCCAGCGGCCGTTGCCGTCCATGATGATCGCGACGTGGCGCGGCACCACGCCCGTTTCGGGCACTGCCTGCGTGGAGCTTTCGAACTCGGCCATCGGGGCGGTCCGGCGATGGCCTTAGACGGCCATCAGTTCCTTTTCCTTGTCGCCGACGAGCTTGTCGATGTCCGCGATCGACTTGTCGGTCATCTTCTGGACCTCGTCCTGCGCGCGCTTCTCCTCGTCCTCGGAGACCTCGCTCTCCTTGAGCAGGGCCTTGAGGTGGGTGTTCGCGTCGCGGCGGATGTTGCGTACCGCGACCTTCGCGTTCTCGCCCTCGTGCTTCACGATCTTCGTGAGCTCCTTGCGGCGCTCTTCCGTGAGCGCAGGCATGGGCACGCGGATCATGTCGCCGGAGGTGGCGGGGTTCACGCCGAGGTCGGAGTCGCGGATCGCCTTCTCGACGATCTGGACCATCTTCTTTTCCCAGGGCTGCACGGAGATCGTGCGCGCATCCGAGAGCGTGATGTTGGCCACCTGGTTGATCGGCATCTCGGTGCCGTAGTAGTCCACGCGCAGGTGATCGAGCAGCCCCGCGTGCGCCCGCCCCGTGCGGACCTTGGCGAGGTCGTGCTTGAGCGTGTCGACCGACTTCGCCATCTTCTCGGTCGCCTGCTTCTTGATCTCGGCAATCGAACCAGCCATCTCCACCCTCCTCGTCGCCTCAGTTATGAACCAAGGTACCTTCGTCCTCACCCATGATCACGCGCTTCAGGCCGCCCTCTTTGAAGATCGAGAAGACGTTGATCGGCAGCTTCTGGTCGCGGCAAAGTGCCAGCGCCGTCGCGTCCATCACCTTCAGGTTCTTCACGAACGCCTCGTCGAAGGTGATCTTGTGATAACGCGTCGCCGTCTTGTCCTTCATCGGGTCGGCCGTGTACACGCCGTCGACCTTCGTGGCCTTCAGCACGATCTGCGCCTCGACCTCGCGGCCGCGCAGTGCGGCGGCGGTGTCCGTCGTGAAGAACGGGTTGCCGGTGCCGGCCGCGAAGATCACGACCTTGCCTTCTTCGAGGTAGCGAATGGCCTTGCCGCGGATGTAGGGCTCGACCACGGGCTCGATGCTGAGCGCGGATTGCACGCGCGCGATCAGGCCGCCGCGGTTCATCGCGTCGCCCAGGGCGATCGCGTTGATGACCGTGGCCAGCATGCCCATGTAGTCGGCATTCGCGCGGTCCATCCCGGCGGCCCCTTGCGAGACCCCGCGGAAGATGTTGCCGCCGCCGATCACGATGGCGATCTGCACGCCCATCTCCGCGACCTCCTTCACCTGCGCGACGATCTTCTCGACCGTCGCCCGGTTGATGCCGAAGGCATCGTCGCCCATCAGCGCTTCGCCGCTGAGCTTGAGGAGGACGCGCGAGTAGGCCGGCGTCGACATGCTCAGCCGTTTCCCTTGGACATCGCCGCCACTTCGGCCGCGAAGTCGGTCTGCTTCTTCTCGATGCCCTGGCCCACCACGAGGTAGCGGTAGCCGTGGAGCTTCGCCTTGTTCGCGTCGAGCATCTTCTGCACGGTCTGCTTGTCGTCCTTCACGAACGGCTGGCCGAGCAGCGTGATTTCGCCCACGAACTTGTTGATGCCGCCCTCGACCATCTTCGCGACGATTTCCGGCGGCTTCCCGGATTCGGCCGCGCGCGCCTCGATCACCTTGCGCTCGGCGGCGACGACGTCAGGGTTCACCTGGTCCTTCGTGAAGAACTGGGGCTTCGCGAAGGCAATGTGCATCGCGACATCCTTCGCCACGGCCTCGTCACCCTCGAGGTCCACCAGCACCGCGACCTTGGCGCCCGGGTGGATGTACGAGATCACCTTGCCGTTGGACTGGATGCGCTCGAAGCGGCGCACGTTGATGTTCTCGCCGATCTTCTGCACGAGCTTCTGGCGCAGCGATTCGACGGTCTCGCCGCCAATCGAGAGTGCCGACAGTGCAGCGACATCGGCCGGGCTCTTTTCGGCCACGAGCTTCGCCACGTCCTTGGTGAAGCTTTCGAAATCCGGGTTCTTCGCGACGAAGTCGGTCTCGGCGTTCACCTCGACCAGGGCGCCGAGCTTGGCATCGGGCGACAGGTACGAACCGATCGCGCCATCGGCCGCGACACGCCCGGCGGCCTTGCTCGCCTTCGCGCCGCTCTTGATGCGCAGCAGCTCCTCGGCCTTCTTGATGTCACCGCCGGCTTCTTCCAGCGCCTTCTTGCATTCCATCATGCCGAGCCCGGTGAGCTCGCGCAGTTCCTTGACCAATCCTGCGGTGATTTCCGCCATTGCCGTTCTCCAATTCCGATTCACATGCGAAAAAGGGGCAAGACCGCCCCTTTTTCTTGTCGGGATCCCTCACGGGACCCGTTAAGCCTTTTCGGCCTCTTCGACTTCGACGAAGTCTTCGGAGGCGGGTGCGACCATTTCGGTGATGACCTGGCTGCGACCCTCGAGGATCGCATCGGCCACGCCGCGGGCGTACAGGCGGATGGCGCGCGTCGAGTCGTCGTTGCCCGGGATGATGTAGTTGATGCCGTCGAGCGAATTGTTGGTATCGACCACGCCGACGATGGGAATGCCGAGCTTCTTGGCTTCCGTCACCGCGATCTTGTGGAAGCCCACGTCGATCACGAAGAGCGCATCGGGCACGCCGCCCATGTCCTTGATGCCGCCAAGCGAGCGTTCGAGCTTCTCGCGTTCGCGCGTGAAGTTGAGCTGTTCCTTCTTGGAGAGCTTCTCGATCGTGTTGTCGACGACCATCTGGTCCATGTCCTGCAGACGCTTGATGGACGCTTTCACGGTCTTGAAGTTCGTGAGCATGCCGCCGAGCCAGCGGTAGTCGACGTACGGGGCGCCGGCGCGGATGGCTTCTTCCTTCACGATCTCGCGGGCCTGGCGCTTGGTGCCGACGAACAGGATCTTGCCCTTGTTCGAGGTCACTTGACGCACGTACTTGAGCGCTTCCTGGTACATCGGAAGCGACTTCTCGAGGTTGATGATGTGGATCTTGTTGCGGGCGCCGAAGATATACGGATCCATCTTCGGGTTCCAGAAGCGCGTTTGGTGGCCGAAGTGGACGCCGGCCTCCAGCATCTGGCGCATGGTCACAGACATGTACTACTCCTTCACGGTTAAGGTTGTACCTCCCCCGCCTGTTAGCCCCGGAACTCGACCCTGTCGTTCGATCGAACTCAGAGCACCTTAGCCTTAGGGCGGGGTGCGGATTTAGCCGGTCTTGAAGGACAACCCTTCGTGCCCCAGCTAGCCCAAGATTATAGCCGAAAAACACCCCATTTTTCAAACAGTTCTGCCTCCCGCAGGGGACCCCGGCGGTATAATTCGCAGACCCTCCAGGAACGTACGACCTTGGCCATCACTTTCAAGACGCCCGAAGAGCTCGCGAAGATGCGCATCGCCGGCCGCCTCGCGGCCGAAGTGCTCGATTTCGTGACCCCTCATGTCAAGCCGGGCGTCACCACCCTCCAGCTCGACACCCTCTGCCACGACTACATGGTCAAGGTGCAGGGGACGGTGCCCGCCACCCTCAATTACGCCCCGCCCGGCCATCGGCCCTACCCGGCCTCGATCTGCACCTCGGTGAACCACCAGGTCTGCCACGGCATCCCCGGCGACAAGGTCCTCAAGGCCGGCGACATCGTGAACATCGACATCACGGTGATCAAGGACGGCTGGCACGGGGACACGAGCCGCATGTTCTACGTGGGCGAACCGTCCATCCAGGCCAAGCGCCTTTGCGAGACCACCTACGAGGCCATGTGGCAGGGCATCGCGCTGCTGCGCCCGGGCGCCACGCTGGGCGACGTGGGTGCCGCGATCCAGAAGCACGCCGAGGGCAAGGGCTACAGCATCGTTCGCGAGTTCTGCGGCCACGGCATCGGCAAGCGCTTCCACGAAGAGCCCCAGGTGCTCCATTACGGCCGCGCCGGCCAGGGCGTGGAGCTCAAGAAGGGCATGATCTTCACCGTCGAGCCGATGGTGAACGCCGGCAAGCGCGATATCCGCCAGCTCGGCGACGGCTGGACCATCGTCACGCGCGACCACAGCCTTTCGGCGCAGTGGGAGCACACGTGCGCGGTCACCGAGGACGGCTTCGAGGTCCTCACGGTGTCCGCGGGCTCGCCCCCGCCGCCGGCCTTCGTCGGCACGGGCTCGGCGATCACCGCCTGAGTCACCCCCCGGTTCCATGAGCGATTCGGCGGCCGCCCCCGCCCGGGCGCGCACCCCGCGCACCGGCGCGGGCAGCACCCCGGTCGAGCTGCGTGGCTGGATCAAGGCGCGCCGCGAAGAGCTGCGCGAAAAATTCTTCCGCCGGGGCGACCCGCAGCGCCTGCTCGCCGCGCACGCCACCTTCGTTGACCTCCTGCTGCAACGCATCTGGTCCGAATGCATCTCGGATCCCACGCTCTCGCTCGTCGGGGTGGGTGGCTACGGCCGCGGCATGCTTTTTCCGCACTCGGACGTCGATGTCCTCGTCCTGCTGCCCGACGGCCGCACGGCCGACGCGGCGGTCGAACGCTTCGTGGGCATGCTCTGGGATTGCGGCCTCGAGCCGGGCCACAGCGTGCGCACGATCGCCGAATGCGTCGAGGAAGCCGCGAAGGACGTGACGGTCGATACGAGCCTGATCGAATCGCGCCAGATCGCGGGTGATCCCGAGCTGATGCGCACGCTCGACACGCGATTGCGCGAGCAGCGCAGCGTGCGCGCGTTCTTCGAGGCGAAGTTCCAGGAGCAGAAGCGCCGCCATGAACGCTTCCAGGATGCGGCCTACAACCTCGAGCCCAACATCAAGGAGAGCCCCGGAGGGCTGCGCGACCTGCAGATGGTGCTGTGGCTCGCGCGCGCGGCGGGCCTGGGGCAATCGTGGAAGGAGCTCGCGGCCGCGGGCATCATCACGCCGCGCGAAGCGGCCAGCATCACGATCAACGAGCGCGTGCAGACCGACCTTCGCATCCGCTTGCACTACCTCGCGGGCCGGCGCGAGGACCGCATCGTCTTCGATCACCAGATCGAGATCGCGCGCCAGCTCAAGCTGAAGGGCAAGGGCGCGATGGCGCCCTCGGACCTGCTGATGCGCCGCTACTACCTCGCGGCCAAGGCGATCTGGCGCTTCAACCAGATCCTGCTCGCGAACCTGTTCGACCACGTGACGCCCGCGTCCGAGCGCAAGGTCACGCAGATCGACGAGGACTTCGAGGTCGCGAATTTCACGCTGGCCCTTCGCGACGAAGACCTCTTCGAGCGTTCGCCCGGCAAGATCTTCGAGACATTCCGCAAGCTGCAGGACGATCGCAAGATCGCGGGCCTCGCCGCCAACACGCTGCGCGCGCTCTCCAGGGCCTTGCCGCGCATCGACCGGTCATTCCGCGAGGAGCCCGAGAACCGCCGGCTCTTCATGGAGATCCTGCGCTCCGACCGCCTGACGTGGACGCTACGCCGGATGAGCCGCTACGGCGTGCTCGGCCGCTACCTTCCCGCGTTCGGCCGCATCGTGGGCCAGATGCAGCACGACCTCTTCCACGTCTACACCGTGGACGAGCACATCCTCATGGTGCTGCGGAACCTGCGGCGCTTCGCGCGGAGGAAGTTCGACCACGAGTACCCGTTCCTGTCGCAGCTCATGCAGGAGTTCGCCCGGCCCGAAGTCCTCTACCTCGCCGCCCTCTTCCATGACATCGCGAAGGGGCGCGGCGGCGATCACTCGACGCTCGGCATGCGCGACGCGGCGCGGTTCTGCAAGGAACACGGCCTCTCGAAGCCCGACATCGATCTGGTCACGTGGCTCGTCGAGCAGCACCTCGTCATGTCGGCCACCGCGCAGAAGCAGGACATCTCGGACCCGGAAGTGATCTCGCAGTTCGCGACCCTCGTGAAGGACGAACGCACGCTCACCGCGATCTACATCCTCACCGTCGCCGACATCCGCGGCACGAGTCCCGCGGTGTGGAATGCGTGGAAGGGCAAGCTGCTCGAGGACCTCTTCAAGATCACGCGCCGCGTGCTTCGCGGCGAAGCCGACTTCGCGGATTCGTGGGTCGCGGGCAAGAAGGACGAGGCGCTGCGGATCTTCCAGCAGTACGTGCCCGATCCGGGGCGCCACGAGAATTTCTGGAAGCAGCTCGACGACCACTACTTCCAGCGCTTCGAGGCGAACGAGATCGGCTGGCACACGCGCACGCTCTGGTCGCGCGTGACGCCGGATGCACCGATCGTGCGAGCGCGCCTGTCGCCGATCGGGGAAGGCCTGCAGGTGATGGTCTACGCCGCCGACCAACCCGGCGTGTTCGCGCGCATCACCAGCTTCTTCGAGCGCATGCAGTTCGACGTCGCCGCCGCGAAGATCTACACGACCTCGCACGGGTTCGCGCTCGACAGCTTCCAGGTGCTGCCCCGCTCGCGCGCCACTGGCGAGCATTACCGCGACCTCATGCAGAAGATCGAATCGGGCCTCGTCGCGCGCATCGCCGCGGGAGGGCCGCCCGAGTCTTCCTCCCCGGGACGCGTCTCACGCTGGGTGAAGCACTTCCCGATCGAACCGAAGGTGACGATCACTCCGGATCGCCGCCCCGGCCGCTGGATGATCACGGTGAGCTGCGCGGACCGCCCGGGCCTGCTGCTCGCACTCGCACGCGAGCTGCACCTGCAGGAGCTCAACCTCATCGACGCGCGCGTCACCACGCTGGGCGCGCGCGCCGAGGATGCGTTCGTGATGAATGGCGCCGCGCTGGGAACGCCCGAAGGCCGCGCGCGGATCGCGGCCTCCCTCGAGAAGATCGTCTCCGCCTAGAAATAAGTGGGGTCAGACTCGACTTAATTTGATTCTGGGGACAACTGGGTCGGGCTCCAGTTATCCCCAGAATCAAATTAAGTCGAGTCTGACCCCACTTATTTACTGCATCCCGAGCGGCTCCGACAGCGCGAGATGCACGCGCCGGTCGAACATCGAGCGCTGCGTCGGCGTCATCGTTTCCTGCACGGCCTTGAGGCAGGTCATCACATCGACCATCGCTTCGGAACGGATGCGGTCATCGTCGGCGAGCGCCGAAAGGATGGCCGCCGCCGCAGGTGCGGGCGCGTCGAGCGGCCGCTCCGCCGTGAGCTTCTTCGTGCGCTGGCGAGAGAGCTCCGCGACATCACGCACGGATCGCTCGAACGCGCGCCACAGTCCCTTCTGCTCGGGTGCGAGGTTCAGGTCCGTCGCGAGCGACGGCAGCTCGCGCTCGATGGCGATCATCGGATCGGGAACGCCGCGCAGCCGGGGGTTGGTGGGATCCTCGCGCGTCTTCCCCGGAGGAATGCGCGACTTGTCCCCTCGGCCGCCGCCGCCCGGGCCTTGGTACTGCGCCAAGGCGAACGTCGCCGCGAACAGCAGGCCGACGGCCGCGAGCCAGCGACGCGTCATGCGATCGGCTTGCCGTCGTTGAGCGTGAGCCAGCCCTTGATCACGCGGTAGATGTACCAGACGAAGAGCGCGAGACCCGGAATCCACGCCACCAGGATCCCCACCAGCGAGATGATCAGGATCCAGGTGAGCACGCAGGCGACCACGATCCACAGCAGGCCGAACCAGAACGTGCGCGAGAGCCACCTGACGTGCGACTCGAGGTAGGTGCCGCGAATGTCGTCGCTCTTGACGATGCCCATGATGATCGCCACCACGGCGAGGATCCACGCCGTGAACGGCGCGAGCAGGTGCAGCGCGTACATGATGTGGGTGTAGCGGGTGTCGGCGGACAGGTCCGGTGCCGGTACTTGGACTTCAGCGTTCATGGGCCCTCCTCAGTAATAGAGGCTTCGCAACTCCCGCAATGCGGCGGCGCGCTTTTTCGCATCGACGCTTCCCAGGTCCACCGTGAGGGAGTCGCGCCGGCTGCGATCGTCCGAACTTAGACGCGACTCGCGGCCCCGGCGGATGTTGTCGATTTCGAGTTGCGCGCCCGTCTTTTGTTCCGCAGTGGCCCCGGTTCGGGACGCCGTCTGCTGCAGGTCGCGGATCCGCTCCTGCTGGGCGGAGGTCAGGCCGGCAGGCTTGGCCTCGGCCGGGGCGGCGGCCGGGGCTGCCATGGGCACTTCGGGAAGGGCCTGGCCGGTCGTGCCGGGGGTGACGCCCACACCCTTCTCGGGCGCGGCCTTGTCTGCCGCCTTGTCCGCACCCGCCGCCGGAAGCGTTGGCCGGTTCGCGTTGTTGGTCGCGCCCGGGACGTTCGCGGTCGTCGATTTCGATTCGCAGCGCTGGTCGCTGTAGACGACCTTGCCGTCGGGTCCCTGGCATTTGTAGAGCTGCGCCGAAGCAGGCAGGGCCGCCAGGGCGGCAACTATTGCAAGGGTTCTAGTCATCTACGACCTCCATGTCGGGAAACAGCACGTCGGTGAAGCCGAACCGGCTCATGTCCGTCATGCGCATCGGATACAGGATGCCATCGAGATGGTCGCACTCGTGCTGCACCACGATCGCGTGGAAGCCCTCGGCGATGCGGTCGATCGGCGCGCCGTGCTCGTCGAAGCCCGTGTAGCGAAGCTTCGTGAACCGCGGGACCACGCCGCGCATGCCCGGGACCGAGAGGCAGCCTTCCCAGCCCTCCTCGATCTCCTTCGTGAGGAACTCGATCTTCGGATTGACGAGCACGGTGAACGGGACTTCCTCGGCGTCGGGGTAGCGCGGGTTGCTGCCCACGCCGAAGATCACCACGCGCTGCGACACGCCGATCTGCGGCGCGGCGAGGCCGGCGCCATTCTTCGCGGCCATCGTGTCCTTCATGTCCTGGACCAGCTCGGCAAGCTCGGGCGTGCCGAATTTCTCGACGGGCCTGGCGACCTGCGCCAGCACCGGGTCCCCCATCCGCAGCACTTCACGAGCGGACATGGAGCTCCACCGCCTTCGCCACGACCAGCCGCACCTTGGCCATCGTGGTCTCGATGATCCGCGCGATGTCGTCCATGTCGATGCCCTTGGCGCTGGTACCCCGGCCCGCCGCGGGATTGACCACCACCGCAAGCGCCGCATAGGAGATGCTCAGCTCACGGGCGAGTGCCGCTTCAGGCATGACGGTCATCCCCACCATCGTCGCGCCGTCGCGCTCGAGGCGGTCGATCTCGGCCTTCGTCTCGAGGCGAGGACCCTGCGTCGCGCCGTAGGTGCCGCCCGCAACCAGGGCCACGCCGGCATCCTTCGCGCCGGCGATCACCATCTGCCGCGTGGTCTCGCAGAACGGCGTGGTGAAGTCCACGTGCGTCACCGGCTGCTCCGAGCCTTCGAAGTACGTCGACTTGCGGCCCCAGGTGTAGTCGATGATCTGGTCGGGCACCGCGATCGCGCCTGCACCGAGCTGCGCATGGATGCCGCCCACGGTGCACACGGCGATCACTCGCTTCACGCCCTTCGAATGCAGCGCCCACAGGTTGGCGCGGTAGTTGATCTCGTGGGGAGCGAGCGTGTGGCCGTAGCCGTGGCGCGCGAGGAATGCGACATCCACCGCACCGATGCGCCCGAAGGTGATCGGGCCTGAAGGCTCGCCGTAGGGCGTGCGCACGATCTGCTTGGCGGTGATCGCGAGGTTCTCGAGTTGCGTGAGGCCCGAGCCCCCGATGATGGCGATCATGCGGGCTCAGCCCTTGAGCGCGTAGATCGCGGGAAGGTTTCTCCACAGGCCATAGGCGTCCATACCAAACCCGAAGACGTAGCGATCGGGAACGGTCACGCCGACGAAGTCCGCGTGGATGGGTTTTTCCTTCGCGATCGCCTTGTCGGCGAACACGGCGCTCCACACCTTTTCCGCGCCCATCTCGAGGAGCTTCGCGTGAATCGCGGCGAGCGTGATGCCCTCGTCGAGGATGTCGTCGACCACGAGCACCTTGCGGCCGCGCACGTTGTCGCGCGGGGCAAGGCGCCAGGTGATTTCGCGGCCCTGCGTGGTGTTGCCGTAGCGGGTCACTTCGATCGCGCCGAACTCGAGGGGAAAGGCGAGCAGCGGCAGGAGCTGGCCGGTGAAGACCGCGGCCCCGCCCATCACCGACAGCACCACCGGGAATTCCCCCTTCAGCTCGGCGCTGATCTCCTGCGCGAGCCGCGCGACGGCAATGTGAACTTCCTCCGCGGAGCAGATCAGGTCCGCGCCATCAAGGAGTGCTTGCGCTTCGGATGCTTTCATCGAGACGTCCTCATCGAGACTTGGCTACGGATTCGACATAGGCGCGGAAATCCTCGGCGAGCTCGGGGTGCTTGAGCGCGTAGTCGAGGGTCGCCTTCAGGTACCCCAGCTTGCTGCCGCAGTCGTAGCGGCGGCCTTCGAACTCGAGCGCGAGGACATTCTCGTCGCGCATCAGCCGGCCGATCGCGTCGGTGAGCTGGATCTCGCGCCCCGCGCCGGGACGCAGGTTCTCGAGGTAATGGAAGATCCGGGGGGTCAGGATGTAGCGGCCGACCACGCCGAGCGTCGAGGGCGCGTCGGCGGGCTTGGGCTTCTCGACGATCGCGGTGACGCGCGAGAGCCTCGTCGCGAAGGACTCGGCGGACACGATGCCGTAGGAGCCCGTCTCCGAGCGATCGACGTTCTGGACCGCGAGAATGCTCGCGCCGTGCTCGGCGAAGCGCGTGGTCATCTGCTTCATGACCGCGACCTTGGCGTCGATCAGGTCATCGGCGAGGATCACGGCAAAAGGTTCGTCGCCCACCAGCGGTCGCGCGCAAAGGACCGCATGGCCCAGGCCCAGCGCTTCAGCCTGGCGCACGTACGAGCACGTCACGCCCGCGGGCAGGAGGCCGCGCACTTCCTTGAGGAGCTTGTTCTTGCCGTGGGCGAGGAGCTCGGCTTCGAGCTCGTAGGCCTTGTCGAAATGGTCCTCGATCGCGCGCTTGCCGCGGCCGGTGACGAAGATCATGTCGGTGATGCCCGCGGCCGCCGCCTCCTCCACCGCGTACTGGATCAGCGGCTTGTCGACGATGGGCAGCATCTCCTTGGGCGAGGCTTTCGTCGCCGGCAGGAAGCGCGTGCCCAGGCCCGCGACGGGAAAGACGGCCTTGGTGACGGGTCGAGTCATTTGAGCATCTCGAGGAATTGCACTTCGTCCAGTACGGTGACGCCCAGCTCGCGCGCCTTGTCGAGTTTCGATCCGGCTTCGTCGCCGGCGATGACGAAATCGGTCTTCTTGGACACCGAGCCGCTCACCTTGCCGCCGGCGGCTTCGATGCGTTCCTTCGCTTCGTCGCGCGACATGCCCGGAAGCGTTCCGGTCAGGACCACAATCTTACCTGCGAAGGGTCCGTCGCTCACCTTCGGCGCCACGCCTGCGCCTTCCTTCCAATGCACGCCCGCGGCGCGCAGCTGCCAGATCACCTCGCGATTGTGCGGCTCGGCGAAGAAGGCGTGGATCGATTCGGCGACGATGGGCCCGACATCGGGCACTTCCTCGAGGCGCGCGACGTCGGCGTGCACGAGCGCATCGAGCGAACCGAAGTGGCGCGCGAGATCCCTCGCGGTCACCTCGCCGACGTTGCGGATACCCAGCGCGTAGATGAAACGCGCGAGGGTGGTGTCCTTGCTGCGCTCGATCGCGGTGACCACGTTCGCGGCGGACTTCTCCGCCATGCGCTCGAGCTCGGAGAGTGCCGCCACGCCCAGCTTGTAGAGATCGGCCGGGGTGCGCACCACCTGCCCGTCGACGAGCTGGTCCACGAGCTTGTCGCCCAGGCCTTCGATGTCGATCGCGCGGCGCGAGGCGAAGTGCAGCAGCGCACCCTTCCTCTGCGCCGGACAGATGAGGCCGCCGGTGCAGCGCGCGACCGATTCCTCCTCGAGGCGCGCGATCGCCGAGCCGCATTGCGGGCACTTCGTCGGCATCTCGAACCAGTCGGCTTTCTCGCGCGGCCCGGCCTTCGCGACGCGCGCGACCTCGGGAATCACGTCCCCGGCGCGGCGCACGACGACGGTGTCGCGGCGCCACACTTCCTTGCGCCGAACTTCATCCTCGTTGTGCAGCGTGGCATTCGTGATCGTGGTGCCGCCCACGAACACGGGCTTCAGGCGCGCGACGGGCGTGACCGCGCCGGTGCGACCCACCTGGACATCGATGTCGACGAGCTCCGTCGTGGCCTCTTCAGCGGGAAACTTGTGCGCGACCGCGAAGCGCGGCGCGCGGGAAACGAAGCCCAGCGTGGCCTGGTCGGCGAAGGCATTCACCTTGTAGACCACGCCGTCGATGTCGAAGGCAAGCTTCGGACGCTTCTCGCCGACCGCGCGATAGAACTCGAGCAGGCCCTCGGCGCCGCGCACGGTCTTGCGGTCGCTCGCCACGGGAAATCCCAGGGCCGCGATCGCCTCGAGCAGCTTCGCGTGGGTCGCGGGCATCGTGAAGCCTTCATGCGCGCCGATGCCGTAGGCCATGAACGAGAGGCGTCGCGCGGCGGTGAGGCGCGGATCGAGCTGGCGTAGTCCCCCGGCTGCCGCGTTGCGCGGATTCACGAAGGGTTTGTCACCGGCGGCCACCGCGGCGGCATTGAGTGCTTCGAAGTCGCGGCGGTACATGAGGACCTCGCCGCGGATCTCCAGGCGCCTGGGCGGCTTCTTCGTGTCGAGCCGCAAGGGAATCGCGCGGATGGTGCGCAGGTTGATGGTGACGTCCTCGCCGGTCGAGCCGTCGCCGCGCGTGGCACCCTGCACGAACCGGCCGTCCTCGTAGGCGAGCGTCACCGCGATGCCGTCGTACTTGAGCTCGCACGCGTACTCGACCGCGTCGCGTTCCAGGCCTTCGCGGCAGCGGCGATCGAAGTTCGCGACATCCTCGTCGGCGAACGCGTTGTTGAGCGAGAGCATCGGCACGCGATGCGCGACCGCGGCAAAGCCTTCGGCGGGCGCGGCGCCCACGCGCTGCGTCGGTGAATCGGGCGACAGGAGCTCCGGATGCGCGGTTTCGAGCGACTGCAACTCGCGAAAGAGCGCGTCGTACTCGGCGTCGGAAACCTCGGGCGCGTCCTCGGCGTGGTAGAGGCGGTTGTGGCGTTCGATTTCGCGCCGCAGCTCCTCGACGCGGGCGGCGGGGTCGCGCTTCGCGCCCACGTTCTTACGCGAACAGGCGGTGCGCGAGCGAACTGCCCGCCGGGATGCCCTGCGCTTCCATGCGGCGCACGACGTCTTCCATCTGGCGACGGATCGCGGACAGACCCGCGGCGCTGAGCGGCTTGCGGTTGTCGTCCACGAGCTCGCCGCCGAGTGTCGTGCAATAGGCCTCGGCGAGCGTGACCATCTCCGAGAGCGCTTCGTCGGGATTGGCGACGTGCGGCAGGTCGAGGGCGAGCGTGAGGCCGGTGGCGTAGGTCGATTCCTGGCGCGAGCCCGCGCGATCGAAGTGGCGCACGCTGAAGAGCGGCACGCCCTGCCCGTCGAAGCGCACGAGGTCGCCCGAGGCGACTTCGGAAAGGCCGTACTCGAGGGCGATGGCCTTCACGCGCGTCATCGCGAAGGTGGCGCCGAACTGGCCGACGACGTTCACGGCGACCTCGATATCGGTATCGGCACAGAAGGTGTCGAGATCCCGCGCGCGCGCCGCGGCGGCCGACGGGGCTTCGCGTTGCGACACGGCGCCCACGCTCGCCGCGAAATCCGCGAGCGTCGCATTGAAAGTCGTGATTTCTTCCTCGCCCAGCGGGCCGCTGCGGCTCGCGAGCTGCAGCCCCGCGCGCAATTCCCGCCAGCTGTCGCGCGTCGACTGCTCGACCGGCTGCCATTGCTCGTCGACGATGCCCTCGACGTTCACGGCCGTGGTGTGCGATTGCAGCGCGTCGAGCAGCGGCTCGAGCTGTTCTCGCATGACCGGATCGTCGGCGAGGATGACGGCGACGGTGTCGATGCGCTCCGAGACCACCGGCAGCGCGGCGGGCAGCGCGTCATCGAGAACGGTGTTGCGCGTCATGCCCGGCTCGGGGGCCTCCGCGGGAGCCGGCGGCGAATCGGGCAGCGCACCGAGCTTCGGCTCGCGTCGTCCGCCATCGAGCAGCACGTCGGGATGATCGCTTCCGAAGGCGCGCTCCGCGCGGCCGCGCGCCTTGCGCTCCTGCATGACGTTGTAGGCCACGACGCCGGCAATCACCACGGCGCCTACGGCGAGCAACGCGAGCTGGAGGTCGGACATTGATCCCTCTTACGCGGCTTGTTTTCTTGCGAATTCCATCGCCGCCTCGATGTCGACTTCGACGACGCGCGAGACGCCCGGTTCCTGCATCGTGACACCCACGAGCTGGCTCGCGAGCTCCATCGTGATCTTGTTGTGCGTGATGAAGAGGAACTGCGTCTGCCCCGACATCTGGCGCACGAGCTCGCAGAAGCGCTCGGTGTTCGGGTCGTCGAGCGGCGCGTCCACCTCGTCGAGCAGGCAGAAGGGCGCCGGATTGAGCTTGAAGAGCGAGAAGATGAGCGCGATGGCGGTGAGCGCCTTCTCGCCGCCGGAGAGGAGCTGGATCGAGCTGTTCTTCTTGCCCGGGGGCTGCGCGAACACCTGCAGGCCCGCGTCGAGGATCTCCTCGCCGGTGAGCTTGAGGCTCGCCTGGCCGCCGCCGAAGAGCGCCGGGAACATTTCCTGGAAGTGCGCGTTCACCGCATCGAACGTGCCCTGCAGGAGGTCGCGGGTCTCGCGGTCGATGCGCTTGATCGCCGCCTCGAGCGTTTCGACCGCCTGCATCAGGTCCGCCGACTGCGCATCGAGGAAGCCCTTGCGTTCGCTGGAGGCCTGGAGCTCGGAGAGCGCGGCGAGGTTCACGGGACCCAGCGCCGTGATTTCTTCATTGAGGCGCGTGATTTCTGCTTGCATGGACGAGGAGCGCGTGCGCTTCTCGATCTGCACCGCGAGTTCCTCGCGGCTCGCACCCGCTTCGGCCAGCTGCTGCGAGTACTGCTCGACGTGCGTCGACGCTTCCTGCTCCTTCACGCGCAGCTCCGTGATGCGCTCGCGCAGGGGATTCAGGTTCTGCTCGACGGACATGCGGCCCTCTTCGAGCGCGCGCAGTTCGTCGCTGATCTGTTCGAGGCCCAGGCGCGCGTCGGCGAGCACCTTCTCGCGTTCGCTCTTCACCTGGAGCGCGCCCTGGAGGCGTTCGCGCACGCTGCCTTCTTCGAGCTTGCCCAGCTCCGAGCTGATGTTGCCGCGGTTGGTCGCGAGCGCCTGCAGGCGCTCGCCCAGCGACACGGCGAGGGCACCCGCCGAGGCGACCTTCTCGTGGCAGCTGCGCTCGTGGAACTGCGCTTCCTGGACCGCGCGTTCGGCGGCGAGGATCGCGGTGCGCGCGCCCTCGAAGCCGGCCTGAGCCTGCTTGGCCGCTTCTTCGAGGACCTGCAGCCGCTGCACGATCTCCTCGATCTTCTGCGAGCCCTGCTGGAGCGCGTGCTGCGCTTCCGACATCTCGAGCTTCTCGGTTTCCTCTTCCTTCTCGATGTCGGCGAGCTCCACGCGAATCGCTTCGCGGCGCTTCTCCGACTGCTGCGAGCTCTGCGAGAGCTTGAGGTACTCGACTTCGAGGTCGTGGTCTTCCTGGCGGGCCTGCGCGAGGTCCTCGCGCAGGCGGCGCGCGACGTCCTGGCCTTCCTTCAATTCGATCTCGAGGCCCTTCACGCGCTCGTCGGCATCGGACCGGGCGCGCGTTTCCGCGGGGATCTTGCCCTGCAGGTCCTCGATCTCGCGCTGGCGCTGCAGCACGCCGTGCAGTTCCGACTGCGGGCCGTGGAATACCACGCCCTGGCGGCTGAACAGATGGCCGGCCTTGGAGACGAGCAGTCCACCGGGCGGCAGAACGCGCGCCGTCGCGAGCCCATCCTCGCCCTCGGGGAGGATGAAGACGTTGGCGAGCGCGTCCTTGAGATAAGCGGTGACGCCGGGTCGCGTGCTCGAGACCACGGTCGCCAGCGCCTTGAGGTGCGACTGCGGACCGGCGGCTTCCGGGGCTCCGCGCTCGATGAAGACCGCGAAGTTGCCAGGCGGCGCATCGCGCAGCAGTGCGGACAGGCCCGAGTCATCGGGAAGCTTCGCGGCGTTCAGGCGCACCCCGAGCGCGGCTTCGACGGCATCGTCCCAGCCGGCATCCACGTGCATCGCCTGCCAGAGGCGCTCAGCGCGATCGAGCGCGTGTTGGCCCACCCACTCCGCGAGGCGTGAATTGGTGTCGAGCTTGGCTTGCTGCGCCTGCAGCGCCTTCAATGCGGCTTCGAGGCTGGCCACCTCGCGCGTCTTTTCCTGGAGGAGTGCGATCGACGTGCGGCGCTGCTCTTCGAGGGACGGCACCTTCGCTTCGGCATCCTTCTGCGCGTTGCCGAGCGACACGATGCGGTCGGTGAGGCCCTTGCGCTCGGATTCGATCGCCGCGAGCTTCTCGGGCTCGGGGAAGACCAGCGCCATGTTTTCCTGCTTCAGGCGATTCTTGCGGCCTTCGAGTTGCGACAGGATCTTGAGCGCGTGCGATTCGCGCGTCTCCTCGACGCCCTGCGCCTGCTCGGCGGCGGACATCTCGGCTTCGGTGCCCTTGACCGCGGCGTTGGCGTTGCGCGCCACTTCCTCGGCCGGCGCGAGCGCCTGCTGGGCCTTCGTGACGTCGGCCGTACGCTCGCCGATCGCCGACTGGGCACGGGCGATCTCGCCCTCCCAGCGCGTGCGTTCCTGCTGCGCCTCATTGATGCGGCGCTCGACCTCGCCGATTTCGGTCGCGAGCCCTTCGAGCTGCGCGCCCATGCGCCGGCGGTTCTCGCCGAGGAACGCGATCTCCTGCTCGAGCGACTGCACATCCGCATTGGCGGCGTACAGCTGGCCCTGCAATCCGGAGAGATGATCGGTCTGCTGATAGTGGCGGCTGCGCAGCTCCTCGAGCGCGCGTTCGCCTTCGCGCAGCTTCGCCATCTCGGCTTCGAGGTTGACGGTGGCCTTCTGGATGTCGTTGGCGTAGCGGTTCTTCGATTGCTCGGCTTCGCGCAGGCGCGTGAACGACAGCAGGTTCTGGTTGAGTGCGAGCTGCGACTGCAGGTCCTGGTAGCGCGCGGCCACTTCCGCTTGTTCGGTGAGGCGGGCGAGCTGCAGCTCGAGCTCCGCGACGATGTCGCCGACGCGCGAGAGGTTCTCCCGGGTGTCTTCGAGGCGCAGCTCGGTCTCGCGGCGGCGCTCGCGGTACTTCGACACGCCCGCGGCCTCCTCGAGGAACACGCGCAGCTCCTCGGGCTTCGAGGTGATCACGCGCGAGATCATTCCCTGCTCGATGATCGAGTAGGCGCGCGGGCCCAGGCCCGTGCCCAGGAAGATGTCCTGGATGTCGCGGCGGCGCACGTGCTGGCCGTTGATGTAGTAACTGGAGTCGCCATCGCGCGACAGGACGCGCTTCACGCTGATCTCGGCGTATTGCGCCCAGGCGCCGCCGACGCGGCCCAGCGAATTGTCGAACACCAGCTCGACGGAAGCGCGGCCCACGGGCTTGCGGTCGGAGCTGCCGTTGAAGATCACGTCGTGCATGTGCTCGCCGCGAAGTTGCTTCGCGGACGACTCCCCGAGCACCCAGCGCACCGCGTCGATCACGTTGGATTTGCCGCATCCGTTGGGCCCGACGACGCCGACGAGTTGGCCGGGCACCGCGACGGACGTGGGGTCGACGAAGGACTTGAAGCCGGAAAGCTTGATGGAAGTGAGTCGCAAGGCCGTGATTCTTATGCAAAACCCCACCAGGCCGGGGGCCGGTGGGGTTGAATGGGGGAGGTGCTTGTGCCGGGAATTCTACAGGAAGGTCAGCGCCGCTCGAATGCAAAAGTCTCCTGCCCGCAAACGTCGCCCAACCGCTCCCGAAGGCGCAATCCGGCGCGCTCGGCCATCGCCTGGAAGTACGCGGGTTCGACGTCGATGCGATCCTCGCGGCCCGAGAATTTCTCGCCGGGCTTGGGCTCGATGTGGACGCTCGCGACCAGCACGCCGCCGGGCCGAAGCACCCGCGCGGACTCCTTGAGGTAGTGATTCGCGTCGGGTTCGAGGAGGTGGGTGAAGAGTGAGGCGGCGAAGGCTACATCCGCGCTCGCGTCCGGCGCCGGGAAGCGCACCTCGGCCGCCTGCATGGCGCCCCGCGGGTTGTAGTGCGCCGAGTAGGCGTCGAAATGCTCGAAGCGGAAGCGCCCGTCGGTGAGCGGCGACAGGTAACGGTCGGCCCATTCGATCGCCGGCTTGAAGACATCGAAGCCGATGTAGCGGATGTCGGGGCGAAGCAGGAGGAAGCGCGCGGTGCGACCGCAACCGCAGCCAATGTCGATGACGGTGGACCCGGCCGGCATGAATCGCCCGAGCACGCTCGCCCAGGCTTCGCCGACGACGTAGAAGTTCTCCAGGTTGGGTGCGCCGATGCTGTCGAGGAAGCTCACGCTCGGTAGCCGCGCGACGTACTTCCAGGGCGGGTACTTCGCATCCACGTCCGGGGTGAGCCCTGTCGGGTCGTGGACGATCATCTTCGCATCGGACATTCCTAATCTCTCCCGGGCTCGGCCCGCTCATGCCAACGCTCGATTATCATGCAGGCCGAAGGAAATACGCGAATGCCCAAGGCAAAACCCAACAAAGACCTCGAGACGTTCCCCAATCCGGCGCCGGGCCGCGACTACGCGATCCACATGGAGATGCCGGAGTTCACGTGCCTGTGCCCGAAGACGGGCCAGCCGGACTTCGCCGAGCTCGACCTCGATTACGTCCCCAACAAGAAGTGCGTGGAGTTGAAGAGCCTCAAGCTCTACATCTGGTCGTTCCGCAACGAAGGGCGCTTCCACGAGGCCGTCACCAACGAGATCCTCGACGACCTCGTGCGCGCGACCAGCCCGCGCTACATGCGCCTCACCGCGCGCTTCCTGGTCCGTGGCGGGATCTACACCACCGTCACGGCCGAGCACGGCGACGCGAGGAAATGGGGGCCGACGCTCCAGCAGTCGTCCACGTAACCGCGCTGCACGGCGGGGGCGTGGACCGGCACGTGCGTTCGGTCGCACGGTCGGTCGCCCGGCCGCATTGGTTCTGGCATGCCGGGGCGTCGGCCGATGTCCTCGAGAACCCCGCTGATTCGCGCACTTACGTTCTCGATCGCAGCCGCCTCGCGAAAGCCTCCGACGCCCTTCGCGCCCGGCGCGTCGGCGTCATCCACCTGCATTCCACGGCTCGCCCTTCGCGCGCCATTGCCGCACGCCTCGCGCTCGACCTCGCCGCCCGCACGATCGTGACGCTGCACGACGTGCTCTTCCTGCGCGCCGATGCCTTCGAGGAAGGCGATCCGCTGCAGCCCGATCCGGCGTGGCTCGCGGAGATGGAGCCGGTGCTGCGCGATGCCGCCGCCGTGCTGGCGCCCTCGGACTTCATCGCCGGGCTGGCACGGGAACACTTCCCGGGGCTCGAGGTGAGCGTCGTCCCGAACGGATCGATCCATGCCGGACCGCGCGCGCTCGCGCCCCGCGCCGAGTTCGCGGCGCGGCGACCGAAGCACGTCGTCGCGGTGACGGGTGCGATCGGTCCGCACAAGGGCAGCGACATCCTCGAGGAGCTCCCCGCGCACCTCGAGGGCAGCGACATCGGCATCGTCGTCGTCGGCTACCTCGACCGGCAACTGTTTCCCGGATGGCGCGTGCCGGGGCGCCTCTTCATCCACGGCGCCTGGGCCGATGCGGATGCGACCGGGCTCCTCGAAGCCTATGGCGCGCGACTCGTCCTGTTTCCCAATCGCGTGCCCGAGAGCTTCAGCTATGCGTTGTCCGACGCCTGGGCGGCCGGGCTGCCGGTCCTGGCCACGCGGCAGGGCGCGCTTGCCGAGCGCATCGAGCGCCACGGCGGGGGCTGGCTGCTGCCCGCGGATGCCGACGCCGCCACCATCGCGCGCGAGCTGCGGCGCCTCTTCGAAGGCGACGAGATCGCGCGCGTACAATCGACGCTGTCGCGCCAGGATCCGGCGCGCCTTCCGCCCCTCGAAGACATGGCCCGATCCCTCGAAGCGCTCTACCGGCGTTTCGCGATCGACCCGGCAGCGCCGGCCGACGCGGATGCCCGCGACCTCGAGCACCTCGTGACCGCGAACCTCGACGGCTCGCTCTTCCGCACGGAGCTCATTCGTTTATCTGACGAGTACGCGCAGCTCGCCGCCGCACTGGAGGACGAGCGCGGCCGCTTCGCGCAGTTCCAGTCCGAAGCGCGCGAATGGATCGCGAAGCTCGAAGCGGACGTGAAGACGCTCTCCGCGAGCCTCGAGATCGAAGTCGAGGAACGCCGCTGCCTCGGGCAGGAGATCGTGCAGCTGCAGATCCACAAGGACGCGTTCGACCGCCTGCCCGACCTCGTGCGCCGCTACCTGCTCAAGAAGACCCTCGATGCGCGAAATTGACCTGAGCATCGTCGCGTACCAGCCCGACTTCGCTCTCCTGCGCCAGCTCCTGTCGAGCCTCGCCGAGCCGCTCGATCCGCCCGCGCGCCTGAACGTCCTCATCCACGACAACAGTCCGGATCCCGAAGTGACTGCCCGCCTGAAAGCGCTGCCGGAGCTGCAGCCGGGCGGCGCCTTCACGCGCATCGACGTGCAGCATTCGGGGGCGAACGTGGGGTTCGGCTGCGGCCACAACGCGAACGCCGCGCGCGGAACGGCGCCGCTCTTCTTCGTGCTCAACCAGGATTGCATCCTCGAGCCGGGCGCGATCGCGATCCTGCTCGGGCACGTCGCCACCGACCCGGCCAACGTCGCCGCGTGGGAGCTGCGCCAGATTCCGTATGAGCATCCCAAGGCCTATGACCCGGTGACGATGGAAACGCCGTGGACAAGCGGCGCCGCAACGCTTTATCGCCGTGCGGCCTACGACGACGCGAACGGCTACGACGAACACTTCTTCATGTATGGCGAGGACGTGGATCTTTCGTGGCGGCTGCGTGCGAAGGGCTGGAAGCTGCGCTATGTCCCGCGCGCGGGCATCGTCCACCGCACGTATTCGACGCCCGACGAAGTGAAGCCCCGGCAAGCCGCGGGCGGCGTGTTCGCGAGCCTGAGCCTGCGCGCGCGCTTCGGGAGCCCCGGCCGCATCGCCGAGGGTTTCGCGATGCTGTTCGCGGAGCTCACGAGACGCCGTTCCTATCCGGGGCGACGCCGAAGCCTGCTCGCCGCGTACCTGCGCTACCTCTGGCACGCGCCGCATTTTCTGCTCACGCGCGTGAAGGCCAACGAGCACTTCCGCCCGCACTTCGCGGGGTGGGGCTACGAAATCCGCCGCGAAGGCGCTTTCCACGAGCTGCGTTCGTGGCGCGACGTGCCGGTACGCGCGACGCCGCTCGTGTCGATCCTCATTCGCACGGTCAATCGCCAGGCGCTGTTGCGCGAGGCGCTCGCCTCCTGCGCGAACCAGACGTGGCCCAACCTCGAAGTCGTGGTGATCGAGGATGGCCCCGCGTTCTCGCGCGCGGTGGTCGACGAGTTCCGCGATCGCCTCAACATCCGCTACAAGGCCACCGGCGAGCGCGTCGGCCGCGCACACGCGGGCAACCTCGCCATGGCCGAAGCGCGCGGCGAGTGGCTCAACTTCCTCGACGACGACGATCTGTTCTTCGCCGATCACGTCGAGGTGCTGGTGGAATCGGTGCAGCGCACCGGCCTCAAGGGCGCGTACTCGCTCGCGTGGGAAACCCACACAGAGTTCGTCGATGCCTCGCGTGCCGTGTATGAAGAGGTGCTGCACGTCACCCGCCACCAGCAGCGCTTCGACCGCCTGATCCTGTGGCATCACAACTATCTCCCGATCCAAGCCGTGCTCTTCCATCGCAGCCTCTTCGAGAAGCTCGGCGGATTCGCCGAGGACATGGACCAGCTCGAAGACTGGAACCTGTGGACGCGCTACACGCTGGAGAACGACTTCGTGCTCGTGGAGAAAACGACCTCGAAGTACCGCGTGCCCGCCGCCGCGCGCGTCGCGGCGGAGCGCCAGGCGCTGCTCGATCGCGCCTACGAAGATGCGCTCGAGCGCCAGCGCGCGCTCGCCCTCACGTTGTCGCCGCGTGCGATCTCCGAGATGGCCGACGCGTACGTGCGCAGCCAGGCGGTGATGATGGTCACTCGGAACGACCTCCGCCGTTTTGTGGGCTCGCACAAATGGCTCGCGAGCATCGCTTCCTGGCGCCAGCCCGCGAAGGAATGGCTGCGCCGCCGCCGGATCGTGCGATGAACGACGAACTCGAGTTCACCGGCGAGCGCTTCATTCCCGGAGTGAAGGGCGAGATCTGGGTCGAGCACTGGCATCGCTACCACTTCGCCTCGCGCTGGGTCGCGGGCAAGCGCGTGCTCGACATGGCTTGCGGCGAAGGCTATGGCTCGGCGCTGCTCGCGCGCGGTGCCGAGCACGTGACAGGTGCGGACATTTCCGAGCAGGCGATCGCGCACGCCCGCGCCGCGTACGCGAAGGTTTCCAACCTCGAGTTCGCCAACGCGAGCTGCGCGAAGCTGCCCTGGCCCGACGCGAGCTTCGATGTCGCGGTCACGTTCGAGACGATCGAGCACATCGACACGCAGGAAGCCTTCATGGACGAGCTCGCACGCGTGTTGAAGCCCGACGGCGTGCTGGTGATGTCGTGCCCCAACAAGAGCGAGTACAGCGACCGCCGGAACTTCAAGAACGAGTTCCACGTGAAGGAGCTCTACCGCGCCGAGCTCGCGAAGCTCGTCGGCGATCGCTTCCCCGAGGTGAGCTGGTACGGCCAGCGTCCGAGTTTCTTTTCGGTGATCGCGCCGGAAAACGGCACGGCGCATTCGGGCGAGTTGTTCGAAGTCTCCGAAGCGCATCCGCAGGAGGCCTCTCCGGCTCTCGGCGCCCCGCTCTATTTCGTGGTGATCGCAAGCCGCAGGCGTGTGTCCATCGCCCTGCCGCCGGCGGTCTCGGTGTTCTCCGACCTCGACGACTGGGTCCACAAGGACTACGAGAAGGTCATGAAGTGGCTCGAGCAGTCGGCTGCCCACGGCCAGGCGCTCACCGTGCAGCTCGCGCAACGCGATGCCGACGCGGCGCAACTGCGCGCGGCCGTGGAATCGCTGCGCGCCGAGCGAGCCTGGGCGCAGGCCACGAGCGACACCGCGCTCGCGCAACGCGATGCGCGCATTGCGGAGGCCCAGGCGGCGCTCGCCGCCCGCGACGCGGAAGTGCGTCGCCGCGGCGGCTTGCGTTGGTGGCTGAAGCTCCCCTTCGTCCGCTTCGGATTGATGAAGGACGACGCGGACGGTGGCCCCAGGACTTAAGCAGCTCTGCCGCCTTCGCTCCCGACGCAACACGCCGGTTCATTCCCTATAATCACGGGGTGAATCGGCGCCTGCGTCTACTCCAGCCCTACCCCTTCGAAAAGCTCCGCGTGTTGCTGGCCGGCGCGCGTCCGCCCGCGGACCTCGCGCCGATCAACATCTCCATCGGCGAGCCGCAGCACCCCACACCCGCGTTCCTGAAGGACGCCCTTGCGGCAAACGCCGCCGGCCTCTCGCGGTATCCGCTCACGCGCGGCTTGCCCGAGCTGCGCGAAGCGGTGGCCGCGTGGCTCGCGAAGCGCCATGGCGTAGCGATCGATGCGGCCACGCAAGTGCTTCCGGTCGCGGGCAGCCGCGAGGCGCTCTTCTCCTTCGCGCAGGCCACGCTCGATCACGACGATCGGGATTCGCTGGTGCTTTGCCCGAATCCGTTCTACCAAATCTACGAAGGCGCGACGCTGCTCGGAGGTGCCACACCGTACTACGTGAACGCGCTCGCCTCGCGCGGCTTCCGTCCCGACTGGGCGGGCGTCCCCGAGGACGTGTGGAAGCGCACGCGGCTCCTCTTCACCTGCTCGCCCAACAACCCGAACGGCCGCGTGATGCCGCTCGACGAGTGGCGCGAGCTGTTCGCGCTCTCCGACCGCTACGGCTTCACGATCGTCTCCGACGAGTGCTACAGCGAAATCTACTTCGACGAGTCCGCGCCGCCGCTGGGCGCCCTCGCCGCCGCCTACCAGCTGGGCCGCGACACCTTCGAGCGCCTGGTCGCGGTGGGCTCGCTCTCGAAGCGCTCGAACGCGCCGGGCCTGCGCTCGGGATTCGCCGCGGGCGATGCGGCACTCCTCGAGGACTTCGCGCTGTATCGCACCTATCACGGCACGGCGCTCAGCAACACCGTGCAGCTCGCCTCGGCCGCCGCGTGGAAGGACGAACGCCACGTCGCCGAGAACCGGCGCCTCTATCGCGAGAAGTTCGCGGCGTTCTACGAGCTCGTGAATCCCGTGCTGCCGCTCGCGATGCCCGAGGCGGCGTTCTATTTCTGGGCTGCCGTGCCCGGTGACGACGAAGCATTCGCGCGCGAGCTCTTCGAGCAAGCGCACGTCACCGTGCTGCCCGGCAGCTATTTGTCCCGCGATGCACACGGCGTGAACCCCGGGAGGGGCCACATCCGCATCGCCCTGGTCTCCACCGTCGACGACGCCGTCGAAGCCGGCCGGAGGATTCGAGATTTCGCCCGCCAATGGGCACCCGCACACGCAGGAGCCGTGAGATGACCTTGCAGCAAACGATCGATGCCGCTTTCGAAAACCGCGCCGACCTCAACGCGAAGAACGCTTCAACCGAGGTGAAGGCCGCGGTGGCCGAGGCGCTCCAGGGCCTCGACAGCGGGAAGCTCCGCGTGGCCGAGAAGCAGGGCGGCGAGTGGATCACGCACCAGTGGCTGAAGAAGGCGGTGCTGCTTTCGTTCCGCCTGCGCGACAACGAGATCATGCAGGGCGGCTTCACGCACTACTTCGACAAGGTCGATTCCAAGTTCGCGCGCTTCTCGCAGGCCGACTTCGCCGCCGGCGGCTACCGCGTCGTTCCTCCCGCGGCCGCGCGCCACGGCGCGTTCATCGCGAAGAACGTCGTGCTCATGCCCTCGTACGTGAACGTCGGCGCCTATGTCGACGAAGGCACGATGGTCGACACCTGGGCCACGGTCGGCTCCTGTGCGCAGATCGGCAAGGGCGTGCACCTGTCGGGCGGCGTGGGCATCGGCGGCGTGCTCGAACCGCTGCAGGCCAACCCCACGATCATCGAGGACAATTGCTTCATCGGCGCGCGCAGCGAAGTGGTCGAGGGCGTGATCGTCGGCGAGGGCTCGGTGGTGTCGATGGGGGTCTACATCGGCCAGAGCACCAAGATCTACAACCGCATGACCGGCGAGGTTTCCTACGGGAAGATTCCGCCCGGAAGCGTCGTCGTATCCGGCAACCTCCCCGGTCCCGATGCGCGGTATAGTTTGTATTGCGCGGTGATCATCAAGCAGGTCGACGCCAAGACCCGGGCCAAAACGGGCATCAATGAATTGCTGAGGGGCGACTAGGCAGCACAACGGGAGACGCACGCAATGTTCATCGAGAAGCTCCTGCAGTTGATGGCCGAGAAGAAAGCCTCGGACATCTTCATTTCCGCGGGTTCCCCGCTGTCCATCAAGATCGCCGGCCAGATCATGCCGGTGAATCCGCAATCCATGGACGCGGAGACGACGAAGAAGATCTGCTACGAGATGCTCACGCCGGCGCAGATCGAGATCCTCGAGAGGGACAAGGAGCTCAACTTCGCCAAGCCGATGCTGGGCCTTGGAAACTTCCGCGTGAACATGTTCTGGCAGAAGGGCTCGGTGGGCGGCGTGATCCGTTTCGTCACCGCGGAGATCCCGGCGATCGCCTCGCTGAACCTGCCCCCGGTGCTCTCCTCGCTCGTCATGGAAAAGCGCGGCCTGATCCTCGTGGTCGGCGCGACCGGCTCGGGCAAGTCCACCACGCTCGCCTCGATGCTCGACTTCCGCAACAAGTCCGCGGCCGGCCACATCCTCACGATCGAGGACCCGATCGAATACGTCTTCACGCCGCAGAAGTCGATCATCAACCAGCGTGAAGTCGGCAACGACACCACCGCCTTCCACGAAGCGCTGCGCAACGCCATGCGCCAGGCGCCCGATTGCATCCTGATCGGCGAAATCCGCGACCAGGAAACGATGCGCATGGCCCTCACGTATGCGCTCTCGGGCCACCTTTGCCTCTCGACGCTGCACGCGAACAACGCCTACCAGGCCATGAACCGCGTGATCAGCTTCTTCCCGCTCGAAGTGCGCCCGATGCTGCTGCAGGATCTCGCGGTGTCCTTGAAAGCGGTCATCTCGCAGCGCCTGATCAAGACGATCGACGGCGGCCGCACGCCGGCGATGGAAGTGCTGCTCAACACGCGCAACGTGCAGGAGCAGATCGAGAAGGGCGAAGTGGGCGAGATCAAGGAAGCGATGGAGAAAAGCATGTCGCCCGGCTCGCAGACCTTCGAGCAGGACCTTTTCCGCCTCGTGCGCCAGAACAAGATCTCCACCGAGGAAGCGCTCGCCAACGCCGACTCCGCCACCAACCTCGGCTTGCTGCTCGGTAACTCCGGGATCATGCCGGCGATGGCCGAGAAGGCGAAGCAGCCCTCGCGGCCGGGCTCGACCTCGTTCGGCGACTTCAAGATCTCGGAAGAGCCGGAACAGACGCTGGGCCATTGAAGAAGCTCGCCGAAAACCTGACCCAGTACGCGGCCTACCACCGCGACCGCCGAAACATTGCCACGCACTTCGTCGGCGTGCCGATGATCGTGTTCGCGATCGTCCTGGCACTCGCCACGATGTCGCTGCCGCTCGACCTCGGTTTTCCCGTGACGATCGCGGCCCTCGTTTGCGTGGCCGGCTGCGCGTACTACCTGTGGCTGGACCTCACGCTCGGCGTGGCGATGGTGGCCACGATGTTCGTCATGCTCGCGATGTCGAGCGAGATCACGCACCGCCTGCCCACCGGCGCCACGCTGGCACTCGCCGCGGGGATCTTCATCGTCGGCTGGATCATCCAGTTCATCGGCCACAAGTTCGAGGGAATGAAGCCCGCGTTCTTCGACGACGTGAAGCAGCTGCTCATCGGGCCGCTCTTCGTGTGTGCCGAAGCGTTCTTCCTGCTGGGCGCGAAGCCGCAGCTGCGCCGCTACATCGAGGAGCGCGTGGGCCCCACCGTCGCGCGTCGTGACGGGCGGCCGATTCCGATCCATGAGGAGGCGCTGTGAGCTACGCGAGCTTCTGGGACTTCTACCCCTTCTACCTCGGCGAACACCGCAATCCGACGTGCCGCAAGCTGCACTTCATCGGCACCAGCCTCGTCGTCGGCCTCACGATCACCGCGATCACCACGCAGAAGTGGTGGCTCTTCTACTTCGTGCCCATCGCGGGCTATGGTTTCGCGTGGGTCGGGCACTTCGCCTACGAGAAAAACCGTCCCGCCACCTTCAAGCACCCGTTGTACAGCTTCATGGGCGACTGGGTGATGTATTGGCAACTGCTCACCGGAAAGATCGCCTTTGAAGAACGAAACGCTGGAGCTGGCCAAAGCGCTGATCGCACGTAAGTCGGTCACCCCGGCCGACGAGGGCTGCCAGCAACTCCTGATCGATCGCCTGACCCCCCTGGGCTTCAAGCCCGAGGTGTTCGCCTGCGGCGACGTCACCAATCTGTGGATTCGCCGCGGCACCGCGAAGCCGCTGGTGGTGCTCGCGGGCCACACCGACGTCGTCCCGCCCGGACCGCTCGAGAAGTGGCACTCCGATCCCTTCGTGCCCACCGTGCGCGAGGGCAAGCTCTACGGCCGCGGCACCGCCGACATGAAAGCCTCCATCGCCGCGTTCGTCGTCGCGTGCGAGCGCTTTGTCGCGGCGCATCCGTCGCATCCGGGTTCGGTCGCGCTGCTCATCACCTCGGATGAGGAAGGTGTCGCGGTCGATGGCACCGTGCGCGTCGTCGAGGCGCTGAAGGCGCGCGGCGAAACACTCGACTACTGCATCGTCGGCGAGCCTTCCTCCACGCAGGTCTTCGGCGACACGATCCGCCGAGGCCGCCGCGGCACGCTTACCGGCCGCCTCGTAGTCCACGGCGTGCAGGGGCACGTGGCGTATCCGCACAACGTGAAGAATCCCGTGCACCTCGCCGCGCCCGCGATCGCGGAGATGGCGGCAACCGAGTGGGATCGCGGCAACGAATTCTTTCCGCCGACGTCCTTCCAGGTTTCCAATATCCACGCGGGTACCGGCGCGCAGAACATCACGCCCGGCCACATGCAGGTCGACTTCAACTTCCGCTTCTCGACCGAGAGCACGCCCGATTCGCTGAAGGCGCGCGTGCAGCAGGTCCTCGAGCGACACGGCCTCGAGTTCGACCTCGCGTGGACGCTGGGCGGCAAGCCCTTCCTCACCGAGCGCGGCCGCCTGATCGACGTGCTCGCCGGCGTGGTGAAGCAGGTCTCGGGCGTCACGCCGAAGGTCGATTGCGCGGGCGGTACTTCCGACGGGCGCTTCATCTTCGACATCTGTCCGCAAGTCGCGGAGTTCGGCCCGGTGAACCGCTCGATCCACAAGGTCAACGAAGCCGTGGCGCTCGACGAGCTCGAGCCGCTCACCGAGGTCTACCGCCTCGCGCTCGAAGGCCTGCTGATCGCGAAATGACGACGGCCCGCGACCTGCTCGAGGAGGCCGTCGCGCGCATGGAAGCTGCTGGCGTTTCCTTCGGCCACGGCACCGTGAATGCGCTCGACGAAAGCGTGTGGCTCCTCCTGCACACCCTCGGCGTTCCCTATGCGGAAATGGACGAGCACATCGTCGTGAGCGCGGCCAAGGCTCGCACGTACCGCGCCCTTGTCTCCAAGCGCATCGCCACGCGCAAACCCGCTGCGTATTTGCTCAACGAAGCCTGGCTCGGTCCCTACAAGTTCTACGTCGACGAGCGCGCGATCGTGCCGCGTTCGTTCATCGCGGAATTGCTCTTGCGCGAGTGGGGGCAGGACCTCTTCGCGAAGCCCGGCATCTCCGATTGCCTGGACCTGTGCACCGGCTCGGGCTGCCTCGCCATCCTGCTCGCCGACAAGCGCCCGAAGGTGAAGGTCGATGCGGTGGATCTTTCGTCGGACGCGCTCGAAGTGGCGAAGCGCAATGTCGCCGACTACAAGCTCACCAAGCGCATCAAGCTGATTCGCTCGAACATGTTCGCCGCGCTGGGCGATCGCACGTACGACCTGATCGTTTCCAATCCGCCCTACGTGAAGGCTTCGTCGATGCGCGCGTTGCCGGAGGAATACCGCGCGGAGCCGGCGATGGCCCTCGCGAGTGGCTGCGACGGCCTCGATCACACGCGCACGATCCTTCGTGAAGTGCGTCGCCACCTGAATCCGCGCGGCCTGCTCGTGGTGGAGATGGGGCACAACAAGCGAGCGCTGGTGAAGGCCTTCCCGAAGCTACCTTTCCAGTGGCCCCGCACGGTCGGAGGGACGGGAAAGGTGTTCACGCTGCGTCGCGAGGATCTCGCGCACTAGCGGCGTCACATTCCAGCGACTGCAGGCATTCGTTGGAATTCAATACGTTGACCTCGTAGCGCGCGAACGGCGTCTCCTCCGCCAGACAAACGCGCGGAAATCTTTACAACCAACTCCTTGATTACCCACGATTCCGACGGATGGCACGGTCGATGCGTGCATGTTTTACCGAAGTCACCGACAACCATCCGGCGCACGCACGCGAGAGGAGTCGCGAACCATGCGGAAAAGCGCCTTTGTCGTCCCGATCGCCGTCCTGGTCGGCACCAGCTTGCTCCACACAACCGATGTCGCATCCCAATTTCGCGCGCGTGATCCGGGCGTTCGCGGTGGTTCGTCGGGCGCGGGAGGAGCCCTGCCGGGACTGAGTCCGAAGGAGATCGCCTTCTTCCTCGCGGGCAAGGCGGACTTCGAAGAGGCCGAAGAGATTGACGAAGGCCTCGGCCCGACGATGAACCTCGACGGCTGCGGTGGCTGCCATTCGCAACCCGCGATCGGTGGCACCAGCCCCGCCGTGAATCCGCAGGTCGCGTTCGCGAACCTCAACGGCATGACCAACCGCGTCCCGTCGTTCATTCGTTCCAACGGGCCGATCCGCGAAGCGCGCTTCGTGCGCAACGCCGACGGTTCCGCCGACGGCGGCGTGCACGCGCTGTTCACGATCGCGGGAAGTCCCGCGGCGCCGGGATGCCGGCTCGCGCAGCCCGACTTCGAGCGCCAGGTTTCCAATCGCAACGTGGTCTTCCGGATTCCCTCGCCGGTGTTCGGCGCGGGGCTGATCGAGCAGATTCCCGACAGCGTGATCCTCGCCAACCAGGCGTCGGACCTGACCGCCAAGCGCGCGCGCGGCGTTCGCGGGAAAGCCAACTTCTCGCTCTCGGGACGCACGGTGTCAGGCCAGGCGAACAACAACGGCAACGACGGCACGATCGCGCGCTTCGGATGGAAAGCGCAGAACCAGTCGCTGCTGCTGTTCTCCGGCGAGGCCTACAACGTCGAGATGGGCATCACCAACGAGCTCTTCCAGGTCGAGCGTGACGAGTCGCCCGCCTGCCAGTTCGCGCCGGTGCCCAACGACTTCCTGAACACGAATGCAACGACGCCGCTCGATGCCGTGGGGGCCATCGAGAAATTCGCGGTGTTCCAGCGCTTCCTGGCACCGCCCACGCCCTCGACGATTTCACCCGGGGGGTCGGACTCGATCGCGAACGGGCGCAATGCGTTCACGAGCGTGGGCTGCGCGATGTGCCACACGCCTTCGATGCGCACGGGCAACTCGTCGGTCGCCGCCTTGCGCAACAAGTCCGTCAACCTGTTCTCGGACCTGCTCGTGCACGACATGGGACCAGGGCTCGCCGACGGCATCACGCAGGGCCAGGCGGGACCTTCGGAATTCCGCACCGCGCCTCTGTGGGGCCTGGGCCAGCGGATCTTCTTCCTGCACGACGGAAGGACCTCGGACCTGATGGAGGCGATCGCCGCGCATCGCAGCGGCAGTGACCGCGGCGGCGATGCGTCGGAAGCCAATGACACGATCGATCGCTTCAACGACCTGGGCGAACGCACGAAGCAGGACCTGCTGAACTTCCTGCGATCTCTCTAGGGACCCACCCAGCGACGCGCGATGAAGATGAACGCGATCCCGGTGAAGTACATCAGCACGCCGTAGATCGCCCCAGGCAGCATCATCGCGTCGTCGCGGAGGATCGTGGAGGCGATCACGATGGCGAGCGTCACGTTCTGCACGCTCGATTCGATCGCCACCGTGACCGCCTGGCGGCGCTCGACCCCGATGGCGCGCGACAGGCCATAGCCGAGCACCAGCAGGATCGCGTTGATCGACAGGACGATCGGCGCGAGTGACGCGAGGTGAGTGGCGAACAACGCGCGGTGCTTGAAGATGCTCGCGGCGACGATCACCACGAACACGATCGCCGCGACAAGGCCCAGGCGCGCTTGCCAGCGCGAGACGAAGCCCGGCCACCTGGCGCGCACCAGCATGCCCACGATCACCGGCACGCCGATGACGATGAAGATCTGGCCCATCATCGTGCCGGCGGGAAACGCGACGTCGCGCGCCTCGCCGATGAAATGGCCGATCGACGCGCCGACGATGAACGGCACCGTCACGATCGAGACCAGCCCCGCGAACGCCGTGAACGAGAGCGCCAGCGCCACATCGCCACGGGCGTAGTACGTGAGCATGTTCGAGGTCGTCCCGGTGGGACACGCAGCCACGATCATGAATCCCACGGCGAGCGCGCCCGAAAGTCCCCAGAGCTTGAGAAGCGCGAAGGCCACGAGCGGCAGCAGCACGAAGTGGCACAGGGCGCCGACCGCGAACGCGCGCGGATTGGCGAACACGCGGCGGAAGTCGGCGACGGTAAGCCCGATCCCCAGCGAGAACATGATGAACATCAGGCCCGCCGGGAGGAGGACCAGGGTCAGGACATCGCCCTGCACCTCAGTGACGCCAGCCGGGTTGCTCCCGGTCGAGCATCCGCAGCAACCCCGGCCACGCGAGCATTCCGCCCGACTGGCGCGTGACGGTTTCCGAGGCCTTCTGGATGCCCTCGAGGATGGGCTTGGGAATCGGGATCAGCTCGCCGCCGCCGGCCTGCGCACGCACCTGCACTTCGCACGACTTCTGCAGGATGTACATCAGCAGGAACGCGTCGGGCACCGTGCGCGCGCACGTGAGCAGCCCGTGGTTGCGCAGGATCATGTTGTGGTTCTTGCCGAGATCGGCGACCAGGCGCTTCTTCTCCTCGGGATTGAGCGCCACGCCCTCGTAGTCGTGGTACGCGAGGTTCGAGAGCGGGAAGAGCGATTGCTGCGAGATCGCGAGCAGCCCGCCCTTCTGGCACGACACCGCCACGCCGTCCACGGTGTGCAGGTGCATCACGCAGTGCGCATCCTCGCGTGCCTCGTGGACCGCGGAGTGGATCGTGAAGCCCGCGGGATTGATGTCGAAGGGCGAGGGCATCGCCTTGTTGCCCTCGAGATCGATCTTCACGAGGCTCGAAGCGGTGATCTCGCCGAACATCATTCCGTACGGGTTGATCAGGAAGTGGTGATGCGGCCCGGGCACGCGCGCCGAGAGGTGCGTGAACACGAGGTCGTCCCAGCCGCACTTCGCCACGAGGCGGTAGGCCGCCGCGAGGTCGGTGCGCACCTGCCATTCTTCCTTCGTGACGTGCCCCTTCGCGGAGCGAATCGCCATGACCGGGTCGGAATCCCTGACTCTGTCCATTTCTGTTCTCCTCCGTCTGCAAGTAGGATAGCGAAAAACGGAGCCCGGTTTTCGAATGATCGCCATCGACCGCATCGACCACGTCGTCCTCACCGTCGCCGACATCGACCGCACCTGCGAGTTCTACTCGCGCGTGCTGGGGATGGAACGCGTCACCTTCGCGGGGGGCCGCACCGGCCTCGCCTTCGGGCGCCAGAAGATCAATTTGCACCAGGCCGGGCGCGAGTTCGAGCCCAAGGCCCTCAAGCCCACGCCCGGTGCCATCGACATGTGCTTCATCGCCGCGACGCCGCTCGACCAGGTCGCCGCCCACCTGAAGGCCTGCGGCGTGGCAATCGCCCAGGGGCCGGTGGAGAAGACCGGCGCGCTCGGCGCGATGATGTCGGTCTACTTCCGCGATCCCGACGGCAACCTGCTCGAGGTCTCGAACTACCCGGCATGAACCTCAACGACCTGCGCAAGGAATACTCGCTGCGCTCGCTCGACGAGCGCGAAGTCGATCGCGACCCGATGCGGCAGTTCGACGCGTGGATGGCCGAAGCGATCCAGGCGCAAGTGCCCGAGCCGACCGCGATGCACCTTTCGACGGTGGATGGCGAAGGTCAGCCCAGTGGGCGGATCGTGTTGCTGAAGGAAACGGACGCGACGGGCTTCGTATTCTTCACCAACTACGCGAGCCGCAAGGGGCGCGAGCTCGCCGCCAATGACGCCGGGGCGCTCACCTTCATGTGGAAAGAGCTCGAGCGCCAGGTGCGCATCGAGGGGGCGATCACGAAGGTGGAGGCCGCGGTCTCGGACGCGTACTACTCCAGCCGGCCGCTGGGCGCGCGCATCGGCGCGTGGGCAAGCCCGCAGAGCGAACCGATCGAGAGCCGCGCGTGGCTCGAGCAGCGCCTGCAGGAGCTCGCTCGCGAGCACGGCGAGAACCCGCCGCGGCCGCCGCACTGGGGCGGCTACCGCCTCGTGGCTTCGCACTTCGAGTTCTGGCAGGGGCGGCAGAGCCGGCTGCACGACCGCATCATTTACGATCGCGAAGGCCCCGAGTGGCGAATTCGCCGTCTCGCCCCCTGAACGCGCCCCACGGCGGCTACGCGCCTCCGCCCGAGGCCGCCACACCGCTCACGCCCACGGAACTGCTCGCAAGCCTGCGCGCCGCGCTCGAGCCCTGGACGCCCGGCACGCCGTTCTGGATCTTCGCGTACGGCTCGCTCATGTGGAACCCGAGCTTCTCCTTCGACGCGCGCCATGTCGCCACGGTGCGTGGCTATCACCGATCGTTTCGCGTGTGGTCGCGCATCAATCGCGGCACGCCGGAGAACCCCGGGCTCGTGCTCACGCTCGAATGCGGCGGCAGCTGCCGCGGGCTCATCTATCGGATCGCGCCCGATCGCGTGCAGGAGGAAATGGGCCGCATCTGGAAGCGCGAGATGAACTACGGCTCGTACCGCCCCAAGTGGCTCAACTGCAGCGTGGGTGATGAAACGATTCGCGCGCTGGTCTTCACGGTGAATCGCACGTGCACGGGTTACTCCGGCGCGATTCCCGAGGACATCATGGTGCAGGCGCTCGCGAGCGCGGCCGGCCGCTACGGGCCGGCCCACGACTATCTCTTCAAGACCACCGAAACGCTGCGCGCCCACGGGATTCGCGACGCCCGCGTCGAGCACCTTGCGGGGCTCGTGCGCGCGAAGATGGGCACCGCTTAGTCAGGCGAAATCCTCGGCCTCGTACATCGGGCGAATCTCGATGTCGGAGTCCTCGCCGGGCATCGGGTTGGGGCATTTCTTCACCCACTCGATCGCCTCCGCGAGCGACTTCACCTTCCACACCCAGAAGCCCGCGACCAGCTCCTTGGTTTCGGCGAACGGGCCGTCGAACACCTGGCGCTTGTCGCCGCTGAAGCGAACGCGCGCGCCCTTCGAGCTGGGCCGCAGGCCATCGCCCGATTGCATGATCCCGGCCTTCACCAGTTGCTCGTTGAACTTGCCCATCGCCGTGAGCAGCTCCTGGCTGGGCAGGAGGCCGGCCTCCGAATTCTTCGTGGCCTTCACCATCACGAGGCATCGCATCGTCGCCTCCTAGGCCTTCACGATGATCTTGAAGCCGCCCATCGACATGCGCTTGCCGTCGAAGGGCATGGGAGCCTCCATCAACTTCAGCATGCGCTTGTCCTTCATGACCTTCGCGTTGACGCGGTCGCGATGGGCGCGCGACTTGTAGACGACGTAGGAAAACACCACCGTCTCGGTGGGCTTCGTCCGCGCGAGCTTGGTGAACGGCGTTCCGTGGTTCGTGGCGAGGTCGTCGCCCACGGCCTCGATGTACTGCAGCGCACCGGCGTCCATCCAGACCTTGCTCGCGACCTTCGCGATCTTGCGATAGGTCTCGACGTTCTTCTTCGGAACCGCGATCACGAATCCATCGATGTAGGCAGCCATGCGTCTCTCCTCGAGTTTTGGTGTTCGTGCCCTGTAGTCGAACGGCGGGGCCGAAATTCGACAGGGTGGGGGAAAAAAAGGCGCTGTCCCACGCGGGGTGCTTCTTGCGCATCCAGGCCTGGGATTTTTCGACCAGCGTCGCGAGCACGCGTTCATCCACGTCCGCGAGGTGGTTGATGTACAGGCAAACCGCGCCCGTCTTGTACTTGCCGAGCTTCTTCATGAGCGGGTCCGAGGCCAGGATCTCCGCCACGAGGTAGAGGACGAGGCCGGTCCTGCGCGGCGCGAATCCGGCGCGCGGCCAATCGATCTCCTTGCCGCCGGTCATGCACTTGTAGGTTCCAAAGCCGATGATGGACGGACCCCACATGACCGGCGTCTCGCCCGTGACTTTCCGGTAGAGCGCCAGGACCGCCTTCGCGTCCTTGCGGCGTTGCTCGTTCTCGAGCCCGGCGATGAACTTCGCCACGCTCTCCTTCGTCGGTCTCGTCTTCGGTTCGGCCATGGGTACCTCCCGGGGGCGAACCGGGATAGTACCGAGATCCTTCAGGCGGCGAGCGCCTCGGGATGGCGGCGCGCGAGCCAGGCTTCGAGGCTCAGCACGCGCGCATAGCTGCCGGCGAGCGTGGCCAGGTGCGCGGCGTGGACGTCGGTGGCGGAAACGGTGCGCCCGCCATGGGACACCGAGCGCGCGATGCACGCGTCCTCGATCACGTTGCACGCGAACCCGAAGTCGACCGCATGGCGGACGGCGGCATCCACGCACAGGTGGGTGCAGGCGCCGGCAACCACCAGCTCGCCCACGTCGCGTTCCCAGAGGTCGTCGTGCAGCGTCGTATCGCGAAAGCAGTTGGCGACATGCTTCACGATGACCGGCTCGTCGGGCAGCGGGGCGAGCGAGTCGTGGAACTCCACGCCGCAGCACCCGGCCACGCAATGGTTCGCGCCCGGTCGAATCGAGACGTGCTGCACGTGGAAGCGCGGCCAGTCGTTCTCGCGAAACTGCGCGAGGAGCGCCGCGGCCTTCGGGGCCACCGCCTCGATGCCTTCGAGCGGCGCGAGGCCGCCCGGGAAATGGTCGTTCTGCATGCCGATCAGCAACAACGCGGGAAGGCGGGCCACCATGGAGTCTCCTCAGTTCTTTTCGATGTGCACGCGCGAGGCGTCGACGGCCTCGATCAGCGCGCGACCGTCGCCGTGCAGGCTCGCACTCTCGCCCGCGCTCAGCCAGATGTCGTCGAGCCGCGATTCCTCCGTGATCCAGAGCCGGCCCTGCGCCACGCAGATCTCGACGCCGCGTCCGTGCTCGAGCGTCACGAACTGGCCCGGGGCCAGCGAGACGTCCATGGCGTTCACAGCGCGATGTTCTGCAACACGGTGCCGTGGCGCTCGGCGACCGTGCGCGTGTCCTTCACGAAGACGCTCGCCGCGCTCGCCGCACCCAGCACCGCCACGATCAAGGCAATCGGGATCCACACCGGCACGCGCCGCCGTGCGCGGGGAACGCAATCGGGGTCACGCAGGTCGATCGGGTCATTCACGTTCATGGGTACCTCCTCAGCAAGTGTGAGCATTATTGGCACTCCCCCTCCTCCCGGCCAAACGATGGATTTTGACCTCGTTTGCTAATATGCTTCACACATGCCGCAACGCCTTCCGCCCCTCGCCACGCTGCGCCCGTTCGAAGCGGCCGCACGCCTGGAGAGCTTCAGCCGCGCCGCCGAGGAGCTGCACCTCACCCACGGCGCGGTGAGCCACCAGGTGCGCGCCCTCGAGGAACATCTTGGGACACCGCTGTTTCACCGGCATGGCAAGCGCGTGTCACTCACCACCGCCGGGCGCGCGTTCGCCGAACGCATTCGCGGCGCGCTGGGCGAGATCGCGCAGGCCGCCGACCAGATGCGCGGCGCCCGGCGCACCAATCGCCTCACGGTGAGCGTGCTGCCCTCCTTCGCTTCGCGCTGGCTCATGCCGCGGCTCATCCGCTTCATGGATGCGCAGCCGCAGATCGAGATCAACGTGATGGCCACGAACGCGCTCGCGAATTTCGCCGTGGACGACGTGGACATCGCGATCCGCTTCGGCAAGGGGCCGTGGCCGCCGCTCATGAGCGAGAAGATCCTCGAGGATGAATGCTTCCCGGTGGCGAGCCCCAAGATGAACCGCGGGCGCCTGCCGAAGACCGCGAAGGAATTGCTGGGCGTTCGCCTGATCCGCGAGGATCGCGATTACTGGGTGGAGTGGTTCGAGGCCGCGGGCATGCCCATCGAAGGCAAGCTCGGCGGGCCGGCCTTCAACGACGCCTCGCATTCGATCCAGGCCGCGATTCGCGGCGAAGGCGTGGCCCTCACCCGCCGCTCGCTCGTGGGCGAGGACATCGAGCGCGGCGCGCTCGTGCAGCTCTTTCCGCTCACCATCAAGACGGGCGAGTTCTACAGCCTCGTGTGGCCCAAGGAGCTCGACGACGACCCGAAGGTCAAGGCGTTCCGGGACTGGGTAAAATCCGAACTCAAGAACCACAAATCAGGGAGATGAGCTTGTCGAACTACTTTCGCGTCGCGGCCTTCGCGGCGCTGGCCGGCGCCTGCACCGCCTGGGCCCAGGAGCCCAAGTCCGACCGGGAGTACCTCTGCGTCGACGACCACGAGACCCGCATGATCCAGAAGGAGCCATGCACCTCGAAGCCGGTCTCGAAGACCAACGTGCCGCTGCGGGCGAGCGCGATCTCGGAGGCCAATGCCAAGGAAACGATCCGCCGCCACGACATCGCAATGTCCTCGAAGGACCCGCTCACGGCGGTCACGTTCCTGTCGAAGGAAGTGCAAGTGGAGCTGATCAGCGCGAGCCGGCCCCGCCAGATCCTCGACCGCAAGAAGTGGTCGGACATCCTCGTCAACGCGCTGCACGCGGTCGACCACTACAAGGTCGAGCGCAACTGCAAGGCGACCGAGACCTACCTCACCGACATGGCGCTGCAGTGCGACTCCACCGAGAAGTGGAAGATCCTCGAGCGCTCCGGGACGGAGAAGGCCAACAGCACGATCGACGTCGTCATCGAGGACGGCTACGTGCGCATCAAGAAGCTCAAGTCCTACTCTTCCTGGTAAATAAGTGGGGTCAGACCCCACTTATTTCCTACCAGACGCGGCGGTTCTCGTTGGTGAGCGGCTGCTCGTCGCCTCGATCGTTTTCCTTCTTCGCCGGTTCCACGTAGCGCGGCTGCTCATCGCCCTTGGGCGGGATGTAGCGCGGTTGCTCGTCGCCGCCGCGCGCGCCGCGGTGGCGCTGCTTGCCGCGCGGACCGCGCTTCTTCTGGCCCGGATTGCCCGGCTGCTGGCCCTGACCCTGGCCCCGGCCGTGGCCTTGACCCTGGCCGCCTTGCGGAGACCGGTTGCCGCGATCGTCGCCGCGAAGCTTCTGGCTGCCCGAATCGAAGCCGTTGTCGATGTATTGGCCCGGATCGGCCCTGAGGATGGTGGGAGGCGTCTCCACCGGCGGGGGCGGCGCCGGCTCGGCCCGGTTGCCGGGTTCGATCTCCGGAGCCTGGACCTGCGGAGCCTGGTGGCGCGGGCGATTCTGCTGACCCTGCTGGCCGCGGGGCTGGCCCTGGCGTCCCTGTCCCTGCGGGCCCGGTTGCCCGCCCTGTCCGTGCGGCTTGTTGCGATGCTTGCCGCGCTTGCCGCCGCCCTTGCCCTGGCGATTGCCGGCTTCGCCCTGGCCGCCGCCTTGGCCGCCCTGGCCACCCTGTCCGCGATTGCGTGGCGGCTGGTTCGGGTTGCGCGGCTGCTGCTGGTGATTGCCGTGATGCTGGTGCGGCTGCGCCTGGCGCGGATCGATCGGCTGCGGCGGATCCTCGGGATCGAGATCGGCTTCGACTTCGATCGCGCGCGGGATGAACTTGTCCTCCTCGTCGTCTTCCTGCGTCTCACCCGCTTCGGACTCCGCGGCGTTGTTCATGCCGGCGAACGCGAGCAGCGTTTCGACTTCCTGCTCCTCGAGCGGGCGCATCATCCCGCGCTTCAGGAACGCGGGCATGTGAACGGGACCGTAACGCACGCGCAGCAGGCGGCTCACCGTGAGGCCCACGGCTTCGCACATCTTGCGCACTTCGCGGTTGCGGCCTTCCTTGATGACGACGTGGTACCACTTGTTGGCGCCGTCGCCGCCGCGGTCCTCGACCGATTCGAACTTGCAGAGGTCGCCCTCGATGTCGATGCCCGCGAGCAGCTTCTCGCGGCATTCGTCGGTCATCTCGCCCAGCAGCCGCACCGCGTACTCGCGCTCGACTTCGAAGCGCGGATGCATGAGCCGGTTGGCGAGCTCGCCGTCGGTCGTGAAGATGAGCAGGCCGCCGGTGTTGAGGTCCAGCCTTCCGACCGACACCCAGCGACCGCCCTGCACGCGCGGCAGTTTTTCGAAGACCGTGGCGCGGCCCTGCGGGTCGTCGCGCGTGACGATCTCGCCTTCGGGCTTGTGATAGAGGAGCACCTGCGGAAGCGTTTCGCCGAAGCGCAGCGTGATCGCGTGGCTGTCGAGCTTCACCTTGTCGCCGGGGCCCACGAGGTCGCCCAACTTCGCGACCTGGCCGTTGATGGTGATGTGGCCCTGCGCGATCAGGATCTCGATGTTGCGACGCGAGCCGTGGCCCGATTGCGCCATGACTTTCTGCAGGCGTTCACGCTTGCCGCCGCCCTGGCCGCCACCGCCGCCGCCACCACCGCCGCGATTACCGCCCTTGCCGCGTTGCTTGTTGCGGCGGCGATTGTTCGGGTTGTTCGAGCCCTTGGCCCATTCGGGCACGATGCCGCCGGGCCACTGGAGGTTCTGGTTGGAATTGGATCTATCCCGCATGGTGTTCGGGCTCCGTCGTCGTGTCGTCGGGCAGCAGTGAAACCTGTGTGCCCGTGGGGGTGGGACTCGCGTCGATCGCGGGAGCGACCGATTCGAGCGCCGACTGGAGCTCGTCCAGGGCCGGCAGCTCGTCGAGCGAGCGAAGGTTCAGGTCATCGAGGAACTTCTTCGTGGTGGCGAAGAGCGCGGGGCGACCCGGCGTCTCGCGGTGGCCGACGATGTCGATCCAGCCGCGTTCCACCAGGGCGTTCAGCGTGGGGGGCGACACCGCCACGCCACGGACATCCTCGATGTCCCCGCGCGTGGCGGGCTGGCGGTAGGCGATGATCGCGAGCGTCTCGAGCACGGCGCGCGAATAACGCGGCGCCTTGTCGCCCGAGATGCGGTCGATGAAGGGCTGGAACTCGGGCTTCACGCGGAAGCGCCAGCCGGAGGACACGCTCGTGAGCTCGATCGAGCGATCGGCCCACTCGTCCTTCAGCTCGTCGAGCACCTTGCGGATGTTCTCGGAGTCGACTTCGCCTCCGAAGAGGCGCTTCAACTGCTGGACGTTGAGGGGTTCGCCCGCGGAAAGCAGGGCGGCTTCGAGCACGCGCTTCACGTGCACGAGGTCGACGGTGCTCTCGGGAGGCGGAGCGGCGTCGGGATTTTCGGGGACGAGGTCGTTCATGTCCGTCTTCAGGTGATGGTGAGGGGCGTGCGCTCGCTCTTGAGCTTCACGTAGATGGGATCGAAGGGGCTTTGCTGCGTGATCTCGACCAGGCTCTCGCGCGCAAGCTCCAGGAGTGCGAGGAAGCTCACGACGAGCACCGGCACGCCCTGCTCGGGCTCGAAGAGATGCGAGAACTCGGTGAAGGTGCCGGTCTGCAGCACGCGCAGCATCCGGCTCATGTGCGCGCGAACGGAGAGCTGCTCGCGCGTGATCTTGTGGTGGCGGATCATCTTCGCGCGGGCGAGGATCGCGCGCCACGCCTCCGAGAGATCCGCGACCGCGACGTTGGGCAGTTGCAGCGCCACCGTCTGGTCGATGTAGACCTCGACGAGTGAGAAGTCGCGGCCGGCCACCGGCAGCTCGCCGATGTCCGCGGCGGCCTTCTTCATGCGTTCGTACTCGAGCAGGCGACGCACGAGCTCGGCACGCGGATCCTCGGGCTCGACTTCGTTCTCGCGCTTCGGGCGCGGCAGCAGCATGCGCGACTTGATCTCGATCAGCAGTGCGGCCATCAGCAGGTATTCAGCGGCGAGCTCGAGCTGGCCCGCGCGCATCATCTCCACGTACGCCATGTACTGGCGCGTGAGATCGGCCATCGGGATGTCGAGGATGTCGAGCGAATGCTTGCGGATGAGGTAGAGCAGGAGGTCGAGCGGGCCTTCGAACGCCTCGAGGAAGACCGAGAGCGCTTCGGGCGGGATGTAGAGATCGGAAGGCATCTCCGCGAGCGGCTCGCCGCGGATTCGCGCGACCGGCATCACCAGATCGAGCGTGGGCTGGTCGAGCTCGACCGAATCGTTGGCGGCCTGGTGGATCGTCATTTTCCGTACACCGTTTCGGCGGCGGCCTTCGACATCGCGGCGCCGTCATGCGCAGTGGCAGGCACTTCGACCAGCTCCCAGGCGAACTTCACGCCGAGCTCGCCGGCCAGCGTCGTCGCTGCCTTGAAGAAATTCTCGCCGCGATCGTAGCGATTCGCACCCTGCTTCTTGGCACCGTCCGAATTGTTGAGGTTCTCGTCATCCGGATCGGTGTCGTTCTCGCCGAGGAACAGGATGACGCGCTTCGCGAGCGCCTGGCGCACCTTGGCCTCGGTGATCGCGGGATTGCCGGCCGCGGCATAGGGAAAGCGCGCCTCGGTCTTGTCCGCGCGCCACTCGGGCATCGTGTACCAGCCCGGGTTGCCGGCCATCGCGACGGAGATCCGCGCGTCGGGACGGAAGAGCACCATGCGCTGCACGAATTGCCCGCCCGCGGAGTGGCCGAAGATGCGGTAGTCCTTCTGGCCGTCGCGCACCTCGTCGAAGAGATGCTCGATCGCGGAGAACGTCCACTTCTCGGGATTCGTCTGCTCGGCGACGTCGCCCAGGTTGTACTTCGCGGCCTTGGGCCAGTACTGCGTCGAGAACTCGGGCGCCACGATCAGGATCTTGTAGCGATCGGCGATCAGCTCCCAGTCGTCGCGATACTTCGAAGCGTTGCGCGACATGCCGTGCAGCACGATCTGGATGGGACACGTCGTGTCGCAGGCACGCGGGCGATAGGTGTAGACGCGGATCGGACGGTCGGGTTGTCCCTTCGCATCCTTCCACACGAAGCTCCACTTGCCCGGCGGGATCGGCGTGGCCGCCGCGAGCGGCAACGAGAACGCGGCAAGCATCAGGGCAATGGCGGTTCTCATGGAGATCCTCATGCGTAGTTGAGACCCATGGCTTCGCGAACGTCGCGCATGGTTTCGTCGGCGAGGTCGGAGGCTTTCTCGCATCCGTCCTGCACGATGTTGCGGACGAGCGTCGGATCTTCCTCGTACTGCGCGGCGCGCTCGCGAATGGGTTTCAACTCCGCGTTGATCGCGTCGATCACCGGCTGCTTGCAGTCCAGGCACCCGATGCTGGCACTCTTGCAGCCCTTCACGACCCAATCCTTCGTGCGCTGGTCGGAGTAAACCTGGTGCAGGTTCCACACGGGGCACTTCTCCGGATCGCCCGGGTCGGTGCGGCGCACACGCGCGGGATCCGTGGGCATCGTGCGGATCTTCTTCGTGACGTCCTCGGGCTTCTCGCGAAGCATGATCGTGTTGCCGTAGCTCTTCGACATCTTCTCGCCGTCGAGCCCCAGCAACTTCGGCGTTTCCGTGAGGATGGCCTCCGGTTCGACGAGGATCACGCGGCCGCCGCCTTCGAGGTAACCGTAGAGCCGCTCCTTGTCGCCGAGCGTGAGGTTCTGGACATCGCCCACGAGCGTGCGCGCACTCGCCAACGCCGCTTCATCGCCCGCCTGCTGGAATTTCGTGCGCAGCTCGCGATAGAGCTTGGCCTTCTTCGGGCCCATCTTCTTCACCGCGGCTTCGGCCTTCTCCTCGAAACCCTTCTCCTTGCCGAAGAGGTGGTTGAAGCGCCGCGCGATCTCGCGCGTGAGCTCGATGTGCGACACCTGGTCCTCGCCCACCGGAACCTGGGTGGCGCGATAGATGAGGATGTCGGCCGCCTGCATGAGCGGATAGCCGAGGAAGCCGTAGGTCGTGAGGTCCCTGCCGCGCTCGCCGAGTTTCTCGATCTGGTCCTTGTACGTCGGCACGCGCTCGAGCCATGAGAGCGGCTGGAAGAATGACAGCAGCAGCGTGAGCTCCGCGTGCTGCGGCACCTTCGACTGCACGAAAAGCGTGGACTTGGACGGATCGATGCCGACGCAGAGCCAGTCGACGAACATCTCCCACACCGTCTCTTCGATCACCTCGGGCGTCTCGTAGTGCGTGGTGAGCGCATGCCAGTCGGCCGCGAAGAACAGGCACGGGTGCTCGTTCTGCAGCTTCACCCAGTTCTTGAGGGCGCCGTGGTAGTGGCCGAGGTGCATCGCGCCCGTGGGGCGCATGCCGGAAAGTACGCGATCCTGGAACATCAGCGAAGACCCATCACCTTGTTGATCTGGTTGAGCGCCCCGCGTACCAGGGGATTGAGGATGAAGCTCAGTGCCCCGGTCGCGACCAGCGCGAGCAGGACGAATATCCCGTACGGCTCGAGGCGCGCATAGCGATACGAGAGCGGATCGGGGAGCAGGCTCGCGACGATGCGTCCGCCGTCGAGTGGCAGCAGGGGAAAGAGATTGAGGATCGCGAACACGACATTCACCACAATCCCGGCCTCGGATACAGCGACCCAGAACGTGCTGACGCCGTTTGCGGGCAACTCCAGCAATACCTTCATCACGATGGCCCAGCCGACTGCCATGACGACGTTCGCACCGGGACCGGCCGCCGCGACCCACATCATGTCGCGCTTGGGCGATCGCAGGTTCCGCTCGTTCACCGGCACGGGCTTCGCCCAGCCGAACATGAATCCCGAGAGAAACAACGTGAGCAACGGAAGCGCCACCGTGCCCAGCCAATCGATGTGCTTGAGCGGGTTGAGCGTGACCCGGCCCATCATGTAGGCAGTGGTGTCGCCGAAGTGGCGCGCTACGTAGCCGTGCGAGGCTTCGTGCAGCGTGATCGCAAGGATCACGGGGATCGCGTATACCGAGACCACGGTGAGGAAGTTGTAGATGTCCATCAGTGCAGCGCCGCCTTCCCGAATCCGAAAGGACGGATGTCGCCCTTGCCTTCGCGAACCAGGGCCGGCGCGTCGCCCGAGAGGTCGATCACCGTGGTGACGTTGAGGCCGCACGGACCCGCGTCGATGATCGCGTCCACCTTGTGCTCGAGATGGCGGCGGATCTCTTCCGCGTCATTGAGCGCGATGCCGTGTTCGGGAAGGATCAGCGTGGACGACAACAAGGGCTCACCGAGCTCCTCGAGCAGCGACGTCACCACCGCGTGATGCGGGATGCGAACGCCGATCGTATGGCGCGGGTGCAGCAGGCGGCGCGGCACCTCGCGCGAGGCGCGCAGGATGAACGTGTAGCTGCCCGGCGTATTGGCCTTGATGAGGCGGTACTGAATGTTGTCCACCTTCGCGAATTGCCCGATCTGGGATATGTCCCGGCACACCAGCGTGAGGTGATGCCTTTCGTCTACGTTGCGGATGGCTCGGATCCGCTCCATCGCCTGCTTGTCGCCGATGTGGCAACCGAGCGCATAGCAGGAGTCCGTCGGGTAGGCGATCACGCCGCCTTCCCGGACGATTGCGACCGCCGCCCGGATCAACCGAGGTTGCGGGTTGTCCGGGTGCACAGAAAAGAACTGCGCCATCTCCCCTTGTAGGCCGTGCGCGCGAGCGCACCTGGGCCCCTGTCTAACGGGCGGCTAATGCGCCCACTTGGACCATACGGGCGTGAGCGTCGCAGGAAGCGGCGGCAGGCTTCCCGGCTCGTACGGGCTTTCGCCCGGCCCGTGGTAATCGGCCCCCCGCGATGCGAGGAATCCATATTCCTCCGCAATGCGGCGCCATGTGGCGTATTCCTCCGGCCGGTGACTTCCCGTCACCACCTCGATCGCTTCGCCACCGAAGCTCCGGAATTCCTCCAGCAATGCGTGCCGGAACGACGGCTTCAGGTCATAGCGTCCCGGGTGCGCCAGCACGGCGACTCCCCCGGCCGCTCGAATCCATTTCACCGCATCCTCGTGCTTCGCCCACTGGTGCGGCACGAAGGCTCGCTTGCCCTTCGCCAGGTATTTGTCGAACGCGGCCTGGATGTCCTTCACAGCTCCGCGTTCCGCAAGGTGCCGCGCAAAGTGCGTGCGGCCGATCATTGCATCGTTCTGCGCGAGGGCCAGCGCTCCCTCCAGCGTGCCGGGCACTCCGCATTGCTCGAGTGCCTCCGCGATCTTCTTCGCGCGTTCGATGCGGCCGGCGCGAATCGAATCGAGTCCCGCCACCAGCTCCGGTGCCTTCGGATCGATCCGGAGTCCCACGACGTGGATCGTCGTCGGGCCCCAGCTCACGGAAATCTCCACGCCGTCGATGAGGGTCACGCCCAGGCGGCGGGCCGCCTCGTGCGCTTCCACGAGTCCATCGGTCGTATCGTGATCCGTGAGGGCGATCGCGTCCACGCCGGTGCGCGCCGCGAGCTCCATCAGTTGCGTGGGGGACAGCAAACCATCCGATCGTGTCGAATGATTATGCAAGTCAAAGTTTTTCATGTAACCGAATGAATTATATCATTTTCGCCCATGAGCCCCCAGCCGATCCCGTTTGGAGATGATGGCCAGGTCGCAACGCGCGAACTCGTGGCGCGCTTTGCCCTCCTGGCTCCGAAAGTGAAGATGCTCGAGACGCTCGACCGACAGTTCGGCGGCCTGTCTCCGTTACCGGTCGAGGACGCCGAAGACCTTGTTGCAGCAGTGATTTCCGAGGCCGGCAGCGACGAGGGGGAAGCCGCCGACCTGGTCGTAGGCGTGGCCCTCTGGGCGATTCGCCATGAAGTGGGCCTGCCTCCCATAGAACGTGTGGCCAACGCGCTCGCCTACAAGTCGAATGCGGCCGTGACCGCAAGCGAGCTCTCCGCGGCCTTCGGCCTCATGCAGGCCGTGATCGCCCACGTGGCCCCGAAGCTGGCCGCCGACCTCGAGCGCTCCGACCCCGAACGGGCCTGGCGGATCCTGCACCTCAACTTCGCCATCACCGCGATCCGGTCGGAGAACGAGGCGCTGATGGGATTCGCCTTCGATGCGCTCGAACGCGCCCTCCCGGACGAGCGCGCCGGTTTCTACGCCGAGGCCATGGCCCTCGCCCTCGCGCCGGGAATCGCCCCCCAGGTCCGTGAACAAATCGAGCGGCGGCACCTCAAATGGACAGTCGATCGCTGAATCAGCGATAATTACCGATTGATTTCATTCGGGCTTTTGTGAAATTCCTCTTCGACCTCCTCCCGGTCATCCTGTTCTTCGTGGCCTTCAAGGTTGCCGGCATCTACGAGGCAACGGCGGTAGCCATCGCCACCACGGTCGTGCAGATCGCGTGGGTGAAATTCCGGGGGAAGAAGGTTTCGACGATGCAATGGACGAGCCTGGGGATCATCGTGATCTTCGGCGGCGCCACACTCCTGCTGCGCGACGAGACCTTCATCAAGTGGAAGCCCACCGTCCTTTATGGCGTCACCGGCATCGCGTTGATCGGCTCGCTGGCGTTCGGCAAGAACCTGATCAAGGCCGTGCTGGCCGAAGGCGGCCTCGAACTTCCCGAGGCCGTGTGGGTCAAGCTCTGCGTGGCCTGGGGCGTCTTCTTCCTGTTCCAGGCCGTGCTGAACCTGTGGGTCGCCTACAACTACCCGACCGATACCTGGGTCAACTTCAAGCTGTTCGGCGGAATGGGATTGATGTTCCTCTTCGTCGTGGCGCAGGCGCTGTGGGTCTCGAAGTACCTGCCCGATGAAGATGAAGCCGCGGCCGGCAAGGCGAAGGGTTGAACATGGCCCCGGCCGCGCTCGCCACGGATATCGAGCACGCGATTCGCGAGCGGCTCGCGACGCTGCAGCCGATCGAGATCGCGCTGCGCGACGAGAGCCACGAGCACGCGGGCCACGCGGGTTCGCGACCCGGCGGCGGTTCGCATTGGCAACTGACGATCGTGTCCGAGGCATTCCGCGGCAAGCCTCTCGTGGCACGGCACCGACTTGTTTATGAGGCGTTGGGCGACCTCATGAAACGCGAGATTCATGCCCTTAAAATCGAGGCGTTTTCGCCCGAGCAGCTCTGACCACTCCCAAGGAAAAAGGAAACTCCATGCAACTCAACGTCAAGAACCTCGCCGTGGCGCTCATCGCCGGCTGCCTCGTGCTGCCTGTCGCTGCGCAGGACAAGGCCGAGAAGGCCGAGAAGAAGGCCCCCAAGGCCGCCGCCGCAGGTAGCGGACGCATCGTCGTGAACGGCGTCACCATCCCCGCCTCCCGCGTCGAAGCTCTGAACAAGGAACTCTCGGCTCAAGGCCAGCCCGAAACGCCCGAGCGTGCCAACGCCGTGAAGGAAGAGCTGATCAACCGCGAAGTGCTCGTGCAGGCCGCCTCGAAGCGTGGCCTCGACAAGGAGCCGGGCGTGATGGCCGCCATGGAAATGGCGCGCCAGGCCGTCCTCGTGCGTGCGCTCTTCGAAGCCGAAATGAAGGCGCACCCGATCACCGACGACATGCTCAAGCAGCAATACGAGACGTTCAAGACGCAGATGGGCGCGAACGAGTACAAGGTTCGCCACATCCTCGTCGACAAGGAAGAGGACGCCAAGGCGATCACCGCCGACCTCGCCAAGGGCGGCGACTTCGCGAAGATCGCCAAGGAGAAGTCCAAGGATCCGGGCTCGAAGGACAACGGCGGCGACCTCGATTGGGGCCCGTCCGCTCGCTACGTGAAGCCGTTCGCCGATGCCGTCACGACCCTGCAGAAGGGCCAGACCACCGCGGCGCCGGTGAAGACCGACTTCGGCTGGCACGTGATCCGCCTCGACGACTCGCGCCCGATGAAGGTGCCCGAGTTCGCCGAAGTGAAGGAACAGTTCCGCCAGCGCGCGCAGCAGCAAGCGATCCAGCGCATGGTCGGTGACCTGCGTTCGAAGGCGAAGGTGGAGGAGCGCTAGACCGGCACTGTCATCCTGAGGAGCGCAGCGACGAAGGACCTGCTGTAGGGGGTTAACAAATTCGCTGCGCTGTTCAAGCAGGTCCTTCGGGTCTGCGACCCTCAGGATGACAAGTTTGTTGAAAGGGCGGCCTCGGCCGCCCTTTTTCTTTTGACCCTTTCCGCGTTCGGCTCCGTTTCATCTCTCCAGCACCCCCACAACAAGGAGCCGACATGAAACGCCTCAAGCTGCTGATCGCCGCGCTGGCCGCCGCCGGTGCGATTCCCGCCCACGCCGTGGGCCACCTCGCCGACGTGCGCGCTTTCGACCGCGCGCAGGGAATCGAGCTGCCCGTGTACTGGCACGAAGGCCGCGCCTACGTCGTGGGCCGCCCAGGCAACGAGTACCAGGTGAGTGTCCGCAACCAGGCGGGCGAGGATCTCCTCGCCGTCGTGTCGGTCGACGGCGTCAACGTGCTGAACGGCGAGACCGCGGCCGCGAGCCAGGGCGGCTACGTACTCGCGAACTGGGAATCGCTCGGCATCAAGGGCTGGCGCAAGAGCACGCAGCAGACGGCCGCGTTCTACTTCACGTCGCTCGGCGATTCCTACGCGGGACGCACGGGACGCCCCGACAACGTGGGCGTGATCGGCGCGGCGCTTTTTCGCCGCATGGCGCCGCCTCCGCCGCCGCCCGCCGCGATGGCACCCGACATGCTTTCGTCCCTGCCCGAGGAACGTCATCGCAACGACTACCAGCGCAAGGAATCGGGCGCGGGCACGGTGGAGTCGCGGCGGGCACCGGCATCGCCGTCGCCTTCGCTCGCCGACGCGGGTCCGCTGGGCACGGGACACGGACGGCGCGAGTATTCCCCGGTGCGCACGGTCACGTTCCAGCGCGCCACCGATCAGCCCGCCGAGATGGTCACGATCTACTACGACTCGCATCGCAACCTCGTCGCGCGCGGCATCCTCAAGGAGGCGCCGGCGCCACGCAACCCTCTCCCCTTCCCCGGCTGGGTTCCCGACCCGGCGTAAACTTCGGGGGCGATGCCGGCCGCCTCCGACGAAGATTTGATGCTTGCCTACGCCGGCGGTGACGCCGGGGCCTTCGATGCGCTCTACGCGCGCCATCGGGGGCCCTCGTTCCGCCTCATGCTGCGCTCGGTGCGCTCGCGCGGCGAGGCCGAAGAGCTCTTCCAGGACCTGTGGATGCGCGTGATCGAAGCCCGCGCGCGCTACACGCCCACCGCGAAATTCACGACCTGGCTCTACACGATCGCCCACAACCGCCTCGTCGACTACTGGCGCAGCAAGGGGCTCGCGACGGTCCCGATCGAGAACGAAGAAGGCGAACCGGTTGCCGAACTGAAAGCGGGGCCGTTCGATGAACCCACGCGCATCATCGAGGCGCGCCAGACGCTCGACGTCCTGGACAAGGCGATCGCGGCATTGCCCTCCGCACAGCGCGAAGCGTTTCTGCTGCACCATGAGGGAGACATGACCGCCGCGCAGATCGCGGAGGCCACGGGGACCAACGAGGAGGCGGCGAAAAGCCGGCTGCGATACGCGATGGACAAGCTCCGCAAGGCGATCGGCGATGACTAGCGAACGGCTCGCCGCCCGCTACCGCGCCCTCGCCACCGAGGAACCCTCGGCGGTTCTCGACGACGCGATTCGCGCCGCCGCGCGCCGCGGCGTGCACGCGGGGCCGATGCGTTCGCGCTCGTCGCGCTGGGCCGTTCCGGTGTCGATCGCCGCGGTGCTCATGCTTTCCGTTGGGGTCACGATGAACATGCAGCGGGAAGACCCGGGCATCGAGACTTCCGAAGTGAAGCGCGCGTCGCCTTCAGCGGACGCCCTGGAATTCGCACGCAAGCAAGCCATTCCCGAGTTGGTACCGATACAACCCGCGCCTCAACCTGCGCCTGCGCCCGCGCCCGTCGCGAAGCCTCCGCCGAAGCCCGTGCCCGCGGCCCCGGTCGTCGGCACGAAGCCGCAGGCCGCTCCCGTGCAAGCCGACAAGGAGCGGTTCGGTGCATCGACGGCACCCGCACCCTCGCCGCCGCCTGCCGAAGGTGCGCGGCTCGCCGAGAAAACCGTAACGCCGGCCCCGGCACAGATGCCACCGCCGCCTCCCGCGTCGCTCGCCGCACAAGCACCCGCGCCGGCAACGGCGTCCACGGCCCCGCCTCCGGCAGCGTTTGCGCAATCGGCGCCGCGGATCGCGGCTTCCCCGTCACCCTCTTCGCCACCCGCGCCGCGCGCCGCGGGTTCAGCCGCCAGCGGCGCGATGCAGGACGCGAACGTCGCGCGGCGCGAGGATTCCTTCGCGAAGGAAAAGCGCGCGAAGGCGGAAGAGGCGATCGCGGTCGAGACGCCGGAGCGCAAGCTCGAGAAGATCGTCGAGCTGCGGCGCGCAGGCAAGAACGCGGAAGCGGACGAAGCCATCGCGCGCTTTCGCCGCGAGCACCCCGAATACAAGATTCCCGACGCGACCTGGGAGCGCATCAAGCCGCAATGAGCGAGATGCGCCGCATTGCGAACCTGCTCGTGGCCGTCAGGCCCGCGTCGTATCCGAGTGCGCACGACCTCGACACGTCCATCGCGAAGCTCCGCGCGGCGGCGAATCCCGCGTCCCCTGGAGAGCAACTGCGCGGCGACATCGGCGCGAACGGCGTACGGCTCACGTTCAGCCGCGCCTCGGGTGGCGGCGTTCGCTGCGCCTTCGAGGGCACCTGGATCGCGGCGGGCGACGTCTTCCTCGACGGGCGCTTCGTGCCCGCCGGCAGGACGACGCTCTTCCTCAAGGCCACGTCCGTAGTACTCGCGCTCCTGTTCGCCGCGACTGTCTGGGCATGGCTTCGGGACGTGGAAGTCGCGACGCGCGTGATCACCACCCTCACGCTGCTGCTCGCGATCTTCGCGTTCCCGTTCGCGGTGATGGCGTTCGGATCCGATCGCGAGGTCGAGGAGATCGCGATCGCGAAGGCGATCGTCGCCGCGCTCGGCTGACGCTACTTGCTGTGGCGCGCGCGCGAGTCCGCGGGCGCCTGCTCGCGGCGGTCGAACAAGCCGTAGTCGCGCACGACTTCCGCCACGCGCAGGCGGTAATCCTCGAAAATCGTCGTGCGGCCCAGCGCCTGGATGTTGCGATGCGCTTCGACGTTGCGCCATTTCTCGACTGCGGCTTCGTCGCGCCAGAACGAGAGCGACAGGATCTTGCCGGGCGTCGTGAGGCTCTCGAAGCGCTCCACCGAGATGAAACCGTCCTGCTGCGCGAGGAGCGGCCGCAACGCCGCGGCGGAATCCAGGTAGGCGTCGCGCTGGTCGGGGTGCGGCTGCGACTCGAAGATGATGGCGATCATGCGGGCTCCACGTTTTCGACGAAGGTGCGTTCCTCGCGAAGGATAAGGCGTTTTTCCTGCGCGAACGCGAAGTTCTCGCGGCCCTCGGGATCGGCCCGCAGCCGCGCGCGGTAGGCCTCGTACGCGGCGAGGCTCTCGAAGCCGATCACGCCCCAGGCGATGTCGTTCGTGCCCTCCCACGGCAGGAAGTAGCCCAGGAGCTTGCCGCCGCAGCGCGGAATGATGCGAAGCCACGCCTGTGCGTAGCGGCGGAAGTCCTCGCGCTGGAAAGGATCGACCTGGTAGCGGATGAAGACGGTGATGTTCATGCCCCGCATCGTAGCGGCCGGCGCTACAATGATGGTTCGACGGAGAACGAATCATGGCAGACGGCCCCCAGATCGTGCGGATCGCCGCCCTCATCGGCGAGCGCGCCCGCGCGGACATCCTCACGGCGCTGCTCGGCGGCCAGGCGCTCACGGCGACCGAGCTCTCCGAAGTCGCCGGCGTGACCAAGGCCACCGTCAGCGCGCACCTCTCGAAGCTGCTCGAGGCGAAGCTCGTCGCCGTGCAGAGCCAGGGGCGGCATCGCTATTTCCGGCTCGCGGATCCGGATGTCGCGCGCCTGCTCGAAAGCCTCATGGGTGTTGCGCAGCGCACCGGCGCCGTGCGGTTGAAGTCGAGCCCGACGGACCCGGCGCTGCGCAAGGCGCGCGTCTGCTACGACCATCTCGCCGGCGATCTCGGCGTCCTTGCGCTGGAAGGCCTGGAAAAGCGCCGCCATGTCCGCCGCGTGGGCGACACGCTCGAGCTCACGAAATCGGGCCACGCATTCTGCGAGCAACTCGGGATCGATCTCGAAGCCGGCGAAGGCCGGCGCCTGCTCTGCCGCCCCTGCCTCGACTGGAGCGTGCGCCGCAACCATCTCGCCGGCGTCGTGGGAGCGGCGCTGCTCGAAAAGTTCTATGCGCTCGGTTGGGCGAAGCGGGTGCGCGGAACGCGCGTCGTGCAATTCACGCCCGCCGGGGAGCGTGCCTTCAGGAATCGCTTCAGCTGACCCACTTCCGCGCGTTGCGGAAGATGCGCATCCACGGCGAATCCTCGCCCCAGCCGTCGGGGTGCCACGACATGAGCACCGTGCGAAAGACGCGCTCGGGGTGCGGCATGAGGATCGTGAAGCGGCCATCGGACGTGGTCACACCCGTGATGCCGCGCGGCGAGCCGTTCGCGTTGAAGGGATAGGTCTCCGTCACCGCGCCGCGGTTGTCCACGAAGCGCGCGGCCACGAGGTACTGGCAGGCGTCCATCGCTTTCTGGTCCGCATACACCGCGCGGCCCTCACCGTGCGCGACGACGATCGGCACGCGGCTGCCTTCCATGCCCGTGAAGAGGATCGACGGCGACTTCTGCACTTCCACCATCGTGAGGCGCGCCTCGTATTGCTCGGAGAGGTTCCTCTCGAAGTGCGGCCAGTTCTGCGCGCCCGGGATGATCTCCTTGAGGTTCGACATCATCTGGCAGCCGTTGCACGCACCGATCGCGAAGGAATCGCTGCGCTTGAAGAAAGCTTCGAATTCGTCGCGGGCGCGCGCGTTGAACAGGATCGACTTCGCCCAGCCTTCGCCTGCGCCGAGCACGTCGCCGTAGCTGAAACCGCCGCAGGCGGCGAAGCCCTTGAAGTCCGAGAGCTTCACGCGGCCGGCGATGATGTCGCTCATGTGGACATCGAAGGCCGCGAAGCCGGCGCGGTCGAAGGACGCCGCCATCTCCGACTGGCCGTTGACGCCCTGCTCGCGCAGGATCGCGATCCGCGGCCGCGCACCTTTCGAGATGAACGGCGCGGCGGTGTCCTCGGTGGGATCGAACGTGAGCTTCGCGTGCAGGCCCGGATCGCCCGCATCGAGCAGGCGGTCGTATTCCTGGTCGGCGCACGCCGGGTTGTCACGCAGTCCCTGGATCTCGTGCGTGACCTTCGACCAGGCGCGATGCAGGTCAATGCGCGATTCGTCGAGCACCGGCTTGCCGTTGACGATGACTTTCACGCGCGCGTCGGCATTGAGGTGGCCGATCACGTGCGACTCGCGCGCGAGCCCCGCGTCGCGAAGTTCGCTCATCACCGCCGCGCGGTCGGCCTTGCGGACCTGGAGGACGGCGCCGAGCTCTTCGCTGAAGAGAACGCCGAGCACGCGCTCGCCTGCACTGCCAATGACATCGGACTGGCGCTCGTGGCCATCGACGTCGAGATGCTTCTCGTCGAGCACGAGTGCATCGAGCACGACGCTCACGCCGGCGCGGCCGGCAAACGCCATCTCGCAGAGGGTCGCGAAGAGGCCGCCATCGGAACGATCGTGGTACGCGAGGATCTTCCCGCCGGCGTTGAGCTTCTGGATGCTGGTGAAGAACGCGCGCAGATTCGCGGGCGTGTCGAGATCGGGCGCGGCATTGCCGAGCTGCGAGAACACCTGTGCGAGCGCCGAGCCGCCGAGGCGATTGCGGCCACTACCCAGGTCGACGAGGACGAGCTCCGTTTCGCCGAGGTCGGTGCGCAGTTGCGGCGTGAGCGTGGCGCGCGCGTCCGTGACCGGCGCGAAGGCCGAGATGATCAGCGAGAGCGGCGCGGTAACCGCCTTGTCCTGCCCCGTGGCCGGATCGCGCCACGTGGTCTTCATCGACATCGAATCCTTGCCGACGGGAATCGCGATGCCCAGTTGCGGGCACAACTCCATGCCGACCGCATGCACGGTATCGAAGAGCGATGCATCCTCGCCCGGGTGACCCGCGGCGCACATCCAGTTGGCCGAGAGCTTCACGTCTCCGAGCTCGGCGATGGACGCGGCGGCAATGTTCGTGATGGCCTCGCCCACCGCCATGCGTCCCGAAGCCGGGCCATCGATCAGCGCGAGCGGCGTGCGCTCGCCGATGGCCATCGCTTCGCCGCGCAGGGTCGTGAAGCCCATCGTGGTCACGGCGCAATCGGCCACGGGAACCTGCCACGGGCCGACCATCTGGTCGCGCACGCACAGGCCGCCCACGGTGCGATCGCCGATCGTCACGAGGAAGGTCTTGTCGGCCACGGTCGGAAGGCGCAGCACGCGGTAGGCGGCTTCCTTGAGTTCGATCTTCGAAAGGTCGAGCGGCGGAAGATCGCGCGCCACGCGCTTCACGTCGCGATGCATGCGCGGGGGCTTGCCGAGCAGCACGTCGAGGTTCATGTCGACGGGCTCATTCTTGAAGAGCGGGTCGGTGACCAGCAGTCGGTGGTCGTCGCGTGCTTCGCCCACGACGGCGAACGGGCAGCGCTCGCGTTCGCACATCCGCTTGAATTCTTCCACGCGGTCGCGATCGATCGCGAGCACGTAGCGTTCCTGCGCCTCGTTCGACCAGATCTGCATCGGCGTCATGCCCGGCTCTTCGTTGGGCATCTTGCGCAGGTCGAACGTGGCACCAACGCCACCCGTGTGCGCGAGCTCGGGGAACGCATTGGAAAGGCCGCCCGCGCCGACGTCGTGGAGGCAAAGAATGGGATTGGACGAGCCCATGCGCCAGCACGCGTCGATCACTTCCTGGCAGCGGCGCTCGAGCTCGGCATTGGCGCGCTGCACGGAATCGAAGTCGAGCGATTCGGTGTTCGCACCGCTCGCCATCGACGATGCGGCGCCACCGCCCATGCCGATGAGGTAGCCGGGGCCACCCAACTGGATGAACACCGAGCGGCTGTTCAACGCGAGCTTCGAGGTCTGCTCCGCGCCGATGTTGCCCAGGCCTCCGGCCAGCATGATGGGCTTGTGATAACCGCGCACTTCGCCGGCGACTTCCATCTCGTACGTGCGGAAGTAGCCCGTGAGGTTCGGGCGGCCGAATTCGTTGTTGAACGCTGCTCCCCCGATCGGCCCTTCGACCATGATCGCGAGCGGCGAGACGATGCGCCCTGGCTTGCCGTAGCCCGCTTCCCACGGCTCGCGCGCATTCGGCAGCTCGAGGTTCGAGACCGAGAAACCGGTGAGGCCCGCCTTGGGCTTGGCGCCGCGGCCCGTCGCGCCTTCATCGCGAATCTCCCCACCCGCACCCGTAGCCGCGCCCGGATACGGCGCGATCGCGGTCGGATGGTTGTGCGTCTCCACCTTCATGAGGATGTGGGTCGAGTTGCGATCCCACTTCCACGCGCCGCTGCCATCGGGATGGAAGCGATCGATCTCCGCGCCTTCCATCACCGCGGAGTTGTCGGAGTACGCGACCACGGTGCCGCGCGGGCTCTCCTGGTGCGTGTTGCGGATCATCGCGAAGAGCGACTTGTCCTTCACCTGCCCGTCGACGGTCCACGAGGCGTTGAAGATCTTGTGGCGGCAATGCTCTGAGTTGGCCTGCGCGAACATCATCAGCTCCACGTCGGTGGGGTTGCGACCCATCTTCGTGAAGTTGTCGACGAGGTAATCAATCTCATCGGGCGCGAGCGCAAGGCCCATCGCGCGGTTCGCGGCTTCCAGTGCAGCGTGCCCACCGGCCATCAGGTCCACGGTCGACAGCGGCTTGGGCGTGTGCTGCTCGAAGAGGCGCGCGGCATCCTCCACGCCCTTCACGACCGATTCGGTCATGCGGTCGTGGATCGCGGGCTCGAGGCCCTCGAAGGCCTTGTCGCGCAGCGGCTTGCCGTCCTTGGTGATGAAGCCGTAGGCGATGCCGCGCTCGATGCGGTGGATCTTCGCAAGCGCGCAGTTGTGGGCGATGTCGGTGGCCTTCGACGACCACGGCGAGACGGTGCCGAAGCGCGGGAGGACGACGCGAACGTCACGATGCGTCTCGTTGCCGGCGGGTGTTCCGTAGGTAAGGAGTCGCTCGAGGACTCCGCGCTCGGCGGCATCCAGCGGTGCCGAGCACGCGACGAAGTGGACGAAACGGGTCTGGATGTCGATCGCACTCGAAAGGCGCGGATCGAGGGAAGCCAGCAGCTTTTCGACGCGGAAGGGAGAGAGCGCGACCGCACCCGGCAGCGTGAGGACCTGCTGCAGCGGCGCGTCCTTCTGATTCATGCGGGAATTATACCAACGCGAGTGTCATCCTGCCCCGCTGTCATCCTGCCCCGCTGTCATCTGAGGAGCGAAGCGACGAAGGACCTGCTTGAGGGGGTTAACAGTCCAAATCCGCTTCGCTGCTCAAGCAGGTCCTTCGGGCCTTCGGCCCTCAGGATGACAGTGGGGTTTCACCCATGCCTCAGCATCACCCGAAGATGCCGAAACGCCTCCGCCTCGATCATGTCCGGCATCACCAGGATCGTGCGATCGAACCACGCGCCCTCGGGCCGCCAGCGGATGATCGTGAGCCAGGGAGCGACGAAGGAGCCGTCGCGCACCACGCCCGAATGCGAGCGGCCCGCACCATCCCGCCAGAGAATCGTCCGCGAGCGATCGAGCATCACGAATCTCGCGGCGAAGTGGACTGCCAGCGCCCGCCGGCTCGCCACCAGCATCCACAAGAGGATGCCAACGGCCGCGATCACGGGAAGGGGCGTGACCCCCACGATGACCAAGGTCGCGATCACCGCACCCTGCACGAGGTGCCGGGCCACGCGCGAGGGCCGCAGTTCCGCCTCCGCCGCATCGCTATACTTGATTCCTTGCTGTCGCGGACCCACGTTCATCCCCATGACCTTCGTCGCCGAGCTTTCCCATAACGCGCTCCTCGCCATTTCGGGCGACGACGCGGCGACGTTCCTGCAGGGGCAGCTCACCAACGACGTCGAGGCGCTGCGCGACGGCACCGCACAGTGGAACGGCTACTGCTCGCCGAAGGGGCGACTGCTCGCCACCTTCCTGCTGGTGCGGCACGGCAAGCGCTTCCTCGCGATGATGCCCACCGAGATCGCCGCGCCGACCGCCAAGCGGCTCGGCATGTTCGTGCTGCGCTCGAAGGTGAAGATCGAGGACGTGACGGCATCGACGTCGCGCCTGGGCCTCGTCGGTCCGGAAGCCGCGACGCTCGTCGCGAAGCACTGGGGCGCCGCGCCGCAGCCCATGGCGGTTGCCGAGCGCGATGGCGCGCTGTGCGCCCGCCTCGATGCCGATCGTTTCGTGCTCCTTGCCCCCAACGACCAGGCTGAAACGATTCGCGCCGCGCTCGAACCGGTCGCCATCGGAGACACCACCACGTGGGATCGTGCCGCGATCCAGGCGGGCATTCCCATCGTGGTCGCCGCGACGCAGGACGCTTTCGTCCCGCAGATGGCGAACTTCGAGCTGATCGGCGGCGTGAGCTTCAAGAAAGGTTGCTACACCGGACAGGAGATCGTCGCGCGCACGCAGTACCGCGGCATCCTCAAGAAGCGGATGGCGCTCGTCCACGTCGATGGCCAGGACGCGCCGCAAGCGGGCGACAGCGTCTACAGCAGTGCCTTCGGCGAACAGTCCTCGGGTCAGATCGCCAACGTCGCTCCGTCGCCGGGCGGAGGCTTCGACGCGCTCGTCGTCGCACAGCTCGAGGCGCTCGCGAAGAACGACCTGCGCTGGAAGTCGCCCGACGGCGTCGCGGTGCAATTGCGCCAACTGCCCTATCCGGTGCCCGGATCGCAATAAAGGAGTGACGATGCAAACCCTCGCGAAGTGGATCGGCATCGCCGCGCTTTCAGTCCCCGCGCTTGCCTGGAGCCAGGACGCGAAGCCCGATCCCTGGGCGCCCGTACGCTTCATGGTCGGCCAGTGGCAGGGCACGGCCTCGGGCAAGCCGGGTGAAGGAACGGTGACTCGCTCGTACGAGTTTGTGTTGGGCGGCAAGTTCCTTCACGAGAGGAACACCTCGATCTACGCACCGAACGAGAACAACAAGAACAAGGGCGAAGTCCACGAGCACTGGTCGTTCATCAGCTACGACCGCGCGCGCAAGGCGATCGTGCTCCGCCAGTTCCACGTCGAGGGATTCGTGAACCAGTACGTGCAGGCCGCGGACAAGAGCACGGCGAACAAGCTCGTGTTCGAAAGCGAAGGCTTCGAAAACCTGAGCAACAAGTGGCGGGCGCGCGAAACCTACGAGATCCTCGGGCCCGACGAATTCGTCGAGATCTTCGAGCTGGCGATGGCCGACAAGCCCTTCGAGGTCTACAGCACCAACCGCTTCAAGCGGGTCGCCCGCTAGAGCTTCGCGCGCATCCCGATGTGCGCGATGCCGGCCTCGTAGTACTCCTCGCCCTCGACCACATAGCCGTGCCGGACATAGAAGTCCTTGGCATGCGATTGCGAATGCAGATACGTCTCGCGCATTCCGCGCCGTCTCGCTTCCTGCATCAGCGCCGTGAGCATCGCGCCGCCCACGCCCCGGCCGCGCCAGGCCGCGAGCACCGCCATGCGCCCGATGCGGCCGTCGGCCATCAGCCGCCCGGCGCCGATCGCCTCGCCTTCCGATTCCGCGAGCACATGGACGCACTTGCCGTCGCGACCGTCGCTCTCGATTTCGCGCGGGACCTTCTGTTCATCGACGAAGACGATCGTGCGCACGCGATCGAGCAACGGACCGGATTCGGTCCACTCGACGATGCGAACTGCGAAGGGGGTTGGGGTAGCCATGTAAAATTCTAACCGTGACTTCGCCGCGCTCCCATCCCATCGCTGCCCTCACCGCGATGGTGCTCATCTGGGGCTATTCGTGGATCGTGATGAAGATCGGCCTGCGACACGCGCATCCCTTCGATTTCGCGGCCTGGCGCGTGGGCCTGGGCGCCGCGTTCCTCTTCCTCATCATCAAGCTTACCGGCCGCAGCCTGACACTCTCGGGCTACCGGATGGCGGTGGTGCTGGGCTTCCTGCAGGTCGCGCTGTTCGTCGCGCTCTCCCACTTCGCGCTGCTCCTCGCGGGCCCGGGCAAGACCTCGGTCCTCGTGTTCACGATGCCCTTCTGGATGATCGTGTTCGCGCACTTCATCATCGGCGAGCGGATGCGCGGCGCCCAGTGGATCGCGGTGGCACTCGCCTTCGCGGGCCTCACGCTGATCGTCGCGCCTTGGGAGCTCACCAGTCTCGAGGGAAGCCTGCTCGCGGTGGCGGCGGGCGCGGTGTGGGCACTCTCCGCGGTGCTCTCGAAACGCTGGCCCGTCGCGGGCGCCGATCCGCTCACGTTCACGGCGTGGCAGCTGCTGTTCGGCTTCTTCGTGCTCGCGACCCTCGCCACCGTGCATCCGCACGAGCCTGTGCGCTGGACGAAAGAGTTCCTCCTCGCGCTGGGCTTCTCCACGGTGTTCGCAACCGCGATCGGCTGGTGGCTCTGGACTCGCATCCTCGCGACGACGCCCGCCGGCATCACCGGCCTCAACGCGCTGGGCATTCCCGTGGTCGCGGTGCTCGCATCGTGGGCGCAGCTGGGCGAACGTCCGCCGCCGATGGAGCTCGCGGGAATGGCGTGCATCGGCATCGCGCTCGCGCTGCTCGCGTTCCTCAGTTTCAGGAGCGGCACGCCGGCGAGCGCAGTGCCTGGAGCACCTCCCCGGTCCTGACGTTCTGCACGAAGGCGACGAGCGCGAGGTTGTCGATCTTCCAGTCGGGCTTGATCGCGAAGACCGTATCGATGGTGCCGCCTGCCACGGCGGGCACGAACGACAACTCGCGCACCACATGGTCGTGCCGCAGTGATTCGCCGCGGTTCTCCCCGGCCGTGACCCGGCTCGCGAGCCCGTTCTCGACGACGGCCAGGTGGAGCACGACGTCGTCCCTCGGCCCGGCGAGCTCCAGGTTCACCGACGTGGCGAGCTTGCCCTCCGCGGGCTTCCTCGAAGTCATCGAGATTCCCGCCCGGGGAGGGCGGGCCACGGTCTGGTCGAACGTCTTCGTCACAAGCGACTCATCCCGCCAGCGCGGAAAGTCGCGGCCCGCCACGACGACCTGCGGCGTGTAGACCGAGCTCGCGTTCGTCGCGCGGGCGAGCGCTCGCTGCCGGTCGGTGAAGCCCGACTGCGCGAAGCGATCCCGCCAACCCAGGTAGTCCCAGTACGCCACATGGAACGAAATGGGGATGACGCGCGGGCTGCCCAGTGCGCTGAACCACCGGTCGGCGGGCGGGCAGCTGCTGCAGCCCTCGGAGGTGTAGAGCTCGACGAGGACATTGGTGCTGGGGCCTGACTTCACGGTGCATTCGGCGCCGGCGATGGCGGGAATCATGGCGGCAACGATCGTGGCAAGGACGCGCATGGGAAAATGCCTCATGGCTTGGAAACCTATATACGAAGCACTGCGGGTTCGGATGAGCGGGATCGTCGGGAAGGGGCTGTTCGCCGGCACCCGCATCCGGGCGCGCGCGAAGATCGGCGAATTCGAAGGCGAGCGCATCGGCCTGCGCGAAGCGCGGCGGCGCGCGAAGACGCTGAAGACCATCGCGATCGTCGAGCTCGACAAGGTGGCCCTCGACTCGACGCACTGGCGTCACGGCTTTCGCTTCATCAACCATTCGTGCGCCCCCAACACCTTCATGCGGATGACGCCGGAACGCGCGGAGTTCTACGCGCTGCGAAACATCCGGAAGGGCGAAGAGCTGACCGTGGACTACGGCCGCAGCCACCACGACGGGAAGCTCCCGTGCGCGTGCGGCGCGAAGAACTGCCGCGGGTTCATCTAGTCCGGTTCATACCTGAGCAGGTCGCCCGGCTGGCACTCGAGGTACTGGCAGATCGCCTCGAGCGTCGAGAAGCGGATCCCCTTCACCTTGCCCGACTTCAGCAGCGAGAGATTCTGCTCGGTGATGCCGACGTGCGCGGCGAGCTCCTTGGACCTCACCTTGCGGCGCGCGAGCATGACGTCCAGGTCGATGACGATCGCCACTAGACGAACTCCCGGTTTTCCTCGGCGAGCTTGCGGCCCTCTTCCATCATGTAGGCGATCGCGAAGAACAGCGCGCACATGAGCAGGATGGAAAGGTCGTCGCTCGAGAGGTTCACGACGAAGCGGCTCTTGTTGTGGCCGAGCACGTGCACGACCAGCGCCACGCGCAGGTGCATCGCGAGGAGGGAAAGCAGCTTCGCGAGCAACAGGAGTCCCGCGAAGGCACGCAGGTGGCCCACGGTCTCGCGGTCGAAGAACGCGCCGCGTTCGAAGCCGCGCAGCATCTTCACGAGCCGGTAGAACGCCCACACGAACACGACGAGGTACGGAACGCTCACGACGCTCACGAGCACGCGCTCGCCCGGCTCCAGCGTCGCAAGGAGATTCAACGGAACACCGGCAAGGAGCATCACGCCATGCGAAGCGTGGTGGGCCTTTCCGGCGACTTCGGGCCAGAACCAGCCCAGGGAGTGGATCGCCACGACGCAGGTCGCGAAGGCGATGGCGGCGAAGCGGATCCACCGGCTGAGCCGCTGGAGGGCGCTGGGAGTCGAGTCAGGAGTCATCGTCATTCCGTAACATATTACTGTTTGACAATAAGAAATGCATCCATTACAACTATACCAGCCCTTCCCGGAAAGCTCCCATGAAAGCCCTCCTCCTGGCGCTCGCGACCAGCGCCGCGCTCCTGCTGTCCCCGCCGGCCGCCGCCCAGCTCGGCAAATTTCTTCACGGCGATGCGCCAGCGCAGCCGAAGGCGCCACCACCCAAGCAACTCGCCGTCGTGAGCGCGGCACCCGGGATCGCTGCCGATCCACAGGTCGAATCGTTCCTGCGCGCGTTCGCCGATGCGCTCATGGCGCGCGACGGCAACTGATGCTCGCGCGTCTCTCGGACAAATACGCGATCGCCGGCTTGCCCGAAGGAATGAAGGCCACGGACATCTTCCAGCAGGCGATCGAGCGCGTTCAGGGCCCGACCGAGATCGTGATCCAGTCGGTGGAGGGCCCGCCCGCGCAGCGCATTGCGAAGGCGGAGTTCCGCTACCCGCGCGGCGAACCGAAGGTGAAGACGATGCGTTTCGACGCGCAGGGCAAGCTCGTCGAATCCGATCTCTTCGTCATGCGCGTGCAAGGGTCATGAGCGCGCGGCCGATGGTGGAGATCGATGCCGTCTCGCGAACCTATGCGATGCCCGGCGGACAATCGTGGCCGGCACTGCGCGGCCTGACGCTGAGTGTTCCCGCGGGCGAATCGGTCGCGGTGCTGGGCAAATCGGGCAGCGGCAAGTCCACGCTGCTCAATCTCATCGCGGGACTCGACCGGCCCACGTCGGGCACCGTGCGCGTCGCCGGCGAAGACCTCACGCGGCTCTCCGAGAGCGCGATCGCGCCCTGGCGCGGCCGCCATGTCGGCGTGGTCTTCCAGTTCTTCCAGCTCCTGCCCACGCTCACCGTGGTCGAGAACATCGTGCTCGCGATGGAGCTCGTCGCGACGATCGCGCCGCGAGACCGCGAGCCGCGCGCACTCGCACTCCTCGAACGCGTAGGCCTGGCGGACCAGGCGCGCAAGCTTCCCTCCATGCTCTCGGGCGGCCAGCAGCAACGCGCCGCCATCGCGCGGGCACTCGCCAACGATCCGCCGATCCTGCTCGCCGACGAACCGACCGGAAATCTCGACAGCGAAACGGCCGCGGACCTCGGGCGCCTCTTCGACGAGCTCGTGGCGCAGGGCAAGACGCTGATCATCGTCACGCACGACCCGAATCTCGCGCAGGCTGCGCATCGCATCGTGTCGTTGCGCGACGGCCTCATCGCCTCCGACCGGGCCGCCGCATGAAGATGGTGTGGCGCAAGGTCGCCGGTGACGCGCGCCGTTATCGCGTGCAGCTCGCGCTGATGCTCGGCATCCTCGTGCTGGGCATCGCCGGCGTGGTCGCGGCGCTCAATGCGCGCGCCATCCTCGAGCGCGAGATCGCCGTGAGCTACGCCTCGGGCCGCGCGCCCGACCTATCGCTCTGGTTCGATTCCGCGGACGATGCACTCCTCACGGCCGTCGCCGCAGAGGATGGCGTGACGGCGGTCGACCGGCGCCGCGTGATCTACACGCGCGTCGCGGCACGCGGCGGCGCCTGGCTGCCCATGGTCCTCACGATCCGCAATGATTTCGCGAGCCTCAAGCTCGACGTCATCCACCGGCATGGCGAAGCCTGGACGCACGCCGAGGGGGGAATCTTCATCGAACAGTCCGGCGAATCGCTGCTCGGGCCGGGACCGGTGCAGCTGCGCCGCCTCGACGGCACGACAGCAAGCCTTCCCTTCGCCGGCTTCGCGCACGACCCGACGGTCGCACCCAGCACGCAGGAGCAGATGTTCTACGGCTATGCCACGCCCGAGGCTGCGCGGCAGTTGGGCTACGCCGTGACGCTCGACCAATTGCTGGTGAAGATGGACTACCGCGGCTCGACGGGCGAGGCCTTCGAATTCGGCACGCAGCTCAACGAGACGCTTCGCAAGCGCGGCACGGCGGCATTCCGCGTCGAGGTGCTGCCCGCGAGGCATCCGCACATTTTCCTGATGAACGCGATGCTGCGCGTGCTCGAAATCCTCTCGGGCATCGCCTTCACGTGCAGCGCGGCACTCGCGGCCTACCTCGCCTCGGCGTGGATGCGGCGCGAGGTGCGCATCGTCGGGATCCTCAAGACGCTCGGCGCCCGCAGCCGCCAGATCGCCGCGATGTATCTCGCGCTGGCGCTCCCCTTGCTCGTCATCGCGCTCGCCCTCGCCTTTCCGCTCGGCATCGTCCTCGGCCGCGCGCTCGCCGCGTGGCAGGCCGCGACCACACTCAACATCGACATCACGAGCTGGGCCGTGCCCGCGGCGCTTGCCTGGCGCGAGCTCCTGATCGGCGCGTCAATTCCGCTCGTCGCAATGACGCTTCCGATTCTCCGCGCCGCACGCATGACCGCACGTTCGGCGATCCAGGACGCAGGCATCGTCGCGCCTTCGGTCACGGCACGGCTCGCGGCGCGCGTGCTGGCGTTTCCGGGCCGCATGCGCTGGACGCTGGCGCTGCGCAACACGTTCCGCCGGCCGTGGCGAATGCTCGTCATGGTGATCGCGCTCGGCGCGGGCGGCGCGCTGCTGCTGGTCACGAAGACCAACTACCAGAGCCTCATGGGCGCGATCGACCGCTCGCTCGCGAATCAGGGGCACGATGTCGACGTCCTGATGCAAAAGCCCGCGCCCGCCGCCGAGCTCGAGGCGATCGCCGCGAAGGTGCCGGGCGTGGCGATCGTCGAGGCGTGGCGTCGCGCAACGGTCACGATCGCGAAGCCCGCCGCGGCCGGCGTCGAGATCGAAGCCGCGCGCTTCACGCTGCAGGGCTATCCGCCCGATTCGCGCCTCTTCAAGCTGCCGGTCGTCGCCGGCAGGGCGCCCGCGCCCGGCGCGATCGACGAAGTGCTTGCCACGCGCGCGGTGCAGACGCCGCACCCGCAGGTCCAGGTCGACAGCGAAGTGCGGCTGCGCTTTCGCGAGCGCGAGACACCTGTTCGCATCGTGGGTCTCGTCGAGCAGATCGGATCGCCCGCCGTGTTCGCACCCTCCCCGGCTTTCGAGAACGTCACCAGGCTGGGCGACGCCGCGTCCTCGGTGCGCGTGAAGTCCGACGGCGTTCCCGTGACGGAGCTCGCGAACCGCCTCGACCAGGCGTTCCTCGACGCACGGCGCACGCCCTCGCAGATCGTCACGCGCGTGCAGGTGCGCGAGTCGCTCGACGAGCACTTCTACGTGGTGGGCAATCTCGTGCGGCTGGTGGCGCTCGCGGCGGCATTGGTCGGCGCGATCGTCCTCGCGGCAACGACTGCCTTCAATGTCCTCGAGCGATCGCGCGAAACGGGGATTCTTCGCGCGCTGGGAGCGCTGCCGTCTCGCATCACTGCGATCTTCCTCATCGAAGCGGGCGCCATCCTGCTCGCGAGCATCGCGCTCGCGGTGGCCGTATCCCTGGTGATTTCACGCAAGCTCCTCGATTCGGCCGAGCGCATGCTCCTGCGCGTCGAGGTACCGATGCAATTTTCGTACGAGGGTCTCGCGTTGCTCGCCGCCGGCGCTTTGGTGATCGCGCTGGTCGTGCACTTCACGCTGTCGCGCGCTCTACGCAAACCGGCGCGCGAGGCGCTCGCCAGCGAGTAGCGCTACTCGTCCTCGTCGTACCCGCCGTTCTGCAGGTAGTCGGCGATCATCTGGCGCTCGATCTCCGTCAATCGCTCCTCGATCTGGTCGGCGCCCACGAAGAGCTTCACCGAGCTCGCCGCGGGGTCGACCACGAGCGCCTTTGCGCGGATGGCGGTGAGATCGACTTTCAGCGCGCGGATGCGATCGATCGTCGGTGGGTGGCTGTCGGTCGGATGCGCGATGGCATCCTCCATCGCGACGTCGTCGACCTTCGGCACGGGTCCGGAGAGCGCCTTCTGCACGAAGGCGAGGCTCGCGTTCGGCGGGCACATCCCCTTGCCCTGGATCGACTCTGCGATTGTTTGCTGCACGTCTCCCCACGCCGGGGCATACGCGCCCACCTTGAGCAGCGACGTGGCGATGGCTTCCGCATTCGCGACCGAGGCGCCGCACTTGTCGGCTTCCAGCTCGCGATCGCGGCCGATGGCGCTCTCCGCCTGCGCGAAGGCCTCGTAGAAGAATCCGAGCACCGCGACACCGGGCCAGAGTGCGAGCGATTGCCAGCCGCCCTCGAAGCTGTGCGACTCCAGGGCCGCGAGCGCGCGCCCGGTTCCGGCGTATACCGGATAAAAACCCAGGCTGAACTTGGTGTCCTCGCCGCGGAAATGCCCCAGCTCGTGGCCGATCACGGCGGTGAGCTCGGGCAGCGTGAGGATGCGCATCAGCGGCAGCGACAGGTACATGGTCGATTGCTGGTGCGGAAAGCCCTTCGGACGCACGATCACGTCCGCGCTCGTCACATAGAAGGTGGGATCGAGTCCCACGACGATGTTCTTGGGCGGCGTGGCCTTCAGGCGCTCGGCCAGGCGATCGACGAATTTCCACACCAGCGGCTGGTCCTTGCGATGCACCGCCTCGCCGATCACGGTGGAGGTCGCGCGCTTCGAGATGGAGAGCCCCGCGCGCAACATCGTGAACGAACCGAGCAGCGCGCCCAGCCCGATCGCCAGCACGACGAAGATGTGCACGCGACCGATCAACGCCGACTCGAGCACCATGAATCCGTAAGACGCGATGAAGCCCTGCACCAGGATCAGTCCGAACAGCGCGTAGAGGACGATGCGAATGCCCGGCGCGAAGAGCCGCAGCAGCAGGTTGCGGTCGTTGGCCGCCGCGCGCGCGGCCAGCGCGATCGCGCCCAGCAGGAGCAGGCCCGCGAGCAGCGCGCTGAAGCTGAGCACCTTGAGCCGCGCGATGTGGGGACGCGAACCGCAATCGTCGCTGACCTTGCGGTCGATATCGAACGCCGCGGCGCCGCAGTACTCGGCAAAGGTATCGGGGAGTTTCGCGCGAACGGCCGGGATGGTGACCTTCTCGAGCGCCACCTGGAAGCGCTTCTCGGCCGAGCGCTGCGCATAAGTCCCGATCAGGTAGCCCGCGATGGGGATGGCCACCACGAGGGCGACGAGCTTGGCGACGCGGACCATCGGCTAGCGCTTCTTCTTCTGCGCGGCGTAGCGCTTGGCGCTGCGCGTGATTTCCTTCTTCGCTTCCTCAGGCCCCAGCCACCCCTCGACCTTCACCCACTTGCCCGGCTCGAGATCCTTGTAGTGCGCGAAGAAGTGCTGGATCTGCGCGAGGGTTTCCGGGGCCAGGTCGCGCGGGGTTTCAACGGAGCGATACAGCGGCGTGAGCTTGTCGATGGGCACGGCGAGGAGCTTCGTGTCCCCGCCCGCGTCGTCGGTCATCGCGAGCATCCCGATGGGCCGGCAGGCCACGACGACGCCGGGATGTAACGGAAAGGGTGTAACCACCAACACGTCCGTCGGGTCGCCGTCATCGGACAGCGTGTGGGGGATGTACCCGTAGTTGCAGGGGTAGTGCATGGCGGTCGACAGGAACCGGTCGACGAAGAGCGCCCCGGTGGCCTTGTCGACCTCGTACTTGATCGGGTCGGCATGGGCCGGGATCTCGATGATCACGTTGATGTCGTTGGGCAGCTTGCGGCCCGAGGTCACGCGGTCGAGGTTCATGTGTAAGCGAGCACTAGCAAGGGAAATTTGATAAATTGGAGCAAGTTGTGAGCAGGATAATCCAAGTCTTCGATTTCACAGGAAAAAGCTCTCGAGCCCCATGAATCGCAGCCTGCCGCTCATCCTTACCCTGGACACCCACGGTGTCCCGCATCGCTGGATCACCTGGCAGCAGGCGGTCTGGTATTACGCCAAGGAACGCGTGGCCTGGGAAATGGGCCGCGAGGCCTTCACGGTCTGGGGCGGGCGCTCCCATCTCACCGGCGAGCGCTCCAGCATCACCTCGAATTCGATCATCGCGATCAAGGGCAAGGCCCTCGCGTTCAAGGGCTTCAACTCGGTCCCGCCGCTCAACAACCGCGAGCTCTTCCACCGCGACAAGTACATCTGCGGTTTCTGCTCGGGCCACTTCTCCCATTACAAGCTCACGTGCGACCACATCATGCCGATGTCGCGCGGCGGCCGGGACACGTGGATGAACGTCGTGACCGCGTGCCGGGCGTGCAACCAGAAGAAGGGCAGCCGCACGCCGGAAGAGGCGCACATGCAGCTGATCTACGCGCCTTACGTGCCCAACCGCGCGGAATTCCTGATCCTCGCCAACCGCCGCATCCTCGCCGACCAGATGGAGTTCCTCAAGCAGCACGTGTCGGCAAATTCGAGGCTGCACACCGTCTCGTAGCGGCAGGCGGCCGGCCCACCGCCTGCATTCGAGTGACGCAAGCGAGGTAGCCCATGAGACTGTCGCTTCGATTCCTCATTCCGCTTGCGATCGCGCTGGGCCTCATCGCCTACGTGGTGGCCCCCCTAGTCGACCAGCTCACACTGCGCTGGTTCGTTCGCGACGTGGACATCCGGGCAAAGCTCATCGCCACCGCCGTGCAGGAGCCCCTCGTCGAGCTGCTCGGGCAAAAGGGTCGCGACGAAGCGCGCGTCCTGCGCGTGGAAGCGTTCTTCAACCGCATCCTGCAGGACGAGCGCCTGTTCGCGATCGGGTTCTGCGACAACCATCGCGCGCTGGTCTACCGCACGCCCACGCTGCCCCAGAACGCGGTCTGCCCGCCGGCCGGAGTCGAGCCCGAGAAGACCGGCCGGATCCTCGTCGAGCCCAGCGGCACGCTGCATGTCGCCGCGAGTCCGCTCGAGGTCGATGGCCAGCGCCTGGGCGAGCTGCTGATCGTGCACGACATGAGCTTCATCCAGCGGCGCAGCGCGGATACGCGTACGTACCTCATCTACCTGTTCGCGGCGATCGGCGCGGTGGTCGCCCTCATCACGGTGGTGATCGCGGAGATCTCGTGGAGAGGTTGGGTCGCGGGCATCAAGGCACTCATCCGCGGGCAGGCGATGGCCCTCGCGCCCGAGACGCGTGCGCGCGAGCTCCAGCCCATCGCCCGCGACCTGGCAGCGCTTGTGCGCGACCTCGAGGCCGAGCGGCGCACGCGCGACGAGTCGCAAGTGAGCTGGGGGCCCGAGTCGCTGCGCGCGATCCTCCATGAGGACCTGAAGGGCGAGGAGATCCTTATCGTCTCCAATCGCGAACCGTACATTCACGTGCGAGCGAGCGGCGGCATCCAGGTGCAGCGGCCGGCGAGCGGCCTGGTGACCGCGCTCGAGCCCGTGATGCGGGCGTGCTCGGGAACGTGGATCGCGCACGGCTCGGGAAACGCCGACCGCGACGTGGTCGATTCCAGCGACCGGATCCAGGTCCCGCCCGAAAGCCCCGCCTACCGGCTGCGCCGCGTATGGCTCTCGAAGGCCGAGGAAGAGGGTTACTACTACGGCTTCGCCAACGAGGGCCTGTGGCCGCTATGCCACATCGCGCACACGCGGCCCGTGTTCCGCGCGACCGACTGGGAGCAGTACCGCACGGTCAACCGCCGCTTCGCCGACGCGGTGGTCCAGGAGTCACGCACGAGCAACCCGATCGTCCTCGTGCAGGACTACCACTTCGCCCTGCTCCCCCGCATGATCCGCGAGAAGTTGCCGGGCGCCACGATCATCACTTTCTGGCACATTCCCTGGCCCAACCCGGAGGCGTTCGGGCTTTGCCCGTGGCGCGGCGAGCTCCTCGAGGGCCTGCTGGGCTCGTCGATCCTCGGGTTCCACACGCAGTTCCACTGCAACAACTTCCTCGACACCGTGGGTCGCTACCTCGAGGCGCGCGTCGACCGCGAAACCTCGTCGATCTCGCTGGGCGGTGAAGCGACGGAGGTGCACCGCTACCCGATCTCCATCGAGTGGCCGCCCGCGATGCTCGCCGGCCTGCCGGACGTGGCCCAGTGCGGCGCGGACCTGCGCCGCGAGCTCGGAGTGCCGCTCGAGACGAAGGTCGGCATCGGCGTGGACCGCCTCGATTACACCAAGGGCATCCTCGAGCGCTTCGCGGCCATCGAGCGGCTGCTCGAGCTCGAGCCGCACTGGGTCGGTCATTTCACGTTCGTCCAGGTGGCTGCGCCGAGCCGCTCCTCGATCGAGGAGTACCAATCGCTCGACGCGCGCGTGCGCGCCGCGGCCCAACGAATCAACAACCGCTTCGGCTCTCCCGGATGCCCGCCGATCACCTTGCGCATCGAGCATCACGACGCGCGCCGTGTCTACGCGCTGTATCGGGGCGCCGACGTTTGCTTCGTCTCGAGCCTGCATGACGGCATGAACCTCGTCGCGAAGGAATACGTGGCGGCGCGCGACGACGAGCGCGGCGTGCTGATCCTGTCGCAATTTGCGGGCGCCTCGCGCGAGTTGATGGAAGCGCTGATCGTGAATCCCTACGACACCGAGCAATGCGCCGCGGCACTTCGTCTCGCGCTGTCGATGAACCCGGCCGAGCAGCGCGACCGCATGCGCAGCATGCGCAGCCTGGTGCAGGAGTTCAACGTCTATCGCTGGGCCGGCCGCATGCTCCTCGATGCTTCGCGGATGCGCCATCGCCGCCGCCTCGCCGGCGCGCGGCGCGGGGTGCGCGTCATCGGACTGCGGGGGTCCGCGGAACGATGACGGTTCCTGACCCGCAGCCCGGCTGGGCGCTCTTCCTCGATGTCGACGGTACGCTGGTCGACCTCGCGGGCCATCCGGCCGCCGTGAGGGTCGAGCCCGGATTGCGCGGCCTCCTCGAGAACCTGCGCGATGCCACGGGCGGCGCGCTCGCACTCGTGAGCGGGCGCAGCATCGCCGACCTCGATCGCCTCTTCGCCCCGCTGGAGCTGCCCGCCGCCGGCCAGCATGGCGCGGAAGTCCGCACGGGCCGCGTGGCGGCCTTGCCCGCGGGCCCGCGCCGCGCCGCCTTCGACCACGTCGCCGCGGCCCTCGATGCGGTCGTGCACGCCAACCCCGGCTTCGTCCTCGAGGACAAAGGCTCGAACTTCGCGCTCCACTATCGGGATCGGCCCGGCCACGCAGCCGATGCCGAGGCCGCGATCAAGCGGGCGGCGCACGAACTAGGCGACGATTACGAAGTGATCTCGGGACACTACGTCTATGAAGCGAAGCCCGCGGCCCACAACAAGGGCACGGCCGTGCTCCAACTGATGCGAGAGGCGCCCTTCGCGGGGCGGATCCCCGTGTTCGTGGGCGACGATCGCACCGACGAGGACGGGTTCGAGGCCGTGGCGCGGCTCGGCGGCCATTCCGTGAAGATCGGCGACGGTCCGACGCGCGCACGCTGGCGCGTGCCCGATGCGCAAGCGGCGCGCCATTGGCTCGAGGATTACGCGCGGCGGTTCGCGCACGCGGCGGGCGCATCGTGAGGGATCTCGAGCTCGGCCTGATCGGAAACTCGAGCATCGGCGCCCTCGTCGACAACCGCGCGGAGCTGGTATGGGCCTGCTTCCCGCGCTTCGACGCCGACGCGCAGTTCTGCTCGCTCCTGCGCGAGCGCGGCGGGGCCGACGACTTCGGCTACTTCGCGGTGGACCTCGAGGACTTCGCGCACGCCGAGCAGGCCTATGCGCCCAATTCACCGGTTCTTCTCACGCGGTTGCACGACAAGCATGGCGGCATCGTGGAGGTCGTCGACTTCGCGCCCCGCTTCCGCCAGTTCGGACGCCTTTTCTGCCCGGCGCAGCTCGTGCGCATCGTGCGGCCGGTGGCGGGCAGCCCGCGCGTGCGAATGTTGCTGCGTCCGGCGAGCGAGTACGGGCGCGAGCGACCGCGGACCACCGCCGGCACCAACCACGTGCGCTTCGTCGGCACCGACTACACGTTGCGCGTGACGACGGATTGCTCGATCACCGCCGTCCTGGAGGAATCGACCTTCTCCCTTCGCAATACGGTCGCTTTCCTCATCGGCCCGGACGAAACGCTCCAGGGCGGTGTGGCCGAGACCGCAAGGCGCTTCCACGAGCTCACCCTCGACTACTGGCACGACTGGGTTCGGGACCTTTCGATTCCCTTCGAATGGCAGGACGACATCATCCGCGCCGCCATCACGCTGAAGCTTGCCGCGTACGACGACACCGGCGCCGTCATCGCGGCCTTCACGACGTCGATTCCCGAAGCACCGGGCAGCGGCAGGAACTGGGACTACCGCTTCTGCTGGCTGCGCGACGCCTATTTCGTGGTGAACGCGCTCAACCGCCTCAATGCAACGCGCACGATGGAACGCTACATCGGCTACATCATCAACGTGGCCTCGCAGGCGCGGGGCGCGCTGCAGCCCGTGTATCGCATCAGCGGCTCGCCGGAGCTTCCCGAAAAGGAGCTCGCGTCCCTTCCGGGATACCGCGGCATGGGACCGGTCCGCGTGGGCAACCAGGCGGCCGCGCAGGTCCAGAACGACGTCTACGGCTCGGCGGTGCTGGCCGCGACGCACGCCTTCTTCGACCGGCGGCTCATGTCCGTCGCCGACGCGGGCCTCTTCCGCCAGCTCGAAGTGCTCGGCGATCGGGCGCTCGCGGCCCACGACCAGCCGGATGCCGGCCTCTGGGAATTGCGCGGGTCGGCGCGCGTCCATACGTTCTCGAGCCTCATGTGCTGGGTGGCCTGCGACCGGCTCGCGAAGATCGCCGCCCGCCTGGGCATCGGCGAGCGCGCGCGGTATTGGCGCAGCGCCGCGGACGGCGTGCATGCCGTGATCAGCGAGCGCGCCTGGAGCGGCAAGCGCCAGGCGTTCACCTCCTCGTTTGGCGGCGAGGAGCTCGACGCGAGCCTGCTCCTGCTGCACGAGCTGGGGTTCCTGCGGGCTGACGACCCGCGCTTCGCCTCGACGGTCGATGCCATCGGCAAGGACCTCCGCCGTGGGGACTTCATCTTCCGCTACGCCGAGGCCGACGACTTCGGCGCGCCGACGCACGCGTTCCTGGTCTGCACGTTCTGGTATATCGATGCGCTCGCGAGCCTCGGGCGGCGCGATGAAGCCCGCGCGCTCTTCGAAGCCACGCTCGCGCGGCGCACGCGCCTGGGCCTCTTCGCGGAGCACGCCCATCCCGAAACCGGCGAGCTGTGGGGCAACTTCCCGCAGACCTACAGCATGGTCGGGATGATCAACAGCGCAACGCGCCTGAGCATCCCGTGGGACGAGGCCTTCTGACCCGTCACTCTCGGCTCGCGATCTCCGCGCGCACCCACGAGACGAATTGCTGCGCCTCGGGCCGCGCCGCCGCGCCCGGCGCGTAGATCGCGTGGTAGGCACGCGCGAGCCGCTGGCGCTTCCCGAACAGCACGACGAGCTGCTTCCGGCGGACGTGGTCGCTCACGAGCGTCATCCGCCCCATCGCGATCCCCTGCCCAAGCAACGCCGCCTGCACGACCTGGTCGTATTGGCCGAACGTGAGCGTCCCCGCGGTTGTGAACGGCTCGAGCCCCGAGGACTCCATCCAGGTTTCCCAGGCGATCCACGGCCACTTGCCGGTCGGATCGTGGACGTGGATCAGCACGTGGTGGCGCAGGTCCTCGGGCTTCGCGAGCGGCCGCTTCGCCGCGCGCGCCTCCTCGAAATACTCCGCGCTGCAGATCGGGGCCACGTGCTCCCCGGCGAGCGGAATGGACCCCGCGGGTTCGTGTCCCTGCGGAATGTCGCGAATGGCCACGTCGATGCCTTCGCGCGCCATGTCGAGCACGTCGCCCGAAGCCGCGATGCGCACGTCGACACGCGGGTGTTCCTTGCGGAATCGCGCCAGGCGCGGCACGAGCCAGGTTGCGGCGAACGAGAGCGTGGTGGTGACCGTGAGGACGTGCCCGGTGCGCGGCTCGCGCAGGCGGCGCGTCGCTTCGCGCACGTGGTCGAGAACGGGTGCGACCGTTCGTAGATAGGCCTGGCCGGCTTCGGTGAGTGCGAGCGCACGGTGGCGGCGCTCGAAGAGCTGCACGCCGAGGAACTCCTCGAGGGCGAGTATCTGGCGGCTCACGGCCGATTGCGTAAGGAACAGCTCTTCGGCGGCCTTCGTGAAGGACAGGTGGCGCGCGGCCGCCTCGAACCCGGGCAGCAGGTCGAGCGGAGGCAGCGACCGGGACGTCTTATCCATTCCCAATACGCATACCAGACATGCCCGGAATTCGTTTGCGGCTCCCTGTAGGGATCCGGATACTGGCGTCCATGGGAGTGATTCTGCATGCCCCCAGGGAATACAACAAGGAGTCGCCATGGAACTGCACCTCAAGGCCCCGCTGATCGCCCTCGCCCCCGGTGAAGTCATCGCCCTCGATGACGTCGCCGGAGCCACGATCAAGCCGACGCGCGGCACGGTGTGGATCACCGAAGAAGGCGACACCGCCGATTTCGTCCTTCGCCCGGGCGAGCGACGCGTCGTGCAGAACGAGGGCCGCACCGTCGTGCAGGCCATCGACTGCGCGTGGATCTCGATACGCGAATCGCTTCCCGAAGCCGCCTGACCGGAGACTGCAATGAGCTACGCCACCATGAATCGTTCGACCTGGATTGCCGATGGACTTCGCTGGATCGGTTCCGTGTGCGAAAGCGCCGCGGATGCGATCGATCGCGACGCCGCCTATCCCCAGCCTCTCGAGCCCGTGCCCACGCGCCCCGCGTTCGAGGAATACCTCTACGACGTGCGATTCCGCATCCACAACCGCATCTGAAAGTAGAGGGGTCAGATCCCTTAACTTTCCTGGAAGCAGGAAAGTTAAGGGATCTGACCCCTCTACTTTCTCTCCAGCAGCATGGCATCGCCGTAGCTGAAGAAGCGGTAGCGCTCGGCGATCGCGTGGGCGTAGGCTGCGCGGATGTTTGCCAGTCCCGCGAACGCGCTCACGAGCATGAGCAGCGTGGACTTCGGAAGATGGAAGTTGGTCACGAGCCGGTCGACGACGCGGAACTCGAAGCCCGGCTTGATGAAGAGGCGCGTGTCGCCCATCCCCGCCCGCGGCGTTCCGTCGAGCGCCGCCGATTCCAGCGCACGCAGTGACGTCGTTCCCACCGCGATCACGCGGCCCTTCGCCGCCCTCGCCTTCGCGATCGCCGCGACCGTGGCCTCTGGAATGCGGTACCACTCCGAATGCATCACGTGATGGTCGATGTCGTCGCCGCGAATCGGCTGGAACGTCCCGGCGCCCACATGCAAGGTGACGCTCGCGACCGCAACCCCCTTGCCGCGCAACGTCGCGAGCATCGCGTCGTCGAAGTGCAGTCCGGCGGTGGGAGCGGCCACCGCGCCCGGAACCTCGGCATACACCGTCTGGTAGCGTGATTCGTCGCTCGCATCGGGAACGTGCGTGATGTAGGGCGGCAGCGGGACTTCGCCGTGCGCCTGGAGCTCATCGAGCACCGAGGCGTTTCCTTCGAAGCGCAGCTCGAAGAGGTCCTCGTGGCGTCCCATCACCTCCGCGACGACATTGCCCGGCAGCAGGAGCTTGCGTCCCGGCTTCGGTGTCTTGCTCGCGCGCACATGCGCTAGCGCGCGGTGGGCATCGAGCACGCGCTCGACCAGCACCTCGACTTCGCCGCCTGTGTCCTTCCTGCCGCGAAGACGCGCCTTGATCACGCGCGTGTCGTTCACGACCAGGAGGTCGCCCTCGCGAACGAGCGCGGGAAAGTCGCGAAACGCGAGGTCGCGCAGCGTGCCGGCGGCCTCCACGTGCAGGAGGCGGCTCGCGCTGCGCTCCGCGGCCGGATGCTGCGCGATCAGGTCCGCGGGCAGGTCGTAGTCGAAATCGGCGAGCTTCACCCGCCGATTATAGGTGCCGCCCCTAGGGAGTCGCCGCCCGGTGCGTCTCGATGAATTTGCGGTACCAGTGGGCGCTGTCCTTCGCCGTGCGCACGAGCGTGGCGTAGTCGACGTGGAAGAGCCCGAAGCGCTTGGTGTAGCCCGAATCCCATTCGAAGTTGTCGAGCAGGCTCCAGTAGAAGTACCCGCGCACGTCGGCCCCGAGCTCCATCGCGCTCGCCACGGCATCGAGGTGCAGGCGAAGGTAATCCACACGCGCGGTGTCTTCCACGCGCCCGGCCACCAGGTGATCGGCGTTGGCCATGCCGTTCTCCGTGATGTAGATCGGCGGCGGCGCGTATTCGCGCGTGAGGCGCACGAGATGCTCGGTGAGCGCGCGCGGATAGACCTCCCAGCCCATGTCGGTGAACCCCAGCTCTCCGGGTGCCGGAGCGGGCGGACGATTCGTGCTGACGAAGAGGCGCGAGTAGAAATTCACGCCGAGGAAATCGAGCGGCTGGCCGATCGTCGCGAAGTCGCCCGCGTGCACGACCGGCGCATCACCGGCGAGGTGGTCGAGCACGTCGGCCGGATAGGCGCCGCGAAACAGCGGATCCATGTACCAGCGAACGTCGAGCCCGTCGGCGAGGCGAGCCGCACGGCGGTCGGCCTCGGTGGCCGTCGCGGGATAGGACGGCGTGTGGTTGAGCACGATGCCCAGCGGCGTGCGCGTTTCGCCGCGCATGGCCTGGATCGCCTGCCCGTGCGCGAGCAGCAGGTTGTGGGAGACCTGGCTTGCCACCTTGCGGCTCTTGAGCCCCGGCGCAAACTTGCCGCGCTCGTGACCCAGCGTGGCCACGCACCACGGCTCGTTCAGCGTGGAGATCCCGGCCACGCGGTCGCCGAAGCGGCGCGCGACTTCCTTCGCGTACACGGCGAAGCGCGGCGCGATCTCGCGCGACTGCCATCCGTTCATGCGCTCCTGCAGCGCCTGCGGTAGATCCCAGTGATAGAGCGTGATGTGCGGCTGGATCCCGCTCTCGAGCAAGCTGTCGATCAGGCGATCGTAGAAATCGAAACCGGCTTCGTTCCAGGCTCCCGAGCCGGCCGGCTGCACCCGCGGCCATGAAATCGAGAAGCGGTACGCGTGGACGCCGAGCCACTTCATGAGCGCGACGTCCTCGGCATAGCGATGGTAGTGATCGCAGGCGACGTCGCCGTTGCCGCCGTCGGCAATGCGCCCCTGCTGGCTGCAGAACGCGTCCCAGATGGAGGCGCCGCGCCCGTCCTTCGCGGCCGCGCCTTCGATCTGGAACGCGCTGGTCGCTACACCCCAGAGGAACTCCTCCGGGAAACGCTTGGCGGCCTGGCGCTGGAATTCGCTGGAGTCATTCAGGTTCATGGGGAGATCAGCCTCGAACGGCGCCGGCCGTCATGCCTTCGATCAGGCGGCGCGATGTGAAGAAAAAGACGATGAGCAAGGGCAGCACGGCGATGGCGCTGCCGGCCATGACCGCGCCCCACTCCGTGGCCGCGGGGTTCTGCATGCTGCGTAGCGCGAGGGGAATCGTGAAGCTCTCGGGCGAGCGCATCACGACCAGCGGTGCGACGAAGTTGTTCCACGACGTGATGAACGTGACCAGCCCGACCGTGCCCAGCGCCGGTCCCACCAGGGGCAGCACCACGCCCCAATAGATGCGGAACTCGCCGCACCCGTCGATGCGCGCGGCCTCGAGCAGCTCCTTCGGCACGGCGCTCGCGATGTACTGGCGCATGAGGAAGATCCCGAGCGCGCCCGCCGCGCCCGGAACGTAGAGCGCGCGTGGCTGGTCGATCCAGCCGAGGAAATCGAGGACCAGGAACGACGGCACCATGTTCAGGTACGACGGGAACATGAGCGAGGCGATCACGATCGCGAAGAGCGAGTCCTTGAAGCGAAAGTCGTAGGCCGCGAAGGCGAAGCCCGCCATCGAGCACAGCAGGAGGTTCAACCCGGTGGTCATGCTCGCCACGTAGAGGCTCATGCCGAGGTTCTGCCAGAACGGAATCTTCTCGAGGAGGATTCCGAGGTTGGCTGGCAGGCTCGAACCGAACCACAGCGGCGGCGGGACGTTGAAGATGTCGCCGCGCGAATGGGTCGCGAACACGAACATGAAGTAGAAGGGCGCGGCCATGACGAGCAACCCGGCGCCCACCAGGGCCCAGGCGATGAGCCGGCGCGGGTCAATGCGGGCCAAGGTTGCCACTCCCTCGTCCGAAGAGTTTCGAGTTCACCCACGTGAGCGAAGCGATGATCGCGAACAGGATCCACGACAACGCGGACGCCGTTCCGAAGTTCCCGTCCGAGAACGCGAGGTGGTACATGAACATCGCAGTGGTCATCGCCGACTGCCCAACGCCGCCCAGCCCCGCTTCGCGCGCCGCCCCCGAGGCTCCCGTGAGGATGAACGGCTCCTCGAAAAGCTGCAGGTTGAAGATCAACGTGAGCGTGACCGCGAGGTAGATCATCGGCCGCAGCATCGGCAGGCTGATGTCGCGGAATTGCTGCCAGCTCGAGGCGCCGTCGATGCGCGCGGCCTCGTAGATTTCCTTGTCGATCCCCTGGAGCGCCGTGAGATAGAGCAGCGCGTTCCAGCCTACGTAGCGCCAGAAGACCACGATCGCCACCGCGGGCTTCGTGTAGTCGGCGCTGCCCAGCCAATCGATGTTGGTGCCGAGCGCCGCGTTGACGACGCCGAAGTCCTTCGACAGGAGCGTCGAGAAGATCAGCGCGATCGCCACACTCGAGGTGATGTACGGAAGGAAATACGCGCCAATCACGAAGTTGCGGCTCTTCCGCAGCTGCGTGTGGATGAGGTACGCGAGCGGCAACGCCACCAGGTGCTGCGGAATGCCCGCGGCGAGTGCCAGCCACACCGTGTTGTAGAGAGACTTGCGGAACCACGGATCGGTGAGCGCGGACAGATAGTTGTCCACGCCCACCCAGCGCATCGCTTCCAGACCCCTCGCCGCATCCCATTGGTGGAAGGACAGGTACATCGAGAAGGCGAGCGGGAACAGGCTGAACACGAAGAACAGCACGAAGAAGGGCGCGATGAACAGGTAGGGCGCGTAGCGCCGGTTCCAACGCATGCGGGCGTGGTTTCCTATCGGCGGATCCGTTGTTCGATGAGCTGCTTCGCATCGGCGAGTGCCGCGCCGATGCCCTTGTTCTCGTTGAGCACCTTGTCGAATTCGGCGTTGACGATCGCCGCGGCCAGGGTGTCGTTGCGATTCACCGGGACCGCCGGGATCTTCTCGGCGATCTCACGCCACAGCACGCGCGCCACCTGGCCACCGAGGAACTCGATGGGCTGCTCGAAGTACGGATCGTTCTGCGCCTCGCGCAACGCCGGGAAGGCATCGACCGCGCGCATTGAGCCGAGCTGGATCTCGCGCTCCATGGTCATGAGTTTCACGAACTCCCAGGCCGCGGCTTTGTTGCCGGCCTTGGCGGGGATCGCATAGAAGGAACCGCCGTACGAACCGTAGGTTCCGCTGGGCAAGTTCGCCGAGCGCCACATTCCCGAGGTCTGCGGCGCAAGGCCGTTCTTCAGGTGGCCCACGAGCCACGCGCCCATCATCTGTGTCGCGATGCGGCCGCGCTTGAGGCCCTCGGACCACTCGTTGGTCCAGTGCGGCGTCTTCGCGTCAATGCCGGCGCGGCGCGCCGCGAGGCCCAGCTCGAACGCGCGCACGAAGCGCTGGCTCTCCACGAGGATCGTTCCGTCACCGCGAAAGTACATGCCCTCGCCGTCGGAGAGCCCGGAGCGAAGATAGATGTCGCGGATGTCGGCGGCATGAGCGAGCAGGTATGCACCGGTCTTTTCCTTGATGCGCTTCCCGGAAGCGATGTACGACTCCCAGCTCTTCGTGAGGTCGGCTTCGGTAAGCCCGGCCTGCTCGACGATGTCCTTGCGATACAGCAGCGTGCCCGGGCCGATGTCCGTCGGTATCGCGACGAGGTTCCCGGAAGGTCCCGATGCCTGGGCGATCGCGAACGAAACGAACTTGCCCTTGTGCGCGGCCGCGTCGTAAGGCGCGCCGGCGAGATTCTCGAATCCGCCGGACGCGGCGAACTTGCCGATGTAGTCGCGATCGATCGCCATCACGTCGGGCAGGCCCGAACCGGTGGCGAGCGCGGTCGTCATCGCGGTGTGGTGGTCGCCGTATTCGCGCGAGACCACTTTCACGTCGATATCGGGATGCGCGCGCTTCCACGCGGGCAGCGCGGCCTTCACGGCACGGTCGAGATCGGGGAACGCGGCGACCACAATGGTCTTTCTCTCATCTTTCGCGCTGCACGCGGCGAGCGCGAGCGTTACGATGGCGGCCAGGATTCGCCCGAACGGGTGGACACGCATGAACCGGAACCCCTCCTCTGAACGTTACGGGCTCACTCGATGAAATCGTTTTCAGGTATTGTTAGGGCCGCGCGGACTTGTGTCAAGGAGCCGCCGGAGTACAGGCCATGAAAAGCAAGGAACCGTTGACGGTCATCGATGTGGCGCGGGAGGCGGGCGTGTCGCCCAGCACGGTCTCGCGCATCCTGAACGGAACCGTTCGGGTGAGCGACGCGAAGCGCAAGTCGGTCGAGAAGGTGATCGAGCGCCTCGGCTTCACCCGGAACCTCATGGCGCGCGGCCTGAAGCTCGGCCGCACGCACACGCTGGGCATCGTGATGCCCGAGGTGACCAGCTCTTTCTGGGAGGTTTCGCTCAAGGGCATCGAGGACCGGCTGCGCGGCAGCGGCTACGCACCGATGCTCACCAGCGGCCACTGGGACGCGGAGCAGGAAGCCCAGCGCGTCGAGATGCTTCTCCAGCGCCAGGTCGACGGCATCATCCTCCTGTCGGGGCGCCTGTCGGTCGACGAAATCAAGCGCTTCGCGGCGCGCCGGCCCATGGCCGTCTTCGGGCGTGCGCTCGAGACGAAAAACGCGATCGGCGCCATCCTCGACAACCGCGGCGGCGCGTTCGAAGCCACGACGCACCTTATTGAATTGGGCCACCGGCAGATCGCCTTCATCGCCGGGATTCCCGAGCATCCCGACGCGGCGGCACGCATGATCGGTTATCGCGACGCCCTCGAAGCGGCCGGCATCGCCTACGACAAGAAGCTCGTCGTGCAGGGCGACTTCCACGAGACCGGCGGCTTCAACGCGATGAATCGCCTGATCGATTCGGGTCGCGGATTCACCGCGGTCTTCGCCGCCAACGACCAGACCGCGCTCGGCGCCCGCCTCGCGCTGTACCGGCGCGGCCTGCGCCTGCCCGACGACGTCTCGCTCGTGGGCTTCGACGACCTGCCCGTGTCGCGCTACTCGACCCCGCCCCTCACGACGGTGCACCAGCCCGTCTACGAGCTCGGTCGCTCGCTGGTCGACGCCATGTTCGACCTCATCGAAGGCCGCCCGGCCAAGCTCGAGGTCCCGCCGATGCAGTTGATCGTGCGCGAGTCCACGCGCCGCCGGTCCTAGGCGTTTTAGGCACAAAATCCTTTAGTTCCAGCACCTTAGTCTGATTTCTTCATGGGATCGTTTTCATGGTGCACTGCAGCGTTCGCCGCGCGCAGCCTGCAAGCCAGGACGCTCCTTTACTTGTTTATTAATCAATCATATACAGCTTGTTTCCGCGTGTTTCCCTTACCAATCCGGGAGCCGATCTCTGGGAATTTGTTGACACATTGTGAAAACGTTCTCATACTTTTCTCAACCCCAGTCTCACGCAAGAACACCTGAAGTCAGAAACCAACGACTTGCGACGGAGGAGGAGAGAACGTGGGAAATTCGAAGCGGACGCCATGGCGTCTTGCACCGCTGGCTTTGTTTGTGGGGTCTGCCCTGGCACAGGAGAAGGCCCCGCCGGAACTTGCGGTGGAGCAGATCGAGAAGGTGAGCATCACGGCCACCAAGCGGCAGACATTGCTGCAGGAAACACCCGTCGCAGTGACGGCCGTGACGCAGAAGGAGCTCGACCGCGCGCAGGTGAAAGACCTCGCGGGCCTGCAGGTGATGGTGCCCGGCCTCCATGTCGAGCAGCACGGCGACTCGGGCGGCGTGCACGTCTTCCTGCGCGGCATCGGATCGACCAACCACACGGAGTTGGGCGACCCAGCCGTGTCATTCCACATTGACGGCGTCTACTCGCCGCGCCCACAAGGCGCGACGGTCCTCATGTACGACCTGTCGCACGTCGAGGTGCTGCGCGGCCCGCAGGGCACGCTCTTCGGACGCAACGCGACCGCCGGTCTCGTGAACGTCGTCACCGCGCAGCCACTGCTCAAGCAGTACGCCGCTTCCGGCAGCGTCGTCTTCGGCGATTACAACCGCATCGGCCTGCAAGCGATGGCCAACATTCCGATCGACGATACGTTCGCCCTGCGACTGGCGGCGATCACCGACAAGCACGACGGCTACGTGAGCTTCCAGGAACGTTCCAACGTGATGCCGGGTGCGGACAAATACATGTCCCAGGATCAGGTCGGCGCACGCGCGACCGGCTTGTGGCGCCCGAACGCGGACATCAGCGCGACCCTCGCGGCGGAGTACTACCGCGACTCGGGCTCGGGCAACGTGACCCTCTTCCAGCAGCCCCGTGCGGGCCAGGACCGCTACTCGGCGCTGATCGACACGCCCGGCGTGCTCAACCAGGAGAACGTCGGCTATCGCGGACGCATCGACTGGCGGTTCGTCGACGGGATGGAGCTCTCGTACATCGGCGCGTGGAGCAAGCTCACGCGCCAGAACGCGAGCGACAACGACGCGGGCACGCTCCCGGGATTCAAGCAGGAGCACCGCACCGAGTGGTCGCGCTTCACGAGCTACAGCCACGAGCTGCAGCTCAAATCCACCGGCAGCGGCAGGCTCGAGTGGATCGTGGGCGCGTTCCTCATCAAGGAGGACAACGCGATCCGCTTCGACATCGACATCTCGCAAGCGGCGGGCGCCACCCTCGGCTCGGGGCCGATCGTCGTCACGCCACGCCTGCCCAGCGACACGGCGTGGGCGATGTCCTTCATCCAGCCCCAGCGCACGCTCGATTCCAAGGCGGCCTTCGGCCAGGCGAGCTACGCCATCACCGATGCCTTCAAGGGAACGCTCGGCGTGCGCTACACGGACGAAAGCAAGGAAGACGTCGGTGGGCGCAACTGGGTCTGCCCGGAGTTCGGCGCGACGCTCGCGACCGGCGGACGGCTGATCGGTCCCGGCGGCCCGGTGACGGCCGCGACTTGCGGCAGCGCGTATGCGCCCGGCACCTGGCCCGGTGGCGGCGCCAATGACGCCTATACCGAGGATGACGCGACGACCTGGCTCGGACGCCTCGAGTACAAGTTCAATCCCGACATGCTCGGCTATGCGACGTACTCCGAAGGCTTCAAGTCGGGAGGTCTCAGCGACGGCGGTCGGCGCCACAAGCCCGAGTACCTCACGAACTACGAGGTGGGCCTGAAGACGGAGCTCTGGAATCGCTCGCTCTCGCTGAACCTCGCGGCCTTCTACATGAAGTACGACGACATGCAGGTGTCCGCGGTGGAACGGCTGCCGAGCGGCCAGCAGCAGCTCGTGACCAGCAACGCGGCGAAGTCCACGATCAGCGGCATCGAAGCGGAATTCAGCTGGCTGATCACGCCGCGCGACCGGCTGGTGGGCAACGTGGCGTGGCTGGATGCGAAGTTCGACGACTTCCTCACGTGCGACTCCGCGCTCGTCGACTGCGGCAATCCGGCCAATTTCGTGAACCTCGCGGGATCGAAGCTGCGCCACGCGCCGAAGTTCTCGGCGACCGCCATGTACGAGCACGAGTTCGTGCTCAACGGCGGTGGACGCATCATTCCGCGCCTGCAGGTGCACTACCAGACCGAGTCGTTCCTGAGCGAGTTCAACACGACACCGCCCTCCAGCGTCGTGGCGGGCTCCTTCGAGGGCGCGCGGCGGCAGGACGCCTACACCACGCTGGATCTCTCGCTGCGCTACCAGTCGCCCAAGGCCCAGTGGATCCTCGAGGCGTTCGTGCTCAACGCGACCGACGAGGCGGTGAAAACCGACGCCGCTTTCGTGAACAGCACGTGGGTCGCGTTCTACAACAACCCGCGCACTTATGGCGCGAGGCTCTCGTATCGCTTTTGACTCCTGAGTGAGTGAGCAGCTCCCCCTGGGCGATCGCCCGCAGTTGGTCGATCGCCGCTTTTTTTTGGTGGCCGACGTCGGTGGCACCCACGCGCGCTTCGCGCTGGCAGGCACCGGAGGCCTGAGCCACTACCGCGTACTGGCCTGCGCGGACCATCCCGGAATCGACGACGCGATGCGCGCGTACGTGGCGAGCATCGATGCCCCGCCGGTGCGCCACGCAGCGATCGCGATCGCCACGCCGGTCGATGGCGACGCCATCCGGATGACCAACCATGCGTGGGCCTTCTCGATCGAGGAACTGCGCGCGACCCTCAGTCTGGAAACCCTGCGCGTGATGAACGATTTCGCGGCGATCGCCCACGCGTTGCCCGCACTCACGCCCGCCGACCTCGAGCCGATCGGTGGTGGAACGCAGCAACCGCTCGAGCCCCGATGCGTCCTGGGTCCGGGCACCGGGCTCGGCGTCGCGGCCATGGTGCACGCCGGCGGCCAGTGGACTGTCGTACCCAGTGAGGGCGGTCACGCGAGCTTCTCGCCCTCCGACGAGGTGGAAGCCGAGATCCTGCGCTTCACATGGACCGAGCATCCTCACGTTTCCTCGGAGCGCCTCGTCTCCGGGCCCGGCCTCACGTTGATTCACCGGGCCCTGTGCGCCGTGCGTGGAAAAAAGGTGGAGAAGCTCGGCGCCGACGAGATCGTGCGCCGCGCGGCCACGCCGGAAGGTGCGCTTTGCGCCGAGACGCTGTCGCGCTTCAGCGCGATGCTCGGCACGTTCGCCGCCAACATGGCGGTCACGCTGGGCGCGCGTGGCGGCATCTACATCGCCGGGGGCGTCGTCGGCAAGCTCGGCGAACACTTCGATCGCGAACGTTTCCGCACCCGGTTCGAAGCCAAGGGACGGTTCGGCGGCTACCTCGCGGCCATCCCGACCTGGCGGATCACGCACGAGTGTCCGGCGCTCGCGGGGCTCGCCACGCTGCCGCCGGGCTGCGACAGACTATAATCGCGCCTCCCCCTTCCGGCCGGGATGGCGGAATTGGTAGACGCACGGGACTCAAAATCCCGCGGTGGCAACACCATGTGGGTTCGATTCCCACTCCCGGCACCATGTTCAACGAGGCGGAAGTGGCCTTGACCCTGTAGGCCGACAGCGGCAATCTGTGCTGCGAACAAGAACAGCTTGGTGGAGGACTCGGATGATTGCCTGCGCACGCATCGCCGGATTGCTGCTCGTCGCCACCCTAGTATCGACATCCGTTGAGGCCGCTGACGAAGGGGCCGCGGAGAAGGCCACCACTTTCAGCGCGGATGTTTCGGGGCTGTGGTGGAACCCAAACGAATCGGGCTGGGGCATCACCATCACGCAGCAAAGCCAGACGATATTTGCCTTGATCTATGTGTATGGGGCGAACTCGCAACCGCTCTGGCTTTCGGCGCCGGCCGTGGAGTTCGTCGGGACAAATGCTTCGGGCGCCTACATCTTCACCGGCGCGCTCTATCAAACATCGGGACCGCCCTTCGCCGGAAGCTTCAACCCGGGCAATGTTGTCGTTACCCAGGTTGGAACCCTGACGCTCACCTTTAGTAATTACAACGCTGCTCAGTTGACATACACGGTCAACGGCGCGAGCGTGACCAAGAACATCGCCCCGTACAGCTGGCGGATCAACAACCTGTCAGGCACATACATTGGCGGTATCTCCGGGCAAGTGGCTTCGTGCACCCTCCCGGCGGTGGTTTCGTTGAACAATCTGATGACCTTCACGATCACGCAAAACAATGCGGCAGTCGCGATCACTGTTCGCAATGCCACGGGCAATTCATGCGCGCTGAGCGGAATCATCACTCCTCAGGGAAAAGTGTCGGACATCAACGGGTCTTATTCCTGCACAAACGGTAGCTCCGGGCAGTTCGCCATCCGCAGGCTTGAAGCAGGAATCGACGGGTTGTCGGGCGTCTATGCGGAACTCTCGACAGCGTGCACCGCCTCCGTCGCTACAATTGGTGCCGCGCGCGTCATCAACTAGATGGTCTTCCGGGACAGATCAAGACGCACGGGACTCAAAATCCCGCGGTGGCAACACCATGTGGGTTCGATTCCCACTCCCGGCACCATCAGTCCCAAGACGTAGGTCGCATTGCGGCGCCGGCGATGCCGGACGCATGATTCCTTTCATGCGCACCCTCGCCCTCCCCCGTAAGGCGATCTCGCTCATCGCCACCCTCGTCGTTGCCGCCGCGCTTTCGCTCACGGCGACCTCCGCGCGCGCCGGCTGCGGCACGATCCACACGGCCAACATGACGCCGAACTGGACGTGGGTCACGATCTACGACCTCGGCAAGACCATCCAGCTCGACTACGGATGGGTCGCGCCGCACAGCATCCGCAGCTGGACGGCCGGCGCCTCGCCACTTTTCTTTGCGTGCGGCAGCTTCTACTACGTGCGCGGTGAAGTGCATACAGCGACCGGACCGAAGCCCGACGGCGGCGTGAAGATCTTCGACACGACCGTCCAGCTCAACCCGCAGCTCAGGAACTGGCCGGACCTCGTGATCAGCGCGTTGACCGACGGCCTCACGTGCATGGGCACCGCCGGCGCCTGCGCCGTGAAGTGGGGCCTCAAGGAAGGCGTGAAGATCGCGGCGCTCGGCGCGGACTCGTTCGGCTCCGCGACGTGCCTGCACTCCAATGACGGCAAGAATTTCTGGTGGACCAACTCCGACCAGTGCCTGCCGACGACCAAGCCGCCACCGCCGCCTCCGCCACCGCCGCCTCCCAAGTACTCGCTCGGCGACACGCGCAGGGTCGGCGTGGGCTACAACACCGAGAGCTACCAGATCAAGCCGCGCGTCGTCGGGAGCTACCTCGTATCCATGGATGAGCGCCGCAAGGGCAAGTGGACGAGCCTCAACCCGGCCATCGTCTCGATGGAGAAGTTCGGGGGCTACTACGACGGCCACTTCCGCGCGCTGAAGGCCGGCAAGGCGACGATCACCTGGGAATACAAGGGCCAGAAGGCGAGCGTCGTCATCGACGTGCAGGGCCGCTAGGCGCGAGCCTCGAATCTCCCCTACCATCGCGCATCGGCGCGGGTTCCCGCGCGGGGGGAGACCATGAGAAAAGTCCTGCTCATTTTCGGGCAGCTCACCGATGGTGACGTGGAATGGCTCGCGAGTTCCGGCGAGCGGGTGCACGTCGACAAGGGCAGCACGCTGATTCCCCTGGCTTCGCGCATCGACACGATCTACTTCGTGCTCGACGGCAAGCTCGCGGTGAAGGCGGCCAACGGCACGCTCGTCGCACACCTGGAGTCGGGCGAAATCATCGGCGAGATGTCGCTCGTCGATCCGGCGCCCACCGCGGTGTCGGTCGAAGTCGAGAGCGATACGACGGTGCTCAAGATCGCCAACGACAAGGTCCAGGCGAAGCTCGCATCCGATAGCGCGTTCGCGTCGCGCTTCTACCGCGCGCTGTGCGTGTTCCTCGCCGACCGCCTGCGCCACAACACGCTGCGCATGGGCTACGGCGGCGCGTTCGACCAGCACGCGAAGGACGAGCTCAACGACGATCTGCTCGACAACGTCCACCTCGCCGGCGCCCGCTTCGACCGGATGCTCAAGCGCATGGCGGGCTGACCGCCGTGACGCCCGGGGAAAAGAACGCGCTGTTCCGCGATACCGCGCTTGCGCGGCTCGCGTCGCCCGATCGCCTCGATGCGCGGTTACAGCTTCCGGGTTATCCGGTGGCGCTGCTCGTCGCGCTCGCGACGCTCCTCGCGGCGGTGGTCGCCTTCACCACGTGGCTCGTGACGCGTTGAGCACGGAGGAATCACAGCCGGACGCGTCGCGGCGGTTTCCCGACTCTCCGGTCCGGCGCGCACCCTCGATCCTCCAGCTGGAAAGCGTCGAGTGCGGCGCGGCGTGCCTGGCCATGGTGCTCGCGTTCCACGGGCGCCACGTCCCGCTCGAAGTGCTGCGCGTCGATTGCGGTGTGAGCCGTGACGGCAGCAAGGCGGGCAACATCCTGCGCGCGGGGCGCACGCACGGCCTCACCGCGCGGGGCTTTCGCAAGGAGCCGCGCGAGCTCGCCGAGCTGCCGCTGCCCGCGGTCCTCTTCTGGAACTTCAATCACTTCGTCGTCTTCGAGGGCTTCGCCGACGGCAAGGCCGTCCTCAACGATCCGGCGCTCGGCCGGCGGCGCGTGGATGCCGAGGAATTCGATTCGGCATTCACCGGCGTCGTCCTGACGTTCGAGCCGGGTCCGGCTTTCGAGCGCGGCGGCGAGCCGCCCTCGGCGCTGCGCTCGCTCACGCAATACCTCGAAGGCCTGAGAGGCGCGATCGCGCTCGCGGTCGTGATCGGCGTGGCACTCGTGGCGCCCGGCCTGATGCTGCCCTGGCTCATGGGCCGCTTCGTCGATGACGTGCTCGTCGGTCACATGTCGGGGATCGCCTTGCCGCTGCTGCTCGGCCTCACCGGCGCCATGGTGCTGCGCACCGCGCTCGTCTGGCTGCAGGCGCACCTGCTCACGTCCACGTTCATGCAGGCGTCGCTCTCCTCGGCCCGGCGCTTCGTCTCGCACGCGCTTTCGCTGCCGATGGAGTTCTTCGTGCAGCGCTCCGCGGGCGAGATCGCCTCACGCGTGGACCTGAACGACCGCGTGGCCGAAACGGTTTCGAGCGACCTCGCCTACGTCGTGCTGCACCTCGTCACGGCGGTGTTCTTCCTCGGATTGATGGTGACGCTCGATCCCGGGCTCACGCTGATCGTGGTCGCCTGCCTCGCGCTCGAGCTCGCCGCGTGGCGCGTGCTTGCGTTGCGCACGCAGGAAGTGTCGCAGCAACTCTCGGTACGCGCGGGAAAGCTCGCAGGCACGGCGGCGGGTGGGCTCGCGAACATCGAGAGCATCAAGGCCGCGGGCCAGGAGCAGGCGCTCTTCATCAAGTGGATGGGCTTCCAGATCCAGTACACCAACGCGTCCATCCAGGCGCAGCGCCTCTCGCTCACGCTGGGGCAGGTGCCGCCGCTGCTGGGCCTCGTCGCGCAGCTCGCGGTGCTGGGCCTGGGAACGATCGCGATCATCCAGGGCCAGTTCACGATCGGGCAGCTCGTTTCGTTCCAGGTGCTGCTCGCAGGGTTCACGGCCCCGGTGCATTCGCTCTTCGCCGCGACGCAGCAGCTGCAGACGCTGAGCGGAGACCTCGCGCGGCTCGACGACGTGTTGCACTACGAGAAGTCCGTGGCCATCGAGGGTCCGCAGCCCAAGGTCGCGGGCCCTTCCACGCTCACGCTCGAGTTCACCAACGTGGAGTTCGGGTACAACCGCACCGAGCCGCCGCTCATCAAGGATTTCTCGCTCACGCTCACGCCGGGCAAGCGCATCGCGCTGGTGGGCTCGTCGGGCTCGGGGAAATCCACGCTCGGCCGCCTCGCCGCCGGTCTCTACAAGCCGTGGTCGGGGCAGGTTCTCTTCAATGGCCAGCCACGAGACCTCTGGGTTCGGGAGGCGTTGGCGCAGGCGGTCGCGTACGTGGACCAGGACATCGTCCTCTTCCAGGGCAGCGTGCGCGAGAACCTCACGCTGTGGGATCCGTCGATCGGCGACGAGACGATCCGCGCGGCGCTTCGCGATGCGGCCCTCGAAGACGAAATCCTCGCGCGCGAAGGCGGCCTCGGCGCCTCGCTGCAGGAAGGCGCGCGAAATTTGAGCGGCGGACAACGCCAGCGCCTCGAGATCGCGCGCGCACTGGCTCGTGCGCCGGCGCTGATGATCCTCGACGAAGCGACCAGCGCGCTCGACCCCGCATCCGAAGCGCGCGTCGAAGCGAACCTGCGCAAGCGCGGCATCGCGTGCCTGGTGATCGCGCATCGCCTGTCGACGGTCCGCGACGCCGACGAGATCGTCGTGCTCGAACGCGGCAAGGTCGTCGAGCGCGGCACGCATGCGCAGCTGCTCGCCATGCCCGACGGCCGCTATGCGCAGCTCGTCGCCGGCGAATCGGTGGGGGACTGATGCAGGATCCGGGCCGCTACCTCAAGTCGAGCGGATTGCGCGCCGCGCTCGAATGCGTGGCGCCTGCGCTCGGCGTGCGCTTCCCCGATGCCGAAGCGAGCGCCGATACCGCGCCCGACTCGCTTATCGAAGAGCTCGCCGCGGCCGCGGGCGTACGATCGCGCCGCACGATTCTCGACGGCGCCTGGTGGAACGAGACAGGGCCGCCGATGCTCGCGCGCGTCGCCGAGCGCCGCAATGCCGCGCGCGCGCTCGAAAACGACCGGATGCCGGGTGGCACCGGTTGGGTCGCGCTGTTGCCGCGTGCGCTCTCCGGTTACCGGATGGTGGCGCCCGATCCCGCGACGGGAAAACCCACCAGCACGAACATGGATGCGGAGGTCGCCTCGCGCCTCGCGCCCTTCGGCTTCACGTTCCATCGCGGCTTCGCGCCGCAACCTCTTTCTGCGCGCGACGCGCTCGCCTTCGCGTGGAGCGCGGGGCGTGGCGACGTCGCATTCGTCCTGGCGCTCGGGCTCATCGCCGCGCTCGTGGGATTGCTGACGCCCCTCGCGACGGGCTTTCTCATCAACAAGGCGATTCCCGCCGCATCGCCATCGACCGTGGGTCTCGTCATCGTGGGGCTCGCGGCCGCGGGGCTCGCGCTCATCGTGCTGCAGGTCGCGAGATCGCTTGCCCTGTTTCGCTTCGAGGCGTCCGCGGGACTCGCCGTGCAAGCGGCGATGCTCGATCGCGTGATCACTGCGCCCGCCGCATTCTTCCGGCGCTTCGCGAGCGCCGACCTCGCGATCCGCATGGCCGCGATGAACACGGTGCAGCAGACGCTCGCGGCGACGATCGTGTCGTCCCTCGTCGCGGGCCTCTTCCTCGTTGCGAACCTCGCGCTGATGTTCTGGTACAGCCCGAAGCTCGCGGCGATCGCGCTCATTCCCGTCGCCCTCGCGGTGGCGATCCCCGTCGCCGCCGGGTGGGCGCGGCTGCTGCTCGCGCGGCGCATCGGCAAGCTCGACGGCGAGCTCAACGCGCTCTCGTTCGAATACTTCACCGGGATCGCGAAGCTGCGCGCCGCGGCGGCCGAGCCGCGCGCCTTCGGCAACTGGATCGCGAAGTACGAAGAGCTGCGCGCCCTCACCGGCCGCAGCGCGCAACTGTCGAACTCCGAGATGATCGCGATGAGCGTGCTGCAGCCGGCCGTGGCCATCGCGATCTACACGCTGATGTGGCACGCCATCACCGAACAGCCCGAAGCCGCGCGCATGCCGATCGGCGACTTCATCGCTTTCCAGACGGCGCTCTTCGCCCTCCTCGCGGGCGTGCACGTGCTCGTCGCGAGCTGGATGGATGCGCTGCGCCTGAAGCCCACCTGGGAGCGCGCGAAGCCGATCCTCGAGACGCCGCCGGAGCGCTCGGCCGTCGGCGGCGTTCGCCACACGCCGCGGGGCGAGGTTTCACTTGAGGGCGTGAGCTTCGCCTATCCCGACGGTCCCGATATTCTTCATGGCATCGACCTGAAGGTGCGCGCCGGCGAGTTCATCGCGATCGTCGGCGCGAGCGGCTCGGGGAAGACGACGCTCTTCCGATTGCTGCTCGGTTTCGAGGCCCCGAGGGCGGGCCGCGTGAGCTTCGACGGGATCGACGTCGCGAAGCTGGACCTTCAGCGCCTGCGCCGCGGCGTGGGCACGGTGCTTCAGAGCGGCAAGCTCTGGGCGGGCGATCTCTTCACGAACATCGTGGGCGCATCGAATGCCGACGTCACGGCTGCGTGGGAAGCGGCCAGGCTCGCCGGCGTTGCCGCGGACATCGAAGCGATGCCGATGGGGATGTACACGCTGGTCGGTGAAGGCATCAGCACGATCTCGGGCGGGCAGCGTCAACGCGTGCTCGTCGCGCGCGCGCTCGTCGAGAAGCCGAAGGTGTTGTTGCTAGACGAAGCAACCAGCGCGCTCGACAGCGTCGCGCAGGCCACGGTGCTCGAAGGATTGCGGACGATGAACGCGACGCGCCTGGTGATCGCGCACCGCCTCGATACCGTGCGGCAAGCCGACCGCATCGTGGTGCTCGAAGGCGGGAAGATCGTCCAGCAGGGGAGCTACGGCGAACTGGCGGGAGTCCCCGGCCAGTTCGCGAACATGCTGGCGCGCCAGGAGGCGTGAGCCTCCGGAGTACCTAGTTCTTCTTGGTGTTCGTGTGCACCGCGGCGATGGTCGCGCCGCTGCCGTCGATGTCCTCGCGCTTGGCGGTGACGACGACTTTCTCGAGCTTCACCACGGGCTCGGCATCCGAGCGCTTGGCCGTGACGGTGATCTTCTCGAGCTTGCGCACTTCCTGGCCGCCCGCGACGTTATCGAGCTGCGAGTCGGAAAGTTCGCCCTGGTTGGCGGCTTGCTGTTCTTTGTTCGACATGTGATGCCTCCTGAATTTGGGCTGGGCCCGTTTGCGACCGGAAGAATGCTACACCTGAAACGCATCTTCCCCGAGTCCGGCCCGCGGGGCGGTGGCGCAGTGCCTTCCGCGAGTGCTGAATATTCGACAACGGGGCCGCATCCAGCCCTCCGCCGGGCATGGTTATTGCACTGCACAATACAAAAGGCGGTGCCGGAACGATGCTCAAGATCCTCATTGTCGACGATGCCCCTGAGCGCCGGCGCGCGCTGCAGCTGGCGCTGGCTGCCGTGCCGGGCGTGAAGGTGGCCTGCGTGGTCGAGTCGGCGCGCGAGATCCTCGATCGCGTCAACGAACACCGCCCCGATGTGGTGCTCATCGACACCACTTCGCCCAGCCGCGACGTGCTCGAACAGTTGGGCGTGGTGTCCTCCACCGCGCCGCGCCCCGTGGTGATCTTCGCGGAAGACGGCAGCACCGAAACCATTCGTGACGCCCTGAAGGCGGGAGTGTCGGCCTACATCGTCGATGGCATCGCGCCCGGCCGGCTCGACGCCGTGATGCGCGTCGCAATCGAGCGCTTCACCACGGACCAGGAGCTGCGCACGCAACTCGCGGCGACGCGCGGCGAGCTCGCGGATCGCAAGGTGATCGAGCGCGCGAAGGGCCTGATCATGAAGCAGCGCAAGGTGAGCGAGGAAGAAGCGTTCAAGGCGCTGCGCGACCTCGCGATGCAGCGCGGAAAGAAGATCGGCGAGATCGCGCGCCAGGTCATCGACGCGGCCACCCTCCTCGGCTGAACCTGCTGCAGCGCACAAGCGCGGCGCATGCCCGCCTCATTTTGGCGCGCGATACAACGGGCGCCTTCCCACGTCGCCAGGCTTCGCGAGGACCCATCGGCAATGAGATCAATGACTTACTTCCCATCCCAGCCAATGGCACGGCACTTGCGATAGGAGAGGCAACCCTCCCTCCGGCCAACGACGGCCGCATGGAGCAGACAAGGGCGTCACGACCGCGAGACCGCGGACGATGACGCCCTTTTTATTTGGACGAATCAAACAGGAGATGGCGCATGAAGGATGGCGAGGGCAAGGGCAATGAAGCGAAGCCGGTCGCAATGGAGCCCCGGCGCAAGTTCCTTTCCGATTCACTGCTCGGCGGAGCGGCGCTGATGGCCGGCCTTTCGCCCGGCATTCGCGGCGCCGTCTGGGCCGCCGGCTCCGACGCACCCGAGAAGAAGGAAGTGAAGATCGGCTTCATTCCGCTCACCGACTGCGCCTCCGTCGTGATGGCCGCCGCGAAAGGCTTCGACAAGAAATACGGCATCACCATCGTCCCGTCGAAGGAAGCCTCGTGGGCCGCGGTGCGCGACAAGCTCGTCAACGGCGAGCTCGACGCCTCCCACGTCCTCTATGGACTGATCTACGGCGTGCAGATGGGCATCGGCGGCCCGAAGAAGGACATGGCCGTGCTCATGAACCTCAATCACAACGGCCAGGCGTTCTGCCTGTCGCGCAAGCTCTACGACAAGGGCGTGACGGATGCGACCAGCCTCGCCGCGCTCATCAAGAAGGAGAAGGGCGAATACACGTTCGCGCAGACCTTCCCCACCGGCACGCACGCGATGTGGCTCTACTACTGGCTCGCCACCTACGGCATCAATCCCTTCACCGACGTGAAGACAATCACCGTGCCGCCGCCCCAGATGGTCGCGAACATGCGCGTGGGCAACATGGACGGCTACTGCGTGGGCGAACCGTGGCATGTGCGCGCCATCGTCGACAAGATCGGCTTCACTGCGGAGACCACGCAGGGCCTCTGGAAGGATCACCCCGAAAAGACGCTCGGCACCACGATGGAGTGGCTGCAGAAGAACCCCAACACCGCGCGCGCGATGACGGCCGCGATCCTCGAAGCTGGCCGCTGGATCGACGCATCCGACGCGAACAAGAAGGAAACCGCGAAGGTCATCGCCGAGAAGTCGTACGTGAACACCGACGTCGACGTGATCGAAGGCCGGATGCTCGGCCAGTACGACAACGGCATCGGCAAGAAATGGCAGGACCCGAACAACATGAAGTTCTTCAACGACGGCGCGGTGAACTTCCCCTACCTCTCCGACGGCATGTGGTTCATGACGCAGCACCGCCGCTGGGGCCTGCTCAAGGAAGACCCCGATTACCTCGCGGTCGCGAAGAAGGTGAACCAGATCGAGATCTACAAGGAAGCCGCCGCGGCCGCGAAGGTGAACCTGCCCAAGGACGTGATGCGCACCTCGAAGCTCATCGACGGCGTCGTGTGGGACGGCAAGGATCCCGCCAAGTACGCCGGCGGATTCAAGGTGAAGGTCGCATGAGCGCCGTGGCGCAGCCCCTCGAGCGCCGCGTGGTCGCGCATCCCTCGGCGCTGAAGGTCCAGGCCCAGGTGACCGTGCCCACGCCGCGCGCGGCCGCGCCGGCAACGGTGGCGGCCCGCCCGCGGACGCCGCCGCCCGCATGGCTCGTGCAGGTGATCGCGTGGGCACTGGGCCTCGCGGTCTTCGTGGGGCTGTGGGCCTTCATCGCGAAGTTCGGACGCATTCCGGATCCGGCCTCGGTATTCAAGGAAGCGGTGGTCCTCTTCTCCGACCCCTTCTATCGCAAGGGACCCAACGACCAGGGCATCGGCTGGAACGTGCTCACGTCGCTGGGACGCGTGGCCATCGGCTTCGGGGCTGCGGCGCTCGTGGGCATTCCGCTCGGTTTCATCATCGGGCGCTTCAAGTTCCTCGCCGACATGGCCGCGCCGATCATCGCGCTGCTCAAGCCCGTGAGCCCGCTCGCGTGGCTGCCGATCGGCCTGCTGCTCTTCAAGGCGGCCAATCCCGCGGCGATCTACGTGATCTTCATCTGCTCGCTCTGGCCGATGATCGTGAACACCGCCGTGGGCGTGCGCCAGATTCCGCAGGACTACCTCAACGTCGCGCGCGTGCTGAACCTCTCCGAGTGGAAGGTCTTCACGAAGATCCTCTTCCCCGCGGTGCTGCCCTACATGCTCACCGGCGTGCGCCTGTCGATCGGCGTGGCCTGGCTCGTGATCGTGGCGGCTGAAATGCTCACCGGGGGCGTGGGCATCGGCTTCTGGGTGTGGGACGAGTGGAACAACCTCAAGGTCGATCACATCCTGATCGCGATCTTCACCATCGGCATCGTCGGCCTCGTGCTCGAGCAGGCCCTGATCTTCATCGCCAAGCGCGTGAGCCACGGCGTCAACGCCTGAGACCGCCATGAACAAATACCTGAACATCGAAAACGTCGGCATGACCTTCTACAAGCGCGGCGCCACCTTCGAGGCGCTGAGCGACATCTCGCTCACCGTGGACCAGGGCGAGTTCATCACGCTCATCGGCCACTCGGGCTGCGGCAAGTCGACGCTGCTCAATCTCGTCGCGGGCCTCCTTCGCGCGACGACGGGGCACCTCCTGCTCAGCAACAAGGAGATCGCGGGTCCCGGCCCGGAACGCGGCGTCGTTTTCCAGAACCACTCGCTGCTGCCGTGGCTCACCGCGGCGGGCAACGTGCTCCTCGCGGTCGAACGCGTGTTCGGTGAACGCGAATCGCGCGCGCAACTGCAGGCCCGCACGACGGCGGCCCTCGAGCTGGTGGGCCTTGGTCACGCCGCCTCGCGCTATCCGGACGAGATCTCGGGCGGCATGAAGCAGCGCGTGGGCATCGCCCGCGCTCTTGCGATGGAACCGAAGATCCTCCTCCTCGATGAACCGTTCGGCGCCCTCGACGCATTGACGCGCGCGCACCTGCAGGACGAGCTGATGGGCATCGTCGCCAAGACGGGCAGCACGGTCGTGATGGTCACGCACGACGTCGACGAAGCCGTGCTCCTCTCCGACCGCATCGTGATGATGACCAACGGCCCGGCCGCCACGATCGGCGCGATCCTCGACGTGGGCCTGCCCAAGCCGCGCGAGCGCCTGCAGCTCGCCACGAACCCGCGCTACATCGAATGCCGGCGCGAGGTGCTCGAGTTCCTCTACAGCCGCCAGGCGATGAAGGCCGCCTGACCATGGACGGCGGCAAGAACGCGGGCACGCGCATGAAACTGGTCGTCGTCGGCAACGGCATGGCCGGTGTGCGCGTGCTCGAGGAGCTGCTCAAGCTTTCGCCCGATCTCTACGACATCACCGTGTTCGGCGCGGAGCCGCACCCGAACTACAACCGCATCCTGCTTTCACCGGTGCTCGCGGGCGAACAGAAGCTCGAGGACATCATCCTCAACGACCTCGAGTGGTATCGCGCGAACGGCATCAACCTGCATCTCGGGAAGACGGTCAATCGCATCGACCGCATCGCGCGCGTCGTCGAAGCCACGGACGGCACGCGCGAGCCGTACGACCGCCTGCTCATCGCCACCGGCTCAGATCCCTTCATCCTGCCGATCCCGGGCAACAACCTGCCCGGCACGCTCACCTACCGCGACATCCACGACACCGAGCGGATGATCGAAGCCACGGGCAAGCACCGCGAAGCGGTCGTGATCGGTGGCGGCCTGCTCGGACTCGAAGCCGCGAACGGGCTGGCACTCCGCGGCATGAAGGTCACGGTCGTGCACCTCATGCCCTGGCTCATGGAGCGCCAGCTCGACAAGAGCGCGGCCGACATGCTGCAAAAGAGCCTGGAAGCGAAAGGACTCGCGTTCCGGCTCTCGGCGCAAACCGAATCCATCCTCGCCGGCGACGACGGCCACGTTCGCGGCGTACGCCTGAAGGACGGCACCGAACTCCCGGCCCAGCTCGTCGTGATGGCGGTGGGCATCCGCCCCAATACGAAGCTCGCGGAATCCGCGGGCCTGCATTGCAGCCGCGGCATCGTCGTGAACGACACGCTGCAGACGTTCGATCCGCGCATCTACGCCGTGGGCGAGTGCGTGAGCCACCGCGGCACGGCCTATGGCCTGGTCGCCCCGCTCTTCGAGATGGCGAAGGTCTGCGCGAATCACCTTGCCCAGATGGGCATCGGCCGCTATCCCGGCAGCCGCGTGTCCACGAAACTCAAGGTCACGGGCGTCGATCTCTTCTCCGCGGGTGATTTCTCCGGCGGCGAAGGCACCGAGGACATCGTGCTCGCCGATCCGGGCGCGGGCATCTACAAGCGCCTCGTCATCAAGGACGACAAGCTCGCCGGCGCCGTGCTCTATGGCGATACCGTCGATGGCGCGTGGTATTTCAAGCTTCTGCGCGACGGCACGAGCGTGGGTCCGATCCGCGACCGCCTCATGTTCGGCGAATCCAACCTCGGCGATACCGGCCACCAAGGCCAGGCGCGCGCGGCTTCGATGGCGGATTCCGCCGAGGTCTGCGGCTGCAACGGCGTGTGCAAGGGCACGATCGTGAAGGCGATCAAGGACAAGGGCCTGTTCACGCTCGAGGATGTGCGCAAGCACACCAAGGCTTCCGGTTCCTGCGGCTCGTGCACGGGACTCGTTGAGCAGATCCTCATGTTCACCGCGGGTGGCGACTACTCCACCGCGCCCAAGAAGAAGGCGATGTGCGGCTGCACCGACCGCACGCACCAGGACGTGCGCGATGCGATTCGCGACAACCACCTCCTCACGATCCCGGCGGTGCACGCGCACATGGAATGGCGCACGCCCAACGGCTGCGCCTCGTGCCGCCCCGCGCTCAACTACTACTTGCTGTCCACGTGGCCGCGCGAGGCGAAGGACGACCCGCAGTCGCGCTTCATCAACGAGCGCTCCCACGCGAACATCCAGAAGGACGGAACGTACTCGGTCGTGCCGCGCATGTGGGGCGGCGAGACGAATGCTTCCGAGCTGCGCCGCATCGCCAACGTGGTCGAGAAGTACAACATTCCGACGGTGAAGGTGACGGGCGGCCAGCGCCTCGATCTGCTCGGCGTGAAGAAGGAAGACCTGCAGGCCGTCTGGAAGGACCTCGATATGCCCTCGGGCCACGCCTACGCGAAGGCACTTCGCACGGTGAAGACCTGCGTGGGCTCCGAGTGGTGCCGCTTCGGCACGCAGGACTCCACCAAGATGGGCCAGGAACTCGAACGCGCGCTCTGGCGCATGTACGCGCCGCACAAGGTGAAGCTCGCGGTTTCCGGCTGCCCGCGCAACTGCGCCGAATCCGGCATCAAGGACGTGGGCGTGATCGGCGTGGAGTCGGGCTGGGAGATCTACGTCGCGGGCAACGGCGGCATCAAGACCGAGGTCGCGCAGTTCTTCTGCAAGGTGAAGACGCACGACGAAGTGCTCGAGTACTCCGGCGCCTTCCTGCAGCTCTATCGCGAGGAAGGTTGGTATCTCGAGCGCACCGTCCACTACATCGCGCGCGTGGGGCTCGATCACGCGAAGAAGAAGGTCGTCGAGGACGCCGCCAATCGCAAGGCGCTGTGGGAACGCCTGCAGTTCGCGCTCGATGGCGAACCCGATCCCTGGCACGAGCCGCAGAAGGCCGGCGTGGATCTTCGCCAGTTCGAGCCGCTGGGAGCATGAGCTTGGACGGATCCGCCCGCCGCTTCATCCCTGTCGCCAAGCTCGAGGACATCCCGAAGCTCGGCGCGCGCCGCTATTGCCGCGACGATGGGAAAGTCATCGCAGTCTTCCGCACTGAATCGGACTCCGTCTTCGCGCTCGCCGACGCTTGCCCGCACAAGGGCGGGCCGCTGTCGCAAGGCATCGTGTTCGGCGAAAGTGTTGCCTGCCCGCTGCACAACTGGTGCATCAGCCTCGCGAGCGGCGAAGCGACGGCACCCGATGAAGGCCGCGTCGAGCGCTTCGATGTCCGCATCGTCGACGGCATGGTCGAGCTGGCCCCGTGAAGGAGACGCGCAGCACCTGCTGCTATTGCGGCGTGGGCTGCGGGGTCGTGATCACCTCCGAAGGCGAACGCATCACGGCGGTGCGCGGCGATGCCGACCATCCGTCCAATCGCGGACGCCTGTGCACCAAGGGCTCCACGCTGCACCTCACGGCGAGTCCGGCCGCGTCGGCAGGGCGTGCGACGCACCCGGAGATGCGCCGCGATCGCGCGCTCCCACGCGGCCGCTTCACCTGGGACGAGACGCTCGATCACGTCGCCGACCGCTTCGCCGCCTGCATCCGCGAGCACGGCCCCGATTCCGTCGCGTTCTACATCTCGGGCCAGTTGCTCACCGAGGATTACTACGTCTTCAACAAGCTCGCGAAGGGCCTGATCGGCACCGCGAACGTCGATACGAATTCCCGCCTGTGCATGTCCTCGGCGGTCACCGGCTACCAGCAGACGCTCGGCGTCGATGCGCCGCCGTGCAGCTACGAGGATCTCGACCACGCGCAGTGCCTGTTCATCGCGGGCTCCAACACGGCGCACGCGCATCCGGTCCTCTTTCGCCGCATCGAAGCCGCGCGCGAACGCAATCCCGCGCTCAAGGTGATCGTGGTCGATCCGCGGCGCACCGAGACCGCGCGCTTCGCCGATCTGCATTTGCCGATCCTTCCCGGCACCGACGTGGCGCTCTTCCACGCGATGCTGCATCTCATGCTCTGGGACGAGCGCATCGATCGCGAGTACATCGCCGCGCACGTCGAAGGGTTCGACGAGTTGCGCGTCGCGGTGCGCGAATGGACGCCCGCCGTCGCGGCGGAAGTGTGCGGCGTGAAGGCCGAGGACATCGCCACCGCAGCCAAGTGGTTCGCCACCTCGCCCGCCACGCTTTCGCTCTACTGCCAGGGACTCAACCAATCCTCGTCGGGCACCGCGAAGAACGCTGCGCTCGTGAACCTGCATCTGGCCACGGGACAGATCGGTCGTCCCGGCGCGGGACCGTTCAGCCTCACCGGACAACCCAACGCGATGGGCGGGCGCGAAGTCGGCGGGCTTGCGACCACGCTCGCCGCGCATCGAAGCCTCACGAGTGCGATCGACCGCGCGGAGATGGCCAGGCTCTGGGGCGTGGATCGCGTTCCCGATCGCGCCGGCAAGACCGCGGTCGAGCTCTTCGACGCGCTGCATTCGGGCGAAGTGCGCATGGTGTGGATCGCGTGCACGAATCCCGCGCAATCGATGCCCAATCTTCCGAAGGTCCACGAAGCCCTCGCGCGCGCGGAGCTCGTCGTCCTGCAGGAAGCGTACCGCGACACCGAGACCGCGCCTTTCGCCGACGTGCTGCTGCCGGCCACGACCTGGGGCGAGAAGGAAGGCACCGTCACGAATTCGGAGCGCCGCATCACGCGCGTGCGCGCCGCCGTGGCCGCGCCGGGCGAGGCCCGCGACGACTGGGCGATCGCGGTCGACTTCGCGCGCCGCCTCGAAACGCGCCTCGCTCCGGGCAAGCCTTCGATCTTTCCGTTCGAATCGCCCGAAGCCGTGTGGAACGAGCACCGCGAGGCGACGCGTGGACGCGACCTCGACATCACCGGCCTCACCTACGCGATGCTCGAACGCGAACCGCAGCAATGGCCGTTTCCCGAAGGCGCGAGCGAGGGCCGTGTGCGCCTCTATACCGACGGCGTCTTCCACACGCCCACGGGAAAGGCGAAGTTCTTCACGGGCGCCTATCGCCCCGTCGCCGAGAAGGCCGACGCGCGCTTCCCGCTGCAGCTCACCACCGGGCGCCTGCGCGATCACTGGCACGGCATGAGCCGCACCGGCAACGTCGCGCAGCTCTTCGGCCACGTGCCTGAGCCGCGCCTGGGCATGAGTGCCACCGACATGACGCGCCGCGGCCTCGCCGATGGCGAGCTGGTGCGCATCCAGTCGCGCCGCGGGGCGATCCACGTGCTCGCGGCCATCGATCCCGAACTGCGCTCCGGCCAGGTCTACCTGCCGATGCACTGGGGCAAGCGCTTCCTCGGCGGCAAGGACAGCGCGGGCACGAACACGATCACCAATCCGGCCTTCGATCGCGACTCACGACAGCCCGAGCTCAAGCACGCGAGCGTGAAGGTCGAGGCCGTTGCCCTGCCGTGGCGGCTCGCGGGCTTCGCGGAGATCGATGGCGCGCGGCTCGTCGAAGTTCTCGAGGGCCTGCGTGAACTGCAGCAGGACGTGACGTTCCTCAGCGTCGTGCCGATGGGGCGCGATCGCCCCGGCGTGCTCGTGCGCGCGGCGCATTCGGGCGCACCTGCGGATGGCTGGGCGACGCGGCTCGATGCACTGCTCGGCCTCATCGGCGAGGGCGTCCTGCGCTACGACGACGCGCGGCGCGGCGGATCTCGTCGCGTACTCGTCGCCGATGATCGCCTCGTCGCTGCACGGCTCTCCGGTGGCGAGGAAGCGCTTGCCAGCGCCGAGTGGCTCAAGGATTGGCTCGCCTCGGGCCAGCCGGTAGGCCCCGTGCGCCGCTTCCTCCTCATGCCTTCGGCCAAGGCGCCGAGCGGTTTCGTTTCCGCGGGCCGCACCGTGTGCCAGTGCTTCGGCGTCACCGCGACCGCGATCGATACGGCGCTCGCAGGATGCGCGGGCAGTGCCGCCGAGCGCCTCGCCTCGCTGCAGGCGCAACTGCAATGCGGCACGAACTGTGGCTCGTGCATGCCGGAGCTGCGCGAGCGCGTCGCTGCGAGCGCATCAGCCGACAGCAGCGGACGGAGGGTCGCGTGAAGAAACCGGGCAAGGTCCTTCTCGTCGGCGCAGGTCCGGGCGATCCGGATCTCCTCACGGTGAAGGCGGTGAAGGCGCTGCAGGCGGCCGACGTCATCCTCGCGGACGATCTCGCCAGCGACGCGGTGCTCGCGCTCGCCTCGCCAGGGGCTCGCGTCATTCACGTGGGCAAGCGCGGCGGCTGCAAGTCCACACCGCAGGAATTCATCGAGCGACTCATGGTTTCGGAAGCGCGCGCCGGCAACCTCGTCGTGCGCCTGAAGGGCGGAGACCCGTTCATCTTCGGGAGGGGAGGCGAGGAGTTGGAGGCGCTACGGGCGGCGGGGATCGAGTGCGATGTCGTGAACGGCATCACCTCGGGCCTCGCCGCTGCCACCTCCGTCGGCGTTCCGCTCACGCACCGCGATTTCTGCGCCGGCGCGATCCTCGTCACCGGCCACGAGCGCGAAGGCGCGAAGACCGATTGGCGCGCGCTCGCCGCAACGGGCCTGCCGCTGGTGATCTACATGGGAATCGCCAATTGCGCGGCGATCCAGCGCGAGCTCCTCGCCGGGGGCCTCGCGGGCTCCACGCCCGCCGTCGCGGTGCAGGGCGCCTCGCGCGGCGATGAGCACTCGCTGCTCACCACGCTCGACCAGTTGCCGCAGGAACTTGCGGACTCCGGGATCACGAGCCCCGCGATCCTGGTGATCGGCGGCGCGGCTTCACTCGCGCAGGTCAGGCCGCGGGCGGAAAGCGCCGGATCAATTCCAGAAGCGCACGTACCGCGAGCCCGGCGTCTTCCACGCTGACCGTCTCCGCCGGGTTGTGGCTCACCCCACCCGCGCCGCAGCGCACGAACATCATTCCGGTCTCACAGATCTCGGCGAGCATCATCGCGTCGTGACCCGCGCCGCTGGGTAGCCGCCGCGCCTCGACGCCGGCCGCGGTGATCGCTTCGGCGATCCGCAGCTGCATGGCCTCCGAGCAGCGCACGACCTTCGACTCGCTTTGGCGCACGCGCGTGAGCACGACGCCCCGTTGCTTGGCGATCACCTCGCACGCCGTGAAGATGTCGTCTTCCGCGGCGCGGCGCGTGGCATCGTCGCCCGCACGAATGTCGAGGGTGAAGTCGACGTGGCCCGGAATCACGTTGCTCGAGCCCTCGTGGACGCGAAGGATGCCCACCGTCGCGACCAGCGCACCCGCGCCTGCGCGCTTCTCGATCACCAGCACCATCTCCGCGGCGGCCGTGAGCGCATCGTGGCGCATCTTCATCGGCACCGTGCCCGCGTGTCCGGCGACGCCCTTCACCGTGAGCGTGTGGCGATTGCCCGCGGAGATCGTGGTCACGACCCCGAGGGGCAGGCCCGCATCGAGGAGAACCGGCCCCTGTTCGATATGCAGCTCCACGTAGCCCGCGAGCTGCGCGGGATCCAGTGCGTCCTTTCCGGCCGCCTCCGGATCGAGCCCCGCGTCGCGCATCGCGTCGCGCAGGGAGACGCCGGCGGCATCGCATCGGTCGAGCCACGCGCGATCGAACTGGCCGACGAGCGACTTGCTCGACAGGAACCCGGTCGCAAAGCGCGCGCCTTCCTCGTCGGAGAACGCCGCGATCTCGACCGCGACGGCCGCGCGTTCGCCGCGCGCGTTCATTTCCGCCACGCACTCGATCGGCGCGAGGATGCCGAGGTTGCCGTCGAACTTGCCGCCGTTGCGCACCGAATCGAAGTGCGAGCCGAAGAGCAGCGTCTTCGCACCCTTCGTCGCCGCTTCGTAGCGGCCGATCACGTTGCCCACGGAATCGACGCGCACCGTCATGCCCGCTTCGCGCATCCACGCCTGGATCTGCGCGGACGCGGCGCGATGCGCGGGCGAATAGAGGAGGCGCGTGTAGTGATCGGGAGAATCGCTGTGCCTCGCCAGCGCCAGCGCACGTTCGATCGTCAGGTTTCCGGGGCGGGTCATGGGCGCTAGTATGCCTCCATGCAACCGCCTTCCTTTCCCGCCTGGGACCCGGCGACCGTCGAGCGCGAATACAACAATCGCCTCGCAGTACCCGAGCACCCGAAGTTCTTCGAGCGCTGGGAGCGCGACTCCGAGTTCGCACGCAAGTCGCTCTCCTCGCGCCTCGATCTCGCCTATGGACCCGACCCCCGGCATCGCATCGATCTCTTCCCCGCGAAGAATCCGCGCGGCACGCTGATCTTCATCCACGGCGGCTACTGGCGCGCGCTCGACAAGCGGATGTTCGCGTGGCTCGCGCCTTCATGGGTCGCGGCGGGCGTGAACGTCGCGAACGTGAACTACCGCCTTTGCCCGCAGGTCGGGCTCGACGACATCACCGAGGACGTCCTCTCGGCGACGAATCTCCTGATGGCGCAGGAGTTCACGCAAGGTCCCGTGGTGGTCTCGGGCCATTCGGCGGGCGGCTACCAGGTCGCGGCACTCTTCGCCACGCCGCGCGATCGCCTCGCGTTCGATCCGGCGCGCATCGTCGGCGGCGTTTCCATCAGCGGCCTGTTCGAGCTCGAGCCACTCCTTCACTACAGCGCGAACGAGGATCTTCGCCTCGACCTCGACAGTGCGCGGCGCCTGAGCCTGCTCGAGGCACGCCGCACGATCACCGCGCCGCTCGTCGTCGCCGCGGGTGGCGCCGAAACCTCCGAGTTCCAGCGCCAGTCGCTCGACTTCGCCGATGCGTGGTCGCCACAGACCCGCACGAGCCTGATCCTGCCCGGCCTCAACCACTTTTCCATCCTCGACGCATTCATCGAGCGGGGGCAGCCGCTCCATCGGGAGTCGCTCGCCCTGCTTGAAAAGTAGAGGGGTCAGATCCCTTAACTTTCTCGAAAGTTAAGGGATCTGACCCCTCTACTTTTCCTGTCACAATTCATACTCCATGAACGCCCTGCCCTCCACACCCTTGGCCGACGACCGCTGGCTCACCGCCACCTATCGCGTCGCCGCGCCCGCTTCCGGAATCGAAGCGCGCGCACGCGCGATCGCCGTCGAGCAAAGTGTCGAGATGCCCGTGGAAGCGATCGCCGAACCGCGCATCCTCGAGGAGATCGTCGGCCGCGTGGATTCGATCGAAGCCGACGGGCCCGACCACCATCGCGTCCGCGTGAAGCTCGCCGTGGAGACGACCGGTTTCGAGGTTTCGCAGCTCCTCAACATGGCCTTCGGCAACACGTCGCTGCAACCGGACGTGGAGTTGCTCAAGCTCGACTTCCCCGACGCGATGCTCGCAGCCTTCGGCGGCCCGCGCTTCGGCATCGACGGCATCCGCAAGCTCGTGGGCGCCGAGCGCCGCGCCCTCACCTGCGCCGCGTTGAAGCCGCAGGGACTCTCGCCGATGGCGCTCGCGGAACTTGCCGGTACCTTCACGCGCGCGGGCATCGACGTCGTGAAGGATGACCACGGGATCGCCAACCAGTCCTATTCGCCCTTCGCCGAGCGCGTGAAGGCAGTGCAGCACGCGGTGGCCGCGGCCAATCGCGAGTCGGACCATCGCACGGCGTACGCGCCCACGATCTCCGGTCCGCCGAGCGCGTTGATCGAACAAGCCCGCATCGCGCACGAGGAAGGGGTGGGCATGGTGCTCGTCGCCCCGATGCTGATCGGCCTCGCCACTTTCCACGAGCTCGTTCGCGAGCACATTCGCGTTCCCGTGCTCGCGCACCCCGCGCTCGCGGGCGCGCAGCGCATCGCCGCACCGCTGCTGCTTGGGAAGCTCTTTCGCATCCTCGGCGCCGACGCGACAATCTTCCCGAACCACGGTGGCCGCTTCGCGTACTCGCCGCAGACCTGCCGCGGCATCGCCAATTGCGCGCGCACGCCGATGGCCGAGCTCAAGGGCACGCTGCCCGTACCCGGTGGCGGCATGTCGCTCGCTCGCGTGCCCGAGATGCTCGAGTTCTACGGGCGCGACATCATGTTGCTGATCGGCGGGAGCCTCCTTGCCGAGGGCGATCGATTGCCCGATGCCAGCCGCGAGTTCGCAGGCGCCGTCCGCGCGAATTGAGGTGCCCATGCCCGACGAGTCCAACGAACCGACATCCCAGCCCGTGCGCAAGCACGACGGCACCTTCCACTGGGAAGGCGTGGACGTCCTCAAGTACAAGCAGGAGGGCAGCGCGCCCTTCAAGGACGTGACGCGCCAGGTGCTTTTCGACGGCGGCGGCATGCCGGTGCAATTGCGCTACTTCGAAGTGGCGGCCGGCGGCTGGACCACGCTCGAGCGGCATGAGCACATCCACAACGTGATGGTCATTCGCGGCCGCGGGCGCTGCCTCATCGGCGATCGCATGCACGACCTCGTCGTGAATGACCTCGTCAGCGTTCCTCCCATGACGTGGCACCAGTTCCGCGCCGCCGGGGGCGAACCCCTCGGATTCCTGTGCCTCGTCTCGACGGATCGCGACCGCCCGCAACTGCCCTCCGAGCAGGAGCTGAAAGCCCTCGGAAAGGCGCTCGGAAGCTGATTCGCCGCCGCCGGATTCGCGCCGCCGGCGAGCCGTTTCATCCCAACCCGGGCGCGTTTCGTCGCAGGCCGCGTGGGATGGGACTCAAGGGAGCGTAGATTGGCCCCCAACATGGACCTCAGATCCTTGCTCCGCCCGGGGGGGAGCGCCACCAAGGCGATCCCGTACCTGCTCGCCTTTTCGCTGGTGGGGGTGTCGGGCCCGATCGTCGTCACGCTCGTCTACAACGACTACCTCCTGGTCGCGAGCAACGTCGCCTTCGCGGTCTGCACGCCGTTCTTCCTGTTGGCCGCGGGCTATCTCGTCTGGGCCGCTTTCGGCACGCGCCTCTCCACGCCGTGGTCGCTGGTCCTGGCCCTCGTCATCGGCTGCCTCGCCGCGCAGGCCTTCAACCTCTACCTCACCGAGGTCGTGATGGGGATGGGCGTGCATCCGGGCAAGGGCTACCTGTATCGGCTGAGCGGCGTGCGCGGGCCCCTGCTCTGGTTCGGCCTGGCGGCGGCCGCCTGGTACGCGGTGCGCCGCTCCGAGGAGAGTGCGGCGGAGCTCACGCGCGCGGAGCTCGCGAGCGACCAGCTGCGCGCGAGCACGGCCGAGGCGCAGCTCCAGGCGCTGCAGGCGCAGGTCGAGCCGCACTTCCTCTTCAACACCCTCGCGCACGTGAAGTGGCTCTACCGACGCGATCCCGAGCGCGGCCGCCGGATGCTCGATCGTTTCATCGACTACCTCCAGGCGGCACTGCCGCACGTGCGCCAGGGTTCGGCGACGCTCGAGCAGGAGCTGCAGCTCGCGCAGGCGTACCTCGACCTGCAGCAGCTGCGCATCGGCGAGCGGCTGGAGTTCACGATCGAGGTTCCGCCCGACATCGCGTCGCACAAGTTCCCGCCGCTCATGCTGCTCACGCTCGTCGAGAACGCGATCAAGCACGGCATCGCCCCGCAGCTCGAAGGCGGGGCCATCGGTATCCGCGCCACCGCCGACGACCGGCTCCTGCGCATCGAGGTGCGCGACACCGGTGCGGGATTGCGACAGGCCGCGGGCAGCGGCATGGGGCTCGCGAACGTGCGCGCCCGCCTCGCCGCGTTGTTCGGGGCCGGCGCACGGCTGGTGATCGAGCCCAACTTCCCCCACGGCGTGGTCGCCGCGATCGAGATTCCGCGATGATGATGTCGCGCATGCTCGAGTCGTTCAGCTGGAAAGGCGTGGCCGCCTTCTTCCTGTTCGCCGCGGCCCTGTCGGCGTGGTCGTGGTCGGGCGTGCTGCTCGTCGACAAGGACCACACGTTCGCGGAGCACGCGGAGTACCTGCTGTCGCTCCTGCAGCGCAACCTCCTCAGCTATTTCCCGGTGTACCTCGCCGTGGCGATGACCGACGGGCTCACGCGCGGCATGCGTCACCGCCGCTGGTTCCTGGCGGGCGCACTCGCGCTGGGCGTGCTGCTCGCCGTGCAGGTGCGCTGCGCGGTCTCGCCCAACACGATGTACTGGGTCTACGCCACGGTGCAGCTGCCCTTCTGCAGCACGTTTCCCACCTGGCGCACCTATTTCGATTTCCCGGCGACCTTCATCACGCCGTTCACGGTCGGCGGGCTGGTGATGATCTTCGTCTTCGGCCGCCGCCGCGATGCGGAGCTCGCCGCGGCCCTGCACAAGGTGCGCACCACGCAGCTCGAAGCGCGCCGCAGCCGCATCGAAGCCGACCTCGCCGCGATGCACGCGCGCGTCGATCCCGACAAGCTCTCGGCCACGCTGCGCAGCATCCGCGGCCGCTACGACGAGAGCCTCGAAGCGGGCGAAGCGATGCTCGATGACTTGATCGCCGACCTGCGCGAAGCGGCGCGGCCGCCGCCCGTGGAACCGCAAGCGTCATGACGCGCGCCGTCATCGCCGAGGACGAAGGCAACCTCCGCGAGCAATTGCGCGAGACGCTCGCGAGCGTGTGGCCGGAGCTCGACGTCGTCGCGGAAGCGGCCGACGGGATCGAGGCGCTGCGCGCGCTCGAGGAGCACGCGCCCGACGTCCTGTTCCTCGATATCCAGATGCCCGGCCTTTCGGGGCTCGAGGTCGCGCGCCATGCCAGCGGCCGCAGCCACGTCGTGTTCGTCACGGCCTTCGACCAGTACGCGGTCTCGGCTTTCGAACAGGGCGCGATCGACTACGTGATGAAGCCGCTGTCCGCGAGCCGGGTCGCCGAGACGGTGCGGCGGCTGCGCGAGCGCGAGCAGTCGGCGCCGGCGAATCTCGAGGGGTTGCTGCAATCGCTTGCCGGCAGGCTGCAAGGCCACCGGCGCGAGTACCTGCGCTGGATCACCGCGTCCCAGGGCAGCGAGACGCGCCTCATCACGATGGACGAGATCTTCTATTTCCAGTCGGACAACAAGTACACGGTGGTCGCCACGGCCGATCGCGAATCGCTCATCCGCGTGCCGATCAGGGAGCTCGCCGAGCAGCTCGACCCCGAAACGTTTTGGCAGATCCACCGCGGAACGCTCGTGAACGTGAACCACATCGCCGGCGTGTCGCGCACTTTCCGGGGCCACATGGAGCTTCGCCTCAAGCAGCGCCCCGAGACGCTCGCGGTCAGCGAGTCCTACGCCCACCTCTTCCGGCAGATGTAGCGCCAGCGGAAAAGGGGACAGTCCCCTTTTCCGAAATGGGGACTGTCCCCTTTTTCAGTCGACGGCGATCTTGCCGCCGTCGTCGCGCGTGATCGCGACCGTGGCCGAACGCGGGCGCGCGCCCGAGCCATCCGGCCACACGCTCTCCGGCGTGCCCGCCGTGAGCTGCGCCGCGGTCGTGTTCTCGCCCGGATGCTGGATGTTCACGAAGATCGTGCGGCCGTCCGGCGTCTCCGCGATGCCGGTGATCTCGCAACCCTTCGGACCCACGAGGAAGCGACGCAGCTGCGTGGGCTCCGGCTTCTTGCCCATGCGGGTCGTGACCGTCACGTCGACCGTTGCACCGCCCGCGCCCTGCGGCACGGCCTTGTTGGCCACGGTGACCGCGCCGCCGTCGCCCACGTTTCCGGGAAGGGCCGCGAGCATCATGCAGTTGGTCACGTCCGTGTAGGCGCCGTCGTCCGTCTGGATCCACAGCAAGCCCGGCGTCGCCTGGCTGAACCAGCAGCCGTCCACGCTCGACATGTCGTTGGTGTCGTCGAGCCCGGAGAGATTCACGTTGGCCTGGTAGTCGGCGTTGTTCGCTGCCGTGTCCGCAGTCGCCTGGGCCGCGAAGAGGTAGATGTCCCAGGTGAAAGTGGTCGCTGCATGGTTTCCACCCGAAGGCGCGAGGCGAACGATATGGCCGTTGTTGTTGCCGCGCTGCACGGTCGTCCCGCGGTTGTCGGTGTAGTAGCGCGGGTTGGCCGCGTCCATCGGCTGCGCGACGCTGCCGCGAACGGAGTTGTTGGTCATCGTGAAATACACGTCGCCGTTCTTCGGATTGATCGCCGACCACTCGGGACGATCCATCTTCGTGGCACCCGCGACGTCCGCGGCGAGCCGCAGGTTGATGAGGACGTCGGCCGCATCGGCGAACGGATACACCGTGCTCGCGCTGGTGATGCCGTTCGTGCCGAGCGTGAGCTCGATCCAGCTGCCGGTGCCGTCGGCGTTGAACTTGCAGACGAAGTTCTTTCCGGCGTCGAGGTACTTGTCGCCCGCGGCCATGCCGCCGGTGGCGTCGGCCGCGCTCCACAGCGCGGTCGACACGAACTTGTAGCAGTACTCGCCGCGCGAGTCGTCACCCGAGTAGAAAACCAGCGGCTGGCCGACGACGGGCGGCGCGACGAAGCAGCCCTCGTGTGCGAAGCGGCCCATCGCGGTGCGCTTCTTCGGGACGGAAGTCGCGTTGAACGGGTCGATCTCGACGATCCAGCCGAACGTGTTGGGCCCGTTGCGGAAATCGTCGGTGCCGTCGGTCGACGTGCCGACCTTGGTCGCGTCCCAGCGGGCGAAATTCGTGTCGGCGGCATCTCCCGGCGTGACGGTGGTCCAGCCGTAGTTGCCGGCCGCGCCCTGCGTGATGCCGTTGCGGTTGAGCGCCGTCACTTCGGCCGCGCTGCGATTGGCGTTGTCGCCGGCCGCGCGCTTGAAGTAGAACGCCCAGTTCTCTTCACACGTGAGATACGTGCCCCAGGGCGTGTAGCCGTTCGCGCAATTGTTGACCGTGCCGCGCGTGCGCGTGCCGTTGGTCGAAAACTTCGTCTTCAGCTGGTTCGAGCCGCCCGCCGGGCCCGAGAGGATCATCTCGGTGTTCGTGGTGATGCGGCGGTTGTAGTTGCCGCCGCGCGTGTAGGTCCACGTGCTGCCGGTCCGCGTGACCTCGACCACGCTCACGCCGTGGCAGTTCATCTCCTTGATGACCTGGTCGGCCGGACGCGGCGTCGTCGCGCCGGCCGGGTGCAGCAGCAGTTGCGTGATGTTCTCGTGGTTCATCACCAGCAGCCCGCGCGTCGAGTTGGTCGCGTCGTAGGCGCCGCTGGCCCCGAGGCCGAAGTAGTGCATGCCGTCGTGGTGGTCGCCCGCACGTGCGGCGAACGAGGTCCCGGTGTCCGTGCCGTTGTTCGCGGAGGTCGGCGTCGCGGCGTCGATCGGATCGCCCAGGCGGTAGAGCACGCGCGCGGAGTAGCCGGCCGGCACCGTCAGCGCGTCGGCCGTGCTCTTGGCCACCGCGTTCCACTTGAACCCGGCGACCGGATCATCGTCGTCGGAGCAGGCCGCCAGCACGGGGCCGAGCACGCTGCCGGCAAAGAGGCCGGCGGAGCCCCTGAGCAAGCCGCGGCGCGAAAGGCGCGCCCCCAGGATGCTGTCGAACGTCGGGTTATCGGATTCGTTGCAGAAGACGTCGTCGTCGTGGCGATGGGCAGCAGGCTGCGAGGCGCGCTCGGTCATGGTCTCTTCTCATTGGGCCGTTCGGAGGGAAGCGCCGACAGTACGGTTCCAATGTTTCAGCGACCTGACCGAAACATTTCAGCAATTCAATTTATTTCTTGCTGGCCTCGTAGCGCGCCTTGTTCTCGGCGTTGGGCGGATACAGGCCCGGCAGCGCCGCGCCCTTCTCCACTTCCGCCATGATCCAGGCCTCCAATCGTTCCTGCTCCGGCGCGGCGGCCACGATGTCGTCGACGAAAGCCTTCGGCACGACGACCGCTCCGTCTTCATCGACGACGACGACGTCTTCGGGGAACACCGCGACGCCACCGCAGCCAATGGGTTCGTTCCAGTTGATGAACGTGAGGCCGGCCACCGACGGCGGCGCCGCCGCGCCTTGGCACCAGATCGGCAGGTGCGTCGTGCGAATGCCGGCGACGTCGCGCAGCACGCCATCGGTGACGAGGCCCGCGACGCCCTTCTTCTTCATGCGCGCGCAGAGGATGTCGCCGAAGATGCCCGCGTCGGTCACGCCCATCGCATCGGCGACGACGATGCAGCCCTCGGGCATCGCTTCGATCGCCGAGCGCGTGGAGATCGGCTTCGACCACGACTCGGGCGTCGCGAGGTCTTCGCGCGCGGGCACGAAGCGCAGCGTGAACGCGGGGCCGACGAGGCGCGGCTGGCCCGGGTTGAGCGGCCGCGTGCCGCGCATCCAGACGTTGCGCAGGCCTTTCTTCAACAGGATCGTCGTGAGCGTGGCCGTGGTGACCTGCGACAGCGTGGATACGACTTTCGGATCGAGCGTCATGGTTCTTCTTTCGTGGGAATCTCAGCCGAGCTCGCGCAACCGCTTTTCCTGGCGCGCGATGAGGCGATCGATGTCGGCGATGTCCGCGGGCGAGAGCTTCGGCCCGGGCTTGCGGATCGCGGCCGAGGCGATCGCACCGCGCTTCTGCAGCATGTACTTGCGCACCGCGAGCCCCGCGGCCGATTGCTGTTCATAGCGCGCGAGCGGGAGGTACGCATCGAACAGATCGTGCGCGCGCTCGATGTCGCCGGCCGCGTGCGCCTTGCACACGCCGACCATCATCTCCGGATAGCCGAAGCCGGTCATGGCGCCGTCGGCGCCGCGCGAGAGTTCCTCGGGCAGGAAGAGGCCGCCGCCGTTGCCTGCGAGGATCGAGATGCGGCGCGCATCCTTGGCCGCGCGCAGCGCCGCGAGCTTCGCGAGGCCCGGGCCCGGATAGTCCTCGTGCTTGAGCATCACCGCGCTCGGGATGTTGCGGAAGATCTTCAGCAGCACCGGCGCCGGAAGCTGCACGCTGTACGCGAGCGGATGATCCTGCACGCAGAACGGCGTCTTGCCGCCGAGCGTTTCGGCAACCATCTCGTAGTACGAATACGCCTGGTCGTCGGTCCTCACCGTCGCCGCGGGACCGACCATCACGCCGGCCGCACCGAGATCCATCACGCGGTCGGAGAGCTCCTTCATCGCGGCATAGCCCGGCGACGACACGCCGACGATCGTGGGAATGCGGCCCTTCACGCGATCGAGCACGCGCTTCACGTACTGCGCGGATTCCTCGGCCGTGAGCTTGGGCGCTTCGCCCATGACGCCCAGGACAGTGAGTCCATCCGCGCCCTTCTCCAGGTAGAAATCGATGACGCGGTCGGTGCTCTCGAGATCGAGCGAACCCTCGTCGGTGAAGGGTGTCACCGTAATGACGTAGACACCCTTGGCCTTTTCGTCCAGTACAGGTCTGTTCATATCGCGAAACTCGTCATGTCGCAAAACTCGCTTGTATCATTTCCCCAATCTTAGCCGTGTTCACCTGAGGAGACCCACCATGGAACGCAAGAAGGCTGATGATTTTCCGCCCGAGGTCCTGAAGCTTTTCGACGGCTACGTGCACGGGGCGGTGACACGGCGCGACTTCCTCGATCGCGCGGCGAAGTACGCCGTCGGCGGGTTCGGCGCCGCGGCGATGCTCGAAGCCCTGAGCCCGAACTTCGCGCTCGCGCAGCAGGTGAAGGCCGACGACCCGCGCATCACGGTCGAGTACGTGTCGTACCTGTCTCCGGCCGGGTCGGGAAAGATGCGCGGCTATCTCGCGCGTCCCGCCGCGGCGCAGGGCAAGCTGCCCGCGGTCGTCGTCATTCACGAGAACCGCGGTCTCAACCCGTACATCGAGGATGTCGCGCGCCGCCTGGCGGCCGCGGGCTACCTCGCGTTCGCGCCCGATGCGCTCACGCCGCTGGGGGGCTACCCAGGCACCGAGGACGCGGCGCGCACGCTGTTCGCGAAGCTCGACGGCGCCAGGACCACCGAAGACATGGTCGCGGCGGTCGACTACGTGAAGCTGCGGCCGGACTTCAAAGGCAAGGTGGGCGCGGTGGGTTTCTGCTGGGGCGGCGGGATGGTCAACACTCTCGCCGTGCGCATTCCGGACCTCGCCGCGGGCGCTCCCTACTATGGCGCGGCCGCGAAGGCGGAGGACGTGCCGAAGATCAAGGCGGCGTTGATGATCCACTTCGCCTCCACCGACGAACGCATCAACGCGATGTGGCCTGCGTACGAAGCCGCGCTCAAGGCGAACAAGGTCAAATACGAGGCGCACGTCTACCCGAACACGCAGCACGGTTTCCACAACGACACGACGCCGCGTTACGACGATGCGGCCGCGAAACTCTCGTGGAGCCGCACGCTCGCGTTGTTCAAGGCAACCCTGTGGACGTAGCCTAGGCCGCCATCTGCACGGGGATCGCGTCGCCCTTGCGCTGGATGCGGTTCGCGCCGTCAACGTAGACGAGGTCGGGCTTGAAGTTCGCGAGCTCGGCTTCGTCGTACGCGGCGTAGGCCGCGATGATGAGCAGGTCACCGGGTGCGGCGCGCCGTGCCGCCGCGCCATTCACCGAGATGATTCCCGAACCGCGCTCCGCGCTGATCGCGTAGGTCGTGAACCGCTCGCCGTTGGCGATGTTGTAGATGTCGATCTGCTGGTATTCGCGGATGTCGCCGGCGTCCAGGAGGTCCTGGTCGATGGCACAGGAGCCTTCGTAGTGCAGCTCCGAGTGCGTGCAGGTGACGCGATGCAGCTTGGCTTTCAGCATGGTGCGTTGCATGTCGGACCCTCTCCGTGAACGAGCGACGCGGAGTCTACCGAGGCTCTTTAGAGATCGGCCTCTAGATTGTCGATGAGACGCGTCTTGCCCAGCCAAGCCGCCGCGAGGATCACGAGATCCTTGTCGCCAGGCCCCGGAACAGCCAGCGCCGATCGATTCCGCACCGCAACATAATCCACGCGCCACCCGGCCGCGGTCAAGTCGCTCACGACCCCTTGTACCAGCGCGTCGTAATCGCGCCGGCCGCCTTCCACCAGGGCCTTGATCCGCCTGAGGTTTTGCTGGAGGGCCGCCGCCTGGGCCCGCTCTTCCCGAGTGAGATAGGCGTTCCGGGAGGACATCGCGAGGCCGTCGGGATCGCGGATCGTGGGCGCGCCGACGATGCGGATTCCGAAGTTGAGCTGCTTCTCCAGGGCCCGCACGACGTGGCATTGCTGGAAGTCCTTGAGCCCGAAAATCGCTGTGTGCGGCGCAACAATATTGAAGAGTTTGGCCACCACCGTCGCGACCCCCTGGAAATGCCCCGGGCGGAATTCACCTTCGAGCGTCGCGGCCACCTTGGGCGGCATCACGACCATCTCCTGCGGCTCCGGATACATCTGCCTCTCGTCGGGCGCGAAGACCACGTCGCATCCGGCGGCCTCGAGCATGCGGCAATCGTTTTCGAGCGTGCGCGGATAGCGGTCGAAGTCGCCGCCGGGCTCGAACTGCAGGCGGTTCACGAATACGGAAGTAACGACGCAGTCCCCGTGCTTGCGCGCTTCCTTCACGAGCGAGACGTGGCCCTCGTGCAGCCCGCCCATCGTCGGAACGAGCACGACCGCGCGCTCGCCACGCAGGCGATCGCGCAATTCCGCGACGGTGTGGAGGACGTCCAAGAGACTAGAAGGAGTGTTCGGGACCCGGGAAGGTCTTGGCCTTCACGGCCTTCACATAGGCCTCGATCGCGGCCTTCACCGAAGGCGCGCCGAGCATGAAGTTCTTCACGAAGCGCGCCTTGCGCCCCGGATAGATGTCGAGCATGTCGTGCAGCACGAGCACCTGGCCGGAAACATCGATGCCTGCGCCGATGCCGATCGTCGGAACCTTGACGGCTTCGGTCACTCGCTTGGCCACACCGGCGGGCATCGCTTCCATCAGCACGATTCCCGCGCCGGCGGCTTCGAGCGCCTTCGCGTCCTTCACGAGCTGGTCGGCCGAGGTGTCGGTCTTGCCCTGCACCTTGTAGCCGCCGAAGACATTCACCGATTGCGGCGTGAGGCCGATGTGCGCGCACACGGGAATGCCGCGATCGACGAGGAAGCGCGTCGTCTCGACCATCACCGCGCCGCCTTCGAGCTTCACCATGTTGGCACCCGCGGCCATGAGGCGCGCCGAGTTGCGGAACGCCTGCTCCTTCGATTCCTGGAAGGCGCCGAAGGGAAGGTCCGCGAGGACGAAAGCCTTTTCGCTTCCCCGGGCGACGCAGGCCACGTGGTATTCGACCTGGTCCATGGTGACCGGCAGCGTCGAGTCGTGGCCCTGGATCACCATGCCCAGGGAATCGCCGATGAGCAGGATGTCCACGCCGGCGGCGTCGGAGAGCGCGGCGAAGCTCGCGTCGTAGCACGTGAGCATCGCGAGCTTCTCGCCGTTGCGGGCGCGTTCCTGGAGCTGGGAGATGGTGTTTCGCATGGGAGGCGAATTCTAGAGGAAATCGTAATAAGTGGGGTCAGACTCGACTTAAGTTAGTTCTGTGGATAACTGGGTCCGGCTCCAGTTATCCACAGAACTAACTTAAGTCGAGTCTGACCCCACTTATTACGCCCGGTTAAAGAATTCGCGGCCGCCGCGAATGGCGTTCATGCGCTCGACGAGCAGGTCGAAGTGCTCGGGAACGTCGACGAAATTGAGGCGGTCGCTGTTGACGATCAGCAGCGGGCTTTCGTCGTAGTCGTAGAAGTAGCGCGAGTAGGCATCCGAGATGCGCCGCAGGTAATCCTCGGAGATGCCCGACTCCATCGCGAGGCCGCGCTTGTTCACGCGGCCGATCAGCGTGTCGATCGAGGCCTGGAGGTAGATCACGAGGTCGGGTACGGGCACCTGCGGTTTCACGTGGTCGTAGATGCGCGAGTAGAGCTGGTATTCGGCGTCGTTGAGCGTGAGGCGCGCGAAGAGCGGGTCCTTGGCGAGCGTGAAATCAGAGACCGTGGGTTTCGCGCCGAAGAGCTCGGGCTGGCGAAGGCTGCCGATCTGCTCGACGCGCTGGAACAGGAAGAAGAGCTGCGTGGGCAGCGCGTGGCGGCGCATGTCCTGGTAGAACTGGCGCAGGAAGGGGTTCGAGGCCGTGTCCTCGAGGAGCAGCGAGGCATCGAGGTGGTGCGCGATCTTGTGCGCGAGGCTCGTCTTGCCGCAGCCGATCGGCCCCTCGACGACGATGTAGCGATGCTTCATGCGGCGAGCTTCTCGATCGCCTGGTCGCGCACGCGGCCGAGAAGTTCTGCCGCGCGGCCCTGCCCCGGAATTTCCGCGTCGGGCCAGACATCCACGAGCGGCGCCAGGACGAACGCACGTTCGCCGGCGCGCGGATGCGGAATGGTCAGGCCGTGCTCATGGTGCGCGATCCCGCCGTAGAGAACGATGTCGAGGTCGAGCGTGCGCGGACCGTTCGGGATCTCGCGCACGCGGCCATGCAAGCGTTCGATGGCGAGCAGCGCATCGAGCAGGGCCTTGGGCGCGAGCGTCGTCTCGACCAGTGCGCAGGCGTTGATGAACGGGTCTTGATCGAGAAAGCCGACGGGCGCGGTGCGAAAGAGTGCGGAACGCTTGAGCACTTTCGTTCCTGGAATCGAGCCGATCTCGTCGAAGGCGGTGCGGACTTGGGCCGCGGGGTCCTCGAGATTCGAGCCCAGCGCCACCACGGCCCGGATGGCTTTCAACCGTCGCCTTCCGGCTGGGTGTCGGGCGCCCCTTCGCCCTGGCCGCGTCCCTTCCCGCCACGGCGGCGGCGGCGCTTCTTCTTGGGCCCCGCCTCCTCGCTCACGAGCATCCGCTCGCGCTGGTCGACGTTGACGTCCTGGAAGCGTTCCCACCACTGCGCGATGTCGAGCGGAGCATTTCCGGAACGCGCACGCAGCTCGAAGAAATCGTAGGCGGCGCGGAAGCGCGGATGCTCGATCAGCCGGAATGGCCGCTGGCCGCCGCGCTGCAGGAAGCGCGGCTGCAGCAGCCACAGCTCCTTCATCGTCGCGTCGAAGCGGCGCGGGATCGCAAGCGACTCGCGCTGCGCGTCGAGCGCTTCATGCATCGCGGAATGCAGCGCGGGCATCGTCGGCTCGCCGGCTAGTTCGTGGCGCTTGAGGCTCTTCTCGACGCGGCCCCACAGGAGGGCGGCGAGCAGGAAGGCGGGCGAGACGGGCTTGTCGGCGGCGAGGCGCTCGTCGGTGGCGCGCAACGCGGCCATCGCGAACGGACCGGTATCGGGATCGTCGAGCGCCGCGTCGAGCAGCGGCAGCAAGCCGTGGTGGAGTTCGAGCTTGCGCAACAGCAGCGCGCACTCCGCGGCGTTGCCCGAGAGGAGCAGCTTCAGGATCTCCTCGAAGAGGCGCGCCTGCGGAACGTTCTTGATCAGGTGCCGGTGCGTGTGGATCGGCGCCTCGGTCTTCGCGTCGATCGTGAAGCCGAGCTTCGCGGCCAGGCGCGCGGCCCGCAGCATGCGCACGGGGTCTTCGCGGTAGCGCAGCGCGGGATCCCCGATCATGACGAGGCGCTTGGCCTGCACGTCCTTCATGCCGTGGTGGTAATCCCAGACCTCTTCCTTCACCGGGTCGTAGAACAGCGCGTTCATGGTGAAGTCGCGGCGCGCGGCGTCTTCGGCCTGCGTGCCGAACACGTTGTCGGAGAGCATGCGGCCGTGCTCGTCCGTGTTTTCGTCGCCGGCTTCGCGCGTGAGCACGGCGCGGAACGTCGAAGTCTCCACGACTTCCTGTCCGCAGAGCACGTGCACGATCTGGAAGCGCCGCCCGATGATGCGCGAGCGCCGGAACACGGAGCGCACTTCCTCCGGCGTCGCGCTGGTGGCGACGTCGAAGTCCTTGGGCAGGCGGCCCACGAGGAGATCGCGCACCGCGCCGCCGACCACGAACGCGGCGTGGCCCGCGCGCTGCAGGTCCTCGCAGGTGCGGCGCGCGCAGCGGCTGATCGATTCCTTGCGGATGTTGTGCTTGTCCTTCGTGTAGATGACCGGCTTCGCGTCCTTGCGTTGCGGACGCGCCTCGCGGCCCAGCATCTTGTTGATGAACTTGCGGATCATGGCCGAAGGCTCATGACCGGCCAGCCGCGCTTGACGGCGTGGGCGCGCAGCGTGGGATCCGGATCGACCGCGACCGGGTTCGTCACGCGCTCGAGCAGCGGAAGATCGTTGAGCGAATCGCTGTAGAACCAGCTCTCCGCGTAATCGGAAAGTCGGCGGCCCTGGGCGGCGAGCCATTCATCCACGCGCTTGATCTTGCCTTCGCGGAACGTGGGCGTGCCGCGCGGCTTGCCGGTGAAGACGCCATCGACTTCCTCGATGTCGGTCGCGAGGAGGTTCGGAATGCCGAGCTCGGCGGCGATCGGGGCGGTGATGAATCGGTTCGTGGCGGTAACGATGGCGGTCGTGTCCTTGGCGTGCTTCGCGATGAGGGCGGGTGCGGCCGGGAGGATCATGCCCCGGATCTTGCGCTGCATGAACTCGCGGTGCCAGGCATCGAGTTGCGCGCGGGGCCGATTGGCGATCGGCGCGAGCTGGAATTCGAGGAACTGCGCGATGTCGAGCGTGCCGTCCTTGTAGCGCTCGTAGAACCACTCGTTGCGCGTCGTGTATTCGGGCCCGTCAAGCACGCCCTCCTCGATCAGGAACTGCGCCCAGGCGTGGTCGCTGTCGCCGTCGAGCAGCGTGTTGTCGAGGTCGAACAGGGCGAGCTTCATGCGGCGGTCTCGGGCCGGAGGGCCGCTTTCAGCAGCGGCACGGTGATCGGGCGACCGGTTTCGATCGAGTAGCGGTCGAGCGTGTCGAGCGCACCGATGAGAGAAGGCATGTCACGGCGGGCGTGCGTGAGCAGGTACGAGCGAACTTCGTCGGCGAGCGGGAAGCCGCGCGAGGCTGCGTGGGCGGCCAGGGCCGCGCTCTTCTCGGCATCCGTGAGGAGAAGCGCGCGATAGGTGAGGCCCGTGGCAAGGCGCGAGGCGAGGTCGCGCCGCAGGGCGAGGTCGCGCGGCGCGGAGCGCGCGGACACCAGCAGGAAGGCGAAGGTGCGCTCGTTGAAGGCGTTGAAGAGCGTCACCTGGTGATCCTCGGGAAGCTGCTCGATGTCGTCGAGCACGAGGACCGGGGCGATGGCTCCATCGAAGTCCGCTGCCCGGACGTAGCGCGAATGGCGCGACGCGGTCGCCTCCGCGAAGGCCCGCAGGAGGTGGGTCTTGCCTGCGCCCGATTCGCCCCAAACATAGAGCACACGCTCGGTGTTTTGCCCCTTCACCGCCGCGTCGAGCGCGGCCAGCAGCTCGCCATTGCGGCCCGCCGCGAAATTCGCGAAGGTGGGCGCAGGCGCTTCGGTGAAATCGAGCAGGAGTTGCTTCAACGGCAGGCCGGAAGTGGCTTCAAGGGCTGATGGAAGTTCGCTTCGAGGGGCAGCAGGGCCACTCGGAAATTGCCGGCGAAATTCTAACATGCCCCCTATGGCAAAATCGTTCTCATGAGCGCCGTCCACCCCATCCAGATTCGCTTCGAACGCTTTGACGGCCGCACCGGCCTGGCACCCGCCATTCCGCCGACCGTCATCGCGCCCGCCGACAAGCCCGCGATCATCGCGCGCATCAGGAAGCTCCTGAAGGAGCGCGACGCGGTTCTCGTCGCGCACTACTACGTCCACCCGGACATCCAGGATCTCGCCGAATCCACCGGTGGCGTGGTCTCCGATTCGCTCGAGATGGCGCGCTTCGGCCACGAGCATCCGGGCAAGACCGTCGTCGTCGCCGGCGTGCGCTTCATGGGCGAGACCGCGAAGATCCTCAACCCGGAGAAGCGCGTGCTCATGCCCGAGCTCGAGGCGGAATGCTCGCTCGATCTGGCCACACCCATCGACGAGTTCTCGAAGTTCTGCGACCAGCATCCCGACCGCGTCGTCGTGGTGTACGCGAACACGAGTGCGGCGGTGAAGGCGCGCGCCGACTGGATGGTCACTTCCTCGATCGCCGAGAAGATCGTGGCCCACCTGCACGCGCAGGGGAAGAAGATCCTGTTCGCACCCGACAAGCACCTGGGCGATTACATCCAGCGCCAGACCGGCGCGGACATGCTCATGTGGAACGCGTCATGCGTCGTGCACGACGAGTTCAAGGCCCAGCAGCTCGAAGAGATGAAACTCTCGCATCCGAAGGCGAAGGTGCTCGTGCATCCCGAGTCGCCGCCTTCGGTGATTGCGATGGCGGACTTCGTGGGCTCGACCACCGGCATCATCATGGCCGCCGAGCGCATGAAGGCCCCCGAGTACATCGTCGCGACCGATGGCGGCATCCTCCACCAGATGCGCAAGAAGCTGCCCGGCGTGAACTTCATCGAAGCCCCCACCGCCGGCAAGGGCGCGACGTGCCAGAGCTGCGCGCACTGCCCGTGGATGGCGATGAACGGCCTGGGCAATCTGCTCGAAGTGCTCGAGCGCGGGCACAACGAAGTGCGCGTCGATCCGGAGATCGGCCGCAAGGCCAAGGTTTGCATCGAGCGCATGCTCGATTTCGCGAAGACGAACCTGCCGACATTCAAGGGCAGCGGCGACGCCTAGTTTCGCGGCGTCCCGAGGGGCAATCGGGTAGAATTTCACTCCCAAAGCCCTCCTTTCGCGCGCACATGTCGAACCGCATCTCCATGACCTACGCCGACGCTGGCGTCGACATCGCCGCGGGAGATGAACTGGTCGAGCGTATCCGGCCCTACGCGAAGAAAACCATGCGCCCCGAAGTGCTCGCGGGCGTGGGCGGTTTTGGTGCGCTGGTCGAAGTCTCGAAGAAGTACAAGAACCCGGTGATGGTCTCGGGCACGGATGGCGTGGGCACCAAGCTCAAGCTCGCTTTCCGTCTGAAGAAACACGACACCATCGGCATCGACCTCGTCGCGATGAGCGTGAACGACATCCTCGTCTCCGGCGCCGAGCCGATCTTCTTCCTCGACTACTTCGCGTGCGGCAAGTTGAACGTCGATGTCGCGGCCGACGTCGTGAAGGGCGTGGCCTTTGGCTGCGAGCAGGCGGGCTGCGCGTTGATCGGCGGCGAAACCGCCGAGATGCCCGGCATGTACGACCCGAACGAATACGACCTCGCGGGCTTCGCGGTTGGCCTCGTCGAGCGCGACCGCATCATCGACGGCACGACCATCAAGGTCGGCGACGCGGTGATCGGCCTCGCTTCCACCGGCCCGCACTCGAACGGCTACTCGCTCATTCGCAAGATCGTCGCCACGAGCGGCGGCGATTACCATGAGAAGTTCGAAGGCGATCGCACGATCGGCCAGGCGCTGATCGAGCCCACGCGCATCTACGTGAAGCCGGTCCTCGAGTTGATGGGCAAGGCCACGGTGAAGGGCATCGCGCACATCACCGGGGGCGGCCTCACCGAGAACATTCCGCGCATCCTCCCCGAGCTCCTCTGCGCGAAGCTCGATCGCTCGCGCTGGACACGCCCCGCGATCTTCGAATGGCTGCAGAAGAACGGCCGCGTGGATGACGCCGAGATGGCGCGCACGTTCAACTGCGGCATCGGCATGGTGATCGTGGTGCCCAAGGACGAGGTCTCCGCGGCCATCGCCACGCTCAAGGGCGCAGGCCTGACCGCAACGGAGATCGGCGCGATCGTCACGCGCGAACCCGGGGGGCCGCAAACGGTCGTGTCATGAAGTCCGCCGTCATCCTGATCTCGGGCCGGGGCAGCAACATGCAGTCTCTGGTCGAGGCCGGGACGGGGCTCCAGGTGCGCGCCGTGATCTCCAACCGTCCCGAAGCGAAAGGCCTCGAGTGGGCCGCCGCGAAAGGGATCCCCACGCTGGCGATCGATCACAAGGCCCATGCGTCGCGCGAGTCGTTCGATGCCGCGCTCGGTGAAGCGATCGCCGCACACGAGCCCGACTGGATCCTGCTCGCGGGCTTCATGCGCATCCTCACGCCGGAATTCATCCAGCGATTCGCCCAGCGCATCGTGAACATCCATCCGTCGTTGCTGCCCGCGTTCCCCGGGCTTCACACGCACCGGCGCGCGATCGAGGAAGGCGTGAAGGTGCACGGCGCGACGGTGCATTTCGTGACGGAAGCACTCGACCACGGTCCGATCATCATCCAGGCCGCGGTGCCCGTGCTTCCCTCGGACACGGAAGCCACACTCGCCGCACGCGTCCTCGAGCAGGAACACCGCATCTACCCGCAGGCCGCGCGCTGGCTCGCGGAGGGCAAGGTGCAATTTTCCTCGGCCGGTGTCGTCCAGGTGCCGGGCTCGGGCGTTTCTTCGGATTCGCTCATCGCTCCCCGGACCGCCGCTTGAACATGATCTCGACCCACCAGCTGCGCGCATTCCTCCATCGCTACCGCATCGCCCTGGCGGCGCTCGCGGTATCGGCGATCGCGCATGCGGCCCTCATTGCTTCGATGCCCCGCCAGGTGGAGCCGCCTGCGGTCGACGAGCCGGCTTACACCGCCACCCTTGATCCGGCCGCACCTGCGATCGAGGGAACGGCGGCTGCAACCACGCCTGCCCCCGCGCAGGCGAAGCCGCGCCGCGCGCGGCCCAAGCCCTCGCCGCCCAAGCCCGAGGAGACCGTCGCCTCGCTGCCCGGCCTCATCGACGAACCCGAACCCGCGCCGAAGCAGACACTGCCGATCGAATCGGGCACCGAGCTGCTCGCCGGTGACGATGTCCCTGCGCCTCCGGAAAAAATCGCGCTCGCGCAACCGCCGAAGCCCGCCGCGCTCGAACCGCCGAAGTTCCCGGGTGAAGCGCTTCCGGCGAAGCTGCGCATCGCCTATGCGCTGCACTCGGCGTTCGCCGAGGGCCGCTCCGAATACACGTGGTCGCGCGAAGGCAATCGCTACGAGATCTTCGGTTCCGCGCAGGCCTCGGGCTTCTTCGCCGTGTTCCTCGAAGGCCAGATCACGCAAGAGAGCCGCGGCACGGTGACGAGCGCGGGGCTTCGCCCCGAACGCTTCACCGAACGCCGGCCGCGCGCGCCCGACGAGGGCCTGGAGTTCGACTGGTCCAAGCGCACGATGACGTTCCATCGCAACGACGAGACGCGCGAGGGTCCGCTCGCCGACAACACGGTGGATTGGCTCTCGATGATCTTCCAGCTCGCGCACTCGCCGCCCAAGGGTGACCGCGTCGAGCTGCGCGTATTCACGCAGCGCCGCCTGTATACGTTTTCACTCGCCGTGCTCGGCGAAGAGGAGCTGGACTTGCCGATCGGAAAAGTGAAAACGCTTCACCTGCGTCATGAAGGCAAGACGCCCGTGGAAACCGTCGACGTGTGGCTCGGCATCGACCAGCACAACCTGCCGGTGAAGCTGCGCTATCCCGTCGCCCGCAACCGATTCCAGGTGGAGCAGGTCGCCACCTCCATTTCCCGGTGACGATCGGCCGCGCGCAGCTCGAGGCGATCGTGGAGGCACTCACGGTCGTCCTTCCCGCTCGGCAGCCCGCCGACCAGGTGCTCAAGCAATTCTTCCGCGACCACAAGAGCCTCGGGCAGAAGGATCGCGCCATCGTCGCCGATACGGTCTGCGCCGCGCTGCGCCGCCGCCGCCTGCTCGAGCACCTGACGCCCGAGGGAACACCTCGCCAGATGGCGCTCGCGGCGATCGTGAAGGCCCAGGGCATCGGCATCAGCCAGGTCGAGGCCTCGCTCAGCGCGGACGAGAAGGCGTGGCTCTCCGCGCTCAAGGCCGAGAAGGTCGACGCCCTGCCCTTCGAAATTCGCGTCGACCTCCCGGACTGGGTGATCGAAAAGCTGCGCAAGAACCACAGCGACGAGGAAATCCTCGCGATCGGCCAGAGCCTGCAGCAACCCGCGCCGCTCGACCTGCGCGTGAACGAGACCAAGGCCCCGATCGAACCGGTGCTCGATCGCCTCGAGCGCGACCAGATCGCCGCGCGCGCGATGCGCTATTCGCCCATCGGCATTCGCCTGCGCGACAAGCCCGCGCTCAACCAGCACGTCCTCTTCCTCGAAGGTGTGGTCGAAGTGCAGGACGAAGGCAGCCAGATCCTCGGCATGCTCCTCGAAGCGCGGCGCGGCGAGATGGTCGTGGATTTCTGCGCGGGCGCCGGCGGGAAAACCCTGCAACTGGGCGCGGCGATGGGCTCGTCAGGTCGTCTCTATGCCTTCGACGTGTCGGAGAAACGGCTCGCGAACCTCGGACCGCGCCTCAAACGCTCGGGACTGTCGAACGTCTTTCCGCAGCGCATCTCCAACGAGAACGATGCCAAGGTGAAGCGGCTGCGCGGCAAGATCGACCGCGTGCTGGTGGACGCTCCCTGCACCGGCCTGGGCACGCTGAGGCGCAATCCCGACCTCAAGTGGCGCCAGACCGCGGCGGGCGTGGTCGAGCTGAACGCCAAGCAGACGGCGATCCTCGCCGCCGCGGGCGCGCTGGTGAAGCCCGGCGGGCGCCTCGTCTATGGCACGTGCAGCCTTCTTGAAGAGGAGAACGAAGCGGTGGTTACGGCGTTCCTGGCCGCGCATCCCGAGTTCCGCCTGATCCCGTGCAAGGACGTCCTCGCTCGCAAGGACATCCGCATTCCGGGCGTGGAGGAATACCTGCGCCTGCTGCCCAACGTGCATGACACCGATGGTTTCTTCGCAGCGGTGATGGAACGAGCGAAGTGACGGCGGCGACCGACCTCGACCTCCTCTTCAGCGCCTTCGATTCGGCGCAGCTCGCGCGCGACACCCTCATCCAGGTCGCGGTCCTCGCGGGCACGTTCGGCCTCGCGTGGTTCATCGCCCGTTCGCTGCGCGCGCGCCTGGGTGGGCGCAAGGTCCGCTGGAAGTTCGGCGAAGGCGGCTTCAACCGCGTGATCTTCCCGCTCGCCGCGCTTGCGTTCACCTGGGGCGCGATGCTGGTCCTGCGCCGTTACGCGCCGGTGCCTTTCCTCAACCTCGCGGTCACGCTCCTCATTGCCTTCAGCCTGATCCGCGCGTTGGTCTACGTGCTGCGCTTCGTCCTGCCCGAGGGCGCATTCCTGCGCGGCTCTGAGCGGACGATCGCCTGGACCATGTGGGTCGGTGTCCTGCTTTACGTGACGGGCCTGCTCCCCGAGGTCACCGGCGCGCTCGATTCCGTTTCGTTCGATCTCGGCAAGCAGCGCATCTCGCTGCTGCTGATCCTCAAGGCGGCGGTGGCCGTGGCCGTCACCCTCGCCGTCTCGATGTGGTTCGCGCGCGTGCTCGAAGGCCGCGTCATGGCCAACGACGACGTGCAGATGTCCACGCGCGTGGTGGTCTCGAAGTTCATTCGCGCGATCGCGCTCTTCGTGGCGATCCTGATCGCGCTGCCGCTCGTGGGCCTCGACCTCACCGCGCTCACGGTCTTCGGCGGCGCGCTCGGCGTGGGCCTGGGCTTCGGCCTGCAGAAGATCGCGAGCAACTACGTGAGCGGCTACATCATCCTGCTCGACCACTCGATCCGCATCGGCGACCTCGTGACCGTCGATAACCGGCACGGCGAGGTGCGCGAGATCGCCGCGCGCTACACGGTGGTGAAGTCTGGCGACGGCACCGAGTCGATCATCCCCAACGAGACGCTGATCACGCAAAGCGTCACGAACCACTCGTACTCGGACCGCAAGTTCGCCGTGAAGGTGCCTGTATCGGTGGGCTACGACAGCGACATCGATGCCGCGATGGATGTGCTGCTGCAGGCCGCGCGCGCGCATCCGCGAGTGATCGCGGATCCGGCTCCCGGCGTGTCCATCAACCGGCTCGCGGAGACCGGAATCGAGCTCGAATTGACCGCCTGGATCAACGATCCGGAGAACGGCCAGGGCGGGCTTCGCAGCGACATCCTCCGCACGGTCCTGGGACGCTTTCGGGAGCGCGGCGTGGTGCTCCCGCCACCCCCCCGCGAAATACGGTTCCTGGCTACGCCCGAAACACAGATTTCAACCACAGGATCAAATACTTAGCAATATCTTCCGGGATGCTGATATCCCCTACAGACCTTGTGGGCTACAATTCCTGCCCATACATTCATCTGGTGTCGCGGAACCCTTCGCGGCCCCTTCATAAAGGCGCGCTTCCACATGATCTTCGACGGGCTTCTCGGTCTTCCCTGGTGGGGCAACCTCCTCGTCCTGCTCGTGCTGGTGCAGATCACCATCGCCGGCGTGACGCTGTATCTGCACCGCGGCCAGGCCCATAGCGCGGTCGATTTCCACCCGGTCGTGAGCCACTTCTTCCGTTTCTGGATGTGGATGACGACGGGCATGATCACCAAGGAGTGGGCGGCGATCCATCGCAAGCACCACGCCAAGTGCGAGACGGAAGAAGATCCGCACAGCCCGCAGATCCTCGGCATCAACAAGGTCCTCTGGGGCGGTGTCGTCCTGTACGTGAAGGAATCGCACAAGCCCGAGACGATGACGCGCTACGGCCACGGCACGCCCGATGACTGGGTCGAGCGCAACGTCTACACGCCGTGCAACAAGCTCGGCATCCTCGTGACGCTCTCGATCAACATCGCGCTGTTCGGCATCATCCCGGGCTTCCTGATGTGGGGCGTGATGATGCTCTGGATCCCGTTCTGGGCCGCCGGCGTCATCAACGGCATCGGCCACTACTGGGGCTATCGCAACTTCGAATGCGACGATGCCGCGCGCAACATCACGCGCTTCGGCGTGTGGATCGGCGGCGAAGAGCTGCACAACAACCACCACGCCTACCCGACCTCGGCCAAGTTCTCCATGCGCTGGCACGAGTTCGACCTCGGCTGGCTGTACCTGCAGATCCTCTCGTTCCTCGGCCTCGCCAAGGTCCGCAAGGCGCCGCCGAAGGTTCGCCTCGACCCGACCAAGTTCGAGATCGATGCGGCCACGCTGCATGCCGTCATCCAGCATCGCTATGACGTGCTCTCGCGCTACGCCTCGCACATGAAGCGCACCACGGCCGACGAAATCGCCAAGCTCCGCGCCAAGGGCCATATCGCCAGCCGCAGTGCCGCCGCGAGCGTGCGCACCTGGCTGCATCGCGACGAAGCCGAGGTGCCTGCCGCGTATCGCGCCGACCTCGACCGCGCCCTCGACTCGAGCCCCACGCTCAAGACGTCGTGGACCATGCGCCAGGAACTCACGAAGATCTGGCAACGCTCCACGCTCTCGACCGAGCAGCTCACCGCGCAGCTCAAGGATTGGTGCGAGCGCGCCGAGAAGAGCAACGTGGAATCGCTGGCGCAGTTCTCGCGCCGCCTGCGCTGCTACGCGTAGTCCGTCCCTGAGGTAACCCCTTGGAAGTGACCATCCAGCACTTGGCTCCGCGCCGGGTTGCTGCGATGGATCATCGCGGCTCGTACATGGGCATCGGCGAAGTGTTCGGACGCCTCGGTGAGTGGGCCGGCTCGAAAGGCATCATCGGCCCGGGCACGCACATGTTCGGGATCTACTACGACGATCCTTCGACGACGCCCGAAGCCCAGTTGCGGTCCGTCGCGTGCATCTCCGTCCCCGACGACTTCCAGCCCGATGGCAACGTGAGAATCACGAACACTCCGGGCGGCAAGTGTGCGGTCGTGGTCCACACAGGCCCCTACGCGGGACTGCCCGCCGTGTACGACTTCATCTATGGCCAGTGGCTCCCGAAGAGCGGCGAGAAGGAGAGCGGCGAGCCGCCGTTCGAGGACTACCTGAACACGCCCGGGGAAGTGCCACCCGAAAAGCTCCGGACGGCGGTCTGCGTGCCGCTCAAGTAAAAAGCCCCGCTTGAGCGGGGCTTTTCACGTCAGGCTCTAGAACTCTTTCCAGTCCGCGTCTTCGCTCTCGCTCTTCGCGGGAATGGAAGGACGTCCACGCGTCGCAGGGACCGCCGCGCGTTCGATCGCCCGCGAGGCCATGTGGCGCGCATCAGCGGCAAGGATCGTGGGCCCGGCCATCTCGACCTTGAAACGCGCCACGGTCCCGATGAGGGCCTCGGCCTGGTTCGACATGTGCTCGGCAGCGGCCGCGGCTTCCTCGACGATGGCCGCGTTCTGCTGCGTGTTCGAATCCATCTGCGTCACGGCCTTGCCGATTTCCTGGATGCCGGCGAGCTGCGCGGTGCTGGCATCCGAGATCTCCGCGATGAGGTCTCCCACCTTTTGCGAGGTGGCGATGATCTCCTCCATCGTGCGGCTCGTGCCTTCCACGTGCTTCACGCCGCCATTCACGCGCAGCGTGGATTCCTGGATCAGGTTCTTGATCTCCTTGGCCGCGTCCGCGGAGCGATGCGCGAGGGCACGCACTTCGGTGGCGACCACGGCGAAGCCGCGGCCCTGTTCGCCCGCGCGCGCCGCTTCGACCGCGGCGTTGAGGGCGAGGATGTTGGTCTGGAACGCGATGCCATCGATCACGCCGATGATGTCGGCGATGCGCGACGACGATTCCGAGATGCGATGCATGGCGTCCATCACTTCGGTCATCGCCGTGCCGCCCTGTCCGGCAACCGTTGTCGCCTCCGCGGCGAGCGACCTGGCTTCACGAGCCGTGTTGTTGTTCTGCTGGATGGTGCTGGTGAGCTCTTCCATGTTGGCCGCGGTCTCGCCGAGCGCTGACGCCTGCTCTTCGGTGCGGCTGGAAAGATTCGTGTTGCCACGGGCGATCTGCTGCGAGGCGCTGCCCACCGCTTCCGCGGCGGCGCGAATCTCGCTCACGGAGACCGCGAGCGCGTCGCGCATGCGCGCGATGCTTCCGAGGAGGCTTCCGGAGTTGCCGGCCTTCGACACCACTTGAACCGTGAGGTCGCCCTCGGCGATGCGGCGCGCGACTTCCGCGGCATACGCCGGTTCGCCCCCGAGACTGCGCAGCAGCCCGCGGGTAATGATGAAAGCGGCGATCACGGCAATGACCGCACCCGCCAGCCCCATGATGATGAGGATCACGCTCGCGTCGCGTTGGCGCTGGTGAGCCTCGCGCGCTTCGGACTCGCTGTTGGTCGACTGGTATTCGATGAACGAGTTGACTGCGTTGATGTACGCGTCCTGTGCCGGGCGCACCTCGCTCAGCATCTGGTCCTTGGCCGTGGCGTAGTCGGCCTTCTTCGCGGCCGCCACGAATTTCTGCTCGAGCGGCTCGTACTTCACACGCGCGGCGTCGATTTCCTTCATCAGGTTGCGCTCGGTGTCGGCGCTGACAAGCTTGCCGATCTGCGCGAGCAGTTCGTGCACCTGCTCGGTGTTGCGGGCGACGTCCGCGATCTCGCTGACGATCTCGGTCTCGGCGTCGAGGATAAGGACGTTGCGCATCTGGCGCGCGGTCTGCAGCAGGTGCTCGACGACCTTGCCGCTGAGGGAAAGCTTGGGAACGCGACTCTGCGCGAAGTCCTCGATGCTCGAGCCCAGGCGGTACATCTGGTGGATGCTCACGGCCATCGAGGCCATGAACAACGCGATCACCAGCCCGAAACCCAGCGCGAGACGCGCCATGACGGTCATGCTCTTCACAATGCTCTCCAGGAGAAAAAGGGGAAGGGGCCCGAAGGCCCCGTTCCGGTGTTACTTGGCGGACTTGGCAGCTTCCACCTTGAACGCGTCGTACACCGCTTTCACCTTCGGGCTCGGGGCGCCGATGGTGACGAGGGCGAGCGGACGCTCGAGCTTCTTGGTCGCGACGATCTTGGTCTTGTCGCCCGTCACGAAGCCGCGGCCGACCGCGCCCACGCCATTGGCGTCCTGGGCGATCAGTTCCGGCACGCGCGACACGGAGGTCAGCGACTTCACGTTGGCCGCGTAATCGACGTCCTTCATCACGATCTTCTTCACCATCGCGCGCGTGCCGCCGGTGACGGCATCGGAGTACACGACGATCGGGGCATCCTTGCCGCCAACTTCCTTCCAGTTGGTGATCTTGCCCGTGTGAATGTCGGCAAGTTGTTCCCAGGTGAGCTTGGAGGCGGCGTTCGACGGATGCACCACGAACACGATCTCGTCCTTGCGGATCTCATGCATCTGCAGCGTCTTGGCATCGATGGTCTTGCCGGCAACCGCGGCAGCGGCCACGGCGATGTCGAGCGGCTCCGACACCATGGCGGCGTCGGCCTTGCCTTCGGACAGGTCCACGAGACCCTTGCCGGTCGCGTTGCCGACGATCTCGAGGGTGTGACCCGTGGTCTTCTGCACCGCTTCGCGGTTGGGGTTGATCACGACGTTCTGAACGGTGGTGGCGCCGTGAAGCTTCACGACGTCGGCCCATGCGGGTACGGCCAGGCAGGCCGAGAGGGCGGCGGCGAGAATCAGGTTGTTCTTGTGCGTGCGCATCTAGCGAACTCCAGTGGGGTTATTAGGAAACATTCAATGCTGACTCACCCCTCCAAAGTATGAAGTGAAGCGCATCACAACGCGTTATTGCATCGGTATTGTTGCCCGCCGAAGAACCTTGAAAGCGCAATAAAAAACCCCGCCGAAGCGGGGTTTTCATCTTTATTGTTTTTCTTGATTGTTATTTGAGCTTGGTTTCTTTGTAGAGGACGTGCTTGCGAGCGACGGGATCGAATTTCTTGATCTCCATCTTGTCGGGCATGGTCCGCTTGTTCTTCGTCGTCGTGTAGAAATGGCCGGTGCCGGCGGACGACTCGAGCTTGATCTTTTCGCGCATGGTCTAGGTCCCGTGGGTCCTGATTCGTCAGACGTTCTCGCCGCGCTCGCGCATGTCGGCGAGGACGACGTCGATGCCCTTCTTGTCGATGAGGCGCAGGCCTGCATTCGTGAGGCGCATCTTCACCCAGCGGTTCTCGCTTTCGACCCAGAACTTGCGGTACTGCAGGTTCGGGAGGTAGCGCCGCTTGGTCTTGTTGTTCGCGTGGGACACATGGTGACCCACCATCGGGGCCTTGCCTGTGACCTGACAGATTCTCGACATGACAAACCTCTTGAGCTGGATTTTCCGACCGCCCGGGCAGTCCGAGGGGTACGAAGCCCGTGATTATAGCCCACGAGCCCCCATCCTTTCAAGCTCTTGAGGAACCCCCTACTTGGGGCCTACAGGCTGATTTTGTTGGGGTTTTGGGCCCCCGCCGGCTAGATCAACCCCCGTTCCGCGAAGGAAAGGCACGCCCCGGGAGCCACGATGAAGTGGTCGAGGACCTTGATGTCGACCAGTGCCAGCGCTTCGGCGAGCGTGCGAGTGAGCGCCTGGTCCTGGAGACTGGGCTCGGCCACTCCCGAAGGATGGTTGTGGGCGAGGATCACCGCCGCCGCATTGTGAGCGAGCGCGTGCTTCACGATCTCCCGTGGATACACCGACGTCTGGGTCAGCGTGCCGCGGAACAGTTCTTCAGCGACGATCACGCGGTTCTGCGCATCGAGGAACACACCATAGAAGGCTTCATGAGCGAGCTCCTGCATGCGCAACCGCAGGTAGCCGCGCACGGCGCCGGGCGAGGTGAGGCTGTCCCGGGCGCGCATCTCCTCGGCCAGCGCGCGCCGGGCGAGCTCCATGGAAGCCGCGAATTGCGCGAACTTGGCGGCGCCGCGCCGGTGCTCGGATTCCGCGGCGGCAAGCAGGCTCGATACGCGCCCAAAGCGCCCCAACATATCCCTGGCGACCTCGACGACGTTCCTGCCGCGTGTTCCGGTACCCAGCAGGATCGCCAGCAATTCAGCATCAGACAGGGCGGCCGCGCCACGCGCCTTGAGGCGTTCGCGAGGCCGTTCCGCAACGGGCCATTCGGTGATCGACATGCCGCTCCCCGGGAAAGGTAAAATGCCTTTATGGACAAGGTCTTGAAGCGTCGCATCCTGCTCGGGGTCACGGGGGGCATCGCTGCCTACAAGGCGGCTGAGCTCGCGCGGCTTCTGCAGAAGAACAACGTCGAAGTGCAGGTCGCGATGACCGAGGCCGGCACGAAATTCGTGACGCCCGCGACTTTCCAGGCGCTCACCGGCAAGCCCGTCATCACCAATCAATGGGACGCGAGCTTCGCCAACAACATGGCGCACATCGAGCTCTCGCGCGGCGTGGAGGCGATCGTCATCGCGCCCGCCACCGCGGACTTCATGGCCAAGGTCGCCAATGGCCTCGCCGACGACTTGCTCTCCACGGTGTGCATCGCGCGCAATTGCCCGCTGCTCGTCGCACCCGCGATGAATCGCGAGATGTGGGACAACCCCGCCACGCAACGCAACGTCGCCACACTTCGCACCGACGGCATCGCGGTGCTGGGTCCGGCGGCCGGCGACCAGGCGTGCGGCGAAACGGGCATGGGCCGCATGCTCGAGCCCGAAGAACTGCTCCAGTCGATCCTCGCTTTCCTCGCGCCCAAGAGCCTCGCCGGAAAGAAGGTCCTGATCACCGCGGGTCCGACGTTCGAAGCGATCGACACCGTGCGCGGCATCACCAATCTTTCTTCGGGGAGGATGGGCTACGCGCTCGCCGAAGCCGCAGCGTCGCTCGGCGCCGACGTGACGCTCGTGAGTGGCCCGACGTCGCTCAGCGCGCCCCATGGCGCGCACTTCGTCTACGTGACGAGTGCCGCCGAAATGTTCAACGCCGTGAAGTCGCACGTGGCCGGCACCGACCTGTTCTTCGGCGTTGCCGCCGTGGCCGACTACACGCCGGTGCAACCGTCGAACCGCAAGCTCAAGAAGTCCGCCGAGCCGCTCGACCTCAAGCTGAAGCCGACCGAAGACATCCTCGCGTACGTGGCGCAGATTCCGGGCGGCCCGTTCTGCGTAGGGTTTGCCGCTGAAAGCGAGAACCTCGCGGGCTACGCGCAGGCGAAGCGCGCGAAGAAGAAGATCCCGATGATCGTGGCGAACCTCGTGCAGCACACGATCGGCAAGGAAGAGAATGAAGTCACGATCTACGACGACGCCGGCGCGCACACGCTTTCGCGCGCGCCGAAATCGCAGATCGCGCACGGCATCCTTGCGCACGCCATTCGGTTGTTCGAAGCGCGCTCCCCGGGCGCGACCGTCACCCCCATCAAGCAGGCCTCCTAGAACATGAAAAAACTGGACGTCCGGATCCTCGACGAGAGGATCCGCGGGCAACTACCTTCCTATGCGACGAGCGGTTCCGCGGGCCTCGACATTCGCGCGTGCATCGACGCACCGATGACCCTCGCACCTGGCGACTCTGCGCTGATTCCTTCGGGCATGGCCATTCACGTTGCCGATCCCGGCCTCGCCGCCGTGCTCATCCCGCGCTCGGGCCTGGGTCACAAGCACGGCATCGTCCTGGGAAACCTCGTGGGCCTCATCGACTCCGACTACCAGGGCGAGGTGAAGGTGTCGCTCTGGAACCGCGGCAAGACGGAGTTCGTCGTGAATCCGATGGAGCGCATCGCGCAGATGGTCGTCGTGCCCGTGGTGCAGATGGAGCTCAACATCGTCGAGAACTTCGACGAGAGCACGCGCGGCGCCGGCGGCTTCGGTTCCACCGGAAAGCATTGAGTTGCACGGGATCGTCCTCTTCGCTCACGGCGCCCGCGATCCCGAATGGGCGCGTCCGTTCGAGGCGATCCGCGACCGCATCCGCGCGTCGCGCCCCGAGTGCCCGATCGAGCTCGCGTATCTCGAGCTCATGGAGCCCACGCTGGAGAAGGCGATCGCCACGATCGTCGCCAATGGCGCTGCGGCGATCACCGTCTTTCCGCTCTTCATGGCGCAGGGCGGGCACCTGAAGCAGGACCTCCCGAAGATCCTCGACATCCTCCGCGCGCAGCACCCCCGCGTGCCGATCTCGCTCGAGGCGCCCGTGGGCGAAGTCCCGGAATTGCTCGACGCCATTGCGGGCTGGGTCGTCGGCCGGGTCGATTAGAAAAAAGTTCTTGTCAAATGGCCGGGGCCGGGATTAGAGTCCCGCCATGGCCACCGTCCAGGTCGTCCACGACCCCCGCCACGCGGCACTCCTCGCCGCCCCCGTCCGCCAGCGCATCCTCGAAGCGCTGGCCGAGCCCGGGTCGGCTTCCACCATCGCCAAGTCGCTGGGCCTCACGCGCCAGCTCGCCGCGTACCACGTGCGCCAGCTCGAAGCCGGTGGCTATCTCGAGCTCGTGCGCGAAGAGCAGCGCCGCGGGTGCACGGAGCGGATCGTCCGGCGCACGTCGCAGTACCTCATCGCCTCGCACGACGTCTTCGGCCCGGGCATCGACCCGCGCAAGGTGAAGGACAAGTTTTCCAGCGGCTACCTCGTCGCCCTCGCCTCGCGCATGGCCAAGGACGTCGCCGAGGCGCAGGCCGCCGCCGACAACGCCGGCCGCCCGATGGCCACACTCTCGGCGGAAGTCGAAGTGCGCCTGCGCTCGCCGCAGGAGCGCCAGGCCTTCGCCGACGAGCTCCTCGAATCACTCGCCCGCATCGTCGAGAAGTACCACGACGAAAACGCGCCCGACGGCCGCAGCTACCGCGTCGTGCTGGGCGCACATCCCATTCGCAACCCGCGGAGGAAACCATGACCGACAAACCCGTTCGCAAGCTCGAGCTGCAGGTCGACATCGACGCGCCGATCGAGGAAGCCTGGAAGGCGCTCACCGAGGGGCAAGGCATCGCGAACTGGTTCCCGCCGATCGCGAAGGTCGATCGCCCCGGGCTCGGCGGCACCGTCACGCTCGGGTGGAGCGCGGAGATGGCCTACGACACGACCGTCGATTCATGGCAGCCCAACAAGCAGGTGCGCTGGCTGAACAACGACATGATGGGCCCCGGGACGGCGCTCGCCGCGGAGTGGAACCTCGAGACCGTCGGCGGCAAGACGCGCGTGCGCCTCGTGCAATCGGGCTTCGGCGAAAGCGAAGGCTGGGATTCCTTCTTCGAGGGAACCGAAGTCGGCTGGACGTACTTCCTCTACAACCTGCGCCTTTACCTCGAGAAGCATCGCGGGAAGATTCGCCACATGATCTCCGAGCGCCTCGAGGCGACCGCGCCGCGCGACGCAATGTGGAAGCGCGTTGTCGCCGCGGTGGGAAGCACCGACGCGATCAAGGCGGGCGACGACGTGCAGGCAAAGCTAGGCGACAAACCCACGAGAGCCATTGTCGAGCTCGCGGTCGCCAGGCGCGCCCTGGCGCTCCGTTTTCCTGATCTCGGCGACGACGTGCTCTTCATCGAACTCGAAGGCAGCAGCGATACCTTCCACGTCGGCTGGTGGCTCTCGGTCTACGACGCGAAGCGCGCCGCGGAAATGGAAACGCCCGCGAAGCGGGCGTTCCGGCAGGTCCACGAATCGGCTACTTGATCGCCTGCACGCGGTCGTAGAGGTCCTTCGGCCACGGCGCATCGGGCGCGGTCACGGCCTTCTGCACCGCCTGGATGAACGGGCCGCGGTCGACCTTCACCACGTTGATGCCGCGCTTGGTGAAGTCGGTGACGAGCTTGTTCTCGGCCTCGGCGATGTCCTTCGTCGCGCGCGTGGAGGCTTCCCACAACGTGTCGCTGATGATCTTCCGGTCGGCTTCGGCAAGCTTCTTCCACGTGTCGCCCGCGACGATCGTCACCAGCGACTCCGTGATGTGGCCCGTGAGCATGATGTACTTCTGCACCTCGTAGAACTTCTTCGCCTCGATCGTCGGCAGCGGGTTCTCCTGCGCGTCGACCGTGCCGTTCTGGAGCGCGAGGTACACCTCGGCGAATGCGATCGGCGTCGGATTGGCGCCCACCGCGCGCGGGAACATCACGAAGAGCGGCGCATCGGGCACGCGCAGCTTCATCCCCTTCATGTCCTCGGGCTTCTGGACCATCTTGTTCGCGGTGAGGTGGCGCTGGCCGTAGTACGTGTAGCCGACGATCTTGTGGCCGCTCTTGTCCTCGTAGCCCTTGGCCACTTCGCGGAAGACGGGTCCGTCGCGGAACGCCTGCCAGTGATCGAAGCCGCGGAAGATGAACGGGCCCGAAGCGATCGACATCGGCGGGAACGAGCGCCCCGCGAACGCCATGCCCGTGTAGATGATGTCGACGGTGCCCAGTGACAGCGCCTGGTTGATGTCGGTCTCCTTGCCCAGCGTGGACGCGGGGAAGACTTCGATCAGGTAGCGGCCGTTGGTGCGCTTCTTCACTTCCTCCGCGGCCCAGAGGGCCTGCGTGTGATACGGCTCGGCGACTTCGTAGACGTGCGCCCACTTCAACTTCGTTTGCGCGTTCGCATAGGGAGCGGCGAGCGCGACGGCGGCAAGCGCCAATACGGCAAGACTTCGGCGGATCATTTTTTTCTCCTCGGTTCCAGGTTGTCAGACGACTCTTGGCGGAGCTTCAGTCGCTCGCGTCCATTTCCGATGTGGGTGCGCATCGCGGCACGGGCGCCATCGGCGTCCTCGCGGGCGATGGCATTGAAGATGTCCTCATGCTCGCGGTTCACCGAGGCGAGGTAGTCGCGATGGTGAAGCGACGGCAGGTCGGGAAGCTTGAGGTGGGCGCGCGGAATGGCCTTGGTGCCGAGCGAACCCATGAAGCTCGCGAAGTAGCGGTTGCCCGTGGCGGCCGCGATCGTCGAGTGGAAGCGAAAATCCGCCGGCTCCGTGGTCTCGCCCGCGCCCAGCAGGCGCTCGAACTCGTCGAGAGCCGCGCGCATCCTTTCCAGGTGCTCGTCGGTGCGGCGGCGCGCGGCGATGGCGGCGGCTTCGCTCTCGACGCCGATGCGCATCTCCAGCATCGCGAGGAGATCGACCACGGTCGCGATCTCCGCGGCATCCGCGCGCAAGCCTGAATCGCGGCGGTTCATCGTGACGAACGTGCCGATGCCGTGGCGCGTTTCGACGAGGCCTGCGGCCTGCAGTTGGGAGAGCGCTTCGCGCACCACCGTGCGGCTCACGCCGAAGCGGCGGACGACCTGCGCCTCGGTGGGAAGGCGGTCGCCGGGCCTCAGGCGGGCCTGGCGGATCTCGCGGGTGAACTCACCGACGAGCCGTTCGGCGAGGTTGCGGGGGCGCTTGGGGGAAACGAGGCCGGAAGTCATCGACGCACCAGTTGTCTGACGACATGGTACGCCGGAACCCCAGAGGCAGAAAAGGGGTTGTCTGACCTATTTCCGGGCGCAGATCGAGAAGCCGTCGTTCCAGCCCATCTTGTACTGGTCGTCGGCGGTGGCGCGCTTGTCGCGCCCGTAGCTCGAGCCCTTGGCGGTCTCGCACCCATCGATGTAGCCGTCGCGAACAGCCGGCGGATATCCGGCGAGGTTGTAGGCCGGACGAGGCGCCTCGGTACGCCGCTGCGTGGCCTGGACGGGCGTCTCTTCGGGTTGTGCCACAGGAGATGGCGCAACGGTTGCGCACGCCGCGAGCGACAGCGCGAGAAGGAGGGGAGCGTGTCTGCGAATCTTGTAGTTCATGCGTTAGTATCCTTGCCCTATGCGTACCCTGACATTCGACCGCGCCCTCGGCGCACTGGTTCTCGTCCTCGCGGCGAGCTTCGCCCACGCCGATGCGCCCTTGCGCACGATCGGCGTCAAGATCGGCACCCACGCCCTCAAGGTCGAGGTGGTCGACACGGACGAGACGCGCTCGAAGGGTCTCATGTTCCGAAAGACCATGCCCGCCAACGACGGCATGCTCTTCGTGTTCGAGGACGTGGGCTATCACTCCATGTGGATGAAGAACACGTACCTGCCGCTGTCGGTCGCGTTCATCGACGGCGAGGGGAAGATCCTCAACATCCTCGACATGGAACCGCTCATGGAGATCACGTACACGGCGGCCGGTCCGGCGCGCTACGCGATCGAGACCAACAAGGGTTGGTTCGCCGGGAAGAAGATCGAAGCCGGTGCGAAGGTGACGGGGCTGCCCCTTGTGAAGCCGGGCCGCTAGTCAGAACTCACTTCGCGGTGGCGCTGCACCGGTGGCCCACCCTCCGGATACGGCAGCGGACCGGCGTGACCGGTGGTGGAGAGGAAGCGCACCACGTAGTAGTGACTCGCCCCCAGTGACAGGTTCACGATCCCCTCGGAGAGATCGGTGTCCGGCGTGAACACCTCGATGCTCACGGGGCCCGGATCGCGATCGATGACCAGGCCCGCGTTGCCCAGCGCCTGGTTCGTGTAGCTCACGAGCTGCCCATCGACCTTCACCAGGTTGCTGCGCTGAACGTTCTCCACGATCAGCCGAATGCGGGCCTTGCCTGCCGGTACCGGGTAATCGATCGCGGGGAAAAATCCCCATCCGACGTACGCGACCGGATAGGTCCCGAATCCGTCCTGCCGATAGCGAAGCGTGTACGACTGCCCGGCCAGGATCTCCTGCGGATGCGCGCCGTTCGGCAATGACCCGATCTGCTCGAACATGCGCGTGCCCGGCGTAATGTGGAATGACCCGCTCGCCGCGCTCGGTGAAGGGAGGTACGCGATGACATCGCCGTCGACGATGAGTGTTTGCAGCCCGGTTCCGGACATCAGGTCCGAGAGCAGCCGCACGGCGGGGCGCGAATCCTCGAGCGAGCGCACGGCACCCGGCTCGAGAACGATAGGCTGCGGAGTCACGACCTGCGACGACCGCGTGGCACCCAGGAGCGTGAGGCGCTGGCCGGCGCGCAACTCCATCGGAGCGGACTTGAAGAGGATCGTCTTCTTCCCCGCGGCCGCGATGACCATTTCGTACGTGCCTGGCGCGAAACTCGCGCTGAGCGTGCTGAGCGCGCCCAGCGGGGCAGGATTCGAGGGGTTCGCGGCAGCGATGTCGGTACCGGGCAGAACGAAATACACATCAATCCCGAGCGACTCCGGGGAGTGGCCGTAATACTGGACCGCGGTATTCCCCGCGGGCACTTCGGGGCCCGCCGCGATGGACCTGACGTCGAGCGTTCGGTCCGCGCCAAACGAGACCAGGAAGGCCGTGGTCTCGTCGATCGACAGCACGCGCGTGGCGGCAGCACCCGCCTCTGAGCGCAGCGTCACAGTGAGCGGCCCGCTGTCCACTTCAACGACCGGGCTGGCTGCGCGAGGCGCGAGGACATGGCGCACGCCATTCGCCTCGAACTCGATCGTCCCGAGCCCGTGCGTCCCGTTGACGAACTGGATCTTGGTGCGCGATGGCGAGTCGTCGGAAGAGCATCCGCCGATGAAAACGAACGCGGCCGCATAGGCGGCCGCGATCAGGTTCTTATAATTCATTCCGTGGTCACTCCACCCGATCGTATCCGGGTGTTGGACCGCGGCATCGCTGCAGGAGTTCTAGAAGAACGCCCTGCGGAAGATGCCGCCCGAAGCGACCATGAAGAACAGCATCGGGATGGAGAGCATCGTATTCGTGCGCGAAGCGAGGAACGCGACGCGGCGCGCCTTGTTCTTCTCCTCGTCGCTCGCGGGGACGATGCCCAGGATCTTCTTCTGGTTGGGCCAGATCAGCACCCACACGTTGAAGATCATGATGAGGCCGAGCCACGCGCCCACGCCGATCGGGATGTACGCCTTCTCCTTGAAGAGGAGCGCGTCATCGGCCTTGTCGCCAAGGATCATGAAGCCGAAGAGAACCGTAGCCACTGCGGCCCAGCGGAAGAAGAGCAGTGCGCGAGGCGCCACGTGCTTCGTGATGCCCGCGCCCGTGGGCGGCGTGTCGGCGCCAGCGGCCTTGAGTGCGGCGACCTGCACGAAGTTGAAGTAATAGAGCAGGCCGATCCACATGAGACCCGAGCCGATGTGGAGCCAGCGACCGATGTTGAACTGGATGAATTCGCCCACGTCAGCCTCCGATCATCGCGCGCACGAGGTAATAGAGAACCACCGTCAGGACGAGGCCCGAGATCACGGTGCCCCAGAGGGAATCCAGCGGGTTTTTCATGTTGTTCGCTCCTCGCGTTGGGATGCGGCGAATTCTAGCACCGTAGAATCGGGCCCATGCCCAATGATCCGCACCCGTACTCGCAGCTCACGCCCGATGTCGTTCTCAATGCCCTCGACGGCGTGGGGCTATTGTGCGACGGTCGCCTGCTCGCGCTGAACAGCTACGAGAACCGCGTCTACCAGGTGGGCCAGGAGGAAGGCCCGCCGGTGGTCGCGAAGTTCTATCGCCCCGCGCGCTGGAGCGATGCGCAAATCCTCGAGGAGCACGCATTTGCCTCGGAGCTCTCGGAGCGCGAAGTGCCGGTGGTCGCACCGCTCGCGCCGAAGGACAAGACCCTGCACGAGACGGGGCCATTCCGCTTCGCGGTGTTTCCGCGCCGCGGCGGTCGCGCACCGGAGCTCGATCGCCAGGGCGTCCTCGAGTGGCTCGGGCGATACATCGGTCGCATCCATGCGGTCGGCCGCGCGAAGCCCTTCAAGCAGCGCACCACGATCGACATCGCTTCGATGGGAACCGAGCCCCGCGATTGGCTGCTCGCGAGCCGCTTCATTCCGCCGGACCTGCGCGAGGCGTGGAAGAGTGCGGCGAACCTCGCGCTGGAGAACGTCGCGCGCTGCTTCGAGCGCGCGGGCAAGTACGCGACGCTGAGGCTTCACGGCGACTGCCACGCGGGCAATGTCCTCTGGACCGACCAGGGCCCGCACTTCGTCGACCTCGACGACGCGCGCATGGGACCGGCCGTGCAGGACCTGTGGATGCTGGTGTCGGGCGATCGCGAATCGATGTGCGCGCAACTCGGGCACATCCTGCGAGGCTACGAGGACTTCTCGGAGTTCGACGATCGCGAGCTGCACCTCTTCGAGGCCCTGCGCACGCTCAGGCTGATTCACTACTCCGCGTGGCTCGCGCGCCGCTGGGACGACCCGGCATTCCCGATCGCCTTTCCCTTCTTCGACACGCCGCGCTACTGGCAGGACCGCGTGCTGGAGCTGCGCGAGCAGATCGCGGCGATGCAGGAAGCCCCGCTCGTGCCCGCCTGATCAGTCCGTTTCGACGGTGGATGCGGCGAGCAGCCAGCTGCGGAACGCGACGATCTCCGGGCGATCAGCCTCGGACTCGGGCGTGACGAGGTAGTACGCATAACCCGAGGGAATCGGCGCTTCGAACGGCACCACGAGGCGCCCGGCCATCACGTCGGCGCGCACGAGCGGCCACAACGCGAGCGCGACGCCCAGTCCGTCGATCGCGCCTTCGATGGCGAGCGCCGAATCGCTGAAGCGCGGCCCGCGATTCGCGTCGACTCCCTTCACGCCCTCGGTCTGCACCCATTCGCTCCACGCCGGGCGCCCCACGAGGTCGGCCACACCCTCGTCGTGGATCAGCGTCTGGTAGCGAAGGTCCTCGGGCTGGCGCAACGGGCGGCGCCCCTTGAGCAACGCGGGAGAGCACACCGGCACGTACGAGCCCTGGAAGATGCGGTCCACGCGCGAGCCCGGATACCGCCCCGCGCCATAGCGAATGGTGGTGATCACGTCCTCGTCGCGCGGATCGAGGCGCACGGCATCGGCCGCGACCTTTTCATTGTTGCGGTCGATCATCCCGACGCTGGTGGTCACGTGCAGCTCGACCTCGGGATGGGCCGCGGCGAAACCGTGTAGCCGCGGCATCAGCCAGCGGCTCGTGAAAGTCGGGGGCGCTCCCAGGGTCAGCACCCCGGACGCCGTCGGCTTGTGCAGTGCCGCGATGGCCGCGGCAAAGCACTCGAAGCCCTCGCGGACCTTGGGGAGCATCGCCTCCCCGGCCGCGGTCAGGACCAGCGACCGCGGCAGGCGCTTGAAGAGCGCCACGCCCAGGTACTCCTCCAGCGTCCGGACCTGTTGCCCCACGGCAGAGGCGGTGACGTGGATCTCCTCCGAGGCCTTCTGGAAGCTCAGGTGGCGCGCGGCCGCCTCGAACGCCCGGAGCGATCCGAGGGGAGGAATGCGGGCCGGGGGGCGGGTCTGGGGAAAGGGCTTCTTCGGCATGGGGAAAGAAAAGGTCTCTTGTTGCACCGCAACATGGACACTATATTGCACTCGTGGGTTCAGGTTCAAGGCAACGGTGCCGAAATGCCTAACCCATTGAAAGTAATAAAGGAGATAAGTTAGTGAACAACTACTCACGCATCGAACGCCACATCCGCGAAGCTCAGTTGCAGCGCAGCGTAGAAATTGCCGACGCCATCGGCGACGCCCTCGTCTGGATCACCCGCGGCATCCAGGCCTTGGCCGGCCGCCCCGGTCGAACGATCAAGCCGGAAGCCACCGCGCAGCATTGACTCGAACCGCAGGGCCCCGCGGACAAGGGGCCGCGGCACGAGACCTATCTTGGTCTTGGTGTCGCCGGATTTCATCGCCTCCACTACGTCGAGTGGGGGGATGCGCAGGATCCGCGCGTCGTCATCTGTGTCCACGGTTATAGCGGTAATGCCCGGGACTTCGATTACCTCGCCGAAAAGCTGGCTGCGGGACGCCGCGTGGTCTGCGTGGATGTCGCCGGCAGGGGCACCAGCGACTGGCTCCCCGCCCCCCTCTACGGTTTCCCCCAGTTCCTCTCCGACCTGAACGCCCTGCTCGCCCACCTCCGGGTTCGCGAGGTCGACTGGGTCGGCACGTCCATGGGTGGCCTGCTCGGCATGCTCCTGGCCGCCCAGCGTAACTCGCCCGTGCGGCGCCTGGTCATGAACGACGTGGGCGCTTTCCTGCCGACGCCGGCGCTGCAGACCATCGGCCGCAACCTCCTCGGACCCACCTCGTTCCCGACCCTCGCCGCGATCGACGCGCACCTGAAGCGCACGCACAAGGAATGGGGACGCATCCCGCCCGAGCAATGGCGCGCGCTCGTGCGCCACGGCAGCCGCAAGACCGGGAACGAGTACCGCCTCCATTACGATCCGGCGATCGCGCGCCTCGTGCAGCCAATGCCGCTTTCGCCCGGCATCTTTTTCTGGGATGCGTGGCAGAAGGTCACCTGCCCCACGCTGCTGTTGCGCGGCGAGACCTCGCACGTCTTCCCGCGCACGGTCGCCGACACCATGCTCCTTCGCCACGACAATGCCCGCCTCGAGGAAATACCCGGGTGCGGGCACGCGCCCTCGCTCATGCTCCCGGGCCACGTCGATCTCGTTGCGGAATTCCTCGATGCGCCGGCTGCCTCGGCCACGAAACGTGCAGCAATTACAAGGCGAAAACGGGTGGAGAACGGTTGAGCGAAGCGCGAGTCTCATGGTCGCAAGCGCCTCGACAACAGGAGAACAAGACCATGAACCTGCAGCTCGCACCCCTGATTTCGCTCATCGCCGGCATCCTGATCCTCGTGATGCCCAAGCTCCTCAACTACATCGTCGCGGTCTACCTGATCGTGATTGGCGTCATCGGGTTGTTCGGGCCGATTCGCCTGGGCTAGTCAGCGCCAGCCGCCCACCGCCTGCTTCGCCGCCTGGTTGAGCGGCCGGGCGAGCACGCCCGATTGCGAGATGGACACCTGGTAGAGCGCGCCGTCGGCCATCGGCAGGTAGGTCGCACTCCCGTAGAGCGCGTCGATCCACGGCGCCCAGTCGCGCACTTCGCGGGCGAAGGCCCAGAGGTCGAAGCGGTCCGGCGGCACGAGCGAATGCACGGTGCGTTCCTCGCTGCGTTCCTTCGCGATGTCGGCGTAGCGCCCGCCGAGCCTTTCGATCCGGTACACCGTGTCGAAACCCAGCACGTTCGCGAGGCCGCGCCACTTGAGCACGCGCGCATCGACCTGCCACTCGTCGCCCTTCAGCTCGAAGTCCTGCATCGCGCCGTTCGGGTAGGTGAGCTTCGCGCGGAAATGCCGTTCGCCCAACCGCTGGAACTGCACTTCGAGCACGTTCTGCTCGTGCGTGAGGCGCTGGTAGGTGAACAGGCTCGCGCCGACGAAGAAGACCGCGACCGCGGCCATCACGAAGAACCCGCTGAGCACCAGGTGCACGCCCATCTTGACGATGCGCACGCGGTGGAATGCCTGGACCGCGAAGCCGAGGAAAAGAAGGCTCGCCAGGGCACATGCAACGATGAGGCCGGTGAGGACCATGAGATGATTATGCCCCCATGAATGCACTGCCCGCGCTCTCCCTCCTCGAAACCCGCGTCCTCGGCGTGCTGGTCGAGAAGGAACACACCGTTCCCGACAGCTACCCGCTCACGCTCAACGCACTGCTCTCCGGCTGCAACCAGAAGACGAGCCGCGATCCGGTGATCGAGGCGCAGGAATCCGAAGTGCAGTCCGCGATCGACCACCTGAAGACGCTTTCGCTCGTGGTGGAGTCGAGCGGGGGGCGCGTGATGCGTTACGCGCAAAACGTGCGCCGCGTCCTGAACCTGCCCTCGCAATCGGTGGCGCTGCTCGCGATCCTCTTCCTGCGCGGTCCGCAAACGGCCGGCGAGCTGAGGATCAACAGCGATCGCCTGCACAAGTTTGTAGATATTTCCTCGGTGGAGGCCTTCCTCGAGGAACTTGCGGAACGCCCCGCCGGTGCGCTCGTGCGCGTGCTCCCCAAGCTGCCCGGTGCGCGCGAAGCGCGCTGGGTTCACTTGATCTCGGGCGAACCCACGGCCGCGATGATGGACCCGAATGCCGCGCCCGCTCCCGATGCGGTCACCGTAAGCGAGCTCGCCGCGCTCCGGGCGAACGTCGATCACCTCCAGGCCGAAATGGCCTCCCTGCGCGAAACCGTCGACAAACTCTGCAAGGAACTGGGAACCACTCCATGAGCAAACCTACGTTGCTGCTGATTCCCGGCCTGCTGAACGACGAACGCCTCTGGCAGTCGCAGATCGCGGACCTCAAGCATCACGCGACCTGCGTCGTCGGCGACATCACCACCGCCGACAGCATCGCGGGCATGGCCAAGGCCGTCCTCGCGAAGGTGCCCACCGGTCACATCGCCGTGGCGGGCCTCTCGATGGGCGGCTACGTCGCGCTCGAGATCGCGCGCCAGGTCCCCAACCGCGTGGTCGGCATGGCCCTCCTCAACACGAATGCACGGCCCGACTCCGACCAGGCGACCGAAGATCGCAAGCGGATGATGAAGATGGCCGAGACCGATTTCGATCGCGTCGTGAATGGGCTCCTGCCGAAGATGTTCACGGCCGAGCACCAGCGCGATGCCGCGCTCACCACGCTGTTCAAGTCGATGGCCACCAAGGTCGGGAAGGACGCCTACATCCGCCAGCAGACGGCGAACATCGGACGCATCGACAGCCGGCCTCATCTCGCCGCGATCAAGTGCCCCACGCTCGTGATCGCCGGCCGCGACGATGCGCTGATGCCGCTTGCCGTGCTGCAGGAACTCGCCAACGGAATCAAGGATGCGCGCTTCGTGGTCGCGGACAAGTGCGGCCACCTCTCCGCGATCGAGCAGCCACGGCTCGTGGCGCTCAACCTCGTGCACTGGATCTCCTCGCTGAAATAAAGGGGACTGTCCCCTTTTTCAGGCGGGCAGCGTCACGAAGAATGCGACCCAGAGCACCATCACCACGGTGAGCGCCGTGGCGAAGACATAGAAGCGGTGCCGCACCTTGTTGTAGGTGCAGTGGATGTAGCTGTGCGCGAAGCGAAGCGCGACGAACAGCCAGGCACCCGCGACCAGCCAGCCCGGGGTGTGCTTCGTGGCCAGCGCGATCGCGACGAGCGCGAAGAACAGGACCGGAACTTCGAACAGGTTGCGGAAGTTGTCGGCGGCCCGCACATCCTGGTACTTCGCCGCGGCCATGACTGACGTCGCGACTTCGTGGGGACGGATGCGATGGGCGACCATCTCGCCGATGCGCGAGCGGAACATCCGCAGCCCGACGACGAACACGAGCAACACCATCGCGAGGCACGCTGCCACCAACTGAGTACTAGCCGTCATCGCGCTTCCTTCCAGAGAATGGTGGCGCGTAGGATACCCCGTGCCGCAAAACCCGCCCCAACCTCCCCAGAGCTTCCGCGAGCGCCTCGGCGCCCTGCGCAACCTGCCGCCGTTCCTGAAGCTCGTCTGGGAAACGAGCCCGGGCATCGCGTCGGCGCAGGTCGGCATGCGATTGGTCCGCGCGCTTCTTCCCGTGGCCGCGTTGTACGTGGGCGCGCAGATCATCGACGAAGTCGTGCGGCTCACGAACGTCGCGCCGCCCGGCAATTCGCCCGGCGCCTGGTTCGCGAGCGGCCTCGTCGACCGCCTCGTGTTGCTGCTCGCGATCGAATTCGCACTCGCCGTCGCCTCGGACCTGCTCGGCCGCGGAATCTCGCTGCTCGATTCGCTGCTCTCCGAACGGCTCAGCACGACGACCAGCGTTCGCCTCATGGAACACGCCGCGACACTCGACCTCGAGGACTTCGAGGACAGCGAGTTCCAGGATCGCCTCGAGCGCGCCCGCACGCAGGCGGCCGGGCGCACGGGACTCACGAGCCAGCTCTTCGGCCAGGCGCAGGACATCGTGACGATCGCAAGCTTCGCCGCGGGGCTCATCGCGTACGCGCCCTGGCTGATGGCGCTGCTCGCGGTCGCGCTCATTCCCGCGTTCCTGGGCGAGATCTATTTCAACGCGCAGTCGTACTGGCTCAACTTCAATCGCGCCCCCGAGCGGCGCGAGCTCGACTACGTGCGGCAGGTGGCGGCGAGCGCGGAGACCGCGAAGGAAGTGAAGATCTTCGGGCTGCACGCGTTCCTGGTCGCGCGCTACCGCGAGCTCGCGACGAGCTTCTTCCGCGCCAACCGGAAGATCGCCGTGCGCCGCGCTTCGTGGGGCAGCGTGCTCACCGCGATTTCCACCATCGCCTACTACTTCGCCTACGCGTACATCGTCTGGCGCACGTTGCACGGCGACTTCACGATCGGCACGCTCACGTTCCTCTCGGGGTCCTTCCTCCGCCTGCGGGGCCTGCTCGAGCAATTCCTCGTCGGCTTCTCCACCGTGGCCGGCCAGGCGATGTACCTCGACGACCTGTTCTCCTTCTTCGAGATCAAGCCCGAGATCGCGTCACCGGCGAATCCGCGTCCCTTCCCGGTTCCGATCGCGGAGGGATTCACCTTCGAGGACGTGGGCTTCCGTTATCCGGGCGCCGAGCGCTGGGCCGTCCGCAACCTTTCGCTGCGGCTGCGCGCGGGTGAAGTGCTCGCTCTCGTCGGCGAGAACGGCGCGGGCAAGACCACGTTGGTGAAGCTCCTCGCGCGCCTCTACGACCCGGACGAGGGGCGCATCCTGCTCGACGGCCACGACCTGCGCGAGTACGACCTCTTCGAGCTCCGGCGCAACATCGGCGTGATCTTCCAGGACTTCGTGCGCTTTCATTTGAGCGCGGCCGACAACATCGCGGTGGGTCTCATCGAAGCGCGCGACGACATGGCGCGCATCGAGCGCGCGGCGCGGCAGAGCCTCGCGGACGAAGTCGTCGCGAAGCTGCCCGAGGGCTACAAGCAGTTGATCGGCCGGCGCTTCAAGACGGGCGTGGACCTCTCCGGCGGCGAGTGGCAGAAGATCGCGATCGCACGTGCGTACATGCGCGACGCGCAGGTGCTGATCCTCGACGAGCCCACCGCCGCGCTCGATGCGCGCGCGGAGTTCGAAGTGTTCCAGCGCTTCAAGGAGCTCACCACGAGCAAGACCGCGGTGCTGATCTCGCATCGCTTCTCCAGCGTGCGCATGGCCGATCGCATCGCCGTGCTCGGCGACGGGCGCATCGAAGCGGTCGGTACCCATGAGGAATTGATGCAGCAGGGCGGGCGTTACAAGGAGCTCTTCGAGCTGCAGGCCGCGGGGTATCGCTGACGGCTAGGGCTTGCCTGCGGTTTCCATCCGGCTGCCGTGGCGATGCTCGTCCTCCAGCCATCGCTTCAGGAGCGATCGCACCTGGTACTGCGGCACCACGATGATGAGCGCGAACGCGGCCAGGCACACGGTCCAGTGGAAAGCACCGAAGACGTACCAGGCGATGACGACGGCAAGGGCTAGCAGCACGCCCACCGGATACCACGCGGACAAATGGACCTCCGCGTCCACGTGTGCACCCGAGACCACGAACGCGCCCCGGACAATCTTCAGGCGACCCCGCGTCGCGATCGGCAGGTAGATCGCGCCGAAATCGACGCGCCCGCGCCCGGCGACAACGCCTTCGACGCCGAGCACTTCGAGTTCATGAGTCATCGCCGCGACATAGCCGGCCGCCGTCTGGCCCGCGGGCATCGGCAAGCGTTCGCGAACCGTGAGCAGCCCCATCGTCAGGGCGCGGCAACCGCCCGCCAGACGCTCGCCAGCCAAGGCTGTTGCTCGGGGGGCAATCCCGGAGGCCGGTAGTAGTGCTCCAGCTCGGCGAACGCCGCAGCTTCGAGGAACGCGCGCCATGTGTCGAGGTCGTGATAGCTGCCGTAGCGGCCGCGGTTCCAGCCTTCCTCGTTCTGGCCGCGGGGATTCGAGGCGAAGAGCACGCCCCCGGGCTTGAGCGCGGCGTGCAATTCGCGAAGCACGCGCGGCAGCTCTTGCCGCGGCACGTGGAAGAGCGACGCGTTGGCGAAGATCCCGTCGAAGCGAGCCGCGGGCAGCTGCAGCGCGAGGAAATCCTGTTCCCGGACTTCGCAGCCACTGTGCTCGCGCGCCATCGCGGCCAGTGCCGGCGAACCCTCGAGCCCGATCGCCTCGTGACCGAGGCCGCGAAAGGCCGCCAGGTCGCGTCCCGGGCCGCATCCAAAATCGAGGACAACGAATGGCGGCGTGCCCTGGATGTGGCGAAGCAGCGCCTCGATGTTCTGCTTCACGTCGTGGTCGCGCGTCCCGTTCCAGAACTCGACGGCGCGTTCGTTGTAGTGCTCCAGCGTCTTCGCGCTGATGAGCGATAGATCTTCGGGCAAGGTCACGCCGTCCACTCCCGCCATCCCTTCACCAACGGGAAGTACAGGCCCATGCTGCCGGCCGCGCCGTCGAACGCGGGCGCGTAACGCGCCATCTGCTCCGAATAGCGCGTGCGCTCGCTGTCGAGGAAGGCTTCGAGCTCGCCGCCTTCGTGCGACGAGGTCTTGTAATCGACGATCCAGCGCCGATCGCCCTCGGTGAAGATGCGATCGATCACCAGCAGCCGCACGCCGTCGGGGCCTGCGACGCGGATGCGGTACTCGCAGCGGGCGTCGGCGTACGGAGCGAGGACCCAGCGTCCGCGAGGATCGGAGATCGCGCCCTGCAGGGAATCGATCACTCGCGAAGTCGCGCGCGGCAGGTCCTCCGGCGCAACGCCGCGCGATGCGAGTTCTCGCGTCACGCGCTGCGCGAGCGCCGCGATCCGCGACGCGTCCCAGGACGCGAGGCCCTCGACCGCGATGCGCTGCAGCCACCGGTGCGTGAGCGTGCCCACGTGGCGCGCATCGTCCTTCACCCAGATGAAGGCGATCGACGACGACGTGTCCTCCGGCGAGGGCGGAGGCTCCCAGGCGGGCTCGGGAACTTCCATCGCGAGCCGCGTGGGATCGAGCCTGCGCAGGTCCGTGCGGATCGTGTCCTTGGGCTTCTTCTCGCCCGCGCCGGCGAGGAACTGCGGGATCGCGTCGCAAAAGGCCGGCTCCGCAACCGACCACGCCTTGCCGAGGAGCGTCGTGCTGGGCGGACGGCGGATCGTTCCATCCTCCGTCTTCAGCCGTGCGTAGCCCATGAGGTGCAGCCGCTTCGCGGCGCGCGTCGCAGCCACGTAGAGCACGCGCTCGAGCTCGTGCTGCTCGGCGGCTTTCGAAAGCCCGCGCAGGTAGTCGTAGGCCGGTTCTCCTTCCATCCGCGTGGGCCGCACCGGCGCCATGAGGATCGTGCCGTCGGCACGCGATTTCCACGCGAAGAGCGGCCGGTCCGAAATCCGCGGCGCGCGATGCAGGCCCGGCACGATCACCGTGTCGAACTCCAGGCCCTTCGCCTTGTGGATCGTCATCACCTGGACGCGCGCTTCCTCGCCGGTGTCGGGCGCGGCGTAGAGGCGCTGCAGCTTCTCGGCAAGGACCGCCACGTCCGGCAACTCGCCCGCACGCTGCAGCCGATCGAGCTGGTCGAAATAGGTCTCCGCGTCCTCGAGATCGGATTCGGAGAACGCGCACGCGGGGCCCCCCAGGGCGAGCCACGCGGATTCCACGCGCTCGCGCAGCGTGCCGCGCAGGCGCTGTTCGATGAACGGCGCAAGCGTGTCGCGCACGCGGGCGATGCGCGCGCGGCCATCTGCGGACACACCCTCGAGCTTCGACGGATCCGCCATCAGCTCCCACAGCGTCTCGCGCGCGCCTTCGCTCGACAGCAGCGGCCCGGTCAGCGCGAGCAGGTCGGCGAGCGTGAGCGCGCACCACGGCGCGCGCAGCACGCCGAGCCAGGCCACGCGATCGGCCGGATGCGAAAGCGCGCGCGTGACCGCGAGAAGATCCTGGATGACCTGGCGCCCCTCGAGTTGTTCGATCTCCACGGCCCGGAAGCGGATGTTCGCCTTGCGCATCGCCGGCACGATGCTGTCGAGGTTCGAGCGGTTGCGCACGAGGATCGCGATCGTCTGTGACGCGTCCGCCACGAGCGCGGCCTTCACCACTTCGACGACGCGCACCGCCTCGCGCTCCTGCGCGAGCGCCATGTCGGTCCCGAGGAAGGGATGCCATTGCACCGCCGGTCCCGGTTCCAGCGGATGCTTCGCACTCGAATCGGAGTACGGCACCGCGCCCTCGTCCGGATCTTCCTCGCGCGGGAGGATCGCGCGGAAGCTCTTGTTGACCCACTCGACCACGCCGGCCTGGGAACGGAAGTTGGTCGCGAGTCGCAGGTCCGCGAGGGCTACCTGCGGCAACCCCTGGCTGCGGGCGCGCAGGAACAGCGACACGTCGGCCTCGCGGAACCGGTAGATCGACTGCATCGGATCGCCCACGAGGAACACCGTGCGCCCGTCGTCGGGCTGCCAACCGGAGGTGAGCCGCGTGAGAAGCTCCCACTGCCCGTGCGACGTGTCCTGGAATTCGTCCACGAGCAAGTGCTGGAGCTTCACGTCGAGGGCGAGGAGGAGGTTCGTGGGTTCGTCCTCCGTGCCGAGCGCCTGGACCGCGGCCTGCGCGATGCCGGTGAAGTCGATCTCGCCGCGTTCGGCGAACACGACCTGCAGCTCCGCGGCCGCGCGCGGGAGCATCTCGACGACCGAGCCCAACGCGGCCCATTGCTCCTCGCTGAACGCGGACGGCGGCATGGTTCGCAGCGCGTGCAAGGGTTCGATGAAGCCGTCCATGGCGGCGAAGGCTTCGAGGAGCTCGATCATCCGCTCCTTGAATCTCGCCTGCGGCCCCTTGCCCGCCGGGAAGCCCTGCGAGACGTTCACCGTCTTGCGGACGTTGACCTCCTGGCCCTTGGGCGAGGTCAGCAGGAGGTTCGCGATCTCCATCCACGCCCCGGCGCCCGTCTCGTCGAGGGGCGGATAGCCTGCGAGCTTGTCGAGCTTCGCGAGCGGGGCGTGCGGCTTTTCGATCGCGATGTTGCTCGCCGCAAAGCGCACGAGCTCGCAGAAATCCCTTTCGATTGCGGGCGGCAGGATGCGGCGCGCGCGCTGCATGACCCGCGAGCGTTCGCTGCGCATCGCCTCCTCCAGCGCCGCGCGCGTCGCGCCGCCGGCCTTCACGCCCGCGACGCGGCGCAGCCACTGGTCGCGCCGCGAAAGCATGTTCTCGAGCAGGAAGCTCGCCATCTCCCAATCGCCGTCGAGGTGGGCGACCACGCGCGCGACGTCCGCATCGCCTTCGTTCACGCGTGCCAGCGTGCGCTGCGCCGCTTCGCGATAGAGGTCGCGCGCATCCTCGACGATCGCGGGCGGCGCGCCCAGGCCCGAGAGCACGGGCATCTGCCGCGCAAGCGAGGCGCAGAGCGAATCGATCGTCTGGATGCGAAGGCGCGCGGCGTTGTCCAGCAGTCCCCATCGTTTCTCCGCATCGCGCGCGAGCACGTCGCGGGCGAGCAGCCAGGTCAGCGCCTTGTTCTCGTCCTCCGGCTTCTCGCCATCGCGGGCCGCGGCGAATGCCTCGAGCACGCGCCGCCGCATTTCCGCCGCGGCCTTGCGCGTGAACGTGATCGCGAGCACCTCCTCGGGCTTCGACACCGTCGCGAGCAGCCGCAGGAAGCGTTGGATGAGCAGGCCCGTCTTGCCCGACCCGGCGGGGGCCTGGACGATGATCGAGCGGCGCGGGTCGAGCGCGGCTTCGCGCTCGGCGGCATCGACGATGTCGATGGCCTCGCTCATTCAGCTTTCTCCTCGCCGGCATCGTCGAGCTCGTCGCCCTCGTCGAGCGGGCTCAGGCGCTCGTGAACGCGGCAGAGCGTCTTCAGGTCGCAGCGCCGGCACGTCGTGAGCAGTTCCTTGGGATCGACCGTCGCCTGGCCGGCGGCGAAATCGGCACCGAGGCGATCGACGACGACGCGCCATTTCTGCAGCATCGCGTCCCAGGATCCGCCCTGCACCTCGGTCGGCGTCTTCACCTTCGGCAGGATGTTCTCGTCGCGCGAGACGCCGACGAAACGAAGGTCGCCGGTCTTGAGGCTCGCGAAGGCCACCGCGTGCAGCCGCTCGCGATCGGCCGCCAGCGCGTACAGCGGCATCTGCGCGTTGTCGGGACGCTCGCCGTTCCAGTCCGCCGCGGACACGCGTCCCGTCTTGTAGTCGATGACGGCGAGGCCGCCGCCGGCCAACTCGTCGACGCGATCGATGCGTCCGTCGATCTCGACGCCGCCCGCGTGGAGCTTCCATTTTTCCTCGCGCTGGTGGACACGAAACGGCGCGCGCGTCTTCTCGATCGCGAGCCATTCCCGCGCGAGGGCCGCGATCCGTTCGCGCTCGAGGTCCGCGAATCGGCCGTCGAGCCGCCCGGGCCGATCCTCCTGCACTTTGCGGACCGCGTGCGCCGCGGCTTCGTCGATGTGCTTCGCGAGCGCCGCGTCATCCATCGACACGAGCGTGGCGGAATCCTTCACCGCCTCCCACAGCTTGCCCATCATCTCGTGCAACAGCGTTCCCCGTTCCATCGGCGCGAGGCCCGATGCCGGCGCTTCCAGCTCGCGCGCGCCCAGGCGGTAGTGCGCGAACGCGCGGAAGGGGCAGGCCGCCTGGTCGACGAGGATGTTGGTGCCGCCTTTCGCGAACGGTGTCGGCAACGCGGGGCCGATGTCGTCCTGCGTCTTCGACATCGCGTCCTTTCGCTTCGCGAGGATCTGGCGCCGCAGCTCGATGAACTTCGGAATGGCGAGCGCCTCGAGGTCGTCGGACTTCGTCACGTCCGCGACGAGCGGGCTGGCGACGAGTTCGCGATCGCCGTCGGCGCGCGCGCTGCTGAAGACCACTTCGGGTGCGGCAACTCTCCACCCCGTCGTGATGCGCCGGTCGAACTCGAGTGCCTCCTCGGGGCTTGCCTGCGGAATGCCGGCGCGGCGCTGCAGCGCGGGCGCGATCAGCGGATGCGCGCGCGACGCGATGGGCCAGGCGTCCTCGGTGAGGCCGCTCACCCAGAGGTGGTCGAACGTGAGGCCCGCGGATTCGAGAATGCCCAGCACCTGGACGGGCGCCTGTCCGGACCGGGGCTGGAACACGGTCTCGCGGCACAGGCGCACGAGTCGCGCCCGCGCTTCGCGACCGCTCCAGTGCGTGGCGATGGAACCGAGCGCGGCGAACTCGGCGAGCGACTCGCGCCACCGCTCGAGCGCCTGGTATTCGACCGAGTCGAGCGAACGCTCGCCCGGAAACCCCGCCGCCCGAAGGATTTCATTGAATCGCCGCGCCCAGGTGTGCGCGCTGGCGGGCGCGTTGTCCTGGGACTTCTCGATCACGCGCTCGAGCAGTTCGATGAACCCGCGGCATGGCGGGGCGCCGCGCTTCACGCCCTCGGGAGCGACGCGGCGCAGGTGCACCGCGTTGAGCGCTCCGGGCGCAATCCTGCGAAGCGCGGCGTCGAGCCGCGCGCGTCCGGCCACTTCCGCTTCCGCGTCCGCGAGGAAGGGCGAGCGTATGAGGCGGCTCGCCCGGTCGTAGGCGACCGCCTGCGTGGCGATCTCGAGCAGCGTGAGCGCCGCATCGACGAGCGGGTACTCGGTGAGCGGCTCGCCGAGCGAAAGGTTGAAATAAGGGGCGCCCGAGCGAGAAGCCAGCGAGCCGTTGGGCGCGAACGTGCGCGCGAAGATCCGCACCACTTCGCGGCGGCGCGCGGAGAGCTCGGGCACGACGACCGCGATCCGCGGCGCACGCGCGGGATCCGCCGCCTCGAGGCGCGCGCGAGCCCAGCGTGCCGCCTGCTCGATTTCCTCGCGCGGCGTCTCGATCACCACGCGCCGCAGGGTCGCCTCGTGCCTCGCGGGTTGGCAGAGGAACACTTGCGTGCCCATTCCCGCGCAAGTCGACAGCAGGTCCGCCTGCTGCGGCTTGATGACATCGAAGGCATAGAGCGCGATGGCCGCCGGCGGCGCGATCATCTTTTCCGCCCAGTACCTGGCGACCGAAGCGGGAAGCCGTGCCGAATCGATGACGTTTTCCCGATCCGTGCGCCGCGCGTAGTGCGTCGCCCACTCCGCGAACGCTTCGGCGTCCTCGCTCGATTGCTCGGAGCGCAGCGCGCCCTGGATGCGCCAGTCGTGCGCAAGTGCCCAGGCCTCCGAGGCCAGCGCAGCCGCTGCCGGCAGCGAGAGCAGGCCATCCTTCCACCGGCTCTGGCCGATCGCCTCTTCCCAGAGGATGCGCGCGGCCGCCTCCGACAGCAGCGAGGGCACGTCCGCACCCCGGGCCGAGTACAGCGCTTCCTCGTGGCAACGCGCAAGAAAATGGTCGAACGCGAGGATGTCCGCGGCGTCCCAGTGCGCGCGTCCCGCCGCGAGGTGGCGGCGATCGACCTCGGCCTCGAGCGACTGCGCGAGACGCCGGTTCGGCGTGAGCACCGTGACCGCACGTTCGCCGCCCTGCTCCAGGCGTTCGAGCAGTTCGTCGCGATCGATTTCGGGGAAGGGGTTCGACATGGGCCTCCATGATAGTGGCGCGGGCGTAGAATGGGTCCATCAGGGACTCCAAAAAAGAACGCGCCCATGGAAGAAGCCCTCGTCCTCGCCCGTGCCCAGTTCGGGCTGAACATCGCGTTCCACATTCTCTTTCCCACGCTCACGATCGCGCTCGCGTGGTTCCTGCTCGGCTTCCGCATCCAGTACCAGCGCACGCGCGACCCCGCGCTGCTGCTCACCTACAAGCTCTGGACGAAAGTCTTCGCGCTCACCTTCGCGATGGGCGTGGTCACGGGAATCGTGATGTCGTTCCAGTTCGGCACGAACTGGCCGGGCTTCATGAAACACGTCGGCGCGATCGCCGGTCCGCTGCTCGGCTACGAAGTGCTCACCGCGTTCTTCCTCGAAGCGACGTTCCTGGGCGTGATGCTCTTCGGCATGAACCGCGTGCCCGATTGGCTGCACATCACCGCGACCGCGCTGGTGGCGCTGGGCACCTCGCTTTCGGCCTTCTGGATCCTCGCGCTCAACTCCTGGATGCAGACACCGACGGGCCACATCTTCGCCGACGGGCAGTGGATCGCGGGAAGCTGGATCGACGTGATCTTCAATCCGTCGTTCCCGTACCGCTTCTTCCACATGATGCTGGCCTCGGGGCTCACGGCGAGCTTCGTGATCGCCGGTCTCTCTTCCTGGCGGCTGCTCAAGGCGCCCAAGGACACGAGCGCGAGAAAGACGCTGCGCGCGGGCATCGTGGTGGCCGCGATCCTCGCGCCCATCCAGGCGTTCGTCGGTGATCAGCATGGGCTCAATACCCTCAAGCACCAGCCCGCAAAGGTCGCGGCCATGGAAGCGCTCTGGCATACCGAGAAAGGCGCGCCGCTCGTGCTCTTCGCCATCCCCAACCAGAAGACGCGCACCAACGACTACGCGATCGAACTTCCCTACGGCGCGGCCCTCATCCTCACCCATGACAAGCACGGCGAACTGAAGGGCCTCAACGAATTCGGCGACGACATCCCGCCCGTCGCTCCGGTGTTCTTCGCTTTCCGCGCGATGGTGGGCCTGGGCGTGCTGATGCTGGCACTCGCCTGGTTCGGCGTCTGGATGTCGCGCCGCGAGCGCGTGGTGCCGCGATGGCTGCTCTGGACCTTCGCGGGATTCACCTTCTCCGGATGGATCGCCACGCTCTGCGGCTGGATCGTCACCGAGATGGGCCGCCAGCCGTGGCTCGTGCAGGGCATCCTGCGCACCTCGCAGGCCGTCGGTGAAATCACCGGCGCACAGCTCGGCGCGTCGATCACGCTCTACGTCCTCACCTACATCGGCATGTTCATCGCGTACATGATCGTGCTGACCCACCTCGCCGGCGAAGGCGCGGGCAACCTGCCTCCCGACCCGGTCGCCGCCGCCATGCCGGTAGCGCGCGCCGCGGAGTGACCATGGACATCCTCCCGCTGGTTTTCTTCTTCATCATGGGCCTCGCGGTCCTCGTCTACGTGGTGCTCGACGGCTTCGACCTCGGCGTGGGCATGCTCATGCCCGCCGCGACCGAGAAGGAACAGTCCGTGATGGTGTCGTCGATCGGGCCGTTCTGGGATGCGAACGAAACCTGGCTCGTGCTGGGCGTGGGCGTATTGCTGATCGCTTTCCCGGTCGCGCACGGCGTGGTGCTGCAATCGCTCTACCTGCTGGCGGTCGCGATGCTCATCGGCATCATGCTGCGCGGCGTCGCCTTCGAATTCCGCATGAAAGCCCAAGGCTGGCACCGCGAGCTGTGGAACTGGCTCTTCTGGGCGGGCTCGTTCATCGCGTCGTTCTTCCAGGGCGCCATGCTCGGCCGCTACATCACCGGCTTCGAAAGCGGCTTCTTCTATCTCGCCTTCGCGGTGCTGTGCGGCGCAAGTGTGTGCGGCGGCTACGTGCTGCTCGGTGCCACCTGGCTTATCGGCAAGACCGAGGGCCCGCTGCAGAAGAAGTCATTTGCCTGGGCGCGCTGGGGCCTGCTCTGGGTCGCGTTCGCCATCGCGCTGGTGAGTGCCGCCACGCCGCTCGTGAGCGAGACCGTGCGCGACAAGTGGTTCGACTTCCCGCGCACCCTCTTCGTGATGGTGCTGCCCATCGGCTGCGGGCTCGCGTGGCTCTGGACGTGGCGCGAGGTGGGGCGGCTCGAAGGCGGCTCGAAGGCCAGCCATTGGCGGCCCTTCATGGGGACGGTCGTGGTCTTCGTCCTCGCGATGATGGGCCTCGCCTACAGCCTCTTTCCCTATGTCGTGATCGACCGCCTCACGCTCTGGGAAGCCGCGGCGCATCCGACCGCGCTGAGGTTCACCTTCATCGGCACCGCGATCGTGCTGCCGTTCATCATCGGCTACACGATCGTCTCGTACCGCATCTTCGGCGGGAAGGCCAAGGCCGGGCTGTACGACTGAGCTACCGCGGCGTGGTCCGCGGCAGGATTTTCTCGCACTCCTCCGGCGGCATCGGCTTGCTGAAGAAGTAGCCCTGCATCTCGTCGCACTCGTGCGCCCTCAGGAACGCGCGCTGCGCTTCCGTCTCCACGCCCTCGGCGATCACCTTGAGGTGCAGGCTGTGGCCGAGCGAGATGATGGCGCGCGCGAGCAGGCCGTCGTCGGGCCCGCCGGAGGCATCGATGTCGCGCACGAAGGAACCGTCGATCTTGAGCGCGTGGATCGGGAGGCGCTTCAGGTAGCTCAGGCTCGAGTAGCCGGTGCCGAAGTCGTCCACCGAGAGCCGCACGCCGATGCCCTTCAGGCCTTCGAGCGCCGAGATCACGTTCTCCGCGTCGTGCATCACCATGCTCTCGGTGAGCTCGAGCTCGAGGAAGCCGTCCATGCCGGTGTCGGTGAGCACGTCATCGACCATGCGCACGAGGCCGCCGTTCCACAGTTGCCGCGCCGAGAGGTTCACCGACATCACGATGGGCGTGAAGCCCGCTTCGCGCCAGCGCTGGCCCTGCGCGCAGGCGCTGCGCAGCACCCACTCGCCGATCGGCACGATGAGGCCCGTCTCCTCCGCGAGCGCGATGAAGCGATCGGGCAGGATCAGGCCGCGCGTCGGATGCTTCCAGCGAACCAGCGCCTCGACCGCGTCGACATTGCCCGTGCGCAGGTTCACCCGCGGCTGGAAATGCAGCAGCAGCTCGTCGCGCTCGAGCGCGCGCCGCAGGCTCTGCTCCATCGAGAGGCGCTCGTTGGCGAGCTCGTTCATCTCCGCCGTGTAGAACTGGAACGTGTTGCGGCCCTGCGATTTCGCGCGGTACATCGCCGCATCGGCGTTCTTGAGGAGCGTGGGCACGTCCGGCCCGTCCTGCGGATACAGGCTGATGCCCGCGCTGCAGGTGACGTTCAGTTCGCGATCGGCCACGTTGATGGGCTCGCTCACCTTGGACATGATCCGGCGCATCGTGCGGAAGATCACGTCCTCGCGCGTCTGGTCGTTGAGGATCAGCACGAATTCGTCGCCGCCGAGGCGGGCGACGGTGTCGCCATCGCGCACGGCCGACTGGATGCGCTCGGCGACATGGCGCAGCACTTCGTCGCCGAAGTTGTGGCCGAGGGAATCGTTGATGACCTTGAAGTGGTCGAGGTCGATGAACACGACCGCGACCGAGCGCACGTTGCGCTGCGCGAAGACCGCCTGCCTGAGGCGGTCGTGGAGAAGATGGCGGTTGGGCAGCCCCGTGAGGCCGTCGTAGTTCGCCTGCCGCTCGAGCTCCTCCTGGTAGTGCTTGCGCTCGATGGAGTACTGCATCGCGCGTAGCAGCAGCTCGCGATCGATCTTGCCCTTCACGAGGTAGTCCTGCGCGCCGCTCTTCACCGCGTAGAGGGCGAGCGCCTGGTCGTCGTTGCCCGAGAGCACGATGATCGGCACCTTCGGCGAATGCGCGTACACCTTCGAGAAGGTGTCCAGGCCATGGCTGTCGGGCAGCGAAAGATCGAGCAGGACGAGTTCCGTGCCTTTCAGCGACAACAACTCCAGCCCGCGCTGCAGCCGATCGGCCGTGCGCAGCCGAAAGGGCGTGGCCGGATCCTCGGAGAGCATCTCCTCGATGAGGCGAGCGTCTCCGGGGTTGTCCTCGATCAGGAGGACGGACGTGCCAGGCTCTTCGGCTTTCATCTTCCCGGGGGCAGGGTCGCGATCGTGAGCCAGAACCGGTCGATCGACTGCACGACGACGATGAACTTGTCGAGGTCGACGGGCTTGGTGACGTAGCAGTTCGCGTTGAGGTCGTAGCTCTTGAGGATGTCCTCCTCGGCCTTCGAGGTGGTGAGGATCACGACCGGGATCGGCCGCAGGTCCGGATCGCTCTTGATCTCGGAAAGCACCTCGCGGCCATCCTTCTTCGGCAAGTTGAGATCGAGCAGGATGATGTCGGGCCGCGGCGCATCGGCGTGCGGGCCGCGGCGCTTGAGGAACTCGATGGCCTCGACGCCATCCTTCGCCCAATGCAAATTGTTGTAGACCTTGCCTTCACGCAGGGCTTCGAGCGTGAGCCGGTAGTCTCCGGGGTTGTCTTCTACGAGCAGGATTTCCACGGGTGGCGCCTCGTCTCTTCTGATTGTCATGAATGGGATCCTCCGTCTAGGCGAGGAAGGGTGAAACCGAACGTGCTGCCCTTGCCGGGTTGCGATTCCACCCAGATGCGCCCGCCATGGCGGTCGACGATCTTCTTGCAGATCGCCAGCCCGATGCCGGTGCCCGGGTATTCGGCCTTGTTGTGAAGCCTCTGGAACATCATGAAGATGCGGTCGGCGTACTGCGGATCAAGGCCGATGCCGTTGTCGGTCACGGTGAACACCCAGACCTCCTCGCGCTCCTCGACCGCGATGTGGATGCGAGGCGGCTCCGCGGCGCGGAACTTCATCGCGTTGCCGAGCAGGTTCTGGAAGAGCTGCGCGAGCTGCGCGCCGTCGGCGTGCACCGTGGGCATCCGGTCGTTCGTGACGACGGCCCCGCTCGCTTCCTGTGCCGCGCGCACGTTGCCGAGCGCCTTCTTGAGGGCCGCGCCGCTGTCGATGGGCAGGAAATCGCGGCCGCGCGTGCCGACGCGCGAGTAGGCGAGCAGGTCCTCGATGAGCTGCTTCATGCGCGCCGCGCCATCGACGATGAAATCCATGAACTCCTTGGCGTCGCCGTCGAGCTTGTCGCCGTAGCGGCGCACGATGAGCTGCGTATAGCTCGACACCATGCGCAACGGTTCCTGCAGGTCGTGCGAAGCGACGTAGGCGAATTGCTGCAGCTCGTCGTTGGAACGCGCGAGCTCGCGGGCCTTCATCTCGAGCTCGTCGTGCGCGTCGCGCAGCGCCTGCTCCTGGAGCTTCCTCTCGGTGATGTCCTTGCCGATGCCCCGATAGCCCTTGAACTTGCCGTTCTCGTCGAAGACGGGATGCCCCGACGTGCTCATGAAGTGGATGCGCCCCGCGGCATCCTTGCGTCCGTATTCGAGATCCTGGAAACGCTCGCGCGCATCGAGAACCGCGCGGTGCTTCGCCCAGTCCTCGGCCGAGATGCCGACGATCTCCGCGTCCCAGCGCTGCTTGCCGATGAGGTCCTCGGGCAACAGGCCGAAGGATTCGTAGACGCCGCGCGAGACCGCCGTGTAGCGCAGGTTCTCGTCCTGCTCCCAGTACCAGTCGGAGGAAAGATCGGTGAGGCTGCGGAAGCGCGCTTCGCTTTCGCGCAGCGCCGCCTCGGCCGTGCGCCGCGCCATGAGCAGGCCGATTTCGCGGCCGATGCTCGCGGCGAGCTGCAGCAGCCAGCGGTCGGGCTCGCGCGCATCGCGGCTGTAGAACTCGATCGCGCCCAGCACCCGGTCCTCCATCAGCACCGGGAGGGCGAACGCGCCGCGCAGCCCGGCATGCGCCGCGAGATCGGCGCGCTGGAAATCCTGCTTCAGGGTGACGTCGGCGATCCATACCGGCTGGCCGGTCGCGAGCACGCGGCGGATGAGGCCGCTCTTTCCGGGAGTGAACGTTGCCTTCGAGCTTTCGGCCAGGAAGGCCTCGATGCGCGGATCGGAAACACTCCACGACTCGATGCAATGGAGCGTGTTGTCGGATTCGTCGAGGCTCCAGCGCGAGCCGCACACCCAATCGAGGCGCTCGCACATCACCTGGATGATTCCGCGGATCGCCTCGTGCAAGGGATCGCCGCTGCCCAGCTCGCGAGCCACGGCGCTCTCGATGGCCTCGCGCTGCTCGGCCTGCTTGCGCTCGGTGATGTCGACGATCGTGCCGATGAGCCCGGCGATGCTGCCGTCGGCGCGGGCGAACGTGGCCTTGTAGTAGAGGGTGTGGCGCACCGTTCCGCTGTGCGTGGTCACCGGGATCTCGTACATCTGGCTGCCGGGCATGGCCCACAGCGCCTCGTCCATCGCCTGGTGGCGTGCGGCAGTGGCGGGAGCCTGGGGGTAGAGCGCGCCGACGGTGGCGCCGAGGATGGACTGCCGCTCGATCTCGAAGAACTCCTCCCAGGCCTTGTTCACGCCCAGGTAGCGGCCGTCGCGGCTCTTGATGAAGACGGGGATGGGGAGGACTTCGATGAGCGCCTGCGCGACCCGCAGTTGCTCAGGAGAAGCGACGCCCTGCCCGCCGAGAACGGCAAGCACGGACCGCGCATCGCCTTCCGCACCTTGCATTGGGCCTGCCCCCTCGCCGCGAATCGCGTTCCCGTGTCGCGATCCTGTCGTTTGTTATCCCTTGAGGATTTATCGGAACCGTCGGCGAGTGTAAATGACGCGGGCCAAACAAAAGGGGGCCGGAGCCCCCTTTTTTTTCGCCGGCATGAAGCGGGCGGCTAGCGCTCCTTCACGGCAACGGTCTTGTCCGCCTTCTTGTCCCACTTGAGCGTGAGGGTGCTGAAAGTCGTCGGGTCGAGGCTCTTCCAGACCGGCGCGCCGCCATCCTTGTAGACCGCCCGCAGGTCATAGTCCTGGGCCTTGGCCGCATCCTTCCACTTCACGTTGAGGTGGTCGCCGTTCTTGATCGGCTTGGCGTTGATGGGCTTGCCCCAGCTGTCCTTCTTGGACGGGCTGATGTAGACCTTCTCGATCGTGTAGCCGGTCTTGTTCACGAGCTTGAAATCGAGCGCGGCGTTTTCGGCAAACGTGCTGCCGGCAAACCCGAGCCCGGCCGCCAGCGCGAGGCCGGCGGAAAGCGTCTTTACGTTGAGCATCTTGGTTTTTCTCCCTGGAGGACTGTGCGCCGGGAATCGGCGAAGGCCAGTTTCCTCCTACAGGGAGGGAGCGTCCAGCGGGACCGAAGTCCCGGTGGATCGTCCGGAGGTCTTACTTCTCGACGAGGTGGCGCTTGGCCTTCACGTCTTTCCACGCGTCCGCATCCGCGGGCGCGGGCTTGCGCTCGACCAGGGGCTTCCAGACCTTCGAAAGCTCGGCGTTGAGCGCGGTGAAGTCCTTCTGGTCGGCGGGGACGTCGTCTTCCGCGAAGATCGCCTCGACCGGGCACTCGGCCACGCAAAGCGTGCAGTCGATGCACTCGTCCGGATCGATGACCAGCATGTTGGGGCCCTCGCGAAAGCAATCCACCGGGCATACATCGACGCAATCGGTGTACTTGCACTTCACGCAGGACTCGGTAACCACGTACGTCATGGAATAGCCTTGGCAAGAGCGGGAAAACGGGGACCGACATTCTATCAGCCGGGTCCGGGCCGCCCCAACCCGCCGCTTTGCCCCCGCCCCGGGATTGACCTAAAATGACCGTCATCCATTGGCCCTGTGCCCAGGCACCGACCGCGGCCAACCCCATCCCGAAGCGAGGCAATCCGTGAGCCAACCCGAAGCGAAGCATTCCGCGAACGAGACCATCGTCCACATCACGGACGACACGTTCGAATCCGAAGTGCTGCAGTCCAACACCCCCGTCCTGGTCGACTACTGGGCGGAATGGTGCGGCCCCTGCAAGATGATCGCCCCGGCGCTCGACCAGATCGCGCAGGAATACCGGGGACGCCTGAAGATCGCGAAGCTCAACATCGACGAGAACCAGGCCACGCCGCCCAAGTACGGCATCCGCGGCATCCCGACGCTCATGCTCTTCAAGAACGGCAACATCGAAGCGACCAAGGTCGGCGCCGTTTCGAAGTCCCAGCTCGCCGCGTTCATTGACAGCAATATCTGAAAGCAGATAACCTCGCCCCGTCCTGGCTGTTCGTTCGCAACGGCTCGCAGAAGAACCCCGCAGCATCCCTCCGCAGCCAGGCCACCCCTTAGAAGCCTCTCCGCCGCGCCCAAGCGGTCCCTTTGGGCGATCTCCCATACCTCAAGCAGGTCCGCGGCATGTACCTATCCGAATTGAAGCTTAAGCACGTCTCCGAACTGCTCGAGATGGCCGTCGAGCTCGAGGGCGCCAACCGCCTTCGCAAGCAGGAACTCATCTTCGCGCTGCTGAAGAGCCACGCCAAGAAAGGCGAGGCGATCTTCGGCGACGGCACGCTCGAAGTGCTCCAGGACGGCTTCGGCTTCCTGCGTTCGCCCGACACCTCGTACCTCGCGGGCCCGGACGACATCTACGTGTCGCCCTCGCAGATCCGCCGGTTCAATCTCCACACCGGGGATTCGATCGAAGGCGAGATCCGCACCCCCAAGGATGGCGAGCGCTACTTCGCGCTGGTCAAGGTCGACAAGGTCAACGGCGAGCCGCCCGAGAACGCGAAGAGCAAGATCCTCTTCGAGAACCTCACGCCGCTGCATCCGGACGAAGTCCTCAAGCTCGAGCGCGACATCAAGGCCGAGGAGAACCTCACCGGCCGCGTCATCGACATCATGGCGCCCATCGGCAAGGGACAGCGCGGGCTGATCATCTCGCCACCCAAGGCCGGCAAGACCGTGCTCATGCAGCACATGGCGCACGCGATCATCTCGAACTACCCCGAGTGCGTCCTCATCGTCCTGCTGATCGACGAGCGCCCGGAAGAAGTGACGGAAATGACCCGCACCGTGAAGGGCGAGGTCGTCGCCTCCACGTTCGACGAACCGGCCACGCGCCACGTTCAGGTCGCCGAAATGGTGATCGAGAAGGCCAAGCGCCTGGTCGAGCACAAGAAGGACGTCGTGATCCTGCTCGACTCCATCACGCGTCTCGCCCGCGCCTACAACACCGTGGTGCCCGCCTCCGGCAAGGTGCTCACGGGCGGCGTGGACTCCAACGCCCTGCAGCGCCCGAAGCGTTTCTTCGGTGCCGCGCGCAACGTCGAGGAAGGCGGCTCGCTCACGATCATCGCCACGGCGCTCATCGACACGGGCTCGCGCATGGACGACGTGATCTACGAAGAGTTCAAGGGCACGGGCAACATGGAAATCCACCTGGATCGCCGGATGTCCGAGAAGCGCGTCTATCCCTCGATCAACGTGAACCGTTCGGGAACCCGCCGCGAAGAGCTGCTGATCGCGCCGGAGATCCTCCCGAAGGTGTGGGTGCTTCGCAAGCTCCTCTTCGGCATGGACGAGCTCGAGGCCACGGAATTCCTGCTCGACAAGCTGCGCGCGACCAAGAACAACGACGAATTCTTCAATTCGATGAAGCGCGGCAATTAGTCGTCGGCGGTGATGTCGAGGAAGGACAGCCCCACGTCCTTCTCGAATTCGAAGTAGATGGTGATCTTCCCGCGTCGGTAGGTGAAGGCGATCGAGTCGTCGTCGGCGTCTTCTTCGCGCTCGTCGGGTTCCCCCATCCAGCCGATCGCGTCTTCCGGCGTCGTCGCTTCCGAGACCGGCAGGCCGCCGACGCTGCCCACGGCCGGGCGCTGGCCGCCATGCGCGGCAACCTCCGGGGCGGTGTTGAAGCACAGGTTCACGAACTTGCCGTCCTCGAAATCGAGCGTCACGCCGCTCGCGTACTTGAGGATGGCCATGTTGGTCCCGCCCTCGTAGGAAAGGGGCTTGCCGAGGGCCCGGGCGGCCTCCAGGGGGTCGCCGAAACGCAGGGGTCCGAACTTGCCCGTGGAGGGGTCAAAAGCCGGTAGCCGGCCCTCGGGAGGGGGCCAGTCCGCGGTCGGATCCTTGGAAAAGAGCTTGCCAAACAGTCCCATGGACGCTCCCTTACCAACCCATTGCTTTCATTGGGGTTTTCTTGGATAATGCGTGTTTTCCCGGAGTCCGGCAACGATCGGGCCCCGAATTAGCTCCCGGCGAAAGGCGAGAACGATGAAAGCAGGCATCCATCCCAACTATCGTGAAGTGGTGTTCCTCGACACTTCCTGCGATTTCGGCTTCGTGACGCGCTCGACGGTCTCGACGTCCGAGACCATCAAGTGGAAGGACGGCAACGAGTATCCGGTCTACAAGATCGAAATCTCGGCGGAGTCGCATCCGTTCTACACGGGCAAGCAGAAGATCATGGACACGGCCGGCCGCGTGGACAAGTTCAACAAGCGCTACGCGAAGAAGACGCCCGCGAAGGCCGGTTGATCGGCATCGCCCGCAGCATCGAAAGGGCAGCCCACGCGGGCTGCCCTTTTCATTTGCACGACTACAATTGAGCCCATGTCCGCGAGCCGTCTTTCCGACACCCTGAGCGGCCGCATCGCCTACGACGGCACGCGCACGCCGGTGAAGGCCGTGCTCTTCCTGATCGTCTGCGCGGCGTGGCTGCTGCCGGGCCTCGTCGGCCACGATCCGTGGAAGGGCGACGAGGCGATCGTCTTCGGCATCGTGAGCGACATGCTGCGCTCGGGCCACTGGGTCCTCGCGCGCATCGCCGGCGAGCCGTGGATGGAAAAGGCGCCGCTCTACTACTGGGTCGCGGGCCTGCACGGCACGCTTTTCGGTTGGTTCCTCCCGCTGCACGACGCGATGCGCCTGTCCGCGGGCACGTTCATGGCGATCACGCTCACGTGCATGGGGCTCACGGCGCGCGAGCTCATGGGCGAGCGCAGCGTACGGATCGCCGTGCTGCTCTTCATCGGCTGCCTGGGCCTGCTGCTGCGCGCGCACGAGATGAACACCGACCTCGCGGGGCTTTCGGGCATCGCGCTGGGTGTCTACGGACTCGCGCTCTCGCAACGAAAGGAAAAGATCGCCGGCGTCGTCACGGGCGTGGCGCTCGGCGTCGCGTTCCTGGGCGATGGATTCCTCTCGCTGGGCCTGCTCGCGGCGCTGATGGCCGCACTGCCGCTCGCCTCGAGCGCCTGGCGCACGCGCGCCTACGCGACCACCGCCGCGATCGCGGTCGTCTGCGCGATTCCGCTCCTCGCCCTGTGGCCGTGCATGCTCTTCACCGCCAATCCGGCGCTGCTCGACATGTGGCTCTCGCGCGCCCTCGCCTCGCGCTGGTCGGACCGCGGGTCGCGCGCCGGCCTGCTCGATCTCGTCTACTTCGCGAAGACGCTCCCATGGCATGCGTGGCCGGCCTGGCCGCTCGCGGCCTGGAGCATCTGGCGCGCGCGCAAGACCCTGGCGACGCGCACGGACCTGCACCTGCCCTTCGTCGCGTTCCTCGTGTTCTTCGTGGGCCTCTCGCTGTTCGCCGAGGCGCGCGAAGTGAACGCCTTGCCGATGCTGGTGCCGCTCGCCCTGCTGGGCGTGGCCGAGGTCGATACGCTGCGCCGCGGCGCGGCGAGTGCGCTCGACTGGTTCGGTCTCACCACGTTCTTCCTGATGGCCGCCCTCATCTGGATCGCGTGGGTGGCCGCGATCACCGGCAGCCCCGAGGCCGTCGCGATCCGGATCGGTGCGGAGCTACCGGGGTTCAAGTACACGTTCCGCTTCCTGCCCTTTGCCGCGGCGGCGCTGCTGACCCTCATCTGGCTTGCAGTGGTCGCGCGTTCGCTACGCACGACGCGCCGCGCGCTCGTCAACTGGGCCGCGGGCATCACGATGGTGTGGATGCTGATGATGACGCTCGGTGTACCGGCGATCGACTATGCGCGCAGCTACCGGCCCCTCGCCGCAAGCCTCAACCAGGCGCTGCCGGTCGGCTACAAGTGCGTGATCAGCGAGGGCGTCGGCGAATCGCAGCGCGCGCTCTTCGGGCACTACTCGGGGCTCAATTTCTTCCGGCCCGACAGTCCGGCCGCGCCCGTGTGCCGGATCATGATGGTGCAGACCGCGCCCTCGCGCGTCGCCCCGGCCGGCCCGGGATGGACCGAGATCTGGCGCGGATCGCGCCCCGGCGACAAGAGCGAGGTGCTGGTCCTCTACCGGCGCAACTGATCGTCGAGGATCTCGATCCAGTGGCGCACCGGCCGCTGCGATCCCGAGGCGATGTGCGAGAGGCAGCCGATGTTCGCCGTGGCGATCATCTCCGGCGCACCCGATTCCAGCGCGGTCACTTTGTTCGCGAGCAATTGCTGCGACAGCTCAGGCTGCAGGATCGAATACGTGCCCGCCGATCCGCAGCACAGGTGGCCATCGGGAACCGCGGTGAGCGTGAACCCCGCGTCGCGCAGGATCGACTCCACCACGCCCGTGATGCGCAACCCGTGCTGCAGGCTGCAGGGCGAATGGAACGCGAGCTTCGCTTGCGCGGGCTTGCCCGCAAGGAGCTTCGCCAGCGCTGCGCGCTCCGCCGCCACGATCTCGGAGACATCCTTTGCAAGCGCCGAGATGCGCGCCGCCTTGGTGGCATAGGCCGGATCGTTGCGCAGCAGGTGCCCGTACTCCGCGACCATCGTCCCGCAGCCGCTCGCCGTGATGACGATCGCCTCGGCGCCCGCCTCGACCTGCGGCCACCACGCGTCGATGTTCGCTCGCACGTACCCGAGCGCTTCGTCCTGCGCATTCAGGTGATGGGACACGGCGCCGCAACAGGCTGCCGCAGGTGTCGCGAGCAGCGAGATGCCCAGGCGGTCGAGCACGCGCGCGGTGGCGGCATTGATCGACGGCGCGATCGCCGGCTGCACGCAGCCTTCGAGCACGAGCATGCGCCGCGCGTGCCGCACCGCGGGGCGTTCGCCCGCCTCGCGCAGGGCAGGAACCGTGCGGGCGATCGACTCGGGCAGCAGCCCGCGGAACGCGCGCCCCATGCCGAGCGCGGCCCCGAAGAGCGTCGGCGAGAGCAACGCATGACGCAGCACCCACCGCTTGGCGCGAGTGAACAAGCCGCGCGGCACCTTCTCCTCGACGAGCTCGCGGCCGATATCCACCAGGCGCCCGTACTGCACGCCCGAGGGACACGTCGTTTCACACGCGCGGCAAGTCAGGCAACGATCGAGGTGGATCTGCGTCGTTTCGGTGACGGCCGCGCCCTCGAGCATCTGCTTCATGAGGTAGATGCGTCCGCGCGGGCTGTCGAGCTCGTCGCCCAGCAGGCCGTACGTCGGACAGGTCGCGAGGCAGAAGCCGCAGTGCACGCACTTGCGCAGGATCGCGTCGGCCTCGAGGCCCTGGGGCGAATCCTTGATCCAGTCAGCGAGATTGGTTTGCATCAGAAGTCGTAGAGACGTCCGCGGTTGAGGATGCCGGCCGGATCGAAGGCCTCCTTGAGCCGCGCGTGGATCTTCGCGACGGCGGGCTGCAGCGGATGGAAGACGCCCACCGATTTGTCGCCGCCGCGGAAGAGCGTGGCGTGCCCGCCTGCGGATTCGACGCGCGAACGGATGTCCGCCGCGTCGAGTGCGCCGCTCACCCAGCGCTGGCCGCCACCCCAGTCGATCAATTGCGGGTGCGCGGTCGAGATCGGCGCCGCCGTCTGCGGAACGGAGAGCCGCCACAGCGGCTGCCCTTCGCGGAAGAACGCGAGCCGGTGTTCACGCAGGTCGCGCCAGAACGATTCGCCGTCGGCTACCTCGTCACCGCCCATCTTCGCCCGCGCGGCATTCACAGCGCTCTGCGCGCCTGACAACCGCACGCGCAGCACGCCGTCCACCCACGCCGCGCCCGACAACGGCAGCGGCAGGCCCGCCCAGCGATTGGCCTGCTCGATCGCCTTCGCTTCGTCGAGCGAGAACGCGATCGTCGCCTCTACTGAAGGACGCGGCAGGACCTTGAAGGAAAGTTCGGTGAGGATTCCCAGCGTGCCCAAAGCGCCGGCCATCAGGCGCGAAACGTCGTAGCCCGCGACGTTCTTGATGACGCGCCCGCCGAACGAGAGGTCCTCGCCCTTGCCGTTGACGATGCGCGCGCCGAGGACGAAGTCGCGTGCGGCACCGGAATAGGGACGGCGCGGACCCGAGAATCCCGCGGCCACCGTCCCGCCGATCGTCGCGGCTTCGCCGAAGTGCGGCGGTTCGAACGGCAGCATCTGCCGCTCCGCGGCGAGCACGGTTTCCACGTCGGCGAGGCGCGTACCGGCGCGCACCGTGAGCACGAGCTCGCGCGGTTCGTAGGCGATGATGCCCTCGTACGACGCGACGTCGACGACGTCCCCCTGCAGGGGCCCGCCGTAGAAATCCTTGGAGCCGCCGCCGCGAATGCGGAGCCACCGCTTCTTCTCCGCGCTTTCGCGCACGCGTTCGACGAGGGCCGCGATATCCATGGCTAGAACCGCGGGATCTCGGGGTGCGGAATCGCCCCCGAGCGCACGTGCATCCCGCCCCACTCGGCGCAGCGCTTGAGCGTGGGCACGGCCTTCCCCGGGTTGAGGATGCCTTCGGGATCGAACGCATGCTTCACCGCGTGGAAAGCCGCGATCTCGGGCGCGCGGAACTGCTGGCACATCTGGCGGAGCTTCTCGATGCCCACGCCATGCTCGCCCGTGATCGTTCCGCCGACCTCGATGCAGATCTCGAGCACGCGCGCCCCCAGCGCTTCGCTCTTCTCGAGATCGCCCGGGACGGATGCGTCGTAGAAGATGCACGGATGGATGTTGCCGTCGCCCGCATGGAACACGTTGCCCACGACCAGGCCGTATTCCTTCGCGAGGGCGACCGTGCGATCGAGCACGTCGGCCAGGCAGCGGCGCGGGATGGTTCCGTCGATCGTGTAGTAATCGGGGTGGATATTGGCGAGCGCGGTGAAGGCGCCCTTGCGCGCGCGCCACAGTTCCGCACGTTCACGTTCGTCGTTCGCGGCGCGAATCTCGATGGCGCCGCACGTCTCGAGAATCGAGCGCAGGCGCGCGAACGCATCGTCCACATCCTCGCGGCCGCCATCGACTTCCACGAGCAGCAAAGCTTCGCCATCCTTCGGAAAACCGAGGCCCATGAACTGCTCGCAGGCATCGATCACGATGCGGTCCATCATCTCCAGCGCCGCGGGAATGATGCCCGCGCCGATGATCTCGCCGACGGCTTCCGCGGCCGCGCGCACCGAGGGGAATGTCGCGAGCAGCGTTTCCGTCGCTTCGGGCAGCGGCACGAGGCGCACGGTGATGCGCGTGATCACGCCCAGGTTGCCTTCGCTGCCGGTCATCAGCGCCATCAGGTCGTAGCCCGGGGCATCGAGCGCTTCGGAGCCCAGGTCGAGGCGTTCACCCGTGCCATCGTAGGCACGAAGCGCGCAGATGTTCTGCGTGGTGAATCCGTACTTGAGGCAATGCACGCCGCCCGAATTCTCCGCGACGTTGCCGCCGATCGAGCACACCGACTGGCTCGATGGATCGGGCGCGTAGAACAAACCATGCGGCGCCGCGGCTTCCGACACGGCGAGATTGCGAACGCCGGGTTCGACGACCGCGGTGCGCGCAAGTGCGTCCACGGAAAGGATGTTCCGCATCCGGGCCATCACCAGGAGCGCGCCTTGCTCGTGCGGAATCGCGCCGCCGGAAATCCCGGTACCCGCGCCTCGCGTCACGACGGGCACGCCGCGCTCGCGGCAGGCGCGAATGATCCCGGGCACTTGCGCTTCACTATCGGGAATCGCGGCGAGCAGCGGCAGCGCGCGCCGCATGATGAAGGCATCGGTCTCGAAGGGCCGCAGGCTCTCCTCGTCGTCGAGGACGGTCGGCGGCGGAACCACCGAAGCGAGGGCGCGCGCGAGTTCCGAGCGCATCAGAAGCGCGGCAGGTCGGGAAAGGGCAGCGCGCCGCGCGACACCCGCATCGCGCCATGCTCCGCGCAGCGATGCAGCGTCGGCACGGCCTTGCCCGGATTCAGCAGTCCCTGCGGATCGAACGCGGCCTTCACGGCGTGGAACTGCGCGAGCTCCTGCGGCTTGAACTGCAGGCACATCTGGTTGATCTTCTCCACGCCCACGCCATGCTCGCCCGTGATGGTGCCGCCCACGGCGATCGAGAGCTCGAGGATTTCCCCGGCGAACTCCTCGGTCTTTTCCAGCTCGCCCGGGATGTTCGCGTCGTAGAGGATCAGCGGATGCAGGTTGCCGTCGCCCGCGTGGAATACGTTCGCGCAGCGCAGGCCGTAATGCTTCGACAGTTCCTCGATGCGCCCCAGCACCTTCGCCAGCGCCGCGCGCGGGATGGAGCCATCGATGCAGTAGTAGTCGGGCGAAATGCGCCCCACGGCCGGGAACGCGGCCTTGCGCCCCGACCAGTACTTCAGCCGTTCGCGCTCGTCGGCGGAAACGGCGACGCGTGTTGCGCCCGCGGCTTGCATCACGGCGATCATCCGCGCGATCTCGTCGGCCACTTCCTCGCGCGAGCCGTCGGATTCGCACAGGAGGATCGCCTCGGCGTCGAGGTCGTAGCCGGCGTGCACATAGTCCTCGACGGCGCTCGTGGCGAGCTTGTCCATCAGCTCGAGCCCCGCGGGCACGATGCCCGCACCGATGACGTTGGCCACGGCATTGCCCGCGGCTTCGACGCTCGGGAAGGAAGCCATGACCACTTGTGCGAGCTCGGGACGCGGCAGCAGCTTCACGGTGACTTCGAGCGTGAGCGCGAGCAGTCCCTCGGAGCCGGTGATGAGGGCGAGCAGGTCGTAGCCCGGCGAATCGAGCGCGGCCGAACCGAAGTCCACGACGTCGCCATCGATCGTCATCGCGCGGACCTTGAGGATGTTGTGCACCGTGAGGCCGTACTTGAGGCAATGCACGCCGCCGGAATTCTCGGCGACGTTTCCGCCGATGGAACAGGCGATCTGGCTCGACGGATCGGGCGCGTAGTAGAGGCCCAGGTGCGCCACCGATTCCGAGATGCGCAGGTTGCGAACGCCCGGCTGCACGCGCGCCGTGCGCGCGAGCGCGTCGATCGCGACGACGGCGCTGAACTTCGCGAGCGACAGGAGGATGCCATCGGCCAGGGGCAAGGCGCCCCCGGAAAGCCCCGTGCCGGAGCCGCGCGCCACGACCGGCGTTCCGGTTGCCCGCGCCACGGCGAGCACCGCGGCCACCTCGCTTTCGTTCGCGGGGAGCGCTGCGGCCAGGGGTGTCGCGCGATACGCGGAGAGCCCGTCGCACTCGTAGGGCATGAGCTCCTCGCGCTCGGCGAGCAGCGCCTCGCGCGCGAGCACGCGCGAAAGGGCGCCGACCACTTCGTCGCGTTTCGCTGCATTCCGGTTGACCGTCATGCGATTCAAGATAGCATAGGCCCCGGGGCTCACTGGGGAGGGGAAATGGCCGGAGGTTGGCGCGTTCTGATTGTCGACGACAGCGTGGACGGCGCCGAGATATTGGCGATGCTGCTCTCGAGCATGGGCCACGAAACCTTCGTCGCCCATGACGGCGCGGGTGCGATCAGCGTGGCCATGGAGAAGCGTCCCGACCTCATCCTGCTCGACCTGCGATTGCCCGACGTGAGCGGCTATGAAGTCGCGAAGCGGTTGCGCGACGATCCGTCCTTCGCAACCGTCCGACTGGTTGGTCTATCAGGCTTCAGCAGCGCGGTGCACCGCGACCGGTGCCTCGAAGTCGGTATCGACGACTATTACGAAAAACCGATCGATGCCGCGACCCTAGAGGGCCTGTTCGACCGCTTGCGGCCGCGCGGCGAGTAACGGCGCCGACGCGAGCGGCAGCCGCACGCAGGTCGACCGGCGCCAGGGGCGTGCGCGCTCCTCGATGTGAAGACGCCCGCCACACGCCCCCAGGGCTTTGTGCGCGATTCGCGTTCCCAGCACGGACAGCGAGTACTCGGTGGCGGCCGCACCCGTGGGCGCGTCGTCCAGGATCTCCACCGTGGCCTCATCGCCGTCGAATCGCACGATGAGCTCGGCACGCCCGCCGCTGGGCAGCGCGTCGAGCGCATTCACCAGGCAAACGAGGATCGCCTGGGCCACGTCGGTCCGCGGCCCCTGGACCGGCACGGGGCTGTCGGGCACCGCGATCACGAGCTGCAGCTCGCGCATCGCCGCCTCCGTGACGAAGTGGCGAGCGAGCTCGCTCACCAGCTCGCCGAGGTCGAAGGCCTCATGTTCTTCATCGATCACGCCGATATCGGCGAGCAAGCCGCGCGCATTGCGCTCGAGGCGGGCAAGCTCGCGCCTCGCCATGGCCACGGCCTTGTTGATCTGCTCGCGCGTCGCGTCATCGACTTCCGGTTTCGACGCCGCGCGTTGCGCGAGGTCCAGCGACCACGAGATTCCCTGCACCGGCGCCTTGAGGTCGTGCTGGATGGCATGACCCATCCGCCGGAGCAGCCGCACGCGCAGCGCGTCGCGGAGCACAGCTTCCAATTCACTCATGTCACCTCCGCGGCATGGCGCTTCTCGCGGATGACCGCACACAGCGCCTGCACATTCACCGGCTTCACGAGATGTTCGTCGAAGCCCGCAGCCAGCGCCATGCGCCGGTCGCGCTCCTGCCCGTAACCCGTCACCGCCACCAGCAAGCTCGCGCGCGTTTGCGCGAGCGCTCGCATGCGGCGCGCGACTTCGAATCCGTCCATGCCCGGCAGCCCGATGTCGATGAGGATGACTTCGGGAAGGTAGCCGGGCGCCATCTCCAGCGCGGCGGGCCCATCGTGGACCGCGCGCACCTCGTGGCCGTCGAGCGCCACCAGGGTCGCGAGCGTCTGCGCCGTGTCCGCGTGATCCTCGACGACGAGGATGCGCCTCCGGGGCGTCGGTGCCGACGACTTCGAGGCCTGCTGCGCGCGCGGCACGCCCGCCGAGAGGGGCAAACGAATCGAGAACTCCGAACCGCAGTTGAGCCCCTCGCTCTTCGCGCCCACGGTGCCGCCCTGCGCTTCCACAAGACGCTTCACCAGCGTGAGGCCGATGCCCAGGCCCCCTTGCGAGCGGTCGAGCGAGTGATCGAGCTGCGAAAAGAGATCGAAGATGCCGTCGAGCATCGGAGCCGGTATGCCCAGGCCCGTGTCGCTCACCTTGAAGACGACTTCGTTGCCTTCGGCCCCGGCGCTCACCGCGATGCGTCCGCCCGGCGAGGTGTACTTCGCCGCGTTGTTCAGGAGGTTCGCGAGCGTCTGTGCGATGCGCGCCGCATCGCCGCGCACCGCGAGCGGCCGGTCGGGCAACGTCATCGCGAGCTCGTGGCGGCGCTCCTCGATCAGCGGCCGGCTGGTTTCGACGGCCGACTGCAGCACGGAGGCGACATCGACGTCCTCGGTGCGCAGCTGGATCTTCCCGCTGGTGATGCGCGATACGTCGAGCAGGTCATCCACCAGCCGCACGAGCTGCTTGGACTGGCGGTCGATGATGTCGCGCGCCCAGGGCCAGCGCTCCTCGCTCGGGCCCATTGCGCGCATGACTTCGATCGCGTTGCGGATGGGAGCAAGCGGGCTGCGCAGCTCGTGGGCGAGCATCGCGAGGAATTCGTCCTTGCGCCGGTCGTTGTCGCGGACCTGGCGATAGAGCATCGCGTTGTCGATCGCGATCGCGACGCGGCCGGCGATGTCGTCGCCCAGTGCCAGCTCGGCGGCGCTGAAGCGCGCGCGGGGCGGCGCGAGTGCGATCGCCAGTGCTCCGAGCGTGCGTCCGCGCGCGCGCAACGGATGGACAACGATCGCCTGCGGCCGGAACGACATCGCGAGCGCTTCCTGCGTGCCGCCCTCGATGCGTTCGATGTGGAGGCCGTCCTCGCCGATCGCCGTCGTGGCGACCTCGGACTTGCCCGATTCGAGCGCGCGCGCGATCGTTTCCTCGAACGGCGCATCGAGCACTCGCAACACCGAGCGCGCCTTGCGCCCGGTCGTCATTTCCGGATCGCTCCAGGCGACTTCGGTGCGCATGATGCGCCCCTGGTCGTCCACGAGTGCGAGCAGCGCGAGGCTGCCGAGGTAAGGCACCGCGAAGTGCACGAAGTCCCGGGCGAGCATCTCGGCTTCGAGCGAGCTCGCGAGCAGGCGTCCGCCTTCGGCCAGGAATGCCGAGCGGCGCACCGCTTCCTCCGCGGCACCGCGCAGGGCTTGCTCACGAGCGAGCGCCACGCGCTGGTCGGCGGCGTTGCGCACGGCCTCGGCCATGAGGTGCAGCTCGACGAACACCCGCACCTTGGCGCGCAGCACTTCCGGCGCGAACGGCGTGAGGATGAAGTCCACGGCGCCCAGCTTGTAGGCGCGGATCGCGTGCATCTCGTCCGCGTACGCCGTCATGAAGATGATCGGCGTGTGCGCCGAACGCTTGCGCTTGCGGATGAGCTCCGCGGTCTCGAAGCCATCCAGGCCCGGCATGTTGATGTCGAGCAGGATCACGGCGAAGTCGCGCTCGAGGATTTCCTTGAGCGCTTCCTGGCCCGAGCTCACGGAGACGACCTCCTGCCCCAGCTCCTCGAGGACCGTCCGCAGGACGAGGATCTTGTCGGGACGGTCGTCGACCGCGAGGATCGCGGCCGAACCGGGCGGGTGGTCGGTCACGGCTTCAACCATGCGCGCAACGTCGCGAGCAATTGCTGCGTCTCGACGGGCTTCGACAGGTAGTCCCACGCGCCCGCTTCCAGGCAGCGCTGGCGGTCACCCTTCATCGCCTTCGCGGTCACCGCGATCATCGGCAGGTCGCGCCCGGCGGGAAGCTTGCGGATCTCGCGCATGGTCTCCAGGCCATCCATCTCCGGCATCATGATATCCATCAGCACCACGTCGATGTCCGGTTCGCTCTGCACGATCTCGATCGCGTCGCGGCCGTTGTCGGCGGTGAGGATGCGCATATCGTAGTCCTCGAGCACCGTCGAGAGCGCGAAGATGTTGCGCATGTCGTCGTCGACCACCAGTACCTTGCGGCCCGCGAGCCAGCGGTTGGACTGGTAGATCCCCTCGAGCGCGCCGCGCTGGTCCTGCGGCAGGCGGCTCGCGTCGCGGTGCAGATACACCGTGGTCTGGTCGAGCAGCCGGTCGATCGTGTGAACCCAGCACAGCGGGCTGGTGCGCGACAGTTGCTGCCACACCGCTTCATCGCGCAGCTCGCGCCCCTCCTCCGAGTGGACGATGATCGGCACGGGTTGCGCGTGCGTGCGCGCCTCCTCGATCAGCGCCTCGGGCGTGAGGCCCGGCACTTCGGGGTCGAGCACCATGCAGTCCACGCCGCCGGCGCGCAGCGCCTTGAGCGCCGATGCGGAATCGCGAGCGCCCGTGACCTTCACGTCGCTCGCCTGCTCGAGGTAGCCCACCACGCTGTCGAGCTTGGCGCGATCGGGTTGCACCACGAGGAGGTTCTTCACGTCGCGCGACGCGTAGGCCTTGATGCTGTCGAGCAGCCGATCGACGATCTCGCGGCTCTGCAGCGGCTTCGCCAGGAAGTGCAGCGCGCCCGATTGCAGCGCGCGTTCACGCGCCTCTTCCGTGGAGATGACGCACACCGGAATGTGGCGCGTTTCGATGTCGCCCTTGAGGCGATCGAGCACGCGCCAGCCCTGGATGTCGGAGAGGAAGATATCGAGCGTCACGGCCGACGGGTGGTATTCGCGCGCGAGGCCGAGCGCTGCTGCGCCGAGCGTAGTCACCAGCCCCTTGAAGCCGCGCTCGCGCGCCGCGTCGAGGAGCACGTTCGCGAACGCGAGGTCGTTCTCGACGATGAGCAGCACCGAATCGCCCGGGGTGATTGAATCGCGATCGTCGGATGCGACGTTCACCTCGGCAGCCACTTCGGTCGCTACGGCGGCGGGTGCGTCAGTGCGAGCGACCACCGGCAGCGGCGCGCTGCGCGCGGCAAGGATCGCCGCATGCGCGACGGCTGCCGCCTCGTTCGGACCCTTGCGGGACCGCGGCAGCGAATAGCGCTCCGGCAGGTACAGCGTGAAGGCGCTGCCCTCGCCCGGCGCGCTCGTCAGGCGGATTTCGCCGCCCAGGAGGCGCGAGAGCTCGCGGCTGATCGCGAGACCCAGGCCCGTGCCGCCGTACTTGCGGCTCGTCGAACCATCGGCCTGCTGGAACGCCTCGAAGATGATGAGCTGCTTCTCGGGCGGGATGCCGATGCCGGTGTCGCGCACGGTGAAGGCGATCACGCCGGGCGCGCGGTTGAGGTCCTCGTTGTCCGGATCCCAGCCCGAATGCACGGGCTCGATCGAGAGCGCCACCTGGCCGCGGTGCGTGAACTTGAACGCGTTGGAGAGCAGGTTCTTGATGATCTGCTGCAGGCGCTTCGCGTCCGTGGACATGCTCGGCGGCAACTGCGCGTCGTTGCGGATGAAGAAGTCGAGCTTCTTCGATTCGGCGACGTGCCGGAACGTGCGCTCCACGTAGCGGCGCAGCTCGTCGAGGCGCAGCTCGCCCACATCCACCGCGACCGTGCCCGACTCGATCTTCGAGAGGTCGAGGATGTCGTTGATGAGCGTCAGCAGGTCGTTGCCCGACGAATGGATCGTCTTCGCGAACTCCACCTGCTTGCCCGTGAGGTTGCCCGACGGGTTCGCGCAAAGCTGGTCGGAGAGGATCAGCAGCGAGTTCAACGGCGTGCGCAACTCGTGCGACATGTTCGCGAGGAACTCCGACTTGTACTTCGAGGTGAGGGCGAGCTGGCGCGCCTTTTCCTCGAGGTCCTGGCGGGCCTGTTCGACTTCCGCGTTCTTGCGCTCCACCTCCTGGTTCTGGTGGGCGAGCAGCTGCGCCTTCTCCTGCAGCTCCTGGTTCGTATTCTGCAGTTCGTCCTGGCGCGAACCGAGCTCCTGCGCGAGCGACTGCGACTGCGTGAGGAGGTCCTCCGTGCGCATGTTGGCTTCGATCGTGTTGATCACGATGCCGATCGATTCCATCAACTGCTCGAGGAACGCCTGGTGCGTCTCGGGGAAGCGCTCGAAGGAGCCCAGCTCGAGCACGCCCTTCACCTGGCCTTCGAACACGACCGGCAGCACGAGCACGTTGCGCGGCGCCGCAGCGCCCACACCCGACGAGACATCGAGGTAACCCTCGGGCACGTTGACCACGAGGCTCTTGCGCTTGTCGATCGCGACCTGGCCCACGAGACCTTCGCCCAGCGACAGGCGGCGGCCGTGGACCTTCTGGCCTTCCGCGCCGTACGAGGCGAGGAGGCGCAGCTGCGGCTGTTCGAACGATGTATCGAGAACGTAGAAGCGCGCGACCTGCGCGGCGACCACGGGGGCGAGCTCCGAAAGGATCAGGCTGCCCACGGTGTTGAGGTTCTTCTGGCCCTGGAGCATCCGGCTGAACTTCGCGAGGTTGGTCTTCAGCCAGTCCTGCTCGGTGTTCTTCTGCGTGGTGTCCTTGAGGTTGCGGATCATCTCGTTGATGGTGTCCTTCAGCGCAGCCACTTCGCCTTGCGCCTCCACCGTGATCGATCGCGTCAAGTCACCCTGCGTCACGGCGGTAGCCACCTGCGCGATCGCGCGCACCTGGCCCGTGAGGTTGGCCGCGAGCTGGTTCACGTTCTCGGTCAAGTCCTTCCACGTGCCCGCCGCACCCGGCACCTTCGCCTGGCCGCCGAGCTTGCCTTCAACGCCCACCTCGCGCGCGACACCCGTCACCTGTTCGGCGAACGTCGCGAGCGTGTCCGTCATGCTGTTGATGGTGCTCGCCAGCGCCGCGATCTCGCCCTTCGCTTCCACCGTGAGTTTCTGCTTCAGGTCGCCGTTCGCGACCGCGGTCACCACCTTCGCGATGCCTCGCACCTGGCCCGTCAAGTTGCCGGCCATGAAGTTCACGTTGTCGGTCAAATCCTTCCACGTGCCCGACACGCCTTCGACTCGCGCCTGGCCGCCGAGCTGGCCTTCCGTGCCCACTTCGCGCGCCACCCGCGTCACTTCCGAGCCGAACGAACGCAGCTGGTCCACCATCGTGTTGATCGTGTCCTTCAGCTCGAGGAACTCGCCCTTCACGTCCACCGTGATCTTCTTGGACAAGTCGCCGCGCGCCACGGCCGTCGTCACTTCCGCGACGTTGCGCACCTGGGACGTCAAGTTGCCGGCCATCGAGTTCACGGAGTCGGTCAAGTCCTTCCACGTGCCGGCCACGCCCTTCACCCACGCCTGGCCGCCGAGCTTGCCTTCCGTGCCCACCTCGCGCGCCATCCGCGTCACTTCCGCGGCGAAGGTCGAGAGCTGGTCCACCATCGTGTTCACCGTGTTCTTCAGCTCGGCGATTTCGCCCTTCACGTCCACCGTCACCTTCTTGGACAGGTCGCCTCGCGCCACGGCCGTCGTCACTTCCGCGATGTTGCGAACCTGACCGGTCAGGTTCGAAGCCATCGAGTTCACGTTGTCGGTCAAGTCCTTCCACGTGCCCGCGACACCCTTCACGCGCGCCTGGCCGCCGAGCTTGCCGTCCGTGCCCACCTCGCGCGCCACCCGCGTCACTTCCGCGGCGAACGACGAGAGCTGGTCCACCATCGTGTTCACCGTGTTCTTCACCTCGAGAATTTCACCCTTCACGTCCACGGTGATCTTCTTCGAGAGGTCGCCGCGCGCCACGGCCGTCGTCACGTCGGCGATGTTGCGCACCTGGGACGTGAGGTTGCCGGCCATGAAGTTCACCGACTCGGTCAAGTCCTTCCACGTGCCCGACACGCCGCGCACCTGCGCCTGGCCGCCGAGCTTGCCGTCCGTGCCCACCTCGCGCGCCACCCGCGTCACTTCCGACGCGAACGACGAGAGCTGGTCCACCATCGTGTTCACCGTGTTCTTCACCTCGAGGATCTCGCCGCGCACGTCCACGGTGATCTTCTTCGAGAGGTCGCCCCGCGCCACGGCCGTCGTCACTTCGGCGATGTTCCGCACCTGAGACGTGAGGTTGCCGGCCATGAAGTTCACGGAGTCGGTCAAGTCCTTCCACGTACCCGAGACACCCTCGACTCGCGCCTGGCCGCCGAGCTTGCCTTCGGTGCCCACCTCGCGCGCCACCCGCGTCACTTCCGACGCGAACGACGAGAGCTGGTCCACCATCGTGTTCACTGTGTTCTTCACCTCGAGGATCTCGCCGCGCACATCCACGGTGATCTTCTTCGAGAGGTCGCCGCGCGCCACGGCCGTCGTCACTTCGGCGATGTTTCGCACCTGTGAAGTGAGGTTGCCGGCCATGAAGTTCACGGAGTCGGTCAAGTCCTTCCACGTGCCCGAGACCCCTTCGACTCGCGCCTGGCCGCCGAGCTTGCCTTCCGTGCCCACCTCGCGCGCCACGCGCGACACTTCCGAACCGAAGGACCGCAGCTGGTCCACCATCGTGTTGATCGTGTTCTTGAGCTCGAGGAACTCGCCCTTCACGTCGACCGTGATCTTCTTCGACAAGTCGCCCCGCGCGACGGCGGTACTCACTTCGGCGATGTTCCGCACCTGGCCCGTGAGGTTCGAGGCCATCGAGTTCACGTTGTCCGTCAAATCCTTCCACGTGCCCGCCACACCCTTCACGCGCGCCTGGCCGCCGAGCTTGCCTTCCGTGCCCACCTCGCGCGCCACCCGCGTCACTTCCGACGCGAAGGAACCGAGCTGGTCCACCATCTTGTTGATCGTCTTGGCCTGCTTCAGGAACTCGCCCTGCAGCGTCTGGCCTTCGAACTCGAGGGCCATCGACTGCGAGAGGTCGCCCTGCGCGACCGCGCCGATCACGCGCGAGGTTTCCGCGGTGGGCAGCACGAGGTCGTCGATGAGCAGGTTCACGCTGTCGATCTTGGTCTTCCAGAAACCGCGCGCGTCACCCAGCGAGGCCCGGTGCCGCAGCTTGCCTTCGCGGCCGACCTTGCGGCTCAGCGTCACCAGCTCGTCGGTCATCCGCAGGCTCATTTCCTGCAGGTCGCGATAGACGTCGGCGACCTTGCCGGCGGTTCCTTCCCAGTCGTCGGGGAGGCGGAAACTGCCGTCTCCCTTCTTGAGGGCAGTCAGGGCTGCCAGGAGCACAGCCATCTGCTGTGCCGCCGTCTGGTCGTCCGGGGCGCGCCGGCGCTCAGTTACCTTGGTTTTCATAGGGAAAGGGCTTCCACGCTATGGGGGGCAATGGCCGACGTTACAATGCGCCAGCCGGGTGGGAAGTCGGACATGTCCTACACCGGACTTCATATTCTCTCGATGGAATCCACCCTACTTCTCCTCTTGGCGGGCGTCCTCGTCCTTGTCGGACTGGCGGGAACCGTTTTGCCGCTCCTTCCGGGGATTCTCCTCGTCTTCGCCGGGCTGTTCCTGGCCGCCTGGACGGAGGATTTTGCCCGCGTGGGCGCGGTCGGCCTCTCGATCATCGGCCTCCTCGCGGCGCTGTCCTTCCTGGTGGACTTCCTCGGGTCCCTGCTGGGCGCGAAGCGCGCGGGAGCCAGCCCGCTCGCCCTCGTGGGGGCGACGATCGGGGCCCTGGTGGGTCTCTTTTTCGGGATCGCCGGCCTGATCCTCGGCCCGTTCGTGGGGGCGGTCGCGGGCGAGTACATCGCCCGGCGCAAGCTCGACCAGGCGGGCAAGGTCGGGCTGGGAACGTGGCTCGGATTGCTGTTCGCGGCGGTGGCCAAGGTCGTCATCGCCTTCCTGATGATCGCGACCTTCTTCGCCTTCTACATCCTCGGAAAATAGAGGGGTCAGACCACTCTATCGCTGCCCGTAACCCGCGATAGAGTGGTCTGACCCCTCTATTTTCAGGACATCACCGACAGCTGCTCGTTGGCGTTCTCGAGGCGGTCGACCAGCGTGTTGAGGAAGCGCTCGTCGAAGAGGCGGCGGCAGCTCAGCGATGCCGCGCGCAGGTCTTCGGCGCGGATCTTGATCACGATGCAGTCGGAAGTGGTCGTCACCGTCGCCGAGCGATGCGGCGCGACCTTCTTCTGCGCGAGGTAGCTCATTTCCCCGAAGCAGTCGCCCGCGGTGAGCACGTTGAGCGTGCGCTTGCCGCGCGTGACGCGCACGTAGCCGCCGGCGAGGATGAAGAACGAATCGCCGTGGTCGCCTTCCTTGATGAGGGCGGTGTCGGGCTTGAACTTCGCCCACTTGCTGATGCGCAGCACTTCCCAGAGCTCGTTCTCGGGAAATTCACGGAAGAACGGCAGCGTGCGCGCGAGGCTGAAGCGCTCGGTGTCCGACTGGTCGCGCTTCTCGTTGGCCGCCTCGTGCTTCCACGTCTCGGCGAGCGCTGCGCCGAACTCTTCCCAGGTGGCGAAGCGCGCCGCCGGATCCCGCGCCATCGCCTTCATGACGATCTTGTCGATCTCGGGCGTGATGCCCTGGCGGTGCGTGGAGGGCGGCTCCGGATCGGTGTTCACGATCTGGTAGATCACGCTCATCGTGTTGGCGCCGGCAAACGGCAGGCGCCCCGCCAGGAGGTAATACATCACCACGCCCAGCGCGTAGATGTCGGAGTTGTGCGAAGCCTGCGCCTGCCCCGTGACCAGCTCGGGAGACATGTACGCGGGTGAGCCGACGTTCGTGATGATCGTGCGGTCGGAAATCTTGTTGATCGAGGCGCCGAAGTCCGCGATCTTGATGTCGGTGCCGTCGCTGTGGAGGATGTTGCCCGGCTTCAGGTCGCGGTGCGTGAGGCCCAGCGTCTGCGCGAAGGCGAGCGCGCGCACGCACTTGAACGTGATTTCCGCGATCTCGCGCGGCTCGAGCAGCTGCTCGGCGATGCAGAACTTCTCGAGGGTCCCGCCCTCGACGAACTCCATCACGATGTAGCTGTACTGGTCCTCGACGACGGCGTCGAAGATCTGGACGATGTGGGGGTGGTTCAGCTTGCCGGCGAGCGCAGCCTCGTTCATGAACATGCTGCGGTAGAACGCGCCGTCCTCGGAGTGCTTGAGCGCATCCGGGAACGCGACCTTGATCGCGACCTGGCGCTTGGCGAACGGGTCCTCGGCGAGATACACCTTCCCCGAGGCGCCCCGGCCGAGCTCGCGAATCACCTGGTACTTGCCGATCGCTTGCATGCGCCTAGGCCGGATTCATGGTTTGCGGATTATACGGGCTCCCCTCTTGCAGCCGCACCGGGAATATTCCGCACGCCGGAGGTTGCCGCAGCCCGGCAGGAAGTGACGGAAAAAGAAAAACCCGCCCTTGCGGGGCGGGTTCTTGGTCGCGGCGCTTCCGGCCGCGGATTCGCGTGCCGGTCTAGAACAGACCGGTAATCTTCCCCGTGTCGTCGATGTCGATCGAACAGGCCGACGGCACCTTCGGCAGGCCCGGCATCGTCATGATGTCGCCGCACACCAGCACGATGAATTCCGCGCCGGCGGCAAGCCGCACTTCACGGATGTTCACGACATGGCCTGAAGGAGCACCGCGCAGCGCCGCGTCCGTCGAGAAGCTGTACTGCGTCTTCGCGACACAGATCGGATAGTGGCCGTAGCCGCCTTCCTGGAGCTTCTTGATCTGCGCGCGGATCTTGGAATCCGCGGTGATGTCGGAGGCGCCGTAGATCTTGGTGGCGATCGCCTTCATCTTGTCCCAGAGCGGCAGCTGCTCGTCGTAGACGAACTTGAAGTCGTTCGGCTCTTCGCACAGGCGCACGACTTCCTTCGCGACGTCGACCGCGCCCTTGCCGCCCTCGGCCCAGTGGCGCGCGAGGATGACCTTCGCACCGTGGTGGGCGAGCTTGTCCTGCAGCAGCTTCACCTCGGCATCCGTGTCCTCGGTGCGATGGTTGATCGCCACCACGCACGGCAGGCCGTAGTTGTTGCGGATGTTGTTCACGTGGCGCTCGATGTTCGTGATGCCCTTGGCGAGCGCCTCGAGGTTCTCGCCCTTCGAGAGCTCCTTCACCTCGATGCCGCCGTGGTACTTGAGCGCGCGGATCGTCGCGACGAGCACCACCGCCGCGGGCTTGAGCCCGGCCTTGCGGCACTTGATGTCGATGAACTTCTCGGCACCGAGGTCCGCGCCGAAGCCCGCTTCCGTCACGACGTAGTCGCCGAGCTTCAGCGCCGTCTGCGTGGCGAGCACCGAGTTGCAGCCGTGGGCGATGTTGGCGAACGGGCCGCCGTGGATGAAGGCCGGCGAATGCTCGAGCGTCTGCACGAGGTTCGGCGCCAGCGCGTCCTTGAGCAGGGCCGCCATCGCGCCGTGGGTCTTCAGGTCCTTGGCGAGGATGGGCTTTTGTTCCTTGTCCTTGGTGTAGCCGCAGACGATGTTCCCGAGGCGCTCCTTCAAGTCCTTCAACGACGTGGACAGGCAGAAGATCGCCATCACTTCGGAGGCGACGACGATGTCGAAGCCGTCCTCGCGCGGGAAGCCGTTCGCGGGACCGCCGAGGGCCACCGTGATCTGGCGCAGCGCGCGGTCGTTCATGTCCAGCACGCGCTTCCACGCGATGCGGCGGACGTCGAAGTTGAGCTCGTTGCCGTGGTTGATGTGGTTGTCGATCATCGCCGCCAGCAAATTATTGGCGAGCTGGATCGCACCGAAGTCGCCGGTGAAGTGGAGGTTGATGTCCTCCATCGGGACGACCTGCGCATACCCGCCGCCGGCCGCGCCACCCTTCATCCCGAACACCGGGCCAAGGGACGGTTCACGCAGGCAGACGATCGCCTTCTTGCCGATGTGGTTGAGCGCGTCGCCCAGGCCCACCGTCGTGGTGGTCTTGCCCTCGCCCGCGGGCGTGGGGCTGATCGCCGTGACGAGGATGAGCTTGCCGTCCGGCTTGGACTTCAGCGTGTCGATGTAGTCGAGCGCGATCTTCGCCTTGGTATGGCCGTAGGGCACCATCGCCGACTCGGGAATGCCGAGCTTCTTCGCAATTTCGGCAATAGGTTTTACTTTCGCCTTTTGGGCGATCTCGATATCCGAAAGCATGGGGAATGACCTCCTGGTTTTGCGGCAGTATAGGAAGGTCCGAAAATCCCCTACCTTGACGAGTGTCAATTCGCCCGCGGGAGCGCCATGCACCCCCATGAGACCCTGATCCGCGAGTTCTACGCCGCCTTTGCCCGCCGCGACGCCGAAGCCATGGCCCGCTGCTATGACGGCAACGTCTTCTTTTCGGACCCCGTGTTCCCGAAGCTCCAGGGGCAGGAGGCGGGCGACATGTGGCGGATGCTGCTATCGCGGGCCGCCGACCTGCAGGTGACGCTCGACGAAGCCGCGGCCGGGGACGATGGCGGCCGTGCCCGCTGGACCGCGCGCTATACCTTCAGCCGCACGGGCCGCCCGGTCGTGAACAACGTGTCCGCGATGTTCGCGTTCCGCAACGGGAAGATCGTGCGCCACTACGACAACTTCTCGTTCTGGAAGTGGGCGGGCCAGGCGCTGGGGCCCATGGGCCAGGCGCTGGGATGGTTCGCGCCCCTCAAGTGGAAGGTGCGCAAGGACGCAGCGAAGGGCCTCGCGCTCTATCGCGAGCGCAAGGCCCCCTAGGGCAGTTCACCCGCCCCCGGCCCCTCCGGTCGGCGGCTGGGGCGGCTGGGGTATCACATTCACCTGGATCCCGACACCGAAGGGGAACGCGAGATCCGGTGAACTCATGAAGGCTTCGATCGTCCGGCTGCCGACCGATAACAACGGAATCGTCGCGGAGAAAGTGCCTCCACCGTTCGCGTCGAAGACGAGCGTCGCGGACACGCCGTTGACCACGATCGACGTGGTGGGTGGCCCCTGGAACGTCCCCGTCACCAGCACGTCACCCGCGATAACGGTCCCGCCGGGCGTCGGCGACACATAGTGCAAGCTCGTCGGCAATCCCGTCACCGTCACCGCGGGCGTCGTGGTCTGCGCGCCCTCGTTGTCGATCACGCGCACGGCGTAGGTGTGGGTGCCTGGAAACCCGAGCCCTGCAGTGATCTCCGGACCTCGGTACGGGCTCACCACGATCGCGAGGCCATCCTGAAGGATCTCGTACTGACGCACCGATCCATCGGCATCGCTCATCGTGGCGCGAAGCACGAACCCGCCCCACACGGTCGCACCGTTCGCGGGCTCGACAAGGGTGACCGTCGGCGGCGCGTTGACGCGCACGGCGACCGAGGCCGATTGGCGCACGAGGCCGCGGTTGTCCGTGACGCGCGCATACAGGATGTGGTTCCCCGGCGGAACGTCGACGGCATCGACCTGGTAGGGAATGACGGACTTCTTCCCGATCGACACGTTGTTGCGGAAGAACTCGACGAACGCGACCCCGTTGTCCGGATCGGACGCGTCCGCGGACACCGTGAAGGTTGCGGGAGCCGTCGTGAATACCTGGCCTGGCGTCGGCGCCGTAATGGCGACGGTAGGCGGCGCATTGGGCGGGTCGTACGTGTACGTGAGGTTGACGGTCGTCTGGTTGCCGAGCTCGTCGAGGGCGCCCAGCAATAGCGCGTTGGGGCCGATCGCGAGCGACGAGACCTGGAAGGAGAACGCATTGCCGGTCGTTGTGGCCGCGCCCGTGAAGCCCACCGCGACCGCGGAAGGATCGAAGGACCCGCTCACGGTGAACGGCAGCGTCGTGATGCGTGCGCCGTTGGGCGGCGAGAGCGCCACCAGCGCGGGACCGGTGGTATCGATCGTGAACGAGAGCGTCTTCGTCCTCGAAGAGCGTCCGTCGGCGTCGATGGCCCGCGCCGTGACCCTGTGGTTCCCCTCCGAGAGCGGCGACGTGGGGGTGTAGCGCGTCTCGCCAGTGGTCGGATCGAAGACGAACCCGGAGCTGATGTCCACGCCGTCGAGGTCCGCGATGATGGAAAAACTCGCGTAGAACTCCGGCGGGAACGGGCAGGCGTTCGTCGAGCATTCCGCCAAATAGAGGAACGCGATCTCCGGCCGCGTGCCCTTCGGGGGCCCTTCGAAGAACGAGTTGGGAAAGATCAGGGGGGTGAAATACATCGCCTGGCGCGCGACGGCGATCGTGCCCGTCTCGCCGGCGGGAAGCGTGGCGATGCGGTCGCCGGTGCGCGTGAAGCGCGACACGCCCCGGCGGTGGCCGATCCACACGTCCTGCGTGTCGAAGTCGAAGACGAGTGCGCCAGGATCGTTCACGCCGTCGTTGCCGAGATTCTCGGACTTGAAGCGCGTGCCGTCGGCGCGATAGCCGTGGAACGAGTTGTTGCCGAGGACCCACAGCTCGCCGCGCTCGGGGTCGAGCGAGATGGCGTTCACGTCGTGCGACACCTCGACCCTGCGAAGGACCAGCGAGGGGTTAATGATGTCGCGCTGGATCAGCACGCCGTCGCCGGCGAGCCAGAGGAAGCCGCGCGCATCGTCGACCGCGAGAAAGCGGGCGCGGCGCGAAGCCCCGCCGAGGTTCACGCGCTCGATGAATGAGGCGTCGTAGTTGTAGTGCCGCAACGCGTCGCGATCCTCGTCGAGCACCCAGAGCGAATCGTCCTGCGCGATCTTCAGGTCGGTCGATCCCCCGCCTTGCAGGACCGCCATGAGCGAGCCGTCGCGCGCGAGACGCAGTACGCGCCGCTCGCCACCGACCCAGAGGGTCGCGTCGTTGGCGTTCACGGCGACGCTGCGCCCCTGCCCGATATTGTCGGCATACGAAGCGAGCGTGCGACTGAAGACGAGCACGCCGTCCTTGGAAAACTTCGAGACGCGCGTTCGCGACACCGACCACACCGAACCGTCGGTGGGGTCGATCGCGATCGCCGCAGGCTCGGCAGCGGCGGCGTTCACGTCCGTGGTATTGGTTCCGGTCGCGACGCGATGCAGTCCTTGCGTATCGCCATACCAGAGAGAAGCTTGCGCGCCGGCGGCGGCAAGGCACAGCAGGAGCGCGGAAAGCGCTCGCACGATTCGTGTCATGGGTACTCCCTGATTGGGCTTCCGGGCGATCTCGTTGTAGGAGCGGTGGATCGCCTCAGCGCGTGCGCATTAAAGCACAGCCCGCGCGGATTTTTCGTGACACGACCGCGACATTGCGCCGCGGTTTTGGTTCCGTGACCTGCGAGGTCGCTACTGCCCCTTCGCGAAGTAATGCAGGAGCGCTTCTTCGTCTTCCTTCGTCACCTTGTCGAGCCGCTGCATCATCTTGTCGTCGCGCGGGCGCTTGCCGGAACGGAACCCGGCGATCTGCTCGCGGATGTAGCCCATCCACTGCCCGGCCAGGATGCCGTTGTCTTCGTCGGGCGAGCTGCCGCCGTTCTCGTGGCATTTTTCGCAGCGCAGCTTGTACACGGCCACGCCCTTCGCGGCCTTGGCAGCGTCGTACGGTTGCTTCGCCGGCACGAATTTCTGGGACGCGAGGTACTTCGCGACCGCTTCGGAGTCCGCATCGCTCAGATCGGCGACGACCTTGCACATGTCCGACTTCGTGCCCTTCTTCGGACCCGACAGCACAGTCACTTCGGCACAGGTGCGCAGCTTCTTCTTGAAGCTCTTCATGCTCTCGACGATGTACTTGGCCGAATAGCCGCCGATGATCGGGACGGATGCGTCGGTGCTCGCGCCGTTCTTTCCATGGCACTGGGCGCACTGCTGGTCGGCGATGGTGGCGCCATCGGCCGCGAACGCTTCCATCGGGATGGCGATTGCCGCGCCGGACAGGAGCACGAGAAGTGCGCGGGTCATGTATTTGTTCATTGGGGCAAACTCCTGACGCGCGTGGACACTGAGCCCAGCATTTCCCGGCGCATCTGCGAACGGGACACCACTCGGACGGGCGAGGCTTCGGCGATGGCTTCGTTCGCGCTGTCGAGCTTGAAGTGCGCCACGGTGGACAAAAGGTGATCGGCCTGGTCGGCGAGGCTCTGCGCCGCCGCGGCCGCTTCCGCGACCAGCGCGGCGTTCTCCTGCACGACGCGATCCATCTGCGCCACCGCGCCGCTCACCTGCTCGATGCCGTTGAGCTGTTCGCGGCTCGCCGCGGAGATCTCGGCCATCACTTCGGTCACGCGGCGCACCGACACCACGATCTCCTGCATCGTGTCGCCGGCGGTTTCGACGAGGCCCGTGCCTTCGCCGACCTTGTTGGCCGACTTCTGGATCACGTCGCGGATTTCCTTGGCCGCCGTGGCGCTGCGCTGAGCAAGCGCACGCACTTCCGAGGCGACCACGGCGAACCCGCGGCCTTCTTCGCCCGCACGCGCCGCTTCGACCGCCGCGTTCAGCGCGAGGATGTTGGTCTGGAATGCGATGCTGTCGATCACGCCGACGATGTCGCCGATCTTGCGCGAAGCCTCGGAGATGCCGTTCATCGTCCCGGCCACGTTTGCCATCGCCTTGCCGCCGCGGGCCGCCGTATCGGAGGTGCCCGACGCGAGCACGTTGGCCTGGCGCGCACTCTCGGTGTTCTGCTTCACGGTGGCGGCGAGCTCTTCCATCGAGGAAGCGGTTTCCTCCAGGCTCGCGGCCTGCTGTTCGGTGCGGCTCGAGAGTTCCGCGTGGCCCGTGGCGATGTCCTTCGAAGCCGTGCCTACGCCTTCGGCAGAGCGACGGATTGCGGACACGGCCGTGGCGAGGCCATCGCGCATCGTGCGCAAGCCCTGCAGCAGCCGGCCCGTCTCGTCACCCGACTTCGTCTCGACGTGGACCGTGAGGTCCCCCGCGGCAACGCGGTCGACAACGCTGACCGCGCGTGCGAGCGGCGTGACGACGGTGCGCATGATCAGCAGCGCGCAGGCGAACAAAGCGACGAGCGTGGCCACCCCGATCACGGCGAGGCTCACCACGAGGCGCCGCGTGGCTTCCTGGCGCGCGTTGGCGACGGCCACCTGGCCTTCATCGCGCACGAGCTTCACGAGCTCTTCGAGCATTTCGGCCGGTGCGGTCTCGGCACCCTTCACTTCCGCATCGATCTTGCGCGGGTCGAAGGAGGCCTTGCCGGCGTCGAGCGCCGCGCGGTACTTGGTGCCCATGGCCGTGTGTGCAGCGACGAATTTGTCGAGCAGGTCGCGTGCGGCCGGGAGTTCGATCGTCTCGCGCAGCTTCTGCGCGCTGCGGCGCACTTCGCGTTCGCGGAACGTGAATTGCTTGAGCGTCTTGTCCATCGCCGACGCGTCGTGCCCGCGCACCAGCACGGTCATCCACGTCTGGAGTTGTTCCTTGAAGGTCGCCTCGACGGACTGCAGCTCGATCGCCTGCGCGATCAGCGTGTCGTTGACCCGCGCGACCGTCGCAAGCCCGCTGCGCGCCGCCCAGAAACCGTAGAGCGCACCCGCGACAACCATCGCGATGCCCAGCAGGAACACCGCGAGGATCTTGTTGCGAATGCTGTTCGCGAGCCAGTTCACAGGGCCACCTGGAACAACACGCCGACCACCGTCGCGCGGTAGTCCTGCGGGCCGGCATCGAGGTACAAGGCGTTGTTGGCCGGCATCGGGTTGGTCGCGACGCCGTCGTAGTGCCAGTCGCGCGTCTTGCCGGTCTCGTAGCGAACCAGGAAGCGCATCGTCAGGTTCTTGTTGATCGGGACCAGCACGCTCGCGTCGAAGATGTTCTGGGCGAACGAAAGATCCGAAGGACCGCCGCCGGCCAGGGCCGCCTGCACGGGCGTCATGTCGAGCGCCGCGCCGTTGTACGTGTAGTTGATTTGCGTGCGCCCGAGCGTGCGCGTGAAGTTCGTGTCCAGCCGGACCTTGCCGAAGTCGTACTTCACGCCGGCGCCGATCACGTGGTTGCGATCCTTCGACGCCACGTCCCAGCCGCGGCTGTCGGGAAACAGCGGGCTGGTGGGCGAAGCCGCTCCGCACAGGCTGCTCCAGTTGGCTGCCGTCACGTTCTGCGTCGAGACCAGCGTGAGGCCCGCCGGGACGACCGGCGCCGGGGCGCCCCGCACCGTCATCAGGACCTGGCCATTGCTGTAGAAGTAATAGGTGTTGTTGAGCGTGCAGCTGTTGGGCTGGACGCCCGCCTGCTCCATCGCCGAACGCTGGTACGTGTAGTAGCCGTAGACCACCGCGGTCGAGCCGGCCTGGTAGCTCATGTCGACCGTCGCGGAATTCGACTTCTGGTGGCCCGTGCGGCCCAGTTGGCCGGGGAACTCCGCATCCTTCGCCTGCAGCGTCACCGCACCTTCCAGGACTTCGTGGAACGCGTAGTTGACCCGCGCGTTCAGGACGTTCTGGTTGCGGTCGGCCAGGTCGAAGGCGCGGAACTGGTTGATCGAATGAAGCCAGCTCGGCATCGCCACCGCATTGGCCGAGGGAACCGGACCGAGGCTCGCGCTGTAGAACGCCTCGTAGGGGTTGGGGTCGTACTCGCCGCCGCGGCGGCGCGCGAATTCGTAGGAGAGCCGGATCATGCCGTCGATCGTGCCGCGATCGACAAACCCAAGCTTGAACCGGTCTTCCCACGTTTCGTCGCGCTCGCGGAACTCGCGGTTGAAGGTCTCGCGTTCGAGGGTGGCGTTGAGGCTCGAGGCCTTGCCGAGGCGATAGTCGCCCGACAGGCTCGCATTGAACTGCTGGTAGTCGAAGGGAACGCTCGCGATCGGAACGTTGCCGGAAGCCGGCGAGAGATTGAGCGCGCGCGCGGCATCGAGGTTGCAGCCCACGGCGTTGTACGCGTTAGCCGACGTTCCCGCGGGATTGACCCCGGCCGTCGTGTTGGCCGTCACCAGCGACAAGCCGCTGCCATCGTTGAGCAATCGGCCCCATTGGCCGGTCAGCGGATTGCACGACTGGTACTGCATCGAATTGCGGGTTTCGTAGTAGCGCAGCTTGCCGTTGACGTCGAGCCCGCTCACGGGCTTGAGCACGAGGCCCAGGTCGGCGAGCAGCGTGTCGATCCGCGCGTCGGCGGAGTCGCGGCTCAATGCGCCCGGGGTATTCCAGACATTGGCGAGCGAGCGGCCGCCCGCGGTCACCGTGCCCCCGGAGAGCGAGTATTCGGTCGGCGTCACCAGCTTGTCGTTCTGGCGCATCGTTCCGAGCGCCACGGTCGCGGTGAGCTTGCCCTTGTAGAAGTTGGGGAACGCGCGCGCGTATTCACCCTTGATGTTGTAGTGCTCGTTATCGGGCGCCAGGTCGATGCGGCCCTGCGTGAAGCTGCCCGGATTCAGGCCGGTGATGCCGTTCAGGGTGATGTACAGCGGGTTCTGGAACGTCATCGCGTCGATGTCGTTGCGGAAGAACGACGCCGTGGCGCTGAAGTTGAAGCTGCTCACCGAATCGCTGAACTGCAGGCCGGCGGCGAAATTGTGCGTGTCGTAGTCGATGGATTCGGCGACTTCCATGTTGCCGCCGCCACCGCCGCCTCCGAATACGGCGCCGAAAGGCCGCGCGCCCTGGCGCTTCTCGTTCACGAAGCTCGCGTAGATCTTCCAGGCATCGGTGAGATTCATGTCGAACCGCACGCCCGCGGTCTTGCGCACGACTTCGAGCTCCGAGTTCTCCGTGGTCGCGAGCGCATTGCGAATATTCGTCTGCGTGGTCGCGGCACTGGCCGAGCCACCCGGCGTGAGCCCGTTCAGCGTCAGGTTGCCGGTGCCCGCTCCGCTCCACAGGGACCGGTATGTCGTGGTGAATACCTGCGGCAGGCTGTCGTAAAACGCGGACACCTTCCAGTCGTTGTAGCGGCCGAACTGCAGGCAATAGAACTGGTCGAGCATGCCCACGCCGCCGCCGATGGCCTCGACATAGCGCGCGTTGGCCTTGTCCTCGCCGGTCACGGCGAAGCTGTTCAGGTACGCGCCGCTCTTGAGATCCTTGTAGTTGCGGAATCCCTGGCTGCGCTCGTCACCGCTGACGGCGAGGCCGCCCAGCTCGGCGTATCCCCATCCCTTCCAGCCGGCTTCGCCCTTCGCCGCCGCCTCGGCTTCCTCGCGCGGCGAGAGCGGAATGTTGTAGAACTGGCCGCTCGGCGCCCGCGCCGCGGGAATGCGCGTGCCCAGGCCTTCCTCGTCCATCCAGTTGCCCACGGTCGACGGATTCACGCCCGAAGGATTGAGTGCGTTGCCTTGCACGAGGCAACCCGCGCTCGCCTGGGCCGGCGCGGCCCACTGGGCGAGCACCACGCAGGAGAACAACGAGGCGTACAGGCGCGCGTGCGATTTCATGATCGTCTCCGCTCAGCGCTGGAACCGCGCGCCGGACGGATGGTTGCTGCCGTGGACTTGCGAATGGCAGTTCTGGCAGGTGCGGCCGACGATGCGCGGGCTCTGCGCTCCGCCTTGCGTGGCATTCTGGGCCGTGCGGTCGGCGCCGAAGAACTGTCCGGCGTGTCCCCCGGGAGACGTGTGGCACTGCTGGCAGAGGTAGGGCCGCGCCGCAACGAGCAGCTTGTCGTGGTTCGAGCCATGCGCGTTGTGGCAGCTGAGGCAATTCTCCCGGACTGGCGCGTGCTCCCAGAGCAACGGACCGCGCTTCTCGGCGTGGCAGGAGTAGCAGGTCTCGTTGACGCTATCGGCCTTCAGCAGCGGCTTGGTCGCCGACCCGTGCGGCGCGTGGCAATCCACGCAGCTCATCTTCCCTTCGGGGACGGGCATGTGCGAACGCTTGCGGAATTCGGCGCGCTGCTGCGTGTGGCAGGTCTGGCAGGTCTCGGAGATGCTCGTGCTGCGCAACAGGCCGCTGGCGGAGAAACGCGCCATCGCGTTGTGGCAGTCGGAGCAGGCGAGCTTGTTGGTGTCGTGCATCGAGCCCGCCCAGTGCAGGCGCTGGCCACCCTTGTGGCAGCTCTCGCACGCGGCGTTCTGCTGTGCGACCGGCGTGCCCCACTCGCGCGTGAAGCCGGTCAGGTAGTCGCGGTTCTTCTCGTTGCCGCGCTCCGCATGGAGCGAGCCGGGGCCATGGCAGGCCTCGCAGACACGGCCTTCGAGCGCGTTCTTGGGGTTCTGGCGGAAGATCTTCGCGTGCTCGGTGTGGCCAAAGTGTTTGGCCTCCACGTCGTGGCACTTGATGCAGGTTTTCTCCCCGACGTACTTGGCTTCCGGCGGCACCGCCAGCGCGGATGGGCCGGCCAACAGGCCAATCGCCAGTAGAAGGAACCACTCCCCGATGCGCACGGCAACCCCTTTATAGGTATTTGAACTGCGGACCGAGGGTAGCCCGCTGTCTTACAGGGACCTTATGAACTGTGTCACATAAGTCGGGGCTAATCTATTGCCGTTGTCATATTCACCGCACGAGGAGGTAGACGAGGGCCAGCGTCACCGCCAGGACCCACACGCCTCGCCAGGGGCCGGGGAAATAGGCCGATTCGGCCTCCCGCGAGGCGGCCCGGCGCCGGGGGCTGTCGCGCAGCGCCACCCGCCGCTCGCGCACGACCGAGGGCGGGACGCGCCTCACGCCGGTAAACATCGCGCCGAGGACGTTGTCCCTTTTCACGAACAAGTGAAAGAACACCGCGCCGACGTGGATGGCCGAGAGCACGAGCAACAGCTTGAGGTTCCAGCGATGGAACTCCGACAGCACCGTCGAGACCTCGAACGACACGAGGGAAGCCAGGGGACCTTCGACCGCGGCGCCATCGTTCGCGAACAAGCCCGACGCCACCTGCAGCGCGAGCGACAGGAGCATCGCGATCACGCTCCAGCCACCCAGCGGGTTGTGGCCGACCTGCGGCACGGCTTGGCGCGAGAACAATCGCCTTGCGAAGCGCAGGGTGGCCGCCGGGCCGGCGATGAAGCTCGCGAAGCGCGCGTGCGTGCTGCCGACGAAGCCCCAGATCAACCGGAAGACGACCAGGACGATCATCGCGTAGCCGGAGAAGACGTGCAGCGGCATCATGTCGCCGCCCATCTTGCCGCTGACCACTTGCACGACGAACAGCAGGACCATGGCCCAATGGACGACGCGAACGGGCCCGTCCCAGACCTTGATCGATACCTGTTGTTCTTCGTCAGCCATCCCGCAACTCCGTGCGCCGGAATGGGGGGATTCTAGCCGGGGTAAACCGCTCAGCGCGTGGTTTTGAGTACAGGCGTTCCAAAGAACTCGCGCATCATGAAGTCCTCGAGCCCCTCGGTATCCTCGGGGCGCGCGGAGAGCACGATCACCCGTCCCATGCGGTGCGATTCCCAGTTGAAGTCGCCCTGGTAGTGCGTGCGGATGAGCTGGATCATCCGGCGAATCACCGCGAGCTCCACGTTGCCGCCGGTGCCCGCGTCGACCTCGATCACCTCGCGCCAACCCTTGCTCGCATTGGGCCGCCAGCCATTGAACGCGAACTCCGCCGTGCGCGGCCCCATGCGCAGGATCTGGAAGACGCCGCCCGGTCCGCCCTCGCCGCGCTGCAGCGACTGGATATTGCGATTGAGCGCGAGCTGCGCATTGTCGGGCGGCGGGGGATTGGTATCGGGCCCGGGGCCCAGCGGCCGCGTGGCCATGCGGCGCGCGCGGCGCGCTTCGACCAACGCTTGCATGTCCATGGGCGGCTGGGGTTCGCGCGGTGGTTCACGCGTCGGTGTGGGCGGCGGCTCGGGAATCTTCGGAGCGTCCGGCGAAGGCTTGCGCGACGCGACGACCGGCGGCCGCGGCGGCTGGGGCGTGGGCTCAGGCTTGGGCGGCTCCGGTGCGGGCTGCTGCTCGGCGGTGGGCGGTTTCTTGGGCGCGGCGGGCGCGATGCGCACGGTGATCGGCCCATACACTTCCGAGCTCAGGGACTCGCTCATCTTGATCTGCTCGCGCATCGGAATCGCGAGCAGCGCCGCGTGCGCCAGCAGGGACAGCCCGACGGCGATCTGGATGCGGCGATGATTGCGAAGCCGGATCATCATGGCGCGATGCCTACGACTTCTTCTCCGGCACCTTGTCGGGCATGGCCTTGGGTGGCGCGGGCTTTTCGGGCGGCAGCTTCACTTCGCGCGCGCCGGCGAGCACCTCGAGCGCGGCCTTCACCGCGTCTTCCTGGTTGTCGTTCACGAGGATGCGGAACTCGACCACCAGTTCGCCGACCGCCAGGTAGCCCATCGTGAGGAACTTGAACTCGCCCTTCTTGGGCGCGCGGTCGGTCACGGAGAAGTAATAGCCCTGCGCCTCCTTGCCTTTGAGGAGGTCGAGCTTGATCTCGGGCTCGAGCGATTGGGGCTTCAGCTCGCGTGCCTTGTTGCCGGCCATGAAGCGCAATGAGTCGATGTCGCAGGGCACGCGGCAACGCCGCTTGGCCGGGAGCGCGAGGATGTTCAAGGAAAAGTCCTGTCCCTTGATCGGCCGCAGCGAGAACGTCGGGAATTGCGCGTCGTCGTCGACCTTCTGCTTCCAGTCCCAGGGCACGCGCAACGCAAGTGCGCCCCAGCCTTTCACCGGATACAGGCGCAGTTGGTCTTTCGGCTCCGCGGCTTGAGCACCGGAGAAGACCAACGCGAAAGCGACGAGCGCGAGAATTCTCTTCATGCGGTCTTCGCCGCGGGACGCGGCGCCTCGAAGCGGCGAAGGATGATCGCGTTGCCCGCGATGCACACGAGCACGCCCGCGAATGTGAGCAGCTGCCAGTGGAAGCCCTCGAAGACCGACGAGATCACGAGAGCCAGCACCGGCACCATGACGCCGATGAAACCCGAGCGCGCCGCGCCGATGCGCCCGAGAAGCGTGAGGTACGAGCCGAACGCGAGGATCGTTCCGAACACGGCCAGGTAGAGCAGCGACAGCACGTAGGCCGGCGTCGTCACGAAGGCGAACTCCTTGCCCGCGACGAGCGTCCACGCGATCGAGCACGCGGTGCCGTAGAGCATGCCCCACGCCATGGTCGGCCAGATGTTGATCTTCTCGTTCTGGTTGCGGTTGGCGACGAGGCTTCCCAGCATCGACAGCGTCACGGCGACGACGGTGAAGATCACGCCCAGCGCCGAGTTGCGGTCACCCTGGAACTTGCCGAACTCCGGCCAGTAAACGAGCGTGATGCCGACGATCCCGAGGATCGAGCCGATGGTCATGCGCTGCGTGATCGGCGTGCCGAAGGCCACGCGCATGCCGAGCATGCTGATGAGCGGTGTGGCGGAAAAGCCCACGGCCACGAGACCCGACACCACGTGCTCCTCGGCGTAGTACACGAAGATGTAGCTCGCGCTGAACATGAGCACGCCCTGCAGCGCGATCCACGCATGCACGCGGCCGCTGAAGCGCAGCGAAAGCCCGCGCATCCAGCACCAGCCGAACAACATGAGCGAGGCGAGGCCGAAGCGGTACGCGACACTGGCCTCGGGCGCGACCACCCCCAGCTGGTAGGTGATCGCGAGCCACGTGGTGCTCCAGATGGCGACGCACGCGGCGAAGAGTTGGAGGTTGCTCACGCCCTCACTGCGCAAGCCCGAGCTGGTCGAGCACGAACGCGTACGTGAACGCGAGCTCCTTCAGCGCGTCGTAGCGACCCGACGCACCGCCGTGGCCCGCCTCGAGGATGGTCTTCAACACCAGCGCGTTGTTGTCGGTCTTGAGCGTGCGCAGCTTCGCGACGTACTTCGCCGGCTCCCAGTACATCACCTGGCTGTCGTTGAGCGAGGTCTCGACCAGCATCGCCGGATACGCGCCCTTCTTCAGGTTGTCGTACGGCGAGTACGAGCGCATGTACTTGTAGGCCTTCTCGGTGTTGGGGTTGCCCCACTCGAGATATTCCTGGACCGTGAGGGGCAGCGACGCATCGAGCATCGTGTTCATCACGTCCACGAACGGCACTTGCGTGACCACGGCCTTGAAGAGGTCGGGCCGCAGGTTGGTGACCGCGCCCATGAGCAGGCCGCCGGCGCTGCCGCCCTGGATCACCAGGCGGTCAGGTGCGGTGTAGCCCTTGGCCACGAGATGCTCGGCGCACGTGACGAAGTCCGAGAAGGTGTTCTTCTTCTTCATGAGCTTGCCGTCGTCGTACCAGGTGCGGCCGCGATCGCCGCCGCCGCGGATGTGGGCGATGGCGAAGATCATTCCGCGGTCGAGCAGGGACACGCGCGACGAGCGGAACCAGGGATCCATCGAGATCCCGTACGAGCCGTACCCGTAGAGCAGCATCGGCTGCGGGGTGCTCTTCCGGAGCGACTTCTTGTAGACGATCGACATCGGGATCTTCGTGCCGTCCTTCGCCGTCGCCACCACCGCTTCCGACGCATAGAGCGACGGGTCGTAGCCGCCGAGCACCGGCTGCTGCTTGAGGAGCTTGCGGGAACGCGCGGTGACGTCGTAGTCGTACCAGCTCTTGGGCGTGACGAGGCTCTCGTAGATGAAGCGGAACGTGCCGGTCTCGTACTCCGCGTTCGTGCCGCCGTAGGTCGAGTACACCTGCTCGGGCACGTCGATGTAGTGGTGGTTGCCGGTCTTGAAGTCGGTGATGCGCAGCTTCAGCAGGCCGTTGTCGCGCTCAGTGAGGACCCAGAAGTCCTTGAACATGTCCGCGCTCTCGAGCATCACGAGCTTGCGTGCGGCGATCAGCTGCTTCCAGTGCTTCTGCCCGGGTGTTGCGACCGGCGCCTTCACGAGGCGATAGTTGCGGCCCTTGTCGTTGGTGCGGATGTAGAAGTCGTCATCGTGGTGCGAGACGAAGTACTCGTGGCCGCTCTTCCTCTTCTCGATGAGCTGCCACTCGCCGCGCGGGTCGCCCGAGGGCAGAACGCGCACTTCCGTCGTGTCCTTGGCGCTGGCCGACATCACGAGGAACTTCTCGCTGCGGGTCTCGCCCACCTCGATGTCGAAGACTTCGTCCTTCTCCTCGAACACGAGGTCCGAGCCGTCGACGCCGAGCAGGTGGCGATGCAGGCGATAGCTGCGCTTGGTCTCGGGGTGCTCCTCGACGTAGAAGATCGTCTTGTTGTCCGCGGCCCACGACATCGAGGTCACGCGCTCGATCTTCTCGCTGCCCTGCGCGCCCGTAACGAGGTCCTTCGTGTTCAGCGTGTACTGGCGAAAGCCGGTGAAATCCACCGTGTACGCGAGCTTCGTGCCGTCGGGGCTCACTTCCATGAGGCCGACCGAGGTGAACTTCTTGCCCTCGGCGAGCGCGTTCACGTCGAGGATGATTTCCTCAGGTGCCTCCATCGAGCCCTTGCGGCGGCAGTGGATCGGGTACTGCTTGCCCTCGACTTCGCGCTGGTAGTACCAGTAGCCCTTGTTGCGATAGGGAACGCTCTCGTCGGTTTCCTTGATGCGGCCGAGGATCTCCTTGTAGACCTTCTCGCGGAAGCCCTCGAGCGGCTTCATCACGGCCGCGCCATACGCGTTCTCGGCCTTGAGGTAGTCGATGACCTCGGGATTGGTCTTCTCGCGCAGCCAGAAATAGTCGTCGACACGGCGGTCGCCGAACTTGGTCATGACCTTGGGTTTCTTCGCCGCGGTGGGCGGCGTTGCTGCCTTGGGATCCATCGTCTGTGCCATCAGGGAAAGAGCGGCGAACGCGAGGGCGGCGCCGGCAACGCGAATGAGGGGGGACATGGGGAAATGCGTGCGTGGGAGTGAAGGAATTATACGCGCCGGACGCCTCGGGGACCGCGCGCTGAAACCCCCTGTAACGCCTTCGCGAAATCCGCCGCCGCGACCTCGACCCGGCCGTTAGATTGGGGCCTTCCGCGGTGTTCGCGGCCCCGCGCCGCAGGGGGCGCGGGGTTCTTTTTTGGGCATACACTGCAGGCATGCGTACCCTGCTGGTTCTCGCCTGTATCGCCGCCTGCAACGCCCTTGCGGCCGACCCTGCGCCGCCCAAGACGTACGGCCTCGTGGCCGCCTTCTCCGATCGGTTCAATTTCGTCTACGAGCCGCCGCCGAGCTACCGCGTGGCCAGTGCGCGCGTGGACGCCTATCGGCGCGAGACGGTCGAAGCGCCGCAGGGCACGTTCAACAAGATTGCCCTCGTGGGCCTTGCTGAAGCGCTCGCCGCCAAGGAACCCGATGCGAAGCAGGTGCTGCTGTCGGTGTCGGGGCACGTTCCTTCCAAGGTGGGCGTGCGTGATCATCAGGACTACCTCCTTGCGAGAGTCGTGAAGGCGCTCAGGGACATGCCGGAGCGAAACAAGTGGCATCGCGTACTCGTGGCACTGCCCGCATATCGCGTGCTCAAGAAGGACGACATGCCCACCCGTCTCGAAGGCTTCGGCGTCGTCCTGCAGCCCAATTGCTCGAGCAATCCCAAGTACTGCGCCATGGCCTTCACGCCGCCCGACGGCGCCGACGTGAAGACGCCCACTGGCGAGGACATCCAGGCAAACTTCTTCATCGCGCCCTATTCCAACATCGCCGTCATCACGCTCGACCCGGTTTCGCTCACGGTCATCGACCGCCAGGAAGCCTTCGAGCACCAGAAGATGTTCGACCCGCAGTCGGGAACCATGGATCTTTCGGTGAACATCGCGAAGGACATCCTCGCGAAGGAAGTCGTGAACCAGATCGGGCGGTCGGTGCACACCGCGCTCGATGCGCCCGATCCGCGCGGCAAGGCCGACATCAAGGGCATCCGCGAGATCAAGGCCGAGGACGTGAAGCGGTAAGATTGCGGCACCATGTTCACCGTCGCCCAGGCTCCCACCGGCAGCAAGTCCTCCCTCTATGGCCATCTCCACGAGCAGGCCGCGGGGCTGCTCACGGGTGAGCGCGATTTCCTCGCGAATTCGGCAAATCTTTCCGCGCTGATCTTCCACGCGCTGCCCGACCTCAACTGGGCCGGTTTCTACTGGATGAAGGGCGGCGAGCTGGTGCTCGGGCCCTTCCAGGGCAAGCCCGCGTGCGTGCGCATCGCGCTCGGGCGCGGCGTGTGCGGCACGGCGGCGAAGGAAAAGCGCACGATCGTCGTCCCCGACGTCCACGCCTTTCCCGGCCACATCGCCTGCGACAGTGCCTCGCGGAGCGAAGTCGTCGTGCCGGTGATCGCCGGCGGGCGCGTGCTCGGCGTGCTCGATCTCGACAGCCCTACCCCCGCGCGCTTCGATGCCGAGGATGCACGCGGCCTCGAAGCGTTGGTTGCCCTCTTCCTCGACGCCACCGACCTCGGAGACTGACATGTCCTATATCGACGACTCCCTGATCGCCGGCGAAACGATCATCCATCGCGGCCGCATCTCGTGGTGGACGCTGTTTCCGCGCGTGCTGCTGGGCATCCTGCTGCTCGTGATCGTCGTGGGCCTCTACTTCCTCATCGATGCGTGGATCCGCTCGCGTACCACGGAGATCGCGATCACCAACAAGCGCGTGATCGCGAAGTTCGGCTTCATCAAGCGCCACACGGTCGAGATCAATCTCGACAAGGTGGAAGCGCTGCGCGTCGAGCAGGGCTTCTGGGGGCGGATGCTCAACTACGGGACGCTCTTCATCTCGGGCGCGGGCTCGTCGGTGGCACCCATGCCCGGCATCGCCGATCCGCTCGAATTCCGGCGCAAGTTCATGGAGGCGACGGACCGCCCCTCCGCCGCGGCGCATTGACGCTTCGTTCGCTCCTCGTCGATTTCAACTCGTACTTCGCCTCGGTCGAGCAGCAGGTCGAGCCGCGGCTGCGCGGCAAGCCGCTGGGCGTGGTGCCGATGCTCGCGGACACGACCGTGTGCATCGCCGCGAGCGTGGAAGCCAAGACCTTCGGCGTGAAGACCGGCACAAAGGTCGCCGACGCGAGGAAGCTCTGCCCGCAGATTGAATTCGTCGTCGCGCGTCACGAGATCTACATCGACTTCCACCACCGCGCGGTCGCCGTCGTGGATTCCGTCGTGCCCGTGCGTGCCGTGCTCTCGATCGATGAAATGGATTGCGAGCTCACCGGCCGCTGGCGGGAACCGGCGCGCGCGCTGAAGATCGCTGCGGATGTGAAGGCGAAGCTCACGACCGAGATCGGCGAATGCCTGCGCACTTCCATCGGCATCGGGCCCAATACGTTCATCGCGAAGACGGCTTCCGACATGGTCAAGCCGGATGGTCTCGTGATCATCGAGAAGGCGGAGTTGCCCGATCGGCTGTTTCATCTTCCGGTGCGCGCGCTCTCCGGTGTCGGCAAGCAGATGGAGAAGCGCCTGCATGAGAAGGGCCTGAAGACCGTGCAGGATCTCTGTGCCCGCTCGCGCGACGAGCTGCGCGCGATCTGGGGCGGCATCGGCGGCGAGATCATGTACGACCGCCTGCGCGGCGAGGCGATGCACGAGCGCGAAAGCGAAACCGGCTCGATCTCGCACTCGAGCGTGCTCGGCCCGGAGAAGCGCAATCCCACCGATGCCTATGCGGTGCTCGATCGCCTCATCCAGAAGGCCGCGATGCGGCTTCGCAAGGCGGACCTCTACGCCGCGCGCATGTCGATCGGCGTGAAGTACCTCGACGGCGCGCGCTGGGACGCGGACATGAAGCTCGTGGACACGCAGGACACGATGTCCTTCCTCCACGTGCTCGAGAAACTCTGGTCGCAGCGCCCTCCCACGCGCCGCACGATCCTCCAGGTCGGCATGGCGTTCTCGGACCTCGTGACGGAGGCCAAGCACACCGGCTCGCTCTTCGCGTCCGAGGACAAATCGAAGGCCCTCTACGCCACGCTCGACAAGCTCAACGTGCGCTTCGGCCGCCAGGCCGTGTACTTCGCCTCGGCGCACAAGGCGCGCGACCGCGGCGGCCTGCACATCGCCTTCAACCACATCCCCGATCCGGAGACAGAAAGATAGAGGGGTCAGACCACTCTATCGCGGCCCTTGCGATAGAGTGGTCTGACCCCTCTATCTTGCACACCCTCTATGAAAGACAACGTCGTCATCATCACAGGTGCCTCGAAGGGCATCGGCGCGGAGCTCGCGCGGCAACTGGCCGCGAAAGGTTCGAGCCTCATGCTCGCAGCGCGCGAGGTACCGGCGCTCGAGAAGGTGGCCACCGAATGCCGCGCGCTCGGCGCGAAGGCCGAGGTGATCCGCACCGACGTCGCCGTCGAGGCCGACTGCAAGGCGATGGTCGAGCGGACGGTCGCGGCGTTCGGACGCGTCGACACGCTCGTGAACAACGCCGGCATGACGATGTGGGCGCGCTTCGAGGACATCGAGGACATGTCGATCCTCGAGCGCCTGATGCAGGTGAACTACATGGGCTCGGTCTACTGCACGCGCCACGCCCTGCCCCATCTCAAGCGCTCGCGCGGCCGCATCGTCGGTGTCGCGAGCCTCACCGGGCTCACCGGCGTGCCGACGCGCTCGGGTTACGCCGCGGCCAAGCACGCGATGCGCGGCTTCTTCGATTCGCTGCGCATCGAGCTTGCCGACTCCGGCGTCACGGTGACGATGATCTACCCGGGCTTCGTCGCGACCGGCGTGCGCGAGAACGCCACCGGCCCCGACGGCAAGCCCATCCAGGTCGATCCGGTGAAGGAGAACGAGGTGATGAGCGTCGGGGAATGCGCGCGCATCACCGCCAAGGCCATCGAGGGACGCCGTCGCGAGGTCGTTATGACCGCGCGGGGTAAAATAGCCGCCTGGATCAAACTGGTTGCGCCGGGCCTGGTCGACAACATCGCCCGGCGCGCGATCGAGAAGGCTCGTTGATGGAACTGTCGGTCTGGCTCACCTATTTCTTCGCCGCCATCGTGCTCTCGGTGACCCCGGGGCCGGGCGTGTTCTCGAGCATCTCGAGCGGCCTGCACCATGGCGTGAAGCTGGGCTCCTGGAATGCAGTGGGCATGCAGGCGGCCAACGTGATTCACGTGACCATCGTCGCCTTCGGACTGGGCGCCGTTCTCCTCGCCTCCGAAACCGTCTTCACGGCGGTGAAGTGGCTGGGCGTGGCCTACCTGATTTATCTCGGCATCGTGACGTGGCGCTCGCCCGTGCAGGGGTTCGAGGACAAGGCGGACAACGCGAAGACCGCCCGCGAGATCTTCATGCGCGGCTTCTTCGTGAACCTCACGAATCCCAAGGGCATCATCTTCTTCGTCGCGGTGCTGCCGCAGTTCATCGACGTCGCGCGCCCGCAGGCGATCCAGTACTTCATCCTCGCCGTGACCACGTTCGCCGTGGACCTCGTGGTGATGATCGGCTACATCGCGCTCGCTGCACGCGTGTTGCGCGTGATGAAGGACCCCACGCAGCTCCGGTGGGTCAACCGCGGGCTGGGCGGCCTCTTCGTCGCCACCGGCATCGCGCTCGCCACTTTCCGCCGCGCGGCTCCGGCCGCGTAGCTTTCCGCTAAACCACCGAGGAGACACACCCATGACGATCAAGGTCGGCGACAAACTTCCCGAAGGCAGCGTCAACGAGTTCATCGAAGTCGAGGGCAACGGCTGCAGCATCGGCCCCAACACGTTCAAGGTCGAGGAGCTCACCAAGGGCAAGAAGATCGCGATCTTCGGCCTGCCGGGCGCCTTCACGCCCACCTGCTCCGCGAAGCACGTGCCGAGCTACCTGAAGAACATCGACGCGCTGAAGGCCAAGGGCGTGGACGAGGTGTGGTGCTTCGCGGTGAACGACGCGTTCGTGATGGGCGCGTGGGCCCGTGACCAGAAGGCCGGCGGCAAGATCCGCTTCATGGCCGACGGCAGCGCCGACTACACGAAGAAGCTCGGCCTCGAGCTCGACCTCATGGGCCGCGGCATGGGCATGCGTTGCCAGCGCTTCTCGCTGCTCGTCGACGACGGCGTGGTGAAGAGCGTGAACGTCGAGGGGCCGGGGAAGTTTGAGGTGTCCGACGGCGACACGATGGTCAAGCAGGCCTAGTTCGAGAAGAGCACCAGCAGGATGAACGTGACGACGAGGATCCCGAGCGTGAGGAAGGCAATCTTCCACCACGACTTGGGACTCTCGCCGGAAACCTCGCCCGTCTGCCCGTTGATGAGGAAGCGAAAGAGCTTGTCGCGGTAGCGGTACGCGGAGACCCACACCGGCAGCAGGATGTGCTTGAACTTCACGTCGTCGTAGCGCGTGGCGACGTGGTGGATCCGCTGCTGGTCCCCGCCGATGTCCTGGCGGATGAGCGCGTTCACCTGCGCGTCGATCGTCTGCTTCGCGATCGGGAAGCCCTCGCGCAATCCCACCTGGTAGGCCTCGGCGCGAAAGCCGCTCACGAACTCGGGCTGGAACGGCACGAGCCCCTTCAGGTTCCAGCGGCTCGACGCACCCAGGATTTCCTCCGGCAGCGACTTCGACGCCATCACGAGCACATCGTCATGGAAGCGCGCGACCTCGCCCGAGGCCGGTGACCAGCGCGTGTGCTTCACGCGGCGCGTGCGGCTCACGCTGTCGCCCTTCGAATCGGTGGTCGTGTAGTGCTCGTCGGTGTAGTAGTCGTCGCCGCGCTCGCCACGATACTGGCTCGTCGTGTTGCAGTCGTACGTCCAGAACGGCAGGTACACGCCATCGAGGCCCGCGTCGCTCTGCGCGTATTTCTTCAGGTCATTGGGCGCGAGCCAGAGCTTCTTCACCCAGCGGCGGAACTCGTCCTGGGCGCGCGATCGATTGACCTGGAAGGGCACGATCGACTTGGGCTTGAGATGCCGGCTCGCATAGCTCTTGCCGACGATGGGCGTGCGGCAGAACGCGCAGTGCGCGGCGAAGTGGTTGTCGGGCAGCGTCTGCTCCGCGCCGCACTTGCCGCACTTCACGGTCTCCGCCGTGGTCGATTCCTCGCGGCCCTCGAGCGCCTTGAGGTAGACCGAGAAATCGAGCTCCTCGACGCGCGCGTCGTTCTCGGCGATCTCGTTGGCGGTTCCGCAGAACTCGCACTTGAGATTGCGCGTGCCCGGCGCAAACGAGAGCTTCGCCCCGCAGCCCGCGCAGGGGAAGGTTCTTATGAACTCCGTCTGCGGGTCGCGGGGGTCCCCAACTTGTTGGGGTTCTCCAACAGCCTGGAGGCGGCCTGCCTGCGTCACGCGGCGGGCGGAACCGGCGGCGGCGAATTCGCGAAGAGGCTCGCGAGCTCCGGCACTTCGCCGGCCTTCACCCATTGCGCCATGCCCGTTTTCCACACGAGCGAAGCGCGCGTGAGCTGACCGCTGGTGACGGCCTGGCCGAGCGCGCTCATGTCGAACGGTCCCGTTTGCTGGCCATTCACCGCAACGTGGAATGCCGCGGCGCCGGGAATCGGCGGCGGCGATGCGCCACCTGCTCCTCCGAACGCACCACCCATCGCGTTGGCCATCTGCGCGCCCATCGCCATACCGGCGCCCAGGCCCACGCCCACGCCGGCAGCACCGCCCGGGTTGTTCGCGGCATCGCGAATCGAAGAGGCGGTTTCGTACTGCGTGTACGCCTGCATGTTGCCGATGGCGGCGATCGCACCACGCTTGTCGAGGGCCTTCTCCACTTCTTCCGGCAAACCGATGTCCTGCACCTGCACCTCGACGAGCTCGATGCCCATCGTCTCGAATTCCGGATTGAGGCGCTCGCGCAGGCGATTGCCCATCTCGGTCACCTTCGCCTCCATGTCGATCACCGGAATGCCGAGCTCGGGCATCACTTCCTTGATGCGCAGGCCGATCTTGCCGCGGAGGTTCTCCTGGATCTCGTCCGTCGTGAAGCGGTTGTCCGTGCCGACGAGGTCCTTGATGAAGATGCCGGGGTCCTTCACGCGGATCGCGTAGATGCCGAAGGAGGTCACGCGCACGACGCCGAAATCCTTGTCGCGCATCATCGCCGGCCCGGGGGTGCCCCACTTGAGGTCGGTGAACTTGCGCGTGGAAACGAAGTACACCTCGGCCTTGAACGGGCTGTTGAAGCCGAACTTCCAGCCCTTCAGCGTGGCGAGGATCGGCATGTTCTGCGTGATCAGCGTATGCGTGCCCGGCTTGAACACGTCCGCAAGCTGGCCTTCGTTGATGAAGGCGGCCATCTGGCCTTCGCGCACGACGAGCTTCGCGCCGTACTTGATTTCGTTCTGGTACCTTTCGAAGCGGTAGGCGAGCGTGTTGTTCGAATCGTCGAGCCACTCGACGATGTCGACGATCTCGCCCATCAATTTGTCCCAGAGAGCCATGACTTATCCTTTCGCGAACAGCCGGGCCGATTAACTTACCAGAACACGAAGACCCATGCCCATCACCCTCACCGCCCTGAACATCTACCCCGTGAAGAGCCTCGCGGGAATCCCGCTCACCGAGTCCGAGATGACTCCCCGGGGCCTGCGCCACGACCGGCGCTTCATGGTCGTCGATCCGGCCGGACAGTTCTTCACGCAGCGCGAACATCCGAAGATGGCCACGATCTGGACGGAGATCGACGCTGAGATGCTGCGGTTGGCCGCCGCGGATTCAGGCGAGGTCGAACTACCGGCGGAGCCCGTAGACGGCGACGCGATGCGGGTGCTGGTCTGGAACAGCACGGTCGATGCGATCGCACCCTCGCCCGAGGCCGATGCCTGGCTCACCGACTACCTCGGGACTCCTGCCCGCCTCGTCTACATGCCCGATCACTCGCGCCGCCCGGTGAGCGAAAAATACGCGCCGTCGCACATCGTGGGGTTCGCCGATGGCTTCCCGTTCCTCGTGATCAGCGAAGCCTCGCTCGCGGACTTGAACTCGCGCCTCGCGCATCCTGTGCCCATGAATCGCTTCCGGCCCAACCTCGTGGTCTCGGGTACCGGCGCGTTCGCGGAAGACGGGTGGAAGCGTTTTCGCGTGGGCGCCGCCGCGCTCGAGATGTCGAAGCCCTGCGGGCGGTGCCAGATCACGACAACGGACCAGGTCACGGGAGAAGTGACGGGCCCTGAACCGCTGGCGACGCTGGGCACCTATCGCAACAGCGACGTGTTCGGCACCTGCTTCGGAATGAACGCGGTGACGGTGTCGCCGGCGCGCATTCGCGTCGGCGACACCGTCATCACGGAGTAGCTACTTCTTCGGGATTTCCGCACCCACCACCGGCGTCACGTTCTGCACCGTGGCCGCAGCAGGCAGGGCCTTGGTGCCGGGCTTCGCCGGAGCGAGGACCAGCTTCTTCGTCGCGGCCGTAGGCGCGACCGTAGCCGCAGCCGCGGGCGCGGGCGCCTTGAGCCCGCTCGTCGTAACCGCGCTGGCGGTCACCGCCGAGGCCGTCTTCGCCGTCGGACCGCAGCTCGGACCTTCCGTGATGCGCAGGTCACCGCGAACCGCCTGCACGCCGCTGAAGACGCCACGCAGGTTGAACGTGCGCTGCGCTTCGGTGAGGTAGTCGTCGATCTTCACCCGCTTGACCACGCCACCCGTCTGCGGTGCGCGCAGGATCTTGTACTTCGCCGTGCGTACCGGCTTGCTATCCCACTCGCTGATGCACTCCGTATTCCTCACGTAGCCGGGAAGCGACCAGCCGTTGTGCTGCGCGAAGCAGACCTTCTGCGGGTTGGCGCCCGGGGTCACGTAGGCGTCGCTGGCGTATGGGTCGCCGAGGGCCACCGACGACTCGGCACCCACGAGGATCTCGAAGTCGTTCGTGGACCAGCCGATGCCCGGGATGAAGCTGTTGTCGACCGCGATCGCCATCCAGCAGGCCATGCCTTCCGACTTGCCCAACCACACCGTGCCGTCCCTGGCCTTGCCGCGGCAGACCGCGAGCTTGCGGTTGTTCTGCTGGTAGCCCGGGCGAATCACGTTGGGCGGCAGTTGCGTACCCGTCACCTTGACCCAGGAATAGCCCTCCTGCCCACGCAGGAAGTTGATCGAGACATCCCCGGTCACGACGAAATTGGCGGTGAAGGGAACGGCGTCGAGGTACCTCTCCGTCACGACGAACTGCACGTCGAAGGAGCGATTGGGGGGGACGTCGATGGTGCGCGACGTCTTCCAGGTCTTGGACTTCTCCGTGCCGCCGCCCTTGGAGTTCTCCTTGCCCTGGGTCTGCCCCAGCGTCACCGTGGAGCTGGCGCTCGCGCCGAACGCTTCATACCCCACGGTCACGGAAATTTCCTTGCTGGTCTCGACCTTGTCCGTGTAGTTGAACGACGTGCTGTCGGTCGTGGTCCCCTCGACTTCCACGGTGGACGATCCGCCGACGGGCGCACAGCCGATCGGCGTCTCGAGCAGGACATTGGGACGATCGGGAATCGCGCCGGGCGGGCTGATCTTCAGGCCCTTGCCACCGACGGTTCCTTCGAAAACGATGCTGGTGTTGGTCCCGGCCGGGACCGGCCCGCCGTAGATGGTCGCGAGCTTGCCCGTCTGCTTGAGCTGGTTGGTGACCAGCGCGCCGAGATCGATGGTGTCCGCGAAGGCGGACGAGGTGAACGCGCATGCGAGCGCGAGCGCCAACGTTGTGTTTCGTTTCATGAGGAAATCTCCGTCAAATCCCTGTGTCGGTGGTCGGGCACTCGAGTGCCTCTAGCTCGCCAGTTCAAAGTGCCTTGGCATGGAAGCATCGTAGTAGGGAACCCCACCAGGCGCCATGCGACCCAGGTCCCGAAGGACCCGGGCCTTAGGTCGCATCAGGGCCGGGGGTTGGCCACCGGATGGGGCTTGAGCAGGAACGCCGCCATCGCCGGCAGCAGGAAGAGCGCGCCGAGCATGTTCAGGAAGAACATGAAGGCGAGCAGGATCCCCATGTCAGCCTGGAACTTGAGGGCGGAGAGCACCCAGGTGCCGACACCGATCGTCATCGTCACCGCCGTGAACACCATCGCCGTGCCGCGCTCGTTGAGCGCCTCGAAGAACGCGGTGGAGAGCGACTTGCCCTCCTCGAGGTGGATCTCGATGCGGTCGTAGAGATAGATGCCGTAGTCGACGCCAACGCCCACACCCAGCGCGATCACCGGCAGCGTGGAGACCTTGAGGCCGATGCCGAGCACCGGCATGAGCGCTTCGCACAGGATCGACACGAGGGCGAGCGGGATGAGGATGCAAAGCGTTGCGCGCAGGCTGCGGAACGTGATCATGCACATGATCAGCAACGCGCCGAAGATGAAGAACGTCATCTCCCAGCGCGCCTTGTCCACGGCCTCGTTGGTCGCGGCCGTCACGCCCATGTTGCCGGTGGCGAGCTTGAACTCGACCTTGTCGGAAGGATTGGCCGCCGAGAAGTTCTTCACCTCTTGTACAAGGCGCGCGATGGTCTCGCCCTGCTGGTCGCTCGTGTTCACGAGCACCTGCATCGCGCTGCAGTCGGTGTTGAGCAGGCCCGTCGAGGTGTCGATCGGCGTGACGCTCTGCGCCATCACCTGGTTGTCGCGCGGCAGCTGGCGCCACTTGAGGTTGCCCTCGTTGAAGCCCGCGTTGACCATCTTCGCCATGCCCGGCAGCGAGATCACCGACTGCGTGCCCGGGACGTTCTGCATATACCAGTCGAAGCGTTCGATCACGCTCATGACGTCGTAGTTGGTGCACGCGCCCTGCACGCCCTTGGTCTGCGCGACGACACCGAGCGTGTTCACGCCGATCGCGAACTTCTCGACGATCTTCGCGTTGTCCTGGTTGTAGCGCGATGCGGGTCGCAGCTCGGGAACACCCACGCCGTAGTCGCCGACCTTGAGGTCGTGCGCCTTCCATATGCCGATCACGCCGATCACCGCGGCCGCGGCAATGATGATCGCCGCGCGCGGGCGCTCGACGCAGCGCGCGGCCGCATGCCAGATCTTGTCGACGCGGCTTTCCTGGTACGCCTCCTTGGCCGCCGCGCCCTTCGAAAGGCTCAGGTGCGACAGCATGATCGGCAGGAGCATCTTGTTGGTGATGATCATCCAGGCGACACCCAGCGACGCGGTGATCCCGAGTTCGCGCACGATGTCGATCGGGATGAGCATGATCACCGCGAAGCCCAGCACGTTGGTGAGGAGCGCCAGCGTTCCCGGAATGAAGAGCTTCGAGAACGAGCGCTTGGCGGCCGTGAGGCTGTCCGCGCCGCCGACGACTTCCCGCTCCCACGTCTTGGTCATCTGCACCGCGTGCGAGACGCCGATGGAGAAGATGAGGAACGGCACGAGGATCGAGAGCGGATCGATGCCGAAGCCCAGCAGCGGCAGCGTGCCCAGGAGCCAGAGCACGGGCATCATCGCGACGACGATGGCCACGAGCGTGAGCTTCACGTCCTTCACGAACCACAGCATGAGGACGAGCGTGATCACGAAGGCGATGCCGAAGAACATGACCACGCCGCGTGCGCCGTCGCGGATATCGCCGATCGCCTTGGCGAAGCCGATGATGTGCACGCTGTGCTTGTCGCTCGAATACTTGTCGCGCAGCGCCTCGAGCTTCGCCGCCACTTCGAAATAATTCAGTCGCTGGCTGGTCTGCGGATCGACTTCCAGCAGCGCCGCGCTCACCAATGCGCCGGTGAAGTCCGTGGCGACCGAACGGCCGATCTCCGTGGACTTCTGCACGTTGCCGCGCACGGTCTCGAGATCCTTGTCGGTTCCCTGGAACGTGGCCGGGATCACGTTGCCGCCCGCGAAGCCTTCCTCGATCACCTCGATGAAGCGCGTGTTGGGCGTGAAGAGCGACTTCACCGAGGGGCGATCCACGCCGTTGAGCAGGAAGACGTCGTCGGTGAGCGCCTTCAGCTTCTGCATGTACTCCTTGTTGAAGATGTTGCCGTCCTTCTGCACCAGCGCGATCGCCACGCGGTTGGCACTCCCGAAATCCTTCTGGTAGTCGCGATACACCTGCATGTACGGGTGCTTGAGCGGCACCATCTTGTTGAAGCCCGCATCGACCACCAGGCGCGAAGCCGAAGCGGCGAAGAGCACCGTGAGCACCGCGAAGACGATGAGCCAGGTCTTGCGATGGTCGAAGACGATCCCGGAGGCTTTCTGGATGAACGTAGTGAGCGTCATGGTCGCCTCAGCGCGGGGCCGAAGGGAGCGGCACTTCGCGTGCCCCCGCTTCGCCCAGCAGCAATACCGCATTGGGCGCGCCGAGCAGCGCCTTCGAGAACGCGCGCGTCGTGCCCGTCGCGAGCGGAACGAACGAGTTGCCCTGGTCGCGCGACACGAGCACCGTGCCCGCGTTGCCGGCGACCACGAGCGCTCCATCGGGCAGGAGCGTTCCGCCCATGAGCGTCGCCACCGAGGTGTTGTCGATCTGCTTCCAGCTCTTGCCGCCGTCGGGGGAGCGATAGATGCGCCCGCGCAGGCCGAAGGCGACGAGGCCGCCGTCCGCGGTGGGCAGCCCGCCGAAGAACGAGCCCTTGTACGGCGACGTGAGCGCGGTCCAGGTCTTGCCGGCATCTGCGGAGACGAGCATCGTGCCGGCCTCGCCCAGGATCAGCAGCTTGCCGTCGGCGAGCTTCACGATCGCATTGAGGTGCTTGTCGTCGGCCACCACCTTGCGGGCGGTCCAGGTCTTGCCGCCGTCGGCCGTGTCGTAGAACGCGCCGTAGGCGCCGACCGCGAGGCCTGCCTCCGGGCTGGTGAGATGGATATCGAGGAGCGGACGCTGCTCGGAGGGCGCGGAGAATTGCTGCGTCCAGGATTCGCCGCCGTCGACCGTGGCGAGGATCACCGAATCGTGGCCCACGGCCCAGCCGCGCTTGGCGTCGATGAACTCGACCGAGGTCAGCAGCGCGCCGTCGGGTGCCTTGGCCCGCTTCCACGAAGTGCCGTTGTCATCGCTGAAGACGATGTAGCCGCGATCGCCGACCGCGACGACGCGGTTGCCCACGCGCGCGCCGTCCGTGAGGAGCAGGCGCTGCATGCTGGTCTTCGAGATCGGTCCGGTGGCCGGGAGCACCGTTTCGGCGTCCTTGGCCCAAGCGCCCACGGCCAGCCCGAGGCCGACCGCCATGGCAACCACGATTCTTGTCATCGCTCCCCCGCGTTTTTAGAGGCGGAAATGGGGCCGGACCCCTTTACACCCTTGTAGCAGCCTACCTCACGGCGGCGGCTACAAGAATATAAAGGGGTCCGGCCCCAATTCCTACTGCGAGGTGCTTAGCGCGTTCCCGTACCGCGGAGGTTCGCCGGCGTGTAGTCCGCCTGCGTGCGCTTGATCGGTTCGTAGATGAGCTTCTCTTCGCTGCGCAGGCCCATGGCGATGTAGCGGCCCGACTGGAGGTCGTTGTGGACCTCGATCGTGCCGAAGATCGTCGGGATGTTGTACCAGTTCTCGCTGTGGAACTCGGCATAGCGCCAGAGCTCGTTGCGGCCGTCGTACTTGTCGGAGGCGACGGCGAGCCAGCTATCCTCGTCCAGGTAGAAGACGCGCTTCGAGTAGATGTGGCTGGTGCCCGCCTTGAGCGTGGCTTCCACGACCCAGACGCGATGCAGCTCGTAGCGCGCGAGGTCCTGGTTGATGTGGCCCGGCTTGAGGATGTCCGCATACGTGAGCTTCGGATCCGAGAGCTTGTACGAGTTGTACGGGATGTACATCTCCTTCTTGCCCACGAGCTTCCAGTTGTAGCGGTCGGTCGCGCCGTTGAACATGCCGAAGTCGTCGTTGGTGCGCAGTCCGTCGGCCGCCGTGCCCGGGTTGTCGTACGCGACGTTCGGCGCGAGCCTCACGCGGCGCTGGCCCGGGTTGTACGTCCATGCGGAGCGGGGCTGCGCGTTCTGGTCCACCGTCTCGTGCACCAGCAGGATCTGCCCTGCCAGGCGCGCGGGCGCCGTGGTGCTTTGCAGGTAATTCAGGACCTTGTTGGGCTCGCGCGTGGCGACGGGCTTCGAGAGGTTGCCGTACTGGAAGTCGTATTCATACTCGAACTTCACGAGCGCGTAGTCGCCGGTGCGGGTGACCGCGGCCTGCGACCAGTGCATCGCGAACGTGTCGCCGCGGTAACGCAGCGTCGAGTTCCAGATCGCCTCGTTGCCGTCCTTCGGGATCGGGAACGGAACGCCACCGACGCAGCCGACCACGCCGTTGCCGCCGGCGGAGAGCTTCGCCTTGGCCGCGCAGTCCTTCGTTTCCTTGTAGTGACCTTCGGGTGCGGACGCGGTGCGATGCGTCGGGTACACGACCATCTTGTACGCGGGATACTTCTTCAGCATCGCGTACGCGCCCGCCGGGATCTTGTCCTTGTACTGGTCGGCGTTCTTGCCATCGATGGTGAGCAGCGGCTTGTCGGTGGGGAACGGATCGACGAAGTGCCCGCCGGGCTTGTAGCCGGCGACGGGTTTCGTGATGCCGCCATCCCACGCGGGAATGGTGCCTGCTGCGTTTCCAGCCTTCTCGCCACCGAGCGGCGTCAGCGTGGTGCCGAGCTTGGCGAGGTCCGCCGCCGACAATTCAGCGGCAGCGGGCATGGCCAGCGCGACGCCCGCGGCCAGCAGGCCGGCCGCTTTTTTCGTAATTGCGATCATGGGTTTCCTCCGGATCATTTTATGTAGTCCCTGGAATCAGAACGCGTAGCTGACGCTGAACGAGTAGAAGCCGCGATCCTTCAGCGGGTTCGCGCTCGAGCACCAGGACGCGCTTTGTCCCGGCGGCAATACCGTGCCGGCAGGCAACGTGTCCGTGCCGCAGTACGTGCGTCCGCCCGAGAAGTCCGTCCACTGGGCATCGACGATCCAGCGCTTCTGGTAGTCCCACGCCAGGCCCAGCGACACCGCCTTCGTGCCCTGGTTGAACGTCGGGCTGACACCCTTCACGTCATGCGACCAGGCAATGCGCGGCGAGAGCGTGCCGCTATAGAGCGCGTTGCTGTAGTCCATGCGCGCCGCGAGCCGGTAGCCCCACGAGTACGACGTGAGGTAACCCGTCTCCTGCACCGAGAAGGCGCTGCCGGCAAGGGCACCGAGCTGCGTGGCCGGCAGGTAGGTCGCGGGGCCTGCGAACTTCTGGTCGGACGGCAGGTTGTGGAACCACGTCCCGCCGATTTCGCCGACGAGCACCAGCGTGTCCGCGCCCATGGTGCTCGGGAACGACTTGGTCGCGGTCATCTGCGCCTGGGTCGACTTGAGCCGCATGTAGCCGGGGATCACCGTACCTTCCGGAACCAGCGTCGCGGCCGTTGCGCCGACCGGCTGTCCCGGGATCTGCGTGTAGCCCGTGATCAGGTTCGGGATGCCCAGCGCGGCCATGATCAGCTCGGTCGTCGAGAGTTGCACCGGCAGGTTCGAGCGATAAGCCACTTCACCCTGCAGCGCGACGCCCTGGGGACCGGCCGTGTTGAAGCTCAGGCCGACGAGGTGGATGTCTTCCGGATACTCGACGAAGTACCGCGCCGTTCCCGTGTGGCAGAGCGAACGCAGCGCCGCGTTGCCGCAGATCGGCGTGATCAGCGGGCCGCCCGTGAGGATGGACGTCGGCGTGCCGCGGATGCCGGTGAAGTACGGCGTGCGGCTGTGGTAGTTCATGTAGAACAGGCCGAACTCGGTGTTGTTGAGCTCGGGCGCGAGGTAACGGAACGCGACACCCCACTGGCCGTCATCGCTCGCATCCTTGTCGGCGATGCGCGGCGCCCACACCGAAGCGGCTGGGTTATACGCGCCATAGAGCGCGACCGCCGTGGTGCTGAGGCCCGGGATTCCCGGCGGCACCGGGTTGCCCACCGGGAAGTGCTCGTCCTGGCGACGGCCGAACGACACGATGACGCGCGTGGCATCGTCGGATGCGGCGTCGTTGGTGGAGAAGTACGAACCCTTCGGATCGAGCTTCACCTTGTCCCAGTTGGTGAGGACGAAGCCTTCGACCGACGCGTTCTTCGTGAGCTCGAGGCTCGCCCACACGCCCATCGTCGGAATGAACGCTTCCTTCAGCTCCGAACCGGGAATGCGCAGCTTCGAGAGGTCGACCGGGTTGATCACGTTGATGCCGTTGGGGATGAACGTGCTTTCGCCCCAGCTGATCACCTGGCTGCCGACGCGCACGCGCAGGTTCTTGCCCATCGGATCGAAGGAACCGTAGAAGAAGCCGTCGAGGCCCTTCACGTCCTTGCCCAGGCGATCCTGGCCCGTCGGGCCGAGCTTGTCGCTGTCGGCGTTCTCGAAGTCATAGAACATCAGGCCGCGGCCGAAGAAACCGAAGTTCTTCCACTTGAGCTCGAGGTCCACGGTCGCCTTCACGGCGTTCGAGAACATGTCGCCCTTCTTGTAGTTGAGGTTGCCGTCGTCCTCGTTCACCGAACGCGTCGTGCCGCCGTTCGCCTGGCCGATAAGGTTCTGGTCGGGTGACTTCGCGCGCCACGAAGCGCCATACGTGAGTGTCGTGTCGATGCTCGCGCTGAAATCGTCACCTGTCTTGAACTGATAGGCGAATGCCGGCATCGCGCCACAGAGCGCGAGCGCAGCCACGAGCGGTTTCACGGCAAGGCCGTTGGGAAATTTCATGAGCCGTTTCTCCTGAGTTGGCTTCGTTTCTATCGTGCCCTTATGACTGGGCGATTTTCTGGCTGTATTGTCATTAATCAATCGGCAAAACACAACAATTCCGAGGGGTATTTCAGGCGAGCGACTCAAAGAGGCCCGCCGCACCCATGCCCGTTCCGATGCACATCGTGACCATGCCGTACCGCCCTGCGGATCGGCGCAATCCGTGCACCAAAGTGGCCGCGCGCACCGCGCCGGTGGCGCCGAGCGGATGGCCCAGCGCGATGGCGCCCCCCTGAGGATTGACCTTCGCCGGATCGAGACCGAGATCCTTGATGACCGCGAGTGCCTGGGCGGCGAACGCCTCGTTCAATTCGATCCAATCGAGCTTTTCCTTCGCGATTCCGCACTGCGAAAGGACCTTGGGAATCGCTTTGATCGGCCCGATTCCCATGATTTCCGGAGGTACGCCGGCGACGGCGAAGCCCATGAAGCGTGCCATCGGTTTCACGCCGTAGCGCTTGAGCGCACGTTCACTCATGAGGATCACCGCGGCCGCGCCGTCGGACATCTGCGAGCTGTTGCCCGCGGTAACGCTCCCTTTGGCCGCGAAGACCGTCTTCAGCTTGGCAAGGCCCTCGAGCGTCGAGTCGAGGCGCGGGCCTTCGTCGGTATCCGCGATCTTGCTGCGGCGCACCACTTTCCCGCTTGCAATGTCGGGTGCGGCCGATTCCACCGTGTAGGGCACGATCTCGTCGCGGAACGCGCCCGCGGCGATCGCGGCGGCGGCCTTCTGGTGGCTCGCCAGCGCGAACGCATCCTGCTCCTCGCGCGTGACCTTCCACTGCTTCGCGACGTTTTCCGCGGTGATGCCCATGCCGTAGGCGATCGCGACGTTCTCGTCCTTCGTGAACACCGCGTCGTTGAGCGCGATCTTGTTGCCCATCATCGGCACCATCGACATCGACTCGGTGCCCGCGGCGATCACGACATCGTCATCGCCCGTGCGGATGCGATCCGCGGCGATCGCAACCGCCTGCACGCCCGACGAGCAGAAGCGGTTGATCGTCATCGCCGGAACGTTGTCGGGAAATCCCGCGAGCAGCACGCCGATGCGCGCGACGTTCATCCCCTGCTCGGCTTCGGGCATCGCACAGCCGACCACGACGTCGGCGACGTCTTTCGGATCAAGGCCGGGCACCTGGGCCATCACGCCCTTCAGCACGTGGGCGAGGAGGTCATCGGGTCGGACGTTGCGGAACATCCCGCGCGGAGCCTTGCCGACGGGCGTGCGCACGGCGGCAACGATGTAGGCGTCCTGGACTTGTCTTGTCATGGAAATCTCCGAATGCGAACTCAGGAATTGATCATGCCGACGATCGCGACCACGCCGCCGACGACGAACTGCAGGATGACGAGCGCGATGACGACTTTCATGATGCGGGGGAACCACGTGTGGATCTTCGCCGACCACTCGCGCTGTTGCGGCGTGAGCCTCGCCATGAGTTCGCGCTGCGCCTTGGGCATCGTGGCGTACTTCTGCGCGCCGAACAGCTTCGCGAGCTCCGCTTCCATCGCCGGGTTGAGGACGTTGGCAGGCGATGCCGGCGACCCGGAATGCAGGGACTCGGGTTCCGCGAATGAATCGAGCGCGCCGTGGGGCCGGGGCGCGATCTCGACTTCGAATCCGAAGGGCAGGCCCTTGGGCTCGATGCGCTCGATCTCGATGCGCCACTTGTAGCGCTCGCCCGTCTCGTCGTCGGGCGTCGTGGGCGGCTGGTTCCCCGGCGCCTGGTGCCGAAACGAAAGCTTCGAGGCGCCGTCGGCGCCGCGTACGGCTTGCGCCTCGATCGTCTTCGACCAGACGTCGAGCTGGCGCGTGCCGTCGCTCGAGCTCGACGCGCCACGCTTGAGGCACACGAGCTCCACGTTGTAGCGCTCGCCCGCGGGCACGCTGCGCGAGAAGCGCATCACGCCATGGAAGCTCGCGCCGGCGGCGGGGCGCGGCGGATCGACGGTGAGCGTCGCCGACCCACGGCGCAGGACCAGGTACGTCGACTGGATCGCACCCCAGAGGATGAACGAACCGATGATCGGGAAGAGGAGCACGAAGAGGCCCCAGTACTCGCCCTTCTCGATGAGTTCGGGCACCGCGATCATCGCCACCGGAAACGAGATCAGGTTCCAGATGAGCGCGAAAATCCACAAGCCGATCGTGCCGCCCGCGCCGTCGGACTTGACGCCGGCGCCCCCGCGCGCGCCCGCACGAAGGTCTTTCGCTTTCTTCTGGCGCGCCGGCGCATTCGCGGCATAGAGCCCGGCGATGAAGATTCCCAGGCCCGCGCCACCGAACATGACGGCGAAGACGCCGACGAACAGGACCCACGCCCAGCGCAAATCGCGATCGACGACCGCTTCGGCGGGCTTGTCGGGGTTCACGTACACCGTGATCGGCTTGTCCGCGGCCTTGGCGTCCTTGAGGTAGGTCGCCATCGTCTCGTGCCAGTCGCCGATGTTGTCGGAGCCGCCCATCCGGTCGAGGCCCAGGCGCGTGCCCGTGTAGTTCTGCCCGCCGAGCGCGTACTCGTAGGTGCCTTCGGCGCGATAGGTCGTGCCGCCCTTGCTGCCGCGCGAGCTCACGAGCTCCGCGGACTGGACTTTCGCCTTCACGACGACCCAGTCCTGCGCACGGAACATGTCGCTGACGTTCTGGCCGAGCACGTAGGCCGCGCCGAGCCCCACGCCCGCGAACGGGAGCGAGAACAGGAGCATGAAAAGCGCGCCGCCGGCTTTTCCCTTCATGGCCTTCCCGACCTCCAGGGTGCGTCAGTTCCTCAGGGGCTTGCCGTTCTCGAGCATGAAAGCGATGCGTTCCTGCGTCTTGGGCATCTTCGCGAGCTCGACGAAGTTGCGCCGCTCGAGATCGAGCAGCCACTTCTCGTCGACGATGCTGCCCGGCTCGACCGCGCCGCCGCACACGACTTCGGCGATGCGCGAGGCGATCTCGTAGTCGTGGCCGGAGATGAAGCCGCCCTCGCGCATGTTCACGAGGAGCATCTTGAGTGTCGCGATGCCGGTGTCGCCGGCCACGGGAATCTGCGCGGGCGCGAGTGAAGGACGCACGCCCGATTCCGCCATCGCGCGCGCCTGCTGCTTCGCGACGTGGAGCAATTCGGCCGGATGGAAGATCACGAGGTCTTCGGCCTTGAGGTAGCCCATCTCCCGCGCGTTGGCCGCGCTCTTCGAGACTTCGCCCATCGCCGCCTGCTTGAAGTAGCGCTGCAGCTCGGGGAACGCGTCGCCGCCTTTCGCCCACGCGACCGAGCGCTGCGCGAATTCCTTGAGGCCACCGCCCGCGGGGAGCAAGCCAACGCCCGCTTCCACGAGGCCGATGTAGCTCTCGAGTGCGGCGACCACGCGTTGGGAATGCATCACGAACTCGCAACCACCGCCGAGCGCCATGCCCTCCACCGCCGCGACGGTCGGCACCTGCGCGTACTTCAGGCGCTGCGAGGTCTGCTGGAAGAGCGCGACCATCTGCTCGAATTCATCGAACTTGCCGGCCTTGAGCGACTCGAGCGCGGCCTTGAGGTTGGCACCCACCGCGAACGGCGCTTCGTGCCAGATCACGAGGGCGTCGAAATTCTTCTCCGCCTCGTCGATCGCGCGGTTGAGCCCGGTGAGCACTTCGGCGCCGAGCGAATGCATCTTGCTCTTGAAGGAAACGATCGCGATGCCGTCGCCCTGGTGCCACATGCGAACGCCGTCGTCCTCGAAGACCGTCGTGCCGCGATCCGCGGCCTTCTCGCCCAGCACCGTCTCCGGAAAATACTGGCGCTTGTACACGGCAAGATCCGACCGGCCGACGAGCTTGCCGCTCGCGGGCGAGAACGAACCGGCGGGCTCGTGAACGCCGTCGCGCTCGAAGACCCACGCGGGCAACGGCGCCTTCGCCATGGTTTTCCCCGCGGCGATGTCTTCCTGGATCCAGCCGGCGACCTTCTTCCAGCCCGCGGCCTGCCACAGTTCGAAGGGGCCGCGCGACCAGCCGAAGCCCCAGCGGATCGCGAAGTCCACGTCGCGCGCGCTGTAGGCGATGTCGGCGGTGTGCACGGCCACGTAGTGGAAAAGGTCGCGGAAGATCGCCCACAGGAACTGGCCCTGCGGATGCGCCGAGGCGCGCAGCTTCGCGAGCTGCTCGCCGGGGTTCTTCTCCTTGAGGATCGCCTTCACGTCGTCGGCCATCGCACCGGCCGAGGCGCGGTAATCCTGCTTCGCGACGTCGAGCACCAGGATGTCCTTGCCCTTCTTCGTGAAGATCCCGGCCTTGGTCTTCTGGCCGAGCGCGCCCTTCGCAACAAGTGCGGCGAGCCACTCGGGCGCGCGGTAGAACGCGGCCCACGGATCGGCGGGCAGCGTGTCGCCCATCGTCTTGATCACGTGCGACATCGTGTCGAGGCCAACCACGTCAGCGGTGCGATACGTCGCACTCTTTGCGCGGCCGATCGCGGGACCCGTGAGTGCATCGACTTCGTCGAAGCCCAGCTTGAATTGCGCGGTGTGGTGCATGGCCGCCAGCATCGAGAAGACACCGACGCGGTTGGCGACGAAGTTGGGCGTGTCCTTCGCGCGGATCACGCCCTTGCCGAGTGTCGTCGTGAGGAAGGTCTCGAGCGCATCGAGCACGGCCGGATCGGTGTCGGGTGTTGCGATCAGCTCCACGAGGCGCATGTAGCGCGGCGGGTTGAAGAAGTGGATACCGCAGAAGCGCTTGCGCGCCGCGGCGGGAATCGCCTTCGCGAGTTCGGTGATCGACAGGCCCGAGGTGTTGGACGCGAAGATCGCATTGGGCGCGAGGTGCGGCGAGACCTTCTCGAAGAGCGACTTCTTCCAGTCCATGCGCTCGCTGATCGCCTCGATCACGAGGTCGCATTCGGCAAGCAACCCGAGATCGTCGTCGTAGTTGGCGGGCACGATCTGCGCGAGCGCGCCGCGCGTGGCGAGCGGGCTGGGTTCGAGCTTCGCGAGGCCGTCGATCGCCTTGCGCGCGATCGCACTCTTGTCCTTGCCCTCCTTCGCGGGCAGGTCGAAGAGGATCGGCTTCACGTTGGCATTGGCGAGGTGGGCGGCGATCTGGGCGCCCATGACGCCGGCGCCGAGGACGGCCGCCTTGCGGACGAGGAATTTCTCCACGCGAATTTCTCCTGGAATGCGGGTGCTACGCGCTCTGCGTCGCGTTCGGTACGGGGCGCGGCCGCCGGTTGGCGTCGACCGCAACGTAAGTGAGCTGGGCTTCGGTGACTTTCACGGCTTCGCCGCCGACGTCGCGATGCCGCTGGGCAAAGACCTCGACGTCGACGGTGATCGACGTGCGCCCGACCTTGATGACCTTCGCGTAGATGCTGACGAGGTCACCGACGAAGACCGGCTGGCGAAAGAGAAACGAGTTCACGGCGAGCGTGACCACGGGGCCATCGGCGCGTTCGACCGCCGGGACGCTGCCCGCGAGGTCGACCTGCGCCATCACCCAACCGCCGAAGATGGTGCCGTGCGCGTTGGTATCCGCCGGCATGGGAATGATGCGAAGGACGGGCTGGCCTTCCGGAAGGCTTGCGGTCATGGACTCTCGGCTGGGGGCGCCCGTCGATTCAAACGAGCGTTTGAATTGTAACTCAGGCGCTGGCGACCCGCAGGACGAGCTTTCCCTGGTTCTCCCCCTTGAAGAGCATCAGCAGCCGGTCGGGGAACGTGTCGAGTCCGTCGACCACGTCCTCGCGGCTCTTCAGCTTGCCCGCCTGCATCCAGCCCGCCATCTCGCGCGCGGCCTCGGCATAGCGATCGGCGTAGTCGAACACGATCATCCCTTCCATGCGCGCGCGATTGACCAGCAGCGACAGGTAGTTCGCCGGACCGACGATGGGCGTGGTGTTGTTGTACTGCGAGATCGCGCCGCAGATCACGACGCGCGCCTTGAAGGCAAGGTGCGCCAGCGCGGCATCGAGGATGTCGCCGCCGACGTTGTCGAAGTAGACGTCGATGCCCTTCTCGCACGTCGCCCGCAGCGCCTTCTTCACGTCGTCGGTCTTGTAGTCGATCGCTGCATCGAAGCCGAGCTCCTCGACGACGTAGCGGCATTTGTCCGCGCCGCCGGCGATGCCCACCACGCGGCAACCCTTGATCTTCGCGATCTGGCCGACCACCGCGCCCACGGCGCCCGCCGCACCCGAGACCACGACCGTGTTGCCTTCCTTCGGCTGGCCCACGTCGAGCAATCCGAAATACGCCGTCATGCCGGGCATGCCCAGCACCGAGAGGTACACCGGCAGGGGTGCCAGGCGCGGGTCGATGCGCGTGAGCGCCTTTTCGGGAACGAGCGCGTGGGTCTGCACGTTGAGCGTTCCCACGACGTGGTCGCCGACCTTGAACCGGTCGCTCTTCGACGCGACCACGACGCCCACGCCACCGGCGCGCATCACTTCGTCGATCGCGACGGGACGGATGTACGACTTGCCTTCGTTCATCCAGCCGCGCATCGCCGGATCGAGCGATAGGTAGAGCACCTTCACGAGCACCTCGCCGTCCGCGGGCTCGCCTACGGGTTCATCGATGAACTTCCAGTCGCTGGGTTTGGGAACGCCCACGGGACGCGCGGCGAGTCGGATCTGTCGGTTATTCATTTCGCTTTCTCCTCATTCGAATTTCGGGGCGCGCTTCTCGAGGAACGCGCGGAAAGCTTCCTGCGAATCGGGCGTCTGCAGCAGCCGGCCGAATTCGCCGGCCTCGTCCGCAAGCGCCTTCTCGTAGATCGGCAACAACCGGTCGCGCAACAACGCCTTCGTCGCGCGCATGGCTTGCACAGGTTGCGCGGCAAATGCTCGCGCTTGCGTTGCGGCGGCCGCGGCAAGCTCCGCCGCCGGCACGACGCGATTCACCAGGCCCCAGTCGAGCGCAGTCGCGGCATCGACGGGCTGGCCGAGCATCAGCATCTCGCTCGCCCGCCGCCAGCCGATCACGAGTGCAAGCGATACGCTCGAGGCCGCTTCCGGGCAAACGCCGAGGCTGGTGAACGGAACGGCAAAACGCGCGCTTTCGTCGGCGACGACATAGTCGCAATGGAGCAGCATCGTCGTGCCCACGCCGACCGCGTTGCCCGATACCGCGGCGACGATGGGCTTGCGGGCACGAATCAACCGGCGCAGGAACTGGAACACGGGCGCGTCGAGATCCTTCTTCGGATTCTCGAGGAAATCCTTCACGTCGTTGCCGGCGGTGAACATCCCCGGCTGGCCGTGGATGAGCATGGCGCGCACGGACGCATCCGCCTCACCCTGGTCGAGCGCTGCGGCGAGCGCGGAATACATCGCCTGCGTGAGCGCGTTCTTGCGCTCGGGCCGGCGCATCTCGATGCGCAGGATCGCGTCGCGGTTCTCGGTGACGATCGCGTCGGTCATCAGTGTCCCTTGTAGAGCGCGTCGACCTGCGCGCGCAAGCGCTCGAGGATGACGCTGCGGCGCAGCTTCAGCGTCGGGGTGAGCAGGCCATTGTCGACGGTCCACTTGTCGGTGAGCAGCGCCACGCGGCGGATCTGCGCGTAGCCCGGAAAGCCCTTGATCAGCTTCGCGATGCGCGCCGTGACGGCCTTGTCGGTGCGGTCGGCCTCCGGGACCTTCGCCCACTGCTCGGCGTTGAGGACGACGAGTGCGGCGAGGTAAGGCTTGCCCTCGCCCACGATCATCACGTGCTCGAAGAGCGGATCGAGCTGGATCGCGAGCTCCATGTCCACGGGCGGCACCTTCTCGCCGTTGCCGAGGACGATGATTTCCTTGATGCGCCCGGTGATGTAGAGGAAGCCGTTCGGGTCCTTGCGCGCCTGGTCGCCGGTGTTGAGCCAGCCGTCGTCGCCCAGCACCTGCTTCGTGGCCTCCGGATTGTTCCAGTAGCCGAGCATCACGTTGGGCCCCTTCACCATGAGCGCGCCGTTCTCGCCGATCGCGACCTCGATCCCGGGCAACGGCAGCCCGATGCTGGCCGGATCGTTCCGGTCGAGGCGGTTCGCGCTCACGATGGGTGAGGCTTCCGACAGGCCATAGCCCTGGCAGATCGGCAATCCCAATCCGATGAACGTATGCGCGATCTCCGGATTGAGCGCCGCGCCCCCGCTCACGCACAGGCGCAGCCGCCCGCCCATGCGCTCGAGCAGCTTGTCGGCGACGAGAAGCTTCAGCAGCGGCCAGAGGACGAAGCTCGCCTTGAAAGGCCCGCGCCCCTGTTGCCACTCGAAGCGGCTCCAGCCGACGTGGTGCGCGAAGTCGAACAGGCGCCGCTTCGCGGGCGAGGCCTCCGCGAGGCTCGCGTGCACGCCGGCATGCAGCCGCTCGAAGATCCGCGGGACCGACACGATGATCGTCGGCCGCACGGTCTTGAAGTCCTCCGAGAGCTGCGGAATGGATCGCGCGAACGCGACGACCGAGCCCGAGACCAGCGTGAGGTAGTAGCCCACCGTGCGCTCGAACATGTGCGAGAGCGGCAGGAAGGACAAGAGGACGTCGTCGGGATAGACGTCGTAGGCGCCGAGCGCGGACTTCACGTTCTGCAGCATGTTCTGGTGCGTGAGCATCACGCCCTTGGGCTTGCCCGTGGTGCCCGAGGTGTAGACGATCGTCGCGAGCGAGTGGCCATCGACGATCGGCCGCGTCTCGCCGGCGGGCTCCGCGGGCAGCCATTGATCGAGCGAACGCACCGCTGCGTCACCGCGATCGGCCACCGGCTTCACCGTGATGATGCGCTGCAGGCTGCCGAGCTGCGCGCGCACTTCGTCGAGGCGCTTCAGGTGTTCCTCGCCCTCGACCAGCAGCACCTTCACGCCGGCGTCGTTGAGGATGTAGGCGAAGTTCTCCGGGCGATCGTCGACGAACAGCGGAACGACGACGAGCCCCTGCGCGTGCGCGCCGATGTCGAACGCGACCCACTCCGGGCAGTTGCGCAGCATGATCGCCACGCGGTCGCGCGGCGCGAGGCCTTCGGTGGCGAATGCCGCACGCACGCGGCCCACCTGCCCGGCCATGTCGCTCCACGTCCGCTCGCGCCACGATTGCGACGGTGCGTCGTACTCGCGGTACGCGGCCTTGTCCGGCGAAAGCGCTACGCGTTTCGCGAAGGCATCGGCGATCGAATCGGTCGCGAGGATCGGGACGTACTGCAAGAGGCCTCCGTGCGAGTCTAGGGAAGCGTAGCATCCCCGGCGCCGAGCGGCCGTTGCATCACGACCGTGTCGACCCAGCGACCGAACTTGAAGCCGATGCTCTTCAGGACACCGACGTGCACGAACCCCATCGCCTCGTGCAGGGCGATGGACGGGGTGTTGCCGCTGTCCCCGATGATGGCGATGAGCTGGCGGCACCCGATCGCCTCGCACGCCGGAAGCAGGCGCTCGAGCAGCGCGCGGCCGATCCCCGCGCCGGCGTGCTCGGGAGCGACGTAGATGGAGTCCTCGAGCGAGAAGCGATAGCCGGGCCGCGGCCGATAGGTCCCCGCGTAGGAGTAGCCCGCGACCCGGCCGTCGACCTCCGCGACGAAGTACGGGAAGCCGCCGTCCTTGATGATGTCGAAGCGCCGCCGCATCTCGGCTTCGCCCGGCGGCTCGAGCTCGAAGGTTCCCAGGCCGTGGAGCACGTAGTGGCCGTAGATCGCGGCGATCGCCGCGACATCGTGAGGTTCCGCGATGCGAATTCGCATTGTCATGTTCCGCCGGGCGCGTGTTGAAGGAGCCACTGCAACGACGGCGTCCAGAGCGATTCGCGGCTGCGTTCGGTGAAATAGCCGAAGTGCCCGATGCGCCTTTCCCCGAGGTCGGCCGGCGCGATGTGGCGGCGCTCGACGTGCGCTGCGCGGTAGAACCCGTGCAGCTGGTCGATGGCGGGCTTCGGGATGAGCGGGTCGTCGGCAAAAGAATAGCCGACGATCGGCGCGCGCACGCGCAGAAATGCTTCGCGGTGGCGCTCCCCTTCGGCGAGCAGGTACTCGGAGTGCAGGCACCAGCGGCGCCACTGCCAGGCCACGCCGCGCGGCAGGTCGCCGACGATGCGCAGGGACTTGCCCGGGAAGTAGCCGAAGAGCGGCGTCAGCGCGGGAATGGCGAGGAACCAGAGAATGCGCACCTGCACCGGAATGCGGTCGTTCAGCTTGTAATACCCCGACCCCGCGGTCACCGTGAGCGCCGCCTTCACCATCGCGTTGTCGGGAGCGATGCCCAGGATCTGGCCGCCCAGGCTGTGGCCGAGGAAAAGCAGCGGCGCCTCCGGCGCGGGCTTGCGCGCCTCGTGCAGCATCGCGTTGAGGTCCTGCTCCGCCCAGGTGGACACGTCGGCCCCGAACCCGCGCAGGCTTCCGCGCCGCGAGTAGCCCATGCCGCGATAGTCGAAGGTGAGCACGTGCAGCCCGTGCTGCGCGAAGAACGCGGCGATGGGTGCGTAGAAATCCTGGCGAACGCCCATCGCGCCGGCGATGAGGAGGGTTCCGCGCGCGGTCCCCTGCGCGGCAAACCGCGTGACCGCGAGTTCGTAGCCGTCGGCCGTGCGCGCGACGCTACGCTCGCCGTTCACGGTTTCTTGCGCGGCGTGACCCACATGGTGATCACCGCGTGGCAGACGAGCTGGCCCGCGCGGTCGCGCACATCGACATTCACCGGGACGTCGCGGGCCGGGCCGTCGACCACCTCGGGCGTGGTCGCCGTCGCTTCGACGCCGGTCTCCGCCTTGCCGAGGTACTGCACGGTCATGCCCTTGGGAATCCAGCGCATCGTCGCCGGAATGGAGATCTCGGTCATCGTGCCCGCGGCCATCTCGGCGAGGTTGCACATCGCGATCGCGTGCACGGTGCCGATGTGGTTCTGCACCGCGCGGCGCTTGGGCATCGACACGCGCACGAAGTTGGGACGGAACTCCTCGATGCGCGGCTTGATCGAGCCGAAGTACGGCGCCTTCCAGCAGATCACGCGCGAGAACAGCGTCTTGCCGAAGGGCTTGCCCTCGAGACGCTGCCACGCCGCGATCGCGCGGTTCATATCTGCTCCCAGCCCGCGTCCGGCGTGAAGCGCGGACCGTACTTGGCCTTCAGCTCGCCCATGATCGCGAGCAGCTCGCTCTTGCCGCGCGCGTGGATCGTGTTGATCGGGCCGCCGCGGTGCGGCGCGAAGCCGGTGCCGAAGATGACGCCCGCGTCGCAGAGGTCCGCGTCCGCGACGATCTTCTCGCGCACGCAAGCGACGGCTTCGTTGAGCGCCGGAATCACCATGCGGTCGGCGAGCGCCTTGAGGTCCAGCGTGCCCGGGCCGGTGGACGACTTCTGCGGCTTGCCCTTCACCCACTTGTAGAAGCCCTCGCCCGTCTTCTTGCCGAACTTCTTCGCCTCGACGAGCTGCTTCAACTTCTGCGGAATGGGATTGTCGGGCTTCGCGAGCTCCTGGCCCACGGCCCAGCCCACGTCGAGGCCGACCATGTCGGCAAGCTCGATCGGACCCATCGGCATGCCGAAGTCCTTCGCCGCCGCATCGACGGTCTCGGGCGGAATGCCTTCGTCGACCATCAGCATCGCCTCGGCGAGGTACGGCGAGAGCACGCGGTTCACGAGGAACCCGGGCGCGCTCTTGCACGGCAGCGGCAGCTTGTCGATCTGCTTGGCGAACGCCTGGCCCGCGAGCATCACGCTGGCCGCGGTCTGTGGACCCTGCACGATCTCCACGAGCATCATCTGCGCGACCGGATTGAAGAAATGCAGGCCCACGAGGCGCTCGGGGCGCTTCAGCACCGAGGTCAGTTCCTGCAGCGGAATGCTCGAGGTGTTGGACGCGAGGATGGCGTCCTCCTTCATGCGCGGCTCGATCTGCGCGAAGAGCTTCCGCTTCACTTCCGCGTTCTCGACGATCGCCTCGAGGACGATGTCGGCCTTGGCCACGCCGTGGCCCGCGACATCGGGAATGAGGCGATCCATGGCGGCCTGGACCAGGTGCGGCAGCTTGAGGCGCTTGGTGTAGAGCTCGGCCGCGCGTTTGATGGCGGGCGCGATGCGTTCGGGTGCCAAGTCCTGCAGCGTCACGGTGATGCCGCGAAGTGCCGCCCACGCGGCGATGTCACCGCCCATCACGCCCGCGCCGATCACGTGCAGGTGGCGAATGGGTTCGGCATCGGCCTTGCCCAACGCCTTCATGCGGTCCTGCAGCTTGAAGATGCGGATGAGGTTTCGCGCGGTCGGATGGTGGAAGAGGCTCACCATCGAGGCGGGGTGGTCGCGCGGCACGTTGCGCGGATCGCCGCCGAAATCGCGCCACGTCTCGATGATCGCGTAGGGCGCGGGGTAGTGGTCGCGCCGCGCGCGCTCGGCGACCTTCTTCGCCGCCTGCGATGCGACGACCGAGCGGATGCCCGGCCAGTTGGTCATCGCCTCCATGAGCTTCGGGCGATGCACGGCCGGCGGGGCCTTGAGGAGCATGCGCGCGGCGTTCTCGAAATGGCGCCTCGGCGTGGCCACGTCGACGACACCCATCTTCTTCGCGCGCTTGCCGTCGATCGCGCGGCCCGTGAGCATGAGGTCGAGCGCTTGCGCCGGACCGATGAGCAGCGGCAGGCGCTTCGCGCCACCCCATCCGGGGACGATGCCGATCATCACTTCCGGAAGGCCGAGCTTCGTCTTCGCGCCGTCATCGGCCACGCGGTAGCGACACGCGAGGGAGAGCTCGAGGCCGCCGCCCATGCAGAAGCCGTGGATCATCGCGACCGTCGGGAAAGGCAGTGCCGCGACCTGGTCGAAGATTTCGTTGCCCAGCTTGATGAAGGTCCACGCCTCCTCGGCATCCTTGAGGCGCGTGAATTCATCGATGTCGGCACCGGCGGCGAAGCCGTTGTCCTTGGCCGAGAGGATCGCGAGCCCCTTGGGCGGCATCGTCGTGAGGTGCGCGCAAACCTGCCCGAGCTCGCGCAGCGCTTCACTCGAAAAAGTATTCGTCGTGCCGTCGGCGCGGTCGAAATAGAGCCACGCGAGATTGTCCGAGTCGACCGAGAGCTTCCAGTGCTTGAGTTCCATCTTATTTTTTCTTTCGGATGTGCAGCGTTTTCTCGACGCGGGCCACCGTCTCGCCCTCGCCATTGACCAGGTCCACGCCGTAGGTCGGCTCGAACTTGTCGCCGTTCGCGGTCTTCGCGATCGCCTCGTCCACCATCGCCTGCGTGATCTCGAAGTTCGCGGTGATGGTCCCCTTGCCCGGCTTGATGAAGCGGATCTGCCCCGCCTTGTCCCACACGATGTAGTCCTGGCCCAGGTTATGCATCATGAGGACCATGAAGAACGGGTCGGTCATCGAGAACAGCGACCCGCCGAAATGCGTGCCGACGTAGTTGCGATTGAGCAGCCGCATGCGCAGCTCGACGCGCGCCTTGCGGAAATCGGGCGAGATCTCGCGCACCTTGATCCCGGCGCCGCGAAACGGCGGCCACAGGTTCATGAACCAGCGAAGCCCGCGCGGGCTGACAGCCAGCCTGGAAAGGAACCCGCGCGACACGGTTCAGGCGCGTTCGAGGAGCATGGCGCCGCCCTGCCCGCCACCGATGCACAGCGAGGCCACGGCGCGCTTGCCGCCGGTGCGCTCGAGAACCTTCAGCGCATGGAGCACGACGCGCGCGCCCGAGGCCCCGATCGGATGGCCCAGCGCGATCGCGCCGCCATCGACATTGAGCTTCGCGCGATCGACCTTGCCCACGCCGCCGCCGAAGTGTTCCTTCATGTAGCCATCGTCGGAGAAGGCCGCAACGCATCCGAGCACCTGGGCGGCGAACGCCTCGTTGATCTCGATGGCGTCCATGTCCTCCAGCTTGAGGTTGTTCCGCTGCAGCATCGGCGCGATCGCGTGCACGGGCCCCAGGCCCATCTCCGCGGGGTCCAGCGCACCCCAATGCGAATCGACGATGCGGCCCAGCGGCTTCAATGAGTATTCGCGGACGACTTCCTCGGAGGCGATGACGAGCATCGCCGCGCCGTCGGTGATCTGCGAGCTGTTGCCGGCGGTGACGTTGCCGTAGGTGCGGTCGAACACGGGCTTCAACTTCGCGAGCTTCTCGACGGACGAATCGCGCCGCAGTCCGTCGTCGGCCGAATACACCGTGCCGTCCGGACCGAACATCGGCTCGATCTCCTTGAGATGCCCGTTGTCCTGCGCGAAGGCGAGGCGCCGGTGCGATTCCACCGCGAACTCGTCCATCATCGCGCGCGTGATGCCGAAGCGTTTCGCGACGATCTCCGCGGTCGAGCCCATCGAGAGCTTCACCACGGGATCGGTAAGGCCGCGCAGGATCGCAATCACGGGTGCGAGCTGCGAGAGCTTGAACTTCATGGCGAGCCCGGCCTTCTGGCCGAAGGACTTCGCGGCATACCACTGCGCGAGCCAGTTCACCATCACCGGCCCGTAGAGGAGCGGCGCATGGCTCATCGCGTCCGTTCCCCCCGCGAGCACGAGGCTCGAGCGGCCGGCCACGATGTTGAGATACGCGGTGTCGATCGCCTGCAGGCCCGAGGCGCAATTGCGCATCACGGTCCACGCGGGGACTTTTTCGCCGCAGCCGACGCGCAGGCTCACCACGCGGCCGATGTTGGCTTCGTCCGCCGAGGGCATCGCCGCGCCGACGATCACTTCGTCGAAGGCGTCCGCGGCGAACGGTTGGCGCGCGACCAGCGAGCGGCCGGCCGCGACCGCGAGGTCCGAACCGGTGAAGGGGCCGAGCCCCGTCTTCGCGCGCAGGAACGGCGTGCGCGCGCCGTCGACTACATAGACGCGGCTTTGGGCGCTGACCATGTCTTCTCTCCGGATTGGCGTGAAAGATCGTGTTCGAAATCGTCGACCTTGATCACGTCGCGCTTGAGGCGATCGGTGTAGGTGAGGTGCTCGTACTCGGCCTGCGTGATGAGCGCCTGGTTGAGGGCCGCGAGGCGGCGCTCGCTGGCGGTGCGCTGCGCAAGCTTGCCTTCCTTCGTCGCCGCGCGGATCTTCGCCTCGATCGGTTCGGCCTTCACCACGGCCTCCATCGCGAACTCGAGCCGGCCGATCACGTCGTCTTCCTTGCGCGGCACGTAGGCGCCGGCCGTCAGGCGATCGCGCGCGGCACCCGGCGTGATCAGGATCTGCGCGACGCGCGCGCCCCACTTGTCATACGGCTGCGTGAGCGTGAGGCCCTTCGGGAACACCAGCACGCGCAGCAGCCACGCGATCGAGCGGTTCGGGAAGTTCGCGAGCACGCCATCCATCGCGACCTGGATGCGGAAGAACGCGTCGTTCACGGACCACGTGAGGAGCGCGATGTCGTCCTTCTGGCGGCCCTCGTCGTGGAAGCGCTTGACCGTGGCCGAGGCCATGTAGAGCATCGAGAGGATGTCGCCAAGACGGCCCGAGAGCTTCTCCTTGCGCTTGAGCGTGCCGCCGAGCACGAACATCGAGATGTCGGCGAGCAGCGCGAAGGCCGAGGAGAAGCGCGTCATCATCTGCAGGTAGCGGCGCGTTTCCGGCGAGCCCGGAACATTCACGCCCTTGCCGCCGGTGATGCCCAGCCAAAGCGCGCGCGCGGCGTTCGAGATCGTGAACGAGATGTGGCCCCAGAGCGCGGCATCGAAGGCCACGAGGTCATTGGCGCCGGCCGCCTTGATTTCCTTCAGCACGTACGGATGGCAGCGAATCGCGCCCTGGCCGAAGATGATCAGCGAGCGCGTGAGGATGTTCGCGCCCTCCACCGTGATCGCCACGGGTACGGCCTGGTAGGCACGGCCGAGGTAATTGTTGGGTCCCATCATGATGCCCTTGCCGCCGTGGATATCCATGGCGTCGGTGATCACGGAGCGCATGCGCTCGGTCATGTGGTACTTGCAGATTGCCGAGATCACGCTGGGCTTCTCGCCCATGTCGAGCGCGGCCATCGTCATGCGCCGCGTCGCGTCCATCATGTACGTGTTGCCGCCGATGCGGGCGAGCGCTTCCTCGATGCCCTCGAACTTGCCGATGGGCGTCTTGAACTGCGAGCGCACGCGCGCGTACGCGCCGGTTGCGCGCGAGCAGAGCTTCCCCGCGGCCATCGACATCGACGGCAGCGAGATCGAGCGGCCCGCGGCAAGGCACTCGACCAGCATCCGCCAGCCGTTGCCCACTTGCTCCTGGCCGCCGATCACCCAGTCCATCGGGATGAAGACGTCCTTGCCGGTCGTCGGCCCGTTCATGAACGCGGCGTCGAGCGGAATGTGGCGCCGGCCGATGTTCACGCCCTTGTGGTTCGTCGGCACGAGGGCGAGCGTGATGCCGAGCTCTTCCTGCGTGCCGATCAGCTTGTCCGGATCGTAGAGCTTGAAGGCGAGGCCGAGGATCGTGGCGACCGGGGCGAGCGTGATGTAGCGCTTCTCCCACGTGAGGCGGATGCCGAGGACTTCACGTCCTTCGTGCTGGCCCTTGCACACGATGCCGAAGTCGGGAATCGCGCCCGCGTCGGAACCGGCTTCGGGATTGGTGAGCGCGAAGCAGGGGATGTCCTGGCCCTTGGCAAGCCTGGGCAGATAGTGGTTCTTCTGCTCGTCGGTCCCGTAGTGGATCAGCAGCTCGGCGGGCCCGAGCGAATTCGGAACCATCACCGTCACGGCCGCGGTGCCGCTGCGCGTGGAGATCTTGGTGACGATCTCGGTGTGCGCGAATGCGGAGAAGCCCAGGCCGCCGAAACTCTTCGGGATGATGATCCCGAGGAAGCCCTGCTCGCGGATGAACTTCCACACCTCCGGCGAGAGGTCCATGCGGTTGTGCGTGGTTTCCCAATCGTCGAGCATCCCGCAGAGCTTCTCGACGGGCCCATCGAGGAACGCCTGCTCCTCAGTGGAAAGCTTCGGCGCCGGGTAGTCGAGCATCTTCTTCCACTCGGGCTTGCCGGTGAACAGATCCGCGTCCCACCAGATGCTGCCCGCGTCGAGCGCTTCCTGTTCCGTCTGCGAAACCTGCGGCAGCACCTTCTTGAAGATGCCGAAGATGGGACCCGTGACGACCATGCGGCGCACCGGCTTGATCACGGAGAGCACGCCGAAGATCGCGGTGAAGATCCACGCGGCCGCGGCCCACACGGGCGGAACCTCGAAGCCCCAGGTCAATGCGGCGGCGACGATCGCGCACCACGCGGTCCACGCGAGGCCGTTGCCCCGGTGGTACGCGAGGAACCACTTGGTCGCGCCGACGACAATGAGCGCAGCGACAATGACGGAAACCATGGTGTTCTCCTTTAATCGCCCGAGACGAGCTCGAGCTTGCGTGCGTCGCCGACCGCGGGCGCCTTGAGTCCGGCCACGAGGAACGGGGCCAGGCGTTGGATCAGCAATTCATCGTTGTCTTTTTCGTGCGGCATGGCCTGCTGCAGCAGCTTGAGTGCGTCCGTGCCCGAGACCGTGTACGAAAGCGCGCCCATCACGAAGTGCAGGCGCCACGTGAGCTCCTGGCGCGAGAGGTGCGGGAGCGCCTTCAAGAAGGCTTCCTTGAAGCGCGCGATCATCTCCGCGTACTGCTCGGAAAGCATGTGGCGAATGAACGGCGCGGGGTCGGCGTAGGCACGGCCCAGCAATCGCAGGAAATTCTTGCCGCCGCGCTTCTCGTCGCGCGAAAGGCGCAGCGCCGGGACCAGCATCGCCGAGAGGATTTTCTCGCACGTCACCGGGTGGTCGCCGGCATCGCGCTCGGCTTTCGCGAGCAGGTCGATGCGCTCCTGGTTCATGGGATCGAGGCGGCGCGTGAGCACCGCCTGGAAGAGTTCTTCCTTCGATCCGAAGTGATAGTTGACCGCGGCGAGGTTCACGCCGGCGGCGGTCGTGAGGCTGCGCAGGCTCGTCGCCTCGAAGCCGTGCTCCATGAAGAGCTGCTCCGCGACGTCGAGAATGCGCGACTTCGTGTCCAGCGAAAGGGTTGCTTCGGGCGGTGCCGCCTTGCGGGCGGGACGGGGCGAGGGCATCGGGGGGCTCCGTCGAGCGGTCCGGGCTTCAAACGCCCGATTCAAACGCTCGTTTGAATGCATCGTAGGCTGGTAGCCCTTTTCCTGTCAAACGCCTACCCCGGGGAACGCCGAGGGCCGCCGATGAAAGCACGCCGATGGCCGCCGATAGAATCAGGGCATGAAGACACTCATTGCGATGATCCTCCTCACGATCGCCCTCCCCCTCAAGGCGGGGCCATCGGTCAGTCTCACCTTTGACGATGGGCTGGACCCGCGCAGCCAGCCCGAGGCCGCGACGTGGAATGCGCAGATCCTGAAGACGCTCGAAACGGAGGGGATCAAGGCCGCCTTCTTTCCGGCGGGCCGGTTCGTCGATTCGCCCGAGGGGCTCGCGCTCGTGCGCGCCTGGGGCGACGCGGGCCACATGGTCGGCAACCACACGTACTCGCACACCGACATCGACACGATGACGCTCGAGGCGTACATCGCCGACATCTCGCGGGGCGATCAACTGTTCAAGGCGATGCCGCGCTTCAAGCCGATGCTGCGCTTTCCTTATCTACGGGAGGGTGCGACGGCGGAGAAGCGCGACGGCGTGCGCGCGTGGCTCGCGAAGAATGGCTACTCGCCCGCACCGGTGAGCATCGTGACGGGCGATGGGTACTACTCGGGGCGCCTCACGGCCGGCTTGGTGAAGAGCACCTTTCGCGACACGGGGGCGTTTCGCCTGGCCTACGTGAAGCACATCGTCGATCGCGCCGCGTACTACGAGAAGGTCGCGCGCGAGACGCTCGGCCGCAGCCCGCACCACGTGATGCTGCTCCACGCCAACCGCGTCAACGCGACGTTCCTGCGCGATGCGATTGCCGGGTTGCGCGCGGCGGGTTGGACGATCGTCGATGCGCAGATGGCGTTCGCCGATCCGCTCTACGCCCGGCAGGCGAAGGGACTGCCCGCGAACAGCAGCATCGTCACCAGCCTCGCGCGGGATGCGGGGCGCCCGGTGCCGCCCGCGCCCGAGGAAGACTGGGGCAAGGCGACGCTGGACGCCCTGGGCTACTAGTCGATCTTCAGGCCCGACTTCTCCACCACCGCCTTCCAGCGCTGCTGCTGGCTCTTGATGAACGCCTGGTATTCGGCGGGCGTGCCGATCGAGACGGAGGCGTTGTCGGCGGCGAAGCGCTCGGTCACGGCACTCGCGCGGAGCGCCTTGTTGATCTCGGTGCTGAGCTTGTCGACGATTTCCTTCGGAGTGCCGGCGGGAACGCTGACGCCGTACCACTGCGACGTCTCGAAGTCCTTGTAGCCGAGCTCCTGCATCGTCGGCACATCGGGCAACGCGGGAACGCGTTGCGCGGTACCGACGACGATGGGACGCAGCTTGCCGCTCTTGATATGCGAGATCAGCGCGGGCATGCCGGCGGAAGCCGCGTCGAGGCGGCCGCCGAGCAGGTCCTGCAGCTGCGGGCCCGTGCCCTTGTACGCGACGTGGACGATGTCCGTGTCGGTCACCATCTTCAGGTATTCGAACGCGAGGTGGCCCGCGCTGCCGTTGCCCGCGGAGCCGTAGTTGAGCTTGCCCGGCTCCTTCTTCGCGAGCGCGAGGAATTCCTTGAAGTCCTTGGCGGGAACCTTCTCGCCGACGACGAACAGATTGGGAACGCGCGCGAGGAGCGCGACGTGGATGAAGTCCTTGTCCACGTCATAAGGGTGCTTCGTCATCGCGTACGGGTTCACGGCGAGCGTGCCCACGTGCGTGAGGATGATCGTGTAGCCGTCGGGCGGGGACTTCGCGACTTCGCCCATCGCGATGGTGCCGGCACCTCCCGCCTTGTTCTCGACGTAGACGCTCTGGCCGAGCTGCGTGGTGAGCTGCTGCGCGACCGAGCGCGCGATGATCTCGGACGAACCGCCGGGCGCGAAGGGCACGACGAAGCGGATCGGCTTGTTCGGATACTGCGCGGCCGCGGCGAATGCGAACAGCGCGCACGCCAGGGCGGCAAGGCGGCGAATCATCATTGTTTTTCTCCTCTCAGAATTGGTAGCGGCGCAGGCCCCCGTCCACGGGGATCACGGCACCGGTGATGTAGGACGCGCGCGGCGACGCAAGGAACACGGCGAGCGCGGCGAGCTCTTCGGGCTCGCCATATCTTCCCACGGGAATCTCGTGCTCGGACTGCTTGGCTCGATACTCCGGCGAATAGTTGCGGCGAATCTGGTCGCTCATGATGCGGCCCGGCGGGATGCTGTTCACGGTGATGCCGTGCTTGCCGACCTCGCGCGACAGGCCCTTCGCCCAGGCGTGCATCGCAGCCTTCGCGCTGAACGCGCCGTTGATGCCCTCGGGCTCGCTCTTGCCCGTGATGTTGATGACGCGGCCCCACTTGTTGGCGATCATCGCCTCGAGCAGGCGATGGGTCAGCTGGCGGTGGCGCGTGAAGTTGAGCGTCATCGCCTCTTCCCACTGCGTTTCGCTCGCGTTGAGATCGAAGGCGCGGCTGCCGCCGGCGTTGTTCACGAGGATCTCCACGGTCCCGAGTGCGGCGAGCGATTGCGACCCGACGGCCTCGACATAGCCTTCGTCCATCGCGTCGTGCACGACAATCACAGGCCGCGTGCAACCCGCAGCGGTGATGTCGTTCGCAAGCTCCTCGAGTTTTTCGCGGCGCCGTCCCGTGACGACGAGCCGCGCGCCCTCGCGCGCGAGCTCCAGCGCGATGGCGCGGCCGATGCCCGCACTCGCACCCGTCACCAGCGCACGACGATCCTTGAGCAGGAGATCCATCAGGCCTTCGCGAGCGCCTGGTCGAGATCCCAGACGATGTCGTCGAGCGTCTCGAGGCCGATCGACAAGCGCACCATGTCGGGCGGAACACCGGCCTTCATCTGGTCTTCCTCGTTCAGCTGGCGGTGCGTGGTCGACGCCGGGTGGATCACCAGCGACTTCGCGTCGCCGATGTTGGCGAGGTGGCTCACGAACTGCAGCGCCTCGATGAACTTCACGCCCGCCTCATAACCACCCTTGATGCCGAAGGACAGCAGCGCGCCGGGCCCGCGCGGCATGTAGCGCTTCGCGAGCGCGTAGTAGCGGTTGTTCTCGAGGCCGGGAAAATTCACCCACGTCACTTTTGGATGGCCCACGAGGAACTTCGCAACACCCATCGCATTCGCGCAGTGGCGTTCCATGCGCACGGGCAGCGTCTCGAGCCCTTGCAGGAGCATCCACGAATTGAACGGCGAAATCGTGGGCCCGTAGACGCGCAGAATTTCCATGCGCGCCTTCATCGTGTAGCCGAAGTCACCGAAGGTCTCGTAGAAGCGCACGCCGTGATAGCCCGCGGAGGGCTCGGTCATCGACGGGAACTTGCCGTTGTCCCAGGGAAACTTGCCCGATTCCACCAGCACGCCGCCCATCGTCGTGCCATGGCCGCCGATGTACTTGGTCGCGGAATGAATGACGACGTCGGCACCATGCTTGAGCGGTTGGCAGAGGTAAGGCGACGCTGCCGTGTTGTCGACGATGAACGGAATGCCCGCTTCCCTCGCAATCTTGCCGACCGCTTCGAGGTCGACCATGTTGATCGCGGGGTTGCCCAGCGTCTCCGAGAAGATCGCCTTGGTGTTGGGCTTGATCGCCTTGCGGAAATTTTCCGGATCGTCGGGATCGACGAGCGTCGACTCGATGCCGAGCTTGCGGAAGTTCACGTTGAACATCGTGAGCGTGCCGCCGTAGAGCTTGGCCGACGACACGAGGTGGTCGCCCGTTTCCAGGATGTTCAGCAGCGCCACCATCTCGGCGGCCTGGCCCGAAGCGGTCGCTACCGCGGCGCGCCCGCCTTCGATCGCCGCGACGCGTTCCTCGAAGACCGCGGTGGTCGGGTTCGACAGGCGCGTATAGACGTTGCCAAACGTCTGCAGGTTGAACAGGCTCGCCGCGTGCTCGGCGCTGTCGAAGACGTACGAGGTGGTCTGGTAAAGCGGGACTGCACGCGCGCCAGTTTCCCGGTCGGGGATCTGGCCCGCGTGCAGGCAGAGCGTCTCGAAGCCGAACTCGCGATCGGCCATCTACTTCGTGGCGGCCTGGCCCGTTTTCGTACGGTCCATCACCGTCATCGCGGTGGCCACCATTCCGGCCACGTCCGTGAGGTTCGCGGGCACGATCATCGTGTTGCCCGTCTTGGCGAGATTGCCGAAAGCCTCGACGTAGAGCTGCGCGATCTTGAGGTTCGCCGCGTTCATGCCGCCCTCGGACGCGATCGCCGAAGCGACGACCTTCACCGCGCTCGCGGTCGCGTCGGCCACGAGCGAGATCGCCTGCGCCTCGCCCTGTGCCCGGTTGACCTGCGCCTGCTTGTCGCCCTCGGACTCGAGCACCTTCGCCTGCTTGTCGCCGTCGGCGATGTTGATTTCCTGCTGGCGCTGGCCCTCGGACTTCGCGATCACCGCGCGCTTCTCGCGCTCGGCCGTGATCTGCGCCTGCATCGCGCGCAGGATCGCTTCGGGCGGCGTGAGGCTCTTGATCTCGTAGCGCAGCACCTTGATGCCCCAGGTACGGCCGGCTTCGTCGAGCACGCTCACGACGCGATGGTTGATCTCGTCGCGGCTCTCGAACGTGCGGTCGAGCTCCATCTTGCCGATCTCGCTGCGAAGCGCCGTCTGCGCGAGCTGCGAGATGGCGAGCACGTAGTCCGACGAGCCGTAGGAGGCGAGCTTCGGGTCGCTGATCTGGTAGTAGATGATCCCGTCGACCGCGAGCTGCGTGTTGTCCTTGGTGATGCAGACCTGCTCGGCGATGTCGAGCGGGATTTCCTTCAGCATGTGGCGGTACGCGACGCGATCGATGAAGGGCACGATCAGGTTCAGGCCCGGCTCGAGCGTGCGGAAGTACTTGCCCAGGCGCTCGATCACCCACGCGTTCTGCTGCGGGACGACGCGCACGCCCTCGAAGATCACCACGACGATCATGGCGACGAAGAACGTCGCGATGGTCGCCAACGCGCTGTGCGTGAGCACGGCCATGACGATCGCGAGGATGATGGCAATGGCGGATTTCCAGAACATGTGAACCTCCCAGGCTCGTTTGTTGTTCGCTTATCGCACCGGGGGCGTTGCGCCCACCAGCAGCGTGTTGCCGTCCTGCCCTTCGATGTAGAGCATCGCGCCGGGCGCGGGGCGCTCGGTCGCGGCGAGGCGCGCCTCCCACGACGCGCCGCGATACTTCACGCGGGCCATGCCGCCCGCTTCGTTCACCCACGACTCGAGCACCACCGCCTGCCCCTTGTCGAGCAGGTTGGCCTGCCCCGCGTCGGGCTTGGTCTGTGCGCCGTGCCAGTGATGCACGAAGACCGCGCCGGCGATCGCGACCACGCTGCCCGCGAGCGCCTGCACCAGCACGTTGCCGCCGAAGGCCGCGACGACCGCGGCCACGAACACACCGGCCGCAAGGGCCAGCAGGTAGAAGGTCCCCGTCACGAGCTCGATGATCACGAGCGCGAATCCCACGACGGTCCAGATCAGCCACAGTTCCATGGTTTCCTCCCGGAAGCCCTAGACAGGACGTTTTGCGGAGATCACGCCGGTGTTGACGCCGGCCCATCCCAGGCCGCCGAACAACCGCGCGTGCTCGATCTTGACACAACGATTCTCGACCACCTCCAGGCCCGCGGCCTCGGCTCGCTTGCGCGCATCCACGTGGTGCACGCCCAGCTGCATCCACAGCACCTTCGCGCCGATCGCGATCGCGTCCTCGGCGAGGGCCGGAATCTCTTCACTACGTCGGAAACAATCGACCATGTCGACCGGATGCGGGATTTCGCGCAGGGATTTGTAGCACTTCTCGCCCAGGACGCTGTCGTAAGCAGGGTTCACGGGCACAATTCGATAGCCGTGCTCCTGCATGTACTTGGCGGCAAAGTAACTGGGGCGGTACCAATTGGCCGAAAGGCCGACGACCGCAAGGACGCGCGCATCCCGGAGGATGCGGCGAAGCTTCGGGATGTCATCCCCGGGGGTTGGGTTTCCAGCCGTCACGTCGTGTACCGACCTTTTTACAAAAACCGGGCTGATTCTACTCTGCAATCCATGACGATCCTGAAGCACTCCCTCGCTGCACTCATTGCGTGCACGGCATTTTCCGCCGCCGCCTCGAACCACGACCGCACCGTCAACCCGATCGGCACGGGCGCCCATCGCGTCGCCTGCTCCAACGTCGCACAGGACCCGGCGCTCATCGCGCAATACGGAACGCCTCCCGAGGATTTCTGGGAAGGCAAACCGGCGAACGGCCAGCTCCGGTACATCTCGCAGATCCTTGCGTCACCGACCACCGCCGTCCGCTTCGATGTCGTGGTTCCCAACGGCGGCCAGTTTCCGCAGTACGGGGGCACGGCCGTTCCCCACGTGGGAATCGTCTGCTTCCCGACGCCCGCCACGAACACGGACCCCGACTACGTCCTGCCCCAGACGGGCGACCGCGTGCCGCACATGCAGCCCGCGTCCACGGCGCCCAAGCTCGCACCGGGCCGCTTCCCGTTCATCGTCTTCTCGCACGGCTTGGGCGGCAGCCCGATCAGCCCCAACTACATCGACGCGATGGTCGAGCTCGCGTCGCACGGGTACGTCGTGGGCGCGGCCTTCCACGGCGACGCGCGCTTCTCGCGCATCCGCCTCGAGAATCTCGACGACGTCACTTTCCTTCTCACGCGCTTCGACGAGTTCGTCGAGATGGAGCTGATGCGGCCGCTCGCCATCTCGGCCCTCATCGACCACTTGCTTGCCCACCCGGGCTTCGCGTCGGCCATCGATGCGTCGCGCATCGGCGGCTTCGGCATCAGCCTCGGGGGCCAGGCGCTGGCGAACACGATGGGCGCGAAGCTTTCGCAGAGCCTGTCGCGGGCCTGCCGCGATACGCACAAGGACCCGCGCATCCGCGCCACCGTCGGGCTCGTCCCCTACATGGGGCAATCGTTCATGCCGGCGTTTTGCGACGACCAGCAGGGCGTGGAGTCGATGACCAATCCCTACATGGCGATCGCGGGAACGGCCGACACCACCGCGCCAATCGGCCTGACTCGTGAAGCCGTGAATCGCTTCGGCGGCTCGCGCTACCTGGTCGAGCTCGAAGGCGTGCAGCACGAATACCGCCAGGACATGCGCGCGGACGTCTTCACCTGGACCGTCGCGTTCCTCAATGCGTACCTGGGCGTGGAGTCCGATCCCACGGCCATGGCTCGCCTGATCCGCATGCTGACCGTCACGGGAGGCACGGGCGACATGCTCACGATCGATCGCCACGTTCCCTTCGCGCTCACCAACGGCGAGACGCTCGTCGTGGAGTTCTATCACCCGGGGCTGGACCATTACTTCATCACGGGCAATCCCGCCGAGGCCGAGTGGGTGCGCGGCGGTGGCGCGGGTGCCTGGGAGGCGACCGGATCCACGTTCAAGGCCTGGCTCACCTCGCCACCGGCCGACGCAGGGACCAGCCCCGTGTGCCGCTTCTATGGCGCGTATGCGGGCGGGCCCAATTCGCACTTCTACACGGCGAACGCCGCGGAATGCGCATGGCTGCGCGTGGTTGGAGGCTGGTGGTACGAGGGCACGGCATTCCACATCCGCCCCGACGCGAGCGGTGCTTGTCCGGATGGTTTGATCGCAGTGGATCGCGCCTACAACAACGGCTTCGTGCGCAACGACTCCAACCACCGCTTCACGACCAGCGCCTCGGAAATGCGCGAGACGATTCGCGACGGCTGGAGCCCCAACGGCACCGTGATGTGCTCGCGCCCCTAGGGCGCTGAAGGCGGTGGGTCCTGCCAGTCGACGGCGAGCGCTGACGCGCGCGATTCCCACCACGCGCGCGCTTCCTCTTCGCTCCAGGGATGGCGCGTCGCGAGCTCGGCCAGCACGTGGTCGAACTCCGCGATGCTCGCGGGCCGCGCCTCGCGATCCTTGGAGAGGCTGCGGGCAATGAGCGCTTCGAGTTCCGCGGGAACGTCGCGAGCACCCTGCTGCGTCGGCGTCGGCGCGACGGTGTCGAGCACCTGGTGGATGAGATCGTGCTCGGTTGCCGCTTCGAAGAGGCGGCGTCCCGTCAGCAGGAAGGCCGCCACCGCCGCGAGTCCATAGATGTCCGAACGCGCGTCCGCATCCGCGGGATTGCGCAGGCGCTCGGGCGCCATGTAGAGCGGCGTCCCCAGCACCTTCGCGTATTGCGTGATGTCGCGCGTGTCGGTGTCGCGCGTTTCCTTCACGAGCCCGAAGTCCACGACCTTCAGCAGGTCGAAGCTCCCGCCCTGCACGCACAGCATGAGGTTCTGCGGCTTGATGTCGCGGTGGACAAGGCCCAGCCCGTGCGCTTCGCGAAGGGACCCGCACGCCTGGCGCATCAGGTGAATGGTTCGCGCGACCGGTTGCGGCCCGTCGCGCGCGACGAGATCCTCGAGCGAGACGCCGCGCAGGTATTCCATCGCGTAGTACGGCTGGCCGTCGCGCGTGCGGCCGAAGTCGAAGATCTCGATCGTGTTCGGATGGGTGAGCCGGCTGCACAGCCGCGCTTCGCGCTCGAAGCGCGTCGTGACTTCATCGCTCGCGAGGTGGCCCTTGAGCACCTTCACGGCCGCGGGCCGCTTGAGGAGAGCGTGCCGTGCGCGATAGACATCGCTCATGCCACCACCACCGATGCGACCCTCGATCACATAGGCGCCCACGCGCCGCGCTTCGCGCATGCGCAGCCGGATCGCGACGAGCGACAGTGCGCCCGCGGCAATCGTCGAGGCCAGCGCAAGTGCCAGCAACGCGCCGAACGCGATCTGCACGTGCTGCAACGGCGCAAACGCTTCCGCGGCCTCGATCTCGACCGCGATCACCAGGCGCTTTTCCACCAGGCGGCGCCACGCGCCGATCACCATGACGCCGCGATAGTTGCGATAGGGCTCGACGATCGCGCCCGAGATCTCGCCGACATCGAATCCATCGAGCGCCTGTCGCGCGAGGCTCGTGAGCGGGTGCTTCTCGTCGGTCGGATCGCGCACCTCGATCCTGAGCACGCTCGATTCGTCCTGGCCGAGCCGGCCCGCCTCCCGCAACGCGGGCGTGTAGCGGCTCTCGCTCAGCATCAATCCGCGCACGTCGAACGCATACGCTTCGCGCGTGGTGTCGGGCGCAGAGATCGACATGAGCTTCGCGAAACCCTGCGAGGTATAGCGTCCGAACCCGAGTGCCGCGAACACCTCGCCCTGGTCGCCCAGCACCGGCGCTTCGACCCAGTCGAGCGGGTGGTGTACGTCGAGCGCGCCGGAAAGGCCCATGCGATCGGTCTCGAACCAGGGCGGGATGAAGACCGGGCGCCGGGAGAACACGGGCGCGAGGCGAGCGATGAGGTCGGCGCTGGCGATGCGTCGCCCGCAGTTCTCCTCGAACTGCGAGGCGAGAATCAGGCCATCGCGGGTGATGAGATGGAAAGCCGCGGTTTCCTCGATCGAGGTGAAGGGCGCGAGTTCCGCGCGCAAGGCGCGCTGCGCGGGGGCCGCGCAAATCGTTCGCGAATCGTCGCCTCTGCGCGCCATGGCCGCGAGCTCCGCCGCGGGTCGCCGCACCTGCGCCGTCGAGGCCCAGCGCAGGGCGTCGCGCTTTTTCTCGTCGATCCAGATCAGCACGGCGCGCGACTCGGACTCGACGAGCGAGGTCAGGCCCGCGGTCCGCATTTCGCGCAAGGACCCGCGCACCTGCAGGTAGGTCCACCCGCCCGCCACGGCGATCACGATGAAGACCAACGTCATCGCGTTGACGAGCAGCCACGAGCGCCGCTTGTCCGCGGAGATGTCGCGGATAGGCCCGGGGGGCGCGGCTTCGCGCTCGGGGGGCTGCGGCACGGGCAGCGATTCGGGCATGGAATCCATGATAGCGGGCAAGGCAGCGGCGCAGGCGTCCCCTACAATGGTGCCCGCCCCATACCGCCACCTGGAGTCCACGCTCGATGAAGATCCTGCTTGCCGCCGACGGTTCCGAACACACGCGCCGTGCCGCGAAGCACCTGGTCGCCCACCTGCACTGGTTCGCCGAGAAGCCGACGGTCTCCCTGCTCAATGTCCACGCGCCGATGCCGCTCAATCGCGCCGCGGCCATCGTCGGCAAGGGCGCAGTGGATGCCTACATGCGCGAGGAATGCCTCAAGGCGCTGGCGGTTGCCGAATCCGAGCTGGCCGCTGCCAAAGTCCCCTACCAGTCGTCCTGGGTGTCCGGAGAGGTGGCCGAGGAAGTCGCGCGCTTCGTCGCGGCCAACGGCATCGACCTCATCGTCATGGGTTCGCACGGCCACAGCGCGCTCGCGAACCTCGCGATGGGCTCCAACGCCACGAAGATCATCGCCTCGACGAAAGTGCCCGTCCTGATCGTTCGCTAGGGATGGTGGTGGGCCCGCCTGGATTCGAACCAGGGACCAAGGGATTATGAGTCCCCTGCTCTAACCACCTGAGCTACAGGCCCTCGCGAAAGACCGCGATTGGCCCGCATTCTAGCAATCGGCTATCTTCCACCCATGGACGACATGGATTTCACGAAGCCCGCGGCCGAAGTGCCCGCGGCTTCCGCACCCTTCAAGGCGGCCAACAGCCGCTTCTACAATGCCGAAGCCGCTCGCCGCGTATTCAAGGCGTCGGGCCGCGAGGAGCGCTTCGACGACGGCAAGACGCTGTTCGTCGAGGACGATGCCGCCTCGCGCGGTGGCCTGCTCTCGATGCGCGCGGCAAGCCGGATGTATTTCGTCGATGAAGGCCAGGTGAGCCTCACGATCGGCTCGCGCTCGCTCGACATCGTGAACGTGGGCGAGATCGTCGGCGAAATGGCCGTCATCACGGGCCGCCCTCGCAGCGCGACCGCGACCGCGCGCGGGCCGTGCATCGTTCATTCGATGGACGCGACGGAACTCGAAGCGGCCATCGCGCGCGACCCGCCGTTCGCGCTCATGCTCGCCAGCGTGATGTACGACCGGCTGCGCTTCATCGCCGCGCGGCTCGCCTCGCGTCCCGTCGCACCGGGCGCCAAGGCACGCGAGGCCACCGTCTTCGAACCTGAACTGGTCACGCGCCTCGAGGCTGCGCTGCCGAGGAGTGCGGTGGCGCGCTACGGCCGCGAGTCGATCATCATGAAGGAAGGCCAGGCCGGGACCTTCATGTACCTCGTGAAAAGCGGCCGCATCGCCATCGCGGTGGGCGGGCACATCGTCGAGATGGTCGGGCCCGGCGGCACGTTCGGCGAGATGGCCGTCGTGGACCAGTCGCCGCGCACCGCACGTGCCGGCGCGGTCGAGGAAAGCGAGCTCATCGCGATCGATCGCGCGGCCCTCGTCGAAGTGGTGAAGAAGGAGCCGGCGTTCGCCCTGGCGCTCCTGCGCGGAATCGCGGAGCGATTGCGCCACATGAACGCGATGCTGGGGAAATAAAAAAGCCCGCCGAAGCGGGCTTTTCTTTTAGGACTCGCCTTCGAGGAAGCTTCGCAGCTTCTCGGAGCGCGACGGGTGCCGGAGCTTGCGCAGCGCTTTCGCCTCTATCTGCCGGATGCGCTCGCGAGTGACGTCGAACTGCTTGCCGACTTCCTCGAGCGTGTGGTCCGTGTTCATCTCGATGCCGAAGCGCATGCGCAGCACCTTCGCTTCGCGCGGCGTGAGCGAATCGAGAACGTCCTTGGTCGCTTCGCGCAGGCTCGCGTAGAGCGCGGAATCCGCGGGCGCGAGGCCGGTCTGGTCTTCGATGAAGTCGCCAAGATGCGAATCGTCGTCGTCGCCGATCGGCGTCTCCATGGAGATGGGCTCCTTGGAGATCTTGAGGATCTTGCGGATCTTCTCTTCCGGCATTTCCATCTTCACGGCGAGCGTCGCGGGATCGGGCTCCTGGCCCGTCTCCTGCAGGATCTGCCGCGAGATGCGGTTCATCTTGTTGATCGTCTCGATCATGTGCACCGGGATGCGGATCGTGCGGGCTTGGTCTGCAATGCTCCGCGTGATGGCCTGGCGGATCCACCACGTCGCGTACGTGGAGAATTTGTAGCCGCGGCGGTATTCGAACTTGTCGACCGCCTTCATGAGGCCGATGTTGCCTTCCTGGATGAGGTCCAGGAACTGCAGGCCGCGGTTCGTGTATTTCTTCGCGATCGAGATCACGAGGCGCAGGTTGGCCTCGATCATTTCGCGCTTCGCACGCCGCGCCTTCGCTTCGCCCGTCGACATCTGGCGCGCGATTTCCTTCAGGTCCTTGATCGGGATGCCGACTTCCTTCTGCAGCGCGATCAGCAGGTCCTGCTGCTCGATCACCGCGGGACGGAAGCGGTCGAGCGCCTTGGCGAACACCTTGCCGGAGGCGATCTCTTCGCCGACCCACTTGAGGTTCGTCTCGTTGCCCGGGAACGTCTTGATGAAGTGCGCGCGCGGCATGCCGGAATTGCGCGTGCAAAGCTCCATGATCTCGCGCTCGTGCGAGCGGACGCGCTCGACGAGGTGGCGAAGACCGTTGCAGAGATGCTCGACCTGCTTCGCGGTGAAGCGGATCGCCAGCAGCTCGGTGGAGATCGAGTCCTGGAGGTCCTTGTACGCGCGCGAACGGTAGCCCTTCTCGGAGAGCACCTTCTTCATCCGCTTGTACAGGCGGCGGATCTTGTTGAAGTGGACGAGCGAGTCCTGCTTGAGCTGTTCGAGGTCGGCGCTCGCGATGTCGCCATCCTCATCGGCATCGGCTTCTTCCTCGAGCTCTTCCTCTTCTTCCTCGACGATCTCTTCCTCGACGACTTCATCCTCGTCGGGATCGACCAGGCCGTCGACGAGCTCGTCGATGCGCATCTCGTCGCGTTCGACGAGGTCGGCCAGGCGAAGGATTTCCTCGATCGTCGTCGGGCACGACGAGATCGCGTGGATCATGTGCTTCAGGCCGTCTTCGATCCGCTTGGCGATTTCGATTTCGCCTTCGCGCGTGAGCAGCTCCACCGAGCCCATCTCGCGCATGTACATGCGCACAGGGTCCGTGGTGCGGCCGAATTCGGAGTCGACGGTGAGGGACAGCGCTTCTTCGGCTTCCTCGAGGACGGTTTCGTCGGCCACGGGGGGCGTCGACTCCGTCATGAGGAGCTGCTCGGCATCCGGCGCTTCGTCGAACACGGTGATGCCCATGTCCGCGAGCATCGTCACGACGCCTTCGATCTGCTCGGCTTCCGTCAGGTCGTCGGGCAGGTGGTCGTTGATTTCGGCGTAGGTGAGGTAACCGCGGTCCTTGCCCAGGACGATGAGGTTCTTCAGGCGCTTCTTCTGCGCTTCCACCTCAGCGAGCTTGACCTCGACCTTGTGATGCTCGTTGCTGGATTTCTTCACGCGCGGGCCCCCGAGGCGATTCGGCCGCTCACGCGAATATCAGGAGCGGCCGGGAAAACCATCAATTATATCAAACTTTTGACCGCGATTCGGGGTCCTGATTCCCCGACTTTGCTTGTCTCTGCCAGGCAGAGAGGAGCTGGAATTCGGCAAGTTCTTCAGTGGTCATCTGGCCCGATTTGGCCAGCTCCTTGAGGCGCCGGGTCTTTCGCTCGGCCCCAAGTTTCTCCACCAGATCAAGGACCTCGGCTTCGAGATCCAGCCCCGGTCCTTCGGCCTGCTCGAGGAGCTTCTCCCCCAACGCCTCGTCCAGGGTGTCCTGGTGCTCGGAACCCTTGAAGTACTCACTCACTTGCCCGAGGTTTGCCGACTTCCCGGCTCCCTTGAGGTAGCCGACCACGGCGCGCAACGCCCCGGTTTCGGACCCATGCCCGCCCAGGACTTCGTCCGGGACGGCCGCCGAAAGGGCAGGCTGCGAAAGAATGCGGGCGAGAAGCTTCAATTCAAGGGTCCGGGCCGCGCGCGAGGTGCGCGCAGGCGCGGCCGCCGGCTTCCGGGCCTGCGCGGTCGTGGGTACGAGCTCCTGCAGTTCGGATTCGGAAAGGCCCGCCAGCTCACCCATGCGTCGCCGCAGCATCACGGCCAGCGCGGGTGCCTGCACCTGGGTGACCAGGGGCTTGGCCAGCGAGACGAACCGCGCCCGGCCTTCCTCGGTCGTCATGTCGACGCGCGACGCGAGCTCGCTGAACAGGAATTGCGAAAGCGGCCGGGCTTCGTCGAGGACCTTCATGAAGGCGTCGCGCCCATGCTTGCGCACGTACGAATCGGGATCGTCCTCGGAAGGCAGGAAGAGGAAGCTCACGGCCTTGCCGTCGGCAAGTACAGGAAGCGCAACTTCGAGCGCGCGCCACGCGGCCTTTCGGCCCGCGTTGTCGCCATCGAAGGAGAACACCACGTTGTCGGCGAGCCTCAGGAGCTTGGTCACGTGGACGGGCGTGGTGGCCGTGCCCAGTGTCGCGACCGCATTCTCGACGCCGTGCTGCGCAAGCGCGACGACATCCATGTAGCCCTCGACAACGAGCACGAGATTCGCGTCGCGGATCGCGCGGCGCGCCTGGTAAAGGCCATAGAGCTCGCGGCCCTTTTCGAAGAGCGGCGTCTCCGGTGAGTTGAGGTACTTGGGTTCGCCCTCACCGATCACGCGGCCGCCGAAGCCGATCACGTTGCCGCGCGAATCGAGAATGGGGAACATCACGCGCCCGCGGAAACGGTCGTAGCGCTTGCCCTGGTCGTTGTCGATCACGAGGCCCGTGTCCTTGAGCGCCGGGTCGCGATAGTCCGCGAAGACCGCTTCGAGTCCCTGCCATTCGTCGGGCGCGTAGCCCAGCCCGTAGCGCGCCGCGATTTCGCCGGAGAGTCCGCGCTTCTTGAGGTACTCGATCGCGACCGGCGATTTCTTGAGCAGCGCCCGGTAGTGATTGAGCGCATCCATCATCAGCACGGCCAGGCCCGGCGCCTGCGCGCCCTGCGGACGTTCGCGGCCCGAACGAACTTCAGGGACTTCGAGGCCCACGGACTCGGCGAGCGTGCGGATCGCGTCCGGATACGTCTGCCCGGAGTACTCCATGAGGAAGCCGATCGCGTTGCCGTGAACCCCGCAGCCAAAGCAGTGATAGAACTGCTTGGAGGGGCTTACCGAGAAGGACGGCGTCTTCTCGTTGTGGAACGGGCAGCAGGCGGAGAAATTCGACCCCGACTTCTTGAGCTTCACGTACTTGTCGATCACGTCGACGATGTCGACGCGCCCGAGCAGGTTCTGGATGAAGTCCTGCGGGATCATGCGGGAAGTATAGGCGCGCCGCTCGCTCGGAAAGACAGGCTCGGTCAGCCGGCGAGCTTCGCCTTGACCAGCCCGGAGATCTTGCCCATGTCGGCCTTGCCGGCCACCCGGGGCTTCACCAGCGCCATCACCTTGCCCATGTCCGCGGCCGACGTCGCGCCGCTGGCGGTGACCGCTTCGGCGATGATCGCCGCGACCTCGGCGTCCGAGAGCTGCTTCGGAAGGTACGCCGAGAGCACGCCGACTTCGAATTTTTCCTTGTCGGCGAGATCCGTGCGACCGGCCTTCTCGAACTGCTCGATCGAGTCCTTGCGCTGCTTGAGCATCTTCTCGATGACGCCGATCACGCCGGCGGCGTCGAGCGTGATGCGCTCGTCGACCTCGCGCTGCTTCACGGCGGAGAGCAGGAGGCGCAGCGCCGCGAGCTTGTCGGCCTCGCGCGCCTTCATGGCCACCTTGATGTCCTCGTTCAACTGTTCACGCAATTCCATGGGGACTCCGCGAGGCGAGGTTCGTGAGGCTGGCTTCGGAAATGAGCGCGGCGAGCGGGGCGCTGGGCCCGGCTCGCCGCGAGGGTCCAATCCTGGCCGGGCTTAGTACAGCTTCGGCGGCAGCATCTGCGAGCGCATGCGCTTGTAACGGCGCTTCACGGCCGCAGCGTGCTTGCGCTTGCGTTCTGCAGTGGGTTTTTCGTAGAACTCGCGAGCACGCAGCTCGGTGAGGAGCCCGGTCTTTTCGACCGCGCGCTTGAAGCGGCGCAGCGCGACGTCGAAAGGTTCGTTTTCCTTGACACGGATGATCGGCATTTGGGTCCGGCTTCCTGTTGAAACGGTGGGTCTGACGACGAAAACCACGCATAATATCAGGCTTTTGCGTTCACGAAAAGGATTGCGGCGGCCCATGCTGGTGCTCGGGATCGAGACCTCCTGCGACGAGACCGGCGTGGCGCTCTACGACAGCGTCGGCGGCCTGCTCGGCGAAGCCCTGCATTCGCAGGTTGACCTGCATGCCCGCTACGGCGGAGTCGTTCCGGAGCTCGCCTCGCGCGACCATATCCGCCGGCTGATCCCGCTCACCCAGGACGCCTTGCGGCAGGCCGGCAAGCCGCTCTCGGCCCTCGACCTGATCGCCTACACCCAGGGACCCGGGCTCGCCGGCGCCCTCCTGGTCGGCGCCTCGGTCGCGAGCGGCCTGGGCCTGGCGCTCGGAAAGCCGGTCGTCGGAATCCACCATCTCGAGGGCCACCTGCTGTCCCCGCTGCTGGCCGAGCCCCGACCCGAATTTCCTTTCGCCGCCCTCCTTGTCTCCGGGGGCCACACACAGTTGATGCGGGTCGATGGCGTGGGGCGCTATGCCCTGCTCGGAGAAACGGTCGATGACGCGGCGGGCGAAGCCTTCGACAAGACCGCGACGTTGCTGGGCCTGGGCTACCCCGGGGGACCGGCGCTCGCGAAGCTCGCCGAAAAGGGCGATGCGCGCCGCTTTGCGTTTCCACGCCCGATGATCGGCAGCGCCGACCTCGACTTCAGCTTCAGCGGCCTGAAGACCGCGGTGCTCACGCGCTTGAGGCAACACGGCGAACCCGATGCGCAGGCGAGAGCGGATCTCGCCGCCTCGTTCCAGGCCGCGGTCGTGGATGTACTGGTCGCGAAATGCCTCGCTGCGCTGGCGCGCGAGGGCCTCGATCGCCTGGTGGTGGCCGGGGGCGTCGGCGCGAACGCGAGCTTGAGGGAGCGTCTCGTGCAAGCCGTGCGTGACAAGGGCGGCGAAGTGTTCTTTCCCCCGTTGAGGCTATGCACCGACAACGGCGCGATGATCGCCTTCGCGGCTGCGCTCAAGCATCCCGCAGGTGCGCGGGGTGCCGAGGCATTCGCGGTTCACCCGCGCTGGGATCTCGCCGAAGCCGCGCGCGGCTAGTCGACGTTGCGGCGGTATTCGTTCTGCGCGCGCGTGAGCTCGGCCTCGGCTGCGGCCACTTCGGCCTCGAGCGCGGCAATGCGATCGCGGTAGGCCTCGCCCGGAACGATCGTCGGGCAGATCCAGAGCGTCTTGCCGTCCACGCCCGTCTGCTTCATGCAATTGGAGCGCGGGCCTGCCTTCGCACTGCCGTCGTACTTCTGCTGGATCGTCTGGTACTCGTCTTCCTTGGGGTCGACACCCGAAGCGAGCGCCGCCTTCGCCTTGTCGAGACGCTCGTGGGCGGCGTCGATGGCCGCCTGGAGCCGCTCGCGCTGCGCGCGGCGCTTGGCGTTCATGTCCGCCTTGGGTTCGTCGGTGCCTTTCGGCGCGCCCTTGGCAGCAGGCAGCGGCGCCGGCTGCACGTTCGCGGGATCCGTTTCGATCGGCGTCACCTGCCCATCGAAATTCTTCGGGACCTTGTCGCTATAGGAGACCTTGCCCGCGCGATCGACGAGCTTGTACATCGTTTGCGCGGGAACTTCGAAGGGGAACGCCAGCAGGGCCGCAAACACGGCGGCAATTCCGCAGCGCTCAGAGCGCAGCACGCTTCGCTTCCTCGAGCGCCGCTTCGGCTCGCTTGACCTTTGCTTCCAGCGCTTCGAGCTTGGCCTGGTACGCGGGCGACGGCACCCGACGACCGCCCCCGACGATGACCCAGTCATCGGGTCCGGGATTGTTCTGCGCGCTCTGGAGCTCGCGACGCGCCTCGTCGACGGCCATGATGGCCGCGTCTACCCGCTGCGAGGACGACTGAGCCCACGCGGCCGTGGGTCCGGAAAGACATGCGACCAACAGGGTCGCGAAAATGAGTCTATAAGCGCGCATCGCGTTCAGCCTCCGCCAGTTGTTTCTCGAGTAGCTTCACGTTCTTTTCCATCACCGCGAGTTTCTCCTGATAAGCCTCGGTGAGCACAGGCTTGGTCCCCTTCCCGGCAATGCCGGCGTACGTGATGTTCTCCTCGCCCGGGTTGGCGCGAGCCTCCTCGAGCTCCTTCTTCGCGTCCTCGAGCTCGGTGCGCAGCCCGGCCGCACGTTCGGCCGCTGCCTTGCGCTTGCTCTCCGCCTTCTTCAGGTCGCCCTTGATCGACGCAGCCCCGCCACCCTCTCCACCACCGGGCTTGGTGAGCGTAGCCGAGTTCGCGTTGGGGTCGATGTCCATGCGAATCACCTTGCCGTCGAAGTTTTTCGGCGGCGATTCCGAATAGGTGATCTTGCCGTTCTTGTCGATGAGCTTGTAGAGCGTCTGTCCCGACGCGACGCCCACCGACACCACGGCGATCATCAACGCGACTGCGCGAACAACGTTCATGGCTCCTTCCTCAGGCAGCGACGGCGCGCTTCACGCCGCAGGCTGCGCAATGTGGATCCCGCACGAGGCGCACTTCGTGCCAGCGCGCCGCGAGTGCCTCATAGATCAGCAGGCGCCCGGCGAGCGATTCGCCGATGCGCGCAACGATCTTTATAGCTTCCTGGGCCTGCATCGTGCCGATCAAGCCGACCAACGGCGCAAAAACGCCGAGAGTCGCGCAGCGCTCGTCGCAGGATTCGTCCGTTTCCGGGAACAGGCAGTGGTAGCACGGCGCGCCGGCCTCGCGCAGGTCGAACACCGCGACCTGGCCATCGAAGCGGATGCCCGCCCCCGACACCAGCGGTTTCGACGCGGCGATGCAGGCGCGGTTGAGCGCGTGGCGCGTGGCGAAGTTGTCAGAGCAATCGAGGACCACGTCGGCATCGCGAACGAGCGCGGCCAGCCGTTCGGGACCCACGCGTTCGACGAGGGCATCGACGCGGATATCGGGATTGATCGCGCGCAGCGTGGCCGCAGCCGAGAGCGCCTTGGGCTCGCCAATCGATTCGTTGCGATGCACGACCTGGCGTTGCAGGTTCGTGAGCTCCACGGTGTCGCCATCGACGATGGTGATGCGGCCGATGCCGCTCGATGCGAGGTAGAGCAGTGCGGAGGAGCCCAGGCCCCCTGCGCCGAGGACCAGCGCGTGGGCGGCAAGGAGGCGCTCCTGCGCTTCCTCGCCGAACTCGTTCAGCAGTAGGTGACGGCTATAACGAAGGCGCTGTTGGTCATCCACGGCGTCCGCCGCGTTACTTCACCGCGGCCGTGGTGGTCGGGGCCGGGGCGATGGGCACGCCCTTCAGGAAGTTGAGCGCGGCGTTGAGCTGCACGTCTTCCTTCTTGGCATTGGGGTCGACCTTTTCGGCCGCCGCCTTGTCGCCCTTGGGCGCCGCCTTCGGCGCGATGCGCGGTGCGGTGGCACCGGGACCGCTGGTGGTGCCCGCGATCACCTTGTCGGCCGGCTTGCCGGCCTTCGCATCCCTGGCGGCCTTGCCTTCCTTGTCGTCCTCGCCCGCGAGGTGGTGCTGCAGGTCCACTTCACGCAGGACGATGCGATTCTCGGCAGCGTCTTCGACCACATGGTCGGGTGCGATGCCCTTCGCCTGGATCGAGCGGCCGCCCGGCGTGTAATAGCGTGCGGTCGTGAGCTTCACGGCCTGGTTGTTGGGCAGCGGCAGGATTGTCTGCACGGAGCCCTTGCCGAATGTCTGCGTGCCGATGATGGTCGCGCGCTTGTGGTCCTGCAACGCGCCGGCGACGATTTCCGAAGCCGATGCGGAAGCGCCGTTCACAAGCACGACGAGCGGCACGGTCTTGGAACCGGCGGGCATCTTCGCGAGGTAGTCGTCCTTGAATGCACCGCGAACGTAGTTCTCCTTGCTCGCGACCAGGCGCATGCGCGCGTCTTCCGTGCGGCCGTCGGTGTACACGACGAGCGCGTTCTTCGGAAGGAATGCGGCGGACACGGCAACTGCGGAATTGAGCAGCCCGCCGGGATTGAGGCGCAGGTCGAGCACGAGGCCCTTCATCTCGCCGCCCGACTGCTTGTAGAGATCGTTCACCGCGGTGACGAGGTTCTCGCCCGTGTGCTCCTGGAATTGCGTGATGCGGACCAGGCCGTAGCCCGGCTCGAGCATGCGGGCCTTCACGCTCTTCACGCGGATCACGTCGCGTCGAAGCACGAAGTCGAGCGGTTGCGCTTCGTCCTTGCGCAACACCGTGAGGCGAACTTCGGTGTTGGGCTTGCCGCGCATCTTCTTCACGGCATCCGACAGGCTCACACCCTTGAGCGAAGTGTCGTCGAGCTTGATGATGAGGTCGCCCGCCTTGATGCCCGCGCGGAACGCCGGCGTGTCTTCGATCGGCGCGACGACTTTCACGAATCCGTCTTCGGCGCCGACTTCGATGCCGAGGCCGCCGAATTCACCTTGCGTGCCAACCTGGAGGTCGCGATACGCCTCCTGGTCGAGGAAGGCGGAGTGGGGATCGAGCCCCGTGAGCATTCCGTTGATCGCTTCCTTGAGGAGCTTCTTGTCCTCGACGGGCTCGACGTAGTCGCTCTTGATGCGCCCGAACACCTCGCTGAAGAGGCGCAAGTCGTCGACGGGAAGCTGCAGCGTCGTGGCTTGTCGGTCGGCGACCGCGGAGAAGTGCAGGCTTGCGGCCACGCCCAGTGCTGCGCCGATTGCCACGAGACCTGCCTGGTTGAACTTGATTCCCATCGTCGCCACCTCCGGTTTTACGGTGCAACCCAGCGCATTGGATCGAACGGTTTCCCGTCCTGACGCAGTTCAAAGTATAAACCCGATTCCCCCGCCCCACCCGAGTCGCCCACCTGCGCAATCGCGTCGCCGCTGCGCACGCGATCACCGACTTGCCGGAGCAGTCCCTCGTTGTAGGCGTACAGGCTCATGTACGCCTTGCCATGGTCGAGAATGAGGAGATTTCCGAAGCCACGAAGCCAATCGGCGTAGACCACCTGGCCGTCGGCGACGGCCCGGACCGTTTCACCCGCTGAGGCCTTGATGAAGAGTCCTTTCCACGTGGCGCCTCCCTCTTCACGTGGACTTCCGTAACGGCCAGTGAGTTCCCCACGCACCGGCAGTTTCAATCGGCCTTTCAATGTTGCAAAAGGTTTCAGCGCGAGCGACGCATCGGCTACTTCGTCGATCGCGCGACCCTTCGGTTTCGTGGCGTCCGCAGGCGGTTTCGCGAGGCGTCGTGCGATTTCCTCGACCAGTTTCGCGAGTCGGGCTTCGTCGCGCTTGAGCTTGCCGATCTCGCGCTTGCTGCGCTCGATATCCCCGGCCAGTCGCTGCACCACGACAGCGCGCTCCGCTCGCTCTCGATCGAGGCGTTTTGCTTCGCGTTCCTGCGCAGCCTGGTTCTCGGTGAGCGCCTCGCGTCGCGTGCGCGCTTCGCGCTCGAGCGATTCGACTTCGGCCGCGCCCTGGCGCAGCTGCACGATCAGCTCGGCGCGCGCGCGCTGGATGTAGCCGTAGTACTGCAGCTGGCGGGCAACTTCAGCGGCGTCGCGGCCTTCAAGCAGCAACCGCAAACGGTCCGGAGCCCCCTGGAAGTATTGCAGGCGTAACAGGCGTTCGGCCGCCGCTTCCTGCGTGGCGATCGCCGCGCGCGCGTCGCGCGAGCGCGCCGCAAGCTTTTCGAGGTCCGACTGGATCCCGCGCTCGGCGCCCGCGAGCTCGAAGAGTGCGCGCTTGGCCTCGCTCACGGCTTTCTCGCTCGCGCGCAGCTCGTCGAGCGCACCGCCGCGCGCGCCCTCGGCGTCGGCGAGCTCCTTCTGCAGTTTCTCGATGCGGCCGCGCAATTCGCGCAGGTCCGCCTCGTTGGCGCGGCCCTGGCCCGTCGTCGGTACGGCGAATGCGAGCAGCAGGGCGAACGCGGCCGCGAGGCGCGCGCGCGCCATTGCGCTAACGCGCCTTCCCCTGGTTCGCCACGGCGGCGGCGGCCTTTGCGATCGCCTCCGCGTCGCCCAGGTAGTAGTGACGCAAAGGCTTGAGGTGGTCGTCGAGCTCGTAGACGAGCGGCGCGGCCGTGGGAATGTTGAGTCCGACGATCTCATCGTCGCCGACGCCATCGAGATGCTTCACGAGGGCCCGAAGGCTGTTGCCGTGAGCCGCGACGAGCACGCGCTGGCCCGAGGCGATCGCGGGCGCGATCATCTTCGTCCAGTACGGCACCACGCGCTCCACCGTGTCCTTGAGGCATTCGGTGCGCGGAAGCTCCGACGCGCTGAGGCCCGCGTAGCGGCGGTCGCGCGAGGGATGGCGTTCATCGTTCTCGTCGAGCGCGGGCGGCGGCGTGTCGTAGCTGCGCCGCCAGACGTGCACCTGCTCATCGCCGAACTTCGCCGCGGTTTCGGCCTTGTTGAGGCCTTGCAGCGCGCCGTAGTGGCGTTCGTTGAGCCGCCAGTCCTTCTCGACCGGGATCCACGAACGGTCGAGCGCCTCGAGCGCGAAATCGAGCGTGCGGATCGCGCGCTTGAGCAGCGACGTGAATGCGAGATCGAAGTCGTAGCCCTCGGCGGCGAGGAGCTCGCCCGCCTTGCGCGCCTCCTCCATGCCGTGCGGCGAAAGCCCCACGTCGGTCCAGCCCGTGAAGCGGTTTTCCTTGTTCCAGATGCTCTCGCCGTGGCGGAGCAGAACGATCTTTTTCATGCGCAAATGTTAGCACCCGTACAATCGTGATTTTCCCCGCACGCCGTGAATCCCTTTCCCAACGACGAAGCGCGCCGCGAGTTCTATGCCGGCGCGCGCGAGGCCATGCCCATCCTCGCGGGAACCGTTCCGTTCGGATTCGTGGCCGGTGTCGCGGGCGTGGCCGCGGGCCTCAGCGCGTTCGAGACGATCGCGCTCTCCGTGATCACGTTCTCGGGAATCGCGCAGATGATCACCTGCCAGCTGCTCGCGACGGCGTCGCCCCTGCCCGTGATCTTCGCCGCCGTGCTCGTGTTGAGCTTGCGCCACCTGATGTACAGCGCATCGCTCTCGCCGCACGTCGCGCATCTGTCGCCACGCTGGCGCTCGCTGATCGGCTACCTGATGACCGACCAGGGTTTCGCCATGGGCACCAGGCGCTTCAGCGAGCCGGGCGGCCCGGGCGAGCGCCACTGGCACTTCCTCGGCACCGGCCTCACGCTCTACGTGACGTGGCAACTCGCCGTCACCATCGGCGCGGTCGCCGGCGCGCAGATCCCCGCGAACTGGTCGCTCGATTTCGTCGTCGTCCTCACTTTCCTCTCGCTGCTGGTGCCCGCGGTGCGCACGCGCGCCGACCTCGGGGCGGCCATCGTCGCCGGCGCCGTGGCGCTGATCGCCGCCGGTCTTCCCTACCGGTTGTCCCTCGTCGCGGCGTCGCTCTCGGGCATCGCCGCAGGCGTGGCGATCGAAGCGTGGAGGAAGCGATGACCACCTGGCTGGCGATCTTCGGAGTCGGCCTGCTCACGTTTCTCACGCGGGCCTCGTTCATCCTGTTCGCCGACCCGCACAAGTTTCCCCATGCATTCCGCGTGGCGCTCGCGTTCGTGCCGCCGGCCGTGCTCGCGGCCATCGTCCTGCCCGGGCTCGCGATGCCGCAAGGGGTTGTCGATCTCACGATCGCCAATCCGCGCTGGATCGCCGGGCTCGTCGCCATGGTCGTGGCCGCCCGTACCCGCAACGCCATGGCGACCATCGTCGCGGGAATGACCACGCTCTGGCTCATTCAGGCCGCCGTCCTCTGGTAAAATCTCGCCCTCTCCGAAGTGTTGTTCCCCTGCAAGGAATCCCGTGGGCGAATTCTTGATCAACAACGTGGCGCTGGTCGCGCTGTTCCTGGCGAGTGGCGTGATGCTGGTATGGCCCGAGCTCTCGAAGCTCGTGGGCGCAGGAGGCGAGCAGTTGGGCACGCTCGAGGCCACGCGCCTCATGAACCAGGGCACCAGCCTCGTGCTCGACGTGCGCGACGCCGCCGAATTCACCGCGGGCCATCTGCCGCGCTCCCGGAACATTCCCGCGGCCGACCTCGAGGGTCGCATCGAGGAGATCCGCAAGTACAAGGAAAAGCCGGTGCTGGTCATCGGCAGCGGCGCACGCGCCGGAGCGGCCTCTCGCATCCTCAAGAAGGCCGGTTTCACGACCGCCTACACCCTCAAGGGTGGCCTCGCGGCCTGGCAGCAAGCCGGCCTGCCGGTGGAGAAGTGAAGCCATGGCGCGCGTGGTGATGTATTCCACCGCGGTGTGCCCGTTCTGCCAGATGGCCGAGCGGTTGCTGCGCGCGAAAGGCGTGGCGGAGATCGAGAAGGTCCGCGTCGACCTCGAACCCGAACGGCGCGAAGAAATGGTCAGCCGCACGGGGCGGCGCACGGTTCCCCAGATTTATGTCGGCGACCGCCATGTCGGCGGATACGACGACCTGGCCGCCCTCGACCGGGCGGGCGGCCTCGAAGCGCTGCTCTCCGCACCGTAAGGCGCGGGCAGCCGATCACCGGTCATCACCCAGAAGGAAGCTTCATGAGCGACGCACAGAACCAGCCGGTCTTCACCATCGAGAAGATCTACGTGAAGGACATCTCCCTCGAGATCCCGAACGCCCCGCAGGTGTTCCTCGAGCGCGAGCAGCCTCAAGTGGACATCCAGCTGCACCACAACTCGACCCCGGTCGAAGACGGCGTGTACCAGACGACGCTCACGGTCACCGTGACGGCGAAGGTGAAGGACAAGACCCTGTTCCTGGTCGAAGCGGGCCAGGCGGGCATCTTCATCATCCGCAACATCCCGGCCGCCGACCTCGATCCGGTCCTCGGCATCGCGTGCCCGAACATCCTGTTCCCGTACGTGCGCGAGACGATCTCCGACATCATCACGCGCGCCGGTTTCCCGCCGATCGTGCTGAACCCGGTGAACTTCGAGCAGCTCTACGCGGCGCAGCGCCAGCAGGCCGCCGTGCCCGAATCGACCGCTCCGCAAATCATCACGCCCACGTCGCATTGATGAAACTCGCGGGCGCGTTCCTCGCGGCGCTGGGCCTCGTGGCCCTGTCGGCCCAGGGTGCGGAATTCCGCACGCTGGGCGACAAGCCCGCGGTCCTCTACGACGCGCCCTCGGCGAAAGCCGATCGCCTCTTCGTCGCGAGCCGCTACTACCCGTTCGAAGTGCTGGTGAAGCTCGACCAGTGGACGAAGGTGCGCGACGTGAACGGTGAAGTCGCGTGGCTCGAGAACAAGTCGCTCGGCGAACGGCGCTCCGTCCTCGTGACGGTCCCGCTCGCGGACGTGCGCGCGGCGGCCAACGCGCAGGCCGCACTCGCCTTCGAGGCCTACAAGCACGTGCTCCTCGAAGTGCTCGAGCCTGCGGCCGACGGGTGGGTGAAGGTCCGCCACCGCGACGGCCAGCAGGGCCACATCCGCGTCGCGCACGTCTGGGGCCTGTGAGCGCGTGAAGATCGCGGTCCTCGGCGCGGGTGCGTGGGGGACGGCGCTGGCGATCTCCTTCGCCGCGCGCCATGAAGTCGCGCTGTGGACTCGCAACGCCGCCGATTGCGCCGAGCTCGCGAGCAACCGCACGAGCCGCTACCTTCCCGAGGGATTCCTGCCGATTGCCGCGCGCGTCGAGCCGGAGCTTGCGAAGGCCGTACGCGGCGCCGATCTCGTCATCGTGGCCACCGCCACCTCGGGCCTGCGCGAGACCGCGGCCGCGATCGCGGCGATCAATCCCGAGCCCGCACTCGCCTGGGCCTGCAAGGGCTTCGACCGGGACACGCGCCACCTTCCGCACGAGATCGTCGCGCAGGCCCTGCCGCGTGCCACGCGCGTGGGCGCGCTTTCCGGGCCGAGCTTCGCGCTCGAGGTCGCGCGCGCGCAACCGACCGCACTGGTGTTCGCATCGCCCGACGCAGCCTTCGCTCAATCGACCGTCGCCGCCCTCAACACCGAGCGCCTGCGCATCTACTCGAGCCAGGACGTCATCGGCGTCGAGCTCGGCGGCGCGGTGAAGAACGTCATCGCGATCGCGGCGGGCATCTCCGATGGCCTTTCGCTCGGCCGCAACGCGCGCGCCGCGCTTATCACGCGCGGGCTCGCGGAAATCGTCCGCCTCGGTGTCGCGCTCGGCGGCCAGTCGGAGACTTTCATGGGCCTCGCGGGGCTGGGCGATCTCGTGCTCACCTGCACGGGGGATCTCTCGCGCAATCGCGACGTGGGATTGCGGCTCGCGAAGGGCCAGTCGCTCGATGCGATCCTCGCCGAGCTCGGCCACGTGGCCGAGGGCGTTCACTCGGCGCCCTCGGTGCTCTCCCTATCCCTGTCGCATGGCGTCGAGATGCCGATCACCGCAGCCGTGCATGGCGTGCTGTTCGACGGGCGCTCTCCCGCACAGGCGGTCGCGCAGCTGCTCTCGCGCGATCCGAAGGCCGAGTCCGGACCCTAGTAGGTCACGATCAGCGTGCGCGTCTGCGTGACGCCGGGACACGTCGCGGCCGCGCACGTGCCGGCCTGTCCCGCCGGCATGTTGCCGTCGATGGAGTACGGCTGCGACAGTCCCGTCCCCGTCCCTCCCGCCGCACTCAACGCGAGCGTGTATTGCAGCCCCGAAATCACGCCCACGGTCTCGTCGAGCGACATCGTGTACGGCAGCAGGTTTGTGCAGGTCACGGCGAAGGCCGTGCTGGCCGGCACCGCCGGACCGAATGCCGCGTACGTGAAGGCGACGGTACCCGGAGCCGTGCTGATCGTGCACAAGGCCGGCGTGACGATGACTCCACTGACGGTCCCGATGCCGGTGATCGTGATGCCGTCGCGCACCGTCGTCGTCACGAGGTCGACATACGTGCCCGCGGGTTTGCCGGTCTGGCTTCCCGGCACGCAAGCCCAGAAGCCATGGCTCTGGGACATCGGCGTGAAGCCCGACAGGCCATTGATCGTTCCCGTGATCCGGTCGCCCGGGTCCGAACCCCAGACTGTCGCGCAAGTGCTGTCGCGATAAAGCTCGTAATCGATGGTCGTCACGCCCAGCAGCGCGCGATTTTGCACGCCGCTGGGCTGGGTGCCATCGTTCGCCGCCACCGTGTACGTGACGCTGCTCCCATCCCCGACGAGGTTGCGCTGGCAGGAGACCATGATGGACCCCGGCGTGACGTTGTTGCCGGGATTGGGTTGGACGTAGGCCGTGGTCCAGACCGGATTGTTGATCGCGCACGTGATGGCCGCGAGCGCGGGAGCCGAAGCGCCTGACAAGGCCAGGGCTGCGATGTACCGGATTCGTTTCAGGAACGTGGATCTCATGGTGTGATCGCCTTGCAGGTGAGTGGGCCGACGCGCGCAATCTCGTCGGGCTTCTCCGGGGGCAGCGTTGCCTCGAAGCGGCACTTGCCTCCCGCCCACGTCAGGGTGAGTCGGTTCGTCGGCTGCAGGCCCGTCACGAAGGCCTCGCCGCGGCGAGCCACGTAGAACTCCTGCTTGTCGCCGTCGATGCGCGCGATGGCGCCAGCCGGAGCGACTTCGCCACTCTCGAGCACGATCCTGAGCAGCGCACCGCGGCCGCCGCGCACGGGGAACGTGACCTTCACGCCGCTGCGCCATGCGGGCACCGCCGTCTTCTCGATGGAATCGACCTCGGCGCTGATCGGCAGCTCATTGGCATCGAGGCGAATGGAATTCGCCTGGTACGGCCAAAGGTTGGGAATCAGCGCGACCCCGTCGTTGTTCGTCTTCGTGAGCGTCATGCTGCCCAGGCCGACGCCGACATCCGGAAAACCCGCGATCTCGGCAACCGCGAATGCCTGGTCCACGCGGCGCGTCGCGAAGAGATACCCGTCGGCGAAGACCACGCCTCCGCTCGCGCCCAGGCGCACGGCCCTCCGGTCGGGCGAGGCGCTCACTTCACCCGTGACGTTTCCGCGCCGGCCGAGGTAGTAGAGACCTCCCTCGACGCGCGCCTCGCGCTGTTGCTCTCCAGCCAGCACGCGCCACCCGAGGCCCGACTCGAGCCCGGACGTCTGGTTGGCGGTCACGAAGTAGTCGGTCTGCCCCGAACGGCTGTTGGTCGTCGCGGACACCACGCGGCTGTTCTCGAGCGGCACCACGATGCTCATGCCGAACGACGTTCCGCTCGCCCCCGCCACGGCGCGGCTCACGTTGAAGCTCAGGCTGCTCGATTTTCCGAAGTTCACCGAGTAGTTGCCCGTCACCGTCGACACGGTCACGTCGCTGTAGCGGGAGATCGTGGCGAAACCGAGCCCCAGGGCACCGTACTTGTCGTGGAAGTAAGTCCAGTTGCCCGCCACCTGCAGCTTGTTGGGCTCGAGATCGTCGTCCTGGCCGAGTTGCCGGAAGTCGACCGAAGCGCCTTTCGCCTGGAACGAAATACTGTTGCGCAGGCCGTTGCGCTCGAGACCCACGAGCCAATGCCCGCCACGTCCGATGCCCGTGCGGTCGCTGACGACGGCGGCGACCGAACCCAGGAACTGCCAGGGAAGCGCGAAAGAAGCGCCAGCGGAGGCGACACGCAGGTCCTTCGTGAACTCCGCGCGTCCTTCGAGCGTGAGTCCTTGCGTGATGCCGCGGCGCCACGTGCCGCTGACGAACGTATCGGCATACTGGTTGCTGGCCGTTCCGAACTCCTCACGCACGCTGCCCAACTCCGCGCTCCAGTCGTTGAGGCCGGGTGCCAGCAGCTTGGTGATCTCGAAGAATGGCTGGACGAGCACCGTCTCGCGTCCAAGGATGTCGCGCACCACGAGGCGCGCCTCGCCGCTGCCCGTCATCTGCGGGAAGTTGTCGATCGCGAAGGGGCCGGTGGGCACCGTCGAGACCTGGCGAAGCACGTCATTCACATAGAGCTCGACGGTCGAGGGGGACGCGGACAGGCCGCGCAGCACCGGGATCGGCTGGCTCACGAATCCCGGCGTGAGCTCGAAGTTGGTGCCGATCTGGACGCCGCCGAAATAGATGTTGCGACCCCAAAGGCCCGCGCGCGTCGTCGCGTCGCCGACGCGAAGGGTGATGTTGCTCCCGGGAAAATCCCGGGTGTACGTGGACTCGAGGCGCACGATGTGGCGCTCGTCGCCCAGCGTGCCGTCGCCACCGAGGTTGCGTCCCGCCACGCTGGTCGTGAGAACGCCATGGCGCGTGGACAAGCCGAGCTCGGCGATCACGCCCACGTCATTGATGCGCCGCGACTGTCGGAAGTCCTGGCCGAAATAGTTGGCGTCGTAGTTGAGGAAGACGCTCGGCATCACCGGATCGAGGTTGGGCCGGCCCGCGGGCGCCGTCGAAAGACGCTGCGCGGTGAACGCTTCGGGCGCGAACGCGAGCTCCACCGACTGACTCGAGGAATTCAGGCGCGCCTTGTAGCCGGGTACCGCGGAGAGCGGCAGATACTTTTCACCCTTGAAGTCGATCGCGCGCGCGTCCGGACCGATCTGCAACCGCCATTCCTCGAGGGCATCGGCGGGCACGTGCAGGATTCCGTCGCGCTCCACGAATACCCAGGTGCCCCCTTTCGCTCCGTTGATGGTCACGTCGAGCGGCAGCACGCGCTGGCCGCGCACGGCGGCTGGCGTGGCCTGACTCGCGGGGATGGGTGGCGCCGCGGGCACCGTCGCGAGCGGTGGCGCGGGCGTTTGCGCCGGCACCGGGGTCTTTGGTTGCGACTGTGCCTGCGGTTGCACGGGAGGCTGCGCACGAGGCGGCACCGGCGCAGTGGCCTTGCCCTCGGCGAGGAAGCGTTGCGGAAGCTTCAACTTCGCGCCAACGACCAGGACCCCCGGGTTGTTCAACAACAGCGCATGCGAGTTGAGGGACGCGAGCTCGCGAGCGAGCTCGTTCGCCGCGGTTTCGGTCTCGGTGAAGTTGCGGCTGATCGCGAACAGCGTGTCACCGCGCTCGATGACCCAGTAGCCGCGTTCACGCGCCTGCGACACGCGGTCCTTGTCGGATGCACGCACCGAGGATTGGGCCAGGGAAAAGCCAGGAAATGCGACGAGTGCGATGGCCAGCAGCGCGGCGCGAATCGCGAAGGAAATGCGCGGCGGCGAGCCCCCTGCCGACACTACTTCGCCAACATCACGTCGAAGGTGCTCTTCGTTCCGTCGTCCAGGGTCGCTACGAGCTTGGCCGGCCCGGCGGGGATCGCGCCGCCGGCGCGCTTGATGTCGAAATCCCGCTTGATGCCCGGCAGGAGATAGCCCCCCGAGTCGCGCGACGCCAGCTCCTCGCCAGACGCCGACGAGAGCACGAACCCGCGCGGATGGACATAGGCGTTGCCCGTGTTCTGGCACGTGATCTTGACCTGGTCAGTCGCCGCACGTTCCGTGACGCAGCCGAGCTTGCTCTTCGCCGTCGGCGGGGTGATGAACACCGGCAGCGAGAACGCAAGGGCGACCTGCAGCTCCGCCTTCTCGGTGGGCCTCGCTTCGACAATCTCGCGCAGCATCATGCGATAGGTGAGCTGGTCGGCTCCGGCGCCCGTCTTCACGCGCGCCAGGCGCACGACCTGCCGCTCCCTCGGGCCGAGCTTGATGATCGGAGGAGAGAGAAAGAGATCCTCGGAAAGCGTGAGGTCGTCCTCGCCACCGGCCTTCTGGCGCCACTGGTAAAGGTCGGCCTGCATCACCAGTTCCGTGTCGCCCTCGTTGGTGATGGTGATCGCGGTCGCTCGATCTCTCGGCGCCATGTAGATACGGACGGGAGTCACCGAGAACTGGCCCGCAAGCGCCGGCTCCACTGCAGACGATGCCGCGGCAAGCGCCGCGAGCACCAGGCAACAACGTCGGATGGATCGGTCCAGTCGGTGTTGCCTCATCGTATTGTCCGGTTACCAGTGCAAGGTGAGTTCCAGGTACTCGCGCTCGACCGTTCGAATCACGCGCCAGGAAGCGCTCGTGCCCAGGCTCGTAGGAATGCCGTCGATACCGGCCATCAGCCCTGCCCCCGAGACCGGAGGCATGAACCGATAGGCGCCGCCGTGAAACAGCGGCCACGCCGACTTGCTCGTGGGAGCCGCCAGGTCGACCACAACGCCGGTGTCGCAGACCACCGTGACCGTCGCTCCGAACGCGCCTCGATAGTTCCGGAAGACACAGAAATCGCTCTCCGGAGGCACGGTGAACTCCGTCGCCACGGCAACCTTCACCGTGAAGTCGGAGCGGGCAGTCCCTGCGCGCGCGTCGGCCATCGCGACGCCGAGGAGAGCGCCGGTGGCCAGCAGGGCGGAAACGATCCGCCGCATCGGCTTCACGATGCTCCCCCCTCTTCGCTCGCATGCAGGCAACCAGTCATCCCCGGTGGGACCCGGCGACTTCACGGCGCTTCTTGCGTTAGTACGTGACGATCAGCGTGCGAACGTGAGTGGTCGGGCCGCAAGCGGCCGTCGCGCACGCACCCGCCTGGTTGGCCGGCATCGAGCCCGTCACGTTATAGGTGACCGCGTCGCCCGTGCCGATCGTCGCCGTCGTGGCGGCGGTGCCCGCGACCGTGGAGGGCGCACCGGCTGTCAGGGCGTACTGCAGGCCCTGGAGGACGCCAACGCCAGCCGCGGTGCCGTTGACCGTGTCGAAAGCCACGGAGGTCGGCGCAAAACCGCGCGTGCAGCGGAAAGTGAGGTTCACGGCCGAGCCGCTCTGGGCGCCGGGCTGGAACGCGGTGTACGTGCCAAAATCCATCGTGGTGGTGCCGTTGTTCGTTGCTTCGCAGACCGAGGTCAAGTTGACCTGGACAGTGAAGTCGTTGTTGGTGACAGCCGCCTGGACGGCGGGGGCGATCAGGACGAATGCGGACGCGACTGCAGTTGCAAGCAGCTTCTTCATGGCGTTGCCTCCCATACGTTAGTTATCGCCATTCGGATATGGCGTATGTCACAACGAGCGGATTATCGAATTGAGCTCGAACGAGGGCAACCCAAAAAGCACGGCTTTTCAATACGATAGAAACATTCATGCTACGGCTGTAAGCTGGCTTGGCACGTGTTGTGCAGGGCGCGTGCAACGACGAGTTCCGGCGATCACCAGCGGACTAGTCCTACAAGACCGACGCGATTGCACGCGGGCTCGCGCAGAGCCGGTTGCTATACTTCGCGCACAGGGAGGGGAGAGACGATCGGGGAAATGGAGAGGTCGCGACGCATCACTTCGTTGCCGGCGCTTATGCTCGCCGGCGCGCTAGCCTTCCAGTTCCTGCCTCTCACAGCCTTCGCGCAACTGCCGTCCCCGCGCGTCGTCTCTCCGGAGACGGAGAAGCGCATCCAGCTGGCCCGCGAACGCGGCTTCTGGATCATCGAGGAAGGCGACTACCTCTACCGGATCGCACGCAACTTCGCGCCCGACGAAGCCGGCGCCCGCGTGCTCGTGGATGAGCTGCGCGAGCTCAATCCGAATGCCTTGATGAACGGCGCCGCGGCGAAGCTCGTGGTAGGCGCGCGGCTTCACCTGCCCCGGCGCCTGCTCGTGGCACCTGATGCGTCGGCAACGGCACAAGCGCCCCCCTTGTCGCCGCCCGCGCCCGCAACGGCGCCACCCGTGAGCGTGCCCCCCATCGCTTCCGCTCCGCCGCGCACGCCGATCGCCGCTCCCCCGCGTGCGCCAGGCGCCGCTGGCGCGATCTCTTCGGCTACGCCGCCGGCGCCAATGGGCGTTCCACCGATTGCTCCTGGTGCGCCCGCGCCGACGCCGGCACCGCCCATCGTCCCGCCCGTGGTGGCCAGTGCCTATACGGACCGCACCCTGATGGGCGTCAGCGAAGAGCAGGAGCTGGGCCTCGACAACCGCCCGCGCGACGGATCACCCGGACTCAAGCAGTGGGGCGTCGAATTGCGCAGCGAGCATCGCGAACACTCCACGGCCGGGACCACGCAGGCCGACGGCGTCGCGTTCCGCTATGCCATGGAGACCGAGCGCTACGGCGATTTCGCGCTGCTCGGCCAGGTCACGCATTTCCGCTCGAACCCGCCGCGTGGCGAAGAAGAACGCGTGATCGGTTCGGCCACGCTGATCCAGGAGAACTTCGGGATCGCGCCCGGCTGGTTCGCGACCAGCTCGCTGGGCGTCGTCCGACCCATCCTGCCGTTCTTCCTCACGACGTCGTACCGGGTCAACATGTCGACGTCGATGCTGAGTGGATTCCAGACCTCGATCTCCTCGCCGCAGGATGAGATTCGCCTCGGCGTGGGTCGCATCGGGCAGCTCACGGGCTTCGGGATCCAGCAGTTCGAGCGCAGCCAGGGCGAGCAGGCCACGGCCGCGTACGCGCGGCGGTTGAACCGGGACTGGTCCGTGGGCGCGGCCGCGATCGCGGTTCGCGACAGCCTGTCGGTGCCCGATCACGTGACCACCACGATCGGCATCGATCGCGAGTTCAACTCGAGCGGCCCCGGCGTAAAGGCGCAGGTCGCGCTCACCGACGATCAGCAGGCTGCGGGATGGTTCGACAGCCAGGTCCGGAGCGGCCGCATGATGCATCGCTTCGGCGCTTATTACGTCGATCCCGATTTCAAGTTCGGCGACGGGGGCTCCGCGCGCGACACGCGAGGTGCTTACTGGCGCGGCGAGTATCGCGGCGCGGCCAATTTCTACGGCTTCGGCATCGAGACGAGCAGCGACAACCTGGAGCGCAATCCCGAACGCGGTGGATCCGACAACATCGGCGGCTACGCCAACGCGACGCTGCGCCTCGACCGCACGCTGCAGGTTGGTGGCGGGGGATCGATGCGCCAGGAGGATCCGCGCACGGCCGGAGGCATTCCGCGGAAAGTCGGCTACGCGAACCTCTTCCTTTCGAAGACATGGGGCCTCGGTGTCACGCGGCTCGATGCCAACACGAACACCAGTCGCCCCACCACCGGCTTCACGGAGAGAACCAACTACGTCGCGTGGTACCAGGACTGGCCGCGATTGGGATCGGTGGACCTGCAGACGCAACTCAGCCAGACCAACGAGAACCTCGAGCGCGGCGACACGATCCGGCGCCTGGCCAGCGTCACCGCGCGCGGTCCGCTCTACGGCAACCTGCAATGGGATGCGACGTTGAGCTACGTCGACGTCGACGACCCGCGCGGCTCGGAGCGCAACTACAACGCCGCGGTCTCGCTCGACTGGAACCCGGCGCCTTCCTGGACGGTGCTCCTCACGTGGTTTCGAAACAGCATCCAGCCGGGCGCCGACAACCTGTTGTCACCCTTCGTGAAGGAAAACGCCCTGCAACTCACGGTGCGCTACGAGGGCTCGTCGGGCACGCCCTATCCAGGCGTCTCCGGGGGCCGCTCCAGCACGGGTCGCGTGACGGGCAGCATCTTCTACGACGAAAACGGCGACGGCGTGCGGCAGGCGAATGAACGCGGTGCCCCGGGCGTGCAGGTGATCCTCGACGATCGCCAGGCCGCGGTCACCGATTCGGACGGCCGATATACCTTCGCGCTGGTGCCGGCGGGTGTCCACCGCCTGCGCGTGAGCGTCGATCGCGTCCCCTTGCCCTGGGGGCTGGACGACGAGACGCCGCGTGAAGTCCGCGTCGATGTGCGCGGAGACGTGCGAACCGATGTGGGCTTGAAGCGCGTCGCGCCTTAGCGCGCTAGCGAACCGCCGGCGCGGGCAGCGAGGTGTCGACCGCCTGCTTGCCGCCTTCCCACTCCACGGTGCCCTTCAGCTTCACGGGAAAGGCGAGGGTGGACGGCTTGCCGTCGGTGTCGTCCTGCGGCCAGAGCGGAACAGCGCGCGTTTCGCCCGGCAGGATCGGCAGCGGCGCAATCGTGAAATCGAAACTGCGTCCGCCCGCATCGGTGCCGGCGAGCGTGCCCTCCGGGCGGCCGTGCGCAAGGCCGGTGTTGCGAAACCACGCGACCGGCGTCTGCCTGCCGTTCACGTTCTGGACTTCGAGGCGTTCGAGCTTGAGGTCGGGTGCGGCATTGCCGACGCGCACGTAGACGATGATGCCGATGCGTCCCTGGATCGGAAGCTGGATTCCGGCCGCGGGCGCCACCGACGTCACGGGATCCGCGGATTCGATCAGCAGCGCGAACCGGCACAAACCGGGTTTGGCATCGGCGGGTACCTGGACTTCGAAGCGGAAGCGGCGCTTCGCCTTGGGCGAGAGCTTCACCAGGAAGCGTTCGATCGCGACCCAGGGGCGGCAGCTTTCATGGGCGAGTGTGTCGACGCGGAAGTCCACGCCGCCATCCGGACGCAGCGACCAGTCCGCGGTACGGATGCGGTAGTCCCCCGGGATCGACGCGTCGTTGCCGATCTCGAGGACCTCGGAGAGTTTTTCGCCGGGCTTTGCCTTGAGCTCGAAGCGGGCGGGAAGCACGAACGCCGCGAATTGCGCGTACGTCGCGCCCGGTGCGAGGATCGCCGCGCAGGCGAGTGCCGCGGTGAGGCTAAGGCGCAACGTCGATCTCGAACGAGGGATCGAACCGCGTGATGCGGTCGATGTGTCGGGCATCGAGATAGATCTGCAGGTCAAGGGATTCGTGGATCGAGGGGCGCTGGATCAGCCCATCATAAACAAGCGCTCGCTGACCGGGCAAGGCGGAGCCTGGGAGGAAAGTGCCGCGCGACCTCCACTCCACGCGCATGCCGCTGACCGAGCGCAGGCCGGAGATGAAGTCCGGAATCACGAAGTAGATGCGCGCGCGCTTGCCGACATAGCGCGAGGTGTCGAGGCGAAACTCGAGGTTGGTGATGTCGGCCACCATCGCATTGAGCCGCTCGGGAGAAAGCCCTTCATCGTGATGCAGCCAGCGCGACTGCACTTCGACGCGGCTGCGCGGCGAGCCGCTGTCGTCGAGCCTGGTACCGGCTTGCGCGAAAGGCGCGGCGGCGGCGCATGCGAAGAGCACGGCGGCCAGGCGCTTCATGGCATCGAGAGGTTGTACGTGATCTGTCCCGTGTACGTCCCGCTGGGATAGACCGTCGTGTTGAGGAAGCGAAACCGCAGGCACACGCTGACTTCGCGGGAGGTCACGAAACTCGTCAGCGCCTGCGTGCCCGAGCCGCTGAACGCGGCGCTCGCGATTTCGGTCCCGGCGCTGGTCACCCAGTCGAAATCGGTGAGGGGAATCGTGTTGCCCCCTGAAGTGAGGTTGATGGAGCCATTGACCTGCAGGGTCGCGGTGCGGGGCGCGCCCACCGTCGACCTCGCCATGGCCCAGATGCGAACGTTGTTGGCCGCGCAGGCCGTCGGGAAATTCGCGCCCTGGACGGAACCCGCTGCGGCGTTGGTCGTGCCAAGCACGGCGACCCCTGTCCCCGCGGTCGCAGCCGCGGGCGCGAAGGCCACGGTGGAGATCGTTCCGCCGGTCGCACCGACCCGCAGCGCGATCTGCGCGGCGCCGTTGGCGATGACCACCGTGGTGGCTCCCGCGGGCGCCGCAACGAGCAACAGGAAGGCGATGCCGGCAATCCTCATGGCATCGTCGCCGTATAGGTCACCCGACCGCCGCGCGCCACGACCGTGCCGCCATAGGTGCCGGCGCTCGGGATGGTCTGGTTGAGATAGCTGTAGGTCCACACGGCCGTGCGATTGGTCACGAGGGCCGTATTGAGCGTTGGCAGGACGGGCGCGCCGCCGGTGTTGCTGAGCACCGGCGCGGGGAGTTGCGCGAGGCTCGTGGTCGTTGCGATCTGGTTGTAGTTGATGCGGCCGTCGCTCGCGGTGCCCGTTCCGATTCCGAGGTTGGTGCTGCTGTTCGTGGGCGTGATGGTGACCTGGCCGTTGTTGCCGACAACCTCGACGTTCACGGCCGAACCTCCGGCGTCGCCCCCGGTGGCCGCGACAGGCGTCGCTGCTCCCACCGATGCAGCCGCAACGGTAAACGTCATCAGATTGACCGTGGCGCCGGCCGTGCCGACGCGAAAGCGCAGGAACCTCGGATAGACCATCGAGAAATTCAGCCGCGCGTTGACGCTGAACGGTGCCGTCGTGTCCGTCGCCGGTTGCTCGGCGTGCGCGGGCGCGCCAGCGGTCGCTGCGGCGATTGCGAACAGCACGACGGTAAATCCGGATCGAATCATTTCGCCTTCACGAAGACAAACGGGGTGGCCTGTAGGACCACCCCGTCGTCAGGTGCCTTGGGTAATCCCAGCTTACTACGGCATCGTCGCGGTGTACGTCGCGACGCCCGTGTAGGTGCCGGCGGAGGGAACCGTGGCGTTCGAGTAGCTCCACGTCCAGGTGCCCGCACGGTTGGTGACCTTGCCGAGGCCCGCGCACGCGACGTCGCATCCGAGGACCGGGGTCGACGTGCCGCCGCCCGCGTTGCTCAGCGCCGGCGCCGTGAGGTTGGCGTTCGAAGGCGTCACCGAGATCGTGTTGAAGTTGATGAAGCCGTCCGACGCCGTGCCCGTACCGAGGCCCGTGGCGCTCGAGACGGTGGCGGTAACGGTGACCTGACCGTTGTTGGCGCGCACCGCCACGTTCGAGGCAGTGCCACCGGCGTCGCCGCCCGTGGAAGCAACCGCGCCCGTGCCGACCGTGGCGGCCGGAACCGTGAAGACGACCGTATCCGGCGTGCCCGTATCGACGCCCACGCGGAAGTACAGGAACGCGGGGATGATGATCTGGAAGTTGACGTTGTTCGCTACGGAGAAGGGCGTGGCCGTGTCCGTGCCGGAGGCGGCGAGCGCCGATCCGGAAACCGACGCACCGGCAATGGCGAGAGCTGCAGCAAGTTTCTTGAGGTTCGTGTTCATCGAGTCACTCCTGGATCTATTCGTGTGGTGCCGAGTTCGGTCGGTTCTTGAGAATTTGGTCTTGGGTATCTGCGTGGGGATCAAGGCATCGTCGCCGTGTAGGTCGCGACGCCCGTGTAGTTACCCGCGGAAGGAACCGTGGCGTTGGCGTAGCTCCACGTCCACGTGCCCGTACGGTTGGTGACCTTGCCGAGTCCCGGGCATGCGACGTCGCAGCCCAGAAGCGGGGTCGACGTGCCGCCGCCCGCGTTGGTCAGTCCCGGCGCGGTGAGGTTGGCATTCGATGCCGTCGCCGTGATCGTGTTGAAGTTGATGAAGCCATCCGAGGCCGTGCCCGTTCCCAGGCCCGTGGCGGCCGAGACCGTCGCGGTGATGGTGACCTGGCCGTTGTTGCCGCGAATCGCGACGTTGGAGGCGGTGCCACCGGCGTCGCCGCCCGTGGAAGCGACCGCGCCCGTGCCAACGGTGGCGGCCGGGACCGTGAAGACGATCGAATCGGGCGTCGCGGTGTTCACACCCACGCGGAAGTACAGGAACGCGGGGATGATGATCTGGAAGTTGACGTTGTTCGCTACGGAGAAGGGCGTGGCCGTATCCGTGCCGGACATGGCGAACGCGGATCCGGAAACCGAGGCACCGGCAATCGCGAGGGCAGCAGCAAGTTTCTTGAGGTTCGCGTTCATTTTCGTGTCACTCCTAAGGTTCTTCGTTTGGCGCCGGATTCTTATCGGTTCTGGTGGGTTTTGGCGTTTCGGCCGCTTTCGGCCGTGCTGTTTGTTACTTGATGGCGCCATTACACCCTTCACGAACGAATATTACTGTGACTCCGGTCACCAAAGCCCCTGTTTTTTCAGGCTTTTGGCCTCTATTTCGATTTCAGGGGTAACCCTCTTGTAACGCAACTCAATTTCCGCCTACAAACCCCTGTTGGCGCCAAGCCTCATAAAGGAGGACGGCGGCGGCGTTGGAGAGGTTGAGGCTGCGGTTGCCCGGGCGCATCGGCAGGCGCAGGCGCCGGCCCTCTGGAAACGACTCGAGGAAGGCGGCCGGTAGGCCAGCCGTCTCGGAACCGAGGACGAAGGCATCCCCGGGCTGGTAGGCCACCTCCGAATAGCGCACCCCTCCCCGCGTGGTCGCAGCGAACAATCTCTTTCCCGTCAAGGCCTTGGCGCATGCGTCCCAGTCCGGGTGGACGCGGACCGTGGCGAGCTCGTGGTAGTCGAGGCCCGCCCGCCGAAGCTGGCGGTCATCCATGGAAAACCCCAGCGGCTCGACCAGGTGCAGGACGGCGCCCGCGTTGGCGCAAAGGCGAATGACGTTGCCGGCGTTGGGCGGGATCTCGGGCTGGTAGAGGACGACGTCGAACATGGTCAGCCGGCACCGGGCCCGGGTGTGCGGGCCACCACCCAGGCATCGACGCGCTCCGCCCCGGCGGATTTCAGGGCAACCGCCAGGCTCGACGCCGTGGCTCCCGAGGTCAGCACATCGTCGATGATCGCGATCGACCGCCCCTGCATGCCTACGCCGCCCGCCACGCGAAAGGCCCCGCGAAGATTGCGCTCGCGCGCAGGGCGGTCCAGTCCTGACTGCGGTGCCGTGGCGCGAATGCGCGTGGCTCCGGCCGCGAACCGGATTCCCAGCGCCCGTCCGACGATGCGCGCCAATTCGTGGGCCTGGTTGAAGCCGCGTTCGCGCAGGCGGGCCGCAGCGAGTGGCATCGGCAGCAGCAAGTCGGGGCGGCGCTCCGCGCGTACGCGTTCAACGACTCGCGCTGCGAGCCACGCGCCCACGGCGAGGTCCCCCGCGAACTTGAATCGCTTCACGAGGCGGTCCACCGGAAATTGATAGGCATAGGCGGCAACGATACGGTCGCAGCCCGCGATCGGTTGTGCCTCGGCGTCCTCGGGGAAGCGGCGCTCGCACCCGTGACAGACGACCGACGGACCTGAGTCGCCGCAAAGCAGGCAGTCCTGCGCGAACAGGCGAAGCCCATCCCATCCCGCAACGTCTGATGAAAAATTAAGCACCCGTCAGGGAAGATGCTGCGATTGCGTTGACAAGAAGGCAATAAACCAGAATTATCAGGACCTTAGGAGAGACCTTTGGATACGATCGTCAAGTTTCCGGCTACGGCCCGCCCCGACCCGCGTTTCGAGGCACTGCGCGAAGAAGCGCTCGCGCTCTTCGACCTTCCCTTCAACGATCTGCTTTTCCGCGCGCATACCGTGCACCGCGAAAATTTCGATCCCAATCGCGTGCAGCGTTCGACGCTGCTGTCGATCAAGACCGGTGGCTGTCCTGAAGACTGCGGCTACTGCCCGCAGGCGGCACGCTATCACACGGGTGTCGAAGGCCAGGACCTGCTCGCGCTCGACGAAGTGATCACCGCCGCAAAGGCTGCGAAGGAACACGGCGCGACTCGCTTCTGCATGGGCGCGGCGTGGCGCGGGCCCAAGGCGCGTGATCTCGAACCCGTGCTCGCGATGGTGCGTGAAGTGAAGGCGCTCGGCCTCGAGGCCTGCTGCACGCTGGGGATGCTCAAGGACGGCCAGGCCGAGCAACTGCGCGACGCCGGCCTCGACTACTACAACCACAACCTCGATACCTCGCCCGAGTACTACGGCGAGATCGTCACGACTCGTGACTACGAAGACCGCCTCGATACGCTCGAGCGCGTGCGCGCGGCGGGCCTCAACGTCTGCTGCGGCGGAATCGTCGGCCTGGGCGAATCGCGGCGCGAGCGCGCCGGCCTGCTCGCGCAGCTCGCGAGCCTCGATCCGCAGCCCGAGTCGGTGCCGATCAATCACCTGGTGCCGGTCGAAGGCACGCCGCTCGCGAAGACCGAACCGCTTTCGTGGATGGAGTTCGTGCGCACGATCGCGGTCGCGCGCGTGTTGCTGCCGCGAAGCATGGTGCGGCTCTCCGCGGGCCGCGAATCGCTCGATGACGCGGCGCAGGCGCTGTGTTTCTTCGCCGGCGCGAATTCGATCTTCTACGGCGAGAAGCTGCTCACCACGGGCAATCCCGAAGTCGCGCGCGACGACGCGCTGCTTGCGGCGCTGGGTCTCGCGGCCGGCTGACATGGCCGCCCTCGCCGACCGGCTCGCGGGCGGGCTGGAAGCCTTCGAGCGCGGCGGCCTGCGACGCGCGCGGCACGTCGCCCAGGGCGATGCCATCGATTTCTCGAGCAACGACTACCTCGGGCTCTCGCGGCACCCGCGGCTGATCGCCGCAGCGAAGGCGGCGATCGATGCCGAAGGCGTCGGTGCGCGCGCCTCGCCGCTCGTCACCGGATACCTCGGCATCCACGCGCGCGCCGAAGAGCGCTTCGCCTCGTTCACGGGGCTGCCCCGCGCGCTGCTCTTCGCCAGCGGCTATGCGGCCAACATCGGCATCCTCACCGCGCTCGCCGACCGCTCCGCGGAGATCTTTGCCGACAAGCTCAATCACGCCTGCCTCAACGACGGCGCGCGGCTCTCCGAGGCGCGCTTCACGCGCTATCCGCACGGGGACCTCGATGCGCTCGAGGCGCGGCTCGCCGCATCGACCGCGACGCTGAAAGTGGTCGCGACCGATGCGGTCTTCAGCATGGACGGCGACGTCGCCGATGTGCCGCGCCTGCTCGCCGCCTGCGAACGGTACGACGCCTGGCTCGTACTCGACGATGCACACGGCATCGGCGTACTGGGCGCGACCGGTCGAGGCGTCCTCGAGCATCACGCGGCGCGATCGCCGCGCATCGTCTACATGGCCACGCTCGGCAAGGCGCTGGGCGGATATGGCGCGTTCGTGGCGGGCACGCCGATCGTGATCGACTGGCTCGTCCAGCGCGCGCGCACGTACATCTACTCGACGGCGTTACCTCCGTCGGTGGCGGGCGCCGCAATCGCCGCGCTCGACGTCGTCGATTCGGAGCCGCACCTGCTTGCCGCATTGCGCAGGCGCGTCGCGGAGTTTCGCGCCGCCTGCGAAGCGCTTGGCGTTCCGCTCGCACCCTCCACGACCGCGATACAGCCAGTGATCGTCGGGGATGCCGCGCGCGCGCTCGAAATCTCGCGCCGGCTGGCCGCTCGCAACATGCACGTGGTCGCGATCCGCCCGCCGACGGTACCCGAAGGAACATCGCGACTTCGCATCTCGCTTTCCGCAGTGCACACGCGCCCGCAAGTCGAGGCGCTCGCGGCCGCACTCGCCGAGGACCTGCGTTCATGAAACTGCACGTCCGCGCGAGCGGCGATGGTCCGGACCTCGTGCTCCTGCATGGCTGGGGGGCGCACGGCGGCGTGTGGTCGAGCCTGCTCGCCGATCTCACGCCGCGCTTTCGCGCGCATGTGATCGATCTTCCCGGCCATGGCTTCTCGGCATTCGTTCCGTTCACTGACCTCGACAACGCGGTCGACGAAGTGGCCGCGTTCGTTCCGAGCGGCGCCATCGTGTGCGGCTGGTCGCTCGGCGGGCTCGTGGCGCAGCGCCTCGCGCACCGCTATCCGAAGCAGGTGAAGTCGCTGGCCCTCGTCGGTTCCACGCCGTGCTTCGTCGAGCGTCCCGATTGGCCGCACGCGATGAAGGCCGAGACCCTCGCGGGCTTCGCGCTCGGCCTGCGCACTGACTTCGAGGCGACGCTCAAGACCTTCGTCGCGCTCAACGGCATGGGCGGAACGAATAGCCGCCCGGCGATTCGCGCCCTCGCCGACGAGCTGCTTGCCCGCGGCGCGCCCGATCCCTCCGCGCTCGATCGCGTGCTCGACGTGCTGCGCGAGACCGACTTGCGCGAACAGGTGCCGACGATCTCGCAGCGAACCGTGGTGGTACACGGCAAGCGCGATGCGCTCGCACCGATCGCGGCCGGGCGCTGGCTCGCCGACTGGCTGCCGCAGGCGAAGCTCATCGAGATCGAGGACGCCGCGCACCTCCCCTTCATCACGCATCGCGAGATCTTCATCGGCGCGCTCGAGGAGTTGCGTGGCTGAGGCTTCGCTCGAACGCCGCGCGATCCGCCGCTCCTTCGACCGCGCCGCACGACGTTACGACGAGAACGCGATCCTCCAGCGCGAGATCGGCGCGCGTCTGGTCGAACACCTCGCTCCCATGCGTCTCGCGCCGTCACGCGTGATCGACCTCGGGTGCGGCACGGGCGGTTCGTTCGACGCACTCTCGCAGCGCTTCCCCGGCGCGGAGCTCATCGGCATCGACCTCGCGCCCAACATGCTCCACCAGGCTGCCGGCCGGGCCTCGTGGTGGAAGCGGACGTTTTCGCGCCTGCCGCGTCTTGTCTGCGCCGATGCCGAACGGCTGCCGCTCGCCGCCGCAAGCGCCCAGCTCGTCTTCTCGAACCTCGCGCTGCAGTGGTGCGACCCGGGCAGGGTGTTCACCGAAAGCGCGCGCGTGCTGGCGCCGGAAGGACTCTTCCTCTTCTCGACGTTCGGTCCGGACACGCTGAAGGAACTCCGCTCCGCATTCGCGCAGGCCGACGACGCCCCGCATGTCCATCGCTTCATCGACATGCATGACCTGGGCGATGCGCTCGTGCATGCGGGATTCGCCGACCCGGTGATGGAAATGGAGGTCGTGACGCTCGAGTACTCGAAGGTGGAGGACGCTGCGCGCGACCTGAAGGCGATCGGGGCGCACAGCGCGCTCGTCGATCGCCCGCGCGGGCTCTCGGGCCGCGCACGGTGGCGGCGCATGGCCGAAAGCTACGAGCGCTTCCGCCGCGACACGGGACTACCGGCCACCTACGAAGTGATCTATGGCCACGCATGGAAAGTCCCACCCAAGCGGACCTCCGATGGACGCCAGGTGATCGACTTCCGGCCGCGCGATCCGAAATGAAGGGCGTGTTCGTCACCGGCACCGACACGGGCGTGGGCAAGACCCTCGCCTCCTGCGCGCTGCTCCACGCGTTGCGCGCTCGCGGCGTTGCCGCGGCGCCGATGAAACCGATTGCAGCAGGCGCAAGCGACGGACGCATCAACGACGACACGCTCGCCCTCATGGCCGCCGCCTCGCTATCCGCTACCGAAGCGAATGACGTGACGCCGGTGCTGCTGCGGGAAGCGATCGCGCCCCACATCGCGGCCGAGCGCGAAGGACGCGAGATCACGCTCGATCCGGTGATCGCCGCCTATCGACGCTGGGCGCAGCGTGGCGCCTTTCTCGTCGTCGAAGGCGTGGGCGGCTTCAAGGTGCCGCTGTCCCGGTCGCTCGATACCGTGGACCTCGCGCGCGCCTTCAACCTGCCGATCGTGATGGTCGTGGGCCTGCGACTGGGCTGCCTCAACCACGCGCTGCTCACGGCGGGCGCGATCAAGCACGAAGGCTTTCGCCTCGCCGGCTGGATCGGCAGCAGCGTGGATCCGGACATGAACGCGCGCGACGAAAACATCGACGCCCTGCGCCGTCGCCTCGGCGCGCCGTGCCTCGGTGTGCTCCCCTACTCGCCGGCTCCTGATGCGGCCGCGCTCGCCGCCGAGCTCGACGTCACGTGGCTCCTCTCATGATCGTCTTCTTCGACCTCGACGGAACCCTCACCGATCCACGCGAAGGCATCACGCGCAGCATCGCCCACGCGCTGGAACGAATGGGCGTCGCGCCGCCCCCGCTCGACGACCTCACCTTCGCCATCGGACCCCCGCTGCGCCACTCGCTCGCGCAGCTCCTTGCCGACGAACGCCGCGAAACCGTCGAGCAGGCCCTCGCCCACTATCGCGAGCGGTTCGCGGACGTCGGTCTTTTCGAGAACGTCCCCTATGAGGGCATTGCGGAGACACTTTCGGCGCTGCGCGGTGCGGGCGCGCGGCTCTTCGTCGCGACCTCGAAGCCGCTGGTCTATGCCGATCGCATCGTGCGCCATTTCGGGCTCGACTCGCATTTCGAATCGGTGCACGGCTGCGAGCTCGACGGCACGCGCGAGGACAAGCGCGACCTGCTCCCCTACATCCTGCAGACGCACGCACTGCGCAGCGAGGACGCGACGATGATCGGCGACCGAGGTGTGGACATGCGCGCGGCACGCGTGCACGGGCTTCGCGGGATCGGCGCCCTCTGGGGATACGGCAGCCGCGAGGAACTGCTCGAAGCCGGTGCGGACGATCTCGCCGACTCGCCACTCGCGTTGCGCACCAAACTGATCCGCCCGCACCACGCCTAGCACCTCCGCGGTGCGCTGATCGTTCTCCAGCGCGTGATTTCATTCAGGAAGTCGCTGGCACGCTTGCTGCTCATGGTTCTCGAACCACTCCGGGGAGGGAGCCACCATGAGCCTGTTCGACAATCCGTACGATTCCGAGTCCCGCCTGTCCTGCGCCTGCGGACGCCACGCTTCGAAGGCCGCCCATGAAGCGGACGCGGAGGTCCTTTCGAACCAGGCCCTCGAAACCGCCGTCCTGAAGGCGCTCTTCCCGCGCGACGGGGAACGCCGCAAGTTCCTGCGCGCCGTGGGCGCCAACGCGGCGATGGGCGCGATCGCGAGCCTCTTCCCACTGGGCGCGCTGCAGGCGATGGCCCAGGAGAAGGGCAAGCTCGAGAAGAAGGACGTGAAGATCGGCTTCATCCCGATCACCTGCGCCACGCCGCTCATCATGTCCCTGCCGCTGGGCTTCTACGAGAAGCAGGGGCTCAACGTATCGCTCGTGAAGACCGCCGGCTGGGCACTCATCCGCGACAAGGTGCAGAACAAGGAATACGACGCCTCGCACCTCCTGGCCCCCATGCCGCTTGCCATGTCGATGGGCGCGGGCTCGAACGCGGTGCCGATGAACGTCGCCACGATCCAGAATTCCAACGGCCAGGCGATCACGCTCGCCCTCAAGCACAAGGACAAGCGCGACCCGAAGCAGTGGAAGGGTTTCAAGTTCGCCGTGCCCTTCGAGTATTCGATGCACAACTTCCTGCTGCGCTACTACGTCGCGGAAGCCGGCCTCGATCCGGACAAGGACATCCAGATCCGCGTGGTGCCGCCCCCCGAGATGGTTGCGAACCTGCGCGCCGACAACCTCGATGGCTACCTGGGACCCGATCCGTTCAACCAGCGCGCGGTGTACGACAACATCGGCTTCATCCACATCCTCACGAAGGAGATCTGGGACGGCCACCCGTGCTGCTCGTTCGGCGTGCGCACCGAATGGGTGAAGGAGAACCCCAACACGTTCGCGGCGATGTATCGCGCGGTCCTCAACGCCGCCGCGATGGCTGCGGGGCCGGAGAATCGCGCGACGATCGCCAACGCGATCGCACCGGCGAACTACCTCAACCAGCCCGTACCGGTCCTCGAACAAGTGCTCACCGGCAAGTACGCCGATGGCCTGGGCGGCGTGAAGAACGTGCCCAACCGCATCGAGTTCGATCCGGTGCCGTGGAACGCGCTGGGCGTCTGGATCCTCACGCAGATGAAGCGCTGGGGCTACATCAAGGGCGACGTGAACTACAAGAGCATCGTGGAACAGGTCTACCTCATGACCGACGCGAAGAAGCGCATGAAGGAAGAAGGCATCGCCGCTCCCGCCGACATGCCCAAGAAGATCATCGTCATGGGCAAGGTGTTCGACGCGAGCAAGCCGGATGCGTACGTCGCGAGCTTTGCCATAAAGAAGGCGTGATGCGCGAGCGCGCGAAATCCTGGGTCCTGTCGCTGCTGCTGCTCGCGGCGATCCTCTTCGCCTGGCACCTCGCGAGCCTGCCGAAGGCAGGCCCCACGGCGGCCATGGATCCGGAGTACGCGAAGCTCATGGGATTGGACAAGCCCAAGAGCGACGGCATGCCCTCGCTCGCCACGATGGGCACGACGATCTGGAAGCACGTGTCGAACCCGTTCTACGACGCGGGCTCGAACGACAAGGGCATCGGCATCCAGCTCGGCTACTCGCTGGGACGCGTGGCATTGGGCTTCTTCCTCGCCGCGCTCGTCGCCGTGCCGCTGGGCTTCGCGATCGGGCTCTCGCCATTGGTTCACCGAGCGCTCAATCCCTTCATCCAGGTGTTGAAACCGATCTCGCCGCTCGCCTGGATGCCGCTCGCGCTCTACACGATCAAGGATTCGGCGACCTCGTCGATCTTCGTGATCTTCATCTGCTCGGTGTGGCCGATGCTCATCAACACGGCGCATGGCGTGGCAAGCGTGCGGCGCGAGTGGCTCAATGTCGCGCGCACCCTCGAGGCGGGCACCTTCCGCACCTGCTTCGAAGTGATCCTTCCGGCTGCGGCCCCGGTGATCCTCACGGGCGCCCGCATCTCGATGGGCATCGCCTGGCTCGTGATCGTCGCCGCGGAGATGCTCGTGGGCAACCTCGGCGTCGGCTACTTCGTCTGGAACGAGTGGAACAACCTCTCGCTCGCCAACGTGATCTTCGCGATCCTCGTGATCGGCGTGGTGGGCATGATCCTCGACCTCCTCTTCGGCGCGCTGCAGAAGGCCGTCACGTACGTCGAATGAGCCGGCCATTGAAATGAGTACACACACGTTCCTCAAAGTGCGCGGCCTCGCCCGGCGCTTCGCCGGCGCGGCGAAGCCGGTGTTCGGCAACGTGTCGTTCACCATCGAGCGCGGCGAGTTCGTCTGCGTCATCGGCCACTCGGGCTGCGGGAAGACGACGATCCTCAACATCCTGGCCGGCCTCGACAGCGCCACGCTCGGCGAGGTGACGATGGACGGGCGCGAGGTCGCGGGTCCGAGCCTCGATCGCGGCGTCGTTTTCCAGGGCCACGCGCTCATGCCCTGGCTCTCGGTCCGCGGGAACATCGCCTTCGGCGTGCGTTCGCGCTGGCCCGACTGGGATCGCGCGAAGATCGACGCGCATTGCCAGAAGTACATCGACCTCGTGCACCTCACCGGCAACGAAGCGAAGAAGCCCTCGCAGCTCTCGGGCGGCATGAAGCAGCGCGTGGGGATCGCGCGCGCGTTCGCGATCCAGCCCAAGATGCTGCTGCTCGACGAGCCCTTCGGCGCCCTCGACGCCCTCACCCGCGGCGCGATCCAGGACGAGCTCGTGAAGATCTGCGCCGAGACGCACCAGACGGTGTTCATGATCACGCACGACGTCGATGAAGCGATCCTGCTCGCCGACAAGATCATGCTGATGACCAACGGTCCCGAAGCCCGCATCGCCGAGGTGGTGGTGAACACGCTCCCGCGCGAGCGCTCGCGCCATGACATTCACCATCATCCGCACTACTACCGCATCCGCAACCATCTGGTCGATTTCCTCGTGCATCGCTCCAAGCTGCTGCAGGAGGGGCGTGGCGACGACGCGGCCAACGAAGACCCGCCACGGCTCGTCACGCCGGGGCTGAGCGAGGGTGCGGCCGCCGAGCCGTCGCGCGAGCCACAGCTCAAGCAGGTGAAGTGATCCATCCGCCACAGGAGAGAAGCCATGAAGAGCTCGATGAAGGAAACCGCCGCAGTCGCCGCAGTCTCGGGCATGAAGCCGATGACGCGCGAGGACGTGACCGACCTCATCTATTCGGTGAAGGTCGAGAAGGGCATCAAGTGGGCCGATGTCGCGAAGAAGGTTGGCCAGTCGAAGGAATGGGTGACCGCCGCGTGCCTCGGCCAGATGACGCTCACGAAGGAACAGGCCGAGAAGGTCGGCAAGATCTTCGGCCTGCCGCCGATGGCCGTGAAGCTCCTGCAGGTCGTCCCGTACAAGGGTTCGCTGCCGACCGCGGTTCCCACGGACCCGCTGATCTACCGCTGGTACGAAATCGTCAACGTCTACGGCACCACGATCAAGGAACTGATCCACGAGGAGTTCGGCGACGGGATCATGAGCGCCATCGACTTCAAGATGGACATCGTGCGCGAACCCGATCCGAAGGGCGATCGCGTGCTCGTGACGCTCAACGGGAAGTTCCTGCCCTACAAGACCTACTGAGCGAAGGCCGCGCCGCGCAGGGCGACGCCGTGGGCGCCGTGCCTGCGCGCCTCGACGAGGTCGGCCCGCGTGAGGCCACCGATCGCGTAGATGGGCATCGGTCGTTCGCGTGCGAGCGCTGCGAAGCGCTCCCAGCTAATGGGGGCAACCCCTGCGTGTGACGGCGTCGCCTTCACCGGCCCCACGACGGCGTAGTCCACGCCGATCTTCGCCGCCTGGTCGAGCTCGCGTTCGTCGTGCGCCGAGGCGCCCACCAGGTCACCCTCAGGACGCGCCGTCGCGGCCATCAGCGCCTTCGACGTGAGGTGAACCCCCGAAGCTTGCGGAAAGGCGCCGCAGTCGCTGTTCACGACGATGCGCGCGCCGACTGAACCCGCGCGAGCGAGCGCGCGCGAAATCATGTGCTGCAGGGGCTGCCACCCCATGCCCTTCTCGCGAACCTGCACCAGCACCGGCTCGACGAGCGCGCGTTCCGTGAGCTTCGCGATCCACGCGTCGATGCCCAGGCCCTCCGCATCCGACACGATCATCACCGCGGGCAGGGCGAGCGCGGCTAGGATCGGCGCGTTGGCCGGCAACATGGGCGAAACATTGGTGGCGCCGATGCGCTGCCAGGCGATCGCCTGGTCCTCGAGCGGGCGTGGCTCGCCCTCCCACGCGGTCACGCGCAGGAAGTGCAGGCGCACATGCGCATGCGTGTACTTGTGGATGCGCGTAATCCAGGGCGTGAGCGCAGTCGCGCGGATGCCGAGCTCTTCCTCGAGCTCGCGAACCAGCGCGGCGCGCGCGTCTTCGCCCGCTTCGATCTTGCCGCCGGGGAATTCCCAGTAGCCCGGATAGGCCTTGCCTTCGGGGCGTTGCGCGAGCAGGAAGGTGCCGTCGGGATTCTCGATGACGGCCGCGGCGACTTCCGTGTAGCCGCTCACCTTTTCTTGCGGCCGACGTAATCGCGGGCGAACTGCCACGCCACGCGGCCGCTGCGCGAACCGCGCTCGAGCGTCCAGAGGAGCGCGGCCTTGCGCGCATCGTCGCTCATCCGTCCGCCGAGCGTCTCGACCCAATGCGCCGCGATGTCGAGGTACTGGTCCTGGTCGAACGGGTAGAACGACAGCCACAGGCCGAAGCGCTCGGAGAGCGAGATTTTCTCTTCGGTGGTTTCGCCCGGATGGATCTCGCCCTCGACGTGCCTGGCTTCGAGGTTTTCCTGCATGTACTCGGGCATCAGGTGCCGGCGATTGGAGGTCGCGTAGATGAGCAGGTTGTCCGCCGTTCCCGCGATCGAGCCGTCGAGCGCCACCTTCAGGGACTTGTAGCCCGGATCGCTCGCCTCGAACGACAGGTCGTCGCAGAACACCACGAAGCGCTCCTTGCGATCGACGATGAGGTCGACGATGTCGGCGAGATCCACGAGGTCGGACTTGTCGACCTCGATGAGGCGCAGTCCCTTCTTCGCGAATTCGTTGAGTGCCGCCTTCACGAGCGAGCTCTTGCCTGTGCCGCGCGCGCCCGTGAGCAGCACGTTGTTCGCGGGCCGGCCGGCGACGAACTGCTCGGTGTTCTCGCGCAGGCGGCGCTTCTGCTCGTCGATGTCCTTCAGGTCCGCGAACGCGATGGCGTGCGGATGCTGCACCGGCGCGAGGAAGCCGCGGCCATTGCGTTTGCGCCAGCGGAATGCGGTCGCGGACTTCCACTCGGGAGCGCCCGCCGCGGGCGGCAGGATGCCTTCGAGTCGATCGACGAGCGCCTCGAGGCGGCCCGCAAGGCGATCCCAGTCCGCGCTCATTTGAGCGTGAACAGCATCAGCCAGTAGTACTTGAGCGTCTCGAGATGGGCTTCGCGCGCGAACGGCCGCACGGTCTCGGCGAGCTCCTGCGCCGTCGGGAAGTTCTTCAGGACTTCGAACGCCTCGCCGGTGGACAGGCGCCGCATCTGGTACGTGTTGCCCTCGGCGTCGCGGCGCGAAACGGGCGTGGAGCTGCCTTCCGCGTATTGGTTGTCGAGGATCGCCACGACCGCGCCCGGCTCGAGCTTCGCCGCGAGGTTCGCGACGAATTTCGCGAGATCCGCTTTCTTCACGTGCGACCACCAGAATCCGGCGTAGGCCGCGTCGCAGCCGGAGGGCACGCCCTCGAGCGTCACGGCGTTGGCCTTGAAGAAATTCGCCCTGCCCGCGGGGATCGGCTTTTCGCGCGCGATCTCGAGCACCGAATCATTGATGTCGCAGGCGTGGACCTTGCGGGCGAGGCTTGCGATCGTCGGCGTCCAGTAGCCGGTGCCGCAGGCGATCTCCAGGACCGTGCGGTCGCGGAAGATCACCGGCAGGCGCTGCTTGAGCCACGCGAGCTCGGCCTGGCGCTCGGGCTTGGCGTAGATTTTCTCGTACTCAGCGGCACGCTTCGAGTAGTAGCGCTCGAGGTGCGGCGTAGTGCTAGCTGCGGTAGTCGGCATTGATCTTCACGTAGTCGTACGAAAAATCGCAGGTCCAGACGGTGGCCGTTTCGACGCCTCGGTCGAGGCCCACGCGCACCGAGATCTCCGCGGGCTTCATCGCGGCCTTGCCCTGTTCCTCGGTGTAGCTCGCGGCGCGCCCGCCATTCTCGACGACCTGCACGTCGCCCAGGTGCAGGCTCACCTTCGAAGGATCGAGGTCCGCCACGCCGGCGTTGCCGACCGCGGCCAGGATCCGGCCGAGGTTCGGATCGGAGGCGAAGAAAGCCGTTTTCACGAGCGGCGAGTGGGCGATAGCCTTGCCGACGCGAATGCACTCCGCGCGCGTCTTGCCGTGCTCGACCGTGATGGCGATGAACTTGGTCGCACCCTCGCCGTCGCGAACGATCGCCTGGGCGAGTTGCTGCGCGACTTCGGTCACCGTCTCGGCGAGCAGCGCGAACTCGCGCGTCCCCTCGCCGATGATCTTGGGATTGCCCGCGCGGCCCGTGGCGGCAAGAACGAGCGAATCGTTGGTGGAGGTATCGCCGTCGACCGTCACCACGTTGAACGAGCGGTCCGCCACGAAGCGCGCGAGATCCTGGAGCGTGTCCCCGCCGACGGCCGCGTCGGTCGCGATGAACCCCAGCATCGTCGCCATGTTGGGCTGGATCATCCCCGCGCCCTTCGAGATGCCGGTCACGGTGATCGTGTGTCCGTCGATGACGACCTGGCGCGAAACGGCCTTGGCCACCGTGTCCGTCGTCATGATCGCCTCGGCCGCCGACGCCCAGTTCTTCGGGGACAAGTCGGCCACGGCCGCGGGAATGCCGGCAACAAGCCGCTCGACGGGCAGCGGCTCCATGATCACGCCGGTCGAAAACGGCAGGACCTGGTCGGCCTGGAGCCCGAGGGCCGCGGCCACGCCGGCGCAGCTCGCGCGGGCGCTCGCCATGCCCGGCTCGCCCGTGCCGGCGTTCGCAACACCGGTATTCACGACGAGCGCGCGGATGGCCGACTTGGTGGCGAGGTGCTCGCGGCACAGGAGGACGGGGGCGGCGCAGAAGCGGTTCTGCGTGAAGACGCCGGCCACGCGCGTGCCCTCATCGAAGGTGATGAGCAGCAAGTCCTTGCGGTTGGGTTTGCGGATACCGGCCTTGGCGATCCCCAGGCGTACGCCCGTGATGCTCAGGAGGTCTTCCGCGCGGGGCGGTTCGAGGTTCACGGCCATCCCCGAATTGTAATGGATGGCCGGGTTGCGCCTAGGGCGCCGGGATCGTCAGTCGATCTTCCCGTGGCACTGCTTGTACTTCTTGCCCGAACCGCACGGGCACGGATCGTTGCGCCCCACCTTCTGCGTCGAGCGGACGAACGGCTGGACCGGCTCCTCCGTCGCACCCGCGGCGCCACCTTGCGGAGGCTCGTCCTCGGGCTCGCCCGTGCCCGACGATGCATCCGGGTGGTGGTATTGCACGTTCTTCACGGCGCGCGCCGCGGCTTCCTCGGCCTCGCGCTCGGCCTGCTCGACCTGCTCCTGCGAGCGCACCTGCACGCTCATCAGGTGGCGGGTCACTTCGCGCTTGATCGAATCGAGCATCGTGCCGAAGAGCTCGAAGGCTTCGCGCTTGTATTCCTGCTTCGGCTGCTTCTGCGCATAGCCGCGCAGGTGGATGCCCTGGCGTAGGTAGTCGAGTGCGGCGAGGTGCTCGCGCCAGTGCGAATCGATCGACTGGAGCATGACCGCGCGTTCGTAATGGTGGATCACGCTCGGCTCGATGCCGTCGAACTTCTTGCCGTAGTCCGCGTTGGTCTGCTCCACGAGCCGCGCCGTGACCTTCTCGGCGTCGAGCTGCGGATCCTCGGACAGCCACTGGGCGACCGGCACCTTCTGGTAGAACTCGCTCTCGAGGCGACGCTCGAGCGCGGGGATGTCCCACTGCTCCTCGACCGTATCGGCCGGCATCTGTTCGAGCACAGCGGACTGCAGAACGTCGCGGCGAATCGAGCTGATCGTCTCCGAGATGTCCTCGGATTCGAGGAGCTCGTTCCTCTGCTGGTAGATGACCTTCCGCTGGTCGCTCGCGACGTCGTCGTATTCGAGCAGCTGCTTGCGGATATCGAAGTTGCGCGCCTCGACCTTGCGCTGCGCGTTCTCGATCGAGCGCGAGACCATCTTCGCCTCGATCGCCTCGCCCTCGGGAATCTTGAGCGCGCCCATGATGGACTTCAGGCGCTCGCCGGCGAAGATCTTGAGCAGCGGATCCTCGAACGACAGGTAGAAGCGCGAGGAACCCGGATCGCCCTGGCGGCCGGAACGGCCGCGCAGCTGGTTGTCGATACGGCGGGATTCGTGACGCTCGGAGCCGATGATGTGCAGGCCGCCCGCGGCCACGACAGCGGCGTGGAGCTTTTCCCACTCGCTGCGGATCGCGGCGACGCGCGCTTCCTTCGTGGAAGCATCGAGCGATTCGTCCGCTTTGATCGACTGGATCTCGGGATCGGGATTGCCGCCAAGCACGATGTCCGTTCCGCGGCCCGCCATGTTGGTGGCGATGGTGATCATGCCCGGGCGTCCGGCCTGGGTGACGATCTGGGCTTCCTTCGCGTGCTGCTTCGCGTTGAGGACCTGGTGCGGCAGCTTCTGCTTGTCGAGCAGCTCGGCGAGGAGCTCGGAATTCTCGATCGACGTGGTGCCCAGCAGCACGGGCTGCCCGCGCGCGTGGCAATCCTTCACGTCGTTGATGATCGCCTGGTGCTTTTCGTTCGCGGTGATGAACACCTGGTCGTTGCGGTCGGCGCGGACCATCTTGCGGTGCGTCGGGATCAGCACCGTCTCGAGGTTGTAGATGTGCGAGAACTCGAACGCCTCGGTGTCGGCCGTGCCGGTCATGCCGGCGAGTTTCTTGTACAGGCGGAAGTAGTTCTGGAACGTGATCGAGGCGAGCGTCTGGCTCTCGTTCTTGATCGACGCGCCTTCCTTCGCTTCCACCGCCTGGTGCAGGCCGTCCGACCAGCGGCGCCCGGCCATCATGCGGCCGGTGAATTCGTCGACGATCACGACCTCGTCGTCCTGCACCACGTAATGCTGGTCGCGGTGATACAGCGAATGCGCGCGCACACCGGCATACAGGTGATGCATCAGCATGATGTTGGACGGGTCATACAGGCTGGCACCCTCGGCGAGCAGCCCGGCGCCGCGCATGAGCTCCTCGGCGTGCTCGTGGCCTTCTTCCGAGAGGGTCACGCTGTGCTGCTTGAGGTCGACGTAGTAGTCGCCGGAGGCCTTCTCGTCGGCCTGCGGCACGAGCTTCGGGATCAGGACGTTGATCTTCCGGTAGAGCTCGGTCGAATCCTCAGCCTGGCCGGAGATGATGAGCGGCGTGCGCGCCTCGTCGATGAGGATCGAGTCGACTTCGTCGACGATCGCGAAATTCAGGCCGTTCTGGAAGCGCTCGGCGACCTGCGTGGCCATGTTGTCGCGCAGGTAGTCGAAGCCGAATTCGTTGTTGGTGCCGTACGTGATGTCGGACTTGTAGGCCGCCTGCTTGTCCGCGTGCTCCATGCCCGGGACCACGACGCCGACGGTGAGCCCCATGAAGCGGTGGATGCGACCCATCCATTCCGCGTCGCGCTTGGCGAGGTAGTCGTTCACCGTGACAACGTGCACACCCTTGCCCTCGAGCGCGTTCAGGTACGAAGGCAGCGTGGCGACGAGCGTCTTGCCTTCGCCCGTGCGCATTTCCGCGATCTTGCCTTCGTGCAGCGCGATGCCGCCGATCATCTGCTCGTCGAAGTGGCGCATGCCCAGCACGCGCTTCGAGGCTTCGCGCACCACGGCGAAGGCTTCGGGAAGGATGTCGTCGAGCTTCGCGCCGGCGGCGACCTTGGCCTTCAGCTCGGGCGTCTTGGCGGCAAGCGCCTCGTCGGAGAGCTTGTCGAGGGTGGCCTCGAGGGCGTTGATGCGGACGACCGTCGCACGATACTGCTTGAGGAGACGTTCGTTACGGCTGCCGAAGACGGCCTTGAGGAAAGTCGAGAGCACGGGTGCGGGGCTTCTTTAGACGCGAAAACCGGCCCAGGGTGGGCCGGCGAATGCGCAATTATAAGTGAGTGGGGGCGGGGCCGCCCGTTTGCAAGCCCGGGGGCTACTTGCGGTAGGCCGAGCCGATCAGGATGTCGTTCTTGCCCAGCGCCAGGAACTTGTTGGGATTCAGAGGGATGCCCTTCTCGCGCACCTCGAAATGCAGGTGCGGTCCGGTCACCCGCCCGGTCGACCCGACGAGCGCGATCTGCTGGCCCTTCATGACCACGTCGCCCACCTTGACCATGCTCTTCGACAGGTGCGCGTAGCGCGACGTCAGGCCATTTTCATGGTCGACGTCGACGATGTTTCCGTATTCGGCCTGGAACTCCACCGCCGAGACCACCCCGCCTGCCGCCGAGAGGACCGCCGTGCCGGCCGGCGCGATCAGGTCCACGCCCGTGTGGAAGGTCGAGCGGCCGTTGATCGGGTCGATGCGCTGGCCGTAGTTCGACGAGTAGTAGCCCGCGGTGATCGGCAGCGTCGTGGGAATGGTCTTCCGCGCGAGGCGATCGTCCATCAGGAAGGAATCGAGGACGCCCAGCTTGTCGCTGCGGTCGTCGAGGACGCGCGAAATTTCGGAGAGCATCTGCTGGAATTCGCCGACCGTGAGCTCGCGGCCCATGCCGCCGCTCACCGACGGACCGCCCTGGCCGGGCTTCTCGTCGAAGCGGAATTCCTCGCGCTTGATGTTCGCGGCCTTGGCGAGGCGCTCGCCGAAGGCGTCGAGGCGGAGGATCCGGGCCTGGAGCTCGCCCACCTTCACCGCCATGGCGGTGAGGTTGTCCTTCATCTCGGCTTCGTTCTTCTTGAGCTGCTCTTCATGCAGCGCGGCCAGGAGCGAGCGCAGGTACGGATTGCGCATGTCCACGGCAAACTTCATGGTGACCACGTAGGTGGCGACCGCCAGGGCGAACCCGGCGACCAGGACCCCGAAACCGATCAGGAGCACCTGGGTTTGGGACAGCGAGACCGAACGACTCTTCGCCAGGCTGTCCGAAACGAGAATAATGTTCACTGCAACCTCCCCTTGGACCGCGCCCCGATGGTTTCGAATTCCGTTGCCAAGCTTCTGAACGACAGCGCCGAGCTGAAACCGCTTGCGGAGCGGCTCGAACGTGTCAAACGCCTGCAGAAAACTTACCGGACTCTCGCTCCCGAGGATCTGGCCAAGGCCAGCCGGGTGAGCGCCATCGATGGATCGACCGTTGTGGTTAGCGCGACTACCGGGGCCGTTGCGGCGGCCCTGAAGCAGCTTGCGCCCCGCCTGCTTCGCGGATTACGTGACAGCCGTAATTCCTTGATACAGAACGAGAATCAGGAGCTTACCGCAATCCGGGTCGAAGTTCAAGTTGACCTACAGGAGCGTAGGAGGACGCCTATAGCGCGCGGCCAGCTACCCCTGGAGAAGCTTTCGACGATGGCGGAGGGCCTGGAAGATTCCCCCCTGAAGGCGACCCTGGAGCGGATCGCCAAGCGGCCTCACAAGAGCAGGACGCGGGAAAAGACGTAGAAGAGGCCGTAGCAGACCAGCGCCACCAGCACCGCCTGGAAGAACCGACCCCCCAGCCGCAGGTACTTCCGGTCCCGGGTGACCAGGAAGGCGATCCCGATGCCCGCGAGGAACAGCGCGCTGAATATGAGAAGGACGCGGACGAGGATCACGGAACTGTCGTCCTGAGGGCCGCAGCGCCCGAAGGATCCGCTTTCAGGCGGGAGCGAAGTTGGCGAACGCCCGGGGCAATGCCTCGAGCGCTTCGAACGTGACCTCTTCCCACGCCGTCTGGTCGGCCAGGAGGGCGCGAACCAGCTGGTTGTTGAGCGCATGCCCCGACTTGTGGCCATGGAAGGCGCCGATGAGCGGGTGACCGAGCATATAAAGGTCACCGACGGCGTCGAGCGCCTTGTGCTTCACGAACTCGTCGTCAAAGCGAAGGCCTTCGCTGTTGAGCACGCGGAAGTCGTCGATCACGATCGCGTTGTCGAGGTTGCCGCCCATGCCCAGGCCCATGGAGCGCATCTTCTCCACGTCCTGCGTGAAGCCGAAGGTGCGGGCGCGGGCGATCTCCTTGACGAAAGAGACGTCGGCGAAGTCGATGTTCACCTCGGAGCCCGAGGCCTCGAACACCGGGTGCTTGAACTCGATCGAGAACGAGAGCTTGAAGCCGTTGAAGGGCTCGAGCCGCACGCGCTTGTCGCCTTGCTCGATCAGGATGGGCTTCAGAACGCGGATGTATTTCTTCGCGGCCTGTTGCTCTTCGATGCCGGCCGACTGGATGAGGAACACGAACGTCGCCGCGCTGCCGTCCATGATCGGCACTTCCTCGGCCGACACGTCGACATAGGCGTTGTCGATCCCGAGGCCGGCGAAGGCGCTCATCAGGTGCTCGACCGTGGAGACGCGGGCGCCGTCCTTCTCGATGACGGTGGCCATGCGTGTGTCGTGGACATTCAATGCGTGGGCCGGGATCGCGGGGTTGCCCGGGAGGTCGGAGCGGCAAAACACGATCCCCGTGTCCGGCGCGGCCGGGCGCAGCGCCAGCGCGACCTTCTGGCCGGTGTGCACGCCCACGCCGGTGGCGCGGATGGCGGACTTGAGGGAGCGTTGCTTGATCATTTCCGTAATTATATCAGTCTGTTACGGCAGCGAAAAGAAAAGGGCCCGCACGAGGCGGGCCCACGATGGACAGCACCGGCCGCCGGGAGACACGGCGAACGGAAAATCAGGACTGACGATGCGAGGAGGCAATGGCCTCCGGCGCGTCAGTCCGCTTGCTTACGCAGGAAAGCTGGAATATCCAGCGTCTCCACACCTGATTGGCGCAACGCATCCACGGTGAGGTCGCGCCGGCGTCGGATGGCCGTCGGCTGGTCGAGCTCCTCGTAGTTCACGTTGCCGGCGACCGCGTCATGCGTTCCCGTGGCCTGCACGACCTGCATCACGGGGTTGCGCTGTGCCGCCGCACCGCCCAGGCCCGTCGCGACGATGGTGACGCGCAGCGCGTCGCCGATCGCCTCGTCGAACACCGAGCCGTAGATCACCGTCGCATCCTCGGCCGTGAACGAGCGGATCGTGTTCATCACCTCGTGCACTTCGCGCAGCTTCATCGCCTTGCTCGCGGTGATGTTCACCAGCACGCCACGCGCGCCCGACAGATGGATGTCCTCGAGCAGCGGCGAATGGACGGCTTGTTCGGCCGCCATCTGCGCGCGCTCCGGTCCCGACGCGGTGGCCGAGCCCATCATCGCGACACCGTTCTCGCTCATCACCGTGCGCACGTCGGCGAAGTCCACGTTCACCGTGCCGGGGCAGTTGATCACCTCGGCGATGCCCGCGACCGCGCCGTTGAGCACGTCGTTCGATGCACGGAACGCATCCTCGTAGCTCACGTCCTCGCCCAGGACCTGCATCAGCCGGTCGTTGGGGATGATGATGAGCGAATCGACGTGCTGCTTGAGCTGGTCGATGCCCACCGCCGCGATCTTCTGGCGCTTGCCTTCGAAGGCGAAGGGCTTGGTGACCACCGCGACCGTGAGGATGCCCATCTCGCGCGCGATCTGCGCGATGACGGGGGCTGCTCCCGTTCCCGTTCCGCCACCCATGCCCGCCGTCACGAAGAGCATGTCGGCGCCGTTGATGAGCTCGGTGATGCGATCGCGGTCTTCCTCGGCCGCGAGCCGGCCCACCTCGGGATTGGCACCTGCGCCCAGTCCCTTGGTCACCGCGTTGCCCAGTTGCAGCGTGGTCTTCGCGAGATTGCGCTTGAGCGCCTGGGCATCGGTGTTCATCGAGATGAACTCCACGCCCTGCACGCCGTTGTTGATCATGTGGTCGACCGCGTTGCCGCCGCAGCCCCCCACGCCCACTACCTTGATGACCGCCTCGGGCGAGGCGCTTTCCAAAAGCTCGATCATGTTGCCGTCTCCTTTCTGATTTTAGAAATTTCCCTTGAACCAGCTCTTCATCTTTTCCATCGCATCCTTGAAGCCCGCGCCTTGCATGCGCGCGTGTTGCTCCCGCTTCACCTGGTCGAGGCCCGCCATCAACAGGCCCACGCCCGTGGCATATCGGGGATTGCGAACCACTTCGGCGAGCGCGCCGCTGTAGTGCGGCACGCCGACCCGAACCGGCATGTGGAACACCTCTTCACCGAGTTCCACCATTCCCTTCATTAGCGAGGAACCGCCCGTCAGCACGATTCCCGACGAGAGCAGCTCCTCGAGGCCGCAGGAGCGCAGCTCGCGCTGGATCAGCGAATAGAGCTCCTCGACGCGCGGCTCGATCACTTCGGCGAGCGTCTGGCGCGAGAGCTCGCGCGGGCCGCGGTCGCCCACGCCCGGCACTTCGATCATCTCGGTGGTGCTCGCGAGCTGCCGCAACGCCACGCCGTGCGCGATCTTCAGCTCCTCCGCGTCCTTGGTCGGCGTGCGCAGCGCCATCGCGATGTCGTTGGTGATCTGGTCGCCCGCGATCGGAATCACCGAGGTGTGCTTGATCGCGCCTTCGGTGAAGACCGCGATGTCGGTCGTGCCGCCGCCCACGTCCACGAGGCACACGCCGAGATCGCGCTCGTCGTCGAGGAGCACCGCGTCGGCTGACGCGAGGGGCTGCAGCATCAGGTCCTTCACCTCGAGCCCGCAGCGGCGCACGCACTTCATGATGTTCTGCGCGGCGGAGACGGCACCCGTGACGATGTGCACCTTCACTTCGAGGCGCATGCCGCTCATGCCCAGCGGCTGGCGCACGCCGCCCTGCCCGTCGATGATGAATTCCTGCTCGAGGATGTGCAGGACCTGCTGCTCCATCGGGATGTTCACCGCGCGCGCGGTCTCGATCACGCGGTCGATGTCGTAGGGCTGCACTTCCTTGTCCTTGATCGCGACCATGCCGTGCGAGTTGAAGCTCTTGATGTGGCTGCCGGCGATGCCCGTGAGCACTTCCTTGATCTTCACGTCGGCCATCAGCTCGGCTTCCTCGAGCGAGCGCTGGATGGCGTTGACGGTCGATTCGATGTTGACGACGACACCCTTGCGCAGCCCGCGCGAAGGATGGCTCCCCATGCCGATGAGGTTGAGATGGCCCTCGGGCGTGATCTCGGAGACCAGCGTCACGATCTTCGAGGTGCCGATGTCGAGGGCGACGAGGAGGTTGCGTTGTTCGCGGGGACGGTTGGGGATCATGATTTCGTGCGACGCAGGGCGAAGCCGTTGGGATAGCGAAGATCGGCGTAGCGCGCCGCGGGCTCCTGCGCGGCCACGCGCGGCCAGGCGGTGGCGAAGCGCTCGAGGCGCGCGACCATGTCGGTGCGCCCGAGCTCGAGCACGAGGCCCGAGGCGAGCACCGCCTGCCAGGCGCCGCGCGGCGAGCGCTTGAGTTCGGTGAGCTTGATGCCGACGGGCTCGAGCGCCTTGCGGATCGCGGGGTACTCGCGCGCCATCTCGAGCGCGCTGCCCTCCGGTCCGCTGAAGATCGGCAGCTCGTCCTTGGTATCGCCCTGGAACACTTCGCCTTGCGTGCTCACGAGCATTCCCTCGGTCCAGCGCGCGAGCGGGACGTGGGCCTCGATCGTGACTTCGACGGCGTCGGGAAAGCGGCGGCGCACGGTCGCGTCGCGCACCCACGGCATGCGGCGGGCGGCTTCACGAACGGCGGCGAGTGTCGCGGCGCCGGCGGGCATGCCGCGCACGCTTTCGGCGAGGCGATCGAGATCGGCGCGATCGATGCGCGCGGTCTCGCCGGTGAACTGCACGACGCCGATCGGCTGCTTCGCCGTCGCGTCGTAGCCATACCAGGCCGCGCCCGCGAGTCCGGCGACCGCCACGGTGCCCAATACGACGCGCGCGAGGAGATTCATTGCCGCGCTCCCGAATCGAGCGACGCGCCCGCGAGAATCTCGACGCAGAGATCCGCGTACGAAAGGCCCGTCGCCTTCGCCGCCATCGGCACGAGGCTGTGCCCAGTCATTCCCGGCGACGTGTTCATCTCGAGGAAGGAGTACGTGCCATCGGGGCGCAGCATCACGTCGGCGCGGCCCCAGCCGCGGCACCCGAGCACGCGGAAGCTGCGCACGGCGACTTCGCGGATCTCGTCCTCGACTTCCGCGCGGATCCCCGACGGACAGTAGTAGCGCGTGTCGTCGGTGAAGTACTTGTTCTGGTAATCGTAGTTGCCCTGCGGCGCCTCGATGCGCACGAGCGGCAGCGCGCGATCGGTGGCCGTCGGGCCGTCGTGCAGGATCGCGGCCGTGAGCTCCTGGCCGGCGATGAATTCCTCGGCGATCACGAGCGCGTCGTACTTCGCGGCGAGCTGGTACGCGGCGGGAAGGTCGGCGGCGCGGCTCACCTTCGTGAGCCCGATCGTCGAACCTTCGTGCACCGGCTTCACGATCAGCGGCAGGCCGAGAACGGCCACGACGCGGTCCCAGTCGCTCGAGGCCTTCAGCATCACGAACTTCGGCGTGGGGATGCCGGCGGCGAGCCACACGAGTTTCGTGCGCCACTTGTCCATCGAGATCGCCGAGCCCATCACGCCGCTGCCGGTGTAGGGCACGCGCAGCGTCTCGAGCGCGCCCTGCACGGTGCCGTCCTCGCCGAAGCGGCCGTGCAACGCGATGAAGACGGACTTGAAGCCTTCGCGCTTCAGGTCGAAGAGCTCGCGCTCGGCCGGATCGAAGGCATGCGCGTCCACGCGTTTCTCCTGCAATGCCCCTAGCACGGCCTTGCCGGAGATGAGCGAGATCTCGCGTTCCGCCGACGGTCCGCCCATGAGGACGGCGACCTTGCCGAAATCGCGCGCGCTCATGCGCGATCTCCAATGATGCGGACTTCGCGAACGAGCTCGATGCCGCTCGCGGCGAGCACGGTCGCCTGCACATGGTCGATCAGCGTCTCGATGTCGGCCGCCGTCGCCTTGCCCGTGTTGATGATGAAATTCGAATGCTTGGTCGAGACCTGGGCGCCACCGATCGTGTGGCCCTTGAGGCCCGCGGCTTCGATCAGCCGCGCGGCGTGGTCGCCGACGGGATTGCGGAACACGCTCCCGGCGTTGGGTTCGTTGAGCGGCTGCGAAGCGACGCGGCGCGCGAGCAGCGACTTGATCGTCGCCATCGACTGCGCCTCCTCGCCCGGATGGAATGCGAACGTCGCGGCGACGAACCACTCCTCGTGCCCCTCGCGCAGGTGCATGTGCCGGTAGCCGATCTCGTACTCCGAAGGCACACGCGTCTTCAGCGCGCCGCCGCGATCGATCGCCTGCACATTCACCACGTGATTCCACGTCTCGCCGCCGTAGCAGCCCGCGTTCATCGCGAGCGCTCCGCCGACCGTGCCGGGCACGCCGGCGAGCCACTCGGCCCCCGCGCCCCCGTGGCGCGCGACAAAGCGCGCGAGATGCGGCGAGGGAACGCCCGCACCCGCGGTGAAGGTCATGGGACCGGTCATCTCGATCCCGGTGAGCGCGTGATGCGTGAGGACCACGGTGCCGGCGAAACCACCGTCGCGCACGAGCAGGTTGCTTCCCAATCCCACGAAGAGGATCGGCTCGTCCGCGGGACGAGTCGGCAGAAAGGCGCGCAGGTCCTCGAGATCCGACGGCTGGAAGAACACGCGAGCACGCCCGCCCGCGCGCCAGCTCACGTGCTTGGCCATCGGCTCGTCCGTGCGCAGGACCCCGCGCATCGCGTGGGCCTGGAGGAAGGAGGAGGTTTCGGCCATGTTCATTGCGCGAGCGCCAGTTCCGGCGCAAGCCCGCCGATGGAACCCGCGCCCATGGTGAGGACGACGTCGCCGTCCTGGACGCGCGAAAGGACCGCCTCGCGCATCTCGCTGGTGTTCTCGACGAACGTGGGCTCGACCTTGCCCGCGACTCGTAATGCGCGAGCGAGCGCGCGGCCGTCGGCCGCGACGATCGGCGCTTCTCCCGCCGAGTAGACGTCGGCGAGCACGAGGTCATCAACGGTGGACAGCACCCGCACGAAATCCTCGAAGAGGTCGCGGGTGCGCGTATAGCGATGCGGCTGGAAAGCGAGGATCACGCGCCGGCCGGGAAACGCGCCGCGCGCGGCCGCGAGGGTGGCCGCCATCTCCACCGGGTGATGACCGTAGTCGTCCACGAGCGTGAAGTGCGCGCCGCTCTTCAGCGTCACGTCGCCGAAGCGCTGGAAGCGCCGGCCCACGCCGGTGAATTCCGCGAGCGCCTTCGCGATCGCCGCCTCGGGGCAGCCGACTTCGCGCGCCACGGCAATCGCCGCGAGCGCGTTCAGGACGTAGTGCTCGCCCGGGAGATTCAACGTGACCTCGAGCGGCTTGAAATGGTTGATGTACGACACCGCCGTGAACTGCATGCGTCCGTTGTCGATCCACTTCACGTTCTCGGCGCGCAGGTCCGCTTCCGAACGGATGCCGTAGGAAAGGATCTGCTTCGTGAGCCGCGGCATGATCGAGTGGACGTGCGGATCGTCCTTGCACAGCACAGCAAGCCCGTAGAACGGCAGGTGCTCGAGGAACTCCACGAACGCACCTTTGAGGCGCTCGAAGTCCTGGCCGTAGGTCTCCATGTGATCGGCGTCGATGTTCGTCACCACCGAGATCACCGGCTGCAGGTAGAGGAACGACGCATCGGACTCGTCGGCTTCGGCGACGAGAAACTCGCCCTTGCCGAGGCGCGCATTCGTACCGATCGAATTGAGTCGCCCGCCGATCACGCAGGTCGGATCGAGCCCGGCTTCGCCCAGCGCCGCGGCGACGAGCGAGGTCGTGGTGGTCTTGCCGTGCGTGCCCGCCACCGCGATGCCCTGCTTGAAGCGCATGAGCTCGGCAAGCATCATCGCGCGCGGCACGATCGGAATATGCATCTCGCGAGCGCGCAGCACTTCGGGGTTGTCGGGCTTCACCGCCGACGAAACCACGACGGCATCGGCTTGCGCGACGTTCTCCGCCGCGTGGCCGGTGACGACCTTGATGCCCAGCTCGCGCAGGCGCCGCACGACCACGCCATCGGCGAGATCCGATCCCGTCACGGTATAGCCGAGGTTGCCGAGCACTTCGGCGATGCCCGACATGCCCGAGCCGCCGATGCCCACGAAATGAACGCGCTTGACCTTATGCCGCACGGGCAAGCTCCTCGCACAGGTCGGCGCAATGCGCGGCCGCGCCGGGGCGGCCCAGCGCTCGCGCGCGGCTCGCCGTGTCGCGCAGCTTCTCGCGCGTGAGGCCGCGAAGCACGGTCGCGAGCGAATCGGGCGTGGTCGCGAGCTGGTCGAGCGCGATCCCCGCATCCTTCGCGGCGAGGAAGTTCGCGTTGGCCTTCTGCTCGTCGGCGACGAACCAGGGCAGCGGAAAGAGGATCGCGGCAATGCCCGCGGTGCCGATCTCGGCGACCGTCACGGCCCCCGAGCGGCAGATGAGGACATCGCACCACGCGTAGCGCGCAGCCATGTCGTCGATGAACGGGACGACCTCCGCCGCCACGCCGGCTTCGCGGTATTGGGTCGAGAGCGCGTCGTGCAACTTCGCGCCCGCCTGGTGCACGACCTCGGGGCGTTCTTCGGCGCCCATCGACTTCAGCGTCGCGAGCACGAGGTCGTTCATGGTCTGCGCGCCGAGGCTGCCACCGACCACGAGCAGGCGCAGCCGGCCTTCACGGCCCGCGAGGCGCGCCTCGGGCGACGGCACGGCTTCGATCTCCGCGCGCACCGGCGTACCCAGGTTCTCGACGCGCGCAGGCTTCGGGAGGTGGCGCGCGAGCGCATGCGCGATCGGGCGATCGAACGCGCCTTCGAGGCCCACCACCACGCGGTCAGCCACGAGGGCGAGCGCGCGGTTGGTAATCCCCGCGACCGCACCCGGTTCGTGCACGACGAGCGGGCGGCCCCAGAGCACGGCCATCATGCCGCCGGGAAACGCGACGTAGCCGCCCATCGACAGCACGACATGCGGGCGCACGCGGAAGATCGCGACGGTCGCCTGCCAGAACGCGATGAGGATCTTCAGCGGCAGGAACACATAGGAAAGGAGTCCCTTGCCGCGGATGCCCGACATGCTCACGTGCGTCATCGGGTAGCCGGCCTTCGCGACCAGCGCGTTCTCCATGCCCTTGGGCGTGCCCATCCAGGCGACGTCCCAGCCGCGCGCGGCGAGCTCGGCGGCGATCGCGAGACCGGGGAACACGTGCCCGCCGGTGCCCGCGGCCATGACGAGGATCGTCCGCTTGCCGGGAGCGCTCACAGCGAGCCTCCCTTCATGAGGTAGCGGTTCTCGTGGTCGACGCGCAGCAACAACGCCACGGCGACCATGTTCACGACGATGCCGGTGCCGCCGAACGAGAGCAGGGGGAGCGTGAGGCCCTTGGTGGGCAGCAACCCCATGTTCACGCCCATGTTGATGAAGGCCTGCGCCGCGAACCACACGCCGATGCCCTGGGCCACGAGCGCGGCGTAATAGCGCTCGAGGCTCGCCGCCTGGCGGCCCGCGGCGAAGGCGCGATGCACGAGATAAAGGAAGAGCGTGATCACCGCGGCGACACCCGCGAACCCGAGCTCCTCGGCGATTACCGCGAGCAGGAAATCCGTGTGCGCTTCCGGAAGATAGAAGAGCTTCTCGACGCTCGCACCCAGTCCCACGCCGAGCCACTCGCCGCGCCCGAAGGCGATCAGCGAATGCGAGAGCTGGTAACCCTTGCCGTAGGCATCCGACCAGGGATCCATGAAGCCCACGATCCGCTGCAGTCGATAGGGCGAGAAAAGGATCAGCACCACGAAGGCCGCGGCAAGCAGTGCCGTGAGGCCGGCAAACAGCCGCCAGTTGAGCCCGCCGAGGAACAGCACGCCCATCGCGATCGTCGTGGTCACCACGAGCGCGCCGAAGTCGGGCTCGCGCAGCAGCATCGCGGCGACCAGCGTCATCACCGCGAACATCGGCAGGAAGCCCTTGCGGAAGTCGTCCATGAACGCGGCCTTGCGCACGGTGTAATCGGCCGCGTAGAGCACGACGAAGAGCTTCATCAGCTCCGAGGGCTGGAACGTCGCGAACCCGAAGGAGATCCAGCGGCGGCTGCCGTTCACTTCGCGTCCCACGCCGGGAATGAGCACGGCCACGAGCAGGATCACGCCGAGCACGAACAGGTAAGGCGAGGCGCGTTGCCACACCCACATCGGCACGCGGAAGACCGCGATCGCCGCCGCGAGCCCGATGCCCAGGTAGATCGAATGGCGCGCAAGGAAGAACCCCGGACGGAAACCCGTGAAGCGCTCGGCCTCGGCCATCGCGATCGAGGCCGAGTAGACCATCACGAGGCCGATGGCCGCGAGCAGCAGCGCCGACCAGAACATCCCGAGGTCGACACCGATGTCGCGGGTTTGCGCGCGGTAGAGCATCAGTGCGTTGCCCCCACGAGTGCGCGCGCCGCGGCGGCGAACACTTCGCCGCGGTGACCGTAATTGCGGAACATGTCGAAGCTCGCGCACGCGGGCGAGAGCAGCACCGCGTCGCCATGGACGGCGAGGAAGCGCGCCTTGCCCACCGCGTCTTCCATCGAAGTCGCGTTCACGAGCGGCACGCCGGTGCCGGCGAGAGCGGTCGCGATCGCGGGCGCATCGCGCCCGATCAGCACGACCGCGCGCGCCTTCGCCTTCACGGCGGCCGCGAGCGGCGAGAAATCCTGTTGCTTCCCGTCGCCGCCGGCGATGAGCACGACGGGCGAGGTAAAGCCTTCGAGCGCGGCGACAGCGGCGCCGACGTTCGTGCCCTTCGAATCGTTGTAGAAGCGCACGCCGCCCGCTTCCGCCACCAGTTCGACGCGGTGCGGCAGTCCGCGGAAAGCGCGGATCGCGGTGGCGAGCGGCGCTTCGGGTAGATCGATCGCGCTGCACAGCGCGTGCGCCGCGAGCGCATTGGCCGCGTTGTGCAGGCCGGGGATCGCGACGTCGGCCACCGGCAGCAACGAGCGGTCGCCGCGCATCAGGTTCGCGCGCGCGGCATCGAGGCCCCATTCGCGCTCATTCTTCGGCGCATCGAGCCCGAACGTGGACGTCATCTCGTGCCCTTCGGCCATCGCGAGCGTCACCGCATCCTCGCGATTGACGATGCGCGTCTTGCAGTGGGCGAAGATGCGCGCCTTGGCCGCCGCGTAATCCTGCATCGAGTCGTAGCGGTCGAGGTGGTCCTGCGTCACGTTGAGCACGGCACCCGCGTCGAGCTCGAGGCTCGACGTCGTTTCCAGCTGGTAGCTCGAGAGCTCGACCACGTACACGTCCGGATGGCCGAACGTCTCCGCGGTCGCGAGACAGTCGAGCACCGGCACGCCCACGTTCCCGCAGGCGACCGAGCGCCGTCCCGCGGCGCGGCACATGGCATCGGCAAGCGACGTCACCGTCGACTTGCCGTTGGTCCCTGTCACTCCGAGCACCCGGGCCTTTCGGTGGCGTGCAAGCTCACGCCCGAAGATTTCGATATCACCGACGACTTCCACGCCGCGTGCCAGCGCGTCTCGAAGGAAGGCGTCGCGCAGCGCAAGACCCGGACTCGCAAGGATCGTGTCCACGCCCTCCAGGAGCGACGGCGCAAAGGGTCCGAGGTCGATGCGAACGCCGGGCGCGATGCGGCGGACCTCTGCCAGCGCTGGAGGCGCTTGGCGCGTGTCGGCGGCACGCAGGTTCGCGCCTTTCGACGCCAGCCAGCGAATGCCCGAAAGCCCCGTTTCACCCAGTCCGAGAACGAGAACGCCCTTGCCTTCCCAGTCCACATGGCTCACCTCCAGCGGTTGGAGAACGAAATAAATTTCTGGAACGCGAAAGACTCGAGAAAATCTTGAAACACGGAGGTCACAGAGGACACGGAGGAGAGGAGGTGGTCGTCGTGAAGGCGGCGCATCGTCGCTCTCAGGAACGCAACGCCTCCTTTCATCCCATTGCTCGCACTGTCGCGGGCAACCTCCATTCCTCTGTGTCCTCTGTGTCCTCCGTGTTTCAAGATTTTTTTTCCTTAGCGAAGCTTCAGCGTCGAGAGCCCGAAGAGGACGAGCATCATCGTGATGATCCAGAACCTCACGACGACCTGGTTCTCCTTCCAGCCCTTCAATTCGTAGTGGTGGTGCAGCGGCGCCATTCGGAAAATGCGCTTGCCGGTGAGCTTGAAACTCGCCACCTGGATCATCACGGAGAGCGTCTCGACGACGAACACGCCGCCCATGATGAAAAGCACGATCTCCTGGCGCACGACGACTGCGACCATGCCGAGTGCAGCGCCCAGCGCCAGTGCGCCGACGTCACCCATGAACACTTCCGCGGGATACGCGTTGAACCACAGGAACGCGAGGCCGGCCCCGGCGATCGCGCCGCAGAACACCGCGAGCTCGCCCGCGCCCGCTATATAAGGAAAGCCGAGGTACTTCGAGAAGCCGACGTGCCCCGTGACGTAGGCGAAGATCGCGAGCGCCGAGGCGATCATCACGGTGGGCATGATCGCGAGGCCGTCGAGGCCGTCGGTAAGGTTCACGGCGTTCGATGTGCCGACCACGACGAAAAATCCGAGGATGACGAAGCCGATCGTGCCCAGCGGGATCGCGATCGACTTGAAGAACGGCACGATGAGCTCGGTCTGCTGCGGCAGTTTCGCGCTGTAAGCGAGCGTCGCCACCGCGATCGCCGCGATGATCGACTGCCAGAAGAGCTTCGACTTCGCCGAGAGCCCCTTCGGATTGCGGTGCACGACCTTGCGCCAGTCGTCCACCCAGCCCACGCCGCCGAACCCCAGCGTCGCCAGCAGGCAGATCCACACGTAGCGGTTCTCGAGGTCGGCCCAGAGCAGCGTCGTGACCGCGACCGACACGAGGATCAGCGCGCCGCCCATCGTCGGCGTGCCCGTCTTGATGAGGTGCGTCTGCGGGCCGTCGTCGCGCACCGCCTGGCCGATCTTGTAGGCCGTGAGCTTGCGGATCATCGCCGGACCGATGATGAAGCTGATCGCGAGCGCCGTGAGCGCAGCGAGCACCACGCGCAGCGTGATGTACTGGAAGACGTTGAACGCGCGGATGTCGATCGAGAGCCATTGGGCCAGCTCAAGCAGCATTGCGGCCTCCCGGTTGCGCGAGTCGGTCGGCGATGCGTTCCATGCGCATGAATCGCGAGCCTTTGATCAGGATCGTTGCGTTGGGCGTCGCCGCGCTTTCCACGCGTGCGGCGAGGGCCTCGAAATCGGTGAAGTGCTCGGCGCCGGCGCCGAAGGCCTCGACCGCGTGCAGGCTCGCTTCGCCGAGTGCCAGCAACCGATCGATGCCCACGCCCTTCGCGAAGGCGCCCACTTCGGCGTGCATCTGCGCCGTGGCATCGCCCAACTCGCCCATGTCGCCCATCACGAAGACGCGCGGCGCAGGTGCGAGGGCCAGCACCTTGAGCGCGGCCTTCATCGATTCGGGGTTCGCGTTGTAGCTGTCGTCGACGAGCGTGGCGCCCGTCGTGGCGGCGCGCTTCTGCAGGCGGCCGGGCACGCCCGCGAAACCGTTGAGTCCCGCCTGGATCGCATGCGGCGCGATCTCGAGCGCGCACGCGGCGGCGCACGCCGCGATCGCATTGCGCGCGTTGTGCTCGCCCGCGACCTGCAGCGAGACCGCGAATGCATCGGTGGGCGTGATGATGCGCAACTGCCCGTCACCCAGGATGCCGCGCACGTCCACGCCCTCCTTCATGCCGAAGGTGAGCACGCGCCGATCGGGGTTGAGCGACATCCACAGGCTCGCGAAGGCGTCGTCGCCGTTCACGATCGCGGTGCCGCCCGTCTTGAGGCCGGAATAGATTTCGCCCTTCGCCTGCGCGATCGCCTCGACGCTGCCGAGCATCCCCACGTGCGCGCGATGCGCATTGGTGACGAGCGCGACCGTGGGCTGGGCGATGTGCGTGAGGTAATCGATCTCGCCCGCGTGGTTCATGCCCATTTCGATCACGGCGAAGTAGTGCGACTCGCGCAGCTTCAGCAGCGTGAGCGGCATGCCGATGTCGTTGTTGAGGTTTCCCTCCGTCGCAAGCACGCCCTCGCGGCCGCCGTGGCGCGCGAGGATCGCGGCGAGCATTTCCTTGACGGTCGTCTTGCCATTGCTGCCGGTGAGTGCGACGAGCGGCAGCGTGAAGCGCGCGCGCCAGGCTGCGGCAAGGCGCCCGAGGGCGAGCTTGGTGTCCTCGACGATCACCTGGGGAATCGCGACTTCCATCGGGCGCGAGACGAGCGCCGCGGCCGCTCCGCGCGTGGCACTGGCCTGCACGTAGTCGTGGCCGTCGAAGTTCTCGCCGGTGAGCGCGATGAAGAGCTCGCCCGCGCCCACGGTGCGGCTGTCGGTGGACACGCCCGTGAACGCCACCGGCGCGCCCTGGAGGGTGCCGCCCACGGCGTTGGCGGCTTCGGCGATGCCCATCACGTGCGAACCTCGGCAAGCGCGGCACCGGCCACTTCGGCGTCACTGAACGCGTGGCGCACGCCGCAGATTTCCTGGTAGGTCTCGTGGCCCTTGCCCGCGAGCAGCACGACGTCGCCCGCGCGCGCGTTGTGGATCGCATCGAAGATCGCGACCTGGCGCTCGGAGATTGCTTCAGCGCGGCCCGCGGGAATGCCCGAGAGCACCTGCTCGATGATCTGCAGCGGATCTTCGTTGCGCGGGTTGTCGCTGGTGACGACGACGCGATCGGCGAGGCGAACCGCGGCGGCACCCATCAAGGGTCGCTTGCCCGGATCGCGATCGCCGCCGCATCCGAACACGCAAATGAGTTTGTGGCCCGCGGCCACGGCAGGCCGCAGGGCCGCGAGCGCTTTCTCGAGCGCATCGGGCGTGTGCGCGTAGTCGACCACGACCAGCGGACGGCTCCCGCCACCGAAGCGCTCGAGGCGCCCGGGCACGGGCGCGAGTTTCGCGATCGCACCCACGGCGTCCTGGAAAGCAATGCCGGCCGTGAGCAGCGCGCCGAGAACGGCGAGCAGGTTGTCCACGTTGAAGGCGCCGAGCACAGGCGCGGCAACCGTGGCCGAGCCCCAGGGCGAATCGACGCGAAAGCGCACGCCGGCCTCCGACATCGCGACCTGGCTCGCCCGCACCAGCGCATTGGGCGAAGCGCCGTAGGTGACCAACGCGAGCGGGCCACCGGCGAGGCGGGCCGCGAAGCGCGCGCCCCACGCATCGTCCACATTCACCACCGCGGACTTCAGGCCGCGCAGCGCGAAGGCCTGGAACTTCGCCTCGGCGTAGTCCTCCATCGTGCCGTGGTAGTCGAGGTGGTCGCGCGTGAGATTGGTGAACACCGCGACGTCGAACCGGGTGCCGGCTACGCGTCCCTGATGAAGACCATGGCTCGAGACTTCCATTGCCGCCACGCGCGCGCCGCGCTTGAGGTAATCGGCGAGCAGGCGTTGCAGCACGATCGCGTCGGGCGTCGTGTTCTTCGCTTCCGAGACTTCACCCACGAGTCCGTTGCCGAGCGTGCCGAGCACCGCGGCGCGGCGACCGAGCGAGTCGTGGGCGCGCGCGATCCACTGCGCCACACTCGTCTTTCCGTTGGTGCCGGTGACGCCGACCATCCACAGGTGCGCGGATGGATCGCCGTTCACGTGGCTCGCGATCTCCGAAATGCGGTGGCGCAGGTTGGCCACACCGAGGTTGGGTACTTCCCAGCGCTCGTCCCAGTCGAAGCCGCAGCGCTCCCAGATCACCGCGGCCGCACCCTTGGCGATCGCCTCGGTGATGAAGGCCCGGCCGTCGCGCGTCGTGCCCGGGTACGCCACGAAGACCGAGCCCATCTTCACGGCGCGCGAATCGGCCGTGAGGTCGATGAGCGGCACGCCGAGCTGGGCGAGGTGGTCGAGGATTTGCACTTCCTCGGCGGGCGCGAATTCGGCGGCGCAGATCATCCTTCGCCTCGTGTGTCGCGCGCCTGCGCGTTGATCGTTCCGGGTGCGCCCGGGATTCCCGGCGCATCGGGCGGGACACTCATCATTCGCAGGGCCGCGCCCATGACCGTCGAGAAGACGGGGGCGCCAATGTCGCCGCCGTAGTACTTCGTGCCCGAGGGCTCGTCGATCATCACCGCGACGATGAAGCGCGGGTTGCTCACGGGCGCGAAGCCCACGAACGAGGAAACGTACTTGTGCTCGGCATAGCCGCCGGCCTCGGCCTTGTGCGCCGTGCCGGTCTTGCCGCCGACGCGGTAACCGGGCACCGCCGCGCGCGGCGCGGTGCCGCCGGGCGAGACCGCCATTTCCATCATGCGCACGATCTCGCGCGTGGTGTCCTTCGTGAACAGCGGCTTGCCGATGGGACGCGCTTCGCGCTTCAGGAGTGCGAGCGGCAGCAGCTGGCCTTCGTTCGTGAACACGGTGTAGGCGCGCGCGACCTGCAGCAGCGAAACCGAAATGCCGTGGCCGTACGACATCGTCGCCTGCTCGATCGGGCGCCATTGCGTCCAGGGTCGCAGCAGTCCCTTCGCTTCGCCCGGGAAGCCGGTGGCGGGCACGGCGCCGAAACCGAGCTCGCGGTAGAGCGTGCCCATGCGCTCGGCCGTCATCGAGAGCTGGATCTTCGCGGTGCCGACGTTCGAGGATTTCTGGATCACCTGCGCGACCGAGAGCACGCCGAACGGATGCGAGTCGCTGATCGTCCAGCCGCCGATCGCCATCGAACCGGGTGCCGTCTGGATGAGCGTGTCGGGCTTCACGAGGCCCGAGTCGAGCGCGGCGGCGACGGTGAAGGGCTTCAACGTCGAGCCCGGCTCGAAGAGGTCGGTCACCGAGCGGTTGCGCGTCTGCTTGCCGGTGACGTTGGCGCGGTTGTTCGGGTTGTAGTCGGGCATGTTCACGAGCGCCATCACCTCGCCCGTCTTCGCGTCGAGGATCACGATGGAGCCGGCGCGCGCGCCATTGGCCGCGACGGCGTTGCGCAGCTCGCGGTGCGCGAGGAACTGCAGGCGCTGGTCGATCGCGAGCGTCACCGCCTCGCCATCGCGCGGGACCCGCAGGCTTGCCACGTCTTCCACGATGTTGCCCTTGCGATCCTTGATCACCTTGCGGCTGCCGGCCACGCCGGCGAGGCGCTTCTGCTGCGCGAGCTCGATGCCTTCCTGCCCGTTGTCGTCGATGCCGGTGAAGCCCACCACGTGCGCCATCACCTCGCCCGCCGGGTAGAAGCGGCGGTACTCGCGCTGCAGGAACACGCCCGGCACATGCAACGCCATCACCTTGGCCGCCTGTTCGGGCGCGATCTGGCGCTTGAGGAAGACGAACTGGCGATCCTTGTTGGCAATTTTCTGGCGAATCTCGCCCGCGTCCATCCCGAGTGCCGCGGCGAGGCGCTTCACGGCAGCGTCGTCGGCCTCCCAGTCGTCGGGCGTCACGCAGATCGACTCGACCGGCGTGGAGAGCGCGAGCATCTGCCCGTTCCTGTCGAGCACGGGACCGCGCGAAGCGGGCATCTCGACCACGCGGCCGTAGCGCGCTTCGCCCTTGGCCTGGAGGAACTGCTGGTTCATGCCCTGCAGGTAGACGGCGCGGCCGGCGAGCACGAGGAAGCCCAGGGTCGCCAGCCCGAGCACGACGCGTGAGCGCCAGCCCTCGAGCTTGAGTCGCAGCTGCGGCGCGCGCTTCTCGAATTTCATGGCGCCTTCGCTTCGGGCGACACGATCATCGTGCTCGCCGCATCCGGGGCCTTCATGCCGAGCTGCTTCGAAGCGACCGCCTCCACGCGCTTGTGCGTGGACCACGTGCTTTGCTCGAGCTGCAGCTGCGTGAACTCTTCCTCGAGCTTCTTGGCCGCGACCTGCTCGGCCTCGAGCTCGACGAACGATTTCCGGGCGCGATGCTGCGCGGTGATGGTTCCCAGGGCGCAGGCCACCAGCAGGACGAGCAGGAGCAGGCTCATGCGCACCGTCTCAGTGAAGCTTCTCGGCCACGCGCAGCACGGCGCTGCGGGCCCGGGGGTTGCGGCGGACTTCCTCCTCGGAAGCACGGATCGCGCGGCCGACGAGCTTCAGCGGCGGCGGCGGAATGTCGGCGGCGCGCACAGGCAAGCCCTTCGGGAGCTTGTCGGCGGTCGAGCGATCGCGAAGGAAGTGCTTCACGATCCGGTCTTCGAGCGAGTGGAAGCTGATGACGGCGAGCCTTCCGCCGGTCTCGAGGAGATCGGCGGCCTGCGGGAGCGTTACCTCCAGCTCTTCAAGCTCCTGATTGATGAAAATCCGAAGAGCTTGAAAGGTCCGCGTTGCCGGGTGCTGCCCCGGCTCGCGCGTGCGAACCGCACGACCCACGACCTCGGCAAGTTGCCGTGTGCGGGTGAGAGGCTCGACACCCCTTGCCGCAACAATCGTTCTTGCAACTGCTTGAGCAAACCGTTCTTCCCCATAGTGCGCGATCACCTCCCTGAGTTCTTGTTCTGTGGCGCGAGCGATCCACTCGGCGGCGGTTTCGCCGCGGGTGGTATCCATGCGCATGTCGAGCGGACCATCGCGCGAGAAGCTGAAACCGCGCTCGGCTTGGTCCAGTTGGGGCGACGAGACGCCCAGGTCGAGCAGCACGCCCGCCACGCGGTTGATGTTTCTCGCGGCGAGCGCGGCTTTCATCGTGGAGAACCTCGCGTGGATCAGCTCAAGACGCGGATCTTCGAGCGCGCGATGCGAATGCGCCTCGGGGTCCTGATCAAGAGCGAAAAGTCTTCCGCGAACACCGAGACGGGCGAGGATGGCCGCGCTGTGCCCGCCGCGACCAAAGGTGCCATCGACGTAGGTACCGTCTTCGCGGACTTCGAGAGCGGCAAGGGCTTCTTCGACAAGGACCGGGACATGGGCAGCCTCACTCACGGGGTGGAAAGACGGGGACACCTGGGGGTGCGGAGTCGGGGTAGGAAAAACGCCGACTCACAGGGAGAAGTTCTCCATGCCCGGCGGCAACTGCGGGTTGCCCCCGGACCTCAACCTCTCGAGCTGCGCGTTCCAGCCCTCGAGGTCCCAGATTTCGAAGTGGCTGCCCTGGCCCACGAACATCACGCGCCGCTCGATATGCGCGAAGGTCCGCAGTTCCGGGGAAACCAGCAGGCGTCCCGCGCCGTCGAGGGCGAGGTCTTCCGCAAAGCCGATGAGCACTCGCTTCCAGAGGCTTGCCTGGGCGTTGGTGCTCGGGAATGCCATCACTTGCGCGCGCACCGGGTCCCAACCCGGGGCGGGGTACAGCAGGAGACAACCGTCGGGGTGCGCGGTGAGTACGACGCCCACCGTTCCGCCCGCCGTGAGCGGGTCGCGCACGCGCGTAGGCACCGCCATGCGGCCCTTCGCGTCGAGGTTGAGTTGCGATGCTCCCTGAAACACCCTGCTCCCCCATTTCGAGGCTTCACGAACCGGTGTAGAAACCGAATATCCATGAAATCCTACTTTTTCCCACTTCTGCACACTCTACGGACCCGATACAGGGGAGTCAAGGGGGCGAATAAGGAATTTGTTCTTGTGCGACAAGGGCTTAGGCGATCTTTTTGAGGCCCTTTTGAGGTTTTCGAATCCTCATGTTTTCAATGAGATACGAAATGTTGTGAATGTAGTTTCACAAGAGATTCCGGCGGTAGAGTGTCCGGGCCTGGACGAACGACCTGCGAGGAGAAATTTGATGCTGCACCGCACCATCGCGCTGTTGTGCACTGCGGCAGCGTTTTGCGCCGCTGCGAGCGGGCCAGCAACGCTCGAGGGCGCGGCGCTCGTGAAAGCGCTCAGGCAAGGCGGCTACACGCTCTACTTCCGCCACGGCATCACCGATCGCGATCAACGCGATCGCAATGTCGTGCTGGAGAACTGCGCCACGCAGCGCAACCTGAAGGACGAGGGGCGCGAACAATCACGCAAGACCGGCGCGGCCATCAAGACGCTGGCGCTGCCCGTGGGCGAAGTGATCGCCAGCCCCTACTGCCGCACGAGGGACACCGCGATGCTGATCGCAGGCCGTGTTCAGCTCGCGCCCGCCGTGGCCGGCATGGCGGGCGCGCAGGCGGGAAAACTCGATTTCACCGAGCTCGGGAAGATCCTCGCCACGCCACCGGCCGCGGGCACGCTGCGCCTGGTGATGGGCCACGAGCCGTCGCACGGCTTCGACAAGGCGCCGAAGCTCGAGGAAGGCGCGGCGATGGTGGTCGAAGCCACGGGCGCCGACTGGAGAGTCGTCGCCCACATCTACCCGGAAGAGTGGGAGCGGCTCGCGGCCGCGACGGCTAACTGATTCCCGGGAATTTCTCGAAGCTGCGCGAGGGCCGCTCCGTCGGCCGGTAGCGACCCCACGCGCTCGCGACAAGCTCGGGTTGCTCGCCGGACGCGAGCTGGATGGCGCCAGGCCCCGAAACGACTCGCGGCATTCCGTTGCTGGCCGCGGAGGCGATGCGCGGCGATTCGGAAATTCCCGGCACCAACGCCGCCTGCAGCTGTTCGACCGTAGGTTGCGTGACGCCCTGCTTCGTGAAGCGCGTGCGCACGCGCGAGAACGTGGCCTCAATCTCGCTGAAGGTGAGCGGTCCCTCGGCGAGGTTGAATGCGACGACCTGGGTCGCGCCACTCTCCGAAGGGCCGCGAAGCGCAATCACCTTGCCGGCATTCATGCCGCGCACGATGGCCACGGCGTTTTCCTTCGAGCCCGCGAGATCCGCGAAGCCCGAGGCGACCTTGTCCGCGGGGTCCGTCTCCGCGATCGCCTGTCCCGTTCCGATCAGGGCGAGGACGACGCGAAACAGGATGATTCGATGCCACTTGCAAGCCATGTTGCTTTCTCCAGGTACCGGTTCGTCGATGGAGAAAGCTTAGGCACGCAAAGGGGCCGCCGTGAGCGGCGTGGCAGCCTCGCCACGTAGGAGGTCGGCGCGACTTTGCGAGGGAAAAGTGAAGCGAGCCTGTAAGCGGGATTCTGTTGCCGCCTTGCGGCGGCACAGCGGTCATTCCTCTAGGCGCCGCGTTGCCGCGGCGCTCAAGCCACCTACCCGCAGACTCAGTGGGCCACGTCGACGTCTGCCTATTTGGTGTTGCTCCGCGTAGAGATTGGCCGTTTCAACCGAACTTAATCGGCTCGTCTCTGTTCCTCTAATCCTCACCTCACGGTGGACGGGAGTTACCCGCTACGCTGCCCTGTGGAGTCCCGACTTTCCTCTACGCAACCCGAAGGTGGCGCAGCGACCGCCTGGCTCGCTTCACACCGCCATTTTACGCTGCGGAGGTGGCTCTTCCCGTGCTACTTTTTTGCTTTGGCCGTGTGCCAGATCGGCGTGGCCCCGTGACGTAAACGCCCTCGACTTCGGATTCGCGCCGATGCAACAGCGATTCGACAGGAACGCGGAAATCTACAACTACTTCAGGGACTACGACCCGAGAATTGGCCGGTACGTTGAAAGCGATCCTATCGGGCTGAAGGGCGGAATCAACACTTACGGCTACGTTGATTCCAACGCCATAGGTTTCTTCGACGACCAAGGGCTGACCAAGAACAAGCCCAAATACATTTGGACCGGATGCAGTGATAGCCAGCTGCTGTGGTGCGTCGAGAACTGCCGGGCCCAAGGTAAGGTCGTCCAAGATTGCACGCAAACCTACGTCAGGATGCCGGGCGTAAACGGCGGGAAACCCCGATACATTGGACACAACTGCGTTTGCGAAGAGAAGCCAACGCCTGCCTTGCTCAGCTGCGGGCCAACGTGCCGCAACACCTTGCTTGCTGTGGGTGCGATCGTTGTGATGATTTGCACCAGATTTCCCATCCCGGTTCCCTAGGCAAAAAAACCATGAGCGATGACAAGTTTCAGATGGGCGAGATCTATTTCATTGGGGGCTACCACGACTCGGCCCGCACGTTCCCATGCGTCATCAAGCCGGTGGTCTTCTTGGATGCCCAGAGGCGCGCAAAGGCTGGCGAAAACCTGACTTACAGCTTTGAGGAGCTCGAGTCCTGGCTTGAGCGGGATGGACAGGGGTCGCCGAACAAGAGAAGGATGGAGACCATTGAGGGGCCGCCAGAAATGACCTTGGCGATGAGCCTGGATGAACTCATCGACGATTTGCTCAAGCTACGCGTGCGGTTGCGAGAACGTAAACCATAGTCAGCTGGCGTACGCGCAGCGGCCTCCCTGCGCCGCGATGCGCTCAGGGTCGATACAGCATCTTCGTCCCGCACTGGATCCGCTCCAAGAAGGCTGATCGCTTCTTCTCCTCTGCTTCAATACCAGGCAGAGCTCGATACTGAGCCCACTCCTCGCCAACGAAGAGCCGATGCTTTGCTCTGTACGCCCTCAGCGTGTTCAGCACGGCGCAAAGGCTGTCCCCATCGCGGGGCTCGCCGTGGTCGACAATCCACCCGAGGCTTCCACTGGTGCTGGCCTGCAAGAGCTTCGTTGCTTCTACAGACTCCTTGCTATCGAGGTAGCGCAGGACCATGAGCGTGTTCGCCAACTCATGCTCGCGAAGCCCCGTTGCAAGCGCCGTGGCCTCTTGCTTCTGATGCCAAGCGCCGGCCACGTAGCCGAGGGCAAGCGAGACAATAACTGCGACCACAAACGCGGCGGAAAGGACTCGTGTGTTCATCGTGCCTCGCATAGTCTTGGCTCCCCATCAGGCCACCTCGTCACCTTCCATGCATCGTTGCACTTCTGCTGACAGAGTGAGCCGGGCACCTTCATGTAGTTCGGAGGACTGCGAACAGTGCAGCAAATGAGGCACGCACCATGAGATTGAGAGACCTCGAAGCAGTCGTACTTGAACTTCGGGTACTTGCCATCCGGACCAGGCTGCGGACAGGGCCTTGGTCCATTCGGAGTCGGACACATGGGCGGATCGGGACAATCATTTCCGAAGCACGGCACCTTCGTGTTCAACCCAAGCGGGTCGACTCTTCCCACGGGATTCCCAAGCACGTATGCATACGTATTCGGCCCCGCGAGCAGGCCGATAGGATCGCTTTCGACGTACCTGCCGACGCGCGGGTCGTATTCGCGGAAGTAGTTGTAGTGCGACTCCTGCCGCTGCGAAAAACACAACTATGGCCAAGAACTCACCCTGCAGGGAGTCGCCCTAGTTCTTCAACTAGCCCAGCGATATCGGTAATTCCATTCAAATCACTCTGTGCTATCCATAGAGTGTCTTGTGTATCGACGGTCCCACCTCGAGCTGCAGCCTTGTACCAGGCTATTCCATCGGCAAAGACATGCTCGATCTCCCCGGCGGACCCTGACGCGCGCAAATATACAAGTGTCTGAACGAAAGGCACCTGACAGGCCTCATCGAGGTATCCAACTAGGAAGTACGTGCCGCCTGGAGTAAACATGCTCATCCCCTCAAAAGCAAAGTGCGCCGAGAATGGCAAGCATTAGCGCCATTCCAGCCGTCGCAGCGCAATTGCCACCACACGCGGGCATCGCACCAAGTCCTCGGCCTGGTTCAGACGGGTCCTTACAACTGCAGCTCCAGCTTCCGGAACCATCTTGGATACTTCGACAACGTCTCCATTTCTGATTTCGGTGTACCGCTTGTATGTCACGGCGCAGCTCTCGTAGGTCTTTCCTTGCTTGCGACAGTGTTCCACGCACTCCAGTTTTTGAGTGTCGTTGCAGGGTCGCTTCCAAAAATCTGGGGTTGCTCGCTTGCCACCACCGTTTGCTAACCCACGCACATCTGTCGATCCAATCGGGTCGACGTCGACATAGACAAACGTGTTTATCCCCCCTGCCAGCCCAATGGGGTCGCTCTCCACGTATCGCCCGATCCTCGGGTCGTAGTCCCTGAAGTAGTTGTAGTGATGCCAACGCGCTTGCGCGACATTCGCTACTTTTCGCCGATCTTTTCCGGACCATACTCGCGAGCGTCAAAGGCGCGCTGTCGTTCGTTCATTTCGCGTACGACCGAGTCCGCGCGTTTCCTAGCGCCCTCGTTTACTGCGGGACAGTGCATGCTCTTCGGTGCTGCCCAGAGCGCCTTCTCGACATCCACCGCGATGTCTGTACAGATTCTGACGTGCCCCATCTCATGCGCCTTCAGCTTGTCGTAGGCCTTCGCCCAAAAAGCCTGCACTTCTCGGGGAGTCTTCGCGACGTCATGCCAACGTGGAAGCCGGACCTTCGCCACGCAGAACGCTCGCACCTCCGTAATGGTGCACTCACCATCCCGTCTCGCGCTATTGAAGCGGTACGTGACTTCGCCGCTCGTTGAGCCTGCTCCGCCGTGACCCTTTGCGTCGAGTTCTCGGCGAATATCGTCAAGGGTGGCGCCGCGGATCTCATAGTGTTCGATCGAAATCGTAGTCACAGGATCGATCCTTGGTTGTCCTCGATGATCGCCCGATCCGTAAGCTGTTGGAGGAGAAAACAAGACGGTAAGCGCGATGGCTCGGCCCGCGATCCGCGACGTACCTTTGCAACTGGTACTCCGCCGCTCATTCCTCCGCATCGTGTTCATCGCGTGCATGGGTGAGCGCCCTGACAACGCCAATTGCACCGGCACAGATACCGATGTAACCGAAGACGGCCAGTGCATAGCTATAGGAGATTCCCCGGAGGTAGAGCACATCGAGAGGAGATGCATAGTCTCCGTGCAAACCACCGAGAAGCCAATTGAAAGCAAACTGAGCGAGTATCAACAACCCGCCTCCCAACACCACGGTTAGCGCGGCCGGGACGCTTGGCCTGTCTCGTAATCCGGCGAAGACGCCAACAGCGAGAACAATTGCGATGTTAATTACCTGTTCCAAAGGCGCGCCTGCGTCGCTGGGCTACCTACAGAAAATGTTGCAGACCCTGTTCGCTCCCCGTATCCCCTTCTGCAAGCTGTACAGAGAATAGCCCGGCACGGCCTTACCAAGACCTTTTTTCACCGCACCGAGTCCAAACGCACCAGCCGCTTTTCCCAGACCGTGACCTCCCGCTTCTACGCCCGCGTCACCCAGTGCAGTCAACGAAATTCCGGTCGCCATACACTCGAGAAAGCAAGCGTTGTCACGCGGTCGCCAGTCGTCAGGCGGCTCCCTCTCGGGGTAGCAAATCGGATCCTTAGGGATGCTAGTCGGAATCTCAATGTGGCCCGGCCAAGGCTGCCTTGGGCGACCTCCGGACATCCCAGGCAGCGGGGGAGCTGGCTCGGGCTCACAAGGCTTCCATCCGGCTATGTATCCGCCGGACCAGACAGCAACCTCGCAGAGCCCAAGAGGGTCAATGAGCGAGAGCGGTCTCCCCGAAACGTAGCCAAACGTATTGAACCCTCCGAGCAAACCAATGCTATCGGACTGGACGTACCGCCCGATCTTCGGATCGTAGTCCCTGAAGTAGTTGTATGGCCTCGACAATCAACCGACTTGGCCAGATTCAGAATGCCGCGTCCGTCTTGTATAGACCCTGCTGCTCTGCGCGTTAGCCGCAAAGGCCGCAAATGCGAGGAGAACTGTAAGCCCGATCATTCCAAGGCTGAATGCCCCGTCTGCCTCTGCGGCAATTGTTGCCGCAGCTGTTCTTCTTCCGAGCTCAAGAAACGCAGATCCCAACAAGAGGGCAACTAGAGTCTTTCGAGCCCACTCGATTCTCAATAGAGCGGCTAACCCAGCGACAACGAGCAAACTTCCCAGCAAGATGTCGATCGCCGCCGGAAGCAGCATGTGCAGGTTCGCATGGGGTATTGACAGCTGCGTCGAGAGTGAGACAAAGCCCAACATTGCGCTTCCGCCGCCATACGACAGCGCAATTGCGCTCGCAAACAGGACCAAGAACACCCGGCTCACAGTAAGTTTGTCGTTCATGCTCATCGGCTCCGGACTCTAGAAACAGTCCGCTCGACATTGTTTCTCAGCACCTAGCATCTTTCCTATTCCAATTGCCGAGCCCCAGCCGAACCCCATGCCTGCCCCCATCGCGACGCCAGCCGGCCCGCCACCGAGTCCGGCGAGGCCTCCAAAAAATGTTGTCGCGCCGCAAATCACAACATGAGTCGGAAGATAGGCTCTTCTCTCTGCGTCTATACAACTCGTATAGCACTTCTGACGTTCGTCCGGACTCATCGGCTTGACCCCAGGACGACCTGGGCGCGGCTCGGGACGCTCGCGCCCAGGTCTTGGCTCAGGTCTACCCTCTGATTTACGTCAGTGCCTTCTACATCGAAGTTGACGATCGGGTTGCCGTTGCCATAAGCGTATGTGTTGAGCCCACCAAGCAATCCAATGGTGTCACTCTCGACGTACCGCCCGATCCTGGGGTCATAGTCCCTGAAGTAGTTGTAGAGTGCGTCTCAGAGCTTGAGGATTGATCGCGCAATGGGAGAGTCGAGGATGAGGCTCTCACCCAGGAGTTTTGCAAACCTGCCGACGGGATCTCCCGCACTCTCTAGATTAGGAAACGGCGAGCGCGTCAGGAGCTCTTGGCGCCCATCCGAGTAGAGCCGGTAGACGACAACTTCGCTTCCGAGCTCGACGAATTCGATGACGTGGCTGTATCGTTCCATTGCTAGTTGTTCCAAGTGTTGAGTGGCGGTAGGTCTTTTCCGGCCCGGCACGCGCCGAGCCGCTGGCCCGCTGACGCATGACAAGCCTTGCCAGCGGCTGCCCCGCGCCTACGCGAGATTGCATTGCAGGTCTTTGTGTCGATCTCGTTCAACTTGTCGCACTTCTCATCCAAAGCCTTCTTCTCGTCGTCCGAGGTGCACAACATGTAGGTTGCCGCAGCTCCAATTCCAAATCCGATCGCAGCGCCAACAGCAGTTCCGGCTCCCGGGAACATCGAGCCAACAGCAGCCCCGAGCGCAGCCCCGGCCCTGCCACCGGCGACAACGGTGATCTCACCTGTGGGATCAACAAAGCGGAGTGGGTTGGCGAACACGTAGGCGTACGTGTTGATTCCGCCTTCCAACCCGATGGGATCGCTCTCAACGTATCGTCCAATCTTGGGGTCGTAGTCCCTGAAGTAGTTGTAGTGGCCCGGACACGAATCAAACGACAACTGGCGGTTGTCCAGAGCCTGCGCGCGCATACGTGTATGGAAACCGCAGGAGGGTGCCAAGCTAGCGAAATGGCGCTATCAACGGAGGGCTCGTATCACCGCGACAATGATCACCGAAGCCCCCCCCACTATCAGTGCTTGAAGGGGGGAGGCCAAGGCGTATATGAACACCAAGCCCGCCGCGAAAAGGATAAGCACAACTGCGCTGGCGACCGGCCCCCAAGGCCTGGGCTTCTGATCCTCATCACGGGGCATTGAGTCCTCCCATGCTTGCGGGGCAAGCTTCCGGGATCTTCCCCGGGCACTTCTTGACGCAGTAGTCATAGGCAGTGACTTCACTCGCAATAATGGCAGCTCCGCCTAGACCGGAGTTGATGGATGAGGCCTCGGTGATCAGGAGCCCAGCCCGGCCGCCTACGCCGAGCCCACCGGCAGCCGCCGTGAGGCCTAGCCCAGCCGCCGTCTTTGCGGCCATACACAAAGCGAAGCAAACCTCCGGCCTGACGGGGAACTGCTGAACTGGTGGGAGGCCGGCGCCGCACTCGGCAGTTACGCACCTCTTCTGCGGATTGTTGTTTCCGAATCCGTCGTCGCAGGTCGCACCAGCTGGCAGTCCAGCCGGGCAAGGAATTGGCTTGAGCCCACTCGGATCTGAGAAGCGGATCGGCGAATCGTACGACAGATTCATGACGGTGCGGGCACCGCGTCGTCGAAATTTCGCCGAAATCTTACCGGATTTTCTTGTCGCGCCTTCGACTTCCCCGAAAATGCACGGGATCGTCGTAGAAAGACTCGCGCTCGGTATCGGGATACCAGCCGGGAACACCGAGCACGGGCATCGGCGGCATGATCCGCGGCGAGCGGAAGTTGGCGCGCTCGGCGAAATGTCGGGCGAGTCCTTCGTCGACGCTCGTGTCCGCCGACAGGAAGACGGTCTTCGCGACCAGCCCGATGAAGGGCGCGCGGGCCTGCTCGTACAGCCCGTGGCCGAAGGCGGTGAAGCGCATCTTCGCGAGGAGCTCGCTGCGCCGCGTCCAGAAGAGGCGTTTCCATTCGAAGTCGACGATGTGGCGAAGAAGCTCCTCGTCATCGCAACTCACCGCCACGCCGCCTTCGTCGAAGAGGGTCAACGCATCGCGCTCGGGCCGGCGCTGGCGCGCTTCGGCGTCGCCGCCCTCCTCGAGCATCGCGGCGTGCTGCGCGTTGATCGCGGCCTTCGCTTTCGGGAACGTGATCCACGAAAGCGCGTTGAAGAGGTCGTGCCAGTTTTCAGTGCGGGTCTCGATTTCGCCGGACTGCGCAATTCGCAGCTCGTAGTAGCGCCGCTCGCGGTCGCTGTTGCCCCGTGGGGGCACGAAGTGAATGGGCTGACCACGTGCGGTGACGACGCCCTGGGCCAGAGCCGTCAGCTCGTCATGCGTGGGCCAGCGATCGCGTGGCAATCGCGCAAGCGCCGGCTGCAGCGGCGCGAACAGCAGGCCTTCCGGGTACATCAGGCGGGATGCATCAGCCGGCGAAGCGCCAGCGCAGCTTCTCGCCCGCGCGCAGCGGAACGACCGTCGACTCGCCGAAGGCGTACTCGGCGGGGACTTCCCACTCCGTCTTCTCGAGCGTCACCTTGGCCTTGTTGCGCGGCAGCCCGTAGAAATCCGCGCCGAAGTGGCTCGCGAATGCTTCGAGCTTGTCGAGCGCGCCCGCGGTTTCGAACGCTTCGGCGTAGAGCTCGAGCGCGGCGTGCGCCGAATAGATGCCGGCGCAACCACACGACGTCTCCTTGGTCGGGCGCGCGTGCGGCGCGGTATCGCTGCCGAGGAAGAATTTGGGATTGCCCGACGTCGCGACCTTCACCAGCGCGCGGCGGTGCTGCTCGCGCTTCAACACCGGCAGGCAATAGTGATGCGGCCTCAGCCCGCCCGCGAAGATCGCGTTGCGGTTCATGAGCAGGTGCTGCGGCGTGATCGTGGCGGCGACGTTGTCGGGCGCGCGCTCGACGAACACGGCGGCTTCGTGCGTCGTGATGTGTTCGAGCACAACTTTCAGCTTCGCGAAGCGCTTGAGCAGGGGCCCCAGCGTGCGGTCGATGAACACGGCCTCGCGATCGAAGACGTCGATCTCGGCGTCGGTCACCTCGCCGTGCACGAGCAGCGGCAGCCCCGCGCCCTGCATCGCTTCGAGCGTGGCGTCGCACTTGCGGATGTCGGAGACGCCCAGGTCGGAATTCGTCGTGGCGCCCGCGGGGTAGTACTTCACGGCTCGCACGAAGCCCGACTTCGCCGCCTTCGCGATCTCCTCGGGCGAGGTGTTGTCCGTGAGATAGAGCGTCATCAGCGGCTCGAAACCCGCGCCCTTGGGCAGCGCCTTCAGGATGCGTTCGCGATACGCCTTCGCCTGCGCCACGGTAACGACCGGTGGTTTCAGGTTGGGCATCACGATCGCCCGCGCGAACTGCTTCGCGGTGGCGCCGACGATGGAGGCCATCAGCTCGCCATCGCGCAGGTGCACGTGCCAATCGTCGGGACGCAGGATCGTGAGTGAATCGGCCATCGCGGAGATTATAGAGAGGCCCTAAGAGGATCGAAGGTGTCTTTTTTAGCTATGACGAGAAACGTTATACCTTGTCACATTTCATCGGTGACGGTCGATTCATCCTCGTCGGGCGAGAAATGTGACAAGGCATAACGTTTCTCGTCATAGCTAAAAAAGACACCTTCGATCCTCTTAGGGCCCCGATTTCTTCCCTGCGATCCGGAGCGCCATTTCGTAGAGGTCACCCTTCTTCGCACCCGTGAGCTTCGCGCCGACGGCTGCGGCCGATTTCACGGGCATCTTTTCAGCGAGAAGCAGCTTCAGCACCGTCTCGGGATCGGGGCCCGCGGCCACTTCCGGCACGCGGCCTTCGATAACGAGCACGAACTCGCCGCGCTCGCGGTCGCTGTCCTCCGCGATCCACTTCGCGGCGTCGGCCAGTGCCACGCGCGTAATCGTCTCGAAGCGCTTGGTGAGCTCGCGAGCGACCACGACGTCGCGATCGCCGAGGGCCGTGCGCAGGTCCGCGAGCGTTTTGGCGACACGGTGCGGCGCCTCGAAGAGCACGATGGCCCAGGGCGATTGCGCGAGCGAAGCGAGTTTCTCGCGACGCTCGGTGCCTTTCACCGGCAGGAAGCCCGCGAACACGACGCCTTCGAAGCCCAGGCCGCTGGCAGAAAGCGCCGCGGTGAGCGCGCTGGCACCCGGAATCGGCTCGACGCGATAGCCGGCTTCGCGCGCCGCGGCGACCAGCAAGGCGCCCGGGTCGCTGATCGCCGGCGTGCCCGCATCCGTCACCAGCGCGACGTCCTTGCCCTCCGCGAGCAATTCGAGCACCTGGCGCGCCGCATTCCGTTCGTTGTGGGCGTGCAGCGCGATCAATCGCGTGCCGATTCCGAAGTGATTCAGGAGCCCTTTCGTGTTCCGCGTGTCCTCGGCGGCGATGACGGCCACGTCACGCAGCGTTTCGAGCGCGCGTGCGGTGATATCACCCAGGTTCCCGATGGGTGTGGCAACAACATATAATTTGGCCATGCGCTCCAACGCGCTCTTCCTCGCTCTTGCCATCGTCGCGATGGCCCCGCCGGCATTCTCGGCTGACGACATCGATCCGTCCACGGGTCTTGCGACGACCACGGTTGTCCGTCCCCTGCGCGATGCCCCGGCCACGCCGCAGCCGCCGCAGTTCGGCCCGTTGCCGCCGCCGGCTGCCGCCAAGCCCCACATCGCGCTGATTCTCCCCATCGCCTCGACCGCGCTGGGACCCGTGGCTGACGCCGTTCGCCAGGGGTTCGTCGCCGCGGCCGAGGCCGGGAGCAACAAGACCGCGCCGCCCGTGGTGCTGATGAATGTGAACGACGACGGGCCGGCGATGCTCGAAGCCTGCCGCAAGGCGCATTCGATGGGTGCGGTGCTCGTGGTCGCGGGCCTCACGCGCGATGGTGCGAGCGCCATCGCGAAGAGCGATTGCCCGCGCGTTCCGGTGCTCACGCTCAACCAGACGCACGGCGCGAACGATGCGGTGACGGGCGAGGCGCCCGTGAACCTCTACTCCATCTCCCTTTCGCTCGAACAGGAAGCGCGCCAGGCCGCCCTCCTCGCCGTCGCCGACGGCTGGCACTCGGCGATCGTGATCGGCACCGCCTCGCCCATCTCCAAGCGCGTGCAGGAAGCCTTCGAGAAGGAATGGGCCCGCGCCGCGGGCGAGATCGGCGGACGGGTCACGTACAGCGGCAACAGTGAAGAGGCGCCGCTGGTGAAGGACCGCATTGCGAGCCTGCGCGGCGGCGACGTCGTGTTCCTGGCGCTCGGCCAGGCCGCGGCGCGCGCCGTGCGCCCGTACGTGTCGGGCATGCTTCCGGTGTATGCCACGTCGATGAGCATCGACCCGCGTGCCGAGCCGACGGTCAACGTGGACCTGCAGGGAATGCGTTACATGGACATGCCCTGGTTCGTGCAACCCGACCACCCCGCCGTCATGATCTACCCGGCGCCGCACGCGCCGATGTCGGTGGACCAGGAGCGCCTCTACGCCCTGGGCATCGATGCCTATCGTCTCGCCGCCGTCATGCTGCAATCGGATGCGAAGAAGATCTCGCTCGATGGCGTGACCGGGCGCATCACCCTCGAAGGCGGCCAGTTCGCGCGCACCCTGACGGCCGCGGAAGTCGACGGCGGCCGCGTCGTCCCGATCAAGCATCCCTAGGTCAATGCGCACGCAGGCCCAGAACGACGGCGACGAAGCCGAGGAGAGAGCGGCGCGCTACCTCGCTTCGCAGGGCCTCGCCATCGTCACCCGCAACTACCGCACGCGCCTGGGCGAGATCGATCTCGTCGCGAAGGACGGCGAGGTGCTCGTCTTCGTGGAAGTGCGCCGGCGCACGCGCTCGGAGCGCTACGGTGGTGCCGCCGGGAGCGTGGACGGCCTCAAGCGCCGCCGGCTCGTCGCGGCCGCACGACACTACTTGTCCCGTCTGCGCGAGGAACCCGTGTGCCGTTTCGATGTCGTTGCCATGCAGGGCGACGAATGCACGTGGCTGCGCGATGCGTTCGGGACCGCCTGATAGAATCGATTGCATGGACCACGTCGCAAATCTCCGCAAGCATTTCGCCGAAGGCATCGAGCTGCGCACGCGCATGATGGACACGCTCGCGCCCGAAGTCGCGAAGGCCGGCGTCGCCCTCGCGGCGGCCATCAAGCGCGGCAAGAAAGCGCTCGCCTGCGGCAACGGCGGTTCCGCCGCCGACAGCCAGCATTTCGCCGCGGAGATGGTGGGTCGATTCGAACGCGAACGCCCGGGCATGCCCGCCATCGCGCTCACGACGGATACGTCCGGCCTCACCGCGATCGCGAACGATTACGGCTATGACTATGTCTTCTCCAAGGGCGTGGAAGCGCTCGGCCAGGAAGGCGATGTCCTGCTCGGCATCTCCACGTCGGGCAATTCGAAAAGCGTGATCGAGGCCATCAAGGCCGCGCACGCGAAGAACATGACGGTGATCGCGCTCACGGGGCGCGACGGGGGCCAGATGGCGAAGATGCTCAAGCCCACCGACTTCCACCTCAACGTGGCGCATCCGCGCACGATGCGCGTCCAGGAGGTTCACCTCCTGGTCGTGCATTGCCTGTGCGAGGTCGTCGACAACGAACTGCATTTCGGAGGTTCTTGATGCAAAAGCTGCTGCTGACCCTCGCCGTCCTGGCTTCGCTGCCCTTCGCAACGGGCTGCGTGCCGCTCGCCGCCGTGGGCGCGGGCACTGCCGCAGTGATGGCCGATGACCGCCGCACCGCCGGCGTCTACATCGAGGACGAGAACATCGAATGGAAGGCGGTCGGCAAGCTGAACGCCTACAAGGAAGCGCACGTCAACGCGACAAGCTACAACCGCAAGGTGTTGCTCACCGGCGAGGCCGCGGACGAGGCGACCAAGACGAAGATCGGCGAGGACGTTCGCAAGATCGAGCAGGTCCTCGATGTCGCCAACGAGCTCAAGATCGGCTACACCTCGTCGCTCACGTCGCGCGGCGGCGATGCGGTCACCACGACCAACGTGAAGGCCCGCATGCTCAACAACGGCAAGTTCTCGACCAACCACATCAAGGTGGTCACCGAGGCGGGCACGGTCTACCTGATGGGCCTGGTGACGCAAGCCGAAGGCGATGCCGCGGCAGAAGTCGCGCGCACAACCAGTGGCGTCAAGGGCGTCGTGAAGGTCTTCGAGTACATCAAGTAGAGGGGTCAGATCCTTTAACTTTTCCTTGGTAAAAAACCGTTCCAATGGACTACCTTGCTGATCGGGCTTTCCCGTACGAGTTGCGCAAGGTAGTCCATTGGAACGGTTTTTTACCAAGGAAAAGTTAAAGGATCTGACCCCTCTACTTGCCCCAAGTGACCGACCCTTTCCTTCACAAGGTTTGCGCACCCGCGGAGTTCGCGCGCCGCGCCGCCGCGCTCGCGCGGCCCCTCGTGTTCACCAACGGCGTCTTCGATATCCTTCATCGCGGGCACGTGACCTATCTCGCGCAGGCCCGCGCCCTCGGCGCTTCCATGGTGCTTGCCCTCAACTCCGATGCCTCCGTGAGGCGCCTGGGCAAGGGTGACGATCGCCCGGTCAACACGCTCGAGGACCGCATGGCCGTCGCCGCGGCGCTCGAAAGCGTCTCGCTCGTCACCTGGTTCGAGGAAGACACGCCGATCGCGCGCATCCTCGAATGCAAACCCGATCGCTTGGTGAAGGGCGGCGACTGGCCCGTCGAGAGCATCGTGGGCGCGAAGGAAGTCGCCGGCTGGGGAGGAAGCGTGCATTCGATCAAGTTCGAGCACGAGCGCTCGACCACCAGCCTCCTCAAGAAGATCCGCGCATGAGCACGCTCGAGGATCGCCTGCGAGCGATCGTGGGCGAGCGAGGCATCGTCAGCGATGCCGCCGCGCGCGAACCCCATGAAGTCGACTGGCGCGGCCAATACCGCGGGCGCGCCGCCGTCGTCGTGAAGCCCGCTAATACCGAGGAAGTCGCCAAGGTCGTGTCGCTGCTCGCCGCCGAGCGCATCGCGATCGTGCCCCAGGGCGGCAACACGAGCCTGTGCGGCGCCTCCGTTCCCGACGACAGTGGGCGCCAGGTCGTGGTGAACCTTTCACGCATGAACCGCGTGCGCGCGGTCGATACGGCCAACAACACGATGACGGTGGAGGCCGGTTGCGTCCTCGCCGCCCTGCAGAAGGTCGCCGACGAGAACGATCGCCTGTTTCCGCTTTCGCTCGGCGCCGAGGGCAGTTGCGAGATCGGCGGCAACCTTTCGACCAACGCGGGCGGCACCGGCGTGCTGCGTTACGGCAACACGCGCGAGCTCGTCCTCGGCCTCGAGGTCGTTCTTCCCGACGGGCGCGTATGGGATGGCCTGCGCGGATTGCGCAAGGACAACACCGGCTACGACCTGAAGCACTTATTCGTCGGCGCCGAGGGCACGCTGGGGATCATCACCGCCGCGGTGATGAAGCTGTTTCCCAAGCCGCGCGCGACGGCCACCGCCATCGCCGCGATCGAGGGCCCCACCGCAGCCGTGCAGCTGCTAAGTGCGATGCGCGGGCGCTGCGGCGATCGCATCACCGGTTTCGAGCTGCTGCAGCGCGTGTGCTTCGATCTCGTGTTGAAGCACATCCCCGGAATGCGCGATCCGTTCCTCGAACCGCATCCGGCCTACATCCTCGTCGAGATCTCCGACAGCGGCACGCAGGCCGAGGCGCGCATCCTGCTCGAGGAAGCACTGGGCGAAGCCGCGGAAGCCGGATTGATTCGCGATGCGGTGCTCGCCTCCAGCGATGCGCAGCGCCTCGCGTTCTGGGGCCTGCGCGAGAACATCTCGGAAGCGCAGAAGCTCGACGGCGTCTCGATCAAGCACGATGTCTCCGTGCCCATCAGCCGCGTACCCGAGTTCTTCGAGCGCACGGACCGCGCCCTCGCCGAGCGCTTCCCCGATATCCGCATCGTCGCCTTCGGCCACGTGGGCGATGGCAACATCCACTACAACTGCTCCAAGTCCGAGCGCCAGGCCGCGGCGGAGTTCTACAAGCAGGCGCCGGACGTGAACCACCTCGTCTACGAAGTCGTGACCTCGCTCGGCGGCTCGATCAGCGCGGAGCACGGCCTCGGCCAGTTGAAGCGCGAGGAGATCAAGCGCTACAAGAGCGAGCTCGAGCTGGACCTGATGCGCTCGATCAAGAAGACGCTCGATCCCGGCGGGATCATGAACCCCGGCAAGGTCCTCTAGAAGGCTGTCGTCCGACAGCGGAATCGTCGCTGTCCTACGCGAGACGGCAGGCACCGGTCCTACAGTGGTCCGATGCTAGCCCTCATTGCCTTCACCACCGCCCTCTCCGCCGCTGCCGTCAGCGACGACGCCAAGTCGCCCCCGATCGCGCAGGGTGCGCGAGGCGCCTCCGTCGTGCGCGCGCAGATCCTGCTCGACCGTGCGTGGTTCTCGCCCGGCGAGATCGACGGCGGCTACGGCGACAACATGCGCAAGGCGGTCCTCGCGTTCCAATCCGCGCGCGGTTTGAAATCCAACGGCCGCATCGATGCACCTACGTGGGAGGCGTTGCGCGGCGACGACGCGCACGTGCTGACCCAGTACACCGTCACCGAAGCGGAAGCGCTGGGCCCCTTCGTGAAGATCCCCGCGGACATGATGGACCGCGCACAGTTGCCGAAGCTCGGTTACGAATCGCTCGAGGAAGCGCTCGCCGAGAAATTCCACGTGAGCCCGGCACTGCTTCGTGATCTCAATCGCGGCAAGCGCATCAAGGCCGGCGACACGATCCTCGTTCCCGACGTAGCGACCGCGAAGCCGCAGCCCAAGGCCGCGTCCTTCGTGCTCGACAATGCACGGCGCGTTCTCTTCGCGCTGGACGCCAAGGCGCAGGTACTCGCGCAGTTTCCCGTGAGCGTCGGCAAGAAGGAGCCGCTGCCCGTGGGCAAGTGGAGGATCACCACTGAAATCCGCGATCCCGAATTCCAGTACGACCCCGAGCTGATCATCAACTCGAAGCCGGGCCATTCGAAAGTGACGATCAAGCCCGGCCCCAACAATCCGGTCGGCGTGATGTGGATCGGCCTGAGCAAGCCGCACTACGGCATCCACGGAACGCCCCAGCCCGCGCTCGTCGGCCGCACCGAGACGAGCGGGTGCATCCACCTCACCAACTGGGATGCGCTCCGGCTCTCGACGCTGGCCAGCGCCGGAGCTTCGCTGGAAGTAAAGGGCTAATACCGTGCGCGTGCACGCGTCCCTCGGCGACATCGCGCTGCTCGCGATCATGGCGACGATCAGCGCCGTCGCGCTCGCGATGAAGTCGCCCGCGCAGGCCGCGCATCCGCTGACCAATCCGGAGCTCGCCACCGATCACGAGTTGCTGGAGTCGCGCCAGTTGTTGATTCCGGTGCAGGGCGTCGAGCGCAAGGCCCTGCGCGACAACTTCGACGAGCGTCGCAGTGCCGGCCACAAGCACGAAGCGCTCGACATCATGGCGCCGCGCGGCACGCCGGTGCTCGCCGTAGGCGACGGCAAGGTCGCAAAGCTCTTCAAGAGCGTGGCCGGCGGGCTGACCGTCTACCAGTTCGATGCGGACGAGAAGTTCGCGTACTACTACGCCCACCTCGATCGCTACGCGCCGGGCCTGCAGCAGGGGCAGGCGCTCAAGCGCGGCGAAGTACTCGGCTACGTGGGCAGCACCGGCAACGCACCGCCGAGTGCACCGCACCTGCACTTCACGATTTTCCGTCTGGGGCCCGACAAGCGCTGGTGGGTCGGGACGGCGATCAATCCCTATCCGTTCCTCGTCGCGACCCGCTGATTCGAGGATCTACGCGGCGCGCGTGGCGGCTTTCGCGCCGGGCACGTCGCGCCAGCGTGCCGCCTGCAATCGCACCATGTCCGGCAACGAACGCGTCTTCTCGAACTGCTGGCGCAGCCACAAGGCATCGTTCGCGCCGGCTCGCGCGCGCTCGGCAATCGCGGAGAGCGCCGCGGTGGTTCCCAGCTCGTCGGCGAGTGGCGCGATGCGATCGAGCGTCGCGAGCAAGTCGTCGCGCAACCGAACGTGGCCATGCGCCTGCGGATCGGCAAGCTGCGCCTCGAAGCCGAAGCGGCACGCCTGGAAGCGGTTGTAGCCGTACACCATGTACTGCGCCCGGAGCGGCGGCTCCTGGCGATGGCGCAGGAAGTCGGCGGTCAGCGTCTGCGCGTAGGCCGCGAGCTGTGCGGCCGTCTCGACGGTGAGCGGCGTGTCGCAGATGCGTACCTCGATCGTCCCGTACTCGGGCTTGGGCCGGATGTCCCAGTAGAAGTCCTTCATGCTCTCGACGATGCCGTGGCTCGCCATCTCGTCGAAGTAACCGTTGAACTCCGCCCACGTCGTCACGGCGGGCAGGTGGCCGGCGAGCGGAAAGGCCGACACCGCGTGCAGGCGCGATGTCTCGAAGGACGTGTCCTCACCCTGGTAGAACGGCGAGGCCGCCGACAGCGCGATGAAATGCGGGATGTAGCGCGACATGCGATGCGTCGTGTAGATCGCATCGTCGCCGCTCTCCACGCCGACATGGACGTGCTGGCCGAACACGGTGAACTGCTTGGCGAGATAGCCATAGAGCTGCGAGACGCGCAGGAACCGCTCGGTCGGAACGATGCGCCGGTCGCTCCAGTGGTGGAACGGATGCGCGCCGCCGCCTGCGACCACCAGGTTCAGGCGCCCGGCTTCCGTGACGATCGCATCGCGCGTGCGCGTGAGCTCGTCGAGCAGGTTCGCGTAACGCGTCTGCACCGAGGAGTTCACCTCGATCATGCTTTCGGTGATCTCGGGCTTCACAGCACCCTCGATCTTCACCTTGTCCAGGCGCGCGAGGAGATCCGTCGCGCCCCGCGAGAGATCGAAATCGCGCGTGTTGAGCACCATCAGCTCCAGCTCCACACCCACGCTCAGCGCTTGCGATCGCGAGAATTCCAGCGGCATGCGGCCTCCTTACGCCTTGACGGCGTTGGCGGGAACGGCGGGCAACGGTGCGGTCTCGCCGGCATGGCGCAGGCCCCACTGCACGGCGATGGGCCCGACGATTTCCATGATGATCACGCTCGCGATGATGACCGCGGCGAGCGTCTGTCCAAACTCCGGGAAGAGCTTGGCGATGTCATGTTGCAGCAATAGCGCCAGCGAGGACATCGGCATCAGCACCGCACCGAGCGAGATCGCCTGCCCCAGGCGCAGCCCACCGAGGGGCGCGAAGGTCAGGACGCCCACGAACTTGCCGGCGGCGCGCGCGGCCACGAACGCGATCGCGATCCAGCCCGCAGTCTCGAACGACGACAGCGGCAGGCTTGCTCCCGTGATCACGAACAGCACGATGTAGAAGAGCCGGCTCGCGCGTCCCAGGTCGACGTTGAGCAGGTCGTGGCGCCGCTCGTCGTTGCGCACGAAGAGGCCGAAGGCGAGGAGTGCGAGGATCACCGAGAGCTTGAGCGCCTGCGCGATCCCGACCGCGCCGACCACGAGGCCCACGATCAGCGCGAAATGCAATTCCGGGGATTTCTCCACCATGCGAGCGAGCACGCGCGCGAGCGTGGCCACCGCGCCCCCGAGGACGAGCGACCCCGCGAACAGGTAGAGCGGATGCAGGAAGGCCGTGTCCAGATCGAGCGCCACCTGGTAGTGCACGGACGCGAGCAGGATCGTGACCAGGACCGAGGCGAACAGGCTGTTCAACGCGACGAGGTTCAGCGCGCGTTCGGTCACCTGCCCGTCGGCGCGATGGTCCTCGACCGCGAGCAGCAGCACTGCGGGCGAGGTCGCCATGGCGATCGCCGCGGCGAGGCCGGACTGGAGCACCGGGAAATCGAGCCAGACGAGGGAGGCGAACACGAAGCCGAAGGTCGCGATGCTCTCGGCGAGGCCCGAGGCCGCGAGCGTCCAGTCGCGCTTCATCCAGGCGAGGTCCATCCGCCGGCCCAGGTCGAAGAGCACGAGGCCCAGCGCGATGTCCACGAAGATGCGCGCCTCCTCGACAAGCGGCCCCATGTTCACGGCGCTTGCCATCGGCGCGATCGCGAACCCCACGAGCACGTAGCCGATCACGCGCGGCAACCGGATGGTGCGCGCGGCTTCGCCACCGAGCATGCCCGCGATGAGCAGGACGCCGAACAGCAGCGGGTAGCTCAGCGTGAGCGGCAACTTTGGAAGGAATGACAAATCCATGCAGGCATTCTCCCGCGTTGGGAACCCCTCCTACTGTAGGCGCGATCCTACACTCCGGCGCCGAGTAGAATAATGACGCGATGGCCCCGCCCTTCTTCCAGAACACGATCGCGCTCGTCTACGACTTCGACGGGACGCTCTCGCCGCAGCCGATGCAGGAATACACGGTCCTGCCCAAGATCGGCGTGGCGCCCGCGGTGTTCTGGGAGCGCGTCAATCGCGAGGCGCGCGAAACACAGTCGGACCAGATGCTCGTGTACATGCGCCACATCCTCGAAGAGCTCGAACGCGCGAAGGTCGACGTGAAGCGCTCGGACTTCGCCGCCATGGCCCGGCGCATCAAGTACTTTCCCGGCGTGTCCACCTGGTTCGGCCGCATGAACACCTATGTGCAGCGGAAAAGCGGCCGCCGCGCGTCGCTGTCGCACTACCTCATCTCCGCGGGCCAGAAGGAGATCCTCGAAGGGGCGGCGATCAGCAAGCACTTCAAGCAGATGTACGCCTCCGAGTATCACTTCGATCACCACGGGGTCGCGACGTTTCCCAAGCGCCTCATCACCGACACGGCCAAGACGCAGTTCCTCTTTCGCATCAACAAGGGCAAGGAGGACGTGACCGAGTCGATCAACGAGCACATGCCCGAGGAAGAGCGCCCCATCCCCTTCCAGAACATCATCTATGTCGGCGACGGCATGACCGACGTGCCCTCGATGGCGCTCACGACGAAGAGCGGCGGCCACGCGGTCGCGGTCTACGACGGACGCTCGCAGATGGGCAAGGCGACGTGCGTGAAGTTGCTCGACGCCAACCGCGTGGACTTCATTGCCGAGGCCGACTACCGCAAGGGGAGCAAGCTCTCGCGGCGCGTCGAGCTGCTGCTCGATGCGATCGTCGCCGACATCGCCTACCGCCGCGAAGCCTGGGAAACACGCCAGGAGCTCAAGGGCGCCAAATGAGCACGCTCGTTTTCCAGGCGCTGCGCCGCTTGGCGGATGGCCGCTTCCACTCCGGCGAGGACATCGCGCATGAGCTCGGCCGCTCGCGCGCAACCCTTTCCGAAGCATTGAAACGCACCGATGCGATGGGCCTCGAGCTCTTCAGCGTGCCGGGCAAGGGCTACCGCCTCGCCGAGCCCATCGAGTTCCTCGACGTCGACAAGGTCCTCGCGCTCGCGGGGCACGCGGCCACGAAGCTGCGCCTCGAAGTCGTCGAGGAAACGGATTCCACCAATTCGCAGATGCTCGCGCGGGCGATGATCGGCGCGCCTTCGGGCTCCTGTCTCGCCGCCGAGTGGCAGAGTGCGGGACGCGGGCGCCGCGGACGCTCGTGGGTCACCGCACTCGGTGGCAGCCTTTCGTTCTCGTTGCTGTGGCGATTCGATCGCGGCGCGGGGCACCTTGCGGGGCTGTCGCTCGCGGTCGGCATCGCGGTCGTGCGTGCGCTTCGTGCACACGGCGTTGCCGGCGCCCAGGTGAAGTGGCCCAACGACGTGCTGGTCGACGGAGAAAAGCTCGCCGGCATTCTCGTCGAAGCGAGCGGCGAAATGTCCGGCCCCAGCGTTGCCGTGATCGGCGTCGGGATCAACTACCGGCTGGGCGAGCGCGAGCGCGACGCGATCGACCAACCCGTCACCGATGTCGTGTCACACGCGGCCTCGGCGCATGCGCGCAACGCCCTGCTCGCCGCCGTGCTCGCGGAGCTGGTCGAGGTCCTCGAAGCATTCGAGCAATCGGGCTTCGCCGCGCTGCGCGACGAATGGCGCTCGCTGCACGCATTCCATCGCCGCATGGTGCGCATCCTCCCGCCGCAGGGCGAACCCTATGATGCGGAGGTGCTCGACATCGCCAACGACGGCACGCTGCTCATCGGCGTGAACGGCAAGACCGTCAAGCTCGCCTCCGCGGAAATAATGGGGTCAGACCCCATTGTTCCGAGCGTACGTGGAGGAGCGAACAATGGGGTCTGACCCCATTATTCGGATCCTCGCGATCGACGCGGGCAACACGCGCATCAAATGGGGCGTGCGCGATGGCGAGGCGTGGGCCGCGCGCGGCGCGGTCGCCACGAACGATGCGCAATCGCTCACGAGCGACTGGCCCGCGCTGGTCGCCGATGCGCGCGCGATCGCCTGCAATGTCGCCGGGGCCGACGTTCGCGCCGCCATCGCCGCGGTCTGCGAGCAGCGCGGCTTGCGCATCGCGTTCATCGCGTCGGAGGCATCGCGCCTCGGGGTGACGAACGGCTATCGCGATCCCGCGCAGCTCGGAACCGATCGCTGGGCCGCGCTGGTCGCCGCGCACCACGCCTCGCGCGGGAACAAGCTGGTGGTGAACGTCGGCACCGCGCTCACCGTCGATGCACTCACTGCCGATGGGCGTTTCCTCGGCGGCGTGATCGTGCCGGGACCTGCTCTCATGCGTCGCTCGCTCGACCGCGGCACCGCGGACCTGCGCCTCACCGAAGGCGCCTTCATGCCTTTCCCGACGAGCACGCCCGATGCCATCACCAGCGGATCGATCCAGGCGTGCGTCGGCGCGATCGAGCGCATCCGTGCCGCCATGGCGGCCCAGGGTGCCGCGCCCGATGCGATCGTCCTTTCGGGCGGCGCGGCCGCGCAACTCGCGCCCCACCTTCCCATGCCCGCCGCATTGAACGAGAATCTGGTCCTCGATGGGCTCGTGCTCATCGCCCGCGACTCCTGACGACCCCGTGGCCCGCCTCCTCTTCTTCCTGCTGATCATCGCCAACCTCGCGTTCGGCGCGCACCTCTTCCTCGCCTCGAAGACCGAGACGGTCGATTTCACCGCGCGCGAGCGCAACCGCGAGGAAGTGAAGCTCGTCGCGGTGACGCCGCCGCTCATGGCCGCGCGCAAGGCCGAGGAATCGCGCCGCACGGTCCAGCAACTCGCAGGCGCGGCGTGCGTGGAGTTCTTCGGCGTGACGGCGCAGGAGATGTCGCGCGCCCGCGATGCCTTCGCCGCGCTGAAGCTCGGCGAGCGGCTCGTGGAGCGCCGGGTCGAGGAGATCACGCGCCACTGGGTGTTCATGCCCGCGGCCAAGGACCGGCGCGGCGCGGAAGTGAACATGAGCTTCCTGCGCAGCAAGGGACTCACCGAGATGTCGATCCGCCCGGACAACTCGGTGTCGCTCGGCGTTTTTTCCACCGAGGAGGCCGCGCGGCGCTACCTCGCGACGGTCGAGTCGAAGGGCGCGAAGGGCGCGCAGTCGGGCCCGTTCTCGCGCGAAGTGCGCGAGACCGCATTCCTCATCAAGGAACCCGATACCGAAATGGTGGCGCGCCTGACCGTCATGCAACGCGACTTCCCCACCGCAAGCCTGCGCGCCGTGGCCTGCCCGGCCGCCGTAGCTGAGGCGACGGAGCCGAAAAAGTAGAGGGGTCAGATCCCTCTACATTTCGGGAAGGCGCTGCTGGCCGGCATTCGCTTCCCGAGCATCCTTTCTGCTGCCCTTTCCGCGTCCGACCGGCGACGCCCGAAAGCCCAGCGCCGCCTCGACTGTCGCGCAGAAGTCTGGATCCCCCAACACCCACCCGTTGCTCATGCATTGGCGTACGCGCTGGTCCAGCTCATTCGATACCTCGCCTTCGAACAGCGCGGCGTGGCGCTGGCCCCGCATGAGGTCATGAGGCGTCACGAGGGAATCTGGCTGGCCAGTGGAGTAGTGGCGATAGCTTGACCAGGCGTGTTCGGCGGGATCGCTAACCATGCCGGCACGAACCGGATTGAGCTCGACATACCTGTGGCACGCGAAATAGTAGCGATCAGCCTGGACCAGGTGCTCCTTGAACCGCCCCTGAAATAGCGTCCCGCAGCGGCCATGTCGGTCGTTGAAATACCGAACGTAGCGGCGCCCCACGTCCTGCAACGTCCTGCTGACACTTACCGGGTCGCTCCCTGTAGCAAGCAAGTGAACATGATTGGTCATCAACACATAGGCGTGCACGGCAGTGCCATGCGCCTGCGCGGCGATTCGCAGCCAATCCAGAAAACAAAGGCGATCGCCGTCGCGTAGAAAGATGTCCTGGCGATTATTTCCGCGAACGCAGATGTGCGAGGGAACACCGGGAATGAAGGTCCGTGGGGCACGCGCCATCCCCACGAAACGTACGACTGGCGATTGTCGCCGACAAGGTAGAGGGATCTGACCCCTCTACTTTCGGTCTGGCCCCTCTATTCGGCGGAGAAGGAGATGTCGCCGAAGTAGGCGACGACCGAAGTGCCGGTGTTGTCGGAGTCGGACATGATGCCGACCGACTTCACGCGCGGCGGGTCTTCGTGGAAGGCACGGCGGTAATCCTCGAGCACGTTCACGCGCTCGGTGTACCAGCGGTTGAGCTCGCGCTGGCTGTTGGCCGCGATGATCATCTTCACGCGCGTCGTGTTGTGGTGCGTGATGATCTCGCCGATCGGGCGATCGGGCTCCCAGATGTACATGAGCGTGGCGTACGGCATCTCGTTGCCGGTGAGCGCCCTCGCGAGGTCGTAGTTGAGCTGCTCGAACCCGGGCAGCTTGTCGCGGCCGCCCTCGAACGTGAAGATCACGCGCGCGGGCGCATCGGCCACTGCCGGCACAGTGTTGTCCGCGCCTTCGATGAGCTTGGGCACTTTCCAGCGCCACGCCGCGATGGGGTACTGGTGCAGGTCCACCGACACCTGGTGCCGGATCCCCGAAACCGAGGAGTTGGCCTGGGCGCGCACCACCTGGGCGCCGCCGTCCTCGACCAGGCTGTACTGCGTGAGCGGCTTGAAGCGCAGCAGTTTGTAGACATGCCAGCCGCCCGGAATGCCGTCGAGCGCAGTGGCGATCGAGAATGGCGTCGGCAGCATGGCGTGCAGCGACGGCATCTGCGAGGGCATGTCGGGGATGCTCGAACAGGCCGCCAGAACCACCAGGACGGGGACAAGGAAGCGCGCCGGACGTCTCATCGTTATCGGTTATCCTGTGGCGATCACATCGAAGCGCGGACAGTCTAACCAAGTTTCGCGCGGCTGTACCACGACATTTTCATGACTTCCTCCGCGACTTCCCCTTCGATTCGCCACCGCCTCGCCCCCGCCGCCCTGTGCGTCGCGGCCCTCCTCGCGGGAGGCTGCGCCGCCATCGATCCGCACAACATGATCGGCCGGCAGTTCGCGCCCGGCACGTCGCAGACGAATCCCTTCGGACCGGTGGGCGCGACCGCGCTTTCCACGACCGAGCGCGTGCGCGCGTTCGATTTCGTCTGGAACACGATCAACGACCGCTATTACGACGCGAAGTTGAACGGCGTCGACTGGAAGGCCGCGGGCGATCGCTACCGGCCGCAGGCCATCGGCGCGCCCGACGACGACGCGTTCTGGGAAATGCTCGACCGGATGGCGGGCGAGATGAAGGATGCGCATACGCGAGTCGAATCGCCCAAGCGCGCCGAGCAGATTCGCAACAACGAGTCGGTGTCGCTGGGCTTCTCCTTCATTCGACTCGACGGGCGCTTCATCGTTTCCTCCGTGCATCCGGACTCCGACGCCTGGTGGGCCGGGGTGCGGCCGGGCATGGCGCTCACCGCGATCGAGGGCGTTCCCACGCAAGCCGCGTATGACAAGGTGATGGGCGTGACGCGGGTCGATTCGACCGATCGCTCGCGCCACTTTCGCGCGGTGCGCCGGATCGTCGCGGGCGACCTGGATTCCAAGGCGTCGTTCACGTTCGAGCGCATCGACGGCACGAAGATGGACGTCACCCTCAAGCGGCGTCGCACTTCCACGGCCGCCCTTGCCAACCATCGCGTGCTCCCCTCAGGCCTCGGCTACATCCGCCTCACGCAATGGACCGGCTTCACCGCCGATCGAAGCGAGCAGGCGGTGCGCGAACTCAAGGACACGCCGGGCATCGTGATCGACCTGCGCGGCAATCCGGGCGGCTCGCTGCTGGCCGTGACCAACCTGCTGCGCCGGTTCTTCCCCGCGAAGACGGACGTCGGCCGCGTCCTCACCCGCAGCGGGCAGGCCGTGGGGTTCTTCTTCGGCACGGTCGAGGTGATCAAGCTAAAGCAGATCGTCGACGGCGGCCCCGATGCCTACCTCGGTCCGGTCGTGGTGCTCGTCAATGCGGCGAGCGGCAGCGGCAGCGAGTACTTCGCCGGCGCGATGCAGGCCGAGGGGCGCGCCACGATCATGGGCGAGACCACCTGCGGATGCCTGCTCGGCTTCCTCGGCTACTCGGCCATTCCCGGCGGCGGCGAGCTCGCGTACAGCGAAATCGGATTCCGGTTCACCAACGGCAAGCGCATCGAGGGCGAAGGCGTGGTTCCGGAAAAGCCCGTCCCGGTGACGCTCGAGGACCTGCGGCTCAACCGCGACCGTGCGCTCGAAGAAGCGCAGGCGCTGCTCAAGACGATGGGTCCATGGAAGCCTCCGGCGAAAACCGCTCTGCGCTGAACCCCGGCGTTGCCCGCCGGGAAGTCTTCGGCTGGGCGATGTACGACTTCGCCAATTCGGGATACACGACCGTCGTCCTCACGGCGGTCTTCAATGCCTATTTCGTTTCCGTCGTCGCGCAGAAGGCGCCCTGGGCCACCTTCGCGTGGACGGCCGGGCTCGGGATCTCTTACGCACTCGTGATGGTGCTCGGTCCCCTCGTGGGCGCATGGGCCGACGCGCACGCGGCCAAGAAACGCGCGCTGTTCGTGACGACGGTGGTCTGCGTCGTCGGCACCGCGGCGCTCGCGAGGTCCGGACCCGGAATGGTGGAGTGGGCGATCGTGTTCATCATCGTCTCGAACGTCGCCTATGCGCTCGGCGAGAATCTCGCGGCGGCGTTCCTGCCGGAACTCGCGCGGCCCGAATCGCTCGGCAAGGTTTCCGGCTGGGGATGGAGCTGGGGCTACATCGGCGGGCTCATCGCGCTGGCACTGTGCCTCGCGTGGGTGATGACGGCCGAATCGCGCGGCTCCACGACCTCGCTCGCGGTGCAGGGCACGATGCTGATCACCGCGGTCGTGTTCGCGCTCGCCTCCGCGCCCACCTTCCTGCTGTTGAAGGAACGCGCCGTTCCCGCGCCGAAGGCCACGACGGCCGCGCAGGCCTGGGCGCGGCTCGTGCGAACGGCGCGCGAAGCCGCCGGCTATCGCGACCTCCTCATGCTCTTCGCTTGCGGCACGTGCTACCAGGCCGGTGTCGCCACCGTAATCACGCTCGCCGCGATCTACGCCGAGCAGGTGATGGGTTTCAAGACGCAGGACACGATCATGCTGATCCTCGTGGTCAACGTGACGGCCGCACTCGGCGCCTTCGGCTTCGGCTACGCGCAGGATCGCATCGGCAAGGTCATGGCGCTGCGCATCACGATCGTGGGCTGGGTGGTGATGACGGCGGTCGCGTACGCCTCGACCACGACCGCGCTCTTCTGGGTGGCGGCGAATCTCGCGGGCCTGTGCATGGGCTCGTCGCAATCGGCGGGCCGCGCGCTCGTGGCGTACTTCTCGCCGCCCGATCGCAGCGGCGAGTTCTTCGGCCTGTGGGGTGTCGCCACGCGCCTCGCCTCCATTCTCGGGCCCGTCACGTACGGCGCCGTGTCCTGGGCCACGGACGGCAACCATCGCCTCGCCATGTTGCTCACGGGCGTGTTCTTCATCGCCGCACTCGGGTTCCTCGCATTCGTGAACGAACGCCGCGGCCGGGCGCAGGTCGAACCGGTTCATGCCTGATCGCCTTCCCGCCCTGTTCGTTTCCCACGGCGCGCCCACGCTGGCCGCCGACGAGGGCTACTTCACGCACGCCTGGCGCGCGATTGCCGATGCGTTGCCCAAACCCAGGGCGATCCTCGTGGTCTCGGCCCACTGGGACACGGATGCCCCGATGGTTTCCTCGGCCCATCCGCCGCGCACGATCCACGACTTCTCCGGGTTTCCGCCCGAGCTCTACGAGATCCACTATCCGGCACCCGGTGCGCCGCACGTTGCCGCGCGCGTCGATGCGCTGCTGCGCGACGCGAATCTCGAAGGCCGCATCGATCCGCAGCGCGGCCTCGACCACGGCGCGTGGGTCCCGTTGCTCTGGATGTATCCCTCGGCCGACATTCCCGTGACGCAACTCTCGGTGCAATCGCGGCGCGGCGCAGCCCATCACCTGGCACTCGGGCGCGCGCTGGCACCCCTGCGCGATGAAGGCGTGCTCGTGCTGGGCTCCGGGGGCGTCGTGCACAACCTGCGCGAGCTCGATTGGCACCGCGTGGCAAAGGAACCGTTCCCGTGGTCCGTGGCGTTCAACGAGTGGGTCGCCGCACGGCTTGCGGCGGGCGAACTCGATGCGCTTGCCGACTATCGCCGCCGCGCCCCCGAGCCGGCGCGCGCGCATCCGACGGAGGAGCACTTCGTCCCGCTGTTCGCGGCCCTCGGCGCGGGCGGCCTGCCCGCCTCGCGCATCGACCTCGCCTACGACCTCGGGTCGCTGGGCATGGACTGCTACCGCTTCGGTTAGAAGGAAAGTAGAGGGGTCAGATCCTTTAACTTTTCCTTGATGAAAAACCGTTCCAATGGACTACCTTGTTCGACGTCGGAACTCAGGAATGAGTGTGTGGTGCAAGGTAGTCCATTGGAACGGTTTTTCATCAAGGAAAAGTCAAAGGATCTGACCCCTCTACTTTCTACTTCTTCAGGGCTTCGCGCACCAGGTCGGGCCGGTCCGAGATGATCCCGTCGACGCGCATGCCGATCACCTTCGCGATCGCCTCCGGATCATTCACGGTCCACGGAACGACCTTGAGCCCCAGCGCGTGGGCTTCGCTGACCATCGCCTCGTCGAGCGCCGTGTAGTTGGGCGACCAGATCTTTCCGCCGGCAGCCTTCACCATCTTCGGTACCGAGCCGCCGAAAGCCGCGGGATCGAGGCCGGCCGTCCACGGCGTGGGCTTGCCCTCGACGGGTGCCAGCGTGCGCGGCGTCGAGAGATACACCGTCGGAATGTCCGGCGCTTCGTTCTGCACGACGGCGAGCGTGCGCCAGTCGAACGACTGGATCGTCGTGCGCGAGGCCACGCCCGCGCGGCGCACTTCATCGATGAGCTTGCGCGCGAACGGCTCGGGAGGAAGTGTGGTCGCGGGTTCGAGCGGCGAGATCTTGGTTTCGATGTTGAAGCGCACGCGATCGTTGCCGGCGCGCTTCACCAACGCAAACAGCGATTCGAGCGTGGGAATGCGCGCGCCATCGGCCGGCTCCTGCTTCGGCAAACCCTTCGCATAGTTGGTGCCGGGCTTGAGGCGGCCGACGTCATAGCGCGCCAGTTCCTCGTACGTCAGCGCATGCACGGCCGGCCCGCGAGTCTCGAGCCACTTCCCGTCCGGTCCGCGCGTGATGTCGGGGTTGAGCGTCGGGTCGTGATGCACCACGACCACGCCATCGCGCGTAACGCCGACGTCGAGCTCGAGCGTGGTCACGCCCACCGTGAGCGCGGTGGCGAAAGCCGGCAACGTGTTTTCGGGCGCCAGGCCGCGCGCACCGCGGTGGCCCTGCAGGTCGAAGGGGGTCGCGCAGCCAAACAAGAGGAGTGCGGCAGCCAGGCCCGGGAGTGCGTGTAGGAGGGATTTCATCGTTTTATTCTATGATGCGGGCATGGCTGCTCGCACGCCGACGAAAAAGCGCTCGCTTTACGACATCCTGGGGGTTCCCCGCGATGCCATGGCGATCGATATTGGCGTCGCCTACAAGAAGCGCCTCGCCGCGCTCGACAAGCAGCCCGATGCCGATCCCAACGAGATCGCGCTCGTCCGCGAGGCGTATCACATCCTCTGCCAGCCCCGTGAACGCGAATCGTATGACGCCTCGCTCGTCACGCGCGAAGAACGCGCGGAAGCCATGACGCGCCCGGCACCGGACCTCGTGCTCGAGTCCGAGGATGACGAGCAAGACCGCAAGCGCCGTCCCTTGATCTGGATCGGTGTCGGCGCCGTCGCACTGCTCCTCGTTGGGCTGATTGCTTGGCGCCAGGCGACGACGCCGAAGAATGTCGCCGTGAAGGAAGCGCCGCCCGCCGAGCCCGAAACGCCGAAGCCGCCGCCCCCGCCGCCGCCGAAGGAACGCAACGCGAAGGAAATCCTCGCGCTCGCATCGCCTTCCGTCGCGCGAATCGTCGCGTATGAAGTGTCCGGGACCGCGGTCCCGATGGGCAGCGGGATCATGGTGGCCCCCGATGCGATCGTCACGACGTGCCATGGGCTTCCCGCCGGCGGACAGATCGTCGCGCGCATCGGCGCCGAATCATTGCCCGCCACGCTCGTCGTCACCGATGAAGACCTCAACCTGTGCCGCCTGAGCGTACCGCGCATGGAAGTCGCGGGGCTTGCCGCGAGCGCCGAGGAGCCCAAGGCGGGCGACAAGGTCTTCGCGGTCGGGCAGCACCAGGGCACCGACCTGTCCGTGATCGAGGGCACGATCAAGGAACTGAAAGCGGGCCGCGTACTCGAAATCTCGATGCCCGTTGCCGCCAGTGCGAGCGGCGGAGCCCTCTTCGACGCGTACGGCCGCTTGGTCGGCGTGCTCACCAGCCGTCAACGGGGCGCGACCAACGCCGCGTTGCCTGCGACCGCGATCGCGCAGATGCGCACCCGCGGAACTCCGGCCCCCAAGGCCCCGTAAACCATGCCCAGAAGCTACTACCAGGTCCTCGGAATCACCCGCGATGCTTCGCTCGTGGACATCGAGTCGGCATATCGCGAAAAGATGGCCGAGATGCGCGAGAAGCCCGAAGCCGATCCAACCTCGCGCGAAAGCATTCGCGAAGCGTACTTCGTGCTTTCCAGCGTCGATCGCCGCGCGGACTACGACGACACGTTGCCACCCGATCCGCGCGCACGGCGCGCGCCCGTGCGTGAAACCAGCCACGACGATGGCGATGGCGACATCAAGGAACGCTTCGCGGCATTGATGTCGCGCCCGCTCTTCAAGTGGGGTGCGGCATTCCTCGTGCTCGCGTTCCTCTTCGTCGCCTGGTCGGCGTCGCGATCGAAGCCGCCGCCCAAGGTCGTCGAGACGCAGCCGGTGAAGACCAACAACGAGCTCATCCTTTCGGCCGCGCCCGAGGCGGCACCGACACCGCTGCCGCCGAGCACCGCACCGCGAGGAGGAACCGCCGAGGACGTCTTCGGTGCCGTGTCGGCAAGCATCGCGCGCGTGAAGGTGTCCGACGCCTCCGGCAAGCCCGTGGGCCAGGGCAGCGGCGTGGTGATCTCGCACGGCGTGGTGATCACCAACTGCCACGTCACCAACGGCGGCTCGAATTTCACGGTGAAGGTCGGCCAGTACGAATACAACGCGGCCGTAAGCCAGGCCGATGAAGAGTACGACCTGTGCAAGCTCTCGGTCGCGGGCCTCGATGCGTCTCCCGTGGAGCTGGGCACCGTCACGACGGTTCGTACCGGGCAGAGGGTGTTCGCGATCGGCGCGCCGCACGGACTCGAGCTCACGATCAGCGAAGGCATCGTCTCGTCGCTGCGCGAATCCGGAAACGGCCCGGTGATCCAGACGACCGCGCCGATTTCGCCCGGATCGAGCGGTGGCGGATTGTTCAACGCCTCGGCGCAGCTCGTGGGCATCGTCACGTTCCAGCACAAGTACGGCCAGAACCTGAACTTCGCGATCCCGGCCGACTGGATCAACCAGATGCAGTCGCGATCGCGATAGCGGCGCCATGCGGCTCCGGATCCTCGCCGGAGTCCTGGCGGGATTCGTTCCCGCCCTCGCGACAGCGCAGCTTCCCGAGTACGGCCGCCTGCTCGCACAAGCCCGTGCGATCGCAGCCACCGAGACTTCGCCCCCACCGCTCGCACCCGAGAAGCCCGATCCCACCTGGCGCAACGTCGGGTTGATCGGCGGATTCACCGCGGGCGTCGCGCTCTACGGATCGCAGAAGTGGTGGAGCGATGGGCTCACCAGCCACTTCAGGTCGGAAAGCGAAGGCTGGTTCGGCAAGGACACGCCCTACGGAGGCGTCGACAAGCTCGGCCACCTCTACACCACGTACGCATCCGCCCGGATCCTCACGCCGGTCTTCGAATGGATGGGCAACGATGCGAAGGCGTCCCGCACGCTCGCCACCTGGACCGCCTTTGGCGTGATGGCGGGCGTCGAGATCGTCGACGGCTTCTCGAAGCAGTACAAATTCAGCCGCGAGGATTTCATCGCCAACGGCGTGGGCGCCGTGTTTGCGTATGTCATGGAAGCGCAACCCGGGTTCGACAAGCTCGTCGACTTCCGGATTGCGTACAAGCAATCGACACACTCGAGCGACTGGGATCCGTTTGGCGACTATTCGGGCCAGCGCTACCTGCTCGTGGCGAAGGCCGACGCGTTGCCCGCCCTTCGCGACAATCCGCTCACCCGCTACCTCGAGGTCAGCGTGGGATACGGCACGCGCGGCTACGACGCTTCTCAGGGCGTGAGCGCCACGCGCTCGCGCGATGTCTATTTCGGAATCAGCCTCAACCTGGCCCGGGTTCTTGCCGATGGCTTCTACGGCGGAACGATGTCCACGACGCGCACGCAGCGCAACACGGAGCGCTTCCTGGACCTCGTCCAGCTTCCCGTGGCCGCGTATGCGCGCAAGGAACTCGATCAGTAAGGGCTGGCGCGAACGCCGATCGCTTCGTATCCTTGGGTCTCGCCTACCGCACCGAAGCCTTCCTTCCTTGAGATTCGCCGCAGCTCTCCTCCTGCTCTTCCTCCTCGCCGGCTGCGAACAGTGGTTCCCGCCGAAGAAATGGGAGGAATCGATCACGCGCGCGACCGATGCGTGGAACAAGCGCGAATACACGAAGGCCGCCGAGCTCTGTGCGGTCGCGCTCCAGCAGGCGATGGGCGCGCGCGATCCGGCGAAGGTGATGCCCGCGCTCGAGTGCCTCGCGGAAGCGACGTGGCTCGAGGGCAAGCCCCTCAAAGCCAACGTGGCCCTTGCGCAAGTGCAGGCCGAGTTCCCCACCGACTTCGCGGCCTGGGCGGGGCGTCACCGGTTGCGCAACAACGACGCGGTCGCGCTGCTCGAAGCCGGTCGGAAGGCCGATGCCATCGCGGCCTTCGAGGCCGCGCTCGACGCCAACGTGGACTCGCCCGCGCATTCCTCGAACGACTACCGCGCGCGCATGGTGATCGTCACCAATCTCGGCCGCCTCGGCCAGCCTGAGCCCGAGGGACCGCTCGGCGTTCGCCTTTCAACGGAGATCCTCACGGAGCTCCGCCAACGCCTCTTGCGCTATGAGCAGCAAACCCCGCTCATGCTGCAGGGCATGGGCGAGGCGCTCGTGCCGATCGCGGAGATCGTGCGCCAGCGCGGCGACCCTCGCGAAGCCGAGGAATTGCTCGCGATCGCGAAGGAGCGGCGCGAGGCCGACGTCGAATCCCTCGGCGCCAACCAGCTCGTGTGCAGCAAGTTCACGATCCGGCTGCTGGCGTTCGAATCGTGCATGCGCGAGGTGGTGAAGCCCTAGCGGAGCGCCCACGCCTCCACGCGGCGGCGCAGCAACGGAAGCGGCAAGGCACCCTCGCCCAGCACGGCTTCGTGGAATTCACGGATGTCGAAGCGCGCGCCCATCTTCTTCTTCGCTTCGTCGCGCAACGCGAGGATCTCGAGCTCGCCGATCTTGTAGGCGAGCGCCTGGCCGGGATCGGACATGTAACGTTCGATCGCGACCGTCGCATCGCGCTGGGTCTGGCCGCGCTCCTCGACGAGGTAGCGAATCGCCTGCTCACGCGTCCATCCCTTCGAATGCATGCCCGTGTCGACGACCAGTCGCGCGGCGCGGTGCAGCTCGCCCTGGTAGCGACCCATCAGCGCCCAGGGATCGTCATACACGCCCAGCTCGTGGCCGAGGCTTTCGCCATACAGGCCCCAGCCTTCGCTGTACGCCGTCACGCCGAAGACCTTGCGAATCGAAGGCAGGTCGAGCTCGCGCTTGAGGCCGATGTCGAGGTGATGTCCAGGCATGCCCTCGTGAAGCAGCAGCGCCGTGAGGCCGAAGGAGGCGATGCGTTTCGGATCGACGACGGGCATCGTGAACTGGCCCGGGCGCGTGCCATCGGCCGAGGGCGAGAGATACGATGCCGAGGCGGATGCCGCGACTTCAGGATCGGCGAGGCGAATCTCGAATCCCGCCTTGGGCACGCGCTTGAAGAGCTTCGGCAGTTGCGGCACCACGCGCGCATGCACGCCGCGCAGGTAAACGAGCACCGCATCGGGCGTCGTGAACGGATAGACCGCGGGGTTCGATTCGAGCCAGGCGCTGAATTCCTTGATGTCGCCGCGGAAACCGAGGCCACGCGCCACGCCGAGCATCTGTGCGCGAACGCGGGCGACCTCCGCGAGCCCGATCTCGTGCACTTTCTCTGGGGTGAGCTCGGTGGTGGTCTGCACGCGCACGAGCGAGCGGTACGCGGTGTCACCTCCAGGCAGCGCTCCGATGCCGGTGGTGGTGCGTGCCTGCGGAAGATATTCGTCGCGAACGTACGCCATGTATTCGCGCATCGCCGGCAGGTACTTCGTGTCGAGCACGGCGCGATATCGCTTCGCAAAGTCGGCGCGCTTCGCTTCGCTCGCGTCCTTGGGATAGCGCGCGATCGGACCCCACAGCGGCCCCTGGTCGCCGGGCTTCGCGGCGATCGCCTGCATCTGCCCGAGTGCCCGCTCGACCAGCACGCGCGATTGCGTCCAGCCCTTCTTCTGCGCTTGCTGCAACGCGAGCTTCGCCTGCTCGAAGTTGCCCGTGCTCGCCTCGACCCGCTGGAGCCACGCTTCGAACTCGGCTTCATTCGCGAGCGGCTGCGCCGTGCTCGCGAGGAACAGGAGTCCCGAATGCACGCCGCGTCCCGGATTGAGCAGCTGGATCGCGCGCAACGGGAAGTCGTTGCGGGCGAGCTCGGCCTGCGCGCGCCGCGCGAGGACCTCGTGCGTGTTGCGATCGGTCTCGGAGAGTCCCTCGAGCGGAATCGTCGCGAGCTCGCGCTCGATGTCGCGATACAGCGTGCGCTGCTTCTCGACGTTCGCCTCCGTGGGCACCACACCTGCGCGCGCCATGCGCGGTCCGCGGCCGACGAAGAGCGTTTCGAAAACGGGATTGAGGTCGAGCTCGCGCTGGTAGGCCTGCTCGGCAAGCGCGCGCACGCGCTGCGATGCGGGTGCGGCCGGCGACTCGCTGGTCTGCGCGCAGCCGGAGAGGACAACGACGGCCGCGAGCGCGGCCGCCCTGTAGGAGTTCAGCATCGTGGAATCTCGCGATCGAAAGAGCGCGAGGTTAACACCTGAGCCGCGCCCCGAAGGGCGCGAAAGGTTACGTGGGCTTCTTCCCCATGACGCACTCCACGACGCACGGGGCAGGCCGGCTCGGCAAGCGCTGCGTGCCCACTTGTTCCGCGACGCCGGGCTTGCAGACGTTCGAGGCGGCGCCCGCACCCGTCGGCGCGGGCACGCGCGTAGCGCCGACTTGCGAGGACGGGCCGCTCCAGGGACCCACCAGCTTGGCCTCGCAGTTCTTCGGAAGAACCACCTGCAACGTCGAATCCACGCCCGCATACCGGCAGGTCACCCGGCTTCCCTCCTTGGGACCGATCTGCTCGATCGTCATGGATTCCACCGGGAAATCCCGCTTTTGCTTGGCGGGAACGAGATCCCAGGGCGCCATGACCTTCGCGTGGATGCTTTCCGTCACGGCGCCCGAGACGGCCTGCGGGCACTGGAGCGAGGCGAACAACTTGGGATCGGTCTTCGTCAAGTCCTTGCCCTGCGCGAACGCGGCAGGCGCAAAGGCGGCGATGACGAGGGCGGCAAGCGTGGCGGAATGAATCGTTGACATGGTTGAGTCGCTAGAAGGGGAAGCGGGAGAGGGCGAGCGAGCCCGAGCGGCCGTCAATCGTGTAGTCGAGCGCCGCGGTGCCGTTGGGCAGCGTGCGGAAGCGATACGAGCCCACGTCGATCACCTCGAGGCGCTCGGGCAGGTAAACGCGCCCCAGCCACGGCCATCCGACCGTGCGGTAGATGCGGCCCTCGTACGTGGTCGGCGTGGTCCAGGTGCCGCTGGGCATGGAGAACCACTGGGCCGAGCCGTTATCGCGGTAGGCGAACAGCAGCAGGAAGAGCGCTTGCTCGCGCTGGAGGACCGCGACGCCCTGCCCGTTCATGCTCTCGCCGCCCCACCACATGTCGTCGAAGCGCGGGTCGCTGGGCGGGCCTTCCGCGAACGGAAACTGCGTGAGCTGCTTCACGTCGGAGATATCGTCGATCGTGTACTCGAGCGAGATCGCGGCCGGATCGGTGAGGTTCAACTTCGCGAACCCGACGGGCCTGGGATCGAAAGCGGCGGCGTTGTACGCGGAGTGGAAGGGCGAACCCCGTGAAAGATAGAGCTGCCCGGTGAAGCCGGCACCTCCGGTCGTCCACGCTCCCGAGGGCATCGCGTACCAGATCGGATTGCCCACCAGGTCGTAGGTGAAGAACACGACGAAGAGCTTGTCGCCGTGCTGCACGACGGTCACGCCCCAGCCGTTCTCGCTCTCGCCGACCCACCAAAGACCCTGGTGGTTGAAGCCCGCGTTGAAGTAGATGGTGACGATGCGCGTGTAGTCACCCAGCCGCAGCTCGAGGTCGTAGGTGCCGACGTTCGAATCGGGCTGCACCGTGAATGCGACGGTGCCGTTCTGCCCGGTATTCGCGCTCACGGCGTTCGAGGGCGGCAGGAAGAACGCGGTGACGGCCTGGTCGGGCAGCACGCGCACGGAGACCTCGAGGTTGTAGAGCGTGTACTGGCCCATGCGCACCGCGGCGCTCAGCAGGTAGGGCTGGCCGGGCGCGGGGCGCGTCGCGGGCGTGGCGGGAACGATCTCGATCTGCGACGTGGTGTAGGTGACGACCTCGAAGCGCACGGAGGCGGGGCCCGCCGTGGCGGTGACATCGCACACCACGCCGCCGAGCGGATCGGCGGTGAACGAAATGTTGGCCACGCCGCCCGGGTCGGAGGTGACGTCCTCGAAATAGCCGCCGCCCGGGAACAGGCCGCAGGCGTCGTTGGTGAACGTGACCGTTTCGCCCGCGGCGGGTCCACCGGCGGCGTCGAAGAGTCGAACGGAGAAGATCTGGGAAGTGCCGCCTTCGACGCTGGTGAGGCGCGGCGTCAGGTGCACGCCCGAGGAGGCGGCGTGCGCCGTCGTACCGAGGAGCATGAGCGCGCATGCCAGCACCGCGCCGAACCCCCGGCGCAGTGGGTATTCCCCGCGCATCTCGTTATTGGCCATAGGGATTGATTCTACCGTTGTCCGGGTCTCGGGCAGAATAGGACTTTCGCCCCTATCCCCACGAGTCAATGCCTGACAAGACCGCCAACGAGACGGCCAGTTCCTCGAACTTCATCAAGCAACGCATCGACGCCGACCTCGCGAAGGGCACCTACGCCCAACGCCGCTGGTCGGGCGAACCGGGCCTCGCCGCCGCGCACGCGGCTGCGGGTGCCGACCCCGCGAAGATCCGCACGCGCTTCCCGCCCGAACCCAACGGCTACCTTCACGTAGGACACGCGAAGTCGATCTGCGTGAACTTCGGCCTCGCCGAGGAGTACGGCGGCGTGTGCCACATGCGCTTCGACGACACGAACCCGGAGAAGGAAGAGCAGGAGTTCGTCGACGGCATCCTCGACGCCGTTCATTGGCTCGGCTTCCACTGGGGAAAGAACGACGAGAACCTGTACCACGCCAGCGACTACTTCGGCTGGATGTACGAGTTCGCCGTGGAGCTCATCAAGCACGGCGACGCCTACGTCGATTCGCAGAGCGCCGACGAGGTGGTGAGGAATCGCGGTACGTTCCAGGAGCCCGGCAAGAACTCGCCCTTCCGCGCCCGCTCGGTCGACGAGAACTTGAAGCTCTTCGACGAAATGCGCGGCGGCAAGCACGGCGACGGCACGCACGTGCTGCGCGCGAAGATCGACATGGCCTCGCCCAACATCAACCTGCGCGACCCGGCGCTCTATCGCATCAAGAACGCCGAGCACCATCGCACGGGCGACAAGTGGCACATCTATCCGATGTACTCGTACGCGCACCCGATCGAGGACGCGCTCGAGAACATCACGCATTCGCTGTGCACGCTCGAGTTCGAGGACCAGCGGCCGTTCTACGACTGGGTGCTCGAGAAGATCGCTTCCTTCGGGCTGCTGCAGCGGCCGCTCCCGCAGCAGATCGAGTTCGCGCGCCTGAACCTGACCTACACGGTCATGAGCAAGCGCTACTTGAAGCAGCTCGTCGACGAGAAGCACGTCGACGGCTGGGCCGATCCGCGCATGCCCACGATCGTCGGCATGAGGAAGCGCGGCTATCCGCCCGAAGCGATCCGCCTCTTCATGGAACGCGTTGGCGTCTCGAAGGCCGACCAGTGGATCGAACCCTCGGTACTCGAGGACTGCGTGCGCGAGGTCCTCAACGAGACCGTGCCGCGGCGCATCGCCGTGCTCGATCCGGTGAAGCTCGTCATCACGAACTATCCTGAGGGCGGCGGCGAGGAGTCGCATCCGCCCAACCATCCGCAGAAGAAGGAGTGGGGCGCGCGCGCGGTGCCCTTCTCGCGCGAGCTGTGGATCGAGCGCGACGACTTCATGGAGTATCCGGCGAAGGGTTTCTTCCGGCTCTCGCCGGGAAGCACCGTGCGCCTGAAATATGCGTACGTGATTCGCTGCACGGGATTCAGCAAGGACGTTTCCGGCAAGGTCGTCGAAGTGCAGGCCGAATACATGCCCGATTCGAAGTCGGGCACGCCGGGCGCGGACAACTACAAGGTGAAGGGCGTCATCCACTGGCTGTGCGCGAAGGCCGCGCTCGCCCGCGATGTCACGCTCTACGACCGGCTCTTCAAGGTGAGCCATCCGGGGAAGGATTCCGGCGACTACCTCAAGGATCTCAATCCGGATTCGTTGAAGGTGATACGCGGTTACGTCGAGCCTTCACTCGGGACCGCGAAGGAAGGGGAAGCGCTGCAGTTCGAGCGTCATGGGTACTTCCGCGCGGGGAAGGACATCACGCGGATCGTGACGCTGCGCGATAGCTGGGGAAAATAGCGGTGAGGCGCCTGCGCGTGTTGCTGGCCGGGTTGCTTGCAGTCGCGGCAACCGCGGCCCTGGCGCAACCGGCAACCGGCGAGATCGATCGGCTACTGGACCTCTCTGGGTTCAACCCTGCCGTCATCCCGATCGCGCCGCTCATGAACATGACCCTCGACGCTCCCGATCGGCCCGGTCCGAAGCTGGACACCGGGACGCGCGAACGACTCAGGACAGCCATCGACACGCTCTATTCGAGTCGAGCAATCCGCGATGAGGTGCACAGCATGCTGGCGGAGACCCTGCAGCCTGGAGACGTCAACACGCTCACGGCGTGGTTCGACGCTCCGCATGGCCGCCGCTTCGTGGCGGCCCAGGCCGCGCATCAGGTCGAGTTCCGCGCGGCCATGGACAAGGCCCGCGATGCCGCGGAGAAGGACTATCTCGCAACGGTTTCGGCGGAACGTATGGACCGATGCCGCCGGATCTCGGAGGCCGGGATGATGGCGGAGTTCTTCATCGACATGATGATCAACATCCAGGCGAGCGCGGGATACGCCATCTGGGTCGCGGCATATCCGGACCAGCCCGCCAACTTCGACACCTTTCGCCGGCAGCTCGAATCGGAACGGCCGCGGCTTGTTGGAACCCTCCGGCCGGCAGCCGGCGGTCGCGCTGCCTACGCGCTGCGCCCTTTGAGCGATGCCGATATCGAAAGCGGCCTGGCGCTCTTCGAAAGCCCCGCAGGTCGTCGCTTCACCGAGGCGAACCTCAAAGGACTGAATCGCTTGCACGTCAAAGGCGCCGTCGCGCTTGCGCGCCAGTTCCAAGCTTCGAAGGCCGGCTCGTGACCGAAGACTTCACGCTGATCAGCGTCGGCACGCCCGCGCCGTCGCCAGCACAAGTCGCGCAGGCCGAGAGCGAAGCCGTCGTCGGCACGGCCACACTCGCGAGCCGCGGCTTCATGGTGAGCTTCACCAAGCAATCGCCGGTGCGCCTCGCCCGCAAGAACGGAACGCAGTACGTGGTGCAGGTGATCGAGGATGATCCCGACCTCGGCCAGCTCCTCATCGATGTACTGATGACGTACGGTTTCGAGGTGCGCTGGGCCACGACCAAGGCGGAAATCAACGCGGCGCTGCGGCGGGGCGGGGAGATCGACGTCCTGCTGCTCGATCGCGAGCTGCCCGACGCAAACGGCCTCACCATCCTGCAGGCGATCCGGGCGCATCCGCAATTGAACGCGTTGCCCGTGATCATGGTGACGGGCCTGGCGACACCGGCCGACGTGGCCGAAGGCCTGGTCGCAGGCGCCGACGGCTACGTGAGCAAGCCGTTCAAGCTGAGTGGTCTGGTGGACGCGGTGAACCTGGTGCTGGGCGTGAAGTAGCTCGCCCAGGGCGGCAACCGCGAAACTGGAGCGGGCTAGGGCTTGGGAGGATCGGCCGGTTCGTCGGCCGGGGGCGTCGCCTCGGCGGCGTCGTCCGTTCCCTCGGGGACCGCGGATTGGTTCTCCGCCGCCTTCTGCTGCTTCTTGGCTTCCTTCTTCTGCTTCTTGGCCAGCTCTCGCTGGCGTTTCTGGAACGCGTAGTTCGGTTTCGCCATGAGTCTTTCTCGAGGCCGTAACGTAATGGTCACGATGGTAGCCGTGAACCGGCAGCCGTGCCCACGCTGCCCAAAAAAATAGCAGCCGGCGCCCGCCTATCGAAGCAGGATGGATTCCCCCGCCGTGACCCGGTCACCGGGCTTCACGCGCACCTCGAAACCCTCGCGCCAGGGCACGACGAGGTCGACCTGCGAACCCACGCGAATCATCCCGAACGTGGCTCCCCGCTCCACATTTGTTCCCGGCGCGAAGTAGCTGTCGATCCCGTTCACGGTGAGGGCGCCGATCTGCACGACGTACAGCGGCAGCTCGCCGCCGCGATATTCAGCCTCGATTCGCGTGACCGCGCGCTCGTTCTGCACGATGTGCGTGCTTCCCGAGTAGCGCGGCTCGATGCCGAGCATGCTGCGCCAGTGCATCGCGGTCATGCTCACGTTGCTGCCGATCGCCGGATGTCGGCGCACGAAGGCGACCTTCCCGGAGAGCGGCGCGCGGTTGTAGTGCACATCGAACGGGCTCATGAAGATGCCGATCACGATCTTGCGCTGCGACGAGTCTTCGCGCGTGATGTCCTTCACGGTCGCACTGAGGCCCTGCTTGATCGACACCACGTCGGCCCCGGGGGCGACATCCTTCACGTAGACGACGGTGCCGTCGGCCGGGCTCACCAGCCCGATTTCCGCCGGCGGCGTGCGCTGCGGATCGCGGAAGAACCAGTAGTGACGCCAGAACAGGAAGGCCGCAAGGCAAAGCGCCGCGAGCAGCGCGACGGCCATCAATCCGCGGGCTGCCAGTCGTCGCATAGCACTCGCACCAGCGCCACGCCCGAGGCAAAGGGGAAATCGACGATCTCGAAGGCCTTGCGGTCGGCGCCCACGCGCTTCAACCAGCGCTTCACTCCCGCGTGGCGCACCAGCTCCCGCACGTAGATGTTCGTGTCGTGAAGCAGCATGTAGGCATCGCGGCTCGAGTGGCGCAGCGCGGCGAGGAAGTCGTGGCGGACGTCGTCGTACGAATGATTGCCGTCGATGAAAGCGAGGCCGATCGAAGGCAGGCCATGATCGGGGTACGCGTTGAAGAACTGCTCGCTGGTCATCTTGTAGTGCGTGACCCAGTCCTCCACGCCGAAGCGGCCGTAGTGCTGGCGCACCCGATCGGGCTCGCTCCACTGCGCGGTGCCGCCCACCGTGCGCAGCAACCCATCCTTCACGAACGAGTACGACGGATCGACGAAGGAGAGCTGGCCGCGGCCGTTGTCCTTGAGCCCCAGCGCGAGGCACACCACGCTGAAGCCGAAGCCCGAGCCGATCACGACGATGTGCTTCGGGCGCAGCGTGCGCACGAGGCCGTAGTAGAGGAATCCGAAACCCAGGTTCAGCGTCGCGGGATCCTCGTGATGTCCGAGGGGCCGGGCGTGCCGGAGGATGTTGGAGATGACGCCCGCGTCGAGGCTGAAGGGCGCGGGGTTGTCGCGAGGAAGCGTGAGCATTGCGCCATTGCACGCCATCCAGTTGTCGCAGCCATTGCAGAAACATGACGGAACGATGAATGCCGCGCCCGATTGTCATGATTGCGCCATAGTCGCTCCCCTTGCGCGCCAGCTTCGGGGTCTAGCGTGGCCTCCTTCGACATTCCAAAGGCGAGGCGAACATGCGATTTCCCCTTCTGGCGCGCGCAGTGACCATCGGCGCGGTGGCGCTGGCGGTGCTCCTTCCCCTCGCCCTCGTGGGCAACAAGGTCTCGGAGCGGCAAGCGCGCGCCACCAGCGTCGCCACCGAGTTCGCGCGCGAGTCGAGCAGCCTGCAGACGGTTGTCGGGCCGTTGCTCGCGCTGCAATGCGAGGAGACCGTCGTGGTCGAGCGCCTCGTGAAGCGCGACGGCAAGGACCACACGCTCAGGGAGCCCGTGACGCGCGATTGCGCCACCCATTACTTCCCGCCGCGAACGCTGGCAATCACCGGCCGCGTTCCCGTCGAGACGCTGCATCGCGGCATCTACCCGATCCGGCTGTATCGCGCTTCGCTCGCCTTCGCCGGCGAGTTCGAATGGCCGGCGAAGCCATTGCAGGAGGGTTCGGTCTCCCGAACCTGGACTGCCGCCTCCGTGATGTTCCTGACCAGCGACGCGCGTGGACTGCGCAACGTGACACCGTTGACGTGGGGTGAGGGCACGAAGACGTTCGTCCCAAGCGAAACGCATTTCTCGCTGGAATCGAAACTCGGTGACTACGAGAAGGCGCGCACGGCCGAGCCGGTCTCGTTCCGCTTCTCGCTCGATCTCTATGGCACGAAGAGCCTCAACGTCGCGCCGGTTGGCGACGCGACGACCCTGCGTCTCACGTCGGATTGGCCGCATCCCTCGTTCATCGGCGCGTTTGCTCCCGATGAAAGGCGCGTCACCGCCGAGGGCTTCGAAGCGGCGTGGAAGACGACGCACTTCGCCACGGGCGGGCGCCCGACCTGGCAGCCGACCTTCGAGAACGGCAAGCTCCGCTTCGCCGAGCGTTTCGCGGGCTTCGCGCTTGCCGATCCCGTGAACGTCTACAGCCTTTCGTACCGCGCGACCGAGTACGGGTTCCTGTTCGTGCTCTTCACCTTCGCGGGACTCGCGCTCGCCGAAGCCATCGCCGGCGTGCGGCTGCACCTCGTGCAGTACGCGCTGGTGGGAAGCGCGCTCGCGATCTTCTTCCTGCTGCTCATCGCGCTTGCCGAACACATTGCCTTCGAGCTCGCGTATCTCTCGGCGGCGACCGCGTGCGTGGCGTTGCTCACTTTTTACCTGCGCCATCCGCTGGGTATGTGGGGCCGCACCGGTGTGTTCTTCGGCCTCTTCGTGACGCTCTACGGCGCGCTCTTCGGCCTGCTGCGAAGCGAAGACCACGCGCTGCTTGCAGGCTCGCTGCTGGTCTTCGGTGTCCTCGCCGTCGGCATGCTCGCCACGCGCCGCCTGGATTGGGGAATGCTGGCGGCGCGCCTGCGTGCACCCACCGCCGGAGCTACCGTGGCGCCATGATGCCCTTGTCAGTCGACGGCGGCGGCCACGAGGAGCGCGAGTGCGGTACCGATGCCCGCGGGCACGCCGAACTTCTCGAGCTTCGAGATCTCGTCGCCGGCGACGAGCTCCACGGGAATGGTGGTGAGCTCGAGCACGCGGTTGGTGGTCGAGCTCTCGAGCATGCGCGTGAGCGAATTCTTGCGCGCGGTGCTCATGACGATGTGGTCGCATTGCAGGCGCTTGGCCTCGTCGGCGATCGTCTGCGCGCGGTCGCCCAGGCGGATGTGCTCGGTGAAGGGGATGCTGTGCTGCTGCAGGAGCTTCCTCGCCGGGACGAGCGCGATCTCCGCGCGCTCGCGGTGGAAGTCGTCGCGATTCTTCTGGCGCACGAACTGCGAGACGTGGCGCGACAGCGGCATCTGGACGTTGAGCAAGTGCACCTCCATCGCCGGATCGTTCATGAACTCGTTGATCACGCGCCGGATCGCGAAGTCGGTGTTGCGGGCATCGCCCACGGGAACCAGGATCTTCTTCATCTCATTTCCTTTCGTGGAGTTCGAACCAGAGTCTTCGGGCGGACGCGCCTTCAACGCGGCGATGCGCGCCGTGATGCGGGATTCGAGGTGGCGGTGGTTGTGGATGAAGCCGCCCAGGAGCACGCCGCCGATCGTCGCCAGGTAGATGAACGCGATGAGGAAGGGCTCGCTGCTGACGAACGATTCCTTGATCACCGGCTCGGCGAGGATCATCTTCACGGCGGTCAGGGCGAGCACGCCCGCGCCGATGTAGACGATGATCGGATAGCGCTCGACCCACTTGAGCAGCCACTGCGAGCCCCACACCACGATCGGGATGCTGATGAGCAGGCCCAGCACCACGAGCACGTAGCTGCCGTGCGCCGCGCCCGCGACCGCGAGCACGTTGTCCAGGCCCATCACCGCGTCGGCAATGATGATGGTGCGCATGGCCGCCCAGAAGCTGGTCGGCTTCACCGCCTCCCCGTGGGCCCCTTCGCCTTCGTCGGGCAGCAGCAGCTTGTAGGCGATCCAGATCAGCAGGAGCCCGCCGACGAGCATGAGGCCCGGTATCTGCAGCAGCCACACGACGACGAGCGTCATGGCGCTGCGCACGGCGACGGCGCCGACGGTACCCCAGCCGATCACTTTCTTCTGCAGGTGGGCGGGAACGTTGCGCGCCGCGAGGGCGATCACGATCGCGTTGTCGCCCGCGAGCATGAGGTCGATGATGACGATCGCAACGAGCGAGGAAAGGAACTGCGTCGAGAAGATGTCCATGCGGCAGATTCTCCGGGGCGCGTTACCGGGGCCGGATCGAGAAACGCGATGCAGCCATTGTGTTTCGCAATGATATTGCGTTTCGCAATACCTGCGTCCCGGGAACTTGCGTTCCCCGGCCAGGTCAGTTAAAAAGCAGCGTGTGTTCCGCGAAAGCGGGGCGCCATCCCTTCAAAGGGGAGTAGCTTTAGCGGTCGTGTCGTCAATTCGGGCCCGGTGGGCTCCGGCACGGTCGGCTAGCTGGGCATGTCGCCCGGTTCGTTAGCGAGACCTTTGGCTAACGTACCTTTTGGAGCGACGCCAATGTCCCGCCCGCGTTATCGACGCTACTTCCGCCACGGATTCCTTCCCCAGCTGATCGCCTTCGAGGCTTGCCTGCGACTGGGCAGCGTCACGCGCGCCGCCGAAGAGCTCTCCCTCGCACAACCCACGGTATCCGGCCTGCTGCGCAAGCTTTCGGAAACGGTGGGGTCCCCCGTCATGCAGGCGCGCTATGGCCGCATGGAACCCACGGAGGCCGGGCGCGGGCTCGAATCGCTGTGCACCGAGATGTTCGAGGCCATCGACCGCTTCGACGAGGCGCGCGATCCGCGTCCGGCGGGGCGGGTGCCGGAGGCCGCCTCGGCCGTGCAGTAACGCGAAGGCGCTACTTCACGCCTTGGGCATCATGATCGTGTCGATGGCGTGCACGACGCCATTGGTCGACTCGATCTCCTGGAAGCTTGCTTTCGCGCCGTTGACGGTGAAGCCATCGTCATTGGCCGCGAGGGCCAGGGTGTCGCCTTGCACGCTGGTCGCGTCCGAGGTCTGGATGTCCTTCGCGAGCAGGGTCCCGTTCACCACGTGGTTATTGATGATCGAGGTGAGCCGGGGGCGATCCTTCAGCAGCGCGTGGAGGGCGCCGTCGGGAAAAAGCTTGTCGAAGGCCTCGTCGGTGGGCGCGAAGATCGTGAACGGGCCGGGGCCCTTGTAGGTGGCGACCAGGCCGGCGGCTCTCATGGCGTTGTAGAACTTCGAAAACTTGCCCACGGCGGCAGTATTCGCGACGACGTCGTTGTCAGCGGCATTCATGCGTGGTCCTTCACAGTCTAGGTGTGTGTCCAGAGTGGCCCGTGCGGGGCGGTTCTCCTAGGCATTTAAGTAACTAAATGCGTTGACTTCGGGCGCGCCGGGACGTGCGGGCGGCGGCTGGTCCGAATGGCCTACAATTCATCCCCCGAATCCTGCAATTCGTCGTACCGGCCTCGCCCCCCGGGGGCCCCGCCCGTACGCTCTCGCCACCTACAAGAACATCCGAAAGTCTGCCCATGGTTCGCTATTCCCTCGCCCTTGTCCTGGTCCTCGCCCTCGCCGCCTGCGGCAAGGGCCCCGGCGCCGGCCCCCAAAAGGGCGCCCCGGCCGCTCCAGGACAACCGCTGCTCCTTTCCGCCGAAGACGTCCACACGGTGAAGAACACGGCACTGGCCTCCGGCCCGTCGATCACCGGCTCGGTCCAGCCCGAACGGCGCGCCGACCTGCGCGCCGAAGTGCCGGCCGTGGTGCTCCAGGTGCTGAAGGAAAACGGCGACGTGGTCCGCAAGGGGGATCTCCTGGTCCGGCTCGACGACACCTCGATCCGCGATGCGCTCGCCTCGGCCGAATCCACGAGCCGCTCCGCGGTGCAGGCGCACGAGCAGGCGGTTCGCGCGTACGACCGCATGAAGACGCTTCGGACTTCGGGCATGGCCTCGGCGCAGGCGCTCGATGACGCCGAAGTGAAGCGCAACAATTCGCAGAGCGACGCGGAAGCGGCCAAGGCCCGCGCGATCGCCGCGCGCCAGCAGCTCGCCCGCACCGAAGTGCGCGCGCCCTTCGATGGCGTCGTGAGCGACCGCAAGGTCTCCGCGGGCGACACCACGCAGATCGGCAAGGAGCTCGTGAAGGTCATCGATCCGGCGAGCATGCGGTTCGAGGGCCTCGTCTCCGCCGACCAGATCGGCGCCGTGAAGGCCGGACAGAGCGTCAACTTCCGCGTGAACGGCTACGGCGACCAGGAATTCGCCGGCAAGGTGCGGCGCGTGAATCCGGCGGCCAACGCCACGACGCGCCAGGTCGAAGTGCTCGTGGACTTCACCAGCAAGGAGCAACCCAAGCTCGCCGGTCTCTACGGCGAAGGGCGCATCGAGACGGATACCACCTCGAGCCTCACGCTCCCCGCGACTTCCGTGGTGCGCGACGGGGACAAGACCTCGACGTGGCGCGTGAAGGACAACAAGGTGCAGAAGGTCGACATCAAGGTAGGCGAGCGCGATCCGCGCACCGGCGACTTCCCGCTGAAGGGCGGGCTCGCCGAGGGCGACAAGGTGATCCGCTACCCGACCGCGCTCCTCAAGGATGGCCAGGCCGTGGTGGCGAGCGCCTCGCCGGGCGCGGCGACGCCGGATGCGACCGCGAAGAACACGTCGCCCGTGGCGAAGCCCACCCAAACCAACAGCCCCGCCGAGCCGAAGAGCTAAGCCATGGTCCTTTCCAACTTCGCCATCAGCCGGCCGGTTTCCACGGTCGTCATCATCATCGCCCTGATGTGCATGGGGATGCTCGCGCTTTCCAAGCTGCGGGTGAACCAGATCCCGGACGTCGACCAGCCGGTGATGGTGGTGGTCCTTCCTTATCCGGGCGCCTCGCCCGAGACCGCCGAGCGCGAGATCCTCAATCGCATCGAGAAGTCGCTCAACAGCATCCCGCAGGTCTACCAGATCCGCTCGACGGCTCGCGAGAGCAGCGTGCAGATCGTCATCATCTTCAACTTCAAGAAGAACATGGTCGAGGCGTCCGACGAGATCCGCAACGCCATCGCCTCGGTGCGCCACAAGCTGCCCGTCGAGATGCGCGAGCCGATCCTGCAGCGCATCGACCCCTCGGCGCAGCCGATCATGCAGCTCGCGATGTCGTCGACCACGCTCACGCACGCGGAGATCTCGCGCCTGGCCGAGGACGTGGTTTCCGATCAGTTCCGCGGCATCGATGGCGTGGCCACGGTGAACGTGCAAGGCGCGCTGCGCCGGGAGCTCTCGGTGCTCCTGCGCGCGGAGAAGCTGCGCGAGTACAACGTGTCCGTGACGGACGTCGTGAACGCGCTGCGCTTGCAGAACACCACCGCGCCCGTGGGCCGCGTGAAAGGCCCGCTCGATGAGCAGAGCATCCGTCTCGTGGGGCGCATCGAATCGCCGCGCGAGTTCGAGAACGTCGTGCTCAAGCGGCGTGGCAACGAGGTCGTGCGCCTCGCGCAGGTCGCCACGATCGAGGACGGGTTCGCGGAGTTGTCGGGCTTCAGCCTGCGCAACGGCAACCCCAACGTCGGCATCTCGGTGACACGCTCGCGCGATGCGAGCACGGTCACGGTCGCGAACAAGGTTCGCGAGATGATGGACGGGATCAACAAGAACCTGCCCAAGGGAACGAAGATCGAGGTGACGCAGGACGGCGGCAAGGATGCCGAGAGCAGCCTGCGCAACGTGATCGAGGCGCTGATCTTCGGCGCGGGTCTCACGATCTTCGTGGTCTATGCATTCCTGAACTCGTGGCGCTCCACGCTCATCACGGCGCTGGCCCTGCCCACGTCGGTCATCGCCGCGTTCATCGCGGTGTGGGCGTGCGGCTTCACGCTGAACTTCATGACGCTCCTCGGGCTCTCGTTGGCGATCGGGGTGCTGATCGACGATGCGATCGTGGTGCGAGAGAACATCGTGCGACACATGGAGAACGGGGCCGACCGAATGTCGGCGTCGCGCCTGGGCACCGCGGAGATCGGCCTCGCGGTGACGGCGACGACGTTCTCGATCATCGCGGTGTTCATTCCCGTCGCGTTCATGGGCGGCGGCGCGGGCGAGTGGTTCCGCCCGTTCGCGCTGACCGTGGCGACCTCGGTGCTCGTGTCGCTCTTCATCTCCTTCACGCTCGACCCGATGCTCTCGGCCTACTGGGGCGACCCGGTCGGCTACCGCCACATGGAGAAGAAGGGCATCTCGAAGTGGCTCCACAAGTTCAACGACTGGTTCGACCACCAGGCCGATCGCTACGGCCGCGTGATCGCCTGGGCGCTGCACCACCGCTGGTGGATGGCGATCCTCGCGATGTGCACGCTCCAGCTCGCACTCCTGCTGCAGGTCACCATCGGCGGCTCGAGCTTCCTGCCGGCCTCCGACGTCGGCACCATCGCGATCGACGTTCGCACGCCGTCGTCGGCGAGTCTCGAGTACGCAAGGCTCAAGGTCGAGAAGGCCGCGGAGCTCGCGCGCGCGATCCCCGAGACCAGGAACACCAACAGCTCGGTGAACGCCACGGGCGGGCGCGTATACGTGGACCTCGGCAAGAGCACTGATCGCAAGCGCACGGCCTGGGACGTTGCCAAGGATCTCCGCAAATCGCTCTCGCAGCTCGTCGGCGCCGAGTACACGGTGCTCGACGATCTCAACCAGGGGCCGCGCAAGCCCGTGCAGATCCAGTTCTACGGGCCGGACATGCGCAAGCTCATGGCCATGACCACGGATTTCATGGAGAAGGTCGCGAAGGTTCCTGGCGCGGTCGACGTCGGCCTCTCGGAGACCGACCCCAAGGACGAGCTGAAGATCGAGCTCGATCGCGGGCTCGCGAACCAGCTGGGCATCTCGGTGGGTGACGCGGCGCAGGCGCTGCGCGTCGCGTTCGCGGGTGTGGAGGTTGGCGACTGGGTCGATCCCACGGGCGAAGCGCGCGACGTCGCGGTGCGCCTGCATCCGGACGACCGCATCGACGCTTCCAACATCGAGCACCTGCCGGTGGCGGTGACGGGCACGAACATGATGGTGCCGCTCAACCAGATCGCCACGATCACGATGAGCAAGGGCCCGGCACAGATCCAGCACCTGGACGGCAAGCGCACGATCGCGGTATCGGCCAACGTGCAGGGCCGCTCGCCGGGCGAAGTCACCTCCGACGCGATGAAGATCGCGAAGTCGATCGACTTCCCGCAGGGCTATGGCCTGCAGCTGGGCGGCTCGTCGCGCGACCAGGCGGAAGTCTTCCGCGAGATGTTCATCGCGCTGATCATGGGCATCGCGCTCATGTACCTCGTGCTGGTGATGCAGTTCAGCTCGTTCACCGCACCCATTCCCGTGATGCTCTCGCTGCCGCTCTCGCTCATCGGCGTGGTGCTCGCACTCCTGCTCACGCGCGGAACGCTCAACCTCATGAGCTTCATCGGCGTGATCATGCTGATGGGCCTCGTGGCGAAGAACGCGATCCTGCTGCTCGATTGCGCGCGCAAGGAAGAGGCGCAGGGCGTCGACCGCGAGGAAGCGCTGATGCACGCGGGCCGCGTGCGCCTGCGCCCCATCCTGATGACCACGTTCGCGCTGATCGCCGGCATGATGCCGGTAGCCATCGGCCTGGGCGAAGGCGGCGAGTTCTATCGCCCGATGGCGGTCGCGATCATCGGCGGCACGATCACCTCCACGCTGCTGACGCTCCTGGTGATCCCGAGCTTCTACGATTCGATCGAAGTCGCGAAGGATGACCTGATCGCGCGCTACCCGGCGCGCCGCGAGCGCCTGGGCACCGCGCTCGCGATCGCGCTCACCAGCGCCCACGGCCTGGGCCTGGTGTTGCTCGTGCTCGTGGTCTTCGCCCTGGCGCCGCTGATCCTCGTGGGCATGACCGCTCGCGCGGTCTATCGCAAGGTCCGCGACCGCAAGGGCGGACCGAGCCTGCCCGCGGCACGGCCCTCGCCCGCTCCGTTGGGCGACTAGGCTGGGCAACAAGGGCCAGCGGCTCTTCTGCTTCCTCCTCTGCGCCGTCGCGCCTTTCGCGGCGGCGCAGACGCTGCGCTGGTCCAACCAGGGCAACTACCTCACCGCGGATCCGCACGCGCAGAACACCATCATCACGTTCGCGATCAACAGCCACGTCTACGACCGGCTGGTGCTTCGCGGCAAGAAGGTGGAGGTCGTCCCGGGGCTCGCCACGCGCTGGCGGCAGACCTCGCCCACGACCTGGGTCTTCGATCTGCGCCGCGGCGTGAAGTGGCACGACGGCAGCGACTTCACCGCCGACGACGTCGTGTTCTCGGTGCTGCGCGCGCAAGGGCCGACCTCGGGCTTCCGCGTCTACGCCAATGCGCTGGGCACGCCGCGCAGGATCGATTCGCACACCGTGGAGTTCACGACGGCCGAGCCCAGCCCGATCGTCCACGAGATGGCCTCGAACATCATGATCATGAGCCGGGCGTGGGCCGGGCGGAACAAGGTCGAGCGCTCGCAGGATTTCACGCGCAGCGAAGAGACGCACGCGGCCCGCAACGCCATGGGCACCGGCCCCTACAGGCTGGTCTCCCACGAGCCCGACGTGAAGACGGTCTTCAAGAAGAATCCGAACTGGTGGGGGATCGCCGAGGGTTACTTCGAGGGCAACGTCACGGACGTGGTGTATACCCCGCTCGCTTCCGACGCGACGCGGCTCGCGGCGCTGGCCTCGGGCGACCTCGACTTCGTGCTCGACCCATCGCCGCAGGACATCGAGCGGCTGCGCAAGGATCCGGGCATCCGCATCTACGAGATCGCCGAGAACACGGTGTTCTTCGTCGCGATGGACCAGCATCGCGGGGAGCTCCTGCACTCCAGCGTGAAGGGCCGCAACCCGCTCAAGGACCTGCGCGTTCGCCGCGCGATCTATCACGCGATCGACATGGACGCGATCGCGCGCACGGCGCTGCGCGGCTTTGGTCGCGCGACCGCGATCGTGATGCCCAACCCCGAGTCGGTCCCCGTGCCGCCGGCAATGGACAAGCGCCTCGCCCACGATCCCGCGCTCGCCCGGCGCCTGCTCGCCGAGGCCGGCTATCCCAACGGCTTCTCGGTCGGCATGGATTGCGATTTGCGCTGGGACAAGGTGTGCACGGCGCTCGCGGGAATGCTCGCCAAGGTGGGGATCACGCTGGAGCTCGTCGTGGCGAACTCGAGCACGTTCTTCGCGAAGCTGCGGCGCCTGGAGAGCAGTCTCTACGTCAGCGGCTGGGTGGGCTCCCAGGACGCAATGTTCACGCTGCAGCCCATCTACCACAGCCGCGACGACAACAACGGCGACTGGAACATCGGCAACTTCCGCGACCCCGATCTCGACGCCGCGATCGACCGCGCGCGGGTGGAGCTCGATCCGGCGAAGCGCCGCGAGCTGATGATCGAGGCGGTGCGCCGGATGCAGGAAGGCATCTACATGGTGCCGCTCTACCGGCGCCTCGCCCCGTGGGCCTCGCGCGCCAACGTCGAGGTCGTCCAGCGCCCCGACATGACGTTCGAGGCGCGCTGGGCGAAGGTCAAACCCCGCTAGCCGCAAGACGCTCACCGGAACAACTGCGTCTTGCCGCCCATCGCCTTCCACGCCGTGTGCCCGCCCTTCATGAACCAGGCGTCGTAGCCCGCTTGGCGAAGCGCCACGGCCATCCGGCAGCCGACGTGGAAGCCGTAGACGCAGTAGACGACCACCGGCTCATCCTTCTTCAGCGTCGGCGCCCACTCGTCGATGCGCTCGGGATCCTTCCACACCGCGCCTTCGACGATGTCCTGCGTGCGCGAGACGTAATGCTTCGGACGCGCGTCGATGAACTGCAGCGGCTTGCCCGCATCGATCATCGCCTTCACCTCTTCAGGCGAGACACCGGGCAGGTCTCCGAACTCCGGCTGCTCAAGCGGGGGCAGCGGCGTCACGCGCACGGCGTTCTCGAAGCGCACTTGCACCGCCTTCCAGTCGGTGTTGCGCATGAAGGTCTCGACGTACGCGCGCGCATTCGCACCGAAGTCGATGTGATAAGCGTGCTCGTACATGTCGAGCGCGAGGATCGGAATGCCGCCGGTCACCGCCTGCGTGTGCTCGGCCGCGTACTGGTTGAGGAGCCGGCCATCGCGCGGCGAATACACGAGCACGACCCAACCCGAGCCGCCCGCGAGCGCATAGCCCATCGCCATGAACTCGGTGCGCCAGCGATTGACCGAACCGAAGTCGCGCTCGAGGGCCCGGGCCATCGCTTCGGTCGGAACGCCGTCGCTCTGGCACAGGCTCGCGAAGTACAGCTCGTGGAGCAGCGTCGAGTTCAACGCGACGAGCTCCTCGCGCTTGAGGCTGTTGATCAGGTAAGGAGGCGCGGTGGCGAAATCGAGCGCATCGAGCTGGTCGGTGATCGCGTTGAGCCTGCGCAACGCGCCGCCGTAGTTGTTCTCGTAATGGCTCTCGATCAGCTTCAGCGAAAGGCTGTTGAGCGTCCAGGGACGGCAGTGAATCGGGGTGAGGTGATAGCGCATGGTTCCCTCCAGGGATGACGGTGCCCAAGCCAGGGCGTGCTTCGTAACAGGGCTTGGACGGAAACCGTCTTGAAGGGAAACTTCCCGGGGATCCTGCGTTATCCCCGAGACAAGGCTACACCCGTTTTCGGGTGCCGATGCAGAATAGCGATTCCACGCCCGCGAACGCCCCCTTTGCAAGCTGTCAGCGTCAAGCACATTCCCGACTACCTGCCCGACGTGCCGGAGGAAGACGAGCGCCGGTGGTCGCTGCCGCAGCCGCTCACGAAGTTCATCGTCCTGTCGATGCTGCTGCACACACTCGCGGTGATGCTCTTCGGTGCGCCGACCAGTGGCAGCAGCCAGGGACGCGCGCTGTGGGGCACGCTTCAAGTCGCGTTGCGCAGTGTGCCGCCGGAGCCGGGGCCGGAGCTGAAGCTCGATCGCAAGTTGCCCGACTGGTCCACGCCCGCGCCACCGCCCACGCCGGCGGCCGCACCGGAGAAGCCCGAGATCGCGATTCCGCCGATGCTCGATCGCATCATCACGCCCGAGCGCGAGCTACGTCCGCCCTTCCAGGTCCCGCCCCCCAACTACCCCGAGCCCGCGCCGGTTCCAGAAGTGGCGCCCGCTCCTGCGCCTGCGCCACCCGAACGCGTGCCGGCACCCAAGATCGAGATCCCGCCACCGCGCGTCGAAGTGCCGCCCGTGCCCGCACCCGCCATCCCGCGCGTGGCCCCGGTCGCGCCTGCGGTCGAACGTTCGCTGCGGGAACTGCCGCCGCTTGCCGCGCCGACCGTCGCCGCGCCCGTCATTCCGCGCGTGGCCCCGGTTGCACCCTCGGTCGAGCCTTCGCTGCGCGAACTGCCGCCGATACCCGCAACGACCGTTGCTGCCCCCAAACTCGACGCGCTGCCGGTCGTGCCACTTCCGGCCCTTCGCTCGCCGGTCGAAGTGCCGGCGATTCCGCTCGAGCCGGTCGCGCCGATCGCCGTGCCTCAGGCCGCTGAGCGCCTTCCTTCGCCGGCGGCAGCGCCGTCGCTCAAGGAGCTGCCCGCGGTCGAGCGCGCAGCGCCGCACCTGCCCGACCTTCCCGCTTCGCTGCAGCGCGAAGCACCGATTCGGACCGAGCCTTTCCCGGCACCCGTTCCCGCACCGCCCTCGCAGGACTCCTCGCGCTTTCGCACGGCGCCGCCTCCGAGCGACGATCCGACGGCGCGAGCGCTCGATCTCGATTCGATGCGCAAGCGCGCCGCGCAGATCACGCGCGAAGGTTCGGGCCGCAAGCCTGCGCTGCCCTTCCCGCTGCCGCCCGTACCGGACAAGAAGAATGCGCTGGAGCTCGCCATCGAGAACGCGCGCAAGCCCGATTGCCGGACCGCGTACCAGGGCCTGCTTTTCCTCGCGGCCATCCCGCTGATCATGAATGAGTTCGGCGAAGGCAATTGCCGCTGGGGCCCGTAGGACCCGCGTAGGACCTCACTGACACGAAGTCCCGCCGGGCTCCCATAGGCCGCGCCCGGGCGCCCGAATATCGTGGATGCACTAGCCATCGCCAACCCGGCGAGGAGTTGCAACCATGAACCTGAGAGCCCCTGCCTATTTCGTCGTCCTGCTCGCGCTGAGCCTGGGCGTCGCCATCACCAGTGCCTTCGCCCAGCCGGGCGAGCCGACGGCGACGCGCGTGGTCTACGCCGCGCAGGATCGTTATGCCACCGCCCTGCGCGAAGCGCAGGTCGCGTTCGACCAGGCGCTCGTCGAGTGCCGCACCACGCGCTCTTTCGAAGTGTTGCGCTGCGAAGCCGAGGCGCGCGAGAAGCATCGCAATGCCGTGGGCCTCGCGAAGGCCCGCCTGGCCGACGCCTATCCGTCGCGCGGCTGATGCGAACCGCGAAGCGAAAGACACCCATGCCCTCCCGTGAGCTCATCGAGCGCGCGCGCAAGGACCTCGAAGAGGGCCAGGAGAACACGGACTGCCACGAGGCCGACCGGCCTGCGGGCAGTCATTGCGATGTCCCCAAGAAGCTTCCCGTTCCTCAACCCAAGTCCCACTAAGGAGAGTTCCCCATGCTCTATTACGCCCTGGTGTTCTTCATCGTCGCGCTGGTCGCGGCCCTCTTCGGCTTCGGTGGCATCGCCGCCGGCGCGGTCGAGATCGCCAAGATCCTGTTCTTCGTATTCCTGATCCTGACCGTCATTTCGCTGCTCTTCGGGGTGTTCCGCCGTGGCCCCTGATGACGGCACCGTCGCGAAGCGCTCGCCGTTCGTGGCCGATGTCGCCGCGATGCGGGAACGCGCGCGCAAGAGCATGCTCGACGGAGCAGTGACCGACACGTACGGCCTGGATGAAAAGGCCGCGGTGAAGGTCCTGAACGAAGCGCTGGCGACCGAATTGGTGTGCGTGTTGCGCTACAAGCGCCATGCCTTCATGGCGCGCGGGCCCAACAGCGAGCCGATCGCCAACGAGTTCATGGAGCACGCGAAGGAAGAGGCGGCGCACGCCGACCTCATCGCCGCGCGCATCGTGCAGCTCGGCGGCGAGCCCGACTTCTCGCCCGATTCGCTGTCAGGCCGCAGCCATTCCGAATACAAGGAAGGCAAGGACATGCGCAGCATGATCGAGGAGGACCTGGTGGCCGAGCGCATCGCCATCGATTCCTACCGAGAGATGGTGCGCTGGTTCGGTGAACACGATTCGACGACCCGCCGCATGCTCGAAGAGATCCTCGCGACCGAGGAAGAGCACGCGGACGAGCTGGCGGATCTGCTGCAAAAGAGCTGACCGCTCTGCCCCCGGCTTGGGCCGGGGGCGCTTCTTTTCCTAGCGCTGCGAGAGCGGCGCCATCTGGCGCTTACCGGCCCAGGGCGATTCGGGCTCGTTCTCGCGCGACACGGGCACGCGCGCAACCAGCAGCGCATCCACGGCGTGGATCACGCCATTGCTCGCCATCACGTTCTTGCTGATCACGTTCGCGGTTCCGAACGTGAGGCCCTCGTCGCTCGCACCCAGGCGAACCAGGTTGCCGCGGAGCGTGCGAACGCTGCCGTGCGAGAGGTCCGCCGAGCGCAGGCGGCCGCGCAGCACGTGGTCGCCGAGCACTTCGCGCAACTGCGTCTTGTCACCGAGCAGCGCCTCGAGGATCTCGATGGGCAGCGCGGTGAAGGCGGCATCGGTCGGCGCGAAGAAGGTGAACGGGCCCGGTTCGCGGTACGTCGCGACGAGGCCGGTCGACTTCAGGGCGACGCAAAGGTGGGTGAAATTGCCGGCGGCCTGGAGCGTATCGATGATGTCGGCGAGCGCAACGGCGGGCGCGCGCTTAACGAGCGCGAGCTTGGGTTCATTCAATTCCATGGAAATCCTTTCCTGCGGGATGCGACAGGCCGGTTACCGCGCCCGCCGAACGGCCCGTTGCGGGCCGCATGCCGTCATTGTACGCGGTTATCCCGCGGCTACCGCCTGCGCGCCACTCACGAGACGGATGCGCGTTATTTCAGAAGGAATACCGAAACGATTCGGCGGCCCCCAGTAGCCGGTGCCGCGATTGATGTAGATCCACATCCGCCCAAGTCGGTGAAGCCCCGCGGTGAAAGGCTGCTGCAGGCGCACGAAGAAATTCCACGGCCAGAACTGGCCGCCATGCGTATGGCCCGAGAGCTGCAGGTCGGCGCCCGCTTCGGCGGCGAAAACGGCGCTGCGTGGCTGGTGCGCGAGCAGCACCTTGGCCGAGGACGCGGGCGCGCCCGCGAGGGCCGCGCGGGCATCGCTGCGATGCGATTCGTCGAAGTGATGCGCGCTGTAATCGGTGACGCCGGCGACGGTGACCTGCCCGCCGTCGTGCTCGAGGACCACGTGCTCGTTGAGCAGCACGCGCGCTCCCAGTCGCCGCAGCTCCGCGATCCACGCGCGCGCCCCCGAGTAATACTCGTGGTTGCCGGTGACGATGTAGGTGCCATGGCGCGAGGTGAGATTGGCCAGCGGCGCGGTGTCGCGCGCGAGCTCGCCCACGCTGCCATCGACGAGGTCACCCGTGATCGCCACCATGTCGGCGCGCAATCCATTGACGCGTTCGACGATCGCCTCCACGTAGGCGCGCTTGATCGTCGGCCCGACGTGGATGTCGCTGATCTGCGCGATCGTGAAGCCTTCGAGTGCGGCCGGAAGATTGGCAATCGCTACGGTAACGTCCTTCACGCCGGCCGTGCGGCGCGCCATCAGGTAGCCCACCGCGGTCACGATCGGCACGAGCGCCATGACGGCGAGCGAGCTCGGAACGAGCCACGCGTCGTGCAACGACGGTCTCGCCAGCGCGAGCGCGATCAGCGCGAAATCGCGCACGAACGTCAGGACCAGCAGGGAGGAGAACGCGCCGGTCATCGTCCAGGCGAGCGCGATGCGCCACGGGCTCAGGTCGCGCGGGTGGAATCGCCGGGGCAGGACCAGGAAGCCCACGAGGAGGACGATCGCGCCCACGACGGCGGCCACGACTCCGAAGGGCGAAAGCAGGCGAAAGCCGATATAGACCGTGAGGAGCGCGAGAATCGGGACCATCGGGAGGACGTGGGGATGGCTCTGTAGAATTCAACGACCATGATGCGCCTTGCTGCTGCCCTGGTCCTCGCCGTCTTCGCGCTCGCCGCGCAGGCAGAGCTGCGAGTGCGCGTGGCCGAAGTCGATCCACCCGCTCCCGCCACCCTCGCGCGCGACGAGATGCTCAGCCTCCGGATCGAATACACCGGTGCCGACGGCGTGAACATCTGGGCTCGTCCCTTCTACAAGGGCCAGCCGGTGTTGAAGGTCAGGACGAATGCTTCGCTCAAGCACTCGGGCGATGGAACCGCACTCGCGTGGTTCTCGCTCGACGAAGCCGCGGAAGTCGACGAGATTCGCATTCGTTCCGGCGGCGGCTCGCCTTACCGCGAGAGCGAAGTGCTCAGCTATCCGATCAAGGTCACCGGTACGGGGCAGCCCGGCGCGCACCATGCGCGCGCGCCGTGGGTGGGCGAGCTGCTGCAGGCCGGCGAGGAAGCGCGCAAGGCGGCTATCGTCGCGGACCGCAGCTCGCCCCTCGAAGGAAGGAGCCTGCTGGTCCTCGTGATATTCGGTCTGGGTTTCCTCGTCGCCGTGTTCGGCGGTTTCGGCCTGCCCGCGTGGGCCACGTGGAAATGGCGCGGAGCCTGGCGCGCGCTGGCGGCTCTGCCGCTCGCCTACATGGTGTTCACGGCGCTGCGCATCGTGGTGGACGTGGCGCTCAAGCCCACCTCGCACAACCTGTGGCCTTTCGAGATCCTGATCAGCGGCGGCACCTGCATCGTCGCGATCGCCGTGCTCGGTGTCGCCCGGAAGCTCATGCAACCCCGGGCCTGAAGATTGCAGGCATCCGGTTGGCGCACTGGCTCGTATGGTTGTGCGAGACCCCCGTCCCGCAAGGAGATTTTCGATGAAGAGAATTGCAAGCACCTGCCTCGTTGCCCTGGCGCTGGCCGCCCCCGCGGTCGCGTTCGCCGAAGCTTCCGAATACCAGCCGCGTGCCGAAGCAACGGCGAGCGACTACGACGACGCATTGAAGGCCATCAACCGCAAGGACTGGCGCAAGGCGATCACCTCGCTCGAGAGCGCGGCGCGTGTCGATCCGAGCAACGCCGATATCCAGAACCTGCTCGGCTATTCGAATCGCAAGAATGGCAACCTGGATGCCGCGTTCAAGCACTACGACCGCGCGCTGCAACTCAACCCGAAGCACCTGGGCGCACACGAGTACGTGGGCGAGGCCTACCTGATGGCGGGCAAGCCGGCGAAAGCGCGCGAGCATCTCGCGACCCTCGAGCGGCTCTGCCCGGCGACGTGCGAGCAGCGCGAGCTGCTCAAGAAGGCCATCGCGGACTACGAAGCGAAGCCGCGCTGACCGCGAACCGGTTGTAATTCGTTCACCCGCACGCGGAACATCCTGCGCGCGGGACTAGCGCGTGAGCAGCGGGCTCGGCGGATCGTCGGGCATCTGGTTCGTGCGATCGACGTTGGTCCGCGGCACGATCATGTTCCAGCGCTGGCCGTTGATGGCGACCACCTTCTGGTCGCGCAGTCGCTGGCGCGCGACGGCCTTGTCGAGTTCCGGCGTGCGCAGCGGCGCTTCAACCTGCGTTGCGTTGCCGCTGCTGGCCGCCACTTCCGCCGCACCGATGAAGGTTTGGGTTTCATCGACGGTGACGGCAGCCGCTTCGACCGTCGCGGCATCCTGCATGAACACTTCCTTGAAGACGCCCGGCTGCACCTCGACGAAATTGCGCACGCGCGCGTGGCGATTGGCCGGGTTGGGCTGGATCGTCGTCCCATCCTTGCCGGCGAGTGCTTGCGGCGTGACGGCCGTGGAACCCGGCTGCATCGTCGTATTGCGCGAGGCGTTGTTGGCGGGATTGTTCGACGGCGCCTGCGCGAACGCGGATGCAGCGCCCAGCGCGAACAGGATCGATGTGAAGAGGATCGTAGGCTTCATCTGACGCATGGCATTTCTCCTTGGAATGGCCTTCTCCAAGGCTGCAATGCCCGTGCCAGATCCACCGCTCAGGTGAGTGCGACGTACTCCGGATCGCCCTGCTGCTCGCGCTCGAACCTCAGGAAGTCGTAGTAGCCGCAGCTGTTGGCCGCCGGGTACTTGCGGCACACGCCGGGCCGCGCCTCGTAGACCGTGCAGCGGCGCTTTTCCTGGTCGAAGAACATGCACGCGCTGTCGAAGATCGTGTCCTTGCGATGGCGCAGGAGCGGCTTCTTCGTCGTCGCCTCGGGCTTGGTGAAGCGCTTGCGCGCGACATCCACGTCGAGGTCGAAGTGCTTCGCGAGCCGAGCGATGTCGTACTCGGTGATCTCGATGTCGGTATAGGTGCAGCAGAATCCCGGGCACTTCATGCAGTTGTAGCGCTTGCGCTCGGCGCGCACGGGAACGGGGAATGGCTTCTTGCTCATGGAACTTTGACCCAGGGTAACCAAAGAATGTTGTTGGGACGATGCACGACGGTGACGCCCTTGCGTGACACCCAGGGAATCACCTGCCGGTGCAGCGGGATGACCAGCACTTCGTCCTGCACGATCTGCACGGCGCGATTGATCATGTCCTGGCGCTTCGCGGCGTCCATCTCGCCCTCGGCCGCGTCGATCAGCCGGTCGACTTCGTCGTTCTTGAAGTTGCCGTAGTTCGCGTCGCCCGCGCCCATCGTGTTGCGGCTGTGCAGGCAGGGCTTGAGGATGAACATCGCGTCCGACGAGCCGCCGCCCCAGCCCGACATGAAGGCGCTCGCATCGCGCTTGAGGATCTTCGGGAAGTAGAGCGTCTTCGACATCGTCTCGATCTTCGCGTTGACGCCGATGCGCGCCCACATGCCGGCGGCGGCCACGCAGATCTTCTCGTCGTTCACGTAGCGATCATTGGGGCAGTGCATCGTGAAGCTGAAGCCGTTCGGGTAGCCCGCTTCGGCGAGCAGCTTCTTCGCGGCGGCCGGGTCGTAGGGCAGGCGCTTTTCCATCGCCGCCGGCACGCCCGCGCCCTTCGGGTCCATGAGCGCCAGGCCCGTGGGAACGGACAGTCCGCGCATCACCTGCGTCTTGATCGCATTGACGTCGAGCGCCTGGTAGAGGGCCTTGCGCACGCGGACATCCTTGAAGGGGTTCTTGCCCTTCACGTCCGAGTACAGCAGCTCGTCGCGCTCCTGGTCGAAGCCGAGCATGATCACGCGGATTTCGCCGCCCTCCCAGACCTTGAGCGCCGAGTCTTCGCGCATGCGGGGGACGTCCTGCACCGGTGGATCGAGCACGAAGTCGACCTCGCCCGATTTCACCGCCGCCATGCGCGTCACCGGGTTGGTGATCGGACGGTACTCGACCGTTTCCACGTTGCCCTCGTAGAACTTGTCGCGCACGCCCCACCAATCCTTGTTCTTCACGTGCAGCGTCTTCACGCCCGGCTCGAACGTCACGAGCTTGTAGGGGCCGGTGCCCATGGCGTTGCGCACCGCGAAGGTTTCTTCCTTGTTGGCGAAGTCCTGCGGCTTCACGACGTTGTTCTTCTCGCACCACTTCTTGCTCATGATGTAGATCGAGTTCACGGTCTCGAGCATCACGGGGTTCGGGATCGGCGTCGTGAATTCGATCGTGTGCTCGTCCACCTTGCGCGCCACGCCGGTCTGGTTGGCGTAAAGCTTGAAGGTGCCGCTCGCGAACTTGGCGCGCTCGAAGGAGAAGATCACGTCCTCCACGGTGAGCGGGCTGCCGTCGTGGAAGCGCACGCCCTTCCGCAGCGTGAAGACCCAGGTGGTGGGACTCGTGTTCTTCCAGGAGGTCGCGAGCGCCGGACCGATCGAGTAGTCCTTGCCGCGCGCGACGAGGTATTCGTACACCAGGCCGTTCATGCCGTTGGTGAACGATTCGTTCTGTCCGTGGGGATCGAGCGTCGAGGCGTCGCCCTGGGAGGACCAGCGGAAGTTCTTGGCGGTGGCGGCTGGAGCCACGACCAAAGCCAGGCAAAGCAACGCAACCCGCAGCCCCATGACCGACCCTCCCGAACCGCTACTTTAGCGCCTTGAAGCGCAGGCGGTGCGGCGCGGCTCCCTCTTCGCCCAGGCGCTTCTTCTTGTCTTCCTCGTAGTCGCTGTAGTTCCCGTTGTAGAAGGTCCACTGCGAATCGCCTTCGCACGCGAGGATGTGCGTCGCCACGCGGTCGAGGAACCAGCGATCGTGCGAGATCACGAGCACGCTGCCGGCGAACTCCTGCAGCGCATCTTCGAGCGCGCGCAGCGTTTCCACGTCGAGGTCGTTGGACGGCTCGTCGAGGAGCAGCACGTTGCCGCCCTTGAGAAGCGTCGAGGCCAGGTGCAGCCGGCCGCGTTCGCCGCCCGAGAGCTGGCCCGCGAGCTTCTGCTGGTCCGAGCCCTTGAAGTTGAAGCGGCCGATGTAGGCGCGCGACTGCATCTCGAATTTGCCGACCGTGATGATGTCCTGGCCGCCCGAGACAATTTCCCAGACGTTCTTGTCCGCGGGGAGCTTCTCGCGCGACTGGTCCACGAACGCCATCTCGACGGTGTGGCCGATCTTGATGTTGCCTTTGTCCGGCTTCTCGGTGCCCGTGATCATGCGGAAGAGCGTCGACTTGCCCGCGCCGTTGGGGCCTATGATGCCCACGATGGCGCCCGGCGGAACCTTGAACGACAGGTTGTCGATCAGCAGGCGGTCTCCATAAGCCTTGGACACGCCCTCGAACTCGATCACTTCGCTGCCCAGGCGCTCGGCGACCGGGATGAAGATTTCCTGCGTCTCGTTGCGCTTCTGATGCTCATAGGACGCGAGCTCATCGAAGCGCGTCATGCGCGCCTTGCTCTTCGTCTGGCGGCCCTTCTGGTTCGCGCGCACCCACTCGAGTTCTTTCTTGAGCGCCTTCTGGCGCGCGCTCTCGGTGGACTCTTCGCGCTTCAGGCGGTCCTGCTTCTGCGTGAGCCACTGCGAATAGTTGCCTTCGTACGGAATGCCCGTGCCGCGATCGAGCTCGAGGATCCATTCGGCCGCGTTGTCGAGGAAGTACCGATCGTGGGTCACGGCCACCACGGTGCCCGGGTAGCGCGCGAGGAACTGCTCGAGCCACTCGACGCTTTCCGCATCGAGGTGGTTCGTCGGTTCGTCGAGCAGCAGCATGTCGGGCCGCGAGAGCAGCAGGCGGCACAGGGCCACGCGACGCTTTTCGCCCCCGGAGAGCTTGTCGACGAGCGCATCCCACGGCGGCAGGCGCAGCGCATCGGCGGCGACATCGAGCTGCGTATCGGTCGTGTCGGCATCGGCGTGCGAGAGGACTTTCTCGAGGCGTTCCTGCTCGGCCGCGAGCTTGTCGAAATCCGCATTGGGCTCGGCATACGCGGCGTAGATCGCCTCGAGCTGCTTCTTCGCCTGGAAGACTTCGCCGAGTCCCTCCTCCACCGCTTCGCGCACCGTTTGGCCGGGCGTCAGCTTCGGTTCCTGCTCGAGGTAACCGATCTTGAGGCCGGGCATCGCGCGTGCTTCGCCCTCGATGTCCTTGTCGAGTCCGGCCATGATCTTGAGGACCGTGGACTTGCCCGCGCCGTTGAGGCCAAGAAGACCGATCTTCGCCCCGGGGAAAAACGAGAGCGAGATGTTCTTGAGGATCTGGCGCTTCGGGGGAACGATCTTCCCGACGCGCTGCATGGTGTAGACGTACTGAGCCATCGGAGCAACCTTCAGGTGATTGCAGCAAAACCGCTATTTTCGCCTATTACGGAGTCAGGCGCACGTTCAATGCAAGAATACGGGGCATGATCCTGTGCCTCGAAGACTTCGAAGGCGCCGCAAGGCGCCGCCTGCCCCGCCCCATCTACGCCTATTTCTCGGGCGGCGTGGAAACCAACGCCTCGCTTGCGGACAACCGCCGCGCGTTTTCCGAGTGGGGCTTCGTGCCGCGAACGCTCGTGGATGTCTCGAAGCGTTCGACATCGACCACGCTTTTCGGCGAAACGTACGCCGCGCCCTTCGGCATTGCGCCGATGGGGCTTTCGGCGCTGGCGACTTATCGCGGGGACGTCGTGCTTGCGACGGGCGCGGCGAAGGCCGGCATCCCGATGATCATGAGCGGCACCTCGCTCGTTCGCCTCGAGGACGTGGCGCAGGCCGCGCCGAAATCCTGGTTCCAGGCGTACCTGCCCGGCGCGCCCGAGCGGATCCTGGCACTCGTCGATCGCATCGCCACCGCCGGGTTCGGCACGCTCGTGCTCACCGTGGATGTCGCGGTGCTGTCGAGCCGCGAGAACAACGTGCGCGCCGGATTCTCCACGCCGCTGCGGCCCTCGCTGCGCCTTGCATGGGATGGGATCTGCGCGCCCTCGTGGACGTTCGGCTGCTTCCTGCGCGCGATCGTCCGCGACGGCATGCCGCACTTCGAGAATTCATTCGCCGAGCGCGGCGCACCCATCCTCTCGGGCTCGGTGCTGCGCGACTTCGTCGCACGCGATCACCTCAACTGGTCGCACGTCGAACTGATCCGCAAGCGCTGGAAGGGCCGGCTCGTCATCAAGGGCATCCTCTCGAAGGAAGACGCGCTGCTCTCGCGCGAGCACGGTGCGGACGGCGTGATCGTCTCCAACCATGGCGGCCGGCAGCTCGATGGAGCGGTGTCGCCGCTGCGCGTGCTGCCGGAGATCGCGGCGGCGGTGGGCGGATCGATGCCCGTCATGATGGACAGCGGCATTCGCCGCGGCACCGACGTGCTGAAGGCGCTCGCACTCGGTGCGGACTTCGTCTTCGTCGGCCGCCCGTTCCTCTATGCCGCCGTCGTCGAAGGTGAAGCCGGCGTCGTGCGTGCGGCCGACATGCTCGCGACCGAGATGAGTGCGGGCATGGGGCTGCTCGGCATCACATCTCTCGACGAACTCGGGCCGCACATGCTGCGGCCCCTCAAATAGAGGGTCCAAATAGAGGGGTCAGACCCCTCTATTTTCGGAGGAAGTCGAAGTCGACGCCCTTGTCCGCTTGCGTAACGGACTGCAGGAAGAGCTTGCGATAGCCACGCGGTGCAACCGGCGCCGTGACGGGGTTGGCTTTCGCGCGAGCCGCGAGTTCCTCCGCGCTCACCAGCAGTTCGATCGAGCGCGACTTCACGCTGAGCCGGATGCGATCGCCGCTCTTCACGTAGGCGAGTGGGCCGCCGATCGCGGATTCAGGCGTGACGTGCAGCACGATCGTGCCCGCCGCCGTGCCGCTCATGCGGCCGTCGGAAATACGCACCATGTCCTTCACGCCCGCGCGCGCGAGCTTGCGCGGGATCGGGAGGTATCCCGCTTCGGGCATGCCAGGCGCGCCGCGCGGCCCGATGTTCTTCAACACGAGGATGTCCTCGGCCTTCACGTCGAGCGCGTCGTCGTCGATGCGCTTCGCGAGGTCCTCGAGGTTCTCGAACACGACGGCGCGGCCCTCGTGCTCCATGAGCTTCGCATCCGCGGCCGATTGCTTGATGATCGCCCCACCGGGCGCGAGGTTGCCGCGCAGCACGGCAATGCCGCCTTGCGCGAAGATCGGTTTGTCGCGGCTCCTCACGACGTCCTGCTTGAAGCCCTCGCCCGAGGCCTCCAGCTCCTCGCCCAGCGTGCGGCCCGTGACGGTCATCGCATCCAGGTGCAGGAGCGGCTTCAATTCACGCAGCAGTGTCGCCATTCCACCGGCCGCGTGGAAGTCCTCCATGTAGTGCAGGCCGGAGGGCTTCAAGTCCACGAGCACCGGTGTTTCGCGCCCGAGCGCATCGAGACGCGCGAGGTCGAGGTCGATGCCCAGCCGTCCGGCGATCGCCGTCAAATGAATGACACCGTTGGTCGAACCGCCGATCGCGAGCAATACGCGCAGCGCGTTCTCGAACGCATTCGCCGTCATGATCTTGTCGGGCGTGAGCTTCGACTTCGCAAGCTGCACTGCGACCGCGCCTGTACGTTCCGCAACGCGAATGCGATCGGCCGTCACGGCGGGCGGTGACGCAGCACCGGGAACGGACATGCCGAGCGCTTCCGTGACGCACGCCATCGTGCTCGCCGTTCCCATCACCGAACACGTGCCCACGCTCGCGACGAGCTGCTGGTTCACGCCACTGATTTCCGCGGCATCGATTTCCTCCGCCCGGTACTTTGCCCAGAAGCGCCGGCAATCGGTGCAAGCGCCGACGCGTTCGCCACGGTGCGAGCCGGTGAGCATCGAGCCGGTCACGAGCTCGATCGCGGGAACGTTCGCCGAAGCGGCACCCATCAACTGCGCCGGTACGGTCTTGTCGCAGCCGCCGATCAGGACGACCGCATCCATCGGCTGCGCGCGGATCATCTCCTCGGTGTCGATCGACATGAGGTTCCGGAGATACATCGACGTCGGCGCCGAGAAGCTCTCGTGGATCGAGATCGACGGAAAGTCCATCGGCAGCCCGCCCGCGAGCATCACGCCGCGGCGCACGGCCTCGAGCAACTGCGGCGCGTTGCCATGGCACGGGTTGTAGCTGCTCGCGGTGTTGGCGATGCCGATGATCGGGCGGTCGAGCGCGTCGTCGCTGTAGCCCGCGCCCTTGATGAAGGCCTTCCGCAGGAACAGCGAGAAGCCGCTGTCGCCGTAACTGGTGAGACCTTTCTTGAGACCGTCGCTCATCGGAGTATCAAGCCCTGGGTTTCGTTGGCGTTACCATGGGCTCGATTCTATCGCCCCGAGGAGACCCCAGATGAAAACAATGAGAACGATCGTTTCCGTGCTCGCGTTCGCTGCGGGCGCCGCATTGGCCCAGTACCCCAACAAGCCCATCAAGCTCGTCGTGCCCTACTCGCCCGGCGGAGCCACCGACGTGATCGGCCGCGTGCTGGCCCAGCACCTCGCGGCACCCCTCGGCCAGCAGGTGATCGTGGAGAACAAGGCGGGCGCCGGCGGCAACCTCGGCGCGGAATCGGTCGCGAAGGCGCCACCCGACGGCTACACGCTGCTCATGGGCGCGATGACCTCGCACTCGATCATGGCGACCCTCGAGAAGGATTCGATCCGCTACAACCTCGAGAAGGACCTCATGCCTGTTTCAATGGCCGGATCGGTCCCGCTCGTGTGGGTGGTGAATCCGTCGCTGCCGGTGAAGGACATGAAGGAGCTGGTCGCGTACGCGAAAGCCAATCCCGGCAAGCTCACGTACGCGTCGTCGGGCGCGGGCGCGCCGCAGCGCATGTGCGCGGAGCTTCTTCGCCGCATGGGCGGCAACCTCGACATGGTCCACGTTCCCTACAAGGGCAGCGGCCCGGCGATGACCGACCTCGTGAGCGGCCAGGTGAACACGATGTGCGAAACCGTTCCCGCGTCGATCGGCTTCATCAAGGCGGGACGCCTGCGCGCGCTCGCGGTCACCACGCCCAAGCGCATCTCGATGCTGCCCGATGTCCCGACGACCGCCGAAGCGGGCATGCCCGGCTACGAGGTCGCGTCGAATTTCGGCGTGGCCGCACCCGCGGGAACGCCGAAGGCGATCGTCGATCGCCTGAGCGCGGAGATCCAGAAGGTCCTCGCCAAGCCCGAGGTGCAGGAGCAGATGCTCGTGCAGGGCGCGTACGCGACGCCGAGCAGCCCCGAGCAGGCGCAGGCGGCCATTCGCGCCGAGATCGACAAGTGGGCGAAGGTGATCAAGGACGCGAATATCAAGGCGGACTGAGCGCCTTGCAGGAGTGGCGATGAGCAGCAAGATCAGCGCACCGCTCGCAGACGCTTTTCGCATCGCCTTCCTGAGGCGTCTTCCCGCGGATCGTCCCACCACGGGCTGGGTCCGGATCCTCGCGGCCGCATTCCTCACGTTCGTTCCCGCGCTTGTCTATTCGCTCGCCGCGATCGGGAGCGAGGGCATGCTTCAGTGGGACAACCTGCCCGACGGCGGTTACTCGGTCTTCGTCGTGTTCATCGGCGCGATCGTGTTGGGCTCGCTGGGCGGAAGGCACGAGGCCATTCCCACGATCCTCCTGGCCGGGCTCCTCGCGACGTTCGCGATCGACTCGATCGTCCTCGCGATCTTCGGCACGATCTACCACGCGGCCGGCGAAGTCGCCGCCAAGCTCTTCCCCTACGGCGCGATCTCGAGCGTGTGGCTGGCGATCGCCATGCTGCGCTTCGCGCTTTCGCGCGTACCCGGGCCCACACCGCGCGGCGGCTGGATGTTTCTCGCGGCCGCGTTGTTCGTCGCCTTGCCGCTCTGGTACGTCAATTTCTCCTTCAGCATCTGGGACTACGACTACAGCCGAAAGGGTGACGACGCCGATCCGGCGGCGAAGGCGATGAGGGCCACGCGCCTGGCCGCGGCCTCCGAGGAACAGATCTACGCGCAACCGAGGATCCTCGAGCGCGAGCTGGCCGCGGTCGAACCGGGCCGCAAGGGGGTCGTCGATGTGTACTTCATCGGCATGGCCGGCTACGGCAACCAGGACGTCTTCATGCGCGAGGTCGATTCGGTCGCGAAGCTCATGCGCGAGCGATTCGACGCGGGCGGGCGCATCGTGAAGCTCGTCAACAATCCCAAGACGGGCCTCACCTCGCCCATCGCGAGCGTCACGAGCCTTCGCGCCGCGCTCAAGCGCGTCGCCGCGGCGATGGATATCGAAGAAGACGTGCTCGTGCTGTTCCTCACGTCGCACGGTTCGAACACGCACCGGTTCTCGATCGAGCTCTGGCCCTTCCGCTTCAACGAGCTCACGCCCGCCGTGCTGCGCGAGGCGCTCGATCAATCCGGGATCCGCAACCGCGTCGTGGTCGTCTCGGCGTGCTACTCGGGCGGCTTCATCGAACCGTTGAAAAGCGACACGACGCTGGTCATGTCCGCCTCGTCGCCGGATCGCAATTCGTTCGGCTGCAGCAATGAAGCCGAGTGGACGTACTTCGGAAAAGCCTATTTCGACGAGGCATTGCGCAAGACGCGCTCGTTCACGGAAGCGTTCGACATGGCCAAGCTCTCGGTCGCGCAGCGCGAGAAGGAGGAGAAGTTCGAGCCCTCGGATCCGCGCATGGCGCTGGGCAAATCGATCGGCCCCGTGCTCGCGGCCCTCGAGCGCGACCTCGCGAGCGCAAAGCGCGCGCCCGCGCCGGTCGTGCCGGTGGAGAGCCGCAAGCGCGACGCCTACGACGAGTACGTCGACCTCACCTTCGATCCGTCGACCGTGGGCGAGCTCGTGAAGACGTGCCGCCACAACATGTATCTCGCGAGCCCCGGCGTCGGCATCGATCGCGCCCCGGACCTCTTCGGCGGAATGAACAAGTCGAGCGCGCATTGGCCGCGGCTCGAGGCCGCCTGGGAGCGGTACTCGGAGACCTACTGCCGGCGCTCCAACGACCCGGCCCTCCTGCGCGGCACGTACGAGCGCCAGATCCGCGCCCTCATCGCGCCCGGCGAGCTCGCGCCGGTCGTTCGCTTCCTGCAGACGCCTGCGGGAAAGGCGTGGATCGCCAAGGAACAGGAGGCGTTGCGCCGACAGTCGATCGAGCTGGGTGTGGCCTATCGCGAGATCGGCGACGACGACTACCGGAAATTCCTCGCCGAGTCGGACGCGATCGTGAAGGAACACCAGTCCCGCGGAGGGAAGTGACGGCCGGCGCGGAACTTGTCGATTTCATCGAGGGCCAAACGACCAGTGAGTGCCGCGGTCGATCGTGGCACCCCGAAATCACCAGGAGCGAGTCCCATGGCCACGAAAGCGAAGAAGAAATTACCGGCGAAGCGCAGCCGGCCCGCAACCGCTGTCCCGGAAATCTCCCCCTGCCTCTGGTTCGACAGCGAGGGGCACGAGGCCGCGAAGTTCTACGTGTCGATTTTCAAGAAGAGCCGCATCAAGCAGGTCACGCGCTATCCCGGCATCGGCCAGGACATCCACGGCAAGGCCGAGGGAAGCGTGATGACCGTCGAGTTCGTCCTGAACGGCATGTCGTTCACGGCGCTCAATGGCGGCCCGGCGTTCAAGTTCAACGAGGCGATCTCCCTCATGGTCCTGTGCAACACGCAGAAGGAGATTGATTACTACTGGGAGAAGCTCGGCGCCGGCGGCGATCCGCGCGCCCGGCAGTGCGGCTGGCTGAAGGACAAGTACGGCGTGTCGTGGCAGATCGCGCCGGCGGGCTTCGAGCGGCTGTACAAGGATTTCCGTTCGGAGAAGACGCGCCGCGCGTTCGCGGCGATGATGCAGATGAAGAAACTCGACATCGCGGCCCTCGAAGCCGCGTACAAAGGCAAAGGATGACCATGCGCTTCAAGCTCCAGGTACAGGAAGACGAGAAGGATCCGCGGCAGTGGCATGACGTGAATGCGAGCGACGGGTCCCTGCTCGTCTTCGACGACGAGTCGGTCGCGCGCAGCAAGCTCGAGGAGCTCTATCCCATCCTCGTGAAGATGGAACGCTTCGAGCAGGATACAAAGCGTACCCGCGTCCTGCGCATCATCGAGGACGACGACGACTGATTACAATGTTCGGGTTCTCACAAGAGGATCCGAACATGTCATCCAGCAATAAAGTAGCGATCGTCACCGGTGCGGGTACCGGTATCGGCAAAGCCGCCGCCCACGCCCTGCTGAAGGCCGGCTACAGCGTCACGTTCGCGGGGCGCCGCAAGGAACCGCTGGACGAAGCCATCGCGGAAGCGGGGGCGGCCGCCAACGCGCTCGCCGTGCCCACCGACGTGGGCAATCCCGAGTCCGTGCGCAACCTGTTCGCGAAGACGAAGGAGCGATTCGGCCGCCTGGACGTGATCTTCAACAACGCAGGGATCGGCGCGCCACCCGTGCCGATGGAAGACCTCACGTACGAGCAATGGAAAGCGGTCGTGGACGCCAACCTCACCGGCGTCTTCCTGTGCACGCAGGAAGCGATCCGCATGATGAAGAGCCAGACGCCGATGGGCGGACGCATCATCAACAACGGCTCGATCTCGGCGCATGCGCCGCGGCCGAACTCCGCGCCCTACACCTCCACCAAGCACGCGATCACCGGCCTCACGAAATCGACCTCGCTCGATTGCCGCAAGTACGACATCGGCTGCAGCCAGATCGACATCGGCAACGCAGCCACGCCGATGACGGAGCGGATGCTCAAGGGCGTGCCGCAGGCCGACGGGCGCATCGCGGTGGAGCCTCGGATGGATGTGGCCCACGTCGCGAGCGCCGTCGTCTACATGGCGAGCCTGCCCCTGGATGCCAACGTGCAGTTCATGACGATCATGGCGACGAAGATGCCATTTGTCGGGCGGGGCTGACGGATCCTGACCCGGCACTCGCCGGCGGATCCGTCAGTCCTGAGCGCGCGAAGGATCTGCTTTACCCCCGTCTCGGATTGCTCGGGTAACGATCCCGGCTGTCGGGAACGCCGTCGTTGTCGTGGTCGTTCGGCCGGGCATCCGCGCGGTTGGGGATGCCATCACGGTCGTTGTCGCGGTAGTCATTGCCGCGATAGCGACCTTGCTTCCAGCCGCCCTGGCTGAGGTGCCAGCGCCCGCCGTCGTTCAGCCACACGGGTTGGGCGTAGTAGTAGCCGGGGCGCTCACGCACCCACGTGCCCTGCACCCAGGCGTGGCGGTTGTAGCGATAGTCCCAGTAACCCGGGACCCACACGTAGCCGCGGCGCGGCGCAGGAATCGGCTCGTAGCGAACCGGCGGCGGACCGAAGTTGAGATAGACATCCACGGCCGCGCTTGCCACGGAAGGCATCGTGGCGGCGGAGCCGGCGATCAGCAGTCCAGCAAGGATCTTGCGCATCATTCTTCTCCTGTCAGGATGACGGTTGATTGCGCGCCCAATGGCCCACGACGAATTCCCAGCGGCTCCCGTCGGTTTGCCAACGCGCGCTTTCCCACGTGTACCCCGGGCGTTCCTTCAGCCACTCGCCAGGCACCCACTTGTAGTGGATGCCGTTCCACATCCAGAAGCCGCGGGACCAGGTTTGTCCCTTGCGCGGTTTCGGATTGGGCTCGTAGCGCCCCTCGGGTGGTTCCGCGCGCGTCGTAAGCACGATGTGCTCGGGACTTGCTGCGGCCACTGCGGGTAAAGAGATAGCGCCCAGCGTGATCGTGGAAACTGCCACGACTACCTTAACGATGAGGATCGGGGACGCGTTTACCGCGCTCACGGTGGGCATGACTCAATTTACGTCTGGACACATTTCGCGATTCATCGGCATTCGCCGCGTCGCGGTGTCGGGATGCTCTGACACTGTTCTAAAGCGGGCGCGACAAGGCCGTCGACCGGGTGCCTCATACGAGCTGCACCGCGTCGCTTACGCTCGCGGTTCCCTCACCATTCGAAAACGGCCGGCGTCACGGTCTGATCGTCAACGTCCTTACTGTTGGGACACTGCGGTCCTCAACTCAACTCGACCGTGCCGAAACCCCGTCCGTTTTCGAATGGCTCGGTGCGCTCGAAATCGGCACCCGGTCGACGGCCTCGTCGCGCCGCGTCATCGAAATGCGATCGGATCGCAGATGTTGACGCCCGTTATCGTCGACGAAATCCGCCCATAACGCGCGACGTCATGGACGTTTGCAATGGGCGCGATGCCCGCATCTCGATGGCGTGGTGGGGCAAGGGCGTCGAGGGAGTGACGATTTCGAGCGCACCGAGGCCTTCGAAAACAGGCGGGGTTTCGGCACGGTCGAGACAAGTGGGCGGCCGAAGAGCCGCACACAGTAGAGAGGTTGACGATCAGACCGTGACGCCGCCTGTTTTCGAAGGCCGAGGGAACCGCGAGCGTGAGCGAGGCGGTGCAGCTCGCATGAGTCACTCCCTCGACGCCCTTGACCCACCGATTGACCGTCGGTTGCTGGTCGGAGAGGTAGAATTGCTGTCAGAAAACGGAGACCGCAATGACCATCCTCTCGGACCAACTGCACCTGCATCCCGACCAGCTCGGCGCGTACTGGATGCCGTTCACGTCGAACCGCCAATTCAAGGCCGCGCCGCGGATGATCGTGCAAGGCGAGGGCATGTATTACACCGATGCCGACGGCCGCAAGGTGCTCGATGGCTTCTCGGGCCTGTGGTGCTGCAACGCCGGTCATTGCCCGAAGCCCATCGTCGAAGCGATCCAGAAGCAGGCCGCGGTGCTCGATTACTGCGCCGCCTTCCAGATGAGCCATCCGCTCGCGTTCGAGCTCGCCAATCGCATCGTCGAGATCGGGCCCAAGGGCCTGGGCCACGTCTTCTACGCGAACTCCGGTTCCGAGGCGGTCGATACGGCGCTGAAGATCGCGCTCGCCTACCAGCGCGTGAAGGGCGAAGCGTCGCGCACGCGCCTCATCGGCCGCGAGCGCGGCTATCACGGCGTGGGCTTCGGCGGCATCTCGGTGGGCGGCATGGTCGCCAACCGCAAGATGTTCGGCGCGATGCTCGCCGGCGTCGATCACCTGCCGCACACGCACAACCTCGCGAAGAACGCGTACACCAAGGGCATTCCGGAGCACGGCGTCGAGCTCGCCGACGAGCTCGAGCGCCTGGTGGCACTCCACGACGCGTCGACCATCGCCGCGGTGATCGTCGAACCGATGGCCGGATCCACCGGCGTGCTGCTCCCGCCGAAGGGCTACCTCAAGCGCCTGCGCGAGATCACGAAGAAGCACGGCATCCTGCTCATCTTCGACGAAGTGATTACCGCGTACGGACGAATGGGGGGCGCTTTCGCCTCGCAGGTGTTCGACGTCGTACCGGACATGATCACGTTCGCCAAGGGCATCACGTCGGGCACCGTGCCGATGGGTGGGGTGCTGGTGTCGGACGAAATCCACGACGCGTTCATGGTCGGCCCGCCGGGCGCCGTGGAGTTCTTCCACGGCTACACGTACTCCGCGCACCCGCTCGCGTGCGCCGCAGGCATCGCGACGCTGCAGCACTACAAGGACGAGGACCTTTTCGCGCGCGGCGCGAAGATGGGCCCGGTGATGGAGAACGCGGTGCATTCGCTCAAGGGCACGAAGCACGTGATCGACCTTCGCAACTACGGCCTCGTCGGCGCGGTGGAGCTCGAGTCGCGGCCCGGCGCGCCGGGTGCGCGCGCGTTCGACGTCTACCTCAAGTGCTGGGAGAAAGGCGTCGTGCTGCGCACCGCGGGCGACACCGTCGCGATCGCGCCTTCGCTGATCGTCAAGGAAGACGAGATCGGCCGCATCGTCACGACGCTGCGCGAAGCGATCCTGGAGACCGCCTGACCATGGTGAACGTGGAACTGTTCCGCGATGGCGGCGACTCCCGCGAAGTGAAGGCCGGCGAGACGATCTTCCACGAGGGCGACGAGGGCAAGGTGATGTACGTGCTGCTCGCCGGCTCCGTGAAGCTTTCCGTGACCGGCCGCCAGCTCGAGAAGCTCGCGAAGGGCGCGGTCTTCGGCGAGATGGCGCTGATCGACGCCTCGCCGCGCAGCGCTTCGGCCGTCGCGCTCACGGACTGCACGCTCGTGCCCGTCACGGGAGATCGCTTCCGCGATCTCATCCGCCGCGATCCGCAGTTCGCGCTCGACATCATGGCGACGATGGCCGCGCGCCTGCGCTCGATGGATCGACGCATCTAGGAGACCGCGGTTTCGAACCCGGCGGGCGATGTCCTGATCTTCGATGGTGTGTGCAACCTCTGCGCGCACTCGGTGAAATTCATCCTGGCCCACGAGTCAGCGCCCACCCTCCGATTCGTCGCGCTGCAGTCACCCGCCGGCGCGCGCCTGATGCGCGAGTTCGGCTTTTCGCCCGAGGATGCAAAGACGTTCGTGCTGGTCGCGGGCGGCCGGTCGTACGTGAAATCGGATGCCGCGATCCGCGTGGCCGGTTACCTGCGCGGGATCTGGCGGGGGCTCGCCGCCGTGCGAATCCTGCCGCGTCCCGTCCGGGATTGGGCGTACGACATCGTCGCGCGCAACCGCTATCGTTGGTTCGGCCGCACCGAGTCGTGCATGGTGCCGACCCCCGAGCTGCGCGCGCGATTCATCCAGGAGTAGCGATGCCACCCGACGCAGCCGAGGTCGCGCGCCGTTGCCTGAGCCCGAATAGCGGTCGCAACCAGCGAACGCGCTTCACGATCTCGTAGGTCGCGACACACACGACCGCGGTCAGCGCGATGAGCAGCAGCCCCTCCGCGAGCGGCGGGATGGCGAGGGGCCGCAACCAGATCGCGAAGAGAATGATCGCCGTCTGGTGGACGATGTAGAACGGGAAGATCGCATCGGTGAGGTAGCGGCGCGCCGGCGAATCGCGCTTGATCCAGCGGCGCGCGAAGCCGCATATCGCCACGATCCACACCCATTCGTTGAGCCCGTACACGACGCGCTGCGCCATGCGCAGTCCCGAGTCCGGGACCGCCGGACCCGACCGAAGCTGGAAATACCACACCAGCAATCCCCAGGTCGCGAAGGCGAGGAGGAGCGCGATCCAGCGCAGCCGTTCCATTCCCGCCCAGATGCTGTCGCTGCGCGCCGCGAGGAAACCGATCGAGAACACCAGGAAGTACTGCGCGTGGTTGTACCAGTCGTCGACGAAGGCGTGCGTCGAGCCGAAGCGACCGACGAGCGCCATGCGCACGATCGCGAGCAGCAGCCACGGCACGACGATCAATTTCCATCCTGTGAGCGCGCCTTCCAGGCGCATCTCCCAGCGTTCGCGCCACGAAGGGGCCAGCGAGACGATCCCGGCAATCACCATCGTGTAGAACCACAGGTAGATCACGAACCACAGGTGGTTCCACGTCGGCACGATCAGGCAGTCCTTGCCGCGGCAGAACGTCTGGTCGGCGCGCAGGTATCGGCCCCAGAACTCCAGGTAGTCGAGCGAGTACCCGCCCTTCTCCACGACCTCCCAGTACGACTGCGGCGGGACGATCACGACGATGCCGAACACGAGCGGCACGAGCAGCCGCCACGAGCGCGAACGTGCCAGCGGCCCGGGCGCGAGCTTGCCCAGCATGTACGCGGTGGCCACGCCGGAGACGAGGAAGAGGAGTGCCAACCGCCACGGATTCGTCAGGAACATCAGCGGCTCGATCGTCGACGACGCGGCCGGGCTCTTCACGTGCCAGTCCCACGACACGTAGTACATGCCCACGTGGTAGAGGATCAACAGCAGGAACGCGACAATCCGGATCCAGTCCAGGTCGATGCGGCGCGCGCCCGTGTCGGGGCTCATTGACGTCACTCGATGAGCGATGCCGCCGCTTCGTGCCCGTCGCGGCGCAGATCTTCCACCACACCCCAGCGGTCGGCTTCACTGCGGTTCTGGCTCGCCTTGCGCTTGGCCACGAACTTCGTGACCGGCATCTCGATGCCGACGATCGCGGCCAGCATGTTCTGCACGAATTCCTCGGGCGCGTCGGTCACCTTCCACGGATTCTCGCGGCCCGCCTCGAAGTGATCGGTGAGCTCGGTGACGAGCTTGCGCAGCCACTCGGTGTCCTCGATCACTTTCACGGACCCCTGCGCGTGCACGGCGAAATAATTCCACGTCGGCACGACGCGGCCGTGCTCCTGCTTGCTTGGATAGGCCGAGGGCGAGATGTACGCCTGCGGTCCGCTGAAGATCACGAGCGCCTCGGGGTTCGCCTGCAGGTGCTGCCACGTCGGATTGTTGCGCGCGACGTGCGCGCGCAGCGTGCCGAACGGGCCCGGTTGCGGATCAACCAGGAACGGAACGTGGTTTGCCTCGAAGCCGTCGGGGCCTCGCACGACGAGCGTCGCCAGCGGGTGCTCCCGGATCAATGCATGGATCGTCTCCACGCGCGGTTCGTCGAAGTGCTTGGGCAGGTACACGGTTGTCTCCCTCGGGCAACGGCGCAAATGCGAATGATGTCGCGGAAACGAATTTCCACATAGATGCCTTTTTCCAGGTGAGGGGTTTCTGACCGCGGCCGGCTCCCGAAGGAGCCAGCCGCTTCGTCATCGAACCGGCGCCGCATGGGGAAGGCGTCCCTCCATCCATGCCGCCGGCGGCAACCCGAAATGTTCGCTAGGCGGGCCGCGCACAGCCCGCGAAGTTGCCGTGAGGCCCCATAACGGGGCCGATCCTTAGATCATCAGCCACTCGCGCATCGCGGCTCTCGCCTGGTTCTCGATGCGCGAACGGTTTCCCGCAAGGCGAGCCTGGAGAGCCCGCCGATACCGCCATATCCGCTTCAACTTCATCGTCAGTCTCCCTGGTGAAGCAATTCCTTGGAGTCCAGAAGCACAAAGCCCGGAGTCCTTTCGGTTCTCCGGGCTTCGCGAGGAATTTCTTCGCTGACGATGCGGCTTTACCCGATCGTTCTCCCGGAGACGGCAATGACCCAACCGCGCGCGTTCAGGCGCGAAGAGCAGGGCATTTGTTTGAAGGTGGTCTTCATGTCTCTTGGAAAAACGTCCGTCGAAATTGCGATGGGAGAATGCTGCCACGCAGCATTCCCCCGCGTCAACCCCGTAGCGTGAGTTCGACGATTATTACGTGAGTCCGATGCCGGGTTTTCCTGGTCAGGTAGTCTGGACGCTCGGTCCACGTTCATTGAGGATAGTTGCCCATGAAACGCTTTCCTGTCGGTCGGGTTCGCATCCTCCTGTGGGCGTGCGCTGTCGGCTTGCTGGCCCTGCCGCCGCTCGCCCGCGCGCAGCCCTACCCCGCCAAGCCGGTGAAGATCGTCGTGCCCTTTGCCGCGGGTGGCCCCGCGGACATCTACGCGCGCGCGATCGGCGAGAAACTCACGGCGGCACTCGGCCAGCCCTTCGTCATCGAGAACAAGCCCGGCGGCGGATCGATCGTCGGCACCGACACGGTCGCGAAGAGCCCGGCCGACGGCTACACGCTGCTCATGATGTCCAACACGCACACCGTGAACGAGTCGCTCATTCCCGAGCGTCCCTTCGTGCTGATGCGCGACTTCGTTCCGGTCGCGCCGGTCAATTCCTCGGACCTCCTGATGGTCGTGCACCCGTCGGTGCCGGCCAACACCGTGCGCGAATTCGTGGCGGCCGCGAAAGCGAAACCCGGCTCGCTCAACTACGCGTCTTCCGGTCCGGGCACGCCGTACCACATGGCCGGCGAGCTCTTCAAGGCCATGGCGGGCGTGGACGTCGTGCACGTGCCGTACAAGGGAAGCTCGGGCGCGCGCACCGACATCCTCGGCGGCCAAGTGCAGATGATGTTCGATGCGATCACGACGATGGCGCCGCACGTGCGTGCCGGAAAGCTCAAAGCGCTCGGCAGTACCGGCAAGGCGCGCTCGAGCGTGCTGCCCGACGTCCCCACCGTTTCGGAAGCGGGCGTGCCCGGCTACGAGGCGGTGATCTGGCTGGGCATCATGGCGCCGGCCGCGACACCGCGCGCCATCGTCGACAAGCTCAACGCGGAGATCACGAAGGCGGCGAACGCGCCGGAGATGAAGGAGGCGTGGGCGAAGCAGGGCGCGGTCGCGATGAGCATGTCCACGGCCGAGTTCGCGCGCTACATGAACGAAGACATCGAGAAATGGGCGCGCATCGTGAAGATCTCCGGCGCCAAGCCCGACCAGTGAGCAAGCTCGCGTTCCTCAGCGCCGGGGCGGCGCAGGGCCTCGTTGCGGCACACGCGAAGACCGTAGGCGTCGACGTGGGCGGTACGTTCGGCCCGGTCGGCGGCATTCGCGACCGGTTCCTCGCGGGCGAACCGTGCGACGTGCTCATCCTCACGCACACGCAGATCTGCGAGCTGATCGCCACCGGGAAGGTGCCGCGCGATGCGTGTTCAGATCTGGGCCTCGTGCGAACGTCCGTTGTCGTCCACGCCGACGCAGACATTCCCGACGTCTCGACACCGGCCGCTTTGCGCACCGCGATCCTCGCCGCAAGTGCGATCCACTTTCCCGATCCGGTGAAGGCCACGGCCGGCGCGCACGTGGTCAAGGTGCTCGAATCGCTCGGCGTGCGCCGCGACGTCGAGTCGCGGCTGCGGATGCATCCGGGCGGCATGCCCTCGATGGTGGCGCTGGCCGCTGACCGCGTCGACGCGATCGGCATCACGCAGGCCACGGAGATCCTCGCCTCGCGCGGCGTGCGCCTCGCCGGACACCTGCCGCGCCCGCATCATCTCGCCACCGTGTACACGGCCGTCGTGGGCCCGCATCCGCTCGCCCGCGCGGAAGCCGAGCGTTTCGTGGCCTCGATCACCGCACAGGCGGAAGCCGGGCGGCGCCTCACCGCAGGATTCGAAGGCCCGTCGATTCGCCGCGCGACCCGCGCCGACGAAGCCGCGATCCGCGAGCTTGTCTTCACCATCCTCGACGAGTACGCGATCAAGCCCGAGCCGAAAGGAACCGATGCGGATCTCTTCGACCTCGAGGCGAATTACTTCGCCCGCGGAGGAACGTTCGACGTCGCGGTCGACACGGCCGGCAACATCGTCGGGACCTGCGGCAGCTATCCGATGGATGGCAACGCGTGCGAGCTGCGCAAGATGTACGTGCGCTCCGACCAGCGTGGCCGGGGACTGGGCAAGCGCCTGCTCGAACGCGCGCTCGCCTTTGCCCGGGCGCGCGGCTGCGCCCGCGTCGTCCTCGAGACCGCCTCCGTGCTCAAGGAAGCGACGCTGATGTACGAGAAGGCCGGCTTCATCCGCCAGGCCTACCCGCCGCACGTGCGGCGCTGCGACCGGGTGTACGCCTACCAGCTCGCCTAGCCGACGAACGCCGCGGGCACCGGCACTTCGCCGACGGCCTGCCTCAGGATGGCCCAGTGCATCGCTTCATCGCCGAGGATGCTCGCCGCGGCGCGCGCGAGCTCGCGGTCGCTGAACTTCGGCACGGCGCCCACGTACGCGCTCACCGCGCCCTTCTCGAGCCCCGCGGCAAAGCGCAGCACGTCTTCCTGCTTCTTCAGCGTCTCCGTCGGGAACGCGTACTTCGCCTTCGCGGCCACCGGATCGCCGCCGAGCTTGCGGATCACGCCCGCGAGCAGGTCGGCATGGGCCTTGTGGTGACCCTGGAAAGTCACCGCGAGATCGAGCACGGGCTTTTGCAGCAAACCGCTCTCCGCGCCGACCTGGTAGGCCGCGACGGCTTCGAGCTCGGCGCCCAGCGCCGCGTTGAGGATCGCGACATCCGCTTCCGCGGATTTCGTCGCGGGCTTCGCGAGCGCATCGCGCCCGGCGAGCATCGCGACCGCCGCGCCCGACAGAAGCAGGCCCGACTTGCCGATGAAGGCCCTGCGGCCCAGGAAAAAGCTGCTCATGGTGTCTCTCCTTTGGTTTGCGCGAGGCGTTCGAGGACGCCGGCCACGATGCGGTCGCAGCGCTCGCCGTCGAAGGCGAATGCGTCGTCCATGGCGAGGTCGAGCTCGCGCGCGAGGGATTCGCGCAGCATGGCCCGCGCGCGAAAGAAACGGGTTCGGACGGTCGCCTCCGGAATCGCGAGGCTGGCCGCGACTTCCTCGACGCTCATCTCCTCGAGCGCGCGCAACACGAAGACCGTGCGGAATGCGTCGGGAAGATCGTCGATGCGCGCTTCGATGAGGCGCAGTGTCTGGGTGCTCACTGCGGCGCGTTCGGGTTCGGCGGCCGCGTCGGCCGCAACCCGCTCGGCGGCAGCTCCGTCGTGGCTGCCCGGCTCGATCGGAATCACTTCGGCGAGGCGCACGCGCTTGCGAAGCCGCGCCAGCGCTTCATTGGCGACGATGCGCACCAACCACGTGGACAGCCGCGCATCGCCGCGAAACGTGTGCATCGCGCGATAGGCCGCGAGGTAGCCGTCCTGCAGCGCGTCCTCGGCATCGGCGTCATCGCGCAGGATGCTGCGGGCGGTGCGGAAGAGCGCGCGATTGTGTTTTCGCATCAGCGCCGTGAAGACCGCGGTATCGCCTGCGGCGACGCGCTGCGCGATTTCCGCATCCGTCTGCGGAGTCGATGCCATTGCTGCGGGTAGGGTCATTGCGCTCGCTCATCCTTTGACCATTGGATGAAGCGTATCCCTCCCGCGTTCCCGCCCGGCCCGTGAGGCCGGCTTGCTGCTCGCCGCTCAGCTGCTGGCGACGCCCTTTTCCTTGAGGCTTTCGAGCTTCGCGAGGTCCACGCCCGACAGCGCCTTCTTGAGCGCCGCGACGTCGAGCGCCTTGCTCTCGGCTTCGACGATGTAGCGGCTCGCGAGGATCACGCTCACCTCGTTCTTGCCGCCGCCCTTGGATGCGCGCTCGCGCACGACGCGATCGCCTTCCTTGCGCGTGCGCTCGACGACGCGGTCGTTTTCCTTGTCGCTGTTGAGCGCGCCCGCCCAGCCCGCAAGGCCCAGTAGCCCCGCGGCACCGCCCGAGTCGGTGATCTCGAGGCGCACGGCCTTGTCCGCCCCCTCGCCGTAGGTCGCCTCCACCTTCGAATACATCGCGGTGCGCTCGCTCTTGTCGCTGCCGGCCTTGGGCAGGCCCGCGAGCGTGGCGGGCAGGAACGACTTCATCTCGTCCGACGACAGGGGCTCGGCGCGCTTGCCGCCCGACATCATCGTGCCCAGCGCTTCCATCGCGGCCTGGCCCTGCTGCGCGGTGTCGCCACTCTTTCGCGCGGCTTCCATCTTCTTGCCCGCGGCTTCCATCTTCTTGCCGAACTCCTCGAGCTTGCCCACCGGCGAGTCCTTGTCGAATACGCCCGGTAGCCCGGAAGACCGCGAGACTGCGGCCGCACCAAACCACGCCGGCGCGACGGAGAGCATCACGATCGCGTTAAGGATGACCATCACGATGAGTGTCGCGAGCACCACCACGACGGTGTAGCCCGTCGTCTGGTCCTCGGGGCACTTCATGAGCTTGGGCAAGCCGAGATAAAGGAGATAGATCCCGTACAGCCCGCCGACGATCGCGAGCGTGCCCAGCATCGGCAGCACCGCGAGGACGCCCGCGACCCATCCGGCCGTGCAGGAGTACACCGCCAGCTTGAGCGCCTGCGCCGGATCCTGGGTCGCGCCGAACTTGGGCGCGAGCGCGTTGATCACGAACGAGATGACGAACACGGCCACCACCGCCATCAGGATCTGCATGGCCATGAAGACCAGGCCCATGAGCAGGGGCATGCGATACAAGTGAAAGCCGAAGCCCGATCCGACAACCACGTTGCCGATGAAGGCGGCCGACGCGGCGACCGCGGCGAGCGGCAGCACGTAACCCTTGATGAGTGTCGCGGTCGGCGTGGTCTCGCCGGCGATCACGTCCCATTCGGTCTTTGGCGTGAGGAGGATGTTCTTGACGCGGTCGGCGAGGACCATGGTGTTCCCTGGGCGGTTGTCGGAATGCGCGGATATTACCCTCCGCGACCCGCGCGCCGCGAGTGCCATAATGGCGTGGCCATGGAGCAACACGACCCCCTCATCGAGATCCGCGACCTGCACTTCGCCTACGGCAAGCGCAAGGTGCTCAATGGCCTCACGCTCGACATTCCGCGCGGCAAGGTGTCGGCGATCCTCGGCATCAGCGGCAGCGGCAAGACCACGCTGCTGCAGTTGATCGGCGGATCGCTCAGGCCCTCGCGCGGCAGCGTGAAGGTGTGCGGCGAGATCGTGCACGAGCTCGACACCGAAGCGCTCTACGCGCTGCGCCGCAACGTCGGGATGATGTTCCAGAAGGGCGGGCTGTTCAGCGACCTCACCGTCTTCGAGAACATCGCGTTTCCGATTCGCGAGCACACCAGCCTGCCCGAGCCCGTGATCCGCGACCTCGCGCTGATGAAGCTGCACGCAGTGGGCTTGCGCGGCGCGTACAAGTTGAAGCCCACGGAGCTCTCCGGCGGCATGGCGCGGCGCGTGGCGCTCGCGCGCGCCACCGCGCTCGATCCGCAGCTCATCATCTACGACGAGCCGTTCGCGGGGCTCGACCCGATCACGCTGCATGTCGTGCGCCATCTCATCCGCACGCTCAACGACGCGCTCGGGGCCACGTCCGTCGTGGTGACCTACGACGTGCACGAGGCCAAGCGGCTCGCCGACTACATCTTCGTGATCGGCGATGGCGTGATCGTCGGCGAAGGGCCGACCGAGCAGATGCTCGAGTCGAAGCACCCTTTCGTGCACCAGTTCCTGCACGCCGAGCCCGACGGCCCCGTGCCCTACCACTGGCCCGCGCGCCCGATCGCCGAAGAGCTCGCGATCCGCCCCTGAATTGCAGCCGTAATCCCCGTCGGGAATGGAGAAGTACCGCACTGCCTGCATGAGGGATTCGGGGCATAATCCTCGCCCATGACCGATCGGACCTTCTCCCACATCGCGGTCCCGGACGCCTTCGAATCTCCCCTGGCGTTCCTCGACGCGCTATCCCGCACCTCGGGAGGGTTCATCCTGTTCATCGATACCGAGGAACGCGTGCGCTACGCGACGCGCGGGTTCGCCGATTGGTTCGGCAAGTCGCCGGCGGATGTCGTCGGCAAGCGACTGCTGGACCTCTATGGCCCGGAAGGTTATGCCGAGTTCGCCCCGCAAATGAAGCAGGCGCTTGCCGGCAACGCGGTTCACTACGAACGCCTCGCGCGACGGCCCGATGGCTCGCCGGTGTGGATCTCGGTGACGCTCGATCCCTATCGCGCCCGCGACGGCCAGGTCGCCGGGTTCTTCTCGTGCGAGCTGGAAGTGAGCGAGTTGAAGCGCACGCACGACGCGCTCGACCGCGCGCTCCAGGAACTCGCGAGCCACATGGAAAATTCCCCGCTCGCCGTGATCGAGTGGACCGCGGCGGTCGAAGTGCGGCGCTGGTCTGCCCAGGCCGAAGCGATTTTCGGCTGGAAGGCCTCCGAAGTGATCGGCCGCAAGCCCAGCACGTTCGGGCTGGTCCACCCCGATTCGCTCGAAACCACGCGTGAGCTCACCCGCGAGCTCATCGAGGGCGCCAAGCGCAACCGCATGCTCACGAAGAACATCACGCGCGACGGCCGCACGATCCACTGCGAGTGGTTCAACTCCGCGTTCTTCGACGCCGACGGCAAGCTCTCGTCGATGCTGTCGCTCGCGCAGGACGTCACCGCGCGCGTCGAGTCCGAGGAGCAGCTGCGCCAGGCCGCCGTCTACGATTCACTCACGGGCCTGCCGAACCGCAACTCCCTCGCGGCCCGCCTCGAGCACGCGATCATGCGCGTCTCGCGCAGCGGCGATCGCCTCGCCCTGCTCTTCATCGACCTCGATCGCTTCAAGAAGGTGAACGACACCCACGGCCACGCCGCGGGCGACGAAGTGCTGCGCCAGTGCGCGGCGCGCATTCGCACCTGCGTACGCGAAGTCGATACCGTCGCGCGCCTGGGCGGCGACGAGTTCGTCGTGCTGCTCGAGTCCGACGTGCGTCCCGACACGCCCTCCGTGATCGGCGACCGCATCCGCTCGGCCTTCGATGTGCCGTTCCAGTGGAAGGGCACCGACGTGCGCTGCGGCGCGAGCGTGGGCGTGAGCCTCTATCCGGACCACGCGCGCGACCCCGCGGAGCTCCTCGCTTCCGCCGACCTCGCGATGTACCGGTTCAAGAAGGTCGAAGGCCAGCCCCAGTAAAAAGGGGACTGTCCCCTTTTTCCGATGGATCTCTTCCCTCTCGGTTGGATGCACTACCTCGCCGGCGGGCTCCTGCTCGGCGCGGGGATGAGCCTGCTCTTCATCGGCACCGGTTTCATCGGCGGCATGAGCACCGTCTTCACGACCGTGTGGTCGTGGTTCTCGAAGGCGCCCGCATTCCAGGAAGAACGAATCGTCGCGAGCCGGAAGTGGCGGCTCGTGTACGCCGCGGGCCTGGTTCTCGGCGCGGCTGCGTGGATGCTCACACTGGGCGAATCGTTCGTGACGCAGGTGCCCGCGTGGCAACTCGCGCTGGGCGGCTTCATCGCCGGATTCGGTGCGCGCCTTTCCAATGGCTGCACGGCAGGCCACGGCATCTGCGGCATGGCCTCGCTCCAGCCGCCGTCGATTCTCGCGGTGGTGATCTTCCTCTTCACCGCGATGCTCACTGCGAACCTCGTGAAGGCCTTCGCGTGAAGCCCGCCACGTTCATTTTCGCGCTCGCGGCCGGCGCCCTGTTCGGATTCGGCCTCGCGCTCTCGACGATGGTGAAGCCCGAAGTCGTCCTCGCCTTCCTTACCTTCAAGGACATGGGGCTGCTGCTCGTCCTCGGCGGCGCAATGGCCGTGACCTTCCTTGCGTACCAGTTCGCGCCGCGGCTGCTCGGCAAACCGCTCGCCGGGGACAAATTCCTCGTCCACCCTTCCGAAATGAGTGCGCGCACGCTCGGCGGCGCCGCCCTCTTCGGCATCGGCTGGGGGCTTTGCGGCGTCTGCCCCGGACCCGCGATCGCCGGGCTGGGCGTCGGAAACTGGCCGTTGCTCATCTCGCTGGCCGGCCTGCTCGCCGGTGCCTACGTCCAGGGCCGGTTCTTCGGCCGCTGAGGTTCGGGCAAAATGGGGCTGGATCCATCGTCCCGGAGGAAGTGATGAAGGTTTTCATGACCCTCGCAGTCCTTGCCGGCCTTGGCGCCTCGCTGCCCGCGAGCGCGTTCTGCGTCTACAACGAGCTCAAGGACAAGGAAGTCTCCGTCCTGCAGGAAGACCATCCCGACTACCAGCGCAACGACCGGCGCTTCAAGGTCACGCTCAAGCCCGGGGCGAATTCATGCTGCGAGTTCAAGAATCTCGACTGCAATCCCAATGGGCGGCAGAACTCCATGGTGAACTTCGAGGTCACACTGGGCAGTGGCGACACGCCGATGAAGTGCGGTCCGGCCGGCGTGCCCGACAAGGCCAAGGTCGTGAAGGTTTCGGGCGATGGCGTGCTGCGCATCGTCGCCAATCCGCGACACGGCACGAAGGGCCATGAGAACGCATCGCCCTACATCGCGCGGGTGTGGACGCACGACAAGCAGGACGTGACCGGCCCCGCGGGCCTGCCCTGCCGCTAGCGCGTCATCGCACGGAAATGATTTCCGTGCACGCTTCCCCGCTCACCGGGAGAACGCCATGGATGGGCAACACATCATCGACGTCAGCGAATACACCCTCGACGAGCTCGCGCTGAGGTTCTGCAACGGGCTGCACGAGCAATCGCGCAGCGACGATCCGCACATGGCCGTCTGCGCGATCCCGCAGGCCAGCCGCCCGATGCAGGTCGATGCCCTCGCGGTCGTCGAGGCCGACGCGCTCGAAGGCAGCGACGCGGGCATCTCGATGCAGATCTACGTGGACGGCCGCCCTGTCGGCCATGCCGCGCGCGATGTGTCCCACGCGGGCACTCACCGCATGCGCGCAACCGCCGGCGTGACGCTGCTCGTGCCGGCCAACGAGCGCACGGAAGTCTCTGCGGCGATCACCTCGGTGCGCAACGCCGGCGCCACCAGCGTGAGCCTGCTGCTCGCCTTCCACTGACCATTGGTCGGTGTACGATGCGCCCTTCGCCTGAGGAGGAGACGCATCATGGTCCGTGCCCTCGCCGCGGCCGTCCTGGCCCTCGCGGCATTGCCCGCCATTTCGCAGTCCGATTATCCGAACAAGCCGGTCACGATGATCGTCCCGTTCCCGCCGGGTGGTGTCGCCGACATCACCGGACGGCCGGTGGCCGAAGCGATGGGCCGCTACCTGAAACAAACAGTGGTCGTGGAGAACAAGGCCGGTGCGGGCGGCGGTGTCGGCATGGCCTTCGTCGCGAAGGCGAAGCCCGACGGCTACACCTTGTTGATGGCGCTCTCGTCGATTTCCATCATCCCCGAGGCCGACAAGATCCTCGGCCGCGCGCCGATGTACCAGCTGAACCAGCTCGTTCCCATTGCGCGCTTCACCGCCGATCCCACGGTCCTCGCCGTTCGCGCCGACAGTCCGTGGAAAAACGTGAAGGACATGGTCGAGGCCTCGAAGAGGGCGCCCGGCCAGATTCCCTACGGCTCCTCGGGCAACTACGGAACGATGCACGTGCCGATGGAAATGCTGACGGCCTCGGCCGGCACGAAGCTCCTGCACGTTCCCTACACGGGTGCGGGTCCCGCGGTCGTGGCCCTCCTCGGCGGCAGCGTCGATGCACTCTCCACCGGCCCCTCGTCGATCATGGGCCACGTGAAAGGCGGCAAGGTGCGGGTGCTCGCAACCTGGGGCGACGCGCGCCATCCCGCGCTGCCCGATGTTCCTACACTGAAGGAGCTGGGCTACGACGCGCAGTTCTCGCAATGGACCGGGCTCTTCGTACCCGCGGGCACGCCGCCGGAAATCGTCGCGAAGCTGCGTGAAGCCGCGCGCGCCGTCGCGGCCGATGCCGCCTTCCAGGCGACGATGGCCCGCGTCGAAACCCCCATCCAGTTCCTCGATGCACCGCAGTTCCAATCCTTCTGGGATGGGGACGCGAAGAAGCTTGCCGACGTCGTGCACAAAATCGGCAAGGTCGAATAACCACTCCAGGACGCCATGAACAGAATCCTCGCTTCACTCGCCCTCGCCATTTCCGCCACTGCGTTCGCGCAGGAACCCGCGCCCAATGCGGAGCTCGCGAAGTTCTTCGAAGACCGCTTCATGGAAGCGATGCGCGAAAGTCCCGAGCAGGCCACGTTCGTCGGCCTGAACCTCGCCAACGACAAGCTTTCGGACCTCACGCCCGCCGGGATGGAACGCCGCCGCGCGCTGCGCAAGTCCGCGCTCGACAGCCTGCAGAAGTTCAAGTCGGTGCCGCTCAATTCCCAGGACCGCATCTCGCGCGACATGATGATCGACAGCATCGAGCGCGCGGAAGCGGGCGACGCCTTCTTCAAGGGCCTGCCGTTTGCGGGCGACTACGCCGATACGTGGATGCCGATCTCGCCGATCTTCGGCATCCAGGACATCTGGACCTTCCTCGCCAAGGCCGCGCCCTTCGCGACCCCGAAGGACTACGAGAACTACGTGAAGCGCCTCGAGGCGATGGCCGCAACGCTCCCCGTGCTCACCACGCGCATGCGCGCCGCGATGACCACGGGCTGGATGCCGCCGCGCTCGACACTGAGCAGCATCCCCACGCGCCTGGCCCCCTTCGCCGACAAGGACCCGACCGCATCGCCGCTCTATGGCCCGTTCAAGTCGTATGCGAAGTCGATTCCCGAATCCGAGCACGCGCGCCTCACGGAAGCGGGCAAGAAGGCGCTCGGCGAAAAGGTGAATCCTGCCTTCGCCGCGTTCCTCGCCTTCTTCGAGAAGGAATACCTGCCGAAAGCGCGCGAGGACATCGCCGCCTCCACGCTGCCTGGCGGCAAGGCGTTCTACGCACACGCCGTGAAGACCCAGACGACGACCGACCTCACGCCCGAGCAGATCCACAAGATCGGCCTCGGCGAAGTCGCGCGCATCCGCGGCGAGATGGACAAGGTCATCGCCTCGACCGGCTTCAAGGGCACGTTCGCGGAGTTCCTCGTGTTCCTGCGCTCGGATCCGCGGTTCTACTACACGAAGTCCGAGGACCTCATCGCCGGCTACCGCGACATCGCCAAGCGCGCGGACGCAGAGTTGCCGAAGTTCTTCGCGGAGCTGCCGCGCCTCCCGTACGGCATCCGCCCGATGGAAGCGCACGAAGGCGACAACGCCGACCACTACTCCGCGGGCGCCCTCGACGGCTCGCGCGCCGGCTTCTACGAGGCCAACTCGAACAACCTGAAGATGCGCCCGAAGTACGACATGGAGGCGGTGCTGCTCCACGAGACCGTGCCCGGCCATCACCTGCAGATCGCGCGCGCGCAGGAACTGAAGGGCCTGCCGAAGTTCCGCCGCTCGGGCGGCTACACGGCGTTCTCGGAAGGCTGGGGCCTCTACGCGGAGAGCCTGGGCTACGAGATGGGCTTCTACAAGGATCCGTACATGCACTTCGGCGCGCTCTCGGCCGAGATGCTGCGCGCCTGCCGCCTCGTGATCGACACCGGCGTGCATGCGCTGGGCTGGAAGCGCGACCAGTCGATCCGCTACCTCGCCGACAATTCCGGCGTGCATGAGTCGTTCGCCATCTCCGAAGTCGATCGCTACATCGTCTGGCCCGGCCAGGCGCTCGGCTACAAGATCGGCGAGCTGAAGATCAAGGAACTGCGCGCGAAGGCGACCCAGGCCCTGGGCCCGAAGTTCGACCTGCGCCGCTTCCACAACGCCGTGATCGACGACGGCCCGTTGCCGCTCAACCTGCTCGAAGCCCGCATCAACGAATGGATCACCAAGGAAAAGGGAGCCCCGTGATGAAGAAGTTCTTCGCCGTCGTCGCACTCGCCGCACTGCCCGGGCTGGCACTCGCGCAGCGGGATTACTCCAAGGTCGAGGTCAAGGCCGAGAAGCTCTCCGATACGACGTACATGCTGACGGGCGCGGGCGGCAACCTGGGCCTGTCCGTGGGCGACGACGCGGTGTTCCTGGTCGACGACCAGTACGCGCCGCTCACGCCGAAGATCCTCGCGGCGATCAAGGCGATCACGCCCAAGCCCGTGAAGTTCGTGGTCAACACGCACTGGCACGACGACCATTCCGGCGGCAACGAGAACCTGGGCAAGGCCGGCGTGACGATCTTCGCGCACCACAACGTGAGGAAGCGCATGAACTCCGAGCAGTTCATCGCGTTCTTCAACCTGAAGTCCGCGCCCTCGCCCAAGGACGCGCTGCCGGTCATCACGTTCTCGACCGACATGAGCTTCCACATCAACGGCGACGAAGTGAAGGTGATGCACGTGCCCAAGGCGCACACCGACGGCGATTCGATCGTGTATTTCTCGAAGGCCAACGTGATGCACATGGGCGACACGTTCTTCAACGGCCTGTACCCGTTCATCGACACGTCGAGCGGTGGCAACGCCGAGGGCCTGGTCGCCGCGGTCGACCACGTGCTCATCATGATCAACGACGCCACCAAGGTGATCCCCGGCCACGGCCCGCTCGCCACGAAGGCCGACCTCAAGGCCTATCGCGACATGGTCGCGAACGTCACGGCCAAGGTGAAGAAGCTCATCGGCGAGGGCAAGACCTCCGAGCAGGTCGTGGCGGCCAAGCCCTCGGCCGAGTACGACGAGAAGTGGGGCAAGGGCTTCATCAAGCCCGACAAGTTCGCCGAGATGCTCTACGCGAACCTCAAGCCGTAAATAGCGAAAATGTGAACTGCGTCACGGTCCCCGGCGCGGGGGCGGCGTACCGTGGATGGTTATGATCGATCTACGCACGCTCCTCCTCGCCATGGTCCTGACCGACCTGATCCTGGCGGTGTCGCTGTGGATCGGGGCCGGCCGCGGAATGCGCGACGGGCTGGGCACCTGGATCGCCTCCCTGCTGGTCCGCGCTTCGGGCGTCACGATCTTCGCCCTCGACGGGCTTGCCGCCGATCCGAACGCGATCGTGCTGGCCGTGGGCCTCGTCGCCTTCTCGATGACGCTCCAGGCCGCAGCCCTGCTCGCCTTCGGCGGCCGCCGCCTTCCCACCTGGGTCCACAGCGCGACGTTCGCCGCCGTGGCCATGCCCTTCCTGCTGCTGTCCGGTGATTTCGGAGCGCGCGTCCTGTTCGCAGGCGTGGCCTTCGGAACGATGCTCGCGATGCTCGCGGGCATCACGCTGCAGCTCCAGGCGCCGATCTCGAGGGGCACGCGCGGGCTCGCGATCGGCAGCTTCGCCGTGGCCTCGATCCTGTTCTTCCTGCGCGCCGTCGGTGCGGTGTGGAGCGTGGATCCGCTGATGGGCTTCATCGAGCCCAACCTGTTCCAGACCCTCACCTTCGCCGGCGGCTTCGCGGCCCTGCTCGCGAGCTCGTCCGGCGTGGGCCTCATGCACAAGGAGCGGGCCGATGCCGCGGCCGCGCGCCTCGCCACGCTCGATCCGCTCACCGGCGCCTACAACCGCCGCTCGTTCCACGAGACCGCGGAACGCGAGCTCGCCCGCGCGCGCCGTGCCGCGCAGCCCCTGTCGATCATCATCCTCGACATCGACCACTTCAAGGCAGTCAACGACAAGCACGGGCACAAGGTCGGTGACGAAATCATCAAGACCCTCGCCGACATCGTGCGCGCGCAGCTTCGCAAGGAAGACATGCTCGTGCGCTTCGGCGGCGAGGAGTTCTGCGTGATGCTGCCGCAGGTCCCCGGCCCCGGCGCCGTGGTCGTGGCCGGCCGCATCCGCAAGGCCGTGGCCTCCGATCCGGTGATCATCGACGGCCGCGAGATCCCGCTCACCGTGAGCCTCGGCGTGGCCGCGCGCCTCGACGAAGGCCCGGAGAGCATCGACGAGCTGATCGCGCGCGCCGACCAGGCGCTCGCCATGGCCAAGGAACGCGGCCGCAACCGCGTCGTGGCCCTGTCGCTGGGACGGTCGATCGCAGCGTAAAATCCCGGCGATGCAGCTGGTCTACGTCGCCGATCCCCTCTGCTCGTGGTGCTATGGTTTCGGCCCCGAGCTCACCCGACTCCTCGAACGCCTCCCGCAAGCGAAGGTGGACCTCGTGATGGGCGGCCTTCGTCCGTACAACACGGAGCGCATGAGCCAGCCCTTCCGCGAGATGCTCGCGAGCCACTGGAAGCACGTGGGCGCCACGAGCCACCTGCCGTTCAACGAAGCGCTGATCGCGAGCGACACGTTCATCTACGACACCGAGCCCGCCTGCCGCGCCGTCGTCGTGGCGCGCGGCCTGTTCGCGGCCAATGCCTTCACGTACATGAAGGCCGTGCAAACGGCGTTCTACCGCGATGCGCGCGACGTGACCCAGCCCGAGGTGCTGGCCGACATCGCCGCCGAATCGGGCTACGGGCGCGACGCCTTCCTCGAGCTGCTGCAATCGGACAAGGCGCGTGAGGCCACGCGCGGCGATTTCGCGGTCACCCAGTCCATGGGCATCGGCGGGTTCCCGACGCTCGCCGTTTCGTATTCGAAGAAACTCTTCCTGGTCGCCTCCGGCTTCACGAAAACCGACGTTCTGGAAGAACGCTTGATACAAATCGAGACGCTGCAGGCCGCCCCCCAAGCCAAGTAGGATAGGCGTCCGCTCCAGGCATTCCGCTTTCACCCCAAGGAAAACTCCATGACCCCCTCCTATGTCATCGCGCTCGAAGCGCAGCCGTCCCTCCCCGTCGTTGGCAGCGACCAGCGCTTCCCCGTAGGACGCATCTACTGCGTCGGCCGCAACTACGCCGACCACGCCCGCGAGATGGGCCACGATCCGGACCGCGAGCCGCCGTTCTTCTTCATGAAGCCGGCCAATTCCATCGTCCAGAACGGCGCCGCGCTGGCCTACCCGGTCGGCACGAAGGACGTCCACCACGAGATCGAGATGGTCGTGGCGCTGGGCAAGGGCGGCAAGAACATCCCGGTCGAGAAGGCGCTCGAGCTGGTCTACGGCTATGGCGTGGGCCTCGACATGACGCGCCGCGACGTCCAGGGCGAAGCGAAGAAGATGGGCCGCCCCTGGGAGATGGGCAAGGCGTTCGACGAATCGGCGCCTTGTAGTGCATTGCAACCGGCCGCCAAGATCGGCCACCCCGGCAAGGGCGCGATCACGCTCAAGGTGAACGGCGTCGAGAAGCAGAAGGGCGACCTCGCCATGCAGATCTGGGACGTGGCCGAGCAGATCTCGTACCTGTCGAACATGATCACGCTGGCTCCCGGCGACCTCATCTTTTCCGGCACGCCCGCGGGTGTGGGCCCGATCAAGTCCGGCGACAAGCTCGAAGGCCATGTCGAAGGCGTGGGCGACCTCACCGTCACCTACAAGTAACCACAACAAGAAGATCACACAACTCCGAGGAGATCACCGAATGAACCGCTTTCGCACTGGAGTGATGACCGCGCTCGCCGCCGTGATGTTCAGCGGCGCCGCGGCCGCGCAGTACCCGAACCGGCCCGTGAAGTTGATCGTGCCTTTCCCCGCGGGCGGCTCGACCGACATCGTCGGCCGGCTCGTCGCGCAGAAGCTCTCCGAGCGCCTGGGCCAGCCCGTGGTGGTGGAGAACAAGGGCGGCGCGGGCGGCACGGTGGGCACGGACTCGGCCGCGAAGAGCGCGCCCGATGGCTATACGCTCACCATCGGGACGACGAGCACGCACGCGATCGCGCCCAACGCGTACGCGAAGCTCGCCTACGACCCGGCGAAGGACTTCGCGCCGATTTCGCTCGTCGCGGTCACGCCGTACCTGCTCGCCGTGAACCCGAACGTGAAGGCGACGAACCTCAAGGAGTTCATCGCGCTCGCGAAGGCGGAACCGGGAAAGTTGAACTACGCCTCAGCCGGCGCCGGCACCGCGACGCACCTCTCCATGGAGATGCTCAAGGACGCCGCGGGCATCGACCTCGTGCACGTTCCGTACAAGGGCAACGCGCCGGCGGAACTCGCGGTTCTCGCGGGTGAAGTGCAGGCGGTGTTTGGCTCGATGCCCGCACTCCTGCAGCAGGCGAAGGCGGGCAAGATTCGCCCGATCGCGGTCGGTACCAGCAAGCGTTCGCCGGCGCTGCCCGACGTCCCGCCGGTCGCGGACCAGGGCTTCCCCGGGTTCGAGTCGTCGCTGTGGCTCGGCGTGTTCGCGCCCGCAGGTACGCCGCAACCGATCATCGATCGCCTCGTGGCCGACGTGCGCGCAATCGTCGCCATGCCCGACTTCATCGAAGGCCTCGCGCGCAACGGCGCCGATCCGCTGTCCAACACGCCCGCGGAGTTCTCCAAGCTCCTCGTCGACGAGATCGGCCGCTACGGCAAGGTCGTCAAGGCCGCGAAGCTCAAGCTGGAATGAGGTTTCGCCGGCTCGCTGCGGCGGCATTCGTCGCCGCGGCGAGCGCAGCGTCCGCCGCAGGACCCGAGGTCACCGCGACGCAATGCGCGGCCGACTTCGATGCGATGTGGAAGGCGGTGGATCAGGGGTACGCCTACTTCAGCACGTCATCGCGCATCGCCTGGCGCCGCGCCCGCGACGCGTGGCGGCCGAAGGCCGCAGCCGCAAGCTCGCGCGCCCCCTGCGGGACCGCACTCTCCCTCGCCCTCGAATCCCTGCGTGACGATGCCGTCACCCTCACCGGCGATGGCTTCGTGGCGCCGCGCCGCGTCCCGGCCGAGGCCGATATCTTCGCGCGCCTCGAGGACGATCGCGCCATCGTGATGGGCGTGCGCGCCGGAGGTGTCGCCGACGTCGCGGGGGTGCATCCGGGACTCGTGGTGCATTCCATTCAAGGTGTGGCCATCGCGCGCGCGGTGCGCGAGAAGCTCGGCCGCACGATCGCGAGCGCCGAAGAAAAGTCGTGGGCGCTCAATCACCTGCTCGCGGGCCCTCGCGCCGGCAGCTTCACGCTCGGCACGCGCGGCCCCGGTGCGGCGCGCACGATGGAAGTCATTCGCAGCGACGAGCCCAATGGAAATGGCCCGCCGCTCGTCACGCGCAAGGTCGGCGAGGGTCGCGACCTCGGCTATCTCCGGCCGAAGAATTCGCTCGGTGATGCGGGCTTCGTCATGCACTTCGACGCGGCCTTGCAACACCTGAAGGACACGCGCGGGCTGATCCTCGACCTGCGCGAGACCCAGGGCAGCGGCTCGGAGGAAGTCGCGCGAGCGATCCTCGGGCGATTCATCGAAACGGAAACGCCGTGGCAGGTGCGCGTGCCGCGCGGCGCGAAAGCGATCACCGACAACGTCGCCCCGCGCGGGCCGTTCGCCTATCGCGCGCCGATCGTGGTGCTGGTCGATCGCTGGACCGCAGGGGAAGGCGAAGCGCTGGCGACCGGATTGGCGGCGGCCGCGCGCGCAACCCTCATCGGCACGCAAATGGCAGGGATGCACGGCAAGCCGCGCAACGCCACGCTTCCGCATTCGGGGTTCGTCGTTCACTTCCCTGCCGACAAGACTTTCCTCGTCGGCGGCACAACCCCGCGCGAACACGCGATGCCCGGCGTTCCGGTCGATATCCTCGCCCCCAGTGGGGGCCCGGGGGATCCGATCCTCTACCAGGCCCTCAAGCATTTCGAGGCGCGGATTCCGCGGTAGGGTTCGGCATGGCAACGCACCCTTTCCCGCTGGTGGCGTTCGTTGCCATCGCCATCCTCGTTTTCCTCTCCCGTCCAAGGAATCGCGCATGAGCCGCAACGCCATCGTCGTCGTCACCACGGTCGTCGCCCTGGCCGCTTTCGCCGCCGGCGCGTATTTCTACACCCGCTACGACCAGCAGCAGTCAGCCGCGAAGGTGGAGAAATCCGTCGCGAAAGCCGCGGAGAAAGGCGGACCGGATGCCAACCTCCTGGTGAGATTCCACTCGCCCATCATTGGTCCGGCCGGCGCGCCCGTCACGATCGTCGAGTTCTTCGATCCGGCGTGCGAAGCGTGCCGCGCGTTCCATCCCTACGTGAAGCAGATTCTCGCGGCCCATCCCGGAAACGTGCGGGTCGTCATGCGCTACGTGCCGTTTCACGGCGACGCGTCGGTCGAGGGCGTGCGCATCCTCGAGGCGGCACGCGCGCAAGGCAAGTTCGAGCCCGTACTGGAGGCGCTGTTCGAGTCGCAGAACGTGTGGGCGAGTCACAGCGCCCCGTCCGCAGCGCGCGCGTGGGAGTTCGTCGGCAAGACGGGCCTCGATGTGAAGCGGGCACGCGAGCACGCCGCCACTCGGGCTGCGGACAAGCTGCTCGAACTGGAGGTCGCTGACGTCAAGGTCGTCGGCGTCCAGGGGACGCCCACCTTCTTCGTCAACGGCAAGGCGCTCGCGCAAACGCATCCGGACGCATTGAAAAGCCTGGTGCAGGCCGAGGTCGCGCGGATTCCCGCGAAGTAGAGGGCGGCCCGTCGAGGCGAAAGTCCCGCGACCATCGTCGCGATGACAGCGCGCTCGCGGCGCGGCATCCTGTCGAAAAAGGGGACAGTCCCCATTTCAAAAAAGGGGACAGTCCCCTTTTCTACAGGGAGATTCCAATGGTCATCCGTTTCGCCTTTGCCGCGTTTGCGCTCGCACTGAGCTCGCAGGCTTCCGCCTTCTGCGTCTACAACTACAGCGACAAGTCCGTGAAGTTCAGCCAGGACAGCGCCTCGGGCATTCCCTTCAAGGGATTCAGCAAGACCGTCGATCCGGGCGGCAAGGCCTGCTGCAACTACAAGAACCGCGACTGCAACATGATCGGCGGCCAGACGGCGCCGCTCGGGATGTTCACGCACATCAAGGGTGAGAAGGGCCTCATGGGCACGCAGAAGATCTCGGGCTGCGGCGTGCCGGCCAACGGCTCGGGCGGCGGACCGAAGGTCGTGCGCCACGAAGCGGGCGGCTGGATCGAGGTTTCCGGCGGCAAGAACGGGAAACCGTACACGGCCGTCGCGTTCACCGCCGACGGCAAGACGAGCAAGAGCAACGCATGCTCCGACGGAACCTGAAATAAAGGGGACTGTCCCCTTTATTTTTATTTCTTCAGCTTGTCCTGAACGCGCTGGTCGAAGCGGTTGACGTTGACGACCACGCGCTGGTGCGTGCCCTGCCCGATGAGCTCGCGCTCGTCCTCGGCCCTCACGTCGAAGTGAATGGTGCGGCCCTCGACCTTGGTCACCACGGCGGTGGCCTTCACGCGCATGCCCACCGGCGTGGCGGCGATGTGCGTGACGTCCAGGCGCGTGCCCAGGCTCTGGTGATCTTCCGGGAGTGACTGCTCCACCGCCGCGAGCGCCGCGGCCTCGATGAGGTTGATCATCACCGGCGTGGCGAGCACGCGGATGCGGCCGCTGCCGATGCGCGGCGCCGTGTGCTGGTCGCCGACGACGAGCTCGACGGTGCCGGTGAGGCCAACGGGGAGATTGAGGACGAGGGGCATCGGCGGGGCTTGAACTTTCCGGGAGGTGTCGGCATCTATTGTTGCATGATCGATGCCACCCTCTCCTCCTTCGAACGCGACGTGATCGAGGCTTCCCACGAGGCGCCCGTGCTCGTGGATTTCTGGGCTCCGTGGTGCGGGCCTTGCCGCGTGCTCGGTCCGGTCCTTGAAAAACTGGAGCGCGAGTACGCCGGGCGCTGGAAACTCGTGAAGGTCAACTCCGACGAGAACCCCGAACTCTCCGCACAGTTCAACGTGCGCTCCATTCCGTACGTCATTGCTTTTTCCGGCGGGCGTGCCGTCTCGCAGTTCGTCGGCGCACAGCCCGAGGGCGTGTTGCGCTCGTTCCTCGAGAAGCTCATTCCCGATCCGAGCGAGGTCGAGCACCGCAAGGCGCGCGAGGCCCTCGTGAAGGGCCAGGTCGCGATCGCCGAGAGCCACCTGAAGAGCGCGCTGGCACTCGATCCTTCGAACGAAGGCGCGCGCCTGGACATGGTGGCGGTCACGCTCGAGCACGGTGACGTGCCGTCTGCGCGAACGCAGTTCGATTCGCTCTCCGGCAAGGCCGAGCAGGAATCGACGTACGCGGCCATTCGCGCGCGGCTGGAAGCCGCCGAGCACGCGCAAACCCTGCCCTCGGCCGAGGAGCTCGCCAAGCGAGTGAACCTCAATGGAGACGACCTGCAATCGCGGCTGGATCTCGCCGAGCTCTACGTCGCCAAGCGCCAGTACGGGCTCGCCCTCGAGCAGCTCCTCGAGATCGTGAAGCGCGACCGCAAGTTCGGCGACGACGTCGGCCGGAAGAAGATGCTCGCCGTGTTCGACCTCGCGGCGACCGACCCGGACCTCGTGTCCGACTACCGCCGCAAGCTCGCGAGCACGCTCAACTAGAATCGGGGGGTGCGAGTCACCCTCCCCACCGCCCGGCTTGCGTTCGCGAATGACGGCATCCCGCTGTCGCCGGACTTCAACGACCTGTATCACTCCGTCGATGGGGGCCTCGCCCAGGCGCGCGCGGTCTTCCTCGCCGGCAATCGCGTGGCCGAGCGGTGGCGCGGGCGCGATTCGTTCACGATTCTCGAGACCGGCTTCGGCCTCGGCATCAATTTCCTCGCCGCGTGGGACGCGCTGCGCGCCGACCCGAATCGTCCGCGCCGGCTGCATTTCATTTCCGTCGAGAAGCATCCCTTCACGCGCGACGACCTGAAGCGCGCGCTGGCACCCTTCGAGGAGGTCGCACCGCTCGCGGGCGCGCTGGTGATGAACTGGCCGCCGCCGGTCGCGGGCTTCCATCGCATCCACTTCGATGCGGGCCAGGTGATCCTCACGCTGCTGCTGGGCGACGCCACTGAAGCGCTCGCGCAACTCGAGGCAAAGGTCGATGCCTTCTTCCTCGACGGCTTCTCGCCCGCGAAGAATCCGGGCGTGTGGTCGCCGGAAGTGGTGCGCGAACTCGCGCGGCTTGCCGCACCGGGCGCGACGCTCGCGACGTGGACGGTCGCCGGTGGCGTGCGCGCCGCGCTCACTGGCGCGGGCTTCACGTGCGAGAAGCGCGAAGGTTTCGGCCACAAGCGCGCAATGATGGTGGGACAGTGGCGCGAGCCGGCGGTGTCCGCGCCGACGCCCGATCGCCGCGCGCTGGTGCTGGGGGCGGGAGTCGCCGGCATCGCATGTGCGGAGCGCCTCGCTTCGCGAGGGTGGGAAGTTGCGCTCGTCGATGCTCGGGAGCAACCGCATCCGCTCGCGGTCGGCGCCGTGCGCCCCGTCGCGAATCTGCGCGACGCGACCAACGCGAAAGTTTCGCGCAGTGCCTTTCTCTACGCGCTCCAGCACTACGGCGGCATGCAACTCGATGGTCATCACTTGCAGTGGCAGGCATGCGGCGCGCTGCAGTTGGCCGGGGACGATGATGAAGCGGCGCGCCAGTCCGCCATCGTTCACTCGCAGGAGCACGCCGCGGAGTTCCTCGCCTACGTCGATCGCGAGGCGGCTGCGGAAATCGCGGGCCGCGACGTCGCACGCGGCGGCTGGTACTTTCCCTCGTCCGCGTGGGTTTCGCTTCGCAGCCTCGCTACCGCAAGTCTCGCCCGCGCCGGTTCGCGCGTGCATGTGTTCCGCGGCGATCGGGTCGAGCGCATCGTGCGCGAAGGCAATGCGTGGCGCGCGCTGGGCGCGAGCGGTTCATCGATCGCCGAGGCGCCCGTGCTGATCCTCGCCAATGCCCACGATGCGCAGCGGCTCGCGCCCGAGGCGCGGCTCGCGCTCAATCGCGTGCGCGGCCAGGTGACGTATTTGCCGCCGAGTCCCTCGCGCTCGCTCGAACGCATCGTCTCGGGCAACGGCTACATCGCGCCCTTGCCCGACGGTGGCCACGTCGTCGGCGCGACATTCCAGCATGACGACTTCGATGAAACCGTTCGCGCCGCCGATCACGGGCAGAATCTCGCGCGCGCCGAGTCGATGCTTCCCGGATTCACGCAGGGCGTCGAGCCGTCGGGCCTCGAGGGCTGGACCGGATTTCGTACGACGGTGCCCGATCGCCTGCCGATCTTCGGCGCGTGCGTCGCGCCCGGCCTCTACGTCGCGACGGGCCTGGGCTCGCGCGGGCTGCTGTGGGCTCCGCTCGGCGCCGAACTCCTCGTTTCCCGGATCGAATCCGAACCCTCGCCCCTGCCTCGCGACCTCGCCGGCGCAATCTCGCCGGCGCGATTCCTCTCCTAGCAGCCCCCCGAGCCGTCCCGACCCTCGCGGCCCGGGCGCGACCGGCGCTTCCTGCCCGCCGGGGTGAACTACTCTTGTATCAGTACCTCATACCCCACAATATCCTCTTACTTTCCAACTGCTGTATAACTATTGCATAGATTTATGGCAACCCCCGACCGCATGGCCACCGCCGCCGAACACCTGCCGATCCGCGTCATCTCCTCCCTCACGGGGGTGAACCCGATCACCCTGAGGGCCTGGGAGCGCCGCTACGGCCTGATCCAACCGCTGCGCACGCCCAAGGGCCATCGCCTCTATACCCGCCACGACGTCGACGAGATCCAGCGCGTCCTCGCACTCATGGAGCAAGGCGTCCCCATCGGGCGCGTGCGCGAAGCACTGGCGGCGACGCGTCCGGTTCGCGGGGCGCCGAAGGGAACCGGCGCCTGGCGAGTCCACCTGGAGCGAATGGCCACGGCGATCGGGCACTTCGACGAGGCCGGGCTCGACGCCGTCTACGATGAGGCGCTCGCCCTGCATTCGATCGACCAGGTCAGCCGCAATCTGTTGATGCCCCTGCTCGAGCACCTGGGTTCGCGCTGGGAGCAGATGCCCGGTGCGGTGGCGGAGGAGCACTTCTTTTCCGGATACATGCGCAACAAGCTCGGCGCACGCCTGCATCACCGGCGCCACCTCGCCACGGGGCCGAGGATCCTCGCGGCGTGCGTCCCCGGCGAACACCACGAACTCGGCTTGCTGCTATTCACGCTGGCCGCACACGAAGCCGGGCTGCGCGTGATCTCGCTCGGCGCCAACATGCCGCTCGCCGAAATCGCGATGGCCGCGCGCCGCGCGCGCTGCAAGGCGATCGTGCTGGCCTCCTCGATCGATCCGTCGCCCGAGGTGCTCAATCCGGGATTGCGCGACCTGGTCGACGGCGCCGGCATTCCGGTGTTCTACGGAGGCAAGACCGCGGAGCGCCAGGCCGCGGTCATCTCGGCAGCCGGCGCGACGCCCCTGGGCACGGCGATCGACGCGGGCGTGCGCGCGATCGTCGCGAGGCTGGGCCGGACATGAACGCCTCCTCGCGCGTGCTCGATTGGGTCGAGCAGGGATTCGTGCCCGACACCGTGATCCGCAGCGGCATCCGCAGGCTGTGCGAGGCGCGCCTGAAGGAGCTCCGGGCCGACGAGATCGAACTCGCCTCGGAAGCGATCGAGAAATTCGTCCGCCAGATGTCGCGCGCCGCAGTCGCACCGGTCCCGCACCTGGCCAACCAGCAGCACTACGAGGTTCCCCCCGCGTTCTTCGCGCTGGTGCTCGGACCGCATCGCAAGTACAGCAGTGCGTGGTGGCCCGCGGGAATCGACTCGCTGCACGACGCCGAAGCGGCCGCGCTCGCCGCCACCTGCGAGCGCGCGGGCCTCGCCGATGGGCAGGACATCCTCGAGCTCGGCTGCGGCTGGGGTTCGCTCACGCTCTGGATGGCGCGGCACTATCCGCGCAGTCGCGTGACGGCCGTGTCCAACTCGGGTCCCCAGCGCGACTACATCCTCGGCGAGGCGCGTCGTCGCGGATTCGCCAACGTCGAGGTGCTCACCGCGGACATGAACACCTTTGCCGCGAGCCGCAGTTACGACCGAATCGTGTCGGTGGAAATGTTCGAGCACATGCGCAACTGGCGCGAGCTCTTCGCGCGCGTCCACGATTGGCTGCGGCCGGGTGGCCGCTTCTTCATGCATGTGTTCTGCCATCGCTCGGTTCCCTACGCCTTCATCGACGCGGGGCCCTCGGACTGGATGAGCCGCCATTTCTTCTCCGGCGGGATGATGCCCAGCGACGAACTGGCGCTGCACTTCCAGGAAGACCTGCGCTGCATTCGCCGGTGGCGATGGGATGGCACTCACTACCGCAGGACCGCGAATGCGTGGCTCGCAAACCTCGACGCACGGCGCGAGCAGGCGCTTGCCGTGCTGGCGGCGACCTACGGCGAGGACGCCGCGCAACAGTGGCTGCAGCGCTGGCGCATCTTCTTCATGGCTTGCGCCGAAATGTTCGGCTATCGCGAGGGTCGCGAGTGGTGGGTCAGCCACCACCTGTTCGAACGCCCCGTCCGCTAGACCGCTTCTCCCCGATCGACTACCCGGCCTCCTCCATGGCCCTTGCCCTCAATGTCGTCTTTTTCCAGCTTGCCTGGTTCGCCTGCGTGCTTGGGGCGGCCGCGCGCATCCCCTCGCTGGGCCTGCTCGTGGTGGCCGCCGTGGTGACCTGGCACCTGGCGCGCGCGCGCCAGCCGCGACGCGAGTTGGTGATGCTCGGGGTCGCCGTGCTCGTCGGCGCCGCGTTCGAGACGCTGCTCGTGCAGATGGGCTGGGTGCGCTATCCCGAAGGCGCGCTGCTCGAAGGCCTCGCGCCCGCGTGGATGGTCGCGCTCTGGGCGCTGTTCGCCACGACGCTCAACGTGTCGCTGCGGTGGCTGCGCGCGCGGCTCGGGCTCGCCGCCGTGCTCGGCGCACTCGGCGGGCCGGCCTCGTACTACGCGGGCTCGAGGCTGGGTGCGATGGAGCTCACGGCACTCGACGCGGCCCTCGTGGCCATCGCCATCGGCTGGGCCCTGCTGCTGCCCGCGCTGCTTTTCGCGGCGCAGTACTTCGACGGGTACGCCGAGACATGAACGCCGCCGGCCTCTGGCTCACGGCGCTGGCCCCCCTCGGGGTGCTGGCCCTGGTCGCGTGGGCAGTGGCCACCGCGCGGCGCAACGCGGGCCTGGTCGACATCTTCTGGTCGCTTTTCTTCCTGCTCGCCGCCCTGGTGTACGCGCAAGGCGCCGGCGGGCATTCCGCGCGGGCCACCGTGGTGCTCGGGCTGGTCGCCGCCTGGGCGTTTCGCCTCGCGGGGCATCTCGCGGTGCGCAACTGGAACGCGCCCGAGGATCATCGCTACGTGCAGATCCGCGCGCGCAACGAGCCGGGCTTCACGTGGAAGAGCGTCTATCTCGTCTTCGGGCTGCAGGCCGTACTCGCGTGGATCATCTCCGCACCGCTCGCCGGCGCGATCGCTTCGCCCGCCCCGCTCGGCTTTCTCGATGCGATCGGCGCCGTGCTCGCGGCCACGGGCCTCGCGATCGAGGCGATCGCCGACTACCAGCTCGCGCGCTTCAAGGCCGATCCGGCCAACGCCCGGGCGGTCATGGACCGCGGCCTGTGGCGCTACTCGCGCCACCCGAACTACTTCGGCGAGTTCTGCGTCTGGTGGGGCTTCTATGCGATCGCGATCGCCGCCGGTGCCGAGTGGACCGTGTTCGCGCCGTTCCTGATGTCGGTCCTGCTGCTGCGCGTCTCGGGCGTGGCCCTGCTCGAGCGCGACATCGGCGATCGCCGGCCCGCGTACCGCCAGTACATCGCGCGCACCAATGCCTTCTTCCCCGGTCCGGCGCGCGGCCCATGATTCGCGCCGCCCTCCTCCTCTCCATCGTGATCGGGGCACTTCCGGCCTTTGCCGGCACGCGCGCCTGGGACTTTCGCGTCCGCCTCGACGGCCGCGACATCGGCCGGCACCAGTTCACGTTGCACGAAACCGGCGGCGAGCGCGAGCTGCGCAGCGCGGCGCTCTTCGAAGTGAGCTTTCTCTTCTTCACGGCCTGGCGCTACGACCACGAGGCGACCGAGGGTTGGCGCGGCGACTGCCTCGAGTCGCTCGCCTCACGCACCGAGACCAACGCCGAGCGCGAATCGGTGCGCGCCGCGCGCCGCGACGGGCGGCTCGTGGTCGAACGCGGCGGGCGCCAGGAATCGCACGAAGGCTGCGTGATGAGCTTCGCGTACTGGAACCCGCGCATCCTCGCCGCGCGCCGCCTGCTCAACAGCCAGACGGGAGAGCTCCTGCCCGTGCGCGTGACCTCGCTTGGCGAGGAGACGCTGCAAGTGCGCGGGCTCCCGCGACGCACGCAGCGCCACCGCCTGGACGCGCCTCCGCTCGCCATCGACATCTGGTTCGCAGGCGACGAGTGGGTGGCCCTCGAGTCGATCGTTGCCGGCGGCAGGCTCCTTCGATACGACCTTCGCTAGGCCCGCCATGCGCATCCGCCTCCTCGCTCCCGCACTGCTCCTGCTCTCCGCCTGCCAGAGTGCGCCGCTCGCGCCGATCGCGACCGTCGCGCAGGTAGACCTGCCCCGATTCATGGGCGACTGGTACGTGATCGCGAGCATTCCGACCTTCATCGAGCGCGATGCCTTCAACGCGATCGAGTCCTATCGTCTCGCGAGCGACGGCTCGATCGAGACGACGTTCACCTTCCGCGCCGGCGCCCTCGACGGGCCGCTGAAGACCTACACGCCGCGCGGCTTCGTGCTCGACACGAAGACGAACGCGGTCTGGGGCATGCGTTTCGTCTGGCCGATCCTTGCCGACTACCGGATCGTCGATGTCGCGCCCGACTACTCGCTCACCGTCATCGGCCGCGAGAAACGCGACTACGCCTGGATCATGGCGCGCACGCCCGCGATTTCCGGCGCCGACTACGAGCGCGCGGTGCGCCTGCTTGCCGCGCAGGGCTACGACGTCGCGCAACTGCGGAAGGTCCCGCAACAGTGGATCTCCGCAAGATGAAATCGCTGCTGCAGACCCTGCGCCTGTGGATCGCGGCCGATGCGCCCCCGGCCCCCGCCGAGGAGGTGCGGCGCATCGACTGGCTGCGCGTCGTTCCCTTCCTGCTGCTTCACGCCGGGTGCCTGGGCGCAATCTGGACGGGCTGGAGTCCAATCGCGCTCGTTGTCTGCGCGGCCCTCTTCACGCTGCGGATGTTCGCGATCACGGCGTTCTACCACCGCTACTTCTCGCATCGCGCCTTCCGCGCTTCTCGTCCGGCGCAGTTCGTCTTCGCCGTGCTCGGCGCCTCCGCCGTGCAGCGCGGGCCGCTGTGGTGGGCCTCGCACCATCGCCACCACCACGCGCACTCGGACCGGCCCGCCGACAGCCACTCGCCACGCGAGCACGGCTTCTTCTGGAGCCACGTGGGCTGGTTCCTCGCGCGCGGCAGTTTCGCCACGCGCGTGGAGCGGGTGCGCGACTTCTCGCGCTTCCCGGAACTGCGCTGGCTTGATCGCTACGACGTCGCCGTGCCCGCGGCCCTCGGTGTGGCGCTCTACGCGCTCGGCGCATGGCTCGAGCACACCCGGCCGGAGCTCGGCACGAGCGGGCTGCAACTGGTGGCGTGGGGCTTTTGCATCTCCACCGTCGCGCTCTACCACGCGACCTTCACGATCAATTCGCTCGCGCATGGCTTCGGCTCACGGCGCTACGCCACGCGCGACGATTCGCGCAACAACGCGTGGCTCGCCCTCCTCACCTTCGGCGAGGGCTGGCACAACAACCACCACCACTTCCCGGGGTCGGCGCGCCAGGGCTTCTACTGGTGGGAGGTGGACCTCACCTATTACGGGCTGCGCGTGCTCGCCGCAGCGGGCGTGATCCACGATCTTCGCGCCGTGCCGGTGGCGTTTCGCGAAGCGCACGCGGGAAGGAAGGCCGAGCGATGAAGATCGCCATCGTCGGCAGCGGCATCGCGGGCAACGTCGCCGCGCACCATTTGCACCGCCGGCACGAGATCACGGTGTTCGAGGCCGCGGATCACGTGGGCGGACACACGCACACGCACGCGGTCGAGCAGGATGGACGCCGCTTCGCGGTCGACACGGGCTTCATCGTCTTCAACGACCGCACCTACCCGCGCTTCGAGGCGCTGCTCGCCGAGCTGGGAGTCGCAACACAGGCGAGCTCGATGAGCTTCTCGGTGCGCGACGAGGCGAGCGGCCTCGAGTACAACGGCACCTCGCTCGATACCCTGTTCGCGCAGCGCCGCAACTTGCTGCGCCCCACGTTCCTCGGCATGGTCCGCGACATCCTGCGCTTCAACCGCGAGGCGCCGCGGCTGCTGGAAGCGGGCGGAGGGGAAATCACGCTGCGCGAGTACCTCGCGCGCGGGCGCTACGGCCGCGCCTTCACCGAGCACTACATCGTGCCCATGGGGGCGGCCATCTGGTCGACGGACCCCGATCGCATGTTCGGCTTCCCGGCGCGGTTCTTCGTGCGCTTCCTCCACAACCACGGGATGCTCACCGTGAACGACCGGCCGACGTGGCGCACGATCCGCGGCGGCTCGGCGCGCTACGTCGAGGCCCTCACCGCGCCCTTTCGCGAGCGCATCCGGCTCTCCACGCCGGTCGAGCAGATCCGGCGCCTGCCCGCGGGCGTGTTCGTGAAGTCCCGGGGTCACGAGACAGAACGCTACGACGCGTTGTTCCTCGCCTGCCACGCCGACCAGGCGCTGGCCCTGCTCGCCGACCCGAATGCGGTGGAGCGTGAAGTGCTCGGCGCCATCCGCTACCAGGAGAACGAGGCGGTGCTGCACACCGACACGCGCCTGATGCCGCGCGCGCGGCGCGCGTGGGCCGCCTGGAACTACCACGTGCTGCCGGAGGAACGCGAGCGCGTCGCACTCACCTACAACATGAACATCCTGCAGCGGCTCGATGCGCGCGAGCCTTTCCTCGTGACGCTCAACCGCAGCGACGCGATCGACCCGGCGCGCGTCATCGCCCGCATGACCTACCACCATCCGCTGTTCACGCCCGCGGCGGTCGCCGCGCAGCAGCGCCAGGCCGAGGTGAACGGCATCAACCGCACCTACTACTGCGGCGCGTACTGGCGCAACGGCTTTCACGAAGACGGCGTCACGAGTGCGCTGGCCGCACTTCAGCACTTCGAGGCCGAACAGGAACCTCGCACGCGGCGCGATCTGCGTCGCGCGGTCCGCGGTTGAGGCGGCGGCGACCATGCACAGCGCCATCTACTCGGGCTGGGTTCGCCACCGGCGATATGCTCCGCGGCCGCATGCGTTTCGCTACCCGCTCTCGCTCATGTACCTGGATCTCGCCGAGCTCGACGACGTCTTCCGCGGCCGCTGGCTCTGGTCCACGCGCCGCCCCGCGATCGCCTGGATGCGCCGCGCCGATTACCTCGGCGAGCCCGGGCTTTCGCTCGACGAGGCGGTGCGCCGGCGCGTCGACCTCGCGACGGGCGAGCGGCCTCGCGGACCCATCCGCCTGCTCACGCAACTGCGCGTCATGGGCCTCGCGTTCAACCCCGTGAGCTTCTACTACTGCTACGACGAGGCGGGCACGCGCGTCGAATCGATCGTCACGGAGATCACGAACACGCCCTGGAACGAGCGGCATGCCTACGTGCTGCCGGTGCGCGCGGGTGCGAGCGAGGGGCGATCGATGCGGTTTCGCTTCGGCAAGCGCTTCCACGTCTCGCCCTTCATGCCGATGGAGATCGACTACGACTGGCGGCTCTCGCCGCCGGGCGCGCGCCTGGCCGTGCACATGGTGAACCTGCGCAAGGGCGAGCGGATCTTCGATGCCACCCTCTCGCTCGAGCGGCGCGAGATCGGCGGCGCGAGCCTTGCCGCCACGCTGGCCCGCCAACCGATCGCTGCGGCGCAAGTCGTCGGCGCCATCTACTGGCAGGCGCTGCGCCTCTGGGCGAAGGGCGTCCCTGTCCACACCCATCCCGACAAGGAACTGACCACGCCATGAACACCACCGCGATCGAACCCCCGGGTTCCACCGCGCGCGCCGGAGCGCTCGATGCCCTTGCGCGCCGCCTCGTCATCGGCAGGCTCGAAGCGCTGCGCCGCGGCGGCGTCTACCTTTCCGAGGGCCACGAGGACCACGCATTCGGCACGCCCGGCGCCGGCCTGCAGGCTTCACTCACGGTTCTCGACCCGGCGTTCTACTCCGAGATCGCGTTCGGCGGTTCGGTGGGCGCGGGCGAGTCGTACATGCTCGGGCACTGGAAGGCGAATGACCTCACCACGCTGCTGCGACTGATGCTGCGCAACCGCGACGTGATGGAAGGCCTCGAGACCGGCGTAGCGCGCCTCACCGACCCTTTGCGGCGCGTCGCGCACTGGATGCATCGCAACACGCGCGCGGGCAGTCGGCGCAACATCGCCGCGCACTACGACCTGGGCAATGATTTCTTCGAGCTGTTCCTCGACGAGACGCTCATGTATTCGTGCGCGTTGTTCACGCGCCCGCAGATGTCGCTCGCCGAGGCCTCGGTCGCGAAGCTCGACGCCGTCTGCGCCAAGCTCGACCTCGGGCCCGCCGACCATGTCCTCGAGATCGGCACCGGCTGGGGAGGCTTCGCGCTGCACGCCGCGAGCCGCTACGGCTGCCGTGTCACGACGACGACCATCTCGCCCAGCCAGTACGAGCGCGCCTGCGAACGCGTGCGGGAGGCGGGGCTCTCGGATCGCATCACGGTCCTCCTCGAGGACTACCGCGACCTGGGCGGCCGCTACAGCAAGCTCGTGAGCATCGAGATGATCGAGGCGATCGGCCACGATCATTTCGAGGAGTACTTCCGGTGCGCCGCCGCGCGGCTCGCACCCGGCGGGCGCATGCTGCTGCAGTCGATCACGATCGCCGATCACCATTACCGGCGCGCGCGCGGCGAGGTGGACTTCATCAAGCGCCACATCTTTCCGGGCTGCTGCATCCCCTCGGTCAGCGCGCTCGCCCAGGCCATGGCCGAGGCGAGCGACCTGCGCATCGTGCACCTGGAGGACATCGGGCCGCACTACGCCACGACGCTCGCGTGCTGGCGCGAGAACTTCCTCGCAAGGCTCGAGGAAGTGCGCGCGCTCGGCTACCCCGAGACCTTCATCCGGATGTGGGAGTTCTACCTCTGCTACTGCGAGGCGGGGTTCGCGGAGCGCGCGCTGGGCAATGCGCAGATGGTGCTCGCTCGCGACTTCCTTTCCTGAAAGCCGCGGCCCGCGACCCGCCTGGGGTATCGTAGGTTCATGCGCCCGGACTTCGCTTCGCTCGCCCTTTTCATCGCCATCGCGGAGACCCGCAGCATCACCAAGGCCGCCCAGGCTTCGCACCTCGCGCTGGCCGCGGCGAGCCGCAGGATCTCGCAGCTCGAGGAGCAGCTCGGTGCGCGGCTGCTCTACCGTACGGCGCGCGGCGTCGAGCTCACGCCGGCGGGCTCGGCGCTGCTGGCCCACGCGCGAACGCTGATGGAGCAGGTGGCGCACATGCGGGCCGATCTGTCCGATTACGTGAAGGGCGGCAAGGGCGTGGTACGCGTCCAGGCCAACACCTCCGCGCTCGCCCAGTTCGTGCCCGAGGACCTCGCCTCGTTCGCCCGGGCCTTTCCCGCGGTGCGCGTCTCGCTCGAGGAGCGGCGCAGCTCCGAGATCGTGCAGAGCGTGCTCTCGGGTGCCACCGATGTGGGCATCGTGGTCGAGGGCGCGCCGGTGCACGGCCTGCAGTGCTTCGCCTATCGCGGCGACCGGCTGGTCGTGGTCCTGCCGCGCAGGTACCCGCTGCGCGGCAAGCGCGTCGCCTTCGCCCGCCTGCTCGACCACGACTTCGTCGGCCTCGAAAGCGACACCGCCCTGTCGCGCCTGCTCACCGAACACGCGCTCGCCGAGCAGAAGTCGCTGCGGCTCCGGGTGCAGGTGAAGAGCTTCGACGTGGTCGCGCGCATGATCCAGGCGCGGCTGGGCATCGGCGTCCTGCCGGAAACCGCCGCCCGCCCCTTCGCGCGAGCCCTCGGCCTTCGCCTGGTTCCCCTTTCGGACCCCTGGGCCGAGCGCCGCATGCTCCTGTGCGTGCGCGACTACCAGCAACTCCCCGCCATCGCCCGCCAGCTGGTCGACCACTTGCTGCCCAAGTGACCCGCCCGGGCCTTCGCAATCCGCGAAGGCTCCCTTGCCCGAATGCCAATTCCGCGCCGCGTTGCGGCGTGCGAAATTGGTTGCGATGCAACATTTCCGCAACCAACCCGAGGGCAACGCACCGTGAGCAACCAACTCGAGATCGCACGCATCAAGAAGGATTGGGCCGAGAACCCGCGCTGGAAGGGCATCAAGCGCGGCTACAGCGCGGAGGACGTCGAGCGCCTTCGCGGCAGCGTCCCCATCGAGTACAGCCTGGCGCGCCGCGGCGCCGAAAAGCTCTGGAAGGGCGTGACCGAGAAGCCTTTCATCAACTCCCTGGGCGCTCTCACGGGCAACCAGGCGCTGCAGCAGGTGAAGGCCGGCGTTCCGGCCATCTACCTTTCGGGCTGGCAGGTCGCGGCCGATGCGAACCTTTCGGGCGAGATGTACCCCGACCAGTCGCTCTACCCCGCCAACAGCGTCCCGGCAGTCGTGAAGCGCATCAACGCCTGCCTGCTTCGCGCCGACCAGATCGCGCACTCCGAGGGCAAGGACGACATCGACTACCTGGCGCCGATCGTGGCCGACGCGGAGGCGGGCTTCGGCGGCGTGCTGAACGCCTTCGAAATCATGAAGGCGATGATCGAAGCCGGTGCCGCGGGCGTTCACTTCGAGGACCAGCTCGCGTCGGCCAAGAAGTGCGGCCACATGGGCGGCAAGGTGCTCGTTCCCACGCAGGAAGCGGTGCAGAAACTCATCGGCGCGCGGCTCGCCGCCGACCTCATGGGCGTGCCCACACTGCTCCTCGCGCGCACCGACGCCGAGGCGGCGAACCTCGTCACCTCCGATTTCGACGACAACGACAAGCCCTTCCTCACGGGCGAGCGCACGCCCGAAGGTTTCTACCGCGTGAAGAACGGCTTCGACCAGGCCCTCTCGCGCGGCCTCGCCTATGCGCCCTACGCCGACATGGTGTGGTGCGAGACGGGCACGCCGGACCTGGAGTTCGCGCGCAAGTTCGCCGAGGGGATCCAGAAGGTCCATCCGGGCAAGATGCTCGCCTACAACTGCTCGCCGTCGTTCAACTGGAAGAAGAACATCGACGACGCGACGATCGCGAAGTTCCAGCGCGAGCTGGGCGCCATGGGCTACAAGTTCCAGTTCATCACGCTCGCCGGCTTCCACTCGCTCAATTACGGCATGTTCGACCTCGCCTACGGCTACGCGCGCGAGAACATGACCGCCTTCGTGAAGCTCCAGCAGCAGGAGTTCGCCGCGGCCGAGCGCGGCTTCACCGCGGTCAAGCACCAGCGCGAGGTGGGCACGGGCTACTTCGACGAAGTGACCCAGGTGATCCAGGCCGGCAAGTCCTCGCTGACCGCGCTCACCGGGTCGACCGAGGAAGAGCAGTTCGAAGTGCGGCCGGTGCCCATCCAGGGTTCGCAGGCCGCCGCAGACTGACCGGAGAACCGCCATGAAGCGCGACAACTTCGCCGTCCCCGGGATCCAGGTCCCGCGTGAAATGCCGCATCTGTACGACCGCATCCTCACGCGGGAGGCGGTGGATTTCGTCGCGCACCTGGCGCGCCAGTTCGAACGCCGGCGCCGCGAGCTCATGAAGGCGCGCTCGCAGCGCCAGGCGCGGCTCGACGCGGGCGAGCGCTACGACTTCCTGCCCGAGACGAGCGGTGTGCGCTCGAGCGCATGGCAAGTCGCCGGCGCGCCCGCCGATCTGCGCGACCGCAGGGTCGAGATCACCGGGCCGGTCGAGCGAAAGATGATCATCAACGCGCTCAACTCCGGAGCCAGCACCTTCATGGCGGACTTCGAGGACTCCTCGACGCCCTCGTGGGACAACATGGTCCGCGGGCAGATCAACCTGCGCGATGCGGTGGACCGATCCATCAGCTTCACGAGCCTCGAGGGCAAGCACTACGCGCTCGGCGAGAAGACCGCGACGCTGATCGTGCGCCCGAGGGGCTGGCACATGCTCGAGCGGCACGTGCTGATTGACGGCGAGCCCATCTCCGCCTCGCTCTTCGACTTCGGTCTCTACTTCTTCCACAACGCCGAGGCACTGGTTGCCAGCGGCAGCGGACCGTACTTCTACCTGCCCAAGATCGAGAGCCATCTCGAGGCGAGGCTGTGGAACGACGTGTTCGTCGAGGCACAGGCGATCATGGGCCTGCCGCGCGGGACCGTGCGCGCGACGGTGCTCATCGAGACGCTGCCCGCGGCCTTCGAGATGGACGAGATCCTCTACGAGCTCCGGGAGCACTCGGCCGGACTCAACTGCGGCCGCTGGGACTACATCTTCAGCTGCATCAAGAAGCTCGCGCGCGGCGCCGACTTCGTGCTCGCCGATCGCAGCCAGGTGACGATGACCTCCGCGTTCCTGCGTTCCTACTGCCAGCTCCTGGTGAAGACCTGCCACCGGCGCGAGGCGCATGCGATGGGCGGCATGGCCGCGCAGATTCCCATCAAGAGCGACGCGGCGGCCAACGAGGCGGCGATCGCGAAGGTGCGCGCCGACAAGGAGCGCGAGGCAACCGATGGCTTCGATGGCACATGGGTCGCGCATCCGGGCCTGGTGCCGGTCGCGAAGGCCGTGTTCGACCAGCACATGCCGCAGGACAACCAGGTCGCGCGCAAGCGCGACGATGTGAGCGTGAAGGCCACCGACCTGCTTGCCTTCGGCCCGGAAGCGCCGATCACCGAGGCCGGGCTGCGCACCAACATCAACGTGGCGCTGCAGTACCTCGCCTCGTGGCTCGCAGGAAACGGTTGCGTGCCCATCAACGACCTCATGGAGGACGCGGCCACGGCCGAGATCTCGCGCTCGCAGATCTGGCAGTGGATTCGCAGCCCGCGGGGCGTGCTCGTCGATGGACGCAAGGTGACCGCGGAGCTCTTTCGCGCCCTGCTGCCCGAGGAGTTGCGAAAGGCCCGCGATTCGGGCGGCGCCACGTGGCGCTTCGACGAGGCGGCGCGGCTGCTCGATCGCCTCGTCACCGACGATGACTTCGTCGAGTTCCTGACGGAGCCTGCCTACGAGTACGTCGCCTCCTACACCGGGGCGCGCCACTAGATTCAGGAGGAGAGAGCGATCGCCGGCGGTTTCGTCCCCCAGGTCGGACCGCCGGCAGGTCCCACGCCGTGGCGCGCCCTCAGCGTCGCATGTAGCTCGCGAGCTCCTTCACCGCATCCATGTGGTCGAGGTAGGTGAAGGTGCCGCTCCTGTTGATCTCCTGCGCCGCCTCGACCAGGCCCGCCATCGCCGCGCGATAGAGCGAGGTTGCGAGGCTGATGCGCTTCACGCCGGCGGCTTCGAGCTCGGCCACCGTGAACGACTTGCCGCGGATGCCGACCATGAAGTTCACGGGCTTCTTGAGGGCGGCGCACACCTTGCGCACGGCATCGAGGTCCGGCAGGCCCGGCGCGAAGAGCACGTCGGCACCCGCGGCTTCGAAAGCCTGCAGCCGCTTGATGGTGTCGTCGAGGTCGGGAAAGCCCCGCAGGTAGTTCTCGGTGCGCGCGGTGAGCGTGAAATGAAACGGCAACGAGCGCGCCGCGCGGACGGCGGCCTCGATGCGCTCGGTCGCTTCCGCAATCTCGTACCGGGGCTTTTCCTTTTCGCCGGTCGCATCCTCGATCGAACCGCCAACGAGACCCACCGCGGCCGCCCTGCGAATCGTTTCCGCGACATCGTCGGGAGAATCGCCGAAGCCTTTCTCGAGATCGGCGGCCACGGGAAGGTCGGTCGCCTCGACGATCGCCTTCGCGTGAGCGAGCGCTTCGTCACGCGTGACGTTGCCGTCGAGCTTTCCGAGAACGTTCGCGGATGCGCCGCTCGAGGTCGCCAGCGCCTGGAAACCGAGGCCCGCGAGAATGCGGCCCGAGCCCCCGTCCCACGGGTTGGGGAAGACAAAAGCGCCCTTCGCCTCGTGCAACGCCTGGAAGCGCGCGGCCTTTTCCTTCTGTGACGTCATGGATCGACTCCGGTGGGATCAGCGAAATGGAAATATTGCACGCCATCTAGGACATGGGGCTTCCTACTTGGGAAACTGAAAGTTATCCCCAAATGCTTCCTTTGGCGCAATCGCGTAGTCCCCGCGCTCTAGAATGTCCCCTCCCATGAACGACCTCCGCGCCGGCACCGCCGCCGACCCCGAATCCTCGCAGGACGACACGCGCAGCGACGCCATCGTCATCCGGGGCGCGCGCCAGAACAACCTCAAGAACCTCGACGTCGATTTCCCCACGGGAGAGCTCGTCGTGGTCACCGGCCCCTCGGGCTCGGGCAAGTCCTCGCTCGTCTTCGACACCCTCTACGCCGAGGGACAGCGTCGCTACGTGGAAACGTTCTCGCCGTACGCGCGCCAGTTCCTCGACCGGATGGACAAGCCGCAGGTCGATTCGGTGGAAGGCATCCCGCCGGCGATCGCGATCGACCAGACCAATCCGGTGCGCACCTCGCGCTCGACGGTCGGGACGATGACGGAGATCAACGATCACCTGAAGCTGCTGTTCGCGCGCGCGGCGAACCTCTACTGCCGCGGCTGCTCGCGCCTCGTGCGGCGCGATTCCCCCGAATCGATCTACCGCGAGATGTCCGAGCGCGCCGCCGCCGCGGGCGATCCGCGACTCACGATCACGTTCCCGGTGGAGGTGCCGAAGAACTTCACCGAGGAAGAAGTCACCAAGTTCCTCCAGGCGCAGGGCTATGCGCGCATCCACAGCCGCAAGGGCACACGGCTCGAGGTCGCGCAGGACCGCGTGAAGGTGGCGAGCGCGGAGAAGGCGCGCGTCGTCGAGGCGATCGAAGCGGCGCTGCGGCTCGGTGTTGGCAAGGTGAATGTGTTCGTTGGTGATGAAGGTACCGAAGCCTGGCGTTTTTCAACGGATCTGCATTGCCCCGATTGCGACATCCGCTATCCGGATCCAACGCCCTCGCGCTTCTCGTTCAACTCGCCGCTGGGCGCATGCGAGACCTGCCGCGGCTTCGGTCGCGTGATCGGTGTGGACTTCGGCCTCGTGATCCCCGACGAAACGAAGACGCTCGGCGGCGGCGCGGTGAAGCCGTTCCAGACGAAGAGCTTCGACGAGTGCCAGGACGATCTCGTGAAGTACGCGAAGCGAGCCGGCGTCGCGCTCGACGTTCCGTTCCGCGACCTTCCCGAGGAGCATCGCCAATGGGTGCTTCGCGGCGACCCGGGCTGGGTGAGTTGGCGGAAAACCGGCAAGACGCACTGGTACGGCGTGAAGGTCTTCTTCGACTGGCTGGAGACCAAGGCCTACAAGATGCACATCCGCGTGCTGCTCTCGCGGTATCGCGCGTACACGCCGTGCACCGCGTGCGGGGGTGCCAGGCTCAAGCCCGAATCGATGTTGTGGCGCGTCGGCACGAAGGCCGAGGCCGACGCGGTGCTCGACCCGCAGTTGCGCTACCGCCCCAAGGGCGTCGCGTGGACGACGGATCAGCTCGCCCAGATGCCCGGGCTTTGCCTGCACGACGTGATGCTGCTTCCCGCGGAGCGAACCAAGACTCTCTTCGCGAACCTGGCACTCCCCGCGCCGCTCGATGAAGCCACGCGGATGCTCCTCGATGAAGTGCGCGCGCGCCTGGCGTACCTCGGCGAAGTGGGTCTCGGCTACCTTACGCTGGACCGGCAGTCGCGCACGCTCTCGGGCGGTGAAGTGCAGCGCATCAACCTCACGACGGCGCTGGGCACGTCGCTCGTGAACACACTTTTTGTTCTGGACGAACCGTCCATCGGCCTGCATCCGCGCGACATGGGGCGCGTGATCGACGTGATGAAGCGCCTGCGCGACGCCGGCAATTCGCTCGTCGTGGTCGAGCACGACCCGCAGATCATGCTGGAGGCCGACAAGCTCCTCGACATGGGGCCCGGTCCCGGCGAGCGCGGCGGCGAGATCGTTTTCTTCGGGCCGCCGGAAGCGCTGAAGCGCGCGAACACGGTAACCGCCGAGTACCTGTCGGGCCGACGCCGCGCGGACGCGGGCGTGGTTCCGGTGCCGCCCGATGCGAAGACGCCGCGCCTCACGATCAAGGGCGCGACCGAACACAACCTCAAGAGCGCGGATGTCGCGTTCCCGCTGCATCGGCTCGTGTGCGTGACGGGCGTGTCGGGCTCGGGGAAATCCACGCTCGTGCAGGACATCCTCCATCCGGCGCTGCTCAAGCACCTCGGGCGGCCCACGGAAACGCCGGGCGCGTTCAAGGTGATCGAAGGCCTCGAGCACGTGAACGACGTCGTGTTCGTGGACCAGACGCCGATCGGCCGCACGACGCGTTCGAATCCCGCGAGCTACGTGGGCGCGTTCGATGCGATCCGTGACCTCTTCGCGAAAGTGCCCGAATCGAAGGCGCGCGGCTACACGGCGGGCACCTTCAGCTTCAACTCCGGCAACGGCCGCTGCCCGACCTGCAGCGGCAACGGCTTCGAGCACGTCGAGATGCAGTTCCTCTCGGACGTGTACCTGCGCTGCCCGGACTGCAACGGCAAGCGCTATCGCGACGAAATCCTCGAGGTCACGCTGAACGGCAAGAGCATCGCGGAGATCCTCGAGCTCACCGTGCACGAGTCGCTCACGTTCTTCGCGGGCGAGAACGAAGTGCTCTCGCGCCTGCAGCCGCTCGAGGACGTCGGTCTCGATTACCTGCGGCTCGGTCAACCCGTGCCCACGCTCTCCGGTGGCGAAGCGCAGCGCCTGAAACTCGCGGGCCACCTCGCCGAAGCATCGGGCCGTTCGATTTCCGCGCTGCCGATGCGCCCGGAAGTCCGCGCGAAGCGCACGGGCAAGGCGATGGCGCCGCTGCCTGCGACGGTCGAACGGCGCACGCGCGTGTTCCTCTTCGACGAGCCCACAACGGGCCTGCACTTCGAGGACATCCGGAAGCTCCTCGGCGCATTCCGCCGCCTCATCGCCGCGGGCCATTCGCTGATCGTGATCGAGCACAACCTCGACGTGATCCGCGCCTCCGACTGGATCATCGACCTCGGCCCCGAGGGCGGGGATGCCGGCGGCCAGGTGATCGCGGAGGGAACACCGAAGCAGGTGATGGCCAGCGCCGCGTCGCACACCGGCCGCGCGCTCGTGGACTACGACAAGTCGATGACCGCCGTCGCGCGCCAGGATGTCGGCGAGTACAAGTCGCTCGCGCCACCCGCGGCCCGCAAGAACATCTTCGTGCGCCACGCGCGCGAGCACAACCTGAAAGGGATCGACGTCACGATCCCGCGCGAGAAGTTCACCGTGATCACCGGCGTATCGGGGTCGGGCAAGAGCACGCTCGCCTTCGACATCATCTTCGCCGAGGGCCAGCGCCGCTACCTCGAGTCGCTCAACGCCTACGCGCGCCAGTTCGTGCAGCCCGCGTCGAAGCCCGATGTCGATGCCATCTTCGGCATTCCGCCCACGGTCGCGATCGAGCAGCGCACGAGCCGCGGCGGCTCGAAGAGCACGGTGGCGACGCAAACCGAGATCCACCACTTCCTGCGTTTGCTGTTCGTGAAGCTCGGCACGCAGCATTGCCCGGACTGCGACATCCCGATCGAGCCGCAGAGCCTCGATGCGATCGTGGCGCGCATCCTCAAGGAGCGGCGCAACGAAACCATTGCCATCCTTGCGCCGCTCGTCGTCAATCGCAAGGGTTTCTACACCGACCTCGCCAAGTGGGCGCTCGCGAAGGAAGTCTCGCACCTGCGCGTCGACGGCGAGTACCTGCCGACGAACAAGTGGCCGCGCCTCGATCGCTTCAAGGAACACACGCTCGAGATGCCGATCGCGCAGGTCACGGTCACGCCGGCCAATGAAGCGGAGCTGCGCCGCGCGCTCGCGGCGGCCATCGAGGTCGGCAAGGGTGTCGTGCACGTCTGCTGCGGCGGCTGGGGCGGGCGCGACGTGCAGGTCTATTCGACCAAGCGCGCGTGCGGCAACTGCGGCCGCAGCTTCCCCGAGCTCGATCCGCGGCTCTTCTCGTACAACTCCAAGCACGGCTGGTGCGCCGACTGCTACGGCACGGGCCTCAAGATCGCGGGGACGCAGGCCGCGATGGACGATGAGCGCGCGAAGACCGGAACCGAGGATCACGTCCTCGATTCGTGGGTCGAATGGCTGGAGATCGATGAACCGTGTGCCTCGTGCGACGGCAAGCGCCTCAACCGCGAAGCGCTCGCGGTGCGCTTCCGCGGCGAGTCGATCGCGGACATGAGCGCGCATCCGATCTCGGCCGCGCACGGATTCTTCCAGAAGCTGCAGGTGGCCGGCCGCGAGGGCGAGATCGCGCGCGACATTCTTGCGGAGCTCAACTCCCGTTTGGGCTTCCTCGAACAGGTCGGGCTGGGCTATCTCTCGCTCGACCGCGGCGCGCCCACGCTTTCGGGTGGTGAAGCACAGCGCATCCGGCTCGCCGCGCAACTCGGCTCCAACCTGCGCGGTGTCTGCTACATCCTCGACGAACCGACGATCGGCCTGCATCCGCGCGACAACAAGATCCTGCTCGAGACGCTCCACAAGCTGAACCAGAACGGCAACACGCTGATCGTCGTGGAGCACGACGAGGACACGATCCGCCACGCGCAGCACGTGATCGACCTCGGTCCCGGTGCGGGGCGCGTCGGTGGCGAGATCGTCGCGCAGGGCACGGCCGCCGAATTGGAGAAGAACCCGAACTCGATCACCGGGCGCTTCCTCGCGAACCCGCTCAAGCACCCGGTGCAGCCGCGCCGTCCGGTGCCGCGCGGCACCCCTTCCATCGAGGTACGCGGCGCATCGCTGCACAACCTCCAGGAGGTGAACGTCAAGTTACCGCTCGCGCGCCTGTCGGTGGTCACGGGCGTCTCCGGGTCCGGCAAGTCCACGCTCGCGCGCGACGTGCTTCACGAGAACCTCGAGCGCCTCGTGGCTTCCGTGCGCGATCGCAAGAAGCTGCCGCCGCTTTCCGGCGCAAAGGCGATCGAAGGCTGGGAACCGATCACCCGCGTGCTCGAAGTCGACCAGACGCCGATCGGCAAGACGCCCCGCTCCTGCCCCGCCACGTACGTCGGCTTCTTCGACACCATCCGCAAGCTCTTCGCCGACACGCAGGAGTCGCGCATCCGCGGTTACACCGCGAGCCGCTTCTCGTTCAACACCGCCGGCGGCCGCTGCGACGCGTGTGAAGGCCAGGGCGTGAAGAAGGTCGAGATGAGCTTCCTGCCCGACGTGAAGGTACTTTGCGAGGATTGCCGCGGCTCGCGCTTCAATCCCGAGACGCTCGCCGTGAAGATGCGCGGCAAGTCGATCGGTGAAGTGCTGGCGCTCTCCGTGGACGAAGCCGTCGAGTTCTTCGCGCACCATCCGTCGATCCACCACGCACTGCGCCTGCTGCAGGACGTAGGGTTGGGTTACCTCACGCTCGGACAGCAGAGCCCCACGCTCTCGGGCGGCGAAGCCCAGCGGATCAAGTTGGTGACGGAGCTCTCGAAAGTACGCCGCATCGACGTACCCGATCCGCGCCGCAAATTCCCGATCGCGCAGACGCTGTACGTGCTCGACGAGCCCACCGTGGGACTGCACATGGCCGACGTGGAGAAACTCATTCGCGTGCTGCACCGCCTCGTCGACGCCGGCAACACCGTCGTGTTGATCGAGCACAACCTCGATATCATTGCCGAAGCCGACTGGATCGTGGACATGGGTCCCGAAGGCGGCAACGGCGGCGGACGCGTCGTGATGGCGGCACCGCCCGAAGCGTTCCTCGCCCGCGATGCGGCAACACACACGGCGAAGGCCCTGAGAGAGTTCCTTTCCGGGCGAAACTGACGTGATGCGCGGATGCCTTTTCTTTGCGGCCATGGCGTTCGTCACGCCGTTCGCTCTCGCGAAGGCTCCGGCCGACCTCGAACCGCTCATCCTCGGCGGGTTCCTCTGCAAGGAGAACTGCTTCGACGAGGAGTATTCGTTCGCGAAGGACGATGGCGAACGGCTGTTCAACACGTACACCCATTCGCGGCCCTCGATCTCCAGGGCACGCTGGACGCTCGAGGGCGACCGGTTGAAGGTCTACGAGGACGACGGGAAGGCGCTGCGCTACGACTTTCGCGTCGTGCGCGCGACGGCGAAGCGCCTCGTGTTGCAGCAGGTCGATAGCAACGAGCCCCCGGTGGTTCTCGACCGCATCGTAGAGAAGAAGAAGGCCGCGCCCGCGAAGCAGTAGCGCCGTGAGAAAATGGCGCCATGACCGCTGACCGAGACATCATCGAAGCGCGCGGGCTCCTCGAGCGCGCCGAGCAGGAATCCGATCCCGAGCAGGAATGCGAGCGCATCGAGGAAGCGCTGATCCTCCTCGAGACCGCCGACGACCCGACGCCGCAGCAAGCCGAGCTCATCGCGAACCTCCGCATGGCGTATGCGCGCCGCTTCCTGGGCCGCATCTCGCGCCTGAAGAAATCCACGTTCGAGGTGTGGAGCTACTACCTCACCATCCTCGAGAACCTCGCGCCCGAAATCGAGACGCTCGCGAACGAGGATGCCGAGCTTGCCGAGAACCGGCGCGCGTTCGTCGACATGTGGGGTCCGGAAGTCAAAGCGGCCCTGGAGCGCTCGAAGTAACGTCCGGGTGGTAGAGTGCCGCCGTGTTCATCGGACACTTCGGACTAGCCTTCGCAGCGAAGCCGTTGGCGCCCCGCGCCAGCCTGGGGTGGCTTTTCCTCGCGGCGCAGTTCATCGATCTCCTGTGGCCCACGCTGCTGCTGATCGGCGTCGAGCGCGTCGCGATCGCTCCGGGCATCACGCGGGTCACGCCCCTCGACTTCCAGCACTACCCGATCTCGCACTCGCTGATGGCCGCCGCCGGCTGGGCGTTCGTGGTGGGCGGCGTGCACTTCGCGATCCGCGGCCTGTGGCGCGAAGCGATCGTCATCCTGCTGCTGGTGATGAGCCACTGGGGGCTCGACGCGATCGTGCACCGCCCCGACCTGCCGCTCACGCCGTTCACCGACGAGCGCATCGGGCTGGGCCTCTGGAATTCGCTACCCGGCACGCTCGCCGTGGAATTCACGATCCTCGCGATCGGCGTCGCGCTGTACATGCGCTTCACGAAGGCGCGTGACGCGGTCGGCCGTTGGGCGCTGTGGGGCCTCGTGGCCTTCCTCGCGATCATCCAGCTGGGCAATGTCTTCGGCGAACCGCCCCCGAGCGTGACGGCGATCGCGTGGGTCGGCCACGCGCAGTGGCTGCTGGTGCTCTGGGGCTTCTGGGTCGACAAGCATCGGACGAGCCTCTCGGCCGACGAGATCGACGCGGCGATCGATCAGTCGCGGTAGCTCGGGTCGATGCGGTCGAGCTTGCGGAGCAGCGCGGGCCACTCCATCACACCGTACGGGCGCCGCGTGCCGGGCTGGTAGTTCTTCCAGGTTTCCTCGAGCACATCTTTCGGCACTTCCGTGATCTTCTGGCCCGTGGCCTGCGCGGCAAGCTGCGCGCGCGCGGCAAGCTCGAAGCGATGGCACCAGTTGAACGCTTCGCCCACGGATTTCCCCACGATCAGCACGCCGTGATTGCGCAGCACGCACGCCTCCGAGTTGCCCATGTCGCGCAGCAGCGACTCCTGCTCGCGCGCATCGAGCACCACGCCCTGGTAATCGTGATAGCCGATCTTCAGGAAACGCATTGCCGTCTGCGTGATCGGCAACAGTCCGCACTCGAGCGCGGAAATCGCCATGCCCGCCCACGTGTGCGTGTGGATCACGCAATCGATGTCGTGCCGCGCGCGGTGCACGGCGCTGTGGATCACGTAGCCCGCCTTGTTGACCCCGTAGTTGAGGTCGCCGAAATCGGGTTTCACGAGGATGTTCCCGTCGTAGTCCACCTTGAGGAGGCTCGATGCCGTGATCTCCTCGTAGAGCATTCCGTAGGCGTTGATGAGGAAGGCCCCGTCCTGCCCGGGCACGCGCATCGAAACGTGGTTGGCGATCATGTCCGACATCTCGTAGAGCGCGAGCAGGCGATAGCACGCGGCGAGGTCGACGCGCGCCTTCCACTCCTCGGGCGTGCATTGGTCCTTCATCGAGCGCAGCGGCAGGTGGGCGATGTTTGTCATGGCAGCTCCTTCACGAGGCCTCGAGGCGCGACGCCTCGTTGGCGAGCGGCCGGCCTTCTCGCCAGCGCGCCAGGTTGTCGAGGAACACCGCGCCGGCGCGGGCATAGTTTCCGTCGGCCGCGCCGGAAGAGTGCGGCGAGATCATCACGCGTGGCAAGTCCCAGAGCGGCGAGGCGGGATCGAGCGGCTCGTACTCGAAGACATCGAGCCAGGCCCCGCCCAGGTGCCCGTCGCGCAGTGCTTCGATCATGGCCTGCTCGGAGATCACTTCGCCACGCGCGACGTTCACGATGCAAGCACCCTTCGGCAAGCTCGCAATCGCGGCCGCATCGACGAGCCCGCGCGTGAGCTCGGTGAGCGGGCAGGCGAGCACGAGCCAGTCCGTCTTCGGCAGGTACTTCGCGAGATCTCCGTACGCCGCGGTCTCGTCGCAATGCAGATGCGGCTGTGCGGCGCGGCGGATCCCGACGACCCGCAGGCCGACCGCCTTCAGCAGGCGCGCGACTTCCGTGCCGATGGGTCCCAGGCCCGCGATGACGGCCGTTTGTCCCGCGAGGTCGCGCGGCGCGCGTTCCTCGAGCAGTGGTTCCCACGCATGACGGCGCTGCGCGTCGGCGAGATCGGGAAAGCGGCGCGCGAGCGCGATGATGCCGCCCACCGCACTCAGCGCGACCGTGGTCGCCATCCCCGAGGACGTCGTGAGCCGGATGCCGCGCGCCTTGATCGGCTTCCACGTGGGTCGGTCGGTTCCCGCCGAGTGCGTTTGAACCCAGGCGAGGTTCGGCGATCGCGCGAGCACATCGAGGAAGTGCGCGAGCGCCTCGGTGATCTTGAACTTCCCCGAGCGCCCGGTGACATCGCGCGAAAGCAGTGCCACGTCGATCGCGCACGGCGAGCCGTCGGCCGGAACGTCTTCGAGCAGGACGATGCGATAAGGCCGCTCGCCCATCGCCGTGGCCACACCCGCGCCGAAATGTCCCGCGGCACGCTTCGACATGAGGATCTGGACCGGCGCGCTCAAGGTTCGCTCCCGACATCGAAATGGCGCGGCTGGCGTTTCTCGATCGCGTCCTTCGCCAACGCCGCGACGCGATAGACCGCGTGCGCGAACTTTCCGTAGGGGAGTGTTGCGAACAACGCGAGCACGATGCCCAGGTGGACCGCGAGCAGCGCCGGCATCGCCGCCGTCTCGCGGAGGAAGAGAAGCAGCAAGCCAGTGAGGCTCGTCGCGAAGAGCAACACGAGGAAGCCGTGATCCATCGCCTTCTGCGCGCGATGCGATTGCATCGGATGCCGCCGTCCGCCGAGCACCATGAGGCCCAGCGGCCCGATGAGAAGACCCACGCCGCCCACCGTGCCCAGCACGACCGGAAGACTGAGGTACGGATACGGCGCGGGCCAGCCCAGCGCGTAGTGGTAGAGCGTCGCCACGCTCGTCGAGGCAAAGCACAGCGCGAAGCCGTAGAACGTGAGGTGGTGGAAGCGCCGGCGCCAATGCGTGGGCCGGTCGTCTTCGACGTTGCAGCCATCGCCGCCGCCATCGAGATAGCGCAGCGTCAGCGCAGCGCCGGCCGCGTCCACCGTGGCCGCCGTCATCGAGACGGGATCGTTACGCACCGGCAGTCCGCGCCAGAACCGCACGACGCCGATGGCGAACGCGAGCACGATCCACAGCGACGCGAGCCCGAAGATCGTGACCATGAGGCCGTGCGGAAAGACCGAGTAGAAGTTTCCGCGCCCATCCGCGGCGCCCGCAAGTGTGCCGTTGCGCGCGAGGCCCAGCAGGAAGAACAGCGCGAGGCCACCGGCGAGCGCAGCGGCGACCCACGCGCCCTGGCGGCGATAGAGCGCGCCGAACGCCGCGGGCCACGCGTGCGCCTCATACGTCGTACTGCGCACGGCGGCCATCGCCGCGGGTACGTTCACCGCGAACTCGTGCGGCGGCGCGTACTGACAGGCGTGCAGGCACGCACCGCAGTCATGGCAGAGGTTCGCGAGGAACTGCACGTCGCCGCGGCCGAACTCGAGGCGCCGCTCCATCGCGGGAAACACCGCGCAGTAGCCTTCGCAGTAGCGGCACGCGTTGCAGATCACCATCTGGCGCGCGACTTCGGACTCACCGGGCGTGAGTCCGGATTCGGCCGCCACCTGGTCAATGAGCGACTGCACGCGCGGCCTCCCTTCCGGCGATGCGTCCGAAAACCGTGCCGATCGTCATGCCGAAGCCGGCGAGGTACCCCTGCCCGAGGATGTTGCCCGCCATGATCTCGCCGGCCGCGAACACGTTGGGACTCCACGCATCGCCAAAGCGAACCTGCGCGCGGTCGTTCACCTTGACCCCGAGATAGGTGAACGTGAGCCCCGGGCAAAGCGGGTAGCCCGTGTAGGGCGGCGTATCGAGCGCACGCGCCCAGTGCGTCTTCGGTGGCACGAGGCCTTCGGTGCGGCAGTCGTCGAGCACCGCGTGGTCGAACGTGCCGGGGCGAACCGCCGCGTTGAATTCGGCGACCGTCGCTTCAAGCTCGGCCGGATAGAGACCGAGCTTCGCCGCAAGCTCGCCCAGTGTGGCCGCGCGCTCGCCGGGAAAGACGGGCGGCATGAAGCGGCCAATCGCCTTCGCATCGATGATCGCGTAGGCCACCTGCCCGGGCTGCTTCGCGACGAGCCGCCCCCAGATCGCATAGCGCTTCGGCCAGAAGTCCTCGCCTTCGTCGTGGAAGCGCTTGCCCTCGCGATTGACCACGAGGCCCAGCGACACGCAGTCGAGGCGCGTGACGATGCCGCCGTCGTACTTGGGCGAGCGCGCATCCACCGCGACCATGTGGCCCTGCGACGGATCGCCGACCTGCGTGGCGCCGCTTTCGAGTACGCGCTTCAACACCTCGCCCTGGTTGAAGGCCGTGCCGCGCACGCGAAAGTTGTCCGCGGGCGGGCCCCAGACTTCGCGCAGCCATTCGAGGTTCGATTCGAAGCCGCCGGAGGCGAGCACGATGCACTTCGCACGAACCGTCTCCGTGCGACCCGCGTGCTCGATCGTCGCCGATTCGAAATGGCCGTCGCGGATCGCGAGCCTGGTCACGCGCGCGCCGTAGCGCACCTCGATGCCCAGCGCCTTCGCGCTGCGAAAGTACGCGTTCACGAGCGCCTTGCCGCCGCCGAGGAAGAACGCGTTGGTGCGCGAGAGGTGAAGCGTGCCGCCCAGCGATGGCTGGAAGCGCACGCCATGGCGCGCCATCCACGGGCGCACCGTGCCCGATTCGCGGATCGCGAGGCGCGCGAGCGCCTCGTCGGTGATGCCCGCGGTGACGCGCCGCAGGTCGTCCCAGTATTCGTCTTCGAGATACGCCTCGGTGAGGACGTCCTCGGGTGCGGCGTGCATGCAGCGGAGATTTCGCGTGTGGACGCTGTTGCCGCCGCGCAGGGGCTCCGGGGCGCACTCGGCCAGCAGCACGCTGGCACCGGCTTCGCGGGCAGTGAGCGCAGCGCACAGCGCGGCGTTGCCACCGCCGACGACCAGGACATCCACGGGATCCATGACGTGATTCTAGGCGGCGGGCTCGATCGCGGAAAATACGGAATCGCGTGAGGCGATATAAGCTGCCGCTATGGCCGACATCCGCCAGCTCCGGTATTTCGTGCGCATCGTCGAGGCGGGAAGCTTCCTCGCCGCTTCGCGCGCGATCCACATCGCGCAGCCGGCGCTCAGCCAGCAGCTCGCGAATCTCGAGGCGGAGCTGGGCGTGATCCTGCTTCGCCGCTCTTCGCGCGGCGTCACCCCCACCGAGCCCGGCCGCGCGCTCTACGACCACGCCCGCTTCCTGCTCCGGCAATTCGACCAGCTCGGCGAGATCGTGCGCCGCCCGCCGGGCGAAGTGCGCGGCTCCGTATCGCTGGGCGTCGCGCCCACCACGGTCGCGGCGCTGGGGCTCGATTTCCTGAAGCACCTGCGCACGCGCTTCCCGGGCGTGGTGCTCACCGTGGTCGAGGGCCTGAGCGGGCACGTGGCCGAGCTCGCGCGGCTCGGGCAGCTCGACCTCGCGATCCTCTTCGGCCCGGTGGAGGGCATGATCGCCGAGCCGCTGCTCGACGAGGAGCTCTTCGTGATCGCGCACCGCACGAGCAAGCTGGTTCCGGCGCGGCGCAAACGCATGAGCCTCGCCGAGGCCGCTGCGCTCCCGATGATCCTGCCCACCGGCACGCACGGCCTGCGCCGCCGCATCGCGCTCGAGCTCGAGCGCGCGGGCCTGCGCGCGAACCTCGTGGCCGAGATCGATTCGCTCCCGCTCCTGATGGCCTCGGTGCGCGAAGACCTCGCCGCGACGATCCAGCCATGGGCCGCCACGCGCGTCGCCGGCAGCCGTCCCGACGACTGGCGCGTCATTCCAGTCACGGACGCAACGCTGCGCCGCCGGAACTACCTGGGTGCGCTGCCCGGAGACCGACTCTCACCCGCGGCCGCGGCCGTGCGCGACGAGTTGCGCGAAGTGGTCGTGAAGCTTGTGCGCCGCAACGCCTGGTGTGGCGTGACGCTGGCCGACCTGCTCGAGCAGGCCGCCTAGCTCCTATCGCGCGTACTTATAGTCCCGCTCGCAATTCCCTATTTCCGGGCCTCGGCCGGCGTTGCTAGAGTCGCCACCAAGAACCTGGAGGAGAAAACCATGATCCGTTCGCACGCCTTCCGCGCCACGCTGGCACTCGCCGCGTCGCTCGCCGTCGTCCCGGCCCTCGCGCAGTCGACCTACCCCAACAAGCCCGTGAAGATCATCGTGGCCTTCACCGCGGGAGGAACCACGGACATCATGGCGCGCACCGTTGCCCAGCGCCTCTCGGACCGCTTCAAGCAACCCTTCGTGATCGAGAACAAGCCCGGCGCGGGCGGCAACATCGGTACCGAGCTCGCCGTGCGCGCCCCCGCCGACGGCTACACGCTCATCGTGAATTCCGTGGGCCCGATGGCCGTGAACCCGGCCCTCTACAAGGGCCTCACGTACAACCCGCTCACCGACCTCGTGCCGGTCGCGCAGATCTCCGACGTCCCCAACGTGCTCGTCGTGCATCCGTCCACCGGCGTGAAGTCCATGGAGGAGTTCGTCGCCTACGCGAAGAAGAACCCGGGCGCCCTCAACTACGCCTCGACCGGCATCGGCACGTCCTCGCACCTTTCGGGCTACATGCTCGCGTCCCGCGCGGGCTTCGAGGCCACGCACATCCCCTACAAGGGCGCGGAGGCACTGAAGGACCTGCTCACGGGCCGCGTGCAGTTCATGTTCGCGACGATTCCCTCGGTGATCGCGCACATCAAGGCCGGCAACCTCACGGCCATTGCCGTCAGCAGCGTGAAGCGTTCGCGCTCCATGCCCGAGGTCCCCACGGTCGCCGAACGCGGCTTTCCGGGGTTCGAGGCGGGCTCCTGGTTCGGGATCTTTGCCCCCAAGGGCACGCCGCGCGAGGCGATCGACGCGCTCAACAAGGCCGTGAACGAGATCATCCAGGAGAAGGTCGTGGAGGCCCGGATGGTCGAGGAAGGGGCCGATCCCATGGCCGGCAGCCCGGAACGCTTCGGCGCGTTCGTGAAGTCCGAGTACGAGAAGTGGCGAGTCGTTGTCCAGCAATCCGGGGCCAAGGTCGACTGACCCGGGAAAAAACCCAAAATAATCAAGCAGGAAGCCATGGTTCCGGTATAATTCCGGTCCAGGTGTCGTGGGTGGCTTATCCGGTTGCCACCCCGCCTGTTCCGCGCCCGGTACTCCCGCAGCGCCGAATCCCCGAAGCACACAATTCATCGTCCTGAACCGGTTGCGAAGGCAAGTCCTTCGCGGGCCGATTTTTCAGGAGATTGCCATCAGTACTTTCGAAAGCCTCGGGCTGCTGCCCGAGCTGCTTCGCGCCATCGCGGAGCAGGGCTACACCACCCCCACCCCCATCCAGCTCCAGGCCATTCCCATCGTCCTTTCGGGACGCGACCTGCTCGGCGCCGCGCAAACCGGCACCGGCAAGACCGCGGGATTCACGCTGCCGCTGCTGCAGCGCCTGGCCCCGAGTGCCAGCAAGAGCTTCTCGCCGGCGATGCACCCGGTGCGCTGCCTCATCCTCACGCCCACGCGCGAGCTCGCGATCCAGGTCTTCGAAAGCGTGAAGACCTATGGGAAGCACATCCCGCTGCGGCCCTTCTGCGTCTACGGCGGCGTGAACATCAATCCGCAGATCCAGGAGCTGCGCCGCGGCGTGGAAATCCTGGTCGCGACCCCGGGCCGGTTGCTCGATCTGATCGGCCAGAAGGCCGTGGACCTGCGCATGGTGCAGATCCTCGTGCTCGACGAAGCCGATCGCATGCTCGACATGGGCTTCATCCCCGACATCAAGCGCATCATCGCGCTGCTGCCGCGCCAGCGGCAGAACCTGCTCTTCTCGGCGACGTTCTCCGACGAAATCCGCAGGCTCTCCGCGCAGTTCCTGCATGACCCCGCGACGGTCGAAGTCGCGCGCCGCAACACCGCCGCCGAGTCCGTGACGCAGTACGCGTACAACGTCGACGGCGCCAAGAAGCGCGCACTCCTCGCCCACCTCGTGAAGGCCCACGACTGGTCGCAGGTGCTCGTGTTCTGCAAGACCAAGCATGGTGCGAACCGCCTCGCGAGCCAGCTCGTGAGGGACGGCATCAACGCCGACGCGATCCACGGCAACAAGGCGCAGAACGCGCGCATCCGTGCACTCGAAGGCTTCAAGGCCGGCGAGATCCGCGTGCTGGTCGCCACCGACATCGCCGCGCGCGGCCTCGACATCGAGGCGCTGCCGCACGTCGTGAACTTCGACCTGCCGCATGTCCCGGAAGATTACGTCCACCGCATCGGCCGCACCGGCCGCGCGGGCCTGGAAGGCGAGGCGATCTCCTTCGTGAGCGGCGAAGAACGCGTGCTCATGGAAGCGGTCGAGCGCCTGGTCAAGAAGAAGGTCGAGCGCCGCGAAGTGCAGGGGCTCTCCGAGATCGTCGCGCAGTCGCAGGAGATGCATCGCGACGAGAAGCCGCCGCAGCGCGGCGAGCAGCGTGGCGGGCAACGCGGCGGCGGCAAGCCGCGCGGCGAAGGCCAGGGCCGCTCGCAGGGCCAGGGCCGTTCGCAGGGACAAGGACGTTCGCAGGGCCAGTCGGCGCGCCAGGAGAAGCAACCGCCGCGTTCGGACAAGCCGCCGCGCAACGAGAACCAGCGCCGCGCCGAGCCGCGCGATCGCGACGAGCACAAGGGCCGCTCGCGTCCCGCGCAGAAGCCTGCGAACGGGCCCGCCTCGCACCATCCGCCCATGGACTTCTCGAAGCCCTACGAACCGGCGCCGGACAAGGAACCCGCAACGCAGCAGGCAGGCGACGCTCCGCCGCGTCGTGGTCCGCAAGCTGTGGTGCCCGCGCTGTTCCGCCGCAAACCCAGCTAAGGTTCCTGCCGCATGCGTGACCCGAATCCGCAGCCCGTCCTGCTGAAGGACTACGCGCCTCCGCCGTACCTGATCGATCGCGTCGAGCTCGATGTCGACGTGCGCGAGCCCTGGGCGACCGTGCACGCGCGCCTCGCGGTGCGCCGCAATCCGGGGTCGAAGGACACGGGGCGAACGCTCGTCCTCGATGGAGAGCACATCGAGCTGCTGTCGGTCGCGATCGACGGGCGCGCGCTGGCGGCGTCCGAATACAAGGTCGATGCGCAGAACTTGCGGCTCGAGTCCGTGCCCGACGCCTTCACGCTCGAGACGCGCGTTCGCTTCGACCCGTGGAAGAACACGCGCCTCGAAGGGTTCTACGCGACGAAGGACGGCCTGTTCACGCAATGCGAGGCGCAAGGGTTCCGCTGCATCACGTACTTCGTCGATCGTCCCGACGTGATGGCGAAGTACCTGGTGACGCTGCACGCGGACAAGGAACGCTTCCCGCGGTTGCTCGCCAACGGCAACCTCGTGGCGAGCGGCGACGAGGAAGGTGCTCGTCATTGGGCGCGCTGGGAGGATCCCTTCCCGAAGCCCTGCTATCTCTACGCGATGGTTGCGGCGAAGCTCGATCTCCTCGAGGGCTCGTTCACGACGCGCTCGGGCAAGAACGCGCTGCTGCAGGTGTACGTCGAGCCGGGCAAGGTCGACCAGGCCGGGTTCACGCTGCACGCGCTCAAGAAGGCGATGCAGTGGGATGAATCCGTGTTCGGCCTCGAGCTCGACCTCGATCGCTTCATGATCGTCGCCGTGGGCGACTTCAACATGGGCGCGATGGAGAACAAGGGCCTCAACATCTTCAACACCAAGTACGTGCTCGCCCGTCCGGACACCGCGACGGACATGGACTACTACCTGATCGACCGCGTGGTGGCCCACGAGTATTTCCACAACTGGACCGGCAACCGCGTGACCTGCCGCGACTGGTTCCAACTCTCGCTCAAGGAAGGCCTCACGGTCTTCCGCGACCAGGAGTACGGCGCCGACGAGTATTCGCGCGCGGTGGCCCGCATCCAGGATGTCCGCAAGTTACGCGAGGTGCAGTTCGCCGAGGACGCCGGTCCGATGGCGCATCCCGTGCGGCCCGACACGTACGTCGAGATCAACAATTTCTACACCCCGACCGTCTATGACAAGGGCGCGGAAGTCGTGCGGATGATCCACACGATCATCGGCAAGGCAGCGTTCCGGCGGGGGATGGACCTCTACTTCGAGCGGCACGACGGCCAGGCCGTGACGTGCGACGACTTCGTGCGCGCCATGGAAGACGCCGCGAAGGTCGACCTCACGCAATTCCGCCGCTGGTACTCGCAGTCGGGAACGCCGGTGGTGGCATGCCGCGGTGAGTACGACGCCACGGCGCAGAAATACACGCTGACGGTGAAGCAGTCATGCCCGCCCACGGCCGGCCAGCCGGAGAAGCTGCCGTTCCACATTCCGATGGCGGTGGGCCTCGTGGCCGCCGACGGCGCGGACATGGCGCTGCGCCTCGAGGGCGAACCGCGGGCCCAGGGCACAAACCGTGTCCTCGACGTTCGCGAAGCCGAGCAGCGCTTCGTGTTCGTTGATGTTCCCTCGATGCCGGTGCCTTCACTCCTGCGGGGCTTCTCGGCCCCGGTCGTGCTGCGCAGCGACTGGAGCGATGCCGACCTCACGCACCTCATGGCCTACGACAGCGACGCATTCAATCGCTGGGAAGCCGGCGACGTGCTCGCCACGCGCATCATCCTCGCCGGCGTGAAGGCGATTCAAGCCGGAAACGTCCCCGAGATTCCGGCCGCCTACATCGACGCCATCGGCCGCGTGCTGGTCAATGCCGCGCGCGATCCCGCGTTCGCCGCGGAATGCCTCGCGCTGCCGGCCGAATCGTTTCTCGCCGAACAGATGGACGTCGCCGATCCCGACGCAATCCACGTAATGCGCAAGCGCGTCATTCGCATCCTCGCCACGCGCTATCGCACGCGCTTCGAGGGTGCCTTCCGCCATTTCTCGGTGCCGGGTGCCTATTCGCCCGACGCCGGCGCCGCGGGCCGCCGCGCATTGCGCAACGCGGCCCTCGCGTACCTCATGGAGCTCGATGATTCCACCGCTCGCGCGCTCACGTTCCTCGAGTACCGCCGCGCCGAGAACATGACAGACACGATGGCCGCGCTGCAGTGCCTCGCGAACTCCAGCGGCGCGGAGCGCGAGCGCGCGCTCGGAATGTTCTTCGAGAAGTGGAAGGACGAGGCGCTGGTCGTGGACAAGTGGTTCCGCGTGCAGGCGACGTCGGAACTCGCCGGAGCGATCGACCGCGTGCAGGCGCTGCTCAAGCACCCGGCTTTCACGCTCGCCAATCCGAATCGCGCGCGATCGCTTCTCTTCGCGTTCGCACGGGCGAACCCGGTGCATTTCCACGCGGCCGACGGCAGCGGCTATCGCTTCGTCGCCGAACAGGTCGTGGCGCTCGACGCGCTCAATCCGCAGATCGCCTCGGGGCTCGCACGCTCGTTCGATCGCTGGAAGAAGTACGACGCAGCCCGCCAGGGGCACGCGCGCGCGGCGCTGGAGTCGATCCGCACCCGCGACGCGCTATCGAACGACGTCCGCGAAGTCGTGGACCGCGCTCTCGCCTAGCGGCGACGGGTAGTCGGGCGCACCGCGGCGCACCGCCGCGAATGTCGCCTGGGGCCGCAGCGCGGCGCGTTCCAGGGCCACGCGTGCACGATGCCAGCGGCTCAGGAATTTCTGCTGCGTCATCCCCCCGAAGTACCACAGCCGCCGCGTATCCAGGCGCGAGCGCGCCGCCTCGTAGGCCGGCATGAGCTCGCGTTGGATGAGGGCCAACCACTCCTCGCGAATGGATGCCGTCGTGAAATCGCGTGCGCGCTGCCGCCCGTTCTCCACCATCGCGCGGTAGAGCGCCGGATCGGCGCGCAACCAGTCGATCGCGCGCACCACGTCCCAGTCATCACGCACCGCGAGGAAATCGAGCCGCGAACGGCGCTGCTCTTCGTAAGCGGGCTCGGGTGTGGCGAGCGCGGGAACCTCTCCGAGCCACGCGTTGTAGAGCTTCGTCGCGGGCTTGGTCGCGAGCACGGTCGCCGCTTCGGTGCGCGCCGCGAGCGCGACGTCCACGCCGCGGTAGTCGTGCCATCCCTTGCCGCGCGCTTCGAAACGCACGCCGCGTTCGCGCAATGCACGGTGAAACGCCGTCGACGTGAACCAGGCAGGTGCCGATGCGAGACGACCGAAGTACGCGAGCGTGGTGATGCGCTCGCCACGCCGGTCCTCGCGCGGCCGCAGCCCGGGTTGGGGCCAGAGCGGAATGAAGCGCTCGCGATCGCGTGGCGCGATGTGGTTCTGCACGATGGTGAAATCGCTCGCGCCCACGGGCGAGCGATCCGCGCGGACGATCACCAGGAACGAGCGGTGCGCCTCGCTATGGAATTCGTTGGCATCGTCCTTGTGGGCGATGCACAGCGTTCCGGGAACGAAGCGATCGGACACGCGTGCCTCGATCCCCAGCGTCTCGAGCGACGCACGCAACCGGAGGTACGTCTGCGCGATCCAGGAATTGCGGCCACCGACAAAACGCCAGGGCTCGCGGTCGATCGCGCTTTCATCGAGGCGCTCGATGTCGGGCCAGTCGCGGTCGCGATGGCGCAGCACGAAAGTAATTGCGGGTGATCGGGGCATGGTCGCGCCTGTGTGAACAGACGTTCGACCCGCGGCGATTCCCGTTTTATCCCGGCGTCGTTGTAAGCAATTCTTGCGTTTGCGGAGGGCGAAAAAAAAGGCCGCGCGAGGCGGCCGTTTTTTTCGATGCGCGTAAAAGCGATCAGTTCTTCTTGATCGCCTCGAGCATCTTGAAGATGGACTTCGGCGCGCCGTGGAAAAGGCGCTTGAACGCCTTCGGAAGGCAGCGGCGCTCGAGGGTGTTGCGGCGGGTGCGTTTGCGTTCGGCCATTTCAGACTCCCAAGTTCTTGAGACGGAATTATACCGTTAATTCAAGACTTTGGCATTCCCTTCGACAATCTCCCCCGGGGCCCGTGTTCCGTCGGCGCGAATGATCTCGCCCTTGGCGCGGGCGAGCCCGTTGTCGAACTCGCCTTCGAAGCGCGAGCCGTCGGTGAACCAGAAGACGCCCTTGCCCTGCGGACGGCCTTCCTTCACCTGTCCTTCGTACTTTGCGCCGCTCGAGTAGTAGTACGCGCCGTCACCGGAGAGCACGCCGCCGTTGATGTCGCCTTCATAGCGGTCCTTGTTCGAGAAGTGGTAGTTGCCCTTGCCCTGCGGCTTGCCGTCTACGAAGGGAGCCTCGATGCGGTCGCCGTCCCTGGTGAAGTAGCGGCCGCGGCCCTGGAGCTTGCCGAGGACCATCTCGCCTTCGTAGCGGTCGCCCGTCGCGAAGCGATAGACGCCGGTGCCATTGGGCCTTCCGTCGGTAAACGAGCCTTCGAACGTGTCGCCGTTCTTCGAGACGTAGGTTCCGCGGCCGACGATCACGCCGTTGAGCACATCTCCTTCGTACGCGTCGCCGTTCGAAAACTTGTACTTTCCCTTGCCGCTCGGGCGATCGTCGATGAACTCGCCTTCGTAGCGATCGCCGTTCTCCCAGTTGTAGAGACCCGCGCCGTGCTTCTGGCCTTCCTTGAACTCGCCCTGGTACTGGAAGGCCTTCGAGACGTACTCGCCCTTGCCGTGCAGCGCCGTGCCGCGCATGCCGCCGCGATAGATCGAGCCATCGGAGAATTCGATCTCGCGAACGCCCGGCGCGATTTCCCGGCCCGGTTGCTCGGGCGGCTTGGGCGTGGGCATTGCCGGCGCCGTGATCGCGGCCGACCGCGAAGGCGCGGTGGCTGCGGTGCTTGCGGGTGCGGCGGCCACGACTTCGGGTTTCGCCTCAGCCTTCGCGACGTCCTTCACAGTTTCGGCGCGTTGCGTCGCGGGCTTTGGTTCCACTGCCTGCGCGGGCGCGGTCGTCGCGGGAACTGTTGCCGCGGGTGAAGCCGGAGGCGATGCCGACGCGGGAGCCGCGCTCGCAGGTGCCGCCGCGACAACGCCCGGACGGAGCAGCGCATTGAGGCGATTGCGCGCGAGCGGCGAGAAGTTGCCGCTCGGATACTTGTCGAGATACGCCTGGATGTCGTCGGCACGCGTGGAGTCGCGAACGCTGATCCAGAACTCGCGCTCGATCTGCAACTGGCTGTCGGCGCTGGGCCCAGACGCAACGGCCGAACCGCCACTCGCGCGTCCCGTGGAGTTGAAGGCGAAGTCGCCCTTGAGCGAAGACGAGTCCCACGGCGTCTGCTGCTTCTTCGTCTCGCGCTCCACGCTTTCGCGCACGCGCTTGAACATGATCTCGACGGGAAGGTCGGGGACCTTGATGTTCTGGAGGATGTGCTTGGTGTAGATGCCATTGCGCCCGAAGCCATCCGCGGCAACCGAACCCGGTGCCGTGGCATACGCGATCAACGTTCCCGAAGGCGAGCTCATCTGCGCGAGGCCCGAGCTCGTCACCTTGAAGCTCGCGGCGAACGGGTTGTCGCGGCACGCGTCGAGGACCAGGAAGTTGAATCGTGTCTTTGCGCGATCCATGCGGTCGAAGATCTGGCCGATCTCCACCGAGAAGAATGTCACGTCTTCCTCGCTGCCCATCGCGGCGTCGATCGGGACGAGGTAGTTGCGGTCCTTGAACTGCATCGCGTGGCCGGCGTAGAAAAACAGCGCGGTGTTCGCGCCATCGAGCGCCGCGCCGAATTCGCGGATGGCATCGACCATGTCCTTGCGCGTCGTGTTCTCCCGGACGATCACCTTGAAGCCCAGCTCCTTCAACGCTTCCGAAAGATCGCGGGCATCGTTGACGGCATTACGCAGCGGGGCGGCCGCGTAGTTGTTGTTGCCGATGAGCAGCGCCACCCGGTCGGAGGCCGAGGCCACCGAGACGAGCATCGCGCAGGCAAGCGCGAGGAGGCGATTGGAAAAAGCGTTCATGAGCGAAAAATTATCGCTCATGGAGGGCTTCGGCGGGAGAGGCTATCGGGCGAGGGCGCCGAGCTCGGGGAGGTCGGTGCGCTCCTGGGCAAGCTTCGCCCAGGCCTCGCGAGCCTCCTGCGTGGCGCCCATCTCCTGCAGCAACAACGCGAACAGGAGCCGGTCGGAGAAGTCGGCCTTGTCGGAGGGGCGGCGCTTCTCGATCCTCTGGACCGCTTCGGACGGGAGCGTGTGGAATTTGCCGCTGCCGACCTCACCGGAGGCCGTGCTCACGACCCAGGTGTACTCGGCATCGGGCTTGAGCTTGGCGGGCACCTTGTAGGCGTTGCCCTGCGCCTTGGCATTCAGCACGGGCTTCTCGACGCCGACGACCGACAGCGACACTTCCGCCTGCGGATCGGGCGAGGCCCACTTCAGCGTTGGCTGGAGGGTCGCGATGTTGCCGGCGGTCGGATAGATGAGGCGCGCGGCGGGCTCGACCTTCGGCGGTGGAATGGAGCGCATGCGCACGCTCGCCGCGGAGGTCTGCGCCACCTGGACCAACACCTTGTTGCTCGCGCGCCATTCCGTGTTGCGCGTAACAGGCGGCACGCCGCTCGAGGCGGAGATCTCCGTGTCCTTCACGACGTAGTCAGCCGGGCCGCGCAGCACGTACTCCTTGCCGGTGGCGATGAACATCACCGCCGCGTGCGCGTCCTTGCCGAGGATGATCTTCTGGCCGCGCGTGAGCTCTGCCAGGACCGCGGGGCGAGTGTTCGCGTCCACGGCGACTTCGCCCTTCACGTTCGTGAGGAATGCGATTCCTTCGGACGCGAGGGCCGCCGAGGCGGCGAATGCTGCGATGAGGAGAATTACGCGCTGGATCGTTCTCATGTCGACCTCCGCTTTCAGGCTGCTGCCGGCGCCACCCGCATCGTGCGAATTCCCCAGACCTTCACCGGGCTGTGGCCTTTCACGCCATGCGTGCCCAGCGGATCGAAGTGGAATCGTTCGGGTTCTATCCTGCTCACGACGGACTCGGTGATGAGGATCTTGCGGCCGAGCTCTTTCGTGAGTCCTTCAATTCGTGCGGCGACGTTCACTGCGTCGCCGATCGCCGAGTAATTGTGCCGCTCCGACGACCCGATATTTCCGACCGTGACCGAGCCGTAGTTTACGCCGATTCCTATGGAGAGCGTCGGCAGTCCATCGCGCTCGAACTCGACATTCAATGCGTCGAGCTCGGCCATCATCGCGAGCGCGCACTGCACCGCGTCGCCGCACGGATCGGGCGATTTTCGCGGCGCCCCGAAGAGCACCATCATGCCGTCGCCGATGAACTTGTCGACCGTTCCATCGTATCGATGCACAGCGTGCACCATGCGGTCGAAGTAGCGCTGCAGAACAGTCGTCACGATCTGGGGGGGCATCTTCTCGGAGAGCGTTGTGAAATCCCGCACATCGCTGAAGAGGACGCAGATGTCCGCGAGCTGGCCGCTCAATCCGGGAGCGAGGTCTCCGTGAAGCATTTCCTTCATCACGGCCGGGCTCACCTGGCCCGCAAAGGAGCGCTGCAGGCGCAACCGCTCCACCACGGCCTCGGCCGCGTCGAAGATGCCTCGCGCGACCAGCGCGGTCCAGAAACACAGCACCACCGATGCGATGGGCAACAGCACCTGCGCGCTGCGAACCGTGGCCATGCTTGCTGCGAGCAGGGCCAGCGGGATTCCGACGAACGCGAGCGCGACCGTCCTCGGCCGCCAATGGATGAGCACGGCCAGCGCGGCAACCGCGCAGAGGATCCAGCGAATCCACTCGGGTACCGGTTTCAGCAGCCCGTTGGCCAGGTGGCTTCGCAGAACCTGCAGGTGGATCACGACGCCGGGCTGGCTCAATTGCAGCCGGCGCGCTGCTTCCGTGATCTGCGCGGATCGCTTCGCTTCGTCCGGTAGTTCGATCAGCTTCACGGGAAAAATCCAGCGATCCGTGGTCCCGATGAGACTGCCGATGAGCACGATGCGCCCGCCGAAGGCCGCTTTCAATTTTGCTTCGTCGCCCGCATCGCTCCACTCCGCGACTTGCTGGATGGGTATGTAGCGTACGAGGGGATGCCCAACGCTGAAGTCGATGTAGCCCTCCTCCACGGGCCGACCCAACCCGCGCAGGATCTGTCCCGCAAGCGTCGGCACGGCTCCCGACGACGCAGCCAGCTCGCGCTCGCTGAAGCGCCGCGAGACCGAGTCCGGGTCGTTGAATTGCCGGTCGATACCCAGGTTCTCCGGCCCGACGATGCCACGGAAATTCTCCTGCACCGGTACAAGTTCGCCCGTGCTGTTCACCCCCTGGACGTAGACCAGCACTGTCGAGCGCTTGATGTCGAAGAGGCCGCGCATCAACGCCCGATCGATCCCCGGCATGATCGCGTCGAAGGATCGCTCGGGAAGGACGACGTCGACGCCGACCGCGGCGGGCCGCGCCTTCGCAAGTCCATGGAATACGCGCGCAAAGTGGCGATGCCACAGCGCGATGGGCTCGGTGAAAACCTGCTCGGTTTCGTCGTCGGTGCCGATCAGGACCACGTCGTCGGCGATGGGTCGCGGGAAGTACTCGCGCAGGAGCCGCATCTGCGCATCGAATGCGAGGCGCTCGCCGTCGGCGAAGAGCGATTCGGCCGGGCGCGGAATCGTCGCGGCGGCGATCGCGATGAGCGCGACGAGGCAGAACAGGAACCCGCCCTTCAGCCGCGGCGACGAGCGCAGGCGACCCCCGAATCGGGCGAGCCGGGCGGCCAGTGCGGCAGAGTACGTCGTGCGCTCGGTTGCGATATCCCCTCCGGGCGGAATGAGGTCGCGATTTTTGAGGCTATTCTAAGTGTCGATTCGGGGAGCCGCCATTCGTCTAGCTAGGGCCCACCCCGGGCTACAAGGAGAACGACATGGAATACATGATCCTGATCTACGGCGACGAAGGCGCCTGGGCCCGCATGGATGAGTCCCAGCTCAACGCGGCCTACGGCGAGTACATGGCGTACACGCAGGAGCTTGTCTCCGCCGGCGTCCTTCGCGGCGGCTCGGAGTTGAAGCCCGTATCGACCGCCACGACCGTGACCGCCCGCGGCGGAAAGATGCGCGCGACCGACGGCCCCTACGCCGAGACGAAGGAACAGCTGGGGGGTTATTACCTCATCGACGTCGCCAATCTCGACGAAGCCGTGAAATGGGCCGGAAAGTGCCCGGCTGCGAAGGAAGGCTACTGCGAAGTGCGGCCGCTCAGTCCAAGTCCTCCGCCAGCCTGATTTCGGCAGCGAGCGCATGTTCGGGGCGCTCAAAAAAGCAAAAAGCCCGACTTCTGAATGAAGTCGGGCTTTCTGTTTGTAAGGCCCTGGCGATGACCTACTTTCTCACGGGCAATCCGCAATATCATCGGCGCGGCGTCGTTTCACGGACCTGTTCGGGATGGGAAGGGGTGGGGCCAACGCGCTATGGTCGCCAGGAATTCTGTCGAGTTCGTTGAGTCGGTGTGTTGAGCTCAACGCGCTCATGTTCGGGATGGATAGAAGGTGTTGCTGGGCGAGGCATTGCTGCCTGCATTTTGGTTCTTGGTTTTGCGTTGCAGGACTCACAAGCTTTTCGCAAGGTTATAGAGTCAAGCCACACGGGCAATTAGTACCGGTCAGCTAAGGACGTTACCGTCCGTGCACACCCGGCCTATCAACGTGGTGGTCTACCACGACCCTTCAGGGAGGTCGAGCCTCCGGGAGATCTCATCTTCAGGCGAGTTTCCCGCTTAGATGCTTTCAGCGGTTATCTCTTCCGTATATAGCTACCCGGCAATGCCACTGGCGTGACAACCGGTACACCAGGGATACGTCCACTCCGGTCCTCTCGTACTAGGAGCAGCCCCCGTCAAATCTCCAACGCCCACGGCAGATAGGGACCAAACTGTCTCACGACGTTTTGAACCCAGCTCACGTACCACTTTAAATGGCGAACAGCCATACCCTTGGGACCGGCTACAGCCCCAGGATGTGATGAGCCGACATCGAGGTGCCAAACTCCCCCGTCGATATGAACTCTTGGGAGGAATCAGCCTGTTATCCCCAGAGTACCTTTTATCCGTTGAGCGATGACCCTTCCATTCAGAATCACCGGATCACTATGACCTGCTTTCGCACCTGCTCGACTTGTCAGTCTCGCAGTCAAGCCACCTTATGCCATTGCACTATGAGTACGATTTCCGACCGTACCTAGGTGACCTTCGCACTCCTCCGTTACTCTTTGGGAGGAGACCGCCCCAGTCAAACTGCCTACCATGCACGGTCCCCGACCCCGTCAAGGGGCCCAGGTTAGAACCGCAACGTCGTCAGGCTGGTATTTCAACGTTGGCTCCACCGAGTCTGGCGACCCGGCTTCAAAGCCTCCCAGCTATCCTACACAGACAGCGTCACAGTCCAATGCAAAGCTACAGTAAAGGTTCATGGGGTCTTTCCGTCTAGCCGCGGGGAGATTGCATCTTCACAAACATTTCAACTTCGCTGAGTCTCAGGAGGAGACAGTGTGGCCATCGTTACGCCATTCGTGCGGGTCGGAACTTACCCGACAAGGAATTTCGCTACCTTAGGACCGTTATAGTTACGGCCGCCGTTTACCGGGGCTTCGATCAAGAGCTTGCACCCCATCACTTAACCTTCCGGCACCGGGCAGGCGTCACACCCTATACGTCGACTTCCAACGTCTTAGCAGAGTGCTGTGTTTTTGATAAACAGTCGCAGCCACCGATTCTCTGCGGCCTTTCTCGGCTCCCCCTGTACGGGTTCACCTACCAAAGGCACACCTTCTTCCGAAGTTACGGTGTCAATTTGCCGAGTTCCTTCTCCTGAGTTCTCTCAAGCGCCTGAGAATTTTCATCCTGCCCACCTGTGTCGGTTTGCGGTACGGTCCCAACGGGCTGAAGCTTAGTGGCTTTTCCTGGAAGCAGGGTATCCGCGACTTTGGAGAGCAAGCTCTCCTCGTCCCGCGCCTCAGCATTGACCCCCCGGATTTCCCTAAGGGATCTGCCTACACGCTTCACCGGCACATCCAACAGCCGGTTCGCATAACCTTCTCCGTCCCCACATCGCACCCGTCGGCGGTTCTGGAATATTGACCAGATTCCCATCAGCTACGCGTCTCCGCCTCGCCTTAGGGGCCGACTCACCCTGCGCCGATGAACGTTGCGCAGGAAACCTTGGGCTTTCGGCGAGCGGGCCTTTCACCCGCTTTATCGCTACTCATGTCAGCATTCGCTCTTCCCATACCTCCAGCAACCCTTACGAGTCACCTTCGCAGGCGTAGGGAACGCTCCTCTACCACCGATGGATTGCTCCATCGATCCGCAGCTTCGGTTATCGGCTTGAGCCCCGTTACATCTTCCGCGCAGGACGACTCGATCAGTGAGCTATTACGCTTTCTTTAAAGGATGGCTGCTTCTAAGCCAACCTCCTGACTGTCTGTGCCTTCCCACTTCGTTTTCCACTTAGCCGATATTGGGGACCTTAGCTGGCGGTCTGGGTTGTTTCCCTCTTGTCCCCGGACGTTAGCACCCGGGGACTGTCTGCCGTGCTCGAGCTCTACGGTATTCGGAGTTTGCAATGGTTTGGTAAGCCTATAGCGGCCCCCTAGCCATAACAGTGCTCTACCCCCGTAGGCAATACACGACGCACTACCTCAATAGTTTTCGAGGAGAACCAGCTATCTCCGGTTTTGTTTAGCCTTTCACCCCTATCCACAGCTCATCCCCGACCTTTTCAACGGGCGTGGGTTCGGCCCTCCAGTGGGTGTTACCCCACCTTCAGCCTGGCCATGGATAGATCAACCGGTTTCGGGTCTACGCCGCGCTACTGAATCGCCCTATTCAGACTCGCTTTCGCTTCGCCTTCGGCATCAAGCCTTAAGCTCGCAACGCAACGTAAGTCGCTGACCCATTATACAAAAGGTACGCCGTCACCCGGATTGCTCCAGGCTCCGACTGTTTGTATGCATGCGGTTTCAGGATCTATTTCACTCCCCTCCCGGGGTTCTTTTCGCCTTTCCCTCACGGTACTGGTTCACTATCGGTCGATTACGAGTATTTAGCCTTGGAGGATGGTCCCCCCATCTTCAGACAGGATTTCACGTGTCCCGCCCTACTTGTCTCGAGCTCAGTTCCACGCATTCGTTTTCGCGTACGGGGCTATCACCCGCTATGGCCGGACTTTCCAGACCGTTTCGCTAACGCTCGCGCTAAAGCTCGAAGGCTCTTCCCATTTCGCTCGCCACTACTTTGGGAATCTCGGTTGATTTCTGTTCCTGCGGTTACTGAGATGTTTCAGTTCTCCGCGTTCGCTCCTTCGCTCCTATGTATTCAGAGCGAGGTGACCCTATGACGGGCCGGGTTTCCCCATTCGGAAATCTGCGGATCAGCGCCCATTTGCCGGCTCCCCGCAGCTTATCGCAGGCTGTCGCGTCCTTCGTCGCCTGTAATCGCCAAGGCATCCACCACATGCACTTATTCGCTTGACCCTATAACCTTGCCGCCCCCCTTGCGGGGAGCAGGTCCGAGGTAAAGTTCCTCGCACCACGCAGCTATAGTTCTCTCGCGCGCTTGTGCGTCCATCAAAACAAACGAGTTTGATGAACATGCAATACATCACCCAGTCGTGTGATCGCGCCCCGGTTCTTAAACACTTTGCACGCTGTAGCGGATATCCCAGGCAATCGCTTGCCACGGGCATCCACGCGCAAAAAGAACCACGCGAACACACCACCTTCTAATCCCGAATTGTTAAAGAGCAGCCGATCGATGACTTCAATAAAGAAGCATCGAGGAGCACGCGCATACACGCACTCTCCGATGCACCCTCAACACAGAACAAAACTGGTGGAGCTGGACGGGATCGAACCGACGACCCCCTGCTTGCAAAGCAGGTGCTCTCCCAACTGAGCTACAGCCCCGCTTCTCGCCTCCCCTAGCGCCTCTTCTTCTTTTGATCGCGCCCTCCAGGACCCCACGCAAAGTTGGTGGGTCTGGATGGATTCGAACCATCGACCCCCGCCTTATCAAGACGGTGCTCTAACCAACTGAGCTACAGACCCGATTCCTGGGCGCTCTCGCACGCTAAGAAACAACCGATAGATGGTGGGCGCTGCAGGTAAAACCGCTGCGGCGACAATCTCTTCTCTAGAAAGGAGGTGATCCAGCCGCACCTTCCGATACGGCTACCTTGTTACGACTTCACCCCAGTCACGAATCTCACCGTGGTCGGCGCTCCCCTTGCGGTTAAGCGACCGGCTTCTGGTGAAACCCGCTCCCATGGTGTGACGGGCGGTGTGTACAAGACCCGGGAACGTATTCACCGCGACATGCTGATCCGCGATTACTAGCGATTCCGACTTCATGCAGTCGAGTTGCAGACTGCAATCCGGACTACGACGCGCTTTGTAAGGGATTGGCTCCAGGTCGCCCCTTCGCAGCCCTCTGTACGCGCCATTGTATTACGTGTGAAGCCCTACCCATAAGGGCCATGAGGACTTGACGTCATCCCCACCTTCCTCCGGTTTGTCACCGGCAGTCTCATTAGAGTGCCCAACTAAATGTGGCAACTAATGACAAGGGTTGCGCTCGTTGCGGGACTTAACCCAACATCTCACGACACGAGCTGACGACAGCCATGCAGCACCTGTGTTCCCGTTCCCTTTCGGGCACACCCGAATCTCTTCAGGCTCCAGGACATGTCAAGGGTAGGTAAGGTTTTTCGCGTTGCATCGAATTAATCCACATAATCCACCGCTTGTGCGGGTCCCCGTCAATTCCTTTGAGTTTTAACCTTGCGGCCGTACTCCCCAGGCGGTCGACTTCACGCGTTAGCTTCGTTACTGAGAGTGTCAAACCCCCAACAACCAGTCGACATCGTTTAGGGCGTGGACTACCAGGGTATCTAATCCTGTTTGCTCCCCACGCTTTCGTGCATGAGCGTCAGTGTCAGCCCAGAGACCTGCCTTCGCCATCGGTGTTCCTCCTGATATCTACGCATTTCACTGCTACACCAGGAATTCCAGTCTCCTCTGCCGCACTCCAGACTCCCAGTCCCAAACGCCATTCCCAGGTTAAGCCCGGGGATTTCACGTCTGGCTTAAAAGCCCGCCTGCGCACGCTTTACGCCCAGTAATTCCGATTAACGCTCGCACCCTACGTATTACCGCGGCTGCTGGCACGTAGTTAGCCGGTGCTTATTCTTCCGGTACCGTCAGTAGTCACGGATATTCACCGTAACCGTTTCGCTCCGGACAAAAGAGCTTTACAACCCGAAGGCCTTCTTCACTCACGCGGAATGGCTGGATCAGGGTTGCCCCCATTGTCCAAAATTCCCCACTGCTGCCTCCCGTAGGAGTCTGGGCCGTGTCTCAGTCCCAGTGTGGCTGATCATCCTCTCAGACCAGCTACCGATCATCGCCTTGGTAAGCCTTTACCTCACCAACAAGCTAATCGGACATCGGCCAACCCAATCGCGCGAGGCCTTACGGTCCCCCGCTTTCCTCTCCCGAGCTCATGCGGTATTAGCCTGGCTTTCGCCAGGTTATCCCCCACGACTGGACATGTTCCGATGTATTACTCACCCGTTCGCCGCTCGCCGCCAGGGTTGCCCCCGCGCTGCCGCTCGACTTGCATGTGTAAAGCATTCCGCCAGCGTTCAATCTGAGCCAGGATCAAACTCTTCAGTTCAATCCATTTAAAACTCACTCGAATCACTTGGATTCAAAAGTGAGCACTGCAAGCATTGCTTTATCCGAGATCCCCACAACACGCTTCGCACCCATAACAGGCACCCACGTGAAGCAGGCTCGCAACAACGCCCACAACACCCACCTCTATCGGCTGTAACTTGTTAAAGAGCATGTCGACCAAGCCGGGCGAATGAAACCCCCAGCTCGACCAACGAAGCCGACTATTCTAGCCGGGTTCGGGACCTCGGTCAACAGCCGAATAGCACTGCCGGCAAAGGCTATGCCGCCCGCTTCAGGGTGACGCGGGCGAACTTGCGCTTGCCCACCTGCAGGACGTAGGTACTTCCGACCGGCAGTTTCAGCGCCTTGTCGCTCACCTTCTCGCCATTCACCCGGACGCCCCCCTGCTCGATCATGCGGATGGCCTCCGACGTGCTCGGGCACACGCCCGATGACTTGAGCACCTGGACAAGCGTTGCATCGCCGCCTGGAGCGTCGATGAACTGTTCCTCAAGGTCGTCCGGTACGCCGCCATGGCGAAAACGGGATTCGAAGTTCGCCAAGGACGCCTCGGCAGCCGCGCGATCATGGAACCGTGCAACGATCTCCTGCGCGAAGCGCACCTTGATGTCCCGCGGATTGGCGCCCTCACCCACCGATCGCTTCCAGGATTGGATAGTCGCAAGCGATTCGAACGAGAGCAGTTCGACATAGCGCCACATCAGCTCATCCGAGATCGACATCAGCTTGCCGAACATGTCGTCGGGCGGCTCGTTGATCCCGACATAGTTGCCCAATGACTTGGACATCTTCTCCGTGCCGCCAATGCCCTCGAGCAGCGGCATCGTGAGGATCACCTGTGGCTCCTGCCCAAAGTCCTTCTGCAATTCGCGTCCCACGAGCAGGTTGAACTTCTGGTCGTTTCCGCCCAGTTCGACATCCGCGCGCATCGCCACCGAGTCGTATCCCTGCATCAATGGATAGAAGAACTCGTGGATCGAGATGGGGCGTTGATCGGCGAAGCGCTGCGAGAAATCGTCCCGCTCGAGCATGCGTGCCACCGTGTACTTCGACGCAAGGCGAATCATTCCTGCCGCGCCGAGCTTCTCGCTCCAGACGGAGTTGAACAGGACTTCGGTCTTCGCGGGATCAAGAACCTTGAAGACCTGCGCCTTGTATGTCTCGGCGTTCTCCGCGATCTGCTCGGGCGTGAGGGGCGGTCGCGTCGCATTGCGCCCACTCGGGTCGCCGATCATTCCCGTGAAATCGCCGATCAGGAACATCACGTGGTGCCCCATGTCCTGGAACTGGCGCATCTTGTTGAGCAGGACCGTGTGGCCCAGGTGAAGATCCGGTGCCGTGGGGTCGAACCCAGCCTTCACTCGCAGCGGCTTGCCGCGCGCCAGCTTCCGCTCGAGGTCCTCCACGAGCAGGAGTTCGCTGGTTCCGCGCCGGATTTCGGCGAGATCGGACGACTGAGTCATTGATTTGATTCCGTTTTTCTTCGGATTGCGGGGATGTTTCTGGTATCCTGCGACCAGTTCATGCAGGACGATGCAATGCTTGCCCAAAAGGCGGACATTTTAGCGCAGCGCTCGGCTCGCCTCAGACCATTGCGGCAGGTCACGGCCGCTGCCTTGCTCCTCGTAATGCCGGCGCTCGGCGTAGTAACCGCCTTTGGCGTAGCCCCCGCGACGGTAACGCACCGCCACGAGGTAGCGATCGTCGAGCAACCCATCTCGCTGCCGCTTCCCGAGCAACAGAACCTCTCCGTGGCACGTTTTGTCGCCCAGGAGCGTGTTCTCAGGGGAGACACGGTTGCCGCATTGTTCGATCGCCTCGGCGTTCGCGATCCGCGCGCCCTGGAGTTCCTTCGCGGCGACGCGAAGGGACGGATGATCTTTCGCCAGCTCGTGCCCGGCAAGCTTCTCCAGGCCGAGACCGGTCCCGAAGGCGAGTTGCTCGCGTTGCGCTATTTCCTCGGGCCCCAGGGTCTGCTCGAAATCATGCGGACTCCCGACGGATTTGTAGCCAATGAACGCGCGATCGCCGATCCGCCGCGCGTGTTCCACAAGGCTGCAACGATCCAGTCGTCCCTTTTCGCAGCGACGGATTCGGTGGGCATCCCGGACGCCATTGCCATGCAGATCACGCGGGTCTTCGCCACGGACATCGATTTCCATAGCGACCTTCGCAAAGGCGATCGCTTCACGGTCGTCTACGAGATGCTCTACGACTCGGGTGAGCTGGTGACTGCGGGCCGCATCCTCAGTGCCGAGTTCGTGAACGACGGACGGCGCTATCACGCCGTGCTCTTCCGGGACGACGAGGGCAACGAAGGCCACTACGATCTCGACGGCACGAATCGCGCAAAGGCTTTCCTGCGATCACCGGTGGAGTTCTCGCGCGTGAGCTCCGGCTTCGGCGCCCGTTTTCATCCCATCTTCAACAACTGGCGTGCACACACCGGTGTCGATTTCGCCGCGCCTCGGGGCACGCGCGTGTTGGCGGCAGCCGACGGACACGTGATTGGCGCGGGGTGGCGCAACGGATACGGCAATGCGGTCGAGATCAAACACGGCGGCAGTATCACGACGCTGTACGGACACTTGTCTGGTTTCGCGCCAGCGATTCGCACCGGCGCGCGCGTTCGACAGGGCGATCCCATCGGATTCGTCGGCGCCACGGGTTGGGCCACGGGACCGCATCTTCACTACGAGTTCAAGATCTCCGGCGCCCATCAGGACCCGATGAAGGTCGCGTTGCCGAAGGCCACGCCGGTACCTGCCGCTTCGAAGGCTCGCTTCGACGCCACTGCGACTGAGGCGCGCACAACGCTCGGACGCGTACGAACCGCGGCCAACGCTTTGCGCTTCGACTGACGTGACGCCGCTGTACGCCGGCGTGATGTCGGGCACGAGCCTCGACGGCGCGGATGCCGCTATCGTCGACTTCGAGCATTCGCCACCGCGCACCGTCGCCTTCGCCACGATCGATTTCGCGCCCGACCTTCGCAAGCGGTTGCTCGCGTTGAACTACGCCGAGACGGATTCCCTGGACGCGTCCGCAGAGGCCACGATCGACCTTGCAGAGGCCTACGCTGCGGCGGTGCGCGAGACCATGGCGCGCGCGAGCCTGGGACGAGAGCGGATCGCGGCGATCGGATGTCATGGACAGACTGTTCGCCATCGTCCCGAACGCGGATTCACCATCCAGCTGAACGATCCCGCGCGGCTCGCCGAGCTTGTTGGCATCGACGTCGTCGCCGATTTTCGTCGCCGTGACATGGCCGCCGGTGGCCAGGGCGCGCCACTTGCGCCCGCGTTCCACGATCACGTTTTCCGCCACGCCACAATCGCCAGAGCGATCGTGAATGTAGGTGGAATCAGCAATGTGTCCCTACTCGTTCCCGGAAAACCTCACACTGGATTCGATTGCGGACCTGGCAACGTGCTTCTCGATGCGTGGGCGCAGCGACACCTGGGCACGCCCTACGACGAGGATGGAAAATGGGCAGGAGGGGGCAAGGTGGAGCCTCGGTTCCTCGCGAGTCTTCTTGCCGATCCGTTCTTCGACAAGCCGCCGCCGAAGAGCACGGGGCGCGAGCTCTTCAACCTCGAGTGGCTGGACGCGAAGGTTCCGAAAGGCACCACCGCGCAGGACATCCAGGCGACCCTGCTCGAAGCGACGGCCCGATCCATCGCCGACGCTGTCGCTCGATACGGTGCGGTTGTTGGTGAGGTTGCGCTGTGCGGAGGGGGAGCTCGCAACCCTGCATTGCTCTCACGCGTGCGCGAGCTGTGCAAGCCCGCGAGGGTCACCACCACCGACACGCTGGGTATTCCCAGTGGCCACGTGGAAGCCGCGGCGTTCGCCTGGTTTGCGATGAAGTGCCTCCGCCGCGAAGCCATCGACCTGCGCGGCGTCACGGGGGCGAACGGTCCGCGAATCCTCGGCGCGATCTACCCGGCCTGAAAGCACGAAGGGGAGCCGCGGCTCCCCTTCGATCGATGCTGAGCGGTGAAAATCAGACCGTGAACGACGATCCGCAGCCGCACGTGGATACGGCATTCGGATTCTTGATCACGAACTGCGCGCCCTCCAGTCCCTCGGTGTAGTCGATCTCCGCACCCATCAGGTACTGGTAGCTCATCGGATCGATGAGCAGGCTCACGCCGTTCTTCTGCATGACCGTATCGTCTTCGTTGGTCATCTCGTCGAACGTGAAACCGTACTGAAGGCCCGAACAACCGCCGCCAGTGACAAACACTCGCAGCTTGAGGTCGTTGTTGCCCTCTTCCTCGATGAGCGCCTTCACCTTGTTGGCCGCGCTCTCGCTGAAGAGAAGCGGATCGGGCAACGCAGTGGTCATGTCATTCATTTCCGTCTCCTGTTCGTCGCTTGATTCAGTCGGCGCCGCCCGTGGCGGGCTTCAGCTCGACGACCTTGTCGCTTTTCTGGGGATTTTCGTAGACCAACTGGCCCATCACGATCGCCCCAACGTGAATCTCGATGGATTTGTACGAGACATTGCCTGTGACCCGCGCCTTGGGCAGAAGTTCGACGTACTCGGAGGCACGAACCGGCCCGGCAACAGTGCCGTTGATGACCACGTGCGCGACGTTGATCTCGCCCTCGACCTTCGCGAGCTCCGAGAGCACGAGAGTGCCGGGCTTGCTGCCCGTCGCAGTCACGTTGCCCTTCACGCTTCCGTCGATTCGCAATCCGCCCGTGAAGGAGATATCCCCTTCGATCGTCGTACCGGCACCGATGAGACTGTCGATCGGGCTCGAATTGTTGGACTTACCGAACATTGAAATTCTCCTACGGCATGTTCACGGTACGGGACAGTTTAACCTGTCCCCCGGGCAGCGCAAGGACGCGGACGTCCACGCTCTTCAGGATGGCCCCGTCGGGCAGCCGGAACCGGCCCTCGATCTTCTGGTAGAAGCGGAAGTCCACGGCACCTGCCGCGTCGCCGGCCGCGGCTTCCGGAAACGTGAGGCTCGCCGATCCGTCGCGATGCTGGACATGCGCGACGACCTGGATGCGTCCCTTGAAGTCCTGCTTGCGTTGCCCGCCCTGGGTGAGAAGCATCCGGTATCGATATTCCTGCGGCCGGCCATCGGATTCGACCTTCAGATTCGAGACACCGAGCCCCTCAGGCGTAGCCCCGGACGACATGATGTTGCGAAGGAAGCCGAGATCCTCCTTCAGCGCGGCGTTCTCGTCCTGCAACTGCGTGAACGATCGCGCGAGCTCCGACTGCGATGCCTTCTCGATCTGCAACTGCCGGTCGCGCTCGGTCAGGCTGCTGCGCGCCGTCTCCAGGTCGCGCTTGAGCCCCCGGTTTTCCTCGCCCAGGGCAGCAATCTGTTCTCGGGCCTCGTCATGGTTGAAGCCGGTGATCCGGTAGCTGTTCTGCACGAGCCACCAGACGATGCCGCCGACCGCGACCATCATCAGGATGTTGAGCAGCCAACGCCAATACCACGCGAGCTGCGAGCGAATCGTCATGCGCGCGGAGCGCATGCCGAAGCTGCTTCGCAATCTGCGCGCGATTCCTCTCACGGAACGACCGCGATCTGGTCGATTCCACGGCTCTCCGGGAAACCGAACATGAGGTTCATGTTCTGAACGGCCTGCCCCGCCGCACCCTTCACGAGGTTGTCCTCGACCGCCAGCACGACCAACGTGTCGCCATCCATTGGACGATGCACGGCGATGCGGCACTGGTTCGATCCCCGCACCGAGCGCGTCTCGGGCTGGCTGCCCGGCGGGAGGACGTCCACGAAAGGCTCGCCGGCGAAACGCTTCTCGTAGAGCGACTGGAAATCAGCTTCGCGCTCGATGCGCGCGTAGACCGTCGCGAGGATGCCGCGCACCATCGGTACCAAGTGCGGAACGAACGTCAGGCCGATCTTCCGACCCGATGCGTTCTCGAGGCTTTGAAGGCTCTCGACGATCTCGGGGTGGTGACGATGCCCGTGCACGGCGTAAGCCTTGAAATTGTCCGAGGCTTCGGAGAACAACAGGTTCACCTCGGCCTTGCGCCCTGCGCCGCTCACGCCGGACTTGCCATCCGCGATGAAGCTGCGATGGTCGACGAAATCCGACTCGACCAGTGGCAGGAGCGCGAGCTGCACGGCCGTCGCGTAGCAACCGGGATTCGCAACGAGGCGCGCGCCCTTGATGCGCGCACGGTTGACTTCCGGAAGGCCGTAGACGGCCTCGGCAATGAGTTCGGGCGCCGCATGAGTCACCTTGTACCACTTCTCCCAGACGGCGCGATCCTTCAGGCGAAAATCGGCGGACAGGTCCACGATCCGCGCACCGGCGTCGAGGATCGCCTTCGCCTGCGACATCGCGACCCCGTTGGGCGTCGCGAAAAACACGCAATCGCACTGCGCGAGCGGCGCCTTCGCCGGATCCGTGAACGAAATGTCCACGCGGCCGCGCAGCGACGGGAACATGTCCGCGACCTTCGTGCCCGCGTCGCCGCGGGACGTGATGGTCAGGATCTCCACGTCCGGATGCTGGGCGAGCAGCCTCAGCAGCTCGACGCCTGTGTAGCCCGTACCTCCGACAATGCCGACCTTGATCATGTGCCTCTACCCTTCCTCACTTTGCCCCACCGGAAGGCTTCTCAGAACGAAAAAGCCGCCCGGAAAAGGCGGCTTTCTCGACCTGAGCGCAATCGAACAGCGCTCTCCGCCTATCGCTTCGAGAACTGCTTGCGACGTCGCGCCTTGTGCAGGCCGACCTTCTTGCGCTCGACTTCGCGCGCATCACGCGTGACGAGGCCCGCCTTCGAAAGCGCCGGCTTGAGCGTGGGATCGTATTCGATGAGCGCACGCGTGATGCCGTGGCGCACCGCACCCGCCTGGCCCGACTCACCACCGCCGAACACGTTGACCTTGATGTCGAACGTCGCGCCGTGGTTCGTGAGCTCGAGGGGCTGGCGAACGATCATCCGGCCGGTCTCGCGCGAAAAGTATTCGTCGAGCGGACGATCATTCACGGTGATCGTGCCCTTGCCCGTCTTGATGAAGACCCGCGCCACCGCATTCTTGCGGCGGCCGGTACCGTAGTTGTACTTGCCGATCATGGCGGGCTCCTTAGATCTCGAGGGACTTGGGTTGCTGGGACGCGTGCGGGTGCGCGGGGCCGGCGTAGATCTTGAGCTTCTTGATCATCGCGTAGCCCAGGCGGCCCTTCGGTAGCATGCCCTTGACCGCGAGCTTCAGGACGCGATCCGGATGGCGCGCCTGGAGCTTCCTGAAATTGGTTTCGTACACGCCGCCCGGATAGCCCGAGTGGCGGTAGTACTTCTTGTCCGTTTCCTTGGCACCGGTCACGCGCAGCTTCTCCACGTTCACGATGACGATGTAGTCACCAGTGTCCACGTGGGGCGTGAATTCGGGTTTGTGCTTGCCACGCAGGCGGTGCGAGACTTCTGCCGCGAGGCGACCGAGCACTTTGTCCGTAGCGTCGACGACAAACCAGTCGCGCCGGACCTCGTGCGGCTTGGCCGAGAAGGTCTTCATGTCATTCCTTATGTCCGCATCCCTGGGTGCTGCCAGCACCATGCCGGCAATACTTTGGACGCTTTGTTTGGGGTACCGAACTCGAAATTTTATATAAATCAGCCCTTTGTGTCAAACACGGGGTCGGCTAGAATCCAAAGACCCCTACGACTGGCCGCCATGGAAACCTCCCGATTCGAGCAATACGCCCGCATTGCCGTCGTCCTCCTCCTGGTGGTCGGGTCGTTCCTGGTCCTCAGCAGCTTCCTGGCGGCCATCCTCTTTGCCGTGATCCTCTGCATGTCCACCTGGCCCGCCTACGCCTGGCTCCGGACCCGGCTGGGGGGCCGCGGCAGCCTGGCCGCCCTCATCTTCGTGCTGGGCCTCCTGATCGTCATTGCATTGCCGGTCGCGTTGGCCGCGCAGAGCCTGATCATCAATTCGGGTGATCTGATCGAGGCGGTGCGCTCGTTGCTCGACCGTCGCGAATCGATCGAGCTTCCGGCCTTCATCAAGGAGCTCCCGATGATCGGCCCCGCACTGGACTCGTACTGGCACAAGCTGCTCGAGAGCCGCGCCGAAATCGTCGCGCTCGCGCGGCGCTTCGCGGAACCCGCGAAGGGCCTCGCCCTCGCACTCGGAAGCGCTGTCGGTACCGGGCTCGTCCAGGTGCTCATCGCGATCTTCGTGGCGTTCTTTTTCTATCGCGATGGCGAGCGGGCCGTGGGCCTGTTCCGCAATGCCGTCTCGCGGCTTGCAGGCAACGAGCAAGGACACACCCTCATGATGACCGCTCAGAACACGATCAAGGGCGTCGTCTACGGACTCATCGGGACGGCCGTGGCGCAAGCCTTCGTGGCCCTCGTGGGCTTCTTGATCGCCGGTGTTCCGGGTGCGTTCCTGCTCGCGGCGCTCACCTTCATTCTTTCGCTCATCCCGATGGGGCCTGTCCTCATCTGGGGAGGCGCGGCCGCATGGCTCTACGCGCAGGATCAATCGGGTTGGGCCATCTTCATGCTCATCTACGGTGCCGCCGTCATTAGCTCGGTCGATAACTTCGTGAAGCCGATCCTCATGAGCCGAGCCGGCGGCCTTTCGATGCTGCTGGTGGTCCTCGGAGTCTTTGGCGGTGCGATCGCGTTCGGGTTGATCGGTTTGTTCGTCGGCCCCGTGCTGCTTGCGGTCTCGTGGACCTTGATCAAGACCTGGCTCGAGGCGAACCGCGTCGCGCCCGAAACGCCCGCGTGAAGGCGCGCGTAAAGCTCGTGGAGGGCATGACGTTCGTCGCGGAGAGCGGGTCGGGCCACGCCGTCGTGGTCGACGCGGCGCCGGATGTCGGCGGACGCGATCTCGGTTCGCGCCCGATGGAACTCGTGCTGATGGGAACGGGTGCATGCTCGGCCATCGATGTCGTGCACATCCTGCGAAAGGCGCGCCAGCCGATCACCGATTGCGTGGTCGAGCTCGAGGCCGATCGTGCGGAAACCGATCCCAAGGTGTTCACCCGCATCCGCCTTCACTACATCGTTACGGGCCGTGGACTCGATGCCGCGCAGGTGGAGCGGGCCATCAAACTGTCCAAGGAAAAGTACTGCTCCGCGACGATCATGCTCGCGAAGAGTGCCGAGATCGCCTTCGACTTCGAGATACGCGAGGCCTGAGCGGCCCGCGTCAAACCCAGTAGGCGGAACGCGTCATCACTCGTGACGCGGCTTTCATCGCGAGCTTCACGGGCAAGGGCAGCGCCTGCGCGCCCAGTGCCTCACCGCTCGCGCCATGCGCGATTTCATCGAGGCGCATCTGCTCGAGGATCTCGCGGCTGCGATGGTCGCCCGGAGGCAGCCGATCGAGATGTTCATCAAGATGATGCTCGACCTGCTTTTCCGTCTCGACGAGGAAGCCCAGGCTCCAGCGATCTCCGGCCATTCCTGATGCGACGCCCAATGCGAACGATCCCGCATACCAAAGCGGATCGAGCAGGCTGGGACGCGACTCGAGCTCTTCGAGCCGGCCTCGGCACCACGCGAGATGGTCGCGCTCCTCTGACGCAGCGCGTTGCAACGCGGCACGAACGCCGTCGTCGCGCGCCATGATTGCCTGGCCGCTATAGAGCGCCTGCGCGCAGATCTCACCACTGTGATTGACGCGCATGAGCCCGGCGGAATGCCGCCGCGCAGCGTCGTCGGGGCCGGCCTCGGCAGTCGTCGCCGGGCTGCGGCGAGAACCGGCCGTGACGCCTGCCAGCGTTCGCAAGGCGGCATCGGCGGCGATCAACACGCGGTCAGCGAGAGACGTGCTCATGGGTCAAGCATAGCGAATATGGAACCCGCAAAAGAAAACGGGCGCGGCTCACGCCGCGCCCGTTCCCGGAACTGTATTGCTTAGAACGTGTGGCGGAAGCCGGCTGCGAAACCCTTCGGATCCTGGTTGCCCGTGATCGTCAGAGCGTTCGAACCGAAGTTGCAAAGGTTGCCGCTGTCGTTCTTAACTTCCGTGTAGTTCACGCCGAACATCGTGCGGCGGGAGAACACGTACTGGTAACCGAACGAGTACATATCGCACTCGGCGCTGGCACCGGCAGCAACGCCATCCTTCGCGTTCTGGAACGTGCCCAGGAACACGTGCTTGCCGACGAACCACTCGAGGCCCAGGTAATACGACTTCTGCTTCGAGAGATTCGTTTCCTTGTACTCGCCGTACTGGCCCGAGAACTTCAGGTTGCCCATGCGATAGCTGGCGGCGATGCCCGTGCCTTCTTCCTTGTTGCCTTGCGTCGGCGTCGCGCCATTCAGGTCGCGATGCTGTTCGTAGGCGATGGCCGCGTAGAAGTTGCCACGCGTCCAGGCGACCGAGCCGCCGTACACGTACGGGTTCACGTTGGCAGCCTTGCCTTCGTTAGCCGTGTACTGCGCGCGGAACTCGAAGCCACCCCAGCTGGGCGACCAGTACTGGATGTTGTTCTGCTCGCGACGGCTGAAGTTGCCGCCGTTCATCGTCGCACCAGTGATGTCGCCAAGCGCGTTGTCGCCGAAGGCGTCAACGGCGGTCTGCGTCGTCTTGAACGGCGTATCCCAGCGGCCGAGCATGATCGTGCCGAAGCCACCTTGCAGGCCAACGCCGCTGTTACGCGTGGCGAAGGTCGTCATGTTGGCATCGGGAGCGAAGCCGGTCTCGAGCTGGAACACGGCCTTCAGGCCGCCACCCAGGTCCTCGGTACCACGCACGCCAAGCAGGGACGACTGGTCGGAAACGCGGTTACGACGGGCAATGGATGCCACGCCGCCCGACGCCTCGACGCTCTCGGCCATTACCCAGATGCGCCCGTAGAGCGTCACCGGGTTCGCGGTCTGAGCCATGGCGGCGGGGGCCAACGAGGCACCCGCGACAGCCAGAGCGATCAATTTCTTGTTCATCTGAATCTCCTTTGTTGAGTGAGGCCGTGAGTGCTGGAACGCTAGGAATGGCGTGGGGACTCGCTTCCCCGATCCTTGCCACATTTCCCACTTAGTCTTTTGAGAAGCCACTGGCATGATGCCAAAGCCACCGCGTTCCCTCAAGTGGTAAACACCCCAATTCGCAACAATTTAGGGGGTGTTGTTGCATAAATGCAACACCCTAACCCCCCCCTTTGGGCCCCGAAAAAAGCCTGGAAAGGGCCGGTCCGGGGTCCCCGGTTTCCACGAACGCGCTTCCCACCAAGTAGGCCCTCACCCCCGCCTCCGAAAGCCTTCGGACATGCTCAGGTGAGGCGATGCCGCTCTCGGTAACCAGCAGGCGCGCCGCCGGGATCCGCGGGAGGAGGTCGAGGGTTGTCTCCAGCCGCACGGCAAACGTCCGCAAATCGCGGTTATTGACCCCGATGAGCGAGGTTTCGAGTCCCAGAGCGACCTCCAGCTGGTCGCCGTCGTGGCACTCGACGAGGACGTCCATTCCCAGCGATCGGGCAAGGCGCTCGAGCTCGCGCAATGCGGGTGGATCCACCGCACCGACGATCAGCAGGATGCAATCGGCGCCCATGGCGCGGGCTTCGTGGACTTGCCAGGGGTCGACCACGAAGTCCTTGCGCAGGACGGGCAGCGCGCACGCTGCGCGCGCCGCGATGAGGTCGGCGGGCGATCCGGAAAAGTAAATCGAGTCGGTGAGCACGGAGAGACATGACGCTCCGTGGCGTTCGTAGCTGCGCGCGACTTCAGCCGGATCGAGCGAAGCGCCCAGCACGCCCCGGCTGGGGCTCGCTCGCTTGAACTCGGCGATCACGGCCGAATGGCCGGCGGCAATCCGCGCGCGAAGGGCGCGCTCGAATCCGCGAGGCGGCGGGGCCGCCCGCGCTTCGCGCTCCAGCTGCGCGAGCGGGCGCGCCTGTCGCCCGGCCTCGACTTCCGCCTTCTTGGTGGCGAGGATCTTCTCGAGGATGTCGCTCACGTCAGGCGTTGCTTTTCGCGCACGCTTGCGTGAACTCGACGAGCTGGTCGAGCTTGCGCCGCGCGGCGCCGCTGGCGATCGCTTCACGCGCGGCCGCCACGCCATCCCACAGGCTCGCGGAAACGCCCGAGACATACAGCGCCGCCGCGGCGTTGATGATCACGATGTCGCGCGCCGGGCCGGGCTCATTGGCGAGCACCGCGAGCAGATACGCCTTCGACTCCTCCTTGCCCTTCGCCTGGATCGCCTCGAGCGGCGCGACGTCGAGGCCGAACTGCTTGGGCTCGATCGCGTACTCGGTGATGAAGTCGTGCTTGAGCTCGGCGACCCAGGTCGGGCCCGAGAGGGTGATTTCGTCGAGGCCGTCGCTGCCATGCACGGTGAGCACGTGCCGCGCGCCGAGCATCTTGAGTACGCGCGCCTGGATGCCGACGAGGTCAACGTGGAAGACGCCCATCACCTGATTCGGCGCGCCCGCGGGATTCGTGAGCGGTCCGAGAATGTTGAGGATCGTGCGCATGCCCAGTTCCTTGCGCACGGGCGCGGCATGCTTCATCGCCGGATGATGGTTGGGTGCGAACATGAAGCCGACGCCCACTTCGCGAATCGAGCGACCCACCTGCTCGGGAGTGATCGCAAGGTGGACGCCGAGCGATTCGAGGACATCCGCGCTGCCCGAAAGCGAGGAGACCGCGCGATTTCCGTGCTTGGCGACGCGCGCGCCGGCGGCGGCGGCAACGAACGCGGCCGTCGTCGAGATGTTGAACGTGTGCGCCTTGTCGCCGCCCGTTCCGCAGGTGTCGACGAGATGTTCGGCGCCGGCCGTATCGACTCGCGTCGAGAATTCGCGCATGACCGCGGCCGCCGCAGCGATCTCCGAGACGCTTTCGGTCTTCACGTGCAGTCCCATGAGGATCGCGGAAAGCTGCACCGGCGAGACCTGTCCCTGCATGACCTGGCGCATCAGGTCGACCATCTCGTCGTAGAAGATCTCGCGCTTGTCGCACAGACGGTTGATCGCTTCCTGGGGCGTGAACATGTCAGGGCACCTTCGTCGATTCGAGGAAATTGCCGAGCAGCTTGTGGCCGTGCTCGGTCAGGATGGACTCGGGATGGAACTGCACGCCTTCGACCGCGAGGTCGCGGTGGCGCACGCCCATGATCTCGCCGTCTTCGGTCCACGCGGTGATCTCGAGCTTCGCGGGAAGGCTTTCGCGTTCGATCGCGAGCGAGTGATAGCGCGTGGCCTGGTAGGGCGACGGAAGCCCGCGAAACACGCCGGCTCCTTCGTGATGAATGGCCGAGACCTTGCCGTGCATCAGTGCCTTCGCGTGAATCACGCGCCCACCGAAGGCCTGGCCGATCGCCTGGTGGCCGAGGCAAACGCCGAGGATCGGAATCTTGCCCGCGAAGCGCTCGATCAGCCCGAGCGAGACGCCCGCTTCGTTGGGCGTGCACGGACCCGGGGAGATGACGATGCGCGCGGGCGCGAGGCGCGCAATCTCGTCGAGCGTGATCTCGTCGTTGCGCGCGACCTTCACGTCCTCGCCCAGCTCCCCGAGGTATTGCACGAGGTTGTAGGTGAACGAATCGTAGTTGTCGATCATGAGCAGCATGGGCGCTCCTCAGTCGATCGCGGCGTCGAGGCCGGCATGGACCTGCTCGGCCGCGGCCAGCAGCGCGCGCATCTTGTTCTGCGTTTCGCGCCACTCGTTGTCGGGAATGGAATCGGCGACGATGCCCGCGGCAGCCTGCACGTGCAGCTGCCCGTCCTTCACGACGCCCGTGCGAATCGCGATCGCGAGGTCGATGTTGCCCTGGAAGCCGATGTAGCCGGCCGCGCCCGCGTAGACGCCGCGCCGCTCGGGCTCGAGCTCGTCGATGATCTCCATGGAGCGAACCTTCGGCGCGCCCGTGACCGTACCCGCCGGGAACGTCGCGCGCAGCAGGCCCATCGGCGAAAGGTCCGAGGCGACTTCGCCCTCGACGTTCGAGACCATGTGCATCACGTGCGAGTAGCGCTCGACGACCATGGTCTCGGTCACCTTCACCGTGCCCGTGCGTGCGATGCGCCCGATGTCGTTGCGGCCCAGGTCGATGAGCATGAGATGTTCGGCGCGTTCCTTCGGATCGGACACCAGTTCGCGCTCCATCTCGAGGTCCTTCTCGGGCGTGCCGCCGCGCTTGCGCGTGCCCGCGATGGGCCGCACGGTCACCTTGTCGGCCTCGCGCCGCACGAGGATCTCGGGCGAGGCGCCGACGAGCTGGCAGTCGCCGAAGTCGAAGAAGAACATGTAGGGCGAAGGATTGATCGAGCGCAGCGCGCGATAGAGATTCACCGGCGAGGCGGCGAACGGCTGCGAGAGCCGCTGCGAAATCTGTACCTGCATCACGTCGCCGTCGGTGATGTAGCGCTTCGCCTTCGCCACCGCGGCGTGGAAGGCGGTTTCCCCGACGTTGGAACGCGGCGTGGCGAGCGGCGACTTCGCGCCCGGCGAAGGCAATGTCGCGTGATTGCGCAGCTGCGAACGCAACTGCCTCAGGCGCGCTTGAGCGGCGGCGTACGCGTTATCGCGCGCGGGATCGGCGTAGACCACGAGGTGCAACTTGCCCGACAGGTTGTCGACGACCGCGAGTTCTTCGGAGAGGAGCAGCCGGATCTCGGGCAGGTCGAGCGGGTCTGGACGCGCGTCGTTCGCGAGCTTCGCTTCCATGTGGCGCACGGCGTCATAGCTGAAATAGCCGGCGAGCCCGCCCGCGAAGCGCAACGGCTTGGGCAGGGGCGCGGCCTTGAACGACGCGAGGTAGCGATCGACGAACGCGAGAGGATCGTCGACCTGGTGACGCTCGAAAACCACGCCGCCACGCAGCAAGGTGGCCTCGCGCCCGCGGCACTCGAGCCACTCGTGCGCGGGAAGGCCGACGATCGAGTAGCGGCCGAAGCGCTCGCCACCGATGACCGACTCGAGCAGGTACGAGCCGGGCTTGTCCGCGAGCTTGAGGTAGATGGAAAGCGGCGTGTCGAGATCGGCGAGCGTCTCGAGCGCAACAGGGATTCGGTTGTAGCCGGCGCGGGCGAGCGCCAGGAATTCGGTTTCAGTCATGCATCACCACACGGTAGTCACTTCGAATGGGCAAGCCAGTGCGTAGCGCTTCAGCGCCAGCGAGGCCATCGCCAACCGAATTGATTTCCGCGCAGTGTCATGACGAGCCGTAAAGGTGAATGTCGGGATGCGCAGCCATTGTAAACGATCCGACTCGGGCATCAACCCGCCCCGCGGTCAGGCGTTCGCGAGCTCCGCGCGCATCTTGCGCAGCGCCTCGGCGCGGTCCTTTGCGCCGAACACCGCCGAGCCGGCGACGAACGTGTCGGCACCGGCCTTCGCGATCGCCCCGATGTTGTCGGCCTTCACGCCGCCGTCGACTTCCAGCCAGATGTCGCGGCCGCTCGCGTCGATGCGGCGGCGCGCTTCGCGGATCTTGTCGAGCGCCGACGCGATGAAGGATTGGCCACCGAAGCCCGGGTTCACCGACATGATGAGGATCAGGTCGACCTTGTTCATCACGTGGTCGAGGTAACCGAGCGGCGTGGCCGGATTGAACACGAGCCCCGCCTTGCAGCCCTGGTCGCGAATGAGGCCGAGCGTGCGGTCGACGTGTTCGCTCGCTTCCGGGTGAAAGCTGATGATCGCGGCACCGGCCTTCGCGAAGTCCGGAATGATCCGGTCGACGGGCTTCACCATCAGGTGCACGTCGAGCGGCACCGCGCAGTGCGGTTTCAGCGCCTCGCACACCAGCGGTCCCACCGTGAGGTTGGGAACGTAATGGTTGTCCATGACGTCGAAGTGGATGAGATCCGCACCGGCCGCCACCACGTCGCGAACCTCGTCGCCGAGGCGCGCGAAATCCGCGGAAAGGATGCTGGGGGCGATGCGGAATTTGGAGGCGGCCATGGCGTGGCGATTCTACGTTGAAACGCCGCGCGGCGTCCCGGAACACCCCTTGAATCCTGCTACCATTTCGCCATGCCCGAAGCAAAGAAATACAGCGTCGCCGTGACGGCGCATTCGACGTATCTTCCCGACCAGTCCGACGAGGAAGAAGACCGCTACGTGTTCGCCTACACGATCCGCATCACCAACAACGGCAACACCGTCGCGCAGCTCGTGAGCCGCCACTGGATCATCACGGACGCGGAAAACCAGGTGCAGGAAGTGCGCGGCATGGGCGTGGTCGGCGAGCAACCGACGCTGCGTCCGGGCGACACGTTCGAATACTCGAGCGGCTCTTCGATTCCCACGTCGGTGGGAACGATGCGCGGCACCTACCAGATGGTGGCCGAGGACGGCACGCGATTCGACGCACCGATTCCCGAGTTCACGCTCAGCGTGCCGCGCGTGCTGCACTGAGCGCAGCACTTCACTTCGGCTTCTTCGGCAGCGTCCACCACACGATCGCGACCGCGATCACCAGCGCAAGAACGATTTCCAGGAAGACCCATCCCATCACGCGACCTCTTTTTCAGTTCGCGTCCAATATACTCGCGCTGATGCCGCACCGCCTCGCCGTACTCTCGATCGCCGCGCTTCTCGTCGCCGCTTGCGCCACACCTCCGCCGCCCGCGCCCAAGCCGGCGCCCGCGCCCGTCGTCGCCGCACCGGAGCCGGAGCCCGAGCCGCTCATCTGTCCGCCCGCGCCCGCCCCGATTTGCCCCGCTGTTCCGACGCCAACGCCCGAGGTCGAACCTCGCGGCAAGTTGGTGGCCGGCACGTGGGCCGAGATTCCCGAATGGGGAAAGGAGTCCCTGCGCGAATCGGTCGTCGCCTTCGTTCGCGGTTGCCCCTCGCTCGAAAAGTTCGACGCCTGGAAGGCGGTCTGCGCGGGCGCATCCACGCTCCAGGTGAACGCCACCGAGCGCGACCTCGTGTCTTTCTTCGAGCTCAACTTCGATCCGTATCGCGTCCTCAACGCCGACGACAGCAACGCGGGCATGGTCACCGGCTATTACGAGCCCCTGCTCCACGGCAGCAAGACACGCAGCAAGCGCTACAAGTTTCCGATTTACGCGACACCGCAGGACCTCGTGACGATCGATCTCACGTCGGTCTACCCGGACCTCAAGCACCGGCGGCTGCGCGGGCGCATCGACGGCAACAAGGTCGTGCCCTACCTCGCGCGTGGCGACATCGATCGCGAACCCGCGCCGCTGAAGGGTGCGGAGCTCGTGTGGGTGGACGACGCGATCGATGTCTTCTTCCTGCACATCCAGGGTTCGGGCCAGGTCCAGCTGGAAAACGGCGAGCGGTTGCGCGTGGGGTACGCCGACCAGAACGGGCACCCGTTCCGTTCGCTCGGCCGGCTGCTGATCCAGCGCGGCGAGTTGTCGGCCGACAAGGCATCGATGCAGGGCATCAAGGATTGGGCGCGTCGCAATCCGAAGAAGGTGCAGGACTACCTCAACGCGAATCCCAGCTACGTGTTCTTCCGCGAATTGCCGAAGGACCTCGTCGGACCCATCGGGTCGCTGGGCGTTCCGCTCACGGGCGAGCGCTCGATCGCCGTGGATCCGCGCGTGATTCCGCTCGGCGTTCCGGTGTTCCTCGCGACGACGTTCCCGAACTCACCGCAGCCACTCAATCGCCTGATGGTCGCGCAGGACACCGGCGGCGCAATCGCCGGAGGCGTGCGCGCGGATTTCTACTGGGGCTTCGGGGATGCCGCCGGAAACCAGGCGGGCAAGATGCGGCAGGCGGGCCGCATGTGGGTGCTGTACCCGAAGGGCTACGCGCCCCCCGGGCTCAACGGCAAGAAGTAGCTACTTCGCGCTGGCGATCGCCTTCTTGGCGTCGACCAGCCGCTGCTCGATCTGCGCCACCGGCACCGCGCCGGGAATGCGCTCACCGTCCTCGAAGAACAACGTCGGCGTGCCCGTGATGCGCTTCTCGCGGCCGAAGGCCACGATCTTGTCGATCGGGTTCTCGCAGGTCGAGGCGGCCGCCGGCTGCGTGTCGCGAATCATGTAGTCGAGCCACGCTTTCTGGCGATCGGGCGAGCACCACACGGCCTTGGCGAGCTCCGTGGACGACGGCGAGAGGATCGGGAAGAGGAAGACGTAGACCGTGATGTCGTTCAACGTCGTGAGGTCGCGTTCGAAGCGCTTGCAGTAGCCGCAGTTCGGATCCTCGAAGACCGCCATGCGACGCGAGCCGTTGCCGCGCACGATCTTGATGGCCGACTCGAGCGGCAGCGAATCGAACTTCACGGCGTTCACCTGGCGCATGCGCACCTCGGTGACGTTCTCCTTCGTCTTCGTGTCGATGAGCGAGCCGATGAGCAGGAACGTCGTCTTGTCGTCGGTGTAGAACACCTCGCCGCCGCCGACCACCTCGAAGAGGTTGCCGTAGGGAATCTTGCGCACCGTTTCGATCGGCGCATCGGGGTACTTCTTGCGCAGGTCGTTCTTGATCTGCTCGGTGTTCTGCGCGGCGGCGCCGAAGGCGGTGGCCAGGGCAGCCAGCGTGAAGGCCCAGGAGGCGAGGCGATTTGTCATTGGAGTCTTTTGTGGGGGGCGGGGTGGGGGGTTGGGCAGCCGGACCGGGCGTTGGTTCCGCGAGTCCTGCGGGCTGACCGCGATTATCGCATCGCTCGCGCGGCCAGGAGGCGCTTGGCCCAGGGCTGGGAATCCACGAGGCGCATTCCTGCGTTGCGAAGCGTTGCCGCGGCCGGGTTGCGTGTCGCGAAAAGCCGGTCGAGGCCATCGGAGAGCCACTGCACCGAGCCGACATCCTCGCGGCGCGCACGCGCGTAGCGGCGCAACACGCGAAGATCGCCGGGGCGCTCGAGCGCGCTGCGGCCGGAGAGAACGTGCGCAAGCACGCGCGCGTCCTGGAATCCCAGGTTCACGCCCTGGCCCGCAAGCGGATGGATGCCATGGGCCGCGTCGCCGATGAGCGCCGCGCCGGGCATCACCACGTGCGGCACGCGGATCAGGCGCAGGGGAAAGCGCCCTTGCGGCGAGATCGACTCGAGTTCACCCAACGCCGCGCCGCCGGCATCGCGCACGCGCCGCGCGAGTCCCGGACCGTCGCGTGAGGCGAGCTCCTGCGCCACGGCATTCGGTGCGGACCACACGATCGAGATCTTGTTGCCGGGCAGCGGCAGCCACGCGAGCACGCCGTCGCTGCGAAACCATTGGCGCGCGATGCCCTCGTGGGGCTGCTCAGTCGCGAAATTGGCGACGATCGCGGTTTCCTCGTACGCGCTCTCCTCGACAGCGAGGGACAATCCGGCGCGCATCGGCGAGTCGGGGCCGTCGGCGCCGACGAGAAGATCGCCCTCGATCCGCTCGCCCGATTCGAGCTCCAGCGAAGCGCCGTTCGCGCGTGCGCCATAGCCTTGCGCGCGTGCGTTGCGTCGAATCTCCACACTGCCGCGCGTGCGTGCCGCGGCCTCGATCGCCGCGGACAGGCGGCCCGCCTCGACGATCCACGCAAGCGCGCCCCGCGGCGGCGCCGAAAAGCCCAGCTGCGCACCGGCGTCGCCGAATACCTCCATGCGGCGCACGGGCGCCACGCGCCGCATCTCGAGTTCGTCCCACGCGCCGATGTCGCGCAGGAATTCGCGCGAGCCGGGGCTCAGCGCGAAGATGCGCACGTCATAGTCGTCGCTTGCGATCGGTGCGGCGCGGGCGCTGTCCACCACCGTCACCGCGCAATCTCGGACCGCGCAAGCGAAAGCCAGGCCCACGGGGCCGCCACCCGCCACGAGCACGCGGGGCGACTTCACGGCGAACCCGCTCCATGGATCATGCGTTGCGCGAGCAGCCGACGCGCCGGCGGAAAGAGATCGAGCACCGTGAGCGCGAGGCCGCGTCCCCAGGTGGGAAGGCGGCGCGCATCGGCGAACGCCGAGACGAGAAAATCGGTGAAGGCCACGCCGCGCAACGTGTCGCGGCGGCGGCTCTCGCGATAGTCCGCGAGCATCGCGGCTTCGCCGATCGCGGCACGTCCGCGCGTGCAAAGGGCCGTCGCGAGCGATTGAGCATCGCGCAATCCGAGATTCAGGCCCTGCCCCGCCACCGGATGCAGCGCCTGCGCGGCGTTGCCGACGATCGCGGTACGCAACGCGATATTCGTGTTGACCGTGCGCAGCTTCAGCGGGAACGCGGCGCGCGGCCCCACCTCGGTGAACCGGCCGGCGCGATCGCCGAAATGCGCCTGCAGTTCCACGAGGAACGCGGCATCGTCGAGTGCCAGCAACCGTTTCGCCTCGGCCGGGCTGGCGGTCCAGACGAGCGCGAAGCGATCGCCGACCGGCAACAACGCAGCGGGTCCTTGCGGCGTGAAGCGCTCATAGGCGCGCGCGCCGTGGGCGCGATCGGTGCTCACCGGCGCCGTCAGCGCGAGCTGGTCGTAATCCTTGGTCGTATAGGCGATGCCCGGAATGCGCGTGGAGTTCGCGCCGCCATCGGCAAGCACCAGCAATCGCGCGCGCGCCTCGCGGCCGGACTCGAACCGCACCGTCGCGGCGTCGTCGGCAAGATCAATCTGCGTGCACGCCTCGCCGAAGCGCGTCGTCACGCCGGAGCGCACCAGGCGCGCTTCGAGCGTCGATTCGAGCGCCGCATAGGCCACGGTGTAGCCGAGCGCCGGAATGCGTTGCTCGCTCGCTTCGAGCAGCGTGCGGCCCGGGCCGCCCTGCTGCGAAATGTGGATGGACTCGATCGGCGTCACGCCCTGAGCGGGCCACGCGTTCGCGCCCTCGAGAATCTCGCGGCTCGCATGCGAAAGGGCCAACGTGCGCTTGTCGTTCGACGGCCCGCCGCGGGCCTCGAAGACACCGATGTCGAGTCCGGAATCGGAGGCGAGCGCGGCAACCGTCGCGCCGACAGGACCCGCACCGATGATGGCGACGTCGAGCATGGAGGGAAGATTCAAGGGGTCAGACCCCTTTGATCTCGCGGATAAAGGGATCTGACCCCTACCCGCGGACCGCTGCCTCGACGTCCTTCACGCGCTTGGGACACGCGCTCGTGAGGACGTCGCGGCCCTTCGCGGTGACGAGCACGTCATCCTCGATACGCACGCCGATGTTCCAGAACGCCTTCGGGACATTGGCCGCGGGACGGATGTAGAGCCCGGGTTCGACGGTGAGCACCATGCCCGGCTCGAGCTTGCGCCACTTGCCGCGGCGCATGTAGTCGCCGGCATCGTGCACATCCAGGCCCAGCCAGTGGCCGGTGCGGTGCATGTAGAACTGCTTGTACGAACCGTCCTCGAGCACCTTCGACACGCTGCCCTTGCAGAGCTTGAAGTCGATGAGGCCCTGCACGAGCACCTTGGTCGCGGCGTCGTGGTAATCGATGAAGTCCGCACCCGGCTTCACGGCCTTGATCGCGGCTTCCTGCGAGGCGAGCACGAGTTCGTAGACGTCCTTCTGCACGGCCGTGAACTTGCCGTCGACGGGGAACGTGCGCGTGATGTCGGCAGCGTAGCTGTCGAGCTCGCAGCCCGCGTCGATCAGCATGAGGTCGCCCTTGCGGATCTCGGCGTCGTTCTCGCGGTAGTGGAGCACGCAGGCATTCGCGCCGGTCGCGACGATCGAGCCGTAGGCCGCGGAACGCGCGCCATTGCGGATGAACTCGTGGATCAGCTCGGCTTCGACTTCGTATTCGCGCTTGCCCGGTGCCGCCACGCGCATCGCGCGCACGTGGGCCGCGCTCGAGATTTCGCCGGCGCGCCGCATGATCGCGATCTCGTGCTCGTCCTTGATGAGGCGCATGTCGCTCACGGTCGCGCGGATGTCGCTGATCTGCGCGGGCGCGCTGATGCCCGTGCGGACTTTCGCGCGCACGGCGTTGAGCCAGCCGGTCACGCGCACGTCCCACTCGGGGTCCGCGCCGACCGGGGTGTGCAGCGTTTCCTGGTTCGCGAGGAGCTCGGGCAGGCGCTGGTCGAGCTGGTCGTAGGGGTAGGCCTCGTCGAAGCCGAAGGCGCTCTTCGCGAGCTCGGGACCGTAGCGGAAGCCGTCCCAGATTTCGCGTTCGAGGTTCTTCTCGCGGCAGAAGAGGATCTCGCGCGGCTTCTTGCCGGCGACGATCACCAGCACGGCCTCCGGTTCGCGGAATCCCGTGAGGTAGAAGAACGCGCTGTCCCACCGGTAGTCGTAATGGGCGTCGGCGTTGCGCGTGCGCTCGGGTGCGGTGGGCAGCACGATCACGCCGGATCCGGCGGCGGCCGCAACGCGCGCGCGGCGCTTGCGGAACGGTTTCAGCTGATTGGGGTTTTCGAGTCTCATGGCGGCATTTTACGCCGACAGCCGCCGGTCGAGCGCCGCGAGCTGCTCGGCGGTTCCGACGTTGTCCCAGTCGCCGCCGAAGTACTCGCCGGTGACTCGTCCGGCATCGACCATCGCATAGGCCCAGGGGAAGATGCGCAGCTTCGCATTCGGGTCGAGCGGCGCGAAGCTCGCCGGGTGGAAGACGGAGATGTTGCCGTAGGTAAACCACGGCTTGCCGCGCGCGACGCGCCCATTGGCCAGTCCCATGTCGCCGCCCGAATGCCACGGCGGGTTGTCGACGAGCACGAAGTGCGCCGCGTGTCTTTCGAAGTCGCGCGCGATCGCGTCGGCGATCGGACCGAGTGTTGCGTAGTCGAAAGCCGTGTGGATGTCCGCGCTCACGACCGCGAAGGGCTCATCACCGAGCAGCGGCAATGCGCGCGCGATTCCGCCGGCGGTCTCCAGCGCAGGGTTCTCGCGTGAATAGCGGATCGCAGCACCCAGGCGCGAGCCATCACCCAGCGCGTTCTCGACCTGCTCGCCGAGGTGCTCGATGTTCACCACCAGTTCGGTGAACCCCCCGGCGACGAGACGCGCGATCTGCCGCTCGATCAGCGTGCGACCGCCCACCTTGAGCAGGGGCTTCGGCGTTGTGTCCGTCAGCGGGCGCAGCCGCTCGCCGCGCCCGGCCGCAAGCACGATCGCGCGGCGAGTTCGTTTCAAAACGTGAGCCGCGTTTCGACGTGCGCGCCTTCGATCTGGTCGACGAGGCGCAGCAGCGGTTCGAGCTCCCGGTAGCGGCCGGCGGTCTTGCGGATGTAGCCGATGAAGCGCGGCGCGTCGTCGATGTAGCCCGCCTTGCCGTCGCGGTAGTGCAGGCGCGCGAAGATGCCGGCGACCTTGAGGTGGCGCTGCAGGCCCATCCACTCGACGTTGCGCCAGAAGTCGGCGAAGTCCGCGGGCACGGGCAGCCCGTGCTTGCGCGCCCGCTCCCAGTAACGGATGGTCCAGTCGATGACCTGCGGCTCCTCCCAGCTCACGTACGCATCTCGCAGCAGGCAGGCGATGTCATAGCTGATCGGTCCGTAGACGGCATCCTGGAAATCGATGATGCCCGGGTTGGGCGCGCTCACCATGAGGTTGCGCGGCATGAAGTCGCGGTGCACGAACACGCGCGGTTCGGCGAGATTCGCCGCGAGCACGGCCCGGAATACCCCTTCGAGCTTTTCGCGCTGGCCCGCATCGAGCTCCACACCCCGATGGCGCTTCACGTACCACTCGGGGAAGAGCTCGATCTCGCGTCGCAGCAGCGTTTCGTCGTAGGGCGGCAGCGCGCCCTCGCGGCTCGCACCCTGCCAGGTGACGAGCGCTGCGATCGCGTCGCGGAAAAGCGCGTCGGGATCCTGTTCGCCGAAAGACTGCAGGTACGTCTTCGGTCCCAGGTCCGTGAGCAGCAGGAAGCCCTGCGCGAGGTCCTGCGCGTAGATTTCCGGCGCGTTGAGGCCTGCTGCGCGCAGGAGGCCGGCGACGTGCACGAAGGGGCGGGAGTCCTCGCGCTCCGGGGGCGCATCCATCACGATGTACGTGCGGTCCGGAACGAAGATGCGGAAGTAGCGTCGGAAGCTTGCGTCGGCGGAAGCCGGTTCGCGGCGAAACGGTGCGCCGTCGAGCGCAGCGCCCAGCCACGCGTCGAGCGCTGCGAGACGAGTCATCAGTGTTTTTGCCTGTATCCTTCGCGAATTCTAGCATCGTGCCCGCAGTCTCCCGGATGCCTTCCAGACTCCTCCCGATGGCGATCTTGATCGCCTGCGCGATCGGGTCCGCACCCGGCGCGCGCGCGCAGGACTCCGACGGGTTGCGCTTGCGCCTCGACCGGCAACTGCGCCCGCCGCCGCCGCGGCTCGAGCGCGACGCGATCCGCTTCCTCGAAGCCGACGAGATCGGGGGCGAGCGCGACAAGACCATCACCGCCACGGGCAACGTCTCGCTGCGCCAACGCGGGGCCTCCATTCGCGCCGATCGCGTCGACTACAACGAAGTCACCGACACGGCCGTGGCGATCGGCCGGGTCCGCCTGGAGCGGGAAGGCGACGCGGTCGTCGGCCCGAAGCTCATGTACCACCTCGGCACCGACACGGGCGAGATGGACGCGCCGCTGTTCGAGATCCCGAAGAAGCTCGACCGCCGCGCCGCCGGCCGCGGCAGCGCCTCGCGCGCAATGCTCGAGGGCGAGGACATCAGCCGCCTCTTCGACGCCGAGTACACCACCTGCCCCGTGCCGCGAGACGACTGGTTCCTTCGCGTGCACGAGCTCGAGATCGACAGCAAGCGCAACATCGGCACCGCCTACAACTCGACCGTCTACTTCCTCGGCGTCCCGATCCTCTACTCGCCGTGGCTGTCGTTCCCGCTCGACAACGCGCGCAAGAGCGGCTTCCTCGCACCGATCATCGGCTCGTCGGGGCAGAGCGGCTTCGAGCTGGCGATGCCCTACTACTGGAACATCGCCGAGAACATGGATGCGACGATCACGCCCAAGCTCTTCTCGAAGCGCGGGTTGCAGATCGGTTCGGAGTTCCGCTACCTGTGGCCCACGTTCTCGGGGCAGCTCGACGCGGAGTTCCTGCCAAAGGATCGCATCACCGACTCCGATCGCTACTTCTTCGGCGTGCGCCACGTGCAGTCGCTGCCTTTCAACACCACCCTGGCGATCAGCGCGCAGCGGGTTTCCGACGACGACTACTTCCGCGACCTGTCCACGCGCATCGCGGCGACCTCGCAGACCAACCTGCCGCGCGACGCGATCCTCTCGTACAGCGACGACATCTGGGCTCTGTCGGCGCGCGCGCTCGCCTACCAGACCCTCCAGGATCCGCTCGCCCCCGTGGTGGCCCCGTACAAGATCCTCCCGCAGCTGCTCGCCTCGGGCCTCAAGCAGAACTTTCTCGGCGCCGACTGGCAATTCGTCGGCGAGCTCTCCAACTTCCGCCATCCGGAGCTCGTGAACGGCCAGCGCTTCATCGCCTATCCCTCGGTGCAGGTCCCGTTCCGGCGCAGCTACGGCTACGTCACGCCGAAGGTGGGGTACCACTTCACGCAGTACAACGTGAAGGAGAACGCAGGTGGCGTCGAGGAAGGCACGCGCGGCCTGCCGATCACGAGCGTGGACGCGGGCCTCTTCTTCGACCGCCCGTGGGAATTCAGGGGCGAGCGATTCCAGCAGACGCTCGAGCCACGCCTGTATTACTTGTACGTCCCGTACAAGGACCAATCGAAGCTGCCCAACTTCACGACGGCCGAGACCGATTTCAATTTCGGGCAGATGTTCTACGAGAACCGCTTCATCGGCGGCGACCGCATCGGCGATGCGAACCAGATCACCGCGGCGGTGACCACGCGCCTCGTGGAATCGGGCACGGGCCTCGAGCGGCTGCGCGCGTCGCTCGGGCAGGTCTACTACTTCGAGCCGCAGCGCGTGACGCTCGAGGGCCCGCCGCGCGACGAGCAGCGCTCCGACGTCATCGGCGTGGTCTCGAGCCAGATCACGCCCACGATCACCTCCGACCTCGTGCTGCAGTACAGCCCGTCGCGCAGCGATGCGGCCAAGGGGGCGCTGGGCGTGCGCTACTTCCCGGAACCGGGCCGCGTGCTCAACGCCGCGTACCGCTACGCGCGAAACGACATCGAGCAGATCGACGTTTCCACGCAGTGGCCGCTGTGGCGCGGCCTCACCGGCGTGGCCCGCGTGAACTGGAGCATCAAGGACAAGAAGCTCCTCGAGGGGCTGGTCGGGTTCGAGTACAATGCCGACTGTTGGCAGCTTCGCGCGGTGGCCCATCGATTCATCACCGCGACCCAGCAGGTTTCGACCTCCTTCCAGATCCAGCTCGAGCTCACCGGACTCTCGCGGATCGGCATCAACCCGCTGGAGACGCTGCGTCAGAACATCTCCGGCTATCGCCGGTCCGACGAGATTGCTCGATGAACAACCGTCTTTTCGCGCTGCTCACCCTGACCCTCGCCCTGGGCGCGTCCGCCCAGATGGCCACCCCTCGCATCGACCCGCGCCTGGCTGCCACGCCCCCGCGCGTGGTTCCCGTCGATCGCATCGTCGCGGTCGTCAACGACGAGGTCATCACGTCCAACGACCTCAGTGAGCGCGTGACGCTCATCGCGAGCCAGCTGCGCAAGCAGGGCGGGCAACTCCCGGCCGCGGATGTCCTCCAGCGCCAGATCCTCGAGCGCATGATCAACGACCTCGTGCAGGTGCAGCACGCGAAGGAGACGGGGCTCAAGATCGACGACGCCACGCTCGACAAGACGATCCAGCGCATCGCGCAGGAGAACAACCTGTCGATGACCGCCTTCCGCGAGGCGATCGAAAAGGACGGCGTGGCCTACCCGCGCTTCCGCGAAGACATCCGCAGCGAGATCCTGGTCACGCGCCTGCGCGAACGCGAAGTCGAGAACAACCTCGTGGTCACCGATGCCGAGGTCGAGACCGAAGTCGCCCGCGAAGCCAAGGAAAAAAGCGGTGACGCCGAATACCGCCTCGCGCACATCCTCGTGATGGTGCCCGCGCAGGCCTCGCCCGACCAGATCGAGCAGCGCCGCCGGCGCGCCGTGCAGGCGCTCACGGAGCTGCGCCGCGGCGTGAACTTCCAGCAAGTGGCCGCGACCTTTTCTGATGCACCCGATGCGTTGCAGGGCGGCAACCTCGGCTGGCGTCCTTCGGGCCGGCTGCCCGCGCTCTTCCTCGAGTCCATCGAGAAGCTGCAGGTCAACGACACGACCGACCTGCTGCGCAGCCCCAACGGCTTCCACATCGTGAAGCTGCTCGAGAAGCGCGGCAAGGCGGCCGCGGCCACGATCCAGCAGTCGAAGGCGCGGCACATCCTCATCCGCACGCGCGAAGGCCTCACGGATGCGGAAGTCCGCGAACGCCTCACGCGCATCAAGGTGCGCGTCGCGGCCGGCGAGGATTTCGGCGAGCTCGCGAAGGTGCATTCCGAAGACGGCTCCGCCTCGAAGGGCGGCGACCTCGGCTGGCTCGCGCCGGGCGACACGGTCGCGGAATTCGAGAAGGTGATGAACGCGTCGGCCACCGGTGAGGTCAGCGCGCCGTTCCAGACGCCGTTCGGCTGGCACATCCTGCAAGTGCAGGAGCGCCGCGCGGACGAGCAGTCGGAGGAGCGGAAGAAGGCCGCCGCGCGCACGGCCATTCGCGCCCGCAAGGGCGACGAAGCCTACGCGGACTGGCTGCGGCAGGCGCGCGACCGCGCGTTCGTCGAAAACCGGCTCGAAGAGCGCTGAACCTCCCATGATCGCGGTGACTTCGGGCGAGCCTGCGGGCATCGGCCCGGACTTGTGCGCCCTCCTCGCGCACGAGCGCTTCCGCGATCGCGTGGTGTTCCTGGGGGATCGCGAAGTGATCGCCGCGCGCGCGAAGCTTCGCAAGGTGGCTTTCGTTCCCGAGTCGGTCATGCACGTGAGCGCCAGCGCGCCCGTGGTGCCGGGCCGGCTCGATGCGGCCAACGCGCGCTACGTCCTCGCGATGCTCGACCGCGCGATCTCCGGTTGCCGCTCCGGAGAGTTCGGCGCGATCGTCACCGCCCCCGTGCAGAAGAGCACGATCAACGAAGCGGGCGTGGCCTTCACGGGCCACACCGAATACCTCGCCGACAAGACCGGCACCGCACGCGTGGTGATGATGCTGGTGGGTGGACGCCTTCGCGTCGCACTCGCGACCACGCACCTGCCGCTTGCCGACGTTCCGCGCGCGATCACGCGCGAGTCGCTCGATGTGACGCTGCGCATCCTCGATCACGACCTGCGCAGCCGCTTCGGTATCGCCAAGCCACGCATCCTCGTCGCCGGTCTCAATCCGCACGCCGGAGAATCAGGGCACCTCGGCCACGAGGAGATCGACGTGATCGCCCCCGCGATCGACGCGGCCGTGCGCAACGGGCTTTCGGTGCGCGGACCGTTTCCCGCGGACACGCTGTTCACGCCGCGCCTGCTGGAACAAGCAGACGCGGTGCTCGCGATGTATCACGACCAGGGCCTGCCGGTGCTCAAGCACGCGGCCTTCGGCGACGCGGTGAATGTCACGCTCGGCCTGCCGATCGTGCGCACCTCCGTCGACCACGGCACGGCCGTCGATCTTGCCGGCACCGGTGTCATCGACACGGGCAGCCTCAAGGCAGCCATCGAGCTCGCGATCGACCTGGCAGCGCGGCGCTAGCGCGCTTTCCGAGCGAACGTCACATGACCCTGCCGAGGCCCCGCAAGCGCTTCGGGCAACACTTCCTCACCGACCGCCATTACCTCGGACGCATCGTCACCGCGATCGACGCGAAACCCGCGGACGCGATGGTCGAGATCGGCCCGGGACCCGGCGCGCTCACCGATCATCTCGCCGAGCGCGTCGAGAAGCTGCATGTGATCGAGATCGATCGCGACCTCGCGTCGGCACTGCGCGCTCGACTCGACCCAGCGAAGGTCGTGGTGCACGAAGCCGATGCGCTCGAGTTCGATTTCGCGCAGCTGCCGCAACCGCTGCGAGTCGTGGGCAACCTTCCCTACAACATCTCCACGCCGATCCTCTTCCGAGTCGCCGAGTACGCCGCACGCGTGCGCGATTGCATCTTCATGCTGCAGAAGGAAGTCGTCGAACGCATGGTGGCTGCGCCCGATACCGAGGCCTATGGGCGCCTGTCGGTGATGCTGCAATACCGCTTCGCGATGGAGCTCCTCGTGAGGGTCCCGCCCGGCGCGTTCACGCCACCGCCCAAGGTCGACTCGGCGGTCGTGCGCATGGTGCCGCTCGGTGAGGACCGATTGCGTGCGAAGGACGAAGCGCATTTCGAGCGCGTGGTCGCGGGCGCGTTCTCGCAACGCCGCAAGACGCTGCGCAATGCGCTGAAGGCACTGGGGCGTGACGAGGGATTCGCCGCGTCCGGCGTGGACCTCGGGCGACGCGGCGAAACGCTGTCGGTCGCGGAGTTCGTGCAGCTCGCCGACGCTAGTTGCGCTGGATGAACTCGATCTTGTAGCCGTCGGGATCCTCGACGAAAGCGATCACGCTGCCGCCGTGCTTCATCGGCCCCGCCTCGCGCGTCACCTTGCCGCCCTTCTGCTTCACGTCCTCGCAGGCCTTGTACGCATCGGGCACCGAGACCGCCAGGTGGCCGAAGCCGTTGCCCAGGTCGTAGGACTTCGTCTCCCAGTTGTGCGTGAGCTCGATCACCGTGTGGTCGACCTCGTCGCCGTAGCCCACGAAGGCGAGCGTGAACTTGCCGTCGGGATAGTCCTTGCGGCGCAGCAGCTTCATTCCGAGGACGTCGGTGTAGAAACCGATCGAGCGATCGAGGTCACCGACGCGAATCATCGTGTGCAGCAGGCGCATGGCAGGACTCCTGGAGAAGACGCTAGAAGGAACGGTACAGATGGTCGCTCGCATCGAGCGCCGCGCGCAACCGGCGGTGGCCGGGGCACAGGCGCTCGACTTCATTCCAGAACGCGCGCGAGTGGTCCATGTGGCGAAGGTGCGCGAGCTCGTGGCAGACCACGTAGTCGACCAGCTCGGGCGGCGCCTTCACGAGCCGCCACGTGAGCCGCACTTCGCCGTGCGAATCGCAACTGCCCCAGCGCGCCATCGCCGACGAAAGCCGCACGCGCGGCGGCGTGATGCCGCCCAGGCGCGCCAGCGCGAACGCGCGCTGCGCGAGATGCGCAAGCGCCGCTTTCTTGTACCAGGCAACGACGGCGCGCTTGACGACATCGGGCTCGCGGGAAGGAACCGCGACGTGAAGCTCGCCCGCGCCCAGCTCGACCTTCGCGCGACCGGCCGTCGAAAGCCGCAACACCAGGCTGCCCCCGAGGTACGGAAGCTCCGCGCCCTCGGACCAACTTGCTTCCGGCACACGCTTGGTGCCCCATTCGGCGATCTTCCGCGTGACCCAGCGCTCGCTGTTGCGGATGAGGGCTTCGATTTTTGTGAGGGGCACCGCGAGCGGCGCACTGACGGTCAGCCCGCTCGCATCCACGCGCAGTCCCACGCCGCGGCGTCCGCGCTTGCGCAGAAGAACGAAGTCGAGGTCGTTGCCCGCGAGCGCGATGCGGTGGACATCGCGCGAGACGAGCTCAAGCCTGCGCATAGCGCTCCGGGTTGAGCTCGCGCATGCGCGCTTCGATCCACTCTTCGACGTCGCGATTCACGTCCTGCGCCGTGCGGCCGGCCGTGGCGATCGGCGGGCCGATCAGGACCGTGACGGTGCCCGCGTGCTTCTTGAATGCGTAGCGTCCCCAGTACTCGCCCGCATTGTGCGCGATGGGGACGACGGGCGCACCGGTGCGCGCCGCAAGGATGGCCCCGCCCATTCCGTAGCGGCCGCGCTTGCCCACGGGAATGCGCGTGCCCTCCGGGAAGATCGAAACCCACATGCCCTGGCCCAGGCGCTTCTTCCCCTGCTCGACGATCTGCTCGACGGCCGAATGCCCGCTCGAGCGATCGATCGCGATGGCGCGGATGCCCATCAGGCCCCAGCCGACGAAGGGCAGCCACAGCAGCTGCTTCTTCACGATCCAGCATTGCGGCGGGAAGGTGCATTCCATGAAGAGGGTTTCCCAGGCCGACTGGTGCTTGGCCATGAGAATCGACGGCTCGCTCGGCAGGTTCTCCCAGCCGCGAACCTCCCACTTGATGCCGCAGCAGATCTTCGCGATCTCGATGATCGAGCGTGCCCACACCGCGGCGAGGAACGACGCGGGCCTGTAGCCGAAGAGGCCGCCCAGGGGAACCGCGATGCCGAAGAACGGCGTGACGAGGACCGCGAAGAACAGGAACAGTACGGACCGCAGTTCCGTCATGCGTGGTCGATGAGGTGGCGTGAGGCTTCGGCGAGGTCGGCGAAGACGATGGTCTTCTTCGGCAGGCCGCCCGCGGCCTGCGTCTTCTTGCCCTTGCCGGTGAGCACGAGGATGGGTTGGCCGCCGACGGTCTCGGCCGCCTGCAGGTCGCGAAGGCCGTCGCCGATGCACGGCACGCCCTTCAGCTCCGTGTGGAAGCGCGCCGCGATCTCCTCGTACATGCCGGTGCGGGGCTTGCGGCAGCCGCAGTTCTCGTCGGCCGTGTGCGGGCAGAAGAACAGCGCGTCGATGCGCCCGCCGAGGCGAAACACCATTTCCATCATCTTGTCGTTCATGGCGTTGAGCGTGGCCATGTCGAAGAGCCCGCGGCCGATGCCCGACTGGTTCGTCGCCACCGCGATGCGAAACCCGTTCTGGTTCAAGCGCGCGATGGCTTCGATCGAACCGGGCAGCGGCTTCCACTCCGCCGCCGACTTGATGTACTGCTCGGAGTCGTAGTTGATGACGCCGTCGCGGTCGAGGATCACGAGTTTCATCGTTAGCTCGAAAGCTTGGAAATGTCGGCGACCTTGTTCATGACGCCTCCCAGGTCGGACAGGAGCCCCAGGCGCGCGGCGCGCAGCTTCGGATCCTCGGCGTTCACCAGCACCTTGTCGAAGAACGCATCCACGTCGGCGCGGATCGCGGCGAGTGCCGTGAGCGTGCCGCGGAAATCGTTCTTCGCGAAAAGATCGTTCGCGTGCGTGGTCACGCTGGTGAGCGTTTCGCGCAGTCGCTTTTCTTCCGGCAGCTGCAGGAGTGCAAAGTCCACGGCGCCGTAGCCCTCGGACTTGCGCAGGATGTTCTGGATACGTTTGTTCGCCGCGGCGAGCGCCGAGGCTTCGGGAAGCGCGCGGAACGCCTTCACCGCTTCGATGCGATCCCACACCTGCTTCACCTGCGTCGGATTGTCGGCCAGCACGGCCTCGACCTCGTTCGCATCGTAGCCCTTGTCGCGCAGCATGGAGCGCAGGCGATCGAGCATGAATGCGTGCACCGATGCCGCGGTCTCCGCGCCGAGCTTGCCTGCGGGGAAACCCTCGACGCCTTCCCGAAGCAGCACACCGAGATCCAACTCGCGGGCCTCGGCCTTCTCCGAAAGGATGCGCAGCACGCCGAGGGCCGCGCGGCGCAATCCGAAAGGATCCTTGTCGCCGGTGGGCACCTGGCCGATGCCGAACAGGCCGATGAGCGATTCGAGCTTGTCGGCGAGTGCCAGCGCGATGCTCACGTCGCCGGTGGGGAGCTCATCGCCTGCGAACCGCGGCCAGTAATGCTGTTCGATCGCGCGAACGACCGAAGGCTCCTCGCCATCGGCCTCGGCGTAGTACTTGCCCATGATGCCCTGCAGCTCGGGGAACTCGCCCACCATCAGCGTGACGAGGTCCGCCTTGGCCAGGAGTGCCGCGCGATCCGCATACGGCATGCCGACCGATCCGCGCGGCAGCATCACCTGGATGCGCGAGGCGAGGCGGCGCAGCCGCTCGACGCGCTCGGCCTGCGTGCCGAGCTTGTTGTGATAGACGATCGCCCCGAGTTGCGCGACGCGATCGGCGAGCTTCGTCTTCTTGTCGGTCTCGAAGAAGAATCGCGCATCGGCCAGGCGCGGCCGCACGACGCGTTCGTTGCCCTGCACGATGTTGGTCGGGTCCGCGAGCTTCATGTTGCTCACGATGAGGAAGCGGTGCGTGAGCTTGCCCGCGGCATCGAAGAGCGGAAAGTATTTCTGGTTCTGCCGCATCGTGAGGATGAGGCATTCCTGGGGCACCTCGAGGAACGCGTCCGCGAACGTGCCCGCATAGACAGTGGGCATCTCGACCAGCGCGGTGACCTCGTCGAGGAGCGCGTCGTAGCTGCCCGCGGCGCCCAGCGAACCCGCATGGGTCTTGGCCGCGGCATCGAGCTGCTGCGCAATGGCCGCGCGCCGCCTTGCGAACGAGGCAATCACGCCGCCCTCTTCCCCAAGGGCGCGCTCGTAGTCGTCGGCGCGCTTGAGCGCGATCCGCGCGGCACCCAGGAAGCGATGTCCGTGCGTCTCGCGGCCGGCCTTCAGGCCCAGCGCGCTGATCGGGACGATGTTCTCCCCATGCAACGCGACGAGCGCCCGCGCGGGCCGGACGAAGTGCACGGTGGTCGTGCCGTCGGCGAGCTGGTAGCTCATCAACTTCGGAATGGGCAGCGCGGCGAGCGTTTCATCGAGTGCGGCTTGCAGCGCCTCGACGAGCGGGATCGCGGGCGTGGTCGCATCCGCGAAGAGCGCTTCGGCCTTGCCGTCGACGCGGCGCTTGAACGTGGCGGGGTCCGCGCCGGCAAGACCCGCGGCTTCGAGCTTCTTCAGCAGCGCAGGCGTCGGCTTGCCCGCCGCATCGAGGCCAATGGAGACCGGCATCAGCTTCACTTCGATCGCCTTGGGCTCGGAAGCCGCGCGCACCTGCCGGAAACCCGCGGCGAGTCGGCGCGGCGTGGAGAACGCGAGCGCCTCTTCCTTCGGATCGATCAGCCCGCGCTTCGCGAGGCCGTCGCGCAAGCCATTGGCGAATGCGGCCCCCAGGCGCGCCAGCGCCTTGGGCGGAAGCTCCTCGCAGATGAGCTCGACCAGCAGGGGCGCGCTCATCCGGCCGCCTTGATCATCGGAAAGCCCATGCGCTCGCGAGATTCGTAGTAGCTCTGCGCGACTGCACGCGCAAGACCGCGGATGCGGCCGATGTAGGCCGCGCGCTCGGTCACCGAGATCGCACCCCGCGCATCAAGCAGGTTGAACGTGTGCGCGGCTTTGAGCACCTGCTCGTAGGCCGGCAACGCCAGCTGCGCTTCCATCAGGCGCTTGGCCGCGCCTTCGTAGTCGCCGAAGTGGCGAAACAGCGCTTCCGCGTTCGAATGCTCGAAGTTGTACGTCGATTGCTCGACTTCATTCTGGTGGTACACGTCGCGGTACGTGAGGCCCTCGGTCCACTGGAGGTCGTAGACATTCTCCACGCCCTGCAGGTACATCGCGAGGCGCTCGAGCCCGTAGGTGATTTCGCCCGTGATCGGCTTGCAATCGAGACCGCCGACTTGCTGGAAGTAGGTGAACTGCGTGATCTCCATGCCGTTCATCCACACTTCCCAGCCCAGGCCCCAGGCGCCGAGCGTCGGATTCTCCCAGTCGTCCTCGACGAAGCGCACGTCGTTCTTCTTGAGGTCGAAGCCCACGGCCTCGAGCGATCCGAGGTAGAGCTCGAGAATGTCCGGCGGCGAAGGCTTCAGGACCACCTGGTATTGGTAGTAATGCTGCAGGCGGTTGGGGTTCTCGCCATAGCGGCCATCCTTCGGGCGGCGCGAAGGCTGCACGTAGGCCGCGCGCCACGGCTCCGGACCGAGCGAACGCAGGAAGGTCGCGGTGTGCGACGTACCCGCGCCGACTTCCATGTCGTAGGGTTGCAGGAGCGCGCAGCCCCGCTCGCCCCAATAAGCCTGGAGCGCCTGGATGAGCTGCTGGAAGGTGACCATGCAGAGGGTGTGCCGAGGGGCCGCGAAGAGTGAAGCAAAGCGCTGATTTTAGTTGGTTTCATGCGGCGCAGTAAAATGGGCGACATGGCGTCCCTCTACGAACTCCTCCACGAGGCAGCGACGCATCACCAGGCCGGGCGCCTGGCCGCGGCGGCCACCCTCTATCGCTCGGTGCTCGCGGCCCATCCGTACAACTCCGACGCCCACCACAACCTGGGCGTGCTCGCGATGCAGGAAGGGCGTGGCCTGGACGACGCCCTGCCCCACTTCAAGCAAGCGTGGGAGAACGATCCGTCGCACCCGCAGTACGGATTGAGCTACGTGAAGGCGCTCACGCTTGCGAACCGGCCCGCGGATGCGCGCGTCGTTCACGCCGATGGACTACGGCGCGGCCTGGCGTGGCCACCGCTCGCGGCGATGCAACCCGCGCGAAGCATCGTCGAACCGCCGGAAGGTTGGCGTTTGCACGCAAGTCGGCTCCTCGATACCGGCCTGCTGCTCGAGGCGCTCGATGGTTTCTCGCGGGCGCTCGGGCAGCGAGCCGATGATGTCGAAGCGCAGCTGGGCCTCGCACGCACGCTCGCCGCACTGAGCCGCCACGAAGAGGCCGCGCGCGCGTTTCGCGAAGTGCTCGCCGTGCGCCCCGAGTGGACCGCCGCCCTGGTCGGGCATGCAAGAGCGCTCGTGGCCCTGGGCCGCACACCCGAAGCCGAAGCGAGCTACCGTCGTGCGCTCGCCCTCGAGCCGTCGAACGCCGATGCGTATTCGGGCATCGGAGTGATCCTGCTCGAAGCCCGGCGATTCGCGGAAGCCGAGGCGCTCTGCCGTAGCGTGCTCGCGCGCGCTCCGTGGCGCTTCGACGTCCACCACGACCTGGGCACGCTGCTCACGCAAGTCGGCCGGATCGAGGAAGCGCGTGTCTGCTATCGCGAGGTGCTGGCGCTTCGGCCCGATCATCTCGAAGCGCGATCGTGCATGCTCTTTCTCGAGCACTACACGGCCACGCGCCCCTCGGCGGCCCTGCTCGAACAATCGAGGGCCTACGGCACACTCGCGAGGACGCACGCCCCGGGGCCCTACCGTGCGTGGTCCTGCACGGCGCACCCCGGCCCGCTGCGCGTGGGCCTCGTTTCCGGAGACCTGCGCGAGCATCCGGTGGGATTCTTTATCGAAGGGCTCGTCGCCCACGCCGATCCGGCGCGAATCGAATGGATCGCGTATCCCACGCTCGCCCATACCGACGAGCTCTCGGGCCGCTTGCGCAAGCACATGCGCGGCTGGCGGTCGTTGGTCGGGCTGCCTGATGCCCAGGCCGCACAGCGAATCCACGACGACGGCGTCCACGTCCTGCTCGACCTCGCCGGCCACACCATGCACAACCGCCTGCCGGTGTTTGCGTGGAAGCCCGCGCCGGTCGCCGCCTCGTGGCTGGGCTACTTCGCCACGACGGGCGTTGCCGAGATCGACTATGTGCTCGCTGATCGCGTCAGCATTCCCGAATCCCTCGCGCCGCAGTTCACCGAGCGCGTGCTCTATCTGCCCGACACGCGCCTGTGCTTCACCGCGCCCGAGAACGCGCCCGAGCCCCGGCCCCTTCCGGCCCCGGAGCGCGGCCATGTCACCTTCGGCTGCTTCCAGTCGCATCCGAAGATCACGGAGGAAGTGCTCGCGGCGTGGTCGCGGATCCTCGCCGCGTGTCCAGGCTCGCGCCTGCGGGTCCAGAACGCATCGCTCGCGGGCGCCGATGGCGTGCGTGCATTCCACGAGCGTCTTGCGCGCGCGGGCATCGCTGGCGCTCGCGTCGACTTGCACGGCGTCTCGCTGCGTGACCGTTACCTCGCAGAATGCGGCGAGGTCGACTTCCTGCTCGACACGTTCCCGTATCCCGGTGGCACGACGACGTGTGAAGCGCTCTGGATGGGCGTGCCCACGCTCACGCTCGAGGGCGAGACGATGATCGCGCGCCAGGGAGCGAGCCTGCTCGCGGCGGCGGGCCTGGGCGGCTGGATCGCGCGCACGGCCGATGAGTATGTCGCCCTCGCGATCGAACGGGCTCGGGACGTCGCGGGGCTTGCGGCATTGCGGCTCGAGCTCCGCGAACGCGTGCGCGTCTCCGCCCTGTTCGATGCCCCCCGGTTCGCCCGGGCCATGGAAGGCGTGCTTTTCGAGGCCTGGAATGGCCGTTGACAGACCAAAGTCCGCTTGTAGGACAGGGGCTCTTCCCTTAAGGTTTGCGCACCACCCCTAAGGAAAACGCCATGAAATGCACCGCACTCGCAGCCATGCTGGTGGCCGCCATGCTTGGTTTCGCACCGCCGGCCCACGCGTGGAAAGTGGACTGGAAGAACCATCGCGACATCAACGTCCGGATCGTGAACCAGTCGGGCACGAACCTCAATGTGTCGGGCTCCAACTACCAGAGCGTGACGAACAAGATCAAGGAGATCCACGTCCCGGCGGGCGGCGAAGGCCACACGCGCTTCACGTTCGACTTCAAGGATTTCAACAACGTCTCGTCGGCGACCGCGCGGATCACGCAGGCGGGCGGCAAGCTGTGGATGTGCCAGGTCGAGATGTTCACGGAAGACCACCAGTACACCGACACGATCAAGCATTGGTGGGCCTCGCCCGCGCCGCAGAAGAACTGCAAGGTCGGCATTGACCCGAAGTACGACGACCTCATCACGATCACGATCCTGCCGACGGCCAAGCCCTACCCCGCCGTACCCGACTACTCGAAGGAAAAGCTGGACAACTGCAAGGCCGTACCCCTCACGACGGAGGACCAGGGGTGCGATACCTCGCCCGGCGATACGGCCGCTGGCGACACCCTGCCGGTCTGCTACGCCCAGCAGTGCTACAAGTGCCCCGACGGTTGGTACGTCTCGGTCCAGTTCCGGAGCTACGGGTCGCCCTACGTCGTCGGCTGGTGCGATCCGACCCAACCGAACGGCAAGCCCAAGGGCAAGTGAACTGAGCGATCAGGCCGAGTCGCGCGCGTGCGCGCTCTCGGTCGCGCGGGCTTCCGCCGCGACTTCCGCCAGCAACTGCTCGAGGGTCACGCGATCGGCCTCGCTCGCCGCACCCGTCGCGAGCCAGGCTTCGCAGCGCCGCGTCACGCTACCGAGCGCGGCGAGGTACAAGCCCGGGGACGCAAGGAATCCGGCATCGCGCGCGCGGCGCGCGATCCACAACCGCTCGGTGAGGCACGAAAGACCGACATCGCCCTTGCGTTGCTCCTGGGCGCCATGGATGCGGTACTCGCTGAGCGTGGCCGACGCGTAGTACGCGAGACCGCCGGCGAGCAGCCTCAGCCACACGCTGAGGTCGGCGAGGCAGTGGTAGTCGCGTCCACCCCAGCGGAAAAGGTGCGCATCCTCGAGCTTCAGGGCCGAGCGGCGGAAGAGCACGGTCGTCGGTTCCCCGATGAAGTTCACGGAGTTCGCGAGCGCGAAGTTGCCCAGCTCCCAACCGGAGAACAGCCCCGACACATGCGAGATCGGCGTGGTCGCGACGACATCCGGTTGCGCGCGCCCCTGCTCGTCGATGACCACTCGGCGGCTCGTGGCGAGGTTCACCGCGGGATGGCTCGCGAGCACGGACGAGAGCATCTCGACGCAAGCGGGGCGCAGCCGATCGTCGTCGTTGAGGAATTTGATGTGCTCGCCGAGCGCGAGGTCGAAGCACTGCGTGAAGTTCGCGTCGAACCCGAGGCGCGTGGCGTTGCGCAGGTAGCGCACGCGTGCGTCGGCCGCTTCGCGCACGATCGTCTCGATCACCGTGCCCGGCGAATCGTCGCTCACGACGATCTCGATGTTGCGATAGGTCTGTGCGCGCGCGCTCGTGAAGGCTTCGGCGAAGAAGCGTTCGTTGTACGCGGGAATGAGGATCGAGACGAGCGGCGGAGGCGTGCTCATCGCTTGTGGAAGCCCTTGAGGAATGCCGCGACCAGCAGCGCCGCGACGATGAACAGTACCGCGAGGTCACCCATCCGTGCGTACGGCGTGAGGCCTTCGCGCGGCACCGCTTCGGTGAGCAGCGTCCCGCTCGTGAACTGCGGAAGCTTCGCGACGACATAACCGCGCTCGTCGATGGCGGCGGTCACGCCCGTGTTGGTCGAGCGCAGCATCCAGCGCCCGGCCTCGAGCGCGCGCAACTGCGAAGCCTGCAAGTGCTGCTCGGCGGCGAACGACTCGCCGAACCACGCGTCGTTGGTGACATTGAGCAGCAACTGCGCGCGCGGCAGGTGGTCGATCACCTCGGAGCCGAAGATGTCCTCGTAGCAAATGGCCACGCCGATCGCGACGCCCGCGGCGGTGATCGGCGCCTGGCGCGCATCGCCCCGGCCGAAATCGGTGAGCGGAATCTTCAGCACCTTCAGCACCCAGTCGAAGCCCCACGGGATGAATTCGCCGAAGGGAACGAGGTGGCGTTTGCGATACGACTCGTCGGGGCCTGCGCGGCCGATCTTCACGAGGCTGTTGAAGTACTGGTACTTCTCGCCCTCGAATTTCCGCTCCACGGTGCCCAGCAGGATGTCCTTGCCGGCCTCGCGCGCGTGGTCCCGGAGCCCGTCGAGGTAGCGCGGTGGCAGGCGGTCGAAGAACGCGGGCAGCGCCGTCTCGGGCAGCACCACGATCTGCGCTCGCGCCTCCTGCGCCATGCGGGCGTAATCGGTGAACGTCTTCGTGCGGACCTCATCGCGCCACTTCAGGTGCTGCGCAACGTTGCCCTGGAGCAGCGCCACCGAGACGGGCTTGCCCACCGGCTCCGTGAAAGGCACGGCTTTCAGCACGCCGCCCACGATGAGGAGCGTTGCGAGCCCGGCGAGCAACGCATGGCGTCCGCGCGACCAGGGTGCGCTCGCCACCAGTGCGGCGAGGATTGCGGCCACGAGTGCGGCCGCGAGCGAGACACCGTAGCCCCCGAGGAGCGGGGCGAATCCCGCGAGCGGGCTGGAAGGCGTTTGCGAAGCGCCCAGCGTGAGCCAGGGAAATCCCGTGAAGAGAACACCCCGCAGCCACTCGAATGCCACGAAGGCCGCGGGAATCGCCGCAAGCCGCCGGCACGTGGCGTCGCGTGCGATGCGAAGCGCGAGCCAGCCCGCGAGCGCGGGAAAGATCGCGAGATAAGCGCAGAAGAGGAACGTGGCCACGGCCGCGAGCGCCACCGGCATCGCGCCATACACATGCATGCTCACGAAGACCCACGACACGCCCGCGAGGAACATGCCCAGCCCGAAGGCGAATCCCGAAAGCGCGGCCTGCAGGGGCGAGCCGCTCGTGTCCCACACGCGAAAGAGCACGGCGAGCGCCACGACGGTGACGGGCCACCAATAGAACGGTGCGAAGCCCACGACGGTGGCCGCACCGGCCACCGCGGGAAGCAGGAGGCCGCGCGCGAGGATTCGTGCCGCCGACCTTGCGGGCGGCGACGCCTCGCCGGCGAAGCTCACACCTTCTCCCGCGGCTTCTCGACGAGCAGGGCGTGGACCATCCGGCTGTCGGCGCGCAGGACCTGGAAGGTCAGGCCGTCGATCGCGATCGATTCGCCGCGCTTGGGCAGCCGGCCGAAATGCGACACCACGAGCCCGCCGACCGTGTCGTGGTCCTCGTCGGTGAATTTCGTCCCGAAGTGGTTGTTGAAGTCGGCGATCTCCGTGCCCGCCTTCACGCGGAACTTGCCCGCACGGTCGAGCAGGATGTTGTCCTCGGTCTCGTCGAAGTCGTACTCGTCCTCGATGTCGCCGACGATCTGCTCGATCACGTCCTCGATGGTCACCAGGCCCGAGACGCCGCCGTACTCATCGACCACGATGGCGATGTGGTTGCGGTTGGCACGGAATTCCTTGAGCAGCACGTTCAGGCGCTTGGCCTCGGGCACGAACACCGCGGGCCGCAGCATGTCGCGGACGTTGAACTCTTCCTCCGCGTAGAAGCGCAGGAGGTCCTTCGCGAGCAGGATGCCGATCACGTTGTCGCGGTTGTCCTCGTACACCGGGAAGCGCGAGTGCGCCGTCTCGATCACGAAGGGGATGAACTTCTCGGGGCTTTCCGCGACGTCGATCACGTCCATCTGCGAACGCGGGATCATGACGTCGCGAACCTGCGACTCCGACACCTGGAGCACGCCCTCGATCATCGACAACGCGTCGGCGTCGAGGATCTTGCGCTCGTAGGCCGAGTGCAGCAGTTCGACCAGTTGCTCGCGATCTTCGGGCTCGCGCAGCAGCAGGGACGATAGGCGCTCCAGCAGTCCCGGCTTCGCGGGCTCGTCCATTCGGTATTGGGAGGGGAAAGACGAAATTACTGTAGCAGAAATCGCCTTCGAGCCCGTGACGGCCCGAACGCGCTACGCGTAGGGGTCGGCGAATCCGAGCCGCGCGAGGATCTGGCGCTCGCGCGCTTCCATGCGTTTCGCATCGGCCGCGCGCTCGTGTTCGAGCCCCTGCAGGTGCAGCAACCCGTGGACAAGCAGGTGTGCGTGGTGTGCTTCCACGCTCTTTCCCTGGGCCTTCGCCTCACGCGCAACGACCGGCGCGCAGATGACGATGTCGCCTTCGAGCTGGTTGCCCTCGCCGTAAGAAAACGTAAGCACGTTGGTGGCGTAGTCCTTGCCCCGGAACCTGGCGTTCAGCCGCCGCCCTTCCGTTTCGGCGACATACCGCAGGGTGACCTGCGCGGTTCGCGCGAGCGTGGCCTTCGCCCAGGCGAGGAGCTTGCGATCGCCCGGAATGTGGCTCGCGCGCGAGGCGCGCTGCACGGTCATCGCCGGCGCGCTCATCGCCGCGCGGGCGTGACACGGTCGTAGGCGTCGACGATCGCCTGGACGAGCGGGTGGCGCACCACGTCGTCCGACTGGAACTGGGTGAAGCCGATGCCGCGCACGCCGGTGAGGACTTCCTTCGCGTCGATGAGGCCCGAGCGCTGGTTCTTGGCGAGGTCGATCTGCGTGATGTCGCCGGTCACCACCGCCTTCGAGCCGAAGCCGATGCGGGTGAGGAACATCTTCATCTGCTCGGGCGTGGTGTTCTGCGCTTCGTCGAGGATGATGAACGAGTGGTTGAGCGTGCGCCCGCGCATGAACGCCAGCGGTGCAATCTCGATGGCGCCGCGCTCGAAGAGCCGGCCCACCTTGTCGTAGCCGGTGAGGTCGTAGAGCGCGTCGTAGAGCGGCCGCAGGTAGGGATCGATCTTCTGCGCGAGGTCGCCCGGAAGGAACCCGAGCTTCTCGCCGGCTTCCACCGCGGGGCGCGTGAGCACGATCCGCTTGACGGCATCGCGCTCGAACGCATCGACCGCGGCTGCGACCGCGAGGAACGTCTTGCCGGTTCCCGCGGGCCCGATGCCGAAGGTGATGTCGAGCGAACGCATCTGCTGCAGGTACTGCGCCTGGCGAGGCGTGCGCGCGGAAAGCTCGCGGCGCGGGAGCACCAGCGGCGGCGCGGCATCCGGGTCGGCGGCTTTCACCGGCGCGCGCGTGATCTCCACGAGGCCGAGCTGGATGTCCTCGACGCTCAGCTCGCGCGTCGCCTGGTCGTAGAAACGCTGCAACGCCTTCGAGGCGAGCACCGTCTTGTCGGCGGGACCTGAAACGCGGAAGCGCTCGCCGCGGCGCGCGATGGTGACGTCGAGCGCGTTCTCGATCTGGCGCAGGTTCGCGTCGAGCGGCCCACAAAGCGAAGCGAGCCGGCTGTTGTCAGCCGGCTCGAATCGCAGTTCCTGGGGCTTCGCCTTCGGCACTAGACTCCGGCGCGTTGCAGCGGGGCCTTCAGCGCCTCGTCGAGCGTGTTGAGGCTCTCGGCAAGGTGCGCGCGCGTTTCCTTCGAATACGCGGGCTTGGCCTGGCTCGCACGCAGTTCCGCCGCCAACTGTTGCGCGTTCATGCGCATCAGGCTGCGGGCGTCCGCCGGCTGCGAGCCCGCGGGACGCACCAGCGAACCGGCGACGCGGCGCAGGTGCTCGCGCTGCAGGTTGCGGCGCATCGGCGTGATTTCCTTGCCGCTCTTCAACTCACTCCAGATCGAGGCCTGCAGCGAATCGTAGAGCTCCGACAGGCGGAAGGCATTGGTGCCATCCTTCGAGATCACCTGCGAGTCCGAGATGCGCGTGGCCACGACGTCGCTCATCACCTGGTCGAGCGCGGTGCGCTGCAGCCCGAGCACGGTGTTGGGAACGCTCACCATCGGCTGCGGCGTGATGTTGCCGCGGACGAGCTGGTCGAAGTAATCGAGGCGGCTGTGCGGCAGGCTCGCCAGGAACTCGGGCTTGAACTTGAAGCTGTCGACCGAGAACAGGCCGTCGTTGAGTACCTTGAGCGCTTCGCGCTGCTGGCTCGCCGGGACCGGCGTGAACGGCAGGCGGCCGCTGCCCGCGCGGTCGCGCAGCTGCACGACCCCACCGATGTACTTCGTGACCGGCAGCATGCCCCGTCCCATCTGCTGGAAGCCGGCGAGGAAGCTGCGGCGCAGGCCGTCATAGGATTCGCCGGGGGCGAGCTCCTTCGACTGCAGGCGTGCCCACAGCTCGCGCGATAGTTCGAGGCGCTTCTTGTAGTAGCCCAGCGGATCGTCCGTGAGGTCCCACACGTTCACGGTCGGGTCCATGCCCTGCGGCGAGCCGCCGATGAAGGAATCCTCGTCGGTGCCGTAGGCGAGCCACGTCTCCTTCGCGCCGCGCGCGGCGATCTTCTCGAGCTCTTCCTTTTCGGTGGCGGGGTCGAGCGGCTTGTAGGCGTACTCGATCGCCCAGTAGTCGTACGGGCCGAGGCCCGGATGCACGTAGTCAGGCTTCGGCTCGCCCTTGAGCGGGATGTTGAAGGGCGGGTAGTCCATCACCGAACCGACGACGCCGTTCTTCTTCGTGAACGCCGGATCCTTCAGCTGCGCCGCGGTGAACACCGTCGACGAGCGGAAGTTGTGGCGCAGGCCGAGCGTGTGCCCGACTTCGTGCGTCATCACTTCCTTCACGTAGTCGTAGACGAACTTGTCGGCCTCGGGGCTCGTGGGATCGAGGTCGCCACGCGCTTCGAGGATGTCCATCGCGAACTCCGCCTCGCTGTGCGACTCATTGGCGAAGTGGCAGAAGTTCGCGTTGCCGCCGAGGATCGGCAGGTGCGCTTCGTGCGCACGTGGCGCGTCTTCCACGATGAAGCGACGGCCGCCGCGCGTGAAGGAGTCCGTGAACATGATGTCGGCATCCACGATTTCGCCGGTGCGCGGATCGGCGTGGCTCGGGCCGATGGCGGGGCCGCCGTCGGACGTGAGGTACCAGCGCACGGTCGCGTAGTTGATGTCGGCGGTGTCGAAGGTCGCGTCATCGGGCTGCACCTTCGCCTGCACCGCGTTCTTGAAGCCGATGCGCTCGAAGGCATCGTTCCACACGAGGATGCCGTCGATGATGGCCTGGCGGTGCTTCACCGGGATGTTCTTGTCGAGCCAGTACACGATCGGCTTCACGGGCTCGGAGAGGGCCGCGGAGGGATCCTTCTTCTCGAGGCGCCAGCGATTCACGTAGTGGACGTTGTTGTTGAGCTTCGCTTCCTCGCTCAGGTTCTGGAACCCGGTGGTGAAGTAGCCCACGCGCTCGTCGGCGACGCGCGGCTTCATCGGAACGGCGGGCAGCTGCGCGAAGTTCAGGCGATAGCCGAGGAAAAGGCTGCGCGCGTCGGGCACGTTGCGCGGCGGCGGGACCTGCGGCGAGGCGGGATTCGGAACCAGCGGCGGCGCGGGCAGCTTCGCCACCGAGAAGTGCAGCGACGTGTTGAAACCCGTCGCAGTGTCGCTGGTCTCGGCCTTCGCGAGGCTCGAGTTGCGCGAATCGAGCGCGTACGGAATGCGGTAGACGGTTTCCAGCGTGGTCGCGGCACCGGCGATGTCGATGAGCAGCATCGCGTTGGCTTCGACGAGCACGGCCTTCGTTTCCGGGTGCGGTGCGCTCGCGACGGCACCCGAGGCGATGAGGCTTTCGGAGAAGCTCGTCTTCATCGCCATTTCGGTGGGCGACTTGGCATCGGCGCGGAAGCGGTTGTTGTTGGCAATGAGCTGCATCTGGTTGCCGACCTTCTTCAGGTGGACCATCGCGCTCGGGCCCATGAGGCCGCCGAAGAAGCGTCCGTCACCCAGCCCGTTGGTCTGGATGATGGAAAGGAAGAAAGGCTTGTCGAGCTGGTCGGGCTTCACCTCGAACCACACCTTGTCGTCCTTCTGCCAGAGCGTGAAGAAGCCCTTGGATTCCTTGGCGTCCTTGATGACGTCCTTGAAGGGGCGCGGCGCGGCGGCAGCGGCGGGGCCGGCGGCGGGCGAGCCCGGGGTCGTCGCGGCCGGAGAAGGCGTCACCGGCGCGCCGGGTGCGGGAGGCGTCGGCGCGGGCGGCGTCTGGGCGAAGGCGGCGAGGCTGGTGCCGAAGGCGACGGCGAGGGCTGCACGAAGCACGTACGGAGTGCGGGGGGCGGGTTTCATCGTCTTATCTCCTGTTGCGAAGCGCGGAAGCTAACATGGCGCCCGCGTGAAGTTGTCACAAATTGTCACGCGGCAGCAAGGCGGCCGCGAAGGCTATGGGGAAACGCGGTGGTGATCTCGATATCGACGTAGCGGCCCACCAGCGCGGATTCGCCGGTGAAGTTCGCCACGCGGTTGTTGGCAGTTCTGGCGGCAAGATCGCCCGGGTCCTTCCGGGACGGTCCTTCGACGAGGACGCGCTGGCGGCTTCCCACCATCGCCTGCGAATACGCCTCGTAGTGCTCCTGCACGCGTTGCTGCAACCGCTGGAGGCGGGCGAGCTTCGTCGCGTGCGGCGTGTCGTCGGCGAGGTTCGCCGCGGGCGTTCCGGGGCGCGGGCTGTAGATGAAGCTGAACGAGCCGTCGAAGCGCACGTCGTCCACGAGCTTCATCGTCTGCTCGAAATCGGCGTCGGTCTCGCCGGGGAACCCGATGATGAAGTCCGAGGAGATCGAGATGTCGGGCCGCGTCGCGCGCAGGCGCCGGATGATCGACTTGTACTCCATCGCCGTGTAGTTGCGCTTCATCGCCGCGAGCACGCGGTCCGAGCCCGACTGCACCGGCAGGTGCAGCTGCGAGACGAGCTTGGGGATCTTCGCGTAGGCGTCGATGAGGCGCTGCGTGAATTCGAGCGGGTGCGAGGTCGTGTAGCGGATGCGCTCGATCGCTTCGATCTTCGCCACGTGCGTGAGCAGCAGCGCGAAGTCCGCTACCTCGCCATCGGCCATCGTGCCCGCGTAGGCGTTCACGTTCTGCCCGAGGAGCGTGACTTCCACGACGCCACGCGCCGCGAGATCGCGCACTTCGACGAGGACGTCTTCGAGCGGCCGCGAGACTTCCTCGCCGCGCGTGTAGGGGACGACGCAGAAGCTGCAGTACTTGCTGCAGCCTTCCATGATCGACACGAAGGCGCTCGCACCGGCCACTTGTGCGGGCGGCAGGTGATCGAACTTCTCGATCTCGGGAAACGAGATATCGACCTGCGCTTTGCCCGTCTCTCGGCGCCGCGCCACCATCTCGGGCAGCCGATGCAGGGTCTGCGGGCCGAAGACGAGGTCCACGTAAGGCGCGCGCTCGACGATCGACTCGCCCTCCTGGCTCGCAACACAGCCGCCCACGCCGATCAGCAGGCCGGGTTTGTCGCGCTTGAGCGCGCGCACGCGCCCCAGGTCGGCAAAGACCTTCTCCTGCGCCTTCTCGCGCACGGAACACGTATTGAAGAGGATGAGGTCGGCGTCCTCGGCGCGGTCGGTCTTCTCGAACCCCTCGGCCGCGTGCAGCACGTCGGCCATCTTGTCGGAGTCGTACTCGTTCATCTGGCACCCGAAGGTGCGGATGAAGACCTTCTTCGGTTCGGAGCTCATGCGGTCCTGGGTCGCGGAGGGGAATCCGGGCAGGGTGGAAAATCGAAGCGCGATTTTCGCATAAATGACCCGCCGACGGTCACCTCCTACACCCGAGGGCGGAGGCCGCCGACAGAGGCGGCGCCGGCACGCGACTACGCTTCCTGCAAGACCGTCCCACCCCCCCTTTTCTCGAGGTGCCCCATGAAGATTCTCCTGCTTGCCGGTGCTGCCGTGCTCGCCGTCGGTTGCGCGAGCTCGCCCCCACCCAACGATTCAATGGCGGTCGCCCGCAAGGGCGTCGATCGTGCCGCGGGCACGCCCGAAACCGTTCAGTGGTCGCCCACGGAGCTCGACACCGCGCGCGCCAAGCTCGCCATGGCCGAGAGCGCCATGAGCCGCAAGGATTACGACCTCGCGAGGCGCCTGGCCGATGAAGCCGAAGCCGATGCGCGGCTCGCCGAAGCGCGCGCCGGCGCCCGCAAGAACGACGCCGCCTTTCGCGACGTGAACAACGCCCTGCGCGGATTGCGCGACGAGATTGCCCGCCGTCCCGCGGGCTGAACCGACCCATTAAAGGATCCCCCATGAACATCCCCCAATTCCTGAAGCCCGCCGCGTGGATCGCGATCTGCGCGGCCACCGTGGCAGGCTGCGCCAGCGCCCCGGTCAATGACGCGCTCGAAGCCGCCCGCGTCGAAGTCAACGCCGCGGCCGCCGACCCCGATGTGCTCGCGCGCGCGCCGCTCGAATTGCGCGAAGCGCAGGGCGCGCTCGATGCCGGCGTGAACGCGCTCCGCGATCGCGCCGATCGCGAGAAGGTGAACCACTACGCTTATCTCGCGCAGGTGCGAGCGCAAACCGCGCGCGAGCTCGCGCGCTCCCGCCGCGCAACCGACGACCTCGCCAAGGCGCAGTCCGACGTGGACCGCCTGAGGCTCGCAGCACGCACGCAGGAAGCAGATGCGGCCCGCGCGCAGGCCTACCAGCAAAGCCAGGCAGCGCAAGCCGCACGGGCCGATGCCGCGAACGCAACGCAGCAGGCCGCGAACGCATCGCAACAGGCCAGGATCGCCTCCGAGCAGGCGCAGGCCGCCACGGCCCAGGCGAACATGGCCACGCAGCAGGCCCGCGACGAACGGGCGCGCGCTGACGCAGCGGCCGCCGAGGCGGAGCAGGCCAGGCTTCAGGCCCGCACGTTGATCATCGAGTTGCAGGGCAAGGAAACCGAGCGCGGCCTGCTGGTCACGCTGGGCGATGTGCTGTTCGCCACGGGCGAAGCGGTCCTTCTGCCCAACGCCGCCTCGCGCATGGACAAGCTCGCTGCGTTCCTCAATCGCTTCCCCGAGAAGACGCTCCTCATCGAGGGCTATACCGACTCCGTGGGCGGCGACTCCTTCAACCAGGGGCTCTCCGAGCGTCGTGCGGAATCGGTGCGCGTTGCGCTCGAGGCGCGTGGCGTCAATGCAGCGCGCATGACCACGCGCGGCTACGGCGAATCGTTCCCGGTGGCGAGCAACGCCTCCACCGAAGGACGTTCGATGAACCGCCGCGTCGAAGTCGTCGTGAGCGACGAGTCCGGCAGGCTTCGTCCGCGCCAGGCCTCCTTGCGCTGATCGCTTCGGTTTCGCCCGCAAGAAAAGAACGGCCCGCGACGCGGGCCGTTTTCATTTGCGCCTTTACAGCGCGTAGGCGACACCGGAACATGGGCGCCTTCCCCCGCGCCGAAAGCCACGATGCAGTCCTACTGGATGCAGATGACCGACACGGACACCGTGCTCGATCTTCGCGAGACACCCATCCCCGAACCGGGGCCGACGCAACTGCTGGTGCGCATGCACGCGGCCGCGCTCAATCGCGGCGAGTTCGTGATCGGCCATGGCCTTCACGGCAAGGCCGGATCGTGGAAGGCCATCGGTGGCGAAGGTGCGGGCGAAGTCGTTTCCGCGGGTACCGGCATCGCGGGCTTCAAGCCCGGCGATCGCGTGATGGGCCGCTGCGCCGGCGCATTCTCGGAGTACGCGTTGTTCGAGCAGGCGGAAACCATTCCGATGCCGTCCGCGCTTTCCTGGGAGGAAGCCGCGAGCATTCCGCTGGTGTTCCTCGTGTCGTACGACATGCTCGTGCTCCAGGGGCGCTTGAAGGCGGGTGAATCGCTTCTCATCAACGGCGTCTCGTCCGGTGTGGGCGTGGCGTCGCTGCAGCTCGGGAAGGTCCTTGGCGCGAAGGTGATCGGCACCTCGGGATCGTCGCGCAAGCTCGAAGCGCTCAAGGCGCTCGGGCTGGATCTGGGCATCTGCACGCGCGCTGCGGACTTCGCCCCCGCGGTCCTCGAGGCGACCGGCCAGCGCGGCGCGAACCTCATCGTCAACACGGTAGGCGGTTCGGTCTTCGCGGAGGACATCCGCGCCCTCGCGTTCGAAGGCCGGCTCGCGATCGTGGGTTATGTCGATGGCGAGCTTCACGCCGACGTCGATCTCCAGGCGCTGCATGCGAAACGACTCACGCTCTTCGGTGTTTCCAACAAGAAGCGCACCCCGGAGCAACGCGCCGCGTCCGTGCCCGGCTTCGTCGCCGACGTGATGCCGCACTTCGCGGCCGGGCGCATCAAGCCCCAGGTCGATAGCGTGATCGACTTTGCGCGCCTGAAGGAAGCCAAGGCCCGCATGGAGGCCGGCGAGCACATCGGCAAGATCGTCCTGCGCGTTGCCGCAACCTGAATTTCGACGGAGGAAGAAAAATGAAAACCATCCCCCTGCTGCTCGCGTGCGCGCTCGCTGGCTTCAGCGCAAGTGCCCTCGCGCAGGCGCCCGCCTATCCGAACAAGTCGATCACGATCGTGATCGGTTTCGCGCCCGGTGGCGCAGCCGATTACGTCGCGCGCGCGATGAGCAACGAGTTCTCCAAGGCGCTCGGCCAGCCGATCGTCGTCGAGAACAAGCCGGGCGCGGGTTCAAGCATTGCCGCAGAGCAAGTCGCGAAGGCCAAGCCCGACGGCTACACGCTGCTGATCGCGAGCCCCAGCAGCATTTCGGTGAATCCCGCGTTGAATCCCAAGCTCGGGTACACGCCGGCCGATCTCGTCGCCGTCACCAAGATGACGACGTCACCGTTGGTCCTCGCGGTGAACCCCGGCACCGGCATCACCACGGTGAAGGAACTGATCGCCGCGGCGAAGAAGGATCCGAACAAGCTCAACTATTCGACTTCAGGTAACGGCTCGGCGCCGCACTTGGGCGCGGCGTTGTTCACGCAACTCACGGGCGCGCAGATGACGCACATCCCCTACAAAGGTGGCGCCCCGGCGATCCTTGCCGTCATGTCCGGCGACACGCAGCTCACGTTCGGAACTTCGCCTTCGGTGCTGCCGCAGGCCAAGGGCGGCAAGCTGCGCGCGATCGCCGTGAGCACGCGCGAACGCTCGCCGCTCGTGCCTGATCTTCCCGGCATGAAGGAAGCGGGACTGCCCGAGTACCACCTCGAGTTCTGGTACGGGATGTTCGTGCCCGTGGGCACGCCGCCCGCGATCGTCCAGAAGCTCTACGAGGCGACGGTCGCCGCGATGAAGCAGCCCTCGGTGAAAGAGGCGCTCGCGCGCGAGGGCACGGAAGTCTCGATCTCGACCTCGCCCGAAGACTTCAAGGCCTTCCTCGCGGAGGACAGCAAGTTCTGGGTCGGCCTCGTGAAAAGCGCGAACGTGAAGCTCGAGTGAGAACCTAGACTACTTTCCAGTCGATCGTCCCGCGCTCGTTCTTCTCGAGGAACGCGTTGGCGGCAGAGAAGTGCCTCGTGCCGAAGAATTTCCCGCGCGCGAGCGGCGAAGGATGCGCCGCCTCGAGGACCAGGTGGCCATTGCCGCCGACGTCGTCCCGCAGCTTGCGTGCGTGATCCCCCCACAGCATGAACACCGTCGGCCGCGTTGAATGCGCGACGTGCCGCAGCAGCGACGACGTCACGTGGTTCCATCCCCACTTCGAATGGGATGCCGCCTGGTTCGCGCGGACCGAGAGCGCGGTGTTGAGCAGCAGGACTCCCTGCTGCGCCCAGCCCGTGAGATCGCCGTGGCCGCACTCGGCGCCGACGTCGTCGCGAATCTCCTTGAAGATGTTCTTGAGCGACGGCGGGACGCGCACGCCGCGCGGCACCGAGAACGCGAGCCCCATCGCCTGGCCCGCGCCGTGGTAGGGATCCTGTCCAACGATCACGACTCGCACGTCGTCCGGGGGCACCAGCTGCAATGCCCGGTACCGGTCTTCAGCCCTGGGGAAGATCCCGTCCTGTGATTCGGCGGCCAGCCGGCGCTCGATCTCCTCGAGCTTCGCGGCAGCGCCAGGATCGAGCGCGGAGCGCCATTCTCTTGGAAACATCGCCACGGATTATGACGCTACTCGGCGGTGGCCTTCGCAATCTCCAGCTGGCACTGCTCCCTGCCTGACGCGGGAACAATCTCGCCGGCCCTTGCCATGACTTCGTCCAACCGCGCGCAGAGCTGCTCGGCGCTGTCGGCCGCGTCTCCGAGGTAGATGCCCCGGGTCATCGTGATGTTCGCGCACTCGAAGCCGCCGGCTCCTGCCAGGAGAATCATCCGCGAGGGGGCCTGGTCGCCGACCAGGGCGAGCAGCGCCGGGCTCACGCGCTCGGCACCCAGGTGAGCCAGGGATTGCGGCGGCAGCACGCCTTCGGTCATGGCGGTCGCGGCCGTGGGGGCAAGGCAGTTCACGTGCACGCCGTACTTCGCGCCTTCCAGTGCCAGCGTCTGCATGAGCCCGACCAGCGCCATCTTGGCCGCGCCGTAGTTTGACTGCCCGAAGTTGCCATAGAGGCCGGACGACGACGTCGTCATCACGATGCGGCCATAGCGCTGCGCCAGCATTTGCGCCCACACCGCCTTGGTGGCATTGACGGCGCCCATGACATGGACGTCGAGCACGCGCTGGAAGTCGTCGAGCGGCATTTTCGCGAAAGTCCTGTCGCGCAGGATGCCGGCGTTGTTCACGAGAATGTCGATGCGGCCCCACCGGGCCATCGCCAGCTCGGCCATAACCTGCATCTCGGCAAGGACGGTCACGTCGCCGAAATGCACCGCGGCCTCGCCGCCCCTGCGCGCGACCTCGTCGGCAACCGCCTGGGCGCCGGCGCCGTCGTCGCGGGCCGCCAGGTCGTTGATGATCACGCGCGCGCCGTGGCGGGCGAGCTCCAGCGCGTGCGACCGCCCCAGGCCCCCGCCCGCACCGGTCACGATGGCCACCTTGTCTTGCAACGGTTTCTGCATGGGTCTGCCTGGCGCCTCGCAGGGCGAAGTTGTCGAAGTGTTCATGCCTAGACGGCCAGCCATTGGGCCAGCATTTCGGGGTCGGCTTGCAATTGCGCGGGACTGCCCTCGAAGACGATGTGGCCGTGACCCATCACGCAGACCCGGGTCGAAACCTTCAGCGCGATGGCGAGCTTCTGTTCCACCAGCACGAGCGAGAGGCCCTGGCGCTGCATGTCCAGGATGCACTCGGCCACCTGCGCGACGATCTTCGGCGCCAGTCCCTCGGTCGGCTCGTCGATCAGGATGGCGAGCGGGTTGCCGAGCAGGGAGCGGCACATCGTGAGCATCTGCTGCTCGCCGCCCGACAGGCTTCCCGCCTTGGCGCCGCGGCGTTCCTTCAGGCGCGGAAAGTAATCGAACATTTGCGCCACGGTCCAGCGAACGGCGCCGGCCACCGGGGGTTGCTCCCCCATGCGCAGGTTCTCGTCCACCGTGAGGTTCGCGAACACCTCGCGTTCCTCGGGCACATAGGCCAAGCCGGCGCGGCAGATGGTGTGCGGCGGCTCGCCCGCGAGTGCGCGGCCGGCAAGATCGACGCGGCCGGCACTCGGCGGTACCAGGCCCATGATGGTCTTCAGTGTCGTCGAGCGCCCCGAGCCATTGCGCCCCAGCAGGCTCACGACCTCGCCGCGCCCCACCGAGAGCGACACGCCGCGCAGCACGTGGCTCTTGCCGTAGTGCGCGTGCAGTCCATCCACATGCAACAGCGGCGGCGTCATGCCGCGTGCTCCTCGCCCAGGTACGCGTCCCGAACGCCCTGGTGCCGGCGGATCTCGTCGGGCGTGCCGGTGGCGATGACCTCGCCGTAAACCAGCACGCTGATCTGCTCGCCGAGCGAAAACACCACGTCCATGTCGTGCTCAACCAGCAAGAGCGTGCGACCTGCCGTGACTTCGCGGATCAGCTCGACGGTGTAGTGCGTCTCCTCGCTCGACATGCCGGCCATCGGCTCATCGAGCAGCATCACCTTCGGATCGGAGGCCAGGGTCATCGCCAGTTCGAGCGAGCGCTGTTCGGAGTAAGTCATCTCGCCGCCCAGCGTATGGGCCTGGTGCTGCAACCGCACGCGCTCGAGCAATTGCTCGGCCTCCTCCCGGATGGCCGCCACCGCGTCGATGCGGCGCCAGAAGGTGTACTGCAAACGGTAGCGTTGCATCACGGCGATGCGCACGTTCTCGAACACGCTGAGCCTGGGAAAGATGTTGGTGATCTGGAAGGAGCGCGCCAGCCCTCGGCGATTGACCCGCTCGGGCGACCAGCCATCGATGCGCTGGCCATCGAGGACGATCGCGCCCGCCGTGGGCCTGAGGTTTCCGGAGATCAGATGGAACAGCGTGGACTTGCCCGCACCGTTGGGGCCGATCAGCGCTCGACGCTCGCCGGCGCGCAGATCCAGATCCACGCCGCGAATGATCTCGGTCGCGCCGAACGATTTGCGCAGGCCGCGGATGCTGAGAATCGAATCGTTGCTCATGCCGTTGCTCATGCCGGCGTTGCCAGGCGACGCCGCGCGGCCATCGCGAGCAGGGCACCGCCCGCGAGCAGGGCGGCCGGCAAAATCCAGGTGGACAGCGCGGCAGGTGGCCAGGGCCGGCCGAACAAGTTCACCGGCGGGAGCGTTGTGGCCGCCGATGCCAGTGCCCGGTAGTCCTGCGAGCACAGTCTTTGCAGCAACTCGATGATGAAGACAGCGCCCGCACTCACGAGCACCGCCGCGCCCAACGCGAGCAGCGCCACGAGCGCTGCCACTCGCGGGCCGCGCTGCCGGACCAACCGCGCGCTCATGCCGAACAGCCCGGACAACCCGGTGGGCATGTACATCATCACCAGCACGAACAAGACGCCCTGGTACAGCAGCCACGACTGCGTGGCGTCGGACGCGGCATAGCTGAAGAAGGTCATCAGCACGGCACCGAGCGCCGGTCCGAGGAAGGTGCCGACGCCGCCGATGTAGCTGTTCAGGATCACGGTCGCCGACACGCCGGCGTCGAAGACGGCGTAGTTGGCGGCCTCGTTGCTCAGGACCTGCAAGCCGCCCGCGAGGCCCGAGAACATTGCCGAGATCGCGAAAGCAGACACGCCCAGGCCGTGAACGTTGTAGCCCAGGAAGCGCAGGCGATGCCCGTTCTCGCGCAAGGCGAGCGTCAGGCGGCCTGCCGGCGTGAGGGTGTGGAAGTAGAGCAGGCCGATCGACAACAGCACCCACGCCAGCGTGAGGTAGTAGACCTGCAGGGTCGAGCCAAAGGTGAGGCCCAACGCCGGCGCGCGCATCGCCGAAATGCCGGCCTCGCCGCCGAACAGGCCCTTCAACTGCGGCGCCAGCGCATGCAGCAGCTCGGCGATGGCGAGGGTAATCATCGCGAAGGCCGTGCCGCCGCGCTGGGTGGCGAACCAGCCGGCCACGATGCCCACCCCCAGCCCGGCGATCGCGCCGACCACCGGCAACAAGGGCGTGGGCAAGAGGCCCGTGCCGCCGAAGGCATTCATCGCGTGAACGGTCGCGAACGCGCCGGTGCCGAAGTAAGCCGCGTGGCCGAAGGACAGCATGCCGGCCCGCCCGCTGAGCAGTGCGTAGGCGCTCGCGAACAAGGCTGCGACGAGCATCTGGATCGACGCGATGAGCAGACGGGCCGGCAGCACGGCGGGCAGCACCGCCAGCAACACGAGCCCGATGATGCAAACGACAAGGGAAGCGCGCATCAGGTCACGACTCTTCGCCCATCAAGCCGCGCGGTCGAACGAGCAGGATCAACAGCATCAGGGCAAATGGCAGCGTGGCGGCGAGGCTCGACAGCTTCAACGTCAACAAACCGCCCACGCCTTGCGCCCACGCACCCGCGCCAACGATGGCCAGCAGGTCGGCCAGGCTGCGATCGACGCCCACCGCCAGCGAGGTGACGATGCCGATCAACAACGACGCGAGCATGGCGCCACCCAGCGAACCCAGCCCGCCCACGACGACGACCACGAACACCATCACGCCAACCTCCAGCGCCATGTTGGGGTTCGTGGTGTAGAAGGCGCCCGCGACAGCACCGGCCAATCCGGCTAACGCAGCGCCCACGCCGAAGACCCCCATGAAGACCAGCTGAACGTTGTGTCCGAGCGCCTGCGCCATGCGGGGCTTGTGGATCGCTGCGCGCACGACGATGCCTATGCGCGTGCGCGTCAGCAGCAGGTAGAGCGCCGCGAACATCGCGATCGCCACGGCCGCCATCAGCACGCGGTACATCGGATACTGCTGGCGGCCGATGGTGAACGCGGCAAAATCAAGTGCCGGAGGAATGCGGTAGTCGACGGGGTAGTTGCCGAAGAACAGCTTGATCGTCTCGGCGATGATGAACGCCAGCCCGAAGGTGAGCAGCAGCTCATGCGCGTGTCCGTGGTGATGCACGCGCCGCAGGAACCAGCGCTCCACGATCACGCCGACGCCGCCCGACAGCAGGGTGGCCAACGCGACGGCCGGGCCGAAGCCGACCAGACCTTGCAGCGCGTAGGCGAAGTAGGCGCCCAGCATGTAGAACGAGGCGTGCGCGAAGTTCAGCACGCCCATCATCCCGAACACCAGCGTGAGCCCGGCCGACACCATGAACAGCAACAGGCCGTAGACCGTCCCGTTCAGGAGCGAGAAGAGAAAAGCGTCCACGGCCTCGGCCCAGGTCGGTCAGCGGTGCGCGGCTTCGATCAGCTCGGACGCTGCATCTTGCAACTGGCCTGCGCGGGGACCGCCGCTTCTTCGGCCGTGAACGTCTTCACCGGCTTGAATCCCAGCGCCGTGTCATCGGCCTTGTACTTGGCATCCGCGGACACCACCGACACGACCACGGGCAGGAGCACCTGGTGATCGCTGGCGCGCATGCTGGTCACGCCCATCGGCGTTTTCAGCCGCGCGGTTTCCAGGTTGCGCGCGAGCGCGTTGACGTTGAGCGCACCGCCTTCGGGCTTGGTGCGCTTGAGGGCATCGGCCACCATCTCCATGCCGAACACCGTTTGCGGCTCGGTCGCGACCGGGTTGCGGCCTGTCTTGGCCTTGTAGTCCGCCACGAATCGGTCTCCTTCGGCCCCGGCCGCCTCGGGGTTGAAGGTCTGGGCGACGAAGTGCCCGGCCGCCTGTTCCCCCGCATTGGCGATGTTGCCCACCTGGTCGAGGAAGACGGTGCCGAAGCGAACCTTGAGTCCCGCGGCCTTCGATGCCTTCATCATCAGCAGCAGGTCGTTGGACCAATTGCCGGTGATGACCGTGTCGGCCCCCGAGGCGCTGATCTTGGCGATGTAGGGCGCGAAGTCCTGGATCTTGTTCACGTCGTGCAGCGTCTTCTCGACCACCTGGTATCCGCCGACGCCCGCGTTGTCGACGATGGCGCGCTCCATGTCCTGCCCCCAGGAATAGTTCTGGTTCATCGCATACACGCGCGTGCCCAGCGTGTTCGCCTGCTTCATCGCCTGGACGAGCACCTTGGTGCGCACCTGCGCGTTGCCGGCGAAGCGGAAGTGGTGAAAGTTGCACTTCTCGCCCGTGAGCTCCAGCGCCTCGGCGCCGACGTTGATGTAGACGATCTCCTTGCCCGGATTGCGAAGGTTGTGCTTGCGCACGTCTTCGGTGATCTGCCCGCCGATGGCCGAAGAGCCTCCCTGAACGACGATCTGCACGCCATCGGCCGCGGCAGCCTTGAGCTTGTCCGAGGCTCCGGCGGGGCCGCCCTGGTTGTCGTACTCCAGCAGTTGCACGGGTTGGCCGTTCCAGCCGCCTTCGGCATTGAGCTTGTCGACGGCATAGCGCACGGCGGCACGGTATGCCTGGCCGGTCGAAGCCTGCGGACCCGACAGAGTCTCGAGCACGCCGATCTTCACCGGCGCGGCCTGGGCCAGGCCTGTCAGCAGGGTCAGCAGGGGAGCGGCAACCTGAATGGCGCAGCGGGCAGCAAGCATTTGGACTCCTCCTTAGAGCGGGTTTGTCGGTCTGCGTGCAGGCCTGCCCTTGCAGGAAGCCAGCCGCAAACATCTGAATTAATTAGCTATTTAGGACGCCAGCAATGAAACTCTATCATGAATGAATATTGACACCGCAGTGAAAATAAACTAAATCGGATTGCCGAGCCAGCATCGACTGGCCGATTTCCGGAGGAGACCGAAAATGAACGCGCGTCGCGTATGCGCCTGCCTGGCGATGACTGCCGGCCTGGCGGCTCAGGCCTGTTTCAGTTCCGAGAAAGAAGCCGTCGTGTCATCGACATCCCAAGCGAGGCTCGGTCCGGTCGTGACCACGGCCACCGGCGAGCTCCAGGGTCTTCAGCAAGATGCCTTGCATGTATTCAAAGGCATCCCCTATGCGGCGCCGCCCGTTGGCCCGTTGCGCTGGAAGCCGCCGGTGCCAAGGCAGCCCTGGAGCGGGCGCTTGCAGGCAAGCCAGTTCGGCCCCGCCTGCATTCAGCCCCCGACGCGCGTCGCCAACCTCTACACACAGGACATCACGCCGACGAGCGAGGACTGCCTGAGCCTGAATGTCTGGGCGCCTGCAGAAGCGTCTCGTGCGCCGGTGTTTATCTGGATTCACGGCGGCGCGCTGGTGAAGGGAGCGAGCAAGGAATCCCTGTACGACGGAGCGCAGTTGGCCAGGCGCGGGATCATCGTCGTGTCGATCAACTATCGAATGGGTGTGCTGGGCTACCTTGCTCATCCGGAACTCAGCCGGGAATCCGCGCAGGGCGTGTCCGGAAACTACGGGCTGCTCGACCAGATTGCAGCCCTGCAGTGGGTGCGCGCCAACATCGGGGCCTTCGGCGGCGATCCATCGAACGTCACCATCGCGGGCGAGTCCGCCGGCGCACTGAGCGTGATGTACCTGATGGCGGCTCCGCAGGCACGGGGACTGTTTGCGAAAGCCATTGCGCAAAGCGCGTACATGATTTCGACACCGGAGCTGAAGGAAGCGCGCTTCGGCGAACGGCCTTCGCAGGAATCCGGCGCGCGCCTGGCAGGTGCTCTTCATGCGCGCAACATCGCGGTCCTTCGGGGGGCGAACGCGCAGGAGCTGACGGAAGCGGCCGCCGCGATGGGATTCGCGCCGTTCGCCACCATCGACGGCCACGTGCTGCCGCGCCAGCTGGTGGATGTCTTCGAGCGCGGCGAACAAGCGCCGGTGCCGCTGCTTGCGGGATTCAACAGCGGAGAAATTCGCTCGCTGACCTTCCTCGCGCCGCCGCCGCCGGCAACGGCTGAAAAGTATGAGGCCGTCATCCGCGAGCGTTACGGCGACCTGGCCGATGAATTCCTTCGCTTGTATCCGAGCACCAACATGCAGGAAAGCGTGTTCGCCACCGCGCGTGACGCCCTCTATGGCTGGACTGCGGAACGCCTCGTACGAAACCAGGAGGCGATCGGCCAGCCCTCGTACCTCTATCTCTTCGACCATGGTTATCCGGCAGCCGACGCCGCGGGCCTGCATGCCTTTCACGCGAGCGAGTTGCCGTATGTGTTCGGAACAGCACATCGCACACCCGCGCTCTGGCCCAGGATTCCCACCGACGCCGCCGAGGCACGGATGTCCGAAGCGATGCTCAACTACTGGGCGAGCTTTGCACGCACCGGTGAACCGCGCGCAAAAGGAGAGGCGGACTGGTCGCGCTATGGGACGACCTCTTCCTACATGCACTTCGACGATGTGCCGCGGATTTCACGGCGTCTGATGCCGGGCATGTTCGAGCTGCATGAGGAAGCCGTCCGCCGGCGCCGGGCGAACGCGGAGACACCCTGGAATTGGAACGCCGGGTTGCTTTCGCCGACTCTGAAGAAATAAAACGTGGCGGCGTCCGCCGCCGCGCTTACTGCGCTTTATCCGGACGCTTATCGAGCGCGAGGAAACCCGCGGCCATGAACTTGGCCATGCGTTGCTTGACCGCCGCAAAATCATCCGAGCGGCACAGCCCTCCCGAGAGCCGGTCGATGCGTCCGGTCCGGGCATAGGTGTTCATCAGTGCGCCGGTCACGAAGTGATAGCCCCAGAAAATGTCCGCGTCGGAATGATCGGGAAGCGCGCGCTTGATGATCGAAAGAAGCTTGAGCACGACCGGATCGAAATGCACGTCCATCAGCACGGCGCCCTCGGGCGTATTGCTCACCCGGGCACAGAAGGCCGCGTAGTTCATCCAGTACTCGCCGCGCTGGACGTAGAGATCCAGGTCGGTATCCAGGAACGCACGCAACGCACCTTCGACAGTCGGCTTGTCCCCCGCCTCGGCTTCGTACTTCTCCAACGCCTCCATGCGTCCTTCGCTGCTGACCGCGGCGCGACGCGCGAATACCGACTCGAAGAGATTCTGCTTGTCCTTGAAATAGTAGTGGACCAGCGTGGTGTGGATTCCGACTTGCTTGGCCACATCGCGCAAGCTCACGCCATGCAGGCCGCTCTTTGAAAAGAGGTACTCGGCCGCGTCCAGGATCTGCTCGATGCTGTCGGCACGCTGGTCGGACTTCGTGCGAAGCACTCTCTTCTTTGAGGGTTTGTTCATTTCGTCGTCAAGTTTCGGTGCCGGATTCTGCGCTGATAGTCTAGGCAGCACCATCAACGAGCGTCAATTTTTCGGCCGCGGCTCGGTACCGAGTCTGCCATCTCCAGGACCATGCGCAGGCGATTCTTGTCGATCTTTCCTGTTGCGGCCAGTGGAATGGATTCCATGTGCACGACACTGTCAGGAATCCACCACGACGCGACTTTGCCTTGCAGGCATCCGAGCAGCATCTCGGGCGCGCATGATTCTCCCGCGTGCAGCTCGACGACGAGAACCGGGCGCTCACCCCATTTTTGATCGGGCCTGCCGACGACCGCGACCAGGCGGACCGCGGGAAGTCGACCGACGATGTCTTCGATTTCCGCGGGATTGATCCATTCGCCACCCGACTTGATCAGGTCTTTCGAGCGTCCCCGAATGGTCAGGTTACCGGCCTCATCGAGGCTCGCCAGATCTCCGGTGCCGAAGTAGCCCTCTTCGTCCAGCGCATCGGCCCCCGCCTTGTAGTAACGATCGAGAACGCTCGCGCCCTTCACCTTCAGATGCCCGACCACACCTTGTTGCGGCATCAATTCCGCGCCGTTGGCGTCGGTGAGCTTGAGATCCAGGCCCATCGGCGCACGGCCGGACGCCCGCTCCTCGGACCATCGCTCGCCAGGCGGAGAAATCGTGCCCATCGGAGACAGCTCGGTCATGCCCCAACTGGTCTGCACCTGGACATCCAGGCACGTTTCGATGCGCCGGATCAGGGCTTCAGGGCATCGGGAACCGCCGATGAGGACGCGCTCGAGGCTCGGCAGTTCCAGGCCACTCGTTTCGACATGGTCGACCACGCCCAGCCACAACGTGTGCACGCCGACGGCGAGCGTGACGCGCTCGTCGCGCATCAGCGTCGCCAGGCTGGGACCATCCGTGCGCCGACCGGGCAGCACGATCTTCGCTCCGGCTGCGGGAGCAATGAAAGGCAAGCCCCAGCCATTGGCATGGAACATCGGCACCGCAATCAGCACGACGTCCTTGCTCGTGAGCGCGATGGAATCGGCCTGCAGTGCCCGCAACGTGTGCAGGTAGTTGGTTCGGTGGCTGTAGAGCACGCCCCGCGGCGCGCCGGTTGTTCCGGAGGTGTAGCAAAGACCCGCCGGCGCCTGTTCGTCGAACTCGCCCCAGGCAACCGGCGCACCGTGCGTTTCCAGTAACGAATCGTGCGACCACAGCTTCGCCTTCATGCCCTCGATCGACGTGAGCTCGCCCGGGCCGCCATCGAGCAACACGACATGCTCGAGTGTCGGACAAAGCGGCGCCAGCTCGCGCAGCAACGGCACGAGGCTGGAGGCTACCGCGAGCACTCGGTCCTCCGCCTCGTTGATGATCGCCGCCAGGTGCGCGGTTGTGAAGCGCGGGTTGAGCGTGTGGCAGACGAGGCCCACGTTCATCGTCGCGTAGTACGTCTCGAGATGGTGCTGCGTGTTCCACGCGAGAGTGCCGACGCGGTCGCCCAGCGCCAGCCCCAGGGCCTTGAATGCACCCGACAGGCGATTGCTGCGCTCACGCAATGCGGCATAGCCGACGCGGCTCTGCGCTACTCCTCCTTCGCTCCAGACGACTTCCCTCGATGGCGACCACTTGGCGGCGTGATCCAGGAACTTGTCGATGGTCAGTGCATAGGTTTGCATCACATCAGGTGGCGAAGGTGCCGATCAGAACGACATCGCGAGGCGCAACCCGTACTGGCGCGGCGCGCCGGCGAAACGCAAGCCGGAGTTGATTGCCGCCACGTAGTGCTGGTCGGTGAGGTTGGTGCCGTACAGCGTCCAAAGGTACTTCCCATGCAGCCAGGCGATCTGCGCATTGACGATGCGGCGGCTCTCGATGCGATCGCCGCGAGACTCGTTCTGGAACAGCGTGGCCCACTGCTCGGAGATGTATCCGTAGTTGAAGCGCGGGGTGATGATGTCGTCGCCGACGCGGAACTCCCGCTGTACCCCGAAATTGAATGTCAGGTCCGGCGCGTAGGTTTGATCGCGCCCCTCCAACGCAATGCAGCTGGCACTGGCAGGCCCCGTGCTGGGATCGCACGGCACCACCGAGGCGCCTCTCGGGTCGACCGCATAGAAGCGACCCAGGCTGCTGCGCATCGCCCCGAGTCCGGCGTCGAATTTCCAGTCGTCGAGCGACGCCTGCACCTGCGCTTCGAAGCCGGAGATCTTCGTCGTGCCGGGCACGTTGAGCTCGAAGCCGAATGTCGGGAAGGTGGGATAGCCGACGATCACCTGGAAGTTCTTGTAGTCGTTGTGGAAGGCCGTGAGCTGCGTGCGCACCTTGCCCTCGAGCCAGATCGATTTCCATCCGAGCTCGTAGCTGGTGACCTTTTCCTCGTCGAACGGAGGCGGTATTCCGAGGCCCACCGGAACATTCAATCCGCCCGGGCGGAAGCCGGAAGCGGCGAAGGCATACAGGAATTGCTTGCTGTCGAGCTTGAAGTTGAGCGCGGCCTTGCCCGAGAAGTCGGTGTATTCGGCCTCCTGGATCTGCTTCAGCGGGAGGCCGTATTGCACGACGTTGACATCGTTGGCAGTCGTGCTTCGCGTGTAGCGTCCACCGAGTTCGAGCTCGAGACGATCTGTCAGGTCGAAGCCGATCTTGCCGAACGCCGCCCAGGTCTCCTTCGGATTGGTGCCGTCCAGCACGTACTCGCTCGCGGGACTTCCCGGCGGCACGCCGATCACGAACTCCTTCGGCGGAAAGCCCAGGGTGTCCTTTTGCCAGTAGGCGCCCAGGATCCACTTCATCCAGCCTGCATTGGGCGAGAGCAGGTTGAACTCCTGCGAGTAGATCCGCTCGTCCACCGAATCGCGGAACGTGTTGTTGCCCGTCCTGGTGCCGTCGAGGTCCGTGCGATATTGGGTATTGCCCTTCTGGTAGCCGCTGATTGAACGCAACAGGAGGCCATTGGCGAATCGATAGTCGACATGCAGCACGGAGCGGACGAGCCAGTCCACTGCCCTCAGTTCGGCATTGGCCGTGACATCGAACAGGTCGTTCGCTCCATTGACGGGATCGGCCGGATAGGCGCCAAAGTCGAGGTGGCTGTAGTCCGTCTTGAACAGCACGGTGAGCGCGCTATTGGGTTGCCAATTCAGGCCGACCCGGGCACTACGCAAGCGCAAGCGCGCATCGCTACCCGTGTAGGGACCGTCGATGTTCCAGAAACTGTCGCGGTCCTCGGTGTTGAATGCAACGCGTGCGGCTAGCGTGTCGGCGAGGGGGATGTTGAGCGTGCCTTGCAGGCCGAAGTCGTTGTAGTTCCCGAGCTGTCCCTGCACGTAGCCGGAGTGCCCACCGCCGATGATCGGGTCGTTCGAGGTCACGAAGACCGCGCCGCCGGTGGCGTTCTGGCCCACGAACGTTCCTTGCGGACCGCGCAGTATCTCCACCGTCGCGATGTCGTAGTACGGTTCGCCAGTGAAGTAGCCGGGAAACGTGGCGACTCCGTCGCGATAGGTGACGACACCCGTGGTGGTCTGCGAGTTGTGCTCGCCCTTGCCGATGCCGCGAATGTTGAAGTCGATACCCTGGCCGAAATTGTTCACGGTCGCCGACGGCGTGACGAACATCAGCTGGTCGACAACGGTGATGCCCTTGTTGGCCAGATCGTCGCCGCTGAGGACGGTCGCCGAAATCGGAGAGGTCTGCAGCGGCCTGCTGCGACGCTCCGCGGTGACAACGACGGTTTCGACGGTCGTGACTTCCTGCTTCGTCTCATCGGGTTTGTTCTTGGGGTCCGGCGCCGCACTTTGGGCCAACGCGAATCCGCACCAGGGAAAGGACAACAACAAGCTTGCATGCAGGACGCATCTTCTCGTTTTGGCTTTCATATTTCCTCCTCCAGGAGTCGGCTGGTTGGCGCCGGATATGGATCCGGCTGCGCGCCGGATATGGGTCCCGGCTGCGGTAATTAGGTATCATTTTATTCATCGTGTCCATATTCACTACGGACATAGTGAACATTGCCGAACGGCCGCTGGATATCTAATTGAATTAAATAAGAATGTTTCCGGAAGGCCGACTAACAGGATGCCTGGAGGAGAGTATCGATGCCTAAAGCCACGTGGACCGCGAGCCTGTTTGCGGCAGCAGTGTTGTTGAACGGATTGGCCCATGGCGAGACCCCCGCGACGCCCGCGCGGCGCACGACCACGCTCGGCGTGATCGTCGGCAACGACGACGCTGCGACCCGCGGTACGTATTCGTGGAAGGGAATCCCCTACGCGAGACCGCCGGTGGCGGCACTGCGATGGAAAGCGCCGGCCGATGCGCTGCCCTGGACGTCGCCCAGGCTCACGCAACAGTTCGCCAATGCCTGCGCTTCGTTGGGACGCCTCTACGGCCCCGGCTTGAACAATCGCTACGACGCCACCATCGGCGCCAGCCTCGACAAGTTCGTCGGCTCCGAAGACTGCCTCTATCTCAACATCTGGCGCCCCGCCACCGCGACGCAGAAGCTGCCGGTGATCGTGTTCGTTCATGGCGGCAGCAACATCACCGGCTATACCGCGGACCCGCTCTACGACGGCGCCATGCTCGCCAGGACGGCCAATGCCGTCGTCGTCACGGTCAACTACAGGCTTGGCGTGCTGGGCTTCTTCCGCTCGCCGCACCTGCGAACCGGCGACCCCCTGCAGGACTCGGGCAACTTCGCGCTGCTCGATATCATCAAGTCGCTGCAGTTCATCAATCGCAACATCGCGAGCTTCGGCGGCGATGCCGGCAACGTCTCGCTGATGGGCGAGTCGGCCGGCGCCGTCAACGTCTATGCGCTGATGACATCGCCGCTGGTCGTCAAGGCCAGTCCCTCGCTCGTGCATCGCGTGCTGCCGCTCAGCGGTGGCATCTCGCGCGCGCAAGACCTGCCGCCCGGCGCCTTTCCCGTGCTGTACCCCGCGGCGCTCTTCGAGACCCAGGCGAATCTGCTGCTCACCCATCTGTTGATCGCCGACGGCCTGGCCACTGATGCGGCGACCGCGCAGACCTACATCGCCTCGCGCAAAGCCGACGAGATCGCGAGCTATCTTCGCGGCAAGAGCGCCGACGTCGTGCTATCCACCGTGCTCGCCAAGCTCAAGCCCGCAGGATTGTCGGGATCGAATCCGGTGCCTGACGGCCATGTTCTGCCCGAGAGCCCCATCGACGCCATCAAGGCCGGCCACTATTTGAAGGTGCCCGTGCTGGCGGGCAATACGCGCGACGAGGGCAAGCTGTTCCCGGGCCTGCTGTCGCTGGCGCCGGCGTTGGGTGGCATCAGCGGCCGTTTGCTCACCGACGAACAGGTCTTCTCGATCGCCTTCAGCTACGACCCCGACGCACCTGCGGCGACGAAACTCGAGCAATGGATTCCCGCGGCTTACCTGCCGACCGATAAACCCGGCACCGGCTACAACGCGCGCATGGATGTGCTCAACAACTTCTGGTTCAAGCCGCTGCGCGACAACGTGTTGGGCGCGTTGAAGACGCAACAAGGCAACGTCTGGTACTACAGTTTCGATTGGGATCGCGAGCCGGCGCCGTTCAATGAAATCTTCGGCGCGGCCCATGCGTTCGACCTGGCCTTCGTGTTCGGGAATTTCGGGCCGTCGGTATGGGCCAACGTCATGTTCACCAAAGCCAACCGGGCGGGGCGCTTGGCCCTGTCAGACGCCATGATGCGCAGCATCGGCGCTTTTGCACGCAGCGGTGATCCGAACGACGCGTCGCTGGGGGTGAACTGGCCCCCGTGGCCGAAGACGCTGGTCTTCGACGCGACCCTGACAACCACGGCGATCCGGGTGCCATAGGCACGACCCGTCATGCATGTGTCGGGTCGTGCGCTGGGGAATTGGTGGCGAGTCAGGGATTTGAACCCCGGACCAACGGATTATGATTCCGCTGCTCTAACCACTGAGCTAACTCGCCGAAGAACCCGTGATTTTACTGGATTGCGAGGGGCGAGTCGATTGCGCGGGTAGCCGCGTCGAAGAAGAGGTCGCGGCGGCCGTTCGGGATGCTCAAAACGGCGTCGATCTTGGAGACGTAGGCCTCCGTGAATTCCTGGGGCCCGGCAGGGAACAGCGAGAAGTAATGGGTCAGGACCGCGAGGTCGCTTCCGGCCACCGTGGGATGCAGGCTGTCGCTGTAGAGCCTCAGGCGCGGCTGCTCGGCGAGCGCGCGCATCCAGGCCTCGCCCGCCGGAATGAGGATCGCGTCGGCAGCGGCGGCGGCGGCCCGGTGGGCTTCGATCACCGCGAGGAAATCTTCCTTGCGTCCCGCGCGCGGCCAACCCATGTAGATCGCGGGCTTCGCCCCGGCCTTCCGGATCACTTCGGCAAAGCGCTTCGTCGACGCGATCAATTCCTCGCGGCTGTCTGCGCGCGTCGAAGGGCCTTGCTGCAGCACGACGACGTCCCACTTCTCGGCGGCGAGCGCATCGGTCGCGGTCTTCTGGGTCCAGTGATCCTCGAGGCTGAAGTCCGCACGCGCGATCATCTTCACGTGGGCCTCGCGTCCCGTTGCCTGGGCCACGCGCGCGAGCCGGCTGGGCAGGTCGTTGGTGTAGGTGAGACTGTTGCCGATGAAGAGGATCCGCAATACCTTCGGATCGGCCGCCTGCGGCGCCGCGGCATGCGCGGGCAACGTCGCGGCAAGCGAAAGCAGGAGCGCTGAAAGGAATCGGATCATGCGTGCAGTCTAGGTGTGTGCGCGTCGCTGCGTGTTACGGATTGTCAGGCACGTTGCAGGATCTAGAAGGTCGCGCCTACAGACACGATGACGACCTGGTCGGAAGAACCCGGGTTGAACCAGTACGCGCCCAGCGTGAACGACCCGTGCGTGAATTGCGCGAGGCCGCCGCGCTGCAGGTCGCGGTCGCCTCCGAACGCCCGCGTGCGTTGCGCGACGAGGCCCACGCGCAGCCACGGCGCGGGGCGAAACCCAAGTTCGCTCCACGCGTATGTGTAGCTCGAGGTCTCGTCGCTGCGGTCGCGCACGTACTCGGCCTCGATGTAGAAGTCCCAGCGATCGCCGGCGATCGAACCCTCGAATCCGGCGATGGGGCCTTTCGTCGCACCGGTGACCGCGCCGAGGATCGGCGTGAACTCCCACTCCACGCCCTTGCCGCCCGAAAAAGTCCAGCCCACGAACGCCGACTGCGCGTGCACGGCTTCGTAGTTGAAGCGGGCCTCCAGGTGCAGCGGGCCGCGATTGGCGGCGAGGATCGCGGAACCGTAGTCGTCGCCCCCGCGCGGCGCGTTCCAGTAGCCGGTGGTCGCGAACTCCCAGTCGGGAAGATTGGGGCGGGCAGCGCGCCGGCCCGAAGGTTGCGCGGGTTCCTGGGCTTGCACGCAAACCACCGCGCACCCGAACGCCGCTGCGAAGATCGCCGCGGCCCTCATCCGCCGAGCGCGATGATCGCGGCCGTGAGGAACATGCCCACGCCCATCAGCGTGAAGCCCGCCTTGTATCCGCCGTATCCCGCGTAGCGCCCCAGCGCGATACCGCCGCCGAAGAGCATCGCGAGCGAAAGGATGCGCGAGACGAGGAGCGCGTTGGCCATGTTCGACATCAGCACGAAGGGCAGCGCGACCGGGAACGTGGAGAGTACGACGATGAAGAAGATGCCCACCGCGCCGGTGTAGTCGCGCATTTCGAGGCGCGGGCGCTCGGGGACCGCGAGCGCGCCGCCACCGGGCGCATCGTGCGCGGCGATCGCAAGGTTGCGTTCGCGCCCGCGATTGGTGATCGTCCGCACGAGATACATCACCGCGTCGACGAGCCCCCAGGCGAGATTGCAGCCCAGCGCCGCGGCGAGCATCATGCGGCCCTCGTCGCGCCCGCCGGTCGCAACCGACACCGCGCCCACGAACGTGAGCGCCATGAAGAGACCGAAGCACATCTCCGAGACGCGTTCGATCGGATCGAGGATCGGCTCGCGCCGGGGCTTTTCATTGCTCATGCAGCTCTCCGCTTGAGGTAAGCATCGACGGCTTCTTCCACCGTCCGGAACATGCGCGCTTCGCCCAGGCGCTCGCCCAGCGCCGAGCGGCGCACGAGATCGAGGCCTTCCGGATTGAGCTCGGCGAGCCACATCTCGACACCTTGCTCGTGCAGGCGCGCGTCTCCGTCGACGAACATGTTGAGCGCGGTGTATTCGAAACCGGGGACTGCGCTGCCGTCAATCAGGAGGACCGTGGGCTTCTCCGCGACGACAGCGGCATTCAGCTTCTCCCCGACGACGGATGCATTGCCGAAGTAGATGCGGCCTTCGGGCCGCATGACGAGCAGGCCCGGAAGCGCTTCGTACTCGGGATGCTCGTCAGTGCGGGGACGCCAGCCCTTCGTGCCGGGCACGCGCGCGAGGATGCGCACGGCCGGGTTGTTCGCGAGCATGAGCAGGCTCGCCATCGAGAGCACGACGGCAACGAGGATTCCCTTGAGCGTGCCGAGCAGCACCACACCTGCGAAGGCCGCGATGGCCCAGCGGAATTCGAGCGTGCGCACGCGGCGGATTGCCGCGATGTCGGCCGGGCTGATGAGTCCCACCGAGTAGGCGATCACCACGGCCGCGAGCGTCGCGTTCGGAATGGCCGCCATCACGGGAGCGAGGAACAGCATCGTCGCGAGCGTGGTCAACGCCGTGACGAACTGCGCGGCCTGCGTGCGCGCTCCAGCAACCAGGTTCACGTTCGACTGCGACGTGCCGCCGCCCGAGGGCATCGCGCCGAAGAAGGCGCCCACCGCGTTGCCCGCGCCGGTCGCCACCAGTTCCTGGCCTGCGTCCGGGCGTCGATCGCCTTTCCGCACGAAGGCGCGTCCCGCCGCGATCGTCTCGGTGAAGCTCATGAGCGCGATGCCCAGGGCCGCGGGCCAGAGCTGCAGCACGAGTGACTGGTCGGGCAACGTGAGGGCCGGAAGCCCGCCGGGGATCGCGCCGACGAGGCTCACGCCGCGCGACTCGAGCGCAAGCAGGATGGACGCGGCGACACCGCCTCCCACGGCCACGAGCGGCGCGGGCGCGCGCGGAACGAACTTCTCGAAGACGATGATGATGACGAACGTCGCCACCGCGATTGCGATGGTGGGTGTCGATGCGTCGGGCAGCTTCGCGAAGATCGCGGCCACGTCGTGGAAGAAACCTTCCTTGTGGATCTTCACGCCGAGGAGCTTGGGCAACTGGTCCACGACGATCACGAGCCCGATGCCGGCCTTGAAGCCGGTGAGCACGGGATCGGAAATGAAATTCGCGACGAAGCCCAGGCGCAGCACGCGCGCGGCGATGAGGATCGCGCCGACGAGGATGCCCAGCGTTGCGGTCGCGGTCATGAGGCTCGTGCCCGGCTGCGCCTGCGCGATCTCGCCCAACGCGGCGCCTGTGAGGATCGCGATCGTCGTCGTGGAGGAAACGCTGAGCGTGTTCGACGTGCCGAGCAGCACGTAGATGATCATCGGCACGAAGGCGGTGTAGAGGCCCACTTGCACCGGCAGCCCCGCGATGGTCGCGTAGGCCATCGCCTTCGGAATGACGATCGCCGCGGCGGTGAGCCCTGCGGCGACGTCGGCCTTGAGCCACGGTCCCTGGTAGGACCGCAGCCACGTGAGCGACGGGATGAATGAATTCATCCCGCGATGATGCCCTAGCCGGGTCAGACGTTGAAGCGGAAGTGCATCACGTCGCCATCCTTCACGACGTATTCCTTGCCCTCGAGGCGCATCTTGCCTGCCTCCTTGGACTTGGCTTCGCCGCCAAGGCGCACGTACTCGTCGAAGGCGATCACTTCGGCACGGATGAAGCCCTTCTCGAAGTCGGTGTGGATCGCGCCCGCGGCCTGCGGGGCGGTGTCGCCCTTGTGGATGGTCCAGGCGCGCACTTCCTTCTCGCCCGCGGTGAAGTACGTCTGCAGGCCGAGCAGGTCGTAGGTCGCGTGGATCACGCGATCGAGTCCCGGCTCGGTCATGCCCATGTCGGAGAGGAACAGCTCCTTCTCCTCTTCGGAGAGGTCGGCGATTTCCGCTTCGAGCTTCGCGCTCACGGCCACGACCGGCGCGCCTTCCTTCTTCGCGTATTCCTTCACGCGCTCGAGGAGCGGGTTGTCCTTGAAGCCGTGCTCGCCCACGTTGGCGATGTAGAGCGCAGGCTTCGCGGTGAGCAGCTGCAGCGGCCGGAGCATCGCGAGCTCGTCGGCCGTGAGACCCATCGCGCGCACCGGATGAAAGCCGTCGAGCGACTTTTCCACGCGCTCGAGCAGCGGGACCATCTTCATCGCTTCCTTGTCGCCCGAGCGCAGGGTCTTGCCGAAGCGGTGCTTGGCCTTCTCGATCGACTGCATGTCGGCGAGTGCCAGCTCCGTGTGGATCACCTCGATGTCGGCGATCGGATCGACCTTGTTGTTCACGTGGATCACGTTGCCGTCTTCGAAGCAGCGCACCACGTTCGCAATGGCATGCGTCTCGCGGATGTTGGCGAGGAACTGGTTGCCGAGGCCTTCGCCCTTCGACGCGCCGGCGACCAGGCCCGCGATGTCCACGAACTCGACGATCGCCGGGATCACCTTGAGCGGCTTGTCGATCGAAGCGAGCTGCTTCAGGCGCGGATCAGGTACCTCGACCACGCCCACGTTGGGCTCGATCGTGCAGAACGGATAGTTCTCGGCCGCGATGCCCGCCTTGGTGAGCGCGTTGAAGAGCGTCGACTTGCCGACGTTGGGAAGCCCCACGATGCCGCATTGCAGACTCATTGCTTCGGTTCCTTGTTCATGGCGCGCGCTTCGAGCGCGGCCTTGCGTTTGGCTTCGTCCTCGGGGGAGGTGTGCAGCCACGACATGGCGTCCTGGAGGCGTCCGGTCGTGAGGCGCGTGAGCAGTTCGAGGCTGCGGTCGAAGGCGGGATCGATCATCGCCTGCTCTTCGCGACGCGCCTTCTCGAGCACGTAGTCGGGCACGCGATCCTTGTCGCCCGGATGGCCGATGCCGATGCGCAGGCGCCAGAAATCCTTCGTGCCCAGCACCTCACCGATGTCGGTGAGGCCATTGTGGCCGCCGGTGCCCCCGCCCTTCTTCAGGCGGATGGTGCCCGGCGGCAGATCGAGCTCATCGTGCACGACGAGCAATTCACCCGGCTCGATCCGGTAGAAGCGCATGAGCGCGGCCACGCTGCGCCCCGACTCGTTCATGTACGTCGCGGGCTTGAGCAGCCAGAAATCGCGGCCGCCCTCCTCGACTTTCGCCGTGTGCCCCGCGAACTTCGTTTCCTTCTTCCAATCGGTGCGCTTGCTCTCGGCGATCGCATCGACCCACCAGAAGCCCGCGTTGTGGCGCGTGCGTTCGTACTCGCGGCCCGGATTGCCGAGCCCGACGATGAGTCGAATAGGGTCCATTGTTGGACAGGCGTCCTCAATCAAACAGGCGTTGAAACAAAACGCCCGCCGGGGTTACCGGCGGGCGCGATTGCTTTCGGCAGGCCGGAGGCCTTACTTCTTGTCCTTGTCCTTGCCGCCGCCACCCTTCGAGTCCTTCGCAGCCTGTTCGGCGGCAATTTCCTCGGGCGACTTCTGGGCAAGCGTCGGGACATCCGCGGCCGAGACTGCGGCGGCGGCTGCGGCTTCGGCAGCTTCCTCGTCCGCGGTCATCACCTTCGGGATCACGATGGTCGCGACGGTCGGGTCTTCGCCCTTGTGACCCACGGCTTCCACGCCCGCCGGGAGCGTGAGCCCCGAAAGGTGCAGCGAGTGGCCCGCCTGGAGATCCTTGAGGTCCACCGTGATGAACTCCGGCAGGTCCTTGGGCAGGCACGAAATCTCGAGCTCGATCATGATGTGCTGCGCGATGCCGCCCGCGCCCTTCACGCCCGGGGAAATCTCGGCGTTCACGAAGTGCAGCGGGACCTTCATGTGGATCTTCTTGTCCGCGGCGACGCGCTGGAAGTCCACGTGCAGGATGATCGGACGGAACGGGTGCATCTGGTAATCGCGCAGCAGGCATTGCGTCTTCTCGCTGCCCGCCTCGATGTCGAGGATGGAAGCGTGGAAGGCTTCGTTCTTCAGCTGGAACCACAGGGTCTTGTGGTCGAGCTGGAGCTGCACGGCGTCCTTGCCGGCGCCATACAGCACGCCCGGTACCAACGAATCGCGGCGCAGGCGGCGGCTCGCACCCGTGCCCTGAACGCTCCGCGTTTCGGCTTTGACAGTGATCTTCACGGTTAACTTCTCCAGTTTGCTGCAACGGTCCGCGACCAGACTCGCTGCATGGTTAGTACTGCGACTACTCCACGAACAGAGAGCTCACCGAGCTCTCCTCACAAATTCTTCGCATCGTCTCCGCCAGCAATCCCGCGACGCTGATCTGGCGGATCTTCTTGCACGCCTCGGCTTCCGGCTTGAGCGGGATGGTGTCCGTCACCACCAGCTCGTCGAGCACCGAATTCTCGATCCGGCTGATCGCGGGCCCCGAAAGCACCGGGTGCGTGCAATACGCGACCACGCGGATCGCGCCCTGCTCCTTCAACGCCTTCGCTGCTTCGCACAGCGTGTTCGCGGTGTCGACCATGTCATCCATGATCACGCACGTGCGTCCGTTCACGTCGCCGATGATGTTCATCACCGTCGCGACATTGGGCCGCGGGCGCCGCTTGTCGATGATCGCGAGGTCGCTTTCCAGCCGCTTCGCGATCGCCCTCGCCCGCACCACGCCGCCGACGTCCGGCGAAACCACCACCTGGTTCTTGTACCCGTGCTTCCACAGGTCTCCCAGCAGGATGGGCGTCGCATAGACGTTGTCCACCGGCCGGTCGAAGAACCCCTGGATCTGGTCGGCGTGCAGGTCCATCGTCAGCACGCGGTCCACGCCAGCGACCGTCAACATGTTCGCGACCACCTTGGCCGAGATCGCAACGCGTGCGCTCCTCGGACGGCGGTCCTGGCGCGCGTAGCCGAAATACGGCAACGCCGCCGTGATCCTCGCGGCACTCGATCGCCGCAGTGCATCGGCCATGATCAACACTTCCATCAAGTGATCATTGGTCGGCGCGCAGGTCGACTGGAGGATGAAGCAGTCCTTGCCGCGGACGTTCTCCAGCAACTCGACCATGATCTCGCCGTCGCTGAACTTCGCGACGGTCGCCTTGCCCAGCGTGACGTTCAGCTTGCGCGCGACTTCCTGCGCGAGCTTCGGGGTCGCATTCCCCGTGAACACCATCAGGTTGTCGAAGGCCATGGCTCACTCGTCCCCTGGGCAATGCTGCAATTCGTGGCAGGGGAGGAAGGATTCGAACCCTCGCATGCCGGAATCAAAATCCGGTGCCTTAACCAACTTGGCTACTCCCCTGTGGAGTCCCGTTACTCTGCGCCCAGCGGATGCTGCTCGATTCCCCGGGCGACAAATCCCTGCATCGAGGCCGGCCGCGCAGCCAGCGCGCGTTCGGCTTGCTCGCGGGAATCGTACCCCGCGAAGACGCATCCTCCGGACCCTGTCATCCGCGCCTCGCCCTGGCTCGCGAGCCATTCGAGATGGCGGCGCACTTCGGGATATCGCGAAAGGACAACCGGCTGCAGGTCGTTGCGAAGCTTTTGACCCGCCAGACGCGCTGAAAAGTCTTCTATTTTAAGGGCTTCGGTGTTTCGGGTCAATTCTGGAGCCCGGAAGATTTCAGGGGTGGGGACCAGGGTCGGGGGGACCAGGACCACGTACCAACGCGGGGGTACCTCCAGGGGCCTCAGGACGTCGCCGACTCCCTCGACCCAGGCCGCCCGCCCGAAGATGAAGAACGGGATATCGGCCCCCAATTGGGCGCCCAGCTCCCTCAGGCGCGGCCTGCCCAGGTTCGTCCCCCAGAGGCGGTCGAGGGCGAGGAGGACCGTGGCCGCATCCGAGCTTCCGCCCCCCAGCCCGCCCCCCATGGGAATGCGCTTTTCGAGCTCGATGTCGGCCCCCAGCCCGGTTCCGGATGACGCCTGTAGCAGGCGGGCGGCGCGGATCGCGAGGTCTTCCTCCTCGGGAACACCCGCCACCGCGTTCACGCGGTGGATGGCGCCGTCGTCGCGGATCCGGAAGCGCAAGCGATCGGCGTGATCGATCAGGGTGAACGCGCTCTGCAGCAGGTGGTAGCCATCGGCGCGGCGACCGATGACATGCAGGAAGAGATTCAGCTTCGCGGGCGCGAGGAAGTCAGGGCCGTCGAGCTGCACGGCTACTCCAGCACGCGGTAGTCGTCGACCACGAGCTTCACGACGACGTCCCCGCGAGTGGCGGTGATGCGGCGCGCGAGTTGCACGCGGCCCGCGGGCTGGGATTCGTCGATGCTCACCTGCCAGCCGGCCGCGTCGCGAGATGCGGGCTCGCCGTGCAGCCAGCGCGCCATGTCGGCCGGTTCGAGGCGCGCGCCCAGGAGATTCTCGGTGAGCGCGGCGAAGCTTTCGGCTTCCATGGGGATCGCATCGGCGCGCGTGAGGCGCGCGCCCTGCGTGTTCGAATCGATGCGCGCGACTTCGTTGCCCACTGGCGAAGACACGACCCAGATGTCCGAGGTCCCGCGATGCGTCCAGCGCAGGCGCGCGATCTCTCCGCTCTGGCCCTGGCGCACCGAGATGCGGCCGGCCATCTCGAAAGCAGCGGGAACCGAACCCAGGTCAGGCGGCGTGAGCGCGGCGGGCGTGGCGCAACCCGCCAGCGCCAGCGCGAGGAGGAAGCGAAGCGCGGTCAGGGCTTGAACTTCTGGATCACGGCGAGCAGCACTTCGTGATCCGGGTTTTCGTTGAGCGCCGTGCGCCAGATCTTCTGCGCTTCGTCGTGCTTGCCGGCCTTCCAGAGCACTTCGCCCAGGTGCGCGGCGATCTCCGGATCGGGACGGGCGTTGTACGCCGCCTGCAGATGCTTCACGGCTTCGTCGATATTGCCCAGGCGGTAGTGCACCCAGCCCAGGCTGTCGATGATGAAGGGATCGTCGGGCGAGAGCTTGAGCGCCTGGTCGATGAGTGCCTTCGCTTCCGTGAGGCGATTGGTCTTCTCCGCGAGCGTGTAGCCCAGCGCGTTGTATGCGTGCGCGTAGTCGGGCTTCATCTTGATCACGCGGCGCAGGTCCTGCTCGACGACATCGAGCCGGTTGATGCGGTCGGCGGCCATCGCGCGGTCGTAGAGAAGCTCGAAGGAATCCGGATACTCCTTCACCGAACGATCGAGGAGATCGTAGGTGTCCTTCCAGGCCTTCGCGTCGCGCAGGAGCTGCGCTTCGACCTGGATCATCTGGATGCGATCTTCGGTCGTGCGCGGATCGATCTTCTGCAGGTATTCGCGGCCGGCGGCGAGGCCATTCTGCTTCGCGATGAGCGTGGCGATCTTCAGCTGCGCGCGCATCCAGTCGGACGATTCGACGCGGCGGTACCAGCTGATCGCGTCCTCGTAGCGCTTCTGCCCTTCGGCCGCCGCACCCAGGCCGAGGTAGGCGGCACCGGGGTCGCGGAAACCATGGTCGATCGCGCGCTGGAACGCGACTTCGGCATCGGCCCAATCCTCGAGCTGCAGCGAAAGCAGGCCGATCGCATACGCGGCCTGCGGCTCGGTGGGCGCCAGCTTCTCGGCGGCGCGAAACTGGTCGCGCGCCTCGGCATTGCGGCGTTCGCCGGCGAGCTCGCGGCCCAGTTGCTGGCGCACCTCGCGCGAGTCCGGGTACTTCGCGAGGAATTCCTGGTAATGCGGGATCACGCGCGCGGGTTCGGCCTTGCGCAGGATCTGGACTTCGAGGATGGCAGCCTGCGGCCAGCCGGGTCGCGCTGCCGCGGCAGCCCGCGCTTCGGTGAGCGCGAGATCAGTCTGTTCGGCAAGCAGCGCCGCGACGCCGATCGCGTAGTGGGATTCGGGAAGCTTCGAGTACGGCTGCACGAGGCCCTTGGTGGCTTCGAGGACCGCGACCTTGTCGGGATACTTCGCGAAGAAGTTCGACATCTGGATGAGGAGCGCGGCCGGATCCTTGCTGCGCTGGAGCAGGCCCGCGACGGTGACGCGCGATTTCTCGAGCGGTCCTTCGTTCGCGAGCAGCGAGGCGATGATTTCGCGGGCGAGGTTCGCGTCGGGATCGAGCTCGAGCAGGAGCGCGGAGGCATCGAGCGCGGGGCCGAAGGCGCGCGCGCGAATGGCGGTCTCCACGGCGCGGCGCGCGACCGCCGGATCGCGATACTCGCGGGCAATCTTGTTGTAGATGGCAAGCGCGACTTCGGTGTCGCCGCGCTGCACGGCAAACTCCGCGACCAGCAGCTCGTGGACCGCATCGACGGGATAGTCCGGCTCATCGGCCGGGATCGGAACCGGCACCGGCGGCGCTGCCGTCGCGGCGAACGCCATCACGACGAACGATGTCGCCGCGCAAAACCGCAACCAGTGCATTCCCGCCATCACGTTTCTCCCGACGGGCCCGTCAAGGAATTCGCAAGCCCCTATGATAGAGCCTTTCCGCGCCGATTCGTTTCCGCGCCCGTCACCGAAATATTCCCGATGCCCGAACTGCCCGAAGTCGAGACGACGCGCCGCGGATTGCTGCCCCACGTGGTGGGCCGCACGATCCGCGAGGTGATCGTGCGCAATCCGCGGCTTCGCTGGCCCGTTCCGCGCGATCTCGCCGCACGCCTGCGCGATGTCGAGATCCTCGCGATCCGGCGCAAGGGCAAGTACTTGCTGTTCGATTGCGCGCAGGGCCACCTGCTCGTGCACCTGGGCATGTCCGGTCGCCTCACGCTCGTGCCCGCCGATCGCCCGCCGCAAACGCACGACCACATCGACCTGCGGTTCGAAGGCAACCAGGCGCTGCGCCTCACGGACCCGCGGCGCTTCGGCGCGATGCTCTGGCTGAAGAGTCCCGCCGAACGCCATGCATTGCTCGCGGGACTCGGCCTCGAACCGCTCGAGCCCGAGTTCACCGGTGCGGCCCTCGCCCAGCGCGCCCGCGGTCGACAGGTGGCCGTGAAGCAGTTCCTCATGAATGGGCGCATCGTGACGGGCGTGGGCAACATCTATGCGAGCGAAGCGCTGTTCCACGCGGGCATCCATCCGACCCGTGCGGCCGGGCGCATTTCGGGCGAACGCTGGGACCGGCTCGCGACGTCCGTGCGCGAGACCCTTAACCGGGCGTTGCGGGCGGGCGGCACGACGCTGCGCGACTACGCATCGGCCGACGGACAGGCGGGGGGTTTCCAGTTCGAAGTGGCCGTCTACGACCGCGCCGGGGAGCCCTGCCGTTCCTGCGGAACATTGATCAAGACGATGCGCCAAGGCGCCCGGGCCACGTACTATTGCCCCGCATGTCAACACTGAACTCCACGGGCAGCTGGTACGTCGGCAGCCGCCCCTTCGAAACGAGCCTCTCGGAACTGCGCGAGTGGCGCGATGCCGCGTCCGCTTGGCTCGCGGACTACCGCCGCTGGGCCCTCGTCGCCCGCCTGATCGACGAGCAGACCGCGGCGCGCTTCGCGCACCTCGAGCGCCGCCTCGCCGCCGAGCGCCTGACCATCGCCTTCGTGGCCGAGTACTCGCGCGGCAAGAGCGAGCTGATCAACGCGCTCTTCTTCGCGGACCTCGGCGCCCGCCTGCTGCCCGCGGGCAAGGACCGCACCACGCTTTGCGCCACCGAGATCCTCCACGACCCATCGCGGCCGCCCTCGATCCGCGTGCTGCCGATCGAGACGCGCGAGGGCGAGATGTCGTTGCGCGAGCACCTGGCGCAATCCTCGACGTGGAAGGAAATCGCGCTCGACCCGGCCGATCCCTCGAGCCTCGCGGCCGCCTTCGAAGTGCTCTCGGAGTCGCAGCAGGTCACCGCCGCCGAGGCCGCGAACCTCGGGTTCGATTCCGCGGGCGCCGGACGCATGGCCGTCCCGCGCTGGCGCTATGCCGTCGTCAACTTCCCGCACCCGCTGCTCAAGAGCGGGCTTGCGATCCTCGATACACCCGGGCTCGCGACACTTTCGGCTGAACCCGAGCTCACGCTCAATCGCGTGCCCGACGCCGATGCGATCGTCTTCATGGTTTCGGCCGAGACCGGCGCGACACCCGACGACTGCGCCCTCTGGGGCGAGCACATCGCGCCGATCGGCCACGAATCGCACACTCGCTTCATCGTGCTCAACAAGATCGATTCGCTGCGCGAGGGCGGGCGCGGCGAGGCGGAAGTGCTGTCGGAGATCGATCGGCGCGTGCGCGCGACGGCCGACCAGCTCGGCGTCGATCCCACGCGGATCTTCGCGCTCTCGGCGCGCCAGGGGCTTGCCGCGCGCATGGCCGGCGACCGCGACGGCCTGATGCGAAGCCGCCTCTATCGCCTCGAGCAATCTCTCTCGCAGGGCCTGCTGCGCCGCCGCCGCCACGACCACGCGACGGCCGTGGGCGCGGAAACACGCGCGGTGCTGGCCGAAACGGAAGGCCTCCTCGAGAGCCGGCGCGCTTTCGCGTCGGGCCAGCTCCAGGAACTCAACGCGCTCCAGGGCAAGAACCAGAAGCTCGTCGAGACGCTCGCACGCAAGGCCAACCAGGAACGCGGCCGCATCGAGGATGCGCGCCAGGTGCTCGCGGGCCTTCGCTCGGTGCACAACCGTTATGCCGAGGAGCTCACGCGCGTGCTCGATCCCCAGGCCGCGCGAGCCGCCGGCATGAAGGCGCGTTCAGCCGTGCTCTCCGCGCGCTTCTCCGGTGACATTGGCGGCGCGCTCGATGGCTACTTCCGCGAATCGCGCGGCAAGCTCGCGCGCGCGGTCGAAGTGATCGGCGAGGTCGAGAAGATGATGACGACCGTGAGCCAGCGTTTCCGCGAGGACTACGGCATGGGCACCGTCGAGGCGCCGCCGTTCGCGACCAACCGTTTCGCGGTCGAGCTCGACCGCCTCGAAGAGCATTGCACGCGCGACTTCCGCAACGCGACGAGCCTCATCATCCGCCGCCGGAAGACCCTGGGCGCGATCTTCTTCGACACGGTGGCGCTCAAGGTCATCAACGTCTTCGAGATCGCCGACCGCGAGGTGCGCTCGTGGATGAATGCGTTCATCCGGCCGCTCGATACGCAGCTGCAGGCGTTCCAGGACCAGACCAACATGCGCATCGAAGGCATGGGCCGCATCCAGAACGCGGAAACGGACCTCGTCGTGCGCGTGAGTGAGCTCGAAGCGATCGTGAAGGATGTCGAGGCGCAGGCGAAGCAGTGGGAAGCCAAGCGCGACCGGCTGCTGCAACTGCTCGACGTCGAGCGCGACCCCTCGCTCGCCTAGGAAGGCGCTTTTTCCGCCGTGAGTTGCGTGTACTTGGCGAGCAACTGCTCGCGCGTTTCCACGTACGCCGGGTCGAGCGGGATGCAATCGACGGGGCAAACCTCCACGCAGCGCGGCTTCTCGAAGTGGCCCACGCATTCCGTGCAGCGCTTCGGGTCGATCACGTAGATCTCCACGCCCGCGGAGATCGCCTGGTTCGGGCACTCCGGCTCGCAGACATCGCAGTTGATGCACTGGTCCGTGATCATCAGGGACATGGGGTGATTCCTAGTCTTGCGACTTGCCGATCTTCTCTTGCATGCGCGCGACGGTGACCGGATGCACGAACGCCGACACGTCGCCGCCGAGCACGGCGATCTCGCGCACGATCGTGGCCGAGAGGAACAGGTATTTGTCCGAGGGTGTGAGGAACAACGTTTCGACACCGGGCGCTAGGCGGCGGTTCATGCCCGCGAGCTGGAACTCGTATTCGAAGTCCGAGACGGCGCGCAGGCCGCGCAGGATCACGCCCGCGTCCTGCTCCTTCACGAACTCGGAAAGGAGGCCCGTGAAGCCCAGCACCTTCACGTTGGTCAGGGGTGCGAGGACTTCCTTGGCAATGCGCACGCGCTCGTCGAGCGAGAAGAACGGGCGCTTGGCCTGGCTGTGGGCCACGCCGACGATCACCGTCTCGAAGAGGCGCGCGGCGCGCACGATGAGGTCTTCATGCCCGTTGGTGATCGGATCGAAGGTGCCGGGATAGACCGCGCGCTTGCTATTCATGGGCGTTCTCGGAGGACGGTTCGAGTTCGTACAAGGCGAAGCGTACCGCGCCCGCGCGCCCTTCGCGCAACAAATGCCACGGGGCGCCCGGATCGAGCGCGTCGGCGCTTTCCACGTAAGCCCTCGCCCCGGGGTTGAGGCGCGCCGGCAAGGCGGCGAGCGAACGCACGGCGAGGTCGCTCGCGTACGGCGGATCGAGGAAGACACAGTCGAAGGATTCTCGCGCCCGGGCGAGCCAGGCAAGGCCGTCGCCCTCGATCACCTCGAGATTGCTCGCCCCCAGGGCCGTGCCATTGGTCCGAAGTGCCGCGCACGTGGCGCGGTCGCGCTCGACCATCACCACGCGCGAAGCGCCTCGCGACAAAGCCTCGAAGCCGAGCGCGCCGCTGCCCGCGAATAGATCGAGGCATGCGAGGCCGTCGAGCCTCTGGCCGAGCCAGTTGAAAAGGGTTTCGCGCACGCGATCGGGGGTCGGGCGAAGGCCCGCGGCATCGGGAAAGCGAACGATGCGACTGCGCCAGTCGCCGCCGATGATGCGCACGCGGTTTCGGGCGGTCATTCTGCAATCGATAATACCGTAGAATATTTTGTGCCCGACCCGCAGCAAAAATCCCCCGCCCTCGACTGGAAAGCGCGCCTAAAGCTTGGCCTCGCGCTCACCGGCGCACGCCTGAAGGGCGTTGCAACCCTCCTGCGCACGCGCCCGAAGGTCGATGAAGCGCTCTTCGAAGCGCTCGAAACGCAGCTCATCGCGGCCGATATCGGCGCAGGCGCCGCGCACGCGCTGATCGAGGACTTGCGGCGCGTCGCGCGCGACAAGCGCATCGAGGATGGCGCCGCCCTCGAATCGGAATTGAAGGCGGCGCTGGTCGCGCGGCTCGTGCCCCTCGAGCTCGCCCTGCCCGAGACCCTTCCCAAGCCCTTCGTGATCCTGCTCGCCGGCGTGAATGGCGCGGGCAAGACCACCACGATCGCGAAGCTCACGCATCTCTTCCAGTCGCAGGGCCGCACGGTACTTCTTGCCGCGGGCGACACCTTCCGTGCCGCGGCCCGCGAGCAGCTCGCCGAATGGGGCGCGCGTCACGGCGTCACGGTGATTTCGCAGGTGGGCGGTGATTCGGCGGCCGTGATCTTCGATGCGGTGCAGTCGGCCCGCGCGCGCAACATCGACATCGTCCTCGCCGACACCGCCGGCCGCCTGCCGACGCAGGCGCACCTGATGGATGAAATCAAGAAGGTGAAGCGCGTCATCGCGAAGGCCGATGCCTCGGCCCCCCACGAAACCTGGCTCGTGATCGACGCGAACACCGGCCAGAACGCGGTCCAGCAGGTGAAGAGCTTCGACGACGCGCTCGGCCTCACCGGCCTCATCGTCACCAAGCTCGACGGAACCGCCAAGGGCGGCGCCGTCGCCTCGATCGCGCTCGATCGTCCGGTGCCGATCCGCTTCATCGGCGTGGGCGAGCAGCCCGACGACTTGCGGCCCTTCCGCGCGGCGGAGTTCGTCGAGGCCATTTTCGCGTGATCCTCTTTTCGTCAGTCGTGAAGCGCTATCCCGGCGGCCGCGAGGCGCTGCGTGACGTGACGTGCGAGATCGGCGCGGGCGAAATGATCGCGGTCACCGGTCACTCGGGCGCGGGCAAGTCCACGCTGCTCAAGCTCGCGGCGGGCATCGAGCGCGCCACGCGCGGCAGCGTCGTGGTCCATGGCCAGAATCTCGCCGCCCTCGGGGAGACCGCACTCGCGGTGCTGCGCCGGCGCATCGGCTTCGTCTTCCAGGACCACAAGCTGCTCTTCGACCGCAACGCCTTCGAGAACGCCGCGCTGCCGCTGCGCGTGGCCGGTTTCACGCGCGAGGAAACCGCGCGCCGCGCGCGCGCCGCCCTCGACAAGGTGGGCCTGCTCGCGCGCGAGAAGGCGATGCCCGTCGCGCTCTCCGGTGGCGAGCAGCAGCGCCTTTGCATCGCGCGCGCGATCGTGAACCGACCGGCGATCCTCATCGCCGACGAGCCCACGGGCAACCTCGATCCCGAGTACGCGCGCGCGATCGTCGATCTCTTCGTCTCGTTCAACCAGGTGGGCGTGACCGTGCTCGTCTCCACGCACGACGCCGCGAGCCTCGAGCGGCTCTCGTGCCGGCGCATCGCGCTCGCGGACGGAGCACTCGCATGAGGCTCTGGCTCCGACTGCACGTTCAGGCCCTCGTGGCCGCGCTCACGCGCCTGGCCGCGCATCCGGTCGCGACGGCGCTCGCGGTGCTGGTCATCGCGATCGCGATCGCCTTGCCGGTGCTCGCCGCGGTCGTGGTGAAGAGCCTGGGTGCGGCGACCGCGCGCTTCGACACCGACCCGCACGTGAACGTCTATCTCGCGCTCGATGCGACCGATGAAGACGCTCGCAAGGTGGAGACCGCGTTGAAGGCCCATCCGGATGCCGCGGCGGTTCGCTTCGTTCCGCGCACGCGCGCGCTCGAAGAGCTCAAGGCCACGACTCACCTGGCGGACCTGCTCGCGACGCTCGACCGCAACCCCCTGCCCCACGCCTTCACGGTACGCACCCGCACGACGGACGGCGCGCGCCTCGCTGCGATTCGAGCCGAATGGCAGAAGCTCCCGCGCGTGGACCAGGTGGTCGCGGACTTCGAGTGGTCGGAACGCCTGGCCCGATGGGTGCAGTTCGGCGACCGGGCGCTATTGGCAGTCGCCGCGTTCCTGGCGCTGGCGGTGATCTTCATCGTGGGTCACCTGATCCGGCTCCAGGTCCTCACCCAGCGTGCCGAGATCGAGGTGAGCCAGCTCATCGGGGCCACGGCGGCCGACGTCCGGCGCCCCTTCCTCTATCGGGGGGTCTTCGAAGGTCTCCTGGCTGCCCTGGCCGCGCTGGCCCTGGCCGGGGCCACGACCTACTGGCTGAACAGCGAACTGCAAGCCCTTACTAACAGTTATGCTACTGAATTTAAAGTCGTATTTCTGGACACCCCGACCGTCCTCGGCATTGCGGTGGGGGCGGCCCTCCTCGGCCTGATCGGGGCCTGGCTGTCCGTCGGACGGGAGCTGCGGCGATTTGCCGCCACCCGCTGACGGGAACATTTGAGCGCCTTAGCACTCCAATCCCTCGAGTGCTAAAATGAACCCCAGGAGGCTCAAAGAGATGACCAGCATGACCCTTCCAGTGGTTTCGGTTTCCAGCCTGGAGTCCTATGTCCAGGCCGTGAACGCCATTCCGATGCTGACGCCCGAGCGCGAACTTGAACTCGGCCGGAAGCTCAAGGACCAGAACGACCTGACGGCCGCCGGTGACATGGTGATGTCGCACCTGCGCCTCGTGGTCTCGGTCGCGCGCAACTACATGGGCTACGGCCTGCCCCAGGCGGACCTCGTGCAGGAAGGCAACATCGGCCTGATGAAGGCGGTGAAGCGCTTCGACCCGGAGCGCGGCGTGCGCCTTGCCTCGTTCGCGATCCACTGGATCAAGGCCGAGATCCACGAATACATCCTGCGCAACTGGCGGTTGGTGAAGGTCGCCACGACCAAGGCGCAGCGCAAGCTCTTCTTCAACCTGCGAAGCATGAAGGCTTCGTCGGCGACGCTTTCGCCCAAGGAAGTGAAGCAGATCGCGAAGACTCTCAACGTGAAGGAGAGCGACGTCGTCGAGATGGAAAGCCGCCTGCAGGGTTCGGATATCCCGCTCGAGCCGACGGTCGATGACGGCGAAGAGTCGTACGCGCCGATCGCCTACCTCAAGGACACGGGCGAGACGCCGGCCGAGGAGCTGGAGCGCACGCAGTCGGAGAACCTTCGCACTGCCGGCCTCACCGCCGCGCTCGAAGGGCTCGACGAACGCAGCCGCCGCATCATCCGCGCGCGCTGGCTCAACGAGACCAACCCGATGACGCTGACCGAGCTCGCCGACGAGTTCGGCGTCTCCGCCGAGCGCATCCGCCAGATCGAAGCCAAGGCGATGCAGAAGATGAAGGTGCAGCTCGCGGAAGTCCGCTAGGCAACCGCATCAATGAGAAAGCCCGCTTCGGCGGGCTTTTTCATTTCTTTTGAGTTTGGTGCCATCGCCAAAGGGTTGATCCCGAGCCGGCCCCAACCTCTCGATCAAACGCCGCCGATCTCGCTACCCAAACTTGCGCTCGAAATTCCTGGCGCACCGGCGATCCTGCAGCGAGCGGTGGGGGGCCTCTCGTGATCAACCCTTCGTCGATGCCTCAGCGCCGGAACCATCGGGGCGTCTCCAACAGCGGGGCGGCGCTGATCGAACGTTGTCAGCGCGTGCCAGTCATGTCCGCGGTCGTACATCGACGAGGGCGGCACCAGCCACCGCCTGCCTCATCAAATTATCAACGGGGCTTCACCGGAGCGGTGATGCCACAAGCCTCCCGCGACCTTCGACAGCGATGGGTGTGGGTCGAGAGGGGGTGTCACCGATCGCTGCAGAACGGCGGTGCGCAAGGAATCTCGAGCGACATATGAAGTAGCGAGATCGATCCTCTTCCCGACGTAGTGGGCTCCCCCGGGTTGACCCCACCCATCGATGGCGGAGGTCGCGGGAAGAAAGGGTCGGCTTACGAGTTGAGCAGGATCTTCAGGTCGCTCGCGATCTTCGCGGCCGGCGCCCCGTAAGGAATCATCAGGCGCAATCGGCCCTGCGGATCGAACACGAGCGTCTGCGACGAATGGTCGACGAGATAGCGATTGGGCGCGCTGCCCGGTCGTTCATTCACGTAGATCTTGAAGTCCTTGGTGACCTTCGCGGTTGCCGCCGCATCGCCGTACAGGCCGAGGAACGTCGGGTTGAACGCGGGCACGTACTGCTTGAGCAGCTCGGGCGTGTCGCGCTTTGGATCGACGGTGATCAGGATCACCTGTACCCGCTGTGCGTCGGCGCCGAGGATCTGCATCGCATTGGCGAAGTCGGCGAGCGTCGTGGGGCAGAAATCCGGGCACTGCGTGTAGCCGAAGAAGATCGCGACCACCTTGCCGCGAAAATCCGCGAGCGTGCGCTCCTTGCCGTCGGGATCCTTCAAACGGAAGTCGGTGCCCATCGCAGGCGAACCGGTGACGTCTACACCGTGGAACGGTCCCGCGGCCGGCGTGAAGAGCTTGTCGCACCCGAAGGCGAGCAACGCGGCGGTTGCGAGGGCGGCCCACGCGGTGGCGCGGCGCATCACGCGAACAACGGCAGGTAGTGATCGACCATCAGCGCCGCGAAGAGCATCGCCAGGTAGAAGATCGAATAGGCGAACGTGCGCTTGGCGAGCGCGTCGCTGTACTTGCGCCAGATCGCGATCGCGAAGCCCAGGAAGACGGCATCGAGCACGAGCGCCATGCCGAGGTAGAACACGCCCGACATGCCCGTGGCGAACGGCAGCAGCGTCGTGGCCACGAGGATGAGCGTGTAGAGCAACAGGTGCAGGCGCGTGAACGCTTCGCCGTGCGTCACCGGGAGCATCGGCACGCCGGCGCGTTCGTATTCCTTGCGGCGATAAAGTGCCAGCGCCCAGAAGTGCGGCGGCGTCCACGCGAAGATGATGAGGAAGAGCAGCAGCGGCTGGTACGGCACCTCGCCCGCGATCGCGGCCCATCCGAGCACCGGTGGCATCGCGCCCGAAGCGCCGCCGATCACGATGTTCTGCGGCGTCGCGGGCTTGAGGATCACCGTGTAGATGACCGCGTACCCGACGAACGTCGCCATCGTGAGCCACATGGTGAGCGGGTTCACCGCGTGCCAGAGGATCGCGAGGCCCAGCCCGCCGACACCACCGGACCCGATGAGGATTTGCGTCTGAGTGATCGTGCCCATGACGCTGGGTCGAGCGCGCGTGCGCGCCATGGCCGCGTCGATCTTCTGCTCGACCAGGCAATTGAAGGCGGCCGCCGCACCCGCGACGAGCGCGATGCCCAGCGTGGCCCAGCCCATGAGCGGCAGCGGGGGCACCGTCTTGGCTGCGAGCAGCATCCCGATCACCGCCGTGAAGACGATGAGCGAAACGACCCGGGGCTTCATGAGGCGCCAGAACTGCAGCCCCAATCCCTCGGCAGGATGCGCGGTTTGTTCCATGGAACCCGTAATTTTAGCCAATCTGGGAGGCCTTCAGGAGGCGCTGCAGATCCTTGAGCATGCGCGCCTGGTCGGCCTTTGCGGGGAATCGCATCATGACGAGGCCCCGCGGATCGACCACGTAGACGAATGCACGGTCGTTGGCGGGGCCTAGCGGCAGCGCCATGCCGCGCTGGGTAACCGCGACCACCGTGCCCGCGAAGGGCTCCAGCACCGCGGGTGCCAGCGGCAACGTGTCGTCGACGACGAACACGCGCAGGACGCGATCGGCATTGCGGCCGAGTGCCAGGCGCACCTGCCGAAGCGTCGTGAGCTTTTCCACGCAAGCGGCCGGACAGGCCCCGGAGTCGGAAACGACGAGCAGCCACTTGCCCTTCATGTCGTTGAACGCGAGCGGCCCGCCCTCGGGCTTCGTGAACGGCTGCGTCGTGATGGGCGATGGCGCGATCAGCTCGCCGTAGCTCGTCGGCCTGTCGGGCGGGAAGAAGTTGTAGACGATCAGCGAGGCCGCGATGGGCGAGGCGAACAACGCGAAGATCAGCAGCAGCTTGGCGCGCGGACCGAACGTCATTGCGGCTGCCTCTTCAGGTTCAGCGCGAGCCAGAGCCCGACCACGGTCGTCGCGAGCGCGAGCCAGGTGAGCGCGTATTCCTGGTGCTTGGCGATGCCGAGGTCGGGCTTGTCGTGAACCGCGACGAGACCCGGCGACGGCGGCTCGGCGAGCAACACGACGGGCAGCGCGTCGATGCGCATGAGCTCGCGATAACGCGCCATCGAGAGGTTCTGCCAGACGGAGCCCGCGATCGTCTCCTTCGAGAGCTCGAGCACGCGCGGCGGTGGAATGGATGCGAGGCCCGCCACCGTGATGCGTCCTTCGGGAACGGGCGCGGCCGGTGGCTGCGGGTAGGCATTCGTGCGTGCGATCCACCCGCGGTTCACGAGCACCGCGCCGCCGCCGTCGAGCATCAGCGGCGTCATCACGTGGAATCCGGCGCGGCCCGCGTGCTGGCGATTGTCGATGAACACCTGGCCCTCGGGTTTGTAGGTGCCCTCGGCGCGAACGTGGCGATAAACAAGCGCCTCGGCGCTCGCGCCCGATGCCGCGAGCGACAACACGGGCTCGCGTTCGCGCGCTTCGAGCAGCGCCTGGCGCGCGGTCTTCTCGTCGGCGCGATTGAACTGCCAGCGCGACAGCGAAAGCGTCAGCGCCACCATCGCCACCGCGGCGAGCGTGGGCACGAGGCCGGGCGTGAAGCGCCAGCGGCCGAGCGTCAGCATCGCGGGCCCTTCGCGGAGTAAACTCGTCGCGCCATGAAAATCATCGTCATCGTCCTGCTCGTTGCGGTCCTGGTGAGTCTTTTCGCGGGCCTGTTCTTCGTCTACAAGGACAAGGGTCAGTCGAACCGCGCAGTCACCGCCCTCACCGTGCGCATCGTGCTCTCACTGTTGATCTTCGCGATCCTCGTCGGTTCCTACTGGTTCGGCCTCGTGCCGGGCGCATCCCGCTAGGGACTCGAAACGAAAAAGCCGCACCGAAGTGCGGCTTTCCCGGTTTGTTGCCGCGGCGACCGGCCTACAGCCAGTAAACCACCAGGAACAGGCCCAGCCAGACCACGTCCACGAAGTGCCAGTACCAGGACACCGCCTCGAAGGCGAAGTGATGGTCGGGCTTGAAGTGGCCGGCGACGCTGCGGAAGAGAATCACCGTGAGCATCGTGAGGCCGAGCGTGACGTGGAAGCCGTGGAAGCCGGTGAGCATGAAGAACGTCGAGCCGAAGACACCCGTCGTGAGCTTCAGGTTCAGGTCCGAGTACGCGTGCATGTACTCGTAGGCCTGCAGCGACATGAAGATGATGCCCAGGATGATCGTGAGCGACAGGCCGAAGATCAGGTTCGCGCGGTCGTTCTTCTTGAGCGCCCAGTGCGCCCACGTGCAGGTCACGCCCGACGAGAGCAGCAGCAGCGTGTTGATCGCGGGAATGCCCCACGCGCCCATCGGCGTGAACTCGGCCGGGCGGTACGGGCCCATCGTCGGCCAGTGCGCGGCGAATTCCGGCCAGAGCAGCTTGTTGTCGACGTCGCCCAGCCATGGCACCGAATACACCCGCGCGTAGAACAGAGCGCCGAAGAACGCGGCGAAGAACATCACTTCCGAGAAGATGAACCAGCTCATCGACCAGCGGAACGACATGTCCACCTGGTTGTTGAACAGGCCGCCTTCGCTCTCGCGGATCACCGTGCCGAACCAGCCGAAGAGCATGTAGACCAGCGTGAAGAAGCCGATCGCGAACGGGATCCAGCCCACGCCGTGGCTGTTCATGAGGAGGACGCCGCCCACCGCAAGGAAGAAGAGCGCGACCGAGCCCACGATGGGCCAGTGCGAGGGGGGTGCGAAGTAATATCCGCCGGGTTGTGCGTTGCTCACGTAAGGCTCCCTTTTATCTTGTGACCAGCTTCACGATTCCAAACAGCAGCAGCACGAAGGCAGCTGCGCAAATCAAACCCGCCGCGATCACCACCTGCGGCGTGAGGCGCTTGGTATCCGCCTCGTATTCGTCGCGCTTTCGCACGCCGAAGAAACCCCAGAAGACCGCCTTGAAGGCGTCCTTCAACTTATCCCTTCACTTCGAAGAACGTGTACGACAGCGATACCGTGTCCATGTCCTTGGGCGCATCCGGGCTCACCCGGAACACGACCGGCATCTCGCGCACTTCGCCGGCGGCGAGCGTCTGGCTGCTGAAGCAGAAACACTCCTGCTTCACGATGTAGCGGCCCGCGATTTCCGGGGCGGTGCTCATCCTCGCGTTGGCCGTCACCGGACGGCCCAGCGTGTTCTCCACGCGGTAGCGTACCGTGGCGAGCTCGCCCGGGTGCAGCTTCAGCGTACGGTCGAGCGCCTCGAACTTCCATGACAGGCCCGCGGCGCTCGAGGCGACCATCTCGACCGAGACGGTGCGCGACGTATCGACTTGCGTATTCACTGCCCCGACCGTGCGGCTTTGCGTGATGCCCAGCGCCTCGCAGATCTGGCGGTACATCGGCACCATCGCGAACCCGAAACCGAGCATGAGCACCGTGATCACGAGGAGCTTCCCCATGAGCTGGCGGTTCTGCAGCGTGATTTCGGGAGCCATCATCCGCGTGCGACGAACTTGAACATGAAGACGCCGTAGATGCCCACGACCATCGCCGCGAGCACGATCGCCGTGACGATCGCCTTGCGGCGCTGTTCGGGCGTGGGTTTCTGCATCGCCTGCATGTCTCGTCTTACTTGAGGACCGGCTGGGTCTCGAACGTGTGGTACGGCAGCGGCGTGGGCAGGTGCGTCCACTCGAGCGAATCCGCGCCTTCCCACTGCTTCGATTCCGCCTTCTTGCCGCTGCGGATGCAGCTCACGATCACGTACAGGAAGAGCAGCTGCGACAGGCCGAAGATGAACGCGCCGATCGTCGAGATGGCATTCCATTCCGTGAACTGCAGCGCGTAGTCCGGGATCCGGCGCGGCATGCCCGCGAGGCCCAGGAAGTGCTGCGGGAAGAACGCGACGTTGAAGCCGATCATCGAGAGCCAGAAGTGCAGCTTTCCGAGGCCCTCGCTGTACATGTGGCCCGTCCACTTGGGCAGCCAGAAGTACACGCCGGCCATGATCGCGAAGAGCGCGCCCGACACGAGCACGTAGTGGAAGTGCGCCACCACGTAGTAGGTGTTGTGCAGCGTGATGTCCACCGGCGTGATCGCGAGCACCAGGCCCGAGAAGCCGCCGATCGTGAAGAGGCACAGGAAACCCACCGAGAACAGCATCGGGGTCTCGAAGGTCATCGAGCCCTTCCACATGGTGGCGATCCAGTTGAAGATCTTCACGCCCGTGGGCACGGCGATGAGCATCGTCGCGTACATGAAGAACAGGTTGCCGGCCGCGGGCATGCCCACCGTGAACATGTGGTGGCCCCAGACGATGAACGAGAGGATCGCGATCGACGCCGTGGCGTACACCATCGACGCGTAGCCGAAGAGGGGCTTCCTCGCGAAGGCCGGGATGATCTGCGAGACGATCCCGAACGCCGGCAGGATCATGATGTAGACCTCGGGGTGGCCGAAGAACCAGAAGATGTGCATGAACATCGTCGGGTCGCCGCCGCCGGCCGCGTTGAAGAACGAGGTGCCGAAGTGGCGGTCGGTCAGCAGCATCGTGACCGCGCCCGCGAGCACCGGCATCACGGCGATCAGGAGATACGCGGTGATGAGCCACGTCCACACGAACAGCGGCATCTTCATCAGCGTCATCCCGGGGGCGCGCATGTTGAGGATGGTCGTGATGATGTTGATCGAGCCCATGATCGACGAGGCGCCCAGGATGTGGACGGCGAGGATCGTCATGTCGACCGCCATGCCCTGCTGGATCACCAGCGGCGGGTAGAGCGTCCAGCCCGAGCCCGCGGCGCCGCCGGGCACGAAGAACGAGCTCATCAGGAGGATCGCGGCCGGGATCAGCAGCCAGAAGCTCCAGTTGTTCATGCGCGGGAACGCCATGTCCGCTGCACCCACTTGCATGGGGATCAGCCAGTTCGCGAAGCCCACGAACGCCGGCATGATCGCGCCGAACACCATCACCAGGCCGTGGACCGTGGTGAGCGAGTTGAAGAACTCGGGGTCGACGAGCTGCAGGCCGGGCTGGAAGAGCTCGGCGCGGATCAGCAGCGCCATGGAGCCCCCCGTGAGGAACATCACGAACGAGAACCAGAGGTACATCGTGCCGATGTCCTTGTGGTTCGTGGTGTACATCCAGCGCGTGAAGCCGGCGGGCGGACCGTGGTGATGGTCGTCGTGCCCGTGGCCGTGGGTGTCGTGAGCGTGGGTCGTAGTGCTCATGGTGTGCTCCGCTTGATCTTCAGTTCGGTTTCGAATGCGCCGCGCTTCTAGCGCGCCGCCTTCACTTCAGCAGGCTGCACTTCGCCGGACTTGTTGCCCCAGCTGGTGCGCGTGTACGTGATCACTGCCGCGAGGTCCGTGTTCGACAGGTGCGCGAACGACGCCATCGCGGTGTTGGGCCGGCCCTTGAGCACGGTCGCGACCTGCGCGGCCTTCGGACCCTGCACGACCTTCGAGCCGTCGAGCGCCGGGAACGCGGGCGGCATGCCCTTGCCCGTGGCCTGGTGGCAGGCGACGCAGTTGGCGGCGTAGACCTTCTCGCCGGCGGCCTTGAGCTCGTCGGCAGTCCACTTCTTCGTGAGGTCTTCCGCGGCAGCGGGCGCGGCGGCAGCGGTCTGCACGGGCGCGGGCGGCGGGGGCATCTTCGCCTTCATTTCCTTCACCCACTTCGCGTAGTCGGCTTCGGAGACGACGTCGACCACGATCGGCATGTAGCCGTGTTCCTTGCCGCAGATCTGCGAGCACTGGCCGAGATACCGGCCGGGCTTGTCGGCCTTGAACCACGCGTCCTTCACGAAGCCCGGGATGCCGTACTGGTTGATGCCGAGCTGCGGCACGTACCAGCCGTGGATCACGTCGTTCGCGGTGATGAGCAGGCGGATCTTCTTGCCGACGGGAACGACGACGGGGTTGTCGACTTCCAGCAAATAGTTCGCGTTCTTCTTCGCGCCCTTCTGCCCGCCGAATTCCTCGATCTGGTCGCGCGGCGTCGAGAGGTTCGCGTAGAAGCTCACGCCGTCCTGGAGGTAGTCGTACTGCCACTTCCACTGGTAGGCGGTGACCTTGATGGACATGTCGGGGTTCGACGCGTCCTTCATGTCGAGCACCGTCCGGGTGGCCGGATACGCCATGCCGATCAGGATCACGAACGGAATCACCGTCCAGATGATCTCGATGGTGGTGTTCTCGTGGAACTGTGCGGCCTGCGCGCCGCGGCTCTTGCGGTGTGCGAACACCGACCAGAACATCGCGCCGAACACGATGATGAAGATCGCGACGCACACCCAGAGGATGCCGAAGTGCAGGTCGTAGATCTGCTGCGCGACGGACGAAGCCGGCGGCAGGATGTCCACGTGGTAGTCGGCGAACGACGTAGCCGGCAGGAGCGCTGCGATTGCGGCAGCGGCGGCTCGTTTGAGTTGTACAGGCATGGCCAAGACCTTTTTTCCGTTATTCCCTAGTTTGCCGTCACGGGGATGCACGCGCGAATCTGCTGCGCGAGCCTGCGTCGTCCCTCGTCAGACAGGAGCCGCCCCAACGGCACTGTCTTCCCCGCATATGCGAGCCCCAGCGTGCATTGCCCGCCGTGCTCCCTCAAAACCACTCGCGCCCACGCCCGGTTCGCCACGAAGTGCGATTCCCGGCGTGCGTCGCACGCATCCAGCCTGACTTCGCCCGCGTCGATCTCGATCCGCTCGAAATCCCCGTCGTGCTTGCGCACCACATGGAAAGCGAGCCACACGAGCGCCACCTCGATCCCTGCGAAGGGCATCACGGGCCAGGCCCCGAGGGCCCAGGCACCGGCCGCAACCCCCATCGTGGTCACCGCGATCGCCACCAACGCCCTGCGCCGCTCCCGCGGTCCCAGGGAACGATTGGGAACCGAGAGGTGGACGAAGGCGGGGGATTCCGCGGAGGGAGCCATCGAAGGGTGCCGCGCCGAAAACCCCGCCATTTTAGCGGGATTCGGGGTCCGAGTCATTTTCGGGGAGGTCGTCTTCGCCCGGCTTGGCCGGAATCGCGTAGCTCTCGGTGGCCCAGGCGCCCAGGTCGATCAGGCGGCAACGCTCGGTACAGAAGGGACGCCAGGGATTGGCCTGCGAAAACAGGGCCAGGGTCCCGCAAGTCGGGCAAGCCACCTTCTTCACGTTCACAGGTTGCAGAAGGCGAGCTCGAAGGCGACGTCGCGGTCGTAGACGCGCGACTTCTGCACGCCCTCGGGCACCAGGAAGCGGATGTTGAGCGCGTACTTGTTCGCACTGATCTCGGGGATGCAGGCGAGATCGCTCGCGATCGTGAGCCGCAGCATCTGTGCGGGCTTCTCGGCGGGAGTCTGCTGGAACATGCCCTGCGTCGCGACGAGCGAGACCGTGCGCCCGCTCTCGCGCAGCACGCGCAGCACCAGCGAGAGCGCGGAATGCACGGGCTGCAGGGGCTTCATCCACACGGCGAGGTCGTTGCGGCGATCGTCGGCCGGGTGCTGCAGCCAGTAGTGGTACGAGGGAAGGTCGAACTCGCTCGTGCCCCCGGGGATGCCGGCGCGCTGCTTGATCGCCATGAGCCACTCGTTCTCGCGCAGGTTCTGGCCGGTCTTGCCCGAGGTGGCGTGCAGGTTCGAGAACGCGGAGTCCAGGTCGGTGAGCACCTGGTCGAGCTTGTCGCGCGAGATCGCCGGGTTGTCGCGCAGCGCATCGAGGAAGGTGCGCTGGCGGTCGAGTTCCTGCAGGAGATCGCTCTTCAGGTCGGCCCGGCTCGCCACCTCGATGATCTCGAACATGCCGGTGAGGCAGGCATGGTGGTCGTGCGCGTGCTCGAGCGAATAGAAGTGGTTGACGCGGTCGTAGAGGTCCTCGAGCCGCAGCAGCGTGCGCACGCGCTCGTTGAGGGGGTACTCATAGGTGATCACGCCCGTCATTCGCGCGGAATTGTGGCATACGCCCGGTGCAGGCGCTCGCATTGATTCGCAAGCGCCGCGCGATCGCCACCGTTCCAGGCCACGTCGTCGGCCATCTGGAGGCGCCGCCAGCGGGGCCACTGGGTCGCCATGACCGCCCGGACCTCCTCGGCGGCGAGCCCCGACCGGGCCATGACCCGCTCCACCTGCAGCGATTCGGGGCAGTCGACCACGAGCGTGCGGGCGACCCGGCCCTGGTAGCTACCCTTCTCGAAGAGCAGGGGCACGACCAGCACCGCGTACGGCCCGTTCGCGCGCTCGACGGCGGCATCGGAGCGGGCCCGGATCATGGGATGGAGGATCGCCTCGAGCCGGGCGAGCGCGGCGGGATCGGAAAAGGCCTGCTTGCGCATCGCCGCGCGGTCGAGCGACCCATCGGCCGCGACAAAGGACGGGCCGAACGCTGCGCTCACCTGCGGCATCGCCTCGCCGCCGGCAAGGGTGAGCCCACGGGCGATTTCGTCGGCATCCACGATCGTTGCACCCCGCGCGGCGAGCTCCTCGGCGACCGTCGACTTGCCGCTGCCGATTCCGCCGGTGAGCCCTACGATCCGTTTCACGTCGGAAAGCGGCCGACCCAGAGAATCACGGCTTCGCGTCCCCACACCAGGCCCGCGAGTCCGCCCACCGCGAGGTAGGGACCGAACGGCAGGCGCGTGTCCGCGCCACGGCGCGAAAGCCAGAGTGCCAGCGAGCCGAACACCACGCCCAGCGCCGCCGCCACGAGAATCACGAAGGGCAGCACCTGCCAGCCGAGCCACGCGCCGATCGCCGCGAGGAGCTTGAAATCGCCGTAGCCCATGCCCTCCTTCTTCGCGAGGATCTTGAAGGCCCAGTAGACGGTCCAGAGCGCGAGGTAACCGCCGATGGCGCCGAGCACCGCGGAGCGCAGGTCCACGAACGTGCCGCCGATGTTGACGATCAACCCGAGCCACACGAGCGGCAGCGTGATGTCGTCGGGCAGCAACTGCGTATCGAAGTCGACGAAGGAAAGTGCCACCAGCGCCCAGGCGAACACCAGCGCGCCCGCAAGTGCCGCGGAAGCGCCGAAGCGAACCGCGAGCAGCCCCGAAAGCACGCCGGTGAGCAACTCCACGAGCGGGTAGCGCGCGCTGATGGGTGTGCGGCAGGTGCGGCAACGGCCGCGCAGCACCAGCCAGCTCACGACCGGCACGTTCTCGATAGCGCGAATGGGCGTTGAGCACGATGGGCAGCGCGACGCGGGCCGCAGCAGGTTGAAGGGTGCCCGCTCGGGAACCTCTCGGCCCTGGAGCTCCGCACAATCGGCCTCCCACTGCGCTTCCATCATCCGCGGCAGCCGGTGGATCACGACGTTGAGGAAGGAGCCCACGCAAAGTCCCACGACACTGGCGATGGCGACCAGGGCGGGGGGCGAGTCCTTCAGGAGCAGGAGGATTTCCATGTAAACAAAAAGGCGCGGGGATTTCTCCGCGCGCCTTTATGCGGGCTCGATCGCGACTACACCGCGCCGCCCAGCTTGAAGATCGGCAGGTACATGGCGACCACGAGGCCGCCGATGAGGCCGCCCAGCACCACCATGAGCGCGGGCTCCATCAAGCTCGCGAGCGCATCGACGGAGTCGTCGACTTCCTGCTCGAAGAAGTCGGCCACCTTGCCCAGCATCGAGTCGAGGGCGCCGGATTCCTCGCCGATCGCCGACATCTGCATGACCATCGCCGGGAAGACGTTCTGGTTCTGCATCGCGACGGTGAGGCTCGTACCCGACGACACTTCCTGCTGGATGCGCTTGGTCGCCTCGTAATACACGTAGTTGCCCGCCGCACCCGCCACCGAATCGAGCGACTCCACGAGCGGCACGCCCGCGGCGAACATCGTGGAGAGCGTGCGGCACCAGCGCGCGATCGAGGCCTTGCGGATCACGTCGCCGAACACCGGCAAGCGAAGCAGCAGGCGGTCCATGCCGCGCTGCATCGCCTTCGACCGCTTGTACGTGTACAGGAACGACCACGTGCCGCCGACGATGATGCCCAGCATGTACATCCAGTACGCCGTGAAGAACTCGGAGATGTTCAGCACGATCTGCGTGGGCGCGGGCAGGTCCGCGCCGAAGCTCTTGAAGAGGTCCTTGAAGATCGGGATCACGAAAATCATGATGACCGCGACCACCACGAAGCCCACCACGATCACCGCGATCGGATAGAACAGCGCGCCCTTGATCTTCGACTTGATGGCGAGGATCTTTTCCTTGTACGTCGCGAGGCGATCGAGGATCGCGTCGAGAATACCGGCCGCCTCACCCGCGGCGACCAGGTTGCAGAAGAGTTCGTCGAAGTACACCGGATATTTCCGGAACGCCTGGCCCAGCGACGAGCCGGTCTCGACCTCGGTCTTCACGTCCATCAGCAACTTGCCCACGGACGGATTCGCGTGGCCCTTGCCGACGATGTCGAAGGCCTGCAGCAACGGCACGCCCGCCTTCATCATCACCGCGAGCTGGCGCGTGAAGATGGTGATGTCCTTGTCGGTGATCTTCTTGCCGGAGCGCTGCGAGAGCTTCTTGACGCTGATGCTCTGGATGCCCTGGCGACGCAACGTGGCGAGAACGACGTGGTCGCCCGCGGCGCGCAGCTCGCCCTTGATCGCCTTGCCGGTCTTGTCCTTCCCCGACCACGCGAAGTTGTAGAGCTTGACGTCCTTGCCCGTGTCTTTTTTTGCGACCGCAGCCATGTCCGTTTTCTCCCTACTCGTTGGTGACGCCTTCGACTTCCTCGAGGGAAGTGAGGCCCTTCATCACCTTGATCAAACCCGAAGTCCGCAGATCCTTGATGTTCTCGCGCTTTGCCTGGTCGGCGAGATCGATCGCATTGCCGTTCTTCATGATGATGCGTTCCATTTCCTCGGAAATCGGCATCACCTGGTATATCCCGAGGCGTCCTTTGTAGCCCGTATTCTTGCACAGGTCACATCCACCGGGCGCGAACGGCTGCCATGAACCATCGAGTTGATCCTCGGCGAAGCCCGCGCGAAGCAACGCTTCCTCGGGAATGTCCACGGGCTTCTTGCACGTGCACAGGCGCCGCGCGAGCCGCTGCGCCGTGACCATGATCACGCTCGAGGCGATGTTGAACGGCGCGATGCCCATGTTCATGAGGCGCGTGAGCGTTTGCGGCGCGTCGTTGGTGTGCAGCGTGGAGAGCACCATGTGGCCCGTCTGCGCGGCCTTGATCGAGATCTCGCCCGTCTCGATGTCGCGGATCTCGCCCACCATGATGATGTCCGGGTCCTGGCGCAGGAAGGCCTTCAGCGCGACCGGGAAGCTCAAACCCGCCTTGTCGTTGATGTTGACCTGGTTCACGCCGGGCAAATTGATTTCCGCCGGATCCTCCGCCGTCGAGATGTTGATCCCGGGCTTGTTGAGGATGTTGAGGCACGTGTAGAGCGAGACCGTCTTGCCCGAGCCCGTGGGCCCGGTCACGAGCACCATGCCGTACGGGCGGGTGATCGCGTTCATCAGGTTTTCCTTCTGGTCCGGGTCGTAGCCCAGGGCGTCGATCCCGAGCGTCGCGCTCGACGGATCGAGGATCCGCATGCAAATCTTTTCGCCGAAGAGTGTCGGCAGCGTCGAGACGCGGAAGTCGATCGCGCGCGTCTTCGACATCGTGAGCTTCATCCGCCCGTCCTGCGGCACGCGCTTTTCCGAGATGTCGAGCTTGGAGACCACCTTGATGCGCGAGGCGATCTTTTCCTTGATCGCGAGCGGCGGCTGCGCCACGTCGTAGAGGATGCCGTCGGTGCGGTAGCGGATGCGGTAGAACTTCTCGAACGGCTCGAAGTGGATGTCGGAGGCGCCGCCGTTGATCGCGTCGAGCAGGATCTTGGTCACGTACTTCACGACCGGCGCGTCGTCGATGTCCTCGGTGACGACGTCGGGCTGGGCCTCGAGCTCCTCGTCCGGAAGCTCGACGTCCTCGACCATCTTCTCGAGGGCCTTGCCGCCGCCCTCGGTGATGCGCTTGACGATGTTGTTGAGCTTGTCGTCCTCGACGACCACCGGCTCCATCGTCATGCCGGTGGCGAACTTCACCTCCTGCATCACCTGCTCGTTGGACGGATCCGAGACCGCGACGAACAGGCGGTTGCCGCGCTTGCCCAGCGCGATCACGCGCCGGTTGGCGACGATCTTGCTGTCGATGAGGTTGATCGGCAGCGCGTCGAAGTCGACCGCGTTCAGGTCGAGCAGCGGATAGCCGAAGGTATTGGCGGCGAATTGCGAGACTTCGCGCGCGCTGAGCTTCTTCGAGGCGATCAACTGCTGGACGAACATGAGCCCCGCCTTCGTCGCTTCGGCCTGGATGGCCGTCGCGTCGGCTTGCACAAGCCGGCCCTGCTGGACGAGGGCTCGCCCAAGGGCATTGAAGGTTGCGGGGTTGGCGGACATCGCTGGAAAGGTCGCGGTGCGTCCCGTTATTTATCCGGAAAAGAATCCTTTAAATCAATACCATAATGCGCCTTTTTACATTGGCTTGTAAAGATCGGCCGCCAGCCGGTTTTCAGCGGGTTTGGAGGGCCGCTTCGACCGCCGCCACGAGCTTGGGATCGTCGGGGGTGACCTTCGATCCGTAGTTGGCCAGCACCTTCCCGTCGCGACCCACCAGGTACTTGTGGAAATTCCACTTGGGCGCCTCGCCGGTCTTCTCGGCGAGCTCCTTGTAGATGGGATTGGCGTCCTTGCCCGCGACCGGCGACTTCTCGTACATCGGGAAGCGCACCTTGAAGGTCCGCTCGCAGAAATCGGCCACTTCGGCGTTGCTGCCCGGCTCCTGCTTGCCGAAATCGTTCGACGGGAAGCCCAGGACGACGAGGCCCTTGTCCTTGTACTTCTGGTAGAGCCCCTCGAGACCCTCGTACTGCTTCGTATAGCCGCAATAGCTGGCGGTGTTCACGAGCAGGACGACCTGCCCCTCGAAGCGGCAGAGGTTGTCGGACTTGCCCTGCAGCGTGGTGAGCTTGTGGTCGAGGAGCGAGGGGCACGCGGCGGAGGCATCGAGCGAGGCCGCGGCGATGCCGGTGGCGAGGAGCAGGCGAAGGGTCGGGTTCATGGTCCTTGGAGGTACGTGAGAAACGCGACAACCCGATGATATCGCCCGGGGGCGCGCATCGGGCGAGGGGGGCTAGCTGCTATAATTTCAGGCACTTACACGAGCCGCGCCGCATTTTCCGGCCCTGCGGCCAGCCTCATGCCCCTCCACGTTCTCGGCCTCAGCCACCACACGGCCCCCCTCGACGTCCGCGAAAGGATCGCCTTTCCCGCCGAACGCCTGCTCGAGGCGTTGGCGGCGATCAAGGCGCGCGAGGGCGTCGAGGAAGCGGTGCTGGTGTCGACCTGCAACCGGACCGAGATCTACGTCGATGCCCCGGATGTCGCCGCCGTTCGCGCCTGGCTCGTCGAGGCCGCGCTCGCAGCGGGCGCGGCGGTCGAAGCGATGCTCTACGCCCATGCCGGAGACGAAGCCGTTCGCCACGCCTTCCGCGTCGCTTCGGGCCTCGACTCCATGGTGCTGGGCGAGCCGCAGATCCTCGGGCAGGTGAAGGAAGCGGTGCGCAACGCGGAGAACGCGGGAACGCTCGGCTCGAATCTCCACAAGCTCTTCCAGCAGACCTTCGCCGTCGCCAAGCGCGTGCGCACCGAAACGTCGGTGGGCGCGCAGTCGATCTCGATGGCCTCGGCCGCGCTCAAGCTCGCGCAGAACGTGTACGGCGACCTGTCGCAGACCAAGGTCCTGCTGATCGGCGTGGGCGAGATGGTCGAGCTCGCGGCCACTTACTTTGCCGCGCAGCGCCCGCGCGCCCTCGCCGTCGCCAACCGCACGCTCGAGCGGGGGGAAGCATTCGCCCAACGCTTCGACGGCGAAGCGATGGGGCTCGCCGATGTTCCGGCGCGCCTGCATGAATTCGACATCGTCATCACGGGCACGGCGTCCACGCTCCCGATCCTCGGCAAGGGGCTCATCGAGCGCGCGTTGAAGGCGCGCAGGAACCGTCCCATGTTCATCGTGGATTTCGCGGTGCCGCGCGACGTCGAGGCCGAGGCCGCCGAGCTGGGCGACCTGTTCCTTTACTCGATCGACGACCTCGGAAAGATCGTCCAGGACGGCAGCGTGCAGCGCCAGGCCGCGGCCACCGAAGCCGAAGCGATCGTGGCCACGCAGGTGGAAGCGTTCCGCCAATGGCAGGGTTCGCGCGCCGCGGTCCCGGTGATCGTGCGGCTGCGCGGCAAGGCCGATCAATATCGCAATGCCGAGCTCGCGAAGGCGAAGGCACGCCTCGCCCGCGGCGAGGACGCGCACGCCGTCCTCGAAGCGCTGGCGCTGGGGCTCGCCAACAAATTCATCCACCATCCGACGCAGGCGCTCAACCGCGCGGCCGACGAGGACCGCGCGCAGCTGCAACGCGCCATCGACACGCTCTTCCCGGACGGAGACAGCGACGAAGGCAGCACGCGATGAAGGATTCCATCGCGGCGAAGCTCGCCAACCTCGACCTGCGCCTGAAGGAGATCGATCACCGGCTCTCCGATCCGGCGGTGGTGAACGACCTCGACGACTACCGCAAGCTTTCGCAGGAGCGCGCCGAGATCGAGCCCGTGGTCGCGGCGTTCAACGAATACCGCAAGGCCGAAGGCGACGTCGCCGCCGCGGAGGACATGGCGAAGGATCCGTCGATGCGCGAGTTCGCCGAGGCGGAAGTGAAGGAGGGCCGGGCGCGCATCGAGAAGCTCGAAGCCGACCTCCAGGCGATGCTCCTGCCGCGCGACCCCAACGACGAGAAGAACCTGTTCCTCGAGGTGCGCGGCGGCACGGGCGGCGACGAGAGCGCGCTCTTCGCGGGCGACCTCTTCCGCATGTACGTGCGCTTTGCCGAGCGCAATCGCTGGCAGGTCGAGATCCTTTCCGAGAGCGCGGGCGACGCCGGCGGCTACAAGGAAGTAATCGCGCGCATCGTCGGTCGCGGCGCGTACTCGAAGCTGAAATTCGAATCCGGCGGTCACCGCGTGCAGCGCGTGCCCGCGACCGAAACGCAGGGCCGCATTCATACGTCGGCCGCGACGGTGGCCGTGATGGCCGAGGCCGATGACGCATCCGATGTCGTGGTGAATCCCGCCGACGTGCGCGTGGATACCTACCGCGCGAGTGGCGCCGGCGGCCAGCACGTGAACAAGACGGATTCCGCGGTGCGCCTCACGCACGTGCCCACGGGCATCGTGGTCGAGTGCCAGGACGGGCGCAGCCAGCACAAGAACAAGGAGCAGGCCTGGCGCATCCTCGCCGCGCGCATCAAGGACAAGCAGCAGCGCGAGCAGCAGGCGAAGGAAGCCTCCGAGCGCAAGGGCCTCATCGGCACCGGCGACCGCTCGGACCGCATCCGCACGTACAACTTCCCGCAGGGCCGCGTCACCGACCACCGCATCAACCTCACGCTGCACCAGATCGAGAAGATCATGGATGGCGACATGGACGACCTCATCGGCGCGCTCGCCGCCGAGCACCAGGCCGACCAGCTCGCGGGGCTCTCCGACTCCGCCGCCTGACATGCGCACGATCCACGCCTCGCTCCAGGAAGCCGAGGACACGATCGGCAAGGTCGATGCGCGCGTGATCCTGTGCGACGTGCTCGGCGTGGACCGCGCCTTCCTCGTCGCCAATCCCTTTCACCTGCTCACCGAAACGCAGGACGCGCGCGTCGACATGATGGTGACGCAGCGCCAGATGGGCCACCCGGTCGCCTACCTCGTGGGCCGGCGCGAGTTCTACGGCCGCGACTTCGCGGTCGATGCGAACGTGCTCATCCCGCGGCCCGATACCGAGACGCTCGTCGAAGCCGCGCTCGCGCGATTGCCGAACGATGAGTGCCGCGTGCTCGATTTGGGCACGGGCAGCGGCGCGATCGCAGTCACGCTGGCTTGCGAGCGCGCGCAGGCGAAAGTCGTCGCCGTGGATGCGAGCGCGGGCGCACTGGGTGTTGCGCGCGCGAATGCCGAGCGCCATGGCGCAGGCCGCATCGAATTCCTCGAAGGCAGTTGGTACTCGCCTGTCGCGGGCCAACGCTTCGACGCAATCGTCGCCAACCCGCCGTACGTGGCCGCGGGCGATGCGCACCTGGGCGAAGGCGACCTGCGCTTCGAACCCGCTTCAGCGCTCACCGACGGCAGCGCCGACGGCCTCGGTTCCATTCGCGCGATCATCGATGGCGCGCGCGATCACCTCGTCGACAACGGCTGGTTGCTCATCGAGCATGGCTACGACCAGGCGAGTGCCGTCGCCTCGCTCCTCGAGGCGGCCGGGTTCAACGAGCGCGAGAGCGTGAAGGACCTGGCGGCGATTCCGCGCGTCGCGATCGGCCGGTTCGGTCGCTAGCTACCTGGCATATGCGGCGTTTCGCATATGCGGCCTGCTTCACCCCTCCTCCAGCTAGGTAAACTAGCGGCGAGCGCTTCGTCTCCCCATATGAGATTCGCCGCCGTTGGAAAAGATCACCATCCGGCCGTCCTGGACCTTCACCACCGCCTCGGGCGAGCGCGTGGACCCGCGCCTTTTCGACCTGCTGCGGGCGATCAACGACTCGGGAAAGCTCACGCTGGCGGCGAAGACGGTCCAGCTTTCGTATCGTCATTCGTGGGACCTCCTTTCGGGCTGGTCCGGGTTCTTCGGCAGCCCGCTGGTCGCGATGACCCGCGGCAAGGGTGCGCAACTCACCCCGCTGGGCGAGAAGTTGCTGTGGGCCGAGCAGCGCAGCGACGCGAGCCTCTTCCCGCTGCTTGAAAACATCGCCTCCGAGCTCAATCTCGAGATCGGAAGGCACGTGAAACCCTCGCAGGACCTGCTGCGCATCCATGCGAGCCACGGCTATGCGATCGAGAAAATTCCGCTCGTGATGCGCGCGCATGGCCATGCGGACGTGGACCTGCAGTACATGGCGAGCGTCGAGGCGCTGCGGTCGCTGTCTCGCGGTTCGTGCGAGTTCGCCGGCTTTCACCTGCCGGTGGGCGGCGAGCTCGCGGCGGTGATGCGCGCGCAATACGAGCCGGTCGTGAAGGCGAAGCAACAAGTGGTGATTCGCCTGGTGAAGCGCACGCAGGGCCTCGTGGTCGCGAAGGGCAATCCGCTGGGCATCCGCTCGGTGGCGGACCTCGCGAACCCTCGCGTGAGGTTCGTGAACCGGCAGCGCGGTTCGGGCACACGCACGATCTTCGACGGGATGCTCGCGGCGCAGGGCATCGACGCGCGTGCGATCCCGGGGTACGCGGAAACGGGCGAGTTCACGCACGCGGCGGTCGCGGCCTTCGTCGCGAGCCACATGGCCGACGTCGGCATCGCCGTGGAACCCGCGGCGCGGCAGTTAAAGCTCGACTTCGTGCCGTTGGTGGTCGAGCGCTACATGCTCGCGTGCGACAAGCGAGCGCTGGAGATGCCCGCGACGGGCGAGATGCTCGCGTTGCTGCGCGGCCAGGCTTTCCGCGACGCGGTGGCCTCGGAGCCGGGCTACACGCTCGATGAACCGGGGCAGGTCGTCCCGATGACACAGGCGCTCGAAGGCTTCAGCGACGAGCGGTAAAATAGCGGCAAGCCAAAGGAGAAACAGCCATGAGCAGCCAGGACACCATCCGCAACCAGGTCACCTCCCACCCCGTTGTCCTCTACATGAAGGGGTCGCCGCAGTTCCCGCAGTGCGGCTTCTCGGCCAACGCCACGCAGTTGCTCAAGCTCTCGGGCGCGACCGAAGTCTTCACGGTGGACGTGCTGCAGGACCCGGAGATTCGCCAGGGCATCAAGGAATTCGCCAACTGGCCGACCATTCCCCAGCTCTACGTGAACGGCGAGTTCGTTGGCGGCTCGGACATCATGCGCGAGATGTACGAGTCCGGAGAACTGCAGAAGCTCATCGCCGAAGCCACTGCCAAGTCGGCCTGATCGCCCGCCCCGCATGAAGCGTCACCGGCGGGGCGCCACCAAGCTGCGCATCATGTTCGGCCCCGAGATCGCGATGGGGCCGGGCAAGTCCGATCTCCTCGAGACCATCGCCGCCACGGGCTCCATCTCGGAGTCCGCGCGCAAGCTCGGCATGTCGTATCGCCGCACCTGGCTGCTCGTCGACACCATGAACCGCTGCTTCCGCGAGCCCGTCGTCGCTTCCGCGACCGGCGGCACCGGTGGCGGTGGCGCGCAGGTGACACCGTTCGGACTGCAGGTGATCGCGCGCTTCCGCTCGATGCAGAAACGCATCGACCGCGTCCTCACGCCAGAGCTCGAAGCGTTTTCGGATCTGCTGGCGGACAAGCCTCGCTGACTGTCATCCTCGCCACACTGTCATCCTGAGGAGCGCTGCGACCAGAAGGACCTCCTGAGCTCACGAAGGATCTGCTTTTTGACAGTACAAATCCGCTTCGCTGTTCAAGCAGGTCCTTCGGGTCTCCGACCCTCAGGATGACAGGTGGGGCCGTTATATCCATGGGTATACTACGGTCATGCGCTTCCTCGCCCTCCTTCTCGCCGCCTTCCTCACCCTTCCCGCCGCCGCGGACACCGTCACGGTTTTCGCCGCGGCGAGCCTGAAGGAAGCGCTCGACGCCAACGCGAAGAGCTTCGAAGCCGCGAGCGGCCACAAGGTCGTGGTCTCGTACGCCGGCAGCAACGCGCTCGCCAAGCAGATCGAGAACGGGGCCCCCGCGGACCTCTTCATCTCTGCGGACACCGATTGGATCGACTACATCGAGAAGCGCAACCTGGTCGCACCCGGCTCGCGCAAGAACCTGCTCGGCAATGAGCTCGTCCTGATCGGTTCGGTCACGCCGCGCACGTTCGCGAAGATCGCGCCGGGAATCAACCTGGGCGGCGCGATGGGGGCGAGCCGCATCGCGATCGCCAATCCGGACGCAGTGCCCGCGGGCAAGTACGCGAAAGCCGCGCTCGTCTCGCTGCAGATGTGGGCGCCCATCGAGCACAAGGTCGCGGTCACCGAAAACGTTCGCGCCGCACTCGCGCTCGTGGCCCGCGGCGAAGCGCGGCTGGGTGTGGTGTATCGCACCGACGCGATGGCCGAGAAGAACGTGCGGATCCTCGAAGCATTCCCGCCGGACTCCTACCCGAAGATCGTCTATCCGATGGTGACGCTGCGCCGCGCGACCTCGCCCGCGGTCGCCGCATTCGCCACGTACCTCGCTTCGCCCGAAGCGTTCGCCACCTTCGAGAAGTTCGGCTTCCGGGCTCCGTAGTCCATGCTGACCGCCGCTGAGCTGCAGATCCTCGGGCTCAGCCTCAAGGTGGCGCTGTGGGGATTGGTCGCGAGCCTGCCGTTCTCGATCGCGATCGCCTTCGTGCTCGCGCGGAAATCCTTCTACGGAAAGACGCTCTTCGATGCGGCCGTGCACTTGCCGCTCGTGCTGCCCCCGGTTGTCGTGGGCTACGCGCTGCTCGTGCTCTTCGGGACGCAGGGTCCGATCGGCAAGCCTCTCGAGGCATTCGGCATCGTGTTCGCGTTTCGCTGGACGGGCGCGGCGCTCGCGGCCGGGATCATGGGCTTTCCGTTGCTCGTGCGCGCAATTCGCCTCGCGATCGAGGCCGTCGATCCGCGCCTCGAGCTCGCCGCGCGCACGCTGGGCGCGAGCCCGCTGCGGGTTTTCTTCACCGTCACGCTTCCGCTCGCACTGCCCGGCGTGATCACCGGCGGCCTGCTCGGCTTCGCGCGCGCGCTGGGCGAATTCGGCGCGACCATCACGTTCGTCTCCAACATTCCCGGCGAGACGCAGACACTGCCGCTCGCGATCTACACGTACACGCAGGTGCCCGGCGCGGATGCCCAGGCACTGCGCATGTCGATCTTCTCGGTGCTGCTCTCGCTGGTTGCGTTGGCACTCTCCGAATGGCTCGCGCGTCGCAGCACCCCGCAGGACTCGCGCCATGCTTGAAGTCGACATCGCCATCCGCCGCGGCGATTTCCGCGTCGAAGCCGCGTTCCGGAGCGATGCGCCGATCGTGGCCCTCTTCGGCCGCTCCGGCGCAGGCAAGACCTCGCTCATCCATGCGATCGCGGGCATCGTGAAACCCGAGCGTGGCCGCATCGTCGCCGGCGGCCGCACGCTCTTCGACTCGACGACGCGCACGAACCTCCCGCCCGAGTCGCGCCGCGTGGGCTACGTGTTCCAGGATGCGTTGCTCTTTCCGCACCTCTCCGTGCGCGCAAACCTCGCGTACGGCGAATCGCTGACACCCGCCTCCGAGCGCTTCATCGACCGCGAGCGCGTCCTCGCCCTCCTCGGCCTCACGCCGTACCTCGAACGGCGCCCCGCGAACCTCTCCGGCGGCGAGAAGCAACGCGTCGCGATCGGCCGCGCACTCCTCGCAAGCCCGCGCGTGCTTCTCTTCGACGAACCGCTTGCCTCGCTCGACGGCGCGCGCAAGGCCGAGATCCTCGCTTACATCGAGATCCTGCGCGACGAGCTGAAGCTGCCGATGGTCTACGTGAGCCATGCGGTCGAAGAGGTCACGCGCCTCGCCGATCGCGTGGTCGTCATCGCCGAAGGACGCGTGATCGCCGAGGGCGATGTCGCCGGCGTGATGTCGCGCCCGGAGCTCGAATCGCTCACGGGACGCCACGAGGCGGGCACCGTCATCGATGCGCGCGTTGCATCGCTCGATGCGCGCTACGACCTCACGACGCTCGAGTTCCCCGGCGGGACGCTCATCGTTCCCAATATCGATGCGCTTCCCGGCGAACCCGTGCGCGCGCGCATCCGCTCGCGCGATGTCTCCCTCGCCCTCGAACGGCCCACGGGACTCTCGATCCAGAACGTCCTGGCCGCGACGGTGCGGGAGATCGGCAGCGAGTTCGGCGCCATCGTCGATGTGACGCTCGACCTCGGCGGCACCACGCTCATCGCGCGGATCACGCGCAAGGCCGCGGACGAGCTGGGCCTGGCGCCGGGGATGCGCCTCCACGCCCTCGTGAAAGCCGTTTCGATCGACCGGCGCAGCGTCGGATTCGCCTGATCCCGACATAGGCACAGCCCTGCATATCTGAAACTGCGCGGGGATTTGCCAGAATCGGGGCATGTCCGAGATCCTCGCGAGCATCGGGCTCGCCCTCCGGCTCATCGGAGGCGGCGATCCGGGTCTCTGGGCCATCGTCGCTCTCTCCCTTGAAGTCAGCCTTGCCGCCGCCGTGCTGGCGTGCGTCGTCGGCCTGCCCCTGGGCGGGCTCATCGCCGTGCGCCCGTTCCCGGGCCGCCGTGCCGTGATCGTTTCGCTCAACGCGCTCCTGGGCCTGCCCTCCGTCGTGGTGGGGCTCGTGGTCTACCTCCTGCTCTCCCGCGCGGGCCCGATGGGCTCGCTGGGAATCCTCTTCACGCCGACCGCGATCATCGTGGCCCAGACGCTGCTCGTGCTGCCGATCGTCGCCGCGATGGCGCGCCAGTTCGTCGAGGACGGCTGGCACGAGTACGAGGAACAGCTCACCTCGCTGGGCGTCACGCCCGCCCGCGCCGTGCTCACGCTGCTGTGGGACCTGCGCTACTCGCTCCTCACGGTCGTGCTGCTGGGCTTCGGGCGCGCGGCCTCGGAGGTGGGCGCGGTCATGATCGTGGGCGGCAACATCGACGGCGTCACGCGCGTCATGACGACCGCGATCGCGCTGGAGACGAGCAAGGGCGACCTTCCGCTCGCCCTCGCCCTGGGCATCGTGCTGATCGCCGTCGTGCTCACGCTGAACGCCGGCGTCTATGCCGTGCGCGAATGGAGCACTCGCCGCCATGGGTAAGCCGGCCATCTTCCCGCTGGAAGTCCGCGGGCTCAGCGTGCGCCTTGGCGGACATGAGGCATTGCGCGATGTCAGCTTCGCGTTCGACGGACGCAAGCGGGTCGTCGTGCTCGGCGCGAACGGCGCGGGCAAGAGCGTGCTGTTGCGCACGCTGCATGGCCTCATCGCGCCGACCGCGGGCTCGATCCGCTGGGCCAACAGTTCGCAGCGCGCGGCTTCGCAGGCGATGGTCTTCCAGCGCTCGGTGATGCTGCGCCGCCCCGCGCTCGCCAACATCGCCTACGCGCTCGCCGTGAGCGGTGTGGCCGAGCCCGAGCGCAGCCGCCGCGCGCGCGAGGCGATCGAGCATGTGGGCCTCGCGCACCTCTCCCAACGGCAGGCGCGCGTGCTTTCCGGTGGCGAGCAGCAACGCATCGCGCTTGCGCGCGCGTGGTCGCTCAAGCCCCGCATGCTCTTTCTCGACGAGCCCACGGCGAGCCTCGATCCCGCGGCCGCCGGCGAGGTCGAGCGCATCGTGACCCGCATCCACGGCGAGGGCACCGCCGTCGTGATGACCACACACAACCTCGGCCTCGCGCGGCGCTTCGCCGACGAGATCGTCTTCCTGCACGAAGGCCGCCTTACCGAACACACGGCCGCCGATCTTTTCTTCACCGCACCGGCCTCGCCGGAGGCCGCACGCTTTCTTCAAGGAGAACTGCCATGGAGCATCGCATCGCAACCTTCCTCTCCCGCTTGAGCAGGACCTGGCTCGCAGCCGCCGTGCTCGCCGCGGTGGCGATCGCATCGGCCACGCCCGCGCCGGCGCAGGATTTCATCACCGTCGCCTCGACCACTTCGACGGAGCAGTCGGGCCTCTTCAAGCACTTGCTGCCCGAATTCAAGAAGGCCACCGGAATCGAGGCGCGCGTCGTCGCCGTCGGCACCGGCCAGGCACTCGACATGGGACGCAAGGGCGACGCCGACGTGGTGTTCGTCCACGACAAGGTCGCGGAAGAGAAATTCCTCGCCGAGGGCTTCGGCGTGAAGCGGCTCGAGGTCATGTACAACGACTTCATCATCGTCGGCCCGAAGAATGATCCGGCCGGGGCCAAGGGCAAGGATGTCGTCGAGGCGCTGAAGAAGATCGCCGGCACGTCGACCCCGTTCACTTCGCGCGCCGACAAGAGCGGCACGCATGCCGCGGAGCTGCGCTACTGGAAGCTCGCGGGCTTCGATCCGCCCAAGGGCGCGTGGTATCGCGAGACGGGCTCGGGCATGGGTCCGACGTTGAACACCGCCTCGGGCATGAACGCCTACGCGCTCACCGATCGCGGCACGTGGCTCTCGTTCAAGAATCGCGGCGAGCTCGTGATCCTCGTCGAAGGCGACACGAAGCTCTTCAACCAGTACGGCGTGATGCTCGTGAACCCCGCGAAGCATCCGCACGTGAAGAAGGACAGCGGCCAGAAGTTCGTCGACTGGGTCGTCTCGCCCGCCGGCCAGGCCGCGATCGCCGCGTACAAGATCGACGGCGAGCAACTGTTCTTCCCCAACGCGAAGCCGTGATGCGCGTCGCGCTGCTGCTCGCTGCCGCGCTCGCCGCCATACCCGCCGCCGCGCAGCAACCGGTGAAGGTCTTCGCGGCGGGCAGCCTGCGCGCCGCACTCACCGAAGCCGCGGCGGCGTTCAAGGCGCAAGGCGGCGGTGACGTCGCCTTCGAGTTCGGTCCTTCGGGGTTGCTCCGCGATCGCCTCGTAAAGGGTGAGTCGGCCGACGTGTTCGCCTCCGCAAACATGGAGCACCCGAAGGCGCTCGCCGATGCGGGCAAGGCCGCGCCCGTGCGGATGTTCGCGCGCAATCGCCTGTGCGCGCTGGCACCCGAGCGCGCGAAGCTCACCTCGAAGGCGTTGCTCGATCACATGCTCGATCCGGCGGTGAAGCTCGGCACCTCGACACCGAAGGCCGATCCGTCGGGCGACTACGCGTGGCAGGTGTTCGAGCGCGCGGAGAAGCTGAAGCCGGGCTCGTTCGAGACGTTGTCGAAGAAAGCACTGCAACTCGTGGGCGGTCCGAGTTCACCGCCGCCGCCCGCGAAGGGCAGCGTGTACGGCCTGCTGGTCGCCACGAACAAGGCCGATGTGTTTCTCACGTATTGCACGAACGCGGTGCAGGCTCGCAAGGACGACGCGACGCTCGCGGTGATCGCGCTGCCCGACGAACTCGCGGTGGGTGCGGACTACGGGCTCACCACGCTCACCGACGCGGGCAAGCCATTCGCGGACTTCCTCGCCAGTGCCGCGGGGCAGCGCGTGCTCACCTCGCACGGGTTCTCGCCACCCTCGCTCTAGAGGGAAATCGCATAAAGCGCGCAACGCGTTGCCCCTGCCATAATGAGGCCATGATCCGAATCGACATCCGCCCCGTCTGGCGTTTCCGCGGCAAGACCGAGAAGGACTTCGACTTCCTGCTGATCGCGCTGCTCGAAGGTCTCGAGAAGACCGGGAAGCTCACGAAGGCCGCCGAGCTCGCAGGCATCTCGTATCGCCATGCGTGGAACCTGATCGACCAGTGGCAGGACTTCTTCGGCGCGCCGCTCGTGGAAATGCGCCGGGGCCGCGGCACCGACCTCACGGAACTCGGGTCGCATCTTCTCTGGGCCGGGCAGCGGGCCCGCGCGCGCCTCGCGCCCGAGCTCGAGAGCCTCGCCTCCGAATTCGCCCGGGCACTCAACGAGTCGCTTACCGAGACCGGCACGCTGGTCATCCATGCGAGCCACGACTTCGCCGTCTCGCAGCTTCGCGACCTCGTGAATCCGCAGGGGATCGCGGTCGATGTGCAATACCGCGGCAGCTTCGAGAGCCTCGCGGCGCTGCGCCGCGGCGAATGCGACATCGCGGGATTCCACCTGCCCGAAGGCCGCATGGGCGAGCTCATGGCCCGGCGCTACGCCGAAGGCCTGCCGCCGGGGAAGTTTGCGTTGATCGGGTTCGTCACGCGCACCCAGGGTTTCATCGTGCGCGCCGGCAACCCCAAGCGGATCGCATCGATCAAGGATCTCGCGCGCGACGACGTGCGCATGATCAACCGCCAGCGCGGCTCGGGAACGCGCGCCCTGCTGGAGTTCCTGTTCACCGCCGAAGCGGTCGACCGCTCCTACGTCCGTGGCTACGACATCGAGGAGATCACGCACTCGGCGGTGGCCGCGCTCATCGCCGGCGCGCAGGCCGACGTGGGCTTCGGCGTGCACGCCGCCGCGCAGCAATACGGCCTCGACTTCATCCCGTACTGCAACGAACGCTACTACCTCGCCTGCCATGCGGAGCAGGTCCATTCGCCCGCCATCGCCGGCCTCATCGATACGCTTCAAGGCCCGGAATTCCAGCAACTGGTTGCGTCGCTGCCGGGTTACTCGGCTCCGCTCGCCGGCCAGGTCCTCGCCGCATCCGACGTGCTCGCCGAAACCATGGAGACCCCCACATGAAACGCCGCGAACTCCTGCAAGTTGCCATCGCCACCCCGGTCCTCGCGGGCATTCCGCGCTTCGCGATCGCGCAGCAGTTGCCCTTCGATCCCAAGCCGGGCGCCTGGCGCACGTTCGAGGTCACGACCAAGGTCGAGATCCTCAAGCCCGCGGGCGCGACCAAGGTCTGGATCCCGCTGCCCTCGATCAAGAGCGACTACCAGGACACGCTCGCCAACGACTGGACCAGCAACAGCTCTCAGGCCCACGTCGTCACCGACGGCAAGTACGGCGCGAAGATGTTGCTCGCCGAGTGGGGGCCGGGAGAAAAGCTGCCGGTGGTCGAAGTCACCACGCGGGTCATCACAAAGAATCGCACCGACAGCCTCGTCGCCATCAAAGGCGTGAAGCTCGACGCCGACACGCGCGCGTTCTACACCGAGGCCACCGAGTTCATGCCCACCGACGGTCTCGTGAAGCAGACCGCGCAGGAGATCGTGAAGGGCAAGACCACGGACATGGAGAAGGCCCGCGCCATCTACGAATGGATCGTGGACAACACCTTCCGCGATCCCAAGACCATCGGGTGCGGACGTGGTGACGTGAAGGTGATGCTCGAGACGCGCAACCTCTCGGGCAAATGCGCGGACCTCAACGCGCTCTACGTGGCACTTGCGCGTTCCGTTGGGCTGCCGGCGCGCGACATCTACGGCGTGCGCGTCGCCAAGAGCGCCTTCGGTTATCGCTCGTTGGGCGCGGGCACCGAGAACATCACGCGCGCGCAGCACTGCCGTGCGGAAGTCTTCGTGAATGGCGCGGGCTGGATCGCTGTCGATCCGGCGGACGTGCGCAAGGTCGTGCTCGAAGAGAAGCCGCAGCCTGTCACGCTTGCCGATCCCGTGGTCCCGCCCGTGCGCGAGAAGCTCTTCGGCGCGTGGGAAATGAACTGGATGGCCTACAACGACGCGCACGACGTGAAGCTTCCGGGCTCCACGGGCGAGAAGCTCGCGTTTCTCATGTATCCGCAGGCAGAGACCGGCGGCGTGCGCGTGAACCCGTACGCGCCCGACGACTTCCGCTACAAGATCACCACGAAGGAACTCGGCTGAAATTCCTCGCGGCAGTGCTGCTCGCGCTGGCGAGCATCACCGCCAGCGCTGCCCGCGAGTTCACCGACGACGCGGGCCGGAAGGTCTCGCTCCCCGACAGGGTCACGCGCGTCTACGCCGCGGGGCCGCCCGCCTCGGTCCTGGTCTTCGCGCTCGCACCCGACACGCTCGTGGGCTGGACGCGCGGCTTTCGCGAAGATGAAGCGAAGTGGGTTCCGGAGAAATACGCGAAGCTGCCTGAGCTCGGCCGCCTCACCGGCCGCGGCAATACGGCGAATCCTGAAATCATCCTGCAGGCGAAGCCCGATCTCATCGTCGACATGGGCTCGACCAACGCGACCTTCGCCTCGCTCGCCGATCGCGTCCAGCAGCAGACGGGCATCCCCTACATCCTCCTCGACGGCCGGCTCGAGACGACACCGCAGCAAATCGAAAAGCTCGCGCGCGCGCTCGGCGTCGAAGCGCGGGGCAGGGAGCTCAGCGACTACGCAAAGAAGCTGATCGACGGCCTGCAGGCGAAGATCGCCACCGTCCCCGCCGACAAGCGCCCCGAGGTGTATTACGCCCGCGGACCGCAGGGACTCACCACCGGCATGAAGGGCTCGATCAACGTCGAGATGATCGAGTTCCTCGGCGCGAAGAACGTCGCGGCCGGACAAACCGGCGGCCTCACCAACGTCGGCCTCGAGCAAGTCGTGCTCTGGGATCCGCCGGTGATCGTCACGAACGATCCGAACTTCTATCGCGAAGTGTGGAAGCTTCCCGTGTGGAACAGCGTGACCGCCGTGCGCAAGAAGCGCGTCTATCTCTCGCCACACCTGCCCTTCGGCTGGTTCGACTATCCGCCCGGGGCCAACCGCATCATCGGCCTGCTCTGGCTCTCCGAAATCCTCTATCCCGATCTCTTCCGCCACGACCTGCGCAAGGAAGTCACCACGTTCTACCGGCTCTTCTATCACCAGGAGCCCAGCGCGCAGCAGCTCGACGCCCTGCTGGGCGAGGCGGGCGTGGGCCCGCGATGATTGTTTCGCGTGCGCGTTTTCCCGCGTGGATGCTGGGCGCGGGCGCGATGCTCGGGGTGGTGACGGCGGTGGCCCTCGGCGTCGGAAGTTTTCCCGTCTCTCCCGGTGATGTCGTGCGCGTGCTGTGGGCCGCGCTGACCGGTGGCGATGCCGGAGTACCCGACAACGTACGCGCCGTTGTGCTGCAGATTCGCGGCCCGCGCGTGCTCGCGGCCCTCGCCGTCGGTGCGGCGCTCGCCACGGCCGGTGCCGCGTACCAGAACCTCTTTCGCAATCCGCTCGTTTCGCCCGACATCCTCGGCGTCTCCGGGGGCTGCGCGCTCGGCGCCGTCGGCGGCATTCTCTTTGCGCTCCCGATCGCGGCGATCCAGGGCCTCGCGTTCGCCGGCGGTGTCGTCGCCGTGTCGCTCGTGCTCGCGATCGGCGCGTGGGTGCGCGGGCACGATCGCGTGCTCACCCTCGTGCTCACGGGGGTCGTCGTGGGTTCGCTCTTCGGCGCGGGCATCGCGTTCGCGAAGTACGTCGCCGATCCCTACAACCAGCTGCCCGCGATCACCTTCTGGCTGCTCGGAAGTTTCTCGGGCACGCTCCCGCGCGATCTCGCCTACGCGCTCCCGCTGATCCTCATCGGGTTCGTGCCGCTGGTGCTGCTCCGCTGGCGCATGAACCTGCTCTCGCTTCCCGACGATGAAGCGCGCGCGCTCGGCGTGGATCTCGGAAAGCTGCGGATCATCGTGATCGTCGCGGCCACTCTCGTTACCTCCGCCAGCGTTGCGATCGCCGGCGTGATCGGCTGGGTCGGCCTCGTGATCCCGCACGCCGCGCGTCTGCTCGTCGGTGCGGAGTTCGCTCGCGTGCTGCCCATCTCCGCCGTCCTCGGTGCGGCGTTCATGCTGCTCGTCGACACGCTCTGCCGCACCATCGCGCGCACGGAGCTGCCGCCCGGTGTGCTCACCGCGCTCGTCGGGACGCCGGTGTTCATCTGGCTGCTCGCGCTCACGTTCCGCAAATCGTCATGACGCTGCGCGCGCAAGCCCTCGACTTCGGCTACCCGGGACGCGTCATCGGCCGCGGGCTCGATCTCACGCTCGAGGACGGCGAAGTGCTCTGCGTGCTCGGACCCAACGGCACGGGCAAGACCACGCTCTTTCGCACGCTGCTCGGATTGCTGCCCGCGATCGGCGGTCGCCTCACGATCGGCGATCGCGACCTCGCGACACTCTCGCGCCCGCAGATCGCCCGCGAGCTCGCCTACGTTCCGCAAGCGTCCTCGAGCTACTTTGACTTCAGCCTCGCCGAGATGGTGGAGATGGGCCGCACCGCGCACCTCGGAACCTTTGCGCGGCCCTCGGCACGCGACCGCGAGATCGCCCGCTCCGCACTCGATCGCATGGGCATCGCGCAACTCGCGGATCACCCGGTGAGTGGCGTGAGCGGGGGCGAAAGGCAACTTGCCCTCATCGCCAGGGCGCTCGCCACGGAGGCGCGCGCCATCGTGATGGACGAACCGACGGCAAACCTCGATTTCGGCAACCAGGCCCGCGTGCTCTCGGAGATCGCGCGGCTGCGCGACTCGGGTATCGCCGTACTGCTGTGCACGCACGACCCCGACCACGCCTTCCTGCTGGCAGATCGCGCTCTACTCCTTCAAGGGGGCGCTGCGTTGGCGATCGGCGCCGCGCGCGCAACACTCACCGAAGCGAACCTGTCGCGCCTCTATGGCGTGGACGTGCGTGTCGCGGAAGTCGGATCGCCGGGTGCGGCGCGCTCGGTGGCCGTGCCCTACAGCCCGAGCCAGGTGAAGCCGTCGGCCGAGCGCCAGTAGATGGCCGCGGCCTTGCCGTAGAGCTCGCGTTCCCGCACGAAGCCGAACACGCGCCCGTCGCGGCTGTTGCCGCGGTTGTCGCCCATGAGCAGCACCTCACCCTCGGGGACGAGCACGGGCTCGACCTCGGGTCCGCCGCCCGAACGCAGGTTGCGCCAGGATTCATCCTGCTCGACGCCGTTGATCGACAGCACGCCGTCGCGGACCTCGACGAAATCTCCCCCGACGGCGACGACGCGCTTGATGAGGCGCGTGCCATCGACGGGCTCGTCGACGATCACCACGTCGCCGCGCGCGGCGGATTCGCCCGACCACACGCGCAAGAGCGTGAAGGGAACGCGCAACCCATAGGCGCGCTTGTCGACGAACACGCGATCGCCGGAAACCAGCGCGGGCTCCATCGAGCCGCTGGGCACGACGTAGTGGTCGGCGAGCGAGGAGCGCGCGGCAAGGATGCCCAGGAGCACGAGGGACGTCGTGAAGATTTCACGAAGGATGCGGCGGACTTTTGTGTTCATTCACTTCCTCACTTGAGCGCTGCGAGAATGCCATCCGGATCGTAACCCTGGACGACGTTGCCCTTCACCAGCAGGATCGGCACGCCGCGCACGTTCAGGGCCTTGTACTGGCGCGCGCCTTCCTCGTTCTTCTCGATGTCGAACTCCACGTACGCGATGCCCTTGTCGTCGAGGAACTTGCGCGTCGCGCGGCAGTAGCCGCACCAGTCCGTCGCATAGAGGATCACGTCGGCGTCGGCCGTGGCCACGATCGCGTTGCGGGCGCGGGAGGCCTGCACGCCATCGCAGGCTTTCCACACCACCAGCGCCACGAAGATCGCCATCAGGAGCTTCATCGTGAAAGCAGTATATCGACAGCGCGAACTAGGCGAGCGTTCCCTGGCCGCGCGGTGTCTCGATGCGCGCAACGAGGCCCGGTGGGCCGGCGCGGACCGTCACTTCGCCTTCGAGCGCGAGGGCACCGAGCAGGCGGGTGACGCGAGCCGGGTCGGGGTGGGTGATCTCCAGCGCGGCCAGTGCAAGGCCGTGGTCTTCCAGCCGGCTCGTGGGATGCCCGCCCACGCGCCATTCGATCAACCCCGGGCCGACGCCATCGAGCGGAACCGATCCATCGGGTGTCATCGTGATCAGCCACTCGAGCGCACCCCGGCTCATCGGTTCCACGGTGCCGAGCGACTCGGTTGCCGCTGCGTTCGCAGCGGCGATGTCGGTCGTGCGCGCGACCCAGGCCGCAAGCGTCGGTGCGAAGTCGGCGCCGCGCGCATCGAGCGCGAACCAGCGCGGCCGCGCGGGTGCCGGTGCATCCGGATCGATCGCGATGACTTCGAGGTAGATGCCGTCGCCCAGCCGCAGGAGCCGGTTGTGCGTCCCCATTCGCGCATGCTGCCCGCCCGCCTGCGGCGAGACACCCAGCACGTCGTGGATGTACGCCGAGCCCGCTTCGAGCGTGGGCGCGACGACGATGAGGTGGTCGAGCGTGCAGCGAGCCACGTTCACGTCGTGGATTTCTTCCAGGTGAACTGCGGAATGCGCTCGCCCGCGGCGCTGCATTTCACGAGGAGCGCGATACGCCGCACGCGCGTCTCGTCCTTCTTCGCGCTCACGATCCACCACGCGACCGCCTTGATGTACGACGGCGGCTGGGTCCCGTGGAATTTCCACGCGGCCTTGTCCTTGCGCAGCGCCGCCACGCATTCCTTCGGAAGCGCCGCGGGTATTCTCTGTTCGAACGAGTAGATGCCCGACTTGCCCGCCTTGCGCGCGGCGAAGGCCTTCGCCCCCGCGGGCTGCATGCGGCCCTCGGCCACCAGCACCGTCACGCGGTTCACGTTCACCGTGCTCCAGATGCTTCCCGCGCGGCGCGGCGTGAAGCGGATCACGTAGCTCACCTCGCCCAGGCTCTTGCGGATGCCGTCGATCCAGCCGTAGCAAAGCGCCTCGTCCACCGACTCGGGCCAGGTGATCGAGGGTTTTCCCGAATCCTTCTTGTGGAAACCGACCCAGAGCTCGTCGGCCTTCGCGTGGTTCTTCGCGAGCCACTTGCCAAACTCCGCGCCATTCTTGAAATGCCGTGGCGTCACGCGCGCTCCCAGTCGGCGATACCGCCCGCGACAACCTTGAAGAGCGGATGCGGCTTCACGCGCGCGATCTTTCCCAGCTCCGCGAGCCATGCGGGCGAACGCCGCCGCAGCTTGGCTTCGAGATGCTTCCATTCATGCGCCATCTGCCCGCGCGTCACCGCGATCGGTTCGACCTCACCCGCGCGGCCGATCTTGCTTGCATCGAACCGGTAACCGCGAGCGGTCGCTTCGTCGTGCAACGCGCGCAGGTACGCGGCCACGCAACGGAGCGGCGTGCGCGAGGCACGGAACCGATCGAGCTGCGGATGGTGCTGGTAACCGCGCGTTCGTCCCGCGAGCACCGCCTGCGCGAGCAATGCCTCGCGCCAGGCGGCGACCAACCCCTGCGAATCGAGGTAGCGCGGATGCAGCGACCACAACCTCACGGATTGAAGAACCACACCTTGCGAAGCAAGCCGTCGGTCATCTCGTACACCACGATCACCTCGACGGGCGTCTCCTTGATGCCCACGACGTACTCGTGGTCCACGACCTTGCTGCCGAGCGAGATGCGGTTCTGGATCTTCGCGTTCAGGGTCCTGGACTTGAAGCGCTCCACGTACGTCTCGCGGAACTTCGCCATGCCACTGATCGTGGGCTCGATGGTGGGCATGCGATAGACCTCGACGTCTTCGGCGTAGCACGCGCAGAAGCGTTCGATGTCGCGGTCGTTGTAGGCGTCCAACTGGCGTTGGACGAGCGATTCGGTTTCGGTCACTGGAGTTTCTCCTCGAAGGCCTGGATCAGTTGCGGTCCGACGTCGAGCGCCCACTCGGTCGCGCGCGGATCCACGCTCGCTCCATGCACCGCGGCATTCAACAGGTAGGTCATTTCGGTGAGGACGGCACTCTCGTCCTCGGTGAGCACGCCGCGCGACGAGAGCTCGCGCAGCAGGCGGCCCAGCCCCTGCATCGTCGTGCCGATGCCGTGCTTCTCGCACAGCAGGATGAGGCGCTTCTCGATCTCGATGCGCAAGCCCGCGAGCGCGAGGTTCGGGTCGCGCCCGGCGATGGCCTGGAATGCGTAGTCCTCATGCGGCGCGGCGTCGGCCTTCGACAGCAGGCCCGCGTCGTCCGCCTTCGCGGCGATCTTCTGCAGCTCCTGGAACTCGACCTTCCAGCCGCCGGGAAGCTCGAGCGATTTCAGCAGCGGCGCGAGCCACGGAACGATCGCGATCGCCACGAGCGCGAGCGTAATGCCGTCGATCGCGAGCGACGGAAAAATCACGTGCACGATCGCGAGCGCCAGGGCGCCCAGCGTGACGACGTTGCGGACGAAGGTGGGATTCACGCGACCACCATGACATGTCCACCGGTCGCGGCGACGAGCTGCCGCGCACCGATCGAGAACAGCGCGTTGGGCGTGCCGGCCGCGGCCCAGACGGAATCGAGCGCGAGGAGCGTCTCGTCGATGAGCGTCTCGATCGGCGTGCGATGCCCCAACGGAGGAACGCCGCCGATGGCAAAACCCGTCGCCGCGCGAACGAAGTCCGCGTCGGCCTTCAGGAGCTCCGTGCCAAGGTGTGCGGCGACGCGCTTCTCGTCCACGCGATTCACGCCGCTCGTGATCACCAGGACCGCTTGCTGTGTGTCCGCGCGCTTGAAGATGATCGACTTGGCGATCTGCGCGACTTCGCAGCCCACGGCCTGCGCTGCTTCCTTCGCGGTGCGCGTCGACTGCGGCAGCACCATGACGCGCGCCTCGATGCCCTTCGCGCGCAGCACCTCCTGCACGGTCCGCGCCGAATCCGGAAGCGTCTCGCTCATGGGCCCTTCCTGCGTGCCGCTCCCGAGAGCAGGCGATCGGTGGCGATGATCGCGCGCGCGTGATCGCCCTCGCCGATCGGCCCGGCATCGTCGAACGCCTCGACGCGAAAGCGATGCAGCTTGCCTTCGGTCCCGAGGTACGTGGCCACCGCCTTCGCGGTACCGCCAACCGGCGTGGCCGCTGAATGCTTGATGTTCACAACGACTCCCACCGAGAGCTCGCCCTCCTTGAGCATCGGTGTCAGCACGCGAGCCGCGGCGACTTCCATCAGCGCGATCATCCGCGCGGTGGCGAGCACGGCGGGAAAAGAATCCTGGGACGAGAGCGCCACCGCACTCGCGGTATCCGCGTGCGTCACGGTGATCGAGGCTTCGCCCGTCTGTCCGATCGCAACCACGCCAATGCCTATTCGGTGCCTTCCACGATGCGCACCTCGCGCGCGACCGCGCCGGGCGTGAGGAACGCGGTGGCTTCCTTGTACGCGGGGCTCTCGTACGCGGCGACCGCCTGCGCGACACTCGGAAACTCGATCACGACAACCCGCTGCATGACGGCGTTTTCGAAGATCGCCGCCGGCATCCCGCGTGCGATGAACTTCCCGCCGGCCGCCATCAGCGCGGGGCCGGCGAGCGCGGCGTATTTCTGCAGCGCTTCGGGGTTCGAGATCGACTGGTACGTGGAAATCCAATAGGCCTTGGGCATCGTCAGTCCTGTATCGGGGTCACTTGGGGGGCCGCGCGCGGCGTTGACGGAACATTAGCATCTCGACCACGAACCAGGCGCCGAGGAAAAGCGCACCCATCAGCCAGGACCGCTTCACGAAGAAGAAGGCGCTGAAGCCCAGCAGGATGAGTGCGCCCAGGCGCGTGGTCCACTGCATCGCCTAGAATTTCGCGAGCACTTCGGCGTCGCTCAGCGGCTGCGAACCCGCCCAGACGACGACCTTCGCCGCACCCGCGCCCAGCGCGAGCTCATGAAGCAGCCGGTCCTCGACTTCGCACAAGCCGCCCTCGGACATTTCCATCGGATGGATCAGCACGCGCGGCGCGACTTTGAAGAAGCTGCCCTGCACGATCTCCTTCATGGCGCGCTTGAGCAGCGGGCCCGCGACGGAAAATCGGCCGACGAGCATGCGCGCCGACGTGAACGGCGGCCGCGCGTCGAACGTGCCCTCCCGACCCGATTCGAGATGGCGGACTCGGAACTGGTTCGTCTTCACGACAACGTAGGCAGTGCTGGACATCGCGACTTATCTCCCCAGGCCCTGGCCGCCGCTCACGCTGATCACCTGCGCGGTGACCCAGATGGCGAGCGGCGAGGCGAGGAACAGCACCACGTTCGCGACTTCCTCGGGCCGGCCCAGCCGGCCGGTGGGCATCGAAGCGAGCGTGCGCTTGTAGATGTCGGGCTCTTCGGTCTTGCGCCGCTCCCACGATCCACCGGGAAACTCGATCGAACCGGGCGTCACGCAGTTCACGCGCACACCCTTGGCCGCGAGCGTTGCGGCCTGCGTCTGCGTGTAGTGGATCACTGCGGCCTTCGCGGCACCGTAGGCCGGCGCGCGCGGCGCCGGATGCAGACCCGAGATCGACGAAATGTTCACGATCGAAGGTTCGTTGCCCTTGAGCAGGTACGGAAGTGCGGCGCGCGAAGCGCGAACCACTGCGCGCAGATCCACCGCGAGATCCGCATCCCAGCTCGCCTCGTCATCGCCGAGCGCCGCGCCGGTCGCGTTGTTCACCAGGACATCGATGCCGCCCAGCGCTTCGGCGGCGGCGGGAATGTAGCGATTGATCGCGGCATCGTCGCCGAGATCACAGGTCTGCGCGTGCGCGAACGGTCCGCGTGCCGCGAGCTCTGCCCGCGTGGCCTCGAGCGCGGCCGCACCGCGCGCGCAGATCGACACCTTCGCGCCGCCCTCGGCGAACGCGAGCGCGATCGAGCGACCGATGCCGCGGCTGCCACCGGCAACGACGACGCGCTTGCCTTTCACATCGACTTCCATGGAATTTCCTTTCGTTGAACCGCTACCGTACCCGGTTTCGGCCTTCCTGCTTGGCACGGTACAGCGCGGCATCGGCTTCGGCGACCAGCGGCGCCCACGTACTGCCCGGCGCGGGCACGCGCGCGGCGACTCCGAGGCTGATCGTCACTACCGGCGCGACGGTCGAGGCCGGATGCGCGATGCCCTTGGCTTCGATCGCGCGGCGCAGCGATTCGGCGAACGCCAGCGCAACGGCGTGATCCGCGCTCGGGATGAGGATGACGAACTCCTCGCCGCCGTAACGCGCAGCGAAATCGCTCGCGCGGCTCGTCGCTTCACGGATGACGTCGGCCACCTCGATCAGGCAAGCGTCCCCGCGCGGATGGCCCAGCGCATCGTTGTAGGCCTTGAACGCGTCGATGTCCGCGATCACGACGGCGAGTGAAGTCTCCTGGCGCGCGGCGCGACGCCACTCGGTGTCGAGCACCTCGTCGAGGCGGCGGCGATTGGGGAGGCCGGTGAGCGCATCGGCGAACGACAGGCGCGAGAGGTGCTCGTTGGCGATGCGCAGTTCCTCGGTCTTGATCGCGACCAGCTCTTCCATCTCGGCGTGATGGCGGCGCAACTGGTGCACGCGTAGCCGGAAGAGTGCGGCGCCCGTGGCCATTGCGACCAGCACCGCGAGCACCGTGAACCACGCCGTCTGGTAGAAGTGCGGCTGCACCGTGATCGCCAGCGGCTTCTCGAGCTCCTGCCAGCGGCGGCCGTCGATCGAGCCGGCGACGTGGAAGCTGTAGGTGCCATGCGGCAGCGCCGGAAACGACGCCTCGCGCGACTTGCCCGCCTCGACCCAGTCGCGCGTCATGCCGTCCATCTTGTAGCGGAAGCGAACGCGGTCGGCGTTGAGCAGTGTCTCCGACGAATAGCGAATGGAGAGCGGTGCGGAACCCGGCGGCAGGATGATCTCACCGCCCGGCGGCGCGCCCACGCCGTTCACGGTGATTTCCGAAACGCTCACGGCCGGCGGCGTGCCCGATTCGGGAAGCCGCATGGGATCGACGATCACGAGTCCGCGAAGCGACGGCAGCCAGACGCGGCCGCTTGCGTCGATCGCTCCGGCGTTCTGCAGGCCGCCGGCGAACGTGGTCGAGCGCAACGCATCCACCGGCCCGTAGCCCGTCGACAACACCTTCGACGTGAGCCCGTCGGCAAATGCGTCGAGGTCGGCGCGCGCCACGCGGTAGAAGCCGCGGTTGCACGTGATCCAGAAATGACCGGAGCTGTCCTCGAGGATGGCCTGCGCGAGGCCGTCCCAGAGTCCGTCGGCGAGCCGGATGCTCTTGAACTGGCCGTTCTTGTAGCGCGTGATGCCTTCGCCGTTGGTGCCGATCCACAGCGTGCCGTTCGCGTCCTCGTGCAGCGCGACGATCCAGTTGGATGCGAGCCCGTCCTTGCGCATGAAGCGTTCGAACTTGCCGTCGCGGTGGCGAATCAGGCCCGCGCCTGCGGTTCCGATCCAGAGGGTGCCGCTGCGCTCCTCGAGGATCGTGGTGATGCCCTCGTCCTGCGCGCCCAGCCCCGGGACAGCAATGAAGCGCTTGCCGTCGAACTGCGCGAGCCCCGATGAAGTGCCGACCCAGAGGATGCCGCTGCGATCGCGATACACCACGCGCACATCGACGTTCGGAATGCCGTGCGCGGTTCCGAAGTTCTCGATCTTGTTGTTCTTCAGCCGCGCGATGCCGCCGGTGTAGGTCGCGATCCAGATGGCGCCGTCGCGGTCCTCGAACAGGGCCGAGGCCTCTTCGGTCGAGAGCCCCTCCTTCACGCCGAACTTCGCCGTGACCTTGCCGCCCTCGATGCGATTCACGCCGCCACCCGCGGTCGCGACCCACGTGACGCCGTCGCGCGCGTGAATCACCGAACGCGTGTTGTCGCCGGAGAGGCCCTCGGGCTTGCCGAACACCACGAACGACCGCTTGCTGATGCGATTGAGACCGCCATGCCAGGTGCCGATCCACACGCTGCCTTCGCGATCCACGTGCACGGACCAGATCTGGTCGCCCGCAAGTCCGTTCGCCGTGGAGATCGCGACGAACCGTCCCGCGGTCATGCGGACTACACCCGCGCCCCACGTGCCGATCCAGAGCGAGCCGTCGTTGTCGCGCGCGAGATAGGTGAGCTGTTCGGTGGGCAGGCCCTCGGCCACGCCGTAGATGCGAATCTTGCCGTCCTGCACGCGCACGAGCCCGCCGCCGGCGGTCGCGGCCCAGACGCCACCCGCGGGATCGGCCAGGACGTGGCGCACTTCGAGGTGCGGGAATCCGTGCTCGGGCTTGAGCGCGTTGAACTTGCCGCCGGCGTAGGACACGAGACCGCCACCGGTCGTCGCGATCCACAGCGTTCCGTCCTTGTCGAAGGCGAGCGCGCGCAGGCGACGTGTCGGAAGACCGTCGGCCTCCTTGAAGATCTTCGCCTCACCCTTCTCCCACCGGACGAGGCCGTTCTCGGTGGCCGCCCACATGACGCCGTCGTGGGCGCGCGCGAAGGCCCAGACACGGCGGCCCTCGAGGAGCTCGTCGGGCCACGCCCGCTCGAAGCGCCCGTCGCGATAGCGCGAGGCGCCACGCGAGTGGCCGATCCAGAGCGTGCCGTCGGGATCCTCGGTAAATCCGAAAACCGGGCGCGCGGTGGGATCGGGTTGCGAAGACGCTTCGAAGGAGGCGAAGCGGATGCCATCGAACCGCGTGAGTCCGCCGCCGGTGCCGATCCAGAGTTGGCCGTCGCGGCCCTGGAAGACGGACTGCACGGTGTTCATCGGCAAGCCCTGCTCGGTCGCCCAGGCGTCGATGCGGTACTGGGTGATCGCGAGCTTGGCCGGATCGACCGGGTTCACGTCGTGCGCGACGACGGAAAACGATCCGGCCGCAAGCAGGAGCGCGGCGATAACGAGACGGATCATCGAGGAAACCAACCGGGTTGCGACATCTGCGAAGTACGTGCGCGGGAAAGCGATTATCGTTTGCGCCCAGTTTACCTGCGGTTGTAGTCCCGGTAGGTCTCTCTCAGACGAGCGGCCATCAGGCCGTTGGGCGGTACGCCCTCGAGGCTTTTCCCGTCGACCGTCAGGCCGCACGTCGAGGCGGCCACGGCCGCCTGCGGATCGCGGAACGCCTTGATTCGGCTCGTGAGATCGGGCCAGTCCTTGAAGCGGCGGATCCCGCGCTCGACGATGATCTGCGCGGCGGTCTCGCGGCTGACCGTAATTACAACTGCAATTTCTTCCTGCGTCGCGGTGTTCACGTCGACGAGGACGATGTCGACGGGCTGCACCGACTCCATGTTCCGGGTCGATGCCGCTCGATCGCGGTACTGCTGGTTCGCGGCCCACGATTCCTTCGTGATGCAGTCGAAACGGCGGTCGATGTCATAGCCGTCCTGCTGGGCCTGCTCGCGGCGCTCCACCGTGCGCAGCGGCTGCCCTTCGCACACGGTCTGCATCTCGCTCGGCCCGGCCGCCGCGGGCTTCTTGCCGCAGCCGGCTGCAACGAGGCCGATGAGCAGCAGGGCCCCCACGGGTGCGAATCGGATGACGGTGAGGATCACGATGCGCAAGTCTAACCGCGCCGGTTGCCGGCGAGAACCAGCACCAGCAGCGCGACGGCCGCGATCACGCCGAAGACGATAGGCGAGAGAACGACGTACCAGTCGCCCTGGCCGCTGCTCGGGTACCAGGCGATGTCGACGACCACCAGGCCCACGATCGCGGCGATCGTCCACCCGATGATGGAGGACGAGCGGGTCGTGAACGCCGCGGCGGCGAGCAGGTAGAACGGGCCGCCGAACCAGAGGACGTGGATCACGAAGTCGTTGGTCAGCGTGCACTCGAAGCACGTCGAGAGGGCGTATTCCCTCTCGCGCTGGGCGATGAACGCGGCCACCCCTCCGACCCGTGAGATCGCCGCGAGGTAGATGTGCAGCGCGTTGGCCCCGATCGCGACGAGAACCGTCGCGATGCGCATCTTGGCCTGGGGGCTCATCGCGGCGACCTAGCTCACAGCGCGAGCGACATGAAGGTGCTGTTGGCATCGGGCTTGTAATCGGCGAACGGCCCGCAGTCGGTGAATCCGAAACTCTCGTAGAGCTTGCGCGCCGGCTTGAACGCATCGATCGAGCCGGTCTCCAGGCTGAGGCGCCGGTAGCCGCGTGACCTCGCCTCGGCGACGATGTGCTCGAGCACCGCGCGCCCCGCACCCTTGCGGCGAAGCGCGCTGGGCGTGCGCATCGACTTCACTTCGCCGTGCGTTGCGTCGAGCTCTTTCAGCGCGCCGCAGCCGAGGAGGAGCCCGCCGTCCCACACGGTCCAGAACGTGATGCCGGGTGCGCGAAGCTTCGACAGATCGAGCGCATGCACGCTGAAGGGCGGCGAGAGCTCGTACATGTTGGCCAGATGCTCGCGCAGCAGGTCGTGTACTTCGGTGCGCGTGAGATCGTCCTGTTCGATGTGCATCGACTCAACTCTGGGTGTCCACCGCTATCCAGTTTACTTCCCATGTCTTGCCGCCGTCATCCGAGAACGACTGCTCGAACCGCCCAGGCCCGGGCCGTCATGGGAATGGAGCCGTCGTAGGCAATGGGCACGCTCTCGCGCAGGCGATCGCGCAGCCGCGACCTCGACGCTTCATCGAGCGACATGGCGTACGAAGGCGCCGGTCCCTGGCCACCGAGAAACGGCTGCCAGTAATCCTCGAAGTCGGCGAAGTTCGTCGGGATGTCCACGGCCGACACTTCGACGCCCTTCAATCCGGCACCGGTGAAAAGGCTCTCGAGCCCCTCGGGACGACACACCGGGAAGCGAAGGCTCTCCACCAGGTTCACGACCTTCGGGTCGAGCGCGACCGCCGCATTCCAGAAATACGTCATGAGATCCATTTTTCCCGCGTAGTCCCAGACATAGGCGGCGATCGTTGCGCCCTTGTCCGCGACGCGCGCCATCTCGCGAACGGCCGCGGGCTGGTCGGGCACGAAGTTCAACACGAGGCCCGAGACCACGACGTCGGCCGACGCATTACCGAGTGGCAGCGCCGTCGCACTCCCCACGTGGAACGTGGCCCGTCCCGCGAGATTTTCCTTCGCGGTCTTGAGGAATCCCTCCGACGGCTCGACGCCCGTGACGGAGGCGGGCGAACAGCGATCGAGAATCGCAGCGCAAAGCGCTCCGGTGCCGCATCCCACGTCGACCCACCGTCGGTTCGGTGGCATGTTCAACCACGCGAGAAACTCCGGCGCGACCTTCCGGCTCCAGCGTCCGACGTAACGTTCGTAGGTGTTTCCGTGCGCCCAATTGTCCGGGCGCTGTCCGAGGTTGGCGTCACGGGTCATCGCGTTCGGCTCCTTTCGTCGTATCGCGCCACCAGCCCATGGCATTCGTGATCAGCCAGGCGAAGAACCAGATGAACGGGAAAGCCGCCATCGCGAGGGCCATCGGCCAGGGCGCCTGCTGCGCGGGATAGATCGCATAGGCGAGACCAACGAGCGCCAGCGTCAACACGACCGCCACCGCAAACGCGACTGCGATCGGATGCTTCATGAGCGCTCGCGCCGATCAGGCGGGCGTGGCGATCTCGTCATAGCCCCTCCCGACGAATTGCACGAGACAGAAGCCGTGGCCGAATGGATCGGACATGAGCGCGAGCTTGCCCCAGTTGCTCGATCGCGCCGGCTGTTCGACCTTCGCGCCGGCCGCGACTGCCTGGTGGACGGCGGCATCGATGTCCTTCACGACGATGTCGAGATGAACCGGCGTCCAGTGCCGCTCGTAGGTGCGGGCCTGGTTCGACTGCTTCGACGCTGGCGTGCCGGCCGCCTTCACCAGGAGATAGATGGGAGCGGAGGCGCCCATGAGCTCAACGCCCCCTTCGCCGAAACGGCGGCTCACCTTGAGCCCGAACGCGCGCGTGTAGAAATCCGTGGCGCGGCCGAGATCATCGACGTCGATGTTGACGAGCAAATCCATCACGCGCTCCTACTCGGGATCCTTCTCGAAGGCCGTCGTGCCCGGTGGCAACTGGACCCAAGGATGGCGCCGGCAATCGTAGATTGAAAACTTCGGCGGGGGAAAGTTCGGATCAGCGAACGCTCCCACAGCCACGCTCACACTATCGCGCGAAACGCCCTCCTCGGTGTGGAAGAGGTTCGTGCCGCACACGGGACAGAAGCGAAAGCGAAACTTCGCTCCCTGGTCGCCGGCCCTCACATACTCGGTGGCCTTGCCGAAGACCTGGTACGGGCCGGGGAAGCCAGCAAGTGCGGCGAAGACGCTCCCGGTTCGTTGCTGGCACGCGAGGCAGTGACAGAGTCCGACGATCCTCGGCTCCGCATTCACGACGATGCGCAGTTGACCGCAATGGCAGGAAGCCGTGCGCGTTGGCATGTCAGTCATTTGACGTAGTCGACGGCCTTGCTCGCATGCCCGAGCGCCTCGGCTTCGCTCGCGAACGTTTGGCCGCCGAACCGCTGCAGGGAAAACCATCCCCGCAGGTCCTCATGATCTCTCCGGTACTCCTCATAGCCAAACGTACCGTCGTCACGCACGAAGATATCGATGCAGTGATCGCCGGTCTCATTGTTGATCGATTGGACGACTCTGTTGGGCAAGTGTGCGAACTCCACGCGAGGCCTCAGGAGGTTACGACCGGATTCTTGCCTTCCCATTTGAGCACGACCAGCGACTCGCCCGTTTCGCGATGGTCGATGATCTTCAGGGCGTAGAACTCCTCGCGCTGGTAGAACCGGATCGCCCGCGGGTTCTGCGCGAAGACGCAGAGCTGGACGACATTCGTCTGCGCCTTGAGGTGGTCGAGCATTCGCTTGCCAAGGCCCTGCGATTGAAAATGCGGATCGACGAAGAGCGCCTCGACACCCCAGCCATTGCGGCACAGGAGCGCCCGGATTCCGCCTTCGTCCAGCACATCGGTATGAAACTCGAAGAGCGTGCGCTCTCGCATCTTGCGTTCGGTCGCTTCGATGAACTCCGGCTTCAGGAACGGATGCGAGGCCGTGCACGCGTCGCGGAACACGCGCAGCGTCTCGTCCACGTCCTTCGGCTCGATGCGCCGAATCACGCCGGCCCGCCTGCTAGCCCCTGGCCTTGGACTTGTTCAGCGTCACGGCCGCGCGAATGAGGGTCTTGAACGCCTTCTCGTCGATCTGCGCATCCTTCGGGACGTCGATCGCGCGTCTCGTGTTCCCCTCGAGGCTCGAGTTGAAGAGCTTGGAGGGATCCTTCACGGACGCCCCTTTTGCGAAAGTCAGCTTCACGGCCTTCGTATAGCTCTCGCCCGTGCAGATCAGGCCGTCATGCGACCACACCGGAACATTCCACTTCCATTCCTCGACGACGTCGGGATCGGCTTCCTTGATCAAGGCGCGGAGCTTCGCGAGTGTTTTCCCGCGCCAGTCACCGAGCTCCTTGATTCGCGCGTCGATCCGCTCGGACGCATCTTCGCCACTGGCCAATCCGGATTTCTTCGTTGCCATGACGCCTCCTTTCACTTCACTTCATGGGCGGGTCGAACACCGTGATCGCGCATGACACGCGCGATGAACGGCGCCTTCGAATCGGTGTAGAGCTCGCGATCGTAGCGGTGCAGCTCCGCAAGGTGACGCTTCAACTGCGCGTACTCGTTCGCGATATCCGGATTGTTGCGGAGCAGGTCGCGAAACACAATGCGCTCGAACCACAGCGGGCTCTGGAATGGAACGAGGTGCAGGTGATGCGTTCGCAGCTCGGGGCTGGGCTTGCAGAACCAGTGCATCACTTCGCTCCGGTATGGAAAGTAGCAGTACGAAAGCGCGCGAAGCCGTTCCAATGTCGGTTGGGAGTCGGTAAGGTTCACAACGGGCGCCATGATATCGATGACGGGTTTGGCGGCAAGTCCCGGCACCGCAGTGCTGCCGATGTGCTCGATGGGTCCGGCGAGCCACGGCCCGATGGTCTTGGCGATCAATGCGCGCTCCGCCTCGAACAGCGCCGGCCATGCGGGGTTGTACTCGTCGATGTGTACGGGTGCTTCCATCGCAGGGCTATTCGTTGCCCAGGACCTGGCGCAATTCCACGCACATCTGCCCGAAGTACTCTCCCGCAATTTCGAAGCCACAGCTCAGTCGGTCGGTTGAGACCTCGGCCGCGAGCATTGGCGTATAGCGAAAGGCGGTTATCACGACCGTCACCCAGATCGATCCGGTGCTTCCGTAGGGTTGGAACGTGAGGAGGAAGTCCTCGGTCCCTTCGAGGCTCGCCGTTCCGCGCCTCGTCTTCTCAAGCTGCTCGAGATCGGCGAGAAACTGGGGAGCGCCCATCGGAAAGATGTTCGAGGTCTCGCCCGAGAACGATTGCGCCCGCACGGAAATGTCGAGATCGAGTGGGTCCTCGAACGTGCCGCGGGATATGGCCAGGAAGCTGCGGCGATCGACCGATTCAATGCGCATCGGTGTTCAAGACTCGCAGGGACAGCCGCTCGATCGCACGGCGCATTGCCGGGCACCCTGCTTCACCAGCGCTTGCCAGATCGGGCCGTTGAGGCCGCGCGTCTCCTTGCCGTCGAGTATCAGGAACGACACGCGGCTCTTTCCGAGGCACGTCGGAACCACCGCGGGTTGAGTGTGGAGTTGCAGGTTGGAGTCCGGATCGTGGAGGTCGATGTGGAACCAGACGCCGTCGGGATCCGGGTGCGGCACGCCCGACATCCAGCCGCCCGTTTTCGGCGCCTGGTGAGTGCGATACCCGTAGCCGATGCTCGGCGGGTCGCTACGCAGGTGCTTCGCCGCCGAGAAATCCTGGAGCTGAGGGAAATCTGCCTTGAGCTTTTCGATGTCTGCGGCAACGGCCTTCATGACGCCGAGGCGATCCTGCGCGTGAGCGGGCACGGCGCCCGCGGACAAGGCGAGAACCAGCGACGTCAGCGTCAGAACCCTATGCAGCATGACCGGCTCCCTCGAGTACAAAGGCAGTCAATTTTCCGAGACGCTCGAAGTAGCCGCGCGACTCGGGCTCCACCTTGGGCACGATCACCTCGATGAGCCGAGCGCATTCCTTCAAAGTTGCCACGCGTTTTTCGTCGAGATGCCCATGCACAACGTAGTAGTCGATGCAGCCCGCAGCGCACATGTCCAGGAATACGAGGTCGGTTCCTTCGATGTCGACGCCCTTCGACGCCGGCGGGAACGGTGCATTGCGATGCTCGTCCCAGAGGGAGTCAAGCTTCACTTGGACCGCGCGTCGCAATCGACCTTGGCCTCCGCAATGACGTAGGGTCGCTCGATCTTGAGCTGCATCTGGATCTCGCTATAGGAGATCTCCGGACGCGCCTGTCGAAGCCGCCGCTCGATTTCGCCGGATCGCTTGTCCCACATGTCGAGTTGGCACGAAAAGCTCTTCGCTTCGGCCGCGCTGGGCGCGCGGGACCCCATCTTCATCGCAAAAAACCCAAGCACGAGGCCAACGACAACAAGCGTCCCGACCGCCAAGGGCATCTGCCACACCTGGCGCGTGCTCTCCTGGTGCTCGAGGTCGTCGACCAGCGTGCGCACTTCCTTCAACGCTCGCTGCTCGCGGATGCGATTGGAATCGTCTGTCACCTTGGCCCCTTCATGCAGTCGAGCAGCGATTGTGCTTCTTCCCGGCCATCGTCGGTAATGCTGCCGGAAGCGACCGCCCGCCTGAGCGCGGCCATGGCTCGGCCCCGATGCGGCGCGACGCCCATGCCCTCAAGGTAGTGCTTGGCGATCTCCACTTCGGCGTCGCCGTCATTCATCGAGGCCGCACGCTTGAACCACTCCAAAGCGAGGCGATGGCGCCCGGCCTCGCGGTACACCGTGCCGATGTTCGACGCGGCCGCACTGTCTCCGGCACGAGCGGCGCGGCGGTACCAACGAAGCGCTTCCGCTTGATCCTTGCGAACGCCCAAGCCCACGTCGTAGAAGTAACCGAGGTTGAGGAATGCATTCTTGTCGCCGCTCTCGGCACGCGCGCGGAAAAGGCGGAACGCGAGCTTCACCTCGCCTCGTTCCCATGCCGCGTACGGATCTGTCTTCTTTGGGTCGATCGCCATGGCGCTACGTGTGTGATTACAAAAGCATGAAGGCGCCTGTCACCACGACGATGCTCACCGCTGCAGCGATGACCAGAACGCGTAACGCACTGTGCGCCTTGTCGATCCCGTTCGATGACGAAGCCAGGTTGCGACGACCCGGGAATAGCGTGTCGAGCGTGCCGGTTGCCAATCCAAGGACGGCGAGCACGATGATGGCGAGGGTTGCTGCTCCGATGACCACGGCGATGAGGCGCTCCTTCAACTACTCGAATGGTACCAATGACGGCCGCCCGTCAGGCGTTACGGCCCCCGCTGGACGAGATGAGGATTCCGAGCCACGCCATGAACATGAGCGTGCAAGTGCCCACCAGTGGCGGAACAAGGACGAACACCCACAGATGCCACGCACCACCCCAAAGCGATAGCTCGACAGTCGCGCCATCGCAAACGCCATCTTCGAAGGAGCCGCCGCGGTCAAGGCATTGGTCCATCTGGAGGAAGTCCCACCACCACGCGAAACCGACGGCAAATACGATGAGCGCTGGTATGAGGAGGGCACCGAACATGCGGAGGTTCATCCTGGCCATCAGCTCTCGGCGTCGCTATGCATGACCTCGTGAAACTCATCGACACAGTGGTTGCAGATTCGCACGGCATCACCGGCAATCGATTGATACTGGAGCGGGGTGCGTCCGCAGAATGAACACGAGTGCGCTTTGAGGTTCTCCGCCACCAATCGCGCCGCATCGTCCCGCGAGAAGGCGCTCGCGATCCATCTCCCGCTGATGCCGTGATACGAGCGCTCCACCTTCGCCTTCGCTTCGTCGGCCGAGCCGAAACCGGCGGCGACTCCGAGGACACTCCACTCGTCGTCGCAATGGAAAACCATGAATGTGGGTTCGTCGAGGTTCTGGCAGATCGCCAGCCTCGGGACTCGGCCAAGCCACTCGCCACCGACGTTGAGGGTGTGACGCTGCTCGAACGTCACCGAGTCATCGACCGTTGCGTATTCGATGACGTGCGCACAATCCAGCGCCGGGGGAGGCGCGACTAGCGCAATCGCGCTTGCGCCGTGTTTTGCCACTTTCCGACACAGATGACAACGAACCACGTCGCGACCACGCCCAGGTAGTAGCCGAGGAACGCGTCACGACCCATGGGATTCAGGAGAACCATGGGAACCACCGCAAGGAGCAGGGAGCACACGAGGAACTGCTTCATGACAATCTCCTTTCAATGCGACCGGTCTAGGGCCCGGGGAGGGCGAGCACCGCGATAAATAATACGTCCGAATCCACCTTCGCGTCAGCGCTCAAACGCGTGTGCGCGATCAATCGGAGCGCCGCAATACATGCACGCGCTTTGCCGGGAGTGGGTCGGCCGGTTGCAGGCCACGCACACGCCCACCTTGCCCGTGAGTCGACCATCGATCCGTCCGTCACGCGCATCAATTTCCGCGACCTTGGCCTGGATGTCCGCGTCGGTAAGCGACGTGTGCTGTCGAACGAGCTCCCACAACGCTTGCGACACCAGGGCAAGTCCATCGATCTTCGCTTCGAGGCGATGGACCTCCCGTTGTACCTTTTCGTGCGCATTGAGCGCGGTGTCTCGAGCGCTGCCTGCCGCCGCCGAGGCGGCCTCGATCTGCCCTTGTTGGAAGACATCCCAGAGATCGAACATGTTTGCTCCTTTGAAAGCTAGCGACCTGGTTCAGCAGAAGTCATCAAATGATCGACGCCCTGGACGGACTCGTTACGGGATACGCATCCGCCTCGGCAAGTATTTCGATCAATTTGTCCGAGCCATGTTCCTTGGCGAACTCCTGCTCCGCCTCGGTGATCCCCACGACCTGCAAGAGATCGACTCTCCCCGACTGAAGCTGAAACGATGAGGGGAAGTGTGTCGGCAGCCCGACGACCAGGTGTTGTAGCAGCGAGGGCCGTTCGAGCGTGATGGGACCGCGATAGGGAATTCGCTGCCAGTAGTCGAGCGGATTGGCGTCGCCGAAGCGTCTGTACGAGAGAAGGATGTTGAAGGCCAGCATGCGTTGGAGAAGAACGATTGCCCAATCGCCCTGCTCCGTGGATTCGAAGACCAGCTCCGTGCCAATGCCGGAGTACTCCGCTTCCGCATACGACTCAGGCTCCTGCCCCCAGGGAGTCGAAGTCCCCGACGTGACATACAACCAAGTCGGCCGCTCTTCCGTTGGCTCGAATTCAAAGACGCCGTGGAACAACCAACGCGGATCGATGGTCTCCTCGCCGATCACCTTCGCGAAGGTTTCCGCTTCCAGGACGAAGATGCCGCGCGACTTCGAGCCGAAGAGGCCGGGATACACGACGTCTTCCCGGTGTTCCCAGACGGCCTCGAGCGGATCAGTGCCTGCGGTCATGATCGCGTTGGCTCATCCGTAACACTCCGCAAGCCGATCCACCGCGGAACCCGCTTCACGTAGGTCTGCCAGCTCGCCCCATGCGTTTTCGCCAGCCACGGCTCCTCCCCATGGACGACGCGCAGGTGGAAAGCGAGGCCCACGCACAACCCATAGACGAGAAGCCCGACCGATTCGAACGCGGCGGCCCAGCCCACAAGGATGAGAAACACGCAGACGTACATCGGATTGCGGCTGAAGCGATACAAGCCGCCGACGACAAGGTGTTGTGGAGGGGACCACGGAGCCAGCGTCCCCTTGCCCTGTACGTAGAAATCGCGAACACACCAGAGCAGTCCTGCGACTCCAACGACCAGCACGACAAGAGCCCAGGAATTCTCGAGGTGAAGATGCCTGGCTTGCCACAACCAGATTGCGGGAACGGCAAACGCGACCATGCCCGGGAGGGCCACGAACGCGAACAGTGCGCGGGCGAAGAACATCTCACTCACTAGCTTCCGCGCTTGCGCCGGCGCCACAGTGCGCGAATTGCCCAGATCAGCAGGACGAAGACGATCGCCCAGGGGATCAGGTAGGCAATCGCCGTGATCGCGATGGAGAAAGCATGCAGGAGATTGCGTCCGAAGCCTGACAGCGCCTGCGTGATCGGCGCGAGAATCGATTGATCGCTGCGGCTGCTGATCGAGACGCTGAGGATCTCCGTCTCCACGCGTTGCTTGAGATGGGCCTGCTGTCCGGTGGTGGCTTCAAGTTCCGTTTGCACCTGCGCGAGCTCGCGATTCACCTTGATCAGCGCATCGACGTCGGTCGCCTTGATGCGAAGGGCTTCGAGCCTCGTCCGGTAGTCAGTCAGCAGCGCGAGTTTCTTCGTTGCGTCTTCGATCGGGCTCGCCAGATCTTCCGCGTTGGTGGTCTGGCTCGTGACCTGGCCCTGCTTGCCCAGGGCCGCCATGACCTTCTGGATTCCAGCGGGCTTGGCGCGGAGCTTCAACGAGGCCGACGCGAACCGGCCCGTGCTGATTCGCGACTCGAGCACCGTGCACAGGTCCGCACTGGCTTCGCGACACGCCGCCTGCCCCGCCTCGTGCGCAGCGCCGATCTTGTCTTCGTCGGTTTCGATCTGGATGCTGTGTTGGTAGGCGAGGGAGCGCTTCGCGGCGCTGGGCGCTGCCATGCTCGCGAGTGGCGCGGCCGCACTCCTCTCGCCCTTCTCGCTCTCACTGCAGCCTGCGACGACCAGCAACGCCAACAACGTAGTCAGTACGCGTGTCATGGGTGGTGGCTCTCTGCGTCAGAAGCGGTAGGTGAGCTCGATCATGTGAAGATCGGCCCCGGTGGTGTGGGGTCCGTGAAGCCCTGCGTCCGAATAGTGCATGAATCGGTAGCCCACTCCCACGCGATCGTAGAGGGGCGCACTCACGCCAAAAGTCAGCGCGAATTGGAAGGGGCGGCCGAAATCCTGCGTCCCGAATTGATGCCGGCTGAGTAGCGCGGCCCCGGCGCCGAGATCGAGCGTGAAGCGACCATCTTCGGTTCCAAAAGCAAGAACCGGAATGAGGGACACGGTGAGCGCGGTTTCACCCGCTCCCCGCAACGCACCGGCACTGGCCATCAGCCGGGTGCCCACTCCCCAGCCCTCCTCGTTGTATCGCTCCCATCGGAGCTTGAAGGTCGCCGATGCGTCGTACGCCTGGAATTCTTCGGGGGCCACGTCTCCGAGAACAGTGGCGCCGGAAACCTGGGCTCGCACGCCGACGTTCAGCAGGCGAAGATCTTCGGCGCCGCAAGGCCAAGGGAAGAGGCAGTGCGCGGCCGCGAGCAAACCGGGAACCGCCCTCAACATTGCATCCGACTCAGAGCCTCACTCCACCAAGCCCTGGATCCGATCGTCGAAGCTGACCGCGTTGATCTGCCAGGAGTCACGAGGCTTGTAGAGGATGAAGTGCCACCTCAACAGGTGCTTCTCGTATTTCTCGATGTACACGAAATACGCCACTGAATCCGCTCCCGTCTTCTGGGACACGAACCGCGCCTCGAGGACCTTCCCGAATCGTGATGCAGCCAGCGGACGCTGGTCGATGATCTTCGCAGTCAGGACTTCTACCTCGGCCTCGGGCATGGCGGCCCAATAGGGCTTTAATTTCGCGAAGGCGCCGCGAATGTCGTCCTTCACCACGTTCGTCATCACGTCATCCAGGAATTTCCGGGCCTCGGAGAGATCCTTGAACTCCGCACCGAACGCGATAGACGGCAGGAACAAGCAGATCAGCAGTGCGCGCACATTCCCTCCTGAGATGGTTGGCGACTCTGAATGGAATTATCCCACCTCCGAATAGCGAAGCGTACGAGGCTATTGCAGCGCCCTCAGGCGGGACGACTACCTGCCAACACGCACCGCACGCCACCTTTCGGATCGGGCACGTCGCCCGTGTAGCGGGGAATCAGGTGCACATGCACGTGCATTCGCGACTGTCCCGCGGCCTGTCCGATGTTGACCCCGATATTGAATCCGTCGGGGGAGTGCTCGGCTGCCGCGAGCCCATGAGCCTTGCGGAGAAGCTCGAGGACCGCGACCTGCTCCTCGTGCGTCATGTCGAAGAAGTCGACGACGTGGCGCTTCGGGATCACGAGCACGTGGCCTCGACTCATCGGATGGTTGTCCGTGCGCATGTAGGCCAGGGCGTTCTCGGACAAGACGGATTGAGGGACACAGAGCTCGCACTTCCCAGGCTGTTCCATCGACGCCCTTTCACGGAACTACAGGTTGCCGAATCCTTCGGTGATGTCGAAGCACACCGTCTTTTTCTCACCGGCCTCTGTTTCGATCACGATCTCCTCGAAGCTGCGCCCGCCCTTGGTTGCAACAGAGTTGTCGCGAAATTTGTAGCCGGGGTAGCGAGTCTTGAGATAGGCCATTTCGCTCGCGACGATGTCGCGTGAGCCCTTCGATCCGCGAATGACGACCGCACGCTCGCATCCGTTCCCATCGCCGCCAACAAACTCGACGCCCTTCGGCGCGGCAGTCGGAGGCTGAGGTTGTCCGCCGAAGAACACCTCGCGCGCAAATGCCTGCGCATCCTTACGCGATTGCCGGAATGCCGCTTCATTTCGCCCGGCATGCACTCCCCGCTTCATGCAGCCCTGGAAGAATTCGGTGAGCTTCGCCGGATCGACTGTCTCGCCGGTGCGCTCGGCCGTAATCTTCCAGGGCTCGATGTCCCATCGCAATACGCCGCAGGGAACTCCCGAAGTTGCGTTGGGAAGGAAGAAGACCTCGTACATGCCGTCCCACGAGTGATGCGCGCCCGCGTACTTGATGGAGCGAATGGGAGCCCCGACATCGGCGTAACGCTTGGCCAGGCGTTCGCAGGGCTCGGCGGTGGTGTAATCGTCTTCTGCGCCAACGAGATTGAGCATCGGCGTTTTCGTGACCTGCGGCGACCAATAGATCTGGTTGCAGCCTGCATACATCGGGATGTGGAGCGCAAAGCGCAGGTCACTCTTGACGACTGCGCGGCGCAGGGGCTCGATCGCGGCTTGAAAGGCCACGCTTCCCCCGCGTGAGAATCCCATGATGCCGATCCTGGATGCGTCGATGCGCGGGTGCCTCGCCAGCAGCATGAGAGCCTGGAACGCGTCCATGAGGTCGGCCGAATAGGGCACGAGCGCCTGGTTCTCCGCCGTTCGCGTGACACCTCGCGATTCGAAGACATGGACGACGAAAGTCGCGACACCCATTTCATTGAAGGCGTCCACCCACTGCGACATGCCGCGCTCGACGCCGCCGCTGTTATGCATCAGCACGATCGCCGGGACCTTGTCGGAGGCAACCTTCGGGAGGGTCAGGTGGCCCCAGCTGGATTGCTCCGTCCAGTTCGCGCGACGTTCCCGTGCGAGATCGAACATGGTCTTCGGCGTAAAGCTGGCGAAGTCGATTCGGCCCTGCGTGTCGGGCTTCAACTCTTGCGCTGACCCTGCCAGTGAGATGGTTGCGGCGAGCAGCAGGAGGAGACGTCGGATCATCGATGCCTCAGCGAGGCACATCCTACTGATTGTCATTGCCCGGCAGCCTTCCCGTGGCGAGAAAGTCCAACTCGTCGTCGGTAGGTGGCAATTGCGAAACGATCCACCGTGCTCGATGGGCCAGGCGATTCTCGACGAGCACGCAGAACTCGGTCTCCCGCGCATTTTCGAGCGCTCTCGGCACCACCGTGGTTGGTACGCCCTCCCGGACCAACCAGTCCGACATGAGCTTGGCCGAACCGATGTCCGTGAATATGCGGAACAGCTCCCATCCAGCGGGGATGCGCATCAAGCTACTCTCCGAGAATATGTCGTCGCATCTTCATTCCGGACACGCAGAGTCCCAGAAGTGCTGGAGCTCTACCGTGGGGGGTACCCACTTCCTAAGGGCTACGTAGAACTCTACTTCGGACTTGGTCCGGATTGCCTCATCCGTGACGAGGAACATATCGTAGTCGTCGGACAGCTCCTCCCACCCGGGGCGGAGCTCCATGCGGCGGAAGTCATACCACCAGTACTCCCACATGGACCACCGCGAGTTCAGGTAGCGACGTTCTTCGCGCGGCACGGACGGATTGGGCACGGGCCGGATGCGCACAAAGCAACGCGTGCCGCCCTCGGCAAGAATGTCGGCGATGACGGTGTCGCCGGTATTGAGAAATCCCTCGATGCGTTTCGGCAGCACGTCAGATCTTCCGAACGCCTGGCCGCTCCATGGCGACTTCCGATTGGTTGAATCCCAGCTTCTGGTAAAACTCAGAAACTCCATTTCGACCCGCGCGAAGTACCCACGTGATTCGGGGGTCGTCTCCCATCGCGGCCCTCACCAGAGCCCGCCCGACGCCCTTGCGCCGATGTGATTCGGTCACCACCAGCATCGAAATGTATCCGTTCGACATTCCGTCGGTAATCGCGCGCACGAAGCCCAGTACCTCGGTTCCCTCCAAGGCGACAAGCGCGACCTGGGATCGCGCAAGGAGCTCGGAAAATCGACTCGCAACAGTATCTCGCTCGCCCCAGCCGTTCATCATGAGCAGCTGGCGCACAACCTCGACCTCGGCTACTTCGATTTCGCGAATCTGCATCGCATCACGTCTCCGCCTTCGGTGCCATTCGCTGCGTCGCTTCCTGGGAAGTCATGACGGGATGAACCTCGAAATCCACGAGGTCAGACCATTGGGCCATCCATTGCTCGAGCAAGGCGCGATCTCCGCACTCCATAACCTGGTAGCAGATCGCCATGCGTCAGTCGTCGAGCTCACTCATCGTCGTCGGTCCCAGCGATCGAGATCTCCAGTTCGCCCTCGCCATCCACGAAGATGCGGGAATGGTCGGTGAACTCGATCAGGATCTCGCCGGCGCGATGGCGGCGAACAACGGCAACGGTCTTGCCGCGCAGCAACTTGGTAGCCCGCCGCCCTTCTGCTGCCAGCTTCGCTGTCTTGCTCGGCGCCTCGCGCTTCACAGGCCAAGCTCGGACAAACCGGGGTGATCGTCCGGCCGCCGCCCCAACGGCCAACGGTACTTGCGCTCGCTCTCCTGGATCGGATGGTCATTGATGCTGGCGATGCGGCGGCGCATGAACCCGTGCTCGTCGAACTCCCAGTTCTCGTTCCCATAGGAGCGGAACCAGTGGCCCGAGTCGTCGTGCCATTCGTAGGCGAAGCGCACGGCAATCCGGTTGCCGTGAAATGCCCACAGCTCCTTGATCAACCGGTAGTCGAGTTCCTTGTTCCACTTGCGAGTGAGGAACTGGACGATGGCCTCGCGACCCGTCAGGAACTCCGCACGGTTACGCCACGTGCTGTCCGGCGTGTAGGCCAGGGACACTCGAACCGGGTCCCGCGTGTTCCAGCCGTCTTCGGCCATCCGAACCTTCTGCGCCGCGGTCGTGGCATCGAAGGGCGGAAGGGGTGGTCTCGGTCTCTCTTGCTCGCTCATCGCGCGCTCCTTGAATTCATGCGAACAAAGACTAGCACCGCCACGCCCGACGTCACTCCCCACTCTCCATTTCGATGACGGCGAGTTGGTGACGCTCGGGCTCAGTGGCCGACGTAACCAGGAATGCCACCTGCCCCACGAGGTCCTCCGCAGTCATCTCGTACTCGAGCGGCACCCGATCGAGCCCAATGCGGCAAACCGTAAACGGCGTGGCGATGGTCGTCGCGAGGGCCTGCTGCGTGGGGCTGCCGTCCGCGATATCCCTGGGGACGAACGAGAAACACTCCCCGACGCGAAGTGCCAGCGCTTTCCCCATGAAGAAGTCGGACGAAAACGCGAAGGCCGTCATGTCCTCGAGAATCTCCTTGGATGTGCGCGCAACATTGGCCATCGAACAACCCTAGCGGACAACGTGACGCGTGGACGAACCCAGGAGCTGGCATGCCTGGGCGACCATATCGTCGATGATCTTCGCGGCAGGCGGCGCGTCCTTGATGATTCCGGAGACCTCGCCCATGAGAACGCCGGAGTCTTCAGCGTCACCGGCCTTGAAGGCATTCCAGAAGCGCTCGTGCTCGACGTCGATCACCTTCTCGATCTCGCGCTCGCGCCCATGCCACTTGGAAACGAAGCGGTTCTTCAGGACGCGAATGACGAACTCCGGATTGGGCCAATAGCGCTTTCGGACGACGTCGACCGAGTTCGACTTCATCGTGGCGTCGCCGTCGGCGCGGATAATCGCGTCGCGAAATCCATCGGGCGCTTCCGACTCCTTGCTGGCGACGAAGCGCGTTCCGATCAGAACACCATCGGCGCCAAGCAGGAGCGCGGCAGCGAGTCCGCGACCATCCCCCACACCGCCGGCCGCGACGAGCACCGTATCCGGTGAGTGCTTCGCGAGATAGTCGGCCGCTTCGGGAACAAACGTGAACAGGCCCCGGTAGCCGCTGTGGCCGCCGGCTTCGCAACCTTCGGTGACGATGATGTCCGCGCCCGCATCGACGGCTTCGCGCAGGTACTTCATGCCCTGCACCTGGCAGATAAGGGGAACACGTTGCTTCTTGATGTGAGACGCATGCGGTTCGAGCTCGCCGAACGAGAGCATCAGCACCGCGGGACGTTTGGCCAGCACCTGATCGAGCAGCTTGGGATCCCGGGCCATCGACCACGTGATGAACCCGCAGCCGACTCGGGACGTTCCCGCGGCCGCGAATTGCGCCTCGAGCCAATCGGCGTCGCCATAACCACCGCCGATGATGCCGAGCCCACCTGCTTCGGACACGGCGGCAGCAAGCTTCCCGCCCGCCATGACACCCATCGGGGCCAGGAGAATGGGATGCGTGATCCCGAGTTTCTCAGTGAGCCTTGTCTTCAAATGCATTGCGTCTCCCCAGGCTGGTCAGCTCCGCAGGATCTTCTCCATTGTCTTTCCCTTCGCGAGCTCGTCAATAAGCTTGTCCAGGAACCGTATTCGCTGCATCAGTGGATCTTCCACTTCCTCCACGCGAACACCGCACACCACGCCCTTGATCAGGGAGACATTGGGGTTGATGGCCGGCGCCTGGGCAAAGAATGTTTCGAAGTCGCACTCCCGTTTGATTTGCTTCTCGAGTCCCGCCTGGGTGTAGCCCGTCAACCAGCGGATGACCTGGTCGACTTCTTCCTTCGTACGATTCTTGCGCTCCGCTTTCTTGATGTAGAGCGGATACACCTTGGAGAACGCCATGGAGAAGATTCGACTCATTCGCTAGGAGAGCCGCATCTCGAATGTGTGCGCGTCCTCGCCAATGACGACGAATCCGAGGCGCTCGTAGAGCCGCCGCGCGGGGTTCGCCTTCAATACGCTGAGCTTGAGTGTGGCCTGGGCCTGTTGCGCCTCGGCGATCAACTGTCCAACGAGCTGAGCGCCTAGCCCCTTGCCCTGCCTGGCCGTCTCGAGCTGGATCTGGAGAAGTTCCCAGTCCGAACCATTGCGCACGATCTTCACCAGTCCGATGATCTCGCCGCCGGAGAGAAGTACTTCGGCACTCTCGAAGTGAACCAGCACCCTCTGGAGTTGATCTTCATCGGAGATGGATACGCCGGCCACGACCAGATGGGGATTCATCGACTGGCGGCGGATCTCCATCAACCTCGGCACGTCCGCCTGCGTTGCCGGTCGGCGAGTCACGTCATCGCTCACTTGTCCGGCCCCTTCGTGGCATATCGATACAGACCGAGGACGAAGAAGATCAATCCAATTGGCGAAAGAAGGGTCAGCACCGCCGCGACCATGGGTGGAGAGCTGCGAATCACGCCCGGGATCGTTTGCGGAACCATCAGCAGCACAACGCCAATGCCGATCAGCACTATCGCGTTCAGTTGTCGCGGTGTCATTGCGCCTCCTCGGCTAGGACCGATGGGCGGCAAGCAGCTTCAGGAACTGCTCGCGGCTCAAACCAAAGTCGTTCGAACGCGGGAACATGACTGGCGCCATCGCGGTCCCGATGACGAAGCACGATAGTTCCGAGAACTTCATTGGCTCGAGGGGAAAGCGTTCGAACGAGTGGTTGATCAAGCGCGTGGCAGAGAGGTCTGCAAAGGCGTACACCGTGTACGAGTACCTTCCATCGCGCGACCTCGGGGTCAAGGTAACGCTGTTGGGCTTGTACGTGTATGACCTGAGGTCGATCCCGTTGTAGTACGGACCGTGCCCGCGGCTCGCCTCGGAGCGATCGGTGCTGTGATCCACCGTGCATCGGACCTGGAGGAGCATGTGTTCGAAATAGGTATGGAGGTTGGTCTCGCTGGAAATCTCGAATTGAATCACTTCGAACGTCCGCGCACCCGCCGGGGACATATCACCATAGAGCGTGCGACCGGACACATCTGCAATCCGCACATCCTCGGACTGGACCTCGAACCGGCCTGGCCCAAAGGGCAATGGGCTTACGCATCCTCCGAGAACCAAGCAGGCCGAGGCGGCGGCAAGCTGCGTGGCGTCAAGCTTCGGCATTCCCGCGGTCCCTATTTGGCAATCAGCGTGCCCTGGTGAAATACCATCCTCCACTCGGTGCCCTCACGTTTCCAGACGGAACTGCGCATCGATTCGCGCAATGGCTCGTTGGGGCCGCTGCCCGAGATCGCGACATAGGTGACGAGCGCCACGCCCTCCGCGATCTGGTGCAGTTTGAAGCTCGCGATTCCGCGTTGAACGGGCACCTCGCTGCTCATGGTCCCGATGATGCTGGACTTGTTGAACATGCGACCCGTCGAACCGATTTCCACGAAGTCGTCGCTCAGCAGCGCTGCGACTGCCGATGCTTCCCTTCTCCGGGTCGAGTCCAGCAAACGCGACTCCAGGTCGAAGAGGTGCTGTTCGAGCGTCCGCGGTTCATCCATGTGAGGCTTTGGCGCCGGCCCACTCGAGCGCCTCCTGCTCGTCATCGATGATGCGCATCTCGGTGGCCACGCCGTCGCGGAACGTAAAGATGGCCGCGTGGCGACCTACGCGAAAGTCCGTCTCGGTTTTCAACCTCACATGTATGTTCAGGAATACGATGACCTTGTCGCCGGCGACGACGAATCGATCCGGCTCGCAACTTCCTTCAGCCCACGTGCCGCGCGCCTTCGTCAGGTGCGCCTTCAATTCCACGAGTCCGTGGCATGTCGTGCCGTACTCCGGAGGTTCGATCCACGCGATCTGCGGGTCCAATATCTTGACGGCTGACTCGATATCATTCCGATTGATCGCTGCGTAGAGTTCCTTCAGCGCTTCTATCTCGGCTGCGCGAAGCGGTGCCATCTTGTCAGCTTTCATTCCCAGCGCGCGGGAACCGCAGCGCCGACCGCTCTCTGGCCTTCGCAGCCTCGACCTCGCGTGAGCGCGACTGCGCGTTCGTGACGAGCGAGGCGATCAGGACCTCGGCCGATGCCGAGATGTCCTCAACTGCGCGTTGGAACGCGGCGTCGTTCGCCTTGGACGGGTGCGTGAAGCCGCTCAGCTTTCGCACGAATTGCAGCGACGCGTCGCGAATCTCTTCCTTGGTGGCCGGCGGCTCGAAGTTGAACAGCGTCTTGATGTTGCGGCACATGGCGCCTCCGTTTCGCTAGGGTTGTGACGTGCGGCTCTCACGCCAAAGCATGACGGCGAGTCCCCCCGAGACAATGAATGCTATCCCGCTCGCCCACAGCGGAATGGCGATTCCATTGATCGAGACGTCCCACCCCAGGACGAGGCGGATCAACTGGACGACGGAGACCAGCGACAAGAGAGCTATCGACATCGCGGTGAATGGCTTCATTTCGGATTCTCCCTTCGCAATTGATACCCGAGGTAGACAGCCGACGCCAGCAGGAGGGGAGCGGTGGCAACTCCCGCTGTGTACCCGCCCTCGTGCACGGTCCATACGGGATGGACGATCCCGTTGATCACCTCGACGATCAGCCAGCCCCAGGCGAAATACGCCGCCGAGGGCCACCCGCGGCGCACCGGCCAAAGCAGGCACCAGAGCCCGAACGCGAACAGCAAGATGCTGAGTGCCACGAAGCTCCACTCGCGGTCCTGCGATACCAATCCCGTGAGGAATCGTGCAGGTGGAAATGACTCCCACAAGCGGCCGTAATACTCCTCCACCGTATGCACGGTTTGTGCCAGGAGCAGGACTCCGAATGCCCACGTGACCCGGGTCGTCATCGGCCGCCCGCCTCTCCAAAGGGGCACGGCTCCTTCTTGACCATTTCGAAGTGGTGAATGCGACAGAGGCTGCTGTGCGCAACCGCACCCCGAGGACAGCCCTGTTTGTGGCAGGGAACATCGGCGCGCTCCGCTCCGAGAAGATCGAAGAACTCCCGATCCAGGTTGCGCTTCCACTCGTCGGTGGTGGGAGGGTCCGAAGCCCCCGGATGGGGAAGCCAGGCGTCGAACCGCCAGTAGTAGAGAAATGCTTCCAGCAGGAGATCGTCGGATGGCGGGTCCTCGAACTGGACGGCGCCCTTGGCCGTATCTTCGATATCGCGCGTGTAGAGACCCTCCTGGGGGAAGCCGGCCTTGGCCGCGACCTCTTCGCTCTCGTCGCTGCCCGAAACGATCACGCACGGCGAATCCAATGCGGGAATCTCCGAGCACGGGAGGTACAGCCATCCCTCCTCGAGTCGCCGCTCCGCTGCTTCGCGCAACGCGACACGGACCGTAGTGATTCGGACAGCGGTCATATTTCCTTCCGCTCGATGGAGTTAGAGCGCACCGAAAATGCACCTCGTGCAAGAGTGTGCGCTCCGTGGGATCGCGTTGTCACCCCCAAGGACAACCAATACTTAGGTATTTACAAAAGTATTAAACGGCATTACGCTCCCTCCCTCGAATCGGATAACCCGAGCCTGGGAAGGTGTCGCAATGAATCAATCCGCAGCCGTTGATGCCGTTTTTCTCGCCTTGTCCAACCCGACCCGGCGGAAGGTCCTGGAGCGACTGTCGGTTGGACCCGCCACCGTCAGCGAGCTGGCGGCGCGGTTCGACATGCAGCTCCCGTCGTTCGTCCAGCACCTCTCGGTGCTCGAAGAGAGCCGGCTGGTGAGGTCGACGAAAGAGGGGCGAGTGCGAACGTATGAGATCGCACCCAAACGGTTGAAGGTCGCCGAAGACTGGCTGACCACACGCCGTCAGTCGTGGGAATCCCGACTGGACCGCTTCGACCAATACGTCAAACAACTCAAGGAAAAGGAGTCAGGATCATGAGCAAGCGATTCACGCCCAATCCGAAACTTGATTTCGTCATCGAACGGGTCATCGACGCGCCCACGCGGCTCGTCTGGGAAGCGTTGACGAAACCGGAGCATCTCAAGGAGTGGTACATGCCCAAGGCCTGGGGTCGCGTGGCGCGAGCCGAAATGGACTTGCGACCGGGCGGCATCTTCAGCATCGACATCGCAGGAGCAGACGGCCAGGAGTTTCCCAACCTCGGCTGCTTCCTGGAGGCGGTTCCGATGGAGCGGCTGGTCTGGACCTCCATGTTGTTCCCCGGCTATCGCCCGGCTGTCTTCGACGATATTCCGATCACCGCGATCGTGACGATGGAAGCCGTGGGAACGGGCACTCGCTACGTGTTCACGGCGCTGCACCGGGATGAAGCCGACCTCGAGAAAAACAAGGCGTCGGGTTGGCAGCAGGGAACCGAGATCGCCGTCGATCAATTCGTGGAGCACGTGATCGCGATGAAGTAGCGCTCATGGCTTGCTGCGAGTCCCGCGCCACAACTCCTTGTCGTTCCGGACGAGCGCTGCATGAGTTGGCTGTCCTTGTGCATCGAGCGTGAAACGCAATTTGCCAATGCCCTCGGCGCGCACAGCTTCTTCGGTCGGCGAGGCGAGAAAGATCTGCGTCTCGGCACCGCTTGGGAAGGTCGCCAGGAGAGCGCCGTCTTGCCACTTCAGAGTGAGCGATCGGCCCGGATCTATCGCGTACGTGCCGGCGTAGCGTGCATGAAGCGCAGCGTCGAGCAGCGGGCCTTGGTACATGGCAACCCCCTGACCCACGGCCAGGCGCCAGCCCCCGTCGCTGCCTCGGACATACACGCGCGTTTGCCGCAGCCAGGTCTCCTTCGCGCCCGCGGCATCAACAAGACGGACGCGGGACACGCGCACCGCCGTGTGCGGTTCGTTGCCGCCGTACACGGCGAGAGAGGACCCATGTTCCGTTCTCGCGTCTCGTTGTCCAGCCAGGGCGATGCCTCGCGCGGCCGTTGCGAGCCATGTTTCTCGCGAGTCGATTCGTCCATCAGACGAGTGAACCCACGTGAATGGCTCGGCCAGCAAGGGTTCCAGCGCGGAGGCGTCTCGAGCAGCGAGCCCCTTCTCGAGGCGCGACTCCAGGGCGGCGATCGCGGCGGCGACGTCGGCCGCCAGGAGGGACTGCGAAGTCAGAGAGAATGCCAGCGAGAGCAGGACAACGCGCAAGAGGCGCATACGATCTCCGGGGCGGGCTTGGTGTTCACTTCGTGTTGATCCACGCGACCAACTTTTCCACGACCTCCGCTTCCTGGCCGAGGTAACCGTGGTGCGAGAAGGCCTCGCACGGATCGCCGCGGCTTTCTCCGCCCTTCACCGCAATCAGCTCCTTGCGCTTCGTGCCCGTGAGCCGGCCCATCAACTGCGGCACGTCCGAGAACAGGCACGCGAAGCAGCCGTCCTGCTCGTGATGGACGACGAGCACCGGCACCTGGATCCGCTCGAGGGGCATCGCCGGCACGGGGCGTCCGCGCGGATCGGCCAGCACCGTGGACGTGAGCACGATTCCGTCCGGCGCATCCGCGCCCTGCAGTTCGGTCGCGAGGTATGCAGCCGACTGCGTCCCGCGGCTCGTTCCAATCAGCCACACCGGCGCTTTCGATTTCGCGCGCGCCCAAGCCAGGATCGCCTTCACGTCGGCGACATGTCCCGGCGTCTGGCGAAAGCCGTTGAGGAAGGGCGTCGACTGGCGATCCGAAGGCGCGTCTACAACGATGACCGCCACACCCTGGTCGACGAACTGCTGGCGAGTTCGAACGAGGAAGTTGCCTGCGCCCCATTTCATCGATCCCGCCGGCGTGAGCTGGAGCCCTCCGTGGCCGCCCGCGAAGAGAAGCAAGGTGGCCTTGGGTTGAGCGGGTGAAATGTAAAGGACGCGGTTCGTGACGCCGTCCCGGGTCGGTACATCGATAACCTGTGGCGATTGGGCCGACGCGGCGAGCGATGTCAGGCACAGAACCACTGCGCCCAGCGAATGCAAGGACATCACTTCTCACCGTCCCAGTAGTCGACGCTGGTGCTGCTCCGACCTATCACGCCGAAGGGATGCTCTGTCGCCACACCTGCCTCGGCAAGATACTTCCCGGAATCCGGGTACTCACAGATCTCCGGTTCGTCGGTCGTGCCAATGGCGAGGTACTTCAGAACCTGCGTGGACGTGTTGATGAGTTGATGCGGGTAATCGCGGCCTGGCGGGATGACGACGACATCGCCGGCTTTGACCGGGAGCATCTCACCGGCCACGCGGAGTGTTCCCGTCCCTTCGAGGATCACGAACATCTCTTCCTGCGCGTGGTGCAGGTGATACGGACAGGCGCGCTTGCCCGGAGGTACGACGTTCACGCCCGCCGCGAGCTTTTTCGCTGCCGTTCCTTCAGTTATCCGGGCGTGGCTGCATTCGTACTTTGGTTCGAGCCCAGCATGCCGAAGCTCGACTTCATTGACATTGCGAATCAAGCGAGAGGCCAGGTCGGCAGGGCTTGGCATGAGTGGCACCGCTACTTCAGTGGGATGAAACGGTAACCCGACTCGTCCATTTGCACCGTGGTCCTGTAGCTCATTGTGTCGAGCGTGAACGTGAGCCGGCGTTGGGACGGGTAGCTCGTCATGGTGAGAAAGCTGCACGCACTGACCTCGGCATCAAACTTCACGGCGAGCGTCCTGCGAAACTCGTCGTTGCAGGGCATTCGACTCGCGAGCTCGCGGATCTGCGCGATCTTGAGGTAGTGGCCGGGATTGTCACGCTCGAGTGCATCGAGCTCGCCGGGGCGGTCAAGGTCGATCGAGCGCGGTGGCACGACCTGCGCGAATGCACCGGCTGAGATGACGAAGAGAACTGCTGCAGTAAGTGTTTGCATAAGACCTCCTATGCCGACTTACGATCCCGCTGTTAGCTGCCCGGCTCCTGCTGGCGTCTACTCCCCGACAAACTCTCCCGATGGCGACTTGACGAAACTCTTCGTCACCGGAACGAACGCACGCAAGCCCCCATCATCGACTGACACCACGACGCGGATGTTCCCATTGGGTTCATCGTCCCAAAGGACCTGCACCTCAAGCTGCCACGAGCGCTCACTGTCGCGAGCCACTTCGTCGGTCGTGACCGAATCAACTCGGGACGCCAACTCCCGGTAGGAAACTGCTCGCAACTTCGTTAACCATTGATCGAGGACTTTTTGGGCGGCCACGGCATCCTTTCGGCTGATGTCCGACGAACCGGTTGAGCGGCGGGTGCGCTCGAACGCGTCGTCAGGTTCGCAAGATCGTCATCGTAGCCTGAACTCGAGCTCAACCTCGCACCGGGTCTTGACCTGTGAGGGGTCGAACCTCCATTTGCGCACGGCGTACCGAGGAGGAGCGCGTTCTGGCGTCTCACGATCCGCGCGTTGTCAGGAGTCATTTCCTATTCTGCTCCTCCGCCGGCGTCGATTGCTCCTGGCCCGGCTTGGTGGGTCGAGACGGCGGAAACGGGGGCATGACGCCGATGAACACGAGCACCAGGGCGACCGGAATGAGGAGATACGTGAGCGGTCGTTTCCAATTTATTTTCAGGCTCATCGCAGGAGCACATTGGGGGTACCTCTCCGCCGTTCAAGTGTGCCGAACCGGGTCCTGCCGGGACAGGCGATAGAAGAAGTACGCGACTACCAACGTTCCGGCCACGGACGGCGCGATCTGCGACCACGGTTGGCCGACACGCACGACGTTACCCACCAACGCCGAGAGCATGGCAAAAATGGAAGAGATCAGCTTGTAACTGTGCTCATAGCGCCAGAGTGCGTGAAACCAACGGCGCGGGAATAGCCACCTGAGCGCGTCGTAGAGGAGGATGAACGCCAGCGCACCCAGGGATGCATACACAACCATGCTCGCGCCGCCTGGAGCCGCGAGCAAAATTGGAACCAGTACGCCTGAGGACACAGCAGCAATCACGGTCCAGGCTGCGTCAATTGCGGCCGGGCCGCGCCCCTGCGTATAGGCGGAGCGCCAGCCACTGACAAGCTGATACAGGACGAGGACGTTGAGAACCGCGAATAGCGGGAGAAAACGAAAGAAGACCGTGCCAACAGCCGCGGAAAAACAAACAAGAAGCGTGAAATAGCAGAAGAGACGCCCCCAGCGACGGTGGGCGGGCGTGCCTTTGCGCCTGGCAAGCATGTACAGGCCGATTGCCATCGCAATGGTGCCGGAGCCGACGTGCACCGCTATGTTTGCGAAATGCTCGGGCGACATTGAGCCCTCGTAGCGCGCCTAACGTTGCCTCGGTTCGACGAGATCCCACAAGGTGCCGTAGAGGTCCTTGAACACCGCGACCGTTCCATACGGTTCCTGCTTGGGCTCACGAACAAACTCCACGCCACGAGCCTTGTAGCGCTCGTAGTCGCGTGCGAAGTCATCCGTGTAGAGAAACAAGAAGACCCGGCCACCGGTTTGATTGCCGATGCGCGATGCCTGCTCCGGGTTGGATGCTCGAGCGAGTAGAAGACGAGACTCGGTAGCGCCCGGCGGGCTGACGACAACCCAGCGCTTGTTCTGCTCGGGAACGAACGAGTCCTCGACGAGCGTGAAGCCCAGGATGCCGACGTAGAAAGCGAGCGCTTCGTCGTAGTCGCGGACGACGAGAGAGACGAGGCCGAGCGCTTGCTTCATCGCCCCACCGCGTCGTCAGAGGGCAGCTTTGTCATCGTTCCGAGTCCACCCACCATCACCGCGATTGGTATCGCCGAACAGTTCAAAGGTATCACCGCAAACGACGCATCGAAATCGGTAGTGCATCAAGTCGGGCAGCGCGCCGGCTGATAGCGCAGAACTGATGGCCGCCTGTTCCGGGATGGTCGCGTCCGCAACTGCGAGACGCTCGAGCACGCCCCGGTCAAGCTCCGCAGCCGCCACTTGAAACGCGTGCACCAGGTCAGACGGTGATCTGAACGAGTGCGTTTGCAGTTGGGTACATTCGTCGCAAGCCACGGAGCTGCCCTCTAATGACCGACCAACGCGTTGTCAGCCCTCACTGGCCACCACGCGGGCACTTTCCCGGATTGAGGTTCGCCGCCCCTGCGAGCAACACGTAATCATCGACGATGCATCGAGCGAACTGCGTGGACCAATGTCGAGATTCCTCGGGCTTGATCTCGGCGGGCATTTGATTCTTCATCTTCCCTTCACATTGATCGATCGCGATTGGAAGATTCTTGCGGCACACCTCGACATCCTTGACCATGCACGCGTAAGGCGAGTTCGGAATATCACATGCGCCGTTCAACGATGACTTCGTCAGCACAAGGTATACATCGCGCTTCATTGGGGGTCTTGATTCGGGCGAAGCAGATTGCGCCCATGAAGCGGAACAGACGATCGAAACGCAGATACTCGCTAGGACGTTCACTTCCTTAAGCATCGCCGACCTCCTGGGTGTCCGAATCATGCCGAGATCTCGGCGATGTCGGATAATCGCACTTCCCGAAAGCAATCCAAACCCCATGTCGAAGCTCTATTTCCGTTACGCCGCGATGAACGCGGGCAAGTCCACGAACCTCCTCCAGGTCGCGTACAACTACGAGGAGCGGGGCCAGGTAGTGGTCATCTACACCGCCGGGCTCGACGATCGCGCGGGCCGCGGCGTCGTGTCCTCCAGGCTGGACGTCGAGCGGCCGGCCAGGACCTTCTCCCCGGAGACGTCGTTCGCCGAAACTCTCGCCTCGCGACCCGCTTGCATCCTGATCGACGAGGCGCAGTTCCTGACTCCGGCGCAGGTCCGCGAGCTCCATCGACTCTCCCACGAGCACCGGGTTCCCGTCATCTGCTACGGGTTGCGCACCGACTTCCGCGGTGCCGGATTCGCGGGCTCGCTCGAGCTCCTCGCCATCGCCGACACGCTCGAGGAGATGAAGACCATCTGCCGTTGCGGCAGGAAGGCCACGATGGTGATCCGCCACGACGAAAAGGGCGAGCGCATCTTCGACGGGGCCCAGGTGCAGGTGGGCGGAAACGAGACATACGAGTCGGTGTGCCCATCGCGGTTCTACCGCGGAAGCTGCTGAGCCAGATATCCAACTACCGCGGTGAGCCATTGAGGCCGATTGCATAGCGTTGAACGACCTCGCCGCGCGACTCGAGATACTCCTCAGACAGTAGTTCGCCACCGTTGCGAAGAATAGTTCGAACTGATGCGATGTTGTCCTTCGCGCAGGTAAGCAGCGCCTCCGAAAGTCCGATCTGGCGCGCGCGGTCGAGTGTGTGGCGTAGTAACACCGTCGCGAGCCCAGATCCGCGGACGCTGGGACGCACGCCGTAGCCGATGTTCCCACCTTCGTGTCTCAACTTCTCCGTCAGTTGGTGGCGCAGATTCGAGACGCCCACGACTTCGGCGCCGTTTTGCACCAGGAAGAACGTGGAATGCGCGACAAAGCCGGGCGGAATGCCCTCGCCTCTCGAGCACGCGGCAAGCCGGGATAGAAAGGCATCGAAGTCCTCGTTAGGAAAGGAGAGGACAAATGGCACGAGCGCCTCACCGCGCTCGACGAACTCGCGCACGAGCGCGCGATAAGAGTCCTTCCGTTCTGGGCGTGGTACCTCGAGCTGGAATTCTCGCGTCACCGATGCGCTCTAGCGGTGAAGTGTCGCGCCTCGTCACTCACGCCACCAAGCCTCCGCGCCGTCGATGTGGATGAGGATGTCCTCGACAACGTAGCTCGAATCGGGTGCCTGCAAGCGCAAGCCTGGATCAATGATCTCCGCGTGAACCTCTTCCCAGTCGTCCCAGGTTGCGGAGTCATCGTTCGAGTTCTCTTGAAGCAACTGCAACTCACGTTCGAACAAATCTCGAACGCTCTCAAACTCAGGCGTTGCGTGGAAGGCTCCACTGAACCATGGGACATCGGCAGTGCCCGGCTTTACGTCGATTGTCCCGAGAAGCGTTTCGCCGCGAACAAGGTTCAAGGTCTTAGGAATTTGATTGGACACGATGTTCGCCTTCCTCTAGTTGCCCGAGTGCGTGGGCAGGTTGGCCCCAAGCCAGCCGCTGATGCCGGCGGACAATACTTTCACATTGCTGTAGCCCATGCCCTTGGCGCGACGAGCGGCGCTCGGTGCCTTCCTGCACATGGGATTGGAGCAATAGAACACCAGAGCCGAGGCCTTGTCCGGCGGTAGCTCACCTTCGGTGTAATTGGCGGGATCGAGGCTCACGGCACCGGGAACACGGGCCTTCTCCCAACTTTGACGCGAATTGACGTCGATCACCGTGACCTGCCGGTCCTGGATCAATTGATTCAGTTCCTTCGGCGAGATCGTCTTGAGTCCCATCAGCAGTGCAAACATGTCCGGTGCTCCTGGTATCTGTTGGCTGCCACTAGGGTACATAGGTGCAGTACGAGTGCAACCACGAAGGGGCCTCAGTCACGAGCAGCGTCCATTGCCGCCTCGACCCTCACTCGAGCACGTCACCAAGCTGCCACACCCAGATCATTCCGTCGTCGGGATGCTCCTTCGTCGCGACGTGCGCGAAGCCCAGTTTTCGAAGAACGGCAGTCGAGGCGCCCTGCCTCGGCAACGTGTGTGCCGTGATGACGAGATCACGCGAAGACTTGCGCGCAATTTCAACAAGCTCGGAAGCCATGCGAGTCGCAACCCCGCGTGCTTCGTCTTCCGGAAATGTGTAGTAGGCGATTTCTACACGATCGTCATGAGGAGGCGACGTGAATCCGCAGGTTCCGACACATCGCTCGCCTTCAAACGCGAGATAGCAGATCCAGGGCGGCTGGAAGCCCACGCGACCGTACAACCGCCGTACTTCTTCGATCACGGCAAGAGCATCCCCGTTCGACGATGGGGCCTGACCTAGCTCCGAAATCGCGCGCAGTGTCAGCCGTACTGAAGCGTCATTGAACGCCACGATCCTGTTGTCGCAGTTTTTTAGCGATGAGGAAGGGTTCGCGTGGCTTCGCGGTACCCGCGACGAGTTCGGCAACGTGACTGCCAACTGCCGGTCCATGTTTGAATCCATGCCCGGAGCCGCATCCAACGACCCAGACGTTATCGAGGCCCGGGTGCCGATCAATGACCAGGTGACCGGTCGAACTGTTCTCGTATTGGCACACCCGCGTCTCATTCAATGGAGCCTTCGCCAGCGACGGGAATCGTCGCGCCAGGAAAGCGCGCGCCGCCTCTTCTCCGGCCGCGCTCGCGCGGCGATCCGTCGTATCGGGATCCATCGGCGGTCCATGCGTGTCGTCCGCCACCTTGAAGCCGCGGCCTTCGAGGCTGGGAAAGCCATAGAACGGCAGATCAGCCCAGACCGGAAGATCACCGGTGGCGCCGGCACCCACCGAAAAGAAGAAGACCTCCTGCCGGGTGACGAACAGACGCTTCGCCATCGCATCGGGGCAGATTCGATCCAGCCACGGGCCGCAAGCGAAAACGAACTGCTCTGCATCGATCCGCTCGCCGCTCTTCGTGGTCACGGCGGTCAAGGCGCCGCGCTCCCCTTGTTCCTGCCGGACCGGCGATACCTCGCCCGACAGAAACGTAACGCCGTTGGCTTTCAGTTCTGAAGCCAGCGACTGGACTGCCCTGCGAGCCATCAGCGCGCCGCCCGCAGGCTCGAGGAACCCGGCCTCATCGTTGCCCACACGCATGACCGGAAACCGGCGTCTCAGCTCATCGGCCGCCAGCAAGCTGAATGGAATGTTCCTTTGGGATAGCACGCGTGCGCTTGCTTGAACCAGCTCGCTCGGCTGCGTGTGCACCCACAGCACACCCATCGGATGAAAGATGGGCAGTCCAGAGCGTGCGGAAAGCGCTTGCCAATCGCCGATCGAGCGCCAGGCCCACTCTGTATAGATCTCTTTCTCGCCGTAACCGCAGCGAGTCACGCGGCTCTCTCCCCCGGACGAGGCACCGCTGTGGGCGGGGCCGACGGCATCAATGACGGCCACTCGCCGGCCTGCCATGTGCAGCTTGTATGCCGCCCAGATTCCGAAGACTCCGGCTCCGACAACGACCGCGTCGTAACTTCTGGGTCGAGCGGTTGCAAACGTCGTGCAGCCGCTCGCGGCGGTGGCGACGGCCAACGCACCGAGGGATCGCAGCAGCTCTCGCCGCCCTCTCCTCGGTTGAACGCCATGCTGAGGTGATCGTTTCTTCTTCATCTCTACTTTGGACGGAAGACGGCGCAGAGCTTGTTTCCATCTGGATCGCGAACGTATGCCAGATACAGGGACCCGAGCTTGCCGCCCTCGCGAAGACCCGGCGGCTCCTCAATGGAGGTGCCACCGTTTGATACTGCGACGTCGTGGAATTTCTGAACTTGCTCAGGGGAACTGCACTTGAAGCCAATGGTGCCGCCATTGGCGAAGGTTGCAGACTCTCCATTGATGGGAGGGCTTACGCAGAACGTCCCGCCGTCGTGTCGATAGAACAGACGGAGTTGCCCGGTCTTGTTTTCATTCCGAATCGGCTCGCCGGCACCAAGCACGCCAAGAACAGCGTCATAGAAGCGCCTGGAGCGCTCGATATCATTCGCACCGACCATCACGTGACTGAACATTTGTTCTTTCCTTCGCCAACATCAGAATGAGGAGTGAATGCAAAGTTCGGAGCGTCACTCTCGACACAAGCCTTTCGGCGACCAGTCATGAGCGGGGGTCGTGGGTGGCTTGCTCGAATCGTGAAGAATGAGGACCAACGCGCGGCGTGTTTCCGTACCGGTGGCCGTGAGATGCATGGGCGGACCACCCGGCACGATCACGTGTGAGCCGCCGGCTCGTCCGACCATCTTGCCTTCAGGCGTCTCCAGGCACGTCTCTCCCGTCACGGTGTACCAAGCCTCCGGGCCAGAGTGTCGATGTGCGGGTGCAGTCATGCCCGGAGTGAAAATCCCCTCCATGTACTGGGCGGAATACTTTGCGTCGGCGCTCACGGGAAGCGGGCCGATTTCGGCAACGTGGGTTCCACCCGACGGACGCCACCCCGATATGTCGATCGTAAACAGCCAGACTCTTCCCAGCGACTCCACGACAACTCCACGTGCCCCCTTGGCGGCTTCCGCTTCCGTACGCGTTGGATATGCATCCAAGTGCCAGAAAATCGGTTGGGACGGTAACTTCCCCAGTGCCGCGTGCGCCGTTATCCAGCAGCCCACCTCGCCAGTGCGTTGACTGACTGGCTTGCAGATTTGTGCAGAGGCTTGCAGGCCCGCGGATAGCGCCACGACGCCAAGAGAGACCGCGAGCCTCACAGATCGGGATGTTTCCATTGCGCCTCCGACGTTAGACGGCATACACCTTCTCATAATGTTCAACCGTCGGGAACGGATCGTAGAAATGGTGAAGGAGCGACTTCCAGCGTTGATATTCAGGCGACGATCGGAATCCCACTGTGTGATGCTCGAGAGTGGTCCAGCGCACGAGCAGCAAGTATCTGGTTCGCACTTCGACGCACCGCTGCAGCTCCAGTTCGATGAAGCCTGGCATTGAAGAGATGATGCCTTTCGCCTCACCAAAGGCAGTCTCGAACTCGACCTCGCTCCCTGGCCTCACATTTAGCACGGCTGATTCCAGTATCACAGTCGATTCCTATCGCGCCGGTAGTGCATGGCGACCGCGCCGCAGCGGAGCGGCTTCGCCGAGATCAACTCGAGCCGTCGCGTGCTGGGCAGCCCGCTCTCGTACAGGGTTGGGCCGTGGCCGGCGATCCTCGGTTGGACGAGCAACTTGTACTCGTCGATCAGATCCAGCCGGTCCAGCTCGGTCGCGAGCTTGCCGCTACCGAGGAGCACGCCGTTCGGGGTCGCGTCCTTGAGCTTCTGTACGCCCGTGCGCAGGTCGCCGGCGATGTGGTGGCTGTTGGTCCAGGAGAAGTCCTTTCGCGTCGAGGACACCACGTACTTCGGCTTGGCCTCCAGCTTGAGCGCCCACTCGCGCAACGCCGGCGGTGCCTCCGCGTCGCCACGGGCGACCGCTGGCCAGTAGCTCTCCATCATCTCGTAGGTGACGCGGCCCCACAGCATCGCCCCGCCCTCGTCCATGAGGCGGGTGAAGAAGGCGTGTGTCTCGTCGTCGGCGATTCCTTCCTGGTGGTCGACGCAGCCGTCCAGGGTGACGTTGATACTGAAGGTCAGGAGTCCGATGATTTCCTCCGTCGCGCATCGGGAGCCTTGGTGATACCGGTCCTCTTCACCTCTGCCTGTAACTGGGTCAGAAGTTTCTTGGGTGGTATCTCGTGGCCGATGAGATGAACGTTCCAGTTGGTACCGACCAACACTTTCGCCTTGTGCATATTGGGCAATACCGCCGACAGGAACTCGGCCAACGGGAGTTCAACCGGGACGCACTTCGCCCAAGCCCTGGTCGCGCATTGGCGAGCATATGCACGGTCCGACCACATTGGAACAATGGGTCGCCCTCCACCTCGACCTGCCCGGTCACCATTCGAGGTGGAGTGGACCCAGCCGCCGCCTCGACTGGGAGGCTCGCGAAGCACCCACACGGAGCCTCCGGCCACGACCCGGCTAAGAAAGCGTTCGTGGCGCTCCAGCGACTCGACAGTCAATCCGATCTTCGGCGTTTCCATGGGCGATAGGCGCGATCTAACGACTGGGCATGTCCTCAGCAGGTCGCGTTGGGTGGGACGGGCGCCGGGTACTGAGCGGTGTTGGTGGGATGGCGGCAGTTCAGCGGGGCGTTGTTCTGCAACGTGTTCTCGCGACGCAGCAGGTTCTCGTTGACGGTGATGCCCGGCGGCAGTGCCGCGTTCTGCACTGGCGGAGCAAGGCCGAGGTAATTGCCGATCGTCCGCGCCTCGTTGGCGCCGGTAGCGGCAAGCCGCTGCCCCACGGTCGCGTGCCACGCATGGACGAGCTCGTGCCCGAAGAGGATGTAGAAGGGCGCATCGGGGTCGGTCATGTTGGACGGCATCTTCGCCGTATTGATGGCGACCACCGCGTCGGTGCCGGCGCCGGCGCCCGCGTTGGTGGCGAGGCAGGCCGGCGGGTTGAGCAGCGCCCGCGTCGGACCGTTGGCACAGAAGGTGACGCCGCCGCCACCCAGGCCCGCAAGCCCCGCGTCGGCGACGATGGTGGTGGTTCGCGCTGAGTTGATGAGTGCCGTCACGAGGGTGTTGCCGTGGGCCCTGGCTTGGATCTGCGCGCCGAGCGTGACCGTCCAGATCGAGCGCTGATTGACGTCCTGGCCGGGGGTGAGGATGACGGTCCTGCCAGAGATGCGCTGGAGCTCGTTCTGGATCGCGTTCGCATGCTGCTGTGTCGTGAGTTGGCTCTGGGTCTGGTTGGTGTGGCTGCCGATGTTCAGCACGGCGTGCGCGGCGCCGGAAGCGCTTGCCGCGACGGCGAAGGCAAGGGGAACGACATGCCGCATCAGGACGCAGCTGGGTGCTGACGGACGAGCGTGGTTCATGGAAGTCTCCCTGGGTCGTTGTGGTTGATGTGCCAGTCGAGTGGCACGGCCGACCTTAGCAAACGTTAATGTTGGCGGCATTGAGACTAACGTCTCAACGCCGAACGCGTTGTTAGTCGCACACGAGTTGCACGAGAGAGGCGAGCACTCCGCCGACTACCGCACCGGACTGTACCGGCCGGAAAGTGCCGACCAGCCGTCCTGAAAGGATGTTCGGAACACGGACGCCTCCCCTGGGATCTGCAGCGCGTCGCTGAAAACGCCGGCTCCTTTGGCCCGCCACTGGCCTTTCGCGGGTTGGTGGTGGTGACCGAAATAGGTGATGACCCAGAAGCTTCCGGCGCTCTCGCCTGTGAATGGCACGCTCATGAAGCCGGGTTGCGGCGCGTTACGCTTCTTTCGCTGTCCGCTGCCGCGCACCTCTGCCTCGATCGCTTCGTTCGGTAGCTCCAAGCGCATGCGCCAGAGTCCGGGCTCGACTTGCATCATCGAAAGGTCGACGAAAAGCGCCATTGGATCGGTTTCGAGGATTTTCTCCCGCTGGATAACGTCTCGCGAGTACCAGCTTGCCAACTGCAGCCAGTCGACCTTGCCTTGCATTCGAGAATCGCGCGGGCCCGCAGCGTGCACCCACCAGAACGCCATTGGGGTTGGCCCGGTGGAATGCACGCGCACGCCGTCAACGACGAATGAGCCGACAGACATGAAGCAGAGGCTGCCCACCGCGTAGGTTGAGTATCTGGCGTTGCTCTTGATGAGATCAGCAACGCCAGGATCTTCTCTGGCGTATTCCGCGGCGAGGATGAGGCGGTAGTCCTTTGGGAGGCGCGCCACAATCAAGGACGGGGCAAATAGATGATCCCGACAAATCTCGGCGGAAACATCCGTTACAACGTTCGTGCTGATTGCGCCGGGCGGAAGTTTGCCAAACGTGGCATCCGACGCGAGGGTCGGAATTGCAACAGCCAGAAACACCGGAGCGAGCAGGCGGGTATGCATCCTTCAGGCTCCAGCGAATTATCGGAAGCGGTCTAACGACTAAGTTGAGCGGCCGGGCACGACGCCCATTCGAAATGACAAAGCGCGCCACGATGGTTCGCGGTCCGCTCCAACGCGCTGTTAGGCGTCATTGGGGGCTCCGCGCATTGAGCTCGGCATTTGGCGGCTCGAGAGCTGACTCGATAAGCGCTGTGTCGGTGTACTCGGTGAGCTCGATGACTTTCCCGGCTGCAAAGCGAAACACCCAGCAGTACGAGTTGGCGTAGTCCTTTCCCGTTTTGGTTCGGTTGTGCCCTCGACCCTCGACAACGACAACGTCGCCTTCGCCAATGAAGCGGGACGCGGTGATTGTGTTCTCGCCAGCCAACTGAGCTGCTAGTGGGCCAAGCAAGTCCTTCAAGACAGCACGCTTGCCCTTGTATGTCTTGGACCAAGAGGTTGAACCCTTGATAGTCCAGGCGATTTCGTCGGACAGGGCCTCGACGAAAGGGCGGCCATTGCCTTTGGCGGTTTCAGCGAAAACATGCGTAAGGAGGTCTTTGTGCTGATTGACTGACATGAGAACTCTCGACTGAAGTCTGCAGGATGAGTTGCGGAGAGCGGCTCGAGAGCCTACCCGGGAAGCTTTGTAATCTGAACGCTCACGATCTTCCAACCCTGCGCGTCACGAACGTAAACGTCGATGTAGCGGTAGTGACTATTGAAGGGCTTTCCCCTGTATTGCCCACTCATCTTTGTCCGACCGCTCAAGAGCGCGACATTCCCGTACAGGCGCACTTCGAAGTCTTCGACGATGTAAGGGTTGATCTGAAGATCGACCGACATCAAATCTTCCACGAAGCTTGCCTTCGTTTCGACATTCCCAGATCCGTCGATTTGGCGAAAATCATTCGCCATGTTTTCTTCGATTGCGCGCCGATCTTTGCGGACGATGGCTTCGTCCCAGCGGTCCGAGATGACCTTCAACTCAGCAATGGTCGCCGCGTAGTTTGATGTGCTGGCGCAGCCCTGCAGGAGGGTGAACGCTGTAGCCATCAGTAGAAGAGGGAGACGCGGTAGGTTCATCGGGACGCCTTTATGACGCCTAACGACTAAGTTGAGCGGCGGCGACGGGAGCCGGAGGCGACCGGCGCATCCCGTCCGCTCGAACGTGCTGTTAGACCTCGCAGGTATTCCGGCATCTCCTGGCGAAGGATCTGGCGCAACGCCCGCTCGGTCACAGGCTGCTCGAGCTGGGACAAGTAGCTGCGCAAGGCCTCGTTCATCATTGTTTGATATCCGGAGCCCGCCTTCTCGGCACGCGCCCGAAACTCGGCTAGCACCGCGTTGTCGATGAAGATGGAAATTCTGGTCTTTCCCTTTTCGGGAATGACCGCGCCGCGCTTGCCCTTTGAGAAGTCGTATTCAGGCTTCATAGTTCCTCCGCTCTCGCGGCGTGGCTCGTCGAGCCGAGATTAGTCGGCCGCGCCCCTCGCGCTCTGTGTACGCCGCTACGAAGACCTCACCGGCGCTTCCCAGTCCAATTGTCACGAAACGCGCTTCACTAATACGCTTGTGTCTTCAATGGTCATGGTGAGCGGATCGGAGAAGATGCCTGCGGCATCGGCGAACGATACCCCGTGCTTCTTCAGGTTAGCTGCCGCCTTGCGTGGATCGTACTCGAGGGACACGCGACAATGATATGCACATTGTATGCATATCGCAAGCGCCGCCTCTGCGTAGGTCTAACGACTAAGTTGAGCGACCGCACGCTGACCGCATTGCCACGCGAGGCGCGGTTCACGCTCGCTCACGGTCCGCTCGAACGCGTTGTTAGACCGCATTTGTCGACCCCGGGCGTCCTTCCATCCCACTCGGATCCGCCGTCAGCAAGCTCTCGTGAAGCATAAGCAAGTCTCCGTCGTCGACGCCCGGATCACCCAGTGCGTAGAGCGTTTGGAATACAGCCTCGTATGCGGCGTGCCGCTGGAGGAGGCAGATGTCCTCCTCGGACGCTCCAAGGGCGAGCAGACGCTGAATAGCTGGGCCACTGTCCGCGAACGGATCATTGGGTTTGCGATTGGAGGTCGCGACCACGCCACGCAGGCGATCGATTTCAAGCTGGCGGTTGATGACATGGCGCCACAGGTGTGCGAGTAGGTCGGCTCGAGTTGCCACTGACGCCCCCATGCGGTCTAACGACCAAGTTGAGCGGCCGGGCACGATGCCCATTCGCAATGACACAGCGCGCCACGATGGTTCACGGCCCGCTCCAACGCGTTGTTAGGCCATCCTTCTCCCTCTCGGCGAACATGCGAAGGTCCGTGAATAGCGACGCAGCACATGACGGACTGACGATGATGGAGAAGTCCCAAGTTTCGTCGTCGTCTCCGACGAGAATATATAACTCGCCCGTGGGTTGCCGAATCCAGTGCACTTGTGCGCCTGCAGAACGGCCAGCCTGAAACGCCTTGGTGCCCCCTTGATCGAGCGGGATACGAGACTCCAAGCGATCGAGTTCCTGAAGCGGCAGCCAGACATTTAATTCAACGAACTCGGAACTCAGCGTCAACAGGGCGGCGTCGATGTCGCCAATCTGCCCTGGACCAACAGCGATGGAATACTCGAGGCCTGTCAGCATGATGCCTAACGACCGAGTTGAGCGGCCGCACACGATGCCGCTTCGCGCCTGAGAGGCGCGCCCCGCTGGATCACGGTCCGCTCCAACGCGTTGTTAGGCAGCATCTTGCCCCCTCGCTCTCGCTTCAACCTGCGGCTCAAACCAGAGGCCCCAAAAGAAGTACCCCGTCACCCACCCACCGGCGTATCCGATCATAGCGACGAACCCAAGGAACCCAAGGATCGAAGCGTCGATACCACGGATACCCTGCTCGATGAAAAGGAAGCTCATGAACACGGTGAATCCGATCCCAGCGCAGAGCCCGAACGAGCGCATGTATGGGCCCTTGTCTGATGCGACGGCTTTCCGCGGATCGAGGAGGATGCTCATGCTGTCTCACGACTAAGTTGAGCGGCCGCACGGCAACCGCATTGCCGCGAGAGACGCGGCCCAGGCTGGCTCACGGTCCGCTCGAACGCGTTGTTAGCCGGCAATTGGTCATAGTCCGCGTGACTCCCGATCCAGAACCATTGCACACCGTCCGCAGTATCGTGACCAAGGGCGCGGTGATGCTCGCCCACGCGCGCTGACCAAAGCTTGCCGAGGCGCTTGAAATGAAGTGATGGGTGCCGCGGATCGGCCTTGAGGAGCTGGAAGTTCTTGTCGGCAACGGTTCGCACGGGCCTGGGTAGCGCCGCGTACAGCGCCCAGAAGCGGCCGGACGCGGTGTGCTTCAAAGCGGCCGCGTTTTTCCCGCCCTGTGGTCGGCCATCGATTCTTCGATGAGGCGGTCAAGTTTCCCCGCTGCCGCGTCGGCTTCAATTTGACGATCCCAGATTTGGGCGTCGAACTCAGCAAACCACTCCCGGAACTTCGCGAGTTCCTCGGGGGAGAGGCTCTTGATGAGGAGTTCGAGTTTCTCGACGGCGCCCACGTTGGCTCCTATGCCACAACGTCAAATAATTGTACGCCGGTCATCAATTGCCGGCTAACGACTAAGTTGAGTGCGCGAGCCGAAGGCGTAGCGCACTGGCCCGTCCGCTCCAACGCCTTGTTATAAGGCGTTGTCATTCGTCCTCGTCTTTGCGCTTGAGGCCAAATAGCTTCAATACGTCACCTCCGATGAGGCTGAGTACAAATGGGATGCAGACAACCAGTGCGGCGAGGGCCACGATCAAGGCTCCCGCTGTGACCACGAAGACAACATAGAGCAACGGTTGAAACCCGACCTTGTCCGCGATGAAACCCACTGCCAGGGCGCCAAACATGACGAGGATGGCTCTTATCGCCACTCTCTGGCACAACTCGGCAGCGTCTCGATCGGCCATAACGCCTTCTAACGACCGAGTTGAGCGGCCGCACACCGACCGCATTGCCGCGCGAGACGCGGCCCACGCTGGATCACGGTCCGCTCGAACGCGTTGTTAGAGCGAGGCATCCTTGAACGCCCTCAGCACGGCATTGATTCTTGTTTGGTACCCCGGTCCCTTGGACTTGAACCACTCAAGCACGTCGGCGTCCACTCGAAGCGAGATCGATGCCTTGGGGTTGATTGGCTTGAGGCCCTGGCGAACAATGCCTCGGACGATGTGCTTCACGGACGCCTCGGGATGTTCGGAGGATGCCTTGATGCTCCGGTCCTTGAGGGCGCGAACCCGAGGCCAGTCAGTTCTGGAGTTGATCGAAGAGGATTGCTTCTTCATGTCGCGTCGCCTTTCGAAATGAGATCACATGAATTCGCGACGGCGTCTCGGTATGCACAAGGGATACGGCAATCCCCTTGAGCAGACCGAGCGTGACAAAGCGCTGCTCGTCGTACGCGAAGCGATCGTCCTCGAAAGTGAAAGTTGGCCCTTCGAATACGCTGGGTGCATCCACGAAGTCCAGCCCATGCTCCTGCAGGTTTAGACGACGTTTCCTTTCATCCCAGGAAAACCGCATACGGCAAGTGTATATACACTACGCCTATGCGTCAACGGTCGGGATGCCTTCGCTCTAACGACTAAGTTGAGCGGCCGCCCACGATCCCACTTCGCGCCTGAGAGGCGCGCCACGCTGGATCACGGTCCGCTCCAACGCGTTGTTAGGCATCTCGCTACAGGTCGTCCGGAGTGATGCCTGTGTTCTTCGCGATTCGGGCCAGCATCTTTGGGCCAATTTCCTCTCCGTCGTGAAATGCGAAGACGTAATCAGGAGATCCGGCGCGACTGAGAGTGCGGTGAGACCCGGATTGGCGCTTGAGCTGCCAACCGACAGCCAACAGCGCCGCGTAGACGCGACGTGCCTTCGTCGACGGCCAGGACGTCACGCCGCAATGCTGAAGGTGATCGCCTGGGGTCCGGTCTCGGAATTTTCGAGACGCTCAGCCAGTACACGGAGGGCAAGAACCTGCGCCTTGGCCATGGCGTCATCGGCCGAGGTGCCGTACGCAAGAACGCCAGGCAGCTGCGGCACTTCCGCAAGCCACCGGCCGTCGTCCTCGCGTTCGCACTCGATCTCAAAGTTCATGGCAGTGCCCATTTTACGCCGGTGTTTTCGAGATGCCTAACGACTAAGTTGAGCGGCCGCACGCCGTGCCGCTTCGCGCCTGAGAGGCGCGCCACGCTGGATCACGGTCCGCTCGAACGTGTTGTTAGACAGCAATGGCCGCCAATTGATCAGCAATGTGCCTTCCCTCGAGAATTTCCACGCCAGCGATTCGTCTGTGATTGTCGAGATCGATGTTCATTCCCAGCTCATCGTAAAGCGATACCGTTTCTCCGTGCCTTCCACCGATGATGTTGAGGTCCACCTCATTGAGGGAACGCAGTGAGCCGACGTAGATGTACGTGGCATCGGCCATGTCGTCGTACGTCCAGCGTTCCACCGACACCTCGGCCAACTGGTCTACGATATCGCCACGACCAATCTGGAGCAACGCACCCTTAAGGTCGTTCACTACGTGCGGCAACGCGTCCACGAGCTTCATTGCTGTCTAACGACCAAGTTGAGCGGCCGGGCACGACGCCCATTCGCAATGACACGGCGCGCCACGATGGTTCACGGTCCGCTCCAACGCGTTGTTAGGCGTCATGGATGCCCCCGGAGTCGACTTGTTCATGCGTGGGATTGGCATACTCCCATTCGGCATCATGTTCGATCAGGTAGTCACCCACCGCGGAAAACTCGACGGCCGGTGGAATGTTGACCGAGATGTACGTTCGGTTGGCGCCTTCGTAATCGCAACCTATTGCGATCAAACCATCGAGCAGGGCCCGCGACGCGTTACCGGGATCTGCGGGTGTCGCAAGGATGATTCGGACTGTCTTGTTTCCGGACCTTGCTTGGACGCGCTCAAATGTAGGGAATCCTTCCGCTACGTTCATTGGGGCATATACGACGTCATGAAACGAAACGCCGTATGCAAAGAATGGCGAGTTGTCTAGGCGGTACAGATCGTCACCCAACGGAGTTGCCCAAAGAGTTTCGACCTCCGCCGATCCATCGTCGTTCGGTACCCGGAACAACACTTTCGCGGACGGTTCGGTATTCGGATTCATGACGCCTAACGACCAAGTTGAGCGGCCGGGCACAACGCCCATTCGCAAGGACACAGTGCGCCACGATGGTTCACGGTCCGCTCCAACGCGTTGTTAGATGGCATCGTCACTCCCATTGCAATTCGGGCCATTGCGACTGGTCAGGCAGCCAATACTCCAGCGCGGCTGCGCCTCGGTGATGAGATGTCGTCATAACTCGAGGAACAGTGAATTCTTCACCGCCTTCATCGAAAAATGTGGCATCCCCGCCGCCGTCGGGCACGGTCCGTTCTCGCGGGAGAAACTCACGGTGCTCATGAACCATGATATGGGCCACGCCGGTCGCATTCGTGAAGAGATAGAAATTCCCGTAGTCGACACCCTCGTCCAGGTCCAACGCAGCCACGAACAGAACTCGATCGGCAACGGGGAGGCTGCGAACAAAGGCAGCCACGTGACTTGGGTCCGAATACGTTTCAATCTTCGATTCGGCGACAGGATGGAATGTCGTCGTCTCAACGCGATAGGTGACCGTACGAGATGCCATCTAACGACTAAGTTGAGCGGCGGGTGCGCGAGCCGGAGGCGTAGCGCACTGACCCGTCCGCTCCAACGCGTTGTTAGACGTCTTCATCTTCTTCAATTGGATCCTCGTAAACGATAACTCCGAAGCCTCCATCGAGAGCATTCTCGAATGCGCTTCCAAATTGAGGTGACATCGAATTGACCGCCTCAGGAAGCAGCGTCCCACCACGGTCTAGGACAACCTTCGCAAGGCCACCATCGACCGCGCGCTCTGTGGCCAACGCAAAGTCGTGGTCCTCCCCTCGCGCCTGGCGACTGAATACGATGATCGCGTGTCGGCCGCCGGGTGCATACCCCAGCGAGTTTTCCTCACCTACCGTAGCCTTGCCGCGAAAAACATGCACCTCGTACATGAGACGTCTAACGACTAAGTTGAGCGGCGGGTGCGCGAGCCGGAGGCGCCGCGCACTGGCCCGTCCGCTCCAACGCGTTGTTAGACGTCACCACCACCCCCAAAGCACGCAAATTGGACGCGCGCCGGCTCCTCGCTCCGCCAGAATAGAAGGCAAACCTCATTTTCGAAGTCGTCGCCATACTCCGCAGGAACGTCCTGAGGCCCAATGCGCTGAATGGTGAATTCACTGTCGCGGTCGCTCCCGGTGAAAGAGAGTGCTCCATCTCCGTCCAACACGTCGCGCGGCCGAAACGTGATGGTGTTGTTCGCTGGCAGTTCTCGAAGGATCGTCCTCAATCGCACTGATGACATTGCCAGAAAGATCACGTTCTCTGGTAGTGCCAACGTTGCCACGGTGCCCCCCGGGTGACGTCTAACGACTAAGTTGAGCGGCGGGTGCGCGAGCCGGAGGCGCCGCGCACTGGCCCGTCCGCTCCAACGCGTTGTTAGACCGCACGTCATTCCTCCTCATCGTACGGGCAGTCGCACGAGAGGACCTGGCCTGCGCAAAGGCGACACCGCTCGACGTCGCAGCCAATGACATGCAGTTGGCCCTTCACCACTCGGCAATCGCCGCAGGGATGATCGTTTGCCCCCCAGTCCCCAGATTCGTCACCGTAAGGAACACGCGCGACCAGCGTTCCGTCGGCCAAGGTGTAGTTGAGCTGTTCCTGCGCCTCCAGGATTCGCTCCGGCCAGCCCTTGATCATTCGGGCTCCGTTATAGATGACGAACTCGTCAGCCACGTTCGTGCGGTCTAACGACCGAGTTGAGCGGCAGGTGCGTGAGCGGGCCGCCAGGCCCGCGCAACGCACTGGCCTGTCCGCTCGAACGCGTTGTTAGGCAGCATCTACGCCACCCCGTTGAACTGCAGATCAAAGAACTTGCGCTGTCCGGGATCGTACTTGAGCGTGAAGTAGCACGGACCGCCATCGAGCACCACAACGAGCTGCTTCCGAGCGTTTGCGGGAGGTGGTGCGCAAAATGCATTCACGAAGATGATCTTGGTACGGCCGCGGAGCTGGCCCTGATACTGAAACGTATAGCTCGACCACGCTGGCAGTTTGTGTTCGGTCAATGCGGCTTGCTCAACCACGAAGGGTCGGATCGAGCTTTGCAGTTTCGCCACCGCCTCAGGATCGGGTGTCCACGCGCCCCCAGGGACTGAGATCCAAGAGCCAACCGCAATCGCTGATGCCGCGATGATCGTGTTCATGCTGCCTAACGACTAAGTTGAGCGGCGGGTGCGCGAGCCGGAGGCGCAGCGCACTGGCCCGTCCGCTCCAACGCGTTGTTAGGTAGCAGATTCATTGTGACCTGACCAAAGCACGATGCTAGCAATGACAGTCGCAACCCACGCGGCGGCCGCAATGAGCTGCGGAAGTGCCCATGCCATCCACGCGTCGCGATTGCCCGAGTGGAACAAGTACCAGACGTATCCATGCGCCACTGCCGACAGCGCAACCGAAACCCCGAAGATCCACGCTAGCACAGCGTACCGCGGAGCCTTGAGACCCAACCCCCACCTTGCGATGGGCCAGACCAATGCCCACCCGTAGAGCATCGTGTAGAGCAACGCGAGAACCAATGCATCCTCAGGCACGGTGCTCCTTGTCTGCTACCTAACGACTAAGTTGAGCGGCGGGTGCGCGAGCCGGAGGCGTAGCGCACTGGCCCGTCCGCTCCAACGCGTTGTTAGAAGGCACTGCTTCCGCCAGCCGCCTACAACGCCTAAGACTTGCCACCCGGGAACGAACCTTCGCTGCGGTCCGAAAACAGGGCGATCCAGGCGGAGATCTCGACGACGACCGCAAGAACAGACACCGCGACGGCGCCTGATCTGAAGCCGATGACGTAGAGAACGATGGCGATCGCGAACAGGATGCCGGCAACTGCGAGGTGGTTCTTGCGGAAACTCATCGAAGTACCTCCCTATGCGGTGAGCCCATTGTGCCTTCTAACGACTAAGTTGAGCGGCGGGTGCGCGAGACGGCCGCCAGGCCGGCGTTGCGCACTGGCCCGTCCGCTCCAACGCGTTGTTAGATTGCACTGTCCATTACCTCGAAGCGCCCCTCACGATAGTCCAATGTTGCGCCATTCAGCCGCCCGGCCTCGTCCTGCATGAAGCAGAAGGGAATGCCGCGCAGTTCGCATCGTTGCTCGATGGGAATGTTCGCACCGGGAAACAGCCCAACCCTCCATCGCCAAGGACCCAATGATTGTGCGACGTGCTTCCCCGATGAATCGACACGGCTTCGAACACCGCCTGATGTCCACATTACGCTGGCGCGCGGCGCGTCCAGCTCTGACGAGCGGATCCGAGACAGTAGCTCGTCGTGCGCCGCGCTAGTCAAAGTGAGCGACGGTGTCTCCACGTGCAATCTAACGACTGCGTTGAGCGGCCGCACGATGCGCCGCTTGCCGCATGCAGAGCAAGCCAATCGTTGGTTGGCACCCAGGGTGCGGCCCACGCTTGCCCACGGTCCGCTCGAACGCGTTGTTAGACGTCACCACTCGCCTCAGTGCTGATGCATGAAAAAGTTCGGGGTCTGTCCATCGCGTACCTTGCCTTCCCAGATGTCGAGCCACGTTTCGCCCATTTTCCAGAACTTGCGGCATTGACCGAAGTGCGTGAGGACTGCTTCCGACTCGCCGACGCGGAGAAGCGCTTTCGCCAAAATCATGGTTGGACCAAACGAGCCCAACTGAGGTGAACCGCAAGTCGCACCGGCTTTGTGCAACTCCTCGACAGCTAACGGGGTGTCGCCGTTTCGTAGCGCGAGTAGGCCCAGAACGGTGTGACCAGCGTGGACCGCGTTGCCGTAGTTCCAGTCCCCCTCAAAATTGGGAGCGGCTGCGAGCATCTCTGCAGCGAGCCGTGAGGCAAGCTCGTATTGCTCGAGATGGAAGGCGGCGAAAGCGGCGTCACATAGAGCGTCGAAGCGTTCGTCGTCGCTCTGTGCGTTCTGGTACGCAGCTAGCGCCTCGGGAGCCCTCCCGATAGCTACGCCCCTCAACTCGGACTCCTGTTCCGGAGTTAACGGGAGACGCTCGCTTTCGGCTTCAAATCCCATGCGCATCTGCTCGCTATTAGAGGGTGGTGACGTCTAACGACTAAGTTGAGCGGCGGGTGCGTGAGCGGGCCGAGAGGCACGCGCAACGCACTGGCCCGTCCGCTCCAACGCGTTGTTAGCCGTCATGTTTGCACTTGCCACCGACAACTGCCAATACGGGCGCGGAGGCCGCACTGGGAAAGGTACGTCGCGCCTCTTCCAGATGCCGCGACATAGCCTCGACCTCGGTGCAGGTTGGCGTTTGGGCGAATGCAATGCGCACGACCACGGAGCCAGGGGCCGACGCATAGCGCACTTCCGTGACCCGTGGCAGGCCGCTGAACCGTGCCTCGAGTGGGATAGCGATGTCTCGCTCGATCTGAGCTGCGGTGGCATTTGCCCATGCGACGGATATTTCAATGCTCGGGACCTCGGAGGCGAACGTCACACACGGGGTGCATGCGACTGCGACAACGAAGGACGCCAAATACTTGCGCATGACGGCTAACGACCGAGTTGAGCGGCAGGTGCGCGAGCCGGAGGCGCCGCGCACTGACCTGTCCGCTCCAACGCGTTGTTAGCCGTCATTTGTTCGCTCCGCCGCCAAACATGCGTCTGGTGATTCGCAGCCACCCGGACACTGGCGTGTTCGTGGCCACGCCGACAATCACGGTTGCGACAGCGTACACGGCGTAAACAGCTGCGGCCACGAGCGCCATTGCGACAACGACCGACACTTCGCCGGCCTGGACAGGCGCTTCCAATGCCACAACGCCACCTATGGCTGTAGTACCTGCAATTGCGTGAACGATCCACATGACGGCTAACGACCGAGTTGAACGGCGGGTGCGTGAGCGGGCCGCCAGGCCCGCGCAACGCACTGGCCCGTCCGTTCGAACGCGTTGTTAGCTGGCTGCATGGGATGACCTCGATCGGGCGCGTCTAATTGAGAGTGCCGCTGCAATTGAGCTGACCGCAAACGCCGCTGCAGCTTGAAGGAGGCCACCGTCCCACCAGAGCTTGCTTAGGCCAAGCACACCCGCAGCAAGAAACAACACGCCGACACCCAACCAGAACGCCACTGCCCTTGGGCGTTCGTACGGGCGATCGACTGGAAAGTTGCTGAGCATGACGCCGAACGTTATGCCTGAAACGGCGGCCATTGCGAAGGCCAAGAGAACCACAACTTGGAAGGAGCCGCCCCTACCCCACGCTGGCTCATAGAACCCCACCCAGTAAACAGATAGCAGGGCGTAAATGGTGCCGGCAAGAGCGACCCCGATTGCGTGGAATATGGCTTGTGAATAGGACGATTTCACGTTCGCACTATGGGAGCCAGCTAACGACCGAGTTGAGCGGCGGGTGCGCGAGCCGGAGGCGCCGCGCACTGGCCCGTCCGCTCCAACGCGTTGTTAGCGGTCATGGCTTGTAGCTAGTTGCGCCGCGCTGGGTTTCTGCATGACCACCACCGTAAACCACAGCTTCGATTGTTTCTGCATCTTCGTGAGATAGAGGATCGCATTGGCACAGCTGCGCGTCACGTAGTCCGACCACGGCTCACCCTTCGCGATGTCACAGGACCATGAATCGTAGGTGTGCTCGAGCGCATTCGCGCTGCCAAGCAGCAGGTCACCACCTAGAACGGCGAAGCCTGAGCCTTGAAGTGCTGCGACAACTGCCTCCCCTCGCTCGATGGGCCAAGCTGCGTCCGCGAAACCCGTACTCGATAGATCGACGCCCGCCGCTCGGGTGTCCGGATCGAGGTGCTCTGTCCATTTCGGAAGTGTGGATGCCATGACCGCTAACGCCCGCGTTGAACGGCGGGTGCGCGAGCCGGAGGCGCAGCGCACTGTCCCGTCCGTTCGAACGCGTAGTTAGGACGCTGACCGCCGCCTTGTGTGTGCATGGCTGCATTTTGCCAAAGCTCGCGACGCCGCGTCCTGGCTGCGCAGATGACAACGCTTCGGCGGTGAAGGCGCTGATGAAGCGCCCCTGACGCCGAGACTCTGACTGCGCTGAGGTGACCTTCAACCACGCTGCCTCCGTGAGCCACGGGATGCACGGTGATGATGTTCGGCTGCGATCTAACGACTAAGTTGAGCGGCCGCACACCATGCCGCTTCGCGCCTGAGAGGCGCGCCACGCTGGATCACGGTCCGCTCCAACGCGTTGTTAGATGGCATTGTCGTCACTGCGCTATCCAGTATGTTCGCCACACTCGCTGATCCTTTGTGTCCAAGATGAGCGACCACCCGGCCCCTTTCGATGTGTCCTTCTGCATTGGCCAGAAACTGTATATCCACGTGGGCATTCGTTGGCATTGCTCCAGCGTCGGCCAAGGACAAGAATCTGGCGGCCCCATGATCCCGAAGATTGTCGCTTGTGACACGCCAAGAAGCGGCTGTACGTCTCGAGTCACTCGCGGATAGGTTCCCAACGGCTGCTGCACCGCCGCCTTCCGATCTTGAGCCAACACCCTCAGAAGCGCATCCGTAGGTTCAAGTTGCGTGCCTTGCACCGCGCTGGTGAATGCGAGACAGAGCGCGGTGCCGATGGTCTGTATGACGCTTCTCATGCCATCTAACGACTAAGTTGAGCGGCGGGTGCGCGAGCCGGAGGCGCCGCGCACTGGCCCGTCCGCTCCAACGCGTTGTTAGGTCTCATTGAGCCCCCGACGGTGCGGATGCAAGTGCCTCCGCTACAGCATTGTCGACGATAGCTTCGCCGGTCTTTCTAGGATTGGCGGCGCGGTACTTTGCCGCTCGCGCCAACGCCTTTGGGGCCATTGGGTCAGGAAAATCTGTCATCAAAGCCTTCAGCGAAATGATGTCCCCATCAAGCAGCGTCTCAAGCATTTCGGTCGCCTTGGCGTAGTCGTTGGATCGAATCGCATCGAGTGCGGCAACTTTCGCTGAGACGGCGGCGGCGGCCGAAACAGTGTTGAAGCCCCCGTACATCATCGTAGTGAATTGGAGAGTTGCGGCACCACCAGCCACAACTCCGGCCGCGAAAATTGCGATACCAACCGCTGCGATGACGATTTTTCTCATGAGACCTAACGACTAAGTTGAGCGGCGGGTGCGCGAGCCGGAGGCGCCGCGCACTGGCCCGTCCGCTCCAACGCGTTGTTAGGCAGCATCGTTTCCATGCTCACGTAGCTTTGCGTTGAAGTGTGCCACCAAGTCCGGCATTCCCGGCCACTTCGCAGCCTCGAAGCAGCCGAGATGATTGCGAATGGTGTCGACGGAGTGATGCTGCTCCCAGTTGGTAAGCATTCGCGGAATGTCGTGAATTGCGTCCATGAGCTGACTGACCATTTGCGGCGACGATGTTCCCTCGAGCGCGCTTGCTCTGCAGTAGATGCAGGCAAGATAGACGGCGTCACTGCCTGCGCGAAGAATGGGCTCGGGTGCGATTGCCACGACGTCTCCGATGCTGCCTAACGACTAAGTTGAGCGGCGGGTGCGCGAGCCGGAGGCGCAGCGCACTGGCCCGTCCGCTCCAACGCGTTGTTAGACGGCATGTCCATTCAGATGCAGTCTCCATTGAGGCATGACACGACGCCCTGAAGCAGAAGGAGTACGACAGCCATTGCGACAGTGTATCCAGTGGCCGCCAAGGCTCGCTTTGCGCGGGACCACGAAGACTGGACGATGACTGCGGCGATACCCCCACATACACAGGCACCAATGAGACCCAGCCAGAACGCGTCGTTTGGGAAGAACCCTCCGAAGCGCTTCGATACGCCGTACGCCATTTGTCCGAGAACAACGAAGACGATGGGCACGCCGACCAACGCTATGGTGAGCAGCCTCCTGTTTCGCCGCTGGTTCTCCATGCCGTCTAACGACTAAGTTGAGCGGCGGGTGCGCGAGCCGGAGGCGCAGCGCACTGGCCCGTCCGCTCCAACGCGTTGTTAGGCATGCTGCCCCCTTCCGAGGAGTGCCGCGAATACGATGACTGCAGGCACGCCGACAACCAATGACTTGAGACTGGACGCTGCTGCGCGGTCTGCGTCCCCCAGTGAGACGAATACAGCATACGAGAGTGCGGCCCAGATGATGGCGCCAACGACCACCACCACTGTACGAGCACTCGAGACCTTTCGCAGAAGATGGGACAGTGGAAGTAGGACGACGACCGCAAACACGAGCGCGAGTCCCGCCACGAATGCCGCGGAGAAGGCGATGTCGCTAAGCGTCGGTCCGCTAGTCGTGCGAGCTACCAGAGGTAGGAGCGTTGCGGCGTGCGCTGCCCCGGCAACCACTGGAACAGCGACCAATGCCATCACGGTGCGGCTGATTCGCATGCCTAACGACCGAGTTGAGCGGCGGGTGCGCGAGACGGCCGCCAGGCCGGCGTTGCGCACTGGCCCGTCCGCTCCAACGCGTTGTTAGCCATCACACCAATTCTCATGCTGTTGCCCATACCAGGTAGACCCCCATTACGACGGCCACTAACGCACCGCATGTCGTGGTGGCCACGTTGCGCGTTGTGCGCAGCTGAGGAGTCGTTCTCATTGCGACTACTGCGTCCAACACAGCGACGGCCTCAACGATAACCCCGACAACGATTGTTGCGATGAAGGCCAACATGAGGAGCATGTGCCCGACGTGATGGACGTTGAGATTCCACTCGAGCCCTCCCACGGCCGTGATAAGCGCCGCAACACACAACATCGCAATTGGCGGCGCGATCAGCAACCCAATTGGCACGAATCGCCGACGCTCGCTCATTGTGATGGCTAACGACTAAGTTTAGCGGCCGCACGCCGTGCCGCTTCGCGCCTGAGAGGCGCGCCACGCTGGATCACGGTCCGCTCGAACGTGTTGTTAGACAGCAATGGCCGCCAATTGATCAGCAATGTGCCTTCCCTCGAGAATTTCCACGCCAGCGATTCGTCTGTGATTGTCGAGATCGATGTTCATTCCCAGCTCATCGTAAAGCGATACCGTTTCTCCGTGCCTTCCACCGATGATGTTGAGGTCCACCTCATTGAGGGAACGCAGTGAGCCGACGTAGATGTACGTGGCATCGGCCATGTCGTCGTACGTCCAGCGTTCCACCGACACCTCGGCCAACTGGTCTACGATATCGCCACGACCAATCTGGAGCAACGCACCCTTAAGGTCGTTCACTACGTGCGGCAACGCGTCCACGAGCTTCATTGCTGTCTAACGACTAAGTTGAGCGGCGGCCGAGGAGCGCAGCGACGAGGGTCCCTGCAAGCGCAGCTTGCAGGACGTCCGCTCCAACGCGTTGTTAGGGCTCACGTTGTCTCCCGTTGTGACCACATCGCGGACACTCGGAAAGGTCCAGCACCCAGCCAAACCACTCGAGCAGCCCCCTCGTTGAGATGCCACGCCAAAATAGTCGGAGATGGCAGTTCGGGCAATACACAGTAAGGGATAGCCAAATCAGCGAGACCAGCCCGATGAGCGAACCGATGAGCCTTCCATCGCGTGGTGTCGAAAACAGAACCTCGGCTCCAAACAGGAGAAGGCCGCCAGCGGTGAGGAGGGCAAAGCCAACACAGAGCTTCCATGCTTGTGTTCGAGCTAGCGTACCCAGTTTCGTGATCACGTGAGCTCTAACGACCGAGTTGAGCGGCCGCACACGATGCCGCTTCGCGCCTGAGAGGCGCGCCACGCTGGATCACGGTCCGCTCCAACGCGTTGTTAGAAGGCAGCATCTCTGCCTTTCCTGGCCGCGATGACGGCGTATGCGATGCAAGCGTCCCGCGACGCCCCAAATGAGACTGTTTGCGACGACCGTTGGCCACCAGAGATTACTTGGGATCGCGAGCAATTCGCGAGCGTAGTCCATCGGCTCGAACAGTACGCGTGCAACCTCTCCCGAGACCCTCTCGACGGCCCCCGGAAGCTCAACAGTGTTAGCAAGAAAGCGCGTCATCGATGAGTCGAATGCCGTACCTAGTGCGGTGAATGCCGCGATGAAATGGAGCGCCGACAGTCCGGCTGCGGTGGTTAGGAACGCACGGCGCCTCATGCTGCCTTCTAACGACCGCGTTGAACGGCGGGTGCGCGAGCCGGAGGCGCCGCGCACTGGCCCGTCCGTTCGAACGCGAAGTTAGGACGCTGACCGCCGCCTTGTGTGCACATGGCTGCATTTTGCCAAAGCTCGCGAAGCTGCGTCCTGGCTGCGCAGATGACAGCATTTCGGCGGTGACGGCGCTGAAGAAGCGCCCCTGACGCCGAGGCCCTGACTGCGCTGAGGTGACCTTTGACCACGCTGCCTCCGTGAGCCACGGGATGCACGGTGATGATGTTCGGCTGCGATCTAACGACCGAGTTGAGCGGCGGGTGCGCGAGCCGGAGGCGCAGCGCACTGGCCCGTCCGCTCCAACGCGTTGTTAGAAGGCTTCAGACCTTTAGCCACGGACGCGCTCACTCCTTTGAGTTGCTGTCGGAACGGTTGGATGGGTGTGCGGCGTATGAGATCCAGGCCACCATTTCGACAATGATCGCCAGGACGACGGTAGCGTTTGCGCCGGTCGTGAAGCCAGTGAGGTACAGCGCGCCTGCCACGGCGAAAAGTGAGCCGGTGATCCACCAATGGTAAGAACGGATCGGCTTCATTGGAGAGGTCTCCTGCACAAACCTTCGCTAGCCTTCTAACGCCCGCGTTGAACGGCGGGTGCGCGAGCCGGAGGCGCAGCGCACTGTCCCGTCCGTTCGAACGCGTAGTTAGGACGCTGACCGCCGCTTTGTGTGTGCATGGCTTCATTTTGCCAAAGCTCGCGACGATGCGTCCTGGCTGCGCAGATGACAACGCTTCGGCGGTGAAGGCGCTGAGGAAGCGCCCCTGACGCCGAGACTCTGACTGCGCTGAGGTGACCTTGAACCACGCTGCCTCCGTGAGCCACGGGATGCACGGTGATGATGTTCGGCTGCGATCTAACGCTCGCGTTGAACGGCGGATGCGCGAGCCGGAGGCGCCGCGCACTGGCCCGTCCGTTCGAACGCGAAGTTAGGACGCTGACCGCCGCCTTGTGTGCACATGGCTGCATTTTGCCAAAGCTCGCGACGATGCGTCCTGGCTGCGCAGATGAGAGCGCTTCGGCGGTGACGGCGCTGATGAAGCGCCCCTGACGCCGAGACCCTGACTGCGCTGAGGTGCCCTTTAACCACGCTGCCTCCGTGAGCCGCGGGATGCACGGTGATGATGTTCGGCTGCGATCTAACGACTAAGTTGAGCGGCGGGTGCGCGAGCCGGAGGCGCAGCGCACTGGCCCGTCCGCTCCAACGCGTTGTTAGATGTCATTGGTTGCCCACACGTACGCAGCCATAAGCAAGGAAACTGCCGCGGCCACCTTCCAGAATGGCTTGAGCTTGAATGCAGGATTGTCCTTGGCACGTAACAAGCTGACCGCAAGCACGACGACCGCAATTCCAACGGAAACCATCATTAACACGGCACGGTGCTCGATGGACAGGTGCTTCAACAGCGTATCCAGGGCTCGTTCGCCAACGGTATGGCGTCGGTATAGGTCCCATGCCACAAGTGCGACGTAGCCAGCTACCGCGACCCAGACCAAGATGGCGCCGCCGCGTTTTGCGGGTGCCTCAGGCTCGCGATGGCGCTCCAATGACATCTAACGACCGAGTTGAGCGGCGGGTGCGCGAGCCGGAGGCGCCGCGCACTGGCCCGTCCGCTCCAACGCGTTGTTAGACATCGGGCATTCCTGAGCTGTCTCCACTTTCAGCCGACAGCAGATAAATGCGCGCCATTCGCCGAAGCTCAAGGAGCTGTGCCTCGGGAACGTTCGCGACCTCGAGCAACTCGTCTTGTGGCACGTAGGCCACCTCGTCGAGGCAAGTGAACCCCGCTGCTTCCAGCTCGCCTGCTATGCTCGGCTCGACCTTGAGCGTTCGCATGAAGAGCTCCTTCGGTGTCTCATCCATCGTTGACCTGCCCGATGTCTAACGCCCGCGTTGAACGGCGGGTGCGCGAGCCGGAGGCGCCGCGCACTGTCCCGTCCGTTCGAACGCGAAGTTAGGACGCTGACCGCCGCCTTGTGTGTGCATGGGTGCATTCTGCCAAAGCTCGCGACGATGCGTCCTGGCTGCGCAGATGACAGCGCTTCGGCGGTGACGGCGCTGATGAAGCGCCCCTGACGCCGAGACCCTGACTGCGCTGAGGTGACCTTTAACCACGCTGCCTCCGTGAGCCACGGGATGCACGGTGATGATGTTCGGCTGCGATCTAACGACCGAGTTGAACGGCGGGTGCGCGAGCGGGCCGCCAGGACAGCGTTGCGCACTGGCCCGTCCGTTCGAACGCGTTGTTAGATCTCAACAATCTGTACCTCCCCGGCATACTCGTCACTCAGCGACTCTGCAAAGGCGATTGCGTCCTCAAGGGTTTCCCCTTCGTGCGACGCCGTGAGAATGAACCACGGGCTTGAACCGTCGCCAACGCCTGCGTCATCGATGATGTCCTCGATCTTGGAGCAATCCGGACCGACAACGCCGACGTATTTCACTCGATCGCGAACGAAAGCTTCGGCGAGCTGGCCCACCGCCGGTTTGTATCCGGTCAGACAATTCAGAACGATCTTCTTCCCGTAAGCCACTCGTTGAGATCTAACGACCGAGTTGAGCGGCGGCCGAGGAGCGCAGCGACGAGGGTCCCTGCAAGCGCAGCTTGCAGGACGTCCGCTCCAACGCGTTGTTAGAGTGCATGTCCGCCCTTCGATTGTTGTTCCACAGCCAAGAGAAGCGACAACCTATCGCGCTTCGCAACCTCCTGCCAGGGTCGGTTGCTCAATGCCCCCTCGAGCGCCCAAAGGAGATTCAGCGATGCGCGGGAGTCACTGGCCTTCACTTTCACGAACGCCCGCACTGCGCCGAGCTTACGGAGTTGGGCCTGAGAGGTGATGCCCGCTTTTCGGAGCATCTCCTCCGACTTTGGCCCGAGATTGCGCATATTTCTTGGCATGCACTCTAACGACCGAGTTGAGCGGCCGGGCACGATGCCCATTCGCAATGACACAGCGCGCCGCGATGGTTCACGGTCCGCTCCAACGCGTTGTTAGGCATCATGCTTCTCCCTCCCGGCGAACATGCGAAGGTCCGTGAATAGCGACGCAGCACATGACGGACTGACGATGATGGAGAAGTCCCAAGTTTCGTCGTCGTCTCCGACGAGAATATATAACTGGCCCGTGGGTTGCCGAATCCAGTGCACTGGTGCGCCTGCAGAACGGCCAGCTTGAAACGCCTTGGTGCCCCCTTGATCGAGCGGGATACGAGACTCCAAGCGATCGAGTTCCTGAAGCGGCAGCCAGACATTTAATTCAACGAACTCGGAACTCAGCGTCAACAGGGCGGCGTCGATGTCGCCAATCTGCCCTGGACCAACAGCGATGGAATACTCGAGGCCTGTCAGCATGATGCCTAACGACTAAGTTGAGCGGCGGGTGCGCGAGCGGGCCGCAAGGCCCGCGCAACGCACTGGCCCGTCCGCTCGAACGCGTTGTTAGGCATCATTCCGCGCTCCTGGGAGTTCGTCGAGCCACTGAACAACGGTACGGGAAACCTCCAGGACAGGAAGGCGGCGGATCTCCTTCCACGGTTTGTCCGACGTGTCGTACTCGATAATTTCGTACATCCGTCCGCAGTTGTGCGAGTTCGTGCACGGGGCCAAGTTCGGAGCCGCGTCCCAAGGCACGCTCTTCCATCGCTCCAGCTCCGCAACTGCCGCAGCCAAGGACGAGTATTCACCCATTTGTTCGGCATGGAGCTCGTCTTCGATGATGTAAGTGGTTGGCACGGCCGTATTGGATGATGCCTAACGACTAAGTTGAGCGGCGGGTGCGCGAGCCGGAGGCGTAGCGCACTGGCCCGTCCGCTCCAACGCGTTGTTAGACAGCACGTTCCCTCTCCTTGGCCACGGACCGACCCAAATGAATACCCATTGCGAGAGGAAGCGCGCCGACGAGCCACCACCACGCTATCTCGAAGGGAAACAGATTTCGTCCTGAGGAGCTCATGAGCGCATCTACGGTGGTTCCGATTGCGACTCCGACGTAGATCAAAAGGATACTTGCCCAGAACCGGTCTGGCGCCAGATAGCCCGCGACGGCCGCCAGGCCAACGAAAATGCCGACGCCAAGAATTGTTGGCCCCATTTCTCCGAGAGCGAGCATCTGGCTGAGTCGGTATGCAGCGATAGGCGCCACGATGCCAAGCCCAATTGCGACGTAGCCCTGACGTTTGGAGTTCGAGATCACGTTCCGTGCTGTCTAACGACTAAGTTGAGCGGCGGGTGCGCGAGACGGCCGCCAGGCCGGCGTTGCGCACTGGCCCGTCCGCTCCAACGCGTTGTTAGATCGCACTGTCGCCTCGCCTCCATGCAACGACTAGCACTGGAACTGACACAAGCGCGAGGAGGAGCTCGAAAACGTGATTGCGCCAAGCATCGGGCTCATAGTACGAGGCGACTGCGGCAGCGACCAGCATCAAGATGCTAGCGGCGATCCACAGAGGAGGTGCCCAGCGCTTGCGACGAAAGAGTCCAATGCTGGAGGCGATTGCCGCCAGAGCCACTAACCCGTTCACAAGAGAGCCGAGCCACAATCTCGCCAGAATGTCATCTCGAACGATGACCTCCTCAGGGGACATTGAACTAGCGGAATAGCTCTCAAGTTGAAGATGCCAATAAATCGCCACGAGCGTCACCACGAACAACAGTGCACCAAATGTGCCTATGACGATCGCAAGCCACCGAAGTCCGCGCATAGTGCGATCTAACGACTAAGTTGAGCGGCGGGTGCGCGAGCCGGAGGCATAGCGCACTGGCCCGTCCGCTCCAACGCGTTGTTAGCCGTCATGTTTGCACTTGCCACCGACAACTGCCAACACGGGCGCTGAGGCCGCACTGGGAAAGGTGCGTCGCGCCTCTTCCAGATGCCGCGACATAGCCTCGACCTCGGCGCACGTTGGCGTTTGAGCGAATGCAATGCGCACGACCACTGAGCCCGGGGCCGCCGCATAGCGCACTTCCGTGATCCGTGGCAGGCCGCTGAACCGTGCCTCGAGTGGGATGGCGATGTCTCGCTCGATCTGAGCTGCGGTGGCATTTGCCCATGCGACGGATATTTCAATGCGCGGGACCTCGGAGGCGAATGGCACACACGGGGTGCATGCGACTGCGATGGTGAGGGACGCCAAATACTTGCGCATGACGGCTAACGACTGCGTTGAGCGGCCGCACGATGCGCCGCTTGCCGCATGCAGAGCAAGCCAACCGTTGGTTGGCAACCAGGGTGCGGCCCACGCTGGATCACGGTCCGCTCGAACGCGTTGTTAGGCTGCAACGTCTATGTAGTCGACCTGGCTAGACGGCTGCGGAAAGGGAATGCCGTCCTGACGCATGCCGGATAGATGAAGCTCGATCGCTTCACGGATGGACTGTTGGGCCTCGGCCACAGTGCCACCGGTGGCGATGCACCCCGGAAGATCGGGCACATACGCCGAGTAGTTGTTCTGGGCCTTTTCGATTACGACCGCATAGCGCATAGGGGTCCTCATTTCTTGAGGCCGGACTGTTTCAGGATGCTGTTTAGTGTACCCGGAGCAATGCTCTGGCTGGGCTTGCCATGGACCGTGACGCGACCGGGCTTGGTCGGGTGCTTGAGCTGCCTGTGGCTGCCGCGCACGGTCACGATGTACCACCCATCGTCGTGAAGCAGCCTGAGGATTTCGCCGACCTTCGGAGGCATGCCCAACTCACGCGGCTGCTCCTCCCCACGATGACGCTTCCCGTTGCAGCCTAACGACTAAGTTGAGCGGCGGGTGCGCGAGCCGGAGGCGCCGCGCACTGGCCCGTCCGCTCCAACGCGTTGTTAGACATCCGTGCTCGGCTCTTCGCGAAACCGTGGGCGCTCGAGAAAGGCTGCCAGCGCGTCGACCGTAGCTTCTAACTCGGCGATGTCTCCCTTTCGGAGGGACAGGCTGGGGTCGCTTTCGATCATGGTCGCTCTAACGCGGTCCATCGCTTCCAGCGCATGGGTGAGGCCCTCTTGAATGGCTGCGCGCGACTCGGCGGTCAATGAAGGCTTCGCCTCGACGTACGGCGTCTTCATTTCCGGCGGTTCGAGGTCTGGGTAGGCCTTCCATATCCGAGCCAGCGCGTTCGTGTACGAGATCCCGAGGAAGTCACCAACAAGGCGACCGTAAACCTTCGCCGTGCCGAGACTTTCGTTGCACATAACAGTGTGCAGCGATTCGTTGACCTTAGCAGAGGCGGCCTCGATCGCCTCAACGACACTCTTTGCGGAGTCACGGTCCATCGGATGTCTAACGACTGCGTTGAGCGGCCGCACGATGCGCCGCTTGCCGCATGCAGAGCCAGCCAACCACCGGTTGGCAACCTGGGTGCGGCCCACGCTCGCCCACGGTCCGCTCGAACGCGTTGTTAGATGTCATGTGCGATTGCACCTTGGAACGCCGGTGCCGCTAGTTCGGCTGAGGGAAAGAGGTTTACGTTCTCTACTTCACCGCCGTCGAGAAGAAAGCCAACGCCAAACTGCTCCGATTCCAACTCGATGAACAGGACGGCACTCTTCGCACGTGCGACGACCCAGACCTCCATTGGGGCGCCGCGATAATGGTAGGCAACCTCAAACGGAGGGACAAGGTACTTCTCGAACTGTGGCACTCGCTCAGCCATTGCTTCGGCGATGAGGCGCTCGAGAAGGAGTTCTTCATCCTCGCTCCCCGCAGATTCGCCAGCGCTGCCTTTCATGACATCTAACAACTAAGTTGAGCGGCGGGTGCGCGAGCCGGAGGCGCAGCGCACTGGCCCGTCCGCTCCAACGCGTTGTTAGATGTCATTGGTTGCCCACACGTACGCAGCCATAAGCAAGGAAACTGCCGCGGCCACCTTCCAGAATGGCTTGAGCTTGAATGCAGGATTGTCCTTGGCACGTAACAAGCTGACCGCAAGCACGACGACCGCAATTCCAACGGAAACCATCATTAACACGGCACGGTGCTCGATGGACAGGTGCTTCAACAGCGTATCCAGGGCTCGTTCGCCAACGGTATGGCGTCGGTATAGGTCCCATGCCACAAGTGCGACGTAGCCAGCTACCGCGACCCAGACCAAGATGGCGCCGCCGCGTTTTGCGGGTGCCTCAGGCTCGCGATGGCGCTCCAATGACATCTAACGACCGAGTTGAGCGGCAGGTGCGTGAGCGGGCCGCCAGGCCCGCGCAACGCACTGGCCTGTCCGCTCGAACGCGTTGTTAGGCAGCATCTACGCCACCCCGTTGAACTGCAGATCAAAGAACTTGCGCTGTCCGGGATCGTACTTGAGCGTGAAGTAGCACGGACCGCCATCGAGCACCACAACGAGCTGCTTCCGAGCGTTTGCGGGAGGTGGTGCGCAAAATGCATTCACGAAGATGATCTTGGTACGGCCGCGGAGCTGGCCCTGATACTGAAACGTATAGCTCGACCACGCTGGCAGTTTGTGTTCGGTCAATGCGGCTTGCTCAACCACGAAGGGTCGGATCGAGCTTTGCAGTTTCGCCATCGCCTCAGGATCGGGTGTCCACGCGCCCCCAGGGACTGAGATCCAAGAGCCAACCGCAATCGCTGATGCCGCGATGATCGTGTTCATGCTGCCTAACGACCGAGTTGAACGGCGGGTGCGCGAGCGGGCTGCCAGGCACGCGTTGCGCACTGGCCCGTCCGTTCGAACGCGTTGTTAGCTTGCAGTCGGATGGTAACTATGGGCACGGCGGCTACCTCTTCCAGAACTCGAGTGCGACGATCGCGGCAAGGGCTACACCGACGCTGGCCCAAGACTGGAACAAGACCGCGACCAGGGGCATGACCATGATGAAGAGTGTGCCCTGAAGAGCGCTTACGGCCGCGTTATGGCGACGGTCCGCGCTCCAGTCGTGACCACAGCGAGGACACGCGAGCGGCCAGCTCAACCGCGACGATTCAGCGCCGCAACTCGGGCACGGTCGCACTCGATACGGGGTGAACTGGAGGAGTCTGCTCATGTTCGCGCGCTGCTACTGCAAGCTAACGACTAAGTTGAGCGGCGGGTGCGCGAGCCGGAGGCGCGGCGCACTGGCCCGTCCGCTCCAACGCGTTGTTAGAACTCATGCGCTCACTCATTTGGCACTGCCCTTCTTCGAGAAGTCGCACTTCAGCCCCCGCGATCGGAGCTGCTCCAGGACCTTACTGTTGTGCACCTTGGCAAAGTCGGATGTCTGACTCTTGGTGGGCGGTTGCCCATCCGCATGAGTGTCATAGATCGGCGTCACCGAAACTCGTAGCGAGCCGCATTTCACCGATGCACCCGAGTAGCTTGCGTTGATCTTTCCGCCTCCCCAGATCTCGTGGGTGCCCCAACCGTCGTACCACGAGAGAAACTTGACGTCCTGCGTCTCCTGCGCGTGCACCCCATGTCCGACGCCCAAGAGTGCACAGAGGACCAACTCGCGAAAGCGCTCGCCACTGGTTCGCATGAGTTCTAACGACTAAGTTGAGCGGCGGGTGCGCGAGCCGGCCACCAGGCCGGCGCTGCGCACTGGCCCGTCCGCTCCAACGCGTTGTTAGGTAGCACCTTCAACTGGCCCTCCGACTCGAGATGCCCACAACGTTCGATAGCGCATCTTCAGACTCCGTTGGCCCGGCGCGAAAGTGAAAGGGAAACCACCGCAGCCCGTGCAAGGAGAGAAAGCCAGACAGCTCATAGAGCCGCGGTTTCTCCATGGGCACAATTCTCGCACTGAGCACTGAGTTGCTAGGAAGATCGTACGCCAGCAGTTCTAGTGTCGGACCAACTAGGGAAATGCGACCGGCTAAGGCTGGCACTCCCGCCACGGCAACGGAGGCTTCCGCCTGCGATTGCGAGGTGAGATCGCGCTCCACCGCGAGGCGAAACGGATAGTTGGGCCGACCGCTGTGCTGCTGCGCCTGGCCTTCGATGACGAGCGCATTGGGAAAGGCCTCGACAGAGAACGAGCCCCGGAATGGAAGACGAAGGCCCGTTTCGCTGAACCCATAGGACCCCAGCGCCGAGTACGTCCCAGGAACCATGATCGCCAAATTGACCACGTTGGTCCTAGTGCTACCTAACGACCGAGTTGAACGGCGGGTGCGTGAGCGGGCCGCCAGGCCCGCGCAACGCACTGGCCCGTCCGTTCGAACGCGTTGTTAGCTCGCTTCATGTTCTTCGAACCGGATATCGAGTGTGGTGGTATCTCGCAATCGGTATACCTCCCGCAGAAGGTCGGTGGCAATACGTGCGGCGATCCCAACATCATTGGGGATCGGAAAGTCCATGATACGAGTGGCTTCCGGAACACCACCATTTGCGCCTAGATAGTCACTCGTCGGAAGAATGCTCCGCTTCGAGAAGAACGCGCGAACGTCGGCTTCACGTTTCCGCTGCTTTACTTCGACGGTGAGCGCAAGGTAAAGCCGCCCGTCGCGTTTCCCGAGGCTGATGGCGGTGTGGCCGCTATTCGTCGAGAACTGCGCCCAACTCGACGACGCTTCCGAAGCGAGGACGCGCGCCATGTACGGCTTTACCTGAGCGAGGCCGTCCAAATGGCGAGTTGCCGCCGGGACATCGACCCAGTGAGATGGACGGGTCTTCTTGCCCTGTCGGTCGACATAGGACATGCGCATCTTGTAGCCACGGACCGTCATGAAGCGAGCTAACGACTAAGTTGAGCGGCGGGTGCGCGAGCCGGAGGCATAGCGCACTGGCCCGTCCGCTCCAACGCGTTGTTAGCCGTCATGTTTGCACTTGCCACCGACAACTGCCAACACGGGCGCTGAGGCCGCACTGGGAAAGGTGCGTCGCGCCTCTTCCAGATGCCGCGACATAGCCTCGACCTCGGCGCACGTTGGCGTTTGAGCGAATGCAATGCGCACGACCACTGAGCCCGGGGCCGCCGCATAGCGCACTTCCGTGATCCGTGGCAGGCCGCTGAACCGTGCCTCGAGTGGGATGGCGATGTCTCGCTCGATCTGAGCTGCGGTGGCATTTGCCCATGCGACGGATATTTCAATGCGCGGGACCTCGGAGGCGAATGGCACACACGGGGTGCATGCGACTGCGATGGTGAGGGACGCCAAATACTTGCGCATGACGGCTAACGACTAAGTTGAGCGGCGGGTGCGCGAGCCGGAGGCGTAGCGCACTGGCCCGTCCGCTCCAACGCGTTGTTAGACCGCACGTCATTCCTCCTCATCGTACGGGCAGTCGCACGAGAGGACCTGGCCTGCGCAAAGGCGACACCGCTCGACGTCGCAGCCAATGACATGCAGTTGGCCCTTCACCACTCGGCAATCGCCGCAGGGATGATCGTTTGCCCCCCAGTCCCCAGATTCGTCACCGTAAGGAAGACGCGCGACCAGCGTTCCGTCGGCCAAGGTGTAGTTGAGCTGTTCCTGCGCCTCCAGGATTCGCTCCGGCCAGCCCTTGATCATTCGGGCTCCGTTATAGATGACGAACTCGTCAGCCACGTTCGTGCGGTCTAACGACCGAGTTGAGCGGCGGGTGCGCGAGCCGGAGGCGCAGCGCACTGGCCCGTCCGCTCGAACGCGTTGTTAGAGGTCACTGCACTCACCATCCCGAGAACGAGCCGGACATAACAAGACCGGCCGCAAAAAGAAGGTAGCTCGAGCCGCGCCTTACTCGGGAAGGCCCACCTTCGGGTGGATAGTAGTCACTGCGCCAACGAACGTAGATGAACATGCCTATGGCTATTCCAATGAGCACGAGCAAACGCCCAACCTCCCGAGGCGCACCGACACCGAGTAGTGCCAAGCCTGGCAGAACACCTATCCCAAAATAGAGCATCTTTCGCATTGCTCCTCCCCAGGCACGACCGTTCAGCAGTGACCTCTAACGACCGAGTTGAACGGCGGGTGCGTGAGCGGGCCGCCAGGCCCGCGCAACGCACTGGCCCGTCCGTTCGAACGCGTTGTTAGCTCTCACCCTCGCAATCTTCCGATGACGCGCGAGACACCCTTGGCACCGATGCAAAGAGCGACTCCGATGATCAGTTCCGCGGTGGTCGCCACTGCGTGAGCTACAACGGATGCGGGAACTGGCGTCAAGTCTTGGCGGTGAATGTATATGAGAAGGACGATGCTTCGCACCGCACCGATGAGCCCGTCAGCGACAAGGAAGACACCAAGGACAGTCAGCGCGACCAACTCAAGCGGACGAGTGTCGAATGGACCGTTGTCCGCTGGCGTGCTGGCGACAACTTTGTTCGCCACGGTACCCGGGAAGAACCACAGTAAGGCTCCGAGTATCGCCAGCGGCCCAAGTGCCAATGCCGCGGCACCAAGTAGTTCTCCGATGGAGAATTCATTGCCGCGGACTCCAATGGGGATGTACCCGGGCAGGAACGCAACGCAAACGACGATCAGCACCAACCCAGTGGTTTTTAGGAGCAGTGTCGCGATGCTTCGAGTGTCCATGGGTGAGAGCTAACAATATGTAGACAGACGAAATGCAGGAACCGCCTGCCTTCTGTCCGTCAAAAAACGGTTTGATTGGCTTGAAGTCTTTCTCACGCCATTAGTTTACTGCTGTCGCGGGGTTCAACGCAGCCCGGAAAGGTGGCGGTCGTCAACGTGTTTTTCACCGCCCCCGTTCTTGCTTCATGTCCTCCCCACCCCGCCTCCTCGACCAGGTGCGCACCCGCATCCGGACGCTGCACTACAGCATCCGCACCGAACGCACCTACGCGCACTGGATCAAGAGGTTCATCGTGTTCCACCGAATGCGCCATCCCGCTGACATGGGCGCCGAGGAGATTACGGCTTTCCTCTCCGCGCTCGCCGAGGAGCGCAACGTCGCCGCCTCCACGCAGAACCAGGCGCTCTCGGCCCTCCTCTTCCTCTACAAGGAGGTGCTCGCCGTTGAGCTGCCGTGGCTCAACGAGATCCGCCGCGCGAAGAAGCCCGCCCGCCTGCCCACGGTGCTCACGCACGCGGAGGTGCGCACGCTGCTCGCGCACATCGACGGCATGCACGGCCTCATGGCTCGCCTGCTCTACGGCACGGGCATGCGGTTGATGGAGTGCGTGCGGCTGCGGGTGAAGGATCTCGAGCTCGAACGCCGCGAGGTGCTCGTGCGCCAGGGCAAGGGCGGGCGCGATCGCGTCACCGTACTTCCCGAGGCGCTGGTGGAACCGTTGCGCATTCACCTCAAGACCATCCACGAGTGGTATCTCGCAGACCGCTCCGATGGCATCGCGGGCGTGGAGCTCCCGCACGCCTACGCGCGCAAGAACCCGAAGGCGGCGACGCAGTGGGCGTGGCACTGGGTGTTCGCAGCCCACGAGCTCTCGATCGATCCGCGCACCGGGCAGCGGCGCCGCCATCACCTCCACGAACAGACGTTGCAGCGCGCGGTATCGCGGGCATCGGCACGCGCGAACATCGCCAAGGCCGTCTCCACGCACACGCTGCGTCACAGCTTCGCAACACATCTCATGGAGGCGGGCTACGACATCCGAACCGTGCAGGAGCTGCTGGGCCACAAGGACGTGAGCACCACGATGATCTACACCCACGTGCTCAACCGCGGCGGGCGCGGCGTGGTGAGCCCGCTCGACCGCTAGATCCCCGTCACCTTCCAGAGGATCACGATTCCCACCTGTGCGGCCGGCAGCAGTAGTCCGATGAAGAACGAGCGGATCACGTGCTGTGCCGTGCTCTTTTCGGGTTTGCTCTTGATGAGCGCCCAGTTGCCCAGCGCAGTAATCGGAATGCCCATCACGCCGAGCAACATATTCCCGAGGCCCAGGAACGAGCCGTTGGTGGGGATGATGGCCGTGACGTACGTCACGATCACCTGCATCACGAACACCAGTCCGATACCGAGCCAGTATTTCATTTCGTCCTCGCCTGGTCGTATGCCGCGGCGACGGCCGGGCCGGCGACGTAGCTCTTGAAGATGAATGCCTTCTGCGCCGAGTCGCCCGCGAACGCGCGCTGGAACTCCGCGAGGTCCACGCTCTTTCGCGTTTGCTCGAGCGACTCGCCTCGCGCGACCGCGGCGGCCACCTGCTTCGTGATGGATTCGAGCATCCGCACCATCAGCTTCGGTTGCCGGTCGTCCGTGAGCACGGGCCCGTGGCCCGGCACGATCGCCTTGGGGCGCAATGCGATCAGCTTCTCGAGTGTGGCGGCGTATTGCGAAGGCAGCGACGTGCTTCCCACGAGCGGCACGGGCGACACGATGAGATCGCCGGAAATGACAATGCCTTCCACCGGCAGATGCACGATCAGGTCCGCGCGCGAGTGGCCGGGCCCGAGGTGGCGGATATCGATCGTGCGGGCGCCGCGCGTGAGGGTCATGCGCTCCTCGATTCCCAGCGTCGGCAGCACCATGGGTGTGCCCGGCGCTTCGGTGGCGAACCGTTCGATGAGCTCCGCATCGCTCGTGAAGCCGGCCACCTCCTCGTCGGTCATCGACTCGCCGGCGAAGTTCTTGCGCACCTCGAGCATGTTGCGCAGGCGCCTGGCGAGCACGGGTGCGGCTTCGAGGTAGCTCTTGCGATTCGCTTCCCCTGTGCCCGCCATGTCGGCGCGCGCGGTCGCATGCGCCACGATCTCCAGTCCCGGATACGCTTCGCGCCACGTGGCATTGCCCGTCACGTGATCGGTGTGCCAGTGCGTGTTCACGAGATAACGGACGGGCTTCGTCGTGATCGAGCGCAGCGCGGCGATGGACTCCTTCGCGGCCGTCGGCGTTCCGTTCGCATCGACCACGACGACGTCCTCGTCGTTCACGATGAACACCACGTTCGCCTCGAACATGATCCCGGGCGGCTCGGTGCGGATGGACGCGATGACGCCGGGTGCAACGGTTTCGAGCTTGAAGCCGGCGTTTGCGACGGTGACGAAGAGGAACAGCAGCAGGTAGCGCATCAGCGGATCTCCGCGAGCAGGCGCTCGACACGTTGCTCGGCGTCGCGCACGTAGTTGCCGCCGAACAGGTTCGCGTGGTTGAGCACGTGATACAGGTTGTAGAGGTCGCGGCGCACCGGGTAGCCATCGTCGAGCGGCCAGGCGTTGCGATAGGCGGCCTTGAAGTCCGGAGGAAAGCCGCCGAAGAGCTCGGTCATCGCGAGGTCGGCTTCGCGATCGCCGTGATAGACCGCCGGATCGAAGACCGCGGGCGCGCCGTCGGCGAGCTCGGACGCGTTGCCGCTCCACAGGTCGCCGTGCAGCAGCGAGGGAATCGGACGGTAGCTCGTGAAGAACGCATCGCAGTCGGTCACCAGGCGTTCGCCACGGTGGATCATCTTCGAGGGCAGCTTGTTGTGCGCCGCGAGCCGCAGCTGCGCGTGCAGCCGGTTCAACTTCCAGAAGCGCACCCAGTCGTTGTCCTGGTCGTTCACCTGCGGGCTCGAGCCGATGAAATTGTCGCGGGGCCAGCCGCAGCGAACGACGGTCGTGCGATGCAGTTGCGCAAGGGCTACGCCGAGGGCAGCGCCGCTCGCGGGTGACAGGGGCGCGAGGTCGAGCCATTCGAGGATGAGGTACGCGTGGTCTTCTCCCCTGCCATGCGTGATCGGTTTCGGCACGCGCACCGCGCCGGTCTTCGCGAGCGCCGCGAGCCCATCGGCCTCGGCCGCGAACATCGCCGCGTGTTCCTCGGTGTTCACTTTCACGAACCACGCGCGCTTCTCGCCGCTGGCTTCACCGTCGATGCGGCTCGCGCGATGGATGCAGCCGCCGGAGACCGCGCTCGCATCCGTGATCGTGACGACCTCCTCCAGCGCATCGGTGAGGGCCGACGCGAGCGAAGTGCGCAGCGCCGCGTCGAGGTGCATCTAGCCCAGCTTCTCGAGGCCGCGCTCGAGATCGGCGATCAGGTCCGCGGGATCCTCGAGGCCGATCTGCAGGCGAACGAGCGGACCGCCCTTCCATGGCGTGGCCGTGCGGATGCTCCGGAGATTGGACGGCATCACGAGGCTCTCGAAGCCGCCCCACGAAAAGCCGAGCCCGAAGAGCTCGAGGCTTTCGACGAACGCGGCCACCTTCTCCCGCGGCGTGTCGACGAGCTCGATCGCGAAGAGACCCGCCGCGCCGGTGAAGTCGCGCTTCCACAGCACGTGCCCCGGGTCGGATGGCAGCGCCGGGTGCAGCACGCGCTTCACCTTCGGGTGCGACGCGAGCTTCGTGGCGATCTCGATGCCGGAAGCCTGGTGCGTGCGCAGGCGCACTTCCATCGTCCGCATGCCGCGAAGCGCCAGGAAGATGTCGTCGGGGCTCGCGTTCTGCCCGAGGTCGCGCGCGACGTCTCGCAGCGAAGGCCAGTACTTCTCGTTCGCGACCACCGCACCGATCAGAACGTCGGAGTGCCCGCCCGGATACTTGGTCGCCGCCTGCACGACGAGGTCCGCGCCATGTTCGAACGACTTGAAGAAAAGCCCGGTCGCCCAGGTGTTGTCGTGGATCACCGCGGCGCCGTGCGCGTGTGCGACCTTCGCGATGGCCGGGAAGTCCTGCACCTCGAACGTGTGCGACCCCGGGCTCTCGAGATACACGCACTTCGTGTTGGGCTTCATCAGCCTCTCGATGCCGGCGCCGATGAGCGGGTCGTAGTACGTGGTCTCGATGCCGTAGCGCTTGAGCGTGCGGTCGCACACGCGCCGCGCCGGACCGTAGACGCTGTCGACCATGAGGACGTGATCGCCGGTCTTCAGCGCCGCCAGCAACGCGACGGCGTTCGCGGCCAGGCCCGAGGGCAGCGTCACCGCGCGGTAACCGCCTTCGATCTCCACCATCAGCTCCTCGAACGCGGCGCGCAGCGGCATGTTCGCGATGCCGTACGTCGGCACCACTTCGTCGGCGTCGAAGCGCTTCTGGATGTCGTCGAGATCGGCGAGGCTTTCGAACAGGACGGTGGAGGCGCGCGCCACCGGCAGGTTCACGGTGCCGGGCGACTTCTTCGCGCTGCGGCCCGCGTGCGCGAGCTTCGTGCGCGTGGTGAGGCCCTTCGACTTCATCGGCCGCGCACCGTGGCGCCGACTTCCAGCTCGGAGCGTTTGCCTTCCTTGTCCTCGAGGACGAGCGTCATGCGCACGTTGTCGCCCTTGGCGAGCGGCTTGGCGACCTCCATCAGCATGAGGTGCTTGCCGCCGGGCGCGAGCTCCACCCACTTGCCGGCCGGCAGCTCGAGCGCCTTGATCTCGTGCATCTCCATCACGTCGCCCTTCATCTTCATCTCGTGGATCTCGGCCACCTTCGCCGCGGAGGTCTTCACGGCCACGAGCTTCGCGCCCTTTTCGCTCTTCAGCTTCATGTATGCGCCGGTGGTCTGCTGCGCGGGCACGGTCGCGCGGACCCAGGGATCCTCGACGGAGGTTTGGGCAAGGGCGGCGCCGGGTTCGAAGGCGCTGACAAGCGCGACGACGGAAAGTGCGAACAGAGTCGATCTCACGGCGGGTCCTTGACGTTTCTCTCGTTACTTCGATTTTTCTCTTGTTGCTTCAGGTGCAACTCGCGCTACACCGCAAATCCCCGTTTGCATTCGGCTGATCCGCGGGATCAGTCAAATGATCCAGGGGATCCATGAAGTGATCCAGGGTATCAATTGGATGATCCCGTGGATCAGCCGAATGCAAAGTGCCTTTCAGCACGTCTCCGCGCGCGCTAGCAATAGTCACCGGCTTCCATCTCCTTCCTGATCTTCACCGCCTGCGCCGTCGCATCGAACTCCACGTCGTCCCAGCTCACCGGAGCCCCCGCACCGATCGCGCGCTTCAGCTTCACCTTGTGCGCGAGCCCGATCGGCAATCCGCGCACGGCGAGCGAATCCTTCGCACTCATGAGCTTGCCCCACACCGTGAAGCCGCCTTCACCATCGAGCATCTCGCCTGCCTTCAACGCGCGCTTGGTGGTTGCAACCACGTCGCCGCGCCACCCGGTGGCCGCACCGGTGGCCTCACCTCGAAGCGCGGCACTCGCGACACTGATGCCGAGTTCCAGCCCGATCAGGTGCGAGGGCTTGTACATCGCGGCATATTCACCGGTTTCGTCGGTGACGATGCCGTACTCGCTGAAGCAGTGGCGCACGTAGTCGTGCTCCGCTGCGAAAGTCACGTACACGCCCCAGCGGAGATCCCGGAACACGGGCCGCCCGTCGCGCTCGAGGCTGGAGATCACTTCCACCTGGCCGGCGTGATGAAGCGATCCACCCTCGGCGGAAGGACGCAGCACGCGCGGAAGATCGTCGACGCCGCAGGGCGGAAAGATGAGCCCCCCAGGCGCGGGCGTGAGACCCGTGGCGTTGGCGACCGCGGCCATCTCGATGCCGCTCTTGGTGCCATCCAGGAATGAATTGAACATCTGCGCGTTGAAATCGCCCGCGGCCACGCGCTCCTCGCTGAATCCGTAGTGGCCCCAGACCGTGTGCGGCGTGGAGGCGTGATACGCGGGCAGGTACTTCGTGCCCTTGCCGGCGGCGACGACGCGGAAGCCTGCGGTGCGCGCCCAGTCGACGAGCTCGCAGATGAGCGCGGGCTGGTCGCCGTACGCGAGCGAATAGACGATCCCCGCCTCACGCGCGCGGCGCGCCAGCAGGGGACCGGCGAGCGCGTCTGCCTCCACGTTCACCATCACGATGTGCTTTCGATTCGCACAGCACGCGAGCACGTGCGCGATGCCCGCCGCGGGGCTGCCGGTGGCGTCGATCACGACTTCCGTTGCGGGGTGCGCGATCGCAGCGGCAGCATCGTCGGTGACGCAGGTGGTGCCGTTCTTCGCCGCATCGTCGAGCGTGCGCGCCCCATAGCGTTCGGCCTTCCAGCCGGTGCGGGCAAGCGAGGCATGCGCGCGCGGTGGATCGAGATCCACGACCGCGAGGACGTGGATTCCTGCCGTGCGCCGCGCCTGCGAAAGGTACATCGATCCGAACTTTCCGGCGCCGATGAGGACCACGCGCACCGGGCGCTTCGCGCGTTCGCGTTCTTCGAGCAATCGGTGCAGGTTCATGGGAGCAGCGCGATTTCCGGTTTGCAGGTACGTTACGGTTGCAAAGCCGCAGCGGGGAATCGCGGCAGGTCGCTGTGCAGTGCAGCACAGAGTTTAGCGCCCTGCCCTCTCAAAATGCACGCCATGGACACGACTCGCAAGACGCCCGGACCGGGACAGGACGCCCGGCTCGAGTTCCTGCGTCCCGGCCTCGACTCGGTCGGGCTGCCGGTGTGCATCCTCGATTCGCAGTTGGTATACCACTACGTGAACCAGGCGTACTGCCGGTTCTACGGCCTCCCCATGGAAAGCTTCCTCGGCCGCAACCCCGAGGAGGTGTTCGGCAAGCCGCTCGCCGATGCGCAGAGGGTCCGGCTGCGGCGTGCATCCGACGGCGACATCACGAGCTTCGACCGCGAAGTGATCAACGGCCCCAGCGTTGGGCGCTGGGTTCGCGCGCACTACTTCCCGGTCCAGCTCGGCAACGACGTGACGGCGGCCCTCGTGGTGCTGATGGATATCCAGCACCTGAAGGACACCGAGGCGCGGCTCGCGCAGCGCACGCACCAGCTCGAGTCGGTCACCGAGAACGTCGGGCTGCCGATGTCCTATATCGACGCCGAGCGCCGCTTCGTCTTCACCAACCAGCCGGGCCTCGACTGGATGCCCGGCTGCACGCGCGAGAACGTGATCGGCAAGCGGCTCGACGAAGTCTTCTCGGCCGAAGTCATCGACCTCGTGCGGCCGCACTTCGAGCGCGCGCTCGCCGGCGAGCCGGTCGTCTACGAACGCCAGGGCACCGCACCGGACGGGCGCAAGCGCTGGATTCGCGTGCACCTCGTGCCCGATGTCGACGCGCGGGACAAGACGCAGGGCCTCTACGCGATCGTCATCGACATCGACGACGACCACAAGCTGCGCGAGGCGCTGAGCGCGCAGGAAGCGCAGTTCCGCTACTTCGCCGAGAACCTGCCCGGCCCCACGGCGTTCGTCGGTCCCGATTTCCGCTATCGCTTCGCGAACAAGGTGTTCCTGCGCACGCGCGGGCTGCCCGCGGAGGAAATCGTCGGCCACCACGTCGGCGACGTCATGGGACCGGACCTCGCCAAGGATTACGTCGCGCCGTTCATCGAGCGTCTCAAGCGCGGCGAGCCGTGCGAGTACGAGCGGCTCGTGGGCAGCGGCGACAAGCCGCCGCGCTGGCATCTCGTGCGGCTCGTTCCCATCCGCAATGCCGCGGGCGAGTTCGACGGCTACTACATCGTCGGCACCGACATCCACGACATTCGCGTTGCCGAAGAGCAGCTGCGCCTCTTCACCGAGAACATTCCCGAGTCGATCGCCCACGTGGCCGCCGACCGGCGCTACCTCTACGTGAACAAGGCATTCGCGACGTATCACGGCAAGCCGCGCGAGGAGATCATCGGCCGCACGACCGAGGAGGTGCTCGGCGAGGAGTTCATGAACCGCCACGGGGGCACCCTCAAGAACGCCCTTGAACGCGGCGAGCCTGGAACGTACGAGCGCCTCGCGGAGCGCGGTGGCGAGGATCGCTGGGTCCACGTCACGGTCGTCCCGCAGAAGGACGCCGAAGGCCGCGTGCTCGGCGTGTATTCCGTCGGGCACGACATCCATGCGCTGAAGACCGCGCAGGAGGCGATCGCCGCGCAGGAAGAGGAATTGCGGTTCTTCGCGGAGAACATCCCCGAAGCGATCGTGTACATGGATAACGAGAAGGGGTGCACGTTCGCCAACAACGTGTTCCTCGCCACGCGCGGGTTCACGCGCGAGTTCGCGATGGGCAAGTTCCCCGAGGATGTGTATCCGCCCGAGATGCTCGCGCTCCTGAGGCCGCACATCACCTCGGCCCTTTCGGGGGAGCCGAGCAGCTTCGAGCGCGTCCATCGCCTGCCAGACGGCACCGAGCGATGGGTCCGCACCACGATCGCGCCGCGCTACGGCCACGACGGCCGCGTGATGGGCTACTACGTCGTCAGTATCGACATCAACGACGTGAAGGTCGCGCAGCAGGTGATCGCCGAAAAGGAGCGCGAGCTGCGCCAGGTGATCGATTCCATTCCGACGCCGATGGTCTATTGCGACCACGAGGGCCGCTACCGGTACGTGAACGATGCGTTCCTCTCGTACATCGGGCTGGAAGCGAACCAGGTGATCGGGCATTCCGTGCGCGAGCTCCTCGGCGAGGACCGCTGGAGCCTCTTCTCGCCGAGCCTCGAGCGCGTGCGCGCCGGCGAAAGCCTGCAGGTCGAGCGCCTCATTCGCTTCGCCGACGGCCGCACGCGCTGGATGAACGTGCGCCTCACGCCGCGCGTCGATGCCGACGGGCGCTTCCTCGGCCACTACGCGACGTCCTCGGACATCCACGAACAGAAGATGGTCGAGCAGGAGCTGCGCCGCACGAACACGATGCTCTCGGCGCACTTCGACAACACGCCGCTCGCGGTGATCGAGTGGGATACGGATTTCCGCGTCGTGCGCTGGTCGGGCCAGGCTGAACAGATCTTCGGCTGGAGTGCCACCGAAGCGCTGGGGCGCTCGGCCAAGAGCTGGCGCCTCGTCTACGAAGAGGACGCGGCGAGCGTCGAGGCCGTGATCTCGAGGCTCTTCTCCGGTGCCGAGCCCCACGGAACGCTCCTCAACCGCAACTATCGCAAGGATGGCTCGGTGATCTGGGTCGAGTGGCACAACTCGGCCCTGCGCGACGAAGCCAACCGCGTCATCTCCGTGCTCTCGCTCGCCCAGGACGTGTCCTCGCGCATCCAGGCCGAGGAGCGCCTGCAGTTCATGGCAACGCACGACGGACTCACGGGCCTGCCCAACCGCGTGCTGTTGAACGACCGCCTCGACGGCGCGCTTGCCCGCGCGCGGCGTGCGAAGCGGCGCGTGGCGGTGATGTTCCTCGACCTCGATCACTTCAAGGACGTGAACGACACGCTCGGCCACCGCGTGGGCGACCTCGTGCTGAAGGAGCTCTCGCGCCGCTTGCGCGCCACGCTTCGCCAGTCGGACCTGCTCGCGCGCATCTCCGGCGACGAATTCGTGATGGTGCTCGAGGACCTGCCGAGCAACGAGACGCACGAGCGCATCGCGGGCAAGGTGCTCGACGAAGCACGGCGCGTCTTCTCCGTCGAAGGCAACGAGGTGCACGTGAGTGCCAGCCTCGGACTCGCGGTGTATCCCGAGGATGGCAACGACGGCGAGATGCTGCTCAAGAACGCAGATGCCGCGATGTACGCCGCGAAGGAACTCGGCCGCAACAACTTCCGCCTCTATTCCGCGGAGCTCGCCGCGCGCCGCATCCGTCGCCTCGAAATGGAATCGGGCTTGCGCCGCGCCCTCGAACGCGGCGAGCTCGAGCTCTACTACCAGCCGATCGTCGACCTCGAGACGGGCGCGGTGAAGCGCGCCGAAGCGCTGCTGCGCTGGCAGGAACCCGATCGCGGCCTCGTGCTGCCCGGGACCTTCCTGCCGCTCGCGGAAGAATCGGGCCTCGGCCACGAGGTCGGCAACTGGGTCTTCGAGACCGCATGCCGCCAGGCGCGCGCGTGGCGCGACGCGGGGCTCGGCGACATCGTCTGCTGCGTGAACATCTCGCCCAGCCAGCTGCGCGATTCATCGCTCGTCCCGGTGCTGAAGCGCCTGCTCGCGCGCGCCGGTTGCGAAGCCGCGTGGGTGCAGCTCGAAATCACCGAGACGAGCATGGTGCGCGACCTCGAAAGTGTCGGTGCGACGCTCTCGAAGCTGCGCGCTCTCGGCGTGAAGATCGCGATCGACGACTTCGGCACCGGCTTCTCGAGCCTCTCGCATTTGCGCCACCTCGCGGTGGACACGCTCAAGATCGACAAGACATTCGTGGCGGACATCGACGCGGGCCGCTCCGGCAAGCCGCGCGTGGCCACCGGCAGCACCGCCATCGTCTCCGCCGTCCTCGGCCTCGCCAAGGGCCTGGGCCTCGACGTGGTGGCCGAAGGCATCGAGAAGCCCGAGCAGCTCGCGTTCCTCGCGCGCGCCGGCTGCATCTCCGGCCAGGGCTACCTCTTCTGCGCGCCGCTACCGGCCGCGGAGTTCGAGAAATGGGTGAGGGCGAAGCAGGTGAAGGCGAAGCCCGCGAAGGCGGCGGGGAAAGCGAAGGCCGCGAAGCCGAAGCGCGTCAGTGCGAAGCGATCAGCGAAGGCGAAGAAGGGTTTGTGAGGATTGGGTGTGTGTTTTTTAGCTATAACGTCAAACGTCATACCGTGTCACATTTCTTCGTCGATCTACGCCTGAGCGTCGCTCGCGAAATGTGACACGGTATGACGTTTGACGTTATAGCTAAAAAACACACACCCAATCCTCACAAACCCTCTGCCACGACCTACCAACTGATCGACACCCTCGCGCCGCCGAGCGGCGAATCGGAAATCCTCGCTTCGCCACCGTGCCACTCCGCCACGCTCTTCACGATCGCCAGCCCCAGCCCCACGCCACCGGTCTCGCGGTCGCGGCTGCCTTCCATTCGCGCGAAGGGTTCGAACATCCGCGCGCGTGATTCGGGCGGCACGCCCGGGCCGTCGTCGTCGACGTTGATGATGGTGCGCTCGCCCGAGCGCTCGACGGTGAGGATCACCTTGGTCTTCGCGTAGCGCACGGCATTGCGCACCACGTTGGCGAGTGCCCGCGAGAGGTACTTCGAATCGCAGGAGAACTCCTGCGGCAGGTGGCGCGGCGGCTCGATGGCGACTTCGTGGCCGGAGGCGCGCATCTCGTCCTTCGCGCGGCGGATCACTTCGTCGACCAGCGCTTTCGCGGCAATCTGCTTCGGTTTGTAGGGCGGCGCTTCGCGCAGGCTCGCGAGCAGCAGGAGCTCGTTCACCAGCTCCTCGAGCTCCACGACGTCGCGCTCCATGTCCTTGAAGCGGTTCTCGCGTTCCTGCGGCGTGCCGCTGCTGCGCGCGAGCTCGAGGTCGAACTTGAGCTGCGCGAGCGGCGTGCGCAGCTCGTGCGCAACGCTCTGCTCGAGATCCGAATGCGAGCGCAGCAGCGCCTGCACGCGCTCGGCCATCGTGTTGAACGCGGCGCCGATGGGTTCGAGCATCGAGTTCTTCGCGATCTCCGCGCGCACGTGGAAGTCGCCCAGTCCGACGCGGGAGGTCGCTGCCTTCAATGCCTCGACGTCGCGCCACAGTGGCCGCGCCCATCGATAGAGGATGACGCTCATCGCAAGCGTGACGAGCGCGACGATCAGCGTGTAGTAGATCGCGATGTATTCGTACGCCCCGACCCACTCGATGCGCAGCACGCGGTCGTTGTCGCGGAACTTGCGCATGTAGACCTGGCCGCCTCCGGGCCGGTCGCGCATCGCGATGAGGCCGCCCTCGAGCCGGTCCTTCTCGGAGCTCGACATGAACCAGTCATCCTGCGCGCGTGCGAGCGGCACGATCTGGTGCTCGACGCGGAAGGTGGCCTCGATTTCCTTCAGCCGCCCCTGCCAATCAGGAACGCGGGTGTCCCCGATGATGCGCTCGGCGCGGTCGAAAGCCTGTCCGGCGCGCGCGCGCTGCTGTTCCGCATGCAGTTGCGCCATCACCTGGTCGGTGACGTACATGAAAAAAACAAATGCTGCCGTCGCCGGCAGCATGAGGAAGAGGTAGAGCCGGAAGAAAAGCCGGAGCAACTCAGCCTTCGCCGGTGAAGAGGTACCCCCGCAGGCGCACTGTCTTGATCATCGACTCCGCGCCACCCGCATCGGCGAGCTTGCGGCGCAGGCGGCAGATGCGCGCGTCGATGGAACGGTCCAGGCCGTCGTAGTCGATGCCGCGAACGACGCGAAGGATCTCGTCGCGCGTGACCACGTTGCCCTGGCGCGAGGCCAGCAGCCAGAGAATGTCGAAGTCGCCGGTGGTGAGCTCGACGGCCTTGCGATCGACGGCGGCGGTGCGGCGGCCGGCATCGATGGACAGGCGGCCCGCGGCGATGCGCGCGCTGCGTTGTTCGGGAGCTGCGGTACGAGCGCGGCGCAGGATGGCTTCGATGCGCGCGAGCAGCACGCGCGGCTCCACGGGCTTCACGACGTAATCGTCGGCGCCCATTTCGAGGCCCAGCACCTGGTCGATGTCCTCGCCCTTGGCGGTGAGGATGAGGATCGGCGTGCGGTCGGAGCGGCGAATCTCGCGGCAGACCGTGAGGCCATCCTTGTTGGGAAGCATGAGGTCGAGCAGCACGATGTCGGGCCGCAGGCGCTCGAGGCGCTCGGCAACGGCGGCGCCATCGCCTTCGACGAAGACTTCGAGGTTGTGGTTCTCGAGGTAGTCGCGAATGGAACCTGCGAGACGAGCGTTGTCCTCGACGAGCAGCACGCGGCAGCGTCGCACCGCGGCGGCGGGACTGGCAGAGCGGGAAAGGGCCTCGACTTGCATCGGCGCATCCTCCGGTGACGTAACCGAAGAATACTCTACGCCCCGTACCCCCCCGGGCGGTGACGTTTCTTGCCTAACCTTGCAGGTTTGTTACAACCCCCCGCGTTTCGCGACAACGTCCCAGTCGGTCACCATCGTGAGTACCGCGCGCGCATAGGCTTCGCGCCGCTCGTGGTAATCGAGGTAGTAGGCGTGCTCCCAGACGTCGAGCGCCATGAGGGGCGTCACGTCGGTGGTGAGCGGGGTGCCCGCGTTGGGCGTGCTCGTGATCTCGAGGTGCCGGCCGCGCAAGCTGAGCCAGGCCCAGCCGCTGCCGAAACGCTCGAGCGCGAACTTCACGATCTCGTCGCACATCTTGTCCATCGAGCCGAATTCGGCCGCGATGAGATCCTGCAGCGCACCCGGAATCTTGCGCGGCCCCGGCGACTTCAGGTTGTGGAAGAAGAACGTGTGGTTCCACACCTGGGCCGCGTTGTTGAAGATCTCGCGCTTGTCGGGATCGGCCGCGGTCTTGCGGATCAGCTCCTCGAGGCTCAGCTCCGCGAGCGGCGAACCTTCGACGAGCTTGTTCAGCTTCTTCACGTAGCCGCGGTGATGCTTCTGGTGGTGCAGCTCCACCGCGCCTTTGGAAATCACGGGCTCGAGCGCATCGGCCGCCCAGGGAAGCGGGGGCAGCGAGAACGTCCCTTCTTCTGCGTCGCCCTCGGGCGCGCGGAATGCGCGTTCAGCGGCACTCATGGGTAGGCCCGTGGGCGCTGTTGCTGCGGCGCCGGATAGATCGCTCGTTTCACCACAGTGCTTCTCCTTAGATCCACGCGACCTTCGGTGCCTTGGGCACGACGGCCGACGACTTCTTGAAAGCGGGGCTGGAATGATTGTTCCCATGACCCGCTTCGGGCATGGCGGTGTTTTCCTTCGGCTTCGTGAGCGTTTCCAGCGGCTTGGTCGCGGCCGAATCGCGCGACTCCGGCCCGGCCTGGGGCGCCGCGGGCGGCGGCATGTTGTTGGGCTGCATGACCGTGTCGGCCGGGTTCGGCGCGACGGCGGTCCGGGTCGCGGCCGACTTCACGGTCGTTTCCGGGCGGTACTCGCAGGCGGTCGCGAAAACGGAGAGAACGAAGCCGGCGGCAAGCAGGTGTTGGATGGGTGTCATTGTCCTTCTCCCTTCATTCGACTTCGGCCGAACGTTTCGACCGATCTGCAGCCAAATTACGTTCCGGGGCCATGGGCAACCATCGGACGCCCACGCGCGCCCGGGTAGGAAGCCGCTGACAGCGGAGCGCGGACAACGCCGATGGGACGGTCTTTTGCAAAACGTTCCAATGTCAGCCATGGAAACCGACCGCAAGCTGCTTTGGCCCGTGTGGATCCTCGCAGGCCTGGGCGCGATTGCCCTGCTCTACGTGGCGCACGACTTCTTCATCCCCCTGCTCGTGGGGATCGTGCTCACTTATATGTTGCGTCCCGCCGTGGACGCCCTGGTCTCGATCCGCCTGCCGCGGACCCTGGCCTCCATCGTCGTCGTCGGGATCACCACCGCCGCGTGTGCGTGGGGCATCTACTCGCTCGCCGACGAGGCCACGCAGTTGCTCGAGACCCTGCCCAAGGCGGTGCGCACCGTGCGCGTCGCGATCCAGGACGGCCGCGCCGAACAGCCCGCCGCTATATCAAAGGTGCGCGAAGCGGCCAACGAGCTCGACAAGGCGGCAGCCGCGGCCACGGGCCAACGAGCGCCGTCGTCGCAGGCGCCATCCTCGACGCCGTCAGTCGGCTCGCGCCTGCAGGAATACATGGTCGCGAAGGGAATCTCTTTCTTCTTCCTGCTGGGGCAAGCGCTCTTCGCGCTGCTGCTCGCAACGTACCTGCTCAGCGAAGGCGACACGTTCAAGCGAAAGATGCTCACCGTCGTGGGCCCCTCGCTCACCAACCGCAAGGTGATCCTGCGGATCCTCGATGACATCGACCGCCAGATCCAGCGCCACATGCTCTCGGTGTGCGCGGCCAATGCGCTGATCGGTTTCGCGACCGCCGGGATCTTCGCGATGCTCGGGATGGAGAACCCCGTGCTCTGGGGCGTGCTCTCCGCGCTCTTTCACTTCATCCCTTATGTCGGGCAGGCGATCATCACGGGCTTCAGCACGGCCGCGGCCTACCTGCAGTTCGGGGAGGTCAGCATGGCCCTGGCCGTCATGGGCACGACGCTTGCGATCTCGATCGTGATCGGCACGGTGCTGATGACGTGGCTGCAGAGCAGGGCCTCGCGCGTGAACACGACGCTCCTCTTTGTCGTGATGCTCTTCCTCGGCTGGCTCTGGGGTGCGTGGGGCCTGGTGCTCGCATCGCCCGTGATCGCGATTGTAAAAAGTATCTGCGATCACGTGCCCGCATTCGCTCCCGCGGCGGCGTTTCTCGCCGCGGACAAGGTCCCCGAACCCGCGGAGCCCGCCGAGTCCCCCGCCGCGTAGGACATCGCCCACCGGGCTTTCCGATTCGTCTGACGGTGGGAAACCCCTCACCCGCCCAAACTGGGTGTTACGCGCAGTGTGGCCGACGTGCCCCAGCGCCTCATCGACACACTTTCACTAGGAGCCACGCACATGAACTGGGATCGCATCGAAGGCAATTGGAAGCAACTCAAGGGCAAGGCGCTCGAGCAGTGGGGCAAGCTCACCGACGACTCGCTCGACAAGATCAACGGCAAGCGCGAACAGCTCGCCGGCCAGCTGCAGGAAACCTACGGCATCGGCAAGGACGAAGCCGAGAAGCAGATCAGCGATTTCGAAGCCCGCTGCCGCAAAGAAAACTGGCTCCAGTAACCCACCCACACAGAGAGGAATAAACATGAAAACCCAAATCATCGTCGCGGCCGTCGCCAGCGCACTCAGCTTCGGCGCGTTCGCCATGACCAAGGCCGATTACGACGCATCGAAGAACCGCATCGACGCCGACTACAAGGTCGCCAAGGAGCGTTGCGCCCCCATGAGCGCCAACGCGAAGGACATCTGCCAGGCCGAAGAGAAGGGCAAGCACAACGTCGCGAAGAAGGAACTCGAGGCGAGCTACAAGCCGACGGACAAGAACCGCTACGACGCGCGCGTTGCCAAGGCCGACGCCATGTATGACGTCGCCAAGGAAAAGTGCGACGACCAGTCGGGCAATGCCAAGGACGTCTGCGTGAAGGAAGCCAAGGCCGTCCTCGCGAAGGCCAAGGCCGACGCGAAGGCGAACAAGGAAGTCGCCGCTGCCGTCGACAAGGCCGGTGAAAAGACCGCCGACGCGAACAAGCAGGCCACCGAGAAGATCGCCGACGCCCGCAAGGACGCCGCCGAGACCAAGCTCGACGCCGACTACAAGGTCGCGAAGGAAAAGTGCGACGCGCTGTCCGGCACGGCGAAGGACAACTGCGTTACCGCTGCGAAGACGAAGTACGGCAAGTAACGCTGTAGCAGTCACTGCACCACGAAAAGGCGCCGCTCATGCGGCGCTTTTTCCTCAACCCAGGAGCCACGACATGAAGACCCGAACCCTTCCCGCGCTGGTCGCGCTGGCCCTCGCGGCTGCCGGCCTCGCCGCGTGCAGTCCCGATTCGACCGAACGCGCCCAGAACACGATCGACAAGGCTGGCCGCTCGACGGCGCAAGCCGTCAACAAGGCGAGCGATGCCGTCGCCGATGCCGCCAAGGACGCGGGGGCCGCCCTCGAGCGCACCGCCGATCAGGCGAGCAAGGACGCCGCCGACGCCGCGATCACTGCGTCGATCAAGACCGACCTCATGAAGGACCCGGATCTCAGCGTCCTCAAGATCGAAGTCGACACGAAGCAAGGTGTCGTGACGCTCAACGGCGTCGCACCCACCCAGGCCGCCGCCGATCGCGCGGGCCGCATTGCCATCGCCGTCGCCGGCGTGTCGCAAGTGCGCAACCATGTGGTGCCGCGCCAGGGCTAGAACGGTCAGCCCGAGAGTGAATTGTCATCCTGAGAGCTCCGCAGGAGCTCGAAGGACCTGCTGTGCCAGCGCCGCTCTTGCGGCGCTTCTTTTTTCAAGCAGGTCCTTCAGGCCTCGGCCCTCAGGATGACAAGAACCTTGTAGTCCTAGTCCCACGTCCTAATCGGATTCCCGGACGCAAGTTGGGGGTACCAATCCGACAGAGGCTTTGAGGGGCGACGCCTAATCTGGCCTCAGTGACGTTGATCAATCGACCAGCGTCGCGTGTCCCTCACAAACTTTCAAGGAGTAATAGCCATGACCACGAACAACCGCGGCCTCATCGCCGCCGCCCTTCTGGGCCTCACGCTCGCCGCCTCTGGCTGTGCGGGTACCGCGACGACGAAGAGCACGGGCGACGTCATCGACGACGCCTCGATCGCCACGACCGTCAAAGCCAAGATGATCGATGACCCGCTGGTCAAGGCGTCGAACATCCAGGTCGAGACGTTCAAGGGCACGGTCCAGCTCGCCGGCTTCGCTGGCAGCCAGGCCGAGATCGATCGCGCCGTTTCGCTCGCCGCGAACACGAAGGGCGTGAAGTCGGTCAAGAACGACATCCGCCTCAAGTAACGCAACACGTTTCTCCAGGAGCCATCCATGAACACCCGCACCAGCACCAACAGCACCAGCCCCAACCCGATCGCCCGGGACTTCCAGAACGTGGTCGATGATGCCCACGAGCTGCTGAAGACCGTGCAGGTCGAGGGTGGAGCCAAGGTGAACGAGGCCCGCTCGAAGCTGCAGGAATCCTTCGACGTGGCGCGTGAAAAGCTCGCGGAAGCGACGACGGCCGCGCAGGACAGCGCGAAGAAGTACGCCTCGCAGACCGACGAGTACGTTCACTCGCACCCGTGGCAGGCGATTGGCGCCGGCGCTGCTGTCGGCGCGCTGATCGGCTTCCTGCTGGCTCGCCGTTAAGCCATGACGCAAGGTCGCCCCGGCATGATCGGAGACGCGCGCACGCTCGCCTCCGATGGCCTTCGGTTCGTGCGCACGCGCCTGGAACTCCTCGCGATCGAAGTGCAACGCGAGAAAGCCCTGGCCGTGCGCCAGCTGATCGTCGCCTCGGCGACCTTCTTCCTGGTTTCCTTCGGCATGTTGCTTGCCATCCTGGCGCTGGCCCTCGCCCTCCCAGAGGATCTGCGAAAGGTGGTGTTGGGCGGCCTCGGCGCGTGTTTTCTCGTCGCTGGGGCCGCCTGTGCGGCGTGGTTGATGCGCAAGGGCCAGCGCACGCCGTTCTCGGCCAGTATCGACACATTGCGCAAGGACGAATCCATGCTGCGCGCAATGCCAGTGCCTGAAGCCGCAAAGTGAGCGAGCTCGGGATCCTGGAGCAACGCCTGCAGCTCGTGGAGTTGTCCGCGTCGCTGCAGCGCGCCACGATCGAACGAAGGCTCGCCGCCGTCGAAGCACGTCCCTCACGCACCCTTATCAATCTCATCGGCTCGGTGGCCTCGCGCCCGATCGCCCGGCAGCTCGCGTTCGCCGCGGCTGCCTTCGCCTGGCGCGCGTTTCGCCGCCGCCGGCGCACGTAGGGCAACACAAGGAGCTCACATGCTTTATTGGGCCGCCGTCTTTTTCGTCATCGCCCTGGTCGCCGCCATCTTCGGATTCGGTGGTGTAGCCACGGGCGCTGTCGCGATCGCGAAGATCCTGTTCTTCATCTTCGTGCTCGCCTTCCTGGTCTCACTCTTGATGGGCGTCTTCCGCACGTAAGGAGTTGGTCATGCGCTTTACCCGCATCGCCGTGACGATGGTCGCGGCTTTCGCCCTTTCGGGTTGCGGCACCCTCACGTCGTTTCTCGATGGCTTCAACACGACGGATACCGCGCCGGCGCCGGTCTCCAGCAGCGCAAGCGAGGAAGCCGCGATCGTCGGGCAGGTGGTCTACATCGAAACCGTGAAGCCCCTCACCAACGACGAAGCGAAGACCCGCACCACGACCAGCGCCGACCAGTTGCTCGACGTTCGCACGGACAACGGAGCCCTGCGCACCGTGATCCAGGAAACACTCGGCGGCGTGCGCGTGGGTGACCGCGTGCGCCTTGCAGAGGGGCGGGCTTATCGCTACTGACGCGGCGCCCGGTCCGGGCCTTGGGATAGACTGATCCTTCCCATGGCCTTACCCGAAGAGCAGCGCGCGGCTCCGTCCGCGCCTCCTCCAGTGCTTCCCCTGAAGTATTGGTTCCCCCTGCTGGTCGCGCTGCTGGTGACCGGTGCCATCCTCTTCGTCTCGGAGATGTCGTACCGCACCTTCTCCCAGACGCGCGGCGAGATCACGCAGGCAATGGCGTTCCAGGCTCGTCTCATGGAGCTCGAGAAAACGATCTACGAAGCGCAGGCCGCGCAGCGCGGCTTCCTGCTGTCGCACCGGCCCGAGTACATGGACGCGGTGAAGGCGTCCATCGCCGCGAGTCGCCCCGTGCGCGAGCAGCTTCGCGACCTCCTGCCCGACAAGCCCACGCGCGAACGCCTGGCGGACCTGAACGAGCTCGTCACGCTCAAGATCTCCGACCTCGAGCTGTCGCTGGAACGCGCGACCGGCGGGGACATGGAGGGTGCGCGCGAATTCGTGGAAAGCGACAAGGCGCGCGACCTCGCGGCGAAGCTGCGCGTGAGCTTCGGCACGGTCCAGCGCGCGGCGACCGAAATCGTCCACCAGCGCACGCAGCGCTGGGAGGAGGCGATGGAATCGAGTCGCACGGGCCTCCTCGCGGTGGTCGCGCTCAATGCGACGCTGATCGCGCTGCTCGCCCTCCTGCTCATCCGCGACACGCGCCGCGCCCGCATGATCGAGTACGTGCACCTCACGATGGCCGACAAGATGAAGCGCGAGGTCGCCGATCGCACCGCGCAGCTTTCCTCGCTCTCGGAATTCCTGCAGACGCAAGCGGAGATGGAAAAGGCGCGGCTCGCGCGCGAACTGCACGACGAGCTGGGCGGGATCCTCACGCCGGCCAAGATGGATGTGAACTGGCTCGAAGGCCGCCTGGGCGACGACAAGGAGGTTGCCACGCGCCTGGAACGCCTGACGAGGCTCCTCGACTCGGGCATCGACGTGAAGCGCCGCATCATCGAGAACCTGCGCCCGTCGCTCCTCGACCACCTGGGTCTGGCGGCCGCCGTGAAATGGCACGTGGACGAAACCTGCAAGTCGGCGAACCTCGATTGCCACATGCAGATCACGGATGCGCTCGAGCGCCTGCCGCCCGACGTCGAGATCGCCCTCTACCGCGTCGTGCAGGAATCATTGACCAACGTCATCCGCCACGCCCAGGCCAAGCGCGTCGACCTCCTGGTAGAGCGCACGCCCGAAGGCGTCATTGTGGAACTGAAGGACGATGGCATCGGCATCGCCGATATCGAGGCCGCGTATCGCAAGTCCTATGGCATCGGCGGCAATCGCCAGCGCCTGAGCGGCCTGGGTGGCATCGTCGACATCAAGTCCGGCACCGGCAAGGGCACGCAGGTGCGTGCCTTCGTGCCTCTCGCGCGAGTCCAGCCCTCTTAAAGGTTTGCGGAAAACCAGGGCAGAAAGAATCCGCAGATAAACGCAGATAAACGCGGATAAGGAGAGGAAGGTAAATGTCGCGGATCGGCTGAATGACCGCCTTTGACACTGCAACCCCACCTGCTGTTATCCGCGTTTATCTGCGTTTATCTGCGGATTCTTTCTGCCCTGGTTCTTTAATTCCTCGCGGCGAGGAGATCGTCCACCACCCGGGTGACCACGGGCACGTCCTTGCTCTTGTCGAGGAAGTGGTCCGCGCCGGCTTCATACGAAGCCATGCGCAGCGCCGGGACGGCGTGGTTGGTGAGGACGATGATGCAGGTGTGCTTGCCCGCGTCGGCGCGCAGCCGGCGGATCACGCCGAAGCCGGTGCCCTGCGCGAGCTGCAAATCAACGATGGCCAGATCGAACACGCGACCACCGCAAGCGGCGATCGCTTCCTTTTCGGTAGCGGCAGTCGCGGCCACCTCGACACGTCCGGGAATCGAGAGCATCTCAACGAGACGCTCCGCGATCGGCGGCGAGTCCTCGACGATGAGGGCTTGCAGCGTCATGCGATCAACTGATTCTTGACGGCGTAATAGGTGATGTCCGCGTTCGACTTGAAGTTCATCTTCTCCAGGATGCGCGAGCGGTACGTGCTGACCGTCTTCACGCTGAGGAACAACTCCCTGGCGATATCGGAAACCGTTTGGCCGCCCGCGAGCTTGCAGAAGATCTGGAACTCGCGTTCGGAGAGGATCGAATGGCCCGGCTGGTCGGCCGCGGGGCCCGCGAGGCCTTGCGCGAGCTTGTCGGCCACGCGCGGGCTCACGTAGCGCCGGCCCTGCGAAGCGGCCAGCACGGCGGAGAGCAGGCTCTCGGGCGGCGCGTCCTTCGGGACGAATCCCGACGCACCCGCTTTGAGAATGTTGATGGCGTACTGGTCTTCCGGATAACCGGAGACGATGAGCACGGCCATTTCCGGACGAATCGCTTTCGCGCGCGTCAGGACATCGATGCCCGACATGTCGGAGAGCGACAGGTCGACAAGCGCGACATCGAACGGCTTCGATCGGATGAGGTTGATGGCCTCTTCGCCTGTCCTCGCCTCGGCCGCGATTTCCATGTCCACGCGGCTGTCGAAGACCTGCTTGAGGCCCATCCGCACCACATCGTGGTCGTCGACAATGAGCAATCTGATCATGTTGTTTGCCTGGGACAAGAGTGAGCTTCGAAGTGAATTACAGCACGCTGGTTTCAGGCACCCCGTCGGACCGGGCGGATTCCCGCGTAGGAATTGTCCTACACCGTCTGACAGACAGCTACTGAAAGCTGTATTTGAAGGTGATCCGGTCGCGCCGGACCGAGATGTTCTCGGCCCTCATCCCGGGGATCGCCGGCATGAACTCCCGGGTCTTCTTGTAGACGATCTTCCCGCTCGCCGGGTCGTAGCACAGGGATTTCCCCGCCTTCGAGCAGGAGGAGCGGCTTTCCTTCATCCGCGGGTCCTCCACGGGTGCGGTGTATGCGAAGACCGGAACGCCCACGTCGGGTGCCGACGGCGCCCGCACATCCCGATCGACGCGCGACGAGCTCTCCAGCGCGCTTTTCACCTGGACCTTTAATACGCGCGTGTGCGATCCGGCGAAGACATCGTCGGATTTCGCCCGCGGCGCGGCCGCGACGAGCGCGCCGCCCAGGAGAAGGAGAAGGAAAGCTTTCATGGGGCCATGGTGGCGTCGCCCCAACCCGACATCAGCCAGCGGGTAGGACAAATACCTGTAGGAAACGGATGACCGAAAGGCGCGGCGCCTTCCCATGTTGACGGGCCGATGCAAACCCTATCGTGGGTGCAAGACGAAACCCACGGAGCACGCATCAATGAAAGCCCCGATCACCACTGGATTCACCCTCGCGGCGGCGCTGCTCGCCACCGTGACGATCAGCGCGAACGGCGAGTCGTTCCCGCAACCGGGCGACCCGCTGCGCTGGTACGAACCGTCCGATACGCCGATCAAGCGCTACAAGACGCTCATGAAGGAAGCGGGCGCCGCGCTCAAGGAAGCACTCGAGGAATGCCGCCGGGTCTCCGACCGCCGCGCCTGCGAAGCCGAAGCGCGCGAAACCTATCGCACCGAAGTCGCCAACGCGCGCGCGGTGCTCGAAACCAACGCGAGCTAAATCATGAACCTCAAGAAGAAGATTCTTGCTGCCGCCCTGGTGCTGGCCCCCACGCTGGCCGCCGCCCAGGCCACCCTCACGCCCTACCCGAGTCAGGCCGTCGCGGGTTCGATGATCTCCGTGAAGATCAACGGCTGGCAGTGGCCGACCTACGCGCCGGCCACACGCTACGTTCGCCAGGGCAACACGTTCATCATCGATTTCGAATACGCGAGCGACTTCTTCGGCCCGTCGCGTCCGGACTTCTGGGACATCCCGGTGCCGCTGGGCGAGCTTCCGGCCGGTACATACAACGTGCAGGCGCGCATGATCGATACGGCGAATCCGAATGCGGCGCCGCAGGTGATCAGCTCGCCGCTCACGGTCGCAACGGACGCGCAGCACCTTCAGTCGGTGCCTTCGAAGCCGCACGCTTCCGAGAACTTCGACATCTACGTCCCGTCGTCGTACTACTTCGATCCGGCGAGCGTGAAGCTCACGTATGACGGCAACATCGTTCGCGTCGACTATCGCTTCGACCCGCGCCAGCCCGTGACGCCGATGCTCGCCGGGATGAGCGGCCCGCCCGGCCTGGTGTCGTGGACGCGCGTGACCGTTTCCGGCCTTCCGCCCGGCGACTACTGGATGTATTCGGTGGGCTCGCCCAACGATCCGTCGTTCACCAACTACTACATCGCGTATGAGCCGCTGCAGGTTCGCACGTCGGTCGAGGCGATCGAGTACTACGCCGAAGCGACCGATCGCTACTTCGTCACCAGCACGGCCAGTGAAATCACCACGCTCGATCAGCAGAGCTCCGGATGGAAGCGCACGGGCCAGCAGTTCGAAGTGTGGCCGCAGGCCGCGGGCGCCCCGGCTGGCGCGCAACCGGTGTGCCGCTTCTACGCACCGAGCCTCGGCGCGCACTATCACACGGCCATCGGCGCGGAATGCGCGTGGCTGCGCGACCTCGAAACGCAGGAGCGCGCGACGATCTCGAAGAGCGGCGATGCGTTCAAGGGTTGGGCGTATGAAGGCGTCACGTTCTACGCGGTGCTGCCTTCGAATGGCCAATGCGCGGACGGATGGAAGCCGGTGAACCGTGGCTCCGACGGCCCGCATCGCCGCTACGCGTCCGACATGCAGGTGTATGGCTCGATGGCGTTCGCGTGGAAGCAGGAAGGCGCTGTGTTCTGCACGCCTCGCTGAACGAACGCGGATGAGCACGTCGAAGGACGGAACAAGCATCGCCTATGACAAGGTGGGCGCGGGCCCAGCCGTTGTCGTGGTGAACGGCGCGTTGTCCGCGCGTTCGAGCAGCACGGAGCTCGCTCAGCTCCTCGCGCCCAGGTTCACCGTGTACAGCTATGACCGTCGCGGTCGTGGCGATAGCGCCGATACCAAACCCTATTCGGTCCAGCGCGAAATCGAAGACCTGGAAGCCGTCATCGACGCCGCTGGCGGCTCGGCGTTTGTGTATGGAAAGTCTTCGGGGGCGAGCCTGGCACTGGAAGCGGCGTCATCGCTTGGCGTCAAGGTGAAAAAACTCGCCCTCTACGAAGCGCCTTATAGCGAGGCTGAAGGTGCCGCCAGGGAATGGCGCGAGTTCAGGTCCCGGTTCGACGCACTGCTTGCCGCGGACCGTCGAGCGGATGCCGTGACGGCATTCATGAAATTTGTCGGCGCGCCGGACGAGGCGATTGCCGGAATGAAATCGTCGCCGGCCTGGCCGGGAATGATCGCGATGGCACCCACACTTGCGTACGACAACGCGATCCTCGGTGAGGATCGCTCCGTGCCGGTCAGGACGGCAGCGAAGATCAAGGCGAACACCCTGGTGATGGACGGTGGCGCGAGCTTGAAGACGATGCCGTTCATGCGCGCCACGGCGGACAAGCTCGGCAAGGCAGTGCCGAATGCGCAGCGTCGCACCATCGAGGGCCAGGGCCACGATGTGAACTCGAAAGCGCTGACCCCGGCGTTACTGGAGTTCTTCAACTAAGCCGACGCGCCATCCCGTCATCGCATCGAGGCACTGGCGGCGGCGAAGGCGGCGAGATTGCGCGGCGCGCGGCTGGTGCCGCTCGTGACCGTGGTCCAGTAACTGGTGATTTCGTCGCCGCCGTCGGTGGTTCTCATCAGGCGAGCCAAGTCATACGGTTGCTGAGCCGAGAGGAGGTTCGCTTGCAGCTTGGGGCCGGCTTCCTTGGCCTCTACGGCCAGTTGAAAGACCTGGATAATTAATTCGACGGCGACGGCAATGGCGATCTGAGGGCCAACGGACGCTGCGAGACTTCCGGCTCCAGCACCCGCAGTGATGGAAGACACCGTGGCGCCTCCTGCCAATAACTCTTTAAATGTAATCACTGAGGGAAAAATCGCCTGCATGACATTTTCTGTCGTGATCGCCAGGTAGCCCGCAATCCCGGCCCCCACGGTGCCGACGTGGACACTGGCAGCGATGGCATCTCGGGTGACTTGAGCGTAATCCGGCGGGACGGTGAGATCGACATCGCCGCCTACAGTTGCACCCAGCGAAGCGCCAGGCGTCGAAGCCCTCCCCTTATTCGCGCTTTTCTGAGCTTGGGTCACGTCATACCATGCGTGGTAGGCGCCGAGCGCTTCCTTGGCCAGGTAAGTACGGAAACTGACGACGGCATTGGAAAAGCTCGCCGCCAGGCGCTTCTCCGCAGCGCTGGCCTGGGCCGGATTGGTCGCCACCGCCTTGATGCGGGTGAGTACCGCCAACAGCAGCGGGCCGCTGGTCTGCGGTGTCCTGGCAATCTCGTCCCAGACTTTCTTGCGCGCCTCTGCGGAAGTGGCGGCCAGCTTTGGCACCGCCGCGTCGGCGAGCTGATTGATGAGTGCGCCATCCTTTACGAGCGCCAGCGCCACTTCCTCGCCGCCGTCCAGGCCAAAGAGGCCGGAGTGGGCGTAGGGGGCGGATTTCCAGACGATGGTCTTGCTGCCGCAGGCTTGGGCGCCATAGACCGGCGCGGAACCGTCCATGCGCTTGTAGCCGACAGGACATTTCCAGCAGGTGCCGCCGATGCTTTGGCCGATGCCTTGCGGCAGCGTGCCACCGCTCTGTTGCCTGATGGCCGCCTGGACGTTGGGATCCTTGCTGGTGATCGTGTCGAAGAAGGTCTCCCCCTTGTCCGATCCAAGGCCAGTGCCGCAACCGAGCACGCTGCTCCCGGTTTCGGTCGCTTTGGCATAAACGTAGCCGCCCCAGACCGTGCAGGCCCGGCCCTCATGGACCGGATAAACGCTGCGCGTGGTGCCAGCGCGACAACTCCAGCATTCGCCGCCGTTGCGCGCGTCTTCGAATTCTCCCGGCTTGCAGTTGGCCTTGCCGAGCATGGTGGCCTTGGACCAGGCTTCCGGGGAATTTTGGAAGCAAGCCATTGCGCCGTTCTTCTCGTAGATGGCGTTGGTGCTGCGTTTGAAGCCCGCGGGGCAAACCCAGCAGCCGGTGTAACCCACCCAGCCGTCGTAGAAGACCTCCCCCTTTCCGGACGGGCCGTAGCGTTGGACATGGGCTTGGCACGCCGCCAGATCCGAATTGCCTTTCCACACTTGCGTGGGGCTGGCATAGCCCATCTTGCCGGGCAGCCGGCAGGCCCTGCTGTCGTCAACGCTGAGGACGGATCGCTCGTAGCCGTTCGGGCATGACCAACAACTTCCCCCCAGGGAACCGTCCTTGAAGGACCAGGAGCCGGCTGCAGCCTTGCACAGCGGACCCCCGAATGTTGCGGCCACGTCGCCGCCCTTGATCGTGGGATCGGCCTTGGCACAGGCTCGATCCGTGGTGACCGCATCCGCGGTGCGCGTATGGTTGGCCGGGCAGGAATAACACTTGCCGTTGGCGTCGAAGAAACTGCCTGCCGGACAGGAGTATTTGACATCGCTGACGAAGGCCGCGGCCACGGCTTTGCAGGGCGGTTGAAATTTGCCGTTGACGAAGCCGCCACAGAGGGGGCCGGAGCCGATCGGCAACGTTCCGCCGCCCGCCAAGTTCGTGAGCTGGGCCTGCGCAGTGCCAACCATGTGCAGCAGAAAGACGATGCAAGCCAAAACGCGAGCGATGAATGCTTTCACGGCAGATGTCCCTATCCCTGGCACGTTTCAGGTCTGTGGGCCTGACTTACGCCGTAGAGTAATTTAGTTCGCGCGCAAGCCGCAATCGACCTTAGGCCCTTGCGCCGTTAAGACCTTGGTCCGATGCACGGGAGACGGCTGCGATGCCATCCTTCTCATGTGGTTTCCATGGGAAGGAGATGGGATGCGCACCCTGTACCGAATGTTCTTGCTGACACTCGCGTTGGCCACTACGGCGGTGGCTCAGGTAGATGTCAAACCTGGCGCCAGCCCAAGCCCCGATCCCAATGCGCTGGCTGCGGCGCTCTCCGACATCGACGCCCAGTACAACAAGCTGCAGGCGAATGTCGAGGTCCAGTACGCACGGCTCACGCAGCAGCTGAAGGAGGACCTGGCGAACACGACGGGGCAAAAGCAGAAGGACGCCCTCGTTGCGCAGCTCAAGAAGCTCGATGCGGACAAGGCGAAGGCCCTGGAGGAATTGCGAAAGCAGCGTGCGGCCGCCCTCGAGAATGCGAGGAAGCAGGCGGAAGCGCAGCGCAGCCGCGGAAAATGACAACGGCCTGGCAGCAGGTACAGCAGCACCCTTCGAAGGACGCAGTTGGCAAGGTCGTTCACGGAAACTCCTCTTGGAATTTACAGTCAGCTATTCGAGGAAGATGAGTTGCACGCCTTGCGGGTTCTCGACGGGCTGCGTGCCGACCTGCCGCCAGATGCGCCCATCGGCGTGGCGTCGCACGCCGTCGCCATCGCTGCCGCCCGTGTTGCGGTCGGACGTGAGAAGGACGTCGTAGCCGGGATTGATGCGGCCGTTCGTGATGCGCGGCCGTCCGGCCACCGCTTCGAGCATCGACACCAGGAAGTCCTCGAAGCGCGCACCGTTGAGGGTGGGCATGGCCGCGGCGGCAATTCCATCGCGCACCGCGTCGCGCACTGAGCCCTCCTGGAAAAGTGGCCCGTGCGCGTGGATGCGATCGAGATTCTCGGGATCGAAGTCACGCAGGTCGAAGCCCAGGGGATCGATCACGATCGTGTAGCCGCGCACATCGTCGAGGAAGAGGACGCTCATCGGGATGAGGATCTCGGCGTCCTGGAAAACGAGGCCGACGCGAACCCTGAAGACGAGCCCAAAGCCCCGCGCGCGCCGGCCCCCGGCTTCAAGGCCGGCATGCACGATGTTGGGGATGTAGTGCAGTTCCTGCTCGGCGATGCGGCCCAGGCCGAGATCGCGCACGCGTGTCGTGACGACATCCGAGACGCGGTCGAACACGAGCCGCGTGAGGGTCTCCATGTCGAAGCAATCGTTCCCGTCCGGCATGGCCTTGCAATCGTTCGTGCCCGGCTCGATGCGCCAGGGCACGCGCCGGTCGTCGGCCTGCACAGCCGCGAGCCATGCCGCCCCGATGTGGCGGCGGCCATCGCGCGAGGTGCGGATGCGGGTCGACGTGTCCGAAGGATTGTGGAAGATCGTCGCGACCGCACCCAGGTGATCGCGCATGAAAGCCCGTCCCGTATCCGTGCCCCCGCTGAAGTCATCCGTCTGCGAGAAGATCGCGATCATTCGATACGACTGCGGTGGCGACACGCGGCCGTTGCCCGGAAGGATCTCCAGCGTGTAGTCGGCCTCCGTGAGCGTGGTATGCGGCCGCGTGAGCGTCACCAGGCGCGCGCGGGCGCTGCCATCGGGATTGGCGACGAGGCGCCCTTCCATGTCGATGTTCGCACCGGCATCGTTGCGTCCCGCGATGGTTCCGGTCGCGAGGCCCACGCAGCCGGATGTCGCCAGCGCGGCGGCGAGCATTGCAAGCGCACCCGCAGTGTTCCCGAAGACCCTCATCGACGTTCCATCCCCGGCCCGTGGAGTAGACCGCGGATCGATCCTAGGGGCTCGGCACGACCTGGGCCCCGGAAAAAGGCGACGGATAGGCGCGGCATAAAAGACAAACGGCGTCCAAGTGGACGCCGTTGCCTTTCATTTGGTGGAGTGGAAGGGGATCGAACCCTCGACCTCCGCATTGCGAACGCGGCGCTCTCCCAGCTGAGCTACCACCCCAAGTGAAGCGCGAAATTATACCTTAAGCACTGTCGTCCTGACTCCCACTGTCATCCTGAGGAGCGAAGCGACGAAGGACCTGCTTTAGGCGGTTAACTGAATCAAGCAGGTCCTTCGTCGCTTCGCTCCTCAGGATGACAGTAGCGCGCGAACTTCCTCCTCGCCGAGTCCCGCACTCCGAAGGACCTCTTCCGTGTGCTCACCCAATCGGGGCGGCGGCGTAGCGACATCGAGAGGTGCTCCATCGACGTGGAATCCGGGGCGCGTTGCGCTCGAATCGCACTCCGCGCCGGGCACGCGCTTGAAGGTCTTCACGAGCGAGCGAGCGACCGCATGCTCGTGCGCGAGGATCTGCGGGATCGAGAACACGCGGCCCGAGGGCACGCCTTCCTCGTTCAGCATGAGCTCCCAGTGCTCGGCGGTTTCCGTAGCGAGGGCTTCCTCGAGCACGCGCTTCAACTCCGCGCGATTCTTCTTGCGCTCATTGCGGCCCACGAAGCGGCCGTCGGTCTTGAGGTGCGGCCGGCCCAACGCATCGCACAGCGCTTCGAATTGCTTCTGCTCGTTGGCCGCGATGTTGAGCAGCCCCGCCTTCGTGCGAAAAGTGCCCGAAGGACTCGCGGTGAAATTCTCATTGCCCATCGGCGCGGGCTCGACATCGGCATTCAGGTAATTCGACACGAGCCAGCCGAGCGTTGCGACGGTGGAATCGAGCATCGAGACATCGATGAACGCGCCCTCGCCTTTGCCTTGCTGGCGCACGACGGCCGCGCAGATCGCCATCGCCGCGGTGAGCCCACCGGTGGTGTCGGCAACGGGATGGCCCGTGCGCAGCGGCGCGCTCTTCGCATCCCCTGTCACGCTCATCACGCCCGAATAGCCCTGGATGATCTGGTCGTATGCGGCGCGCTTGGCGAGGGGGCCGGTCTGCCCGAAGCCGGAGATCGCGCAGTAGACGATCTTCGGGTTCACGCGCTTCAACGCTTCGTGATCGAGTCCCAGGCGTTGCATCACGCCGGGACGAAACGCTTCGACGACGACGTTCGCGTCTTTCGCCAATCGCAGGAAGGCGTCGCGGCCGCGCGGGTTCTTCAAATCGAGCACGACCGATTTCTTGCCCGCGTTCACTGCGAGAAAGGAAATGCCCATGCGCTTGGCGGTGAGCCCCGGATCGGCGCCGAGGCTGCGGGCAAGGTCCCCGTCGCCGGGGGCCTCGATCTTCACGACCTCCGCGCCGAGCATTGCCAGCTGGTAAGTCGCGAAGGGCCCCGCGAGGACGTTGGTCAGGTCGAGGACGCGAACGCCCTCGAGGAGCCCGGGCACAGCTTTACTTCTTCGGCTTCTCCGGCGCGGCAGGCGCGGGAGGCGGCGAAGCGGCGGGAGCGGCCGGGGCCTTCTCCACCTTGATCGCGACGGCTTCCACGTAGCGCGCTTCGACGAAGTCACCGGCCTTGATGTCCTTCAGGACTTCCGGGTTCTTCACCTTGAGCATCACCGTGTGCTCGGGTCCGCGCAGGACAACCTTCTGCGACTTCGCATCCACGGCTTCGACGGAGGCGACGACCTTCACTTCGCGGGCGACGATGCCGGCGGGCTTCGAGCCCAGCGGCGCACCCTTCTTCGTTTCGGTCTCGACGCGCTCGCGAACCTTGGCGCCGGTCTTCTTCAGCTCGAGGGCCAGGGCCTGCACGAACGCGATGGTGACGATGTCACCCTTCTGCACTTGCGCGAGGTTCTTCACTTCCGGGCCGGCGACGAAGCTGACCACGTTGCCGCTCGGGCCCTTGAGGGTGACCTGGCGCGTCGTCTGGTCGACGGCTTCGACGGTGGCGGTGACCTTTTCGGCCTCGCCAACCATCACGCCTTTGTCCTGGGGAGCAGGCGGGGCGGGCTTCTTGTCCTGCGCGAAAGCCGTGACGGCCAGTGCCGCGGCGGCAAGGATTGCGATTCGCTTCATTTGCGTCCTCTTCATGCGTGGGGTGAGAATGGGATGAAGATTCTACTCTGAAGAGGAAAAACCCCCATGTTCGCCCCCCGCCGCCTCGCTGCAGTCGCCCTGTTCTCGCTGGTTTCGCTCACCGGCTGCGTTGTCTATGACCCTTACGCGTACCAGGTGCAGCAGCAGCCCGCATCGTTCGATCGTTCGTGGGATGCCGCGATGGGCGCGATGCAGGACGCGGGCGTGAACGTCGGCAACGCCGATCGCGGTGCCGGCATGATCCAGGGCCGCAAGGACGGCTCGGACGTCACGCTGCGCCTGAATCGGCAAGCCGATGGCAGCGTGCGCGTGGAGATCAACGCGAAGGGCGGCGGCAACGACCAGGGCGTGGCCAACGTGGTGAACGCTGCCTACGAGCGCCGCATGGGTCGGTAATAAGGAAACGAATTCCGGCAACTGTTACACGCGACCAATGGGGTCTGTCCCCATTGGTGAGTGGCATACCTCTTGCGGTGGTTTATTCGAATGAACCCCACACGGAGAGATGCCATGAGCACGATCATCGCAGGACGTTTCGAGAACCGGGACCAGGCGGACGCGGCGGTCATGCGGCTGCGCGACGCGGGCGTGGACGAGCAGGAGTTGTCCGTCCTCGCCGTGAATCCTCCGGGACAACATGACCAGTACCCCATCGGCGGCGACCGCGATGAATCGCCGGGCGCGAAGACGGCCGATTCGGGCGCGGCCAAGGGTGCTGCCGTCGGTGGCGCGGTCGGCCTCGCGGTCGGTGCTGCAACGATTCCCGTACTCGGGCCGCTGGGTCCCATTGCCGGTGCCGGTGTCGGTGCGTATACGGGCTCGCTCGTCGGCGCGCTGAACGGGATGGACTCGAATCCGAAAGCCCCGCAGACGCGACAAGCCGGAACGCTCGTCGCCGTGAACGCTTCGGTGACCGACGTCGAGGAAGACGCGATCGCGCGCATCCTGCACGAGACCGGCGCGGATCCCGTCGAGCGTGCGAACGGCAATTGGGATGGCGGCAACTGGTCGGACTTCGATCCGCTGCGCCCGCCGAAGGAAACGATGTAGGCGACAATGGAGGGATGCGCTCCCTCCTCGTTGCACTCCTCATCGCTCTGGCCGTACCTGTCGCCGCGCAAACGGCGACGGTGATCGCGGCCATCGAAAACCTCCTCAAGCAACGCCCCGAGGATCCGACGCTCTGGTACTACCTGTCGCACTTCCAGGTGGAAGCGGGCGACAAGAAGGCCGCGCTCGCCGCGTTGAAGAAAGTCGACGAGCTCGGCGAGGGATTCCTGCCGCCGCGCGAATTCGGTTTCGAGGCGATCTGGGAAGACAAGGCGTTCCAGGCGTTGCGCTCGAAGCTCGAAGCGCGATTGCCGCGTCTCGATTTCGCGCCTGTCGCATTCGAGATCGACGACCGCGCGTTCATTCCCGAAGGCATCGCTTATGACCCGGGGACCGCGAGCTTTCTCGTGGGCAGCATCGCGCAGAAGCGCATCGTGCGCGTTTCTCCCGGTGGGGTTGTGACGGAGTTCGCCGGCAAGGACGCGAAACTCGATCATGTGCTCGGCCTCGCGCTCGATTCTCCGCGCCGCACGCTGTACGCCATCAGCACGAATGCGATCACCGAAGCGGGCGAGAAGGAGCGGCGCAACACCGTGGTCGCATTCGATGCAGACACCGGCAAGCTGCTGCAGCGCGCGGAGGTGCCCGGTGCGCAGCAGCTCAACGACGTTGCGGTCGCTCGCGGCGGCCGCGTCTTCGTTTCCGATTCGGCAAGCGGCGCGGTGTATGAAATCCTGAAGAGCGGCGCGCCCCACACGGTGCTGGCTGCGGGCCAGGCGCGCGGCACCAACGGGCTCGCGGTCTCGCCCGACGTGAAGCGCCTCTACATCGGCCACTCGACCGGCGTTGCGATGGTCGACCTCGCCACCGGCAAGATGACGCGCGTCACCGTCCCCGCACGCGAAACGGTCGCGGGCATCGACGGGCTCTACGAATGGGAAGGCCAGCTGGTCGGCGTGCAGAACATCACGACGCCGGGCCGCGTCATTCTCATGACGCTCTCGCCCGACGGCACCGCGATCACGCGCGTGCAGACGCTGCTCTCGCACCATCACCCGTCGCTCGATGAACCCACGACGGGTGCGGTGACGTCACATGGGTTTTATTTGCTCGCCGCGACCGGCGTGAATCGCTTCAATCGCGAGGGGAAGATCGACCGGCCCGACACGGTGCCCAAGCCGACGGTGCTGCGGGTGTTGTTGTCGCGATAAAGAGAACTGTCATCCTGAGGGTCGAAGACCCGAAGGACCTGCTTTAGGCACTTAACTGATTCAAGCAGGTCCTTCGGGTCTTCGACCCTCAGGATGACAGTGGCTGTTTCTTGTACGCCCACGCGATCATCGCAATCCCCACGAGCACCATCGGCAGCGAGAGCCACTGACCGAGCGTGACGCCGAGGAAGACGCCCTGCACGGAGGCTTCGGGCTGGCGCACGAACTCCGCGACGGAGCGGAACACGCCGTAGCCCACGAGGAAGACGCCGGAGATCGCACCCACGGGCCGCGGTTTCGAGGCGAACCACCAGAGGATGAAGAAGAGCGCGAGGCCCTCGAGCCCGACCTGGTAGAGCTGCGATGGGTGGCGCGCGACGGGCCCGCCGGGATCGATCGCCGGAAACCACATGCCCCAGGGCACGTCGGTCACGCGGCCGGGCAATTCCTGGTTGATGAAGTTGCCGAGGCGTCCCGCGGCGATCCCCGGTGGCACGGCGGGCGCGACGGCATCCATCACCGCGAGCCAACGCTTGCCGCGCCGATGGCAGAAGATCCACACCGCGGTCAGCACGCCGAGGAACCCACCGTGGAAGCTCAGGCCGCCCTTCCATACCTTGACGATCTCGATCGGGTTCTCGAAGTAATACCCGGGCTCGTAGAACAGCACCTGCCCGAGCCGCCCGCCGACGATCACGCCGAGCACGCCATAAAGCAGGAGGTCATCGATGTCGGATTCCACGAGCGTCGGAACGAGCCCGCGGCGAATGCGCACCTTCGCGAGCGTCACGAAGGCGACGAAGGCGATGACATACATGAGCCCATACCACCGCACGGCCACCGGGCCGACGGAGAAGATGATGGGATCTATTTGGGGATGGACAAGCATTCGGGCGCGAGGTTGAAGTCGCGCCCGAATTCTACGCTACGACAGCAGGCCGTGATCAGCCCACCGGTGCTTCGAGGAACGTCGTGATCGAACGCGAGCCGTCGACCCGTTGGGCGACGCGCTTCACTTCAGCCGCCTGCTCCTGGCTGTCGAGCGTGCCGGTGATCGACACGCGGCCGTCCAGCGCCGTGACGTTGAAGATCGAATTCTCGAGCTTCTTGTCGGCATACAGCGCGGCCTTGACGTTTTCCTGGAGGATCAGGTCCGATTCACTCTGGTAGCGGACCGGGTCGGCCTGCCTCCAATGGCCGGGACCCGCGGCCGCGAAACCCGCCAGCGAAACACCCGTTGCAAAAACGATCGTCTTCAAGAGGTTCTTCTTCATGGTGCAACTCCTTTGCAAGGAAGATTGAAACGACGCGTTTGCGTCACAGGGTGGGATGCCCTCATCGCTCCCGGGTTCCTGCGTTCGACTAGAATGCGTTGACGTCCTACGCGTGCCTTCAAGAATTCCGATGACCGACAAATACCGCTCCTTCACGATCACCCACGGCGTGCCTCGCTCGCCCAACCGTTCGATGCTCCGCGCGATCGGCTACCAGGACGCCGATTTCGAGAAGCCGATCGTCGGCATCGCCAACGGCCACTCGACGATGAATCCGTGCAACGCGGGCATCCAGCCGCTCGCCGATGCCGCGGACGCCGCCGCGCGCGCCGCGGGCGCGATGCCGCAAATGTTCGGCACGATCACCGTGACCGACGGCATCTCGATGGGCACCGAGGGGATGAAGTACTCGCTCGTCTCGCGCGAGGTGATCGCCGATGCGATCGAGACCGCGACGCAGAGCCAGTTCATGGATGGCGTGCTCGCCATCGGTGGCTGCGACAAGAATCTCCCGGGCGCGATGATCGGCATCTGCCGCATGAACATCCCCGCGATCTGCGTCTACGGCGGCACCATCAAGCCGGGCCACCACAAGGGCCAGGACCTGCAGATCGTCTCCGTCTTCGAATCGGTCGGCTCGTTCAGCGCCGGCAAGATGTCGAAGGAAGATTTCGAATGCATCGAGCGCAAGGCCCTGCCTGGCGTGGGCGCGTGCGGCGGCATGTACACCGCGAACACGATGTCCTCGTCCGTCGAAGCGGTCGGCATGTCGCTGCCGTATTCATCGACGATGGCCGCCGAGGATGACGAGAAGCGCGTGAGCGCGGCGAAGAGCATGGAAGCGCTGGTCGCCGCCGTGAAGGCCGGCCTCAAGCCCAGCGACATCGTCACGAAGAAATCCATCGAGAACGCGTTCGCCGTGATCATGGCCACCGGCGGCTCGACGAATGGCGTGCTGCATTGGCTCGCGATCGCGCATTCCGCGGGCGTTCCGTGGAACCTCGATGACATCGAGCGCATGCGCCAGAAGGTGCCGGTGCTGTGCGACCTCAAGCCCTCGGGCAAGTACGTCGCAGTGGATCTCCACAAGGCCGGCGGCATTCCGCAGGTGATGAAGATCCTGCTCGCCAACGGCGTGCTGCACGGCGATTGCATGACGATCACCGGGAAGACCGTCGCGGAGAACCTGCGCGATGTTCCCGCCGAACCGCGCAAGGACCAGGACGTGATCCGTCCGTGGTCGAACCCGATGTACGAGCACGGCCACCTCGCGATCCTGCGCGGCAACCTCGCACCCGACGGCGCGGTCGCGAAGATCACCGGCCTCAAGAATCCCGTCATCACTGGCCCGGCGCGCGTGTTCGAGTCCGAGCCCGATTGCATGGACGCGATCCTCGCCGACCGCATCAAGCCCGGCGACGTGCTCGTGATTCGTTATGAAGGTCCGAAGGGTGGCCCGGGCATGCGCGAAATGCTGGCACCCACCGCGGCGCTCATCGGCAAGGGCCTCGGCGAATCCGTGGGCCTCATCACCGACGGGCGCTTCTCCGGCGGCACGTGGGGCATGGTGGTCGGCCACGTCACGCCAGAGGCGTTCAGTGGCGGGCCGATCGCGCTCGTGAAGGAAGGCGACTCGATCACGATCGACGCGCACAAGCTGCTGCTGCAGCTGAACGTGGACGAAGCCGAGATCGCGAAGCGCCGCGCCGCGTGGAAAGCACCGAAGCCGCGTTACACGACCGGCGTGCTCGGCAAGTACGCGAAGTTGGTCGGCACCGCGAGCCTGGGTGCCGTTACCGACTGATTATTCCGGCTGGATGTTCGCCGCCTTCACGATGCGGCCCCACTTCGCGGTCTCGGCCTCCTGGAACTTCGCAAGCTCCGCGGGCGAGGACGTCGCGGCATCCGTGCCCGTCGTCTCATAGAAGTTCTTCGCGCTGGCACTCTTCGTCGCCGCCACCAGCATCTCGTTCAACTTCGCGACCGTCGCGGGCGGCGTCTTCCCGGGCACGTACGCCGCGAACCAGTAGCCCATCTCGTAGCCCTTCACGCCGGCTTCATCGATCGTCGGGATGTCCGGTGCAAGCGGCGAGCGCTTGAGGCCCGTGACGCCGAGCGCGCGGACCTTGCCGCCCTTCACCTGGGGGATACCGGTCGCGCTGTCGGTGATCATCATGTCGATCTGGCCGCCGAGGAGATCCGTGATCGCGAGCGGGTTGCTCTTGTAGGGCACGTGCAGGACCTGGATCCCGGCCATCTGCTGGAGCAATTCCCCGGCGATGCGGCTCGAGGAGCTGCCGCTGCCGAACGTGAGCTTGCCCGGCGACTTCTTCGCGGCCGCGATGAACTCCGCGACCGACTTCGCCGCGACGTTGTTGTTCACGATCATGATCTGCCCGCCCTTGCCGAGCAGCGTCACGGGCGCGAAGTCCTTCACCGGATCGTAGGGCAGCTTCTTGTAGAGGTGCTCGTTGGCCGCGTGCGTGGTGTTCGTCGTGATGAGCACCGTGTGGCCATCGGGCGCGGCCGCGGCCGCGGCCTGCGCGGCGAGGAAGCCGCTCGCGCCCGGCTTGTTCTCGACGATGACGGTCTGCTTCGATTGTTCGGCAACCGACTGGCCCAGTGCACGGGCGATCTGGTCGGTGGCGCTTCCGGCCGCGAAGGGCACGATGAACGTGATCGTCTTCGAGGGATAGGTCTGCGCGAACGCGGCGGTCGTCGCCACCGCTGCGGCGGCGAGTGCGAGCGCGCGGATGCTGCGGGTCATCGTCTTCATTGCTTCCTCCGTCGGGGGATCTTGCTGGTTTTGGAATCGGAAAGCAGCGGCACGAGCTTCGCGGGAATCGCGATCGGAAGCTCGAGCAGCAGGAAAGCGAGGGACTTGCCGTGCGCGTCGAGGTTGAGCGCGCCGTTCACGCCGCCGTCGAGCACGCCGTCGAGCACGAAGTTCAGCGCACCCAGCTTCGGCAGCACGTAGCGCTTCACCGACCTGGGCTTGCGGTGCGCGAACTGCTTCGCGACGCGCGCCTCCGTGACTTCGGCCACGATCGTCTCGAGGAACTCCGGGCGATAGGCGATGAGGCTCACGTTCGACCGGTCGCCCTTGTCGCCGGTGCGGCCGTGCGCCAGCGCGTGGAGCGCGACAGTGGTCTTGCGGCTCATGCGCCCACCAGCTCGAAACCGGCATGCACCGCGGCGCGCGGCACAAAGCACGAGACTATGTCGAGGCGCGGGCGAAGCGCGGTGCGCACGCCGCCGCCGCCTGCCGGGCCGCAGGTGTAGAGCGCGGTAACTTCGCGCGTGAGTCGCTCGGCTTCGCGGCGATCGCGATGCGCCGTGGCCACGCGCAGCCGCACGTCGCGTGCATCGCCCGCGGGCGTTGCCTTCACGAGGCGCCCGCGGTCGTCGGCGAACACGCTCACCACGCCGATCAGGTCGACGCGAATCTCGAGCGCGGGACGCAGGCGCTTCGCGAGCACTTCCGCGGCAAGACGCGCGCGCCGCTCCGCCCCGGGACCGGCGTAGGAGATCTCGCCCTCGGCGAGCCAGCCCGCCTCATGGCAGACGTTGACCTTCAGGCGATCGGGCCGCGCGTGCCCGCGCACGCCGGAGAGCGACACGCGATCGCGGCCCGCCGCGCGCACCGATGCCTCCGAGATATCCGCGGTGACATCGGGCGTGAGGTACGCCGCGGGATCGTGCACTTCATAGAGGAGCTGTTCCTTCACGGTGCGCTCGGTCACGCACCCGCCGGTACCGGCCGCCTTGGTGATCGTGCATTGGCCGTCCGCATCGATCTCCGCGATCGGAAAGCCCACGTCGTGCAAGCGAGGGACGTCCTTGTGGCCCGGATCGGCGAAGTAGCCGCCGGTAACCTGTGCGCCGCACTCGAGTAGATGGCCCGCCATCGTCGCGCGACCCAGCCGCTCCCAGTCGTTCGCGGCCCACCCGAAGTGCGCCATCGCGGGACCTACGACGAGCGAAGGATCGGCCACGCGCCCGGCCACCACGATCTCGGCCCCGGCGGCGATGGCAGCGGCAATGGGCTCGGCGCCGAGGTAGGCGTTTGCACTCACCACGTCGAGCGAGTCGAAGGACGCGCCGATGCCGTCACGCAGGAGCTTGCGATGCACGGCGCCCGAAAGGTCGTCGCCGGTGATCACCGCGACGCGCGGCGCTCGCAATCCCTGCTTGCGCGCGATCGCGTGGATGCGGCGAGCGGCGCCCGCGGGGTTGGCGGCGCCGAAGTTGCTCACGATGCGGATGCCGGCCTTCAGGCACGGCGCGAGGATCGGCTCGAGCAGCTCGTCGAGCAGGGGTTCGTAGCCGGCATCGGGATCGGCGCGCCGCGCGATCTGCGCAAGGGCCAGGGTGCGTTCGGCGAGCGTCTCGAAGATCAGCGCCGCGGGACCGCCGCGAGCGACAAGCGTACGCACGACTGGCGCGGCCGCGTCGGTGCGGTCGCCGGAAAAGCCGGCCGCCGAGCCCACTGCAAGAGTCTTCCGGGTCGCCATGCCCGACATGGTGCCGCCGGGCGGCTCATCAGGGAATTGAATGATTGTGATAACAGCGATAAATTCCCTTCATGAATCTCAACCTGAAGCAATTGCGCGCCTTCTCGGCCGTCGCCCGGAGCGCGAGCTTCACGCGCGCCGCCGTGCGCCTGCATCTCACCCAGCCCGCGCTCACGGTGCAGGTGCGCGACCTGGAATCCGCGCTCGGCGTGCGGCTCTTCGACCGCAACACCCGCCAGGTGAAGCTCACGGCGATCGGCCGCGACCTCCTGCCGACGCTCGAGCGGGTCCTCGCGGATCTCGACGCCGTCGCGGAGGATACGAGGCAGCTCGCCGCCGGCCACCGCGGGAGGGTGCGTGTCGCGGCACTTCCTTCGATCTGCGCTACGCGCCTGCCGCGCGCGATCGCCCAGCTCGCGAAAACGCACCCCGCCATTCGCGTGGAGCTGCGCGACACGGTGGCGCAACGCATCATCGCGCTGGTGGCCGCGGAGGAAGTTGATTTCGGGATCGGCAGCTTCGAGGGCTTGGGCCGCGAGTTCGAGCTGTTGCCCTACACCACGGACCGCCTGGCGGCCGTCTTCAGGAAAGGTCACGCGCTCGACAAGCGAGCGACGCTGAAGCTCGAGGACCTGGCAGAGTGGCCGCTCATCTTCATGGATACGCAAAGCAGCGTGCGCGCACATGTGGAACGCACGTTCTCCGCGCGCGGGATCGCGAAGCCGCCCGCTTTCGAGGTCACGTACATGGCAACTGCCGTGGGGCTGGTGCGCGCGGGGCTGGGCGTGAGCCTGCTTCCCACCTCTGCGCTTGAGCTGGAACTGGCGACCGGGTTGCGCGTGCACCCACTGCGCGATGCCGCGCTGCGCCGGAACATCTCGATCGTGAGGAGGGCGGGGCGAACCTTCTCGCCCGCGGCCCAGCGACTGCTCGAAGCGCTGCGCGCCGAAGCGCGCCCGGCGCGCTAGCCGTTACTTGCGCGTCGCGTCCTTGACCTTGTCACCGGCTTGCTCGACCTTGTCGCCGACCTTTTCGGCGGCGTTGTCGATCTTCTTGCCGGCGCGCTCCATGGGGCCTTCCTTCTGGCACGCAGCCAGGGAAAAGGCGAGGGCGAAGGCGGCAACGATGGCGAGGGGTTGAGTCGTTTTCATTTTGTGCTCTCTTGATTGGATTGCGTTGGAGAGCACAAATTACCGGTCGCGCCTCCCGGCGGTAATCGGTGTTGTCCTACAAGGAGCACTTTATTCCGCGAGACCCCCCGCGATCGCCTCGATGCGCTTCATCGCGGCCTCGTCGAGCTTCGCGACCACGTCCGCGGCCTTCATGTTCTCCTGCACCTGCGACACGCGCGAGGCGCCGGTGATGACGGTCGAGACATGGGGGTTCTTCAGGCACCAGGCGATCGCGAGCTGCGCCATGCTGCAGCCCAGGTCCTTCGCCACACCTTCGAGCTGCATCACCGCGGCGTTGCGCGCCTTGTCGGTGAGCTTCTCGAGCAGGAACGCCATGCGCGGCATCGCGCCGCGGCTGCCCTCGGGCACGCCCGCCTTGTACTTGCCGGTGAGCAGGCCCGATGCGAGCGGACTCCACGTCGTGAGGCCCATCCCGACATCCTTGTAGAGGTGCTGGTACTCCACCTCGACGCGCTTGCGATGGAACAGGTTGTATTCGGGTTGCTCGACCACGGGCCGGCGCAGGTGGTGCTTCTCGGCCACGTTGTGCGCGGCCATGATCTCGGAGGCACTCCACTCGGACGTGCCCCAGTAGAGCGCCTTGCCGCGCTCGATCATGTCGTGCATCGCCCAGACCACTTCTTCCATCGGCGTGTTCGGATCGGGCCGGTGGCAATAGACGAGGTCCACGAAATCGAGCTGCAGGCGCGCGAGCGATCCGTCGATCGCGTCCATGAGGTATTTGCGGTTGAGCGTGTTCTTCGTGTTCGGGCCTTCGACGATGCCCCAGAAGAACTTGGTCGATACGACGTACTTCACGCGCGGCCAGGCGAGCTTCTTCAGCGCCTCGCCCATGATGGTCTCGCTCTTGCCGTTGGCGTAGACCTCGGCGTTGTCGAAGAAATTGACGCCCGCGTCCCAGGCCGCCGCCATGCAGTCGAGCGCAGCACCGGTGTCCATCTGGTTCGCGTACGTCACCCACGAGCCGAAAGAAAGCTCGCTTACCTTGAGGCCGGAGCGGCCGAGTCGTCGATAGTTCATGGCGGCAGAGGATAAAGCAAAATGTCGATCGCGATCCGCGGCGTTCGACTAAGGTAACCTCAACCCCCGCACGGAGCCTTCGATGAAACGCCTTGCCCTGCTGTTCGCCGTCCTCCTCCCGCTCGTCGCGTTGGCCCAAGCCACGGTGGCCCCGGCACCCGCGACACCCGCGCCCACCGCAAGGATCGCCGACGTCGCCTGGCTCCAGGGCTCATGGCTCGGAGAGGGCATGGGCGGAGCCAGCGAGGAGTTCTGGATGCCCGCGCGCAACGGCGTGATGATGGGCGCCTTTCGCGTGATGAAACCCGATGGCTCGCCGCGGTTCTACGAGATCTTCGCGATCGAGGAGCAGGAAGGCAGCCTGCTCTTCATCGTGAAGCACTTCACGCCCGAGTGGGTGGGCTGGGAGGAGAAGGACAAGGCCACGCGGCTCAAGCTCACCGCGATCGCCAAGGGCGAAGCCACGTTCGGCGGCGTGCACTTCTCCTCGCCCGATGCGCAGACGCTGGTGGTCAACGTGACGCTGCGCAACAAGGACGGCACGAGCAGGGTCGAGACGTTCAGCTACAGGAAAAGGGCCTCATGAGCGATACCCATCAATTCGCGGTGACCGTGGACTGGTCGCCCGATCCAGCGGCGAAGCCGCATCCCGACCCCGCTTTCTCGCGCAACAACGCGCTCGCCGCACCCGGCCACGCGCCGGTGTTCGGGTCGGCGCCGGTGGTTTTCTCCGGTGACGGGAGCGGCTACAACCCGGAGGAACTCCTCACGCTGTCGCTTTCGCAATGCCACATGCTCACCTACCTCGCGATCGCCGCGCGCCGCAACCTCGGCGTGCGGCGCTACGAGGACCGCGCCACCGCCACACTCGGCAAGGCCGCGTCGGGCAAAATGCAGATGCTCGACGTGCTGCTGCGCCCGCGCGTCGTGGTCGCGAAGGGCTCGAACCTCGAGGACGCAAGGGCGTTCCACGAACGGGCCCACGCCAATTGCTTCATCGCGAACTCGGTCAACTTCCCTGTTCGCAACGAACCGGAGATCGTCGAGGAATGAGGATCGTGCTGTCCGCCGCGCTGGTCGCGGCATTCGCCATGCCCGCGGGCCCCGCTTTCGCGCAGGCGAAGGAAGAACCCCGCTGCAAGCTGCAGAAGGCCGCCGAATGGCGCGTGCGTGAAGTCGCGGGCCTGCCCCTCGTGAACATCGAGATCAACGGCCGCAAGGTCGACGCGATCATCGATACGGGCGCGCCCAACACGATGGTTTCGCGAACCCTGGCCATCCAGGCAGCGCTTTCGCAGACAGGGTCGGGGCGCGACGCCGCCGCGATCATCGAGGAAGCCAAGATCGGCGGCATGACGCGCAAGGATTGGCGCGTGCTCCTTGCCGACCGCGACCTCGGTCCCGATGTCGCCCTCGTGATCGGCAACGACTTCCTCGAGGGCACGGCGTTCGAGTTCGACCTGCCCAACAAGTCGATCCGCATCTTCGTGCTCAAGGAATGCGACGACGCCTTCATCGGCTACTGGCCTTCGGAGAACCTGCGGCACGTCTCGCTCGAAGCGGGCACGAACGCGGGCATCCGCGTCGCGATGGGCGAGCAGTCCTTCGATGCGGTGATCGATTCGGCCGCGCAGACGTCCGTGATCAACACCGGACGCGCCGAGCGGCTCGGTGTCACGAGCAAGTCGCCGGGTGTGACGCCGGGCGGTTGCGTGACGGGGCTCGGCAAGCAGCCGGTGGATTCGTTCATCGGACCGTTCAAGCGTTTCGACATCGGGCCGCAAACGGTGCTCAATCCCAGGATCCACTTCGCGGACCTGGGCGCGCCCGCGCAGGCGCAGCGCGGCCCGCGCTCCTTCGCCGCGGTCCCGGAGATGATCATCGGCCTCGACTTCCTGCAGACGCACCGCGTGATGATCGCGGGAAGCCAGCGGCGCGTGTATTTCTCGCATGAAGGTGGGACGGTGTTTCCCGCGGCGGTCGCGACTGCCTGCAAGAAATAGCGTGTCAGACCACTAGCGAGGTCGCTTCCGCTAGAGTGGCCGGGTCCTTTTCGGCCACTTCCCTTTGTCCTACATGCGGTCCTGCTTCCTGCTGCTGCTCGCCGCGGCCTTCGCGCTTCCGGCGAGCGCGGCCAAGACGACGGTGTGCTCCATCACCGTCAACTCCGCCGATGAACGCGAAGCGTTTCGCTCGGCGCTTCCCGCCGATCGCTACGACTTCGTCGAGCTCGTCGAGCACGGCCGCCCCGATTGGCTCGCTTCAGCGTGCACGCGCGGCGTGCAATGCGACGTGCTCGTGGTCTCCGGGCACTTCGCGGGAACCGAGTTCTACACCTCGCGCTTCGATCGCAGCGAATCGCTCCCCGTCGAGGAGATGGAGCGCGCGGTGTGCAGCCAGTCATGCCCCGGCGTGTTCTCGAAGCTGAAGGAGGTCTACCTCTTCGGCTGCGATACGTTGAAGCCCGATCCGGTGCGCACGGCAACACCCGAGGTGATTCGCGGCTACGTTCGATCAGGTTCCACGAAGGCCGAGGCGGAGCGCGCGGCGCGGGAGTTGAGCGAGCGCCACGGCGAAAGCAGCCGCGCGCTGATGCGCCAGCTCTTCGCCGACGTGCCGGTGATCTACGGCTTCGCGACGTTCGCACCGTTCGGACGTACGGCGGGCCCGATGCTCGCGCGCCACTTCGAGAGCGGCTACGGAGTCGAGATCGGCAGCGGCACGGTGAGCCCGACGCTGCTCGCGCGATTCTCGAACACGGGAATGGTCGTGACCGAAGGCCGTCGCGCGAGCGATGCGGAAGCGGGCGCGCGCCGCGATGCGTGCCGCTACTACGATGACCGCCTCACCACGACGCAGAAGTTGCGCTCCGTCCACGATGTTCTTTCGCGCGATCCGGCCGAGGTGCGCATGGCCTTCCCGCGCATCGAGAAATTCCTCGCCTCGCCCGGTCTCACGGCCGATCCCGCGTTCGCCCTCGCGCTTGGGGACCTTGCACGCGATCGCGCCGTCGCCGGCCGCTTCCTCGCGCTCACGCGCGCGACGGAGGATCCGCAACTGCGCCTGCGGATGATCGCGCTCGCCCGCAACGTCGGCTGGCTCTCCGCAGCCGAGCAATCGGCCGAGCAGGCGCGCCTCGTGCGCGACGTGCTGACCGCCGGCGACATGGGCTTCGATGAAGTCGATCTCGTGTGCACGCTGGGCCGCGAGCGCGCGGTGGATGTCGCGCAGGTGGGCGTGAAGCCCACTTCGACGCTTGGAAGCCGGCCGGCACCGGCGGCGGCACTCGCGTGCCTGGGAAGCCGCGAATCGCGCGAGCGCATGCTGCGCACCCTTGCGAGCGCCGACGAAAACGACGTTCGCATCGCCCAGGCGTATTTCCGCCATCGTCCGATCGCCACCGGCGATGAGCTGGTCACGGCCACACGCGCAGTCGCGCGCATGAAGCCCTCGGCCGCGCAGGTGCGCGCGATCGAAACGCTCGCCCGCCACCACCTCTCCGATCGCCAGGTAATCGACGAGCTCACGCGCCTCTACACGCGCACGACGTCGGCCAACATCCAGCGCGCCGTGGCCGAAGCGTTCCTTCGCGCAGACGCGAAGCTCCTCGCCGATCCCGAGCTCGTCAGCGTCCTGCGCCGGCACCGCGTGCGCGCTCCCGATGGCGCGCGCGACCTCGTTGACGTGTTGCTCGAGCGCCTGCAACTGCCCGCCTAGGACACCACCGACGCCGCCGCGAGCCTGCCGCTGGCAGCCGCGGCGCGCGCCAGCCGCGAGTATCGGAGGAATGAAAGTCCTCCTCGCCTCGCTTCTCGCCACCGCGTGCTTCGCCGCTGCCGCCGAGCCCCCCCGCACGGTCTGCTCGATCACGGTCAATTCTCCCGACGAGAAGGAAGCGTTCCGCAAGCGCTTCCCCGGCTATAAGCACGTCGAGCTCGTCGAGAAGGGCCGCGCCGACTGGCTGCACTCGGCGTGCCAGAAGGAGATCCGTTGCGACGCGCTCGTGGTCTCCGGTCACTTCAATGCCGGCGAGACCTTCTATTCCGATCGCATCGATGCGTCCGATCACCTTGCGATCGACGAGCTCGAGCGCGCCTCGTGCAGCCAGAGCTGCCCCGGCCTCTTTTCGCAACTGAAGGAGGTTTACCTCTTCGGCTGCGAGAGCCTGAATCCCGACGCATCGAAATACGCGTCCGCCTACGGCGAGAGCGGGCGTGACCGCATGCGCCGCGTATTCGCCGGCGTTCCCGTCATCTACGGGTTCTCCGCGGCGGCACCCGTGGGCTCCACGGCCGCGGGGCTCCTCAATCGCGCCTTCGACGCGGGTGCGGGTGTCGCGAGCGGACGCCCCGACGGCCGACTGCTCGCCGCGTTCTCGAAGAGCTCCCTGACCACGACGAGCGGCTTGCGCGAAGGCGACGCTCGTTTCCCGGCGCGCGCACGCGTGTGTGCGTTCTACGACGAGCGCACGACGAGCGCGAAGAAGCTCGAGCACGTCCACGCGCTGATGCGCCGCGACATGACCGAAGCGAGTGTGTCCTTCGCGCGCATCGAGAAGCTTGTCGCCTCGCCCGGCGAGGCCGAGCGCCAGTCGCCCGCATGGTCCCAGGCGCTCGCCGAGATTTCCGCGGACGACGAGAGCCGCCGCAAGTTTCTCGCGATCGCGCGCGCCGCACCGCAGCCGGAGCTGCGCGCCCGGATGCTCGCGTTCGCCCACCAGGTCGCGTGGCTCTCGCCCGACGACCTGCGCGCCGAGAACATCCACCTCATCGAGGACCTCCTCGCAAAGGAGCGGGTGGCCTACAGCGACGTCGACCTCGCTTGCTCGCTCAACCGCGCGGGGGACCTCGATGCCCGCGGGCTCGCACGGCAATCCGCGAGCATGAAGAAGGTGGGGCATGCCGCGCTCCTCGCCTGCCTCGACGATGAAGCCGCGCGCGCGAAGGTGCTCGCATCCCTTGGCACCGGAGACGAGCAGGATTCGCAGGTGGCGAGTGCGTACCTGCGCCACCGGCCGATGAAGGCGCGCGCCGAGCTGCACGCGGTGACGACGGACATCACCCGCATGAGCGACTCGCGAGCGCAGATCCGCGCCCTCGACACGCTGGGCCGCCAGTCGCTCTCCGACCGCGAGCTGCTCGTGGAGCTTGCCGCCGCATTCCGCAATGCGAGCTCGGTAAACGTCCAGCGTGCGCTCGCCGAACTATTCATCCGCTCCGACCCCAAGGCGCTGCCGCGTCCGCAACTGGTCGCGACACTTCGCGACCATCGCCTGCCCTCGCCCGACGGCCGCCGCGACCTCATCGACGAGCTGCTCACGCGCCTGCAGTAGCGCGATATCCATGTCCGAAAATGGCGAGCGCCCGGAAATGGGCGGGCGGATAATGCCGTCATGGATCTCGACGACACCCAGTGCTACCGCGCAGTCCGCGCCCACGATTCGCGTTTCGACGGCCGCTTCTTCGTCGGCGTCCGGACCACGCGCATCTACTGCCGGCCGGTGTGCACGGCGCGCACGCCGCTCAAGCACAACTGCCGCTTCTTCCCGAGTGCGGCGGCCGCGGAGGTGCAGGGTTTCCGGCCCTGCCTGCGTTGCCGGCCCGAGCTCGCACCCGGCTATGCGGTCGTCGATGCCAACCAGCGCCTCGCGCGCTCGGCCGCGAACCTGATCGAGGACGGGCGGCTGCAGGACGCGAACCTCGCCGAGCTCGCGCGCACGCTCGATGTGACCGATCGCCATCTGCGCCGCGTCTTCCAGCAGGAGTTCGGTGTTTCGCCCGTGGAGTACGCGCAGACGCAGCGCCTGCTGCTCGCCAAGCGCCTGCTCACGGATACGGATCTCACCGTGCTCGACGTCGCGATGGCCAGCGGCTTCGCGAGCCTGCGCCGGTTCAACGACCTCTTTCGCACGCGCTATCGCATGACGCCGGGTGAGTTGCGCCGCACCACGCCTTCTCGCGAACCCACCGGCCGCCTCACGTTCGACCTCGCGTTCCGTCCGCCCTACGACTGGGAGGCGATGCTCGCTTTCCTCGGGCGGCGTGCGATCGCGGGCGTGGAGCAGATCGACGGCCGGCGCTATCGGCGCACGATGCGGGTCGCCGGCGCGGGCGGGAAGGAAGCAACGGGGTGGATCGAGGTGGCGCCCTCGCCACGGCGTTCCGCGCTTCGCATCCATGCAAGCGCTTCGCTCGCCGGTGCGGTGCCCACGGTGCTCGCGCGCGCGAAGTGCCTCTTCGATCTCGCCTGCCATCCCGACCAGGTGGCCGCTGCGCTGGGTCCGCTCGGCGAAGCGCATCCGGGCCTGCGGCTCGCGGGTTCGGTCGACGGCTTCGAGATCGCGGTGCGAGCCATCCTCGGCCAGCAGGTCACGGTTGCCGCGGCCACGACCATCGCGGGACGATTCGCCCGCGCCTTCGGCACGGCGATCGTGACACCCTTCGCCGGACTCGACCATGTGTTCCCGCGTGCGGGAGAAATCGCGGTGCTGGAGCCCGGCGACATCGCGAAGCACGGCGTGATCGCCGCGCGCGCCCGCGCGATCATCGCGCTCGCGAAGGCGATCGATTCGGGCGCGCTCAGGCTCGATCCCGCGGCCCCCGTCGAAGCAACGCTCGCCGCCCTCGAGGCGCTGCCCGGCATCGGCCCGTGGACCGCGCATTACATCGCGATGCGCGCGCTCGCCTGGCCCGACGCATTCCCGCATCCGGACGTCGCGGTGATCAAGGCGATCGGCGAAAAGCCGCGTGCGGCACTCGCCGCCTCCGAGCAATGGCGGCCGTGGCGCGCGTACGCCGTCCTCCACCTCTGGAAATCCCTGGAGAAGAAACCATGATTCGCTACAAGACTTTCACGTCGCCGCTGGGCACGATGCTCGCCGCGGCCAACGAGCACGGACTCACACGCGTGGACTTCATCGATTCGAAGTACATGCGCCCGGTCGATCCCGATTGGCAGGAAGACACGAAGCACCCTTCGCTCGTCGCCTGCGAGAAGCAACTTGCCGAGTACTTCGAAGGCGAGCGTGCGGTGTTCGACCTGCCGCTCAACCCTCGAGGCACGCCTTTCCAGAAGCGAATCTGGGAAGAAATCAGCGGCGTGGCGTACGGCGAGACGATCATCTATTCGGAGCTCGCGCGCCGCGCAGGCTCGCCCGGCTCCTCGCGCGCCGCGGGTGCGGCGACAGGCCGCAATCCGATCGCGATCATCGTGCCGTGCCATCGCATCGTCGGCGCCGACGGCAGCCTCACCGGTTACGCGGGCGGGCTGCCACGCAAAACGCGTTTGCTCGAGCTCGAGGGCGTGCTGCAGGGCTCGCTCGTTTGAAGCCAGCCGATCTCGCGCGGCTCGTCACCCTCGCGGCCATGTGGGGCGCGTCGTATCTCTTCATGCGCCACGCGGTCGCGCACTTCGGCTCGGCGTGGATGATCGAGCTTCGCGTCCTCATCGGCGGCCTGCTCCTGCTCGCCTACGTGACGCTCATGCGCGGCACCGTCGGCTGGCGCAAGCACTGGCCCGCGTTTCTCTTCGTGGGCTCGATCGGTCTCGCACTCCCGTTCATCCTCATCGCCGAGGCGCTGCGCTCGATCGATGCTTCGACCGCGGCGATCCTCAACGCCCTCTCGCCGCTGTTTGCTTCCATCGTCGCGGCAATCTGGATCCGCGATCCGCTCACGCCGGCGAAGATCGCGGGCATCCTGCTGTGCCTCGCCGGAACCGTCGTGCTGGTCGGCTGGACGCCCACGCCGATGAGCGGGAAGGAACTCCTTGCGGCTTCCTTCTCGGTACTCGCCACCGCGCTCTACGGCTACACGATCGTGTTCACGAAGGTGAAGCTGAAGGACGCGAGCCCGCTTGGCATCTCCGCGGGAACGCTGTTGATGGCCGCCGCCACGCTCGCACCCTTCGCGCTCGCGGCACCTCCCCCGGTGGCCGCGCCCTCGCTCGCGTGGGCCTCGGTGCTCGGCCTCGCAGTCGTCTCCACCGCGTTCGCCTTCATCCTCTATTACCGGTTGATTGCCGACGTAGGCCCCGTAAAAGCGATCACCGTGACGCTGCTCGTGCCGATCTTCGGGATGGTGTGGGGCGTGCTGTTCCTGGGCGAGCCGATGACGCCCGGGCGCATCGCCGGCTGCGCGATCATCCTTGTCGGATGTTCACTGATCCTGGGGTTGGTCAAAGTCCCGCAGCGACACGCAGCGTAGGGGCACAGCCTTCGATTCGCCGGGGGTGTCGAATGAAGACACTCCATTCATCGGAGTCCGGAGGAAACACCATGAAACGTATTCTTGTTGCAGTTGCCGCCGCCCTGATGGCGCCGGTCCCCGCCGTTTTCGCCGCCACCTACACCACGGAGGCGCCGGTGATTTCCGTGACGCCGGTCCAGGAACGGATCCAGAGCTCGCGCAACGAGTGCTGGTCCGAGCCGGTCCGCGTCTACGAACGCGCGCGCACCTCGCGCGGCGGCGTGTACTACGAGGACGTGCCGGTCGAGCGCAACGTTCCCAAGTGCGGGACGATCCGCGAGACCAGGCAGGTCACGACGGGCTACGACGTTCGCTACGCCTACGACGGCCGCGAGTACGTGACCCGCATGACGCAGCACCCGGGGTCGACCGTGACCATCGGCGTGGACGTGCAGCCGGCGGGCTAACCCCGTCATCCTGAGGGCCGCAGGCCCGAAGGACCTGCTGGAGCGCGATAGCAGATAATTGCCTCCAGCAGGTCCTTCGTCGCTTCGCTCCTCAGGATGACAGTGATTTTGAAGAATCGCCTCGCGCAGGAAACCAGCCCGTACCTCCAGCAGCACGCCGACAACCCCGTCGATTGGTATCCGTGGGGGCCGGAGGCACTGGCCGAATCGAAACGCAGCGGAAAGCCCATCCTTCTCTCGGTGGGCTATTCCGCTTGTCACTGGTGCCACGTGATGGCCCACGAGTCGTTCGAGGACGCGGGAGTCGCCAGCGTCATGAACGAGCTCTTCGTGAACGTGAAGGTCGATCGCGAAGAGCGTCCCGACATCGACCAGATCTACCAGGTCGCGCAGCAGATGCTCACGCAGCGCACCGGCGGCTGGCCGCTCACGATGTTCCTCACGCCCGAGCAATTGCCGTTCTTCGGCGGCACGTACTTTCCGAAGACCGCGCGCTATGGGTTGCCCGGCTTCGGCGATCTGCTCGTGCGCGTGCGCGAGTTCTACGACGCCAACCGCACCGACATCGAGGAGCAAAACGCGCGGCTCCTCGACGCGCTTTCGCGCACCGGCCCGGGCACCGCGGGCCCCACGACGGAGTTCACGCGCGCGCCCCTCGACGAGAGCTATCGCTTTCTCAAGAGCACGTTCGACCCGACCGACGGCGGCTTCGGCCAGGCGCCGAAATTCCCGCACCCCGATTCCATCGAGCTGCTGCTGCGCCGCTTCGCGGCCAACGGCGACCGCGACGCGCTCGCGATGGCAACGTTCACGCTCACGAAGATGGCCGAAGGCGGCCTCTTCGACCAGCTCGGCGGCGGCTTCGCGCGCTACAGCGTCGACGACGAATGGGCGATCCCGCACTTCGAGAAGATGCTCTACGACAACGGCTGGCTCCTGCGCCTCTACGCCGACGCCTGGGTCGCCACGCGCGATCCGGTCTTCGAGCGCGCCTGCCGCGAAACCGTCGCGTGGGTGCTGCGCGAGATGCAATCGCCCGAGGGCGGCTACTACTCCTCGCTCGATGCCGACTCCGAGGGCCACGAGGGCAAGTTCTACGTCTGGACGCCCGATGAAGTGCGGGCGTTGCTCACCGAGGACGAGTACGCGGTGGTCGCACCCCACTACGGCCTCGATCGTCCGCCGAACTTCGAGAATCACGACTGGCATTTCGTCACGGCGCAGCCGCTCGCGAAGGGCGCCGAGGCGCTGCTCGCAGCCGCACGCGCGAAGCTCTTCGCGGCGCGCGAGAAGCGCATCCGCCCGGGGCGCGACGACAAGGTGCTCACCTCGTGGAATGCGCTGATGATCGCGGGCATGGCGCGCGCGGCGCGCGCGTTCGGTCTCCCGGAGTGGCTCACGTCGGCGCGTAAATCGCTCGATTTCATCCGCACGACGATGTGGAAGGACGGCGCGCTCCTCGCGACGTACAAGGATGGGAAGGCGCATCTCGATGCGTATCTCGACGACTACGCGTTCCTGCTCGCGGCCCTGCTCGAAGTGCTGCAGGCCGATTTCGATTCGCGCGATCTCGCGTGGGCGACGGAACTCGGTGACGTGCTGCTCGCGGATTTCGAAGACAAGTCGAACGGCGGCTTCTTCTTCACCGCGCACGGCCACGAGAAACTGATCCATCGACCCAAGCCCGGCCACGACAACGCGACCCCTTCGGGCAACGGAGTCGCCGCACAGGCGCTCATCCGCCTCACGTTCCTCACCGGCGATCTGCGCTACCAGCAGGCCGCCGAGCGCACGCTCGCCCTCTACTGGCCGCAGATGATTCGCCACCCCGGCGGCTTCGGCAGCCTGCTCGGCGCGCTCGAGGAATCGCTCGTGCCCACGCGCACGGTCATCGTCAACGGGCCTGCCCCCGACTTTGGTCCGTGGCGCGCGCTGCTCGATGGCGCCTACCTCCCGACATCGGTCTCGCTCTTCCTGCCCGATGGCGCCGCCAACCTGCCCGCACCTCTCGCCAAGCCCGTGAAAGGGGTCAACGCGTGGGTGTGCGAGGGCGTTACCTGCCTGCCCCCGCTGGACTCGCCCGCTCGATTGCGGGAAACGCTCGGATTGCCCACAATCGCGCCTTCCGCCTGAGTCCCCAGAACGATTTTCCAGGAGCCTTCAATGCGCAAGTTCGCCCTCGCCCTTCCCGCCCTCGCCCTCGCCACCCTCGCCCTGCCCACCGTTGCGAGCGAAGAGCTCATGAAGAAGCACGCATGCACCGCCTGCCACCAGATCGACAAGAAGACGGTGGGCCCGGCCTATAACGACGTCGCCGCCAAGTACGCGGGCGACCCCAAGGCCAAGGCCATGCTCATCGAGAAGGTGAAGAAGGGTGGCATGGGCACCTGGGGCCAGATCCCGATGCCGCCGAACTCCGCGGTGCCCGACGCCGACGTCGAGAAGCTCGTCACCTACATCCTGTCGCTCAAGAAGAAGTAAAGGGCAAGGGTCCGCAGATAAACGCGGATAAACGCAGATAAAGGCAAAGGCTTGGAAGGTGAGACCTCGTCCACGCCGCCACCCAGGAATGCTTAGTCACCTTCGCCCTTATCTGCGTTTATCCGCGTTTATCTGCGGACCCTCGCTTTTTCTTCTCCTCTCTGCGTGCGGCCCCAAGCCGGAGACCCCGCCTGCCGTCTCCAACGAAGTCGTCGTCACGATCGGCCACGCCGGCCCGCTCACCGGGCCCATCTCGCACCAGGGCAAGGATGACGAGAACGGCGTCTCCCTCGCCCTCGACCAGGCCAACGCGAAGAAGCTGGTGATCGGCGGCAAGACCGTGGTCTTCCGCATCCGCAGCGAGGACGACCAGGGCGATCCCAAGGTCGGCACCACCGTGGCGCAGAAGATGGTCGACGCGAAGGTCGCCGCGGTCATCGGCCACCTCAATTCCGGCGTCACCATTCCCGCCTCCGAGATCTACGGCAAGGCGGGCATCCCGGTCATCTCCGGTTCCGCGACCAGCCCCGAGCTCACCGAACGCGGCCTGAAGGGCGTGTTTCGCACCGTCGGGCGCGACGACCAGCAGGGTCCGGCGATCGCGGCCTATATCGCCAACGAGCTCGCCGCGAAGACCGTGGCCATCGTCGACGACAAGACCGCGTACGGCGAAGGCCTCGCGACGGAAGTGGCCAAGGCGCTGAAAGCCGCGAAGGTGAATGTCATCGCGCACGAGCGCACGAGCGACAAGGAAACGGATTTCAAGTCGATCCTCACGCGCTTGAAGTCGCGCTCGCCCGACGTGATCTTCGTGGGCGCCATGGATTTCACCGGCGGCCCGATGTTGAAGCAGGCGCGCGAGCTCGGGTTGAAGAGTGCCTTCGCCTTCGGCGACGGCGCCTGCACCGACGAGATGGCGCAGCTCGGCGGACCCGCCACCGAGGGCCTCGCCTGCTCGCAGGCAGGACTGCCCGCGCAGGCGGCGAGCAAGGAATTCCTCGCCGCGTTCAACGCGAAGTACGGCGAGACCAAGCTCTACGCCCCGTTCTTCTACGACGCGACCAATGTGGTGATCGAAGCGATGAAAAGGGCCGACTCCACCGACCCCGCGCGCTTCCTTCCCGAGATCTACAAGACCTCGCACGCGGGTGCGACGGGCAAGATCGAATTCGACGCGAAGGGAGACCGGAAAGACGCCGAAATGACCATCTTCCGGATGAAGGGCGGACGCATCGTTCCGGTGTCGGTGATGCGGGGCGGAATCTCCTCGCCAATCAGCTAACTCCGCTATACTTTCCGCCTTGTTTTCGGCCTCGCGTCACCCCAACCCTTACACCTGGAGAGTTAGATGAAATCGTCGACCAAGCTCGCGCTCGCCGTCGCTGCCGCGCTGGCTGTAGCCGGCTGCGGCAAGAAGGAAGAAGCCCCCGCCCCCAAGGCTGCCGCCCCGGCCGCCCCCGCAGGACTGACCGTCACGATCGCCCACGCCGGCCCCCTGACGGGCTCCATCGCCCACCTGGGCAAGGACGACGAGAACGGCGTTGCCCTGGCGATCCAGCACGCCAACGACAAGAAGATCACCATCGGCGGCCAGGCCGTCACCTTCAAGATGGTGAGCGAGGACGACCAGGCGGACCCGAAGGTCGGCACCACCGTGGCGCAGAAGCTGGTGGACGCCAAGGTCGCCGCCGTTGTCGGCCACCTGAACTCCGGCGTGACCATCCCCGCCTCGGAGATCTACAACAAGGCCGGCATCCCGGTCATTTCGGGCTCCGCGACGAACCCCACCCTCACCGAGCGCGGCCTGAAGAACACCTTCCGCACGGTCGGCCGCGATGACCAGCAGGGTCCGGCCATCGCCGCGTACATCGCCGGCGAGTTGAAGGGCAAGAAGGTCGCGATCATCGACGACAAGACCGCCTACGGCGAAGGCATCGCCAACGAAGTGGAAAAGACGTTGAAGGCCGCCAAGGTCAACATCGTCGGCCGCGAGCGCACCACCGACAAGGAAACCGACTTCAAGGCGATCCTGACCAAGATCAAGGGCAAGAATCCCGACGTCGTCTTCCACGGCGGCATGGACGCCACCGGCGGCCCGCTGCTCAAGCAGGCTCGTGAGCTGGGCATCAAGGCCGTCTTCGCCTTCGGCGACGGCGCCTGCACGGACGAAATGAGCAAGCTCGCCGGTGCGGCAGCTGAAGGCTTCGCCTGCTCGCAGGCCGGCCTGCCCGCCCAGGCGGCCAGCAAGGAATTCCAGGACTCGTTCAAGGCGAAGTACGGCGACATCAAGCAGTACGCGCCCTACTTCTACGACGGCGCCCTGGCGGTCATCGAGGCGATGAAGAAGGCCGACTCGGTCGACCCGGCAAAATTCACGCCGGTCATGAACACGGTGAGCTTCACGGGCGCGACCGGCAAGGTCGAGTTCGACGCCAAGGGCGACCGCAAGGACGCCGAAATGACCATCTTCCGCATGGGCAAGGATGGCAAGATTGCGCCCGTGTCGATCGTGAAGGGTGGAGTTGCGACGCCTTTCGGTGCTGCCCCGGCTCCGGCCGCGGCACCCGCGGAGGCGAAGAAGGAGGAGAAGAAGGCAGAGCCTAAGAAAGAAGAAAAGAAAGCCGACGAAAAGAAGAAATAAGCGGCTTGTTGCACAATGGAACGGCACCGGCAACGGTGCCGTTTCTCTTTTGAGGGGGCAGGGAACTGGACATCTTTCTCCAGCAGGTCATCAACGGCCTGACACTTGGCTGCGTATATGCCGTGGTGGCCCTTGGCTACACCATGGTCTACGGCATCATCCAGCTCATCAATTTCGCCCACGGCGAAGTCGTGATGATCGGCTGCATGACCGCCTTCTCGGTGATCGTGGCGCTGGCCGGCTCGGGCCTGCCGCCGCTGGTGATCGTGGGCCTGGGCATCCTCGCGGCCGTGCCCGTCTGCGTGATCGTGGGCTACACCATCGAGCGCGTGGCCTACCGGCCACTGCGTAACGCGCCTCGCCTCGCACCGCTCATCACCGCGATCGGTGTCTCGATCGTGCTGCAGCACCTCGCACTCCTCGTGTGGAGCCGCAACATCATCGCCTTCCCGCAGATCATCAAGCTCGAGGTCTTCCACTTCGGCAGCGGAGAGAACGCGGCGGCGATTTCCAATATCCAGATCGCGATCATCCTCACCTCCCTCGCGATGATGGGCGGGCTGCTGGCACTCGTGTATCGCACCAAGATCGGCATCGCGATGCGCGCGACCTCGCAGAACCCGCAGATCGCCGGGCTCATGGGGATCAACATCAACAACGTGATCTCGTTCACGTTCGTGATCGGCGCGGCCCTCGGCGCGATGGCGGGCGTGATGGTCGGTTCCTACTACGGCATCGCGCATTACCAGATGGGGTTCCTGCTCGGGCTGAAGGCGTTCTCCGCCGCGGTGCTGGGCGGCATCGGAAATCTCGCGGGTGCGGTGCTCGGCGGCATTCTCATGGGCCTCATCGAATCGCTCGGCGCCGGCTACGTCGGCGACTTCACCAACGTGTGCTTCCTCGACAAGTTCATGCCCGGCTTCGCGGACGTCTGCGCGGCGAGCCCGCAGTCGAGCCTCTTCGGCTCGAACTACAAGGACGTGTACGCCTTCATCGTGCTGATCCTCGTGCTCGTGTTCCGGCCTTCGGGCCTGCTGGGCGAGCGCGTCGGGGACCGGGCGTAAGGCGATGGGCATTGCCGACATCATCCGCAAGCACCCTCACGCGAAGTGGATCGGCATCGCGCTGATCGCGGTGGCGTTGATCGGGTTGCCGTTCGCGCTGGTGCAGGCGGGCACGGCGTGGGTGCGGATCACGAATCTCGCGATCCTGTTTGTCCTGCTCTCGCTCGGCTTGAACATCGTGGTTGGGTTCGCGGGGCTGCTGGATCTCGGCTACATCGCGTTCTACGCCGTGGGTGCGTACGTCTACGCGCTGCTCGCGGGCCCGCACTTCAATATCCACTGGCCGTGGTGGGCAATCCTCCCGATGGGTGCGGCGGTCGCGTGCTTCTTCGGCGTCATCCTCGGCGCGCCCACCTTGAAGTTGCGAGGCGACTACCTCGCCATCGTGACGCTGGGCTTCGGCGAGATCGTGCGCATCTTCATGAACAACCTGTCGGAGCCGTTCAACCTCACGAACGGACCGAAGGGCCTCGCGACGATCGATCCGGTGAACTTCTTCGGCGTGAGTTTCGGCAACACGTCGACCTTCGGGCCGCTCGTCTTCAACGAGGCGATGAAGTACTACTACCTGCTGCTCGCGATCCTGATGGTCGTGATCGTCGTGAACCTCCGGCTGCAGGACTCGCGTATCGGCCGCGCGTGGGAAGCGATTCGCGAGGATGAGATCGCGGCGCGCGCCATGGGCATCAACACCACGCGCATGAAGCTCCTCGCCTTCGCGATGGGCGCTTCGTTCGGCGGAATCGCGGGCGGCCTCTTCTCCTCGATCCAGGGCTTCATCAGCCCCGAGAGCTTCATCCTCAACGAAAGCGTGATGGTCCTCGCCATGGTGGTGCTCGGCGGCATGGGCAACATCTGGGGCGTGATCCTCGGCGCGATCCTGCTTTCCTTCGTGCCCGAGATCCTGCGCTACACCGTCGAACCCGTGCAGCGCATGGTGTTCGGCCGTTCGATCATCGATCCCGAAGTGATCCGCATGCTGCTCTTCGGTCTCGCGATGGTCGTGATCATGTTGTTCCGGCCCGCGGGCCTGTGGCCTTCGGCGGTGAGGAAGCGCGAGCTCGCGCCCGACGACGGAGTGGGCAAGTGAACGCCCCTGCGCCGCTCCTCCAGGTCGAGAACGTCACCAAGCGCTTTGGCGGTCTCACGGCGCTCTCGGGCGTTTCCTTCTCGATCGACGCGGGCGGCATCTACGGCCTCATCGGTCCCAACGGCGCGGGCAAGACCACGCTCTTCAACGTCGTGACCGGCCTCTACCGCCACGAGGAAGGCATCGTGCGCTTCCAGGGCAAAGAGCTCGAGGACGCCTCGCCCGATCGCATCGCGGCCCTCGGCATCGCGCGCACCTTCCAGAACATCCGCCTCTTCGCGAACCTCTCGGCGCTCGAGAACGTGATGATCGGCCGGCACGTGCGCACGAAGGCGGGCGTGTTCGGCGCGATCGTGCGCAACAAGGCCACGCGCGTGGAGGAAGAGCAGATCCACCGCCGCGCGCAGGAGTTGCTCGACTACGTCGCGATCGGGCATCGCGGCAACGACCTCGCGAAGCATCTCTCCTACGGCGACCAGCGCCGCCTCGAGATTGCCCGCGCGCTCGCAACCGATCCCAAGCTGCTGGCACTCGACGAACCGGCCGCGGGCATGAACGCCACCGAGAAGACCGACCTTCGCCAGCTGATCAGCCGCATCCGCAAGGACGGCACGACGATCCTGCTGATCGAGCACGACGTGAAGCTCGTCATGGGCCTGTGCGACCGCGTGCTGGTGCTCGACTACGGCCGCAAGATCGCCGAGGGCGTGCCCGCCGACGTGCAGCGCGATCCCAAGGTGATCGAGGCCTACCTCGGCACGCCGCACGACAAGGCCGCCGCGGGATGAGTCTGCTCAAGCTCGAAGACGTCCAGGTTTCCTACGGCGGCATCCGCGCCGTGAAGGGCGTGAGCCTGCACGTCGATGAAGGCGAGCTGGTCTGCCTCATCGGCGCCAATGGCGCGGGCAAGACCACGACGCTCAAAGCCATCACGGGCCTCGTGCATGCCGCCGCCGGGAAAGTCATGTACGCGGGCACGGACATCGCCCGCGACAAGCCCTATGAGATCGCGCGCCGCGGGCTCGCACTCGTCCCCGAGGGCCGTGGCGTGTTCCCGCAGCTCACGATCCAGGAAAACCTCGCGATGGGCGCGTACTCGCGCGACGATCGCGCCGCCGTGGCGGCGGACGAGGAACGCATGTTCGCGCTGTTTCCGCGGTTGAAGGAGCGCGCGAAGCAGACCGCCGGCACGCTCTCGGGCGGCGAGCAGCAGATGCTCGCGATCGGCCGCGCGCTGATGAGCCGGCCCAGGCTCCTGCTCCTCGACGAGCCGAGCATGGGCCTCGCCCCCCTGATGGTCGAAAAGATCTTCGAAGTGATCCGCGGCGTGGCCACCGAGGGTGTGACGATGCTGCTCGTGGAACAGAACGCGCGCCTGGCACTCGAGGCGAGCCATCGCGGCTACGTTCTCGAGGGCGGATTGGTCACGCTCGAGGGCGAAGCGAAGTCTCTGCTCGGCAATCCGCAGGTCCGCCAGGCGTACCTGGGCGAGTAGCTTTGCCGCTCCCAAACGCGGCTACACTTACACTTGTAATTGCAGTGGTGACACGGCTCACAGACCGTGAACCCCCCTGTCGCGACAATCGCGCAGGCCCGATATAACAAAGAATGCGATGACCATCCCCGCACGAACACGAACCGCCCTGCTTGGTGCAGGCGCCGCGGTACTCCTGGCCCTCCTCGCGTTCCTCTTCGTGCGGACCACCGCCGTTGACGTTCGCAAGGACGCCGAGGCCGGGGCTTTGCTCCGCGAGCTGCGCGCCCTCGACGCGCGCCTCGACACGCAGGCCGTCCGTTTCGCAAGCGACCTCTCGGGCACGGTGCCCGCTCCCTCGGACAACGCCCCGATGGTCGAGCGCATCCTGCGTGAGCTCGAAAACGGATCGCCGCCCGCCGTCGCCATGCACGTCGCCGGATTGCGCAAGGGGATGGCCGAGCGCAGCCGCACGCTCGAAGCGTTTCGCTCGGCGCACCAGCGCGCACGCGAAAGCCTGAAGGCGGCCGACGAAGCCGCGGCCGCCCTGGCGACCGAAGCGAACCAGTCGCGCCTGAAGGGTACGCGCGGCGACACGGGCTCGCTCATGAGCCAGGCCGAGGTGCTGCGCCAGACGCTGCGCGCCGTCCCCGTCGACGGCGCCGATCCCTTGCTTCGCGACATCGAGTCGCGTCTTTCCGTGCTGCGGGCCGCCTCGGCCATGGATCCGGCACTCACCGATGCCGGCGCGCACGTGGAGAAAGCGAGCCGCGCATTCCTCGACGCTCGCGCGACGGAAGCGCGGGCGCTCGAGCGCCTGTCGTTCCAGACCGTGGGCCCCAGCATCGATCTCATCGCGCAGAACCTGTGGCGCTCGATGGCCGCGGGCCTCGAGGACCAGGAGCGCTGGCGCGTCTACCTGTTCTTCTATGCGGGCGCGCTGCTCATCGTCGTGGGTTACCTCATCAGCCGCGTGATCACCACGCAGGGCGAGCTGCGCGGGGCCAACGAAGGCCTCGAGAAGCGCGTGGCCGAGCGCACGCAGGAGCTCTCCAACGCGATGGAGCGCCTGAAGGAATCCGAAGCCCAGCTCGTGCAGACCGAGAAGATGTCGTCGCTCGGCCAACTCGTGGCCGGTGTCGCGCACGAGATCAACACGCCGCTCGCCTACGTGAAGAATTCGGTGGCGACGGTTCGCGACCGCATGCCGGAGCTCCGCGACGCGCTCGCGCAGTCGAACCGCCTGCTCGCCCTCCTGCAGACTGATTCGCCCGATCCGAAGGAACTCCAGGCCACTTTCGCCGCGCTCAGTGCGCGCCTCGAGCAGCTCACCGACCACCAGGTCGTCGAGGACCTGGACACGCTCACCCGCGATGGCCTGCATGGCATCGAGCAGATCTCCGAGCTGGTGACGAACCTCAAGAACTTCTCGCGCATCGACCGCGCCCACGTCGCGAGCTTCAACGTGAACGACGGCGTGAATGCCACGCTCCTCATCGCGCGCACCAACCTGCGCAAGATCGATGTCGAGCGGCAGCTGGGCGAAGTGCCGCTCATCACCTGCTCGCCCTCGCAGGTGAACCAGGTCCTGCTGAACCTGGTGACCAACGCGGCCCAGTCGATGGAAGGCAAGCCGCGCGGCAAGATCACGATCACCACCCGTTCCATCGAGGCCGCCGGCATGGTGGCGATCGAAGTCGCGGACACCGGCACGGGCATCGCGCCCGAGATCCTGCCCAAGATCTTCGATCCGTTCTTCACGACCAAGCCCGTCGGCAAGGGTACGGGCCTGGGACTTTCAATCGCCTACAAGATCGCGAACCAGCACGGCGGCTTCATCGACGTGCAGACCGAAGTGGGCGTCGGCAGCGTCTTCACGCTCAACCTCCCGCTGCAGCCGCCGCCGCAGAAGCTCGGCGACGAGTCGCACGCGGAGGCCGCATGAACCTCCCGGGGCGCATCGGCAAGTACGACGTCCAGGCAATCCTCGGCAAGGGTGCGGCGGGGACGGTCTATCGCGGCTTCGATTCGGCCATCAAGCGGCCGGTGGCGCTCAAGGTCATCGCGAAGCGCGACCTCGCAGTCGCGGATGTCGAGCCCACGCTGGCGCGCTTCCGCAAGGAAGCCGAGGCCGTCGGCCGGCTCACGCATTCGCGCATCGCCGCGATCTACGACTTCATCGAAACCGATGAGGTCGCCTGCATCGTGATGGAGCTGGTGAGCGGCAAGTCGCTCGAGCAGCACCTCGCCGAAGTCTCGCAATACGGCTTCAAGGACACGTGGGAGATCATCCGCCAGATCCTCGACGGCCTGGGCTACACGCACGCGCAGGGTGTGATCCACCGCGACCTCAAGCCCGGCAACATCCTCATGAACGAGGATGGCCGCGTGAAGATCACCGATTTCGGCGTCGCCCGCATCGATACCACGCGCCTCACCCACCCCGGCGACGTGGTCGGAACGCCGCACTACATGGCGCCCGAACAGTTCAGCAGCGGCGAGCCCACGGCCCTCACCGACCTCTACCAGGTGGGCGTGCTCGCCTATGAGCTGCTCACCGGCAAGCGTCCCTTCACCGGAACGAGTGCGGAGATCCTGCGCCGCGTGCTCAACGAGCGCCCGGCGAACCCCTCGACGCACAACCCGCGCATCACCTGGCAGCTCGACTGGGCGATCCAGAAGGCGCTGTCGAAGGATCCGCGCGATCGCTTCTTCTCGGCGCAGGAATTGGGAGACGCGTTGCGCAAGGGCCTGGAAGAAAGCCTCGGCGGGCCGGTCGCTTCGGCTGCCATCGCCGCCGCCGCGGCCACACCGTCACCGGCCATCGCCAACCTGCTCGACAAGGCGAAGCTGATCGCGGGCGCCAAGGATGCAGGCGTGCTCGCGGGTCCGCAGCCCGATGCAGCGGCCACGGCCATGTTTGCCGCCGCGAGCGATACGCGCAAGGCGCGCGTGCTTTTCGTGGACGACGAGGAGCGCATCCTCAACGCGCTGCGCACGCTCTTTCGCAACCAGTACCACGTGTTCACCGCCGAGAACGGCACGCTCGCCCTCGAGTTCGTGAAGCGCTTCGGCATTCACGTCGTGGTGAGCGACCAGCGCATGCCGGGCATGACGGGCGTCGATCTGCTTCGCCAGGTGAAGGAAGTGGCACCCAACACCGTGCGCATGCTGCTCACCGGTTACTCGGACCTCGCGGCGATCGTGGGCTCGATCAACGACGGCGAGGTCTTCCGCTTCGTGAAGAAGCCCTGGGACAACGCCGAGATCCAGCGAACGGTCGGCGATGCGGTCGCGATCGCGATGGAGCTCGCGGCGACAAGCACCGCGGCCGCGACGACGCCGGTGGTGAAGTACACGACGCCCGTACTCGTCGTCGATCCAGGCCCCGATCTCGCAGAAGGCCTGCGCGCGATTCTCGGCGACATGGTTCCGGTGCGCCACGCGCTGACCACCACGGACGCGCTCACGACGCTCGAGGAAGAGGAAGTCGCCGTGATCGTCGCCGACCTGGGCGCGGGCCGCGAAGGCCTGGTCACGCTGTTCAAATTGCTGAAGGCCGAGCATCCCGAAGTGCTGTCGATGGTGATCACCGACGACACCGATTCGGAGCTGGTGATCGAGCTCATCAACGAGGCCCAGGTCTTCCGGTTCCTCTCGAAGCCCGTGAACGTGCACCACCTGCGCGGCTACGTGGACATGGCGCTTCGCAAGTACACGCAGTTCAAGAAGGCGCCCGAGCTCGTGCGCCAGCATGCGGTGACCGAAAGCGTGCAGGCCAAGACCTCGCTCTGGGGCGCGCGGCTCTTCGACCGCATCAAGGGCCTGCCCGACCGGCTGAGCACCGCCGAGTGACCAATGGGGACAGACCCCATTGGTGCTCAGTAATACAAGTTACAAGTCACCAATGGGGTCTGTCCCCATTGGTAGACTGGGCGGATGCCGACCGCCCCCGATGTTCGCCCCCTCCGCGAGACCGATCGCGCCGCCTGGCTGCCCCTGTGGGACGGCTACAACGCCTTCTACGGCCGCAAGGGCGACACCGCCCTCGCCCCCGAGATCACCGCCACCACCTGGAAGCGCTTCTTCGATGCGAACGAGCCGGTGAACGCGCTCGTTGCAGAGCTCGACGGCGAAGTTGTAGGACTCGTCCACTACATCTTCCATCGCAGTACCAACCGCATCGAACCCGTCTGCTATCTCCAGGACCTGTTCACGAAGGAATCGGTGCGCGGGCGAGGTGTGGCACGGGCGCTGATCGAGACGGTCTACGTGAAAGCGCGTGAGCACGGCACGAAGCGCGTGTACTGGCAAACGCAGGACACGAACGCCACGGCACGGATGCTTTACGACAAGGTGGCGAAACACTACGGGTTCATCGTTTACTCGCACGAGTCGTAGAATCCCCTGATGCTCTCCAAATCCGAACTCGAAGACCTCAAGCGCGCCAAGCAGCTCCTGGAGAACCCGGGGCTGGTGGCAAAACTTTCCTCGATGCTGGGTTCGCCCGTCGAGAAGGGCCTCGAGATGCTGCCCGCGAAGTGGCAGAAGAGCGTGCACAAGGCTTCCGAGGCGGCGCTGATGAAGGCCGTGCAGGTGGCCGTGTCGTCGCTGGGCGCGAAGACCGGAGGCAAGTCGAACGAGCGCATGCATTCGATGTTCGCCGCGGCTTCCGGGGCGGTCGGCGGTGCGTTCGGCATCGCGGCGCTCGCGGTGGAGCTGCCGGTCTCGACGACCGTGATGCTGCGCTCCATCGCGGCCATTGCCGCGTCCGAGGGCGAGAACCCGCAGCACATCGATACCAAGCTCGCCTGCCTCACCGTCTTCGCGCTGGGCAGCACCAAGGACAAGAGCGACAACGCGGCCGAGTCGGGCTACTTCGCCGCACGCACGGCACTCGCGACCGCGGTTTCGGAAGCGTCCAAGTTCCTCGCGCAAAAGGGCCTCGCGAAAACCGGGGGCCCCGCGCTGGTTCGCCTGGTGGCGCTGATCGGCGCGCGCTTCGGCGTCGTGGTGTCGGAGAAGGCCGCCATGCAGGCCATCCCGATCATCGGTGCCGCAGGTGGGGCGATGATCAACACCGTGTTCATCGGGCACTACCAGGACATGGCGCGCGGGCACTTCATCGTCCGCCGCCTCGAGAAAATCCACGGGGCCGATCCCGTGCGCATCGCCTACGAAAAAGCCTGACCGCCAACGAGGAGACCCATGGCTGCCTACGTCATCGCCGAGATCGAGATCACCAACCCCGAGGGCTACAAGGCCTACACCGCGGTCGTTCCCGCCACGATCGAGAAGTACGGCGGCAAGTTCCTCGTGCGCGGCGGCAGCGCGGAAGTGCTCGAAGGCGAATGGCCCAACCGGCGGCGCGTGATGCTGGAGTTCCCCTCGAAGGAGATCGCGTTGAAGTGGTGGAACTCGACGGACTACGCCGAGCCGATGAAGATGCGGCGGGGGAGCTCGAACGGGCGGTTGATACTGCTCGAAGGGGTGTAACTGTCACCCTTCACCACTGTCATCCTGAGGAGCGAAGCGACGAAGGACCTGCTTTAGGGGTTTAACAGTTAACCCACTCAAGCAGGTCCTTCGTCGCTTCGCTCCTCAGGATGACAGGGTCGCGCTACGCCCAATCCCTCGGCGGAATCAGGACCTCCAGCAACTTTGCCTCGGGACTTCCCGCCTCCGCCTTCCAGTCGTAGCGCCACTGCGCCGCCGGCGGCATCGACATGAGGATCGATTCGACGCGCCCACCCGATTGCAGGCCGAAGAGCGTGCCGCGGTCCCACACGAAGTTGAACTCGACGTAGCGCCCGCGGCGATAGGCCTGGAAGTCGCGCTCGCGCTCGCCGTAGGGCGTCTCGCGGCGCTTCTCGACGATCGGCACGTACGCGGGCAGGAACGCATCGCCCACGGCCTTCATCACCGAGAAGCAACGGTCGAAGCCGCCCTCGCTGAAGTCGTCGAAGAACGTGCCGCCGATGCCGCGCGGCTCGTTGCGATGCTTGTTGAAGAAATACGTGTCGCAGGCCTTCTTGAATTTCGGGTACAGCGGCTTGTCGACCGCGTCGAGCGCCGTGCGGTTGGCGAGGTGGAAATGCTGGCAGTCTTCCTCGACCGCGTAGTACGGCGTCATGTCCATGCCGCCGCCGAACCACCAGATGTCCTGCCCCTCGCTGTACGCCGAGTGCGCACGCGCGAGGAAAAAGCGCACGTTCATGTGAACCGTGGGTACGTGCGGGTTGCGCGGATGCAGAACGAGCGAGACACCCATCGCTTCCCACGGGCGGCCGGCCATCTCCGGGCGATGCGCGGAAGCCGACGGCGGAAGGTTCGTGCCCTGCACGTGCGAGAAGCCCACGCCGGCGCGCTCGAAGAGCTTTCCGCCTTCGAGGATGCGCGTGATGCCGCCGCCGCCTTCGGCGCGCGTCCATTCGTCGCGAATGAACGTGCCGCCGTCGAGTGCCTCGAGGCGCGCGATGATCGTGTCCTGCAATCCGGTGAGGTAGGCGCGAACGGTGTCGCGCATTGCATCGGCATTCATGGGTAACCCTAGTACTAGTAAAGGAGTGTTGTGATGGAGGCCGTGGCCAGGAAGACCGCCCAGAGCTTGGCCGACAGCCAGGCATTCCATGGGCGCTCAGTAAACCACAGGTGCCCGGCGAATTCCGCTGCGCGACTCGTTCCCAATCGGTAGCCCAGCACGGCTGCGGCCAACGCGAGGATCGGACCCCAGATGTGGACGGCTTCGAAGTAGTTCCATAAATGCCAATGGCCACGAAGGTCTAGCGTCACGATAAACAGCACCAACGCCGGCAGGAGCGCCGTGCCGATCACGGTGAGCACGCCAATCAATGCACCCAACCGGCGGTCGCCTTCATCGGGTTCCTGGGGAAGCTCTTTCACGGAGAACACAAGAGCGACACGGCAACGAGCAACCCCGGATGATCGACCGTCACGGCGAGAAGTAGCGTCGTCCGGGATTCGTGTACAGCCAGTAGAGCGCGACCACGTCGAGTGCCGTGAGGATCACGGTCGTCGCTCCCGACCACCAGGGTTCGGTGAACACGTCTTCGTACCAGGAGATCGTCAGCGCCACGCTCCCGAGGGTTAACACCAGCATGAGGATGCGCGCCCAGTTGTGGCCGCGCGCGATGAAGACGATCAGGACCGCGGGAATCGCGACGGTCACCGCGGCCGCTCCCCACATCCAGCTCGCGAACTCCCCGAGCTCCGGGTCGAGGAGGTCCCATTCCAGTGCGGTGGCCACGCAACCCAGGATCAACGAAATCCAGAGGAGCTGCACGGCCCTCGTGACCTGGATGGGTCTTTGCGCCAGCGCGTTCACGCTTCAGCGCCGGATGGCGTCGACGTTCATGGGGCGCGAGGCGCTCCGAGCTGGAAGGGAATCGTCATGACCGAGCCTTTCGTGTCTCGCAAGCGCAGCGCTACCGGCTTTCCGGCGGACTCGATCACTTCGGGAGCGGGTTGGGCGTCAAACCAGAAAATCCAGTTCGTCACGCTCTCCGAGATGTCGGGCGAGAAGGGCGAAGCGCAACCGTGGCCCAGCAGCTCGCCCCACAAGGGGCCGAGCTTTTCGGGCATTCCTGTCGCGAGGAAGTCGACGTAGACAAAGGCGCCGCTCGACCAGACGCGATCGCCCAGCGCCTCGAATCCCTTGGGATGCTTGCTTCGCAACTCCTCGTATCGGGCCTGCGTGAGACATGCGACGCGTGCGGAGATGCGCCTCTGCGCGACGAGCTGGCCGTCACGGGTCCATACGGCCATCTGTTCGGGATTGTCGAGGCGCACCGTGGACAGGCCGATCACGTAGCGCGAGTCTTCGGACACGCCGAGCCAGGTCAATGCCGGGCTGGGCACCTTGCGCTCGACCTTCCCGTCGGCCGCGATCCACGAAACGCTCGCGGTCCGGCGGCCGGACACGGACCAGTCATGCTCGTGCAGCACCTTGAACCCCTCGCCCTTCGCCTCGAGCGTCACGACGGCGTTGTAGGCGCTGCGATCGGCGAGCGCGCCTCCAGCCGCGACCGCGAGCGCGATCAGCGTGAAGAGGCGCAGGGCGCGGATCATCGTCGATTGAACGCCCGATACCCGATGTCGCGCCGAAACTGCATGCCGTCGAAGCGGATCGATTCACCCGCTTGATAGGCGCGGTCGGCGGCGATCTTCACCTTGTCGCCCAGCGCGGTGACGCAGAGCACGCGACCGCCGTTGGTCAGGATCGTGGCGTCCTTGCCGCTGGTGCCATTCTTGATGCACGTCCCCGCGTGGAAGACGTGGAAGTCCTCGGCGTCTTTGGGCAGGCCCGTGATCTCGTCGCCCTTTCGCGGCGTCTCCGGATAACCCGCAGCGGCGTAGACCACGCCCAGTGCCGCTCGGCGATCCCATTCGGCTTCGATGCCGCCGAGCGTGCCGGCGATCGCGTGCTCGACGAGCTCGAGGAAATCGCTTTTCAGCCGCATGAAGATCGGTTGCGTCTCCGGGTCGCCCATGCGGCAGTTGAACTCGACCACGCGTGGGTTCCCGTCGGCGCCGATCATGAGGCCCGCGTAGAGGAAGCCCGTGTAGACGATGCCGTCGGCCGCCATGCCCTTTACGGTGGGCATGATGATCTCGCGCATCGCGCGGTTGTGGACCTCGGGCGTGACGACCGGCGCGGGGGAATACGCGCCCATGCCGCCCGTGTTCGGGCCCTGGTCGCCGTCGAAGATGCGCTTGTGGTCCTGGCTCGAGGCGAAGGGCAGGACGCTCTTGCCGTCGACCATGACGATGAAGCTCGCTTCCTCGCCCTCCATGAATTCTTCGATCACGACGCGATGGCCGGCATCACCGAGCTTGTTGCCGGCGAGCATCATCTCGATCGCGTCGTGCGCCTCACTGAGCGTCATCGCGACGACGACACCCTTGCCCGCGGCGAGGCCATCGGCCTTGATCACGATCGGCGCACCGTTGGCGTCGATATAGCTGTGCGCCAGCCTGGCATCGGTGAATGTTTCGTAGCGCGAGGTCGGGATGCCGTGGCGCTTCATGAAGCGCTTGGCGAAATCCTTGGAGGACTCGAGCTGCGCGGCCGCACGCGTGGGCCCGAAAATCCGGAGGCCCTCCGCGCGGAATGCATCGACCACGCCCGCGGCGAGCGGACCCTCAGGGCCGACGACGGTGAGGTGGATTCCCTCGTCCTTCGCGAACTTCACGAGGTCGGGGATCGTGGTGACGTGAACGTTGTAGAGGCCATCCTCGCGCTCCGTGCCGGCGTTGCCGGGTGCGACGTACACGCGCGAGACGCGCGGGGACTTGGCGAGCCGCCAGGCCATCGCGTGTTCGCGGCCGCCCGAACCGATGACGAGGAGCTTCAATGCCGGAAGTGCCGCATGCCGGTGAACACCATCGCCATGCCGTGCTCGTCGGCCGCGGCAATCACCTCGTTGTCGCGCATGCTGCCGCCGGGCTGGATGACGGCCTTGGCGCCCGCATCGGCGACGACATCGAGGCCGTCGCGGAACGGGAAGAACGCATCGGAAGCGACGACCGAACCTTTCAGCGACAGGCCGGCGTTCTTCGCCTTGATCGCGGCGATGCGCGTCGAATCCACGCGGCTCATCTGGCCCGCACCGACGCCGAGCGTCATGCCGCCGCCGCAGAAGACGATCGCGTTGGACTTCACGAACTTGGCCACGCGGTAGGCGAACAGGAGGTCGTTCATTTCCTGCTTGGTGGGATCGCGTTTGCTGACGATGCGAAGCTCCGCGACATCGTAGTCATCGGCCGTCTGCACGAGCACGCCGCCGCCGATGCGCTTCAACTCGAGTCTGTTCAGGTTCTTCGCGACGTCGATCACGAGCAATCGAACGTTCTGCTTGGCGGCGAAGACCTTGCGCGCGCCCTCGTCGTAGGCCGGTGCGATCACGACCTCCACGAATTGCTTGGCGACCGCCTCGGCCGTGGCGGCATCGACCGCGCGGTTGAAGGCGATGATCCCGCCGAACGCGGACGTGGGATCGGTGAGGAATGCGCGTTGATATGCAGCAAGCACGGAATCCGAAACCGCGACGCCGCACGGATTGGCGTGCTTGATGATCACGCACGCGGGAACATCGAACGTGCGGCAGCATTCCCACGCCGCATCGGCATCCGCGATGTTGTTGTACGAGAGTTCCTTGCCCTGCAACTGCTTGAAGCTCGCGAGCGTGCCCGCGGGCGGATCGCGCTCGAGGTAGAGTGCCGCGGCCTGGTGCGGGTTCTCGCCGTAGCGCATGGTCTGCGCGAGGCGATACGACAGATTCATGCGATCGGGAAACGCGCGCGCCGTGCCGTCCTCCGCCCGCGCGGTGAGCCAGTTCGAGATGGCGCCGTCGTATTCCGCGGTGTGGCTGTAGGCCTTGGCGGCGAGCGCGTAGCGATCGGCGAGCTCGAGCGCGCCCTTGCCTGCCTTCATCTTGCCGAGGATCCCGGTGTAGTCCGCGGGATCGGTGACGATCGCGACGAACGCGTGGTTCTTCGCGGCGGCGCGCACCATCGCGGGCCCGCCGATATCGATGTTCTCGATCGCGTCTTCCATCGAGACGCCGGGCTTCGCGACCGTCTTCTCGAACGGATAGAGGTTCACGACCACCATGTCGATCGGCGCGATGCCGTGTTCCTTCATGGAGGCCACGTGGTCGGGGACATCGCGCCGCGCGAGGATGCCGCCGTGCACCTTGGGGTGCAGCGTCTTCACGCGGCCATCCATCATTTCGGGGAAGCCCGTGTAGTCGCCGACTTCCGTGACGACCACGCCGTTCAACTGGAGGAGCTTCGCGGTGCCGCCGGTCGAGAGGATCTCCACACCGTGCGTGAGGAGGGACTTGGCGAATTCGACCACGCCCGCCTTGTCCGAGACGCTGATGAGCGCCCGGCGGATCTTCACCGAGTCCAAGGGCTCATTCGATGCCGTGTTCCTGCAACTTCTTGCGCAGGGTGTTTCGGTTGATACCGAGTAGCTCCGCGGCGCGCGTCTGGTTGCCCTGCGCGTGGTTCATCACCACTTCGAGCATGGGCTTTTCGACGCAGTTCACGACCATGCTGTAGATCCCGCAGGGTTTTTCCCCATCGAGATCCTTGAAGTACTGCTTCATCACTTTGCGGACCATCGACGAGAGCTCGTTCTCTCGTGCGGCCGCGTCCGAACGGGCGTCGGACTTCGTGTGGGTTCTAGGCTGCAAGGGCGACCTCATCTTCATATTCGAGCTGCTGGGAGTGCGCGAGGATTTCGCCGAAGAAGTGCTCCACGGCGACGAGTTGCTCCCCGGCGGTCTCGAGGGTGTTCATGCGGGAGCGGAACACGGCGGAGTTTCTCAGACCCTTCGTGTACCACCCGATGTGTTTCCGGCCGACCTTCAGGCCGCGCTCCAGACCGTAGAACGCGTAGAGGTCGTTCAGGTGTTCGACCAGCACGTCGCGGATCTCCCTTGCATCGGGAGGTGGCAGGTGCGTGCCGGTCGCCAGGAAATGTTCGATCTCGCGGAAGATCCAGGGGCGGCCCTGGGCGGCGCGGCCGATCATCACCGCATCCGCGCCCGTGTACTCGAGCACGAACTTCGCCTTCTCGGGCGTGGTGATGTCGCCGTTGGCGACCACGGGAATCTTCACCGACTGCTTCACGTCGCGGATCGTGTCGTACTCGGCGTCACCCGTGTACATGCAGGCGCGCGTGCGGCCGTGCATGGCGAGCGACTGGATGCCGTGATCTTCGGCGATCTTCGCGATGGCGAGCGCGTTGCGGTTGTCCTTGCTCCAGCCGGTGCGGATCTTGAGCGTGACGGGGACGTTCACCGCCTTCACGACCGCATCGACGATCCTCGCGACCAGGGCTTCGTCCTTGAGGAGCGCGGAGCCGGCGGCGACGTTGCAGATCTTCTTGGCCGGGCAGCCCATGTTGATGTCGATGATGTGGGCGCCGCTGTCGACGTTGTATTTCGCGGCCTCGGCCATCATTTCCGGGTCCGCTCCGGCGATCTGGATGACCTTGGGCTCGACTTCACCCTCGTGATTGCCGCGGCGAATGGTCTTTTCCGAGCCCCAGAGCAGCGAATTGGACGCGACCATCTCGGAAACAGCCATGCCGGCACCCAGGCGCTTGCAAAGCACCCGGAAAGGCCGGTCCGTCACGCCGGCCATGGGCGCGACGATGAGGTTGTTCTTGAGTTGGTGGGGTCCGATTTTCACTGCGGTACTCGGTCGGTTTTTCGCGCGTGGGTTTCACGCGGAAAAGGTGCCTATTTTATACGCAGCGCTATTTCGGAGAAAGTTAAATTTCACACATAAGCATTGTCGAACCGCTGATTCGCGGAGCTTGTCAACCTCAACAAAAGTTAACATCGCTCCATGCTCGAGCTCGCCGCGGTCTGCCTCCTGGCCGTCCTGGTCATCGCCCCGTGGGTGTTCGTTGTCCAGCGCGTCACCGGACATTCGTTCCCGTTGTGGCAGGCGGGCGTCGCCGCCCTCGCCCTCGGAGCCGTCGCGAACTTCACGCTCGGCGCCAAGGGCCTGCAAGCCACGGGCTACTACGGCGCGCTGGTATTCATGGCTGGGGTCGTCGCAGCGATCGTCGTGTACATCTCCGGCCCCCGGAAGTAGCTCCGCGCGCTCAGAACCTCAACTTCGCCATCCGTGGGCAGTGGTCACTGGTCTCGATGCCCTGGCCGGGCTTCTCGGCGACGGCGACCTTCCTGGAGAACACCACGCCCTCGTTGACCTTCTTCATCGCCTCGCTGATGACGATGTGATCGAGGCCGGTGAAGCCGGTGCAGCCGCCCTCTTTCGTGGACAGCGGGACCTGGTGCAGTACCGGCGTGCCGTCATTGAGCTCCGGCCATAGATAGCGGGTGGCCACCTTGCCGTTGGCTCCCTTGTTCGCGCCGGCCGGGTCGCTGCCGTCGGAACGCACCTTGTCCTTCGCGATCGCCAACTTCTCTTCGTCGTCGACGCGGCGGTTGAAGTCGCCCATCCACACGAAGCGCGGGGACTTGCTTGCGACCGACTCGATCCACGCCTCGAGCGGCGCCACCTGGCGGTTGAGCACTTCGCACGCTTCGGCCGGATCATCGAGCAGGCGTCCGGGAAAGCGCACATCTTCGTTGGTGACGCTCGCGCAACCGGCCTTCAGGTGCACGTTCATGAACGTCACCGGTTCGCCGTTGACCGTGAGCGACAGCGCAAGGCCGGGACGCACGCGGCGAAAGGCCGCGGGATCGTTGGCAGGGTCGAGGATGGCGAGCGTGGACTCGGTCTCGCAAACGCCGGGCCGGGTGGTCAGCGTCTTGTCCCACGCGAAGGCCAGCGTCTGGAAGGCATCGTGCTTTGCGGCGCACACGTCGAACTTGTCCGCGTGCGTGCCCAGCACCAGCTTGATCACCTCGGTACCGCTCACTTCCTGGAAGGCGATGACGCGCACGCCATCGTTCGCGATCAGACCATCCACAGTGGTGGCGAGCTGGTTGATCTTCTCCTGGTACGCCGCAGGCACGCGCGACACCGCCGGGTCGATGCGCGGGCTGCCTGGCGGAGTGCGCGGCGGGCGATAGGCATTGCAGGGCGGCACCATCATCGACGCATTGCGGCCGCCCGCGGCGGCCAGCGTGCCTTCCTGGCACTGGGCGGCGCGCGCCTTTTCCGCATCGGTCGCTACCGTTGCCCCGCGCTCGATGCGCGGACGGGTGTCGCAGTACTTGACCGCGGGTGCCGAGCACACCGACAAATATCTGGCGAATTCAGCCGGCGTGCCTGCCCACCCCATGTTGAAGGAGGCGATGCCGGTGACAGGGGGAGGCACGACAGGTGCACCCGTCTGCGCGCAAGCAGAGAGGACCAGCGACAAGCTGGCGAGCGCGATGGAAAGGCGGGTCAGGTCGGGACGTGTCATGGGATGGGTCACTCGGGGAGCTGGGCGACCATTATCGGGCCTGCCAAGGATTCAGCTGAACCCGCGCAGCGGCAGGTTCGGCCGCTGCAACCAGTTGTCGTCTGGATAGCTCGCGACACCGTCGATCGCGTGCACCGTATACGCGTGCCGCGGCTTGTCGCTGCGATTGGGGCCCGACAGGTGCGGCAGCGCACCGTGCAGCAGGACGAGCGTGCCGCGAGCCGCCTCGAGCGCTACGAGTCCCTCGGTCGGATACGGAACCGTGTCGAGGATCTCGAGCTCCGTCGCCGTGCGCGCGCGGTTCAGCTTCGACCGCGCTTTCACGGGCAACCGGTGGCCCCCCGGCAACGCCCACATGCAACCGTTCTCGGTCGTCGCATCGTCGATCGCGAACCAGAAGCCGACGGCGCTCGGCGGATCGGTCCACAGGTACGTGTGGTCCGTGTGGCAGACGACTTCGCCGCCGATCCGCGGCTGCTTGAAGATGTACATCGACTGCAGCAGCCGCGGCTCGGCCATGCCGATATCCCCGGCGATGGCGGCGAGCTCTGGTGCCCGGCTGAATTCATCGAAGACAGGATCGAGGTCATGCAGCGCGTGCCCCATCTTGTTGAGCGACAGGTGCGCCTCGCCGCGCAGGCGTCCTGCGGCGTCGAAGGCGTCCTTCTCGAAGAAGCAATGAATCGCCTCGCCACTGCCCAGGAAGTAGCGCTCCGCTACGTGGCGATCGCCGCCGTCCGCGGTGAATACCGTCGCCTGGTCCGGCGGCGGCACGTGCTTGCGCGCGAGCAGGAGTGCGCGCTCGCGAAGCGCCAGGCAACGCGCCGCGTCCGCGAAGTCCGGAATCACGAGAAATCCGTTCCGGTTGTACGCGTCCAGCTGTTCCTCTGAAAGGTATGCACCCATGAGTGCGCGGCTTACCCGTAGCCCCCGCCGCCCGGGGTCTCGATCACGAACACGTCGCCCACGCCCATCTGCGTCTCGTCGGCGAAGGAAAGATCGGTGCGCGAGCCGTCGGCCCGCTCGACCCAGTTGGCGCCGAGCGCACCCGGCTTGCCGCCCGCCATGCCGTAGGGCGGGATGCGGCGGTGTCCGGCAAGGATGGCAGCCGTCATCGGCTCCAGGAAGCGAACGCGGCGCGTTGCGCCGTTGCCGCCGCGCCACTTTCCGGCGCCGCCGCTGCCTTTTCGGATGACGTGCTCGTCGATCCGCACCGGGAAGCGCCATTCGAGGACTTCCGGATCGGTCAGGCGCGAGTTGGTCATGTGCGCCTGCACCGTATCGGCGCCATCGAAGCCTGGCCCCGCGCCCGTTCCGCCCGAAATCGTCTCGTAGTACTGGTAGCGATCGTTGCCGAAGGTGAAGTTGTTCATCGTTCCGTAGGACGCGCCCATCACGCCGAGCGCGCCATAGAGCGCATCGGTGATGCATTGCGAGGTTTCGACGTTGCCCGCGACCGTGGCGGCCGGCGGATTCGGGTTGAGCATCGAGCCTTCGGGAATGATGACTTCGAGGGGCTTGAGGCAGCCCGCGTTGAGCGGGATCTCGTCATCGACCAGCGTGCGGAAGACGTAGAGCACCGCGGCATAGACCACGGCCGAGGGCGCGTTGAAGTTGGAGGCGAGCTGCGCGCTGGTGCCGGTGAAGTCGATCGTGGCGCTGCGGCGGTCGGCGCCGATGGTGATCTTCACGCGGATCATCGCGCCGTTGTCCATCTCGTACTCGAACGCGCCATCCTTCAGCACGCCGATGACGCGGCGGACACTTTCCTCCGCGTTGTCCTGCACGTGCTTCATGTAGGTCTGGACCATCTCGAGGCCGAAGTGCGAAACCATGCGGCGCAATTCCTGCACGCCCTTCTCGTTGGCGGCGATCTGCGCACGCAGGTCCGCGATGTTCTGGTCGGGGTTGCGCGCGGGATAGCGGGCGCCGGCGAGGAGCGCGCGCATTTCCGCTTCGCGCATGCGGCCGTTCTCGACGAGCTTCACGTTGTCGAGAAGGACGCCTTCCTCCTCGACGTTCTTCGAGAAGGGCGGCATGGAGCCGGGCGTGATGCCGCCGATGTCGGCGTGGTGCCCCCTGCTCGCTACATAGAACAAGGGCTTTGGAACCGCCGATGAACGCCGATCACCCCCGCCGATTGCCGCGGATTCAGGAGGGGCGGAGTCGGGATAGACAGGCGTGATCACCGTGACGTCGGGCAAGTGCGTGCCGCCGTTGTAGGGATCGTTGAGAACGAAAACATCGCCTGGCGTCATCTTCCCTTCGTTCTTGCGGATGACGGCCTTGATCGATTCACCCATCGAGCCCAGGTGCACGGGCATGTGCGGCGCGTTGGCGATGAGGTTGCCCTCGGCGTCGAAGAGCGCGCAGGAGAAGTCGAGGCGCTCCTTGATGTTCACCGAGTACGCCGTCTGCGCGAGGCGAACACCCATTTGCTCGGCGATCGACATGAAGAGGTTGTTGAAGACCTCGAGCATCACGGGATCGGCCCGCGTGCCGGAGGCATAGCGCTGCTCGCGCGGAACGACGCGCTCGAGGACCAGTCCGTCGAAGCTCGTGACGACGGCTTGCCATCCGGGTTCGACGATCGTCGTGCCGTTGGCTTCGGTGATGATCGCCGGGCCGGCGATCTCCTGGCCGACGGTGATCCGCTCGCGGTTGTACACCGGCGTGCGATGCGTCTTGCCGCCGGTGTTCATGGTGATGTGGTCGTACGCCGGGTCGGGCCCCTGGTGCTTGTCGAAGTCCGTCGTCGGCGCTTCGGGCGGCGCATCGGACTTGCCCACGGCTTCGACGGAAACGGTTTCGACCACGAGCGAGCGCTCGGGCATGAGGAAGCTGAAGCGGCTGCCGTACGCGGCTTCGAACTCCGCGCGCATCGCGTCCGGTTCGCCCAGCGCCACGGCGAGCGAGGTATCGGTTCCGTCGTACTTCACGTGCGCGCGTTCGATCACGCTTTCGAGCTCCGCGCCCTGCTCGGCGAGCGAGGCACGGCACTGGCCGGCAAGCTTCGCGGCGAGCGTGCGCATCGCGGGCATGGCTGCGGGCGCAAGCGGCTGCTCGAGCGCTTCCTCGCGCATCGCGCGCACCTGCGCGAGCCCCATGCCGTAAGCCGAGAGAACGCCGGCGAGCGGATGGATGAATACGCGCTGCATTCCGAGCTCGTCGGCGACGAGGCACGCGTGCTGGCCGCCCGCGCCTCCAAAGCACGCGAGCGTGTAGCCGGTGACATCGTGGCCGCGCTGCACGGAGATGAACTTGATCGCGTTGGCCATGTTCGCCACCGCGATCGCGACGTAGCCTTCGGCCACTTGCTCGGGCGTCTGGCGCCGGCCGGTGGCGCGCTCGATCTCGGCCGCGAGCGCCACGAACTTTTCGCGCACCACCGCCGCGTCGAGGGCTTCATTGCCCTGCGGCCCGAAAACCTTCGGGAAGTACGCGGGCTGGATCTTTCCGAGCATCACGTTGCAATCGGTGACCGCGAGCGGGCCGCCGCGCCGATAGCACGCGGGGCCGGGATTCGCGCCGGCGGAATCCGGGCCGACGCGCAGGCGCTGGCCATCGAAATGCAGGATCGAGCCGCCGCCCGCGGCGATCGTGTGGATCGACATCATGGGGGCGCGCATGCGAACGCCCGCCACCTGCGTTTCGAACTCGCGCTCGAGTTCGCCCGCGTAGTGCGACACGTCCGTCGACGTCCCGCCCATGTCGAAGCCGATCACCTTGTCGAAGCCCGAGGCTTCCGAGGTGCGCACCATGCCGACGATGCCGCCCGCGGGACCGGAGAGGATGGAGTCCTTGCCCTGGAAGCGATGCGCGTCGGTGAGGCCGCCGTTCGATTGCATGAACATCAGTCGTGCACCAGGCAATTCGCCGGCGACTTGGTTGACGTATCGACGCAGAATCGGGGACAGATACGCATCGACAACGGTCGTATCCCCGCGCGAGACGATCTTCATGAGCGGGCTTGTGACATGGGACACCGACACCTGCGTGAAGCCGGCTTCGCGCGCGAGTGCCGCCACGCGCGCCTCGTGCGCGGGATAGCGATAGCCGTGCATGAAGACGATGGCGGTGCTCGCGTAACCCTCGGCGCGCACCGCGGCGAGGTCGCGCTTCACCTGCGCTTCGTCAAGCGCCGTGACCACCGCGCCTTTCGCATCCACGCGCTCGGTCACCTCGATGACCTTGCGATAGAGCATCTCGGGCAGGCGGATGTGGCGATCGAAGATGCGTGGCCGGTTCTGGTAGGCGATGCGCAGCTGGTCGCGGAAGCCCTTCGTGATGAAGAGTGCGGTCGCTTCGCCCTTGCGTTCGAGCAGCGCGTTGGTGGCAACCGTCGTGCCCATCTTCACGGCGTCGATCTTGTCGACCTGAATGGCGGCACCCGCTGGCACCTCGAGCAGGCGGCGGATCGCCTCGATGGCGGCGTCGCGATACTGCTCGGGGTTCTCCGAGAGCAGCTTGTGCGTGACGAGCTCGCCATCCGGGCGGCGCGCCACGACGTCGGTGAACGTGCCGCCGCGATCGATCCAGAACTGCCAGCCGGCCATGCGAACCTTCCCTTTTCGAGCGTTGCTTTAAAGTATCGCATTGGCCACCCCACGGAGTCGTTTCATGAAGCGCATTTCCGGATTCATCCTCGCCGCCGCGTTCGCCCTTCCGGTCCACGCCCAGACGAAGTGGGACATGCCCACGCCCTACCCCGCGACGAACTTCCACACCGAGAACGTCGTGCAATTCGCCGCGGATATCGACAAGGCCACCGGCGGCAAGGTGAAGATCACCGTGCACGCCGGTGCCTCCCTCTTCAAGGCACCCGAGATCAAGCGCGCCGTGCAAGGCGGCCAGGCGCAGGCGGGCGAGATCCTGATTTCCGGATACGCCAACGAGGATCCGGTCTTCGGCATCGACTCCGTGCCCTTCCTCGCGACGAGCTATCCGGATGCCAAGCGCCTCTGGACGGCGTCGCGCAAGGCGATCGAGGAGCGCTTCGCGAAGCAGGGAATGGTGGTGCTCTACGCCGTGCCCTGGCCCCCGCAGGGCATCTATTCGACCAAGCCGCTCGCCTCGATCGCGGACATGAAGGGCCTGAAGATGCGCGCCTACAACCCCGCGACCTCGCGTATCGCCGAGCTCGCGGGCGCGCAGGCCGTGACCATCCAGGCCGCGGAGCTCGCGCAGGCGATGGCCACCGGTGCGGTCAACGCGAACATCACCTCGGGCGCGACCGGCTACGACACCAAGGCGTGGGAAGTCGTGAAGAACTACTACGACACGCAGGCGTGGCTTCCGAAGAACGTCGTGTTCGTGAACAAGAAGGCCTTCGACGCGCTCGACAAGGCGAGCCAGGACGCGGTGCTCAAGGCCGCGGCGGATGCCGAAGCGCGCGGCTGGAAGGTTTCCGAGGAGAAGACGGCGTGGTACCTCGCGGAGCTGAGGAAGAACGGCATGAACGTGGTGCCGCCGTCCGCGCAGCTCAAGGCCGACTTCCAGAAGGTCGGCGCGACCATGACCGAGGAGTGGCTGAAGAGCGCCGGTGCCGATGGCAAGGCGATCGTCGACGCCTTCAACAAGAAGTAGCGTTCCACGGGTGAGGAAGGCCCTCGACCTGCTCTACGACGCCGCGGCCTGGGCTGCGGCGTTTTTCATGGTGGGCATCCTCGCGATGGTGCTCGCGAGCGTCGTGGGCCGCCTCGCCGGATTCAACCTGCGCGGCTCCGACGCCTACGCCGGCTACTGCATGGCGGCGGTGAGCTTCCTTGCGCTCGCGCACACGCTCAAGCGCGGCGATCACATCCGCGTGACGGTCTTCCTCGATCGCTTCGGCCCGCGAGTGCGCCACGCGCTCGAGCTGTGGTGCCATGGCGTAGGCGCGTTCTTCTGCGCGGCACTCGCCGTCTTCAGCGTGCGGCTCGCCTGGCAGTCGCATGCCTTCAACGACGTCTCGCAGGGCAACGACGCCACGCCGCTGTGGATTCCGCAGCTCGCCATGGCCGCGGGTGCGATCGTGCTCGCCGTCGCCATGGCCGACGATCTCGTGCTCGCCGCGCGGGGCCGCAAGCGCGACGCACCGAAGGACGCGGGCGCGCCGGCCGCGATCGAATAGCGCCATGGACCTGTTCATCACGATTGCGCTGGTGGTCCTGCTCTTCGCGCTCCTCGGAAGCGGCGTCTGGATAGGCCTCACCCTGCTGGGGGTTGCGTGGATCGGCATGGAGCTCTTTACCTCGCGACCGGTCGGCGATGCGATGGCGGTCACGATGTGGGGATCGCTTTCGTCCTGGACGCTCACCGCGCTGCCGCTGTTCGTATGGATGGGCGAAATCCTCTTCCGCACGCGCCTCTCGCAGGACATGTTCCGCGGCCTGGCACCCTGGCTGCAGCGCGTGCCCGGGCGCCTGCTGCACGCCAACATCGTCGGCTGCACGATCTTCGCGGCCGTGTCGGGCTCGAGCGCGGCGACCTGCGCCACGATCGGCAAGATGACGCTGCCGGAGCTCGCGCGCCGCGGCTATCCCGAGGACATGACGCTCGCCACGCTCGCCGGCGCGGGCACGCTGGGCCTGATGATCCCGCCCTCGATCATCATGATCGTCTACGGCGTCACCGCCGAAGTGTCGATCACGCGGCTCTTCATCGCGGGCGTCATTCCGGGCCTGATGCTCGCCGCACTCTTCATGGCCTACACGATGGTTTGGTCGCTCGCGCATCCGGGGCGCATCCCGCCACCCGACGCGCCGATGTCGTTCGCGCGCAAGGTGCACGCCTCGCGCCATCTCATCCCGGTGGTGACGCTCATCGCCGCGGTACTCGGCTCCATCTACGTGGGCATCGCCACCGCCACGGAAGCCGCGGCGCTGGGTGTCGTCGGCGCGCTGGTGCTGTCGGCCGTGCAGGGATCGCTGAGCCGTCGCGTGTTCGTCGAAAGCCTCATGGGCGCCACGCGCCTGTACTGCATGATCGCGCTCATCCTCGCGGGCGCTGCGTTCCTCACGCTGTCGATGGGCTACATCGGCCTTCCGCGCCGGCTCGCGGAATTCATCACCGGGTTCGGGCTCGCGCCTTTCTGGCTGCTTTTCTGGCTGCTCGTGTTCTACATGGTCCTCGGTTGCTTCCTCGACGGCATCTCGATGGTGGTGCTCACGATGGGCGTGATCCTGCCCACGATCCAGCGCGCGGGCATCGACCTCATCTGGTTCGGCATCTTCATCGTGATGGCGGTGGAGATGGCGCAGATCACCCCACCCGTCGGCTTCAACCTCTTCGTGCTCCAGGGCATGACGAAGCGCCAGGTCCCGTGGATCGCGAAGGTCACGCTGCCTTTCTTCCTGATCATGGCGGCGGCGGTGGGCCTGATCTACTTCTTCCCGGCGATCGTGACCTGGCTGCCCGCACGGATATCCTGACCCGGCCGGCGCTTTCGAACGCCGCGAAAAAGCGATAACCTGAATTTTCGGAGGAAGCGCACATGGATGCCGACAAGACCCTGAAGGACCCTTTCATCCAGATCGTGGACGACCACATTGCGAGCGGCGATCCACCCGAAACGCAGGCGGCCTACGACAAGCTCATCGCGAAGGAGCGCTCGCCCTCGCAGGCGAAGAACCTGATCGCGCGCGTCATCCAGAAGGAGATGCAGGAAATGATGGCCTCGGGCGGCTCGTTCGACGTCGCGCGCTACAAGGCCGGCCTCGACAAGCTCCTCGCGTCCCAGGAGTAACTGCGGTCGCGCGATGTGCCTGATCGCGCTCGCGTGGCGGGCGCACCCCACGTACCCGCTGGTGGTCGCCGCGAACCGCGACGAGTGGCGCGAGCGCCCCACGCAAGCAGCGCACTGGTGGCCCGAGCATCCGCAGTTGCTCGCGGGCCGTGACCTGCAGGCGGGCGGCACCTGGATGGGCTACACGCGCACCGGCCGCTTCGCCGCGATCACCAACTTCCGCGATCCCGCCGACCGCCGTTCCACCGCGCTTTCGCGCGGCACGCTCGTCACGGAATTCCTGCTCGGAACCGATTCGCCCGAAGCCTTCGCGGGCCACCTCGCCTCGCGCGCCGGGCACTACAACGGCTTCAACCTGATCGTCGGCGATGGCGCCAGCCTGTTCTATTTCGGCAGCCGCCAGGCCGAGGTCCTCGCGATTGCGCCGGGCATCCATGGGCTGTCGAATCACCGGCTCGACGAACCGTGGCCCAAGGTGCGGCATGCGCGCGATGCGATGCGCGAGGCGCTCGCCGAAGACAACCCGGTGAACCGGCTCTTCGCGATGCTCGGTGAAACGAAGGCCGCGCCCGATGCGGAGCTTCCCGATACCGGCGTGGGCCTCGACTGGGAACGGCGGCTCGCCCCTTCGCTGATTACCGGCGCGGACTACGGCACGCGCGCTTCGACCGTGCTGACCGTCACACCCGGCGGCGCGGCGCGCTTCGAGGAACGCACGCGCGATGCTTCTGGCATTGCGACCGGAACGGCCGCTTTCGAAGTCAGGCCCGGTTGAGTCTCAAGAACTAGAGCCTTCAACACGGAGGACACAGAGGACACGGAGGTATCACGGAGGAGTACCCCTTTTGCCAAGGCGAAAGGCGAGGAAAAGAAGGGTGGCAATGGCTTGCGATTCGCGATCCCGAGGCATCGTGACGCCGCCCCTCCTCTATCCTTAACAAAAGGGGTACTCCTCCGTGATACCTCCGTGTCCTCTGTGTCCTCCGTGTTGAAAGCTTTAGTCCTCACCACTTGTCGGGAGGCCGCTTCACGATCGTGATGCGGTGTTCGCCATCCACGACGATGTAGCCCCCGCGCGTGAGCTCCTTGAAGATCCGGCTCACCATCTCGCGCGAGCAACCGACGCGGCTCGCGACATCGGCCTGCGTGAGTCGCCCGGGCACGACCTGCACCCCATTCTCTTCCACCGCGGATTCCAGCAGCAGGCGCGCGACCCGCCCGTAGGCATCGAGCAGCGTGAGGCTGCCCACGAGCTTGGTGAGCTCGCGGATGCGGTGCATGAGCTTGCGAATGAAGTGCAGCGTGAACTCGGGATCCTCCGCGAGGAACGCGCGGAACTTCTCGTTGGGAATCACGAGCAGGCGCGCGGGCTCGAGCGTCATCACGGAAGCCGACCGCGGGCGCTCGTCGATCGAGAGCTCGCCGAAGTATTCGCCCGGCCCCATGATCGAGAGCACCGCTTCCTTGCCGGCCGCGTCGCTCACGTAGGCCTTGGCGCGGCCCTCGAGGATCACGTAGAGCGCATCGGTCTCCTCGCCTTCGGTCACGATCACGGCGCGCGCGGGAAACTGGCGCGCATAGGCAAGCTTCGAGAGCCGGGCTACGTCGTCGGCGCTGAGGACGTTGGCATCGTCCTTGGCGGGTTCGTCTTTCATGGCCCCCCCTTTTCCTTACTATCGCATGACCCTTCGTTACCGCCCTACAGGTAACGGGTATGTGAATTATTCACCCTATGTTAGCTAACGGGGTTGCGTGCTACGGTGATCCTCCAAATTGGAGGGGACACCGATGATGCTTTTCCAGAGGAGCCTTGCGGCCCTGTCGGCCCTGTTTGCCCTGGCCGCCCAGGGGGCCGCGCCGGGCGTGACCGCCAACGAAATCCTCATCGGCCAGGACGTCGACCTGACCGGTGCCATCGCCGTGCGCATGAAACCCCTGCTGCAGGCGGCCGACGCGTACTTCGACAAGGTCAACGCGGCGGGCGGCGTGCACGGCCGCAAGATCAAGGTCGCGCGCCTGGACAGCGGCAACAAGCCCGACAAGACGAAGGAGAACATCAAGGCCTTCGAGAAGCAGGGTGTGTTCGCCATGTGGGCGATCTCCGGCACCGGCAACGTCGGCGCGGCGCTGCCCACGCTCACGGAGAAGCGCATCCCGCTCGTCGGCTCCACCTCGGGCGCGGACAGCTTCTACGCCAAGAGGAACCCGATGCTCATCAACCTGAAGGCCGGCTATGGCGACGAGATCCGCCGGATGATGAGCCACCTGAAGGACACCTACACGACCCGTGTCTCGATCGTGTACATCGACAACGGCTTCGGCAAGGAAGCGCTGAAGAGCGCGCAGGAAGCCGCGAAGGCGAACAACCTCGAAGTGGCCTCCGTGTTGTCGCACAAGGAGGACGGCAGCGACATGGACGCGGTCGCGCAGGCGACGGCAAAGGCCAAGCCCGCCGCGGTGCTGATGCTCACGCTTTCGGGACCCGCGCCCAAGATGATCGACGCGTACTCGAAGACCGGGCACCAGGCGCAGGTCTTCGCGCTGTCGATCATCGCCTCCGACGCGCTCTACAAGGCGATCGGCGACAAATCGCGCGGCGTGATCGTGACGCAGGTCATGCCGTTTCCCTCCGACCGCAACATCGCGATCGTGCGCGAGTACCAGGACCTCGTCACGCCCAAGGGCGTGAAGGATTTCTCGCACGCCGGTGTCGAGGGCTACGTCTACGCCAAGGCGCTCGTCGAAGGGCTGCAGGCCGCCGGACGCAACCCGACGCGGGAGAGCCTCATTGCGGCATTCGAGAAGATGGAAGACAAGAACCTCGGCGGCTTCAAGCTGAGCTTCTCGCCCGAGAAGCACAACGGCAGCGACTTCGTGGAGATCACGATGATCGGCCGCGAGGGAAAGCTGGTTCGCTAGCCGCGCGCGCCAGCCGGTCGTTCACGGCGTCCCACGCCGCATCACGCGGGGGTGCTTCCACGAGGATCAATCCCGCGCCGCTTGCATCGAGCAGGCGCAGGTTGGCGTACAGATCGTGCGCGTACGCGGCGGCGCTTTCCGGGGCGGAATGCCACGACGTCGCCGCCGATGCGCGCGCCGGACCGCGGGCGAGGACGGCGACGCGCTCGCCCCTGGCGACCGCCGCACGGACGCGCGGCTCGAGCGCATGCTCGTCCACCAACTCCAGCGGTGTGTGCGGCGCATAGTGCGAGGCCAGCGTGCCCGAGGCCCGCGGCGCTTCGCTGTCACGCTCGCGCACTTCCCCGACGATCGCCGCGATCTGCTCGCGCGTGATGGCACCGGGCCGCAACAGGACCGCGGTGCCGCGCGAGAGATCCACGATCGTCGATTCGATGCCCACCTCGCAGGGGCCGCCGTCGAGCACCGGGAGATCCGGCCCGAATTCGTCGCGCACATGCCCCACCGTGGTCGGGCTCACGTGGCCGAAGCGGTTGGCCGAGGGCGCGGCGAACGCGCCGCTGCCCACCTTCGCGAACTCGGCGAGCAACGCCTGCGCCACGGGATGCGACGGGCAGCGCAGTCCCACGGTCGCCTGCCCGCCGGTGACGGAGGCGTGTACGCCTTTCGCCTTCGCGAGGATCATCGTCAGGGGACCGGGCCAGAACGCCGCGGCGAGCTTGCGCGCCGCTTCAGGAATGTCGATGGCCCAGGCATCGAGCGCCTTCGCGCTGCCGACATGGACGATCACCGGGTGATCCGCGGGCCGGCCCTTCAGAGTGAATATCTTCGCGACCGCCGCGGGATTGGCGGCATCCGCAGCCAGGCCGTACACAGTCTCCGTCGGGATCGCGACCAGCTCACCGGCCGCGAGAAGGCGTGCTGCCTCCGCGACCGTCGCGCTCAATGCGCCTTCTCCCAGTTCTCGCCCACGCCGGCTTCCACGACGAGCGGCACGTCGAGTTTCGCGACACCCATCATCAGTTTCTCGACTTCGCTCTTGACGCGCGAGAGTTCGGTGTCGGGCACTTCGAGGACGAGCTCGTCGTGCACCTGCATCACGAGGCGCGTGGCGAGCTTCTCGCGCTCGAGCCAGCCTTGCACGGCGATCATCGCGAGCTTGATGAGATCGGCCGCGGTGCCCTGCATCGGCGCGTTGATCGCCTGGCGCTCCGCCCCCTGCCGGCGTGGCGCGTTGGCGCTCTTGATGTCGGGTAGCCACAGGCGGCGGCCGAACACCGTCTCCACGTAGCCCTTTTCCTTCGCCTCGGCTCGCGTGCGCTCCATGTACTGCGCGACACCCGGATAGCGCGCGAAGTATTTGTCCATGTAGCTCGCCGCGGCCGAACGCTCGATGCCGAGGTTGCCCGCGAGACCGAACGCGCTCATGCCGTAGATGAGGCCGAAGTTGATCACCTTCGCGTAGCGCCGCTGCTCGCTCGTGACATCGGCCGTGGCAGCGCCGAACACTTCGGCCGCGGTGTGTCGGTGAATGTCCTCGCCGCGCCCGAACGCGTCGATGAGGCTCTTGTCGCCCGAGAGGTGCGCCATGATCCGAAGCTCGATCTGCGAGTAGTCCGCGGAGACGATCTTCGATCCGGGCGGCGCGATGAAGGCCTCGCGAATGCGCCGGCCCTCGGCGGTGCGCACGGGAATGTTCTGCAGGTTGGGATCGGTCGACGACAGGCGGCCCGTGACGGCGACGGTCTGCCCGTAGTTCGTGTGCACGCGCCCGGTCTTCGCGTTCACCATGCGCGGCAGCTTGTCGGTGTAGGTGCTCTTCAGCTTCGAGAGCCCGCGATGCTCGAGCAGGATCTTGGGCAGCGGATGATCGAGCGCGAGTTGCTCGAGGACATCCTCGTCGGTGGAAGGCGCGCCCGAGGGCGTCTTCTTCTTCACCGGCAACTGCTTCTGCACGAAGAGGATCTCGCCCAGCTGCTTGGGGCTGCCGAGGTTGAATGGCTGCCCGGCCTCCTCGTAGGCACGGTGCTCGAGGGCAAGCATCTTCTCGGAGAGCTCGTGCGTCTGCTTGGCGAGGAGCTGCGAGTCGATCAGCACGCCGTTGCGCTCCATCGCGAAGAGCACGCGCGAGACGGGCATCTCGATTTCGCTGTAGACGCGGTCGAGCTTGGGATCGGCGGCGACCTTCGGACCCAGCACGCCCTGCAACTGGAGCGTGACGTCGGCATCCTCGGCCGAATATTCGGTTGCCTTGTCGAGGGCGACCTGCGCGAAGGAGATCTGCTTCGCGCCCTTCCCAGCGACATCCTCGAAAGGAATCGTCTTCGCGCCCAGGTGCCGCATGGCGAGTGCATCCATGTCGTGGCGCTGGTAGCTGTCGATGACATACGACGCGATGCAGGTGTCGTGTGCGATGCCACGCACACGGACGCCTTCATTGGCGAGCACGTGGCAGTCGTACTTGGCGTTCTGCGCGACCTTCGCGCGGCTCGCATCCTCGAGCCAGGGCTTGAAGCGCGCGAGCGTCGCGGCAAAGGGCAACTGGTCGGGCGCGCCCGGATACGTGTGGCGCAGCGGAATGTAGGCCGCCTCGCCCGGCTCCACGCTGAGGGCGAGGCCGACGAGCTCGGCGGTCATCGGATCGAGGCTCGTGGTCTCGGTGTCGAAGCACACGAGCGGTGCGCCCTCGACCTTCGCGACCCACTTGTCGAGCGCTTCGGGCGTGAGGACGGTTTCGTAGTTGCGCGTGGCGACGAACGAAGCGGTCGGCGTGGGTGGCGGCGTGGGTACGCTCGCCGGCTGCGCGCTGTTGACGGCTCGGGACGGCGGCGCGCTACCCTCTACCCGGCCCTCTCCCAAGGGAGAGGGAGCATCGTCCTTGAGCAGCGCGTCGCGCATCGTGCGAAAGCCGAAGCGATCGTAGAGCGCAAGGAGCTTTTCCTTGTTGGGGCCGCGGAAGGTGAGCGAATCCACGTTGAACGGCAGCGGCACGTCGTGCTTCACGGTGACGAGCACGCGCGCGGTGGGCAGCCAGTCGAGCGCCTTCCGGAGGTTCTCGCCGACGACACCCTTCACCTCATCGGCCTTCGCGACGAGTGCATCGAGCGAACCGTAGTCCTGCAGGAGCTTCGCTGCCGTTTTCGGGCCGACCTTGTCGACGCCGGGCACGTTGTCGACAGAATCGCCCACGAGCGTGAGGTAATCGACGATGCGCTCGGGCGGCACGCCGAATTTTTCCTTCACGCCCTCGGGCCCGAGGCGCTCGTTGGACATGGTGTTCACCCACAGCACCTTGTCGCTCACGAGCTGCGTGAGGTCCTTGTCGCCGGTGGAGATCACCGTGCGGCAACCCGCCTGCGAGGCGTTGTACGCGAGGGTGCCGATCACGTCGTCGGCTTCCACGCCGTCGACCACGACGATGGGCCAGCCGGTGGCCTCGATCGCCTCGACCAGCGGGTCGATCTGCGAGGCGAGGTCCTCGGGCATCGCCGAGCGCGTGGCCTTGTACTCGGGATAGATCTCGTCGCGGAAGGTCTTGCCCTTGGGATCGAAGACGCAGGCGATATAATCCGAGGGGTAATCCTGCCTGAGCTTCTTCAGCATGCTCAGCACGCCGTAGATCGCATTCGTGGGCTCGCCCGCGGGGCTTCGCATCTCCCGGATCGCGTGGAATGCGCGATAGAGATAGCTGAAGGCGTCGACCAGCAGGATGCGCTTCGTTGTTTCCGTCATCTCACTTCCGCGGGTGTCGCCATGTACCACAAGGTCCCCAAGCCGTCCGATCCCCAGCTCGTGCAGCGTTCGCAGAACTCTGCGCGCGAAGCCTGGCGGATGTTCGAAATTATCGCAGAGTTCGTCACCGCCACCGAGCGATTGCAGGCGATCCAGCCCGCCGTGGCCATCTTCGGCAGCGCGCGCACCACGCCCGACCATCCGTACTACGTGCTCACCGAGGACATCGCGCGCAAGCTCTCCGACGCGGGCTTCTCGGTGATCTCGGGGGGCGGACCGGGAATCATGGAGGCCGCGAACAAGGGCGCCTTCGACGGGCCGAGCCCCAGCGTGGGCCTCAACATCCAGCTCGCGCACGAGCAGGGGGCCAACGCCTACCAGGACGTGGGCCACACCTTCCAGCACTTCTTCGCGCGCAAGGTGATGTTCGTGAAGCTCTCGGCCGCGTTCGTGATGATGCCCGGCGGCTTCGGCACGCTCGACGAGCTGAGCGAAGTGATGACGCTCATGCAGACGGGCAAGATCCGCAAGGTGCCGCTGATCCTCGTGCACTCGCCCTTCTGGAAGGGTTTCCTCGACTGGTTCGACAACACGCTGGTGAAGGAGGGCATGGTGAGCGCCAGCGACCGCGAGCTCTTCTGCCTGTGCGACGACGCACAATCGGTGGTGGATACGATCTTCGCGCACTACCAGAGGCGTGGATTTACCCCGTCACCGGCGGAACGCGAGGCGGAACTCGCGCTCTAATGTTAAGGTGCCTCCATGAAGCGCGCGTTCATCTTCCTTGTTGCCCTCACAGCCGCCGCCGGTGCATTTGCGCAGTCGGGCGCGCGGCCGATTCCGCCGGGCAGCACCGCGCTCATCGAACCGCCGCCCCTGCCCCCGTTGCCCGATGTGGCCGAACCGGAGTTGAAGCCGCAGCTCACGGTGCGCAAGGAAGGCGATTCAACCATCACGGAATACCGCCTGCACGGCAAGCTCTACATGATGCGCGTCGTGCCGGGACATGGCCGGCCGTATGTGATGGTCGACCAAAAAGGCGATGGCACCTTCTCGCGTCAGGACCACACCCTGGATTCCGGGGTGCGCGTCCCGCAGTGGGTCCTCGTCGAATTCTGAGTCGCGGCTGACGCATGTCCGTCTTCACGCCGGTCACGGCCGCCGATGCGGCCGCGCTCCTCGCGCATTACTCGCTCGGTGAGCTCGAACGCCTCGAGGGCATCGCCCAGGGCGTGGAAAACACCAACTACTTCCTGACGACCACGACGGGCGAGTACGTCCTCACGCTCTTCGAGACCATTGCACACGACGACCTGCCCTTCTACATGGGGCTCATGGATCACCTCGCCCATCACGAGGTGCGCTGCCCCGCCCCGATGGCGCGCGAGGACGGCGAGTTCATCGGCAACGTGAACGGCAAGCCCGCGTGCATCGTCTCGCGGCTTCCGGGCACGCCCGAGATGCATCCGGGCCCGGCCGATTGCCGCGCCGTGGGCTCGATCCTCGCGGCGATCCACATCGCGGGCGTCGAATACGACGCGGGTCTCACGAATCCGCATGGCCACGCCTGGCGCGAGCACTTCGCCGCGAAGGTCGCCCCGCGCCTCACCGCCGCGGAGAACGCGCTGATCGAAAGCGAGAACCGCTACCAGGCGATGCACGACGACACGGTGTTGCCGCAGGGCATCATCCACGGCGACCTCTTCCGCGACAACATCCTGTGGGACGACGAGCATGGCGGCGGCGTGATCGATTTCTACTTCGCCTGCGACGACGCGCTCGCCTTCGACCTCGCGATCACGGTGAACGACTGGTGCTCCACGCCCGAGGCCACGCTCGATCCGGAGCGCACGCGCGCGATGATCGAAGGCTACGACCGCCTGCGGCCGCTCACGGAGTTCGAGCGCACCCTCTGGCCCGCGATGCTGCGCCGAGCCGCGCTGCGCACGTGGCTGGGGCGCCTGGGCTACAACCATTTCCCGCGCGATTCGCACATGACGATTCCGAAGGACCACGCGTTCTCGCGCCGGCTGCTCGAGCACCACGTCGCGCACGCCCGCGAGCTCGAAGCGAGTGTGGCGTGAGCGTCCCGCCCGAAGCCGCACCGGCCCCGCGCATCGTCGTCGCCGACGTTCCCGCCTCGCGCGGGGCAAGCTGGCTGGGCGGGGGTTTCGCGATCTTCCGCGCCCAGCCCATGGCGTGGATCGCGCTTTCGATCTCGTTCCTGGTCGTCCTGCTCGCGGTCGCGTTCATCCCCTTCATCGGTCCCGCGATCTCCGGATTCCTGGAGCCCGTGTTCTTCGCGAGCTTCGCGCTCGCCGCCCACAAGCAGCTCGCCGGCGAGAAGCTCGAGGTGACCGACCTCTTCCTGGGGTTCCGCTCCAACGTGCGCACGCTCGTGAACCTGGGCGCGATCCTGCTGCTGCTTCGCATCGGCATCGCGTTCCTGATGGGGGCGATGGGCTTTCCGTCGATGTTTGAGTCGCCCGAGAAAATGACGCCCGAGGATGTCGCGAACGCGCTCGACGGCAAGCTGTGGATCCTCGCGTTCGGCTTCCTCACCGTCGCCCTGGTGACCGCGGCGGCCTGGTTCGCGCCGGCCCTCATCGCGTTCCACGGCATGTCCACGTCGCACGCGCTGCGCTGGAGCCTCTATGCGATGGTCTCCAACCCGGGTGCGCTCGCGGTCTACTTCCTCGCGATCTTCCTGATGTTCATCGTGGCCTTCATTCCGTGGGGCCTGGGCCTGCTGGTCGCGCTGCCCACGCTCTTCGCCAGCACCTACGTGGCGTATCGCAACGTCTTCGAGACGCCGCCTCCCGCCGCTCCCGCGCCTACCGCCCCCCCATGATCCGCGCGATCGCCCACGCGAAAAGCGTGAGGCACGCGAGCGGGTAGAGCATCCGGTTCACCACCGACTCGTGCTCGGCCACTTCAGCGGCCGTCACGGCCTGCTCGGGCTTGGCCGGATCCACCCAGACCTTGATCTTCGCGCCCCGGCGCAGGCGCTCGACCTCGGCGTACGGGATCGGCCGGTTGACGCGGGTGTGGGCGCCACTCGCCACGGTGTAGATGTAGGAGATGCGCGAGGAAAGGTGCCTTCCCGCGACGTCCACATCGGTGATGATTCCCTCGATCTCGCCGCCCTTCGCGACCAGCTCGCGGGCATCGGCGAGGCCTTGGTAGGCGTCGAGCGCCAGGAGGGCGCAGGCGGTGGCGGCCGCAAGGATGGCCGCGGTGATGAACCAGCGTAACGAGCGGTGCGCCACGTTCCCTCCCCTGATAGAGGGATGGGGTTGATCCCCATTCTTTTGCTGCCGTCAGGATGAACCTCGAGGGCGGCTAAGTCCACCCGCGAAAAGCAGATCCTTCGTGGCGCTCAGGATGACCGCAGCGCACCGACCGGCAAACCGCCGGTCAAGCAGCGGTCAGCTTCGCGTACTGCAGTGCCAGCCACTTCGTGCCGTCGGTCTTGAAGCGCACCTGGATGCGCGCGTCCAGGCCGCGGCCTTCGAAGTTGAGCACCACGCCTTCGCCGAACTTCGCGTGCTGCACGTTCTGGCCGATGGCGAAGGGATGCGCGTCGGGGCGCTCGAGCTCGAACTTCGCGCGCGGTGCGGTGGCGTAGCGATCGGGATCAGCCTGCGGCGCGCGCCCTCCGCCCGAGCCCCATGAGGAGTTCGATGACGCGCCCGAGTTCCAGCGCGTCTGCGCGCGCTCGGGCAGCACGATCCATTTGCACAGCTCGGCCGGGATCTCGTCGACGAAGCGCGAGACCATCCCGTAGCGCGGTTGGCCGTGGAGCATGCGCGTGCCGGCGTAGGTGACGTAGAGGCGTTTCCTCGCGCGCGTGATCGCGACGTACATCAGGCGGCGCTCCTCTTCGAGGCCGCCGTCCTCGTTCATGCTGTTGTCGTGCGGGAAGAGGCCTTCCTCGAGACCCGAAACGAACACCGCGTGGAACTCGAGACCCTTGGAGGAGTGCACGGTCATGAGTTGCAGCGCATCCGCGCCCGCCGCCGCTTCGTGCTCGCCGGCTTCGAGGCTCGCGTGCGAAAGGAATGCGGCGAGCACCTGCTGCTGGTGCGTGCCGACCGGCGCAACATCGGCTTCCGCTTCGCCCGCGGGCGTTTCGCCGTGCTCGAACTCCTCGGCGAAGAGTGTCGCCGCGTTCACCAGCTCGTGCAGGTTCTCCACGCGGTCCTGGCCATCGCGCTCGGCGGCGTAGTGCGCCGCGAGGTTGGAGCGTTCGAGCACCTCTTCAATGAGCTCGGGAAGGCGCAGGTTTTCCGAGGCCGTGCGCAGCAGGTCGATGATCGCGATGAACTGGGCGATCGCGGTGCCGCTCCGACCACTCACGACACCGGCGCGCGCCGCCGACATGAGGCTGGGCTTGATGCCTTGCTCGACGGCTTCCTGCAGCTGCTCGACGGAACGCGCGCCCACGCCGCGCGCGGGGAAGTTCACCACGCGCGTGAAGGCCGAGTCGTCGTCCGGGTTGCCCGCGAGGCGCAGGTAGGCGAGCGCGTGCTTCACCTCCATGCGCTCGAAGAAGCGCAGGCCGCCGTAGACCTTGTACGGGAGACGCGCGCGGAACAACGCGTGCTCGAGCACTCGCGACTGCGCATTCGAGCGATACAGCAGCGCGATCTCGTTCATCGGCATGCCTTCGCGGTGCAGCTGCTTCACCTCATCGACGATGTATTGCGCCTCTTCGGAGTCGGTGGCAGCCGCGAACACGCGCAGCTGCTCGCCCTTGCCCTCGGAGGTCCAGAGGTTCTTCCCGAGGCGCGCCTTGTTCTTCGCGATGATCGCGTTGGCCGCATCGAGGATGTGGCCCTGCGAGCGGTAGTTCTGCTCGAGCTTCACCACGTGCTCGACGGCGAAGTCGCGCACGAAGTCGTTCATGTTGCCGACTTCAGCTCCTCGAAAGCGGTATATGGACTGATCATCGTCCCCCACCGCAAAAACGCAGCCGTTGGAGCCCGCGAGCATCTTGATCCACTTGTACTGGAGCTTGTTCGTGTCCTGGAACTCGTCGACCAGGATGTACTTGAAGCGCTCCTGGTAGTGCGTGAGGAGGTTCAGGTTCTTCGCGAGCAGCTCGAAGGTGCGCAGCAGCAGCTCCGCGAAATCGACCACGCCCTCGCGGTTGCACTGCGCGTCGTAGTCCGCGTAGAACGCGACCATGCGGCGCGTGAAATCGTCGCCCGCCTCCACCGCGTTGGCGCGCAGGCCCGCTTCCTTGCAGTTGTTGATGAAGTTCTGCATCTGGCGCGGCGGGAATTTCTCGTCGTCCATGCCCTGCGACTTCGCCAGCCGCTTGATCAGCGACTGCTGGTCGCCCGAATCGAGGATCTGGAAGAGCTGCGGCAAGGCGGCATCGCGGTGGTGCGTGCGCAGCAGCCGGTTGCAGATGCCGTGAAAGGTGCCGACCCACATGCCGCGCACGTTGATCGGCAGCATCGCCGAGAGCCGCGTGAGCATTTCCTTCGCGGCCTTGTTGGTGAACGTCACCGCGAGGATGCCCGCGGGGCTCGCCTGCCCCGACTGGATGAGGTGCGCGATGCGCGTGGTGAGCACGCGCGTCTTCCCGCTCCCGGCGCCCGCGAGGATCAGCGCGGACTCGCGGGGAAGCGTGACGGCCTTCAGTTGCTCCGGGTTCAGGTTCGCCAGGTAATCGCCCATCGTGATCGCGTTACCTCTTGCGCTTCGAGGCGAGCGATCCGATACCCAGCACGAACGTAGCCAGTAGCAGGAGCGACCATTGCGAAAGCGTGGGCACCGAGACGGGAGGCGCGCCGCCCAACGCGGTCAACGTCACGTCGTTGCCGGTACCCCCGAGGTAGGAGATGCGCAGCGGCACGCCGTTGAGAAGAACCGTCCCGCCCTCCGGGAGTCCCGCGAACGTACTTGTGACCGGCTCGCCGCCGTCGTTGGTGATGATGGTGAAGACCTGACCCGGCGACGGCGAATGTCCACCGGTGAGCACAAGCGTCCCGCCGGTGAGGTTGACGGTACCCGTGACGTTGATGATCCCGTACTGCGTGCCCGGTGCCGGGCCACCGATATGCACCAGGGCCGTCCCGGCGATCGTGAGATTGCCGGTGCTGAGCGCCAGGTAAGAGGACGTGGAAGCGATGTAGCCGGTTGACTGCACGATGACGTCGCCGCCCACAGTGCCGAAAGCGCCAGACACCCTTGCAGCGATACCAACAGTAACCGGCCCCGGGATCGACCCGACCACGAGGAGGGCCGTGCCCCCAACGACACTGACTCCACCCGAGAAAGTATTGACCCCTTCGATCCGCACTGCGCCGATTCCATTGACGCTCAGTGCGCCCGTTCCGCTGATCCCTCCCGAGACGGTCAGCAGGCTCACGTTGGTGAAGATTTCCAGGGAAGTCGGAATGACCAGCGGGGCAGAGACCACGTGATTCTGGGCACTGGAAATCAGCAAGGGCGACGCGCCAGCGAAGGTGATCGCCTGGCCGGTCACGGTGTACACACCGGAAAACAGGTCCATGCGATTGATCGTCCATGGCACGTCGACGATGGGCGACATACGCGGCGATATAAGGAACGTCACGACCGTCCCACTGCTGCTCGCCGGAGCGACTCCGCCGGCCCAGTTGGCGCCTGTGCTCCAGTTGTCGTTGGGCCCGTTGCCAGTCCAGGCCTGCGCAAAGGCGCGTTCCGGAACCAGTAACAGCAGGAGGAGGAGGAGGATGCTCGCAGGCCGACCCGTACTGCCGTTCGTGTTCATAGTTCTCATGCGGGAAAGGCGGACCGGCCACTTCGGAGGATCGATTATTTCATGCCGGGAGCCCGAATTCCGAACGAAATCGAGAAACTTCCGCGGACGATCGCAGGATCACCACCGTGGGGTAGCGCGCGCCCTGCAGCGCGGCGCCGATTCGCGCCCGGGTCTCGTTGTGGTGGCCCCACGCGTGGCGCAGGTACGGCATCCTGGCGTGCTCGCGCGTTGCGAGGTTGAAGACGCAGCGCCAGCGCGGGAAGTCGAGCCACACGACGCCATCGGCCGGAGGCAGCCGGTCGATGGCCATCGCGTAGTAGGTGCCGTCCATGACCCAGGCGTCGCGATCGGCCAGCGTGCGCACGGTCTTGCGCCACGCTTCCTCGGGCGGCGCGGCCTCCGGCTGATCCGCCGGCGCATCGAGGACGACGAGCGGGAGCTTCAGTTGCTCCGCGAGCCAGCGCGCGAGCACAGTCTTCCCCGAACCGTTGCAGCCGATCACGAGGATGCGCTTCACGCGTTCACACGATCAGGGAACCCGGAACACGCCGACGAGTCCGACGCCCGTGACGTTGCCCACGCCCTGGACGACGGCGGTATACGCCCCCGGCGGCAGCGTCAGGAACACGGCCGGCTCCAGGGTGCTCGCGGGCGCGAAGCCCGCGTTCTGGATCAGCGCGACATCTCCGGGGTTGGTCTGCGTCTGCCAGTTGTCGTTGGATGCGATCACCGCGCCGTCGGACGCGCGGACGATCGTGATCATCGGATTGCTGAGCGGATTGGGAATGCCCGCGTTGACAAGCGAGGGTCCCGCGACCGTCACCACGACGCTTTGCGTGCCCGTGCCCTGGATGATGAAGCCCGCGATCATCACGTCATTGCCGGTAAGCACCTGGCCGCGCGTCGAGATGTTGATGAGCGGCACCTCGGGGTGATCGACTTCGAACACGCCGACCAATCCCACGCCCGTGCCGACGCCACCGGAGGCCTGCACGATCGCGGTGTAGGCCCCCGGGGCAAGCGTCATCATGACCGCCGGCTCGGCCACATGCGCCGGCGCGAAGCCCGCCGCCTGGATCGCCGCGGCATTCGCGTTGTCCTGCCAGTTGTCGCTCGAGCCCATCACCGCGCCGTCGGAGGAGCGAATGAGCGTGAGGTGCGGATTGGCGAGCGCGTTCGGGATTCCAGCGTTCACGAGCGACGGACCCGCGACGGTGACAATGACGGTCTTCGCCGTGGGCCCACCGATGATGAAGCCGGCGATCATCACGTCGTTGCCGGTCAGCACCTGGCCGCGCGTCGAGATGTTGGCGAGCCGCGGCGGATTGGGCGGCGGACCGGTGGTGGACGTGAACGACGCGGAGATGCCACCGATGGTGAGCGTGGTCGTCGTGCCCGCGTTGAAGTTCGCCGACGCCGTGTGGCGCACGCACACCGTCTGGCCGTTGGTGATCGTCGCGGTCGAGGCGGTGAAGGTGGCGGTGCAACCGATCGAGTATTCGCCGCCAGCGACGGAAATCGAGGTCGCCATCGTGATGCCCGCGATCGTCGCCGGCGCAGACACGACCACGCTCGAGGGCGTGACGCCCGTCTGCGAGGCGAATGTGAACGCGTCGGGCGTGGCATCGCCCACGAGCGTGAATGCGAACGACTGGATGGCCCACGATGCGCCTCCACCTGTCGAGCGCGCGATGCGCAGCGCGTTGAGGCCGCGGCGCAGCGTGACGCTGATCGGTGCCCCGGCTCCGGTGGCAGCGGGCAGCGTCGCGTTCGTCGTCACCGTCGCGTTGTTGAGCCGCACCGTGAAGAACTCCCCGGGCGGAGCGCTGCCGGTGAAGACGAGCTGGTAGGTGCCTTCAGTGTCCGCGCGCAACATGAATTCGACGAAGCCGGGGAAGCCGAACGCGCCATTGGTGCCGGTCACCGTTCCCGCCGGACTCGCGGAGCCGCGGAAATTCCCGCCCGCAATGGGCGCGCCCACCGACGTGCCCGTGGTGACGGCCGGCAGTGCCGCCGCGAGAATGTCATCCATGCACTGGTTCTTCGGCGTCGCAGGCACCGCGAGATCCTCGACCAGCGGCCACATGCCGAACTGCGTGTTGTAGCTGTCCGCGCCGCCGTTGAACCACAGCATCACGTCGAAGCCGAAGCCGTGCCACTGGTTGATCATGTTCGCGCAGATCGTGCGGATCTGCGGATCGAGGTTCGCGAGCCGCTTGTTGGCGATGTTCTGGTTGCCGAAGTTGTCGAAGCCCGCCTCGTACGCCACGACCTTCAGGCCGTACCAGGCGCCGAGCCCTGCGTGCGAGAGGTACTGGTAGGCGTTCGCGTCGCTCGGCGCGTTCGCGACACCCGCGGCCAGCCCATCGAGGATCGCCTGCACCGTCAGGTTCGTCGGCGTCTCGTCGGCATTTCCGTCGGGAATCGCGGCGGCGAAGATGTACGGCGCGCCGCTCAACGCATAGAAGACCGTATTCGGCCGCACGTTCATGATCTCGTCGATGAAGCGCAGGCCCTCGCTCACGATGAAGCTGTTGGCCATCTGCCCGGCGAGCACGGGACGCACGCGCGTGTTGAGCGCGGGCGTGCCCCATACCGTCTTGAAGATGTTGCTGATCTCCATGAGCCGCATCGCCACCCGGCGAAAGCCCATGGTCGTGTCATCGGGCACGCCCTCGCTCGGATAGGCCTGGCGCAGCGGCGAACCGCCGAGCGAGGCGATCGCGAGGTTGCGGTTCACGGTCGCGCCGTTGAAGACGCTGCCCGCGAAGTTGTCGAGGTCCACGTCGCGGATCGCAAAGTTCCAAAGCTCGTTGCCGTACTCGACGTACAGGTTGAGGTTCGGATTCAGCCCGTCGCGGAAGAGGGTCGCGAGGTTGGTCACGTACTCGTCGTTCGCCTGCACCGGGATGTTGATCCACGCGTCGCGATTCATCGCGTTGGCTGCGGCGATCACCGTCTCCCATTGCGCGATGTAGGCCTCGGTGCGCCGTTTCTCGGGCGTGGTGCGGTCGAGCCACGTGGTGTCGCGGTTGCCGTTGGTGCGCGTCCAGTCGAGGAAGCGAAGCACCGCGAAGCGTTCGGTGTGGCTCTTCCACGGCGCGTGCAGGAGCGGCGTGCCCGCGAGCGGATAGCCCGGTCGCAGCACGCGCACGTTCTTCACGGTGCCGCCCGTCGCGGTGAAATCGATCAGCATGTTCTCCGCACCCGCGGTCACCACGAGGTCGGCGGTCGTGGTGTTCGTGCCGGGGGTGTACACCTTGTTCGCGATCGTCGATCCCCCGCCGGCACTGGCCGTCGAGAGGGTCGCCTGGCCCGTGAATTCGATCTTGTAGGTACCCGCGAGGCTCAGCGTGTTCTGCTGCGCGGCCATCGCGAACAGGCGGAAGTCCGTGGTGGGCCAGCCGTCGGCGCCGATGGGCGCGAGGTTCGTCGGGGACGAGTCGTCGAACTGCCCGATCTGGAGGAATCGCCGCGACTGCTTCACGACGTCCACGAACTCGTGGTTGCGCCGGAAGTCGCCAATGAAGTTGAGGTTGGCGCCCAGCTTGTCGTGGGCAAGGGCCGGAACCGGCGCCAGGGACATGGCGGTGACCACAACGGCCACCGCGCCGAAGATCGAGGACAGCGTGCGCATGATTACCCTCTTCTTATTGCGTTCTTACGGCGTGCGTGCCGTGACGATAACCATACCAGCGGGAACGATTCCCGGATTCAGGAATATTCGACAACTAGCGAGCCGATTAAGGCTCCTGGTGGCTACGGGACGGCGTACACCGCAACGAGGCCCACACCGGTCCGGCCACCCGCACCCTGGACGATGGCGGTGTACGCGCCTGGCGGCAGCGTGAGGAAGACCGCCGGTTCGTTCACATGCGCGGGTGCGAACCCCGCGTTCTGGATCGCCGCCACATGCGCCGGATTGGTTTGCGCCTGCCAGTCGTCGTTGCTCGCAATCACCGCGCCGTCGGAGGCACGCACGATCGTGAGCGTCGGATTCTGGAGCGCACCCGGCACGCCCGCGGCCGTGAGCGAGGGTCCCGCGACCGTCACCACGACGCTCTTCGTGCCGCTGCCCTGGATGATGAAGCCCGCGATCATCACGTCGTTGCCGGTGAGTACCTGGCCGCGCGTCGAGATGTTGATGAGCGGCGCCTCGGCGTGATCGACTTCGAACACGCCGACCAATCCCACGCCCGTGCCGCCTGAGCCCTGCACGATCGCCGTGTACGCACCGGGTGCCAGGGTTGCGATGATCGCCGGCTCGAGCGCATTGGCGGGCGCGAAGCCCGCGTTTTGTATCGCGGCCACATCCGCGTGATTCGGCTGCGCCAGCCAGTTGTCGTTGGTGGCGACGACGACGCCATCGGAGGATCGCACGAGCGTGAGCGTGGGATTTGCCAGCGCGTTCGGGATGCCCGCGGCAACGAGCGACGGCCCTGCGACGGTGACGACCACCGTCTTGGCCTCGGGGCCGCCGATGATGAAGCCCGCGATCATCACGTCATTGCCGGTCAGCACCTGCCCGCGCGTCGAGATGTTCGCGAGCCGCGGCAGGTTGCTGGCGAAGGTGACCGTCACGGTGGTCGCCGCGCTGACCGGCACTTCGCAAACCGGTGCCGTGCCGCTGCAGTGGCTCCAGCCCGCGACACTCGAGCCGCTGGCCGGCGTCGCGGTGAGCGTCACGATCGATCCTGTCAGTACGGATTCCGTGCAATCCGATCCGCAGTTGATGATCGTCGGGCCGCCGCCAAGGTCGCCGGTAACGATGCCGCCGCCGCTCCCGGCCTTGGCGACTGTGAGCAAGTGGGGGGTCGCCGCCGTCGTACTGGTGAAGACCGCGGACACGCCGCCGATGGTGAGCGTCGTGGTGGTCACCGTCGCGTAAGAAGCCGACGACGTGTGGCGCACGCACACTGTCTGGCCGTAGCTGATCGTGGCGGTCGACGCGGTGAAGGTGCCGGTGCAACCGATCGAGTACTCGCCACCTACAATCGAGATGGGCGTCCACTCGTTGAATCCACGGAGCGTGATCGCCGCCGACTGCACCAGCGTCGAGCGCGCCTGCCCCGCGAGCGGCGCGAAGGCAAAGGGCGAGGGAATCGAATCCGGGTTCAGGAAGCGCGCGACGACCCCGGCGGAGGGACTGTTGCCGACCAGCAGGATGTGGCCGTCATCCTGCAGTGTCATTGCCGCTGCGAAGTCGGGCACGGTGCCGACGAAATGCGAGATCTTCCCGCTGATCCCGAACGCCACATCGAGCGTGCCGTTTGCGAGGTAGCGCGCGAGTGAATAGTTCGTGGCGGTGGCGTTGTAGCCGCCGACGATGAGCTTCCCGTCGTTGATCAGGACCGAAACGGGCTGCGCGTCCGCGCCGAACTCCGTCCAGACGCGGCCGCTCGATCCGAACGACGCATCGAGGGTGCCGTTGGAATTGAAGCGCGCGATACCGAAGTCCCGCCGCGCGCCGAGCGGTTGCTTGGAATCGCCCGCGACGACGATCTTTCCGTCGGGTTGCACGACGATCGAGCGGATGACGCCGTTCATGATGCCCGCGACCTTGCCGCCGGCGCCGAAGCTCGCATCCGGAGAGCCGTTGGTGTTGTAGCGCGCGAGCGCGAACTCATTCGAAGCGCCATGCTCGGCGCCCCCGGCGACGATCTTGCCGTCGGGCTGGATCGCGATCGCGTAGATGCCTTCGTCGAGGCTGCCGAAGGGCACGATGGCGAGGCCCCCGTTGCCGAAACTCACGTCGAGCGGCCCGCTGGCAAGGTAGCGCACGAGTGCGAAGGCCTGCCGGCCCAGATACTCGACCGAGCCACCGCCGACGATCTTGCCGTCCGGCTGCAGGGCCACGGCGCGCAGGTTGGACGCGTTGCCCGTGGCGTGCGTGACCAGCCCTCCGGTGCCGAACGAGCCATCGGGCGATCCGCCCGGATTGAATTGCCCGACGAGGAAATTGCTGGAGCCGGCCGCCCCGCCGACGACGACGATCCTGCCGTCGGGCCGCACCGTCATGGCATTCGCGACCTGGTTACCAACCCCACCCGTCACCACGCGGCCTGCCTGCCCGAACGTGGAATCCATGGCGCCGCTCGCGGTCAGCCCGATCAGCACGACGTCGGAGCCGCTGGCGCCTGCCGAGCCCGCAACGACGATTCGTCCGTCCGGCAATGCGGCCACGCCGCTCAACTTCGGGACGGCGTGCATCACGTCCGGCGTGAGCACGATGCCGCCGCTGCCGAAGGACGCGTCGAGCGTCCCGGTTTGCGAATAGCGCACCAGCGCAAACGCGGAATTGCCATCGACCATCGGCGCGGTGCCGGTGACCACGATCGCGCCATTTGACTGGATGGCGAGCGCGTTCGCGATGTTGCAACCGCCAGCGAACGGCGTCACGACCTTGCCGCCGGTACCGAACGAGGTGTCGAGCGAGCCGTCGATGTTGTAGCGCGCCGTCGCGAAATCCGCGGTCGCCGCGCTGCCATTGCGCGTGAAGCCGGTGGCGACGATCTTCCCGTCGCCGGCGAGCGCGAGGCCGAGGATCCGGTCGTGGTGGCCCGCGGTGAACCCGCTCGTGACGCGGCCGGCGTTGCCGAAGGTGGCATCGAGGGTGCCGTCGGCTTGATAGCGCACGAGACCGAAGTCCTCGTCGCTGCCGCTGCTGCTATAGCCGCCTGCCACAATCTTGCCGTCGGGTTGGATCAGCAGCGCGCGGGCCCAGTCCCACGACGCCTGCAGCGACGTGACCACGTAGCCGGTGCCGCCGAAGCTCGCGTCGAGCACGCCGCTCGCCGTGTAGCGCATCAGGAGGAAGTCGAAATTCCCGGAGAGGCCGACAGTGCCGGCCACGACGATCCTGTCGTCGGCCTGCACGGCGAGCGCATAGGCCCAATTGTCGCCGGGCAGCGCAGTGACCGTGACGCCACCCGACCCGAAGGTCGCATCGAGGAGGCCGCTGGTGGTGAGGCGCGCAACGGCGAACTCGCTGTTCGTGGTGCCGGTCATGACGATGCGTCCATCGGACTGCAGCGCCAGGCCCTGCACGCTTCCGGCGCCGGCCACGGTGGCAACGAGGGTCTTTCCGCCGTTCCCGAAGCCGGTATCCGGCGATCCGTTGGCGTTGAATCGCGTGACCAGCCATTGCGGGCTGGAGTTGTTGGCGGCGCCCGCAACGACGATCTTGCCGTCGGCCTGCAGCACCATCGCGTACGCCCGGCTGTCGGCGCCGCTGACCGAAGCCGCGACGACGCCATTCGTGCCGAACGTCGCATCGAGCGAACCATCGACGTTGTAGCGCGCCAGGGCGAACGAGGCCCGGCCGCGACCTTGAGCGCTCTGGCCTGCGACCACGATCTTGCCGTCGGGCTGGATGCGCACGGCATGGATTTCGTCGTACGAGGGGCCCGCGAGGACCTGCGCGAAGCCGAAGGCTCCAAAGGACGTATCGAGATAGCCGGGGATCGCATGGACGAGCTGCGCGGCCGAAAGCAGGAGGCCGCCGCAGATGCGTCGAAGGGTGCCCACATTCATGTTCTTGTTCGTCCCGACAAAGAAAAAGGGCGCAAGGCCTCGGCCTTGCGCCCGGTGCAGATTATATCGTGGCCGACTAAGGCCCTTGCCGCACCGAAGGCGAGATGACGCCGGCCACCGTGCGCAGGTTTGCCATCACCGCACGCGCCTCGGGTTCGCCCGCGAGCCCGGCCACCTGCACCACGTAAACCTTGTCGGACGGCGTCTGCGCCACCTCGGAGGGGTAGCCCGAAGCGCGCACGCGGCGATTGAGCGCAAGGGCCTCGTCGCGCGAGCCCACGGCGGCGGCCACGACGCGCCACGAACCGCCGACACGCCCGATCGGCCCGTCCTTCACCATTTCCGTCTCGGCCGCCCACTCCTTCACCTTCTCGGGATCAACCTTCGCGACCACGGGACCGGCGTCGGAACGCTTGCGGTAGAAATCGAGCGGCGTATCGAGCGTGACCGTGGGATGGCCCTGCGTTCCGACGGTGATGTTGCCTTCGAGCAGGCACACGAGGTCTTCATCGGTCGTCGAACGGCCCCACAAGTCGGTGCCGCGAATGCCGGCCGTGACGTTCTTCACCTTGATCTCGACGTCGCGCTTGAGGCCCTTGCGCAATGCGTCGGACGTGAAGCGGAAGGCGCCCTGGAGCACGCCGAGCGTGGCCTTGAATACGCCCACGGGCTGCGCCTTCTCCACGGTGAAGTGCGCGTTCTCGCCCAGCTTCACGAGGCTGCCCTCCGTGAGCTTGATCAGCACGCGCGCGCCCGCCCCGGTGCGCACCGTGTCCTTCGCCTGGAGCGAGGTGCCCGGCGAGAGGGGCACGGAATTGCCTCCCCGCTCGAGGAATGCCGGGAACTGCACGGCCTCGGCCGTACCCACGACCTGTGCGTTTGCAGCGGCCGAAAACGCGAATGCAGCCAGCAGAAGTGCGATGGTCTTCTTCATACCCGATTCCCTCCGAGGACAATGGGAATGTCCGTCAATGAGTACGGCAAATCAAGGGTTTGGATGCACCCCCCGCTGCTATAATTTGCGCTCGAAAATCGCCCGGCTTCAAGCCCACCCCGCGCAGGCCATGGACTCGCAATACCAACCAAGAACAATCGAACCGCAAGTCCAGGCCGAATGGACCGAACGCAAGGCGTTCGCCTCGCCCGACAACTCCGCGAAGCCCAAGTATTACTGCGTCTCGATGCTGCCGTACCCCTCGGGCAAGCTGCACATGGGGCACGTGCGCAACTACACGATCAACGACGCGCTCTACCACTACCTGCGCATGAAGGGCATGAACGTCCTCATGCCGATGGGCTGGGATGCGTTCGGGCTGCCCGCGGAAAACGCCGCGATGGCCAACAACGTGCCGCCGGCGAAGTGGACGTGGGACAACATCGCCTACATGAAGAAGCAGTGCCAGGCGATGGGCTGGGCGATCGACTGGTCGCGCGAGCTCGCCACCTGCTCTCCCGAGTACTACCGCTGGAACCAGTGGTACTTCCTGCGCTTGCTCGAGAAGGGCATCGTCTACAAGAAGACGGGCCTGGTGAACTGGGATCCGGTGGATCAAACCGTGCTCGCCAACGAGCAGGTGATCGACGGCAAGGGCTGGCGAACGGGTGCCACGGTCGAGAAGCGCGAGATCCCGATGTGGTACATGCGGATCACGCAGTACGCCGACGAGTTGGTCGATGCGCTCGATGGCCTCGGCTGGCCCGAGCAGGTGAAGCAGATGCAGCGCAACTGGATCGGCCGCTCGGAGGGTGTGGCGTTCACGCTTCCCTACGACGACGAGACCGGCCGGCGCATGAATGACGCCAAGGGGGGACTGAAAGTCTTCACCACGCGCGCCGACACGATCATGGGCATCACCTTTGCTGCCGTCGCCGCGGAACATCCGCTCGCGATGGAAGCGGCGAAGGGCAACGCGGCGCTTTCCGCGTTCATCGACGAGTGCGGCAAGGGCGGCGTGCAGGAAGCCGACCTCGCGACGATGGAAAAGAAGGGCATGCGCACGGGCCTGTACGTGCGCCACCCGTTCACGAGCGAGCGCGTCGAAGTGTGGGTCGGCAACTACGTGCTCATGAGCTACGGCGAAGGCGCGGTGATGGCGGTGCCGGGCCACGACGAGCGCGACTTCGCATTCGCCAAGCAATACGGATTGCCGATCAAGCCGGTGATCGACGTCGACGGCCAGCCGTACTCCACCGATGCGTGGCAGGCCTGGTACGAGCAGCCGGGCCGCAACGTGAACTCCGGCAAGTACGACGGCCTCGACCAGGCCGCGGCAATTTCCGGCGTGACGAGCGATCTCGAAGCGATGGGCCTCGGGAAGAAGCGCGTGCAGTACCGCCTTCGCGACTGGGGCATCTCGCGCCAGCGTTACTGGGGCACGCCGATCCCGATCATCCTGTGCCCGAAGTGCGGCGATGTCCCCGTGCCCGACAAGGATCTTCCGGTCGTGCTGCCCGAGGACCTCGTTCCCGATGGCCACGGCAGCCCGCTCGCGAAGTCGCCCGCGTTCTACGAGACGAAGTGCCCGAAATGCGGCGGCGCGGCGCGCCGCGACACGGACACGATGGACACCTTCGTCGATTCGTCCTGGTACTACATGCGCTACACGTGCCCGGGTGCGACGACGATGGTCGACGCGCGCAGCGAATACTGGATGCCGATGGACCAGTACATCGGCGGCATCGAGCACGCGATCCTCCACTTGCTCTACGCGCGCTTCTGGACCAAGACCATGCGCGACCTCGGGCTCGTGAAGATCGACGAGCCCTTCAAGAACCTGCTCACGCAGGGCATGGTGCTCAACCACATCTTCTCGCGGCGCGGAGCGAAGGGCGGCATCGAGTATTTCGCGCCCGATGAAGTCGCGATCACGCAGAACACCGAAGGCAAGATCACGGGCGCGAAGCTCAAGTCCGACGGCTCCGAGATCACGTACGAGGGCATCGGCACGATGTCCAAGTCCAAGCGGAACGGCGTCGATCCGCAGGAGATGATCGACCGCTACGGTGCGGACACCGCGCGCCTTTACGTGATGTCCGCAAGCCCGCCCACGGACACGATGCTCTGGTCCGACGAGAGCATCGACGGCTCCTTCAAGTTCCTGCGCCGCGTGTGGGCGATGGTCCACGAGCACCTCGAGGCCGGCGTCGTTGCGCGCGCGAAGGGCAATGACGGCCTTTCCTCCGAGCTGAAGGACCTGCGCTTCAAGCTCCACAAGACGATCGACAAGGTGGCCGACGACTACGGCCGCCGCTGGCAGTTCAACACCGCAATCGCCGCGGTGCGCGAGCTGCTCAACCTCTATTCGCTGGTGAAGGACAAGGATCGCAGTCCCGCCGCGCGCGCCGTGTTCCAGGAAGTGCTCGAGGACGCGGTGCTGATGCTCTCGCCGATCGTGCCGCACATCGCCAACGTGCTGTGGGCGGAACTCCGGCCGGGCACGCGGTTGCTCGAACAGCCCTGGCCCGCGGTGGATTCGGCGGCACTCGCGAAGGACACCGTCACGCTCGTCGTGCAGGTGAACGGCAAGCTTCGCGGCCACCTCGATGTCAGCGCCTCGGCCACGCGCGAGGAGATCGAGGCCGCCGTGCTCCAGAGCGAGATCGTGGTCAAGTTCACCAACGGCCAGAAGCCCAAGAAGGTCGTGGTCGTTCCCGGCAAGCTCGTCAATGTGGTCGTCTAGGCTCGCGCTCGGCCTCGCCGTGCTCGCCCTCGCGGGCTGCGGCTTCCAGCTGCGCGGCGAGGAACGCATCGGCATCTCGCGCCTGCACCTGTCGAGCGTGGGCGCCTCGCAGGTCGCGGTCGAGCTTCGCCGCAGCCTCGCCACCGGCTCCACTCAGATCGTGACGGATCCCGCCAAGGCCGAGGCGTCGCTCAGGATCATCACGGAGACGCGCGACAAGACGATCTTCACGCTCACGGGCGCGGGCCGCGTGTACGAATACGAGCTGCGGCTCACGACCTCGTACCAGCTCACGGAGCCCGGCAAGGAAGAGCCGCTCATCGCGCCCTCGGAGATCGTCGTGCGCCGCCTCATCACCTACAGCGAAACGGCGCCGCTCGCGAAGGAAGCCGAAGAACAGCTCCTCTTCAAGGACATGTACGCCGAATCGGCGGGCCTGATCCTGCGGCGAATCGCGGTCGTCAAGCGCGGCCTGTGAAGATTTCCACGCGGCAGCTCCCGGGTGCGCTTCGCAAGGGGCTGTCATCCCTCTACGTTCTCTACGGACCCGAGACGCTGCTCGCCCTCGAAGCGGCCGACCGCATCCGCGATGCCGCGCGCGCCGATGGCTACACCGAGCGCGAAGTGTTCTTCGCGGAGCCCGGCTGCGACTGGAATCGCCTGGGTGCATCGGCTTCGAATCTTTCGCTCTTCTCGACCAAGCGCCTGTTCGAGATTCGCATTCCGACGGGCAAGCCCGGCGTCGAAGGCGCCAAGGCGCTCACCGCGTGGGCCGGGAAGCAGATCCCCGACACCATGACGATGGTGATGCTTCCCGAGATCGACTGGCAGCAGGCGAAGAGCGTGTGGTTCACCGCGCTCGAAGGTGCGGGTGTGGGCGTGGAGGCGAAGGCCGTCACGCGCGAAGAGCTGCCCGAGTGGCTCGCGGAGCGGCTTGCGCTCGGCAAGCAGCGCGGCTCGGCCGAAGTGCTCGAGGGTCTTGCCGACCGCGTCGAAGGCAATCTCCTCGCTGCGAAACAGGAAGTGGAAAAACTCGCGCTGCTGCTGCCCGAAGGCGAGATCACGCTGGAGGCGATCGGCGAGGCCGTGACCGATGTCTCGCGCTTCGAGCGCGACGCGCTGATCGACGCGATCCACGCGCAGGACGGCGCGCGCATGGCGCGCGTGCTGCAATCGCTCGAAGCCGAGGGCGAGCCGCTGCCGCTGCTCCTGTGGCAGCTCTGCGACGAGCTGCGCACCCTCATGACCGTCGCCGCCGGCCAGCGCCCGCGCCGCTACCTCACGCCCGATCGCCAGGCGCGTGTCGCGAAAACCGCCCGTCGCCACGACGCCGCGAGCTTCGCGCGCGAACTCTTGCGAGCCCACCGGATCGACCGCATGATGAAAGGCGTCGAGACGGGTGACCCCTGGGGCAACATGCTGGAAATGGCGCTCGGGCTTTCCGGTCGTCCCGTGCTCGCGAAGGAAGCCGCGTAGGACATGCCCAACGATCTGAGCCCGCAAGAGAGCCTGCAAGCCGCGATGACGGCCTTCGGCGTCGCCGCGCGCTCGGCTTCCGCGCAGCTTGCGCGCGCGAGCAGTGCCGCCAAGAACCATGCGCTCGAAGCGGCCGCGCAGGCACTGATCGATCGCGAGAAGACGATCCTCGCGGAGAACGCGCGCGACGTGAAAGCCGCCCGCGCCGACAAGAACAACGACGACGCCTTCATCGAGCGGCTGACACTCACCGGCAAGGCGATCGAGGAGATGGCCGACGGGCTGCGCCAGATCGCGCGCCTCCCGGATCCCATCGGTGAAGTCACCGGCCTCACCTCCCGCCCGTCGGGCATCCAGGTCGGCCGCATGCGCGTGCCGCTGGGTGTCGTCGCCATCATTTACGAATCGCGCCCCGATGTGACGGCGGACGCTGGCGCGCTGTGCCTCAAGTCGGGCAACGCGTGCATCCTGCGCGGCGGCAGCGAAGCGCTGAACTCCAACCAGGCGATCGCCGCATGCCTCGCGGTGGGCCTCAAGGCCGCGGGCCTTCCCGAGGAGGCCGTGCAGTTCGTCGCCACCGCCGACCGTGCGGCCGTCGGCGCGCTGATCGCGATGGAAAAGTACATCGACGTCATCGTGCCGCGCGGCGGCAAGAGCCTCATCGAGCGCGTCGCGAGCGAAGCGCGCGTTCCGGTGATCAAGCACCTCGATGGCGTGTGCCACGTCTACGTGGACGACTCCGCCGACCTCGACAAGGCCGTGCGCATCTCCGACAACGCGAAGACCCAGCGCTACGCCACCTGCAACACGATGGAAACGCTGCTCGTCGCGCAATCGATCGCGCCGCGCTTCCTGCCGCTGATCGGCAAGATCTACGCCGAGAAGCGCGTGCAGATGCGCTGCTGCCCGGAGTCGAAGGCGATCCTCGCGAAGGCCGGCATCAAGGGATTGAAGGACGCGACCGAAGCCGATTTCTACGCGGAGTTCCTCGCACCCGTCATCGCGATCTCGACGCTCCCGGGCCTCGACGAAGCGATCGCGCACATCGCGAAGTACGGCTCCGCCCACACCGATGCGATCGTCACTGAGAACTGGTCGCACGGCCAGCGGTTCCTGCGAGAGGTCGATTCGGCGAGCGTGATGGTGAATGCCTCCACGCGTTTTGCCGATGGCTACGAGTTCGGCCTGGGTGCGGAGATCGGAATCTCCACGAACAAGCTGCACGCGCGCGGTCCGGTGGGGCTCGAAGGCCTCACGTCGCAGAAATGGATCGTGCTCGGCGACGGGCACGTGCGCAGCTGAAGTTGGCCGCCATCGGACTCTTCGGGGGCACGTTCGACCCGATCCACTTCGGACACCTGCGGCTCGCCACGGAGATCGCGGAGGCTTTCCGCCTCGAGAAGGTCGTGTTCATTCCCGCCGGGCTTCCCTACCACCGCGGCCGCGACGCGCACGCGAGTGCCGAACAGCGCCTGGCGATGGTGAAGCTCGCGATCCAGCGCGACGCGCGCTTCGACGTGGACAACCGCGAGCTCGAGCGCGCGGGCCCCACGTACACCTTCGACACGCTCAGCGAGATCCGCGCCGAGCGCGGCCCCGACGTGCCACTCGTGTTCCTCGTCGGCTCCGACACGTTCGCGAAGGTGAACGAATGGCACCGGTGGACGGAGATGTTCGAGCTCGCGCATTTCGCGGTCGCCATCCGCGCCGACGACGCCGAGTGGAATTCGAAGGGCCCGGGCGCGTATCCCAAGGAAATCTGGCCACGCATCACGCTCAACGCCCGCGAGCTCACGTCGGAGCCGGCGGGCAAGATCATCACCTTCGCCATGACGCCGCTCGCGATGTCCTCGACCTCCATTCGCGCGCAGGTGAAGGACGGTTCGTCGATCCGCTACCTCTCGCCCGACCCCGTGGTCGAATACATCCGCTCCCACAAGCTCTACGCCTGATGCCGCGCAAGCTCACCACCCTCGCCAAGAAGAAGCTCGTCATCGCCGCGCTCGAAGACATCAAGGCGCGCGACATCATCGCCATCGACGTGCGCAAGGTCACCGCGATGTTCGACTGGATCGTGATCGCCACGGCGGAGTCCGCGCGCCAGACGAAGGCGCTCGCGCGCAACGTCGCCGACGAGCTGCGCGAGGCCGGCTGCATGATCATCGGCACGGAAGGCGAGGATTCGGGCGAGTGGGTGCTGGTCGATTCGGGCGACGTCGTCGCGCATGTCATGCAGCCTGCGGTGCGCGAGTACTACAACCTCGAAGAGCTCTGGAACGAGGGCAAGTTCGACAAGCCGATCAATTCCAGCGTGCCCGTCGCCAAGATCCGCTCGAGGCGCTGATGCGGCTGGCGATCATCGCCGTGGGCCACAAGATGCCCGGCTGGATCCAGGAAGGCTTCAACGAGTACACGCGCCGGATGCCGCCGGAGTTGCGCGTGGAGCTCACCGAATTGAAGCCCGACGATCGCGGTTCCGGAAAGACAGTCGAGAAGGCAAAGGCCCTCGAAGGCGAGCGCATCCTCGCGGCGGTCCCCGATGGCGCGACCCTCATTGCGCTCGACGAGCGCGGCCGCAGCGTCACGACGCAGGGCTTGTCGGTGATGCTGTCCGAGTGGATGCGCGACGGAACGGCCCCCGCCTTCGTGATCGGCGGCGCGGATGGCCTCTCGGAGGCCGTGAAGGAACGCGCCAACAAGCTCATCTCGCTCTCCGTCATGACGCTCCCGCACGCGCTCGCGCGCGTGCTCCTCGCCGAGCAGCTTTACCGCGCCTGGTCGATCCTCGCCAAACATCCGTATCATCGCGAGTAGATGATCTACCTTGCTTCCCGGAGCCCGCGCCGGAGGGAGCTTCTCCAGCAGATCGGGGTGAAATTCGAGCCGCTGCTCTTTCGCGAGGGCATGCGCGCCGATACCGAGACGAGCGAGGCCGTGCTGACGGGCGAACAGCCCGATGACTACGTGCGCCGGGTGACGCGCCTCAAGGCCGAAGCGGGATGGCAGCGCGTCACGATGCGCCGCGGGCTGCAGCGCAAACCCGTGCTCTCCGCCGACACCACCGTCGCACTCGGCAGCGAGATCCTCGGCAAGCCCTTCGATCGCGACGACGCCGAGCGGATGTTGAAGCTCCTCTCGGGCACGCGCCACCGCGTACTCACTGCGGTCGCGATGATCTTCGAGAGCCGCTTCGAGATCGTGGTCAGCGAATCATTCGTCACCTTCGTCACCCTCACGCCCGAGCAGATCGAGTCGTACGTGGCCACCGGCGAGCCTTTCGACCGCGCCGGCTCGTACGCGATCCAGGGCCGCGCCGGCGCCTTCGTCGAGCGCCTCGAAGGAAGCTACACCGGTGTCATGGGACTGCCGTTGTGCGAAACCGCCCGGCTCCTGAGAGAATTCGGGGTAACGGTCCCCTGAGACCGAAAATCTTTGTATCCGCAGATAAACGCAGATAAACGCAGATGGAAATTTCGTGATGGAGGAAGAGGCTAGAGGATAGCGACCCATTTTCGAATTGCGAGGTGCATGCCACGGGCCGACCACCTTGCCCTTCATCTGCGTTTATCTGCGTTTATCTGCGGACTAACCTGGTTTCACGCTGGGGGTTCCAGATGAACGAGCAAATCCTCATCAACGTCACCCCGCAGGAGACGCGGGTCGCGGTCACGGAGCTGGGCGCCGTGCAGGAGCTGCACGTCGAGCGCGACTCCAGCCGCGGGATCGTGGGCAACGTCTACCTGGGGCGGGTGTGCCGCGTGCTTCCGGGCATGCAGAGTGCCTTCGTGGAAATCGGTCTTGCCCGCGCGGCCTTCCTGCACGTGGCCGACATCTGGTCGGCGCGCACCAACGGCGGCGAGCCGCGGCCCATCGAGCGCATCCTCTCCGAAGGCCAGACGCTCCTTGTGCAAGTGGTGAAGGATCCGATCGGCTCGAAGGGCGCGCGGCTTTCCACGCAGGTTTCGCTCGCAGGGCGCCTGCTCGTGTACCTCCCGCAGGATCCGCACATCGGCATCTCCCAGCGCATCGAGGACGAAGTCGAGCGCGAGCACCTGCGCGAGAAACTCCACGCGCTCATTCCCGAGGGCGAATCGGGTGGCTTCATCGTGCGCACGGTCGCGGAGACCGCGACGGAAGTCGAGTTGAAAGCCGACGTCGAGTATCTCGTGATGCTCTGGAAACAGATCCAGGAATCGGCGACGACGGCCGCCCCCCAGGCCCTGCTCTACCAGGATCTCGCGCTCGCCACCCGCGTGCTGCGCGATCTGGTCACCAGCAACACCGGCCGCATCATCTGCGACTCGCGCGAGAACTTCCAGAAGTTGAGCGACTTCGCGGCGCGCTACACGCAGAAGGCGCTGCCGCTGCTCGAGCACTACTCGGGCGAGCGCCCGCTCTTCGATCTCTTCGCCGTCGAGGAGGAGATCGAGAAGGCGCTCGGACGGCGCGTGGACCTGAAGAGCGGCGGCTACGTGATCATCGACCAAACCGAAGCGCTCACGACGGTCGACGTGAACACCGGCGGCTTCGTTTCCGGGCGCTCGTTCGACGACACGATCTTCAAGACCAACCTCGAGGCCACGCAGGCGATCGCGCGCCAGCTGCGGCTGCGGAACCTCGGCGGCATCATCATCGTCGACTTCATCGACATGGACACCGCCGAGCACCGCGACGCCGTGATCGCGGAGTTCCGCAAGGCGCTCTCGAAGGACCGCACGCGCGTCACCGTGAACGGCTTTTCACAACTCGGGCTCGTGGAGATGACGCGCAAGCGCACGCGCGAATCGCTCGCGCACGTGCTGTGCGAGCCATGCCCGGTCTGCGAAGGCCGCGGCGAGCTGAAGACCGCCCAGACGATCGGCTACGAGATCCTGCGCGAGATCATGCGGGCCGATCGCCAGTTCGGCGCGAAGGAATACCGCATCCTCGCTTCGCAGAAGGTGATCGACCTCTTCCTCGACGAGGAATCGCAGGCGCTCACGATGCTCGGCGACTTCATCAAGAAGCCGATTTCGATGCAGGTGGAGACGGCGTACACGCAGGAGCAGTTCGACGTGATTCTCGTCTAGCCACTGTCATCCTGAGGAGCGCAGCGACGAAGGACCTGCTTTAGGGGGTTAACAAATCCGCGGCGCTGTTCCAGCAGGTCCTTCGGGGCATTCGCCCCTCAGGATGACAATCAGGACGGCAGTCGCTGCGTCTTGTCGCTGGGCGTGACGTCGAGGCGCTGCGTGGCCTCGGGGTGCCAGTTGGGATCGAGCGCCGGGACTTGCTGGGTCTTCTCGAGGTCCGAAGGCTTCGCGGCGGCAGGTGCGGGAGCTGGAGCAGGAGCAGAAGCGGCCGGCTTCGCCTGACCGATCTCCGACATGAGGTCATCCGAGATGAGCGGCTTCGCGGGCGCGGCGGGCGCGGCCGCCTTGGGCTTGGGTGCTTCGAAGCTGGCGAGCCTCGTCGTCTGCATCATCTCGGGCGGAACCGAGGGATTGGGCGGACGAACCGACGAGGTGTTCACCGTATCGGGAATCGGCGTGCGCTCTTCCTGGGCGGAGACGCGAGCGATCAGCCCCTCGATCATCTGCCGCTGCTTGAGGAGATCGGCCTCGATTTCCCTCAGCTTGGTCATCTGCTCGTTGATCGACGAGGTCTTCTCGTTGATCTTCGCGAGGTTGTCCAGGCGCGACTGCAGCTGCTGCTTGTGGTCCTTGATCTGCGTTTCCAGCGGTAGCGTCACCGCCTGGATCCAGCGTTCGGTCTGGATCTTCGCGTCGGTGAAGATCGCGCGCGCCTGGTTCACGAGCGTGCGGTAGAACTTCTTCACGAGGAAGCTCTTCTCGAGGCCCAGGACGTTCACCGGGTCGCTGGCGAAGGCGTCGGTGTCGACCACGAGGAGCTTCAGCTTCGTGCTGTGCAACTCGAGATCCAGCGAGGGAATCTGCATCTTCTGGAAGCCGAATTTCTGGATGAACGTGTTGTACACGCTCTGCATCAGCTTCTTGATGTCCTCGCTGCCCTTGTAGACCGTGTCGAAGTCCTCGCTCATCGCGCGCGTGAGCTCGCGCATGCCGCGCTGGAGCGTGACGGTGGTCCACGAATCCTCGATCGACTGCGCGCTCTTCGCGAGCGCCATGTCGAGCTTCTGCGGGTTCAACATGTCCATGAGCGCCGAGCGCTTGGCGTTGAACTGCGCGTTGTTCACCTTGTACTCGGCGAGCGCCGAGTTGTACGCGTTCTTCTCCGACGTGATCTTCTGCCAGAGCTTGGTGACGACGTCGCGGCTCTTGCCCTGCAGGCCCTGGAGCTCGGCGACCGCCATCTGGTTGGCTTCCTGCTGCTTGCCGACGGAGGCGCGCGACGAGGCCATCATCCCGCCGATCTCGCTCACCACGGCCTTGCACAGGATCGAGCGGCGCAGCGGCACGACTTCATCGGCGAGAAAGCGCTCGAGGTTCTCGATGCCGCTTCGCTTTACGAGCCCCGCGTCCTCGCGGATCTTCCCGAGCAACGCCTTCTGCGCCGAGAGCGCGAAGATGCGCTCCTTCGGGAGGTTCAGCTGCTGGCCGGTGGTCTCGATCATGCGGTTGATCGCGCGGTCGACATCCGTCGGCGTCTTCAGCTCGTCCCACATGAGGTCGATCTTGTTCAGTACCGCGATCTTCTGCGGCAGGCCCGGGCGCACGTAGCGGTCCCAGATCTCGAGGTCGCTCTTCGTGACACCGGTGTCGATCGACAGCAGGAAGAGAACCGCGTGGGCGCTGGGGATCGTGCTCACCGTGAGCTCGGGCTCCATGCCGAGCGCGTTGAGGCCCGGGGTATCGAGGATCGAGAGGCCGTTGCTGAGCAGCGGATGCGGGTAGTTGATCATCGCGTAGCGCCACGCGGGGACCTCGACCAGCTCCTCTTCGCCGGGCAGCTCGCCCTTCTCGTTCAACATCGGCGCGAGGCCGAGCATCCGGGCCTCGAGCGCATAGACCTTCTTGGTATCCGCGAGCGCCTTCAACGCCTTCTGCATGTCGGCCGCGGAGTTGGTGTTGAGGCGGATCTTGCTCCACTCGACCGCGTGGTTCTTCAGCTGCGTGATCGATTCGTCGCGGTAGCGCGTCTCGACCGACAGGAGCTTGAGGTACGGCTCCTCGTTCGGGTCGTGGAAGATCTCCGTGGGGCACATCGTCGTGCGGCCCACGTCGGAAGGCAGGAGCCGTTCCTTGAAGTTCGAGAAGAAGAGCGCGTTGATGAGCTCGGACTTGCCGCGCGAGAACTCCGCGAGGAAGGCGAGCATCAACCGGCCCTTGTTCAGGTTCTCGAGCAGGTCGTAGAAACGGATGGATTGCTGGACGTCGAGGTGGCCATTGCCCTCGAGCCAGTCGTGGTACGCGTGGACCGATTGCGTGAGCTCGTCGCGCCAGCGGTTGTACCGGGCGATCTCGGCTTCGAAACGGGTCGTCGAGGCAGGTACGGCGCTCATCCCCGCACTATACCGGAGGCGAAAAAAAGGCCGGACATTTGTCCGGCCTTTCAAGGTGTTGCCGTCGTGCGAAGGAGACCTTTGTTCGGGGCCGCGGCCCCGGCGCTGCCCTTACGCCGCGTGGCGGAAGTCGGGGTAGTGCGGGTCGTTCGCGGGGACGTTCCGGACCGGGGCCACCGGCGTCTCGCCCTGGGGAGCGGAGAGCATCTCGGCGGACAGGCTCGGGAAGATCAGGGTGCCGCGCTCGCCTTCGAACATCAGCATCAGGTTCATCCCGAGGATGGTCAGGACGGGGGCGGCGACGGCAAACAGCAGGGCAAATTCTTGGATCAGGTTCATTTTCGGGCTCCTTGGCTTGGCTGGTTTTGGGTTCGGCGCTGTTTCAGATGCAGCGCATGGACGCCAATTTAGGCGTCCCCCTGTTAGCCAACCAGCGCCATGCGACGAACTGGCGAAAGCCGGGGACGAAGTGCCCTTTCGGGCCCCTTTTCGGCTTCCGCCTGGCGCGCCAAGGCCACGAAACCCTGGCGCCAGGAGGGGCGGCGGCGCGAAAAAGGCTGTTTAATCATGATCTTCACGCAAAACTCCGCTTGGACGATTCCCGGACCGACCGTTCGGTATCCACGAGCGCCCCGGCGGGCATGTTGTTGAACACCCAGACCGGCGAGTGCGGCTCGGCCGCAGCGGACCGGCGGGCGGCGGCCCGGCGGTCGGCCAGCCAGGCGCCGGCGCCCAGGAGGGAGACGAACGCGCAGGACAGGCCGTAGAGCAGGACGAAGGTTTCCATGGCGGGCGGCTTAGGCCACTTCCTGGATTTCGACGTCGTTGGCGGCGGGCATCGAGATCGCGCGCGCCTTGGCCATCGCACCCACGACGAGGGCGGGGCATTCGTGCGCTTCGAACTCGGTGTTCGTCGGCATCAAGAGGGTGCCGCGCTCTCCGCCGATCATTAGCGCCAGGTTCATGCCGGCGATGGCGAGGACGGGAATCGCGACTACGAGAATCAGGGCTGCTTCGTGCGTATACATATGTGTCTCCCAGGTGTTTCGTTGCGTTTGCTGCTGGAGACCAATGTACGCATCCACCGTGACATTCTCGGTGGAGGGATCAGCGGACTACGGATGAAATAGTGGACGCGGATTTGTGCGGAATTACACATGACCCGGCGTCGGCGGGGTCATCCTGAGCGTGCGAAGGACCTGCTTCTCCTCCCGCGACCTTCGCCATCGATGGGTGGGGTCGAACCGGGGGAGCCCACTACGTCGGGAAGAGGATCGATCTCGCTACTTCATATGTCGCTCGAGATTCCTTGCGCACCGCCGTTCTGCAGCACTAGGTGACACCCCCTCTCGACCCACACCCATCGCTGTCGAAGGTCGCGGGCGGCTGCTGGCATCACCGCTCCGGTGACGATCAACGCTGTGAGCACGCGGCTTCAAGTCTCGATCAGCGCCGCCCCGCTGTTGGAGACGCCCCGATGGTTCCGGCGCTGAGCCATCGACGAAGGGTTGATCACGAGAGGCCCCCCACCGCTTGCTGCAGGATCGCCGGTGCGCCAGGAATCTCGAGCGCAAGTTTGGGTAGCGAGATCGGCGGCCTGTGATGGAGAGGTTGGGGCCGGCTCGGGATCAACCCTTCGTCGATGGCCCCAACGTGAAAGCAGGTCCTTCGGGCAACTGCGGCCCTCAGGATGACAGTGCGGCTAGAACACGCCCCCGGTCGCCGCCACCACCCTGTCCCTGAGCGACAACAACCGCGGGCCTACTTCAGCAATGATCTTCTGGCGGGTGATGTCGAAGATCGGACCGCTGCAGTTGAAGGCCAGGGTGCGGTTGCCTTCCCGGGAAGTCATCGGCACGCCGACCGCCCAGACGTCCTTGTTCCACTCCCCCACCGACAGGCAGAAGCCGTAGCGCTCGAAGTCGCGCACGGCGCGCTCGATGCCGGCCTCGATTTCGTCCCACTGCGGCTTGGGCGTGTTCTTGCGATAGCCCGCGATCTTCTCTTCGCGCAACTCCTGCGGCATCGCGGCGAGCAGTGCGCGGCCCATGGCGGTCGAGCCGTGCGGCACGCGCGAGCCCACGTCGAGGCTGATGTGGAACATCTGCTGGGCGCTGCGGCAGATCTCGAGATAGACGAGATGCTGGCCGCTGGGATCGGGCGCGCCCAGCGACACGGTGGCGCGAATGTCGTCGGCGAGCTGTTGCATGAGCGGGCGCGCGACGTTGCGCACGTCGAGGTTGCCGAGATACGCGTGGCCGAAGCTCATCACTCCCGCCGAGAGCGCGTAGCGGCCGGTGTCGGGCGAGTACGTGAGGTAGCCCAGCTGGGTGAGCGTAAATGTGAGCCGCGTGACGGTGGGTTTGGGCAGGCGCGTGCGCTTGGCGATCTCGGTGTTGCCGAGTTCGCGGTCCTTGCGCGAGAAGCAGCGGAGTATTCCCAGGCCGCGCGCGAGCGCGGTGACGAAACGGCGGTCGGAAGAACCCTTCATGGCAGCACCACGACTTTGCCCATGACGCGGCGGTTGATCATTCGTGCGATCGCATCGGCCACCTTGTCGAGCCCGATGCGCTCGGTGATGGCGGGCTTGAGCGTTCCGTTGCGGATCCACGCGACGAGATCGGCCATGTTGCGTGCGTGGCCGGCGGGATCCTTGCGCGTCCAGTCGCCCCAGTAGACGCCGAGGATCGCGCGCTCCTTGAGGAGTGCGAGGTTCAGCGGCGGGCGCGGGATCTCGCCCGCGGCGAAGCCGATCACGAGGTGGCGCCCGCGCCAGGCGAGTGCCCGCAGCGCCGGCTCCGTGTATGAGCCACCCACCGCGTCGAACACCACGTCCACACCCTTCTTCTGCGTGAGGGCGTCGAGCTGCGCGCGCAGGTCTTCAGTGGAATAGTCGATCGTCTCGTCCGCGCCGTGCGCGCGGCACAGCGAAAGCTTCTCGACGCTGGACGCGCAGGCGATGACGCGCGCACCCATCACCTTGCCGCATTCGATGGCGGCAATGCCCGTTCCGCCGGAAGCCCCGAGGACCGCGAGCGTTTCGCCCTTCTGCAGGTGACCGCAGTCGCGCAGCGCGTGCAGTGCCGTTCCGTAAGTGAGGCCGAACGCCGCGGCCACGTCGAAGTCGAGCCCCTCGGGCATGGGTGCTACGCGCGCAACATCGACAGCGACGAGTTGCGCGCAACCGCCGTGGCCCGCGAACGCGACGACGGAATCGCCGACCTTCGGTTTCGTGACGCCCTCGCCCACCGCTCGCACGACCCCCGAGAGCTCAGCACCCGGCGAGAACGGCAGCGGCGGCTTCACCTGGTAGAGGCCCTGCACCATCAGCGCGTCGGGAAAGTTGAGCGAGGTCGCCCGCACTTCGATGAGCACTTGCCCGGGACCCGCGACCGGATCGGGAAGCTCGCCCACCGTGAGCGCGCCCGGGCCCTCGAGCTTCGAGCAGATCACGGCTTTCATCGCTGGCTCTCGGAGAACTCGCACGCCTCGAGGATCGCTTCCATGCGCGCGCGGATCATCTTGCCGATCTTGCCGTGGGGAACGATGTAGAAGCGCTTCGCGGCGATCGCTTCGAACACGATGCGCGCGATATCGTCGGGCGAGAGGCGCCCGGAGCGAACGGCCTGGCCCACGTTGTCGATGATCGCCTGGATCTCCGCCGAGGCGGGCGCGGCTGCACCGAAGCGATCGGGCCGCGCGCGATCGGCTTCGTGGATGCGCGTGGGCACCCACGCGGGGCACAGCACGGACACACCGATCTTGTCGGTGACGCCAGTGAGGTCCTCGCGCAGCGTTTCCGAGATCGTCACCACCGCGTGCTTGCTCGCGTTGTAGGCACCCGAGGCTCCCACCGACACGAGACCCGCGGCGGATGCCGTGTTCACGATCCAGCCCGGCTCGCCCTTCTCGATCATGCGCGGCACGAACGAGCGAACGGCGGAGGCGACACTGGTCGTGTTCACGTCCATCACCCAGTTCCAGTCGGCTTCCGAGAATTCCCACATGCGCCGCGAGAGCGCGACGCCGGCGTTGTTGAAAAGAAGATGCACGTTGCCGAAGCGGTCGAACGCGGTGTCGGCGAGCTTCTGGATATCCGCGGCCACGCTGACATCGCATTTCATCGTGGCGGGGTCGCCGCCGATCTCCTTCGCCGCAACGGCGAGGCCCGGTGCGTCGAGGTCGGCGAGTACGAGGCGCATGCCCTCGCCCGCGGCGTGTTTGGCGAAGGCGAGGCCCAGGCCGCTGGCCGCGCCGGTGATGACGGCGGTCTTGCCGCGCAGGTCTTTCATGCTTGTGCGCTCCGTACGGCGGTGAGGCGCCCGTCGTCCAGGCGCGCGACAACATCGAGTTGATCCTTCGCGGCGGCATACGCCACTTCGGCGTCGAGGCCGCGGGCGAGCATCATGCGGCCCACGCGCGAAGCGTTGAGGCAATCGACGGCGGGCGAGGCGTCGTGCATGCGCTGCGCGGCGAGTGCCGCGTCCGTCGCACCTTCCGTCACGCCCCGCTGCGCGAACAGCGACACGAAGTAGCCCGCGCCGTAGAAATCCTCGAGATTGAAGTTCTCGACCGAGCCCGAGCAGACGATGAGCACCGTGAGGCCCGGGTGATGGCGCAGGACGTGCTCCACGGTTGCGCGGGCGTTCACGAGCGCGGCTGCGTAGACGTGCGCGGCACCCGCGGATTTCGCGAGCGCCACCGTGCCGTTGGTCGTCGAATAGATGAGCGTCTTGCCGTCGGGCGGCGCTTCGGAAAGGAGCGCGAGCGGCGTGGGATGCGCGAAGCCCGGCAGCGTGACGGCGTTCAACTCACCCGCCATCACGTAACCGCGCGGGTCACGCCCGCAGGCTGCGGTGCGCGCGGCCTCGGCATCAACCACCGGCACGACGTCCGTCGCGCCGTTGGCGAGTGCCGCGGCGATCGTCGTCGTCGCGAAGAGGACATCGAGCACGATCACGACCTTGCCTTCCAGTCGTTCGCGGTCGAGGTCTTCCTTGCGGAATATGACGTGCAGGCTCACTCGCGTTCGGAGAGCATGAGGTCGCTCACGCGCGCGAGGTGATGATCGGCATCCCCGAAGGTCGCGTTGATCATCGTGAGGCGCTTGAACCAGTGGCTCACGATCAGCTCGTCCGTGACGCCAATGGCGCCGTGCAGCTGGATCGCCTGCTGGCCCACGAAGCGCGAGCACTGGCCGACGTAAGCCTTGGCGGCGCTCACGAGGCGCGAACGCTCGCGTGCATCGGTTTGCGTGATGCCCGAGGCCGCGACGATCGCCATCGAGCGTGCTTCGACGGCGCGGATCGTCATCTCGACCATCCGGTGCTGCAGCGCCTGGAAGCGGCCGATCGGCTGGCCGAACTGTTTGCGGGTCTTCAGGTACTCAAGCGTTGCGGCGTTCAGCGCATCGATGACGCCGAGCGCTTCGGCACACAGCGCCGCGCAGCCGCGGTCGAGGGCGCGCTCGATGACGGGCAGCGCGTCGTCCGCATGGCCGATGAGCGCATCGGCGCCGACGGCAACACCGTTGAGCTTCACGTCCGCCGCGCGGCTGCCATCCTGCGTCGGATACGCGCGAACGGTGACACCTTTCGCCTTCGGATCGACGAGGAAGAGCGAGATGCCGCGCTCGTCGCCGGCGTCGCCAGACGTACGCGCGCTCACGATGAGCGCATCCGCGGAGCCGCCGTTCAATACCACGGCCTTCGCGCCGTCGAGCTTCCAGCCCGCGCCGTCCTTCTTCGCGCGGGCTTCCACGTGGCGCGTGTCGTAGCGTGCCGCGGCTTCCGAGTGCGCGAACGCGAGGAGCTTCTCGCCCGTCGCGACCGCCGGCAGCCACTGTTCCTTCTGCGCGGGCGATCCGGCGTCGCTGAGGATCCCGGCGCCGAGCACTACGGTGGCGACATAGGGTTCAACGACGAGCGCACGGCCGAACGCCTCCATCACGATCATCGTGTCGAAAGGCGTGCCGCCCATGCCACCGTCGGCGTCGGAAATGGTGAGACCCAGCAATCCGAGCTCCGCGAACTGGTTCCACGCCTCGCGCGAGAAACCCTCGGGCGAGGCGGCGTGCTTGCGGCGTGCATCGAATGCGTATTCGCGGCCGAGGTAGCGGGAGATCGAATCCTGGAGGAGGCGCCGTTCTTCGGCGAGAGAGAAGTCCATTGTCTAAAGTCCCAAGACCATTTGCGAAATGATGTTCTTCTGGATTTCGTTCGACCCCGAGTAGATCGAGGTCTTGCGCATGTTGAAGTACACGCCCGCGAGCGGCGCGGCGTAATCGCCACCGACCGTCTCACCCTTGTAGTCGGCATCGAGCGCCTCGCGCACATACGGAACACCGTAGTGGCCGACGGCTTGCATCATCAGCTCGGAGAGCGACTGCTGGATCTCGGAGCCACGCACTTTGAGGATGGAGGCTTCGGGGCCGGGACCCTTGCGCGTGCCTTCCTCGGAGAGCACGCGCAGATTCGTGACTTCGAGTGCGAGCAGCTCGATCTCGATCTGCGCGATGCGATCACGGAAGCGCGCGTCCTCGATCAGCGGGCGGCCGCTCGCGCGTTCCTTCCGCGCAATGCCCTTCAGCTTCTGCAGCTCACGCTTGGACTTGCCAACACCGGCGATGCCCGTACGCTCGTGGCCGAGCAGGAACTTGGCGTACGTCCAGCCCTTGTTCTCCTCGCCCACGCGCTGGTCCACCGGCACCTTCACGTTCTCGAACCAGACTTCGTTGATCTCCTCTTCGCCATCGAGCATGCGGATCGGCCGAACGGTCACGCCCGGCGTCTTCATGTCGATGAGGAGAAACGAAATGCCCTCCTGCGGGCGGCCCTCGGTCGCGGTGCGCACGAGGCAGAAGATCCAGTCGGCGTACTGGCCGAGCGTGTTCCACGTCTTCTGCCCGTTCACGATGTAGTGATCGCCCTGGCGCTCGGCGCGCGTCTTCAGTGACGCGAGATCCGAACCCGAGCCCGGCTCCGAATACCCCTGGCACCACCAGTCCTCGCCGGAAAGAATCCGCGGCAGGAAGTAGTCCTTCTGCGCCTGGCTGCCGAAGGCCATGATCACCGGGGCGACCATGCGCACGCCGAACGGGAGGATCACGGGCGCGCCGGCGGCGGCGCACTCTTCGTCGAAGAGGTGCTGCTGGACCGGGGTCCAACCCGGGCCGCCGTATTGCTGGGGCCAACCGGCGGCCACCCAGCCCTTCGCGGCGAGGATCTTGTGCCAGCGCATGAAATCGTCACGCGTCAGGCGCTTGGCTTCGAGCACTTTCGCGCTCAGGTCGGCGGGAAGGTTGGCGGTGACGAAGGCGCGCACTTCATCGCGGAAGGCGCGTTCGCTCGCGGTGTATTCGAGGTCCACGGGGATTCTCCGTACGAAAGTTCGTAGTTCCGCGATGCGGAAGTCTATTCTGCGTCGCGATTGCAGGAGCTTACCAGCGGAAGATAAACTTCAGCAAAGCAGCAGCCCATAACGGAGGGGAAAGTGAAAACGCGTCTTTTGACGGCCGCCCTGCTGGCCGCGGGTAGCCTTGCCTCGCCATTCGCCGCGGCACAGGTTCGCGTCGCATACATCGATCCGCTCTCGGGCTTCATGGGCGCGACCGGCGAGCGCGGCTTGAAGGAACTGGAGTTCGCCGCCGAGCTGATCAACGCGAAGGGCGGCGTGCTCGGCCAGAAGATCGAGATCCTGCCGATGGACAACAAGCTCTCCGCGCAGGAGAGCCTGATCCTGCTCAAGAGCGCGATCGACAAGGGCGCGCGCTACATCGCGCAGGGCAATGGCTCGAGCGTGGCCGCGGCGCTCATCGATGCGGTCAACAAGCACAACGAGCGAAACCCCGGCAAGGAAGTCGTCTTCCTCAACTACGCCGCGGTCGATCCCGAGTTCACCAACGACAAGTGCTCGTTCTGGCATTTCCGCTTCGACGCGAACAGCGACATGAAGCTCGAAGCGCTGACGACGTACATGAAGGGCCAGTCGAAGATCAAGAAGGTCTACCTCTTCAACCAGGATTACTCGTTCGGCCACCAGGTGGCGAAGTCGGCGCGCGCGATGCTCAACGCCAAGCGGCCCGACGTGCAGATCGTGGGCGACGAGCTGCATCCGCTCGCGCGCGTGAAGGACTTCGCGCCCTACATCGCGAAGATCATCGCCTCGGGCGCGGACTCCGTCGTGACCGGCAACTGGGGCAGTGATCTCGCGCTGCTCGTGAAGGCCGCGAAGGACGCGGGCCTCAAGGCGGACTTCTATACCTTCTATGCGGGCGTGATCGGCACGCCTCCCGCTCTGGGCGATGCGGGTGTGGAACGCGTGAAGGTCGTTTCCATCTGGAATGCGAATGCCGCCTCACCCGCCGCGCAGGCGATGTTCGATGCGTACAAGAAGAAGCACAACGCGCTCGACGATCCCTACTCGCAGTCGGCACGCTATTCGATCGAGATGCTCGCGAAGGCCATGACGGCCGCGAAGTCCACGGAGCCGGTGAAGGTGGCCCGCGCGCTGGAGAACTTGAAGCACGAAGGCCCGTGGGGCGAGGTCACGATGCGTGATTCCGACCACCAGCTCATCCAGCCCATTTTTGTCGGGACGTTCGTGAAGGCCGACCCGCCCGGCAAGTACAAGTACACCGCCGACGGCGTGACGGGCTTTGCCTTCCGCGAGGAAGCGAAGTTTCCCGCCGCCGCCACGGCGCCCGCGACGACCTGCAAGATGCGCCGCCCGTAAGGCGGTCGCCTCGCCTTGGAGCTTTTCCTCACTTCGCTGCTGAACGGAGTGACCTACGGGTTGCTCCTGTTCATGCTGTCGTCCGGCCTCACGCTGATCTTCAGCATGATGGGCATGCTGAATTTCGCGCATGCGAGCTTCTACATGCTCGGTGCGTACTTCGGTTACGTGGTGAGCACGAAGGTGGGCTTCTACCCGGCGCTGGTGATCGCGCCGCTCGCGGTCGGCGTGATCGGCGCGCTGATCGAGCGCTTCGCGCTGCGCACGGCGCGCGCCCGTGGCCACGTCGCGGAACTGCTCTTCACGTTCGGGCTCGCGTTCCTCATCGAGGAAGTCGTGCACCTCATCTGGGGCAAGACGCCGGTGCCCTACAAGGTGCCCGCCTCGCTCGACGGCCCGCTCTTCACGCTCTATTCGGCGACCTTCCCGATCTACAAGGGTTTCATGATGCTGGTGTCAGTGGGGATGCTCGTTGCCCTCTACGCGCTGCTCACGCGCACGCGCCTGGGGCTCGTGATTCGCGCCGCGCTCACCAAACCCGACATGGTCGAGGCGCTCGGCCATGACGTGCCACGCATCTTCATGCTGGTGTTCGGCGGTGGCGTCGCGCTCGCGGGACTTGCAGGCGTAATCGGCGGCAATGCGTTCGTGACCGAGCCGGGAATGGCGGCGGCCGTCGGTTCGATCGTGTTCGTCGTCGTCGTAGTCGGTGGCCTGGGTTCGCTCACCGGAGCATTCATCGCCTCGCTCGCGATCGGCATCCTGCAGACGTTCGCGGTGGCGATCGACTACAAGATTCCCGGCTTCGCGCGGCTCACGGTATCGCAGCTCGCACCGGTACTGCCCTACCTTCTCATGGTGCTGATCCTCATCGCGCGGCCGCGCGGCCTCATGGGCACACGCGAGACATGACCCGCGCCGCGAAGATCTCGCTCGCCCTCGCCGCGGTCATCGTGGTCGTGGCGCCACTCGTCTTCAGCAGCGGCTTCGCGATCTCGCTCTTCTGCCAGATGGGCATCCTCGTGATCTTCGCGCTCTCGTACAACATGCTCCTGGGCCACACGGGGCTGCTCTCGTTCGGGCACGCGGTGTACTACGGCATCGGCGCCTTCTTCACCGTGCATGCGCTGAACATGGTGCAGGGCGCGCCGGTGATCGCAGTGACATTCATGCCGCTCGTGGGCGGGCTCGCGGGTCTCACGTTCGGATTGATCTTCGGCTACATCACGACGCGGCGCGCGGGAACGACGTTCGCGATGATTTCGCTCGGGGTGGGCGAGATGGTCGCGGCGTGCTCGCTCATGTTCCCGGTGTTCTTCGGTGGCGAGGCCGGGATCCCCGGCAACCGCGCCGCGCGCGAGCCGATCGCGGGACTCAGCTACGGGCCGCAGATCCAGATGTTCTATTTGATCGCGCTGTGGCTGTGCGCCTGCGTGGCCGGCATGTTCGCACTCACGCGCACGCCGCTGGGCCGCATGGCGAACGCTGTGCGCGACAACCCCGAGCGCGCGCAGTTCGTGGGCTACGACCCGCAGCGTGTGCGCTTCCTGATGGTGGCTCTCTCCGGGTTCTTCGCCGGCATCGCGGGCGGCCTTGCCGCGCTCAACTACGAGATCGTTACCGCGGAGTCGCTCTCGTCTCTCACGTCGGGCCTCGTGCTCCTCGCAACGTACCTGGGCGGCATCGGATTCTTCTTCGGTCCCGTGGCCGGAGCAGTCGCGGTGACGCTCATGCAAACGGTGCTCGCCTCGCTCACCAAGGCCTGGCCGTTCTACTTCGGACTCGTGTTCCTCGCGACCGTGCTCTTCGTCCCGGGCGGGATCGCGAGCGTGATCGCCACACAGAAGCGGCTGTGGGACGCGGGGCTCATGCGTTCGGTGGCACCCATCTACGCACGCATGGCGATTCCCGTGGCGATGGTGTTCGTGGCGGTCGTGCTGCTGATCGAGCTCGCCTATCGTGCTTCCGATGGGCGCGGCGCGTCGATGGCTGCGTGGTTCGGCTCCGCGGCGCTGCTCGCATTGGGCACGACGACGTGCCGCTGGCTCTGGCAGCGCGAACGCGAAGGCTGGTCGCGGGCGACGGCACTGCTGGCGGGAGACCGCGCGCCATGAACGCCGCCCTCGAGCTCACCGGCGTGAAGAAGAGCTTCGGACGGACGGCGATCGTGCGCGGCGTGAACCTACGCGTGGAGAAGGGGGAACGCCACGCGATCATCGGACCCAACGGCGCGGGGAAGTCGGTGCTATTTCATTTGATCAGCGCGCGCTTCCCGATCGACGAGGGCCGCGTCGCATTGCACGGCGAGACGATCTCCGGCCGCCGCCCGCACGAGATCAACCGCCTGGGGCTCGCGCGCAGCTTCCAGGTGAACAACCTTTTTCATCGCCTCACGGTGCACGAGAACATTCGCTGCGCCGTGCTCTGGTCGCTGGGCTACAAGTATTCGTTCTGGCAGTCGGTCGCGCGCGCGAAGGACGCCAACGACCGAGCCCGCGAGGTGGTTGCAGAGGTCGGCCTCACCGCGCGGTCCGAAGTGCCCGCCGGAATCCTTTCCTATGCCGAGCAGCGCGCGCTCGAGATCGGCATCACGATTGCCAGCGGTGCGAGCGTGATCCTGCTCGACGAACCCACGGCCGGCATGAGTCGCACGGAGACCGCCACCGCGATGGCGCTCATCCGCCGCGTGACCGAGGGCCGCACGCTGCTCGTTGTCGAGCACGACATGAGTGTCGTGTTCGGGCTCGCCGATCGCATTTCGGTGCTCGTGTACGGCGAAGTCATCGCGACCGGAACGCCCGACGAGATCCGCGCGAACCCCGCCGTGCGCGAGGCCTACCTCGGGAGTGCGGCCCATGCTTGAAGTGCGCGGCCTCAATGCCTGGTACGGCAAGAGCCACATCCTGCATGGCGTGGACCTCGATGTGCGCGACGGCGAGATCGTGAGCCTGCTCGGCCGCAATGGTGTCGGTCGCTCGACGACGGTGAAGGCGATCATGGGCCAGGTACGCTCACGCGGCACCGTTCGCTTCTGCGGCAACGACATCGCGGGCCTCAAGCCTTTCGAGATTGCGCGCCGGGGACTGGGCTACGTGCCCGAGGACCGCGCGATCTTCGCGGAGCTCACCGTGCGCGAAAATCTTGTCCTCGGCATGAAGGGCACGCGCGCGGGGACCAGCTTCACGGAGGAAGATGCGTTTGATCTCTTCCCCCGTCTCGAGGAACGCGCCGATACCGCTGCCGGTGTCCTCTCGGGCGGTGAACAACAGATGCTGACCCTTTGCCGCACGCTGATGGGCGAGCCGCGGCTGGTGATGATCGACGAACCCACGGAAGGCCTCGCACCCAAGATCGTCGAGCTGGTCGCGGGGTTTCTCGATGCAGTACGCAAGCGCGGCATTCCGATATTGCTGGTGGAGCAGAAGCTGGATATCGCGCTGGATATTTCGGAACGGGTTTATGTCCTCGGGCACGGGAAGGTAGTTTTCGAGGGATCGCCCGCGGATCTCAGGGCGAACGAGGCTGTGAGAAGGGAATGGCTGGAGGTCTAAAGAGATTGTCATCCTGAGGAGCGAAGCGACGAAGGACCTGCTTGAGTGTTTTAACTGTTAAACCCCTAAAACAGGTCCTTCGTCGCTTCGCTCCTCAGGATGACAATTTGGTTTTTCTAGGAGAGCATTTTGGAAACGAAATCGAACACCGCGCACTATGAAGTCCGGGGCGACATCGCCCTGATCACCTTTGACAACCCGCCCGTCAACGGCCTGGGCCATCCGGTCCGCACCGCCGTGGTCGCGGGCATCGAGAAGGCGCTGGCCGATCCGAAGGTCACGGCGATCGTCGTGACGGGAGCGGGCAAGGCGTTCTCGGGCGGCGCCGACATCAAGGAGTTCGGCGGACCGAAGGCGCTCGCCGAGCCCACGCTGCACACAATGATCCGTGTCGCCGAGACGGCGACCAAGCCCGTGATCGTCGCGATCCACACGGTGTGCATGGGCGGCGGCCTCGAGTTCTCGCTCGGCTGCCACTTCCGCGTGGCCTCCCCCGGTGCGCAGATCGCGCTGCCGGAAGTGAAGCTCGGTCTCATCCCCGGCGCGGGCGGCACGCAGCGGCTGCCGCGCGTCGTGGGCCTGGAGACGGCGCTCAACATGATTGCGTCGGGCGCACCGGTTGCGTCTGAACAACTGGGAGTGCCCACCAAGGAACGGCCCACGGCGCTCTTCGACGAAATCATCGAGGGCGACCTGATCGAGGGCGCCCTGGCCTTCGCACGCAAGGTGGTCGCCGAGAAGCGGCCGCTGAAGCTCGTGCGCGACCTCAAGGTCACGCACCCGAACGCCGAAGCCTTCGTGCAGTTCGCGAAGAACAGCGTGACCGCGGTCGCGAAGAACTTCCCCGCGCCGCTCAAATGCGTGGAGGTCGTTGCCGCCTCGCTCACCATGCCGTTCGAGGCGGGCATGCGCCTCGAACGCGAGACGTTCCTGGCACTCATGATGACGCCCGAGTCGCGCGCCCTGCGCCACGCGTTCTTCGCCGAGCGCGCCGCCTCCAAGATCCCCGACATTCCCGAAGACACCAAGCCGCGCAAGATCGAGAAGGTCGGCGTGATCGGCGCGGGCACGATGGGCGGCGGGATCGCGATGAACTTCCTCAACGCGGGCATTCCCGTGACGATCCTCGAGACCAAGCAGGAGGCGCTCGACCGCGGGCTAGCGACGATCCGCAAGAACTACGAGGGCACGGTGAAGAAGGGCAAGCTCACCGCCGACAAGATGGAAAGCCGCATGGCGCTGCTGAAGCCCACGCTCTCCTACGACGACCTCAAGGACGCGGATCTCATCATCGAGGCGGTGTTCGAGGAGATCGGCGTGAAGGAGCAGGTCTTCAAGAAGCTCGATGAAGTCGCCAAGCCCGGCGCCATTCTCGCCTCGAACACGTCCACGCTCGACGTGGACAAGATCGCGTCCTTCACCAAGCGCCCCGGCGACGTGGTGGGCATGCACTTCTTCAGTCCGGCCAACGTGATGAAGCTGCTCGAAGTCGTGCGCGGCAAGAAGAGCGCGCCCGACGTGATGGCCACCGTGATGCAGGTCGGGAAGAAGATCAAGAAGACCGCTGTGGTGTCGGGCGTGTGCGACGGCTTCATCGGCAACCGGATGCTCAAGTTCTACGGCCGCCAGGCGAACGACCTTGTCGAGGAAGGCGCTTCCCCCCAGCAGGTTGACCGCGCGATGGAGAAGTTCGGTTTCGCAATGGGCCCCTTCCGCGTGGCCGACCTCGCCGGCAACGACATCGGCTGGTCGATTCGCAAGCGCCTCTATGCGGAGAACGCGAACACACCCAAGCAGCCCATCGCCGACAAGATCTGCGAGATGGGCCGCTTCGGACAGAAGACGGGGGCCGGCTGGTATCGCTACGAACCGGGCAAGCGCGATGCGATTCCCGATCCGGTCGTCGACAAGGTGATCGAGGAAGTACGCAAGGCCAACGGTGTGACCCCGCGCAAGATCAGCGACGAGGAAATCGTGGAGCGCTGCATCTATGCGCTGGTGAACGAAGGCGCGCGTATCGTGGAGGAATGCATCGCCGCTCGCGCTTCCGACGTGGACATGGTTTACCTCACCGGCTACGGTTTCCCGCTGCACCGCGGCGGCCCGATGCTTTACGCCGACCAGGTGGGGCTGCCCAACGTCGAGCGCGCGATGAAGAAATACGAGAAGCAGACCGGCGACGCGTTCTGGAAACCCGCCGCGATCCTTTCCAAGCTCGCCGCCGAAGGCAAGAACTTCAATTAGGAGCACGCCATGAACGAAGCCGTCATTGTTTCCACTGCCAGGACCGGACTCGCCAAGAGCTGGAAGGGCGCCCTCAACATGACCCATGGCGCGACGATGGGAGGCCACGTCGTGAAGGCCGCCGTCGAGCGCGCGAAGATCGATCCGGCCGAAGTCGAGGACATCATCATGGGTTGCGGCTATCCCGAAGGTGCGACGGGCGTGAACATCGCGCGCCAGTCGGGCATTCGCGCGGGCCTGCCGGTCACCGCGACCGGCGTGACCGTGAACCGCTTCTGCTCCTCGGGCCTGCAGGCCATCGCGATGGCCGCGCACTCGGTGATCGTCGATCGCTCGCCGATCATGATCGCCGGCGGCGTCGAGTCCATTTCCTGCGTCCAGCAGAACTCGAACCAGCACATGCGCACCGAAGGCTGGATCGCGAAGAACAAGCCCGAGCTCTACCTCTCGATGCTGGACACGGCGGAGAACGTCGCGAAGCGCTACGGGATCTCGCGCCAGCAGCAGGACGAATACGGCGTTCGCAGCCAGCAGCGTGCTGCAGCGGGTGTCGCGGCCGGCAAGTTCAAGGACGAGATCGCGCCGTTCACGACGACGATGGGCATGGCCGACAAGGATTCGGGCCGCATCTTCTCGAAGGAAGTGACGCTCGATTCCGACGAAGGCATTCGCGCGGACACCACGCTCGAAGGTGTTGCGAAGATCAAATCCGCGATGCCCGGCGGTGTCGTTGCCGCGGGCAACGCGAGCCAGTTCTCGGATGGCGCGTCGGCCTGCGTAGTGATGGATGCGAAGCTCGCCGAGAAGCGCGGCATCGAGCCGCTCGGCATCTTCCGCGGCTTCGCGGTCGCCGGCTGCGAGCCCGACGAGATGGGCATCGGCCCTGTGTTCGCCGTCCCGCGCCTGCTGGAGCGCGCCGGCCTCAAGGTGGGCGACATCGGCCTGTGGGAATTGAATGAAGCCTTCGCGGTGCAGGTGATCTACTGCCGCGACAAGCTGGGCATTCCCGATGATCGCCTCAACGTGAACGGCGGCTCCATCGCCGTGGGCCATCCCTTCGGCATGACGGGCGCGCGTCTCGTAGGCCATGCGCTGATCGAAGGCAAGCGCCGCAAGGTGAAGTACGTCGTGGTCACGATGTGCGTGGCCGGCGGCATCGGCGCGGCCGGCCTGTTCGAGGTGGCGTGATGAAGACCGCCGATCTCTTCAACCTCAAGGGCAAGGTGGCGCTCGTCACGGGTGGTTCGCGCGGGCTGGGGCTGCAGATCGCCGAGGGCCTGGGCGACATGGGCGCCAAGGTCGCGATCACCGCGCGCAAGGCAGACGAACTTGTCGAAGCGAAGAAGCATCTGGAAGCGCGCGGCATCGAAGTGCACACGATCGTGAACGATCTCTCGAAGTTCGAAGCCATCCCCGCGATGGTCGACGAAGTCGTGAAGAAGTTCGGCACGATCGACATCCTCGTGAACAACGCCGGCGCGTCGTGGGGCGCGCCCGCCGAGCAGTATCCGGACGAGGCGTGGCACAAGGTGATGAACCTCAACATCAACGCGATGTTTTTCCTGTCGCGCGAGGTGGGACGGCGCTGCATGATCGATCGGAAGTCCGGGAAGATCATCAACATCGCGTCGGTCGCCGGGCTCTCGGGCAATCCGCCCGACATGACGACGATTGCCTACAACACCTCGAAGGGCGCGGCGGTGAACTTCACGCGGGCTCTCGCCACCGAGTGGGGCAAGTACAACATCAACGTGAACGCGATTTGCCCGGGATTCTTCCCGTCGAAGATGGCGAGCGGGATCCTCGAGAAGATCGGCGCGCGCGTCATTGCGGCGACCCCGCTCGGGCGCATCGGCGGTGAGGAGGACCTGAAGGGCGTGGCCGCGTTCCTCGCCTCCGAAGCCTCGCGCCACATCACCGGCCAGTACATCGCCGTCGACGGAGGCAACAGCGTCACATGAGCTTCGAGAAGTTCTCGGGCACGCGCCCGGTCGCCCCGCAGCACGCGTTCGACGCGGAGAAGCTTGCCGCGTGGATGCGCGAGCACGTGGATTCGAACGTCGGCGCGCTCGAGATCGTGCAGTTCAAGGGCGGGCAGTCGAATCCCACGTATCTGGTCACCGCCGGCACGAAGCGGTACGCGCTGCGCCGCAAGCCGCCGGGCAAGCTTCTCCCCTCCGCGCACGCCGTGGATCGCGAGTACCAGGTGATGACCGCGCTCGCGAAAACCGACGTGCCGGTTCCGAAGACCTACGCGCTGTGCGAGGACCCGGAAGTCATCGGCACTTCGTTCTTCGTCATGGACTACCTCGAGGGTCGAATCTTCTGGGACCCGCAGCTGCCCGGCGTCACGCCCACCGAACGCCGCGCGCTCTACAGCGAGATGAACCGCGTGATTGCCGCGTTGCACAGCGTGGACTATCGCGCCGCGGGCCTCGAGACCTACGGCAAGACCGGCAACTATCTCGCGCGCCAGATCGACCGCTGGACCAAGCAGTACCGCGCTTCCGAGACCGAGAAGATCGAGGCGATGGATAGCCTCATCGAGTGGCTCCCGAAGAACCTGCCCGTGGGCGACGAAACCTCGGTGGTGCACGGCGACTACCGCATCGACAACGTGATCTTCCATCCGCGCGAGCCGCGCATCCTGGGCGTCCTCGACTGGGAGCTCTCCACCCTCGGTCATCCGCTCGCGGACTTTGCGTACCACTGCATGACCTGGCGTCTTCCGGGTGGCGCGCACGCGCGCGGCCTGCTGGGCGCGGATTTCACTGCGCTGGGCATTCCCGACGAGAAGGAATACCTCGCGGCGTATTGCCGGAGAACCGGGCGCGACGGAATCGCGAACTGGGAGTACTACCTCGCATTCAACATGTTCCGCCTCGCGGCGATCCTGCAGGGCGTGATGTCGCGCGCGCTGCAAGGCAATGCGGCGAGCGCGGAAGCGATCGAAGCCGGCAAGAGGGCCCGGCCGATCGCGGAGGAAGGCTGGAAGCAGGCCCTCAAGCTGCAGTCCTGAAGGAGAAACACATGCAATTCGGCTACTCGGAAAAAACCCGCGCGCTCCAGGAACGCGTCACCGCCTTCATGGAAGCCCATGTCTATCCCGCAGAGGTCCCCTTTGCCGACGAGGTGCGCGCCAACCGCAAGGCGGGCAACCCGTGGCAGGCGACGAAGGTGATGGAGTCGCTCAAGGAGAAGGCGCGCGCGCAGGGGCTGTGGAACCTCTTCCTGCCCGCCTCCGCGCTCGGCGCCGGCCTCACGAACCTCGAGTACGCGCCGCTGTGCGAAATCATGGGCCGCTCCGAGATCGGTCCCGAGTCGTTCAATTGCAACGCGCCCGACACCGGAAACATGGAAGTGCTCGAGCGCTACGGCACGCCCGAGCAGAAGAAGCAGTGGCTGGAACCCCTCCTCGCCGGCAAGATCCGCTCCGCGTTCGCGATGACCGAGCCCGCGGTCGCTTCGTCGGATGCGACCAACATTGCGTCGAGCATCGTGCGGGATGGCAACGACTACGTGATCAACGGCCGCAAGTGGTGGACGACCGGCGCGCCCGATCCGCGCTGCAAGATCCTCATCTTCATGGGCAAGTCCGATCCGACGAATGCGAACCGGCACCAGCAGCAGTCGATGATCCTCGTGCCGATGGATGCGCCCGGCGTGAAGATCGTGCGCGCGCTGCCGGTGTTCGGCGACGACGACGCGCCGCACGGCCACGGCGAGATCGACTTCAAGGACGTGCGAGTGCCCGCGACCAACATGCTGCTCGGCGAGGGCCGCGGCTTCGAGATCGCGCAGGGCCGCCTGGGTCCGGGCCGCATCCACCACTGCATGCGCGTCATCGGTGTGGCCGAACGCGCGCTCGAAGTGATGTGCCGCCGCACGAAGGCGCGTGTTGCTTTCGGCAAGCCCATCTCCGAGCAGACGGTGACGCTCGAGCGCATCGCCAACGCCCGCATCCTGATCGACCAGGCGCGGCTTCTCGTGCTCAACGCCGCGTGGATGATGGACACCGCCGGCAACAAGGTTGCGCGGAAGGAAATCGCGATGATCAAGGTCGCCGCGCCCAACATGGCGCTCACCGTGATCGACTGGGCGATCCAGGCCTGCGGGGCCGCCGGCGTTTCGGAAGACTTCCCGCTCGCCGCGATGTACGCGAAGGCGCGCACGCTGCGCCTGGCCGATGGTCCCGATGAAGTGCACCGCAACCAGATCGGAAAGCTCGAACTCGCACGCCATGGATAACGCCGCCATGCAGCAGCCGCGTCACTACGCCTACTGGCCCCGGGAAGCCCCCAAGTCGCTGACGTACCCCGCGACGAGCGTCTGGTACAACCTCGAAGTCTCCGCGCGCCGCTATCCCGACAAGCCCGCGTTCATCTGCTACGACAACGCGATCACCTTCAAGGCGCTGGAAGCCGAAGCGCTGAAGCTCGCGGGCTTCCTGCAGAAGAAGTGCGGCGTCGCGAAGGGCGACCGCGTGCTGCTCTTCGCGCAGAACAGCTTCGAGTTCGTCATCGCCTACTACGCGATCCTGCGCGCCGATGCGGTCGTCGTGCCGATCAATCCGATGAACCTCACCGAGGAGCTGCGCGGTTACGTGAAGGACTCGGGCGCGAAGGTTGCGATCGTGGCGCAGGAGCTGTGGCCCGCGGCCGGCCCGCTCGCCGCGGATGGAACGCTGCAGCATGCGATCGTCGCGGCGTATGCGAATCACCTCGTGAATCCCACGGATCTGAAGGTGCCCGATGCGTTCAAGCTTCCGCGCCAGCCGATCGCCGGGCCGAACGTGACGCTGTGGTCGGATGCGATCGCACAGGACCTCGCACCCGGTCCGACGACCGCGGGCCCCAACGACCTCGCCGTGATGCCCTACACGTCGGGGACGACGGGCAAGCCCAAGGGCTGCATGCATACGCACGCGACCGTGATGTCGACGATCGTGATGCCCTTCGAGTGGTTCAAGATTTCATCCGAGGTGATCTACCTCGGCGTGCTGCCGTACTTCCACGTGACCGGCATGCAAAACAGCATGAACACGCCGATCCTCAACGGCTGCACGGTGGTGCTGCTGCCGCGCTGGGATCGTGAAGTCGCCGGCGTGCTCATCCAACGCCACAAGGTGAGCGCGTGGACGCTGATCCCGACGATGGTGGTCGATCTCCTCGCGAGCCCGAACGCCGCGAGCTGGGACCTCTCCACGGTGCAGCGCATGTCGGGCGGCGGCGCGGCGATGCCCGAAGCCGTTGCCACGAAGTTGAAGGAGCTTTGCGGGCTTTCGTTCGTCGAAGGCTACGGGCTGAGCGAAACGATGGCGCCCACGCACATCAATCCGCCCGACCGCCCGAAGAAGCAGTGCCTGGGCATTCCCGTGTTCGACACGACCTCGATGGTCGTCGATCCCGCGACGCTCGAGGAGTTGCCCCAGGGCGAAGTGGGCGAAATCGTCAGCGCCGGCCCGCAGATCTTCCTCGGCTACTGGGACAACCCCGAAGCGACGAAGGAGTGCTTCTTCGAGCGCGACGGCAAGAAGTTTTTCCGCACCGGTGACCTCGGCCGCATGGACGAGGAGGGCTACTTCTTCCTCGTCGACCGCCTGAAGCGAATGATCAATGCCTCGGGCATGAAGGTCTGGCCCGCGGAAGTCGAATCCCTCCTCTACGGCCACCCTGCCATCCAGGAAGCGTGCGTGATCGCCGCGAAGGACACGCATCGGGGCGAGACGGTGAAAGCCGTTGTGGTGTTGAAGCCCGCGAGCCGGGGCAGCGTCACGCCCGAGGAGATCACCGAGTGGGCGCGCGGCAAGATGGCGGCCTACAAGGTGCCGCGCATCATCGAGTTCGTCGAATCGCTGCCAAAGACCGCTACCGGGAAGATCCAGTGGCGTGTACTGCAGGAAAAAGAACAACTGTCATCCTGAGGAGCGCCAGCGACCGAAGGACCTGCTTTACAGCGCAAGCGCGGCGCTACCGCTCTACAGCAGGTCCTTCGGGCACTGCGGCCCTCAGGATGACAGGGGCTTACACCAGCGCCCGAACGATCATCATCATCGCCTGCCCCTCGAGCCACGCGACCGGCAGCATCAGCACGAGCTGGAAGGCAATGAGGACGAAGATCGGCGAGATGTCCACGCCGCCGATCAGCGGAATGATCTTCCGCACGGGCTTCATGAACGGACGCGTGAGCGCATCGAAGAACGGCGCGACCGGGTGGTGGGGATTCACCCACGAGAGCACGGCCTGGAGGATCAGTGCGCCGATGAAGACGTAGATCGACAGCCGGATCAGCTTCACGAACGCGAAGAACAGCACCACCGAAAGCACTCCAGGGTTCTCGGTGATCGGCCTGTCCATGATGTAAAGCAGGATCACCTGGAGCACGAACTCCGCCGCCCAGGCGACAAGGAGCGAGGCGAGGTCGAGGCCGAAGAAGCCGGGGATGATGCGGCGCAGCGGCTTCACGGCCCAGTCGCTGAGCGCCATCGTGAATTGCGCGATGGGGTTTCTCATCGGCGCGCGCAGCACCTGCATCCAGAATCGCACCAGCACCGCGAGGATGAACAGGTGGAAGAGCGTGTCGACGACGAAGATGAGCGCCTGGTTGATCACGACTGCGGGTCCTTTCCGAACTCGTCACCCAACTGTTGCGACCGCGTGTGCGCGGCCTTGATCGCGGCCACGAACATGGCTTTCACCTGCGCGGCATCCAGCACTGAAATGGCCGCCTGTGTCGTGCCGCCCTTCGATGTCACCTGCGCGCGCAGCACCGCAGGATCGAGCCCGCGCTCAGCCGCGAGCTTGGCACCCCCCGCGAACGTCCAGAGGGCGAGCGTGCGCGCCTTGTCGGGCGCGAGGCCCAGATCCTTCGCCGCGGCTTCCAGCGCTTCCATCACGTAGAAGACATACGCCGGGCCGCTGCCCGAGATCGCGGTGACGATATCGATATCGCCTTCGCTATCGAGCCAGACCGTGGCGCCGATGGCGGCGAGAAGTTCATTCACCTTCTCGCGATCGGACAGAGTCACCGCGTCCGTCGCATAGAGCCCCGTGATGCCCGCCTGCACGAGTGCCGGCGTATTGGGCATGGCGCGCACGATGCGCGAGTGACCGCCCAGCCAGCGGGTGAGGTCGGCAATGCGAATGCCCGCGGCGATCGACACCACGAGCTGCTTCGAAAGATGCGGTGCCAGCGACTTCGCCACCTCGCGCATGTTCTGCGGTTTCACAGCGAGCACGATCACGTCCACCCGCGCCATTTCCGCGCCAGGCGCCTCCACGGTGCTCACGCCGAGCTCGGAGGCGAGCCGCGCGCGCGCCGCCGCGTCGATCTCGGCCACCACCGCATCCGCGCCGCGAAAGCCCTTGGCCATCAGGCCACCGAGGATCGCGGTCGCCATGTTGCCGCCGCCGATGAATGCGAGCTTCATGCTTGTTCCCTCTCCCTTGGGAGAGGGCCAGGGAGAGGGTCTCGCTTCCCGAAGATCGCGGTGCCGATGCGAACCATCGTCGAACCCTCGGCCAGCGCGGCCTCGAAATCCTGCGTCATGCCCATCGAAAGCGTGTCGACATCGAATCCCTCGGCGCGCAGGTTCTCGAAGGCGCCGCGCAGTTGCGCGAACTCGCGGCGTTGTTTGGCGACATCGTCCGTCGGGCTCGCCATGCCCATGAGCCCGCGGAGTGCCAGCCTCGGAAGTGACGCAACCTCGCGCGCGAGCGGCACGACTTCCTCGCCCGTCACGCCGCTCTTGGTCGCCTCGCGGCTGATGTTCACCTGGATGCACACCTGCAGGGGCGCTTGCGACGCGGGGCGATGGCGCGAAAGCGCCTGCGCGATCTTCGCGCGGTCCACCGCATGGAACCAGTCGAAATGCTCGGCCACGTCCTTTGCCTTGTTGGTCTGCAGCGAACCGATGAAGTGCCACGCGAGCGGCAGGCCCGCCAGCGCCGCGATCTTCGGAAGCGCGTCCTGCACGTAGTTCTCGCCGAAATCGCGGCACCCGGCATCGAATGCCACGCGAACATCGCCCGCCGGGCGCGTCTTCGATACCGCGACCAACGTGATCGCGCGCCTATCCCCTTGTAACGCCTCGGAAATGCGCCGTTTCACAACTTGCAGGTTCGCGGCGATTGGGGACATAATCGACTCGGTTTTTCGAGGTGCAAATTCTACCTGAGCGATCCCCATGGACATTGCTGAACTGCTCGCCTTTTCGGTCAAGAACAAAGCCTCGGACCTGCACCTTTCCGCGGGCCTGCCTCCCATGATCCGCGTGCACGGCGACGTGCGGCGCATCAACATCCCCGCGCTCGAGCACAAGGACGTGCACGGGATGGTCTACGACATCATGAACGACTCCCAGCGCAAGGTTTACGAAGAGACGCTGGAAGTGGACTTCTCGTTCGAGATCCCGAACCTCGCGCGCTTCCGCGTCAACGCGTTCAACCAGAACCGCGGCGCGGGTGCTGTGTTCCGGACGATTCCTTCCAAGGTGCTGACGCTCGAGGAGCTCAACGCGCCGAAGATCTTCGCGGAAATCGCGAACCAGCCGCGCGGCCTCGTGCTCGTCACGGGCCCGACGGGCTCGGGCAAGTCGACGACGCTCGCGGCGATGGTGAACCACGTGAACGAACACGAGTACGGCCACATCCTCACGGTCGAGGACCCGATCGAGTTCGTGCACGAATCCAAGAAGTGCCTGATGAACCAGCGCGAGGTCGGACCCCACACGCTCTCGTTCTCGAACGCGCTGCGCAGCGCGCTTCGCGAGGACCCGGACATCATCCTCGTGGGCGAAATGCGCGACCTGGAAACCATTCGCCTCGCGATGACGGCCGCGGAAACGGGCCACCTGGTGTTCGGCACGCTGCATACGTCGTCCGCGGCGAAGACCGTGGACCGCATCATCGACGTGTTCCCCGCGGCGGAAAAGGAAATGATCCGCGCGATGTTGTCGGAGTCCCTGCGCTCCGTGATCTCGCAGACACTGTGCAAGACCAAGGACGGCACGGGCCGCGTCGCCGCCCACGAAATCATGATCGGCACGCCCGCCATCCGGAACCTCATCCGCGAGGCGAAGGTCGCACAGATGTATTCATCCATCCAGACCGGCCAGGCGCTGGGCATGCAGACACTCGACCAGAACCTGCTCGACCTTGTGAAGCGCAATCTTGTCGCGGCCCCCGAGGCCCGGAACAAGGCGATGAACAAGGACCTCTTCCTCGGTTGAAGGAGTAGCCATGGAACGCGAACAGTCAATGAAGTTCATGCACGACCTCTTGCGCGCACTGATCGCGCGCAGGGGCTCGGACCTCTTCATCACCGCGGGCTTCCCGCCGGCGATGAAGGTCGACGGCAAGGTGACCAAGGCGATGGAGCAGAGCCTGACGCCCGTGCACACGCAGGAGCTCGCCCGGTCGATCATGACGGACAAGCAGGCGGCGGAATTCGAAGCCACCAACGAGTGCAACTTCGCGATCAGCCCGTCGGGCATCGGCCGCTTCCGTGTGAACGCGTTCGTGCAGCAGGGCCGCGTGGCCCTCGTGCTGCGGACCATCACCACCACGATCCCGAAGTTCGACGATCTCGGCCTTCCGCACGTGCTCAAAGACGTCGCGATGACCAAGCGCGGCCTCGTGATCTTCGTGGGCGGCACGGGCTCGGGGAAATCGACCTCGCTCGCCGCGATGATCGGCCACCGCAACGAGAACTCCTACGGCCACATCATCACGATCGAGGACCCGGTCGAGTACGTGCACGAGCACAACAACTGCATCGTGAGCCAGCGCGAAGTCGGCGTGGATACGGACAACTGGTTCGCGGCGCTGAAGAACACGCTGCGCCAGGCGCCCGACGTAATCCTCATCGGTGAGATCCGCGAGCGCGAGACGATGGAGTACGGCATCGCCTTCGCGGAAACCGGCCACTTGTGCATGTCCACGCTGCACGCGAACTCCACCAACCAGGCGCTCGACCGGATCATCAACTTCTTCCCGGAAGAACGCCGCGGCCAGCTGCTGATGGACTTGTCGCTGAACCTGAAGGCCATCATCTCGCAGCGCCTCATCCCGAAGAAGGGCGTGAAGGGCCGCGTGGCCGCGATCGAGATCATGCTCAACTCGCCGCTCATGTCTGACCTCATCTTCAAGGGCGAGGTGCACGAGATGAAGGCGCTGATGACGCGTTCGCGCGAGCTCGGCATGCAGACCTTCGACCAGGCGCTCTTCGATCTCTTCGAAGCCGACATGATCACCTACGAAGACGCGCTGCGGAATGCCGACTCGGTGAACGACATCCGTCTCAAGATCAAGCTGGAGTCCAAGAACGCGAAGAACCGCGATCTCGGATCGGGACTGGAGCACTTGGAAATCGTGAAGTAACGGTGTGACGACATAGAGGGAGACAACCGCCTCCCGAAATGTCGTCATCCCGAGTGTTGCGAGGGACCTGCTTTCGGCTTCACATCAAGCAGCTTCCGCATCTCACAGGGCCCGCAGCCGCGGGCCCTGTTTGTTTCCACGCATTGACCCGGGGTGCGTGCACGCATGCACCTCGCGCAGCTTCGATATCGACACCTGGGTGTAAACCTGCGTCGTCGAGAGATCGGCATGCCCGAGCAGTACCTGGATGAACCGGATATCCGCGCCGTTCTCCAGCATGTGTGTCGCGCAGGCGTGTCGCAACATGTGGCACGCACCCGGCGCGCCGATCCTGGCCCTCCCGAGGTAGCGCTTCACCAAGTCGCCGAGCCGATTCTTGGCGAAGGGCTCGCCATAGTCCGTGAGGAACAGCTTTCCGGGGTCGATCGGACCCGCCAGGCCGGACCGCACGTTCGCCAGGTACGCACTCACCCAGTGCCCGGCTCGAGGTCCCAGCGGCACGACCCGGTCGTTGCCGCCCTTTCCTCCCCGCACCATGACGACACCGGCGTTCACCTGAACGTCAAAGACCTGGAGCTGTACGAGCTCCATGCGACGCAACCCCGTGGAGTACAGCACTTCGAGGATGGCCCGGTCGCGAACGCCAGATGCCGTGGCAACGTCCGGCACCGCCAGCAAGCGAGCAACCTCCGCCACGGAGGGAACGTGACGCGGCAGCCGGCGAGGGAGGCGCGGCATTTGCAGGTCCGCTGCAGGATTGGACTCGACAACACCTTCACGCGACAGCCACTTGCAGAACGCGCGGATGGGATGAAGCCTGGTCGCCTGGGTATTCAATGCGAGCGGCCGACCATTGCGCTTCCGAAAGCCGTGGAGACTGGCCTGGTATTCCTCGAGCAACCCTCGCGTGATCTGCGAGGCCTGCTGTATCCCATGGGCATCGCACCACCGGAGGAAGTAGTCGAGGGCCGCGCGACGAATGTTTGCAGTCTGCTCTGCCAATCCAATGGCAAGGGTCCACCGGAGGAAGCGTCCCTGCAGCTCGCGAAGCGGATTGTCGCGTGACGGGTCCGGCGGGATTATCCTTAGTGGAACTGAGCGCTTGGGCCTGAGCATGGCTCTCTGACGCGATGACTTCAAACTTCGGATTCGCACCGATGCAACTGCGGTTGTCCCAGAACGCTCAAATCTACAACTACTTCAGGGACTATGACCCGCGGATTGCTCGGTACGTTGAAAGCGATCCGATTGGTCTGAAGGCGGGCGCCAATACGTTCGTTTATGTGCGCAGCAATTCCTTGACACGCCTCGATCGCCTTGGTCTTGTCGATTCCGACTGCGGACAGAATGAAGGTTGCTGCAAGGGCGTCCCGGGAGGTGGAACCGAATTTGGCGGAACTGTCATGTGCTGTGGCGGGCGGAAGGTTGCGTGCACCTACTGCAACGACGAGAAATCGAAAGGCGGTCAACTACGATGCGGGTGCAAGATGAAGCACGAGCTGGCGCACATGCCGGACGTTGAGTGCAACAACCCTGGTAACTATCGCGCTCCGATCAGTTCAGGGAAGTACCCTAGCACCGAGTGCAAGGCGTATGACGTCGAGATGAACTGCCTCGTGAAGGGTCTTGACGACTGCGGCAATGACATCTCGTGCCAGTTCACTCTGCAGGATCGATTGTCCGTCTTGGTCGTCGGAAAGGGAGTCAATCATGGCTGTCGCTAACGTGATTCAACGCTGCCTACTGGCATCGCTCTTGATGGCGATGACTTGCGCCGAAGCGCAGACTGTTTGTCCTCAGCGAGAACTGACCAAGACAGAGGTGTTGATCAAGGCCCTCGAGGCGTTGAAGGCCCGAGGGATTGGTTTGGTTTCCTACGACAACCTCTACGTCAGGTTTGAGCGTGATGGATGCGGTTATCGAGTAGTCATTCGCGATGATCCGCCGAAGCCGAGCGGCGTAATGTCCGTGGAACTCGCTCCTGACGGCCAGCTCCGCAGGATAAATCTGGACTAGAACCACGACTTCCCGGTCTGAGTACAACTACTTCCGCGACTATGACCCGAGGATTGGGCGGTACGTTGAGAGCGACCCCGTCGGATTGAATGGGGGTCTCAATACCTACGGATACGTTGGCGCTAGCCCGCTTGTTTTTCTTGATGAGTTCGGCCTCGCGTGTCGAACGACAATCTTGATCAGGGACCAATGGGATGCTGCGGGCGATCAGAACATCATGACCGAAAAATCGTGGCGAACTCCGAAGTGGAGTTGGGAATTGAACGGTCTGTCCATTTGCGTTCGCTACGTTGGAGACACGGTGTTCACCGTCGAGATGTATCGCAACGTGCAGTTTTGGCAACTCAACCGTACCTCCAAAACCTGCTCGACTTGCACGCCATGCGGCGGCGAGGGGTCGCTGACATGCAGTGACTGGAGCAAGCCCACCCCGATCGACGCAAAGGAAGTGACCAGCGGTCCATGGTTCCGGAGCCGCACATCCTTTGAAGAGCGTGCGGGTTCTGACTGCGTCAAGGTACGGAAAAAGCCACCCGGTAGGACGTGATCGACATGACCTTGAAAATGGTTCGCGGTGCATTCATCTGGCTCGCGGCATTCGCGACGACATTTCTCGCGATTGTCGTCACCAACTCTGTTGCCGCAGAAGCGCATGGAAATCCCTTAACGTACGGCTCGACAACCCTCCAACAAGCAGTCACACAGGTGGGGAAAGTCCTAATGCACATACTGCCCGGGATGGCAGTCGGCCTCGCCATGCCGTCAAGAAGCTGGATGGTGGCTGGCCTCCTCTCGTCTGCTGTGGTGTCGCTCGCATGGTGGTATTTCAGAGGGACCTTTGGAGCGGTACTGCTGAGCTTCCCCGTTGTTGAGGCAGCTGTCCTAGTCATGCTTGGGATAGTGGCGGCAGCTGTAACTTCGGCTGCAAAGCGGGACCGGCGCGAGTAGTCTCCCGCCCGGACGAGTCCGCAGTGACGCTCGCTACAACTACTTCAGGGACTATGACCCGCGAATCGGCAGGTACGTTGAGAGCGATCCGATTGGACTTCAGGCTGGACCTCAGACATTCACCTATGCGGGTTCCAAGCCGCTGACCGCAATCGATCCGCAAGGTCTTATTTGCCTGAACATGACGATGCCCAATGGACTGCTATATGGCCAAGAGGGGCCTACGGGCGTCTGGAACCGCTGGAAAGTGTTTGATGTTCAGATTGAAGGGGCGGAGGGTGTGATTCCGTGGAGTGCCTATACCTGCGTTTGCGCTCGCGAAAACACGATGATGGACGTTCGCAGCTACTTCCAACGGGTGACGAGGAACGTAACGATTTGCTTTGAGTGCGAGAAGCCAACCATTGCCGAGTGGAATACCGTCGGGCCAAAGACATATTACGGTAGGCAAACCAGAGACTGGGAAATCAAGAAGGTCAATGGCGGCCTTTCGTCGAACGCGAAACTCATTATGGAGTTTGACTGCGATGAGAAATGCAAGGCCCTCAATAAGTAGCGTGGCGCTCGCACTACTCTGCGTGATGTCCTGCGCTCAGCGCGATGAAGGGAGCGTCAAAGGTATGTCTTGTGAGGAGGTAGACCTGGCGGCTACGGAGCTCGCGGGCCACAAGAAGCTGGCTGAGGCTGCGGCGATGATGGACCAAGCAATCGCAAAGTGTGCAGCGAGCTCGGAAAGGCTCAGGAGCCGCGGCATTCTGCATGCGGCAATGGGGCAAGTCGCCGACGCCGAGCGCACGCTTGAGCGGGCCGTCGAACTTGCGAGCAAATCCGGTGATGCATGCCGGGCCGACTTGGCACGGGCGGAACTCTACATCATTCGCGGGGGTTCAAAGTCCAATTCGATCCCGAACTCCTGTCGCACGAAATAGCGGCCGTGCCTTCGCCCGCGCGCTACCCCGCATCGCAGTGAGGCACACTACAACTACTTCAGGGATTACGACCCTAGGATTGGACGGTACGTTGAGAGTGATCCGATTGGATTAAACGGCGGACTCAACACGTACGGCTATGTGAAGGGCAGCCCGCTGCGGTTCGATGATCCGCGCGGACTCGCTTCGTGCCCCCTCGATTCCAAAGAATGTAAGTGCTCGGGCGGCACTTGGGACCAGGAGATGGGTGACTTCGGCGCGAGCCTTGCTGCCGGAGGGTATATGGGTGGGTCTCGCCAGAACGTGGTGTGCCGCAGCAACAAGCGCCTTCGATGCAGAACCACTCAAATCTGTTTCGGTGGAGGGGCGATTATTGGTGGGGGTGCGAGCTGGAATATTCTTGGAACGATCAACGGCATTGAGAGCTGTAGCGGCCTTGGGGGTTCGTGGTCAGACACGCAAGTCAGTGGGTCAGCCGGTCCGCTAGGAGTCCAAGCGCCAATCGGCAGTCCAGGCGGCGGGAGTATGGGAGCCGGGCTTGGACTGGGTGGGGGCCTCGCCCTCATCACGTGCTACACGTTTATCTGGGGATGTGACCTGAAATGAACGCCTTCGCCTTGGCAGGTATAGCCGCAGCATTGGTCTACTTTGCGTTGGTCCTCGTGTTTCTTCAGAAACACGGCAGGCGCCTGGATGAGCCGGTGCAGTGGTGGTGGCACTTTGTGATCGGGCCACCCGCACTACTGAAGTGGTATTCGAGACGCTTCGGGCGAAGTTCATTGGTCACACGACGAGAGACTGTTGGCTGGTTCGTAGTTGTGGCGCTCATGGCAATTGTGATTGCGTGGAAGCTTGTGAGTAAGGCGTCATAGCTGCCCAGAGGTCGGTAAGCATGCGCCCGCATGCCGATAGCTAACTGCACCTCCCATGCATTCGGGCTGCATATGGCGTACCAAACGAAATCGGCGTCGCAAGGTCTACAACTACTTCAGGGATTACGACCCAAGAATCGGACGATATATCGAGAGTGATCCGATAGGCTTGGAGGGAGGACTAAACACCTTCGCGTATGTAACGGCCAATCCACTCGCAAACATCGACCCTGAAGGAAAGCTCTACTCCAAGATGTGTGGACGGTGCAAGGTCACATTTGATAGTGATCAGTTCAAAGGAGCGCACACACACTGGGAGTGCCCCGGACAGCCTCGCGGGTGCGTCAAGAAGGATGGATCGTTGTGTGACGGGTCCAAGCCTCCGCCGCCCGGAGTAGAGAAATGTTTGAAGGACTGGGGTCGCATCCCGAATCCCGAGACAAAGGACATGTGCGGGCCGAGATGCCAACAGACGATGGCAGGGATCGTGATCGGTGGTCTGATTATCGGCGGCGCTTGCCTTGCCGGTCCGCTGGGCGCTGGTCTAGGTTTGGGACTTGGGCTGGGCGCCGCCGCTCAATGACGGAGATTCGAATGCCGACGAAGAAGCCGGGAGCACGAGTGTGTCTTGTGTTGGAAGAGGGCGGCGCAAAGGTGTACGGCAATCGAGCGGCGTTCGCGTCGCTGGCCGAATGGATGGCGTGGCTTGCCGGCTCCCCATCCGGTGAGCACTTTGAGTGCCACTTGCTCATGGACCTTGAAGATGACGAGTCCAAATTTGGAGGCAGGAATCCGCGGAATGCTTGGGTTGTGGCGCGTGCCGTGGCAGGCGGTACGGATGCATCGCAGATAGAGACGCCAGGTGGCGAGCTCACGTTCATGTGTCTCGAGGAGTCCGAGTTGGACGAGCTCGCGCGAGACCAACAGTCGGCCGCTCACCGATAGACAGTCGTGTGAGATCACCAGGAGTGCCGTACTACAACTACTTCAGGGACTATGACCCGAGGATTGGGCGATACGTCGAGAGCGATCCGATCGGGCTCAGGGGCGGCGTTGGCACATATGCGTACGTCCATGGTTCGCCGCTTCGTTGGATAGACTTCCTTGGATTGAAGGCGCGAGTTTGTTGCCGAAGCATCCCCGCGACTTTCAACTTGGCTTCGCATTGCTTCATTGACACCTCCAATAGGCAATTCGGCCTGCATGGCGACATGGATCCAGCGCCGGCCGGATCGGGCGTTCCGGGTCAAGGCCGCATTCGTGGCGACGCAAGCTTCAACGATCCCGGTCAGAGTGAATGCGGTCCTTGGACGGATGATTGCGACACGGATAAGTGCGTTCAAAAGGCGATCTCCAACTACCCCGACCCCAGCGACTACAGTGCTGTTGGTGGGCCGAACAGCAATTCCTTCGCCGGCGCTGTGGCTAGGGGTTGCAAGCTGACCAAGCCGCGTGGTCCCTGGGCTCCTGGATGGGACAGCACGCCCCGCCCGTACTCGGCGCCCGTGCCCTCTATGGGGGGTGGCTGAGCATGCTCATACGTCTCGCACTTGCACTTGCTCTCACGCTGTTGTCGTCATGTGCGCAGCTTAGTAAGGATGAGTCGCCTGATGCGTCACGCGATGGCTCTCCGCGAGGAATGATCGCCCTGGGCGAAATCGACCTTGGTCGTAGCCAAGAGCGTCACTTCGAGATTCCCACGTTGGACGCAGGCGCAAGATTCGTATTGGGCCTTCATGTAACCAGCGGTAGCTGCGAGAGCCTCTCCTCCGGTCGAGGACTCGCTGTACGAGTTGTGGACGAGATCGGGAGGATTGTCGTTGATGAGGACCGTCCAATGAGGGACTTCCAGTGGTCGCGCGGAAGGGATGAATGCGTTCCCGCATTCGGGTACTTGCGCGGACAAATGCGTTCGGTCCAAATTGGCTCAGCGGGCGACGTTTGCAACGAGCCGATCTACTCAGGCGTGGACCACGGATACGGGACCTACTTCGTCGCCCGAAACGGTGCTCGGTACACGGCTACGGTTCGACTGCACGGCTCCGCATCGCTCGCGAAGGACCAGCATCCCGAGCCACAACTAGCGCTAGTCGCGTTGGCCTTCGATGGTCGCCATGAAAACAGACGATGTTTGAAGGATCCGTGATTGCAACTACAACTACTTCAGGGACTATGACTCCAGGATCGGGCGATACCTGGAGAGCGATCCAATAGGACTCGGCGGAGGACTCGACACGTTCACATACGTCAGTGGCAATCCGCTCGGCTTCACGGACCGGTCTGGATTGATGAGCGACGGAGCTTGCTGCCAGATGTCTGATCAACAGGGACAAGGCGGCAAGGACTATGGCTGGGTGATTTGTTGTGAGGGAAGGAAGGTTTCATGTGTTTCACCTCGAAACGAAAACAACGACAAGGTTCGAGCGATGGTGCAGGAATGTGGGAAGCGTCATGAAGACATACACCATCCGCAGACTCCTCCCTGCCCGAGCTGCAAACCTGCGCCAGAGCGCCAAAATGACTGGAAGCGCAACGTTGACGGCTATGCAAGCGAGTGCCTGGCGTACGCTGACACCAAGAAGTGCATGCGCGTCGATCGCTGTGGCTCGGACAATGCGTGCAGGGAGCGCGTAAGAATCATCTTGAAAGCCTGGGGTGCCGAGTCCAGGTCGAATTGCCTCAATGGGGGTGGACGTGACTAATCGGCTCTCGCTTATCTTCATCCTTGTCGTCCTTCCCGGCTGTGCACATGCAGAGAGGCCTGTCACGGAATCTGAGCGTGTGGCCGAGTGCAAAGTGGCGAAGGCCAATATCTCGGAGGATCAAGCGAAGAGTCTCGCCAAGCGGGAGCTCGCCAGAAGGGGAATCGAAAAGGACTTCGCTTCGTTCGATGCCGTGGAAAGTGAAGACATGTGTTCCTGGACCGTCATTGCAAGGCCTGTTGTGCACGGCCCCGGCGGCAAGCTCTACATTCTTGTGGGCAGATCGGGCCGCGTCTTGGAAGTCATCGGCGGACTCTAGGTCCGTTGATGAGGTGAAGAAAGATATGGCGTGGCTTCCCCGTGCGGTGTTGGTTATCGCCATCTCGTTCTTGGCAGGCCCCGTTTCTGCCGGCGGCGAGCCAAGCCCCAAAGGCCGATCCAATTGCGAGCAGCAAGAGGCTCAGCAGCGGCAGACTCGATTTGCCCGCTCTCAGTTTGAGCATTTCTTCCTCACTCTCAGTTCTCGGTCAGGACTCTCCGCAATCTTCTTTAGAACGTCGTCGTCCAGCGCAGGCACCCAATCGATCCGCGCCTGTCGTGAATCCAAAGGTCCTTGCGGCCGTAGTTGTAGTGACCTGACCTAGGCAGAACTCCGTCCCTTACGGCGCAGGCGTAGCGTAAGTTCGCATGCAGCGGCAGCGACTATGGCCCAAGCCAATGCGTTCCCGAGAACTGCAAGGTAGAGAGCATCGACGCCAACGTAGTTGCTTCTTGCATATGGCAGCCAGTAGAGAAAAGGGGCTCTAAGCAGTGGTCCAATGGCGGCACACCCTTGACCGAGCAAAGATGGTCCAGTCGTCCCGAGGCAGCCCAAGAGACTGACCACGTAGCCAGCCGCCGTCAATGCACCAACGCCAATCGATAACCTCTTCATTCAACGATTCCCCGTCGGAGTCGGCGGACGCGAGGGCGTGCCTCTGAATCGTCTGTCGATTCCGTTAAACACGCCTTGCGACCATGTTCGGCAGTTGTCTGCCGGATACCCGAAAAAGTCATATCGGCCCGTGCCGCCTAGTCCTGGCCGAAGGTTTTCTTCAATGGCTTTGTCGGTTGCACCGCTTGACTGGCGATAGCTGCCCGGTTCGATCGGCCCGGGAGGAGAGCGATCCTGATACACCGTACCTACACAGTTTGCGAAGCAGTACCCCTGATCTCCAAGGCGACCGAAGCTGATGCAGAAGCGCTTTCCATGCGGCTTGCCGACGCAGACGCTTTGATGCGCGCCACACCCTTGTTGAGGGCACTGCTGTTCCGTCCGAGCGGCGTTCTCGATCCAATAATCTAGGCCCTCGGGATCAGAGTGTTTAAGCGAGTTGGCTCCCGCGTACCCAAAAGTATTGGGACCGCCCGCAAGGCCAATGGGGTCGCTCTCAACGTATCGCCCAATCCTCGGGTCGTAATCCCGGAAGTAGTTGTAGTGATTGCCTGTTTCATGCGTAGTACTGCCCTCGTGGGTCGGAGTGCGTGCAATTACTGCGTGCCCTGGAGAGGTATTTCAGTGGCTCCTTCGCCGCTCAAGTCGGCACGCTGCCAAGACGAGTAGACCCAAATGAAAGGCGACGCCGGCCACAATCCTGTGCGTAACAACTACTAGCTCCCGAAAATTGCCGTCATCCATGAATTTTCCAATCAATCCAACGTGAAATCGAACGAACTCGATTGGCCCCGCGCCTCCTGCCAACACAGCCGCCCAGGTCGCGAGGATGCCGATGAAGAAGAAGGCCATCGTCGCGCGCAGGGATATCAACTTGCGTCTTACGTAGATCCAGACAACGGCTACCCCGACGACGAAGATCACAAGGTGAATCGCCCACCACGTCCATAGCGAGTGGGCGGTCTGAGCCAATAGGCGTTCTGTCGCCTCTGCCGAAAGACCGGGAGCATGGGTGCCCACCTCGCGGATGGCATCGGCAGCAATAGTCGATGGCAGCGGCCAAAGCGACGGCAAATAACCAATGGTGATCAGCGCTACCGCCAACACCAACGCCACGTTCCATCTACTAGCTGGCGGATAGGGGGCAGAAGTTGAAGGCAAGCTTCTTCTCACAAGTTGACTCCGAAATTGAAACGCAGGTGTTGATGCACTCAAGCATCGCGGACTGTCCTGGGGGGGTGGCGAGAAGACTGGGCGGCATCAACCGATTGCAGATCTCTGTGGCCACTTCGCGGCGATCGCGTCGACGGTTGTTCAATTCCATGCAGAACTTGGCGCAGGCCTCGCCGAGGACCATGCCAGGCAGCTCGGCAGGATCGGGCAGAAAACGCCGCTTAAACCAATCAAGTACGCCCCAGCCACTCCCCTTCAAACCGAACGGGTCCACAACCGCCAGAGCGTTTCCGTCTACGTATGCGTATGTACTTGGTCCACCGCGCAACCCAATGGGATCGCTCTGCGCGTACCGCCCAATGCGTGGGTCATAGTCCCTGAAGTAGTTGTAGTGGTTGCCGGTTTCCACGTCGTAATACTGCCCTGGGAACCGCAGGTTGAAGTTGAACGCTCCAAGTCCGGTCGGATTCTCGTTGGCGGCATTGCTTCCGAACGGGTCTGCCTGAGCCCATTCCCAACGAATGCCGTTGGCCGTATCGCTGATCAGCCGCGGACTTCCTAAATGATCCGCCCAGACGTAGTAGATGTCGAATGTGCCGCCGTTGGGCTTTAGCACGGCGACCGGCAGATCGCCAAACCAAACGATTTCCTGAATAGGCGCTCCGGAAGCGTTGTACTCGCCGATCAAACGTCCCGACTCGTCGTACACAAAGAACAGATCCGCCCCAGATACCTTCTTCACTCGCTGGCCCAGGCCATTCACAAGGTAAGCGGTGGACCCAGCCGATTTCATCCGTCCGCGACCATCGTAGACATACGTCACGCCAGCGCTGGAAGTGAGGTTCCCCGCGTTGTCATACGTGAAGCTGCGAGTTGTGGCGCCTGACAAACTTGAGAGCTTGTGGCTCGTTCCGGGATACGTGTATGTCGTCGAGGCCGCGTTGACGGTGGCGTTCGTGCGGTTGCCGTTGAAGTCGTACGTGTAGCTCTGAGTTTGCCCGGCAGCCAAGTTGGCGGCATTCAGGCGGCTGAGAACATCGTAGGCAAACGTCTGGTTCATGTCCGCATAGATCCCCGTGGAAGGCCCAAGCGTGACGCTTGCGACTCGCCCATCCAAGTCGAGCTCGCGCTCATACGCTTGAGCATTGCCCCAGCTCCACTTGATTGCGGGACCGAACGGCGCGTACAGCGCACCGCTCAGAATCGTTGAGCCGTCGATGGTCAGGCCTGTCACTCTACCTTGCACGTCGTAGGCGTATGTCACAACCCGCCCTGACGGGTAGGTCATGGTTGCAGGCCTCGCGCTCGCAAAGGCGTACCCGACTGCAAACGATTTGTTGGTCGGTGTCGCCGTCACGGTTTGGGTCTTCGCAGTGATGCGGCCCTGGATGTCATAGGTCCACGCTGTACTACCCGACGGATCAGTGACCTTGGTGAGGCGACCCTTTGCGTACGCTCCACCAGTTGTGAGGTTGTCGTACTCGTAGGTGACAGTGCCATCGGTCACGTTCGCGGCGGTCACGCGGTTCAGCGCATCGTAGACGTAGCTCGTCGTTACCGAGCGAGCATCGGTTTGTGTTGCCACATTGCCCGCTGAGTCCGGCGTGTAATTTGTCGTCCCGGTGTCTGGGGACGCCAGCTGCGTGAGATTCCCGAGGCCATCATAGGTGTACGACGTCGTCAGGCCCTTAGGATCCTGCACAGACTTCAGGTGGTCCTTCGCGTCGTACGTGTAGTTGGTGTACTTCTGCAGCGGATCGCGGCTCCAGGACAAGCGGCTGTGCGCATCGTAGAGATTCAATGTCGAATTGAAGTTCGGATCCGTGATCGTGGTGGCGAGACCATTGCTGTTGTAGATGTACTCCGTGGTCTGGCCAGAGGCGCCGACTTCCTTGTGAAGGCGGTTCGCGGCGTCGTAAAGACGCTGCAGTGTCCCGCGAAGCACGCTCTGCGGATCGAAGGTCTTCTCGCGAACGCGATTGCCGTAGACGTCGAGCTCGTACTCGATCCTGTTACCTGCACGATCCGCGATCTCGACGAGGCCATTGGCCTCGTCGTAGGCGTAAGACGTCCATGATGCGTCGGGTAACGTCACCCGGATCAGGTTGCCGTTGCCGTCGTACGTGTACTGCGTGACATCCGCGCCGACCGTTCGCGACTCGAGCCAGCCGCGGCTGGTGTAGGCAAGCGTTGTCACCAGCCCGTTCGAATCCGTGATCTGGCTAGGACGCGAATCGTTGTTGTACACATAGCTCGTCACGTGTCCGATCGCGTTGGTCGCGGTGGCAATCTGGCCGCGACAACTGACGCAGGTGTCGCTCGCCGCGAAGTAGGTGAACGTCGTGATGTCAGAAACGTCGGTGCGGGGGCCGTCGATCGTGAGCACCTGGCCGTAAGCGTTGTACGTGTAGTTCCACTCGCGCGTGAGCGCTCCTGCCGTGAGCTTCTTTTTGAGCACGTTGCCCGACGCATCGTGAGTGAACTCCGTTACGAGGTTCACACCCGCGACTCCCGAGGGCTCGGTGATCGTGGCCGGTAGGCGATGGGTTGCGTGCCACGTAGTGGTGATGGTTCTCGCAACCGCAGTTCCGAAGCCCTCGGTCCTGGACGTCTCTAGATTTCGCGTCGCATCGTAGACGTAGTTGGTCACATTGCCGGCGCGATCCGTCCGCGACGTCGGATTTCCGTTGCCGTCGAAGGTGGCTGTGCTCTGGCCCGCCCCGCTCACCATTTCTTTCTTGAGCTTGAGCACGTCGTTCACGATCTGGAACTCGAACTGCTCGGCGTATCCGAACGCGTTGGTGGAACTGGTCGTTGAAACAGCACCAGAAGTCGAGTAGCTGAACGTGTACTTGTTCTCACCTCCCGCTCGCTGTGACGAAGCTACGCGCCCCAGGGAGTCGTACGTATAGGTCGAAAGGCGCATGTCTCGCTCATCGACGATCCCGGTGAGACCGAAGGGCCAGTTGGCGTCCTCGTAGAGGTAGGTCCGCACCTTGTTGCCGGGATATGTTGCCGTGACGAGCCTGCCAGTCGTCGCATCGTATCCATAGGTGTAAGCGCGCGCCCTGCCGGGTCTGTCATCGTGCTGAGGGCTCCTGCGGCGTTGTAGGTCAGCGTGATCGTTCTTCCGAACGAGTCGGTGATCGTCTCCAGCTGGCCACCAACGTTGTAGGTAAGCGTATGCACGAAACCCGCGCGGTACGTGATGCTCAGCAGTTTTCCCGCAGCGTCGTAAAGCTCGACGTCACGCTCGGCGGTCGTGTGGCGCCAGGCCGCTGCGCCCGGCCCGGCAACCTGCTCGATGGTCGCCGCGGCGCCTCGGTTGTTGTTCAGCTCCTTGCCGTTGGTCTTGAAGTAGACAACGAACCCGTCGGCACGCTGGATCGCGGCCAGCAGATACGCGTTGCCCACGTATGAAACGACGCGGCTCGCGTATGTGTGACGCCAGAAATCCGTGTTCTCCGCCATCCTTTCGGTCTGGGCGAATGTCCCGGAGCTGTTGTAGTAGCGCGAGAAGGAAAGGCCGCCGGTCGCGCCCGACTCATAGTCGGTCTCGTGCTGGCGTTTCGCGCCGTTGCCCACGTCGGTGGGATTTCCCCTGCACGTATCGCACGGCGGCGGGAGGGCACAGCGAGCGCCCGCCGCGCCGGAACCCTGCGCACATCCTGCGGGCCGAGTCTTTCCCAGGACATAGCTCGCCGTCTGCTCCCCGCTATTGCAACCTGACTCGGTGGCGACCTTGTATGTGAAATTCGCCTGCGCCCACGTTGCGGTCATCACCGATCCCGTGAACGTGTTCTGGTGATTGCCGCACGTTCCCGACGCGATCGTGTCTCCCCAAGGTCCCATGACCGGGCTCATGGAACATGCATTGCGGAAATTGGTCTCCGCGATCGTGGCGATGCCCATGAAGTTTCCCTCGCTCACCTCGACTGGAGTGCCGATGCATCGCGGACCTGTCGACACGTTTTCCGTGTCCCAGATGCCGCCGCGTGCGAGGCACCATTGAGCGCTCCAGGCGAGGAAGTCGCCGCCGGTACTGCATGCGCCGAACGTCCAACCGCCCTTTGGCATCGGTTCCTGGCAACTTGTCCCGCCGCCTTGATCGGCGCACGCGGCCAGCACCTCGCCGGAGAAGATAAGCAGGGAGGCAAGTGCAATTCGAATGAGAGGCTTGATCATGTTCTTCACTATCGTGTCACCAGCGTGAGAGGTACGGACGTCGTCGATGCCGCGGGCGGATCAACGACCACTGTGTAGGTTCCAGTCGTTGGCAGCGATGGCACGTCGATGCCACCGGTCGCGCCGTTGGAATACGAGACGCTCGTGAGCGTCGATCCATCGGGCTTGAGGACAGACACCAGGACGCTTCCACCGCCCACAACCGTGGCGGACGTCCAGTTCAATCGCAGCAACTGCGACGCACTGCCGGCAAACGTGAAGCGAGCGGTCTGGCCAGGACGAGCGAGGTTGGCCGTCTCCGACGCACCGTTGATGTTGAGTGCCGCCACGTGGGGCGTTGAAAGCGCGAGACTGCCGCCCGTAATCAGCGATGTCCCCGGAGGGGCGACCGTGACCACATACGTTCCCGTGATCGGAAGGCTCGCCACAATCACCTCACACGCGCTTGGCGCGGGCGAGCACGACATCGAGGTCTGGGTGGAGCCGTCGGGCTTAAGCACGCTGATCCACGTCGTCGACGAACTTGCGCTGGCATAGGTCAGCCCGCTGAGTCCAAACTCGACGCGTGCTCCGGCGGTTCCAGCGAACGTGTAGCGAACGGTTTCGCCGGCGTAGACAGTGGTCGGCGTGGGCATGGTGCCGTCGATCGCCAGCGCAACGCCTGGGTCGAGCGTGACTCGACCGCTGAATCCGACGCCGTACTGCGAGTCTCGAACAACGAGGCTGTATGCCCCTGTGACTGGCAGAGACGGGAGATTGAGCAACGTTCCGGCCGTGTTCGTGCTCGTCGACGTGAGCAGCACGCCATCGGGTTTGTAGACCTGAAGCGTGATCGACTGGCCGCTCGGACTGGTGACGAGATCGGCAAGCTCGATCGCCGTGCTCTCTCCCGCAGTACCTGCAAACGAGAAGCGCACGTTCTGACCCTGCCGGGTCACGCTGATCGCGGCCGGTGTGCCAGAAACGAGTGTGCCGGTCTGTTCCGTCGCAAGTGCGATGTTGCCGCTGATCTTGATGCCGGTGGGCGGCCAGAGGCGAACCGAGTAAGTACCTGCGACCGTCAGCGCAGGCAGATTCACCTTGCAACGGCCGCCAGGGTTCGACGGGTAGCAGCTCACGCTCGTTACGGATGAGCCGTCTGGCTTGTCGACGTAGAGATACGAGGGCGAGCTTCCCGCTCCAACATGAGCCAACTGGGCTACGCCAATCGTAAGTCCCGTTTGTCCTGCCGTCGCGGTGAATCGGAAGCGAACGTTCTCGCCCGCATCCAACGTCGAGAATGCCGTGGGCGCGGAGGTCGTATCGAGCACTGTCCCTTGTCGGGCGCTGAGGTGCGCTGAGCCGTATGCACCGGCGGCGGGATCCACGACAACCGTGTACGTGCCGGCCGTCGAGAGCGTGCCCAGTTCCACGTATCCCGGTGCGTCAACAGATGCCGAGCTCGAGGTGAGCTGCGTTCCGTTGGGGCGCAGCACGGAGTAGTTGAATGCCTGGGTTACTTGATCGGGCGTCACTCCCGACAATTCGACGGCGAAGCTGTCGCCGGCTGATACGTTGAACGTGTACCGGCCATCCTGGCCGCGTCGAGAAAGCACTACGTTGCTGGCAACGTCTGCGACCAACGCGCCGCTGACCTCGTTGCTGAGCTGCATGTCGAACGAGGGCTTCACGTTGAAGAATGTCTCCTCGATCATCGTGTACGTACCCGCGACTGGCGCGAGGAACTCACCGTCGCAGTTGCCGCTGTACCCGCCACCCGCGGCATTGCAGCTGGTGATTCCAAGCTCGGTTCCATCGGGCTTGTAGACACGCCACGTGGTACCGCCTGCGCTATACGGGAGGATGGTGAAGCCCGAGATGCCAAGACCGAGGCGCTGGTTCGCACTCGCTGCAAAGACCGAGCGGGTGCTTTGCCATGGGCCTGTCGTGCTGACCGCAACCGAGGTGCCATCGACAACAAGGATCGGGTCCGCCATGACGGAGGCCATGGTCGAGAGCTCGGCGGTTCCCGGGCTCACCATGACGAAGTACACGCCCGCCGTCGCGGTCTTCGGCAGGTGGATGGTTGGCCGGGCGGCACTCATGCCGAAGAAACCCTGCATGAGAAGCGTGAGGTCCGGCTTGAAGACCTTGTATTGGATGCTCGCGTCGGAAGGGCTGTTTGCGAGTGAGCCGAATTGCAGCGTGTAGAACGTGTCGGCAAGCAAGTCGACGAGTAGGGCCGCGTGCTTCATGGGCTGGCCCACTTCGACCAAACCCGGAGCGCCGCCAGGAGACAAGCGCACGGTCGTGATGATGTCCTCGGGCGCGTAGCCGGGCGGGACCGCGGTGATGATCGTGAATGGCGCGGTCGTGGAAGCAGAGAGCCCACCGACGGATACCGAGATCGGCCCGGACGTCGCGGCAGACGGCACCGTCACACTAAGGGAGCCGGAGTCCGCCGCTGAGACCGTGGCCGCAACTCCATTGAACATCACCGTGTTGTTGATCGCGGTCGCGCTGAACCCCGCGCCGTAGATCGTGACCGTCGAGCCAACGGGACCTTGAGCGGGTGCGAAGCCAGTAATGGCGAGGCCATACGCAGCCTGGCGCTTGAATTGCTTTACGTTTCCCGCCGCGTCATAGATCAACTCCACTTTGCTGCTCGCAGCCGACGCATTGGCTGCAACGAGCGTGAGCGCGGCCACGACGGTGAAGAATCGGCATGCGCCGGCGACGACCCCGGGACGAATTCGAGACAAGCTTGCGACTAGCGACACTGGATACCCCTCGCAAATGGATGACGGAGTTTTTTTGGGCAATAGCTCTCCGCCGGCTTGGAATGCCGGATCAAGCTGTGTGCGGAAGTACCCTGATGTGACGCGCTCGGAGGTTCGCTTGTGTGCGACCTGGCGCTTTATATTAGGCCGTCATTATACAAAGCGATGTCGAACGGATCAAGAATTTGTCGCGCAAAACAGGGCCGTGCGGAGTTTACAAATGCAATTGATTGAAGTGAGTTTCAGTAATCCAGCTTCATGATCGACCAGTGCTCGATCGCATCGCGCGCGAGCGTCCTGTCGCGCGACGGGTCCAGCGGGACTATGCTTATGGGGACGATGCGCTTCGGCATGAGCATGTCGCTTTGGCGCAGATACCTTCAACTTCGGATCCGCGCCGATGCATCTTCGGTTCGCTAGGAACGCTGAAATCTACAACTACTTCCGGGATTGCGACCCGACGATCGGGCGATACGTTGAGTCTGATCCCATCGGTCTGAAGGGCGGCCCGAACACCTATGCCTATGTGAGTGGTAGCCCGCTACGCTGGACTGACCCACGCGGCCTGGTCGAGATGGGTCCAGGCTGTAGCGATTGCCCGGAGCGCGATCAAATGCAGAGCCAGGCGAGCGCCGAGTGCAAGCGTGTCGACAACCAGATCACTGACATTGCGCTGGCCCGTTGCATCAAAGAAAAGTGCCAGACGATGAAAGTTCGCTGCGTGAAGAACTGCTTTGAAAACTTCAACGGTGGCGCATTCGATCCGCAGCGACCCGGTGAGATCATTCTTTGCGGTGGCGGACCGAAGAACAAAAACTATGGACCGATCGCTATTCACGAGTTTGCCCACGCATGCGGCTGGAAGAACGAAAAGGGCAAGGGAGTTCCGAATGAGGATCACAACAAGTGGGCGTTCTAGTGAACTGTCGACTGACCGCAAACTCTCTCGTGGCGGTGGCCAACCTTGCGGCACTGCTACTGAGCGCGTCGCTCGGCGCCTCTTCGACGTTAACCGTCGAGAAGATGTTCGAGGCCCATGCGTCTAACGACCACAACCCGTTCTACTTGGGGGTAGACGCAAAGCTCGGAACCGAACTTGGAGAGGCCGGGGCTTCACAACTGGCTGCGCGAATGGCCGCCGAGAAGGATGAAGAGCGGCTACGTCTACTCGCAAGTGCTATAGCTTACGCGGGCGGCAAAGCGGCGATAGAGGCGCTGCAGGCGAAGTCGGTGGCGAAGTACCCGTGGGCAAGGGGGATGACGTTTCTTGTGGCGCCATCGGCCAGGTCGGAGGGCATGATTCAGCCGCTCATTCGTGCTGTTGATCAGCCGCGCGATGAATATTCCGCTAGGACACAGGCTGCTCTGAGCCTTGCTTTGCTAAAGGACAAGAGAGCGATCCCTTCGCTGCGGCGCATGGCCGGGGAACGCCTCGGTGATTCGAGTGCCGCGAAGGCTGCGGTGACGTGGATTGAGCTGCCGCAGGCGACCGTCAAGTTCGAGGCCTCATCTCGGGACGATGATCTGCTTGCTGCCATCCTCCCGTTCTACCCTCCGGACTCGGATCCTCGTCTCGCACTTCTCTGTGATGGTATCCGTACCTGGAGGCTAGGAAGTGATGGTTGGGGCGTTGTTCCTGGCTGCTCGCAGGGCGCGAGCAAGGTAGTACTAGAGACGTTCCGGTCGAGTGACGGGCTGCGTGCTGTGGCGGCGGTGAGCGTCCAAGGGGCGGTGGGCTACAACTACCTGTTGCGCAAACATGGCGATCGGTGGGCGGTCGTTGGCATCCGTCACACCTGGATCGCCTAGTCCGTTTAGCAGTACGACTGCGTCGTCCACGACTACGACGCCTGCTGCCGCGATGCTCTACAACTACTTCCGAGATTACGACCCGCGGATCGGCCGATATGTTGAGAGCGATCCGATTGGCTTGCAAGGTGGAATCAACACTTTTGGCTATGTGGATAGCGCGCCTCTTGGGCTTGTCGATCCACTCGGGCTCCATTGGGAGTTCTGCTCAGGGACCGGGCAACTCAATAACGTGAGCGGGACGAAGCGCACATTCATCGGATACGGCCCAGCAGGAGCTGGTGCCGGCGCCAACAACCCCGACATGCAATGCGTGCCCAATGTTGGCCCGCCGCCCGAGAACACCTACGATATCGGGCCACCTACCCAGTTCGCCTACGGCGCGAACGCCATGAAATTGAAGCCGAGAGATCCGGGGAAGATGTGCGGCCGCAAGGATTTTTGGATTCACGACAGGCGCGGATCGATTGGGTGCCTGCAGCTGGACGACGACGTTCTAACGAAGATTGCAGAGAGTCCAGACCGAGAACTGAGAGTGAGGAAGAAATGCTCAAACTGAGAGCGGGCAAATCGAGTCTGCCGCTGCTGAGCCTCTTGCTGCTTCTCGCAATTGGATCGACCTCTGCCAAGGATCTTGTGGTGCCTGGCAAGACGCTGTTCGAGCACAACGCTGCTCAACGCGTTGTGATTGAAGTTCATACCGGGCCAAGAGAACCGCTGTCGAAAACCGAGTTCGACGAATACATGAACTATGCGCCGCTCCACTTCGGTCTCAGCGAACCCAATGAGGCAGTCGTTAAGCGCATTGGAGTCAAATGGGGCGGCTTGCCAGCCATGTACCTAAGCTCGTCCGCGTTTGGAGATCTCCACGATCCTCGACGAGTCGAGATTGAGATGAAAGGTGAAAGCCTTCTCTTGTCCATTGCGGGCGGCGACGCCGCGGGCTCTTACCGCGCCCAGCTAGAGATCGCTCCATACGGGATCGTTCGGCGATGGGTATTCAACCAACTTTCCGGACACGAACAGACTGCGGTCTATTCGTACTCGCACCGGTACATCGAGCAGGTCAGGACTGAACTCGAACGGGACAAGAAGCCTAGGAAGTAGTCAAGAATGCGATTGAATATCTTGCGCCCCCTCGTAGCCCGACTGGGTCGCTCTCGACGTCCCACCCGATCCGCGGGTCGACGTCCCGGAAGTCGTGGTAGAGCGACCCGAGTTGAACCGTGAAGGTGCGATGGGCAACCAAGACGAGTTGTCGTCAGATCGCCGCGAGCCGCTGAACCGTGTCGGGAAACTGTTTCACCAGACTGATGAGCAAGGCGGCCTGGGCATTGGGTTTCGCCCGTCCTTGCTCCCAATTCTCCAAGGTTCGAACGTTTGTTCGCAGGTAGGCGGCAAACACGGCTCGAGAGATGTGCAGGCCCTCTCGGACGCGAACGAGTTCCTTGGGGGAAAGGGTGGGTGCCGGCTTGACCTTCACGCTATGGGTCCTGAGCGTCACCTTTCCCGCACGGGCGGCCGACAGGGCATCCATGCCTTCCTTGAGCTCCGCGAATACGTCGCGTTTCCGCCCAAGTTTTCCAACCGACTTTGCTTTCGTATTCATCGTCTGCTCCTTGCTTCCAACTCGGCCTTCATCAGCCCCTTGAGAGTTCTACGCTGCTCAGGGGATAGGTCATCGGCCTGGTCCTTGTCATAAACGGTGAACAACCAAAACTGGCTCTCTGAATCCCACCAGTAGTAAATCACCCGCAGGCCGCCTCGCTTGCCCTTGCCGCGCCTTGCATCGGGGAAGCGCAGCTTGCGCAGTCCACCGGAATCCCTGATGAGATCGCCGCCTTCGGGATTCTTCATCAGTTCAACTTGCAGTCGCGTGAAGGCCGAGTCGTCGAAGTAGTCGGCGCGGTGGCGCGCGAACGCTGGAAGTTCGACGAAGACCGCCTTCATGGCAATATTATACGCAATCTGCGTATAGAAGGAAGGCTCACCCGGGAGGGCGGGTGAACGATCCTGCGTAGACATCAAGACCCATCGGCGATCCTTTCGAGTGCGATCCGGTAGCGAAGCCCGGGCGTCGAGCCGAAGGCTTCCGGTTTCGTGAATCGTTCGTGCAGCACGCCACCGTTGGCTTCGATCACGCGCTGCGAGGCCACGTTCGCAGGGTCCGTCGTCAGCTCGACATAGCGGAGGCCCTCCTCTTTCGCGAGCGGCAGGATCAGGCCCAGTGCGCGCGTGGCGCATCCCATCCGCTGCTTCCAGGGAACCACGGTGTAGCCGATGTGGCCCAGCACATGCGGCGGCAGCGCTTCGGTTCCGTCCTGCCAGCGAAACCCAATCGCGCCGCAGAACTCTCCGTCCCACATCCATCGCCGGAGTCCGGGAAGGCGCGGGACCTGTGTGCCATCGGGCAGCGTGACCATCGCCCCTTCCGGACGGCGAATCGCGAGCGATGCAAGAAACGCGGCGCTGTCCTTGCGAATGAGCTCGAGCTCTTCGTCCGCCGCGACCTTGCCGCGCACGGTGTCCCAGGACCAGCCTCGCTCGAGGGCCGCAACGTACGCCGAAAGATATTCAGCCGACGGCTGCACGAGCTTGAAGGGCGCCCCCATCAGCGAACCTCCTCGCCGAACCAATCCGGATGCCCGCGCACGAACGCGTAGATCAGCGGCAGCCGATCCTCGATATCCGGTGTCTTGTTCGCAACGCTGCCGTAGGCCTTGCCGAGCACGTCGTGGTACTCGTCATCGTTGTCGCTGATCTTCTCGGCCGCCGCGACGACGGCCTCGAGCGCACTCGCCTCGTCCGCCAGCCCGAGGACGCGATAGGACTCGATGATGCGTCCCATGTCCGACGACCGGTTGCCGATCGCCGTCCATCCCTCGAACTGGCAGTGCCGCTCGAACTCCAGGACGTAGAGCAGCGGTTCGTAGCCCTTGGGCAGCGGTGGCATGTCCGTGCCATAGATCGCGGCCAGAAGATCGCCGGACAGAAATTCATCGAGCTCGTCATCGTCCTCGATCTCCCAGAAGGCGAGCTCGGCGCCGAGCATCTCGGGTTTCGTCGTGAAGCCCATCTTGCCGTTGCTCTTTGCACGCATCTCCCTGTCCCTCTCGCGAAAGTAGGCGCGTATCTTGAGAATGGATTGTTCGACGGCACGGGGGATTCGCAGCATGTCGTTTTCCTGGGATTACGAACCGATCGCGCGTGCGAGGTTGGCCCGTGCACGCGCTTCCAATTGTCCCTGCACTGCCGGAGTGCTGTAGATCACGGGACGATCGAGGAATGATTTGAGGATCGATTTCCTCTTCATCCGGAAGATGAATCCCGGAACGTAGGAATACTCCTCGCGGATCTGGCCCTCGTATTCGGCGAACCGCGCGTCGGAAGCGCCCAGGATCGACAGGTCGATGTCCACCAGGACCTTCTCGTCCTGCGTGACCGGTACGCCCGTGTGCCGAGTGACGCGAATGAGATCGCGTATGCGTTCGGCAGATGAATACGCGACGCCCGCCGCGACCAGCGCCTGGTGCGCCCACGCAGCGCTCTTCGCTTCGTTGTCCGAAGACTTCAGGTCGTAGATGGCGTCGTGGAACCACAGTGCCATCTCGACTTCCGCGGGCCGCTCGGCTGCGGAGCCGACGGATTCGAAGAGCGCGAGGCATTCCTCGAGATGCTGCAGGGTGTGGTACTTGCGATGCGGCTCGGCGTAGCGCGCGAGCACCGCGTCACGAAGCGCGTCGCCATCTCCGCGCGCATCGAGGCCGCGCCACGCGCGTATCCAGGACGTTTGAAAGAGCTCCGTAGCGCTCATGGAGCGCCATCTTGCCTGACGTGGCGCGGAGCCGCCTAGAGGCGCTCAGCCCTCCGGATCATTCGCCGCATGGATTCGGCGCAGGCGTGCGAGCACCCCCACCACCATGCGGTCCACGCGCAGCAGGAGCCGTGCGGCAAGCCTGCGGCGCGCGGACTGGGCCCCGCGTGCGGGGCTCCGTTTTCGGGGTTCAACGCGTGCGCGTCGCAAGCTTGAACTCCTTCTTCACCGCGGGCGCATCGTTGGCCGCGATGACATCGTCCTTATCCTTCAGCACGTCCTCGATCAGGACGCGATGCAGGTGGAACGTGCTCCACAGGTGCCGGCGCAGCTGCTGCATGCCCATCGCGGCGTTCTCTTCGACCTTCTTCGCGACCAGGCGCGTGAGGCCGTCCGTGTTGACGGCGACGGGCGCATCGGAATCGGAGGCGATCGCGGGAACGGCGGCGAGCGCCAGCGTGGCCAGCGCGAGACGAATGTTGGAGTGGTTCATGGCTTCCCTCTTTCAGGGTGGCGAGCGCGGAATTGCGCTCACCGCCAGACTAGGGGGGCGGGGGCAGAGAGGTCGCCGCAGTATTGCGAGGCGACCGAGAAAGCTATCGGACGAACGGAGTGTGAAAAATCACGCTCGCGCGGCAGGCTTTTTCCGCGGGGTCGGTCCGAACTTGCGCTGGATCGAATCCATCATGGGCAGCGCGTCCAGTTCAGGTGCCAGCTTCTTCAGGGCAGCGAAACCCTTGCGCGCACGCGCTCGCCATCCTGCGCCGCGCGCGTGCAAGTCCTTCCAGAGGCGCTTGTAGTCGTCCTCGCGATCCGCAAACGTTGCCTCGAGGAGCGCCGCGGACTGCAGGAGGTCCTTCCCGGCCTTCGTGGGATTGCGAGCCCGGCGATCCGCATAGACGAGCATCTTGTGCAGCGCGTAGCGCGCGGGATCGGGAACGTTGACCAACGTTGCTCCCACTGCGCTCAGTACAACCGCCTGGCCGACGTCCTCGAGGATGAACTCGAGGAACCTCAGCGGCTGGAGCCGCACCCCAAGCTCGGCGTGCTCGTACGGCGCTTCCTTGCCTCCGACCATCGGCGCAAGGAAGTCCACGCGCAGGGATCTATCCGTCTTGCTCACGAAGCTCGCGGTCTTTTCCCAGGGACGGAAACCCGGTATCGGCAGGAAGCCCGCTTCGAGCCGCTCGATGGCGCTTGCGGTGTCCACCTTCATCAAGTGCGGTAAACCCAGCTCGATGTTCGATCCCGCGTGGGCGAAATCGAGGTCCTGCGTGCGCGCCGCCTCGCCCCACGACACACCGAGCGCGTTCCCGCACGCGAGGAAGGCATGGGTTCCGATGAGGAGCCCGCCTGCGCGAAAGAATCCCACCTCGTTCAGCCGCCGGACGACACGGAAGTGCGTCGGTGTCGCGCCCGCGCAGCCGTGGGCGATGGCGGCCGCCGCAAGGCGAGTGATGGATCGTGCGTCCTTGGCGCGCGCGCGTTCGACGAGCGCGCGCAGCGGGTCGCTGTCGGGTCCGATGAAGTATTGCGTGAGTTTTCCGGTATCGACCTCGGTGAACTGGTAGTACCAGTACACGATCCCGCGGACGGTCTTCCGGTTGAAGGACCCGCTCAGCGTTTCGATGGAGCGCGAGAGCTCCAGGTGGCGGACCACGTCGAGGAGTTCGGAGTAGGCGGCCTGGGCGGCGGCGCCGAGGGGTGTGCTGAGCATGGTTATACTAGCCTGTAGATGGCCTAGTATAACAAAGTCCCGCAGTTATACTAGCCCAGAGTCAACCTAGTATAACGACGCGCGGTATCCTCCATTTTCGACTTTTGGAGGATACGTCTCGCGGTGTCAGTCCGAACCGGTCTTCTTGAGCACCGTGAACCGCTCCGCGATCGACAGCGAGCGCGCTGATTTCAACAACCGTGCGACGGCGCTCAGCGACGAAGCCTCGTTCACCGATTCCGGGGCGAGTTCGATCACCGGGCGGCGCACGCGCGTGAGCTCGGCGAGCATCCGGTCGGTCAGCGCATCGTTATGCAGCTTCACGCCGGGCGGCGCGAAGTAGAAACCCTGGAGATAGTCGGCGCCCGACTCGATGGCGAGCAGCGCTTCGCTCGCATCCTCGATGCCTTCGATCACGACCTTGCTGCCCGCTTCGTGCAGGAGGCCGACCACGGCCGGCAGCATGCGTCGCGCCTTCACGTTGCCCACGGCGTCGGCGAGGATCGAACGATCGATCTTCACGAGGTCCGGGCCGATGGCGGCGACGCGGTCGAAATTGGAGCGCTCGACGCCGAAGTCATCCATCGCGAGCTTGAAACCCATCGAACGGTAGGCGTCCGCGGCTTCGACGAGCAGGCCTTCATCGGCGCACGAGCCTTCGAGAATCTCGATGCACACGCGCTCGGGCGTGAGGCCGAAGTATCCGATGCGCGAGCGCACTTCCTTCGCTTGCGTGGCGTCGGCAACGGCGGCAACCGGATGCATATTGAGGTAGAGCATGCGGTCGCCCGGATCGACGGCCGCGAAATTGCGAAGATGCAGCGTGCGGCAGGTGCGATCGAGCGAGATCAGTTCCGATTCGTCGAGGCTGTCGAAGAGATCGCCCGAGTTGACCGGCGTGCCATCCGCGCGCGACGCGCGAACCAGGCCTTCGTAGCCCTCGGCGCGGGTCTCGCGCACGTTATAGATGGGCTGGAAGGTCGAGACGAGGGTGAGACCGTTGAATTCGATCGAGGCCGGCACGGCGGAACTCCTGATCGCCGTTGTTCGGCGGATTCCGCAATATCCGCGAGGTGCGTTACTTCACAGCTACGTGTCAGACGTCCGGCGTTGCAATTGTCACTCGCCCGGAAAGAAGCCCGCGAGCGCCTCGCCGATCTCGTTCATTCGATAGGGTTTTCTCAGGACCCGGTTGACCCCCGCCGATAACGCCCGGGTCTCGAATCCCGCCCCGCCGTAACCCGTGGCGATGACGATCGGGATCGCCGGGTTCAATTTCCGCAGCTCCACGGCGAGCTGCGTGCCCGACATCTCCGGCATCACCTCGTCGCTCACCACGGCCTCGAACCGGCGCGGGTCGGCGCGCACCGCCTCCAGCGCCTCGCGGCTGCTGTTGAAGCCCGCGGGCTCGTAGCCCAGGTTCGCGAGCATTTCCTCGAGTGCCGCGAGCACCTGCTTCTCGTCGTCCACGGCGAGGATCACCTGCCCGCGGCCCGGGGTCCGTGGATCGACCTTGGGCGCGGCCTCCAGCTCGTCGGCCGGCAGCATCGGCAGCCAGACCGTGAATGTCGTGCCCTGGCCCAACGTGCTCGCGACGTCGATGTAACCCTGGTGCTCCTTTACTACGGAGTGCACGAGTGCCAGGCCCAGGCCCGTACCGCGCCCGGCGGGCTTGGTCGTGAAGAACGGTTCGAAGATTCGGTCGATGACCTCGGGCGCGATGCCGTGGCCGGTGTCGCGCACGGTGATCTTTACGTACTCGCCGGCGGGGGCCTCGCCGTTTCGCGCGACAAAAGGTTGCGCGACGTGCTCGTTGGCGACCACGACTTCCAGCGCGCCCTCCTCGCCCATCGCGTGCACGGCGTTCGTGCCCAGGTTCATGAAGAGCTGGTGGATGCGCGTGGGATCACCCATCACGCTCGCTTCCTCGCCCTCCGTGCGAAAGCGGACATCGATCTCGTTCGCCGAAGAGCCGCGGATGAGGTCGCAGGCTTCGCGCCCGACCGCGGCGATGATCACGGGTGCGCGCGCGAGGCTTTCGGCGCGGCTATAGGAAAGGATCTGCGTCACGAGCGACTTGCCGCGCGCGCCGGCATTCATGATCGTGTCGACGTAGCGCTTCATGTCCGGGTCCTTCGCCTTCAGCTGCGCGAGCTCCCCGTAACCCAGGATCGCTCCCAGGATGTTGTTGAAGTCGTGTGCGATGCCGCCGGCAAGGTGGCCCACGGCCTCCATCTTTTCCGCCTGTTTGAGCTGCGCCTCCAGCTTGCGGCGCTCTTCCTCCGCGCGGATCTTGTCCGAGACGTCCTGCACGAAGCCGATCACGCGCCGGCGAACCTCGCGCAGCCCCATGGGCTCGGCGATCACGAAGCCGTTCACGCCGATCGAGATGTACTCGCCGTCGTCGCGCCGCAAGCGGTACTCGGCATCGATGCGCGCCTGGTTGTCGGTGAGCACGAGCTCGCGCAGGCTGCGCATGCGGGCGCGGTCGTCGGGGTGGATGCGCTCCATCCAGTCGCGCACCTGGGATAGATCCTCGGGGCCTACGCCGAGCACCGCGCGCGTGTCGCCGTCCCAGAGCACGGTGCCGGTATCGGGATCGAGCTCATAAAGAAGGTTGCCGCTCGCCCGGATCACCGCTTCGTAGCGCCGACGCCAGGCGCTCGTGGTCTGCGCCTCCTGCTGGCGCTCGACGAGCAAGGCCGCCGCGAACAGCGTGGTCACCACGATGGTGGCGAGGTAGCCCTGCAGGTGCAGGAGTGCGCGCCAGTCCGCGACGCCGTCGATCGAGAACGGACCGAAGCCCTGCGCCGTGTGCCAGTAGCAGATGAGGCCGAAGATCGCGAGGCCGAGCGTGGCCGCGCGCAGGCCAAAGCCCAGCGCGGCCCAGATAAGAAAGGGTGCGCATAGGTAGGCGAGCGGAGGTATGAACCCTGCGACCTGCGGCCGCGCGCCGAACACGTACCACGACGTGATGATCAATCCCACATAAAGGACGATCAGCTCGGGCAGCCGCGCGCGCGAGGACGTAAGCGCCTCGCGCCAGCCCTGGCGGCTCCAGGCGATGATCAATGGCGCGATCAGGATCATCCCCAGCATGTCGGAGACGAACACCACCGACCACTGCTCGCGGAACGGGGCCTGGAAGCGCGTGTATGAATAGAACGCGTCGAGGATCGACATCGCGCCCACCAGCGGGGCCATGCCGATCAGGAAGGCCGCGACACCCTTAACCGTATCGATGTGAACGCGTGGACCGCCCAGGCGCTGCAGTCCGGCGGCCACGAACAGCGGGCTGGCGACGTTGACCATGGTTGCCGCGAAGACGCGCGAATACGGAACGCCCAGGTGCAGGCCCATCGCCACGTTGCAGACCGCCACCAGGGCGAGATAGACGGGCCAGCGGCGCGCGGGGGCGACCAGGAGGACACCCAGGACCAGCCCGTCGGCGGGCCAGATCAGGAACGGGAAGCTGGTTTGGACCGGGAGATCGGTCGCGTACGCGGCCAGGACGTAGTAGATCGCCGTGAACGATGCATAGGCGATTGCCTGCACGGTTGGCGTTGTGGTGAACGCCTCGGGGGTCGTCCTGTGCGCGGTGGAATTCATCGATCCGGGGGGCCGATTCGGATTCTACGGGCTACGGCGGTAGAATGGCTGCAACGCCACGACATTGGACCCATCGAACGTGGAAACCCAGGAAGCCCATATCCTCGTCGTCGATGACGACGCCGCCATTCGCGACCTCATTCGCGAGTACCTCGGCGAGAACGACTTCAAGGTGTCCGTGGCCGAAAGCGGCGCGGACATGGATCGCGTCCTCGGCGTGGAAATCGTCGATCTCGTGATCCTCGACCTCAAGCTCCCCGACGAGGATGGCCTCGCCATCGCGCGGCGGCTGCGCGAATCCCTCGACCTGCCGATCATCATCCTCACCGGTCGCAAGGACGAAGTCGACCGCGTGATGGGCCTGGAGCTCGGCGCGGACGACTACGTCACCAAGCCCTTTTCGCAGCGCGAACTGCTCGCGCGGATCAAGGCCGTGCTACGCCGCACCGAAGGCAAGCGCGAGAAGCGCCGCGGCGAGAGCGTGCGGGCCTACCGCTTCGCGGGCTGGGAGCTCAACACCGGCACGCGCCGCCTCAAGGGCCCCAATGCCGATGCCGTGGAGCTCACCAACAGTGAATACGCGCTGCTGGTGGCGTTCCTGCGCGCACCCCAACGCGTGCTTTCCCGCGACCAGCTGCTCGAATCGAGCCGCCTGCACGACGACATCTACGACCGCTCGATCGACGTGCAGATCCTGAGGCTGCGCCGCAAGATCGAGGAGAGCCCCAACCAGCCCAACCTCATCAAGACCGAACGCGGCGCCGGGTACTACCTCAACACCTCCGTCGAAACGTTGTGAAGCGCGTCGCGAGGCTGGTCCGGTTTAAGTTCCGGCCGCGCCTCGTCGACACGCTCAAGCAGGGGTACAGCCGCGAGGATTTCGCCGCGGACTTAGCCTCGGGCGTCACCGTCGCCCTGATCGCGCTCCCGCTCGCCATGGCCTTCGGCATCGCCTCGGGCGTGCGTCCGGAACAAGGGATCGTCACCGCCATCGTCGCGGGCCTGCTCATCTCCCTGCTGGGCGGATCGCGCGTGCAGATCGGCGGTCCGGCGGGCGCCTTCGTGGCCCTGCTCTACGGAATCGTGGACCAGTACGGCGTGGCGAACCTGCTCATCGCGACCATGCTCGCCGGGGTGCTGCTGTTCACGATGGGTGCGCTCAAGTTCGGCACGCTCGTGCGCTTCGTGCCCGTGCCGATCATCGTGGGTTTCACCGCCGGGATCGCCGTGATCATCGGGCTCTCGCAACTGCGCGACTTCCTCGGGCTGCACGTGGATCGCATGCCCTCGAACTTCTTCTCGCAGATCGCGGTGCTGAGGGATCACTTGCATACGGCCAATCCGTGGGCGATCGCCGTAGGGCTGGTGTCCCTGCTCGTGATCGTGGTCTGGCCTGCCCCGGGTGCCCAGAACCGCGCGGGCGTGTTCACGCGCCTCACGGCGAAGCTTCCGGCCACGATCGTCGTGCTGTTCGCCTCCACCCTCGTTGTGCGCCTCGCGGACCTTCCGGTGGAGACGATCGGCTCGCGCTTCGGGTCGATGCCCGCGGGACTGCCCGCGCCGCGCTTTCCCGCGTTCGACTGGGCGACCGTCCAGTACCTCTTTGCGCCGACGGTGGCGATCGCACTGCTGGGGGCCCTCGAATCGCTCCTGTGCGCACGCGTGGCCGACAACCTCATCGACGATCGCCATGACCCCGACCAGGAGCTGATGGCGCAGGGCATCGCGAATTTCATCGCACCGCTCTTTGGCGGGATCGCAGCCACCGGGACCATCGCCCGCACCGTCACCAACGTGAAGAGCGGCGCGCGCTCGCCCGTCGCGGGCATCGTGCATGCGATCACGCTGCTGCTGATCGTCGTGTTGCTCGCACCCTTCGCGCTCGGCGTTCCGCTCGCCGCCCTCGCAGCGATCCTCCTCTGGGTGGCCTTCAACATGGGCGGCTGGCGGGAATTCCGCCTCATGCAGCGCTACTCGCTGCTCTACCGCGCGACGATGGTCTCGACGTTCGCGCTCACCGTGATGCTCGACATCACGGTCGCCGTGCAGGTCGGGATCATCCTGTCGTGCGTGTTCTTCATCTACCGGATGTCGCAGCTCACGCACATCGACCCGATCGCGCTTCCGGCGAACGTCGCGGCCCTTCCCGACGGCCAGCGCGTCCGGGCCTGGCGCGTCTTCGGGACGCTGTTCTTCGGCTCGGTCACCAAGCTCGAGGCGCTGATCGATCCGGCCGCGAAATCCGGCGAGATCGTGCTGCTCGACCTCGACCACGTGATCAACATGGACAACACCGGGCTCGAGGCGCTCGAGCACGTCTACCGCCATACGCTCAAGCACGGGAGCCGGCTCGTCGTCGTCGCGCCCAACGAGCAGCCGTTGAACATGATGCGGCGCGCCGGGTTCACCGCGCGCCTGGGCGACGAGAACCTCTTCGCGACCCTCGACGAAGCGCTCGCGAGCTTGAGACAATCGCCTCCTTCCCCGACGTGAGTCCCGCCATGATCCAACGCGCTGTTGCCGCCTGTTTCGCGCTCTCCAGCTTCGCTGCCTTCGCCGCGCCCACCACGCTGCACTGCGGGGCGTTGGTTGACGTGCGCACGCTCTCGGTGGTGCGTGAGCGCACGATCGTGGTCGATGCCAAGCGCATCGTGCGCATCGACGCGGGCTACACGCCGGCCGAGGGCGCGATCGACCTCAAGGGCCACACGTGCATGCCCGGGCTCATCGACTTGCATATCCATTTCGGCAGCGAGTTCACACCCGCGAGCTACACCGAGGCCACGCGCCTTAATCCGCCTGACTACGCGATCCGTTCGGTGGTCTACGCCGAGAAGACGCTGCTCGCGGGTTTCACCTCCGCGCGCGACCTCGGCGCCTCACCGGGCGTGAGCGTCGCACTGCGCAACGCGATCAACGAAGGCCGCATCAAGGGACCACGCCTGCAAGTTGCGGGCGGTGTCGGCACCACGGGCAGCCACGGCGATCCGACCAACGGATTGCGCGCGGACCTCATGGGCCACCCCGGGCCGGAGCGCGGCATCGTGAGCGGGCCCGACCAGGCGCGCAACGTCGTTCGCCAGCGCTACAAGGAGGGTTTCGACCTCATCAAGATCGCGACCACGGGCGGCGTGCTCTCGCTCGGCAAGAGCGGCGATGCGCCCATGCTCATCGATGCGGAACTGATGGCGATCACGACGACCGCGAAGGACTACGGCATGCCCGTCACCTGCCACGCGCACGGCACGGAAGGCATGAAGCGCGCGATCCGCGCCGGCGTGCAGACGATCGAGCACGGCACGTACATGGATGACGAGGCCATGGAGCTCATGAAGAAGCACGGCACGTGGTACATCCCCACGATCTCCGCCGGCCGCTTCGTCGCCGAGAAGGCGAAGGTGCCAGGCTTCTTCCCCGAGGTCGTGCGCGTGAAGGCCGCGGCCATCGGCCCGCTCATCCAGGGCACGTTCGCCAAGGCGTACAAGGCCGGCGTGAAGATCGCGTTCGGCACCGACCAGGGCGTGGCACCGCACGGCGAGAATGCGAGGGAGTTCGAGTACATGGTGGAAGGCGGCATGCCGCCCCTTGAAGCCATTCGCGCCGCGACGCTCTACGGTGCGACGGTGATGGGCCTCGAGAAGGACCTGGGCACGCTGGAACCCGGGAAGATCGCCGACATCGTTGCCGTGCCTGGTGATCCCGTGAAGGAAATCGCCGTGATGTCGCGCGTGAGCTTCGTGATGAAGGACGGCGTCCGCTACAAGTAAGTCAGGCCATCGCCTTCCAGAGCGTCTCGCAGATCGCGCCGGTGTAGTCGCCGCCATCCTTCCCCTTCTGGGTGGAGGCGCAGAAGATCAGCGCGGTCCGGCCGCCTTCGACGCAGATCACATACGCCGCGAGCGTCTGGTTGTTTCCGTAGACGCCGGCGCTGCCGCTCGCCTTCGCCTGCAATCGCGCCGATTCCATCGCCTTGAAGCCCCGCTTCGTGCAGGCCGCGACGCTGTCGAGGCCTGTCGGGCGCGAACGCCATGCGCTCGCCGGGTAGGCCTCCGCGGGCGCGGGAATCGCGGCGGCGGCAATGGCGAGCAGTACGGAAGCAGCGAGCAGCGTGCGCATCGGTGTTCTCCTTGTTCTGTTATCCGACTTTGTCAGTCCGGCTTCCTTAACGCGACGTCGAGGAGCAGGCCGAACTCTTCCGCGAAATTGCAGCTCACGCGGCCGTGCACCTTGCCTTGCTCGTCGTGGAAGCGCGCGGGCGTGGCGAGCGGGAACACCGCTTCGTGCCAGATGTTCGGGTGGATGTAGAGGCCCTTGCCGCCTTCGACGTAGAACGAGACGAAGTCTTCGGGCTTCACGTCCTCGCCCGGAAGGGCCAGCGGCGAGACGAACGCGCCGCCATCGGTCGGGAAGAAGAGCTGGCCGCCGTCGGGATGGTAGTTCGCGTGCCAGAGCAGGACGCGCGAGTGATCGGGTGAGGGGTTGTCACGGCGCGCCGCGCGCGGATCGCACGACCAGCCGATGAGGTATTCGTCCTCTTCGTCCGTGTGATCGACCGCGTCGTTGCGGCCCATCAGCACGTCGCCTTCCCACCAGAAATCGAAGGTGCCGGTCACCGTGCCGCCCTGGTTGCCGGTGCCCGGATCGAGCTTGCGCCAGCCTTTGAGCGGCCACGGCACGATCTCGACGGCAAAATTCTTCGGGTCGTCGACGAGCTTTCCGTAGCCCTTCAGCGATTCGTTCGTCGCGCGCACCAACGGCACTTCGACGCGGCGAAGCGTTTGCGGGAATGACGCGAGGATGTCGCCGTCCAACCTAGCTCTCCAGCAGCGCCACGGTGCCCACGCCGCCGTCGGCGCAGATGGACACGATCGCGCGCTTGCCCGGGCCCATGGCGGCGAGTTCCTTCACGGCCTGCGAGAGGATGCGAGCGCCGGTTGCGCCGAACGGATGACCGATCGCGACACTGCCGCCGTTCGGATTCAACTTCTCCCACGGAAACTTGCCCAAGTGCGCATCGACACGCACCTTGTCGCGCAGGAAGTCTTCGCTCTCGAGCGCGGCCACGTTGCACAGCACCTGCGCGGCGAAGGCCTCATGGATTTCCCACAGGTCGATCGCGGCGAGCGTGAGGCCGCGGCGCGCGAGCAGGCGCGGAATCGCGTAGGCGGGCGCCATGAGCAGTCCCTCGTGGAAGATGTCCACGGCCGCCATTTCCCAATCGACGAGGCGTGCGCGGGGCTTCCCGGCGGGCAGGCGCGCCGCGCCCTCCTCCGTCGCGACCCAGATCGCCGCGGCACCATCGGTGAGGGGCGACGCATTGCCCGCAGTGATCGTGCCCTGGCCGCTCGTGCGGTCGAAGGCGGGCTTCAAGCTCGCGAGCTTCTCGGGCGTGGAATCGGCGCGCGGGATGCCGTCCTTGCGCGCATCGCCGACCGCGACGATGAGGTCGTCGAAGAATCCATTTGCCATCGCCTTCACGGCCCGCGCGTGCGATTCGTAGGCGATGCGGTCCTGGTCCGTGCGCGCGATGCGCCACTGCTTGGCCATTTCCTCGCAGTGCTCGCCCATGCTTTTTCCCGTCGCGCGGTTGGCGACACTTGGCACGTGCAGGCCTACTTCAGAGAACTTGATCTCGAGGAACCGGTCGACGCGCTCGCCGAAGCTCCTCGCCTGCGAGAGGCGGCGGATCCAGTCCGAAAGTCCTTGCTTCAAGCCAATCTGAACGCGGCTCATGCTCTCCACGCCGCCCACCATCGCGAGGTGATGCGTGCCGCCGAGCATGCCCGCGGCCTCGAACGCGCCCACCATCGAGGTCGAGCATGCGAGCACCGTGCTGAACGCTGGCGTGGTCTGGTCCATGCCCGCGTCGATCAGCACTTCGCGTGCGATGTTGCTCCAGCCCAGGTTGGGTGCGACCGTTCCCCACACGAGGAAGTCGGGTTTGTCGCCGGTTAGTTGCCCGGCCATGGCTTTTGCCACGGGAACGGACAGGGCCACGGCATCGAGGGAGCGCAGTGCGCCGTCGACACGAGTGAAGGGTGTGCGGACTCCGGGGACGAGGAAAATTTCGCGGGCGTTCATGGGCACATTGTATTCCCACCAATCGTCGTCCTCTCTCCACTGTCATCCTGAGGAGCGCAGCGACGAAGGACCTGCTTTAGGAGGTTAGCTGCTTCCCGGACGCCTATGGCGCGCCGCGTTATGGGTTGTCACATTCGCCCTCCTGAAGAGTGTGACAAGCCATAGCACGGGACGTCATAGGTGAATTCGGCCACCGACCCTGCCAGGCAGTTAACCCCTTACAGCAGGTCCTTCGTCGCTGCGCTCCTCAGGATGACAGTGGAGCAAGCGACGATCGTCTCCTAATCCCAGCGCTCTTTCCCCGCCTCGAAGCGCTCGCGGTCCTGTGCGAACTGCTCCTCGAGCTGCTGGCGGCCCGCTTTCGCGACGGACATCAATCGCTCGTCGTCCTGGTAGTGCGGATACATGGCGTCCATGAGCGCGACGTTGTGGCGACGGAACGCATCGGCCATCTCGCGGGCGCGGTACGGTTCGGTGCCAAGCGCCTCGAGCGCACGGCGGCCGATGCGAAGCGAACCTTCGAACACTTCGCGCTCGATCACCTCCACGCCGCGCAGCTTCAGCTCGAAGTAGTGCTGCACGTTGCGCGCACGGGCGATGATCTGCACGTTCGGGAAGTTGGTGCGCACGCGATCGACGAGCGCGAGGCTGTCGGCCACGTCGTCGATCGTGTTGATGAGCAGCTTCGCCTTCTCGGCGCCTGCTGCGCGAAGCAGATCCAGGCGCGTCGCGTCCCCGTAGTACACGCGAAAGCCGAAGCGACGCAGCGTTTCCACCTGCTCGGGGTCGTGGTCGAGCACCACCGCGCGAATGCCATTGGCGAAGAGCAGGCGGCCGACGATCTGCCCGAAGCGCCCGAAGCCCGCGATGATCACCGGCGCTTCCTCTTCGATCTTGTCGGCGCCCGCCGTGCCGCGCGCGCGGCGTGCGAGGAGCTTGTCGTAGGCGAGCAGCAGCATCGGCGTAGCGGCCATGGAAAGCGCCACCGCGATCGTGAGCTGCGCCTGCCATTCGCGCGGGAGCACGTTGGCGGCACGCGCCACCTCGAACACCACGAAGGCGAACTCGCCGCCCTGGGACAGCAGGAACGCGAACACCCACCGCTGCGACTTCGCGACACCCAGCCACGGGGCGATCAGGCGCAACACGAGGATCTTGAGGCCCAGCAGGCCCGCCACCAGGATCGCGATGCGGTCGGGGTTGCGGGCGAGCAGATCGAAATCGATCGTCATGCCCACCGCGATGAAGAAGAGCCCCAGCAGCAGGCCCTTGAACGGCTCGATGTCGCTTTCGAGCGCGTGGCGATACTCGGAACTGGCGAGCAGCACGCCGGCGAGGAAGGCCCCGAGGGCCATCGACAATCCCGCGAAACCGGCGAACAGCGCGATGCCGATCACGAGCAGCAGCGTGAACGCGGTGAACATCTCGCGCAGGCCCGTGCTCGCGATCAGGCGCAACGCGGGGCGCGTGAGGTATCGCCCGATGACGACCACGCCGGCGATCGCCGCGAAGGCGATGCCCACGCGCATCCACACCGACTGTCCGCCGGGAAGGTCGACGTGCCCCATGAGCGGCACGAGCGCGATGAGCGGGATGGCCGCGATGTCCTGGAAGAGCAGCACCGCGAAGGCCGAACGGCCCGTCGGCGTGGGCAATTCGTTGCGCTCGGCGAGCGTCTGCATCGCGATCGCCGTGGAGGAAAGTGCCAGCGTGACGCCGGCCACGAGCGCGATCTTCCAGTTGAGCTCGAGTGCGATGAGGCCCGCGGCGAGCGCGGCGGCACAGGCGAAGAGCTGGATCGAACCGCCGCGGAATATTTCACGGCGCATCGAGACCAGGCGCGCGGGCTCGAGCTCCAGGCCGATCACGAAGAGCATCAGCACCACGCCGAACTCCGCGAGGTGCAGCGTCGATTCGACGTTGTCGATGAGGCTCAGTCCCCACGGGCCGATGATCATGCCCGCGACGAGGTAGCCCAGGATCGAGCCGAACCCGAGCCGCGAGAGGATCGGCACGCAGATCACCGCGGCCGCGAGGAAGACGAGGGCTTCGAAAAGCATGGCGGTTATCCGGCGAGTTGGGCGCGCAGGCGTGCGGCGGCATCCGCAATGACGCCATCATCGACCTTGTGCGCGCCATGCAGCACGTGCGGCTCGAGCCACTTCATCCCGCAGTATCGCGCCGTGTGCTCGATCGGCGGCATGTAGTCGGTGAAGGGGCGTTCGTGGCGGCCCTTCTCGGAGTACGACTCGCCGTCGCCGCCTGTCGTCACCACCCACAGGCAATCCTTGCCCGCGAGCGCGCGCCCGCCCTTGCCGTGCGCCCAGCCGTTGGTGAGCACCTGGTCGAACCAGTGCTTGAGCAGGCTCGGCACGCCGTACCAGAAGATCGGATGCAGCCAGACCACGAGGCTCGCGGACTCGAGCGCCGCCTGCTCGGCGGCGACGTCGATGTCGAAGTCGGGGTAGCGGCCGTAGAGCGAGCGCACGTCCACGTCGGGCAGATCCCTTATCGCATCGACCAACACGCGATGCGCGCGGGAGCGGTCCGGGTACGGGTGCGCGGTCAGGACGACGATCTTTGCCATGTATCGGCCACGATGCCCGCGAAGATCGCGGCACCGATCCAGTTGTTGTGGAGAAACGCCTTGAAGCAGCCTTCGCGCGAACGCGTGCGGATGAGGCGATAGTGGTAGCCCGCGATGATGGCTGCGGCGAGCAGGCCCGCGGAGTAGAACGGCCCGAAGCCTGCCCAGAGGCCGATCGCGAGCATCGCGACGATGAAGAGCGTGTAGCAGGTCATCACGGCGATCACGTCGTACTTGCCGAACAGCAGCGCCGAGGTCTTGATGCCGAGCTTCACGTCGTCATCGCGATCGACCATCGCGTATTCCGTGTCGTAGGCGATCGTCCAGAGCACGTTCGCGGCGAGGAGCGCCCACGCGAGCGGCGGCACCACGTGCCAGTGCGCGGCGAAGGCCATCGGGATGCCGAAGCCGAAGGCGACACCCAGCCACGCCTGCGGCATCGCGAAGAAGCGCTTGGTGAAGGGGTAGATCGCGGCGAGGGCGAAGGCCACGACCGAGAGCTTGATCGTGAGCGCGTTGAGCTTGAGCACCATCAGGAATGCGGCGAGCGAGAGCACCGCGGCGACCGCGAGCGCTTCCCAGGGCGCGATGCGCCCTGCTGCGAGCGGCCGGTTCTTCGTGCGTTCGACATGCGCGTCGAACTTGCGGTCGGCCCAGTCGTTGATCGCGCAGCCCGCCGAGCGCATGAGCACGGTGCCGAAAATGAAGATCCACAGCACCGTCGGATCGGGCACGCCGCGGCGCGCTAGCCACAAGGCCCAGAGAGTCGGCCAGAGCAGCAGCAGGATGCCGATCGGCTTGTCGAGCCGGATCAGCTTTTCGTAGGCGTCGATGCGCGCGAGGAACGGGCTCATGCGCCGAGCTCGAGAATTTCGGGGAGGAACACCTCGGTCACCATGAGGGGCCGGCCGCGCTTGCGGAAGAGCGAGCGGCGCGCCCAGAGGGACGGCAGCTCGCGGCCGAGGACCTTGCACGCGCGCTTCCAGAGCGGATGGCGAAAATCGATGCGCACGAATTCGAGCGGCTCGCGGCGCACGAGCGGATCGGTGAAGAGCGCTTCGGCGAGCGGTCGCGTGCCCAGGCCGCGGAGGCTCCGCCACACGCCGAAGAGGTCGCGGCGCGCGGCGATCGAGTGCGCGAGGACCACGGGGCGGCCGCCGGCGTGCAGGATCACTTCGCGCACGAGGGCCCGCTTGTGCGTCGGCCGGCCGAGCGCGCGGTATTCGTCTTCATTCGGATGGCGCAGGCGCTGCTGGATGCGCTCGACACGAAAGCCCTCGGCGCGCGACACGATGCGCCAGGTGAGCGAGCCGCGGTACGTGAGCCAGCCTCGCCATGGATCCGCATGGGACGGCGCGAGGCGTTTCCACCGCTTCATGCCTTGAGGTAGAACTGGCGCGTGCCGAGCCAGCGGTCGAGGTGACGCGCGGCGGCGCGCGACTTGCCGGCAAGGAGGTCGTCAGCGACGTTGCGTGCACTTTCGATGAGGTGCGCGTCGCGCTCGAGGTCCGCGAAGCGCAACAACGGTGCGCCGCTCTGGCGCGCGCCCAGAAACTCGCCAGGCCCGCGCAGCTGGAGATCGGCGCGCGCGATCTCGAAGCCATCATTGTTTTCGTAGATCACTTTCAGGCGCGCCCTTGCCATTTCCGATAGCGGTTGATGATACAAGAGGATGGCGTGGCTCTTCTTCGCGCCGCGGCCCACGCGCCCGCGCAGCTGGTGCAATTGCGCGAGGCCCATGCGTTCGGCGTGCTCGATCACCATGAGCGTGGCATTGGGTACATCCACGCCCACCTCGATCACCGTGGTCGCGACCAGCAACTGGATCTTCTTCGCCTTGAAGTCGGCCATCACCTGCGCCTTCTCCTCGGCCTTGAGGCGCCCGTGCACGAGGCCCACGGCGAGATCGGGGAAGGTTTCCTTGATCGTCTCGAAAGTCTCCAGCGCGGTCTTCAGCTGCAGCGTCTCGCTTTCCTCGATCAGCGGGCAGACCCAATAGGCCTGCGCGCCCTCCGCACAAGCAGTGCGGATTCGCTTGATGACTTCGTCGCGGCGCTTTTCGGAGACGAGCTTCGTCTGCACCGGCGTGCGTCCCGGCGGGAGCTCGTCGATCACGGATACGTCGAGGTCGGCGAAGTAGCTCATCGAGAGCGTTCGCGGGATCGGCGTGGCGCTCATCATCAGCTGGTGCGGCTCGCCGCCCTTGGCCGCGAGCGCCAGGCGCTGCTCGACGCCGAAGCGCTGCTGCTCATCGACGATCGCGAGCCCGAGCCTGGCGAACGCGACGTCTCCCTGGAAGAGCGCGTGCGTACCGATCGCGAGCTGCGTCTCGCCTGCCGCGATCCCGGCGAGCGCCTGCTTCTTCGCGCGCGCCTTGAGGCTCCCGGCAACCCACGCGATCCGCACGCCCAGCGGAACGAGCCAGTGCGAAAGCTTGAGGAAGTGCTGCTCGGCGAGGATCTCGGTGGGCGCCATCAGTGCCACCTGCGCGCCGTTCTCGATCGCCTGCAACGCCGCGAGGGCCGCCACGAGCGTCTTCCCACTGCCGACATCGCCTTGCAGCAGGCGGCGCATCGGATGCGCCTCGGCGAGATCGCGCGCGATCGTGGCGTACGACTTCTTCTGCGCCTTGGTGAGCGCGAACGGAAGGGACTTCACCAATGCGTTGGTGAGCGTGTGTTTGTCGGGAAGCTTCGGCGCCGACTTCGCGCGCCGCTCGCGGTAGGCGATGCGCATCGCCAGTTGCTGCGCGAGGATCTCGTCGAACTTGAGGCGTTCCCACGCCGGGTGCGTGCGCTCATCCAGGCTCGTGCGATCGACGCCGGGTGGCGGCCGGTGGAGGAACAGCACGCTCTCGCGGAATTCACCGAGCCGCAGCTTCGCAAGCAGCGCGTTGTCGAGCGTGTCCTCGAGCGCAAGCTTGTCGAGGGCACCCAGGATCAGCTCGCGCAGCTGGTGCTGCGAAAGCCCCGCGGTCGTGGGATAGACGGGGGTGAGGGACTTCGGCAGCGGCGTGTCCTTGCCGACGACCTTCACGCGCGGGTGGACCATCTCGTCGCCGAAGAAGCCGGGGCGGATCTCGCCGAAGACGCGCACGCGCTTGCCCGGCTCCAGCTGCTTCACCTGGCTCGGATAGAAATTGAGGAAACGGATCCAGAGCTCGGACTTGCCGTCGGTGAGCTTCGCCACCAGGGTCCGGCGGCCGCGGTACTTCACTTCGCTCTCCACAACCTCGGCTTCGACGAGCACGCTTTCGCCGGGCTGGGCTTCGCGAATCGGTGTGAGGCGGGTTTCGTCCTCGTAGCGCATCGGAAGATGCAGGACGAGGTCGAACGTCGAGCGGATGCCGAGTTTTTCGAGGGGCTTCGCGACCGCGGGGCTGAAGGCCAAGTGAGGCGGGCTACTCCAGGTGCATGATCGCGTCGATCTCGACCGCCGCGCCGCGCGGCAGCGAGGCCACGCCGATCGCCGCGCGCGCCGGATACGGCTGCGAGAAATACGTCGCCATCACTTCGTTCACCTTCGCGAAGTTCGCGAGGTCGGTGAGGTAGACCGTCACGCGCACGACCTTGCCGAAGTCGCCGCCCGCGGCCTTGCACACTGCTTTCAAATTCTCGAACACCTGTTTCACCTGGTTCTCGAAGCCCTCGACCAATTGCATGGTCTTGGGATCAAGCGGGATCTGGCCGGAGAGGTACACGGTGTCGCCGGCGCGAACCGCCTGTGAATAGGTGCCAATCGCGGCGGGGGCTTCGGAGGTAGCTATTGGTGTCATTTGCTCGCTGGCGTTGAGCGGCGTTGCACTTCGTCCGCTCCAACGCCGTTCTCGATGGTTATAGATTCGTTACGTCTTTTTCTTGAAGCGGGAGATGCGCACGACTTCAGGAATGCGACGCAGGCGACGGAACACGTGCGCGAGATGCATCCGGTTCTTCACCTGCACGGTGAACACGAGCGTGGTGTAGGCCTGGCTCGACTTCTGCTCCGTCTCGATGTGGTCTATGTCGGAGTCGGCTTCGGAAATCTCGGCGGCGAGGCGAGCGAGCACACCGCGCTGGTTCGCGGCGGTGAGGCGCACGTTCACGTCGAAGAGCTGGTCGGGCGCCGGATCCCACTGCACGTCGACCCACTTTTCGGGATCGAAGTGGAACGGGTGGATCGCGGGGCAATCGTGCGTGTGCACCGCGAGGCCCTGCCCCTTGCGGATCTGCGCGATGATCGGGTCGCCGGGAATCGGCCGGCAGCACGGCGAGAACTGCACCGCCATGCCCTCGGTGCCGCGAATGGTGATGGAGTCGAGCCGCGGCGGTTGCGACGGATCGGCATGCGCATCGGGTGTCGAGAGGAGCTTCTTCGCGACCACGACCGCGAGGCGCTTGCCGAGGCCCACGTCGGCGAGGACTTCTTCGCGCGTCTTCGCCGAATCGCCCTTGAAGAAGCGCTCCCAGTGCGAGTCGTGGATCTCGTCGGGGTTCGCCTTCAGCGATCGGAGCGCCTGCACCAGCAGGAGCTCGCCCACCTCCGCGGATTCCTGCGACTGCATCGTCTTCAGGTAGTGACGGATGTGCGAACGCGCCTTGCCCGTGCCCACGTACGAGAGCCACACGGGGTTGGGACGCGCGGACGGATCAGTGACGATCTCGATGCGATCGCCGTTCCGGAGCACGTGGCCCAGCGGCACGGGCTCGCCGTTCACGCGCGCCGACACGCAGTGATTTCCGACGTCCGTGTGTACCGCGTAGGCGAAGTCGATCGCGGTCGCACCCTTCGGGAGCGAGAAGATCGTGCCCTTCGGCGAGAAGACGTAGACCTCGTCGGGGAAAAGGTCGACCTTGATGTGCTCGAGGAATTCGAGCGCATCGCCCGATTCGCTCTGGATCTCGAGCAGCGACTGGAGCCACTGGTGGCTCTTCAATTGCACGCCCTTCGCGTCCATCTCGGAGCTCTTGTAGAGCCAGTGCGACGCGACACCCGCCTCGGCGACCTTGTGCATGTCCGCCGTGCGGATCTGCAGCTCGAGGGGCATGCCGAACGGGCCGAAGAGCGTGGTGTGCAGCGACTGGTAGCCGTTCGCCTTCGGGATCGCGATGTAGTCCTTGAACTTGCCCGGGATCGGCTTGTACATCGTGTGCAGGGCGCCCATCGCGAGGTAGGCCGACGCGACATCGGGCACGAGGATGCGGAAGCCGTAGAGGTCGAACACCTCGGAGAAGGAGATGTTCTTCTCCTGCATCTTCTTGTAGATCGAGGAGATGTGCTTCTCGCGGCCGGTGACCTGCGCCTCGAGCTTGAATTCCTTCAACCGCGCCTGGATCTGCTCGGTGATCTTGCCCACGGCATCGCGCCGGTTGCCGCGCGCCTTCTTCAGCGCCTTGTCGAGCACCTTGAAGCGCGTGGGGTGCATGAAGCGAAAGCCCAGGTCCTCGAGCTCGTAGTAGAGCGCGTTGAGGCCGAGGCGGTTGGCGATCGGCGCGTAGATCTCGAGCGTTTCCTTGGCGACGCGTTCCTGCTTCTCCGCATGCACGGCATCCAGCGTGCGCATGTTGTGGAGGCGATCGGCGAGCTTGATGAGGATGACGCGCACATCGCGCGCCATCGCGAGCAGCATCTTGCGGAAGTTCTCCGCCTGCGCGTGCTGCAGCGTCGCGAATTCGATGCGGTCGATCTTCGAGACGCCGTCGACCAGCTCGGCAACGGGCTTGCCGAACTTCTTCGCGATCTCGGACTTGGTGGTCGGCGTGTCCTCGACGACGTCATGCAGGATCGCGGCCATGAGGGCCTGCGGATCGAGGTGCCATTCGGCGAGGATCTTCGCGACGGCGAGCGGATGCGTGATGTACGGCTCGCCGCTCTTGCGGAACTGCCCCGCGTGGGCCGCGCGGGCGACCTCGTAGGCCGCCTCGATCAGCTCGACATCCTGGGGCTTGAGGTACCCGAGTGCTGAAACCAGCTCCTCGGCGCCGGGGCCCGGCAACGACACGCCTCCGGCCTTCAGGCCGCTGGCAGTGGCGGTGTGGACCCCAAGCGAGGGCATCGGAAACGAATGGGGCTATGCCCCATCGATTTCAGAGGACCGGCGGTTGCGGTGCCGGGGGAAGCAGGAGCTCGCGGCCGACCTTGCCACCCGCGATTTCGCGCAGGGCGATCACGGTGGGCTTGTCCTTGTTCGGTTCCACGAGGGGCGTGGCACCGAGGGCGATCTGGCGCGCGCGGTTCGTCGCGGCGAGCGTGAGCTCGAAACGATTCGGGAAGTGCTTGATGCAGTCGTCGACGGTGATGCGGGCCATGGCTTCTCTCCGTTACCTGAATTCGCTGAGGAGCTTCGGAAGGCGCAAACGCTGCTGCGCGCGCGACACACGTGCCGCCCGCACGACCGAAACCAGGTCCGTTAACGCCGCCTCGAAGCGTTCATTGACAATTATATATTCAAATTCAAGAACATGCGAGATTTCTTGCCGGGCGCTCGCCATGCGCTTCTCGACGGCCTCCGCGCTGTCTTTTCCGCGGCCCTCCAGGCGGCGGCGAAGCTCCGCGAACGAGGGGGGCAGGATGAAGATTCCGACCATGGTCGGGAAGAGCCCGCGGACCTGTTGGGCCCCCTGGTAATCGATCTCCAGGAGCACATCGTGGTCGCCTGCGAGCTCGGCTTCGATCCACTTTCGCGACGTGCCGTAGTAGTTGCCGTAGACCTCGGCGTGCTCGAGGAAATCGCCCGCGGCGATCATCGCCTCGAAGGTCGCGCGCGACACGAAGTGGTAATCGCGGCCCGGCTCTTCGCCCTCGCGCGGTGCGCGCGTCGTGAACGACACCGAAAGCTTGATGTTGTGGTCGCCTTCGAGGAGTTTCGAGACGAGGCTCGTCTTGCCCGCGCCCGAGGGAGCGACAACCACGAACAGGTTGCCGTTCATGCGCGCGCGCTCATTCGACGTTCTGGACCTGCTCGCGAACCTGCTCGATCAGGACCTTCAGCTCCACGGAAATGGCCGTCATCTCGTTGGCCGCGGCCTTCGACCCGAGGGTATTCGCCTCGCGGTTGAGCTCCTGGCAGAGGAAATCGAGGCGCTTGCCGCACGCGCCGCCCTTCGAGAGCACGCGCCGCACTTCGGCGATGTGCGCGCCCAGGCGCGAAAGCTCCTCGTCCACGTCGATTCTCGCCGCGTAGAGGACGACTTCCTGCTGCAGGCGCTCGTCGCTCGGCGATTGCGCGGCTTCGGCCACCTTGGCGGCGAGCTTGTCCCGGAAAGCCTTCAGCGCGCCCGGAACGAGGGGCTTGGCTTCGATGACGAGTTCCGACATGCGGTCGAGGCGCTCCTCGATCATGACCTTCAGCTTCGCGCCTTCGCGCGTGCGCGTCTGGTCGAGGTCGGAAATGGCGCGAGAGAGGATCGTCAGGACCTCTTCACGCAGTGCCTCCGGCGAAAACGATTCGTCGGCCAGGACACCGGGCCAATGCAGGATTTCGGACACCGAGAGCGGGCGTGCCTCGGGAAACGCGGCAATAACCTTGCCGCTGGCGGCCCTGAGCGATTCCATCGCCGCCGCGTCCGGCACGAGCGATTTGGGTCCTACAGACCTCGGCGTGAAGGTGAGCCGGCAATCGACCTTGCCCCGCGTGAGCTTGGCGGTGATCGCCTCGCGCAGGGCGGGCTCCAGGGCGCGCAATTCCTCGGGCGCCCGGACCGTGAATTCGAGGTAACGGTGGTTGACGCTCTTGAGCTCGATCGCGACGCTTCCAGGCGCGCTTTCGCGCGTCGCACTCGCAAAGCCGGTCATGCTGGCGATCATCGCGGGGAACCAGTGGTTTACAAGGCGGCGGGGAGTGCCGACAATGCGATGAATTATAGCTGGAACCCCTCCTTCCCCTCGGTAGACGAATGCCCCAGCAGGTCAATCAACCGCTGCCCGCGGGCTATGTACTCAATGGCTATCGCATCGAGAAGCCGCTTTCCTCGGGCGGGTTCAGCATCGTCTATCTCGCGCGCGACGAGTCCGGGACGCCTTTTGCCATCAAGGAGTACCTGCCCTCCTCGCTCGCGTTGAGGACCGAAGGCGTCGAGGTGAAGAACACGGAAGAGGAGCTTTCGGTGTTCCGCCACGGCTTGAAGTGCTTCTTCGAGGAAGGGCGCGCGCTCGCGATGATCTCGCACCCGAACGTGGTGCGCGTCGAGAACTTCTTCCGCGCCAACGAGACCTGCTACATGGTCATGCAGTACGTGCGCGGCCGCACGCTGCAGTTCCACATCCAGCGCAATCGCCACGAATTCACCGAGGCCTTCATCCGCCGGCTCTTCATCCACCTGATGAACGGGCTGCGCGAAGTGCATTCGAACAAGCTGCTGCACCTGGACATCAAGCCGGCGAACATCTTCCTCACGATGGAAGGCCGCCCCGTGCTGCTCGATTTCGGCGCCGCGCGCATCACGCTCTCCGACGAGCAGTCGAAGTTGAAGCCCATGTACACCGCGGGCTTCGCGGCCCCCGAGCACTACCGCTTCGTTCCCGGCGAGCTGGGGCCCTGGGCCGATATCTATTCGCTGGGCGCGACGATCTACACGTGCATCGCGGGAACGCCCCCGCAGGCGGCCGACCAGCGCGAGAAGAAGGACCAGATGATTCCGCTGAAGACGCTCGCGCGGCAGTACTACTCCGAGGAGCTCTACCAGCTCGTGAACGATTGCCTCGCGCTCGACCACCTGCAGCGGCCCCAGACCGCGTTCGACCTGCAGAAGCGCCTCATGGAGGAGCCGCAGGGCGACTTGAAGCGCAGCATCTTCGAGACGATCAACAAGCCGTTGTCCAAGTTGTTTTCGCGTTGAGCATGCGATTCCGCGTTTTCCAGGACAGCCACGTAGGCGACCGCAAGGGTAACGAGGACCGCGTCGGCTACTCGTACAGCCGCAACGTCGTGCTCCTCGTGATCGCCGACGGCATGGGCGGCCACATGAAGGGCGAGGTCGCCGCCGAGATCGCGGTCACCGAGATCACGCGCCGCTTCCAGCAGGAAGCGCGCAACAAGCTGAAGAAGCCCGCGGAGTTCCTCGTGTCCGCGATCAACTCCGCGCATCGGGCCATCGTCGCGCATGCGGTCGAGATGAATTTCCTCGAAAGCCCGCGCACCACCGTCGTCGCCTGCGTGATCCAGGCCGGCCGCGCGTGCTGGGCGCACGCGGGCGATTCGCGCCTGTACCTGCTGCGCGGCGGGCGCCTCGTCGCGGCCACGCAGGATCACTCCCGCGTGCAGCAGATGATCGACATGGGAGCACTGACGCCGGAAGCGGCCGCGCGCCATCCCGATCGCAACAAGATCTTCAGTTGCCTCGGGGGCGTGGTGCCGCCGCAGATCGATGTCAGCCGCGAGATGGATCTCCAGACCGGCGACACGATCATGCTGTCGACCGACGGCTTCTGGGCGCAGATCCCGGCGAGCCTCATCTCGACGCTGCTTCGCAAGCAGGATGTCGTGGGCCTCATCCCGGGCCTGATCACCGAAGCGTACCGGCGCGCCGACGGTGACTCCGACAACATCTCCGTGGTCGCCCTCACCTGGGAAAACCAGGACGACGACACGGTGAAGGACACCACGCAGATGCTGAACGAGGAAGAGTTCAGCACCTCGAGCAACACCGAGCAGCTCGATGTGGCCGTGCCCCCCGACGACGTGACGGAAGCCGACATCGAGAAAGCCATCGCCGAAATCCAGGACGCGATCCGCAAGGTTCCGCGCTAGACCCATGCCCCGCTCGTTCGATCGTGATGCACGGGGGCTTCGCCCCGTGAACATCCTGCGCCGCTACACGATGCACGCCGAAGGCTCGGTGCTCGTCGAGTTCGGCCACACCAAGGTGCTGTGCACCGCGAGCGTCGAGGAGCGCGTGCCCTCCTTCCTCAAGGGAACCGGCAAGGGCTGGGTGACCGCCGAGTACGGCATGCTGCCGCGCGCCACCAACACGCGCGGCGCGCGCGAGGCGGCCGCGGGCAAGCAATCGGGCCGCACGCAGGAGATCCAGCGATTGATCGGCCGCAGCCTGCGCGCGGTGACCGACCTCGCCCTCCTGGGCGAGCGCCAGATCACGATCGACTGCGACGTGCTGCAAGCCGACGGCGGCACGCGCTGCGCCTCGATCACCGGCGCGATGGTCGCACTCGCCGATGCGATCGCGTTCCTGCGCGCGAAGGGCAACCTCGCGCACGATCCGCTGCGCGATTTCGTCGCCGCCGTTTCCGTGGGCATGGTGGGCGGCCACCCGCTGCTCGACCTCGACTACTCCGAGGATTCGGCCTGCGGAACCGACATGAACGTCGTGATGACGGGCTCCGGTGATTTCGTCGAGGTCCAGGGCACGGCCGAGGGCGAACCGTTCACGCGCGAGGAGATGACGCGCCTGCTCGACCTCGCCACGCACGGCATCTCGCAGCTCGTCGCGGCGCAGCGCTCGGCACTCGCCGGGGGCACTGCGTGACGCGGCGCGTCGTCATCGCCTCGAACAACGCAGCGAAGATCAAGGAACTCAAGGCGCTGCTGGAACCGCTCGGCATGGAAGCGCTCGAGCAATCGATCTTCAGCATCTCCGAAGCCGAGGAACCCTATTCGACATTCGTGGAGAACGCGCTCGCCAAGGCGCGCCACGCATGCGAAGCCACGGGGCTGCCCGCGCTCGCCGACGATTCCGGCCTGTGCGTACCGGCGCTGGCCGGCGCGCCGGGCGTGAACTCCGCGTACTACGCGGGCCGTGACGGCGATCGCGCCACGCGCGATGCGCGCAACAACGCGGAGCTCGTGAACGCGCTTCGCGACCTCAAGGACCGCTCGGCCTACTACTACTGCGTGCTGGTGCTCGTGCAGACCGCCGACGATCCGTGCCCGATCATCGCCGACGGCACCTGGCACGGCGAGATCGTGCTCGACCCCCGCGGCGCGCGCGGCTTCGGCTACGACCCGCATTTCCTGTTGCCCTTTCGCGGGCTCACCGCGGGCGAGCTCTTCCCCGAGGAGAAGAACCGCGTGAGCCATCGCGCGAAGGCGATCGTCGCGCTCGAGGCGAAGCTCACCGCGCTGCAGGCGCACGCCTAGGCCCGGCGAAATGCCCGCGGCGCAGGTCCTTGCCGATCTCACCCGGCCGCGCTTCGCGCAGTTGCCGCCGCTCTCGCTCTACGTCCACATTCCCTGGTGCCTGAAGAAGTGCCCGTACTGCGATTTCAATTCGCACGAGAAGCGGGGCGACGTGCCCGAAGCGCGCTACGTGCAGGCGTTGGTCGCGGATCTTGAAAGCGCGCTCCCGCAGATCTGGGGCCGGCGCTTCTCGACGATCTTCATCGGCGGCGGAACGCCAAGCCTCTTCACGCCCCAATCGATCGACGCCATCCTCACCGCGGTGCGCACGCGTGTACCCGTCGATCCGGACGCCGAGATCACGCTCGAAGCGAACCCGGGCACCTTCGAGGCCGAACGCTTTCGCGGGTATCGCGCCGCGGGCGTGAGCCGCCTCTCGATCGGCGTGCAGAGCTTCGACGATGCGAAGCTCGCCGCGCTTGGGCGCGTCCACGGCTCGGATGAAGCGCGGCGGGCGATCGCCACGGGCCTCGAGGTATTCGGCAACGTGAACATCGACCTCATGTACGCGCTCCCCGGGCAATCGATCGAGGAAGCCCTTGCCGACGTGAAGGAGGCCATTGCCTTCGACGCGCCGCACATCTCGGCCTACCACCTCACGCTCGAGCCCAACACGTACTTCCACAGCCATCCGCCGAAGCTGCCCGATGACGATCTCGCCGCGGACATGCAGGAAGCGATCGAAGCCGTACTCGCCGCCGGAGGCTACGAACACTACGAAACATCTGCCTTCGCCAAGCCGGGCCGGCGCGCGCGGCACAACGTGAACTACTGGACCTTCGGCGACTACGTCGGCATCGGCGCGGGCGCGCACGGCAAGATCACCTTCGCCGATCGCGTGCGGCGCGAAGCGCGCCAGCGCCAGCCCGCCGCATACATGGATGCGGCGCTGGCCGGTGACGCCCTGCAGGAGGGAGCGGACGTCTCGGTCGAGCGCCTGCCGTTCGAGTTCATGCTCAACGCCCTGCGCCTCACAGGCGGCGTTCCGGCCACGATCTACACCGAGCGCACGGGATTGCCGATCACGACGGTGGGTCGCGAGCTGCGCGCCGCGGAAGAGCGCGGCCTGCTCGAGAAGGATCCCACGACGATTCGCCCGACGTCGCGCGGTCAGCGCTTCCTGAACGAGCTGCTGGAGATGTTCCTGCCGGCCGAGCCTGCGCAGGCGCGGACCATCGCCCTGAAGCGCGCGCCCTAGTATTTCTTCGAGGGGTACTGGCCGCTCTTCACGAACGGCGGCTCGCGGCCGCACAGCGACTCGAGCAGGATCAGCTCGTCGTCCTTGTGGTTGAGGAAGGGTCCCGGCTCCGCGCTGAGCGCGCGTCCGTCGTCGAGCAGATAGAGCGGGCTTTCGTGGTGGGTCGTGACCACGGTCTTCGTCGTCATGTTCGGCCCGTCGATGTCGGCGGTGCCGTAGCAGAGGCAGAAGTACACCTTCTTCGGCTCGACCTCGATGTACGCGCCGGTGCCGCGAATGCCGATCGAAGCCGTCGCGGCCTTGATCGCCATGGGCTTCTTCGAGAACACGTTGAGCACCTTCCCGCTCGCGATCGCGAGCTCGGAGAGCACGCTGCCGCGCCCCTTGAACTCGATCACGGTGTCCGAGCGCATCAGGAACGCGTCGTCGCCGATCACGACCACCGCCTGGCTGCCCTTCCCGGTAACCACCTTGTCGCCGGCCTTCACGGGCGTTCCCACCTGCGCTGCCGTGCCGTTCACGGTCGCCGTCCCTTCGAGGCGGGCCACGCCCTGCATGCCGCCCACGGTGCCCGCGGCGAGCGCGCGCGACATCCACGCGCTCAGTCCACCGGGAAGCAGCATTGCCGCGGCAATCACCTTCGAGAGATTCCTGCGCCTTGCGTCCATGTTCAGTCCTTGTGGAAGTAGAGGTCGCGAACGGCGTGACCCAGGCGGATCCCGCGGCGCTCGAACTTGGTTTCCGGCCGCGACTCGGGCCGGGGTGCGTAATCCTTCGCGGTGTTGCTCAGGCCGGGAGTGCCCGAAAGGACCTCCAGCGCCTGCTCGGCGTACTCCTCCCAGTCCGTGGCGAAGTGCAGGTAGCCCCCCGGTGCCAGCCGTGAGGCGAACAGCGCTGCGGACTCCGGACGGATGAGGCGGCGCTTGTGGTGGCGCTTCTTGGGCCAGGGGTCGGGGAAGAAAATGTGCAGCCCGGACAGGGACGCGGCGGGGACCATATCCCGAACTACTTCCATGGCGTCGTGCTGGATGATGCGGACATTGGTAAGCGCCCGCTCACCGACCATCCGCAGCAGGCTGCCGACGCCGGGCGAATGGACCTCGATCCCCAGGAAATCGACCTCGGGACGCTCCTCGGCGATCCGGGCGGTGGTTTCGCCCATGCCGAAGCCGATTTCCGCCACGACCGGTGCGGACCTGCCAAAAAGAGCCTTGAAATCAATGGGCCCGGCGGCGTAGGGGACGCCGTAGCGGGGCAGCAGTTCGCTGTAGGCGCGCTGCTGGGCCGGCGAGAAGCGCCCCTGGCGAAGAACGTAGCTGCGGATCGGAGGATGGGTCACGGAGGCGATCATACGGGGCGAATTGACAGTCGCAGGGCACCGGCCTACATTGAGTTCGAACCCCTCGGTCACGCCCCATGCCACTTCGCAGAGCCCTCTTCGTAGTCGCCATCGCGTCGGCATCGTCCGCTGCGTGGGGTGATTATTACGGGCATCTGCGTCCCCCGCAGTCGATGCTCGGGCCCGGCAACAATTTCTATGCCTTCACCGCGCCTGCGCTGCTGGGCCTGTCGCCCACGCTCAATGCGGATCCGGGCCAGCGCCTGAAGCTCGGATACAGGGCCAACAAGTATTTCGAGATCTCGAGCGAGTACGTGGACTTCGGCCGGAACAGCACCAACCCGTTCGCCAATCCCGCGGTGCTCTCCTCGAACTTCCGCAGCACGGGCTTTGGCGTCGATGCCGTCGCCACGCTGCCGGTGTGGGGACGCATGTCCCTGTACGGCCGCTTCGGCGCGTATCGCGGCGATGCGCACTCGTCGTTCGCCCCCTACTCCACGACCCTGCTGCAGACGGATGCGACGCGCGGCACGCGCATGCGCTACGGCCTGGGCGCGCAATACGAGTTCAACAAGGCATTCGGCATCCGTGCCGAATTGGAGCGCTATTCGCTCGTGGGCCACACGCTGGCTGCTGACGCCGATACGGATACCTTCTCCGTCGGCGTAATGTGGCGGTTCTGAGCGCTCCGTAGCAAAGCAAACGCCGCGTCCTGCGGCGTTTGTCTGTGGGCCTCAGGCCGATTTCTGGATGAGTCCCTCGGTAGGCGAGCTCGGCGAAGCCACGTAGGGCTTCTTCGCCATGCGGCCCGCGAGATAGGCTTCGCGCCCCGCCTCCACCGCGAGCTTCATCGCACGCGCCATGCGCACCGGGTCCTTCGCCTGCGCGATCGCGGTGTTCATCAGCACGCCATCGCAGCCGAGCTCCATCGCGATCGCCGCGTCCGACGCGGTGCCGATTCCCGCATCGACCAGCACGGGCACCTGCAGGCGATCGATGATGATCTGCAGGTTCCAGGGATTGAGGATGCCCATGCCCGAACCGATGAGCGAAGCAAGCGGCATCACCGCCACACAGCCGAGGTCCTCGAGCTGCTTGGCGAGCACCGGATCGTCGCTGCAATAGACCATCACCTGGAAGCCTTCCGAGACGAGCTGCTTCGCCGCCACCAACGTCTCGGGCATGTTCGGAAACAACGTCTGCGGGTCCGACAGCACCTCGAGCTTCACGAGCGAATGGCCGTCGAGGAGCTCACGCGCGAGGCGGAGAGTGCGCACCGCGTCATCAGCGCTGTAGCAACCCGCGGTGTTGGGCAGGATCGTGAATTTCGACGGCGGCAGGACGTCGAGCAGGTTCGGCTCTCCCGCCTTCTGCCCGATGTTGGTCCGCCGGATCGCGACGGTCACGATCTGCGCGCCGCTCGCCTCGATGGCGCGGCGCGTCTCGTCGAAGTCCTGGTACTTGCCGGTGCCCACGAGCAGGCGCGAGTCGTAGGGCTTCCCGGCGACGATGAGTTTGTCGTTCGACATTCGAGCTCCTAGCCGCCCCCGACTGCGACGACGACTTCGATGCGGTCGCCGTCGGCCAGCCGCGCTTCGCCCAAGCGGCTGCGGGGCACGATCTCGCCGTTGCGTTCGATCGCCAGGCGCCGGCCCTCGATCGCGAGGGCCTGGAGCATCTCGACGAAGGTGGGAGCGGTGGGGAATTCGCGCGCGGTGCCGTTGACGGTGACGCGGATGGGGGCTTGGGTCATGTGCACAAAAAGTCTAGCACCGACCGGAGGGTGGCTACTTGATGCGCTTCAAGACCTCACATCTGCTTGAAGAGCGGGGCGTAGGCGCGACTGACCGGGAGCTCGGTCTTGCCGTCGCGAAGCATCACGAACGTGCGGCCTCCGAGATCGCGGCGCGTCGAGGCGACCTCGCGCAGGTTCACGATCGTCCCGCGATGGATCTGGGCGAAGGCCTCGGGGTCGAGCTGGTCGGCGAGCTCGGCGAGCGGCAGGCGGATGAGCGATTCGCCCTCGCGCGTCATCACGCACGTGTACTTGTCCGAGGCCTGGAAGTAGAGCACGTCGTCCACGGCGATCTGCCGGACGACCTCGCCCTTCGAGGCCCGGATCCAGCGAAGCTTTCCGCCGGCCGCGCCGGGGATCGCGCGCGCGATGCGCGCGAGCACGTCGTCGAGTGCGGGCGGGCGCTCGGCGGCGGCGAGTTTCTTCTTCAGCCGCTCGATGCATTTCTCGAGACGCTCGTCGGTCACGGGCTTGAGCACGTAATCGGCGGCCTCGCGATCGAAAGCTTCCACCGCGTACTGGTCGTAGGCGGTCACGAACACCACGTGCGTCGCGTGCCCGCTTCGCCCGGCGACTTCCAGCCCGGAAAGCCCGGGCATCCGGATGTCGAGGAAGGCGACCTCGGGTTCGTCCTCGTCGAGCGCGCGCAGCGCCTCGAGCCCGTTGGCGGCGAGCGGCAGGATTTCCAGCTCCGGCCAAAGCTGGGCGAGGCGGCCGCGCAGGTGTTCGGCGAGGTTCGGCTCGTCGTCGGCGATCAGCGCGCGCGTCATGCGGGGAGCCTCACGGTGACGAGCGTGCCGGAGGGCGCATTCTCGGCGATGGCGAGCGAGCCGCGCGCGCCGAAGAGCAGGCGCAACCGGTCGCGCACGTTGGTGAGCCCGAAGCCGCCGCTCGTCGCGGGCGCGAATCCCACGCCCGTGTCGGCGATCTCGATCACGACATCCTCGCCTTCGCGGCGCGCGGTGAAGCGCACCTCGCCGCCCTCGACCTTGGGCTCGAGGCCGTGGCGAATCGCGTTTTCCACGAGCGGCTGCAGGAGCATCGGCGGGAGCACGTGCATTTCCAGCGAAGGCTCGACGTCGATCGAATAGCGAAGCCGCGGGCCCATGCGCACCTCGAGCACGTCGAGGAAGGAGGCGATCAGTTCCTTTTCCGCGCCGAGCGTCGTGGACTCGCTGCGCGAGGCGCCGAGCGTCGCGCGCAGGAATCGGATGAAGGTTTCGAGCATGCGCTTCGCCTTCGCCGGATCCGGATCGATCAGGCTCGTCACGTTGGCGAGCGTATTGAAAAGGAAGTGCGGCTCGATCTGGGCCTGCAGCGTGCGCAGGTTCGCGATCGCGGTTTCGCGCTCGGCGCGTTCGTTGCGCTGGCGCTCGCGCTCGAGCGCGGCTTCGGCGTCCGCGGTGCGCGCGCGCCAGAAGAAGATCGACAGCATGATGATCGAGATGATCACGCTCGAGAGCGTCACGATCGTGAGCCAGCGCTCGCTGCGCATGAAGCGGGCGAAATCGAGCTCGAGCACCGAACCGGCGAGGGTGAACCCGGTGGCCACGCCGATGCTCACGATGGTCGCCGTGTAAATCCCGAACGCGGTGCGGTTCCAGAGGTACAGCTTGACGTCCATCCCGGTCATCGAGCCCAGCATGAAGAGCGCGTGGATGCTGAAGCCCGCGAAGTTGGCCACGACGATGTTGATCCACAGCGTCTGCATGGGCGGCGGCCGCAGGTTCATGAGCCACGCGAATCCCGTGAAGACGATCCCCAGGAACGTGTTCCAGATGAGCGTGAGGTAGAGGTCGCGCAACGGCCCGCGCTTGGCGTCCTGGAAGCCGGGGATCCCCACGATCGGGTGGAAGTCGACGGCCTTGCACAGGGCCGCGAGCTCCTGGGCACTGAGGTTGGAGGTGAGGTGGAGGGCGGTTCGGGACATGCGGGGCATGGTAGCTGCCCGCCGGCACCCGGGGCCAGCCGTGCGACGGATGGCTGCCGGCGTTCGCCAACGGTAAACTGGCGACCTCGGCTGCGGGTGTAGCTCAATGGCAGAGCAGAAGCTTCCCAAGCTTACGACGAGGGTTCGATTCCCTTCACCCGCTCCACCGCTCCCGATGCCCTCCCCCGAATCCTTTTCCGCGCGTGTCGTGCGCTGGCAGCGCCGCCATGGCCGCCACGACCTCCCCTGGCAGGGCACCCGCGACGCCTACCGGATCTGGCTCTCCGAGGTGATGCTGCAGCAGACGCAGGTCACGACGGTGATCCCGTACTACGAGCGCTTCCTCGCGCGGTTTCCCTCGGTGGCAGCGCTGGCCGCGGCCCCCGAGGATGACGTGCTGGCCCTGTGGAGCGGGCTGGGCTACTACGCGCGTGCCCGCAACCTGCATCGCGCCGCGAAATCGGTGATGACGGACCACGCGGGCGTCTTTCCGACCACGTTCGATGCGCTGGTGGCGCTCCCCGGCATCGGCCGGTCGACGGCGGCGGCGATCGCGGCGTTCGCCTCCGGCGAGCTTCGCGCGATCCTCGACGGCAACGTGAAGCGCGTGATCGCCCGCCACGCCGGCATCGGCGGAGATCCGGCGAGCAACGCGGTGGTCGCGTCGCTGTGGGAGGCGGCCGAAGCGCGCCTGCCCGCGCGCGCGATCGAATCCTACACGCAGGGACTCATGGACCTGGGTGCGACCGTTTGCGTCGTACGCGAGCCCGCGTGCGCGACCTGCCCGGTGGCCCTCGATTGCGTGGCCCGCGGCGAGGATCGCATCGCGGAGCTGCCCGGCCGCAAGCGCCGCCGCGAATCGCCGCGCCGCGCGATCGCGATGCTGGTGACGCTGCGCGCGGGAGAAGTGCTGCTCGAGAAGCGCCCCGCGAAGGGCATCTGGGGCGGGCTATGGTCGCTGCCGGAATTTCCCGCCGACCAGAAGCCGCCGGCCGGAGCGAGGGCACTCGCTCCCTTCACCCACGTGTTCACCCACTTCACGCTGGACGTCACGCCGTGGGAAATAAAGGGGACTGTCCCCTTTTTGGAAAAGGGGTCTGTCCCCTTTTTTTGGCTGCCGCTTTCGGAACTGGAAGGCGCGGCGCTGCCCGCGCCGGTGAAGAAGCTGCTGCGCGAAGTCAGATCAGCTTCTGCTGGCGAAGGAACTTGTGCAGGAACGCCACGCGCACGGTCGCGTCGCGCAACTCGAGGAGCTTCTGCTTCACGTCGTTCCTGAGCGGCAGGATCTCGGCGATGCGGAAGCTCACCCAGCTCGGATCGTCGAACTTGAGCGGCGGGGCGAAGCGGCCCTCGCCGATGCCCGCGATCACCTTGCGCAGGAAGTCCGCGCACTCGTCGAGCTGCGGCGTGGTCGCCTCGACGTCATCGGCGGCGATCGGCTCGATCGCGCCCACGATGAGGCCCGACCTCGTGGTCTCGGAGGACACGATGCGAAAGCGCTCGAGCCCCTCGGCCTTCACCTTGAGGATGCCCAGCTCTTCCATGTCCGCCTCCGCGATCCTCGCGAGGCAGCCCACGGGCTCGGGCACGGCGGGCGCGCCGACTTCGGAGCCCTCGCGGATGAGGCACACGCCGAAGAGCGATTTGTCGCGCAGGCACGCCTTGGCCATGTCCATGTAGCGCGTCTCGAAAATGCGCAGCGGCAGGATCGCGCCCGGGAAGAGGATCGTGGAGAGCGGGAAGATCGGCACCGCCTCCGGGCGGCGTCCTGCCGATAGGAGGTTCAGCACCAGCACCGTCAGGCCTTCGAGATGTCGCGGTGGCGCACGATCACGTCGTAGTCCTGCGCGAAGCGCTCGGCGAGCTGGTTGGTGACGTACACCGAGCGGTGACGCCCGCCCGTGCAGCCGATCGCAACCGTGAGCGCGGCGCGCTGGTCGAGCACGAACTTCGGGATCCATCGCTGCAGGAAGCGCTGGATCTCCTCGATGAGCAGGCCCGCTTCGGTCTCGCGCTCGAGGAAGGCGATCACGTCCGGATCGGCGCCGGTGAGCAACCTGAGCTGCGGGTCATAGTGCGGATTGGCGAGGAAGCGAACGTCGAAGACGAAGTCGGCGTCGAGCGGCACGCCGCCCTTGAAGCCGAAGGAGACGAACGCGAGGGCGAGCCGCGTGCGGTCGGTGACGACGAGGTCCTGGATCCAGCCGCGCAATTGCGCGGGTGTGAGCGCGCTCGTGTCGATGCGATTGCCGATGTCGGTGAGGCCTTCGAGCAGCAGCCGCTCCTTGACGATCGCTTCCTTGAGCGTGCGGCCGTCCTTCGCCAGCGGATGCGGGCGGCGCGTCTCGGAGAAGCGGCGCACCAGGCTCTCATCGGTTGCATCGAGCACGATCACCTGGACCTGGTGGCCCGCGTCCTTCACGCCGGCGACCACGCGCGGCAATTCCGCGAGCGTCTCGGGGCTTCTCGCATCCGCGCTGATGGCTACGCGCGGTTCAGTGCGCGTGGCGACGAGCTGCGGAATCAGCGCCGCGGGGAGGTTGTCCACGCAGAAGAAGCCTGCGTCCTCGAGGGCCTTGAGCGCCACGCTCTTGCCGGAGCCCGATACGCCGGAGAGCAGGACGAGATGCATCAGTCGGCGTCGTCCTTGCGACCCGGCGCGCCCTCGTCGCGCATGGTGCTCGCCTGGCGCGCGATGAAGTCGCGCGTCGAGTCGATGCCCCGCGTGAGCAGGATGTGGTTTCTCACCGCGGCTTCCACGAGCACGGCGAGGTTGCGTCCCGGTGCCACCGCGAGCGTCACGGTGGGCACATCGACGCCGAGGATCGATTGCGTGCCCGAGCGCGTGGTGAGGCGTTCGCGTTCGGAGGAGCCGTTCACGGGCATCTCCAGGTGCACCACGAGGCGCAGCGCCTTGCGCGGACGAACCGCGGTCTCGCCGAAGATGGAACGGATGTTGAGCACGCCTAGCCCGCGGACCTCGAGGAAGTCGCGCAGCATCGCGGGGCAGCGCCCCTGCACCGTCTCCGGGCCGATCTGCTGCAGCTCGACGACGTCATCGGCCACGAGGCCGTGGCCGCGCGAGATGAGCTCGAGCGCGAGCTCGCTTTTTCCCACCGACGATTCGCCCGTGATCAGCACGCCGATCTCGAGCACGTCGAGGAAGACGCCGTGCACCTGCGTGACGGCGCCGAGCTCTTGCTGGAGATACGGGCGCAGGACGTTGATCACCTGCTGGCTGGGTTCGGCCGAACCGAGGAGCGGCGTGGCGGTGCGCGAGGCGGCCTGCTCGAGCTCGATCGGTACGGCGATGCCGTCGCAAGCGATGACGACCACCGTGTCGCCGCCGCAGATGCGCGCGGCCGTCTGCTCGCGCGTCGTCGGGTCGAGGCCCTCGAGGTACGCCGCTTCGCTCTTGCCCAGCACCTGCACGATCAGCGGGTGGATGAGGTTCAGGTGACTGATGAGCCCCACGCCCGGCTGCGCGAGCATCTCGCCGGTGATCTCGCGCGTCGCACCCGCGGCGCCCGCGAGCCACGCGAGGCCCAGGCGCGCGCGGCGCTCGTCAAAGAGCCGCTGTACGCTGAGCCGGGGCATACGGCGACCAGCCGGTGATCGTCGCGTGCGCTTCGCGCGCGTCCTTCGCGTCGAGCAGCGCGGTGCGGAATCCGGGATCGCTGAACATCTGCGCGAGCTCGGAGAGGATTTGCAGGTGGCCTTCGGTCGCGTGCTCCGGAACGAGCATCGCGAAGACAAGCTGCACGGGCTGGCCGTCGGGCGCTTCGAACGCGAGCGGCGTGGCGGTGCGCACGAAGGCGCACAGCGGTTCCTTCAACGCCTTGATGCGCCCGTGCGGAATCGCGACTCCACAGCCCAGGGCCGTGGAGCCGAGCTTCTCGCGGTCGAAGAACGCGTCGAAGACCCGCGCGCGCGGCACTTGCCGCGAGTTTTCGAAGAGCAACCCGACCTGCTCGAACAGACGCTTCTTGCTGGTCGCGTCGAGGTCGAGCAGGACGTGCTCCTGCGGCAGCAGGTTCGTGACGAGGTTCATTGCGCTCTAGGATTCAGCGGTGCGCTTGATGCCCGGCGATTGCCGCAGCGTCACCTTGAATTTTTCCTTGTGCTTGAGGATCTGGCGGTCGAGCTTGTCGACCAGGCCGTCGATCGCCGCGTACATGTCGGGCTGGTGGCATTGGACGTGGATGTCCTTGCCGGAAAGGTGCACGTTGGCCTCGATCTTCTGGTCGAGCTTCTCGACCGTCATGATCAAGTTGACGTCTATGACGTGGTCGAAGTGCCTGTTGATGCGTTCGAGCTTGGCTACGACGTATTCGCGAATCGCGGGAGTGATCTCGACGTGGTGTCCGGTGAGCTGGAGGTTCATCGAAGCTCCTTTCTGGTTGGACCTGCTAGATCGACTTGCGGAGATTTGCCGGCTGTATCTGCAACGCCTCGCGGTACTTCGCAACGGTGCGCCGTGCGACCTGGATGCCCTGCTGCGCGAGGATGTCGGAGATTCGGTGGTCCGAGAGGGGCTTCTTGCCATCCTCTGCGGCGACAAGCTGCTTGATGAGCGCGCGGATGGCCGTGGCGGAGCACGAGCCTCCCGTGTCGGTGGAAACGTGGCTGCCGAAGAAGTACTTCAGCTCGAGGATGCCGCGCGGCGTGAACATGTACTTCTGCGTGGTGACGCGCGAGATCGTGGATTCGTGGAGACCCACCGCCTCGGCGATCTCGCGCAGCACGAGCGGGCGCATGGCGACCTCGCCGTGCTCGAAATAATTCTTCTGCCTGTCGACGATGGCCTGCGTGACCCGGAGGATCGTGTCGAAGCGCTGCTGCACGTTCTTGATGAGCCAGCGCGCTTCCTGGAGCTGCCCCGCGAGGTGCTTGGCGCCGTTGTCGCGCGAGGCCTGCAGGATGTCGGCGTACATCTTGTTGATCCGCAGGCGCGGCATCGCGTCGCGGTTGAGCGTGGCGGTCCAGCGACCGCTGGATTTCCGCACCACGACATCGGGTACGACGTAGCGCACATCGCCCGCACCGAAGGCGCGGCCCGGCTTGGGATCGAGCGTGAGGATGAGCGCGCGGATGTCGCGCAGCTCGTCTTCGTCCACGCCCAGCAGGCGTTTCAACCGGTTGAAGTCGCGCGCGGCGAGGACATCGAGGTGGTTGGTGACGAGCGCGATCGCGCCGTCGCGATGCGGTGTTTGCACGGGCATCGTGCGCAACTGGAGCGCGAGGCATTCCGGGACGTCGCGCGCACCGACCCCGGTGGGCTCGAGGAACTGGATGTGGCGCCGCGCGATGTCGATTTCCTCGGGCTCGAGCTCGGGGATCGCCTCGGCCATCGTCTCGCGCAACTCCGCGAGGTCGCGCGGGAAATAACCGTCTTCGTCGAGGTGGCCCACGAGGAGCGCGGCAATGTTGCGGTCGCGCTCCGTCAGCGAGAGCAGAGCGAGCTGCGCGAGCAGGTGGTCCTGGAGCGTGGGCTCGGCCGCCGCAAACTGCGTGAAGTCGTCGCGGTCGCCGCTGTCGCGGCGGACACCGCTGCCCATGTCGTCGCCCATCGAGGGGACATCATCGTTGCCGCGGTCTTCGTGGGTCTCGGGGGCGGAGGCAGCCTGCGATTCGCCGTCGCCCTCGGCGTCGCCGTCGCGTTCAGCCTCGGTTTCGGGGTTCGTCCCGGGCTTGGCCGGCAGGGATTCTTCCTGGGGGATGTCCTCGCGCTCGAGCAGCGGGTTCTCGGCGAGGTAGCGCTCCAATTCCTGATTGAGCTCCACCGTCGAGAGCTGGAGCAATCGGATCGATTGCTGCAACTGCGGCGTGAGGGTGAGGTGCTGTGAGAGCTTGAGCTGGAGGCTGTGCTTCATGACGTCGAAGGAACTCGCGGACCGGCGGGTGCGCTACAGCCGGAAATTCTCCCCGAGATAGACCTTTCTGACGGCTTCATTGTAGATGATTTCCTCGGGCTTGCCGAAGGCGAGGACCGACCCCTGGTTGATGATGTAGGCGTGGTCGCAAATGCCCAATGTTTCGCGAACATTGTGGTCGGTGATGAGAACGCCGATGCCGCGCTCCTTGAGGAACCGGATGATCTGCTGGATATCGAGCACCGCGATGGGATCGACCCCCGCGAAGGGCTCGTCGAGCAGGATGAAGCGCGGGCTCGTGGCCAGCGCGCGGGCGATTTCCACGCGGCGGCGCTCGCCGCCCGAGAGGGCCAGCGCGGGACTGGCGCGCAAGTGGCCAATGTGGAGATCGTTGAGCAGGGCTTCGAGCCGCGCCTCGATCTCGTCGTCCTCGATGCCCTGCAATTCGAGCACCGCCTGGATGTTCTGCGCGACCGTGAGCTTGCGGAAGATCGACGCTTCCTGCGGCAGGTACGAAAGCCCCAGGCGCGAGCGCCGGTAGATCGGCAGGTGCGTGAGGTCCTCGCCGTCGAGCGTGACCTTGCCCGCATCGATCGGCACGAGGCCCAGGATCATGTAGAAGCACGTGGTCTTGCCCGCGCCGTTGGGACCGAGCAATCCGACGACCTCGCCGCTCTGGACGTTGAGCGACACGCCCGAGACCACCGTGCGCTTGCGATAGCGCTTGGCGAGGCCCTCGGCGCGCAGCGTGGCCGGTTGCGGATCGGTTTTCACCAGCGTGAGGTGCTGCGGGGCGGGCGTGAGTGTCGCGGCCATCGGGTCAGTTGGATGTCCCGCTGGTGGTGTCCGGCTTCAGGGTGAGCGGCGGATTGGGTGCGGCGGCAGGCGCCTTGTCCTTGTCCGCGTCCTTCTTCTTCGTGGGCATGAGCGTGGCCTTCACGCGCGAGGCGGGCACCGTCTCGGTGCCGCCCTTGCCCGACACCTGGAAGAGCTCGCGCGTCATGTCGTACGTGATGAGGTCGCCCGTGATCTCGCCCTGCGAGCTCTTCAGCCGCGCGCGGTTGTAGAGCTTGAGCATGTCGCTCTTGTCGTCGAACTCCGCGCGCTCGGCGTAGCCCTCGATGTAGTCCTCGATCTTGTCGCGCTTCTGGCGGAAGGTGACGGGCGAACCGACCGCGGTGTAGAACTTGAAGCGCTCCGGGTCTTCCTTCACCGTGACCTTCGCCGCGGTGATGCGCATCGTGCCCTGCGTGACGATGACGCTGCCTTCGAAGGCGCTGGTGCGGTTCTTGTCGTCGGCGTTGAGCACGTCCGCGCTCACGTTCACTTCCTTCTCGCGGTCGGCCTTTTCGGCGAACGACGCGAGCGGCGCGAAGCCCGAAGCGATGAGGAGCGAGAGGAAGATCGTGCGCATCAGCGTTTCGTTGTCGGTTGTTTGTAGGTTGCGCGCACGCGATCCATCCGAAGCGTGCGTTCCTTGTTGTTCAGCTCGAAGCCGGCAGCCACCGCGTGGCCCGAGGGCGATTCGAGCTTCACTTCGTCGGTCGTGCGGGCGATGCCCTCGTCGGGAAGCAGGAGCACGCGCTCGGTGGCCAGCTTCACCGGTTCGCTTTTCTCGGCCGCCTCGCGGTTCACGAGCACGTTGCCCTCGATCCACACGCGGTCGCCGCCCTTCTCGAGACGCCCGCTGTCGGCGGTGATCGCCACGCGGGGCTGCTTGGGCTCGAAGGCGTCGAACGCGAGGCTCTGCAGGTGCGAGGAATCGTCGTCGGGGTAATGTACCATCCTGCGCGCCACGAGGGTGTAGAGGACCTTGCCGTCTTCCCCGAGCTTGCGCGCGTTGAAGTTCTCAACGATCAGATCAGGATCGTGGCGTCCGGTTCCATCGGCGCGTTGCGCAACCGGCTGCACCAGGGTGTTGAGCCACACCGTGAGCCCCACGAGGAGTGCCAGCACCCCCAGCGGCAGCCAGGTGGTGGGCCGGATCAAGCACGCCTCGCTGCGAGCACCAGGTCACTGAACTCGCGAACTGCGCCGCGCCCGCCGGGGGCATCGGTGACGTAGTGCGCCGCGGCCTTCACCAGTTCCACGGCGTTGGCGACCGCCACCGCGAGCCCGCAACGCTGCATCACGGGAAGGTCGGGAAGGTCATCGCCCACGAACGCGCACTGCGCTTCCTCGACGCCGAGCTTCGCGCGCAGGCGATCGAATTCCACGCGCTTGTCGGTCGCGCCCTGGATCACGTGCGCGATGCCCAGCTCCGCCGCGCGCTTGGTGACGGCCGGCGAGCTTCGTCCCGAAAGAATGGCCGTGGCGATGCCCTCTTCGGCCAGCATCTTCAGCCCGTGGCCGTCGAGGATGTTGAACACCTTCAGCGCTTCGCCGTCAGGCCCGAACCACAGCGAGCCGTCGGTGAGCACGCCATCCACGTCGAAGATCGCGAGGCGGATCTGCTTCGCGCGCTTGCGCAGCTCCGCTTCGCGCTCGGCCATGGGGACTAGATGATTCCTTCGGCGAGGAGATCATGGAACGTGAGCGCGCCCACGAGCCGGCCTTCGGGATCGACCGCGACGAGGCGACCGCCCAGGCTCTGCTTCTCGAGCACCTGCGCGGCTTCGGCCGCGAGCTTTTCCGGCGCGATGGTGCGCGGGTTCTTCGTCATCACGTCGCCTACGCGCAGCGTCTTGATGCTGTCGTGCTTCTCGAGGACGCGGCGCAAGTCGCCGTCGGTGAAGATCCCGATGAGCTTCATGCCCGGATCAACGATCGCGGTCATGCCGATGCCCTTCGCGGACATCTCGAGGATGGCCGCGGCGAGCGAGTCATCGGGCTTGTTGATCGGCAGCTGATCGCCCTTGCGCATGATGTCGGAGACGTGCACGAGGAGCTTCCTGCCCAGCGCGCCGCCCGGATGGTGCTGCGCAAAGTCTTCGCTGCGAAAACCCTTCGAATCGAGCAATGCCATCGCGAGCGCGTCACCGAGTGCAAGCGTGGCGGTCGTGCTCGCGGTGGGGGCGAGCTCCAGCGGGCAGGCTTCCTTCTCGACCGCGACATCCAGGTGGACATCGGCTTCGCGGGCGAGCGTGGAGCGCGCGCGGCCGGTCATCGCGATGATCGTCGCACCGCGGCGCTTGAGCAGCGGGAGGATCGCGAGGATCTCGCCCGACTCGCCCGAGTAGGAAATTGCGATCACGACATCGTCCTTCGTGATCATCCCGAGGTCGCCGTGGCTGGCTTCGGCCGGATGCACGAAGAACGCCGGGGTGCCCGTGGAGGCCAGGGTCGCGGCGATCTTGCTCGCGATGTGGCCGCTCTTGCCCATGCCCATGACGACCACGCGGCCGTTGGTGCCTTCGAGCGCCCGGACGGCGGCGTGCGCGGCGAGGAACTCCTTGCCGAGCCGCGCCTTCAGGGCGTCGACCGCCCGCGCCTCGATGTCGAGGACGTCCTTGGCCAGTTCCAGGAGGTGCGCCGTGTCGGTCGCCGCGGGGGCTTGTAGTACATTCGGCATGGTCGAAGTATAAGTCCAATGCAACCGGCGAGCCGATGCACGAAGCCCTTCCCGTCGCGCTGATCCTGCTCGCTTCCGCCGTCGCGGTCGTGGTGCTTTTCCGGCGCCTGTCGATGCCCGCGATCCTGGGCTACCTCATCGTCGGCGCGGCCGTCGGCCCCAACGCGCTCGGCCTTGTCGCCAACTCGGAGGACCAGCGCTACATCGCGGAGTTCGGCGTCGTCTTCCTCATGTTCTCGGTGGGGCTGGAGTTCAGCCTGCCGCAGATCTTCGCGATGCGCCGCTCGGTCTTCGGCTTGGGCGGCGCGCAGGTCGTCGCCGTGATCGCGCTGGGACTCGCCGTGGCGCTGCTCGCGGGCGAATCGTGGCGCTCGGGACTGGTAATCGGCGGTGTGCTCGCGATGAGCTCCACCGCGATCGTCTCGAAGATGCTCTCGGAGACAATGCAGCTGCACACGCCGCACGGCCGCCAGATCATGAGCGTGCTGCTCTTCCAGGATCTCGCGGTCATTCCGCTGCTCGTGATCGTCCCCGCGCTCGCCTTCCCGCCCGAGGCGCTCGCCGGCGCGCTGGGCTGGGCGGCGTTGAAGGCCATGGTCGTGCTGCTCGTCGTGCTGGTCGTCGGCCAGCGCGTGATGCGGCCGCTCTTTCGCATCGTCGCCAACCAGAAGTCCTCCGAGCTTTTCGTGCTCTTCGTGTTGCTAGTCGCCCTGGGACTCGCGTGGTTCACGGAGCTCGCCGGACTGTCGCTCGCACTCGGTGCGTTCCTCGCCGGCATGCTCATCTCCGAGACCGAGTACCGCTACCAGGTCGACGACTACATCATGCCGTTCCGCGACGTGCTGCTCGGGCTGTTCTTCGTCACGATCGGAATGCTGCTCGACGTTCGCGCCGTCCTGGCGAATTTCATCTTCGTGGCGCTGGTGCTCGTCGCGCTCCTCGCGATCAAGTTCGTCCTCGTGTTCTTCCTCGCGCGGCAGTTCGGCAGCGAGCGGCCCACGGCGCTGCGCACCGCGCTCTCCCTCGCGCCCGCGGGGGAATTCGGCTTCGTGCTGCTCGCTCTCGCGCAGAGGAACAACGCGGTGCCGAGCATCACCTTGCAAGTGGTTCTCGCCGGCGCGCTGCTCTCGATGCTGGTCGCGCCCCTCCTCCTGCAGAGGATGGAGCGCATCGTCCTGTACTTCGTCGAGAGCGAATGGACCAGCCGCGCGATGGCGCTCCACCAGCTCGCGGTGAAGACGATGAACACGCAGGGCCACGTCATCGTCTGCGGCTACGGGCGCAGCGGCCAGGCGCTCGCGCACTTCCTCGAGAGCGAGAAGATCTCGGTGATCGCCCTCGACTCCGACCCCGAGCGCGTGCGCCAGGCGGCCGCGGCCGGCGATTCCGTCGTCTACGGCGATGCGGCGCGACGCGAGGTGCTGATCGCCGCCGCGCTCGTGCGGGCGACCGCGGTGGTCGTGAGCTTCGCGGACACGGGCAAGGCACTCGCGATCCTTTCGCACGTGCGCGAAATGCGCCCCGAGGTCCCGGTGATCGTGCGCACGTTCGACGACACCGATGTCGCGCGGCTCAAGGAAGCCGGGGCCGCGGAGATCGTGGCGGAAGTCGTCGAGGGTTCGCTGATGCTCGCCACCCAGACCATGCTGCACACCGGCATGCCGTTCAAGCGCGTCCTGCAGCGCCTGCGCGACGAGCGCCAGGAGCGTTACCAGCTCATGCGCGGATTCTTCCCCGGCGCGACCGACACCGAGGACGAGGGCCGGCGCCTGCATTCCATCGTCCTGGGCCCGAGTGCCGCATGCGTCGGGAAGGCCATCGGCAACCTCAACCTCGACCACCTGGGCGCGCACGTGACCGCGATCCGCCGCCCGGGTACGGGCAGCGTCGAATTGGCCGACGAGATACGGTTGCAGGAAGGCGACGTCGTCGTGTTGCTCGGCGACCAGGAAGGCCTCGCGCGCGCCGAGTTCCGCCTGCTGCAGGGCTGAAAAGCAAACGGCCCGCGCAAGGCGGGCCGTTCGTTGGTGCGAAATGCCGGATCAGAACGTCATGCAGACGGTGTACGAATCGGCGTCGTTGACGGCCGTGGTCGCCAACGCGGCGGCGGCGGTAACGGTCGTGGCAGTACCGATGTCTGTGATCGCGCGCATTGAACCGGTTGCCGTGTTGCCGTCGTCCATCTGGATGTCGAGTTGCTTCACGAACTTGCCCAGGATCGCCGCCGAACAGATCTGATAAGTACCCGTCATGCCGGTAATCTGGGGCTGTCCCGTCGCCATGCTGCTCACGCCCAATCGTCCTCCAACCGAGTTCCGCGGCATGTACGTAGCATCGGAGATGGCGGTGGGACCGGCGGCGAGGTTCGCAAAGCGCACGTGCCCCCAGAATTGCGCTGCTTCTGGCGTAAGACCCGCCGCCGCGTTCCATGCACCCTCGATGACGCCATTACCATTGCCCTCTTTGCAATCTGCAGCAATGCAGGCGGTGGTGCCAATGTGCGCCGAGATCTGGGCGTCGTCCCCGGGCAGCGACTTGAACTTGTCCTGAAAGGCGTAGATGTACGTGGGAATGATGCGGAAGTCATTCGCGAGGTTCTTCACCTTCGCGCTGTTGATGAGCTCCTGACCTTTCAGGATCCCACCGAGCAGCAGGCCAATGATCACGAGCACGATCGCGATCTCGACGAGCGTAAAGCCGGACTGTTGCGCCTTCATTCTATTTTCTCCTTGTTCTGTGTTTCGCTGACGTACGCCTTTAATGCAAGCGCTATGCCACGCCGAGCAATGTAAGCCTTTTCAAACACTTATTGCAACCCTGGGCGTCCTACAGCGCCCGGGCGCCGGGGAAAACTGTCCGCAGGGTCGACACCCCCTGTCCGGATCGCCGACACTGCCCGCTTATGGCCGCTTCGATCCCCGTTTACCGCCGCCTCACGCGCACGCTCGTCACGGGCCGCCGCTGGGTGCTCGTGGCGATGCTGCTCACCCTGCACGCCGCGCTGATCGCGGACCCGACCGGGGCCTTCCAGCGCATCTGGCTGCTGGTGCATTTCGGCCTGTTCCTGCTGTGGCAGCCGTTCTTCGCGGCGGAGCTCGAGCTCGAGGTGTTCTCGCTCGTGCTTCTGGTGGCCATCACGTCCCTGATCCTCTACTTCCTCGCCGGCTGGATGCTGGTGATGTGGATCTCGGTGCTACTGGGCATTCTCGGCGGCAAGGTCTTCACCGTGCGGGCGGCGCAGCTCGGCCACGTGGCCTACCTCGTGGCGTTCAGCTACCTCCTTACCCTGCTCCTCCTCTGGGCCGTCCCGGCACTCCTGCTCGCCGGCCCGGAAATTCCGCAGCCCCTGCCCTTCGTCGCGAAGAGCCTGCTTCCCTTCGTGTTGCTCGCGATCGTGCTCGTGCCCACCGCGCCCGAGGAGCAACCGGGGCAGGTCTTCGATTTCTTCTACGCGGTGCTGATCTTCCAGCTTGTCGTCGTCCTCGTCCTGGGCTCGGTCGCGCTGATGCGCTATACCGAGGGCCTCTACTACCCTTCGGTCGCGCTCACGGTTTCGGGCTTCGGGATCGGGCTCTTCGTGCTCGCGGTGCTATGGGCGCCGCGCGGGGGCTTCGGGGGACTGCGGACGTATTTCTCGCGCTACCTGCTCTCGGTGGGCATGCCCTTCGAGATGTGGATGCGCCGCGTGGCCGAGCTCGCCGAGACGGAGCCCGATTCGCAGCGCTTCCTGCAGCTCGCCCTCGACGAGATCGCCACCTTCCCCTGGATGCGCGGCGGCAACTGGAAAGCCGCCGATGGCGAAGGCACGTTCGGCAAGCCCGACGGCTTCACCTCGCGCTTCACGTTCCACGGTCTCGAGCTCACGTTCCGCACGGCCGTGCGCCTGTCGCCCGCGCTCTTCCTGCATCTGAGGTTGCTCGCGCAAGTCGTCGGCGAATTCCACGAGGGCAAGCGCCGCGAAAGCCTCATGCGCCGCAACGCCTACATGCAGGCCGTGCACGAGACGGGCGCGCAGCTCACGCACGACATCAAGAACCTGCTGCAGTCGCTCTATGCGCTGACCTCGGTGGCTCCGCGCGGCAACGAGGCGACGACGGCATATGCGGGCTTGCTGCAGCGACAGCTCCCACAGCTCACGCGGCGCCTGCATGCCACGCTCGAGAAACTGCGCGCACCCGACGCGACCGCGGCCGACCTGCAGGTGGATGCGCGCACCTGGTGGGCGGAAGTCGAAAAGCGCCACGCCGCGCCGGGGATCACGTTCGCCGGGCGCGTGATGCCCGGCGCCATGGTTCCCGCGTCGCTCTTCGACAGCCTCATCGAGAATTTCCTGAGCAATGCGCGCGCGAAGCGCGAACGCGAGCCCGCGGTGGAAGTGACCGTCACGTTCGTGGCGGACGCGATGTACTGCGATCTACGCGTCACCGACACCGGCAGCGCGGTTCCCGACGCGGTGGCGCGCGCGCTATTCCGCGAACCGATCGAGGGCACGCGCGAAGGCGGGCTCGGAATCGGGCTCTACCAGGTGGCGCGCCAGGCGCGGGTCGAAGGCTTCCGCGTGGAGCTCGCGAGCAACTCGGACGCAGCCGTGTGCTTCAGCGTTCAGCGCGAGGCGAGCGTGCGCAGCACTTCCTCGAGCCCGTCCTCCCAGGATTCCAGCCGCACGCCGTAGGCCGCGGCGAGCTTGTCGCCCGCGAGCCGCGAGTTCGCGGGGCGCCGGGCCGGCGTCGGATATTCCGAGGCGGGAATGGGAATGACCTTCGGCGCCGTGAACGGCTCGGGCGAGAGCTCGCTCCAGCGTTTGAAGATCCGGCGTGCGAATCCGCACCAGCTCACCGAACCCCGCGCAGTCGTGTGGAAGACGCCCATGCGCGCCGTGAGGGTGCCCGGCTCGGAGCGCATGCGCTCGATGATCTCGCGCGTCACGCGCGCGAGCAGGAGGCTGGAGGTGGGCGCGCCGATTTGGTCATCGACCACGCGAAGTTCCGGTCGAGTGGCCGCGAGCTTGAGCATGGTGAGCAGGAAGTTTCCGCCGGTGGGTCCATACACCCAGCTCGTTCGCAGGATCACGTGCACGCATCCGGAGGCGACGATCGCCTGCTCGCCCGCGAGCTTCGTGCGGCCGTACACGCCCAGCGGATTGGTCGGATCGTCTTCGCGATACGGCGAGGATTTCGTGCCGTCGAAGACGTAGTCGGTCGAATAGTGGATGAGTGCCGCGCCCAGGCGCTGCGCTTCCTCGGCGAGGATCCCGGGTGCGATCGCGTTCACCGCCTCGGCGGTGGCTGCGTCCTGCTCGGCCTTGTCGACCGCGGTATACGCCGCGGCGTTCACGATCAGCGCGGGTTTGGTTTCGCGCACGCACGCGCGAACCGCGTTGGCATTCGTGAGGTCGAGCGTGGCGTGACCGACCGCTACGACTTCCGCGTGGTCCGCGAGCGCGGCGACGACCGCGCTGCCCACCTGGCCGCGGCTGCCCGTGACGAGCACGCGCATCACGGGTAGGTCTCGGCTTGCGCGAGGGGCTTGCCGGCGGCGTCGTTCGCCTTCAGCTGGGGCTCGCTCTCGAGGGGCCAATCGATGCCGAGGGCCGGATCGTTCCAGAGCAGGGAACGCTCATGGGCGGGCGCGTAGTAATCGGTGGTCTTGTAGAGAAACTCCGCCATCTCGGAAACCACGAGGAATCCATGCGCGAAACCGGCAGGCACCCACAACATGCGCTTGTTCTCGCCCGAGAGGCGCGCGGCGACGTGGCGGCCGAACGTGGGCGAAGCGCGGCGAAGATCCACGGCAACGTCGAACACTTCGCCCGCGACGACACGCACGAGCTTTCCCTGCGCCTGCTGCACCTGGTAGTGCAGGCCGCGCAGCACACCTTTTGCCGAGCGCGAGTGGTTGTCCTGCACAAAGTGCACAGGAGCACCCACCGCCTTGTCGAACACCGCCTGGTTCCAGGATTCGTAGAAGAAGCCCCGCGCATCACCGAATACTTTCGGCTCGAGCAACAGCACCTCGGGGATGTCGGTCGTGATGACGTTCACGCTAGAACACGCGGTCGCGAAGCACGTCGAGGAGGTACTGGCCGTACGCGTTCTTCTTCATCGGCTCGGCGAGCCGCTCGAGTGCCGCGGCATCGATGTAGCCCATGCGATAGGCGATCTCCTCGGGGCAGGCGATCTTCAGGCCCTGGCGCGTCTCGATCGTCTCGATGAATTGCGCGGCCTCGAGCAGGCTCTCGTGCGTGCCGGTGTCGAGCCACGCGGTTCCGCGGCCCATCACCTCGACCGAAAGCGTTCCCGCCTCGAGGTACACGCGGTTCACGTCGGTGATCTCGAGCTCGCCGCGTTTCGAAGGCTTCATGTCGCGGGCGACATCGAGCACGCTGTTGTCGTAGAAGTAGACCCCGGTCACGGCGTAGCGTGACTTCGGTTGCGCGGGCTTCTCCTCGATGCTCACGGCGCGTCCCGCGGGATCGAATTCGACCACGCCGTAGCGCTCGGGATCGTGCACGGGATAGGCGAACACCGTGGCACCCGTCGTCGACTTCGAGGCGCGCATCAGCGAGCCCGCGAGGTCGTGGCCGTAGAAGATGTTGTCGCCGAGGATCAGGCACGACGGATCCTTGCCGACGAAATCGCGCCCGATGATGAAGGCCTGCGCGAGGCCCTCGGGCTTGGCTTGCACGGCGTAGGTGAGCTTGAGGCCCCACTCCTTGCCGTCGCCCAGCAGCTCCTCGAAGCGCGGCGTGTCCTGCGGCGTGGAGATGATGAGGATCTCGCGGATGCCGGCGAGCATGAGGGTGGAAAGCGGGTAGTAGACCATCGGCTTGTCGTACACCGGCAGCAACTGTTTCGAGACGACGCGCGTGGACGGGTACAGACGCGTGCCCGAACCTCCCGCGAGAATGATTCCCTTGCGATTCACCCCGCGCTCCTCTCGGCGTAGTTCTTCTCGATCCAGCGGCGGTACTCGCCGCTCTTCACCTGCGCGACCCAGTCGGCGTTACCCAAATACCAGCGCACGGTCTTCGCCAATCCCGTCTCGAAGGTTTCGCTCGGGCTCCAGCCCAGCTCGCCGCGGATCTTGCGCGCGTCGATCGCGTAGCGCCGGTCGTGGCCAGGCCGGTCCTTCACGTACGTGATGAGCTTGCGATGGCCGCCGTCGCGCGGGCGCTCGCGATCGAGCGTGTCGCACAACGCGTGCACGACATCGAGATTCTTCATTTCCGCGTTGCCGCCGACGTTGTAGACCTCGCCCAGGCGGCCTTTCGCGAGCACCGCGCGAATGGCCGAACAGTGATCGCCGACATAGAGCCAGTCGCGGATCTGCTTGCCGTCGCCGTACACCGGAAGGGGTTTGCCTTCGAGCGCGTTGGCGATCATCAGCGGGATCAGCTTCTCGGGGAACTGGTACGGGCCGTAATTGTTCGAGCAGTTGGTCGTGAGGACCGGCAGCCCATACGTGTGATGGTAGGCGCGCACCAGATGGTCCGACGCGGCCTTGGACGCGGAGTACGGGCTGTTGGGCGCATAGGCCGTGGTCTCGCTGAAGGCCGGATCGTCCGCGCCGAGCGTGCCGTACACCTCGTCGGTGGAGACATGCAGGTAGCGAAACGCCGCCTTGCGATCGTCGGCGAGCGCGGTCCAGAAGCCGCGCACCGCTTCGAGCAGCGTGAACGTGCCCACGACGTTGGTCTGGATGAATTCGCCCGGCGCGTGGATCGAGCGGTCGACGTGGCTTTCCGCGGCGAAGTGCACGACGGCGCGCGGCTGGTGCTGCGCGAGGAGCGCGTCGATGAACGCGCGGTCGCCGATGTCGCCGCGAGAAAACGCATGGCGCTTGTCGCCCGAGAGGGACGCGAGGTTCGCGAGGTTGCCCGCGTACGTGAGCTTGTCCACGTTCACGACGGGCTCGCCTTCGGCCGCGATCCAGTCGAGCACGAAGTTCGCGCCGATGAATCCCGCGCCGCCGGTTACGAGAATGGTCATTTCGCCGCCCTCTGCAGTTCGATCAATTTGAGGTACTTGTGGAACGTGTTGTTGCAGCCGATCACGACGTGCGCGAATCCGGGGCCCCCATCGAGAAAGCCGAGCTTCACGATGTAGAACTTCACGAAGCGCACGAACGGCGAGAGGAACAGCCGCCACGCGCTCGTGCGCACACCCTGGTCGAAGAGGGCCTTGGCATGCAGCGTGGTGTAACGGTTCTGCTTGGCGAGGTAGGTCGCGATGTCGTCGGCCGAGTCGTGCAGCAGGTCGCCCTCGAGGCGGCCGACCTCCGCGGTCGTGAGCACGGCCTCGTGCACTTCGTCGTTGGACCAGCTCGCATGCGCGCGATGGAACAGGCGCAGGGACCAGTCCGGATAGCCTTCGCCGTGCGCGAGCCACGTGCCCAGGAAGCGGTTGCGTCGCGCCATGCGCCAGGCCTGGTAGCGGCGGCTGGCGAATGCCTCGCGGATCGAGGCCTGGAGCCTTTCGGTGACGCGTTCGTCGACATCGAGGCACAGCACCCATTCGTTGCGCGCCTGCTGGACGGCGAACTGCTTCTGCCTGCCGAAGCCCGGCCAGTCGTTGTGGACGAAGCGCCCGCCATGACGCTCGACGATCGCCTGGGTATCGTCCGAGCTGCCCGAATCGACGACCAGGACCTCGTCGGCAAAGGCGCAGCTCGCCAGGCACTCGCCGATCTGGGAAGCGGCATTGAGCGCGATGATGGCGACGGTCAGGGGAAGTTTTCCGGGCGGGGAATGCGCCACGTGCTTCTTCTTCGATGGCAGGGTCCGCTATTTTACTTAGAATTGCCCCATGACCGTGCCGCGCGTGCTCTTCGTGAAGCTCTCCTCGCTCGGCGACGTGATCCACCACATGCCGGCCGTGACCGACCTGCGGGCACGGCGCCCCGAGCTGCAGATCCATTGGGCCGTCGAGGAGGCCTACGCCGACCTCGTGCGCCTGCACCCCGCGGTCGACCAGGTGATCCCGGTCGGGCTGCGGCGGGCCAAGGGGGCGCCGTTTGCCTCGTCGACCTGGCGTTCCCTGCGGGAGACCCGCGAGGCGCTGCGCCGCGAGCGCTACGACTACGTGGTCGATACCCAGGGGCTCACGAAAAGCGCCCTTGTCGCAGCCAATGCCCACGGAATCCGCTTCGGTTTCGACCGCGCCAGCGCGCGCGAGCGCTTCGCCGCGCGTTTCTACGACCAGGGCATCAAGGTCGCGAGGAAACAGCACGCGGTCGAGCGCAACCGCCAGCTCGTGGCCAACGTCTTCGGCTATGAGCCCGAAGGCGAGGCGAGCTACGGGCTGGTCGCGCCCGAAGAGCCGCCGGCGTGGGCGCCCGAAGGGCCGTACTTCGTCGCGCTGCATGCGGCAAGCCGCGCGAACAAGCGCTGGCCCGATGCCCTCTGGATTGATCTCGCGGCCCGCCTCTGGGACGAGGGAGGCCTCGTGGGGGTGTACCCCGGAGGGAACCCCGCGGAACGCGAGCAGGCCGCTCGCCTCGCGGCGGCGAGCCCGCAAGGGGTCGCGGCCCCCGAGATGTCGCTCGTCGAAGCCGCGGCGCTGCTACGCGCGGCCGATTCCGTCGTCGGCGTCGATACGGGCCTCACGCATCTCGCGGTCGCGCTGGAAAGCCCCGCCGTCGCCGGCATCTACTGCGCGACCGATCCGACGCTGACCGGACTGCATGGGTGGGAGTACGCGAAGAGCCTCGGCGGCGTTCAAAAACCGCCGACGGTCGATGAGGTGATGGCCGCGCTGGGTTTCGCGGCGCCCCCGGAGTTCGACGACGTCCCCACCGACGCGACGCCCTCCTGATGGCGCGTTTCGCCTACGCGGTGCTGTGGTGGCTGGCACTCCCCTTCATCGTGCTGCGGCTCGCGTGGCGCTCGCGCAAGCAGCCGGGCTACCTCGAACACCTGGGCGAGCGCTTCGGAAGCTACGCGCCGGTCGCCGATGTCCCGCGCATCTGGATCCACGCCGTGAGTGTCGGCGAGACGCGTGCGGCGGCACCCCTCGTCGAAGCATTGCAGGCGCGCCATCCCGACCATCGCATCCTGCTCACGCACATGACGCCCACCGGGCGCGCGACGAGCGTGGAGCTCTTCGGCGACCGCGTGGACCGCGCGTGGCTTCCGTATGACTACGGCTTCGCCACGCGCTCGTTCTTCGCGCACTTCCGGCCGAGCTCTGGAGTGATCCTCGAGACCGAGCTGTGGCCGCGGCTGCTCGAGAGCGCGGTGCGCGCGAACGTGCCGGTGAAGCTCGCCAATGCGCGGCTCTCGGAGCAATCGGCGCGCGGCTATGCGCGATTTGCTTCGCTCACGCGGTGGGCTCTCGCGAACCTCGGAGGAATCGCAGCGCAATCGCGCACGGACGCCGACCGCTTCGTCGCATTGGGCGCGGCCGCCCCCGTTGTCACCGGCAACATTAAGTTCGATCTCGACGTGCCCGAGGCCATGCGCACGCTCGGCGCGCGCTTTCGCGCGTCATTCGGTCCGGCGCGTCGCGTAATCGTCGCCGGCAGCACACGCGATGGCGAGGAGGTCCTGCTGCTCGACGCATTCGCAGCCGCATCTGCCGCGCCGGAGGCCCTGCTCGTCATCGTTCCGCGGCATCCGCAGCGCTTCGACGAGGTTGCCGCACTTGCGACGGCACGCGGGCTCGCGATCGCACGGCGCAGCGCAGAGGGCGGCGTTGCTTCGGGAACGCGCGTGGTGATCGGCGATTCGATGGGCGAGATGCTCGCGTACTACGCCGCGGCCGACGTGGTGATCATGGGCGGCAGCCTGCTCGACTTCGGCAGCCAAAATCTCATCGAGGCGTGCGCGATGGGCAAACCCGTGGTCGTGGGGCCCTCGACATTCAACTTCGAGGAAGCCTCGAAGAGCGCGATCGCCGCGGGAGCAGCGCTCCGGCAGCGTGATGCGAACGACGCGATGAAGGCGGCGCTGGCCCTGCTGCACGACGACGCGAAGCGCGCACGGATGGGCGAGGCCGCCCAGGCATTCGCGAACGCGAACCGCGGCGCGCTCGCGCGCCTGATGGGCTGGCTCTAGCTGCGGCCGAGCGTGCGGTTGACGGCCTCGAGGTCGGCTTCGGTGAGCGTGCCCGTGGCGGCCTTCAGGCGCAGCGTGAACATCAGGTAGCCGTAGCGGACCTGCTGCAGGTCGCGGCGGGTCTGGATGACCTGCTGCTGGGCGTTGAGCACGTCCACGCTGGTCCGCACGCCGACATCGCGGCCGAGGATCGTCGAGTCAAGCTGGCTCTGCGTCGAGGCGAGCGCGCGCTCGAGGGCCTGCACGCCGGCGATGCCGTTGGTGACGAAGAGGAAGCTCTGGCGCACGTTCTGCGCGGTGGAGCGCTGCGCATTCTCGAGGTCCTGGTCGGCGCGGTCGCGCAGCGCCACGGCTTCGCGCACACGCGATTGTGTGAGGCCGCCTTCGAAAATCGGGATCCCGAGGACGATGCCCACCGAACCGCTCTTGCTCGTGGGCGACACGCCCGTGGCGAGCTGGCCCAGCGTGCTCGCCGGATTGCGGTTCACGTTGTAGTCGGCGGAGAAATCGAGGGTCGGCAGGTGGCCGGCTTGCGCGCGGTCCACTTCCTTGCGCGCGATCTCGTTGCCCGCCTTGGCGACGATGACCGTCAGCGACGACTCGGAGGCCTGGGTCACCCACGCTTCGATGTCGTTGGGTTGCGGCGGCACCAGCGCCAGCGGCTCCTTGAGCGGCACGAGGCCGGGAACGACCTTGCCCACGAGCTGCTGGAGCGCGCGGCGCTTCACTTCGAGGTCGTTGATGTCGCGGATTTCGGTGGCGAGCGTCTGGTCGTAGCGGGCCTGCGCTTCGAGCGTGTCGACGATGGTCGCGGTGCCAACTTCGAAATTGCGCTTGGCCTGCGCGAGCTGCTCGGAGAACGCCGTCTTCTGGGACTGCGAAAGCGCGACGTTGTCCTGCGCGAGGAGGACGTCGAAGTAAGCCTGCGCGGCACGCAGGATCAGGTCCTGGTTGGCGGCGGCGAGCGTGGCATCGGCCTGCAGGACGACTTTCTCCGCCTGGCCGATCGCGATCCAGTTCTGCACGCGGATGATCGGCTGCGAGAGCGAGACGTTGCCGTTGCGCGTGTTGTAGTCGAGGTCGTCGGTGCCGTCGCGCTGGTTGTAGTTCTTGAAGTACGAAGCCTGCGCGGAAACGAACGGCAGGTAGCCGGCGCGCGCCTGCGGCAGCTTCTCGATCGTGGCCTGGCGCTGCGCGCGCTGGGCCTGGTACACCGGGTCGCTCACCAGCGCGTCGCGGTAGATGGTCAGGAGGTCCTCGCCCATGGCGGGTCCGATGGAGAGCCCGAAGGCCAGGGCGGCGGCAAGTCGCTTCAGCTTCATGGTTCGGTCTTTTGTCTCTTCTCGAGGGTCAGTTGGGTTTGGACGCCCGGGCGGGTCGGTTCGGATTCAGGCCGGGCGGCCGGTCAGAAGCGGAAACGCGCCGGCTGCGGGGCGTTTTCCAGCGGCTTCATCAGGGTTTCGAAGAGCTCCACCGTGCGCGTTTCACCCCGGGCGGCCTGGCGGACCAGGACGGCCTTCATCACGGGGGCATCGCCCACGATCGCGAAAATTCGCCCGCCCGGATTGAGCCGCTCGATGAACGCAGGCGGCAGCACGGGTACGGAGCCGGTGAGCACGATCACGTCGTAGGTCGATTCGCCCAGGGGTGCCGCGGCGCTGTCGCCGGCGAGTAGCGTCACGTTGCCGATGCCGGCGGCCTGCAGGTTCGTGCGGGCACGCTCGAGGAGATCGGGATGGATTTCCGCACTCGTCACCTGGCGCGCGCGCTTGGCGAGGAGTGCCGCAAGGTGCCCGCTGCCGGTGCCGACTTCGTAGACGCTCTCGTGCGCCTGCGGGGCGAGCTCCTGCACGACGCGCGCCTCGACCTTGGGCTGCCACATCGCCCAGCCGTGCGCGAGCGGGAGCTCGAGGTCGGCGAAGGCGAGGCTTTCGTTGGCCGGCTCCACGAACTGCTCGCGCTTCACTTCCGAGAGCAACGCGAGCACGTCCGGATCGAGCACCTCCCAGGTGCGGATCTGCTGCTCGATCATGTTGAAGCGGGCTTGTTCGACGTTCATGGCGCTCGGGGTGCGGTCTTCGGCAAAGGGCGGATTATACGCGGCGTATCTGCGGTCATTTAGGGGGATCAAACCCCTTTTCACTTTGTAACAGTTAGTCCAGCGTTCTCTGGTACCGGCGCAGCGCCACCATGGAAACCAGCACGAAAATGACCGCGAGCGGCCAGACGTGCGGGAGGACGTCGGGAAGCTCGCTGCCCTTGAGCATGATCCCCCGCACGATCCGCAGGAAATGCGTGAGCGGAAGCACTTCGCCCAGGTATTGCGCCCAGAGGGGCATCCCGCGGTAGGGGAACATGAAGCCCGAGAGCAGGATCGAGGGCAGGAAGAAGAACATCGTCATCTGCATCGCCTGCATCTGGCTCTTGGCGAGCGTGGAGAACGTGAAGCCGATCGCGAGCAGAGCCGCGATGAAGACCACGATCACCGCCGAGAGCAGGAAGAGGCTCCCCACCATGGGCACGCTGAACAGGAATTTCGCCGCGGTGAGGATCACGACTACTTGAACATAGCCCACGACGACGTAGGGCACGATCTTGCCGATCATCACTTCGAGCGGCGTGACGGGGGTGGCGAGCAGGTTTTCCATCGTGCCGCGCTCGCGCTCGCGGGTCATCGCGATGGAAGTCATCATCACCATCGTCATCGTGAGCACCACGCCCATGAGGCCGGGGACGATGTTGTATTGCGTGTTGCCCTCGGGGTTGTAGCGCTTGTGGATTCTCAGCTCGAAGGGCGGCGTCCCGGCGCGCTGCGCCGCAAGCGGCCCGGTGAGATCGCGATCGAGCGCGGTGAAGTTGAGGTTCTGCATCGCCGCGACCGCGTTGCCGGTGGCGGCCGGATCGGTGGCGTCGGCTTCGACCAGCACGACCGGGCGCTCGCCGCGCTGGATGCTGCGCGAGAAATCCTCCGGGAGGTGGATCGCGAACTGCACCTTGCCCGCGGCGATGAGGGCGTCGGATTCCGCGACGGTGCGCGGCTGCGCGATCACCTTGAAGTAGCCGGAGTTCTCCAGCGATCGCACGAAGCTGCGCGCGTACACGCTCTGCTCGGCGCTCACGACGGCCGCGGGCAGGCCCTTGGGATCCATGTTGATCGCGTAGCCGAAAAGGATGAGCTGCATGATCGGCACGCCGATCATCATCGCGAAGGTGAGCCGGTCGCGGCGCATCTGCACGAATTCCTTGTGCAGCACGGCGATGAAGCGATGCAGGGTGAACATGTCAGGCTTTCTCGGTCTTCGCGCTCGGATCGACCGCGCCGCGCATGAGGTGGATGAAGACGTCTTCGAGCCCGGTGGGCACCTCCCGCGCCTTCGCGTGGGCGGGCGATGCCGCCTTGTCCACACTCGCGCGCAGTGCCGCGGCATCGGTGCCGCTGACGTGCAGCGCAGTACCGAACGGGACCAGCATTTCCACGCCGGGCGCGCCTTCCAGGCTGCGCCCCACCGCGGAGAGATTCGCGCCGGTGATCTCCCACGTCGTGAGCCCCGCGCGCGCGATCACCTCGGCGCCCGTGCCGCGCGCGAGGAGTTTTCCGTAGGCGATATAGGCGAGCTCATGGCAGCGCTCGGCTTCGTCCATGTAGTGCGTGCTCACGAGCACCGTCATGCCTTCGTCGGCGAGGCGATGGATGTGGTCCCAGAAATCGCGCCGCGCACCCGGATCGACGCCCGCGGTCGGCTCGTCGAGGAGGAGAAGTTTCGGGTCGTGCAACAGGCAGGCGGCGAGTGCCAGGCGTTGCTTCCAGCCGCCCGAGAGCGTGCCCGCGAGCTGCGTGCGCCGGCCCGTGAGGCCCAGGCGCTCGAGGGTCGAATCGACGAGCTGCTTGCGGTTGGGCACGTCGTACATGCGGCCGACGAAATCGAGGTTCTCGGCGATCGAGAGGTCCTCGTAGAGGCTGAACTTCTGCGTCATGTAGCCCACTTCGCGCTTGATCTTCGTGGACTCGGTGAGGATGTCGTAGCCCAGGCAGGTCCCGCGCCCTTCGTCGGGCGTGAGCAGGCCGCAGAGCATGCGGATCGTCGTGGTCTTGCCGCTGCCGTTGGGGCCGAGGAAGCCGTAGATCTGGCCGCGGCGCACCTGCATCGAGAAGTGGTCCACGACGGTTTTCGTGCCGAAACGCTTGGTGAGGTCCTGGACGTCGATGACGATGTCGCCCGAAGACTCATGTGCGTTCACTTTCACGACCGCGTTCACTTGAGCGTCACGTCCACCGGTTGGCCCGGATGCAGCTTCGGCGCATCCGCTTTGGACGGGCGCGCCTCGACGAGGAACACGAGCTTCGCCCGGTTCTCGCGGCTGTAGATCACGGGCGGGGTGAACTCGGCCTGCGGCGCGATGAAGGTCACGTTGGCGGCGATCTTCGCGGGGCAGCCGTCACACGCAATCTCCACGCTCTGGCCCACCTTCACCGCACCCAGCCTCGTCTCGGGAACGAAGAAGCGGACCTTCACGTTCTCCGGAGGAAGCACGGCAACAACCGGGGCGCCCGCGGGTACCCACTCGCCGCTCACGAAGTTCGTGTCGGTGATGACGCCGGCGACCGTCGACGCCACGGTCTTCTGCCGCAGCCGCCAGTCGGCTTGCGCGAGCGCTTGCGTCGCGGCGGCGACCTCGGCTTCGGCGGCGCGAATCTCATCGGGCCGCGCCCCCAGGTTGGCGGTGGTGATCTGGGCCTGGACTTCCTGCACGCGCTGGCGATCGCGATCGGCCGTCGTCCGTGCGGCATCCACGGCGCTGCGGCTCACGAAGTTCTTCGCGAGGAGGTCCTCCTGGCGCACGAGCTCCTTGGTGGAGAACGCGGCGGCGGACTGCGCTTGCGCAAGCTGCGCCCTCAGCGCCTCGAGCTCGCTCGGCCGCGCGCCCTTCTTCTGGTTGTCGAGCTGCGCCTGCGCGCGGCTCACGCGCTGCTCGGCTTCGCGGCGACCGGCGGTTTCGTTCTCGGCTTCGAGCGCGAAGAGCGGCGCGCCGGGTTCGACCTTCGCGCCGCGCGCGACCTCGAGTTTCACCAAGGTGCCGGCGAACGGTGCGGCGACGCGAACGTATTCGCCTTCGGCGTAGCCCTGAAGCGCGGCGGATTCTTGGTTGCCGCAGCCGGCGAGGCTCGCGGCGATGAGCACGGGAAGGAGCAGGCGTTTCATGGGCGAGCTTTCTTCGAGGTCTTGCGCGGCGCTTTCGTTTTCGCGCCCGCTTCGGGGTTGGCGAGGGCCACGAGCACGAGGTCGATGCGTTGCTCGACGGCGGATTCGGACAGCACGGAGGTTTCGAGAACTTTCGCACCGGACTTCGGGATCGCGCCCACGTCGATCAGCGCACCCACCGCAAGCAACGGGAGCGAGATCGCACCGGCGCAGAAGGCGATCGCCTGCGGCACGGGCATCTTGCGCAGCTCGCCCGAGGCCTGCCCCGCGGCAATCACGGAACCGACGAGGTCGAAGTGGCGCGGGAAGTTGGTGCCGATGAAGGCGCGCACGACCGGATCGCCATTCGCGGCATCGGCGAGCAGGCGCGCGAGGAACGAACGGTGTTCGCGCACGAATCCGCCCAGCGTCATGAGTCCGGCGCGCAGCACCTGCGTGGCGGTCGCTTCGGGCATGGGCGCCTTCGCGGGCGGCATCGGCAGGCGCGCGAACATGTCCTCGTAGATGGACTGCAGGACGGCCTGGAGGAACGCCTCGCGCGTCTTGAAGTGGTAGTGGAACATGCCGATGTTCACGCCCGCGGCCTCGGCCACCTGGCGGATCGTGAGGCCCGCGGCACCCACCTTGGGGTACAGCAGCCGGCCCGCCGTGATGAGCGCGCGGTCCTGGTTTCGGGAGGGTCTCGGAGGCATTTTTTCTCCCTCTCCTTTGGGAGAGGGCCGGGGTGAGGGTCAACGTTGATCGAAACTGTACGCCCGAGTAATTACTCAGTCAAGTAGTTTTTACAGCCGCCCTTGCCGCGGGTCATTTCCCGGCCGGCGCGGTTTCCGGTACCTTGAATGCAGCACGCAGGGGTCCGGGAATGAGTTCCCGGTGAGACACACCCTTCGAACCTGATCCGGATCATCCCGGCGTAGGGAGCGTGGCCCGCCTCAGAGCCACTCCCTATCGCTTTCACCACCAGGAGTGGCTGCAATGAACGCAAACCCGAAATTCATCGCTTCCGAAGCCCAGGTCGACAACGCGGCCGTGGCTCCCCTGCCCGCTTCGCGCAAGGTCTACGTCGAGGGCTCGCGCGCCGACATCCGCGTGCCGATGCGCGAGGTCTCGCAGACGGACACGCCCGCCACCTTTGGCGCCGCGGAGAAGAATCCGCCGGTCTACGTCTACGACACGAGTGGCCCGTACACGGACCCCGCCGCGAAGATCGACATTCGCTCGGGCCTCGCCCCCCTTCGCGAAGCGTGGATCGAGGAGCGCGGCGACACCGAGAAGCTCGCGGGCCCCACTTCGCGATATGGCCAGGAGCGCCTCGCCGACGCGAAGCTCGCCGAGCTGCGATTCAACCTGAAGCGCAACCCGCGCCGCGCGAAAGCCGGTGCCAACGTCACGCAGATGCACTACGCGCGCCGTGGCCTGGTCACGCCCGAGATGGAGTACATCGCCATCCGCGAGAACCTGCAGCGGCGCGAGTACCTCGAGCGCATGCGCACCGCGGGCCCGATGGGCCAACGCATGGCCGACCTGCTCGGCCGGCAGCACCGCGGCGAATCCTTCGGCGCCTCGATTCCGGAGGAAGTGACGGCGGAGTTCGTGCGCAGCGAAGTCGCGCGCGGCCGCGCGATCATTCCCGCGAACGTGAACCACCCGGAAAGCGAGCCGATGATCATCGGCCGCAATTTCCTCGTGAAGATCAACGCGAACATCGGCAACTCCGCGCTGACCTCGTCGATCGCCGAGGAAGTCGACAAGATGACGTGGTCGATCCGTTGGGGCGGCGACACGGTGATGGACCTGTCCACCGGCAAGCACATCCACGAGACGCGCGAATGGATCGTGAGGAATTCCCCGGTGCCGATCGGCACGGTGCCGATCTACCAGGCGCTGGAGAAGGTCGACGGCAAGGCCGAGGACCTCACCTGGGAAATCTTCCGCGACACGTTGATCGAGCAGGCCGAGCAAGGCGTGGATTACTTCACGATCCACGCGGGCGTTCGCCTTCCGTACATCCCGATGACGGCGAACCGCATGACGGGCATCGTCTCGCGCGGCGGTTCGATCATGGCCAAGTGGTGCCTTTCGCACCACAAGGAATCGTTCCTCTACGAGAGGTTCGAGGAGATCTGCGACATCATGAAGGCCTACGACGTGTCGTTCTCGCTCGGCGACGGCCTGCGCCCCGGCTCGATCTACGACGCAAATGACGAAGCGCAGCTCGCGGAGTTGAAGACGCTGGGCGAGCTCACCACGATCGCGTGGAAGCACGACGTGCAGGTGATGATCGAAGGCCCGGGCCACGTGCCGATGCAGCTCATCAAGGAGAACATGGAGCTCGAGCTCGAGCAGTGCCACGAGGCGCCGTTCTACACGCTCGGACCGCTCACCACCGACATCGCGCCCGGCTACGACCACATCACCAGCGGCATCGGCGCGGCACAGATCGGCTGGTACGGCACCGCGATGCTCTGCTACGTGACGCCCAAGGAGCACCTGGGCCTGCCCGACAAGGACGACGTGAAGGACGGGATCATCACGTACAAGATCGCCGCACACGCGGCCGACCTCGCGAAGGGGCATCCGGGCGCGCAGATCCGCGACAACGCGCTTTCGAAGGCGCGTTTCGAATTCCGCTGGGACGACCAGTTCAACCTCGGGCTCGATCCGGACAAGGCAAAGCAGTTCCACGACGAGACGCTGCCGCAGGAGGGCGCCAAGCTCGCGCACTTCTGCTCGATGTGCGGCCCGCATTTCTGCTCGATGAAGATCACGCAGGACGTGCGCGACTTCGCGGCCAAGCACGGCGTCGCTGAAGCCGATGCCCTGAAGAAGGGCATGGAAGTGAAGGCGGTCGAGTTCGTGAAGTCGGGCGGCGAGGTCTACCGCAAGGCCTAGCCCGACTTGTCATCCTGAGGGAGCATAGCGACCGAAGGACCTGCTGTTGGAAGGAATCCGGTTGGGCACTGTTCACGTACAGTGCTTCGGGGCGGCTTTTCGCCGCCCCGCCATCCGGGAGGATCCAATGAAAACCGCCAGCCGCGCCCTGCTAGCCGCAATCGCCGCCTGTTCGCTGCCTGTCCTCGCCCAGAACCCCGGGCCCAACAAAGTGCAGTACCCCGAAAAGTGGGCGGAGGGCGTGCTTTACGGCGTCGTCGACCGCTACGACATCAAGCAGTACCGCGAGCTGTGGTCCACCAAGGCCGCGGTCGACGCGGTCAAGGCGGGCAAGCCCATCCCCTCGGGCACCGTGCTCACGCTCGTGCAGTACAAGGCCGTCGTCGATGACAAGGGCGTTCCGGTCAAGGACGACAAGGGACGCTTCAAGAAGGGTGACCTCGTCGCGTACACCGTGATGGAAAAGCGCACGGGCTTTGGCGTCGAGTATCCCGAGGACATCCGCAACGGCGACTGGGAATACCAGGTCTTCAACGCCGAGAAGAAAGTGAACGACAAGGCGAACCTGAAGAGCTGCTTCGTCTGCCACAAGCCGCATGCCGGGCAGGACTTCGTGATCTCGCTCGCGAAATTCTCGGGCACCGCACCCGGCGCGAAGCCGGTGGCCAAGAAGGGACCGGACATCGTCGCGATCTCCGACTTCCTCTTCGGCCCCGAGAAGCTCGACGTGAAGCCCAACACCTACGTCACGTGGACCAATACCGACGATTCACCTCACCAGGTGACGGTCACGAGCGCGAATGGCTTGCGCACGCCGGTGATCCTCAAGGGCCAGAGCCAGACGATGAAGTTCGAGACGCCCGGCGTCTACGACTACATCTGCGGGCTGCACCCGAACATGAAAGGCAAGGTGGAAGTCAAGTAGGAACTGTCATCCTGAGGAGCGAAGCGACGAAGGACCTGCTTTAGTCGGTTAACTGATTCAAGCAGGTCCTTCGGTCGCGCTGCTCCTCAGGATGACAGTGCATGGAAGTCGGCGGAAATGCGCCGCCGCATCGCCGCATCAGGAAGGGGGCCCGCGAGGGCCCCCATGTTTTCGCGCACATGATCCACGCGGGTCGTCGCGGGAATCGCGCAGGTCACGGCCGGGTGCGACACGATCCACTTCAGGAACACCTCGGCCCAGCTCTTGCAGCCGATCTCCGCGGCCCATCCGGGAAGCGCCTTGCCCTTCACGCGGCTGAAGAGCGCGCCGCCGTCGAACGGGCGGTTGATGATCACCGCGGTACCTCGATCGGCCGCGAGCGGCAGCAAGCGCTTGTCGGCTTCGGGGTCGGCGAGTGAATACGTCACCTGGAAGAAATCGAGCTTCTCCTTCTTCATGATTTCCTCGGCGAGGTCGTGGCGGCGGCCGTGCGAGGTGGTCACGCCCACGTAGCGCAGCTTGCCCTCGGCCTTCATGGCCTTCAGCGTGGGCAGGTGCGTTTCCCAGTCGAGATAGTTGTGGACCTGCATGAGGTCGAAGCGCGGCAGGTTCCAGAGGCCGCGCGATTTTTCCATCTGGCGCCGGCCGGCGAGCCCGCCCACGGTCCACACCTTGGTCGCCGAGAACATGGCCGCGGGCTTGCCGATGCGAGCGTACTGCGCACCGATGACCTCTTCGGAGGCGCCGTACATGGGCGAGGAATCGACCAGGTGGCCGCCGGCCGCGAAGAAGGCCTTCAGCACTTCGCCACGCGCGTTGCTTTCGCCGGAGCCCACGTCGAAGGTAAGCCAGGTGCCCAGTCCGACCGCGGGGAGGCGCTCGCCCGTCGAGGGAATGGGCCGGGTCGTGGGGCCAGCCTGGGCGCCCGCGTTCGATGCCGCCGCCAGGGCCATCGTCGAAAGGAGAAATTCGCGCCGTTGCATGACTGATAGACTACCGCGCGATGGAATTCGTTGCGCTCGCCAAGGCCCTGATCCTGGGAGTCGTCGAAGGGCTCACCGAGTTCCTTCCGATCTCCTCGACCGGCCATCTCATCATCGTGTCGGACCTGCTCGGCGTGAACGACGAGAAGGGCAAGGTCTTCGACATCGTGATCCAGCTCGGCGCCATCCTCGCCGTGTGCTGGGAATACCGCGCTCGCTTCGCGAAGGCCTTCGCCGGCATCGGCTCCGACCCCGTCCAGCAACGCTTTGCGACGAATCTCGCGGTGGCCTTCGTTCCCGCGGCTGCGATCGGATTCTTCTTCCAGTCGCAGATCAAGGCGCACCTGTTCAATCCGGTCGCGGTGGCCATCGCCCTGATCGTGGGCGCGTTCGCGATCTTCGCGATCGAATATTGGTACGCGCGCCACGGCGCGCCACGAGTAAACGCGGTCGACGAGATGAACTGGAAGGACGCGCTGAAGGTAGGGCTCGCGCAGTGCCTCTCGCTGATCCCGGGGACGTCACGCTCGGGTGCGACGATCATGGGGGCGATGTGCTTCGGCCTCTCGCGCCACGCCGCCACCGAGTTCTCGTTCTTCCTCGCGGTGCCGATCATGTTCGCGGCCACCGGCTACCAGATGGTGAAGTACCGCGCGCTCTTCTCGGCGGCGGACATCGGGCCGTTCGTAGTCGGCTTCGTCGTGAGCTTCCTCGCGGCCCTCCTCGCGGTGAAGGCGCTCATTCGGTACGTGGCGCACCACGACTTCAAGGCCTTCGCGTGGTATCGCATCGTTCTCGGGATTGCGGTCCTCGCCTACTTCCTCTGACCTGCGACCAAGGTCGCGGGACGTCGGTCGCACAACCGAAATGCGGCCTGCAACGTTGTAGTGGAAGGCGTTTCCAACAACCTCAAGGGAGAACACCGATGAACAGGATCATGACGAAGGCCCTGCTTGCCGCCTGTGTGCTTGCCGCCCCGGCGCTCGCGCATGCGAACAAGCACTATCACGTGAAGCTCTGCAACGAGACCGCCGAATCCGTCATCGTTTCTTACTCGAAGGGCCAGGTGGGCACGGACCAGTTCGGCGACGCGAAGCCCAACGGCATCACGCATCACAAGAGCGGCAATGAGCTGAAGCCCTCCAAGTGCGCGACGCTGGGCTTCGTCGTGAAGTACCAGGGGATGTTGTCGCCCGCCTCGATCGTTTCGCTCCGGTTCAACGTCGGCGACGGTTATATCGAGGGCGCGTTCAGCGGCCTGAAGCACGAGTCCAAGCGCGGTATCTCCCAGGATCCGAAAGGGATGGCCTTCCACACGCAAGGCGGCGGCGAGCACTTCACGATCGACGTCCGCGGCGGGAAGCCGGCCGAAAAACCGGCGAAGTAGCGGCGCCCTCAGCCCGGGCCGGACGGCAACCCGGAGGACCACAGGAAATCCCACAACGGATCGAGCAGCGCGTTGGGGCGGTCCTCCGGGAAGAAGAGCTTGGCCCCCGGCACGCCGACCACCTTTACGGTTCCGGGAATCGCGCGTCCCAGCCAGTGGGCCCACTTCACGTCGAAGAAGATGTCGTCGAGGGCCCACACGATGAGGGTGGGCACCTTGAGCTCGCGCAAGCGCCCCTCGATCGCAACGGTCTGCGCGTTATCGAAGGACGTCCAATAGCGGTGGAAGTTGTTGCGGCTCTCCGACGTCACACGCAGCGGATCGATGTAGGCGCGATAGACATCCTCGGTGAGCACGTGCGGGTCGGCATACGCGCGCGCGAAGCGTGCGTAGCGTTCCGGGTGATCGTCGATCAGCTTCACGTAGCGTTCGATCAGCGTTCCCGCGCGCGCCGCTTCGATGGAGGGCTTGATGACCTCCGGCGGCCAGTTGTCGTGCACGTCGCAGTTGGTGAGTGTGAGCGAGCGCAGGCGGTGCGCGTTGCCCACCGCGAAGATCTGCGCAACCGCCCCGCCGCTGTCGTTGGCGATGAGGTCGACCTGGTCGATGTCGAGCGCGTCGAGGAACTCGCGCACCATGCGCGCCTGCGCTTCGAACGAGACGGCTTGTCCTGGCGCGATCCGCGTGTACCCCAGCCCCATGAGGTCGAGCGCGATGCAGCGGCGGATGCCATGGAGCTCGGCCATCACGTGGCGCCAATGCAGGCCGTTCAGCGGCACGCCGTGGATGAAGAGCGCCACGCGGCCCTTGCCCTGCTCGACGTAGGCGATGTCGCCCGAGGGCGTGGGTGCGAACTTGCGCCGCGCGTGGAAGCTCGCGACGTCCATCAACGCGGTGCGCTCCGTCCCCGGCGCGCCACAGGCACCCGCCAGTACACCGGCGGCCATCATCCCGACGAAATTTCTCCGACCCATCATGTCGCTGCCTCACATTCACAAGGAAGCAACCGACTCTAGGGCGAAGCGGCTCAGCGCGCTGTCACGATCCTGCGAAGTTCGCGCGTGTCACCGTGCGCGTCGCGGCGCAACGACGCGGGCGTCATGCCGAAGGTGGTGCGAAAGCGCATCGTGAAGTGGCTGTGGCTTGCAAAGCCGGCGTCGAAGGCGATGGTGGTGATGTCGGCATCCGAGTCCACGATCGCGGCGAGCGCCTTCGCGAGGCGCGAGCGAAGCACGTACGCATAGACGGTCACGCCCGCCTCCCGGCGGAAGACGTGCGCCAGGTGCGAGGGCGACATGCGTGCGATTTGCGCGAGCTCCGGAAGCGTCCACTTGTGCTCGGGCTCCAGGGCCACCGCTTCCTTCACGTTCTCGATGCCGCGCCGCGCGACGATGCTCGTTCGCTCGATGCGCAGGCACGAGGCGAGGAGCTCGACGCTGAGCTCCTCGATCTCGAGGGGATCGGCCTGGGCGCGCGCCAGTCGCCGCAAGAGGATGCTGCGGCGAACCATCTGGTCCGGTTCGAGCAACGCGTGCGCTGCCGATGCGAAATGACCCTGCGCCTCGGGGCAGGCGCTCGCGAGCGCTTCGTCCGTCCATTGCAGCGAGAGAACTTCGTCGCCGATCGTTCCCGGAAAACTGACGCGGTAGGGCCGGCGCGCCGGAAAGAAGACGGCGTCGTTCGCGGTGGCCACCCGGGGATGGCGGCCGGAATCGTGGCGCGCGAAGGCTCCGGCGAGCGGAAGCGCCAGGCCATTGGCCAGTGGCGCGGCGACTTCCAGGCATCCATCAGTGTGCGGACGCGCAACGATGCGCTCGATGCGAAGCGACGTGGCCTCGTAGAGCGTGCGACGCGAGAGCACCGGTGCCGCGGAGCCGTCCATGGTGTTTTCGTTGCGGAAAGGACCCGGATGCTACGGCAGCCAACGGCGCGGCGTTGTGACGTTTTGTTCCCTAGCCTGCGCGGAACGTGAAGTTGGCGAAGCGCGCTTCGCCCTCGCCCGCCGCGTAGAGACCGGGCCGCAGCATGAGGAATCCGCCGCGGACGTTGTGGTGATAACCGGAAACTTCCATGCCCCGATCGAAGCGCTTCCACGTGCGCCCGCCATCGCCACTCGTGTCGAAGGTGACGATGTGGTGGTCGTTGGTCACGCGCAACCGCATCTTCCTTCCATGCGCATTCGCGGGCCGTCCCCGCTCGATGCCGTACTGGTGCGTGACGAAGCGCCGCTCGTCGAAGCCCAGGCCGCAGTAGAGCCGCTCGTCGTAGAAGAGAACCAGCCCCGCGGTGACACCCGGATCGATCTCGATGTCGGCCTCGAAACGGTAGCCCTGGTCGCCGGCCACGAGGAGCAGCGGCGACGAGCTCGAGGGCGCCGTGCCGCGCGCCTTCAGGTGAAGCCTGCGATCGGCCACGCGAATGCGGCTCGCTTCGCCGGCGCCGGGCTTGAAGAAGCTCCATTGGCGTCCGAGTGCCAGCGGCGCGGAGAAGTCATCCGATAGCGGCGCGCCGTGGCGAAATGCCTCGCCGCCGGTGGGCTTGCGGATCGGGCGCGAGAGATCGCCGCCGCGCATCTCGAACCAGCCATCCTTCGTCCACTCGACCGGATCGAGCAATGCCTGGCGTCCCAGCGTCCAGTAGCCGTTCTCGTAGCCGTGATAGACGGACCACCAGCTCGCATCCGGTCCTTCGACGAGCGTTGCGTGGCCGCGCGACCACCATCGCTCGTCGTGTCGCGTCGTGCGCACGAGAGGATTCTTCGGATGGTGTTCCCACGGACCGTGAATCGATTTCGATCGCGCGGCAATCACCATGTGCCCGGTGGGTGGACCGGCGGTGCCACCGATCGCGGTGATGAGATAGAAGTACTCGCCATGCCGCGTGATCTTCGGGCCTTCGGGCGCGAACGCTTCGACGACCCAATCCTCGGGATAGCGCCACGGGTCGTAGACATGCTCGGGCTTGCCCACGCAGCTCAGCCCATCGTCGGCGAGCCGCACGCGATCGCCGTTCGAGAGGAAGAGCCAACGCGAGCCGTCTTCACCGACGGCGTGCCCGGGGTCGATGTGATCGGGAAGATTCAAATCAATCGGATCGCTCCACGGTCCCGTGATCCTGTCCGCCCACGCGACGTAGCTCGAGCGTCGCGATTCGGTGCGCGCGGGGATGTAGAGAAAGTAGCGCGAGCCGTGCTTGCACAGCTCTGGCGCCCACACCGAGCCGATGTTCTTCGTGAGCGCGGCCGTGAGCGGCGTCCAGTTCACGAGGTCGCGCGAATGCCAGAGGACGAGCCCGGGATACGAGTCGAACGTGGAGAACGTCATGTAGTAATCCCGGCCATCCTTGAGGATGGTGGGATCGGGGTGGTCCCCCGACATGACGGGATTGAGGAAATGGCCGTCGCCGAGGTCGGCGATGCGCTGGTTGTCGTGGCCGCGTCGCCAGGTGGCGGTCTGTGCGACCGCATCGCCCGCGCCCACGAAAGTTGCCGCCGCGCCCGCGGCCGCGCCATGCAGGAAGGCGCGCCTGGAAGTCACCGCGCGCTCAGGCGAACGCCGATTCTTCCGTGTAGCGCTTGACGAGGGCGAGCAGCTGGTCTTCCTGGTACGGCTTGCCCATGTACTCGTTCACGCCGATCTCGAACGCGTGGTTCTTGTGCTTGTCCGCACTTCGCGAGGTGATCATGATGATCGGGATGCCGCGGGTCAGGGCATCGGCGCGAACCGTCCGCGCGAATTCGAAGCCGTCCATGCGCGGCATTTCCACGTCGAGCAGGATGCAATCGGGCTTGATGTCCTGGAGCTGCTGGAGCGCATCCACGCCGTCCTTGGCCGTCGCGACTTCGTAGCCTTCGCGCGTGAGCATGCGGCTGGTGATCTTGCGCACGGTGAGCGAATCGTCGACCACCATGACGAGTGCGGCGCCGGAACGTTGTTCGACGACGAGCTGGGCCGGGGCGGGTTCGGCCGCAGCGGGCGCGCCCTCGATCTTCTCGAGTGCCGTGGCGGTTGCGATCGCGCGATGCACGAGCTGCACGGGGTTGAGGATCAGCACGACCTGGCCGTTACCGAGCACCGTGGCGCCGGCGATGCCCGCCAGGCGCGAAAGCTGCGGTCCGATCGTCTTCACCACGACTTCGCGGTTGCCGATGATTTCATCGACGCGCACGGCAGCACGCTGCACGCCGCTCTTGAGCAGCAGCACCGGGATCTGGCGCGCCGGCGTGGGCGTGTCGATTTCACCCAGCAGCGGCAGGAGCGAGCGCAGCGGGTAGACGTTGTCCTTCCACTTGACCTCGCCGCCCGCGACGATATCGGCGTAGGGCGCGGCCTTGTATTCCTGCACCTGCTCGATCATCACCGAGGGCACGGCGAATATGGAGGGGCCCGAGCGCAGCATCACGGCCTGCGTCACGGCGAGCGTGAGCGGCAGCGTGATGGTGAATGTCGTGCCGCGTCCCGGTGTCGAGGCGATCTCGACCCGGCCGCCGAGCGAGGTGATTTCGTTCTTCACCACGTCCATGCCGACACCGCGGCCGGCGACCTGCGTGATCTCGCTCGCGGTCGAGAAGCCGGGCGCGAAGATGAATTGCGCGAGCTGCGCGGGCGGAAGCTCCACGTCGGGCGCGAGCATGCCGGTCTCGATCGCCTTCTCGCGGATGCGCGGGTAGTTGAGCCCGCCGCCATCGTCGGAAACGGTGAGCACCAGTTCGTTGCCGCGCTGCGCCGCGTCGATCGCGAGCTCGCCGATTTCGGGTTTGCCGGCTTTCGCGCGCGCCTCGGGTGTTTCCAGGCCGTGCACCACGGCGTTACGCAGCAAGTGCTCGAAAGGCGCGGTGATCTTCTCGAGCACCGAGCGGTCGAGCTCCACGCGCGAACCCTTGAGCTCGAGGTTCGCCTTCTTGTTGAGTTCCTTGGCCGTCTGGCGCACGACGCGATAGAAACGGTCGGTCAGGTTGGCGAGCGGAACGAGACGCACGCCCATCAGGCCCTGCTGCAGTTCGCGGTTGAGGCGCGCCTGCTGGTGGAGGGCGAGTTCCGATTCGTCGATGTTCTTCTGCAAGCTCTGCTGCAGCGTGATCACGTCACCGAGCGACTCGGCGAGGAATCGGGTGAGTTCCTGCACGCGCGAGAAGCGGTCGAACTCGAGCGGGTCGAAAGTGGTTCCGAGCGCTTCCTGTTCCTTCAGGCTGCTCTGCATCTGCGATTCGGCAGAGATCTCGATCTCGCGCAGCTGCGTGCGCATGCGCGACACGTTGTCCGCGAGGTCGACGAGTGCGCGCTTGAATGCGGCCATCTCGATCTCGATGCGCGAACGGGCGATCGAGAGCTCGCCCGCTTCGTTCACGAAGCGGTCGATGAGGTCGGCGTTGACGCGCAGGAGTGCGGAGCGCGTGTCGCGCAGCTCCGGCGGCAGGCCCGCAGCCTGCGCAGCCTCCGTCTGGGCTTGCTGCGCGGCGGCCATGACGGCGATGGCACCCGGCTTGTCCTTCTGCTGCTCGAAGACGGCGCCCACGGGGATCTCGAGGGGCACGACGTTCTCGATGTCCTCGCCACGCGCCAGGCGCTCGAGCGACACGGAGAAGCGGTCGATGCGTTCCTCGGCTTCGTCGAACGCCTTGGTCGACGGCGCGGCTTCGCCTTCCATAGCGATCACGCGCGTTTCGAGCACGTGGGCAAGCTCGCCCAGGCGCATGAGGCCCGCCATGCGCGCGCTGCCCTTCAGCGTGTGCAGGTGGCGATGGAGTTCCGCGGCCGGCGAGTGGTCGGTGGGCGCGCCCTTCCAGCGGCGCATCCCCTCGCTCACGAGCGGAATGATTTCCTTGGCTTCCTCGAGGAAGATCGGCAGCAGCTCGAGGTCGACGTCGTCCAGGATCTTGCGCTGGTCCTTGCCCGACTCGAACGGCTTGCTCGACGGAGCGCCGCCCTCGGGCGCAAGGGCTTCGACCTTCACGGGCTCGGGCTTCGCGGGCTCCGGTTTCGGCGGTTCGGGTGCGACGACGCGCGGCGCTTCCACCACGACGGCCTTCGGCGTCTCCGGAATGATTTCAGGCGGCGGCTCGACGACCGGCGGCTCGGGGTCGCGCGGCGGCGGTTCCTTCACCGGCGCGGGTGCGGGTTCGTCGACCGGGGGCGGCGGTTCCTGCATCGGGCGCTGCGCCTCGAGCGCATCGCGCACGACACCGGGCATCTTGATGTGCGTGCCCTCGCCGGACATGCGCGCTTCCTTGAGGGCTTCGCGCACCGCGACGAGCTCGGCGATCACGTCGTCACGCGGGAACGGCATCGCCTGCGCGCGAACCGATTGCACCATCGCGGTAATCGCATCGACCGCGTGGCGCGTAACCGCAAGGCGCTGCTCGTCGAAGACAGGCAGGAAGTCGATCGCGTCCTGGAGCCACTTCTCGAGCGCGAAGGCGACGTCGGCGATGACATCGAAACTGGTGGTCCGCGAGCTGCTCGTGAGCGTGTGCGCGGCGCGCATGAAGGCATGGCTCACCGGGCGCATCGGATCGGCCTCGACCGCGGCCATCTCTTCCTCGAGCGAGGCGGCATGCTGTTCGGCCTCGCCGATGTAGATCGCGAAGAACGCGGGCGAGAGCACGATCGGGCCAATGACCACGTCGGGCTCTTCGGCAGGAGCGAGCGCCTCGGCTTCCGGTAGCGCAGCGGCTTCGGCCGCCGGCGCGAAAAGATCGTCGAGCGCAGGCAGCCCGGACTCGGGTGCCGCAGGCGCTTCGGCCACGGGCGGCGGCGCGGCGGGCGTGAGATCGAGCGAAGCGAAGTCGAAGCTGGGCTCGGCCGCGGCTTCGATCTTCTCGGGTTCGGGTTCGGTCGCCGGCGTGAAATCCATCTCGGCAACGGGTGGCACTTCCGCTTCGGCGACCAGTTCCAGCGGCGCTTCGACGGGCGCTTCCATTTCGGGAACGGCCTCGACAACGGCCGTAGGCGCGAGGACCTCCGGTTGGGGCGCGATCTCGGTGTCGCTCTTCAGCTGCTCGGCGCGACGCTGGATCTCGGAGCCATCGATCGCCGCGTCACTGCCGGCCTTGAGCGCATCGATCCAGCCACCAAAGGAATGTTCCGACAGCTCGATGAACGAAAGGAGCCCCGCGGTCGCGGGCTTCTCGTCCTTGAGCCACTTGTTCATGACCTGCTCGGACTGCCACGCGACTTCGCCCAGGTCGTTGAGGCCCACCATCCGGCCGCTGCCCTTGAGCGTGTGGAAGCCGCGGCGGATCGTGGTGAGCGCTTCGCGATCGTGCGGCGCATCGCGGCTGATAGCGAGGTTCTCGCGGATCGTGCCGACCACTTCGGTGGCCTCCTCGAGGAAGATCTCGAGCAGCTCGCGGTCGATCTCCGCGCCGGGCGCGTCGACCAGTTGCACCACCTGCGGCGCGGGCTCGTCGGTCGGCTTGTCGGGCGTGAGGCCCTGGATCGCGCGGAAGACGCCGGTCTGGTCGGGATCCGTGCCCTGCTGGATCGCATCGAGCGCGAGCTGGCTGTGCTTGGCAACCGCGGAATCGGACACGACGGCCGCATCGCGCTTCAGGTCGTTGACGGCCGTCTCGAGTTTCTCGCGCGTGTCCTGCACCGGATCCACGCGCCAGTCTTCGTAGGCTTCCTGGACCTTCTGTTTCTGCACGTCGAGGTCCGCCGGGGCCACGACGCCCGTGCGACGCGTGAGCGTCTCGACGGCTTTGCCCGGCGCTTCCGCGAGGCCATAGCGAATGAGCGCGGGCAGCAGCACCTCGCGCGGATTCGCGACGCCCTGCTGGAGCGCGGTGATGTACAGACCGAGTGCGGACAGGCCATCGGCGACGATCTCCGCGGCCTCGCCCGTTCCGTCGAGCGTGCCATCGGCGAATTGCTGCACGCGCGCCATCACGGCGGCGTTGAGGCCCGCGGCATCCGAGAGCTCGAGGATCATCAACGCGCCCTGCACCTGCGCGAACAGGCCGGGCAGCGCCTTCAGCTCGGGGCGCTTGGCCGGATCGCGGAAGTACGCGTCGAGCGCTTGCTCGATGTTCTGCAGGTTCACCTGCACTTCCTGGCCGACCTGGAAGATCAGCAGGCGCTCTTGCGCGCGCCGCGTCATCTGGTCGAGCAGGCCGCCTTCGGACGTGTCCATCGGCGGCAGCGGTTCGCCGGCCATCGCCGCGCGCAACCGTTCGTTGACCGCCTTCGCCTGGCGCGGGAAATCGGCGCCGAGGCGGAAATAGTTTTCCAGCGCGCTCTCGACGAAGAGCAGCGCCGTCGCCACTTCGAGCGACTGCGCTTCGGAAGGCGGGATGGCCTTCGCCTTCAGCGAGGGCGCGACGTCGGAGAGGCGCACCAGCACCGTCTGCACGTCGCGATTGGGCATCTTGCCGGCACGATCCGCGAGTGCCAGGGCCTGCTTGCCGAAGGGCTCGAGCGCGGCGCGGTTGCCGGAGGTGTACTTGAGCCAGGTGTCCTTCTGCTGGCTGGTGAGATCGCGCAACTCGCGAACGAGGGCGACCAAGCCTTCGTCATCGGCATCGCCGTCCGCGCGCGACGGGGTCGCGAGCAGCTCCGGAAGGGCGTAGACGTCGTGCAGCAGCGCGATGCGCTCGGACACCGGACGCGAACGGCCGACGGCGAGCAGGAGGTCACGGAACAGACGCTCGCCCACGCGCGTGGAGCCTTCGATCAGCTGCTTCACCTGCTGGTCGATCTTCGCGTAGAGCGGCTTCGCGGCGGCGTTGGATTCGAGGCCGCCCAGCACGAGCGCATCGAAGAATGCGGCGGCGGCGACCCAGAAGGACCGATGCGGCGTGGCCACTTCGAGCGTCTCGATCGCGGCGACGGCGCCATGCATCTGGCGCATCGCCTCGGCGAAGTCTCCGCCCTTGAGGATCTTCAGCAGGCCCTGCTGGTATTGCGAGCGCTGGTGGGAAAGCGCCTTGGCGCGAACGGCGTCATCGAGATCACCGGACGAGCCCTCCGCGGGCGGCAGCGGCGCGCCGAGGTCCGGATAGAAGAGGTCGCCCTCGACCGCATCGCTCTGTCCGCGCGCGCGGTTGAGCTCGATGTAGGTCGGCAGCAGGGACATCGGCCGATCGGGATCGCCGGCGATCAGGCGGTCGAGATAACCGGCGAGCGCCGAGATGCCCTTCTTCGCGACGACGCTCGCCATCGCGAGGCGCGTGCCATCTTCGGTCTCGAGGAATGCGACGAGCTTCTCGAGTTCCTCGTTGAAGCGCGTGGCCGCGCCCAGGCCGACCATCGCCAGCGCGCCAGTGGCCTGGTGCAGGTGCGTGAGGATGTACTTGACCGGCGCGCGGTCGTCGGGCTTCGCCGCGAGCTTGTCGAGGTTCTCCCTCGCCTGGTTGAGCGAGTGGTCGATCTCGGTCTTGACCCAGGTGAGTGGGCCGAGATCGATCGCGGTTGGGCTTGCGGCCATCGGGCGTTGTTCCTAGAGCTTGAAGCCCGACACCGAGCTCTTGAGCTCCTGGGCCACCGCGGCGAGGTCGCGAATCGAGCCTGCCGTCTGCTGCGTGCCTCGCGTCGTCTGCCGCGTGATCTCCAGGATGTCGGTCATGTTCTGCGCCACCTTGTTCGTGGCATTGGCCTGCACCTGCGTGGCCGTCGAGATGTTCTGGATGAGCTGCGCGAGGTTCTTCGTCACCGAGTCGATCTCGGTGAGCGCCTGGCCCGCGGCCTCGGAGAGCTTCGCGCCTTCGACCACGCCCATCGTCGACTTTTCCATGGCGGCCACCGCGTCCTGCGTATCGGCCTGAATGGTCTTCACGATCGCGCCGATCTGCTTGGTCGCTTCACCGGAGCGTTCGGCCAGTCGCTGCACTTCCTCCGCAACCACCGAGAAGCCGCGTCCGGCTTCACCCGCCGACGCCGCCTGGATGGCGGCGTTGAGGGCCAGCACGTTCGTCTGCTCCGTAATGTCGGAAATCAGTTCCACGATTTCACCGATCTCCTGCGAGCTTTCGCCCAGCCGCTTGATCCGCTTGGAGGTCTCCTGGATCTGCTCGCGCATGTCGTTCATGCCCGAGATCGAGTTCTGCACCGCGAGGCGGCCCTTGTCGGCAGCAGCCAGCGAGCGTTGCGCGACTCGCGCGCCTTCTTCGGCGGTGGTCGACACCTCGGAGATCGAGCGCGAGACCTGCAACACCTGGCTCGTCGTTTCCTCAATTTCCTTCGACTGGCGTTCGGCGGCGTTCAGCAGCTCCGCGGCAATCGTCTGCGCCTGCGCGGTCTTCTGGGTCACCTGCACGGCTGCGTTGTTCACGCCCGTCACCAGGTTTCGCAGCTCGTCGATCGTGTAGTTCATCGAGTCGGCGATGGCGCCCGTGATGTCCTCGGTCACCTGCGCCTTGATCGTCAAGTCGCCGTCGGCCAAGTCGCCCATCTCGTTCAGGAGCCGCAGAATGGCCTCCTGGTTTCGCTTGTTCTCGCCTTCGGCCTGCGCCGCGCGGCGACGTGTGTCCGCAAGGAATACGAGGGCCATCAGCACCAGCACGATGAAGAGCATCACCGAGAGGATTGCGACCGCGATGATCGAACCGGCCGACTTCTCGCCCTGGATCGCTTCCTGGAAGCGGCCCACCGCGCCCTGCAGCGACTCGGATGCGGCGACGAGCTGCGCGCCGGCTTGCCGCGCCGACACGAGCTTCTGCAACTCGCGCAGGATCGGGCCCACGTTCTTCTCGAACACGCCGAATTGCGTCTTCAGCTGCGCGAGCTTCGCGCGCGTCTCGGTGTCGCGGATCGCGACGATGCCCTGGGCTTCGTTGCCGCTCTCGAGCGACTTGATGAGCTCGCGAAGGTCGTTGGTGTCCTTGCCGATGAGGAACGGCACTTCCGGATCGATGATTTCCGAACCGAGAATTTCCGCCGAGCCGCGTCCCAGGCGCTCCGCAAGGAACGTGAGGCGGTTGGCGCGCAGCACCTGGCCAGGCGCCGAGCCCGATTGCGTCATCAGGCCCGTGAGTTCCTGCGAGAGGGTGGCCATCTCTTCCGAACCGACGCGGATCTGCGCGATGTTCTGCGCGAGGGCCACGAGGTCCTTCTGCGCCGCGAGGATGGCGGTTGCCGCGTTGGACGATTCGGGCCAGCGTTGCGCCAGTTCGTCCAGACGGCTCTTCAGCTCATCGTTCACCGCCGCGCTGGGGACGTCCACGCCGAACGCGAAGCCGCCGCTCTGCAGGATCGCGAGGTAGTTGGCGAACTCGTCGCGGCTGTCCTGGAGCTGCGGGAAGGCGATCTGCGTTCCGCGCGCGGCCTGTCCCGCGGCTTTCGCGAGACGCTGCGTGTGGAACTGCATCTGCGAGGTGATCGTGATGTACGTCGCGTTCTCGGAGCGGTGCTTCACGTCGAAGAACACCGTCATGGCCGTGAAGGCGAGCAGGGCGAAGGCGAGACCGCCCAGGATCTGCAACTGCTCGAAGACGGGTCGGCCGCCGATCAGCGGCATCCGGAATCCGGCAAGGCCCTCGCCCGCGGGCTTGACGGCCTTCTTGGCCGGTGCCGGGCGCGCGGCCCCTGGCCTCGTCGGAAGACCACCGGTCGTGGGACCGCCGGCCGCCGGGATGTTGGTCATCGTGGAGACCTGAGCGGAGGCCGGACGGGCCGTCGGCTTCGCCTTGGGGGCGCCCATATTGCGGAACCATCCCGCGATGCCACCCTTGGGTTTGGCTGCCTGTGCTTTCGCCATGTCTATCTCTCCTGCTTCGTCTTGTTATGTGCCGACTTCGAGGAATCCCGACTGCCGCACGAGCTTGGGAAGGTCCAGCTCGAGCCACCGCGTGCCTCCAGCGGCCGCATAGACACCGCCCAGCCAGGGGGCGGCATCCGCGGGCAGCGGAAGCTTTTCAAATTGGTCCGGATTGCGCAGGCCCAGCATCCGGGTCACGAGCAACCCGGCGCCGCCGATCAACCGGTCCGATACCAGGATCACGCGCCGTTCCATCGCGGCACCGGTGACGTCGCCACCCTGGAAAGACGAGAAATCGATGATGCTGTAGAGGTTGCCCCGCACGTTGGCCACGCCACGAAACCAGCTCGCGGTCAGGGGCACCGGCACCGACTGCGGCACCGGGATCACTTCGCTCACCTGGTGCAGCGCGACGAACCAGTTATCCGCGCCGACCTGGAATCCCAGCCGCGACTGGAGCGCAGCCGCGGTCGTCGCCGTCCGCAGGCGTTCGCCCAGGGAAAGCTGGAATTCGCGGAGTCCGGTGCGTCGGGCCATGGCGTTCGTCCGTTCCTAGCCCAGTGCCTTGATCTTCTCGAGCAGCTCGCCTTCGTTGAGCGGCTTGGTCACATAGTCCTTCGCACCCTGGCGCAGGCCCCAGATCTTGTCGGTCTCCTGGTCCTTGGTCGTGCAGATGATCACGGGGATGTGCTTGGTCGACTCCTCGCGCGTGATGGCTCGCGTGGCCTGGAAGCCGTTGAGCCCCGGCATCACCACGTCCATGAGGATGAGGTCGGGTTGCTCGGCCTTGGCCTTCTCGATGGCCGCTTCGCCGCTGTCGACGACGACCACTTCGTAGCCCCTCTTCTTGAGGACGCTTTCCATGTATGCGCGTTCGGTGGGAGAGTCGTCCACCACCATGATTTTCTTGATTGCCATGTCACATCACTCCATCGGAAATTGAATTCATCCTCACGCCGCGTTCTTCTGCGCGAGGTGCGTCTCGACCGCCTTCAGGAGGCTTTCCTTCGTGAAGGGCTTGGTCAGGTATTCGTCGCTGCCGACCATGCGCCCGCGCGCACGGTCAAAAAGGCTGTCTTTCGAGGAAAGCATGATCACCGGCGTGGCCCCGTGCCGGCCGCTCTTCTTTATGAGCGCGCACGTCTGGTAGCCGTCGAGCCTCGGCATCATGATGTCGACGAAGATGAGGTCGGGCTGGTGGTCGGCGATCTTCGCGAGCGCGTCGAAGCCGTTCTCCGCGAGGATGACCTGGCAGCCGGCCTGCATGAGAAATATCTCCGCGCTCCGCCGGATGGTGTTGCTGTCATCGATCACCATCACGCGCACGCCCGTGAGGTTCTTGGAGTCCGCCACGATGTCCTCTTGTGTTCGTCCCGCAGCGCGCGCTCTCCCAAGGACGTCGGACTATTCGCCGCGCTTTATGGTGGGAGCAGGTTAGCCTTTTTATTCAACCAAAACAAGCAATAGCTGCACTATCTTGAAGCCGTTTCCGAAGTCTTCTCCGCTTCAGAACTCGACCATTTCGAAATCGTCCTTGCGCGCCCCGCATTCGGGGCAGCACCAGCCGGCGGGAATGTCGACCCACCGCGTGCCCGCCTTGATGCCGTCTTCGGGCCATCCCTCGGACTCATCGTAAACGAGCCCGCAAACGTTGCATTTCCACGTCTTGTACGGTTCAAGCGCGGGCGCTGTCGAGGAAAGCATGGGCGAACGTGAGTCCTGTTGAAGTAGAATGCGGACACGCGCCGCGAGACCGGACAACGATGGTATCGACCCCCACCTGAGGGGCGCAATCGACAAGTGGTTGCAAGTGTAAGAGTGTAACCCTCCGCCGCCGCCCTGTTTTTCATGCCAGCTCCCTCGGTAACACCCCCGCCCACCGTCCTCACCTTCGCGGCTTCCGATCCCACCAGTGGGGCGGGCCTCCAGGCCGACATCCTTGCCCTGGCGAGCATGGGCTGCCATCCGCTGTCGGTCGTGACCGCGATCACGGTCCAGGACACCGCCGGCGTCGAATCCTTCCTCGCGATCGACCCGGATTGGGTGGCCGACCAGGCCCGTTGCATCCTCGAGGACATGCCGGTGGCGGCGTTCAAGATGGGGATGCTCGGCTCCACCGAGATCGTGACCGTGATCGCCGAGGTGGTTTCCGACTATCCCGACATCCCCCTGGTGCTCGATCCCGTGTTCGCCTCCGGCCGCGGCGACGAATTCGCGGGCGAAGACATGATCATCGCGACGCGCGAGCTGCTGGTTCCGCAAAGCACGATCGTCACCCCGAACATCCTGGAGCTTCGCCGCCTCGCCGAGGACGACGAGGGCGATGCCGACCTCGCCGAATGCGCGCAGCACCTGCTCGATTCCGGCTGCGAGTACGTACTCGTGACCGGCACGCACGACTCGACCCCCGAGGTGGTGAACACGCTCTATCACCGCGGCGGCGTGCTGCGCTCGGATACCTGGCAGCGCCTTCCCGGAAGCTTCCATGGCTCCGGGTGCACGCTGGCCTCGGCGCTCGCCGCGAACCTCGCCCGCGGACTGGAGATCGGCGACGCCGTGTACGAAGCGCAGGACTACACCTGGCAATCGCTCGCGCAGGGGTATCGCCTCGGCATGGGACAACACATTCCGGACCGGCTTTTCTGGGCGCGCGACGCGGCCGGCGAGGGCGATGACAAGTAAGGTGGGCGCGCCGGCCCTGCGCGGGCTCTACGCGATCACGCCCGAGACCCCGGACACCGCGCGACTCGCGAACCTCGTGGACGAGGCGCTCGCCGGCGGCGCCACCCTGGTTCAATACCGCGCGAAGTCCCTCGCACCCGGCCCTGCCCTGGATCAGGCGCACGCCCTTCGCGAGCGCTGCGCCGGTCGCGGCCTCTTCATCGTGAACGATTCCCTCGAGCTCGCCCTCGCGGTAAATGCGGATGGCGTGCACCTGGGGCGCGACGACGGCGATGTCGCCCGCACACGCGAAGCCCTTCCGGGCCGGCTGGTCGGCGTCTCCTGTTATGACGATCCGGAGCGCGCGCGCGCCGCGGCACTCGCAGGCGCCGACTATGTCGCCATCGGCAGCTGCTTCGGTTCGTCGACGAAGCCGCAGGCGGTGCGCGCGCCGCTAGAGCGCATCGCGCAGGCGCGGGACGCTTCGGGACTACCCGTCGTCGCCATCGGCGGCATCACGCTTCACAACGCCCCGCTCGCGATTGCCGCGGGCGCGGACATGGTCGCGGTCATCTCCGCGCTCTTCGACGCGCCCGATGTCCGCGGCATGGCACGAGACTTCGCGGCGCTTTTTGCGCACACTCCGGAGCCACATGGCCCTCGAAAACTCCAAGTTCCTCTTTGAACGCTCCCTCGCGCGGATTCCGGGCGGGGTGAATTCGCCCGTCCGGGCCTTTGGCGCGGTCGGCGGCACACCCGTTTTCTTCCGCGAAGGGCGCGGCGCGAAGGTCATCGACGTCGATGGACGCGAGTACATCGACTACGTGCTGTCGTGGGGCCCACTGATCCTGGGCCACGCCGACGCGCAGGTGGTCGATGCCGTCCAGCGCACGGCCGCGCGCGGTCTTTCCTTCGGCGCGCCCACCGAACTCGAGCTGGAGATGGCCGAGCTTCTCACCGCGAGCCTGCCCTCGCTCGAGCAGGTGCGGCTCGTGAGTTCAGGCACCGAAGCGGTGATGAGCGCGCTGCGCCTCGCGCGTGGCTTCACCGGACGCGACGTGATCGTGAAGTTCGAGGGCTGTTACCACGGCCACAGTGATTTCCTGCTCGTGAAAGCGGGCTCCGGCGCGCTCACGTTTGGCAACCCGACCTCCGCGGGCGTGCCCGCCGATATCGTCGCGAAGACCGTCGTGCTCGAGTACAACAATCCGGCCCACCTGGAAGAATTGTTCGCGCGGCATGGCTCGACGATCGCGGCTGTCGTGCTCGAGCCCGTCGCGGGCAACATGAACTTCGTGAAGCCCACGCTGGAGTTCCACCAGGTCCTGCGGCGCCTGTGCACGCAGCACGGCGCGGTGCTCGTCTTCGACGAGGTGATGACCGGCTATCGCGTGGCCGCCGAAGGCGCGCAGGGTCTCTTCGGCATCACGCCGGACCTCACGACGCTCGGCAAGGTGATCGGCGGCGGATTGCCCGTGGGCGCGTTCGGCGGACGGCGCGACATCATGGCCAAGCTCGCACCGCTGGGCCCCGTCTACCAGGCGGGAACACTCTCCGGAAATCCGGTGGCCGTGAGCGCGGGCCTCGCCACGCTGAAGCGTGTGCTTGCGCCCGGATTCTTCGATCGCCTCGGCGCCACCAGCGCGAAGCTCGTGGCCGGGCTCGAAAAAGAAGCGCGCGACGCGGGAATCGCCTTCAGCACCGCGAGTCTCGGTGGCATGTTCGGGTTCTTCTTTCGCAGCGCCGCACCGCGCACCTTCGCGGAAGCGATGGACTCGGACCGGGAAGCGTTCAAGCGATTCTTCCACGCCATGCTCGACCGGGGCGTCTATCTCGCGCCCTCGGCATTCGAGGCGGGGTTCGTCTCTTCGGCGCATGGTGAAGCCGAGCTCGCGGCAACGCTCTCGGCGGCGCGCGCAGCCTTCGCCGAGATTCGCTCGGGCTGAAAAGCACGTGCCGCTGACGCCGCCCCCCGTCGAGCGCGTCACGGCGCTGGGGCTGCTCATCGCGGCCTTCACGATCCTCGTTCTGGCGATCGTCGTGGTCTACGACGTGCAACGCGAGACCGATCTCAATCGGGAAGTGATCGGCGCCTTGCAGGTGAAGGAGGGGCTCGAGTCGCTGGGCACCGCGATGCACGAGCTCAAGTACGCGGCCCGCGTGCACGCGCTCACCGGGGATCCGGCGGCCGCGCAGTCGGTCGAGCGCTACGAGGTGGAGATCGCCGCCAACCTCGACTATGTCGTCACGCGCGCCCAGGCCGATGCCACGCTCGCGGCGACCACCGCGCAGCTCGCCGAGGGCGTCAAGGCTTTCGGCTTGCACATGCGGGTCGGTGCGCGCGCGATTCCGAGCGAGTCCGAGGCGATCGAGACGGCGGCGTGGGCCGCGCTCGAGCGCTCGCTGGTCACGCAAACGCAGCGCATCAACGAAGGCTCGGTCGCGCAGATCCGCGTCGGCGAGAACCTCAAGTTCTACGTGACGCTGCTCCTGGTGGGATCGGTGTGCGTGCTCGCGGGTTTGTTCGCGATCTTCCAGCACTCGCACGCGCGCGCGCGCCATGCGCAAGCGCGCATCGAGCACCTCGCCCACTACGACCCGCTCACCAACCTTCCGAACCGCACGCTGCTCAACGACCGGTTCGCGCAGGAAGTCATTCGCGCCAAACGCGGCGAGCAGGGCTTCGCGGTCGCGCTGTTCGACCTCGATGGATTCAAGAGCGTGAACGATTCATACGGCCATGCCGCAGGCGACACGCTGCTCGGAGAAGTGGGCCGGCGCGCGCGAATGGCGGTGCGGGCCTCGGATACGGTGGGCCGCATCGGCGGCGACGAATTCCTCGCGATCCTGCCGGGCGCGACCCGGGAGAACGCGATCCAGGTCGCCGAGAAACTGCGCAGCGAGCTCGAGAAGCCCTACCTGATCGCCGGGCACAGCGTCGAGATCAGCGCGAGCGTGGGCGTGAGCCTCTTTCCCGAGCACGGGGAGGATCCGGACCAGCTTTTTCGCGCGGCGGATGCCGCGCTGTATGCCGCCAAGCGCGAGGGGCGAAACCTCGCCCGGCTCGCGACCTAGCGAAGGCCGCTCACATACTCCGCGACGGCCTTCATCTCGGCGTCCGTCATCTTCGCGGCGACCGCGTTCATGACCGGATGCGTGCGTCCACCGCTGGCATAGGCCTTCAGCCAACCGTAGGTGAGCTCGAAGTGCTGGCCCGCGAGCGCCGGATTGAGCACCGGCATCCCGCGACCGGCCGCACCATGGCAGCCTGCGCACGCAGGCACGCCGGTCGACTTCACGCCACCGCGCCAGACCTGCTGGCCGCGCAGCGCGAGCGCCTTGTCCTTGGCCATTCCGGACACGGGCTTCTGGCGCTCGAAATACGAACCGACGTTGAACATGTCCTCGGGCGAGAGGCCCGCGGCCATGCCTTGCATGATCGGATTGGGCCTCGCGCCAGATTTGTACGCCGCGAGCTGGGCCGCGATGTACTCGGCGTTCTGGCCGGCCAGGTTCGGATTGGCACTGGCGACGCTTGCACCTTCGGCACCGTGGCAAGCCGCGCAAACGGTCGTGGCGATCTGCTTGCCGCGCTCGAGGTCGGCCTTGGGCGGCGCAGCTGGCGCCGCGGCTTGCGCGACGCTTGCGTAGACTAGCGCCATGAGTCCGGCAAAACCCGTCAGGGCACGCATTGAAAAACCTCGCGAGAAGAAAAGGGAAGCGAAAAAGCCCCCGGATTTTAACGCAGGTGGCGGTTTAAGGCTCGCTTCGGCTGTCTTTGCGTACTCCGCGCACGATCCGCGCGACTTTCGCGGCCCCGGCGCGCCTGAAATTGCCTTCGCGGGCCGTTCGAACGCGGGCAAGTCGAGCGCGATCAACGCCCTCGCCGGACGCAAGCGCCTGGCGTTCGCGAGCAAGACCCCGGGTCGCACGCAACTCATCAATTTCTTCACGATCGCCGAGACGGCGTTCCTCGTCGACCTGCCGGGTTACGGCTATGCGGGCGTGCCCATGGAAGTACGCGACCATTGGGACCAGCTTGTCGGCAACTACGTTGGAACGCGCCCTTCGCTCGCGGGCGTGATCGTCGTGATGGATGCGCGTCATCCGCTCACGCCGCTCGACAAGCGCCTGTTGCATTGGCTCCTGCCTTCGGGACGGAAGGTGCACGTGCTGCTCACCAAGGCCGACAAACTTTCGAAGCAGGCGCAGCAGCGCACGCTCTCGGCGGCGCGGCGCGAACTCATGGAGGTCTATCCGGGCGCCACGCTGCAGCTGTTTTCCAGCACGAAGCGCGAGGGATTGTCGGAGGCTGGAGCGAAAATATCTGCGTGGGTCGCAGACAACAAAAGCCCCGGCTAAAGGGGAGTAAAGCCGGGGCAAAAAAGCCTTAATTGGGATTAAGGCACCCGCTCAGGGAGGAGAAGCGGGGAAGGGTGTAGACCCTTCAAACGATAGAGCGCGGGCCGCGTGCTAAAGTTCCCGGCCTTTTTCGCTTCCGTTTTTCCGACAACTGGAACATGACGTCGCCCTTCGGAAAGTTCCCTGATCGACGAATGCGCCGCGCGCGGCGCGACGACTTCACGCGTCGCCTGGTGCGCGAATCGCGCCTGTCGGTCGATGACCTCATTCTTCCCGTGTTTGTGCTCGATGGGACGAAGTCCGTGCAGCCCGTGGCGTCGATGCCGGGCGTCTTTCGTCGATCCATCGACGAGCTGCTGCCCCTCGCGGAGCAGGCCGTGAAGTTGGGCATTCCGGCGCTCGCGATATTCCCCGTCGTGGAAGCCTCGCTGAAGTCGCCCAATGGCGACGAAGCATTCAATCCGCAGGGACTGGTGCCGCGCTGCGTGCGCGCACTCAAGAAGCGATTCCCCGAGCTCGGCGTGATCACCGATGTCGCGCTCGATCCCTACACGACGCACGGGCAGGACGGCCTTATCGACGAGAGCGGTTACGTCGTGAACGATCCGACGCTCGCGGCACTCTCGAAGCAAGCGCTGGCTCACGCCGAAGCGGGCGTCGACATCGTTGCCCCTTCCGACATGATGGACGGACGCATCGGAGCGCTCCGCAATGCGCTCGACGCGAAGGGCTTCATCCATACGCGCATCCTCGCTTACTCGGCGAAGTACGCGTCGGCGTTTTACGGGCCTTTCCGCGATGCTGTCGGTTCAGGTGCAAGCCTCGGCAAGGGCGACAAGCGCAATTACCAGATGGACCCGGGCAACTCCGACGAGGCGCTGCGCGAAATCGCGCTCGACCTGGAGGAGGGTGCGGACTTCGTGATGGTGAAGCCGGGCATGCCCTATCTCGACATCGTCTGGCGCGTGAAGGAGCGGTTCGGCGCGCCGACGTTCGTCTACCAGGTCAGTGGCGAGTACGCGATGCTCAAGGCCGCGGCCGCGCAAGGATGGATCGACGGCGATGCGTGCGCGCTCGAGGCGCTGCTCGGATTCAAGCGCGCCGGCGCCGACGCGATCCTCACCTACTTCGCGCTCGAGGCAGCCGCGAAACTCTCGCAGCGCTAGGGTTCGGTTCCCAGCAGGGCTTCGACTTCCGCGAGCCGCGCGCGCTGCGGCGCGACGTCCGCACGCGGTCTCGGGCTGCTGCGCTCTTCATCGGGATCGAACACCGTGAGCGTGACCGGAATACCGTCGACTTCGAGCGCGAATTGCGGAACCTCGATGAAGCCCTCGCCGCGGCGAATGCGACGCGCGCCTTCCTCGAACTCGTAGCGCTTGTTGAGCAGGAACAGCGACAGCGCCTTCGAGTCGTCCGGAAAAAGCTGGAGGTTCACGTCGGAGTGACGGCCCGCGGTGCCCGACAGCACCGAGCCGACCAGCGCAGGATGAAACGCCTCGAATTCGCGCATCACCTGCACGGCCACTTCGCGCATCCGGCGCAACTGAAGCGGCTGGTCATCCTTCTGGTAGAGACCCTGGTACTCGCGCAGCGCGGCTTCGATCTCGTGGTTGTCGGGAAGAAGGTTCGCGTCGCGCAGCCCCGCTTGCCGCGCCGCCTTCTGCTTGGCCGCACCGTAGTCGCTTACGCCATCCTCGGCCATGAGTCGCGCCGCGAGGTACGCGATGTGCAGGCGCAAGTTGAGATCCTTCCGCGAGCGAGCCTTGGCCATCGCGCCTCAGAAGATCTGGTTGCGGACTTCTTCCGGGGGACGCGTGGCGTCGCGTGCGAACGCGCCCTCTTCTCCCATCGCCGGCTGGGATTCGGCGTAGAAGAACTCCATCAGCTTGCTGCGGGCGTCGGCCTCGCGCAGTCCGGTGACCGGATTGATGTTCACCGCGACGACGCCCGAGGGCAGCGGCAGGTCCCCCTCGGGCACGCCCTTGAGCACCGCACCCATGTACGACATCCAGATGGGTAGCGCGGCCTGGCCACCGGTCTCGTTCACGCCAAGATTGGTCGGCGTATCGAAGCCGATCCAGGACACCGCCACCAGCGTCGACTGGAAGCCGGCGAACCACGCGTCGATGTGATCGTTCGTCGTGCCCGTCTTGCCCGCGAGATCGTTGCGGCCCAGCGACATGGCCCGTGCGGCCGTGCCCGACCGGACCACGTCGCGCATGAGTTGAGTCATCAGGAACGCGTTGCGCTCATCGAGTACGCGTTCCGCGGATTCGCCGGCGAGTTCGGGTTTCGCGACGTAAAGCGTTTCACCGCGATCGTCGACGATGCGCGTGATGAACCACGGCTTCACGCGGTAGCCGCCGTTGGCGAAGGTCGCGTATGCGGTGGCCATCTGCAGCGGCGTCGCCGATCCGGCGCCGAGCGCCATGGTGAGGTACGCCGGGTGCATCCGCGGATCGAAGCCGAAGCGGCGGATGTAGTCCTGGGCGTATCCCGGGCCGATCGCCTGCAGCAGGCGAATCGAAATCATGTTCTTGGACTTCGCGAGCCCCGTGCGCAGGCGCATCGGTCCTTCGTACTTGCCGTCGTAGTTCTTCGGCTCCCAGAGCTGGCCGCCGGTCTTCGAGGCCTCGATCACGAAAGGCGCGTCGTTGAGGACGGTCGCTGCCGTGAAACCCTTCTCCAGCGCCGCCGAATAGATGAAGGGCTTGAAGCTCGACCCGGGCTGGCGCCACGCCTGGGTCACGTGGTTGAACTTGTTGGCATTGAAGTCGAAACCGCCGGCGAGCGCGTGGATGGCCCCATTCGACGGCTCGAGCGAAACCAGCGCGGCCTCGACCTTGGGAACCTGGGCGATCGACCACGCACCCTTTTCCCCGGCCTGGAGCCGCACGATCGAGCCCCGCCGGATCGCCCGATCGGGATTCGCCCCGCCGCCGATCGAGCGGGCGGCGAACTTGAGCCCGTCGCCGCTGATCTTGACGGTGTCGCCGCGGCGCATGACGGCCGTGACTTCCTTGGCGCTTGCCGCCAGCACCACGGCCGGAACGAGGTCCGCGACCGCTTCTCGGTCCTGGAGGGCTTCCTCGATCGTGTCCTCGGACTCGGCGTCCTTCTCGGGCAATTCGACCCGGCCCTCCGGTCCGCGGTAGCCGTGACGCCGGTCGTATTCGTAGACCCCCAGGCGCAAGGCTGCCGTGGCCTCTTCCTGGTCCTTGCGCCGGACGGTGGTGTAGACCTTGATGCCGCTCACGTAGGCCGGATCGCCGTACTGCTCGAAAACCGCGGCGCGGGCCATCTCGGCAACGTAGTCGGCGCGGAAGGCGAAGGTGTCGCGCTGGTCGGTATTCAGGCGAAGGGGCTCGGTGAGCGCCTTCTTATAAGAGTCGGGGGCCAGCCAGCCCAGGTCGTGCATCCGGCGCAGGACGTATTGCTGGCGCTGCTGGGCCCGCTTGGGATTGACCAGCGGGTTCTGGCGGGAGGGTGCCTGGGGCAGGCCGGCAAGCATCGCGGCCTCGGCCGGGCTAAGGGCCTTGAGGTCCTTACCAAAGTAGATGTTCGCCGCCGCGCCGAACCCATAGGCCCTCTGGCCCAGGAAGATCTGGTTTACATAAAGCTCGAGAATCTGGTCCTTGGTGAGCAGGGCCTCGATCTTGAACGCCAGCAGGACCTCGGAAAGCTTGCGGGCGAAGGTCTTCTCCCGGGTCAGGAAGAAGGTCCGGGCCACCTGCATGGTGATGGTGCTCGCGCCCTCCCGCCGGCCCTGGAGGTTGGCGACCGCCGCCCGGGCGACCCCGGTGTAATCGACCCCGCCGTGCTGGTAGAAGCGATCATCCTCGGCCGCGAGGATGGCCTTCTTCATGATCTCCGGGACGTCGGCGATCTTCACCACCGCCCGTTTTTCCTCGCCGAACTCGCCGATCAGTTCTCCTTCGGCGCTGTAGACCCGCAACGGAATCTTGGGCCGGTAGTCGGTAAGAACTTCAAGGCTCGGAAGGTTCGGCCACAAGAGGACGACAGTGAGTGCGGCCACACCCACGGCCACGAGGGCCAGGGAGACAGCGATCAGCGCGGGATAAAACCACCAACGGGAGGTCATTTTGGGCTCCGCCTCGGGTCCATAAAGCGGACGCGGGCAGCGAGAATCGATTCGGCCGAGACATTATAAACGCGGCGTCCACAGGGGGCCCTTCCGACAAATTGCTTTACAGGCCTAGGACTTGTTGCTAGCATCTAAAGTAGATTCTTCGTAGTGGGTGCTAACCTTCCATCATGATTAAAGAAAAATTAGCCGCCCAGTTCGACTTCCTAAAAGCCAAGACGCCGCCGTTGATCGGCTGTGACATCAGCTCGTCGTCCGTGAAGATGGTTGAGATCGCGGAAGCGGGCCGGAATGTCTATCGCGTCGAACGCTACGCAATCGAGCCGCTGCCGAAAGATACGGTGGTGGACGGGAATATTGCGAACATCGAGGCCGCAGGCGAGGCGCTCAAACGCGCCCATAAAGCCCTCGGCTCGAGGATCAAGAACGTCGCCCTCGCCCTTCCCGCCGCCGCGGTGATCACCAAGAAGGTGATCCTCCCCGGCAACCAGCGGGAAGAGGACATGGAAGTCCAGGTCCAGGGGGAAGCCAACCAATACATCCCGTTCTCGCTGGACGAGGTCAACCTCGACTTCCAGATCCTGGGGGCCGCCCCCTCGGGTGAGGACGAGGTCGAGGTGCTCATCGCCGCCTCGCGCAAGGAAAAGATCGAGGACCGGGTCGCCGCCAGCGAAGCTGCCGGACTCAAGACCATCGTCATGGACGTCGAGTCCTATGCCTCCCAGACCGCCTTCGAGCTGATCTGCGGCGGCAACTCGGGCATTTCGGAAAGCGACGTGACGGTCGTCGTCGATATCGGCGCCACGGTCACCCGGGTAACGGTTCTTCATAACGGCCAGACTGTTTATACGCGCGAGCAGCAGATCGGTGGAAACCATCTGACCCAGGACATCGCCCGACAGTTCGACATGCCGCCGGAAGAAGCCGAGGCCGCCAAGCGCGTGGGCAACCTCCCCGAGAACTTCGGGCCGGACGTGCTGCAGCCGTTCAACGAGAAGATCGTGCTCGAGATCCAGCGGGCGCTGCAGTTCTTCTTCACCTCGACCCAATTCAACAAGGTCGACCACATCCTGCTCACGGGCGGCTGCGCCATGCTCGACGGGCTCGAGGAAATGGTCGCCCAGCGCACGCAGGTCCACACCATCGTCGCGAACCCGTTCGCGAACATGGCCCTTTCGTCCCGGATCAAGCCCCGCCAGCTCACCATCGACGCACCGTCGCTGATGATCGCCTGCGGGCTCGCGATGCGCAGGTTCGACCCGTCATGATTCGCATCAACCTACTTCCCCACCGGGAAGAGAAGCGCAAACGCCGCCAGCAACAATTCGGCGTCCTGGCAGGCCTCGTGGTGCTGATCGGCGCCGTCGTGGCTGGAGCCGTCTGGTTCTTCCTCGACCAGCAGGTCGAGCAGCAGCGCGCCAACGTCGCGTACATGAAGAACGAGATCTCCAAGCTCGACAAGCAGATCGAGGAGATCCGCAAGATCCGCGAGGAAACGGCGTCGCTGCTGGCCAAGAAGCAGGTGGTCGAAGGCCTCCAGAGCAACCGCTCGGAGCCCGTGCAGCTGCTCGACCAGCTCCTGCGCCAGCTGCCCGAGGGCGTCTACCTCAAGGCGGTCAAGCAAACGAATACGAAGGTCGCGGTGACGGGCTACGCGCAGTCGAACGCGCGCGTGTCCACGCTCATGCGCAACCTCGGCGCCTCGCCCTACCTCGAGAATCCGGAACTGATCGAAATCAAGGCCGTTCCCTCGCCGAGCAACCCGAATGCGCGCGTCAACGAATTCCTGATGAACATCTCGATCAAGCGGGCCAAGGCGGATGACGGCAAGTCGGCCAAGCCTGCAGCCAAGCCGGCGGGGGCGAAATGAGCCTGATCGACGACCTCAAGACGCTAGACCCGAAGCAGCCCGGCAACTGGCCCTGGCCCGTCAAGGTCGGCGCCTTCGTGCTCCTCTTCATCGCCATCCAGATCGCCGCTGGCGTCTTCCTCTGGAAGGAACAGAACGACGAAATCGAGAAGGGGCGCCAGGAAGTCGACAAGCAGAAGCAGGCCTTCATCGAGAAGAAGAAGCTCGCGGTGAACCTCGAGGCCTACAAGCAGCAGCGCGCGGATATCGAGCAGTCCTTCGGCGCGCTCCTCAAGCAGCTGCCCAACAAGAGCGAGATGGACGCGCTGCTGATCGACATCAACCAGGCGGGCCTGGGTCGCGGCCTCGCCTTCGAGCTCTTCAAGCCCGCAACCGCCGAGAACTTCACGGAGTTCTATGCGGAGCTGCCGGTAAACATAAAGGTCACGGGCAACTATCACGACCTGGGCGCCTTCTCGAGCGACGTGGCGAAGATGCCGCGGATCGTGCTGCTGACCGACATCAGGCTCGACCCGCCGAAGGATGGCGTGTTGTCGATGGAAGCCGTGGCGAAGACCTACCGCTACCTCGATGACGAAGAAGTCGCCAAGCAGAAGAAGACCGCCAAGGACAAGGCCGCGGTTTCCAAGGGAGGCAAGAAATGAAGCGTTGGCTCCTGATCCCGGCCGCCGGTCTGCTGGTCGCGGGTTGCAGCTCGGAGTTGGATGAGCTCAAGGGCTTCGTGCGCGAGTCCGAGAAGGGCCTGCCGCGCAAGATCGAATCGCTGCCGGCGGTCAAACCCTTCGAACCGTTCACCTACGAAGGCTTCGACCTTCCCGATCCTTTCAAGCCGCGCAAGCTGTCGGCGCCGAAAGAGGGCGCTGGCGGAGGACTCGCACCCGACCTGAACCGCCGCAAGGAGCCGCTGGAGGCCTTCCCGCTCGAGCAGCTCAAGATGGTGGGAACGCTCTCGCAGCTCGAAGACATGTATGCCCTCGTACGCGCCGACAAGACCCTCTACAGGGTGAAGAAAGGCAACTACATGGGCCAGAACTTCGGCCTGATCACCGACATCAACGAAGGTGAGATCAAGTTGAAGGAAATCGTTCAAGACAGCGCCGGCGACTGGGCCGAGCGGCAAAGCGTCCTGCCGCTCCTGGAAGAAGCCGGTAAAGGGGACAAAAAGTGATCGCCACTCTCCGCAATAAAACCCGCACGTTCACTACCGCCCTCGCGGCCGTGGCGCTCGTGCTAGCCGCGCCGCTCGCCTGGGCGCAGGCTGCCGCCGCCAAGAATGCGGTCGAGTCGATCAACTTCTCCTCGATCCAGGGCGGAAAGATCGTCGTCAAGGTCGGCTTCAAGGACGCCCTGAAGGCCGTGCCCCAGGGCTTCGCGGTCACCAACCCGCCGCGGATTGCCATCGATCTTCCCGACACCGTGAATGGCCTGGGCAAGAACCAGGTCGAGGCCGGCGAAGGCGATCTCAAGAACGTTTCCGTCGTGCAGACCGCCACGCGCACGCGCCTGGTGATGAACCTCACGCGCAACCTCACGTACACGCAGGTCCTCGACGGCAAGCTCCTCGTCGTGACGATCGACGGTTCGCAGGCCCAGACCTCGGGGGGCGCGCAAGCCACCGCCCCGTCGGCAGGGACTACCGTCTTCGCCGAGCCCGCACCGGGCGCACAGGTCCGCTACAACCTTCGCGACGTCGACTTCCGCCGTGGCAACACGGGTGAGGGCCGCGTGATCGTGGACCTCTCCTCGGCCAACGTCGGCATCGACATCCGCCAGCAGGGCCGCCAGGTGCTCGTCGACTTCCTGAGCACGAACGTCCCGCGCAACCTCGTCCGCCGCCTCGACGTGGGCGACTTCGGCACGCCGGTGCGCTTCGTCGACACCTTCGAGCAGGGCGGCAACGCCCGGATGGTGATCGAGCCGCGCGGCATCTGGGAATACTCGGCCTACCAGACCGACACCCAGTTCATCCTCGAGGTGAAGCCGGTCAAGGAAGATCCGAACAAGCTGGTGCAGAGCTCCACCCCGGGCTATGCCGGCGAGAAGCTCTCGCTCAACTTCCAGAACGTCGAAGTGCGCGCGGTGCTGCAGGTGATCGCCGACTTCACGGGCCTCAACATCATCACCAGCGACACGGTGGGCGGCAACCTCACGCTGCGCCTGAAGGACGTGCCCTGGGACCAGGCGCTCGACATCATCCTGCAGTCGAAGGGCCTGTCCAAGCGCAAGAACGGCAACGTGGTGCTGATTGCCCCCACGGATGAGCTCGCGGCCAAGGAAAAGCTGGCCCTCGAAGCCAACGCCGCCATCTCCGACCTGGAGCCGGTACGCACGGAGAGCTTTGCGCTCTCGTACGCCAAGGCCGAGGACCTGAAGAAGCTGCTCTCGGACAAGGACCAGAAGATCCTCTCCAAGCGCGGCAGCGCGACGATCGACGAGCGCACCAACACGCTGTTCGTGCAGGACACCGGTGGCCGCCTCGAAGAGGCCCGCCGCCTGATCCTGCAACTCGACGTGCCGGTTCGCCAGGTGCTGATCGAGGCGCGCATCGTGATCGCGGATGACAAGTGGGGCCGCCAGCTGGGCGCGCGCTTCGGCACGCAGTCGGCCTTCAACCGCAACAACTACAACTTCGGCGTGTCGGGTTCGGGCGTGGATACGGTCAACGCGCTCCAGAACAACCCGGTCTCGCGCGGCTCGGCTTCGCTGGTGTACCCCGGCGGCGACCCGCAAGGCGCATTCGGCACCACGGGCAACATCGGCACGATTCCGATCGGTGCCCAGCCCGAGCAGCTCAACGTGAACCTGCCGGTCGCCGGCGCCGCGGGCCAGATCGCCCTGTCGATCCTGAACCTGGGCAGCGGCAACCTGGTCAACGTCGAGCTCTCCGCGCTCGAAGCCGACAACCGCGGCAAGGTTGTCTCCAGCCCGCGCGTGATCACTGCCGACAAGAAGAAGGCGGTCATCTCGCAGGGAACGGAAATCGGCTACTTCACCGCGGCGGCGAGCGGTGCGACGACGATCACGTTCAAGCCCGCGGTCCTGGAGCTTGCCGTGACCCCGCGCATCACGCCCGACGACCGGATCATCATGGACCTTGAAGTGAAGAAGGACGCGGTCGGTGTCGTGTTCTCGGGCATCCCCTCGATCGACACGAAGCGCGTCTCGACGCAGGTCCTGGTCGACAACGGCGACACCATCGTGCTCGGCGGCATCTTCGAGCAGACGACGCGCACCACGGTCGACAAGGTCCCGTTCTTCGGCGACATCCCGTTCGTGGGCTACCTGTTCAAGCGCACGAACAAGCAGGACGACAAGACCGAGCTCCTGATCTTCGTGACGCCCAAGATCGTGAAGGACGTCCTGACGGTGCGCTGATCGCCAGGCACACAGTCTCCAGAAAGCCCCGGCGTTGCCGGGGCTTTTTTTTCGCTATCCTCGAACGGGCATGAACATTTTCCTCATCGGCATGATGGGCGCCGGCAAGACCACCGTCGGGCGCGCTCTCGCGAAGCGCCTCGGGCTCCCCTTCATCGACACGGACCGCGCGCTCGTCGAGCGCACCGGCGCGCCGATCGCGACCATCTTCGACCTGGAGGGCGAGGGGGGTTTCCGCAGGCGCGAATCGGCGATGCTCGCGGAGGTTTCACAGGGCGAGGACGCCGTGGTGGCCACGGGAGGCGGTGCCGTGCTCGCCGAGGAGAATCGCGAAGTGATGCGCGCCCATGGAACGGTGGTCTACCTGCGGGCGCGGCTCGAATTCCTCTGGGACCGGACGAAGCGAGATACGAACCGGCCCCTGCTCGCCACGGCGGATCCGCGCGCGACCCTGGCCCAGATCCTGGAGCACCGCGAGCCCCTGTACCTCGCCTGCGCCCACCTCATCGTCGATACCGGCACGCAGAGCGCGGCAACGCTCGCGGGGCGCGTCGCAACGGCCCTCAAGCGCCATGAAGAAGCGACAAGGAAGTCGGCGTGAAGCCCACCACGCTGCAGGTCGAACTTGGGGATCGCGGCTATCCGATCCACATCGGTGCGGGGCTGCTCACGCAATCGGCGCTGTACGCGCCGCACCTTACCGGCCGCATTGCGCTGGTGACCAACGATGTCGTCGCGCCGCTGTACGCCGATCGACTGCTCGCGAGCCTCGGTCCGGCCGGGAGCGATGCGATTCGCGTGATCCTTCCCGACGGCGAGGCGCGCAAGGACTGGTCCAGCCTCGAGCGCATCTATGCCGCATTGCTGGCCGAGAGCGCGGATCGCAAGACCGTTGTCATCGCGCTCGGCGGCGGCGTGGTGGGCGATGTCGCGGGATTTGCGGCCGCCACCTACCAGCGCGGCATCGCGTGTATTCAGGTGCCCACGACACTGCTCGCCCAGGTCGATTCCTCCGTCGGCGGCAAAACGGCGATCAACCATCCGCTGGGCAAGAACATGATCGGCGCGTTCCACCAGCCGCGAGTCGTGATCGCCGATACCGCCACGCTCGCGACACTCCCGCCACGCGAGTTCGCCGCGGGGCTGGCGGAAGTCGCGAAGCACGGCGCCATTCGCGATCTCGAGTTCCTGGCGTGGATCGAAGCGAATGTCGCCGCGCTCGTCGCACGCGATCCGGTCGCCCTGGAACACGCGATCCGTCGTTCGTGCGAAATCAAGGCGGCGATCGTCGCGCAAGACGAGCGCGAGACCGGCGTGCGCGCGTTGCTCAACTTCGGGCATACCTTCGGTCACGCCATCGAGTCAGCGCTCGGACACGGAACCTGGCTCCATGGCGAGGCGGTTGCGGCCGGCATGGTGCTCGCCGCACGCCTTTCGGCGCGGATCGGCCGCATCGCCGAAGCCGACGTGCAGCGGCTCGAACACCTGCTCGCCGCGCTGGGATTGCCGGTCAAGGCGCCCGCGATCACGCCGGAACGCTGGATGGAATTCATGGGGCGCGACAAGAAGAACCAGGGCGGTCGCATCACCTTCGTGCTCCTCGATGCACTGGGCCGCGCGTCCGTGGTGCGCGACGCACCGGATAGCGCGCTTCGCGAGGTCCTCGCCGCGGCCTAGGCTTTCTCGAGGCGGCGAAGGAAGACGGTCATCTCCTTCACCGCCTGCTTGTCGCCCTTCGTTTCAGCTGCGGCAATTCCGTCGCGATACGCGACCTTCGCGGCTTCGACATCCCCGTGCTCCGCAAGCGCCTTGCCGAGCAGCTTCCAGGCGGCCGAATAGCCCGGGTCCTGGCGCGTAGCCTGGCGCAGGTGTTCGGCGGCCCTGGCCGCGTCCCCGGCCTTCAGGTATTCGCCGCCCAAACCGAAGCGCAGCAAGGCGTTGTCCTTGCCTTCGGCAAGCAGGGTTTCGAATCGCTGGATCAAGGTCATTCACGCTATTATCGCCGCTAGTATTTCCAGGAGGAACTCCCATGCTGCCGATCACCCGGATCGCGCTCGCCGCGCTTTTTTTCGCTTTCCTGCCCCACGCCCATGCGGCGAAGGAACGCGAAGTCTCCATCGGCCTTCAGGCCGCCGTGAGTTCGATCGATCCGCACTACCACAACCTTTCGCCGAACAACTCGATGCTCCTGCACATCTACGAGGGGCTCACCAAGCGCGATGCGAACCAGAAGGTCGTGCCCGGCCTCGCGACTTCGTGGAAGGCGATCGATGATCTCACCTGGGAGATCAAGCTTCGCAAGAACGTGAAATTCCACGACGGATCGCCGTTCACCGCCGACGATGTCGTCTTCACGCTCAAGCGCGTTCCCAACGTTCCCAACAGCCCGTCGTCGTTCGCCACCTTCACGCGGCCCATCGTCGACGTGAAGGTCGTCGATCCGCACACGCTCATCTTCAAGACGGCCACGCCGCACGTCCTGCTCCCGAGCGACCTCGCCTCGGTGTACATCATCTCGAAGCTCAACGGCGAGAAGGCCGAGACCTCCGACTACAACTCGGGCAAGGCGGCGATCGGGACCGGTCCGTACAAGCTCGTCGAGTACATTCCCAACCAGCGCATCGTGCTCAAGGCGAACTACGGCTACTGGGGCGGCGAGGAGCCGTGGGACAAGGTGACCTTCAAGGTCCTCAGCAACTCCGCCGCGCGCGTCGCCGCTCTCCTGTCGGGTGACGTGCAGATGATCGAGAGCGTGCCCACGGCCGACATCGCGAAGCTTTCCAAGGACCCGAAGCTCTCGCTTACCGACAAGGTCTCCAATCGCGTGATCTACGTGCACCTGAACCAGAGCACGGAGAAGGCGCCGCCCTTCGTCACCGCCAAGGACGGCAAGCCCCTCGAGAAGAATCCCTTCCGCGATGCGCGCGTCCGCAAGGCGCTCTCGATGGCGATCAATCGCGATGCGATCGCCGATCGCGTCATGGAGAAGAAGGGCGTTCCGGCCGCGCAGCTGCTGCCCGACATCTTCTATGGCACGAGCCGGAAGCTGAAGGTCGCGAAGTTCGATCCCGAAGGCGCGAAGAAGCTGCTCGCCGAAGCGGGCTACCCGAACGGGTTCGCGCTCACGATCCACGGCCCCAACAATCGCTACATCAACGACGACAAGATCGCCCAGGCGATCGCGCAGTACTACACGCGCATCGGGATCGACACCAAGGTCGAGACGATGCTCGCCACCGCGTATTTCCCGCGCGCGACGAAGCTCGAGTTCGGCTACATGGTGCTCGGCTGGGGAACGGAATCGGGTGAGCAGGGTTCGGCACTTCGCTCGCTGCTCGCCACGCACGATCCGGCCAAGGGCATGGGCATGAACAACCGCGGCCGCTATTCGAACCCCGAGCTCGACAAGGCGCTCAACGACGCGCTCGTCACGATGGACGACAAGAAGCGCGAGGGGCTCATCCAGCACGCGGCGGAAGTGGCCATGAACGACACCGGCCTCATTCCGATCCACTACGAGGTGAGCACCTGGGCGAGCGCGAAGGGCTTCCGGTACATCCCGCGCACCGACCAGTACACGCTCGCCTCCGAGCTCAAGCCCATCAAGTAGCCTCGTGCAAACCCGCCCCGCGCGCGCTTCGCGCGGGGCCCGAGGCCCGTTGCCATGCTTGCCTACGCCATCCGCCGATTCGGCCAGAGCCTCCTGGTCCTCGTGCTGATGTCGTTCCTGGTCTTCCTCGGCGTCTTCGCGATCGGAGACCCGGTGGAGCTGCTGATCAATCCCGAGGCCGACGCGGTCGAGCGCGCTCGCGCCACCGCGGCACTCGGTCTCGACAAGCCGATCCTCCAGCAGTACGGAACATTCCTCTCGAACGCGGCCTCCGGCGACCTGGGCCGGTCATTCGTCTTCAACGTACCGGCGATCAACCTCATCCTCGACAAACTGCCCGCTACCATCGAACTCGCGCTCGCAGCCATGGTGATTGCCATCACTCTCGGTATTCCGCTGGGGTTGATCGCAGGATTGAAGCCGCACTCGTTCGTCGGGCGCGCGATCATGGCCGGATCCATCGTGGGTTTCAGCCTGCCGACATTCTGGGTGGGCCTCGTGCTCATCATGTTGTTCTCGGTGCAGCTGGGGTGGCTGCCTTCGAACGGCCGAGGCGAGACGGTGCTGCTGTTCGGCATTCCGGTGAGCTTCCTCACCTGGGACGGGCTGGTTCACCTTGCGATGCCCGCGCTCAATCTCGCGCTCTTCAAGCTTTCGCTGCTCATCCGCCTCACGCGGGCGAGCACGCGCGAAGCCGTGCTGCAGGACTACGTGAAGTTCGCGCGCGCCAAGGGCCTCGGACCGGGCCGCGTGATCGGCGTGCACGTACTGAAGAACATCCTGATCCCGATCGTGACCGTGATCGGCCTCGAGCTCGGTTCCGTGATCGCGTTCGCGATCGTCACCGAATCGATCTTCGCGTGGCCGGGCACCGGCAAGCTGCTCATCGACTCGATCAACCTGCTCGACCGGCCCGTCGTCGTCGCGTACCTCATGGTGATCGTCACGCTCTTCATCGCGATCAACTTCGTGGTCGACGTCGCCTATTCGCTGCTCGATCCGCGCGTGCGCCTGGGTTCGTCGGCGAACGCGCACTGAGGCCCGCGGTGCGACACGCCGTGGAGACGCCGATTCCCGTTGCCGAAATGCCCGTGGCGGCCCCCAAGGTCGACTCGCCCTGGCGCCGCCTCGCATCCGAGTACGCCGAGAGCCGCCTGGCCCTCTTCGGGCTCGCGCTGCTGATCACGATCGCGCTCGTGGCGATTGCCGCACCGCTGATCTCGCCGCAGAACCCGTACGACCTCGGCCAGATCGACATCATGGATTCGAAGCTCGCGCCGGGCGCCGCGGCTCCCAACGGCGGAACGTACTGGCTGGGCACCGACGACCAGGGACGCGACATGCTCTCGGGGATCTTCTACGGGCTGCGGATTTCGCTGGGCGTGGGCCTCGCCAGCACCGTGCTCGCCCTGGCGATCGGCCTCGTGCTGGGACTCGCGGCCGCTTACTTCGGAGGATGGGTGGATACGGTGATCATGCGGATCGCCGACATCCAGTTGTCGTTTCCCGCGATCCTGATCGCGCTGATCCTGCTCGCCGTGCTGGGGCAGGGTGTCAGCAAGATCATCTTCGCGCTCGTCACCGTGCAGTGGGCCTACTACGCGCGCACCGTGCGCTCTTCGGCGCTCGTCGAGCGGCAGAAGGAATACGTCGAGGCCGCGAAGGTCCTCGCGCTCTCGCAGCCGCGCATCGTGTTTCGCCACCTCCTGCCCAACTGCCTGCCCCCGCTGATCGTCGTGGCGACGGTGCAAGTGGCGCATGCGATTTCGCTCGAGGCCACGCTCTCGTTCCTGGGCCTCGGCCTGCCGGTCACCGAACCCTCGCTCGGGTTGCTGATCTCCAACGGCTTCCAGTACCTGTTGTCGGGCAAGTACTGGATCAGCTTCTATCCGGGCCTGGCACTCCTCGTGACGATCATGGCGATCAACCTCGTCGCCGACCAGTTGCGCGACATCCTCAACCCGAGGCTCAAGCGATGAGCGCGTCGCTTCTCGAGGTGGAAGGCCTGCGGATGCATTTCTTCACGCGCGCCGGCGTCGTGAAGGCGGTGGACGACGTGAGCTTCCGTCTCGAGCGCGGGAAGATCCTCGGCCTTGTCGGCGAATCGGGTTCAGGCAAGTCGATGACCGGCTATTCGATCCTGGGGCTCGTGGATGCGCCGGGGCGGATCGTCGCCGGGCGGATCGCGCTCAATGGCACGGACCTCACCAACCTGGAAGAGGCGCAGTGGCGCAAGTTGCGCGGCAACCGCATCGCGATGATCTTCCAGGACCCGATGATGACGCTCAATCCGGTGCTGCGAATCGACACGCAGATGGTGGAAGCCGTCCTCGCGCACCACTCGATTTCGCGTGAGAGCGCGCTTGCGCGTTGCCGCGAAGCGCTGTCGCGCGTTGGCATCGCCGCGCCCGACGAACGCCTGCGCGCGTACCCGCACCAGTTCTCCGGCGGCATGCGCCAGCGCGTGGCCATCGCGATCGCCTTGCTCAACAAGCCCGACCTCATCATCGCCGACGAGCCCACGACGGCGCTCGACGTGACGATCCAGGGGCAGATCCTCCACGAGATGCAGCGCCTTTGCCGCGAAAGCGGGACGGGGCTCATCTGGATCACGCACGACCTGTCGGTGATCGCGGGGCTCGCCGACGACGTCTGCGTGATGTACGCCGGCCGCATCGTGGAATCCGGAGCGGTCGACGGCATCCTCGATCGTCCGATGCATCCCTACACGCGCGGCCTGCTCGAATCCATCCCGAGCCGCAACGTGCGCGGCCGGCCGCTCGCGCAGATCCCGGGGATGACGCCTTCGCTGATGGCGCTCGGCGACGGCTGCGCATTCCGCGAGCGCTGCATTCGCGCGCAGGACGATTGCCGTCTCGCCCCCGCCGCGACGATTCCCGCGCCCGGTCGAACCGTCCGCTGCCTGCATCCGGTCTCATGAACGCTGCCGCCGCTCCGCTCCTCGAGTTGCGAGGCATTTCGAAGCGCTTCGAGAAGCGCCTCGATTTCGCCGCGAAAATCGCGCGCAAGCTCGGCGCCAAGGTGCGGGAGGAGACGGTCCATGCCGTGGATGGCGTGGACCTCTCGGTGGCCGAAGGCGAAGTCGTCGGCCTTGTCGGTGAATCAGGTTGCGGCAAGTCGACGCTGGGACGCCTCGTGTCGAGGATCCTCGAGCCCAGCGCGGGCGAGCGCTTCTGGAAGGGTCAGCCCTACGCCAGGTTCGACAATGCCGCCGCGCGCGCCGACCGGCTCGCGGTGCAGATGATTTTCCAGGACCCCTACGCCTCGCTCAATCCGCGGCTTCGGATCGTCGATGTCGTGGGCGAAGCGCCCGTGGTGCACGGGCTCGTCGCGGCCAAGGCGCGCGACGAATACGTCGCCGACATCCTCGGGCGCGTCGGGCTGGATGCGGGCCTCATGCGGCGTTTCCCGCATCAGTTCTCGGGCGGCCAGCGCGCGCGCATCGGGATCGCGCGCGCACTCGCGGTGAAGCCGCGCTTCCTCGTGTGCGACGAAGCCGTGGCCGCGCTCGATGTCTCCATCCAGGCGCAGGTGCTCAACCTCTTCATCCGCCTGCGCGAAGAGTTCGCGCTGACGTACCTGTTCATCAGCCATGACCTGGGTGTCGTGCGCCACGTGTCCGATCGCGTGGTGGTGATGTACCTGGGCCGGATCGTCGAGGCCGCGCCGTGCGCGGAGATCTACGAGCGGCCCAATCATCCGTACACCGAGGCGTTGATCGCCGAAGTCCCGCGCGTGGATGCGCGCCATCGCAGTTATGTTCCGATCAAGGGTGAGATTGCCTCGCCCCTCGATCCGCCGTCGGGCTGCCATTTCCATCCCCGCTGCCCGAAGGCGTTCGAGCGTTGCCGGCGCGAAGCGCCGCGCCTGCGCGAGATCGCTCCCGGCCACGTCTCGGCCTGCCACCTCAACGACACGCCATCATGAATCCAGAAACCGCTTTCACCCGGCAAGACCCCTCCGGGCACCCCGTGCCCCTCGTCCTCGATTCGCCGCACAGCGGCACCCGCTACCCGGCGGATTTTTCACCGGCGTTGTCGCTCGAGAAGCTGCGGCAGGCCGAGGACAGTTATGTCGACGAGCTCTACGCGTCGGCGCCCGGACACGGCGCCACGCTCATCTCGGCTCTCTTCCCGCGCTCGTACATCGACCCGAACCGCTCCGTGCTCGATATCGACACGGCGCTCATCGACGCGCCGTGGCCCGGGCCCGCACAGGCGAGCCGGAAGACGGAGCTCGGCATCGGCCTCATCTGGCGCATCCTCGACACGGGCGAGCCGATCTACACGCGCAAGCTCACCGTCGCCGAAGTGAAGCGGCGCATCACGCAGTTCCACCAGCCTTACCAAAAGGCCGTTAAGGACGCGCTCGACGCCGCCCACGCCCACTTCGGCGCGGTCTGGCACATCAACTGCCATTCCATGCCGGCGGTGAGCAGCAACATCTCCGAGGAAGGGCCGGGCAAGTCCCGCTCGGACTTCGTGCTCGGCGATCGCGACGGAACGACGTGTTCACCGGAGTTCACCGCGCTCGTGGCCACGACGCTGCGTGGCCTGGGCTATGACGTGAAGGTCAACGATCCCTACAAGGGCGTGGAGCTGGTTCGCGCATTCTCTGATCCCGCAGCGGGCCGGCACAGCCTGCAGATCGAGGTCAATCGCCGCCTCTACATGGATGAGCGCACGCGCACGCGTTCCTCGGGATTCGAAACGCTCCGCGCGAACCTCGACCGGATGGTGAAAGCCGTCGCTGACTACGCGCGCGAGCACGGTTCGCATGTCTGTGCCCCGGGTCACGACCATCATCACGAGCATGGCCCCGACTGCGGCCATGACCATCATCACGATCACGACCACTCCGGCCATTCGCACGGCCACCACAAGCACTGAGGCCCGCATGCGCGACATCCAAGTCGAACTGAAAGCTCCCGACATCGAGATCCACCGGCGTTCGCCGACCGGAACCGAGTTCGTCCACACGTTCGAAAGCGGCAAGCCGGGCCCGCACGTGATGGTCAACGCGCTCACGCACGGCAACGAGATCTGCGGCGCGATCGCCGTCGACCGGCTGCTGCGCATGGGCGTGCGTCCCGCGAGAGGGACGCTCACGCTCGCCTTCGCGAACGTGGAAGCCTTCTTTCGCTTCGATCCCGAACGGCCGTACGCCACGCGCTTCATCGATGAAGACTTCAATCGCGTGTGGACGCCCGAAACCCTGTCGGGCTCGCGCATGAGCGTCGAGCTCGGCCGCGCCCGCCAGCTTCGCCCGCACGTGGATGCGGCCGACTATTTGCTCGACATCCATTCGATGCTCGAGCCGAGTCCCGCCGTGATGATTTGCGGCCCGCTCGACAAGGGAATCCGGTTTGCACGCGATCTCGGCTCACCCGAGCACATCGTCTGCGACAAGGGGCACGCCAACGGCACCCGCATGCGCGACTACGGCGGGTTCGGCGATCCGGCCAGCCCCAAGAATGCGCTGCTCATCGAGTGCGGCCAGCACTGGGAGCGCGCCGCCGAACATGTGGCCTGGCAGGTCACGTGGCGGTTCCTGCGCGCACTCGACGTGATGGACAGGGAGCTCGTCGATCGCGAGATCGACAAGGCCGCGGCCGCGCCGCAGAAGGTCATCCGCGTCACGCAAGCCGTGGTCGCGACGTCTCCGGCGTTTCGGTTCGCCAAGGATTTCTCGGGGCTGGAGATCATTCCGCGACAGGGAGATCTCATCGCGTGGGATGGGGATGCGCCGGTGCGCGCTCCCTACGACAACTGTGTGCTGGTGATGCCGGTGCCGCACAACATCAAGACGGGCCTCACGGCCGTGCGCCTGGGGCAGATCGACGCGCACTAGCGTGACGCGTCAGTCCCCGGTGGAGTCCTCGCCCTTGCCGGAGGGCCGGATTCCGAGCTGCTTGAGCTTGCGGTAAAGGTGCGTGCGCTCGAGCCCCACGCGATCGGCCACGCGCGACATGTTGCCGTCTTCGCGGCGGATGTGGTGCAGGAAGTACTGCTTCTCGAACTGTTCGCGCGCATCGCGCAGCGGCATGTCGAGTGAGACGCCCACTTCGGTCGTGGCTTGCTCCCGCGGCGCGAGGCTGAATTCGCGCGCGACACGATTCACGTCGTCGCCCGTGATGTCGTTGGCCAGGGCGGTGAGCGAGAGCGTCTTCACGACGTTCTGCAGCACGGGAATGTTTCCGGGCCAGTCGAGGTTGCGCATCACATTGAGCGCGCCGACCGTGAGCGTGCGCAGCGGGACCTCGTTGGCGTCCACCAGTTGCGTGAGCAACGTCATCGCGATCTCGGGAATGTCTTCGGCGTGATCGCTCAGCGACGGCACGCGGATCGTGAGTCCCGAAAGCTGGTTATAGAGGTTCGCATCGAAACGCCCGTCCTCGGACATCTCGGGTAGCGGCGCGGTGGAGGCGCACACCAGCCGCACGTTGAACTTCTCCAACTTGCCCAGCAGCTGCACGAGACCCTTCTGCTCCGCCTTGCTGAGCATGCCGATCTCGGGGAGGAACAGCGTGCCGTCGCGCGCGTCATTGAGCGGCTCGAACGGATTGGCTGCGAGCCAATCGGTGTTCTCGGGCGCTACCCACGGAGCGTTGGCGAGATGAAGATGGCGCGCGCAGATTTCGAAGCCGCATCCGGGCTCGCCCACGAAGAGGACGGGCGTACGCAGGCGGCTCACCTGCTCGAGGCGCTGGCGCAGCTCCTGGACTGCGCGGGCGCGGCCCATGTTGACGATCGTGAGGCCCGACTTCGGTAGCACACGGCCGCCGGCAAGCGCCTTGCCCACCGTCGCGAGCAGCTTGGGAAGGCTGATGGGCTTCTCGAGGAAGTCGAACGCACCGATGCGCGTAGCCTCGACCGCCGAGTCGATCGTGCCGTGGCCGGACATCATCACGACCGGCATGGTGAGCAATCCCGATCCGGCCCACTCCTTCAGGAGCGTGATCCCGTCGGTATCGGGCATCCAGATATCGAGCAGGACGAGGTCCGGCCGCATCTCCTTACGGGCGGTGCGCGCGGTCTGGGCGTTCTCGGCCAGGCGTACGCCATAGCCTTCATCCCGGAGGATCTCGAAAAGAAGTTCTCGGATGCCGACTTCGTCGTCGACGACGAGGATCTGGTTTGCGGACATGAGCTACAGGGGATCGATTCGGACGGTAGATCCCAAGGTTACGCGGCTTTCGGCGGGAGCACGATGCTGACGTTCGCCCCATGGGGCTTGACGTTCTCGACCAGGATGCGGCCGTGGTGCTCATCGACGATCTTCTTCACGATCGCGAGGCCCAACCCCGTGCCCTTGGGCTTGGTGGTCACATAGGGTTCGAAGATGCGTCCCATCACCGTGTCGGCGATTCCGGTGCCGTTGTCGCGCACCGTGAGAAGGACGCCGCCCGTACCCAGGCTCGTCGAAACGAGAATGCGCGGCTGGTCCATGCCGGTCAGCGCATCGAGCGCGTTCTGGAAGAGGTTGTGCAGGACCTGGCGCAGCATCGCGGGATCGGCGAACACCGCGGGCAGGTTGTCGCCGAGGCGGGCCTCGATCGACACGCCCATCGACTCGTAGAGGAAGAGCACTTCGCGCACGAGATCGTTCAGCACGACCGCGCGGGCGTTCATGCGCGAGGCGTGCGCGTACTGCGTGAAGTCGTCGACCATGCCCTTGAGCGCGGCGACGTGGCTCACGATCGTGCTCGTCGAGCGTCGCAGCATGTCGGCTTCCTGCTCGGGAAGTTTCGCCACGAGCTTCTGCTGCATGCGCTCGGCTGCGAGCTGGATCGGCGTGAGCGGGTTCTTGATCTCGTGCGCGAGGCGCCGCGCCACTTCACCCCACGCCGCGTCGCGCTGCGCCTGGATGAGGTGGGTGATGTCGTCGAACACGACCACGTAACCGTTGTCGCCCCCGCCACTCATCCCGAGGCGCGTTCCCCGCAGCAGCAGCGTCCGCTGTCCATCGGCGCGGCGAAACTCCATCTGCTCCTCCCACTGCCCCGGCGCAGACGATGCGAAGTGGCGAAGGACCACCTCGGCAAAAGGAGCGACGGTAGGCACATGGCGCGCCCACTCGGGCAGTCGAAGCCCGTGAAACGCGCCAGGAGTGATTGCGAGGATGTCGTTGGCTGCCGCGTTGACCGTCTTCACGTACTGGCGCTCGTCGAGCGTGAGCACACCCGACGTGAGGTTCGACAGGATGCTCTCGAGGTAGGTCTTCGCGTTCTCGAGCTGCTGCTGGTTGCGCTCCATCGCCTCGGTGGCATCGGCGATCTGGCGCGTCATCGTGTTGAACGACTGGGTAAGCACGCCGAACTCGTCCCGGCTCTTTACCGGATTGAGTTTCGAGTAGTCGCCCTTCGCGATCGCACGCGTGGCCTCGGCGAGCGCGGACAGCGGCGCGGAGAGCCGCTCGGAAAGCAGGAACGCGAGCGCGAGCGCGGAGAACAGCGTGAGCAGCATCGCGAGCGTGAGGGTGAGGCCGAAGATCTGCTTGAGTCCCTTGCGGGCGAGCAGCAGCTCCTGGTAATCGCTGTAGCCTTTCTCGACCACCTTGGCATCGCGCGCGATCGCGGTGGGAACGCGCTGCAGGACCTGCAGGATGCGCATGTCGTCGGCGATCGTGAGCACGTTCACCGGCACGATCACGCGCAAGTAGAGTCCCCGCTCGGGAATCGATTCGATGGAGCGCACTGGCTGCTGGGCACGGACCTGGCGCAGGAGATTCGCGCCGGGCAGGTCCGGGAGCAGCGCTACCGGCTCCGAGCCCGATTGGGCGATGACTCGGCCGCGTGGCGTCAGCAGCGTGGCCTCTTCGATGGAGTGCTGCTCGCGAAGCCGATTGAGCGTCGCGGCCTCGACGGCCTGCGCGCTGGCGAGCGCCAGCGACATGGCGTCGGCCTTCTGCGCGAGCTCCTTGAGGGAGTTCTCGAGTGCGCTGCGTGCGAGGTTCAGGCCACCCGCGAGCGACTCGTCGACGCGTACGTCGAACCACGATTCGATCGAGCGCTGCAGGAACTGGAAGGAGATCGCGTACACCAGGCCGCCAGGAATCAGCGCCATCAGCGCGAACACGACCATCAGGCGCAGCGTGAGCTTGGAACCGAAGACGCGTTCCTTGAGCTTCTTGCGCAGGACGTAGAGCTGGTAGCCGATGAGGCCCATGAGCCCCAGCGACAAGCCGCCGCCCAGCCCAAGGAGAACCGGGTAGTTCTGCGCGAAGAGCGCGGTGTTCGAAGAGGCTTCGGAGAGGAGGTAGACAAGCGCTGCGCCGGTGACGACGCAGAGGAAGATCAGGGCCTTCACGAGACTCCCGCTACGGAGTGACCGTCCAGCGGTGCCATTCCGACGCGAGCGTCCAGTCGCTTGAGGCGAGGGCGTTCAGCTGAAACGGTTTGGGCAGCTGGGCGGTATCCAGGCGCATGCGCAGATTCGCCTGGTAAGCAACATCCTTCGCGAGCGCACCTTTGTCGGCCACATGCCAGGCGCGGGTGCGTGCGAGCACGCGCTTCACTTCGTCGAAGCGCGTGAAGTTCTGGTACAGGGTGCCGACCGACAGCCTGTACTGCCGCAGGAGCGGCGTGTAGCTGATCTTGTAGGTCTGCGACAGGCGCACCGGCTTCTCGTCGAACCAATACCAGCGTGGCCGGGAGAGCTCGAACTCGACGACAAAGTAGAGAGGCACGCCGCGCGTCACCGCTTCCTCGAGTCGCGGACTGAACTGCATGTCGAATTCGGCATCGAGTTGCCAACCGTCCACGCCAGGCTCGACCGTAGCCTTGGTGATGGAGATTCCTTCAGCGTGGACTCCCATCGGCAGGCACAGGGCGACCATCAGCGCGGCGAGCGCCATCCACAGGCGCGCAGCCTGCAGGGTCCCGGCCGCGAGCCGGGAATGTATGGTCAAAGCCGTCGCGTTGCGCATGAATTAGGCAAACGCAAGTGAGAGTGTTGTTAAATTACCACTAAAGTAGAGATTTTGCCACACTTTTTGTCGTAATTCCCCGACGCGCTCTAGGGTTTCTCCACATCCCCCAAGCGGGATCCGGGCTCCAACGGCGTGCCTCGAAGGTACTCGGAAACGGCCATCCGGCGCGACCCGGCGCGCTGTACCTGCTCGATCGCGAGCGCTCCCGACCCGCAGGCCACCCTGAGTTCGACCGGTGAGGCCGCCAGCACCGTTCCCGGGCTTCCCATGCCCTCCACGGGGCTGGCCGTCCATATCTTGAGGGGCAGCCCCCCTTGAACGGTCTCCGCGCCAGGAAACGGGTTGTACGCCCGAATCTGCCGGTCGATTATCTCGGCCGACTGGCTCCAGTTGATCCTCGCTTCGCCCTTCGTGATCTTCGAGGCATAGGTGGCTGTGGCCTCGTCTTGAGTTCGCGGCGCCAGCCGACTGAGGTTAGCGAGCGCTTGCACAATGGCATTGGCACCTAGTTCGGCAAGGCGCTCAGTCAACGATCCACTGGTTTCGCGTGGCTCGATGTCGATGACCTTTTCGAGGAGCACCGGGCCCGTATCGAGGCCGGCCTCCATCCTCATGATGCCGACGCCCGTGCGCGTGTCGCCGGCGAGGAGGGCCCGCTGGATCGGTGCGGCGCCCCGCCATCGGGGAAGCAGGGAGGCATGAATGTTGAGGCACCCGCCCGACGGGATATCGAGCACTGCCTGGGGGAGGATCAGCCCATAGGCCGCGACCACAACGACATCGGGCTTCGCCTTGCGAATTGGCTCGCGGGCCTCTTCCGTTCGAAGGTTCACTGGCTTGTGCAGGGCGATCCCGCGTTGGGAAGCCCAGTCGGACACGGGGCTGGCGGCAAGCCGCAGGCCTCGCCCTGCCGGTCGATCCGGCTGGGTCAGGACGAGCGGGATTTCATGCCCGGCGGCGAGGAGGGCCTCCAGGGCCCGCGCGGCGAATGCGGGGGTGCCGGCGAAGACGACGCGCAAGAAAGCGGCGCGCCTTTCTAGGCGGCCTTGCGCTGGCGTTTCTTCAGCTTCGCGCGAATGCGGTTCTGCTTCAGTTCCGAGAGGTATTCGACGAAGACGCGCCCGTGCAGGTGGTCCATCTCATGCTGGATGCATGCGGCGAGCAACCCGGAAGCATTGAGGGTGAATCGGGCGCCGCTGCGGTCGAGCGCCGTGACCGTGACGCTGTCGGCCCGTTCGACGTTGTCATAAATGCCGGGGACCGACAAGCAGCCTTCCTGTCCCGTCGAAACGCCTTCACGGCGCTGGATCTCCGGGTTGATGAAGACGCGCAGGTCGCTTTTGTCCTCGCTCACGTCGATCACGATGATCTGTTTGTGAACGTCCACTTGCGTGGCAGCGAGCCCGATCCCCGGCGCGGCATACATCGTCTCCGCCATGTCGTCGATGAGCTGGCGCGTCTGCGCATCGATCTTGTCGACGCGCTGGGCGGCTGCATGCAGCCGTGGGTCCGGGTACTGGAGGATCTCGAGAATGGCCATAAAAGCTTGCTAATTGAATGGATTATGTGCAGAATCTACCGCACTACATGAAAAGGGGGGCGTAACCCTTTTCGAATATGGGTCCCGTGCTCCATATCCACAAGTGAGAGCCGCCATGCGCAAGAGAATTATAGCTTTAGTCGTCGCAGGCATCAGTTTGGTTCCGACGGGACTCCTGGCCAATGGCCCCGTTCCCGCAACCAAAGCGACGAACGCAGACCTCCAAACCGACGCTCCGACCCAGTACACCGTGGTCAAGGGCGACACGCTTTGGCACATTTCGGGCCGGTTCCTGAAGGAACCGTTCAAGTGGCCCCTGCTTTGGCAGATGAACCGGGAGCAGATCAAGAACCCGCACCTCATCTACCCGGGCGACATCATCAAGCTGGACCGTTCCGGAGCCTATCCGGAGCTTTCGATCGTTTCCGGCGGCAGCGGTGGCGAAGGTGGCGCGTCGGGCGGGACTGCCGAGCAGGCCGCCGGTAACGTCGTCCGCCTCGAACCCCGCACCCGCATCGCCGCGCTCGGCGTCGCCGTGCCCAGCATCCCGGGCGCCGCGATCGGCCCCTTCCTCACACAGCCGATGGTGGTCGAAGCCAATGGCCTGGACACCGCGCCCGCGATCGTCGCCACCGAAGAGAGCCGCATCCTCGTCGGGGCCGGCAGCATCGCCTACGCCGACCGCATTGCCTCGACCGACGGCGTCAACTGGCAGGTTTTCCGCCGTGGGCGGGAACTGACGGATCCGGATACCGGCGAGCTGCTCGGCTACGAAGCACGCTATGTGGGCGATGCCCGCGTGCGCCGCTACGGCGACCCCACGACGCTCGAAATCACGAAGGCTCGCGAAGAAATCAATCGCGGCGACCGCCTGCTGCCGGCGCGCGAGACGAGCTTCCCGAGCTACATCCCCCGCGCCCCGGACAAGCCCATCAAGGGCTCGATCATGTCGGTCGATGGCGGCGTGTCGGAGCTCGGTCAATACCAGATCGTGACGCTCAATCGTGGCTCGCGCGACGGCATCGAAGTGGGCCATGTGCTCGCGAGCTTCCGCCGCGGCGACGTGATCACCGGCAGCGGCCAGGTAATCGATACCTGGCAGACCGATCTGCTGGGCGGCTTGCGCAGCTGGTGGTACGAGAACATGGAAACGAAGGCCGAAGAAAAGGCCGATGCGAAGGAAGCGTCCGGTGAATCCAAGAAGGGCGGCGCAGTGCTCGAGGGCACGGTCCTGAAGATTCCCGACGAGCGCAACGGCCTCGTGTTCGTCTTCCGTGTATTCGAAAAGATGTCGTACGCGATGGTGATGCGGTCCACCAAGCCGATCTACGTTGGCGACGTGGTACAGACGCCGTAACGCAATCGCTGTTTGATTGGTGACGTGGGGGCTTCGGCCCCCATGTTGTTTTTCAGGACCCGTCAGCGCGGCGTGACCCGCCGCCGTTTATCGGGCATCCTCCGTTCCCCGATGGACCCGACCCCGATGCTTCACACCCCAACCCGCGACGACGCGCTGAACTGGCTCCGGCTGGCCCTGGTACCGGGCGTTTCCGACGCGTCCTGCCGCACATTGGTTGACGCGTTCGGGACCCCCGAGGGCGCCCTCGAGGCATCGCCCGCGTCGGTCTCTGGCGTTGCCGGGCCTGCCATCGCGGCCGCCCTTGCCAAAGGCGCCCCCGAAGCCTGGGTTGAGCGCGCAATGCAATGGCTTGATGAGCCGGGGCACCATCTCCTTTCAATACGCGATCCACGCTACCCGCAGGCGCTCCTCGATATCCATGACCCGCCCGTCGTGCTGTACGCGCAAGGTCGCCTGGAGCTGTTGAACGCGCCAGCCCTCGCCATCGTCGGCAGCCGCAACGCCACCCCCCAGGGAATGCGGGATGCGGAGGCGTTCGCGACCTCCTTGTCGAACGCGGGTCTCGCAATCGTCAGCGGCCTCGCGCTGGGGATCGACGCGGCGGCGCATCGCGGCGGTCTTGCGGGCCGAAGCTCGAGCATCGCGGTCATCGGCACCGGAGCGGACCGGATCTATCCGGCCCGCAATGCCGCGCTGGCTCGTTCCCTGGCCGTGGACGGCGTCATCGTGTCCGAGTTTCCCCTGGGCACGGCGCCCGCGGCCGAGAACTTTCCGCGCCGCAATCGCATCATCAGCGGGATGTCGCGCGGCACGCTCGTCGTGGAAGCGGCGCTTGCGAGCGGCTCGCTCATCACTGCGCGCTGTGCGCTGGATCAGAACCGTGAAGTCTTCGCGGTGCCTGGGTCGATCCATTCGCCCCTCGCGAAAGGCGGCCACGCACTGATCAAGGACGGCGCGAAGCTCGTTGAATGTGCCGACGACATCCTGCTCGAACTGCGCATGGAGCCCGCGGGACTTTCGCCGCGCGGGTTGGCGACGCCGCAGCTGCGGAGCGATCCACTTCTCGATGCCCTTGGCGACGCGCCCGCGTCGATCGACGAGCTTTCGCAACGAACGCTGGCCGCGGCATCGCATGTCGCAGCACGCATCGCGGAACTCGAGATCGAGGGGCGAGTCGCACTGGTCGCCGGCGGTCGCGTGCAGCGCCTTCACGGTCCGGACGCGGACGCGTTATAGAATGAATCAGGGAATCATCCATCCATGACCACGCATCTACTCATCGTCGAATCGCCGTCGAAGGCGAAGACGCTCAAGAAATACCTCGGCAAGGACTACGAAGTCCTCGCCTCGTACGGTCACGTCCGTGATCTCGTGCCCAAGACCGGCGCTGTCGATCCCGACGACAACTTCCGCATGCAGTACGAGTTGATCGACCGAAACACGAAGCACGTCGACAACATCACGAGGGCCGTGAAGGATGCCGATGTCATCCTGCTCGCAACCGACCCGGATCGCGAAGGCGAGGCGATCGCATGGCATTTGTCGGAGATCCTCAAATCGCGAAAGGCGCTGAAGGACAAGAAGATCAAGCGCGTCGTGTTCTACGAGATCACCGAGGGCGCCGTCACCGATGCGGTGAAGAACCCGCGCGCGATATCGATGGACCTGGTGAACGCCCAGCAGGCGCGCCGCGCGCTCGACTACCTGGTCGGCTTCAACCTGTCTCCGCTGCTCTGGAAAAAGATCCGGCGCGGCCTGTCCGCCGGCCGCGTGCAAAGCCCGGCCTTGCGCCTGATCTGCGAGCGCGAGAACGAGATCGAGGCGTTCAAGAGCCAGGAATACTGGACGCTGCACTTCGATGGGGACAAGGACAAGGTCACTTTCACCGCCCGGCTCACGCACTTCGAGGGCGAGAAGCTCGACCAGTTCGCCGTTCCGAGCGCCGAGCGCAACGGCGAGATCATCGCCTTCCTGCAGTCTCACGCAAAGGGTGTCGCGAAGGTCCGCGAGATCGAGAAGAAGCGCCGGCTCAAGTCGCCCGCCGCGCCTTTCACGACCTCCACGTTGCAGCAGGAAGCCGTGCGCAAGCTGGGCTTCTCGACCGATCGCGCGATGAAGGTCGCGCAGAGCCTCTACGAGGGCGTCAATATCGGGCGCACGGTCACGGGCCTCATTACCTACATGCGTACGGACTCGGTCACGCTCTCCAAGGAAGCGATGACGGAAATCCGTGGATTCATCACCAAGAACTACGGCGCGGATCACCTTCCGAAGGCGCCGGTGTTCTACGCGAACAAGACGAAGAATGCACAGGAAGCGCACGAAGCCATCCGCCCGACGTCGGTAACCCGCACGCCTGACTCCGTCTCGCAGTACCTCAACGACGAGCAGCGCAAGCTCTATGAAATGATCTGGAAGCGCACCGTGTCGTCGCAGATGATGCCCGCACAGTTCGATACCGTCGCGGTCGATTTCAACGTCGGCGGCGACGGGAACGTATTCCGCGCGACCGGCCAGACGATGATCTTCCCGGGCTTCTACGCGGTGTATCACGAAGACCAGGATGATTCGCCCTCGGACGACGAGGAAAAGCGCCTGCCCGCGTTCAAGCAGGGCGACGTCGTGGACATCACCAAGCTCTACGGCGAACAGCATTTCACGCAACCCCCGCCGCGCTTTTCGGAAGCGAGCCTGGTGAAAGCGCTCGAGCAGTACGGCATTGGCCGGCCCTCGACCTACGCGTCGATTATCTCGACGCTGCAGAAGCGCGAGTACGTGATCCTTGACAAGAAGCGCTTCACGCCCACCGACGTGGGCCGTGTCGTGAACAAGTTCCTGTCGGAGCATTTCGCGCACTGGGTCGACTACGAGTTCACGGCGAAGATGGAAGACGAGCTCGACGACATCTCGAACGGCAAGGAAGAGTGGATTCCGGTCCTCGAGAAGTTCTGGAAGGATTTCTCTGCGCAGATCGGCGAGAAGGAATCCGTTTCGCGCAAGGACGTGACCCAGGAGCAGTTGGACGAGGTCTGCCCCAAGTGTGGCAAGCACAAGCTCACCATCCGACTCGGGCGCCGCGGCCGCTTCATCGGTTGCCCCGGCTATCCCGAGTGCGATTACACGCGCAACGTCGATGGCTCCGACGGCGGCCCGGCGAACGAGAAGCGCGAGATCGGCGTCGATCCGGTCACCGGCAAGCTGATCCAGCTCCTCTTTGGGCCTTTCGGCCCTTACCTGCAGCTGGGCGAGATGGAGGGCGACAAGAAGCCCAAACGCGTCTCGGTGCCCAAGAACATCCTGCCCGACCAGGTGAACTTCGAGATCGCGGAGATGCTCCTCGCATTGCCGCGCGACCTTGGCGCTCACCCGGAGGACAAGAAGAAGGTCATCGCCAACATCGGTCGATTTGGCCCGTATGTCAGCCACGATGGCCAGTTCAAGTCGATCCCGAAGGCCGAAAGCGTCTTCGACATCACGCTCGAGCGCGCTGTCGCGTTGTTGAAGGAACCGAAGGCCGCTGGCGGACGCGGCGCGCTGAAGGTTCTCGGCAAGCATCCCGAGGACGGCCAGGCCGTATCGCTTTACGCGGGCAAGTACGGCCCGTACGTGAAGCACGGCAAGGTGAACGCCACGCTCCCTGACGAGAAGATGATCACGACCGTCACGCTCGAGGAAGCGATCGAGCTTCTTGCGGCCAAGGCGGGCAAGGGCAAGAAGAAGCCCGCCAAGACCAAGGCCGCGCCGAAGGCCGCGGCGCCTCCGAAGCTGAAGGCGGCGGCAAAGGCGAAGCCAAAAGCGAAGGCGAAAGCCTCCAAGGCAAAAAAGGCCGCGTAAGCGGCCTTTTTTTACGCCTGCTTCCTATTACACGTCGAGGTTCGAAACCCCCAACGCGTTGGCTTCGATGAACGCGCGGCGCGGCTCGACTTCGTCGCCCATCAGCGTCGAGAAGATCTCGCCGGCGCTGATCGCATCCTCGATCTGGACCTTCAGCAGGATCCGCTTGGTGGGATCCATCGTGGTTTCCCACAGCTGCTGGGGATTCATCTCGCCCAAGCCCTTGTAGCGCTGGATGGAAAGGCCACCGCGCGCCTCGGCCAGCAGCCAGTCCAGGCCTTCCTTGAACGACTTGATGGCCCGCGCTGTTTCGCCGCGCTTCACCTGCGCGCCTTCGCCGATCAGTCCCTTGAGGACCTCGGACATCTTCACGATCTGCTTGTAGTCGCCACTCTCGATGAAAGCGTGGTCGATCACGGTCTCGACCTTGTTGCCGTGGACGATCTTCTCGAGGCGCAGGCGCCAGCCGTCGGAAGTCGGATCGCGCTCGATATGCGCCTTGGGCGCGCGCGGCGCCAGAACGCTGTAGATCGCCTTGGAGGCCAGGCTCGCGCCTTCCTTCGTGTCGAGGGACATGCGCTCGACATCGAGCAGCGCGCGCAGCACGCCCGCGTCCATCGCCGCCGAGAGGCGCTCGATCACCGCTTCCGTCGTCAGGTATTCCGAGGCGATCTTCTCGAGCGCTTCGCCGGCGAGCGGCGTCGGTCGCGTGCCCGTCAGGAGCGAAGCGCCGTTGAGCGCCTTCTTGAGCTGGTATTGCTTGAGCTCGTGCTCGTCCTTCAGGTAGCGCTCTTCCTTGCCATGCTTCGCCTTGTACAGCGGCGGCTGGGCGACGTAGATGTGACCCCGCTCCAGCAACATCGGCAGTTGGCGGTAGAAGAACGTGAGCAGCAGCGTGCGGATGTGCGCGCCGTCGACGTCCGCGTCCGTCATGATGATCACGCGGTGGTAGCGCAGCTTGTCGATGTTGAATTCGTCGGCGATGCCTGCTCCGAGCGCCGTGATCAGCGTGGCAACTTCGTTCGACGAGATGATCTTGTCGATGCGGGCGCGCTCGACGTTGAGGATCTTGCCCTTGAGCGGCAGGATCGCCTGGTTCCTGCGGTCACGGCCCTGCTTCGCAGAGCCGCCGGCGGAGTCGCCCTCCACCAGGTAGAGCTCGCACAGGGCGGGGTCGCGCTCCTGGCAGTCGGCGAGCTTGCCCGGCAGCCCGATGCCGTCGAGCACGCCTTTGCGCCGCGTGAGCTCGCGTGCCTTGCGCGCGGCTTCGCGCGCACGCGCGGCCTCGACGATCTTGAGGCAGATGATCTTTGCATCAGTGGGTTTTTCCATCAGGAAGTCGCCGAGCTTCTGGCCGACGATCTCCTGCACGACCGGACCCACTTCGGAAGACACCAGCTTGTCCTTCGTCTGCGAGGAGAACTTGGGCTCCGGAACTTTCACCGAGAGCACACAGGTGAGGCCTTCGCGCATGTCGTCGCCGGTCGTCTCGACCTTCGCCTTCTTCGCGACTTCTTCCTTCTCGATGTAAGTGTTGATGGTGCGCGTCATCGCCGTGCGCAGGCCCGTGAGGTGCGTGCCGCCGTCGCGCTGCGGGATGTTGTTGGTGAACACCTGGACCGACTCGCCGTAGGAGTCGTTCCACTGCATCGCGACCTCGACAGTGATGCCGTCTTTCTCGCCGGTCGCGAAGAAGATCGTGTTGTGCAGGACTGTCTTCGAGCGGTTCATGTACTCGACGAAGCCCTTGATGCCGCCCGAGTGCGCGAAGTTCTCGCTCTTGCCGTTGCGCTGGTCGATGAGCTCGATCTTCGTTCCGTTGTTCAGGAACGAAAGTTCACGCAGGCGCTTGGCGAGGATCTCGTAGTGGAACTCGATGTTCTGGAAGGTCTCCTTCGATGCGAAGAAGTGGACCTCGGTGCCGCGGCGGTCGGTCTCGCCGACAACCTTGAGCGGCGCGACTGCGACGCCATCGCGGAATTCCATGAAGTGCGTCTGGCCGTTGCGCCACACGCGCAGCTTGAGCCACTCGGAGAGCGCGTTGACGACGGACACACCCACGCCGTGCAGGCCGCCCGAAACCTTGTACGAGTTCTGGTCGAATTTTCCCCCGGCATGAAGCTCCGTCATCACGATCTCGGCCGCCGAGCGCTTGAGCTCGTCGTCTTCCTTGATGTCGATGGGAATGCCGCGGCCGTTGTCGACGACGGAGATCGAGTTGTCCGTATGGATCACGACCTTGATGTCATCGCAGTGACCCGCGAGCGCTTCGTCGATCGCGTTATCCACGACCTCGAACACCATGTGGTGAAGGCCCGTGCCATCGGACGTATCCCCGATGTACATCCCGGGGCGCTTCCGGACTGCTTCGAGGCCCTTCAGGATCTTGATGCTGGACGAATCGTAGTCGTCGGGCTTGCCGTTGCTGCGTGGATCTTGAGGAGCTGCTGCCATAGTCTTCCTGGTGCGTTAAGGGCTAGATGCGCATGGGCATCACGACGTACTTGAAGTCCTCCCGGCCCGGCATCTCGATGAGCGCGCTCGAGTTCGAGTCGCCCATCGTGACGCTCACCTGAGCCGCGTCGATGTGATTGAGGACGTCAAGCAGATAGGAAATATTGAAGCCGATGTCGAGTGGATCGCCGTCATAGTCGATGGCGAGGCCTTCCTCGGCTTCCTCCTGCTCATTGTTCGTGCAGATGATCGACAGCGCGCCCTTGGTGAACACCAGGCGTACGCCGCGGATCTTTTCGTTCGAGAGGATCGCCGCCCGGTTGAGCGACTGGGCCAGCGCCGTGCGCTCGAGGCTCACGCGATTCTTGTGGGTCGTCGGAATGACCTTCTGGTAATCCGGGAACTTGCCCTCGACGATCTTCGAGACGATCTCGATTCCGCTGAAGGCGAACCGGACCTGGTTCGCGCCCATCGCGATCGCGACGAGTTCGTCGGTGTCGCCCAGGAGCTTGATCAGCTCGATGACGGTCTTGCGCGGCAGGATCGCTTCCACGCTGCCATGGTCGCCTTCGAGCGCCTGGCTCGCGAACGACAGGCGATGACCGTCGGTTGCGACGACGCGCAGGACGTTCTTGTCGACAGAAAAAAGCACGCCGTTGAGGTAATAGCGGATGTCCTGGACGGCCATCGCGAACTGCACCAGGCGTAGCGCTTCCTTCAGCGCCTTCTGCGGCAGGGCGAGGGAACGCGAAGCATCCTTGGCTTCGACCATCTTGGGGAAATCCGCCGCCGCCAGCGTCTGCAGGTTGAAGCGGCTCTTGCCGGCCCGCACGACCATGCGGCTTTCCTTGGCCTCGAGCGCAACTTCCACGTCCTCGGGCAACGCCCGGAGGATGTCGAAGAGCTTGCGGGCCCCCACGGTGATTGATCCCTCGGCGTTGCCATCCAGGTCCGCGCGCGCGGTGATCTGGACTTCGAGATCGGTGGCCAGGAAGTCGACGTGACCACCGCCGGCCGTGATCAACACGTTCGACAGGATCGGCAGCGTATGCCGCCGTTCGACGATCCCCGTGACCTGCTGGAGCGGCTCAAGGAGCTTTGAGTTGGTGGCTTTTATCTTCAACATGATTTTAATAAATTCAAATCGTTAATAGCTGATAGGAGGACGCCCGGAGCGGGACAAATCCGAAATGGTCCAATCGTTCAACGAGTTGACACTGGTTCTGGGTGGGGACGGATTTGCTGACATCGAAGGACAAGCTGTGGATCGTTTGACCCTTCCCGAGTCCAGTCGAATTCACCCACAGGTTGTTGGAGGTTTTCAACGGTTCATCCCAACAGGATCTGCTGGAGCTGCGAATAGTCGCGCGCGAAGTCCTGGTCGCCCTCGCGCAACTCCACGATCTTGCGGCAGGCATGCAGGACGGTCGTATGGTCGCGGCCGCCGAAAGCTTCGCCGATTTCCGGAAGGCTCTGCTGCGTGAGTTCCTTGGAGAGCGCCATGGCAACCTGGCGGGGCCGCGCGATCGAGCGGTACCGCTTCTTCGAATACATCTCGGACACCTTGATCTTGTAGTAGTCCGCGACCGTTTTCTGGATGTTCTCGATCGAAACCTGCCGGCTGATCACGGCAAGCAGATCCTTCAATGCTTCGCGCGCGGTCGCGACCGTGACCGCCTGGTTGTTGAAGCGGGCGAAAGCGAGCACGCGCTTCATGGCGCCCTCGAGCTCGCGCACGTTCGAACGGATGTGCTTGGCGATGAAGAATGCGATTTCTTCATCGACGCGTACGCCGTCGTTCTCCGCCTTCTTGAGGAGAATCGCTACGCGCATCTCGAGTTCTGGCGGCTCGACGGCGACCGTGAGGCCCCAGCCGAAGCGCGAGATCAGGCGCTCCTCGATGCCGGTCATTTCCTTCGGGAACGAATCGCTCGAGATCACCACCTGCTTGTGGGCCTCGAAGAGCGCGTTGAAGGTATAGAAGAATTCTTCCTGCGAGCGCGTCTTGCCCACGAAGAACTGCACGTCGTCGATCAGGAAGAGATCGAGCGAGCGGTAGTAGCGCTTCAGGGAATCGAAGCTCTTGTGCTGGTAGGCGCGCACAACGTCCGCGACGAACTGCTCGGCGTGGCTGTAGCGCACCTTCGCTTTAGGGTTGCGCTTGAGCACTTCGATGCCGATCGCCTGGAGCAGATGGGTCTTGCCCAGGCCAGTCCCGCCATAAATGAAGAGCGGGTTGTAGGCCGTACCGGGGTTCTCGGCGACCTGGATCGCCGCGGCTCGCGCGATCTGGTTCGCCTTGCCGTTCACGAAATTGGTGAACGTAAAGGAAGGGTTGAGGCGATGCTCTTCGCGGGGCGCGCGCTCTGACGAGGAGATGACCGTCACGGGCGGCTCGGGCATCACGATCTCGCCCTCGGGCGCCTTCTCGTCGAGTTGGAGATTGACGCTGAGGCCCATGCCGGCCACGCGCTCCGCACCCGATTCGATGCGCGCCAGGAGGTTCGAGCGAACCCACCGCAGCACGTGGTGATTGGGGGCAAGCAGCAACAACTGGTCGCCATGGCGCTCAGCGCGCAGCGGCTTGATCCAGGTGTCGTACTGCTGGGCCGAGAGGTCTCTTTTGAGTTCCGCGGCGAGCGACGGCCAAAGCGAATCCAT